>NZ_JAERSE020000001.1 GCF_016735585.2 Chryseobacterium tagetis
GTTCCCATTCCGAACACAGAAGTTAAGCCCACCAGCGCCGATGGTACTGCGAAAGCGGGAGAGTAGGTCGCCGCCAGTTTTTATTTTAAAGTCTCATAGATTAAGTTCTATGAGACTTTTTTTGGTTTATACCTATACCAAACTATAAACAAATACCACAATTCATTTACCTAAAGGAGAGAGTGCATTAAGCTTATATCCTAATATCAAATAAAAAGAAATATAGAATTAAATAAACATAATATTCTGCGAGAATTGTTTATTGATAAGTGAAAGTAAAATCATTTATCTAAATATTGTGATTTATATTGTGCATACTTAGAATTCTTTTTATATTTAGCAATTGCAGATTACATAAAATAAGTATCGATAGTACTGAAATAAAGATGTACTGTTTTATTTTAGTAACTGCAATTATTGAATTAAAAACTAATACAACATGAAAAAATTCTTTACATTTTTATTTGCTCAATTGGCGGTGTCATCCTTTTTTTCTCAATTCTGGAGCGTACAGAATCAAGTGTTTACACAGAACTACACGGCTATTTATGGGATTAATATTATTAATAATGATAATGTGTGGACTCATTCCAACAATGTCCCGATAGCTTATGCAAAAACGACTAATGGTAATGCAAGTTGGGTATCAGGAGAATTTAATGATGTTAATGCATATTATACAGGCCTAAATATGTCTTTATATAGCGTAGGTGTGAACAGTTTTTCTGCCGCAGATAACATGAATGCTTGGTTAATGACTCAATATAATGATCCTTATATGCATAATGATATTTGGAAAACTTCTAATGGCGGACTTAATTGGCAGAAACAATTTAGTTTTCCGCAGCAGAATATAGGGGGTAAGTTGGTCCATTTTTTTGATGCTAATACAGGAGTTGCTGTGTCTTTGAATGCTGAAGGCTTTGAACCCAACAGAAAATATGCAATATATAGGACGACAGATGGAGGAACAAACTGGACTCCCATAACGAATAGCCCTAATACACCAGGTTCAGCAGCACATTATTATTATACATTAGGTGATGCAATATATTTTTGGGAGTCAAGAGTAGGAGGGTATAAAATTTTTAAAACTATTGATAAAGGTCTTAGTTGGACAGAAATATCCCATACTTTTGACGGTAGCGATTGGAATTTAACAGCTTGGAGTGATATGAATAAAGGTATTGTAGTGGAACAAAATCCTACGATAATAACTCCAATGAAGTTTTTGAGAACAACAGACGGAGGAGTGACATGGAATGAATTTACATCAACCGGAATACCGATTTCGTGGATTGGAGATATCTCCTATCTTCCCGGTACAGATGTTTTGATTGCTGTAGGTCAAAATGGAAATATATCAAGTACATACGGCTCATGGATTAGTACTGACAATGGGAATACCTTTACGGCTATTGATCCGGGCGTTTATCATACAAGTATAAGATGTTCTACTGGGGGGATTTGTTATTCCGGAGGTCACAATTCTTCAGCTCAGAAACCCATGATGTACAAAATGAATTTGTCATCTTATCTTAAAACCGGGGAGAAAAACTTTGAATGGGACGGAATTTTCCCTAATCCAGCCAATGGTCAGATAAACATTCAGACACAAAAAGAAATTTTAAATTCATCTTTATATGATGTTTCCGGAAAATTATTATTTAAAACAGACAAAAAAAAGATAGATATGTCTTCTTTATTAAAAGGAGTTTACATCTTAAAAGTAGAGTTTAAAGATGGGAATATTGTTTCAGAAAAAATTATAAAGCAGTAAGTAATTAATTAAGAATTGAAAAAGATCTACGAAGCAAAATTTTGATCTTTACTATACATATTCATCAATAAAAGCACCTTAAAAAAGGTGCTTTCGTTTTAAATTATTTTGTTAAAATCTCATCACGGATTAGAAATAATCAACGTAGACGGAATATCAGACAGCCATAAACTTTTGGTATCAATTAAGTTTTTCCAGCTTTTGCTGCTGATTAACATAAGATCTTGAGAGTTCAAAAATTCTTTTTCGATTTTTTTCTCGTTATATAGGGTGATGTGGTTTGGTGCGACCTGTTCTATACTTCTTATTAATTCTTTTACCTCAATATTATTTCTGATCTGTCCGGCAACATCCAAAATAACAATCTGAGAGTTATTGTTATTGATTAACCTTTTAGCATATTCTAGCAAATAGAAGTCACTTAGATTGAAAATAGGAACAAATACTCTGTCCGCAGACTTGAATTCTTTTTCTACCAATATTCCTACAGGAATATGAGTTTTATCGAGAATTTGTAAGGTAAAATCATCAAAAGGAGAGTTGTTGAATATATTTCCTTTTCCTTTTACGGTATTCAGAAGTTTTTCAGGATTTATAATTTTCGTTGTAAAGCCTAATAATCTTCCCAATAAGCTTCCTTCGTACATAGATTTTCCAAGCATGATGAGAAGTAGATCATAGTTTCCTTTATTCGAAATACTGGTGAGATCATTTTCTATATCAGTTGAAGCTTTAAATAGAGTAGTAACCTTTAATTGCAGATCATGAGAAGTCTCAATTACATTTTTGAACTGCTCATTTTCATATTCATCAATATCATAAGCATGCATTTCATTTACCGGAGCGATATTCATTGCCGTAATGCTTTTATTACCGTTCATTTTATTTGTAAAATCATGAGCAAGCTTCAATAATGTACTTCCTGATTCCGGATTGTCAAATGAAAGCAATACACGGTATTTTGAATCATTTTCATCATGAGTATCTTCAAGAGAGTTTTTCTTAGATTTAAAAATATAATTGATAAGATCCAAAGCAGGACCCGTCATGAATGTGGTAAACAATGCCATAATGACTAACATTGCAAAGATTTCAGGGCTTAAAACTCCCAGATCGTATCCGATATTAAGTACAATAAGTTCCATCAGTCCTCTGGTATTCATCAGAGCTCCAATCGTTAAACTTTCTTTCCAGTTGATCCCGAGAAACTTTGCTGTTAAAGCACTTCCCGCAAATTTACCTGTAACCGCTGTTAAGATAATAAATCCGGTAATCATCCATAAATGACCGTCATTTAAAAGACCGATCTGCGTACGAAGTCCTGTGAATACAAAGAACAATGGAAGTAAAAGTACTAAAGCCACATCTTCTATTTTATCAATGAAAAGCGTACGGAATTTTGTGTTTTCCGGCATGATTGCTCCTGCCATAAATGCTCCGAATAAAGCGTGAATTCCGATCACTTCAGTAGTATAAGCAGAAAGGATAAGCGTAAGGAAGAAAATAGCAACCATGGGTTTATTGATGGTATTTTTCCCAGCCTGCAGATCTCCGATTCTCTTTAAGAAAGGTCTTACGATTTTGATCATCAAAAATACGTAAGCGATTGCCATAAGGATTACATAAATAGAACTCGCAAAAGATCCTGCTTTTACAATAGCAATGACAGCAGCAAGAATACACCACGCGGTAATATCATCTGCGGCAGCACAGGTAATAACAATGGTTCCTAATTTTGTTTTCTGAAGGTTTCGCTCCTGAACAATTCTTGCCAATACAGGAAATGCAGTGATACTCATAGAAATCGCTATAAATAATGCGAACGATGTAAACTGAATTCCATTTGGGGCAAACTCATGATAAATATAATAAGAAAGCCCAATTCCCAAAGCAAAAGGAATAATAATACTCGCATGGCTGATTACCACTGCATCATGTGCTTTTTTTCTTAAAACACTTAGATCCAGTTCCATTCCTACAATATACATAAAGAGAATAAGACCAATCTGGCTCAAAAACTGTAGATTTCCTAATGATTCTTTAGGGAAAAGAAATGCGGAAAATTCCGGAAAATACATTCCTAAAAGTGAAGGTCCCAACACAATACCTGCAATCATTTCTCCAATTACGGTTGGCTGTTTTATTTTCATACAAATCCATCCGAAAAGTCTTGCTACCAGAATAATGGTAACGATTTGTGCTAAAAGCAGGGCTAAAGGATGATGTAAATTGGTTTTGAAGGCCTCAGAAAAATTATCCCAGCTTGAGCCGTTATTTGTTTTTGTTATAATATTTTCCTTGATTTCCAACGTCTGTCCCTCTGTCATGAAAAAATACATCAGACAAGAAAAGAAAGAAATGGTAACCACGTAGAAAATCAAATTTCTGTATTTTCCCAAATTCATAATTCCAATATTTTAATGCAAAGTTGATAAGAATTTAATTATAATAGATATTCTTCTATTTAAAATGTAATCAATGGTAGTAATAATGTAATGAAAATCTATTTAAAAGAATAGCCTACACCGATCCCGATTTTCCAGGCCCCGTTTTGGGTGGCGGTTTTCGTATTGTAGTATACCGGGACTTGTAATGCAACCTTTTTGTAGACAGCCGTTAAACCTGCTCCCAGATTGGGTGTGATGGCGCTGTTTTTCGTTCCCGCAGATTTATCTTCTTTGATTCTGAGAGAAGGAAGCATTCCCAAAATTAATTTTAAGTCTTTGTTTTTAAAACTGATATTAGGTCCCGTAAAATTGATGAAAGCTCCGTTATCGACGTAACCTGCGACTGCAATTCCGTCAAAAAAAGATGCTTTGATTCTAGAATCTGTTTCTTGTGAGAAACAAAAGCTGGAAATGAGAATTCCACCAGCATAAAGAATTTTTTTCATGTATAAATCATTTAACCGGATGCAAAAATACATCGGTAAAACAATCTAAAATGGGAGATGTAATGAAACCCACGAATTCTGTAGTAAAAGCAAAAAGGTCTGAAAAATCTACTTTCCAAACATTTCCATTAATGAGCTTTTATACGTTTCTCCAATCTGTAATTTCAGGAAACTTTCTCCTTCCGTAGTAATCGTTGTGATGATTTCGTTGGTGGAAAAAACTTTGATTGAAGATAATGCGATAATTTCTTTTTTGTTGACCTGGGCAAAATCTTTTGATGGCAACATTTCAAGAAGATTTTTAAAATTAAGGTTCTTCAAAACAATCGTTGTTCCGTCATTCAGGATAATATCTTTGTCACGGCTGTCGATTTCCGAAGTCTTTATATACGCGATCTGGTCTGTAAAAATGACGGTCTTACCAATGTTGGTATTCCATTCAATCAGATTTTTCTTATGAGAATTCTGAAGCAATTCGGCCGCTTTTTCGAAAGCCTGAATCAATCGTTCTTTTTTGATCGGTTTTCTTACATAATCGACCACATTCAGGTCAAATGCTTCCGCAGCATATTCTTTGTAAGCGGTAGTAAAGATGATTTTTTTCGAATCAGAAATCAGTTCTGCGACTTGCAAACCGTTCATTCCGGGCATTTCGATATCTAAAATGCAAACGTTGCAATCAAGGTCATTAATTTCGTTTAAAAACAATTTAGGATCATTAAATGCCTTTACCACTTCTACAGTGTCAATTTGCTCACAGAGAAGTTTTAAATAGCTGATTGCCAATAATTCATCATCAAGAATAACGCATTTTATCATAGACTTCTCCCAGATTAATTTTTAATTCTGCTGTGAATATACCGTTTTTTGAGTTTTTGTGAAGAGAATAATGATCGTTGTAAATCATTTTTAAACGCTGATCCAGAGACTGACTTCCAAAACCGCTCTTTTCTTTCTCAAGCATATTTTTTAAAGAAGCTTTATTGCTTACTTTCATGGTGAAAATACGGTCTTCAAGCTCCAGCTGAATGGAAATGAAAGAATCCTGGGCAAGAAAATCAGTATGCTTGAAAGCATTTTCAATAAGATCAACGGAAATTAGCGGGGCAAAAATTTTCTCTTCGTAAATTTCATCCGATTTATTGATCTTAGATTTGATTCTGAAATCAAAAAGTGGATTTACTTTTATTTTGTTGATCTCAATTAAACTTAAAGCAAAATTCAGCTCGTCTTTCGGGCTCACAAATTTGTTGTTGCTTTCATACAAAATATAATCAAGAACATTTGCAAGTTTGTCCAGCGACATATACGTCTGATAAGCATGAGACTGAACAGAATTTAAAATATTTTTAAAAAGATGCGGATTTAGTTTTGTTCCGATATGTTCAAGCTGAACTTCATTCAGTCGCTGTTCAATGATCTTATTGGCTTCCGAAAGTCTAGCATTTCTGATCTTGAATTTCTGATTCTGACTGAATAAATATATGCTTACCGTTATAAAAAAGAAAATAGCAAATACTCCAATGAATATCAGATAATCATGAATCATGTAGTAGTTGCCTTCCATACAATGTTATTTTAGTATTAGAGAGATGTCATGCTGAGCGAAGCCGAAGCATCCCAAACTTTGGCCTAAACTATTTTAATTTCTTCAAAGAATTCAACGTTACAGTTTCCTCACATTTTTCATAAGTGATTTCGTAAGTTGGATTTGTCTCCGGATATACCAACACATAGTCAGGACAAGGTGTTTTCTGTGCGTGGCTTTTGTCAAAATCTACTTTTCCTTTGGTAATGATGCTGTCTTTCAGAAATTTTTCATCAATTTTTAATGCCGTCATTTCTGCTTTAAAAGGTTCAGAATACTTAAAATCCTTAGAAAGTGTTTCTGCAATAACGCGGCTGTTCGGTAAATACCCGCTGCAGCTTGCACCTTTTTTATTTAAGACAAAAAATACAATGGCAAGTCCCGGAATGAGACCTATTAAGTAGAATTTAAGTTTTTTCATACGTAGAGGTTACTGTTGCTAAAAGGTCCTATGGAATCGCGTCAAATGTATTAAATTTGTGTTTCCAAACCCTGGCAATTTCATTAGAAAATTAAAAGATTGATATCGTGATAAGTAAGTCCGAAACGGTCGCAAATGATTTTTTTTGTATGTCTTCCTTTGTACATATAAAGACTTTGCTTCATTTCATTTTTGCGAACTAGCATGTTTTCGAAACCGCCTTCTTCATCGTAATTTAAAATATAGGAAAGGAAGAAATTAGAGATAGCTTTTGTCGTCGTTCTCGGCATTCTTGAAGTAAGATTCGGAAGTCCGCAGTGGATAACGCCGTGTTTAATGACGTAAGGATCTTCCATTGTGGTCAGTTCAGAAGTTTCGATCACTTTTCCGTTGTCGATCGTGATATCAATGATGACACTTCCTTTTTTCATTTTCATCACCATATCTTCGGTTACAATCGGAGTCATATTTAATCTCGGAAGAGCACCAATGACTACATCTGCACGTCGTAAAGCTTTACGAAGTTCTTTCGGATCTATAATGGATGTAGGAACCCTGCTGTCTACAATGGTATGAAGCCTTCTTAATTTAGAAAGAGAGTTATCGAAAACTCTTACACTTGCTCCTAAACCTATGGCTGCTTTTGTGGCAAATTCTCCTACGATCCCAGCTCCTAAAATGATGACTTCGGCGGGTCTTACTCCGGTAATTCCTCCCAGCATCAAACCATTTGATAAAGCTAAAAGCTCAGAGGCATAAAGAATAGAAACTGTTCCTGCAATTTCTCCGATTAATCGTACTAGAGATAGTTGTTTATATTCATCAACAATAAATTCAAAAGCAATGGCATTTACTTTTTTCTCTGCCAGTTTCAAGAAATATTCTTTATCTCTTAAGTTGATCTGAAGTGCAGAAACCAAATACGTATTTGGCCTCATGTATTCAATTTCTTCTTCTGTAGGCGGGTTAATTTTTAAAATCAGATCCTGCCCGAATGCTTCTTTAGGATCTTTTGTAATTCTGGCACCCGACTCAGAATATTGTAAATCTGTAAAAAACGAGCCTTGTCCGGCTCCGGATTCTATAATAATTTCATGGCCGTGTTCTACCAAAACCTGTACAGCATCTGGTGTGATACAAGTTCTCCTTTCATTAAGGCAGGTTTCTTTGGGAACTCCAATACTAAACTGTTTGCCTTTTTTAATCACTTCAAGCTTTTCTGCTTTTGGGATCAGTTCCTCCTCAGTAAAAGGGGTGAAAATATTTGTAGTACTCATTTTAAACTATATCTTACAGATAATTATTTTTCAATTGAATTCAATAAGCAAAGATACATAATATTTAATCGAATGAAATTTCTCTGTTTTCACCAGTATTTACAATACTCATTTCGTGGTATTTAAGTCCGTAAAGTTCATCTTCATATACTTCCGGCCATTCGATGATGCACAGAAAGGCATTGTCAAGATATTCTTCAATACCTATATCGTAGACTTCTTCTATATTTTTTAAACGGTACAGATCAAAATGATAGACTTTTCCTTTAGGTGTATTGTATTCATTCACAATAGAATATGTTGGTGAATTTACTTCATCAGTACTCCCTAAGTTTTTAAGTAAAAACTGAGTGAAAGTGGTTTTTCCGGCTCCTAAATTTCCTTTTAAAAGGAAAATATTATGCTGTAACTGAGGAATAATGGTATCGACTATTTTTTGCCAGTCTTCTATTGTATTGATTGTGAATTCCATTTCAATTATAATTTAATATATGATTTCTTGCCTCTTTTGAAAGCAATCCATAGTTATCTATGTAATGATTTAACTGATTTGATATTTGTAAAAGTTCTCTCGGTTGTCTTATCTGGAAAAAGCACTTTCTTTCCTGATTATTGAAAATTCTAATTTTTAGCGTGTTATTACAGCCTTGTAAAAACATACCGCTGAAGCCATTCCTATAAATTTTTTTGCCTTCATAATCGTTTGGTGAAATTTCAAGATGCTTTATATCTTTGATGAAAAAAGTTTCATTATCGACTGTTATCTTTTCATTTTCGAAAATGAGTTTTCCTTCTATTTTTCCCTTTAATTCTTCAGGAAATAATTTATTAATAAAACCTCCTACACCACCAATACAGAGAAGAGGAGTAACGATCCATAAAAACCACTTTGGAATTTCCTGATCCGGAATTTTTAAAACATAAAGAACAAATCCCATAAGTAATAATGAGAAAATAACCAGAAAATAGCATACTCTTGCGCGTGTCCATACAAAACCCTTTGTTGGTTTATAAATATGAAAGGTTTTGTAATCGTTTGCCAATTTAGAGTCTGATTTTAATTTTCAAAAATAATTAAAAATAAAATCATTTAAAAATCAAAAAAATACTCAGTTTCAGCTATTGAGTTGTCTCTATGTATGCTAATTTCAATATAAATTTGTATATTTTTGTAACATGATTTCCAAACAGACCATAGATAAAATATTCTCAACAATACGTGTAGAAGAGATTGTTGGCGAATATGTGCAGTTGAAAAGGGCAGGGTCTAATTATAAAGGACTCAGTCCGTTTCATGATGAAAAATCTCCGAGTTTTGTAGTTTCACCAAGTAAACAGATTTGGAAAGATTTCTCAACCGGAAAAGGAGGAACAGCCATTTCTTTCCTGATGGAAATTGAGAATTTTACTTATCCTGAAGCCCTTCGTCATGCCGCTAAAAAGTACGGAATTGAAATTGAAGAAGATCAGAAAGATTTTTCGGAAGAAGCAAAAAATGCACAGTCGGAAAGAGATTTACTCTATAAGATTCATGAAATTGCAAATGATTATTACCAAAATTTTCTTTGGGAAGTTGAAGAAGGAAAGGCGATTGGGTTATCTTATTTCAAAGAACGTGAACTCCGTGATGATATCATTAAAAAATTTCAACTCGGATATTCCCCTGAAAAGAAAAATGCGTTTACAGCATATGCTTTAGAAAAAGGCTATTCAAAAGAAATCTTAGAAAAATCCGGACTTTCCATTTTTCCGGAAAATACACCTGCAGGAGTAGACCGTTTCAGAGAAAGAGTTATTTTCCCGATTCATAGTTTTTCAGGAAGAGTTTTAGGTTTTGGAGCCAGAATTTTAAAAAATAATGTTAAGACTGCTAAATATCTCAATTCTCCCGAGACAGAAATTTATCATAAATCAAATGTTCTGTATGGTTTAAACCAAAGTAAACAGGCGATTTCGAAAAAGAATGTCTGCCTTTTGGTAGAAGGATATATGGATGTGATTTCACTGCATATGTCCGGAATTGAAAATGTAGTGGCGAGTTCAGGAACTTCTTTAACGACTGAGCAAATTAAGCTGATCAAAAGATTAACGGAAAACGTTACGATTCTCTTTGATGGTGATAATGCCGGAATTAAAGCCAGTTTCAGAAGTATCGATATGCTTTTGACAGAAGGAATGAACATTCGTGTTCTTCTTTTTCCGGATGGTGATGATCCTGATTCTTTTGCAAGAAAACATCCTCAGGAATATGTAGAAAAGTTCATCGATAATGAGGCGATGGATTTTATCGATTTTAAGGCAGAAATCCTTTTCAAGGATATTGGAAATGATCCGATAAAAAAAGCAGAAGCCATCAGGGATATTGTAAAATCGGTCGGTTTTGTTCAGAATGCTTTAAAAAGAGAGGTTTACTTAAAAGAAGTTTCCAATAAATTCGGTCTTTCTGAGCAGAGTTTGTTTAATGAACTTGATGTTCAGAGACAGGTAGCCCAAAATCAGAATCAGCATATTCAGCAGCAAAAAGAAGCTGCAGCACCTGTGAAAATGGAGGTTGTTCCTCTGGATGAAGGAAAAGAAGACCCGTTTTTATTTGAAGTTCTGTTCATGGAAAATAAGCTGGTAGATCATATGCTGATGTTCGGTGACATTGTTCTGAAAAGAAAAGACGATCAGGATGCAGAGTATCAGATCACGGTAATAGAAGAAATTCTGCAGCATTTTGATGAAGAACATTACATGTTTTTGGTCAAAGGAAATGAAATCATCATCAATCAGGTAAAAGAAGGAATTCAGAATGATGAATTAAGAAGCGGAAACTTTTTTGTGTCTTTTATGGATGAAGAGATCACTTCAAAAGTGGTAGATGCATTACTTCCTTTGGATGATCTTGAAAACTGGGCTTCCCGAAATATTTATCCGCCCAACTACGGCGATAAAATTGCGGAGCAGGTGAAAGGAGATGTTTTGCTTCATAAATACAGATATATCGATTATTTAATAAAACAGACGGCAAACGAACTTGATGAATATAGCAATTCGGATCCTGTAAAGTATTTTGAACTGATCCAGAAGATTACCTTGTTGAAACAGGCTTCTATGCGTTTAAGCGATATTATTGAATATTCTCCCATCAAAGGCATCTACGGAAATAGGAAAAGATAATGTAAGACAAACTGTTTCCTAATTATTGATCTTCTGTGACAAAAAGTCTTATATAATTTTAGGAATAAAAGTTGTAATTTAAACTTTGAAAAAAATTTAAAATAATACCAATAGAAATATGGACATTAAAAAAGAATTCAGAGATTTCTCTGTAAAGCATTTAGGAAACAACGGCTTGGTAACCGATCAGTATATGGGAATGTATGGACCGACAAACCTTACACCGTACATTATGGAAGAAAGAAGATTAAATGTTGCTCAGATGGACGTTTTTTCACGTCTAATGATGGACAGAATTATCTTCTTGGGAACAGGGATCGATGATCAGGTTGCTAATATTGTAACGGCTCAGCTTCTCTTCTTAGAAAGTGCAGATCCTTCAAAAGATATTCAGATCTACATCAATTCTCCTGGTGGAAGTGTATATGCGGGATTGGGAATTTATGATACCATGCAGATCATTAAACCGGATGTAGCAACAATCTGTACAGGAATTGCGGCTTCAATGGGAGCAGTATTATTGGTTGCAGGTGAGAAAGGAAAACGTTCTGCGCTTAAACATTCAAGAGTGATGATTCACCAGCCTTCAGGAGGTGCTCAAGGGGTAGCTTCAGATATGGAGATCAACTTAAGAGAGATGTTGAAGCTGAAAAAAGAATTGTATGACATTATTGCTGAACATTCAGGGCAAACTTATGATTGGGTAGAAAAAGCGTCTGACAGAGATTACTGGATGACTTCTGAGGAAGCAAAAGGCTACGGAATGGTAGACGAAGTTTTACAAAGATCTAAAGAGAAAAAATAATTTTCTTTAAAGAAATAATAAAAACGCATCAAGATATTTGGTGCGTTTTTTTATACATAATTTTAGTTTTGTTATAGAGTTAAAATTAAAATACAATTATCATTGAATTCAAGATAAGTTTATACTCATTGTCTACTTTCGCATCCAACAAAAAGTAAATAATGAAAAAATTCTTATTACCTGTTTTTGTTTTCATAGCTTTGACTGCTTGTAGCAATGACGATAATATCGCCAATCAGGATATTGATTATTCTAAACTGCCGCAGGAATTTCCTTTTTCAACCTTGAAAACCCTGAACGGTGTCAATATCATCAATGGTGGTTTCGGATCGGGAGCAACAGCACATCCTACTCAAAAAGGAGAATTCTATGTGATTACTGATCGTGGTCCCAACGTTGCTTACTCGAATGGAATTAAAATTCTGGTTCCCGATTTTACTCCGACTATTATGCATTTCAAAATCAATGCAGAAGGAAAAATTGAGGTAATTAAATATATTAAGCTTAAAAATCCTTCGGGACAGCCAATTACAGGGCTTCCAAATCCTGTAGGAATGGGAAGTACAGGAGAAGTTGCCTACGCAGCAGACGGAAGTGTTTTAGGTACAGATAATTATGGATTGGACAGTGAAAGCATTGTTGCTGCAAAAGACGGAACATTTTGGGTTTCTGATGAATATGGACCTCACATCGTTCATTATAGCGCAGATGGAGTAGAGCTGGAAAGAATAAGTCCGATTGGGGTAAACACAGGAACACGAAAACTTCCTGCTGTTTTTGCCAAAAGAAGACCCAACCGTGGCATGGAGGGGATGTGTATGACACCGGACGGAAAAATGCTGGTAGGTACAATGCAGTCTACCATGTATGTTCCTACAAAAGCTTTGGCAACAAATACGACTTTAACCAGAATCGTGACTTTTGATTTGGTAACAGGTCAGACAAAACAATATTTATATAAGCAAGACGGGGGAGCTTCTGATTCCGTTTGTGATATTACTCCGATCAGCAATACTGAATTTCTGGTAATTGAAAGAGATGGAAATTTCGGTTCAGTTGGAGGACTTAAAAAGGTCTACAGAATCAATCTTTCTAATGCTTCAGATGTTTCAGGAACAGATTTAACAGCCGTAGACGGAATGAAAATTAACGGAAAAACGCTTGAGCAATCTACTTGGGATGAAATTAATACGGCAGGATTAAAACCAGTTACAAAAACGCTAGCCGTTGATCTGGTTTCAAAAATTGGGTATGAACACGATAAATTTGAAGGAATTGTGTATTTAGGAAATAATAAACTGGCCGTTTTCAATGATGACGATTTTGGAGTTGCAGACGATGGAAACGGAAATCCTAAAACAAAAACTTTACCTAAAACGGGTAAACAGGACAAAGGGACAATGTATATAGTCGATATTCAATAATTAGATTTTTTTTAAGCGGCGGCATCGAAGATGCCGCCGCTTTTTTATATCCTACAATTCAAAGATTTCAAAGAGAGGTATAATTTGATTTTTGCTTGTGAAAATTCATTTAAACGCAAAGGTTTTATTACTAAACCCATATTTTAGTCAGCAAAAAATAAATAAATTTACTACACGAAGCTTGAAAATATAGCTTTATCAAATCAACTTGTTGATTACTCTTTGCTCCCTTACAACTTACACCTAATCAATTAAAACTTTGCGTTAAAAAAACATCCATGTAATCTGCAACGTCTGCGAGAAAAAAAACGAAAAAGACCGCCCAAAAGACGATCTTTCATATAATATTGTATTCAAGACTAGTTAAAACCCTCAATAATCTTAGAGAAATCCTCTAATTTCAAAGCAGCACCACCAATAAGACCACCGTCAATATCAGGTTGAGAGAAAATCTCTTTTGCATTATCAGGTTTTACAGAACCCCCGTAAAGAATAGAAACTTCATCAGCAACTTCCTGTCCGTATTTTGCAGCAATAATTCCTCTGATGTGAGCATGGATTTCCTGAGCCTGTTCAGGAGTTGCCGTTTCACCTGTTCCGATTGCCCAAACCGGTTCGTAAGCGATTACTACTTTTTTGATTTCTTCAGCAGAAAGTGTGAAAAGAGCAACTTCTGTCTGGTTTTTTACCACTTCAAAATGTTGTCCAGCTTTTCTTTGCTCCAAAGTTTCACCATTACAGTATACAGGAATTAGACCTTTGTCCAAAGCTAATTTCACTTTTCTGTTGCAATGAGAATCAGTTTCACCGTGGTATTGTCTTCTTTCAGAATGTCCGATCAATGATCCTGTTGCATCAATAGATTCAAGCATATCAGCAGCAATTTCTCCGGTGTAAGCTCCGCTTTCGTGCTCACTCATATCCTGAGAAAATACTCCGATTTCATCCTTTTCGAAGATGTCTTTTGCCATCATTAAATATAATGCAGGAGGAGCGATCCAAACTTCACAGTTGGTCGTATTATTGTTTTTATATTCTGATAATTGAGTCATTAATTGTTGAGCATCAATTACGTTTTTGTTCATTTTCCAGTTTCCTGCAACTATTTTTCTTCTCATAGTTTCTTTATTTTAGATAGTAGATTGTTAGAGGTTAAAAGCTAGAAGTCAGTGCTTTTAATTAATTTCTATCTTGTAATCTCCAATTTCTCAATTAATTAATATTCCACAAATTTTTTAAAAGCTTATAGTATGTATGTTCTGCATCGGTTACCACATGATCAGCTTTTATTAAAGACTTTGCAAATTGCACAAATTTTTCACGCTCGTCCTCTGTTGAATCATCCTGGAAACAACGTGCGTGAAATTCGAAATGATCTTTCCATTCTTCAGGTTTTAAAAGAGCCAATGTTTCAAGTTCATTATCAAGATTCATTCTGAAAGGAAACTCATCTGCCAGATATTGCTGAATAAGAAGTCCTTCTTCAGGAGCAAATTCTCCGTCTACAGAAGAAAGTATCATTAATAAATGATAACCCGCAATAGGTTTATTTGATTTTTGCATTCTTACAATGTTATATTAAAAGTTTAGTGTTTTAAAATTTTCCCAAACAAAAGCAGATTATTTCAGATAATCCTTTGCAGGAAGTTTGTCTGTAATTTTTCCGCTTTCAAGGATAAGTATAGAAGGATTGCTTCTGGCAATCGTTTTAATAGCTGTTCCGTCCATCATCGCATTCGGAATGGTCTTGAAGGTAGTAGCAACTGTTGAAACTCCGTAAACAACCGTAGCTCCCTGAGATTTTGCTTTTGCTTCTACCTGTTTTAATAATTCAGGGGAAATTTCTTTCGGAGCATAAGAAAATATCAAAATAGCTTTAGGAGCATGAAGAATACTTTCAGTCAGTTCAACTCCGGAAGGATCTTCAATCTTAAACTTTACAATTTCAGATTTGTAGCCTTGTTTTATCAGAACAGATTCATTTTTACCTTCTTCAATTTTCCATGGAGAACCTTCTGCCCAATATTTGGTCTCTTTGATATAATCATCCTGATTTACCTTTACAGTTTCTCCTGTTTTCTGATTTTTGAGGTTGTAAAAAGTTTTGTATACCGAAGGATTTTTATTGATCTTTTGTTTCTCAGCGCTTATATCAGTTCCGATTTTATAATCACGGAAATCGATAAGAGGTTCATGAATAATTCCGTGTGCTCCGATCAGGATCATTCCTATAGAAAATATGCCTAAAAAGATATATTTGAATGTATTGGATTCTTTTTTAGGACTATAGCTGTAAGAATCTTTTTTCTTAAATTCTTTTCTGTATAAAATAAAGACAACAATTAAACCGACTAAAAGAACAATATCTTTCATGAAACTCTGCCATGGCGTGAATTTAATCGCATCTCCAAAACATCCGCAATCTGTCACTACATTGAAGTAAGCGGAATAAAAAGTAAGGAATCCGAAGAAGATACAAAGCGCAATTAATGCTGAAAGTGTGAATTTAAGTTTTAATTTAATTAAAAGCATAAATCCTAAAAGAAGCTCCAGAATCACGACAAATACCGAAAGTGGTAATGCAAATTTTTCTAAAAAAGGCATATCAAAGACATTGGGAGCGAAATATTCTTCCATCTTGAAGGAAAAACCTACTAAGTCCACCGCTTTTACAAAGCCCGAAAGAATGAAAATAATCGCAATAACGAAGCGTAATAAAGCTTTTAACATATTAAATAGTTTTGGATTCTACGTTGTTTTCTTTTTCAGAGAATTTTATAAGACAGAAAACAGCATAATTAAGCATATCAAAATAATTGGCATCCAAACCTTCAGAAACAATAGTTTTACCCTGATTGTCCTCGATTTGTTTTGTTCTTAAGACCTTTTGATAAATTAAATCTGTGATGGAAGAAATTCTCATATCTCTCCATGCTTCACCATAATCATGGTTTTTTCTTTCCATCAAAGCTTTGGCTTCGTTGGCATATTTATCATAAAGCGCTAAAATTTCGTCCTTATTTTCGCTAAAATCATTGGCAAGACCTTTTTCAAGCTGAATAAGCCCGATAATAGAATAGTTGACCACCGCAATAAATTCGCCCTCTTCACTTTCATCCACCATTTTCTTATCAGTCATTTGTAAAGTGCGGATTCTGTTGATTTTAATGTAAATCTGATCCGTAATTGAGCTGGGTCTTAGTACTCTCCATGCTGCTCCGTAATCCTGTAATTTTTTACCAAACAAATCACGGCACTCACTGATAATTTTTTCGAATTGTATTGATGTCTTTAGCATAAATTCTCTTAATCTTTCAAAGATACAAAATAGGTTTTAGGTAGCAGGAATAAGGACTTAGTTTTTTGGCTGGAAGTTGCTTAGGAGAAGCCGGAAGTTAGTATTTTTGCATATGCAAAATATTTCATCATCTGTCAATACGTATTATTTGAACTGTAACGGAAGAATGGTCGATCTGTCCTCACCCAAAATCATGGGAATTCTGAATCTTACTCCCGATTCTTTTTCAGACGGAGGAAAGTTCAATAATGGAAAATCGGCATTGAAGCATGCTGAACAATTAATACAAGAAGGAGCAGAAATTATTGATATAGGTCCGCAATCAACACGCCCGAATGCAGAGTTTCTAAGCAGTGAAGAAGAAGTTGAAAGGATTGGAGATATGATTTCTTTAATCAAGAAAGAATTTCCTGAAATTTTGATTTCTTTAGATACTTTTTATGCTGAAACCGTGAAGTTTGGCTATAATGAGGGAATTGATATTATTAACGATATTTCCGGAGGACAATTTGATGACAAGATGTTTGAAACGGCCACCGAAACCAAACTTCCATATATTTTGATGCATGTGAATCCTTCGTATGAAACCATGCATGATAAAATAAAATTTCAGGATATTACATTGTCTGTTAATCAGTACTTTTTTGAAAAAACTAAAGAACTATTAGAAAAAGGAGTTAACGATATTATTTTGGATCCCGGTTTTGGATTCGGAAAAACGGTAGAAGATCAGATGAAGATGATTGATGAGGTGAAATATTTAGGTTTTGGAAAATTTCCTCTTTTGATCGGAATTTCCAGAAAATCTTTTATTTATAAACCGTTGGGGAAATCACCTTTGGACATTAATGAAGAAACCCAGAAGCTTCATATGAAAGTGCTGAAACAAGGTGCTAAAATTCTTCGTGTACATGATGTTGCTGAAGCTAAAAAAACATTGGAAGAATTTTTGAAATAAAAGAGGAGTAATGTACGGAATGTCATTCTGACGAAGGAAGAATCTCCACAATATAAAAGATTCTTCACTCCAATTTGTTTCGTTCAGAATGACATGCTACGTAATATTTTTAATTCTGATTTGCCAATTTATCAGCAAACTGCTTTGAGAATTCTTTTCTGTCTTCCTCCATTTTTTCTTTTGTTGAGGGAAGAACATAGTTGAAAAGGATTTTATTTTCATGATCAAGGAAAATAATTTCTTTTTCATTTCCATCGATCATTTGGGCAAAAATTTCCCACATGGAGGTGTCCTTTAATTTTAATAATTCGAAAAACTGATCTGCTTGTATTTCTATTTTCTGCATATGCTGATTTTAAAATTCTAATAATTTGAGTTTGAACTGTATCGCAAAATTTTGCTTAAAGTTCGATGTTGTATAATATCCGACTCTGTAAAATAATCCTAAATTAAAATAACTGGAAAGAAAGTTGTTCCATTCCAATCCAACTTCCTGATAAAGGCGGTTTAGGGTTCTGTATCTGAAATCATGATACTCAGGATGTTTCATATCACCAATAGTTCCACGCAGTACAAGATCTAAACTTGAAATATTTTGTCCTAAGCTTTTAAAATACCAAGGGAGTTTGTGGGTAAAATAATAGGCAACAAATTTGTCATTATAATATTTTCCACCTTCCAATGTGGCGAAACCAAGATAGGAGGTAAGATTGAAGTTGAAATCATTTCTTGTGGAAGCCAATCCGTTCATCGTAAAGTTTTTCCAGATCGGGGCAGCTCCAAAAACCATTCCTCCGTAGAGCCTGAAACCTGTAGTTCCCAACATCGTTTTCAGGTTGTAAAGGAAAAGCAGATCAAAACGGGAATAATTAAGATCTCCTCCAAAAGCCTTGTAACTCTGCTCATAGTTCAGATAAATTTCAGGGAATTTCTGATCCAGCAACGATTTTCCCTGCGGAGTCATGATGTTGGTAGAATTCGGGGAATATTTAAGCGTAATTAATGTATTAAAATTATCAAAAGCGGCACCCTGATCTCTGAAATCGTAATCAAACATCGCCTTTTCAGAATTTCTTCTTACCGTGGAAACCAAAGTCAGTGCATTCGTAAGATCATTGGTATAAGACAGGGAAACTCCTTTAAACTGAAAATACCGGCTGTTATTAAGGTTATTTCCATAGTTGGAAGTTCGCATTTTAAAACTCCATAGTTTTCGGTAGAATTCTCCGGAAGCCGTTACATCATTATAATTTTCAATACGGAAAAATGAATTTTTTTCTAAAGAGGTCTTAATATCCAGCCCGATTCCGTATTTCCAATGATCGTCTTTGAAACCATAAGCAAAATAATAATCGGGAGAGAAATAAGGGTTAAAATTTTCATTTAGTTTTGCCTTTAATCCCACTCTGAATCCTTCATAAGCATTAAAGTTTACAATCTCATCTAATGCGAAATCTAAACTTCCGACCCGTATCTGTCCGTTTAATAATCCTGAAAAAATCTGGGCTTTATTATCAATATTATAAATTTTTCCCAGACTGTCTATCGTTGTGTAGGTATTGCTTTCCCTTTCCGTTAAAGGATCTGTACGGTATTGGCTGAGTGTTTTTCCGTCTGCGTTTTTCACAGTAAAAGTGTATCCTTTGAAGTTACTTCTGGTTTGCTCAATAGGCGACTGAAAATCGAAATATCTTGAAGTAAGAAAAGCATACGTTCCGAAGCTCTTTTTATTCCTTTTCTCGTGTGTTTCCCTGTTTTCTTCCTCCATTACCATATTGCTCATTTTCAGCTTTACGGTTTCCTGTGCAAGAAACCATTTGTTGTTGTAGAAAACCCATGTGCTGGTAATGATTCCGTCGTTTTTATTTTTACTGAAATTTTCGATTTTTTTAATACCGTAAGTTTCGGTGTCAATATATATGGCGCCGTTATACTTTCTTTTTTTGTCGTTTTTCTTATAATTTACTTCCCGGAAACGGATGACAAAATTTTTCCTTCCGTCCATTTCAACAGTATCGGTAAGAAAAAAGCGGTAAAGCCTCCTGTTTTCATATTTTACCTGATCCGGAACTACATCTCTGTTGCTTTGCTGTAGCGCAAGCATTTCATAAATAGGCTGTTTCAGTCCGGAAATCCTGTTGTCCAGAATATTAATTTTCTCGCCGTATTTTTTTGAGTATAAAAATTCCTGAGCTCTTTCCCAAAGAAAAAGTTTGCTCTTCGAAAATATTTGTTTGGCGGTAATGCTGTTGAGAGAATCTTTTTCCCGTTTCTTTTTAAAAAGCGTATGGTCGAAGAGTTTTTTGAACTGCGAAATACTGTCTTCGTCTATATCTAAAGAAACTTTTTCGTACGATTTATAAGAATAGGAATCCAGTGTTTTAGGAGAGTTTTCTTTAAAAAGATTGTTTACTTTTTTTAAAATTTCCAATGCTCTCGGATCACTTTTATCTTCAATGATAACGGTTTCAATGGAGGTGATTTTTGATTGTGAATAACCAAAAACAGAGAGGAAAAAAAATATATACAATAAAACCCTTTTCATAGAAAAACTTTTCAAAATTAGTGATATTTATTGTGTTAGAAAAGTTTTGTTAATTGATATTAATACCGATGCTTTATCGGAATGATCTTTTAAACCTAAATAAAAAACTCCCGGATCTCCGGGAGTTTTTTATTTAGCCAATAGAGAAACAAATGTAATTGCTTTTATCTGAAGATCTTCTTTTGAAAGCTTATTATTTTCAAATTCGAGAGAAGTGAACTGACCCGCTTCTTTTGCTAATAAAGCACAGCCATTGTATTTTTTGCCTCCGTACTGATAGGTGTAGCTTACAAATTTAGAATCGGGATCATCAACTTTTACTTTTATATTTTCAATGTTTTTCTTCTTTTTTAAAGCTTTTAAGTTGTCTGTCAAACCATCATTAGAAGAGTAGGTATGAATGAATATACTCGTATTGTCAGGAAGTTTCATGGCGAGCTGAAGAGAATCATCATGATTTTTCTGAACAAAGCTTTTAGACTCAATATTTATTTTTGAGGTAAGATCTATAGGAAGTAAAGTATCATTTTTGACCTTTACCACACGAAAAATTGCTTTTTCTGCATCATTCAGCTTGCTGATGCTGTCATAGCTTTCGTAAAAGAGATCATTTGAAAGGTCATCATTTTGTACATTTTCATTTCTGTAATGCTGAATAAGAGAATTTACATTCTGATAGCTTGTATCGGAATACGAAGATCTTTTTGAATTGTTGCTGCAGGTAATGGCAAGTCTGATAACGGCAAATAAACAAACGGCAATACTTAAAATGGTTTTCCAAACGGGGTTATCATTCATTATTTCAGGTCTTCTTTAGTGATTTTAATTTCTTTGATGTTTTTTCCGTTGGCATCCGTGTATTTATAAATAAGATCTTTTACTCCTAATCTTTCGGTTTTAGAAAAAATCTGCTGAATTTGAGGTGATCTCAGCATTTCATCTTTTACAATCTGCTCTGCACCTTCTACCTGAAACAATTTTTGAAAACTTTCCGGAACCTGTGCTGTATAAACGATATTACTTTCATTATCTGCTTTAATGCTCATGATTTTTATTCCCGTAGATGGGTCTTCCGATGGCAGATTTTTATTGAAAATATCAAGAACCGCATTGAGCTGATCCGGACCGGAACTTCCCATAGAAATTGATTTAAGGTCTTTTCCTGCATCACCTTTTATGTTTTTACTATCAATCACCTCATCTGCAATAACTCTTGCACCGACTCCATAAATTTTAATATTGAATTTCACTCCTTTGTCTAAAAGTTCACGTCCTTTCGGTTCACTTTTAATAGCTTGTCCTATAAGCTCTGGGAGAGAGGTTTTCATCAGTTCGGCCTGCATTTCATCTCCGGCTTCATTGGAGGTATTTACTTCGATGGTAATTTGGTCATTACCGGAATCAATTGCTTTGGTAGATTTGATCATCCCATTCGTCATCATAGAAGACGATTGGTTATACATCGCTACAAAGTTCCTGATTTTGTCATTTTTTGACTGACACGCTGTAAGTAATATCGCGGTGAAACACGCAATAAGTATTTTTTTCATGATTATTTTTTGGGAAAGATAATAAAAAAACAGAAACCGGAAAGTTTCTGTTTATATTTTTACTAGTAATTGTGATATTACTTTATTTTTTTAATTTAAAAGACTGAATCTGAATTTTATTCCAAAGTTGTCTTTAAATTGTGACGTTTGATAATATCCTAGCCTGTAAGAGAAGCCGACTCCGAAACTTCTTCCTAAAAATCGGTTCCACATTACTCCGACTTCCTGATAATAATGATCCAAAACCTGGAACTGGAACTGATGATCGCCTCTGTTTTTTAAATCTCCAATAGCCGCCTGATATTCAAGATCTATACTGGAATATCTTGTTCCGATAGTTTTGAATCTGAATGGAAGTGACTGGGAAATTTTAAAGGCGGCAAATTTATCAGCAAAGAAAGTTCCTGAAGGCATTGTAGCAAATCCTAAATTGGAAGGTGTGCTGATATTTGAATACCAATGGTCTACATTAGAATCATTTTGTCCTGCGATTTCAAAGTTTTTCCAGATGGGTGCATTTCCTGAAGAAATTCCTCCGAAAAGTTTGATGTTAGTATATCCTAATTTAGATCTGAACTGATGAATAATCAAAGCGTCTAATCGGTCATAATTCAGATCTCCGCCTAATGTTTCAAATCCTTTTTCGTAATTCATGAAAATCTGAGGATAGCTTCTTTCGTACGTATATTTTCCGCTTGGCGTCATAATGTTTTTATCATTCGGAGCGAATTTTAATGAGACTGTTGCGCTTGTATTGTCGAAACTGTTTCCCAGATTTTTATACTGGTAATCGAAAAGAGCTTTTTGTTTTTCCTTGTTAAGGGTAACTTTCATGCTTAACGAATTGGAAATATCATACAGGAAAGAAGCTCCCCATTTCTGATTTTTGTAGAACGTTCCATTATGAAGATCCAGATTCATGTCCGAAATTTTCATCATCATATCCCACATTGTATTGTTGAATCTTCCTGCCGCAAAAACATCGTCTACATAATCTATTCTGAATACGGAAGTTCTCTTGTCCGAAAGTTTCACATCTAAACCTAAACCGTATTTCCAGGTATGATCTTTAAATCCGTAGCCAAAATACCCATCAGGAGAAAGCGTTTTGTTGAAATTTTCATTCAATTTCAGACCAGCTCCCAAACGGATTCCCTGATATTTGTCGTAGCTGAATAGCTTGGTAATATCAAAATCGATCATTTTATAGCGGATGTTTCCGCGCATTAACTGTGTTAAAGTATTTAATTTTTTCTCAAAATCATTCTTCTGAACAAAGCTGTCAATTTTTGTGTAGGTTGCACTTTCTCTTGCTGTAAGGCTGTCTGTTCTGTATTTTTCCAGAAGGCTTCCGTCTGAATTTTTCATTTCCAGAGAATATCCTTTAAATTCTGATGCTTTTTGCTTTCCATTGATATCAAAATCAAAGAAGCGGTTCTTAACGTACAGATAGTTCCCGAATTTCTTTTTATTATATTTTGGCTTTTCTCCGGGTTTTATGCTGTCTTTCTTTGAGGTATCAAAACTTTGGTCTCCCATCTTCAGCATAATATCTTCAGAATCTAAAAACCACTTTCCGTTGATCGGTTTCCAGACAGAGACAATATTTCCTTCGTTTCGTTTTTTGTTGATGCTTTCGAATTTCTTTAAAGCATAGGTTTCAGAATCCACATAGATTTTTCCGTTGAATTTTCTCGGATTCTGTTTCTTTTTGTCTGTGATTTCCTTGAATTTGATCACGTATGTTTTTCTTCCGTCAAGCTGTAAGGTATCTGAAAGGTAGAAGTTGAACAGCTTTCTGTTTTCAGGTCTTAATTGTCTCGGTGTTCTGTCCAGATTGGAAATATTAATAGCTAAAGCTTCATAGATCGGATTTTTAAAACCGGACATTCTGTTGTCTATGATATTCGTTTTCTCCCCAAAACTCTTTGAATATTTGTATTCAGTCGCTTTTTCCCAAAGAAACATCTGGCTTTCTTCCGTAGCGCTGATGAAATCTTCTGCCGTCAATGAGTCTTTTTTATCTTTTTCTTTCTGTTTAAAATCTTTCTTATCCACTTTTGAAAGGGAATCTTTTCTGACCGCTAAGAAATTTTTATATGTATCAACAGAATCTTTGTCTACATCAATAGAAAATTTAGAATATGATTTGAAATTGTAAGAATCCAAAGATTTTGGAGAATTTTCCTTAGCTCTTTTATTCAGTTCATCTAAGATTCTCAAAGCTTTGGGATCACTCTTATCACTAATGATCACTCTGTCTATATTATCCAGTTTTTCGGATGAAGGCTGCATCGAAATTTCCATCGATTTTTTTACGTCTGCCAAAACATCTTCAAAATTACTGGCAAGAATCTCGACCTTTTTACATTTTGTTTTTAAAGATAAGTTCCCATTGAAATCTGTTTTTCCTAAAAGTTCATCATCACAATATACTGCTGCATTATGAATCGGCTGCTTGTTGGATTTATTGATGACTTTGAGCTGAATCTGCCCGAAAAACAATACTGTGGAGAATAAAAATAGAGTAGAGAGAAGTTTTGACATTAGTTTTTTTATATATAAGACAAAACTATTGATAAGAAGGTTACAAAAGAATACGAAAAAATATAATCTTTTGTTAAAAATAAAAACCACTGTATTCGAATAAGATACAGTGGTTTTATTTATTTTTTAATTCCCATAATAATGAGAAATGAAAATTTATTTTATATTTTCTTAAATCTTTTTAACAGGATAATTAAATGTTCAACGCTTTCTGATAAGCATTTTCCAATCCATCAAGATTTTTTCCTCCGGCTGTAGCGAAACCTGGGTTTCCGCCACCACCGCCTTGGATTTCTTTTGCTAAATCTTTTACAATCGCTCCTGCCTGATAATTTGCTGCCAAATCATCAGAAACTCCAACGGTAATCATTGGTTTTCCGTCTGCATCAGAAAGAATGATTGTTACCGAAGTAGGGATTTCTTTCTTCAACTGGAATACGATGTCTTTTACAGAACCTGCATCAAGAGATGTTTTCTTTACTAAAAGCTGTTTGTCACCTTTTTGTTCGTAAGCATTTTTCCAGTCACCGATTTCTCCTTTAGCTTTTTCTTTTTTAAAGGCTTCAACTTCAGCTTTCAATGATGCATTTTCTTCGATTAGTTTCTCGATAGAACGCACAACATCTTTAGATTTCAACAATTGAGAAAGTTCAGTGATCTGTTTTTCCAACCCTTTGAAATATTCCTCAGATTTATCTCCGGAAATAGCTTCAATTCTTCTGATTCCCGCAGCAGCCGAACTTTCGGAATTGATCTTAAAATGACCGATTTCGCTTGTGTTTTTCACGTGAGTTCCACCACAAAGTTCTTTTGAACTTCCAAACTGGATCATTCTCACATTGTCTCCATATTTTTCACCAAACAAAGCCATTGCGCCTCTGTCCAGAGCTTCCTTGATCGGAATGTTTCTGAACTCCTGCAATGCAATACTTTCTTTGATCTTTGCATTTACTTTTTCTTCAATCGAAGCCAATTCTTCTTCTGTCATTTTGTTGAAATGAGAGAAGTCGAAACGTAAATAATCAGGACCAACGTAAGAACCTTTCTGTTCAACGTGAGTTCCTAGAACATCTCTTAACGCTTCGTGCAACAAGTGAGTTACAGAGTGGTTTGCCTGAGAGTTTTTTCTGTCGGTTGCATTTACTTTAGCATAGAAAAGAGCACTTGCATCTTTAGGAAGCCCGCTGATTAAAGAAATAATCAATCCGTTTTCCTTTTTTGTTTCCAAAACTTCGAAACTTTCAGCAGCATTTTCAAGAACACCTTTATCACCAACTTGTCCACCACCTTCTGGGTAGAAAGGAGTGTTGCTCAATACAACCTGATAAAATTCGCCGTCTTTATTTTCTACTTTTCTGTATTTTGTAATATGAGTTTCCGCTTCAATCTGATCGTAACCTACAAAGTTGGGTTCTTGCTCTTCTAAAACGACCCAGTCATATACTTTCTGAGCGGAATCAGCTTTTGAACGTTGTTTTTGTTCATTTAAAGCCACTTTAAATCCAGCTTCATCGATTGTTAAGCCTTTTTCCTCAGCGATAATTCTTGTTAAATCATCTGGGAAACCATACGTATCATATAATTCGAAAACTTCTTCTGTTGGCAACACTTTTTTACCTTCCGAAATCGTCTGCTGAATTAATTTTTCAACTCTGATTAATCCTGTTTCAATCGTTCTTAGGAAAGATTCTTCTTCACTTTTAATAACTTCTGTTACCAAAGTTCCCTGTTTTTCCAGTTCAGGGAAGAATGCTCCCATTTGTTCTTGTAAAACAGCAACCAATTTATAAAGGAAAGGTTCTTTCATATCCAAGAATCTGTAAGAATAAGAAATTCCTCTTCTTAAAATTCTTCTGATTACATAACCAGCTCCTCCGTTTGAAGGCAATTGTCCGTCTGCGATCGCAAAAGAAACCGCTCTGATGTGATCTACTACAACACGTATCGCAATATCTTTTTCGTCTTCTAAAACTCCCGTATATTTTTTACCTGAAAGTTCTTCTACTTTAGCAATTAAAGGCGTGAAAACATCAGTATCATAGTTTGAAGATTTTCCCTGAAGCGCCATACAAAGACGCTCGAAGCCCATTCCGGTATCAATATGTTTTGCAGGAAGGTTTTCTAAGCTTCCGTCTGCTTTACGGTTGTATTGCATGAAAACCAGATTCCAGATTTCCACAACCTGAGGATGGTCATTATTTACCAATTCAAGTCCAGAAACTTTTGCTTTTTCTTCTTCACTTCTTAGATCGACATGAATTTCAGAACAAGGTCCGCAAGGTCCGCTTGCTCCCATTTCCCAGAAATTATCTTTCTTGTTTCCATTGATGATTCTGTCTTCAGAAATCACCGCTTTCCAATAATCATAAGCATCCTGATCTCTGTCAAGATTTTCGGAAGCATCTCCTTCAAAAATGGTTACATATAGGTTTTCTTTCGGAATTCCGTACACTTCTGTCAGCAATTCCCAGGCAAAAGCAATAGCATCTTTTTTGAAATAATCACCAAAAGACCAGTTCCCCAACATCTCAAACATGGTATGGTGATAGGTATCTCTACCTACATCATCCAGGTCATTATGCTTCCCGGAAACTCTTAAACATTTTTGAGTGTCGGCAATTCTTGAGGCTTTAGGCTCTTTGTATCCTAAAAAATAATCTTTGAATTGCGTCATTCCTGAGTTGGAAAACATGAGGGTAGGGTCGTCTTTCAGCACGATAGGAGCCGAAGGAACGATAAGGTGTTCTTTACTTTTAAAATAATCTAAAAATTTCTGACGAATCTCTTGTGATGTCATAATGATATATATTGCTTTGCTTTTTACAAATTTTCGATAAGATGCAAATTTAATGTTTTTAAAGCAATAGTAAAATATAGTTTAGTGTTTTAACCTACGTGTAAAATAATTGTTTAAATATTGTCATTCTGAACGGAGCGAAAGCGGAGTGAAAAATCTCTTTATTAATATCAAAACTTGGATTATTAAGCTTTCTTTTTTTTGTTTCCTGCTTTCTGTACTTGCCTGTTTTTTAGATTTCGGGCGGCGGCTTTGCCGCCGCCCGAAATCTAAAAAATGAACCTAGACAATTGCTGCAATTAGTGCTAGGAAATTGCGACTGTTGAAAACCACCCGTCAAAATTTCTTTGAATTTTCGCCACCTCTCAGAAGGAGGAGAATTTTTGTAGTGAATATTTTTTTGCAGTTTAGCATTTAACTTTTTATATTCGTTTTAATATTAAATAAAAAACTCTAGGATTTTTTTTACAAGATCTTTATGTAAAGCGAAAAATCTGTGGGCAAATAAAATAATATTTGATATGACAAAAAACGAAACAATCAAAAACTGGATAGAAGAATATTCAGGGCCATTGTTGAGAAGGGCAGTACATCTGCTTTCGGATAAAGTTGAAGCGGAAGATATTGTGCAGGAGGTTTTTGTTTCAGCTTTTTCGTCGTATGATTCTTTTGAAGGGAAAAGTCAACCGTTGACTTGGCTGATGACTATTTTAAAAAGAAAAGTTGCGGATTTTTATCGCAAAAAATATAAATCCGAACCACAAATAAAACTAGACCATTTTTTTGATGAAACCGGTTCTTGGAAAAATGATGATGTCCTTAATGATTGGGATGCTTCCAACAAAGAAACCGAGCTTCTCGATGACAAAGATTTTAATAAAACATTGGAAGATTGTATTGAAGATTTGCCCTCCAGATGGAAGATTCCGATGAAAATGTATTATCTTGAAGAAAAAAAAGCGCCTGAAGTGAGTCAGGAATTGAATATTTCTACGACTAATCTTTGGAAGATTTTACAGCGAAGCCGAATGCAGTTGCGAGAGTGTCTGGAATTTAACTGGTTTGCAAAATCATAAGGACTAAAAGAATGTTAAAAAAACTAATACATATGATCTTTTTACCATGCAGCGAAGTGACTCTGCTCATGGAAAAACGCAATGCTGAAAACATTTCTCCAACAGAGAACTGGAAACTCAATCTGCATCTTAAAATCTGCAAATGGTGCAGAGCCTACAAACAAAAACTGGAAATTTTAGATGATATTCTGAAAAGAAAACTTTCTCAGGACAAAAAAGATAAAATTAATAATTCTGAAATTCAGGACTTTAAAGAAAAAGTTATTAAAAATTTAGATATTTAAGACAATTATTGTCAGGATTTTGAAAATGTTCCGACTATACTTTTGAAAATAAACAAAGTATTACATCAAAATCATTACAATGAACGGAACTTTATTAGAAATCAACAAAGAAAACCGAACGGGCAGAATCGGATATTATATCTCGATTTTTGGGGCTGCATTGATTTTGCTTTGGATCGGAATATTCAAATTCACACCGACCGAAGCAGAAGGAATACAACATCTGGTAAAAAACCATTTTCTCACTTTTTTCGTATATGATATTGTAAGTGTACAGACAGTGTCAAACGCTATCGGAGCGATAGAAATTATCATTGCTTTACTATTAATATTTAGTGTGAAATTTGCATCACTCAGAAAGTACGCTGCCATCGGAATGGTTGTAACTTTTCTTACGACATTAAGTTATTTATTGACCACTCCGGGTATTTGGAAGACTGTAGACGGAATTCCTGTTACAGATTTCTTTATCTTAAAAGATCTGATGCTTTTAGGATTTAGTTTAATGATTTTAAATGAAAAAAAATGATTACAAATAAAAAAATAAAAATGAAAAATATATTAATACTGCTTGGAGTAATTCTGGGTATAGCAGTTTTTGCTAGAAGCTGTGGAGATGCCAAACCAAAATCCACAGACAATAAAAATGAAAATGAGACCATTATGGATAATAAAAACGTAAAAGAAATCTATTTTGCAGGAGGATGTTTTTGGGGAACTGAGCACTTTTTTCAACAAATTCGCGGAGTGGTAGGAACAGAAGTTGGATATGCCAACGGAAATAAAAAAGACCCTACGTATGAGGAAGTGGTAAGTCATACCACAGGTTTTGCGGAAACTGTAAAAGTGAAATATGATCCTGAACAGGTAGATTTAAAATTGTTAATTGACTTGTATTTTAAAACCATTGATCCTACAAGTGTTGACAAACAGGGGAATGACAGAGGAAACCAGTACAGAACAGGAATTTATTCAACAGATAAAGAAACGGAAGCTCTTGTAAAAGCTGAAGTCGAAAAATTAGCTAAAAACTATAATAAACCGGTGGTCGTGGAAACTATTCCTTTGAAAAACTTCTACAAAGCAGAAGATTATCATCAGGATTATTTAGATAAAAATCCTGGAGGATATTGTCATATCGAACCGGGATTATTTGAAATGGCAAGAAATGCAAATCCGCTTCCTAAAAAACAGACTAAAGAAATGAAATATCAAAAACAGGATAAAGCTGCCCTTAAAAAAGAATTAACCGCAGAACAATATAACGTAACTCAGGAAAACGGCACGGAAAGACCTTTCCAGAATGAATACTGGGACGAAACCCGTGAAGGAATTTATGTAGATATTACGACTGGAGAACCTTTATTTATTTCAACCGATAAATTTGAATCTGGCTGTGGATGGCCAAGTTTTTCAAAACCGATCACTAAAAATCTGATCGATGAAAAATTGGACAGATCAGCGGGTATGACGAGAGTGGAAGTAAGAAGTAAAACCGGAGATGCGCATTTGGGACATGTTTTCAATGACGGACCTGAAGATAAAGGCGGACTTCGTTACTGTATCAACTCAGCTTCTCTGAAATTTATTCCAAAAGCGGAAATGAAAGCCAAAGGATATGGAGACTATATTTCTTTACTTGAAAAAGATAAGAAGTAACTATATAATTAAGTAAGGTGTTTTTAAGACTGTCGAAAGACAGTCTTTTTTAATTGTAAATCCACATCAGAACGGGTTTGGATGTACTTTTTAAGAGAGGATCAATTTCTCTTAAAGCACTGTTGGAAACTGTCGGACAGCCCCAACCTTCGGGAGAACCTTGAGGATAGATCTCATGATCATCCATTTTTTCCCAGGAATGAAAAACAATGGCTCTTTTCAGTGCATTATTATTGGTTTCTTCTAAGCCGTGCATTAAATATTTTACTTTAATTCCCCATTCACTTATTCCTCTTTCCCCGATTTTATATTTTCCCAGAGAAGAAAGATGACTTCCGTCTTCATTGCTGAAACCCGGATTGTCTTTTGATTGTGCCCAACTCCAGATATAATTTCCGCAACCGTGGCCTACAAGATACTTTTTGGTAATTTTCTTTTCTTTAAAATCATAAATGAAAAAACGGTTTACGCCTGAATGTAAACTCATATCGATCAAAATACAAAAATCGGTATTGAATTTCTTCTCTTTACAAAATGATAAAGCCTCTTTAGCTTTTTTATGAATCTTTTCAGTATTTAAAGATGGTTTTTCCTCTTTGGATGAGGTGAAAACTCTAAATGTATTTTTCTTACCATCAGAACAGGATAAGCACAGAAAAGCTAATGTTAAAAAGCAATTTTTTATAATTTTAGAAGTTGAAAAGTGAATCATTTGGTGTTTTTATAGGTAAAGTTTAAAGATAGCTAAAAAGAAATTTGTTTGCAATTAAACTCATAGAAGAATCTTGTTCAATTTAATAGTGAATCCTTTGCAACTGAAATCGTTCTTTGATGCTTAACATGGAAATGTTTAAAAATAATAAAAAACCAAAAATTATGTAGTAAGCTTTATTGGGAACATGATTAATAAATGTTTCAGGATTGATTAAATTTAAAGTGTTTTTTTCTTTATAATAACCTCCTACAACACCTCCACAAATAGATGTGTATTCTTTTTTAGTTTCAATTGGGTTTTTATAAAAATGAAGAGCAAAGAAATGATTGGTATTTTCTACATCAATTCCAAAAGTTTCTTGATGTGCAAGTTGCATAACATCCATTAAAGCAATAAAATCCTGATAAGTATTTTTATCACCAATTACGAACTCGATTCCTGTTTCTTTTTGATTTCTTTCCTGAAGTTTTTTCAATTCAGAAATATAGTATTGTTGATTTTGTAGGGCTGTGTTGGGTTTTACAATAATTTTCTGATAATTCCAGTTTCGAAATTGTTCAAATGTATTATCAAAACTATCAGTGGATTTGTGTTTTGCGGGAAGCCCTAAATCCATCACAGTATACTGCGAATGAACTCGCTGACTCCCATAATACCAAAACAGAATCGGTATAAATAAAGCACTGATCAATCCGGGAACATAGAAAATTTTTCTCACTGCAGTTATTTTTACCAAAACCGAATGAAAATTTTAAGCCAAAAAAAGTGATTCTAAATGAATCACTTTAATTTAAAATCTTTTAATCAGATATTTACCAGTCTTTTTTTCTTAAAATCCAATACGATCCGAAGATGAAAATTGCGCACCAAACCAGACAGGCAATAAGACTTTCCGTAGGGTAGTGGAATTCGTATTTTCCTCCTAATATTTGAGCTGCTTTTAATCGCATCATAGGATTTGGAATTAAGCTCGACATACTTTCCAAAGGCATAAGTTTGGTAAATGAAAATGTATTCTGCGCTTTTTCTACCATTTGCGCTCCGGTATGATGTTGAGATTTTACATATAATGCTATACTTTGAATAATCCCTTCAAGAATCCAAAGAACAAAAAGAGAAAGAAAAACAAAGACCGATTTTCTCAGTAAAATAGAAAGGAACATGAGGAAACAGAAGAAAGTAAACAGTTTTACAAAGTAATTTCCGATGAAGAACATCTCCTGAACAACCTTTGCAGACTCTGTTATCGTAGAATATTGATAGCCTAAAAACATAGTGATCGCAAACACAATTACGGTTGAAATAATCGTGAAAATACTGATCGTTAATAATTTTGAACCAATAAACTCCTTTCTGCTTAAGCCGTCAATGGTATTTTGCTTAAACATTCGGTCACCAAATTCCTGACAAATCGAAAAAACAATGATCAAACCTAAGAAAATTTTCAATAATCCAACAATCCAGGTGGTGAAATTCCAAATTTCCGGGAAATTATAGATTCCCTGCTCTTTTAAATTGACAGTTCCTCCGAAAAGATCAAAATCGACCAGTCCAATGAAAAGCAACGCAATAAGAATGGCGAAATATAAAATGGTAAAAATCTTGAACGGTCTATAGTTCAGGTTTTTGTAATATTCAAGTTTTAATAATTTTGTCATGATTATTTTGTGTTTTTTACAAGTTCAAGGAATTGTGATTCAAGAGACAGTTTTTTCTTGTTCAGGTGGGATAAGAAAATTCCTTTCTCAGTCAGCTTCTGATTTAATGTTGAAGCCGAAATTGATGCGTCATCACGAACATGAGCCTTTATTAAATCATCTTCCTGAGTAATGGAAGTAAACCATTGAAGTCCATGTAGAGCTTCTGAAAGCTGCGTATTATTATCTGCTCTTAATTCAAAATATCCATTGTTGGACGTTATTTCATCTACTCTTCCGCAATAAAGAGAAGTTCCTTCTTTTAAGACAATAACATGGCTGCAAATTTTTTCGATCTCATCCAAAAGGTGACTTGCAATGATAATCGTAATGCCTTGTTTGGCAATATTGCTGATGATTTCTCGGATCTGGATGATTCCTTCGGGATCTAAGCCGTTTGTCGGCTCATCCAGGATAAGAACTTCAGGATTATTCAGCATGGCAGAAGCAATCGCAAGACGTTGTTTCATTCCTAAAGAAAAAGTTTTGAAGGTGTCTTTTCTTCTTTCGTATAAACCTACGGTATTTAAAACTTCTTCAATTCTTGAATAAGGAGTATGTTTGATTTCTGCAACAATCTTAAGGTTGGTTTCCGCACTTAAATACGGATAAAAATTAGGTTGTTCAATGATAGCGCCTATTTTCTTCAGCGTGTCGGGATCGGTTCCTTTTTTGCCAAACCAATACCAGTCTCCGCTTGTTGGATTAATGGTTGAAAGTAACATCCCGAAAGTCGTGGATTTTCCACTTCCGTTGGGACCAAGAAGTCCGTAGACATTTCCTTTTTCGACATCAAAAGAAATATTGTTTACCACAACTCTTTTGAATTTTTTCGTCAGGTTCTTTACTGATAAAATCTTTTCCATTGTAATTTGTTTTCCATAGTAGTAGTCTGTATAAATTAAGAAATGTTACAGAATTATCATAAATCAATTTACATTTATTACTAAATATATTACATTTGGTAGAATTAATCAGTCACTATGAAGTTAATTGAATTAGCAAAAGAATTAAAAGTTTCGGCAGAAGCGATCAAACAGTTTATTCAGGATTTTGATCTTGAACTTGGAGTTTGTATCAGTACCAATTTTGAAGTGAAAGAAGACTTTGAAAAATTTGCCAGAGAAAACATTGAATTTTTAAAGATTTACGAAAAAGATTTAGATAAAAACAAAACACTGGAGCAAATTGCGGAAACCATCAAGCAGCCCAAAGACAAGATAGAAAAAGCCATCAAAGAAACAAATCCGAATATCTTTGACAACGGATTTTTTAAATCTTCCATTTCAAGCTATGGAATTGATAATAAATTAGGAGGAAATTACGAATTTGTCTACAGCTATTTCGGACACACAACCAGTCTCAAACAAAGAGATTTCATTGGATACAGAGATCTGTTCTTTTATATTTCCGGCGTTTTAGAACCTTTTTTAAATCCTCAGCAGATTAAAGACTGGGGAATCAATAAACCGGCAGGAATCATCTTGTATGGTCCTCCTGGAAGCGGTAAGATTTTTTGGGCCAATAAAATCGCTGAAATTATAGGATATAAGTTCAAAGAAGTGAAAAAACATTATCTCGGAACTTCTTTTGTAGACGGGAACAGAACCAATTTTAATGATTTTCTTTTAACAATGATGAAAGAAGATAAGGTGTTGCTTTTCTTGGAAGATTTTGAAGAAGTAATGATGGAAAGAACACCCGAAACAAATGTTGCTTCATGTAACCTTGAAACGCAGGAAATCATTCTTCATTATATCAGTAAATTTGAGCAGGAAGATCTCTTAATGGTAGGTTCAGCGAATTCAGTATCGGGAATCGATGAAGAAATTTTGGCACCGGGAAGATTTGATGTACTCGTTCCTGTATTTCCTCCCAATGCAGCCGAACGTTCAGAGATCATTCTCTTTGCCATGACAAGAGGGTTGGAAAATGATTCTTTACTGTATAAAATTCTTAAAAACAATAAAGCAGATAAAGTGCCTTTCTGGCAGCAGATTGCGTCTCAAATGAAAGTTTTTAGCAATACCATGCTTATTGATTTTACGCAGAGCCTGAAAAAAAGGATTAAAAACCTGTATCAGAGAACCAAAAATGAAAACTTAAAAATAGATCAGAATCTTTTAAATGGTGCATTAAGAGATGCTGGAGGAAAACTGACGGAAGAATATCTGGATCAGGTTGCAAGATTTTTGAGCGATGTCATTATTAATAATTACGATCAGTTTCAGTACAGAGTGCAAAGCTTAAAAACAGAATTGGATGCCTATAAAGTTGTCGAAGAACCGACAAGAGCGATAGGTTTCCATCATAATGGCGAAGAAGAGCAAAACGATAATAAAGAGTAAATCGTTATAACTCATAACTACGTCATGAACAGCGTTTGGGAGCTTGATACCTTTTACAGAAAACGGGATATCATTATTATAGGAGCTGGTTTTACAGGATTATGGACTGCGATTTCGGTCAAAGAGAAATTTCCTGAAAAATCAGTTCTGATTATTGAACGAAATTCAGTTCCATTGGGAGCTTCGACAAGAAATGCCGGTTTTGCGTGTTTCGGAAGTCTGACAGAAGTGATAGCCGATTCTGAGAAAATGGGTTGGGGAAAAACTTTGGATCTTGTAAAGATGAGGTTTGAAGGGCTGAAGAAAATTCAGACCCATTTTAAAAACTCAGAAATTGATTTTGAATTAAACGGAGGTTTTGAAATTCTTAATCATGATAAACCTTTACATAGAATTGAGGAGGTAAATGAAAAATTAAAGTCAATTACAGGAACTGAAAAAAACTATTTTCTAAATCAAAATAAAATTAAAGAATTCGGACTCGGAAGATCTGAATATTTAATTGAAAATTCATGTGAAGGAAGTCTGCATTCGGGTAAATTACTTCAGAAATTAGTAGAAAAATGCCATGAATTAAAAGTGGAGTTTTTCTTCGGAGCGGAAGTGAAGAATATTTCTGAAAATTCAAACGAAATTGAAGTTCAGCTGTCTCAAGATATTTCGATTAAATCTGATCAACTGATTCATTGCACGAATGCTTTTGCTTCAACATTTTTAAAAGATGAAGAAATCATTCCGGCTCGCGGACAAATTATTCTGACGGAACCAATTGAGAATTTAAAGCTAAAAGGAACTTTCCATTATGATGAAGGGTTTTATTATTTTCGGAACCTCGGAAACCGAATTTTATTAGGCGGCGGAAGAAATCAGGATTTTAAAACAGAAGAAACCACCGCTTTTGAAACCACAGAATTTTTGCAAAGTCACCTGGAACAGTTTTTAAAAGAAGTAATTCTGCCTAATCAGGATGTTAACATTTCTTTGCGCTGGTCCGGAATTATGGCAATGGGCTCAGAGAAAACTCCCATTATAAAACAAATTTCTAATCGACAATTCTGTGCGGTAAGACTTTCAGGAATGGGAGTGGCACTGGCTCCGAAAATAGGGGAGATTGTTGCTGAAATGATTTAAATAATAGTGAATAAATGGAATATTTACCTTTTGAGCATTTAATATATAAGACAAACTTGTCTGAACAAGAAGTATTGACAAGGCTTTCCGATTTTATTGATAAGAAAAAAATCCGGATATTCAGAAATAATATCACTAAAGAATACGAAGGTACGATTGATGGAAATAGTTTTGAAATCAGTAGAATTATTAAAGGCAGAAACTCGTTCCAGCCTCAGATAAGCGGGGAAATTCGGCAAAATAATTACGAAACACAAATTGAGATTAAAATGAGACTGCATTGGTCGGTATTTATTTTCTTACTATTTTGGTGTGTATTTGTATGCTGTGCTTTAATAATGATATTTACGAATGGGGAAAAAATATCTGCAGTATCTTTTATGCCTTTACTAATGTTATTAGTAGCCTATCTCTTTACCATGTTTGGTTTCAAAATTGAAAGTAAAAGATCAAAAAAAGATCTGGAAAAAATGCTTGATGCTAAGATAATTAAGAAATAGTATTTAACTGCTTTCCCACCAACTAAAAATATCACGGATTAATTGTTCAGAATTTGTACTGGAAATATTACGCATAGTACATTATTCCTTACTCATAATTTTATCCGTATTTTTGCAAAAAATAAACAATCGTGATCAACAACGACCAGATAAAAGAAATTCAATCCAGAATTGAAGATTTACATAAATACCTTCAGATCGACAAAAAGAAGATCGAAATTGCCAATGATGATGAAAAAACTGCTGCACCGGAATTCTGGGACAATCCGAAAACGGCGGAAGCATTCTTAAAGCAGCTTCGTTCCAAGAAAAAATGGGTAGAAGCTTATGATGAGATCAATACTCAGTTCGAAGATCTACAGGTTTTGATGGATTTTGCTAAAGAAGATCCGGATTCTGAAAAAGAACTGGATGAAGCTTTTCCTCAGTTGGTAGAGAAAATAGAAGACCTTGAATTCAAAAATATGCTTTCCAACGAAGGTGATGAGCTTTCTGCAGTACTTCAGATTACAGCCGGAGCAGGAGGGACAGAAAGTTGTGACTGGGCTTCAATGCTGATGAGAATGTACACCATGTGGGCTGAAAAACAAGGATATAAAATCCGCGAACTGAACTTCCAGGAAGGAGATGTTGCAGGAGTAAAAACCGTAACACTGGAAATTGAAGGAGAATTTGCCTTTGGTTACCTTAGAGGAGAGAACGGAGTTCATAGATTGGTAAGAATTTCCCCTTTCGATTCTAATGCAAAGCGTCATACCAGCTTTGTTTCCGTATATGTATATCCTTTGGTAGATGATACCATTGAAATTAACATCAATCCTGCAGATATTTCATTTGAAACGATGAGGTCTTCCGGAGCAGGAGGTCAGAACGTAAACAAGGTAGAAACTGCGGTTCGTCTTCGTCACGCACCAACAGGAATTATTATTGAAAACTCAGAATCCCGTTCTCAGCTTCAAAACAAAGAAAAAGCAATGCAGTTGCTTCGTTCCAGACTATACGAAATGGAATTAGAAGAACGTATGAAAGCCCGTAACGAGATCGAAGCTAATAAAATGAAGATCGAGTGGGGAAGTCAGATCAGAAATTACGTAATGCATCCGTATAAACTGGTAAAAGATGTACGTTCCGGCTACGAAACTTCGGATGTAGATTCTGTCATGAACGGAAATCTTACGCCATTCCTGAAAGCGTTTCTGATGGCCGATGGAACGGCAGTTTCTGAAGATGATCTGGACCTATAAAAATCATATCTGAATTTTCGTTAAAATATGCTAATATATTTCCTTTTGAACTTTATTAAGCCTATTTTTGTTACTCATCAATACTTATGGAAGATTTCAATAGTTGGAAGGATTTATTAAACCCGGAGTTTTATATAAATAATGGGGGATTTTGGCTTATTTTGTTCATTATTTTTGCAGAAACCGGTTTATTCATAGGGTTTTTCCTTCCCGGAGATTCTCTGCTTTTTGTATCGGGAATTTATGCCGTAAAAATTATTTCGGAAACCTTTGGTTCTACCGGAAGCGATTTTTTAGATACAACTATTTTAGCATCGGCAGTTGCTTTTGCAGCCATTATTGGTAACGAAGTCGGATACTATTTCGGACGTAAAGCTGGACCTGCTTTATATAAGAAGAAAGACACCATGCTTTTCAAGAAAAAACATTTGTATCAGGCTCATGAGTTTTTCGAAAAGAACGGGGCTTTAGCCATTATTATGGCGAGATTTTTACCGGTGGTAAGAACTTTTACTCCTATTATTGCCGGAATTGTGAAGATGGATAAAAAAGCATTCCTTAGAGATAACATTATTGGAGCTGTCCTTTGGTCATTCATCCTTATTTTTGCGGGGCATTATTTAGATAAATTATTTATGGATCAGTTTGGAATTGATCTTAAAAAGAAACTGGAAATCATCATTATTATCATTGTTTTAGTAACAACTGTACCTGTTATTGCTAAGTTTTTATTTGGAAAGAAAGAAGACTTTTCAAAATATGAGAACCATGATTTTGATGAAGATGTTAAATAGAAATTAATTAAAAATATACAGATAGTCCGTTTTTTAACGGGCTATTTTTTTTACAGATATTTTTCTTCTGATTGGAGCGTTATCATTTTGAAAGTAGCGGAGCGGATTGAAGAACCTCCATTTACATTAAAAAAAGTAAAGTTTAGAATAAAAAAGATTCTTCCTTCGTCAGAATGACAAATGAAAGACTACTTTTGAATCCATTCCAGAATATTGGGATAAATAATACTGTCTCTCTTCGTCTTACTGAAAAATCTGGGTGCATGACCTGCATTTTTCATGAAAACGAGTTTATGGGGAACATTTTGCGCGGTTAAAGCCGAGTCTAATGCTAAACCTTGCTTCTGATTGACTAAGAAATCCTGATTTCCCTGAAAAAGTAGAGTAGGAACGTTTGATATATTGGCAATCGGGCTTGCTTTTTTAAATTCTTCCGACAAATTTTCACGATGAAATTTGGTTCCCACCATTTTTTGAATCGTTGGAGAAGAATATTTCGAATAAAAAGAATGTAAATATTCAGGAGAATAGAAATCTGTAGGACCGCTCAAAGAAATGATCTTTTTGATCTGATCTGGATTTTGATAGCCATACAGCAAAGCCAAATGTCCTCCTGCACTTTCACCTAAAAGAATATAATTATCTGGTCGAAGTTCCGCTTTTTTAGCTAAAGAATTAAACTTGGCAATTGCAGAACCGATATCTTCGAGCTGTTCTTTATAAGTTATTTTTTTAGATTTAGAAACCAGCCTGTAATTCATATTAATGCTTGGAATATTATTCTTAAAAAGCATTTTCTGAATCTGGATCATGTGTTCCTTGTTTCCTAAAGTCCAAGCTCCGCCATGAACGATTAAGACAACCGGAGAATTTTCAGAATAATCTGATGGTAGAAAAATATCCATTTTCTGGCGTTTGTGTTCGCCGTATTTTAAGTTGTAGATTTTCTGGTCATTGTGAGTTCCCACCCAGACTTTGAATTTTCGTGTATTGCATGAACTTAAAACAAAGCCAATTAATCCTAAAACAAAGAAGTGATATTGAAGAATCAGCTTTTTCATAGTATAAAATTACAGAAAATTAAGAGTGAAAAATACATTTTAAATAATGATTTTTACCACTGCTGAATGATGATTCCGATCTGTTCATCCATTAATGCAAATTCTTTGGCATTCCACGGTCTTAAGGTGATTTCTTTTAAATTGGGATGTAGCAGTTCAGGGAATTTTGTGCTTACCTTTTCGTAAACTTCTTAATTATTTTCAGTTACCAGTCGAAATTCAGGATGATCTTTCTCTGCAAATTCTGCATTTTGGAAGAGGTTAATTCTCAATCCGTCTTTTTCCAATACACAGAAAGGTTGGTAAGCGTCTAGTTCGCTGTGACCGATTTCAAATTCAAGACAGTCAACAAAAATTTTTAATCCTGTATTGATGTCTTTATAGAAAACATTTGGGACAAGTTTGGTGAAATTCATAATTGTTTTTTTTAGTCTAATAATTTTTCTTCTTGGCATTTATTGTTGCTCCAGAATTCTATTTTTGTGACATAGCCTTCTCTGCAATTACAGCTTTTATCATCATCAATGAATCTTGATTTTTTTAAGAAAGGACGGTTTTTCTTGTCAAACTGATAAGATTCCGGAATGATATATTCTGTGATTGTTCTTTCTTCAATTCCGTCTTCAAAAATAGAGGATGCCTCTTTCCAGAGACTCCCGTTTTTATAGGCGATAAAATTACCAAACTTTTCATAGTCATACGTATATTCATCAAATTCATTTCCTCTTTGATGAAATGTATATAAAAATCCTGAATCGTAATAATTGTACGTTACCTCGTAATTATTATCATTTTCAGCATCTTTATTGTAGAGCAGAAGGTATTTTTTCGGATCATTCAGATTAATTCTTTTTAACTCTTTTATAGCCTGTGTTCCTCTGTATGTAAAAGTCTTTTCATCATCTGTACTATTGTAAAGGTAGTAGAATTTTCTGTTGTCATTTTTTTCCTGTGCATAAAAAATATCATTTGCAGCATCGTAAATAACCTCTTCATTGCAGGTAAAATCAATCTTGTTTTGTTTGAAGGTTCTGGTATTAAAAACATTTTGAAGGTCAGAAAATCTCCCGTAGATTTTTTCAATAATCGCAGGGCTGTAACCTGATGGAATATGACGGTATTTCACCTCCGAAATTATTTTGGAACTTTCGATACAGGTCGTTTCAAATGATTTTACATTGCATCCGATCTTTCCTATATCTTTTTGACCAAAAACAACAATCGGAAAAAGAAAGAAAACTATTTTTTTCATTTTAGTATTTGTTTTTTTCAGTGGTAATTAATTTCCATTGATTATCGATGTATTCGTATGTATAAAAATGATGATCCCGTGCTTTATATAGTTCTACTTTAACTTGATTTTTTGAGCTATACAATTCAAAATGAACAACGATTTTGGTGCCTGAAATCTCAGACTTTAGTTTTTTATTATCTGCCGTATAATAAAAAGCCAGGCTGTTATTATGATCCATATACTCAGGGAAATCAAGCATAAACTGATAATAACCTTCATGTCTGAATCCACTAATAAAATCCTTAGTGACACTTTTCCTCGACCTTACTGAACCGATCACAGGAATAAGATTTTTCTTTAATTTTCTGCTTACGTATTCAAACGTGTCTTCAGACCAGAACAGTTGATCCAGAAACAGATTTTTATCATGGCTTAAAGTTGATTTTGAAGAACATTGGAACGTGATATTATCATTAATAAATGTATTTACGTAAATACTCACAGATATATTTTCACCGACAAGAAATATTTTCGGAATGGTATTGAAGATCGTCTTCCTTAACTCAATAAATTTTTGTTTTTCTTTGTTATTCTTTTCCTTAAAAGCAATGAGTTCCCTTTTTTCTTTTTCGAAATATTCTTTACAGTCACCTCTTTTCGGGCAGCCATTTTCTTCAGGAACTCCCGGTAGAGTGGGACAGGCATCATCTTTATCGAGAATTCCGTCGCCGTCTGTATCCGGCCATGGACAGCCGTTATTGTCTATTTCTCCTTTTTCTCTGGGACAAGCGTCGTCTTTATCAATAATTCCATCACCGTCTGTATCGGGAAAAGGACATCCCGAATTTTCAAGGGGACCGCTTTCTTTAGGACATTTATCTAGATAAAAAAGAATTGAATCCTTATCATCATCAGAAAGACATATTTTCTTTGAGAATTCTTTTCTGCATTTTTCGAATTCTTCCTTATTGATTATTTGCTGTGAATGTAGATTGAGGAATAAAAATAATATAAAGAGGGTAATTTTTTTCATGTGTTTTTATGGTTAATCATTTATAGCCTTCCATTGATTATGAATATATTGATAAACAAATCGTTCACTATGTTCATTGAAATTGTAAGTGATCGTAAACTCAATGATTTTTTCAGAACGGTTACTAAAATCAATTCTAATTTTGTCAAAATTGGTGAGATCTCCATTTTCTTTTAAAACTAGCGGCTGTGAGTCGTAAGGAAAATACAAGATTTTATTTTCTGAAGTTTCATTGTTTTTAACTGTAATTATTTTTCCTTCCTTTTGCTCAAGTATATGGTGCTTTATGTAGCTTTCATCCAGCAATTGGATGATTTTTTTATTATCCGGACTTAAATATCCATAATTGTAGCCATCAATTCTATAAGGGATAAGATTTTTCTTCAACTTTTTAACGAGGAATGAAATATTCTTTTTATTCCAGAAAGTAACCTGATTGAAGTAAGGATTTTTCATTCTGCTCGGAATATATTCAACAGGCTGAAGATCAATGACAATATGGACAGGATTCAGATTTTCTATTTCAAAAACAAGATTGGGCTTTGTAAGATAATTTTTATTGATACTTTTTAAAACGATCTTATTAATCTTTTTCAGATCAACCTGCTGAAATTCCATAATGAGTTCAGAATAAACAGTAACTTCCATTTTCATTCTTTCTGCTTCTGCCTGTTGTTTGGACATTTGCGCAGTGCAGAAACAGGAAAGAAAAATACCAAAAAATAAATAATGTATCTTCATTTGTACTCATGTAATTATTTAACTCTTTAATAATTCGAGCTCAAGAATATTATTGTCTTTTTTTAATTTTTCCAGTCTTATTTTTTCTATTTCCTTTACTTTTTGTTGCCCGTTGATATGGTTTCCCTCAGAATCTGTAAAATCAGGAATTCTGCCTATAAGAGAAGCTGCCGGATTTATTCTATATGTTTTAAATACTTTAACAAATTGAGGATGGGTAACTTTTATTTCCTTGTAATTATTAAGATTAGGATATATAAATTCTTCTGGAGAATCTTTTACACCTCTTATGATAAAATGATGACTATGGGTACTGTCTTCCATTTCCAAAATTAAACCTGGAAGTCCATAAAATTTGTAAGGTCCGTCCTGAAAAGGAATGCTTGTCGTAAACCAGGCTGTCCAATTTCTGCCACCGAATTCAGTGGTTGCTTTCTGGGCTTTATAGTTCATGATAGTTTTAAAATCATTCACTAATTTCCAGTTGAGTTTTACTTCCTGATTTACTAAATATTTATCGTCAAAAATTTTTATATAATTGATCGTATTTGAATTGGGAAATTTAATTACTCTGTCGCTGATCATCTCTTTGTTGGGCGGCATACTGAAAACTCCTTTTTTACTGTCGGCAAGCAGGGTAGAATCAGATTTAAACCTTTCCAGTCCATAAAATTCAGATTTCTTAGCATTAATATCTAAAACCATGAATTCTGTTATAACATTATTCCTGTCTGTGGAATCCGGAACAGACCGGTATTCATAGATAAACTGTTTATTTTGACCGTAAAAAAGACTAAAAGATAGAATTAAAAATAACTGAATGTGCTTTATCATTGATTGGGTGATAATGGTTGTAACGAATATACAAAATATCCGAAATTATTTTACCACAGCCATGGTAATCCCATCCGGTCTTCCGCCAATATCAAGCTTTTTCACCACTTCCATTGTATTTAGATCAATTACCGAAACAGAGTTATTAGGAGTACAGGACATAAAAAGTCTGTTCTTTTCTTTATCCATAAACATGGCAGCACCTTGTCCCGCATGTATTTTTTTTATTTCCCTTCTGGTTGTAGCATCATAAAAAAGCAGTTCACCAGTTTTTACACTTACAATACAAACATATTTTCCATCAGAAGTAAATTTCAGACGATGAAGCCCCAATATTTTTGAATCTATATCGTTTTTAACCGCTCTTTTCTCCAGATCAACAATAATGATATGTCCATCCGGTCTTGCTGTCCACAGTTCCTTTCCATCCTGAGAAACATCTAAACCTTCTGCACCTTTTCCTACATTGATTAAAGTCTGAATCCAGTCCCATCTTGGTTTTGCATTCGGAGGCAGAACTCCGGTTGGAGGAACAGTTGGTTGCAATAATACATGATCGAAAACACTTAGCGTTCCGGAATCTACATTGGTCGTATAGAAATGCTCCGAATCTGGAGTGACATACAAAAGGTGAGTGATGTTTTGCCCTGTTCCCATCAACCATTCGAGCTTATCGTCTTTTACATCATATCTTCCTACAGCTTTTGATCCTTGAGCAGTGAACCATAATTTACCATTTAAATAAACCATTCCGTGAGAACCGTACAAAGGCCTTGTATCAATATTTTTAAGAGGCTTCAAGTTTTTTAGGTCGATGACATTGATTTCATGGGCCGTTCCGTTTACCGTATTGGCAACATAAGCAACGGAGCCGTCTTCAGAAGTTACCACTTCATGTGGATCTTCACCAACAGGGATTTTTGTGATAATTTCCAGTGAATGGTAATCTAAAACCACCATTTTATGGTCTTTTTTTGATAATCCTAAAATGTATTTTGTCTGTGAAAATGTAAAATTTGAAACAAGCAGGAAAAGAAATAAAGGAAAAACTCTCATGAATAATGTTTAATAATCTCCCTGTTGGATAGAATAACTTCTTTTTTGTTAAATACATGAGTTATTTTAAATTCTCTTAAAACCTTTAATAATCATGCAATAAGTCGAATTAAATAATTATTTTTGTTCCTTAACAATTATTAAAAAAATATTAAAATTTTATGGCATCTGGTTTTTTTGCGATTTTGGATGATATCGCAGCTTTGATGGATGATGTGGCAGTTACAAGTAAAGTAGCAACTCAGAAAACAGCGGGGATCTTAGGAGATGACCTGGCTGTAAATGCTGAAAAAGCTACAGGGTTTCTTTCTTCAAGAGAAATTCCGGTGTTGTGGGCGATCACAAAAGGGTCATTCATCAACAAATTGATCATTCTGCCTGTTGTATTTTTATTGAACTGGTTGTATGCTCCGTCAATCAATTACATATTGATTTTGGGAGGACTGTATCTGTCTTTTGAAGGAGTTGAAAAAATTATAGAATTTCTTTTTCACCGTGATAAGAAAGGTCATGAAGTGGTGGAAGAGGTTGTGGAAGAGGATAAAAGTGACGAAGAAATAGAAAAAACGAAAGTAAAATCTGCCATTACTACAGACTTTATCTTATCGATTGAGATTGTGATTATTGCTTTAGGAACCGTATTGGAAGAAAGCCACCCTTTTATTACACAGATTTTGGTAACAAGTTTTGTGTCATTTATTGCAACGGTGGGAGTTTACGGAATTGTAGCTCTGATTGTAAGAATGGACGATGCAGGATTTAAGTTGATCAAAAAAAGTAACGATAAAGGTTTTTTCGGAAAGCTGGGACATCTATTGGTGAAAGCTTTGCCAATTGTCATTAAAGCATTGGGAGTGATCGGTACTATTGCTTTAATTATGGTAGCCGGAGGAATTTTTGCCCATAGAGTAGAATTTTTTCACCATTTTTTAGAATCCTGGTCTTCCAGTAAAATTCTTACCATTTTAAAAGAAGTTATCCTTGGACTTGCAGGAGGACTGCTTGCAGTTGCTCTTTTCACCATAGGAAAAGGAGCAGTTGCTTTAGCTAAAAAGAAATAGAAATTTGATAAATAAATAATGAAAGGGCGGGCTTCAAGAAATTGAAGCCCGCTCTGTTTTGTATAGAAGCTTAGAATATGATTAATCCTGTCCATTCATTGGCTGAATATGTCCTTTCTGATCATACTGAAATTCTCTTACTTTAATGCTTCTCAAATGATTCTTTCCACCGGAAGGTTTGCTGTCATGATAAAATAAATACCATTTTTTATTGATTTCCACAATGCTGTGATGGGTTGTCCATCCTACAACAGGACTAAGAATTTCTCCCTGAAACGTAAAGGGTCCGTATGGAGAATGGCCAATTGCATAAACAAGCTTATGCGTATCACCGGTAGAGTAGGAAAGATAATACTGATTATTGTAGGTATGGATCCAGACTCCTTCAAAAAATCGACGCTCATGATCTCCTGCTTTCAATGGCTTACCATTTTCATCCAAGATCTGAATATCTTTTGGCTCTTCTGCAAACTCAAGCATATCTTTATTTAACAAAGCTATTTTAGGCGAAAGTGTATTTTCCTGATCGTTGGGTTCTTTTGCTTCTGATAAAGACTTGTTGTTTCTGTATTTCTCCAATTGTCCACCTTTTAAACCACCAAAATAAATATAATACTTGTCGTTATCTTTTAAAACCGCCGGATCTATGCTGTAACTTCCTTTTATCGGATTTTTTTCAGCTTTAAAGGGACCTTCAGGAGTGTTGGAAGTTGCTACTCCGATTTTGAAATTCCCTTCTTTGTCTTTTGCTGGGAAGTAAAAGTAATATTTGCCATTATTCTCGGCAATATCCGGAGCCCAAAGTTGTTTATCAGCCCATGGAATATCTTTTAGTCTTAAAACAGCTCCAAGGTCTTTTGCTTTTTCCTGCTGAATATTGTCCATCGAAAGAACATGATAATCCTTCATATTATAATGTCCGCCGTTCGTAGGATCTTTTACTTCGGTATCAATATCATGAGAAGGGTAGATGTAAATTTTGTTATTAAAAACATGAATCGACGGATCTGCGAAGTACAAATCTTCGAATAAATATCGAGGATTTTGCTGGGCAAATACTGCTTGAGTAAATAATAATAGCAAAAAAGCCTTTTTCATAGTCATTTTTTAGTCATATAAATACTAAAATAGATAAAATGAAAATGAAATATTAAAGTTTTTATAAATAATAGCAAGGATAATTCTCCAGATTGCACTGCGGAAAATGTTAATATTTATGATAAGCTGAAAGCACTGAGTATATCATTGTAATTTATTAAATTGCTTAGTATAATGATATAATATAAATTCATTACCAATATCTGTTCTTTCGTATGCTAATTCTTTTTGATGAAACTCATTCTCGTGATTAATGTGTTCTATAAGGTTTGTTTCAGGATTAATTGCAATGCTGCCATAATCAAATTCAGCATGATGATTTGGACAAAGTATAATGATATTTTCCTTTACATCAGGTCCAGTATGTGCTCCTCCTAAAGGCTGTAAATGATGCCCTTCAGAATAATTAAATCCATTGGGAAGTTGCAAGGTTTTTCCACAAATTTGGCATTTCCAATTATTTTCAGATTTAGTGGTTCTTGATAACACTGTGTCTCTTACTATTCTTGAAACTATAGTTTTAATACGTGATGGAGGGGTGTTGTCAGGTTGTAATGGTTCATGTTTAGTTGGAATTATACTCGTGAAGTTTTCAACTATTTCAGGAGAAAAATTAATATCGTTAGAAACTCGATTAAATATTTCATATAATTTAGGAGAGCATTTTGTTAAATATTTTTGAGTTACAGTTAATTTATTTTTAGAAATAGTATAGAATCGACCTTCTAAATTTGAAATATTTATTAATTGATTTTCATATTGATTAAAAATTGAAGCTATAGAATATGGTTTTTCTATTTTGCTAAAATTAATCAAGCTGATTCTTTGGTATATTCCTCTATTTGCCCAGCTACTTGGTATTGGTGGTTCTTCCTCAGTTTCTTCTAAGCCTGAAATAGTTTGTGAAAACCCATAAAAATGATATTGGTTATTTAACTTGACTAAATGTAATATAATGTCATTTACTTTTACATTTTCCATAAGCTTCCAACTTTTTCCTCCTCCTTTGTCAAATTTTGGACTCCATAAACATTCTCCTAGTTCCCAACCTTCTCCGCCATGTATAAGGTTTGTAATTTCAATGTAAACTTTCTGATTTTCTTTAATTTGAGGTAGCATTCTTTTTGTGGTTTATAGTTTTGTTTTAAAAATAGTTATAAAGGCCTATAATAAAAAAGAGACTTAATAATTAAGCCTCTTTTAGTATCATTAGTTGAATAAATCTTTCACTTTATCAAAGAACGTTTTTTCCTTTCCGGAAGGTTCTGCAACCATTTCTCCGCTGTTCATTTGATTTTCGAAGAACTCTTTTTGCTCTTTCGTTAATTTTTGTGGAGTCCAGACATTAATGTGAATGAACATATCACCTTTACCATAGCTGTCGATGCTTGGAAGACCTTTTCCAGCCAATCTTAATATTTTTCCGGATTGAGTTCCTGCATCTACTGTAATTTTCACTTTTCCGCCAACGGTCGGAACTTCTTTTTTTGTTCCCAAAGCTGCTTCTGCAAAAGAAACATATAATTCCTGATGAAGATTGTCACCTTCTCTCTTGATTACTTTATCGACTTCTTCCTCAACAATCACCAATAAATCTCCCGGAACACCACCGAAAGGAGCATCGTTACCTTTACCTCTTACATTCAGCTGGATTCCGTCTCTTGCTCCTGCAGGAATATTGATTGTGATTTCCTCTTCGTCTTTTACCAAACCTTGTGCATTGGCTCCTGCCGGAATTTTATCGGCAACTTTTCCGATTCCCTGACAGGTTCCACAAGTGGTCTGAGTCTGCATTTGACCGAACATGGTGTTCATCACTTTCATCTGAACTCCGGAACCACCACAAGTAGGACAAGTTTTTGAAGTAGCACCTTCTGCCATCTTCATCTTTTTTACTTTAATGGTTTTCTGTGTTCCGTTTACCATTTCTTCAAGGTTCAGCTTGATTCTGATTCTTAAATTAGAACCTTTCACTTGCTGACGACCGCCGCCGCCGCCAAAACCACCGAAACCGCCACCACCGAAAATATCTCCAAACTGGCTGAAAATATCTTCCATATTCATGCCGCCGCCGAAACCGCCACCTCCTCCGAAGCCTCCGTTTCCGCCAACTCCTGCATGACCGTACTGGTCATATCTTGCACGTTTTTGTTCGTCGCTTAATATTTCGTAAGCTTCTGCAGCTTCTTTGAATTTTTCTTCAGCTTCTTTATCACCCGGATTTTTATCTGGGTGAAATTTGATAGCCATTTTACGGTATGCTTTCTTTATTTCGTCGGCTGATGCAGATTTGCTGATTTCAAGAATCTCGTAATAATCTCTTTTTGACATCTCGTTCTATAATTGATTATTGATAAATGATAAAAGAATATTTAAATTTAATAAGTGAAGCTGATCATCAATTACCACTCATCATTTATCATTTATTAATATTAATTTCCTGTTACTACTTTTGCAAAACGAATCACTTTATCACCTAAAGTATATCCGGTTTCGATTACATCTACGATTTTTCCTTTCAAATCTTCTGAAGGAGCAGGGATCTGAGTAATTGCTTCATGGAAATCTACATTAAAGCTGTCTCCCGCTCTTACTTCCATTGCTTTCAATCCTTTTTCAGTCAGTTTATTTTTGAATTTGTTATAAATCAATTCAACACCTTGTAGATCAGCAGAATTTCCGTTTTTAGCAATTTCTTTAATTGCTCTTTCAAAATCATCTAAAACCCCAAGCATAGAGACCATCATATCCTGATTGGCATATTGGAAAAATTCCATCTTCTCTTTGCTGGTTCTTTTTTTATAGTTTTCAAATTCAGCGTACAATCTGATGTAACGGTCTTTTTCTTCTGCCAAAAGTTCCTCAGCAGTAGGTTGAGCTGTCACATTGTCTTCAGATGTTGTCTCGTTCTGAATCTTCGTATCTTCTTGATTATTGATGCTTTCTTCGTTAATATCCTGATTTTCCATAATTCAATCTTTATTTTCCTATGTACTCGCAAAGATTTTGCCAAAGGAAAAAGCGTGACATTTAGGCAGAAAATAGGGATTAATTCAAATTATGAATCAATCCCTATTAGCTTTAGTTATTTTTAAAATTATTCTCCGAAAAGTGTCTGATATAAAAGATAAAGATTTAAAATAATAATCACAAAAGAAATGATCCAGACACAGGTTTTCATGAAAGGTTTATTCACAAATTCTCCCATCTTGGCTTTATCACTAGTAAACATAACCAACGGAACTACGGCAAAACTCAATTGCATGGATAAAATAACCTGGCTTAACACCAGTAATTCTGTAGTTCCTTTTTCCCCATACAGTATAGTAACAATCAGAGCGGGAATTACAGCAATTAATCTTGTAATTAAGCGTCGCAACCAGGGTTTTAGTCTGATATTTAAAAAACCTTCCATTACGATTTGCCCGGCAAGAGTTCCTGTCAGTGTAGAGTTTTGTCCTGAAGCCAATAATGCGATTGCAAAGGCAATACTGGCCATTGAAGCTCCCAGAATTGGAGTCAGCATTTTATAGGCATCATGAATGTCTGCAACGTGTTTGTTTCCTGTAATGTGAAATGTTGCTGCTGCCAGAATTAAAATGGCTCCATTGATGAAAAAAGCAAGCATTAAAGAAACTGTACTGTCTAATGTTGCAAATTTTATAGCTTCTTTTTTTCCCTCTCTTGTACGATCATAATCTCTTGTCTGAACAATACTGCTATGCAGATATAAATTGTGAGGCATTACGGTTGCTCCTAAAATTCCAATGGCAATATATAGCATTGCCGGGTTTTGAATGATTTCTGCTTTAGGAACTAAGCCTCCCAATACTTCGTTGATGGCAGGTTGAGAGATCACTAATTCATACACAAAACAAGCCAGAATAATAAAAATCAGTCCACCAACAATACTTTCAATCCAGCGGAAACCTTTTGACTGGAGTAAAAGAATAAGCAGAACATCGATCGTTGTAATCACAATTCCCCATGTTAAAGGAATTCCGAACAATAAGTTTAAAGCAATGGCAGAACCTATCACTTCAGCGAGATCACATGCTGCGATGGCAATTTCACAGAAAACCCAGAGAATAAAATTAGTTGTCGGACTGAAATGGTCACGACAAGCCTGTGCTAAATCTCTTTCTGCGACTACCCCCAACTTTACAGATAAGTGCTGTAAAACCATGGCGAAAATATTTGAGATCAGGATAACAGAGAGTAAGGTATATCCAAACTGTGCTCCTCCTGCAATATCTGTTGCCCAGTTTCCCGGATCCATATATCCTACGGCGATCATTAAACCTGGTCCTGCAAAAGCAAGATATTTTTTCCAAAAATTGGCATTTTTAGGGACTTTTACAGAGGAATATACTTCTGATAAAGAATGGGAGGTTTTATCTTTTCGCCAGGCGCTTTTTAAATTGAAACTCATAAATGTTAGAAATGACTAACAAATGTAATTAAATATATCAAAATGACAAATTTACGGACATGAAAAAATCCCAAAAATTACTTTTGGGATTTTATTTTTATAAGTTCTAAAGATTTTATTTTGCGAATCTTACTGCCATTTTTCTGTCTACGGCTCTGGCTTCGTTAGAGGCACTTGCATCTACCTTTGCAAATTTACTTCCGTATCCGTCGGCGGCAATAACTTGCGCTCCGACTCCCTGTTTGCCTAGCCAAGATTTAATAAAATTAGCTCTGTCAGCAGATAATTTCAAATTTTTAGCTTCATCACCGGTTTTGTCTGTGTAACCACCGATTTTGATTTTTGCTTCAGGGAAAGCCTTTAAAATAGCCACTAGGTTCTGAAGTTGTCCTTCTGAGCCTGCTTCCAGTTCACTTGCACTATTTATTTTGAAGTTTACATGGTCAAAATCATACCATTTGTCTTTTAAAGCATCATCATTGGCTGCATTTTTATAACCATCAGTTTTCAGGAAAGTGATCATTTGGTCTTCCATACCTCCTTTGTAACCTTTCAGAGCTGTTCCATTCAAATCGATGTTTTCATCTACTTTTGTCACTGTTGTTGTTACTGTAGTATCTGAAGGGGTAGCAGTAGCTGTACTATCAGTAATTATGGTTGTGGAGTCTGTAGTCGATATTGTCGTTGTTGTGCTTTTTTTGTCACACTGTTTCCAGATGAAGTATGCTGCAGCAATTAGTAATAACAGGGGAAGAAGCCATTTCCAGACAGATCCTCCTCCTTCGTTATTTTTTTGAGAATAAGTTTCTGTAGGTGTTGTACTTCTTGTAAAATCTGTTTTAGGCTCTTCTGCAACAGGTGTTTTTATAGCGTCATTATCATTGTCAAATTTGTAGCCTTTTGCCCAGTCTCCTATGTTTAGTGAGGCTAAAGATAAACCTGCAGGTAACAATGAAGAAACAATCCCTTTCTGGTCGTTTAATAGACTGGAAATTCCGGATTGACCTAAATTATTATCTGCTGCATATTTTCCAATAGAACCTGCTGTAGCCCCTGTTACTAAGTTGAGTAATGAGCTTGAGGAATTATTGCTGATTCCTGCAAAAGTAGCGATCGAATTGACTAATCCGCTTAATTTATCACCAAAAATGGTGGACAAAAGATTTGAAATAACAGAGTTATTAGAAGAGTTTCCTAATAAATTTCCCAAAATTCCGCTTGATGAGGCATTGGTAATTGCATCTAGAACCCCGGGATTATCCGAATTGTTTGCTAATCCACCCACTACAGCGGGCAGTAAGCCTCCAATTGCTTTTGAAATACCTGATTCACTTTCTCCAAACTGCGCGGCAGCTTGCGACACTAAGGCAGGACCTAACTGTCCTTTAATTAAATCAATGACATTTAAAGACATAATAAATTATTTTGAGATTAATGTCTTATAAATTTATAAAAAAATATCTTTAAATAGTAAAATCAAAAAAAAATCTTTAAAAATCGTGTAGATTTTTAAAGATTTGTTAATTTTATTAAGAAAATTTTAATATGCTTTTGCAAATAAAACTCGTCTCTTAGAAGGTTTTCCTGATATTAAAGAAATTCCTTCTTCAATATCATCATCCAAAGGAATACATCTGATAGTTGCTTTCGTTTCGTCCTTGATTTGTTCTTCTTCTTCAGCAGTTCCATCCCAATGTGCATAGATGAATCCTCCTTTTTCCTCAAGAACCTTCTTGAACTCTTCGTAAGTATCTACTTTAGTGATGTTATTTTTTCTGTATTCAAATGCTTTATCATAAATATCCTTTTGGATTGTTTTCAATAATTCTTCGATGTAAGAATCTAAACCGTCGATAGAACGAACTTCTTTCGTTAGATTATCTCTTCTTGCAATTTCCACAGATCTGTTTTCCAAATCTCTTGGTCCCATTGCGATTCTTACAGGAACACCTTTCAATTCGTATTCTGCAAATTTCCATCCCGGTTTGTTTTGAGTATCATTATCAAATTTCACAGAAATTCCTTTTGCTTTCAATTTAGCCTGAATATCCAAAGCTACTTCACTGATTTGCTCTAACTGTTCTTCTCCTTTAAAGATCGGAACAATCACCACCTGAATCGGAGCCAAAGTTGGAGGCAATACCAAACCGAAATCATCAGAGTGTGTCATGATCAAAGCTCCCATCAAACGAGTAGAAGTTCCCCAAGAGGTTGCCCAAGCGTGTTCAATTTTACCTTCTTTGTTGGTGAATTTTACATCAAATGCTTTTGCGAAATTCTGACCTAAGAAGTGAGAAGTTCCAGCCTGTAAAGCTTTTCCGTCTTGCATTAAAGCTTCGATACAATAGGTTTCATCAGCTCCGGCAAATCTTTCTGAAGGTGTTTTTAACCCTTGAATTACAGGCATTGCCATAAAGTTTTCTGCAAAATCTGCATATACTTTATTCATTTTTTCTGCTTCTTCCACCGCTTCATCTTTTGTAGCATGAGCAGTGTGACCTTCCTGCCATAAGAATTCTGCCGTTCTTAAGAAAAGACGCGTTCTCATTTCCCAACGAACAACGTTTGCCCATTGGTTAATTAATATAGGTAAATCTCTGTAAGACTGAATCCAGTTTTTGTAAGTATTCCAGATGATGGCTTCAGAAGTTGGTCGAACGATCAGTTCTTCTTCCAATTTTGCATCCGGATCTACAATCAGTTTTGAAGGATTGTCCGGATCGGTTTTTAATCTGTAGTGGGTAACCACTGCACATTCTTTGGCAAAACCTTCAGCGTTTTTTTCTTCAGCCTCAAATAAGCTCTTGGGCACAAAAAGCGGAAAATAAGCATTAACGTGACCTGTTTCCTTGAATTTCTTATCCATTTCATCACGCATTTTTTCCCAGATTGCATAGCCATATGGTTTTATTACCATGCAACCTCTTACTCCTGAGTTTTCAGCTAAGTCAGCTTTCACCACCAACTCATTATACCATTTGCTGTAATCTTCGCTTCTTGAGGTTAATTTTGCCATTATTTTTTTTGATTTTTTTAACTTTTTCTTATTATTGTTATCTAAAAATAAAAATCTATTTTTGATAGATATTTGTACATGGGTTTTTGGTACATTTTTAGTACAGATTGCAAATATAATTTAAATTAAAAATCTTTACGTTATCATGAAAAGAAATATACATAAAAATTTGCTTGGTATGTTAAAATCAAAAGGAGTTTTAGCAATAGCAGGCGGATTATTACTCGTGTCTTGTGGCGCCCAAATGGGGGGCTATAGCGAGACAGATGGGGTTTACTATGATCCTAATAAAGATACACTACCAGAAGGAGTGATTGTTAATGATGGCGGGAACAGAGTAGGAGAGTACTACGATTACAATGACAATTCTAATATCATCCAAAATTCAGAAGCGAATACTAGGGAAGGAAGATATGATTCTTGGAATGATTATAACTGGAATACCAATAATAACGCAACGGATTCCGATTGGGGAAATTTTGCAGGTTCTCAAACTAACTACTACGACAATTCTTGGGGATGGGGATCTCCTTGGGGTTGGGGTGGTTGGTATAGCCCATATTGGGGGATGAACAGCGGATGGGGCTGGAACTTCGGCCTTTCATGGGGTTGGGGAAGCTCTTGGGGCTGGAACGGCTGGAATTCTTGGGGATATCCGTATTATGGAGGTTACTATAATCCTTACTGGGGAGGTTATTACGGAAGTCCATATTGGGGCTGGAATGGTGGATACTGGGGAAATAATTACTATGCAGTACCATACAAAAGAAGAGGAGCAGACGGAAGATTATATAACAGCTATAACGGAGGATTTGGCAATAAAAATGGTGTAAATTCAGGAGGTTTCAGAAACAACATCAATTCGAATAATAATGGTTTCAGAAACAATAATACCGGAGGCTTCAGAGGATATAACAATGGTAATAATACCGGAGGTTTCAGAAACGGAAACAATAACGGATACAGAAATCAGGGAGGATTCCGTAATCAGAATTCACAGCCAAGACCAAACTATAACAACAATAACTACCCTCAACAATCTCAGCCAAGAATGAATGACGGAGGTTTCAGAAATAACAGCGGCGGAGGTTTTAACTCTGGCGGTGGCGGTTTCAGATCTGGCGGATCTTCAGGCGGCGGATTCAGATCCGGCGGTGGAGGCGGTGGCTTCAGAGGAGGTAGGTAATAAAAATTAATAACTATTTAAAAAAATAATGTTAAAAAAATCTTTAATAGTAATGAGTATTTCTGCTGCATTTTTTGCGCAGGCTCAGGATATTTCGATCTTAAGGAACTCTATCGATGTATATTCAAATACTCCGATGAACGGTTCTTCAAAATTTAACGCGATGGCTGGTTCTAACGGAGCTTTAGGTGGGGATGCAAGTTCTTTGCTTACAAACCCTGCAGGTTTAGGGGTGGCTATTTCGGGAGATGTTTCCGCAACGCTTTCTATTACGAATAATAAGAACAAGAGTACATTGGCTGGTTCTTCCATTGATTATAATATTAATAAAGTTGATATCGGAAACGTTGGAGGTATAGCAGCATTTCAGCTTATGTCTGAAAGTGGCTGGAAGTTTGTGAATGTTGGGGTTAATTTCTCTAATCAGTCTATTGAAAACTATGTTCAGACTCCGGGAAATTCAAATATTGTTATTCAGAAAGATTTTATTGATTCTAATAACAATCCTGTTACAGGAAATCTGACGTATTTAGGCCATGCCTACAACAGATATGGAACTAAGTCTAAGATGAATATCGGGGTAGGTGCGAATTATGAAAACTATTTATACTTCGGTGCTGGTCTTAATTTTCATTATGCGGATGTTGAACAATGGGATACCGCAGCATTTGGCTTGGATTTAGATAACTCATCAGCTAATTATGATAAACAATATACGCCGTATACTGAGAAATCAAATGGTTTTTCAGCTTCATTCGGGGTAATTGGGAAAGTAAGTAAAGAATTAAGATTAGGAGCTACCATTGAAACACCTACTTGGTGGAGAATGGATAGAATTTACACAGAGTATGGTCTGGATAACCAAGGATATATGGGATCCGGAGCATACAGCGAAACTGTAAACTTCAGAAGCCCTATGAAAGCAACCGTGAGTGGTGCCTATGTTCCAAGTAAAAATCTTTCTTTCAACGTCGATTATACATTAGGGATTACAAGACCTAAGTATAAAGAAGAAATAGATGCAGATAAAGAGCTTAATAATTTTTTTAAGGATAATTACAAAAACCTTTCAGAAGTAAGAGTAGGAGCTGAATACAGAATTAAATCTTTCAGATTAAGAGGAGGGTATTCTTATGCTTCAAGTCCGTACGATTCAGGTACGGTAAGTGCTTATTCTAATGCAGGTGTTGCTGGTAATGCAAATTACAATAACTGGACGCTGGGAGAGAGAAATACTTTCGGATTAGGTTTAGGATATGACTTTGGTGCTTTTTATATTGATGCATCTTACCAGAATATAAGTTCAAAATATAACAATCCATTCTTATATGGTAAAGTAATTTCAGGAAGTCCTTATTATTCCACAGGATATAGTTCTTCAGACTTTGATGTAGCGAATGAAAGCTATGCAGTATCTGAAGTGAAAAATACTTTTAACAACTTCTTTATTACATTAGGATGGAAATTCTAATTTCCAGATTGTGTGATGAGTGATTAAATTGAGGCTCCGGATTTACTTCGGAGCTTTTTTATTGGTATTAATTTGATGTAAAAGAAAACAGCCTTTAATTATTTAATCTAAATAATTAAAGGCTGTTCTATATAAAGATAGGTTTCTTATTTAATGATGATGACCAACATGGGAATGATCATGGAATAGATGCATAACCAAAGCCAACGAAACTCCTAAAATCACCAATCCGATTTTTACCCAGTCGATATTGTGGTTTTTATTGCTTTCAAAGATAATGACAGAAGAAATATGTAAGAAAATTCCGCCTACAATAGCCAAGAAATACGGCTGTAAATCCGGATTGAAATAATTACCCAATAACATTCCCATTGGAGAAGCCAGCGCAAATAAAGCCACAATCAGAAGTGACGGATAAGAAGTCGCAGATTTACCTTCTTTTCTGTTAAACAAGAATGCTCCCAAAATAAAAGAGATAGGAAGATTGTGAAAAACAATTCCTAAAAGATAAGGGGATAGTTCATGTTCTTCATTGGCTAAAGGAATTCCTTCAATAAAAGCATGAACGAATAAACCCACCATTAAAGCAACAGGAAGAATATTATGGTCGTTATGATGATGAAAATGTCCGTGTTCAAAACCTTTAGTTAAAGCTTCCAGAATCATTTGTAGCAAAACACCGGCAATTACAAAAATTCCTAAGCTGCTACCTGCTTCAGCAGTATATACTTGAGGGAAAACTTCATTTAAGCAGATCGTAATTAAAAATCCGGCACTTAAAATCAATAAATTTTTTGCCAGCTTTTCTTTTTTTCCGAAATGTTTTCCTAAAAATACTCCGGCAATGACACTTAAAATCAGTAAAAGTACTGTAATCATTATTTTTTCTTAAATAAATTGATACAACGGGGTGATTTTTCCGCGTTAAATTCTGACAGCTGATAATCTCCCCAGATTTTTATTCTTTCAAAACCACATTCAGTGGCATAAGAATTTATAGTTTCTAATGTATGGAGTTTTACTTTTTCAAAGAAATGAAACGCTTTACCCTCTGTTTCAAAACGGATATCCTTAATGATATGTCTGCCTTCAATCTTTTTGGTAATATTAAAATCGATTCCTTCTCTGTGCACCACCATTTCGGGAACTAAATTCTCCCTTACAAACTCTTCGCTTAGATAATCTAAGACAAAAAATCCATTGGGCTTTAAAGAATCATATACCGACTGAAAAACACTTCTGTCATCTTTCTCATTGTCAAAATACCCAAAGCTGGTAAACAGATTAAAAACAGCATCTACAGGTTTTGAATCAATAGCATTTCTCATATCATGAACTTTAAAATGTAAAGTCTCATTTTCGAACTGTCTGTTATGCTCAATACTTTGTTTGGAAAGATCCAGACCAAGTACTTCATAGCCTAATTTATTAAGGAAAACTGAGTGTCTCCCTTTTCCGCAAGCAAGATCAATGATAGTGCTGGAAGTTGGGAGCTGAAGCTCTTTTGTAAGTTTTGTGATAAAATTTTCTGCTTCAGTATAGTCTCTGTTACTATAAAGCAAATGATAATAAGGGGTATCAAACCAAGATTCAAACCATTCCATAATACAAAAATAACTAAATTTGTGCGGTAAAAGGAAAAGTATTTTAAGATTGAAAGATTGAAAAATTCAATTGATTGAAAAAATGAATACCTAATCTTTTAGTTTTTAATTCTTTAACACTTTTAATAATTACTTATGGATATAGACAATATACAGATACAGATAAAAACATTTTTTGGTCTTGAACAGATTTTAGCGGAAGAGATCAAAAAACTGGGCGGAAGAAAGGTCGAAGTTAAGAACAGAGCGGTAAACTGTGAAGGAGATTTAGGATTTTTATACAAGATCAATTACTCTGCAAGAACGGCATTGAAGATTTTGGTGCCGATTCATGAATTTAAAGCATTTAACCAGCATCAGTTTTATGACAGACTTTTCAATTTTAACTGGGAAGACTTTATGGATGTTGATCAGTCTTTTGCGATTGATGCAACCGTGAATTCTGAGACTTTTAAACATTCTCAGTTTGTAACACTGAAAATGAAAGATGCGATCGTGGATTATTTTCAGGAAAAATTCAAAAGACGTCCAAATGTAGAGACAAGGCAGCCTGATATTAAATTTCACCTTCATATCGACAGAGAACTGATTACAATCTCTTTAGATTCTTCCGGAGATCCTTTATTCAAAAGAGGATACAGAAGAGAGCCGGGAGAAGCTCCTATTAATGAAGTTTTAGCAAGCGGAATGCTGCAGTTGGCAGGTTGGGACGGAAAAGGAAATTTCCTGGATCCAATGTGCGGTTCCGGAACTTTATTGATCGAAGCAGCGATGATTGCGATGGATCTTCCGGCGCAGATTTTCAGAAAAAGATTTGCTTTCCAAAATTGGCAAAATTACGATGCTGATCTGTTTGCAAAAATCAAAGAATTCAGAATTAATCGTGTAAGAGAATTCACCGGAAAGATTGTTGGTTACGATATTGATGCAAGAATGCTGAATGCCGCAAGAATGAATATTGAAGCTGCTGAAATGGAAGATGTGATTGAAGTAAGAAAACAGAATTTCTTTGATTCTAAAAAAGATCTTTTCCCATTGTTAATGGTTTTCAATCCGCCGTATGATGAGAGAATTTCGATTAATGATGATGATTTTTACAAGAAAATAGGAGATACTTTCAAAACGCATTATCCGAATACATTGGCTTGGCTGATCTCTTCAGATCTGGAAGCAGTAAAGAAAATCGGTCTTCGTCCGTCAAGAAAGATCAAGCTCTTCAACGGAAAACTGGAAACTAGGTTTTTGCAGTATGAAATGTATGAGGGTACGAAGAAGGTGCATAAATTGGAAAACTAAAATATTAAGAATTAAAAAAATAGAACTTCAATGAAGCTCTATTTTTTTTTTAATTCAGTTATTTTTATTTTCAAAATTTCTATTTCTTTTTTCAAAATTGTAATGTAATCTTGCTGATTTTTAAGAATGAATTTTGGAATTTTATAAGAAAAATTATTGTTGTTTTCATTATGGCTATCAGTAATATCTGTAATCTTTTCAAAGTTTTGATTTAATAAATTATCAGAATCAGATTGTCTTATTTCATCAATTTCAACATCAAGGAGCTTTGCAATACGTTCCCATTCATCATCTTTTATTTCTATTTCTCCTTTTTCTTTACGTAAATATTGTGTTTGGCTAATGTTTAGGTATTTGGCAATATCTTGTTGTGAAAACTTTTTTTCCTTCCTAATTTTAATTAATTTTTCTTTTACCATGATAGTGTTTTTATGAGTATAAATATAAAAAAATAAAAATTATGCGAATTTATTCGCATAATTTTTATTTTTTTTTCATTTACAGGCGATATATATTTGTTTTAAAGATTTTCGAAAATATTTTAACCATTAAACAAATTTTAACTTTAAAGAATTTCAATAAATGAAAAAGATTATTTTATTAGCGGCTTTCGGAGTTGCAGGTTTAGTAAGTGCTAAAGACATAGATTTTAAAATAGGAAAAGAAAAAGCCGAAGCAATTGCGGCTAGTAATGTAGTAAATGAAAACAAAGCAGAGGATAGAGAAACTGAAGATCTTGAAGGAACATGTACTAGATGTGTTAGGCAAATAGAAACATCAATGGATCCTTCAACTGGAGAAACCTCTTCAACCACAATTCAATATTGTTATGATGTTCCTTGTTAGTAATTACTACATTTTTATTTAACTTTATTTAGGCAATAATTTTTTATAAAAAATTATTGCCTAAATAATATAAAAAAATATATGAAAGCATTCTATCTTGTCTGTGTTTTATTTTGTAACATTTTTGTTAAAACACAATCTTTGAAGGTTGATTATGATTTAATTAGAAAAACCACTATTTCTAGTGATAAGCAATTTACTAAAGAATTTAGTGCTAAAATTATAGAAAGTGAGAAAAAGCCCGAAAAGTATGTTCTTTATTTTGTAAATGATGATTCTTTTTTTAAAAGTATTCCTACTGAGAAAATTGAGTATGAAAATGCACCAGAAATAGTAGGAGGTTATAAAAAAACAGTTGTTGAGGTGGCTGTAAAAATACCAGTTAAAATTTATAAATTAAAATCAGAAAATAAAACATATGCATATACAAATAAAGAAGGAGAGGAATTTTATAAATTAGTTCCCAAATTAAATTTTAGTTCTGTACAATATAAAGATGACACCTTGAAAATTGATAATTTTACTTGTAAATTGGTAGAGGTCACAAATACTACTGGAAGTATTGTAAAAGTTTGGTACACAGAAGATCTTCCTATAAGTACGGGACCATTTGGGTATACTGATTTTCCAGGTGTTGTTTTAAAAGTTGAAACTCCTACATTTGTAATGTATGCAACTAAAATAAATAATGATGTGACTACTAAAGATATTGAAAAAATGGATAATAAATTAAAAAAAATTGATTAATCTTTTTTGCATATTATTTTAATAATTTAGGAAAAGCTTTATATAAATGCAAAAATTTTTTTTTGTTATATTTTTTATGCTGATATTTTTTTTGGGCAAATCTCAAGAAATAATAATTCAAATAAGGGATACTCAAGGTAAAGAATTAGATAATATTAATGTTCAGCTTTTACGTGAAGGTAAAATAATTGATTTTAAAAAAACTAACAATGGAGGAAAATATAGTTTTAATCCATTAGAAAAAGGTATTTTTACTTTAAAGTTCACTTCAGTTTTTTATAAAACTAAGTTATTTGACATTGATACCAATATAAAAACATATTTTGAAATTGAATTAGAGTCCCAGTTAACGGAAATAAAAGAAGTTGTTATAAAATCTCGTCCTACTTTCGCTAAAATTAAAGAAGATACCATTGTTTATAATGTTAAAGCAATAAGAGACGGAACAGAAAGAACTGTAGAAGATTTAGTTAAAAAATTACCAGGACTTGATATTTCTGATAATGGTAAGGTAACCTTTAAAGGAAATGTAATTGGAGAAGTTTTGGTTGAAGGAAACGAATTTTTTGGGAAGAATCATAAGATTGCTATTCAAAATTTATCATCAGAAATGGTTGATGGTATCGATTTTTGGAAAAATTATTCTACAATTAATGGAAGTACTTCTACTGCAATCAATATTAAATTGAAGGATGACTATAAAGAAAGGATTACTGGAAATATTGAAGGGGGATTCGGAAATAAAAATTCATATTTAGCACATTCTAATCTATATAAATTAGGAAAATCGGGAAATCTGGTTTTTATTGGTGATGTTAATAATATAGCTAAAGATCCTATTACTATAGCAGATTTTTATGAAATGAATAAACAAGAAAATATTGAAGAGTCTGAAAATGATAATAATCTTGAAGTTCCTAATTTTTTAAATAATGACGGTAAAGTAGTTTCGAAAGATAATCAGTTTGGTGCATTACAATATTCTAAATCAAAAAAAACATTTTCCATAACAGCTTTTTCCATTTTTAATAATGCACAATTAGATAAATATTCTACAACAAGAAGAACTGTTTTAGATTCACAAGCTCAAAATTTAAATTTTTTTGAAAAAAAAGGTGAGAATAATAAAGGCTTTTTAGGAACAACACAGATAAAAGCAAGGAAAGTTTTTAATAATGATAGCTTCCTGTTTTATAATTTTGGGTATACTCCGATAAATGATGATTTTAACCAAGATATTAATAGATCTTCTAATGATATAAATTTATATCATATCAATAATAATATAAAAAGTAGAAGCTTAGGTAATTTTATTTCATGGAATATCAATCATGGTAATAACAAGATTATTTTTGCTTTAAGCCAGTTAAATAAAACCTATTCTGGCGGTTTGAATATTGAATCTAATAAAAACTTATTTTTAACGAATAATGATTTTTTAACACAGAACTATGATATCAATTCTAATAAATATGCAGTAGATTTTTATCTGAAAAATAAAAATAAAATAATTAATTTTAATATTAGCTCTGGATTTTCATATAAAAAAGAAAAGTCTTTATTAGAAGAATTTACTTCCTTAGCTAATGAAACCAGAAATCTTACCCTTCACCATTTTAATAGTGATATTACAGTTTATAGAAAGCTAGGCAGATTTGATTTTTCAGGATCCTTAAGTTCAAATTTTATTCATTTAAATGAATATGAAAAACATTATTTTGAGAACAAAGCCAAACTGAAATATCTTCCTGATTCGAAAGTTAATTCGGAATATAGTATTGAATATCAGTCTAAATATAATTTTCCTGATATAAGATTTCTTCAAAATAATAATTTGTATTCTAAAGATTTAATATTTTATCAAAATGCGACTATTTTTCCTAATGTTTTAAGTAAAACAGAAAATTACCAATTTATATGGAATCGATTTAACTTTGATAAAGGGAATATGTGGTTATTTGTATTACTATATCAAAATACCAATCCTGCTTTTACAACGAATGTTACCAATTATGGAGATTTTTCTAAATCTGAAAATCTTATTGGTGCTTATAATCATAGATGGACTTTTTTACTTTCCAATGATCACAAATTCCGTAAAAATTTCAATTTAAAATCAAAATTTGTAAGTGTCTTTAATAATAACGAAAATTTCATTAATAATAACAGAAATGTGACATCTATTCAGAATTTTGAATTATCACAAAAACTATCATCCAATTTTAAAAATAAGGTAATTCAATTTGATATTGGATATACATTTACTAAATCTATTTTTGATCAAAGCTTTTATAATGTTAAATCATATCAGAATTATTATAAGTTTTCTTTGGGAGTCAGAGCAAATATAATGAAAGAATGGATGGGGAATCTGTTAGGAGAATATTTAATACAAAATACTGAAAAAAATTCTCAGAACAATTTCTTATTAGGAGGACAAGTCTCATATAGAAAAGAAAAAACTCAATTAGAATATAGTCTTCAGTTTAACAATATTTTAAATCTCAATTCTTTTAATTACATCAATAGTGTAGTAAATCAATTGGGTACGGACGAATATTCCACGATTGCTTTACATGGTTATTTTTTAGCAGGACTGAAATTAAATTTTTAAATATTTATTTAGAATTTGTGAGTTGATTCTTGAAAAGCTATTTTTGAAAAAAAATAATATTTGGATACCTCACTTACTATTATTATTGCCATATTTAACCGAAAAGATGAACTTTTCGAGCTTCTCAATTCACTGACTTTTCAAACCAATAAAGCTTTTGAAATCATTATTGTAGATGATGGTTCTCTTATTGATCTGAAACCTACTATTGAGAACTTTAATGGGATTTTAGATATTAAATATTTCAGAAAAGATAATTCAGGGCCAGGTTTGTCGAGAAATTACGGAGCGAAAAGAGCTGCCAATGACTGGCTGGTTTTTGTAGACAGTGATGTAATTGTAGAAAAAGACTATATCGAAAACATTAAAAAAGATATTCTAAAAATTCCTTGTGATGCTTTTGGTGGAGCAGATAAGGCACATAAAGGCTTTAATCTGATGCAGAAAGCAATCTCTTACTCTATGACATCGGTTTTTACGACAGGTGGAATCAGAGGGAATAAAAAAGCGGTTTCTAAGTTTCAGCCCAGAAGTTTTAATATGGGAGTGAAGAAAGAAGTCTTTGAAAAAGTAGGAGGATTTTCAGAAATGAGAATCGGAGAAGATCCGGATCTTTCTATGACGCTTTGGGAAAATGGTTTTACAACGGCTTTTTTCGATGATATTGCCGTGTATCATAAAAGACGGGTAGATTTTGGTAAATTCTCAAAGCAAGTCTATCAGTTTGGGTGTGCAAGACCAATTTTGAATCAGAGACATCCAAATTATGTAAAAATCTCATTTGCATTTCCTTCTTTATTCCTGTTGGGATATATATTAGGATTTATTGAATATTTTGTATTGGGAAGAGGTTTTATACTTTCGTTATTTGGATTATATACTTTTATGGTTTTGCTTCACGCACTTATCGTTACTAAAAATGTTGCGATTGCTGCAATGGCTGTAGTTTCTACCTATATCCAAATGTTTTCTTACGGTTACGGTTTTTTGAAGTCGTGGATTTTACTGAATGTGTTAAAAATGAAGCCGGAAGAAGCTTTCCCGAAACATTTTCATAAAAATTAAGTTGTGATTTGTCATTCTGACGAAGGAAGAATCTCAATATAAAAAGATTCTTCATTTCACTTCGTTACATTCAGAATGACAGTGTAATACTATATTAAAAAAAATAAAAGCTGTTGAAATTCAACAGCTTTTATACAATAAAATTAGAATATAGATATGGTTTCATGGTTGAGAACACCTGTTTTTAGCATGCATTCTCTCATTTTCGTATATGTTCTTTCGATATCGTGATCGAGACCGATTGAAAATCTTATTAAGCCATCAGAGATTCCCATTTCAGCACGCTCTTCTTCAGGGATTTCAGAAGAAGTAGAGCTTCCGGAGCATGAGAATAATGTTTTATAAAATCCTAGACTTACCGCTAAATACCCTAGGTTTTCCTGCTGCATCATTTCCATCAGTTCGTTAGCTTTTTCAGTTGTTCCTGCATCTAACGTTAACAAACCTCCGAATCCGTATTCCTCATGCATCATACTTTTCATAAGCTCGTGGTTTTTGTGGGATTTCAAACCGGGATATACGACTCTTAATCCGTCATTTTCGAATTTTTCAGCAAGATACATCGCGTTGTGGCTGTGCTGCTTTATTCTGATATGAAGTGTTCTCAGGTTCTTCAAGATACTTGCAGAACGGAAACTGTCCATAGTAGGTCCCAATAACATACAAGCTCCTGTGTTTACATTTTTAGTATCATTAATAAATTCCTGACTCCCACAGTAAACACCACCTACTGTATCGCTGCTTCCATTGATGAATTTCGTCAAAGAATGGATCACAATATCTGCTCCCAATGAAGTAGGGGAGATCGATAAAGGTGAGAACGTATTGTCAACGATCAGTTTTAGGTTATGTTTTTTACAGATTTCAGAAAGTTTTCTAAGATCCGCAACTTCCAAAAGCGGGTTGCTTACACTTTCGCAGTAAATAACCTTCGTATTGGGTGTAATAGCATTTTCTATAGATTCAAAATTGTTGATGTCTACAAAAGTCGTATTGATATTATAGGGAGGAAGAAAGTTCTTTAAAAAAGCATACGTTCCTCCGTAGATTGTTCTGCTTGAAATAATATGGTCTCCACTTTTGCAGATCTGCATTAAAACGGAAGTAATTGCCCCCATTCCGGATGCTGTTACGTTGGCCGTTTCTGTATTTTCCATTTTAGCCAAAGCTTGTGAAAGATACAGATTCATTGGTGAAGAATGTCTTGAATACAGGTAACAACCGTCTGCATTTCCTTCAAAAGTATCAAACATTGTTTTTGCTGAAAGGAAAGTATAGGTGGAACTATCAGAAATAGAAGGGTTTACTCCTCCAAATTCTCCGAAATATTGTAAATCCTGAATTTCATTAGCTGCATTAAAGTGGTCCATAGTTGTAATGATTTTTAATATGGGTAAAAATGTAAATAACTAATGTTTTTTACAATGGTATTTTAATTATTCAGAATATAAATCTATAAAATTGAAAAAATGTAGTAATATTGTTTAAATTATGTATCGAATATAAAGTTAAGCCAAAAATATCACTATGGATTTTGATGATTTAGATAAAAAACTACTGATTTATTTGCAGGAAGATGCCAAACAAACTACCAAAGAACTGTCTTATAAACTTGGTCTTTCTGTAACGGCAGTATATGAGCGGATTAAAAAACTTGAAAAAATTGGGGTCATTTCAAAATACGTTGCTTTACTGAACCGAGATAAAATCAATAAAAATTTTACCGTCTTATGCCATGTAAAACTAATCCAGCACAAGAAAGAATATGTAATTGAATTTGAAAAGGAAGTGGTGAATTTACCTGAAATAACGGAATGTTTTCATGTGAGCGGCGATTATGATTATATCTTGAAAATTAATGTAAAAGATATGCAGGATTACAGGAATTTTATGCTTTCCAAATTAACTACGATTAAACATATTGCCAGTACTCACAGTTCGTTTATGATCTCTGAGGTGAAAAATACGACTGCTATTATCTTGTAAATTACAGGAATTAAATATGATTTTAAATTGTTTAGACTAAAACTCCATTTTTAGAAGAAATAGGATCCGGCAGCTCAGTTTCTCCGGTCATCTGTAAAAGATCAATTTCAATATTCCTGCAGATGGAAAGCATTGGAATATCAAACATCAGTCCTGCAAACGGATTTTCTGAATAATCACCTACTAATTCCATGATGATATAGATCCATCCGATAATAATACAAAACGGAATGCTGTACCAGACTCCCCAAGTTCCGAGTTTGGCAAATTCGTTGACTAAACCTAAGGGAAGTAACATAATAAATAGAACATTGAAAATAAAAGCAGTACTTGCAAACTGCCTTGGTGAAGGGAATTTTTTAATTCTTTCCGCCTGTCCCTGAAAATTGTAGAATTCATTGAGGCAGTTTTGTAACTGTGTCTGGTTGAAATCTGAAATTGCTTTAATATTTTTTAAATCATTAATATCTTTTGCCTGCTGGGAAACCAAATATGTGGCAAAATTTTTATAATGAGACTGAAGTTCTGCTTCTTCTTCAGAAAGGTATTTATTAAGGAAAATCGGAGTTCTGCCATAGTCGGGAAATCCGGCCTTAATTAATCTGTTCCGTCTGTTGTTGATATGATGGGAATGTTCTTTTTCTGCTCCAATATGTTCCCATTCGGTTGGGACTAATAATTGTTCTCTGAATGTATATAACCATGCGATATGACGGTAGACAACTTTTTTTCTGCGGTCTTCAAGATCAAAAATTCCCACTTCTTCATGATTTGTATTAAAAGCATACACCATAGAAGCAAATGAACGGCTGGAGTTTACAATTCCTCCCCAGATCTTTCTGGCTTCCCAAAGTCTGTCGTAGGCCTGATTGTTTTTAAAACCTACTAAAAAAGCTTCTGCAGTACCAATGAGCGCAACAGGAACCCAAGGAATGATCATCCATTCCCAACGGAAAAAGTGAAATAAAAAGGTGATTAAAGTACACCAAATCGAAATCCAGATAAGATGAATTCCGGAAACATTGAGAATTTGCTTGTAGTTGATGTATTTTGTGGTAATCATTGGTGCGTTGATTTTTAATCCTTTATTAAAAGTAATAAAAAAATTGCACAAAAAAACCTCTAAAGTAATTTAGAGGTTTAAATTTTTATCTGAATTAATTGTTAAGCATTTCTTCTATTTTGCTGCTTAGTTTTTCTGCATTTGGAAGCATTTCTTTTTCCAGAACCAAGTTGATCGGAACAGCCGGAACGTCCAGTGATCCCATTGTTTCAACCGGTGCATCAAGATATCTGAAGCAGTTTTTAGAAATTCTGTGTGCGAAAGCTTCTGCAAATGAATTGTTTAATTGCTCTTCTGTTAAGACAATACATTTTCCGTGAATTTTCACTTTTTCGAAAACCAATTCTTCATCAAGAGGAATTAAAGTTCTCAAGTCAATTACTTCAACTCTTCCGTTAAAGTTTTTCACAGCTTCTTTGGCCCAGTAAACTCCCATTCCATAAGTTACTACCAATAAAGTTCTTCCTTTTTCAGTTTCTTCTTTATCAGCTTCTATGATTACTTTTCCTTTTCCGAAAGGCAAGATATAATCTTCTGCAGGTTCTATTGTTTTTGCATCTTCTGTTCCCGGAACTTTGCTCCAGTACAACCCTTTATGTTCTAGCATTACTACCGGATTCGGATCATAATAAGCTGCTTTTAATAATCCTTTGAAGTCTGCAGCGTTACTTGGATAAGCGATTTTGATTCCTTTAATATTGGCTAAAATACTTTCAACGCTTCCGCTGTGGTAAGGACCACCACCTCCGTAAGCTCCAATCGGAACACGGATGATATTGCTTACAGGGAATTTACCCTGACTTAAATAGCTTGATTTTGAAATTTCAGTAATCAACTGGTTGATTCCCGGATAGATATAATCTGCGAACTGTACTTCAACAATCGGTTTTAAACCAACCGCGCTCATACCTGTTGTAGAACCAATGATATACGCTTCCTGAATCGCTGTATTGAATACTCTTTTGCTACCGAATTTTTTTCCTAAAGTCACTGTTTCACGGAAAACTCCACCGATTCTTTCTCCGACATCCTGTCCGTAAAGAAGGGCTTCCGGATGTTTCCACATCAATTCCTGAATGGCGTGAATAGCGGCATCTACCATTACAATTTTTTCTCCGCCTGCAGGTTCACGCGTTCCTATTTCCTCTGTAATCGGAGTTGGAGCAAAAACGTGCTGCATTACGGTTTCTGGTTTTGGATCTTCGGCGTTTTTAGCTCTTTCGAAGGCTTCTTCAGCTTCAAGACGAGCTTTTTTCGTAATTTGTTTTAACAATTCTTCATCAACACCAGATTCAAGCAATTGATTTCTTAGAATTTCTCCCGGGTCTTTTGCTCTGTGTTTGGTTAAGTCTTCTTCATCTCTATAGAATTCTCTTCTTACTCCTGAAGTATGGTGACCGATCAAAACTGTTTTCGCACATACAACTAAAGGCTTTCTTTCTGTTCTTACAAAGTCAACAGCTTTTTTCATGGCTTCAAAGCTTTCAACGAAATCGGTTCCGTCTACTCTCATTCTGCTTAATCCTGTAAATCCTGCTACAAAATCGTAAGCATCACAAGTTCTGGCTTCTTCCTTTGTTACAGAAATTCCCCATTCATTATCCTGAACTAGGAAAATAATAGGAAGCTGGTGTAAAGCTGCAAACTGAAGCGCTTCACTCACTTCTCCTTCTGTTACAGAATTGTCTCCAAGACTACAAACAACAACCGGATTGTTTTCAAATTGCTGTAAATTAAAGTCCTGAATGTATTTTATCCCTTGTGCAACTCCTGCAGTCGGAATTGTCTGCATTCCTGTTGCTGAGCTTTGGTGAATGATTTTTGGCTTGTCTTCATCTCTGCTCGAAGGGTGAGAGTAATAAGATCTGCCTCCGGAAAAAGGATCATCAGCTTTTGCCAGTAATTGTAACATCAGTTGATAAGGCTCAAAACCGATTCCCAAAAGGATACTTTCGTCTCTATAATAAGGAGAAACCCAGTCTTCTTTTTTTAGCTGATAAGCTGTTGCCAATTGAATCGCTTCGTGACCTCTTGATGTACTATGAACGTATTTGCAAATATTCCTGTTTTCTTCATAAATATCTGCCATTGCTTTAGCAAGCATCATATGGTTGTATGCTTTTAGCAGGATATCCTGAGAAACTTTTCCGTGAAGTGTATTTTCCATAGGAAGCAAATATACATAAAAAAACAAAATACTAACAAGCGTTAGTATTTTGTGTTAAATGCTATGTTTTTATTACTTATTCTTTGATAACTTTTTTAGAAATTACATCTTTATCAGTTTTTACTTCAATGATGTACACTCCATTTGTATAAGAAGATAAATTAATGGTTTCCTGCTCATTGTTAATTACGCCATTTTGTAATTTTTTACCAGATAAATCATATACTGTGAAAGTCGATTTTCTAGGAGCTTTAATTACATTTACGATATCTTTAGTAAGTGTTGGAGCAACAATAATTCCGCTAGCAGTGTTGGTTGCTTCTTTAGTACCTAATACTTCGTTGTATCCAGTTACAATGATTGAATAGTTTTGAGGAGTCAACACTGGAGTTGCTGCATTATTAACAAGAGTTCCCTTGTTCGTAACTTCAATTCTATAAGTTCTACCTGCAACAGGGTTGTCTAGAACTACTTGCTCTACATTGTCTACAGTATTATCTCCTTTTGTTGCCAGTGTCATAGGACTGTTTGCATTCAGTTTCCATGGGAAATATACTGTATTAGTTGTAGTATCAATAATTCTTACGTCCAAATCGTTTATCAATCTAGAATTTCTGTAGTTATATAAAGTTGCCCATGAGTTTGAAGTTATTTTATATTCTGGATCAACCCAAGAGATTGTAACTTTTAAAGGTGTGCCTCCTGATGCTTTAATTGATTTAGCATTTGTTACTCCACTTGTTAAAGTTTCATTATTAAAGATAATAGTATTATTAGATTTACCAACTAATAACTCGGCTCCCTTCTTAGCATCAATATATCCCCAACCATACCATGGATCTGGACCCACATTTCCTGCTTCAGCAGCAGAATGTACCATTAGCGTTTTAGCAGCGGCAGCATTTAGCTCTGCGTTATTGAATAAAGATTTATAAATCTGCATCCAAAGACCAATAATTCCGGTAACTTGTGGAGCAGACATAGATGTTCCGCTGTTAATTTGCCAAGTCTCACTTCCTGTGGTATTTTCCGCTGTTGATGCCATCCAAATATCAGTACCTGGGGCAGCAATATCCGGTTTAATACCACCATCATCTCTTGGACCTGCACTACTATAACTTGATTTTACAACATCTAGAGCATCAGTATATCTGTAGTTATTTGTGGTAATGATATCTGTAGCACCTACAACAATTATGTTTTTAGCTAAAGATCCATAACCGATACAGTCATAACCTTGTGAACAGTTCGCAACAGGAGCCGTACCTGTCGGATATGCAGTGTATCCAGAACCGTTATAATAATAGGAAGTTGTAGTTGAACCTGAATATCCAGGACCAAATCCATAAGAGTTTCCAGCTGATTTTACAATAGTGTAACTAGGGTTATTATATACAATTGCATCATAACTTTGATCACTTGTATAATATGTACCTTGTAAATCATAATTTGTTCCTGAGATATAGTTCCCACCCCAGTACCATCCATTGGCTGGATAGCCATCTGCTGTCGTTTTATAATCCCATCCAGGATTGGTTCCGTAAGAATGGTTTGATATTTTAGGTTGAGCTATTAGTATTTTATCGAATACTGTACTCGTGGTGATTGCATTAGGTAAAGTTGTTGTTGCAAACATATAAGAATCCATAGTTGAATTCACAGCAATCCCCATAGCATTTCCGGAAATTGGAACCCCGTTACTTGTAGCTGTTAATGGGGAAGATTTAGCACCAATTATACTTGCCACCCCGGTTGAGTGCGCACTGTAAGCATTTGTAGCTGCTTCAAGATTGGTAATTCTTCCTGTTGCATTGCTGAACGCTACATGTGGAGCATATATTCTTCCGCCGTCAAATATTGTATATTTGATATTTTCTCCTTTGAATGCTGTTGAAAGCCCATTTACTCCGCCAGCAGTAGTTAGAGCATCTACGTTATTATTTAAAATCTGATTTTGATCGTCAGCTTTATAAAAGTTAGGTACATCTCCACTGAACCCAGCTAAATTAGCTCTTAATTCTTCGATTTTTTTCTGAGTCTCTACACTCTTATCATTTCCATACACTTTTGTAACATAAGAGTCAAACTTTGCATTGTTCTCCTTGTTTTGTCTCTCAAACTCTCTTTTCAAAGCATCATTATTCTGTGCGCTAACTAAAGCTACAGCTAGTGTGCTAATTAAAAGTAAATGTTTCTTCATAACAGTCAATAATAAAATATATTAAGTTGACAAATGTATATAAAATAATTAAAATAGGCTTTAAAATTACAATAGAATGTGTAAATTGTTATTTAGCTTTAGCTTTTTTATACAAAATTGATGTGTTAATGAAAATAATTATAGTAATTGGCAAATTGTAAAAAGATTTTTTTAACTAATTTTAAATATAAAATTGAAGTAACTTTACATTCTCTTTTAATTAAAAGCTGAAAAAATTTAGATGTATTTAGTTTTTGACACAGAAACCACAGGTTTACCAAAGAATTTCAATGCTCCGCTTTCAGACTCTGATAATTGGCCAAGAATGGTTCAGATTGCGTGGCAGTTGCATGATGATGATGGAACATTAATTGAAAATCAGGATTATATAATAAAACCTGAAGGGTACGATATTCCCTTCAACGCTGCGAGAATTCACGGAATCACAACGAAAATTGCCAATGAAGAAGGCCGTGATCTTGAAGAAATTTTAAATGAATTTGCAAAAGTTTTAGAAAAAGTAAGAGTCGTTTCCGGGCACAATGTTGAGTTTGATTATAATATCGTTGGAGCCGAATTTTACAGAAAAAATATAAAAGACAATCTTCAGGAAAAACCAAAAGCCGATACCATGATTTTGGGTACAGATTTTTGTCAGCTTGGTGGTGGTCGTGGAGGAAGATTCAAACCTCCGAAATTGGAAGAGCTTTACGAAAAATTATACGGTCATAAGTTTGATGAAGCCCATAACGCAGCGGCCGACGTAAATGCAACTGCTCAGGTTTTCTTCGAAATGATGAGAATAGGAGTGATTCCTGCTGAGGTTTTAAAAACTTCAGAAGATCAGTTAGCTTACTTTAAGACACTTTATCCGGATCCTATAAAGCCTTTTGGGATTGTTATCAGAAGACAGGTTGCAGATTTCAACAATAAGAAAAAGCAGTCTGATGTCGGGAGTATTGATGATATTGATTTAGGGAAATACTTTAATTTCGATAATAAAAGTGTTTTCTCAACTTTAACGGCGACTTCAAGTATTAATGATTTAATAAAAAAAGCTTCAGACGAAAATTTTCCTGCAGTCGGAATGGTTGATTTGGGAAATATGATGGGAGCTTTTAAATTTGTTTCTGCCGTAGAATCTACCAACTCTGATCGTTCAAAAAAACATAAGGAATATTTAGCTAAAAAACAGGAAGCTGAGGAAAACGGAACGGATTTTAATGAAGAAGAACCGATTTCTGAGGAATTAATTCCCGTTGTTGGATGTGAATTTTATATTTCAGATCGTTACGAACAGAAACAGTTTACCAAAGATGATCCCGACAGAAGAACACAGGTCGTTTTGTTGGCGAAAGATTTTAACGGATATAAAAATTTAGCGAAACTTTCGAGTATTGGTTTTCTGAAAGGTTTTTATTTCGGAGTTCCAAGGATTAGCCGTGAATTAATTGCTGAATATAAAGAAGGAATTATCGCTTTGACTTCAGGGATTAATGGTGATATTCCGGATGCGATTTTAAATACGGGTGAACAAAAAGGGGAAGAGCTTTTCAAATGGTGGAAAGATACTTTTGAAGATGACTTTTATGTGCAGATTCAAAACCATCAACTTCCCGAAGAAGAGCATTTGAATGATGTTTTATTGCATTTTGCAGATAAATATAATGTTAAAATTTTAGCTCAGAACCAAACCTATTATACCAACAAAGACGATTCCAATATTCAGGATATTGTAAGCTGTATCAAAGATGGTGAAAAACTGACAACTCCTGTTGGGAAAGGTTTCGGAAAGAGAAGAGGATTGGCGACGGGAGAATATTATATTAAAAATTCTCATGAAATTAAGGAGGCTTTTTTAGCTTATCCCGATGCTTTTGATGCATATGAAGAATTTTTCGCAAAATTCAGCCCATATACTTTAAAAAGAGATGTTCTCCTTCCAAAATTTGATATTCCGGAAGAATTTATTCATGCCGAAGATGAAATAGATGGCGGAAAACGTGGGGAAATGGCGTATTTAACGCACCTAACCTATGAAGGAGCGAAAAAGAGATATGAAGCGACAGGAATTACTCCTGAAATTAAAGAACGTCTTGATTTTGAGCTTGAAGTTGTTGCCAATACAGGATATCCCGGTTACTTTTTGATTGTACAGGATTTCTGTAATGAAGCCCGGAAAATGGGGGTTTGGGTTGGTCCAGGACGTGGTTCTGCAGCAGGATCTGCTGTTGCCTATTGTACCGGAATTACCAATGTTGATCCCATTAAATATGATCTCCTTTTTGAGAGATTCCTGAATCCTGAAAGGATTTCCATGCCCGATATTGATATCGATTTCGATGATGAAGGACGTGATAAAATTATTAAATGGGTTGTTGAAAAATACGGTAAAAATCAGGTAGCACAGATCATTACATATTCCGTTTTGGGTGGTAAATCTGCCATTAAAGATGCGGGAAGAGTTTTAGATGTTCCGATTCCTGATACCAATAATATTGCAAAACTGATTCCTCCAAGTCCGGGGATGAATATTGCAAAAGCTTTATCAAAATATGATAAGCTGAAACCTGAAGAACAAATGCTTGTCGATGAGATGAAGTATGTTCTTAACACTCCTGATGATGCACGTCACGGAGTTTTGGCAAGTGCCAAGAAAATGGAAGGCTGTATACGAAATACAGGAATTCATGCTTGTGGGGTTATTATTACACCTGAAGATGTGAGTAATCTTGTTCCCGTGACCATTGCTGCAAAAGATGCCGATATTTTGGTGTCGCAGTTTGATAACTCGGTGGCGGAAAGCGCAGGTCTTTTGAAGATGGACTTCTTGGGTTTAAGAACTTTAACGATCATTAAAGATGCTTTAAAAATAGTTAAAGCAAGACACGGAGTTGATATTGATCCGGATTTGATTCCTTTGGATGATGCTAAAACCTATCAATTATTTAAAGAAGGAAGAACGGTCGGGATTTTCCAGTATGAAAGTCCGGGAATGCAAAAGTATATGAGAGAGCTGAAACCGACAGTTTTTGCCGATCTTATTGCCATGAATGCTCTTTACCGACCGGGTCCGATTAAATACATTCCAAACTTTATTAACAGAAAACATGGTATTGAAGAAATTGTCTATGATTTACCGGAAACTGAGGAGTATTTAAAGGAAACTTATGGAATTACCGTTTACCAGGAGCAGGTAATGCTTCTGTCTCAAAAATTGGCCAACTTTACAAAAGGTGAAGCCGATACTTTGAGAAAAGCGATGGGTAAAAAGCAGATTGAGGTTCTGAATAAAATGTACCCAAAATTCATCGAAGGCGGAAGAAAAAACAATCTCGATGAAGGTCCATTGGAGAAAATCTGGAATGACTGGAAAGCTTTCGCTGAATACGCTTTTAACAAATCTCACTCTACTTGTTATGCATTCATTGCGTATCAAACTGCTTATTTAAAAGCCAATTATCCGGCAGAATATATGGCGAGTGTGATGAGTAATAACATTAACAACACAGAATCTATTACAATGTTCATGGAAGACTGTAAAAGTATCGGAGTTGATGTTTTAGGACCGGATGTGAATGAATCTCAATATAAATTCTCTGTAAACGAAAAAGGACAGATCCGTTTTGGGTTGGGAGCAATTAAAGGAATTGGAGAAGGACCGAGTGAGGCGATTACACGAGAAAGAGAAAACGGAAGATTTAAAAATATTTATGATTTCTTTGAAAGAATTTTACCTTCTCAAATGAATAAAAGAGTATCGGAAAGTTTAGTGTTGGCAGGAGCTTTTGATGAACTTGATAATTTCCATAGAGGTCAGTATTTTGATATTGACATGGCGGGAAGAACCAATTTGGAGAGACTGATCAGATACGGGCAAAGCTTTCAGGAGAGTAAAAATGAGATGGAAAATTCTCTTTTTGCGGATTTTGCAGAAGAAGTTCAGATCGAGCAGCCTAAATTAGCGCCTTGTCCTGAATGGCCCAATATGCATAAGCTTAATAAAGAAAAAGAGATCATTGGTTTCTATCTTTCTGCACATCCGCTGGATGAATTTAAATACCAATATCAATTTATGCAGGGAAGTCTTTCTAAGAAAAATGTTTTGGAGAAAGATGAAGAAGCAAAAGTTGTTGTGGATGAAGCTCCTATTTTAGAACAGGATTCTGTAGAAGAAACGGCAGATTTAACGGAAATTGTTTCTGATGATATTGTGGCAGGAGAAGAAGAGGAGATCATTGAAGAGGTAACAAAAAAAGCAGAACCTAAAGGGGTTTTCGGATTTTTAAATCTTGATGAGGTGGATGCGTACAAAGAACAGGCTTTTGCCAATAAGCAGGAAGAACTGTTTGAAGAAAAGAAAAAAGATTGGAAAACGCTTCAGAAAGAAAGAGAAAACGGAGGCGGTGGAAAAGAATATACTGTTGCCGGTCTGATCACGGAATATGTAGTGAAAGACGGTTTCCGAAGTGGTGAAAAGGTTGCTTTTGTGACGTTGGAAGACTATTCCGGGTCGTATTCTTTCAGACTGGGAGATCGTGATTATATGAAGTTGAAAGAAAAGTTGGAGGTTCAGCGATTTGTTATTTTGAAGATAAAATTTGCCCAGGTAAAAGACGGAAGAGTTTTCGTGAATGTAAATGACGTGATCGAGCTTCAGGAAGCTTTTGAAAGATTTGCAAAGAGTATTTCTTTGGTAATGGATGTCATGGATTTCCGACCGGAAGATCTTACGTTCTTCAGATCCGTTCTGGAGCGGAATCAAGGAAATCAAAAACTGAAATTTTATATTAAAAACGTTGACGATGAATTGAATACGGAACATCTGGAAGTGCAATCGATGAAACATTCGGTGGATCTGAATGGTGATTTGATAAAACAGATACAATTGCTCAATAAATATGAGTTTTATTTAAATTAAAATAAAGATTTTTTGTCTTTTTAATGTTAAAAGTGGCTTTTTAAGTCACTTTTTTTCATTTTTTAATTGTAAAAAAAGCCTAAATAATATTCTTTATTCTTTGAAATATATTTTTATTTTAATTAATTGATATTAAGATTGTTGTAGATATGTCTCTTTTTATTGATTTTTTATTTTAATCTCTTTAGTTGTGTTTTTTATCAATGAAAATTAAAGTTTTGTTAAAAAATATTTAACGAAATATTAATTTTAAGTAAAATTATATTGATTGTTTTGTATTTTTACCGCAATAATATTTAATAAGCATGAAGAAACTTTACAAAAATCCATGGCAGTGGTGCTGCGGTTTGAAAAATGTGGGAATTACGGTTCTTGCACTTTTTGGAGCTGTGCAAGGATTAAATGCACAGGTGAATAATTACACATTTTCACAGAGCTCCGGAACGTTTAACAGTATTTCAGCTACTGGTACCCTTGTTACAGGGAGTGATGCTACAACTATCACAACTAATGATACCTCCGGATGGCCGGTTACAATTCCTTTTAATTTCAATTTCAATGGTACTGGTTATACTTCAATTTATTTGAATTCTAACGGTGGAGCGACATTTGGAACTACAACAAGTACAAGTTCGGGTGTAATTTCAGCAACAACAGCCTATTCGGGAGCTATTGGGGTTATGAATAGGGATTTATGGGGAGTATTTGTTACTTCAGGAGTCACCACGAGTGGTTCAAACACTATTACTAATGTGGCTTCTTTTAAAGGAATTGAAGTAGGAAAAGAATTAGGCAATACTACTACTAATGGGATTCCGGCTGGTACTACGGTAACGGCTTTTAATGAAACGGCAGGAACAATCACTATGTCGGCTGCGGCTACATTAAGTTCTTCTACAGCGGTGGTTCGATATGGGACAGGTAAAATTTTTACATCGGTAGAAGGAACAGCTCCTAACAGAGTTTTTGTTATAGAATGGAAAGGTTATAATGATTATGGTACAACAGCAGATTTAAGTAACTATCTTAATTTTCAATTGAGATTATCAGAAACTTCTAATAGTGCTTCTGTTGTTTATGGACCCAATTATAATATCTATACTACTGCAAGAACTAATCAGATAGGTTTAAGAGGTGCTTCGGCGAGTGATTTTAATAACAGATCAGGTGCTACTGGTACTGCCTGGACAAGTACAACGGCTGGAACGTCTAATAGTGCTACTGTTTCAAGAGATAACACAAACTTTCCTGCTTCTGGTTTAACGTATGTTTGGACGCCTCCTAGTTGTTATGCACCAAGTGCTTTAACTGTTGCAAGTGCGAGTATAACAGCAAGTGGAGCAACAGCTTCTTGGACTGCTGCTTTAGTGGCACCTAGTGGATATGAAGTATATTATAGTACTTCAAATACAGCCCCTTCATCAAGTACAGTTTTAAATGCAACAAATTCTGTTAGCTCAACAACAACGTCAGCTCCAATAAGCGGATTAGCTTCTTCTACTACTTATTATGTTTGGGTAAGATCATCGTGTTCAGGAACCGATAAGAGTACTTGGACGGCAGTAACATCATTTACAACATTAGCTACATGTTTTGCTCCAACAGCGATTGTGACTACAGGATCGACTTCTGCTACAATAGATCTTTCTTGGACGGCGGCTACACCAGTACCTACACTAGGATATGAAATCTATTACAGTACAAGTAGTACAGCTCCTAGTTCATCTACTCCGGCTACTATTACTAATATTACGGGTACTACTTATACCATTCCTGGATTAGCAGCTAACACAGCTTATTATATTTGGGTAAGATCAAAATGTAGTTCTACTGATCAAAGTACATGGTCTTCTTCTGTTACGGGGTATACAGGGTATTGTGTTCCTACAGGAGGAAGCAGTTCTACAACATACTATTTAAAAACAATTACAACTACCAATGCAGTTACCAATTTGGCTTATACTGCAAGTTCTTATTCTGCATATGTAAATAATGCAACAACGACTTCATTCTCTAGTTATCCTGGAGGCTCATTTAATTATGCATTGGCAAACTCTACGACAGCTACTTGTTATTTTTACATCTGGGTAGATTGGAATAATGATTTAGATTTCAATGATGCAGGAGAGACTATGTTGGCAACGACTACATATGCGGCGACAAGTTCAGGAACCTTTACAGTTCCGTCAACTCAGGCTTTAGGTTCATACAGAGCAAGAATTGCGTTATCAGAATCTGGAGCAATTACTTCTTGTGGACCTGCTCCTTATGGAAACTATGTAGACTTTACATTTAATGTTGTTGCTGCGCCTAGTTGTTTAATTCCAACTGCAGTTACATTTACAGGAGCTTCTTCAAATACAGCTAATGTTTCTTGGACGGCACCGACACCTGCACCTGCACAAGGGTACGAAATTTATTATAGCACAAGTAGTACGGCTCCTAGTTCATCTACTCCGGCTACTATTACCAATATTACAGGTACTACTTATACCATCCCTGGATTAGCGGCTGATACAACGTATTATATTTGGGTAAGATCAAAATGTAGTTCTACCGATCAAAGTGCATGGTCTACTTCTACTACTGCATATACAGGATATTGTGTTCCTACAGGAGGAAGCGGTTCTACAACATATTATTTAAAAACAATTACAACTACCAATGCAGTTACCAATTTGGCTTACACTGCAAGTTCTTATTCTGCATATGTAAACAATGCAACAACGACTTCATTCTCTAGTTATCCTGGAGGTTCATTTAATTATGCATTGGCAAACTCTACGACAGCTACTTGTTATTTTTACATCTGGGTAGACTGGAATAATGACTTGGACTTCAATGATGCAGGAGAGACTGTTTTAGCAACAACTACATATGCGGCGACAAGTTCAGGAACCTTTACAGTTCCGTCAACTCAGGCTTTAGGTTCATACAGAGCAAGAATTGCATTGTCGGAATCGGGAGCAATTACTTCTTGTGGGCCTGCTCCTTACGGAAATTATGTAGACTTTACATTTAATGTTGTTGCAGCACCTACTTGTTTTGCTCCAACTGGAATTACAATGTCTAATATTACTGGAAACTCTGCTACAGTTTCTTGGACGGCAGCTACACCTGCTCCAGCGCAAGGATATGATATCTATTATAGTACTTCAAATACTGCGCCTGCTGCAAGTGCAACACCAAACCAAACAGGGGTAACAGCATTGACTACATCAATTTCTCCATTATCTCCGCTTACTACATATTATGTATGGGTAAGATCTCACTGTACAGGTTCTGATTTAAGTGCATGGTCCGCAGTTCCGGTATCATTCCAGACTTTATGTCAACCACCGGCTTTGCTTTCAACTACTGGTGCGACAATTTGTGGAGCATCCGGATCAGCAACTATTTCTGCTACAACAGATGCTGGAGCTGTAATTACTTGGTACGATGCAGCGACAAATGGAAATGTATTGGCAACTGGGAATTCTTATACAACCCCAGTGATTTCAGCTAATACTACTTATTATGTGTCAACTAAATCTAATGGTGGTATAGGTACGGTAGGTCCTGCTAATCCATCTGTGTTAGGTAGTGTTAGTGCTACAAATTATGCAATTGGAACATATTATCAAATATTTGATGTTATTACTCCAACTACACTTGTAAGCATAGATGTTTTCCCTACATCTTCCACAGCAATAGGAACAAGTTCTGCTATAGAAATTAGAGACAGTTCTGGGGCAACTTTGGTTTCTGTCCCTTATACTGTTGCGGTAAATGATGGGACTACAGCTCAGACTGTTACGCTTAATTATGCTTTGCCCGTAGGAACAGGGTATAGAATAGGACAAGGAGTGGCAATATATTTAAATAGAAATACTGCTGGAGCAACTTATCCGTTCACATCAAGTGCAATAAATGTAACAGGTAATAATTTCTCTTCGGGACCTAATTATTGGTACTATATTTATAACTGGAAGTTCTCTAGCAGCTGTGAATCTGCAAGACAACCGGTTGTAGTAAATGTAAATGCAACTTGTCTAGGTACTTCAGAAACTACGGCTAAAGAAGGTATTCAGGTATATCCAAACCCATTTGCAGATGTATTGAATATTTCAGATGTGAATAACGTAAAATCTATCTCAGTTGTAGATATTGCAGGCAGATTGGTTAAAACATTTGATAAACCAACTTCAACACTTCATTTAGGAGAATTAAATTCAGGAATGTATTTAGTGGTTCTGAATATGAAAGATGGATCTAAACAAACGATTAAAGCAATTAAAAAATAATGTTTGTTTTTTTATATGATTAATACACTATAAAAGAAGCTTCCCAGATCTGGGAAGCTTCTTTTTTTATTTTAATAAGGTTTTATTTATTAGGTATAGGCTGTATATCCCCTGTGTTCAAAAGATCAAAAACAGTGGGAAAGAACAGGGCGAGAATAAAATAAATAATAATCATTAATACAATTAATGCAAAAAGAATAATGACTAAACTATTGGGCTTGTTTTTCTTTTTTGGTTCCATGATGAGGTGGTATTTGGTTAATAGATTGAATGATACAGAAACCTAAGCTAATTTCTTGCCACACTGTTTGCAGTACCTTGCATCATCATCAATATCATCATTTCCACATCGGTCACATATTTTTTCTAAGTTTTGCCTTTTATTGCGCATTTCGGCAGTCACAATCCCAGTTGGAACAGCTATAATAGAATAACCGGCCAACATTAAAATTACCGCAAAAAATTTCCCCAGAGGTGTAATAGGAGAGACATCTCCGTATCCAACCGTTGTTACGGTTACCACTGCCCAGTAAATAGATTGCGGAATAGTTTCGAAGCCGGGTCTTCCTCCCTCTACCATGAACATTAAAGAACCCACAATGACCGAGAAAATAACCAAAAATAAAAGGAAAATATAAATCTTCCGCGAGCTGTTTTTTAAAGCTTTTACGATAAGATATCCATCATTCATAAAATCCAGAAGGTTGAAAATTCTGAAAATTCTCAACATTCTCAGCATTCTGAAAATGAGGAAGTATTTAGTGACAGGAAAGAAAAAGCTCAGATAAAACGGAACCAGTGCAAAAAAATCAATGATTCCAAAGAAGCTGAAGATATACTGTTTTTTATTCTTTAATACAGCGATTCTGGACCAGTATTCAGCGGTGAAAAATATTGAAATGATCCATTCAAGAATCAGGAAAGTATAATGAAATCTTTTATCCAGTTGAGGTACGCTTTCCATCATAATGATAGCAGTACTCGTAAGGATTAAAGCCAATAATATGATATCGAAGAGTTTTCCGAGCTTAGTATCGGAGCGATAAATTATGCGATAAAGGAATCTTTTCCAAAGAATGTCTTCAGGAACAAGATTGTGTTCTCTTTCCATTGTAAGCTGTTATTTCACAAGAAAGGTAATAATTTCTATTGAATATATAATAAATATCCGATTAATAAGGGACTTTATGATAAATAAAAATATTCTAAAAGATGAGTTTCAAGTATATTTAAGTGTTTGTTATGAACCGGTCTTTTCTTCATGATCGGTTTTTTATTGTATACCAAAGAGAATTTAATTTTATAATAGTTTACATCTCCTAAAATTAATATCTTCGTTGAGGTACAAAATTTATATAATGAAGCTAAGAGCCGTAATTTCAAAAATTGAAGAAAGAATACAGATCCGTCAGGCGGAAGATTTTGATAATGTAGGACTATTATGCGGAGTTCCGGATCGTGAGGTTTCAGGAATTCTGGTTTGCCATGATGCGTTGGAAAATGTAGTGGAAGAAGCAATAGAGAAAAACTGTAATTTGATTGTCTGTTTTCATCCCATTATATTTTCAGGATTAAAATCACTCACTGGAAAAAATTATGTCGAAAGAGCGGTTTTAAAAGCAATCGAAAATAAAATTGCTATTTATGCTATTCACACGGCTTTTGATAATGATTTCTTTGGAGTAAATGCAGGAATCTGCAATCAACTGGGATTAAAACATCTGAAAATTCTGCAGCCTAAAAAAAATAATTTAAAACAACTGACGGTTTTTGTTCCGAAAGACTATTCTGAAAAAGTGAAAGAAGCCCTTTTTTCTGCCGGAGCCGGAAACATCGGGTTTTATGATGAGTGCAGTTTTACAATCAACGGAAACGGGACTTTTAGACCCATAGAAGGTTCAAATCCGTTTTCGGGGCAACAAAATATCAGAGAAAATGCGGATGAAGATATGATCTCTGTAATTTTTGAAGACTATAAAAAAGGTCAAATCATCAATGCAATGAAAACAGCGCATCCTTATGAAGAAGTTGCCTATCAGATTTACAGTTTGGAAAATGATAATCATCATTCAGGATTAGGAATGTATGGAGACTTTGAAGAACCGATGGAAGAGAAAGATTTCCTGAAATTTGTAAAAGAAAAATTTGATCTGGAAATAATCCGACACTCAGATTTCAATGGTAAAAAAATTAAAAGAGTAGGGGTTTTAGGTGGTTCCGGAGCAAGCGGAATACGATATGCTCTCTCTAAAAAATGTGATGCTTATTTAACAGGAGATATAAAGTACCACGATTTTTTCCTGGCAGAGTCAAAAATGCTGATTTGTGACATAGGACATTTTGAATCAGAACAATTTGTAACTCAACAATTATTTGAAATATTATCACAAAAATTTAGTACATTTGCAATCTCAAAATCTATTGAGAGAACAAACCCGGTAAATTATTTCATTTAAATATATGGCAAAAACCAACGATATTCCAGTTGAAGAGAAGTTAAGAGCTTTATACGATTTGCAAATTATTGATTCTAGATTGGATGAGATCCGAAATACAAGAGGAGAATTGCCGATCGAAGTAGAGGATCTTGAAATTGAGATCGAAGGTCTTGAAAAAAGAGCTGAAAAATTTCATGCAGATATCAAAGATCAGGACGATCAGATTAAGACAAAGCATGAAGTGATTAACCATGCAAAAACTTTAATTGAAAAATACAAGTCTCAGCAAGATAACGTAAGAAACAATAAAGAGTTTGAAGCATTAGGTAAAGAGATTGAATATCAGGATCTTGAAATTCAGCTTTCTGAAAAAAGAATCAAAGAATTCGGAGCTAAGATTGCTCATAAAAATGAAACATTAAGTGAATTAAATGCAAAAATCGACGATTTAAAAAATCACTTAAAATTCAAAAAAGAAGAACTAGAAGGTCTTATTGCTGAAACTCAGAAAGAAGAAGAGTATCTTATAGAGCAATCTAAAGAATATGCTGCGAAAATTGATGACAGATTGTTGGCTTCTTACAACAGAATCAGAACAAACTCTATCAATGGTCTTGCAGTAGTAGGTCTTGAAAGAGGAGCTCCAAAAGGATCATTCTTTACTATTCCACCTCAAAAGCAGATGGAAATTGCTCAGAGAAAGAAAATCATTATCGATGAGCACTCAGGAAAAATTCTTGTAGATGATGAATTGGTAATGGAAGAAAACGAAAGAATGAAATCTGTGATTAAATTCTAATCTTTAATTACGATTGTAAATAATATAAAAGCTGTTTCAGATGTTGAAACAGCTTTTTTTATTTATTGTGGGGTACAAACAAAAAGTAACTAAGCAATAATTTTAAGATAACCACAGAGTTTGTCATTCCGTAGGAATCTAGTCAATGAAATTTAATCGTAATATTTTAGACTTAGATTCCACGCTTCACTTTGTTCCGCTCTGAATGATATTATGAGGTAAAGCCAAACAATGCTAAAAATAAAAAACCGCTTCTATTGAAGCGGTTTTTTATTATTCATGATGTTCATACATCTTATTATAAAGATCAATAAACTTCTCTTTAATAGCTTTTCTTTTTAGCTTTAAAGTCGGAGTTAAAAGACCTGCATCAATGCTCCATATTTCAGGAGTTAATTCAATCTTCTTGATCTTTTCCCAGTTTCCAAGATGTTCGTTGATGCCGTCAATTTCTTTTTCAATTCTTTCTTTCAGTTCAGTACTTTTGGCAATTTCCTGAGGAGTTGATCCGATATTCAGATTATTTCTCATTGCCCAGCTTTTTGCAAATTCAAAATCAGGCTGTATCAGTGCGCAAGGCATTTTTTCACCATCACCTACGACCATGATCTGTTCTATAAATTTCGAAGCTTTGGCTAAATTCTCAATGGTTTGGGGAGCGATATATTTACCTCCGGAAGTTTTGAACATTTCTTTTTTACGGTCGGTGATATGTAAAAAGCCGTCACTGTCGATCAGTCCGATGTCTCCGGTTTTGAAATATCCGTCACTGGTAAAGGCTTCTTTGGTCATTTCATCATTTTTAAAGTACCCTTTGAATACAGAAGGTCCTTTTACTGTAATTTCGCCATCTTCCTGAATTTTTACGCTCAGATTATCCAAAGGATGTCCTACCGTTCCTATTTTCATCTTATCGAAGCTGTTTACAGAGATTACAGGCGATGTTTCCGTAAGGCCATAACCTTCCAGAATAGGAATTCCTGCATTCTGGAACATTAAATTTAATCTTGTAGATAAAGCCGCGGAACCTGAAACCAAAGTGATGATTTCTCCTCCCAAACCTTCTCTCCATTTTTTGAAAACAAGTTTATCTGCAATGATCTGCTGTAACCCTGAAGGTTTTGAAACCGTTTTCTTTTTCGTGATAAGATTAAGAGCCCAGAAGAAGATTTTTGATTTCAAACCTCCGGCTGAAGATCCGGTATTATAGATTTTATCATATACTTTTTCTACCAGTCTCGGAACCACGCTCATATAATGAGGTTTTACCTCTTTTACGTTTTCTCCCATTTTATCGATGCTTTCGGCAAAATAAATAGAGAATCCATTGTATTGAAAAAGATAATACAGCATTCTTTCGAAAATATGACAGATCGGTAAAAAGCTCAGTACTCTTGTATCTTTATAATCTAAGCTTCTTTTTTTAGGAATCCTTGGAATAGATCCTAAAACATTAGCAACAATATTGTCGTGAGTTAGCATTACCCCTTTTGGTCTTCCGGTTGTTCCTGAAGTATAAATGATCGTTGCCAAATCATCCGGATTAATAGCTTTAGACAGATCCTCTACTTCAATTTGAGTGGAATCGTCTTCTCCTAAATCTAATATTTCTTTCCAGTTGGCAGCGCCGCTTACATTATCAAAAGTAAAAATACCCTGCAAAGAAGGGATGTTGTGTTTTACTTTCATGACCTTGTTGAGAAGGTCTTTATCAGAGACGAAACAATACTTTATTTCCGCATTGTTAAAGATAAATTCATAGTCTTCCGGTGAAATACTTGGGTAAACAGGTACAGAAACTACACCGATCTGAGAAAGCCCCAAATCCATAATGGCCCATTCTGTACGCGAGTTGGTAGTGATTAAGGCAATCTTATCTCCAGGCTTGATCCCCAGTTTTAAAAGTCCGCGCGAAATTTTATTCCCTTCATTGATAAACTCTTGGGTGGATGTTTTTTTCCATTCTCCATGATATTTAGTCACGAACATATCGGACTTAGGATATTTTTCTAAAGCGTGATATGGTATGTCAAATAATCTCTTGATCGTCATGATTCTTTAAGTGTAATTTTAATAAATTTAAATATAAGCATTTTTTTTAATTGGGGAAATTGGAAGTGATTAATTAGAAATTACTAAAATGTATGCCATAATATATTTAATAATTCAAACTTAATTTATATCTGATGAAAATTTAAAAATTAACGCTATTCCTTGATTTACTCTAATTTGTGATTCTGTTTTCAGATTTGCCCAAAAAGTGTAAATTAGCGACCATCTAATTATTCAATTTGTATGGACTTTAATTTATCAGAAGAACAGCTGATGATTCAGCAGGCAGCAAGAGATTTTGCTCAGAACGAACTATTACCGGGAGTTATCGATAGAGACCGCGACCAGAAGTTTCCTGCAGAACAGGTGAAAAAAATGGGAGAAATGGGGCTTTTGGGTATGATGGTAGATCCTAAATACGGAGGTGCAGGTATGGATAGTGTTTCTTACGTTCTGGCAATGGAAGAGATTGCAAAAATAGATGCTTCTGCAGCTGTTGTAATGTCTGTAAACAATTCATTGGTATGTGCAGGTCTTGAAAAATTCGCTTCTGAAGAGCAAAAAGTAAAATACCTTACTCCTCTTGCAAGCGGACAGGTAATCGGAGCTTTCGCTTTGTCTGAGCCTGAAGCCGGATCTGATGCAACTTCTCAGAAAACAACTGCTGAAGATAAAGGAGATCACTATTTATTAAACGGGATCAAAAACTGGATCACAAACGGAGGTACTGCGACATATTATATCGTAATTGCACAAACTGATCCTGAGAAAAAACATAAGGGAATCAATGCTTTCATCGTTGAAAAAGGATGGGAAGGTTTCGAAATCGGAACCAAAGAAGATAAATTGGGAATCAGAGGAAGCGATACGCATTCTTTGATCTTCAACAACGTAAAAGTACCGAAAGAAAACAGAATCGGGGAAGACGGTTTCGGATTCAATTTCGCAATGGCTGTTTTGAACGGGGGGAGAATCGGGATTGCTTCTCAGGCTTTAGGGATTGCTGCCGGAGCTTATGAATTGGCATTAAAATATGCTAAAACAAGAAAAGCTTTCAAAACTGAGATCATCAATCACCAGGCAATTGCATTCAAATTGGCTGATATGGCAACTCAGATCACTGCGGCAAGAATGCTTTGCTTCAAGGCTGCTTGTGAGAAAGATGCTGGTAAAGATATCTCTGAAAGCGGAGCTATGGCAAAATTATATGCTTCTCAGGTAGCAATGGATACCACAATCGAGGCTGTACAAATTCACGGTGGATACGGATATGTAAAAGAATACCACGTAGAAAGATTGATGAGAGATGCGAAAATCACTCAGATCTATGAAGGAACTTCTGAAATTCAGAAGATTGTAATTTCAAGAAGCATTGCAAAGTAATTGCTTACTTATATACTGAAATAGTAAAAGGCTCTCAATTTGAGAGCCTTTTTACTTTCACACGAACCACAAAAATTAATAATATATTATATATTTTATTTCTTTCAAGAACTAATGCATTCTATTTTTAACTAGAATTTCAATAAATGATTTATAATATAAATTTAAGAAGAAGTAATTACTTTAAAACTGAAACCGGATTAAAATAAAATTAAAAAATAAAATATTAAAACTGTCATTCTGAAATGGAACGAAGTGGAATGAAGAATCTTTTATAAACAGTTGAGATTCTTCCTTCGTCAGAATGACAAGCTTTTGTGAATATTCAGGTTTTTAGATTAGCTTAAATTGAATTAGAATCGTTATTTGGAGTATTGTTTTTGTTTCTCTTTTTATAAAAATAATATCCAATACCCATAATTAAAAACAGAGGCCACAACGGAAGGACAAATAAGAAAATAGACATGATGACATCCCAACCGGAAGAAATCGCGGCAAATGTTTTCTCTCCGAATGTTGTAGGCTCTTTATTCTCCGTATAGCTGCCTTCTTTTCCGTAGAGTGTAATATCTACTTCGCACATGGTATTCTGAACAAAATCCTGTCCGGAAACCTCAATTCCTTTGTTTTCCACTGTACCGATATTGTAGCTGAGTTCTTCCATCAGATATTCAAATTTTTGAATAGGAACCCTCACTTTTAAATACGCTATTTTTTTGTCGTTGTTGTTTAAAGACGTGCTTTCACTTTTTATAAAACCATCATACTTTTTCACTTCGTCTTTTACCGTTTCTCTTGCTAATTCAGTATCGTCTACAGTCAGTTCCAACACTCCGGTTTTTACCATTTTGTTTTTCGGAACATTCAGCTCGTAGTTTTCTTTTTTAGGCTTGTCTTTATAAACAATTTTAGTTTCCTTAATGACTTTCGGAGCCGGAACATTGACTACAATTTTTTGATCTTTTTTTACCGAATCCTTTTTAGATTCCAGTTTTACCGATGAGATTTTATCAGAAAGAGAGTCTACTATTTTTGAAGTATTTTCAAACTGCTCTTTTACCTTTTCTTTAGTATCTTCAAAATCTTTAATTTTAATATCGGCAGAATCCAAAGCTGCATTGGCCTGATCGCTGACTTTATTGATTTTATCCGAAGCTGCAGAAACTGCACTGTCAGCTGAATATACAGCATTTTCTAAATGAGACGCTGTTGCTTCTCCTTTTTTACACATGATAAACGTGCTTGATACAGCAACCAGTAAGATGAATTTTTTCATAACATTAATTTTTTCGATGTGGTAAAATTAGTAGGGAAGCTTTTGTAAAGATTGTAAATGGATAGTTTATTGGGTGTAAAATAGTATTTATTTGATTTTTAATATTTTGTAAAATGGTTTTGGGTGTTTTACAAAGAAATATCGAGAGGTTTTTATTGGGGAATAATAATTTTCATTCTTTTTATAAACTCTTTTTCGAATTTTCTTTTTTTTATTTTATTGATGAAAATTGGTGCAAAAAGTATAGACTCAAAAATTAACAGAATAAATAATATTTCCACAAAAGTTAAAACCTTAGAGTTGATTATTTCTAAATTTGAAATAATACATATTAAGCCCATAACATTAGCAATTAAAGGGAAAATTCGAAACCAATGATATGCAAATCTCATTTGAATTATTTCATAAGATATTTCTGTTTGATTTCCTTTCTTTTTAAAAGTTCCTTTAATTAAATATGGGATTGGGTACATATTTGCATTTTGGGTTATCGTAAATTTATTTTTATCAATATTTCCATAAAATGGCCTTGAAGAAAAATTTATACTTAAAAAAGCGAACGGATTTCCTTTTATTAAAGCATATCCTTTTTTAGTTAGTTGCTCAAGATTATTTCTAAAGTCGTTAAATTCGTATTCTGAAATCATTTTTTTATAAAGTATTTTCTGAGGTTTAGAATGTAAAAATCCGCAGAAAAAATTCTACGGATTATATTATTAAAAGCTTTTTTTCTTAATTAAGCATTCTTAAACTCACTAATGAAGTGAAGCTTCACATTCGGGAACTTTTCCTGCGTCATGTGAATCGTGAAAGAAGAATCTGCAAGGAAAACCAATTGGTTGTATTTGTCTCTTGCCAAGAATCTCTGCTTCAGTCTTGCAAATTCTTTAAATTCATCTGACTTTTCATCAGCTTCTACCCAACACGCTTTGTGCATAGAAAGAGGTTCGTAAGTACATTTAGCACCGTATTCATGTTCCAGACGATACTGAATAACTTCATACTGAAGTGCACCTACAGTTCCGATGATCTTTCTGTTGTTCATTTCAAGTGTAAATAACTGAGCAACACCTTCGTCCATCAACTGATCGATTCCTTTAGCCAGTTGTTTAGCTTTCAACGGATCGCTGTTGTTAATATATCTGAAATGTTCAGGAGAGAAGCTTGGAATACCTTTGAAGCTTAGCTTTTCACCGCCTGTCAATGTATCACCAATTCTGAAGCTTCCTGTGTCGTGCAGACCAACAATATCTCCTGGGAAACTTTCGTCTACTACTTCTTTTTTATCAGCAAAGAATGCGTTTGGTGAAGAGAATTTCATTTTCTTCCCTTCTCTTACCAATAAATAGTTTTCGTTTCTTTTGAAGGTTCCAGAAACAATCTTAACGAAAGCCAATCGGTCTCTGTGTTTCGGATCCATATTCGCGTGGATTTTGAAAACGAATCCTGTGAAAGCACTTTCTTCAGGCTTTACCAGACGAGTCTCGCTCTCTTTTGGCTGTGGCATCGGAGCAATGTCGATGAATGCATCCAATAATTCACGAACACCAAAATTATTCAAAGCAGAACCAAAGAAAACAGGTTGTAAATCACCCTTCATATAATCTTCACGATTGAATTCTGGGTAAACAGACTGAACCAAATCTAATTCTTCTCTTAATGTTGCTGCAGCTTTTTCGCCGATTACATCATCAATTGAAGTATCATTAATGTCATTAAATTTAATAGCCTCTCCAACTTTCTGTTTTTTCTCCTCTAAGAACAACTGAATATTATTTTCCCAGATGTTATAAATACCCTGGAAGTCACTTCCCATACCAATCGGCAAAGAAAGCGGACAAACCGTTAATCCTAGTTTCTGTTCAACTTCATCCAACAAATCAAAAGCATCTTTACCTTCACGGTCAAGCTTATTAATGAAAACCAACATCGGGATATTTCTCATTCTGCAAACCTGAACCAGTTTTTCGGTCTGTTCCTCAACCCCTTTTGCAACGTCGATCACAACGATTACAGAATCTACGGCTGTTAAAGTTCTATATGTATCTTCTGCGAAATCCTTGTGACCCGGAGTATCCAAAATGTTGATTTTGTGATCTCTGTATTCAAAAGCCAAAACGGAAGTTGCCACAGAGATTCCTCTCTGTCTTTCAATTTCCATGAAGTCGGAGGTAGCTCCTTTTTTTATTTTATTGGATTTTACCGCACCTGCTTCCTGAATTGCCCCTCCGAAAAGTAGTAACTTTTCTGTAAGAGTGGTCTTTCCGGCATCGGGGTGAGAGATAATTCCGAAGGTTTTTCTCTTTTCTATTTCTTTGATTAAGTCTGACATATTGTATTTTGAAGTTGCAAAAATCGGGAATTTTGTCGAATTCTGAAAATTGAATTTGTTGTAACTACAAAAGTCACAAAAGATATTATTTTAACCTTATTAAAAATTAAAGTTTGCAAAAGAAAAAATCAAAGATTTTTTTTAACTAATGTGCTCTTTACGCACAAAGATTTTACTCTTAAATATACTAATGTGTTGAAATCTTTTGTGACTTTTGTGGTTGAATTTTTAAGTATTATAAACTTGATTTTCTTTTCAGCAAATACGCCAATCCTAATCCAATAAAAACCATCGCCGCACTGAAAGGGAAAATATAGCTCATTCCATAAATATCTGCTACACCACCAATTAATGGTCCTGCAACTCCTAATGAAAGATCGATAAAAAGTCCGTATCCTGCTAATGCAGACCCTTGACTTGAAGGCGAAACGCTTTTAATAGCAACAACACCCAATGCAGGAAATATTAATGAAAATCCTAAACCGGTAACTCCGGCTCCGACAAGAGCCATTTGTGAGTTGGAAGCAAAAGCAATGATCAAAAGTCCGATAGTTTCCACTAAAAGACAGGCAATCGCTACTTTTATTCCGCCATAATTATTGATGACATTACTGAAAACCAATCTTCCGGCAACAAATAATCCTCCGAAAACGCTTAAGCATAAAGCTCCGTTATTCCAGTGAAAATGATTGTAATATAAGGTAATGAATGTTGAGATGGAAGCAAAACCGATTCCTCCTAAAGCCAGACAGACTCCGAAAGGAGCTACTTTTCCCAAAACTTTCCAGAAAGATTGGGTTTCCTGTGGATTGGTATTCGTTTTATTTTCTTTGGTTTTAGCAAAAAGAAATCCTAAAATTCCTAAGATGATTGAAAGTACTCCGATTCCGTAAAGGCTGAATTCCTGTTCAATAGTAACTCCAAGAGAAGCTCCAATTGCTAAAGCTCCATAACAGGCAACTCCATTATAAGAAATAATTTTAGCAGTATGCTTTTCACCCACTGCCATAATTGCCCAGTTGATAGGACTCGCACCAATCATTCCTTCTGCACAACCTGTCAACAAACGGGTAATAACCAGAAACGTAAGACTGAGCAATGGCGACAATTTAAAATAATAAGCAATAATCAGGAAAATCCCGGTTAACGAAAAACTCACCATACTGAATAAAACAGCTGGTTTTGGTCCTTTTCCATCAATGATTTTTCCTGAATAGGCTCTCAGAAAAAAAGTGGAAACATATTGTAAACTGATCACCAATCCGGCAACCACTAAACTGAATCCTAAATTTTTATTAATAAAAATCGGAAGAACAGACAGAGATAATCCTATAATGAAATATCCTACAAAAGTAAAACACACATAAGTAAGCAAGGATAAGTTAACATTCTCTGACCGATTTACTAAACTATCCATGTGAAAAAATTAAGATGCAAAGTTACTTCATATAAATAGCTTTAAAGAGAAATTTATCTTAAAAAATTATAAAGTATAGTATTGATGAAAACGATTGCGCAATAATTTTAATACAAAGCAATAAACGTAAAGCTAGTCAGTGAAATCTTTGAAAATAATGAATTTCTTTTTTTAGTTGTTTCAGCCTTGCAAAAAAATTATCTTTGTTTTTCAATTGTTAATTGTAAAATAATGGAAGTTAGCAAATATCCGAAATATACATTCACATGGTTGGGCGGTGTTGTTTTGTTGGGAGGTTATATTTTCGGAAGTATGATAGTAATGCTCTTAAGCGTGTTTTGGAATGTTGTCTATAAAGAAGATATTCAGAATGAAGGATGGTTTATAATGGCAGGGAATGCTTTGGTTTTTGTTCCGATCATTGCAGCTTTTGATTTTTTCATTGTAAGACCAACGACCAAAAAACGACTGAACTTTAATTTCTCACCAACTAATTTTTACACCTATCTTCTTATTTTTCCTTTGATGATCGGGATGATGTTCATAGGAGAATTTATTACAGCTCAGATTCCGACTACAGGACCATTTTTTGGAGAGTATTATAAATTTTTTGAACAACTGATGAGCAAACTTACAGATGATCCTGTTATTATGTTCATTACGGCGGTTGTGATGGCTCCGGTTTTTGAAGAAATTATTTTCAGAGGGATCATGCAGAAAGGACTGATAAATAAAGGAATTGAACCATGGAAAGCTATTCTTTTTTCATCCGTTGTCTTTGGATTGGTTCACGCAAATCCGTGGCAGTTTGTAGGTGCGGTTTTGCTGGGTTGTGTTTTGGGTTTGGTCTATTATAAGACAAAATCATTATTGCTTCCCATGCTTTTGCACGCGTTTAATAATCTTTGTTCATCTATTTTAATATCCTATACTAAAACGGAAAGTTTTGCGGATGCTTTTAAAGTTTCAGAATGGGTGATATTACTCATCGGAATTATACTTTTTTCATTATTTTACTATTTATTTATGAAAAAATATAAAGTGCATTATTCTGAAATATAGAACCAAAGATTAAAAAACTTGTAAGCTAAAAAGCTTTATAATCTTTAATAATATTTTCGCCAAGATTTAAATTGATCAATTAAAAAATAAAATGGAATTATTAGTCGCAACACACAACATACATAAAAAAGAAGAAATTCAGCAGATTTTAGGGGCCGAATTCGTGGTAAAAAGTCTTACAGATTATGATATTCACGATGAAATTATAGAAGACGGAGACTCTTTTAATGCAAATGCTCTGATTAAAGCTAAATATTGTTTCGAAAAAACAGGAATTCCAAGTTTGGGTGATGACAGTGGTTTGGTGGTTGAATCTTTAGACGGAAGACCCGGGATTTTTTCTGCACGCTATGCAGGAGATCATGATTTTGCTAAAAATATTGAGAAAGTTTTGAGTGAAATGGAGGGTGTTGAAAACAGAAAAGCTTATTTCATTACCGTTTTATGTTACTATGACGGAGACGGGGCTAAATATTTTGACGGAAGAGTTCATGGGAATTTATTGACTGAAAATAAAGGCTTTAAAGGTTTTGGATATGATCCTATTTTTGTACCGGAAGGATATGACATGACTTTTGCTGAAATGGAACCGGAAGCCAAAAATAAAATCAGCCACAGAAAACAGGCATTAGATTTGTTTTTAGATTTCCTGAAAGTGAAAGAATAATAATTAATCACGAAATGTAAAACAAGAAACTGAAGTTCTTAGATTTTCTGTTGTACATTTGTTGCTATAATACACTATTAATAAATTGAGTACTTATTTAACGATATTAGGCTTTAACTCGGCGATTCCCACGGTGAATACTTCACCCACTGCTCAGTTGCTGGAAATGGAAGAAAGAAACTTCCTGATCGACTGTGGAGAAGGAACTCAGGTTCAGCTGAGAAAAGCTAAAGCAAGATTTTCAAAAATCAATCATATATTTATTTCCCATCTTCATGGTGATCATTGCTTTGGATTGCCGGGACTCATTGCATCGTTCCGCTTGTTGGGAAGAGAAGTTCCGTTGCATGTTTATGGTCCGAAAGGAATTAAAAATATGCTTGAAACCATCTTTTCTATTACAGAAACACATAGAGGATTTGAAGTGGTCTATCATGAGCTGGATAAAAATGTTTCTGAACTGATATATGAAGATCATAGAGTAGAGGTGCATACAATTCCGCTGGATCACAGAATCTACTGCAATGGCTATCTTTTTAAGGAAAAACCAAAGGAACGTCATCTCAATATGAAGGAAATTGCAAAATACAGTGAGATTGAAACCTGTGATTATCACAATATAAAAGCCGGAAAAGATTTTGTATTAAGTGATGGTTATGTGTTGAAAAACGAGATTCTGACTGTTGATCCTGCTCCATCCGTTTCCTATGCTTTTTGCAGTGATACAAGATATCTGGAAAGTGTCATTCCAATTATTAAAAATGTGACGGTTCTCTATCATGAATCCACATTCTTACATGATCTAAAAGAAATGGCAGATTATACAGGGCATTCAACGGCTTTAGAAGCAGCAACCATTGCTCAAAAAGCTGATGTTGGAAAACTGATTTTAGGACATTTTTCTAATCGATACGGAGATCTGACGGTCTTTACAGATGAGGCGAGAACCGTATTTGCCAATTCGTTTTTACCAAAAGCTTTGGAAGCTGTGAAAATTTAATAGAATGAAGTTGAGTTTTGAAGAACTGAAAACTTTTCTTGATGAAAAAGCAGATCAGTATAACCATGTTGATTTTATTGAAAATGATCCCATTCAGATTCCGCATCGTTTTTCTTTGAAGCAGGATATTGAAATTGCAGGGTTTCTTGCCGCAACGATTTCTTGGGGAAATAGGAAATCGATCATTAAATCTGCTGAAAAGATACTGGATATTATGGGGAATTCTCCTTATGATTTTGTAATGAATCATTCTGATAAAGATTTGAAAATTCTTCAGGATAAAAGTATTCATCGTACCTTCAACGGAGAGGATTTCGGATATTTTATCACACAGTTTCAAAGGATTTATAAAGAAAACGAAAGTCTGGAAAATTTATTTAAAACCAATGATACAGAATCCAATTTTCAGCATGGGATCGAAAGATTCAGGAGTGATTTTTTAGGAACTGAAAAACATAGAAGTCATAAACATATAAGTTCACCCTACAAAAACTCATCTGCGAAAAGGATTATCATGTTTTTGCGATGGATGGTTCGTAAAGATAAGCGAGGAGTAGATTTTGGGATTTGGGAAAATATAGATCAAAAATTTTTATCAATTCCTTTGGATGTGCATACCGGAAATATGTCTAGAAAATTAGGTTTGGTGGTAAGAACGCAAAATGACTGGAAAACTGTAGAAGAGCTTGATATTGCTATCCGTAAGTTTGATGATAAAGATCCTGCAAAATATGATTTTGCATTATTTGGGTTAGGCGTTACAAAAGAGTTAATATAAAAATAAAAGAAGATGAAAAAGTATAATGAAAGAGCAGAGTTTTTAGAGAAAATTGCCAATGGAATTACTTGGTGGATTGGTTCTATCCCGTCCCTTATTGTGCATACGTTGTTTTTTATTATTTCATTTCTTCTTCCCATATTGCATATTGTAGAGTTTGACAAAATGCTTCTTATTTTGACTACAGTAGTTTCTTTAGAAGCGATTTACCTTGCAATTTTCATTCAGATGTCTGTCAATAAAAGTCATGAGAAAATTGAAGACATTCAGGAAGATATTGAAGATATCCAGGAAGATATAGAAGAGATCAGTGAGGATATTGAGGAGATCAGTGAAGATATAGAAGAAATTAATGAAGATATAGAAGATATTCAGGAAGATATAGAGGAAATTAATGAAGATGAGGATGATGAAGATCACAGTGAAAGAGCGAAAGCTGTAATGCTGAAGAGTAATGTCAATTCAAACAAGAATGAAATCAAATCCTTAAAAGATAAAATACAGGAACTTCAGAGTATGATTGATGAACTTAAAAAAGATTAATTTTACACTAATTTGTTAAAACTGCAAATAATATATTTATGAAAAAGACTAATTGTAGATTAGTCTTTTTTTAATTTAAAATTAGAACGAAATTAGAATAAGATTAGAACGTAAATAAATTGATATATCGTTATTAATTATATAGATTAAGGTAATTTTAAATCAAAAAAAATAGTATTTTTGAACAAACAATTATAAAATGTTAAATTATAGATTGAAAAATTACTCTAAGATTAGTTTTGCTCTGTTTTTCCTTTTTAGTATTGTCTCTTATGCACAAAAGAGAATTCCTAATGCTAAAGAAAAAATTCCTGCTAATGCCAAAGCGGGCGATTACATTGATGTGAACGTAGCGCCTTATCCGGAAAGTAATTATACTATTACGCAATTAGTAAATGATGTATTGGTAGGGAACTCCGGAGGATGTTCAGGTTCTAATATCTCAAATGTTTCGGTAAGTCCGAATCAGCCGGTTACCAATAATAACCGCTTTTGGGGATACTTTAATAAAGCTACTTCCAATTTTCCTTTTGCAAAAGGTATTGTTTTATCAACAGGTTTTGCAAGAAGAGCAGGGAATGCATTGGAAAGTGGGGTACTCAGTGACTCAAACGGAGGCGGAAGTGATGCAGATCTTATCGCTGCTACCGGGGTGACAACATCAATTAACAACGCCGGTGTTTTAGAATTTGATTTCGTACCTACCAGTAATCAAATGAAATTTAACTATATCTTCGCTTCAGAAGAATATACGGGAAGTTATCCTTGTCCCCCTCTTCAGTACGACGATGCCTTCGCTTTGTTGTTGAAGCCTAATACACCGGGATCTACTTATACAAACTTGGCGATTTTACCGGGTGGTGCAGGTCCTGTTTCCGTTCCGAATATTCTTCCTGCAAGTTTTTCTTGCGGACCTATTAATGGACAATATTTTGGTTCCCTGTCACCTAATGCAACCAACTTTAATGGGATTACAGCAAAATTAACAGCTGTAGCGACAGTGGTTCCGGGGCAGTCTTATCATATAAAAATGGTAATAGCCGATGCTCGTGATACGATTTATAACTCTGCCGTATTTCTTGAGGCAGGATCTTTTGATATAGGTATTAAGCTTGTTGATAGTAACGGAGTTGCATTACCTGCAAGTATGAATGTATGTGATAATGCTCCTCAGACTTTGGTGGCTCAGGTTTCTGGTGTTACTGGAGCGATTTATCAATGGTATAAAGATGGAGTATTAATACCGGGAGCAACAAATGCAACTTATATTGCAACATCGCCGGGTGTTTACACGGTTAAAGTTATTATTCCTGGAAACACGTGTCCAGTTGAAGCTAAAGTAACCATTGTGGGAGGAACAACTCCTACAGCGCAAAATGCAACCATGAAGCTTTGTACAACGCCAGCAGTAAGTACATTTAACTTGAATGATGCAAAGCCACAGATCAGTACAACTGCAGGTGCTGTTTTTAGATTTTACGTAAATCAGGCGGATGCTGTAGCGCAGAATGGTAGTTATATTCCTGATGCGAGCTTAGCAAGTTATAACGGAACAGATGGACAAGTTTTGTATGTTGTCGTTTCAAACGGAGGTTTTTGTAGCAAAATGGTTACTTTAACATTGAGAAAAGAGGCTACACCAGTTGCTCAGTTAGTGGCTACAAAAACAAAAATATGTTTAGGAGAATCAATTACTTTGACGGCTTCTAATGGGGTAACGTATCAGTGGGTGAGTGGTTTATCCGGGACAAATCCGGTACAAACGGTTTCTCCGACGCAGACAACAACCTACTCTGTGTATGCAATCGGAGCTCAAGGGTGTAAATCATTACAACCGGCTACTGTTACAGTAGAAGTGGTTCCGGCTCTTGCTTCCAATTTATCCGGAGGAATGATCTGTGAAGGTGATCAGATTACCTTAGATGCGAGTGCAGGTCCTAATTATACTTATCTATGGAATACGGGAGCTACAACGCAAACAATTTCTGTAGCTACACCAGGAACTTATTCTGTGATAATTGACAATGGGGTTTGTACAAATGTATATAAGACTGAAGTTATTAGAGCAATCGTTCCGGAAATTATAAAAGTAGACTATAATGAAAATGGGACATTGATCGTTACGGCAAGTAACCCAAGTAATGGACCATTGGAATACTCTGCTGATAATGGGGTGACTTGGCAAAATTCTAATGTATTTACAAAAATTCCTAATAATACGGTTGTTTCTATCCGAGTAAGAGTTAAAAAAACAAGTTGTGTTGGAGTTTTAGAATACTTTACATTCATCATGAAAAACGTAATTACTCCGAATGGGGATAATGTGAATGATATGATCGACTTCAGAGGAATTAGCAAGTATAATAGTTTTAAAGCTGTTGTTTCAGATCGATATGGAAGAGTAGTTTACAGCGCTGAAAAAGTACGCCCTTATTGGGATGGCTTATTCCAAGGTAAAAAACTTCCTACAGGTTCTTATTGGTATCAGGTAACTTTTGAAGATCCTGCAACCAAACAGATCGTTGTAAAAACAGGTTGGATTCTGTTGAAAAATATTGAATAATTTACAATAACCTATAAATAAAAACAAACAGGACTGATTTTTCAGCCCTGTTTGTTTTTTTATGATAATAATGATGTCAAATTAAATATCTTATATCATAGCCTAACCAAAATTAAATTTTAACCAAAAAAAATGTTATTTTTGTTTAAAAGATTGTAAAATGTTAAATACGAGGACAAGAAGTCTATTTTTTGCTTTGTTTTTAGTGCTTATAGGGAGTAATTTTATGTTTTCTCAAAAGAAAGGGAGAACAGGAACTACAACTATGCCTACCTCTCAAAGTATGAAATCAGGGGCTTTTATTGATGTAAATACAAGTACCTACCCTGAATCAAGCTACGATATTGCCCAATTAATAAAAGATGTACTTATAAAAGGAGGAACAGCATGTACCAATGCTAATATAACAAACGTTACCGTTTCTCCCAACTTGTCTGCTTCTAACCAAAACAGAACATGGGGTTTTTTTAATAAAGGAACTACAGCATTTCCTTTTACAAAAGGAATTGTATTATCTACAGGATATGCGAGAAATGCGGGGAATTCTTTTATTTCGGGTGTTTTAAGTAATACTTTCTCGACAACAGGAGACACGGATTTATCTACTGCTTTAGGAGTGGCTAATAATTATAATGATGCTACCTATATAGAATTTGATTTCGTACCGACTTCAAATGAAGTTACATTCAGATATATTTTCGCCTCTGAAGAATATGCTGAAGACTATCCATGTAACTTTACCGATGGATTTGCTCTATTGTTAAAACCTAATACTCCGGGATCTACATATACCAATATGGCCGTTCTTCCTGGAGGTGCAGGTGCCGTAAGTGTAACTAATATCCGGCCTGCTACAAAATCTAATGGAGCAGCATTAGCTTGTGGTCCTCTAAATGCAGCTTATTTTGCAGGATATAATACTGCAGCGATAGAAACGAATTTTAATGGAAGAACAATTCCTTTAACAGCAAAAGCTACTGTAACTCCGGGACAATCTTATCACTTTAAAATGGTGTTGGCAGACTGGGATGATGGTTCGTATGATTCATCAGTATTTTTGGAAGCAGGATCATTTGATATAGGAGTACAAATTTTAGACCCTACAGGTGTTCAGTTACCGGCTTCTATTAATGTTTGTGATAATCAGCCACAAACTTTCAGTGCTTCTGTTCAGAACCCAAGTGCAACTTACCAGTGGTATTTGAATAACGGAATTATTCCGGGAGCAACTTCAAGTTCTTATACGGCAACACAACCGGGAGTTTATAAGGTGGAGGTTTTGGTTCCTGGGAATACGTGTCCCGGAACGGCAACGGTTACAATTGTAGGAGGAACTTCTCCGACTGTTCAAAATGCTACTTTAACAGCCTGTTATGCTGCCGGAAATATAACTTATAATTTGACTTCAGCTCAAGCTTCAATCAGTACAACAGCCGGAGCTACTTTTTCATATTATTTAAATCAGGCAGATGCTAATGCTGGAAATGCAAGTACAATAGCTGCTCCTACTGCATTTTCAAGTGCGGGAGGACAAACGATTTATGTATTGGTTAAAAATGGTTTCTGTTCTAAGGTGGCCCAATTACAATTGGTTAAAGCACCTCAGATGATCGCTTCCATTGCTCCGCCTTCAACGTTAACATGTGCTACGCCTCAGGTTACTTTGAATGCTTCTGCATCTACATATCCAACAGGATCTACATTTGCTTGGACAACTACTGGTGGAACTATAGTATCTGGAGCAAATACATTATCTCCGGTTGTAAGTGCAGCAGGGGTTTATACATTGACTATTTCTAATACATTTGCGCCGGACAATGTGACATGTACGGCTGTTGCCAATGTAACGGTAACAGGGAATAGTGCGCCGCCTACAACAACTTTAACGGCTTCAAAAGTATTGATCTGCTCTGGTGAAAGTGTGACTTTAACGGCAGCAGGAGGAGTTACTTATACTTGGACAGGTTTGACAGGAACAGGGAATACTCAAGTTGTGGCTCCTACAACGACAACAACATATACTGTAAATGCAATTGGTGCCAATGGATGTGCTTCTCAGACTCCGGCAACTATTACCATTGAAGTTAGCCAGCCAATAACCGTGCAGAATGCAACTTTAATTAAATGCTATGAACCTGGAAATATTACTTATGATCTAACTTCTGCGCAAACTCAAATAACATCTACAGTAACAGGAGTTACCTTTGCCTATTATATAAATCAGGCAGATGCTACAGCGGGGAATGGTAATACGATTGCTGTTCCTACTGCTTTCCCAAGTGCAGGAAACCAAACAATTTATGTATTGGTTAAAAATGGAGGATGTAGCTATGTAGTTAGCTTATCATTATTGAAAACGCCAGTGACTACTTTAACGATTGCAGCGCCTCAGAATATTACATGTATAGTATCGCAGATTACTTTAAATGCATCTTCTTCAGTAATTCCGACAGGATCTACGATTGCATGGACGACTACAGGTGGAACGATAGTATCCGGAGCCAATACTTTAACTCCGGTTGTGAGTGCAGGTGGTGTATATACATTAACTGTTTCAAACACATCACAACCAGGGAATTTAAGTTGTGCCTATACGGCAAACATTACTGTAACGGAAAATAAAGTGGCTCCAGTAGCGGCTTTGACATCATCTGTAGCTCAGATATGTGCCGGAGAATCTGTTACTCTTACTGCTAATGGCGGTGCCACATATAACTGGGGAAATGGTCTTACAGGAAACGGAAGTACTCAGACAGTTTCACCGGCAGTGACAACAACATATACAGTATACGCAGTTGGAGCAAATGGCTGTATTTCTCAAAACCAGGCTTCTGTGACAGTAGTTGTTGGGCCTCCTATCGCGGGGATCTCTGCTTCCAAATCAAAAATATGTGCAGGAGAACCTGTTACTTTATTGGCGACAGGTGGTATTACTTATAACTGGATAGGTTTAACAGGAAATGGTAATACTCAGGTTGTTACACCTACCACAACGACAACATATACAGTATACGCTTTAGGAGGAAACGGATGTACATCCGTTAATCCTGCAACAATAACAATAGAAGTTGTTCCTGCAATTGTTTCTTCTTTAGAAGATGTTTATGCTTGTGCGGGTGACTCTGGTATTTTTGATGCAGGAGCTGGCCCGAACTATACCTACTTATGGAGTACAGGAGCTACTACTCAGACCATGACAACCAATATACCGGGTACTTATACCGTTGAAATTAGTAATGGTACCTGTTCAAAAATATTTACGGCTCATTTGTATAATCCGGATTTACCACAATTTACAAATGTTGTATATAATAGCGGAACTTTAACTTTATCTGCCTCGAATCCTACAGGAGGAATATTAGAATATTCTATTGATGGAGGAGTGACTTGGCAGGCTTCTAATGTATTTTATAATGTTTTAAAGAACACGAATTATAATTTAAGAGTAAGAATAAAAGATGCAAAATGTAGCACACCTTTAGAGTTCTATACATTTGTTATTAATAATGCAATTACGCCGAATCAGGATGGGATCAATGACGGAATTGATTTCTCCGGCATAAGCAATTACAATAATTTTGCAGCATCCATATTTGATAGATACGGAGCAGAAGTATTTAAAGCAGGTAAATCCAATACAATTTGGAATGGGAATATTAAAAATATGAATGTCCCTACCGGAACATATTGGTATCGGGTACAGTGGGAAAATCCGGCAAGCAAAAAGCTGGAACAGCGAACTGGCTGGATCTTACTTAAAAATAGAAATTAGAATTATTAAAAATAACCTCCATACATATGGAGGTTATTTTTTTTGTATAAAAATGAATAAATGTGTGTCATATATTTAAAAATAAATTAAATTTGTTTAAACAAATATTATTATGGGGAGATGTTTATTAGTTTTTTCTTTTATTTTAGCTACTAATCTTTTATTTTCACAAACGGATCAGACAAGAAAAGTCCCGAAACCGAATACTGGTTTGGCAAAGAAACAAGGGTCTTTTATTGATGTAAATACACCTACGTATGCTCCATCAGGTTTTGATATTACTCAATTGGTTAAAGATGTATTGATATCTTCAGGAACCAACTCTTGCGTTACACCTCAGGTTTCAAATGTTCAGGTGACTCCTAATTTACCGGCGAGTAACGATAATAGAGCATGGGGGTATTTTAACAGGGGTACAACCAGTTTTCCCTTTAAAGATGGAATCGTATTAGTTACGGGGAAAGCAAAGAGTACAGGAAATGATTATATTGACGTTAATAGTCCTATAAGTGATGTTGTAGGAACGGGAAGTGATCCTGATTTAGTAGCGGCTACAAACCCTACGAAAGTCTTAAAAGATGCTGTAATTTTAGAGTTTGATTTCGTTCCGACTTCTTCGCAGGTAAAATTTAATTACCTTTTTGCTTCTGAAGAATATACAGGAACATATCCGTGTAGCTTTTCAGATGCATTTGCTTTATTGCTTAGACCTGTTGCAGGAGGGCCTTATCAAAATATGGCCGTTCTTCCGGGAAGTGCAGGTCCGGTGAGTGTGACGAATATTCGTCCGGATGTTACATTTGCAGGAGGTCCATTAGGTTGTGCTGCTGTTAATGCAATATATTTTGGAGGATACAATACAACCAATATTGAAACAAATTTTAATGGTAGAACAGTACCTTTAACGGCAACCGCTACAGTAGTGGCAGGACAGGCATATCACTTTAAAATGGTAATTGCCGATGCAGGAGATACAGCATTCGATTCAGCAGTATTTTTAGAAGGAGGTTCATTTAATATTGGAGTAGAATTACTAGACCCAAGCGGGGCTACTTTGCCAGAAGAAATTAATGTTTGTGATAATGTCCCACAAGTAATTACGGCTTCCGTAAGTGACCCCAATGTTAATTATAAATGGTATTACAGTAATGGTACAACTACTAGTGTTATACAGGGGGCTACAACCAATTCTATTACGGCAGTTCAGCCGGGAACCTATACCGTTGAAGTAAGTTATCCGGGAAGCCCTTGTCCGGGAACAGCTTCTATTGTTATTAATGGAGGAACAACACCTTCTGCGCAGGATGCGACTTTACTTTTCTGCTCTACTCCGGATGTTCCTAATTTTGATTTAAATCTTTCAAAACCATTAATTAGTAATACACCGGGAGCGGTATTCCATTTTTATACCAACCAGGCAGATGCAATAGCTCAGAATAATAATTATATACAGGATATTTATCATTTTAATGGTACAGATGGGCAAATCCTGTATGTAGTCGTTTCAAACGGAGGATTCTGTAGTAAAATGATAGAACTGACGCTTGCAAAAGAAGCGACCCCGACAGCAACGTTAGTGTCTTCGAAATTGAAAATTTGTCCGGGAGATTCTGTGGATTTAACGGCTACAGGAGGAACAACCTACCATTGGAGCAATTTTTCAGGAACAGGAGCCACTCAAACGGTAGTTATAGACCATACCACAACATTTGAGGTATATGCAATAGGAGTTAAAGGATGTACTTCTACATTGCCTGCAAAAATTACGGTAGAAGTTGTTCCGGAGATCGTTACAGCTTTGAAAGATGTTGAAACATGTATAGGAGACAGAGTGACTTTAGATGCAGGAACAGGGCCTAATTATACTTACCTATGGAGTACAGGAGAATCTACACAAACCATAAATGTTGATAAACTTGGAATTTATTCCGTCGTTATTGATAACGGATACTGTAAGAGAACTTTCACTGCAAAAGTATTGGCAGCTGCTTCTCCATTCATTACCGCATTGAATTATGATAACAATAATACTTTGACCGTAACAGCTATTAATCCTTCAATTAATAATATTCCGACAACCTTAGAATATTCTATCGATGGAATTAATTGGCAGGCTTCTAACGTATTCAGTGGATTGACGAACAATACGAATTATACAGTGTATGTAAAAACACAGGGAAGAAGCTGTGAAAACTCAGTAGACTTCTTTACATTGCATATCAACAATATTATTACTCCGAATCAGGATGGTATTAATGATGTTCTTGATCTTTCTTCTTTAGGAGATTTTGATAACTTCACAGGTTCTATTTATGACAGATATGGGGTTGAAATTTTCAGATTTACAAAGGAAAATCCAATTTGGAATGGTACGGTAGGAGGAAAAAGATTATCTACTGCAACCTATTGGTATAAATTCAACTTCCAATATCCAAAATCGAAAGTACAGATGAGTAGTTCAGGATGGATTATGTTGAAAAACAGAGAATAATAACTTTTTAATAAAGATAAAAGCCTTTCAATTCATTGAAAGGCTTTTTATTTTTTTACGGTATTAAGATTACTGATTTTCTTTCCAAAGCTGAGTGAAAGAAATAAAATCGGCAACGCTTAATTCTTCCGCTCTCTTGTCTAAAAATTCATGAGTTTTTAACGCTTCCGGAATATTCAGAACTTTTAAAGCATTCGACAGCTTTTTTCTTCTTTGATTGAATCCTGCTTTTACGATTTGTTTAAAAAGAACCTCATTTCCGGCTAAACCTTCTTTGGGATTTCTTGTTAATCTGATGACCCCTGATTTTACTTTAGGAGGGGGATTGAATACGTTTTCGTGAACCGTAAACAAATACGAAGTATCATAGTATGCCTGAACCAGAACCGATAAAATTCCGTAATCCTTTGTTCTCGGAACTGCGGCAGTTCTTTCAGCAACTTCCTTTTGGAACATTCCCACCATTTCAGGAATCAGCTCATAATGATCTATGATTTTAAATAGGATCTGAGACGAAATATTATAAGGGAAATTTCCAATGATGGCAATCTGTTCCCCATTCGTAAACTGAAAATCCTGTTTCAGGAAATCCCCTACAAAAGTTTCTTCAGTTATTTTAGAATAGTTGTTTTTTAAATATTCAATCGATTCTTTATCGATCTCTGCAAGGTAAATATGCTGGTCTTTTTCCAAAAGATATTTGGTAAGAACTCCCATTCCGGGGCCTACTTCCATTACCTTATTATAGCTCTCAAAACTAAGACCTTCTACAATTTTTCTTGCGATGTTTTCATCCGTCAAAAAGTGTTGACCAAGATGCTTTTTTGCTTTTACACTCAATGTTTTTTATGATTTTATTAACAGTGATTTTCTCTTTTTCGTTCCCAAATTTCGGAAGTTTTTTTCTATTTTAGCCAAAAATTTTAATATTAATGGCTAAATCTGTAGATGAATTTAATAAGAAAAGGCTTAGGTCTAGCAATATTACAGTAGTAATAAGTATTGCCTTAGTGTTATTTTTGTTGGGATTAATGGGGCTTATCTTAATTAATGCTCAGAAATATTCCGATTATATCAAAGAACAGCTTGTTGTAAATGCTTACTTTGATGAAAATTATGACGCTAAAGATTCTGTGAAAATTGCAAAACTTGAAGAAGAAACTTTTAAAGAAGTACAGACTTTAGCTCCTGTAAAAAGAGCAACGTATATCTCCAGAGAAAAAGCAGCTCAGGAAGCTAAAAAAAGCATGGGAATCGATAGTGATGCCCTGTTTGAAGAAAATATTTTTCCTTCATCTATAGAAGTCGCTTTGAAGCCAGAGTATGTAGATCCTGCAAAAATAAATGAAGCCATTAAAATTATAAGTTCAGTTCCGGGGATTGTAGACGTTAAAAATGACAGCAGTCTTATGGTGGATGTATATAATAACCTGAACAGGATTTTAAAATGGATCTTAGGTTTCTCCCTTCTGTTCTTAGTATTGGCTGTTGTTTTAATTAACAACTCGATTCGTCTGAAGATCTTCTCGAAAAGATTTATCATTAAAACCATGCAGTTGGTAGGAGCAAAAAGAAGGTTTATCTTAAAGCCTTTTATCATAGAAGCCATTATTTTAGGTGCTATTGGTTCCTTAATAGGTCTTTTGGCCTTATTTGGAGTCTGGTACTACTTCACAAGTCAAATTGGTTCAGCATTCGTACAGGATAACCAACAATATTTCTGGTTAGTCTTATTAGTATTGGGAGTTGGTATTTTTATTACCGTATTAAGTACGGTGATTGCTACCTGGAGATTCCTGAAATCGAATGTTGATGATTTATATTATTCATAAAAATGAGCAATAAAACAAATAAATTTTCCGCATCTGATTTCGGAAAAGAAACAGAAACTTCCAAAGAAAATACATTTTACTTCGGAAAAGAAAACTTTAAATGGATGTTGATCGGTTTAGCATGTATTGTAGTTGGATTTCTTTTAATGATGGGACCTGATGCGAATACCGTAGATGGAAAATTTGATCCTAATTCCTGGAATGACGGTATATTTTCTATCCGTAGAATCAGAATTGCACCTCTTTTTGTAGTAATTGGTTTTGCTATAGAAGTATACGCGATTTTGAAAAAAAAATAAATGTGTTTTTAAAGTAAATGACATAATAGCTTTGTCAAAGTTCTGAACTTTGACAAAGTTTTTTTTGATAAAATAATAAATTATGGACTTAATCAAAGCGATTATTATTGCGATTATAGAAGGATTAACAGAATATCTTCCTATTTCATCAACGGCTCACATGGGCTTCACAGCAAACCTTATGGGATTGCCGGAAGATGAATTTTTAAAAATGTTTCAGGTGTCTATTCAGTTTGGAGCAATTTTGTCGGTAGTCGTTGCCTATTGGAAAAAATTCTTTGATTTAAGCAATCTGAAATTTTACTATAAACTTGCTTTTGCTGTAGTTCCGGCATTAGTATTAGGATATTTATTCGATGATAAAATCGAAGCCGTTTTAGGAAATCAAATTGCAATTTCATCTGTTTTGGTTTTAGGTGGAGTTGTTCTGCTTTTTGCAGACCAATGGTTTAAAAATCCTAAAATTGATGATGAAAAAGGAGTTACAATAAGAAAAGCCGTTACCATTGGATTTTGGCAGTGTTTGGCAATGATGCCCGGAACAAGCCGAAGTGCAGCTTCCATTATCGGAGGAATGACACAGGGACTAACAAGAAAAGCGGCAGCAGAATTTTCATTCTTTTTAGCAGTTCCTACCATGTTGGCCGTTACAGTGTACTCGGTTTTTGTAAAAACTTGGGGAAAAGAAACTGCTAATCCGCAAAAAGGATATGAAATGATTATGGCTTCACAAGATCACATGACCATTTTTATTGTGGGAAATGTTGTTGCATTTATAGTGGCGCTCATTGCCATAAAAGCATTCATCGGAGTACTGAATAAATACGGTTTCAAACCTTGGGGATGGTATCGTATTTTCGTTGGATTGGCTTTGCTGATTTATTTTTATTGGTTTAAATAAGAAGAATTGAAAAAATATTTTCTCTTTTTTATTCTATTTTCTAAAATTCTCTTTTCTCAGAACTGGAAAGAAAAGGTTTTTGATGAAGTTATTTTGATAAAAGATGAAAATGTAGTTCAATCCGGGAATGTATTTCTGATCGATATTCCGTTGAAAATTACAAGTGATCAAAAACCGGTTTTCTACAATGCTTCCCATATTCCAAACGAATTATTCTTTGATAAAAATGTTTTTTTGCCTCAGAGTAATGAATTCATTTTAATTTCTCCGGATAAGGTATATTATAAGAGTGTCAGGGAATTTTCAAATAAAATAAAAGGCCATGCAGAGCCCATGAAAACGGATAAGTTTTATTTTGTGAAAAGAAATGAATCAAAATGGGACAGTATTTCACTGAATTCTCAGAACTATCCTAAAATCAAATTTAAAGATAGAAAGACTTCAGTTCCTCCAAATGCTATTGTTTCCTATTACTCAGAATTTTTTGGCTCGGTTTGTTGCCCGAGAGATAAGAAAAGAGATTTTTTGAGAGATAATAAGAACGATTATTTCTTTCAGGAACTTAAAAATAATGGGATTTCTGTAAAAGAAATGTATTCGTGCAGTTTTGGAGAAGAGGGAGAATATGGTTCTTTTTATCCCCTTAAAGAACTATCTACTGAACAAAAGCTGACCTTCATTAAGAAAAGACGCGATTTCTTTCAGCAAAATCCAGAAGAATACAAAATATTTTTTCCGGGAATCATTGACTATCCCAATCTTAAATTAAGAAGTCTGAATTAATCAATACACATTAAAAATGTATTCAAATTTATCTATTACTCATCAATAATGACCGCAGAAGAACTACAATCAGGACACATTTTTTTATTGGACAAACCTTTGGATTGGACCTCTTTTCAGGCAGTCAATAAAATGAAATATAAACTCAAAAGAGAGTTTAATCTTCCCAAAAAATTCAAAATTGGTCATGCCGGAACTTTAGATCCCAGAGCTACAGGACTTCTTATTGTTTGCTGCGGGAAATTCACAAAAAAAATTCCTGAAATACAGGATGCGCCGAAAGAATATTGGACTGAGATAAAAATAGGTGTACAAACAGAATCTTACGATACTGAGAAACCTGAAATCCTTCATCAGGACTTTTCGCATATTACAGAAGAGCATATCAAAACTGCTTTAGAAAAGTTCTTAGGAGAAATTGAACAGAAACCACCGGTTTTCTCAGCGATAAAAATTGACGGACAAAGAGCTTACAATTTAGCCAGAGCAGGAGAAGAAGTAGAAATGAAATCAAGAAAAACAACCATCTTTTATATTGAAGATGTTAAAATTGATCTTCCTTTGATAAGTTTTACGGTAGGCTGTTCAAAAGGAACCTATATCAGAAGTCTGGCTCACGATATTGGTCAGGAATTGGGAGTAGGAGCTTATTTAACACAATTGAGAAGAACAAAAATCGGAGACTATAAAATTGAAGATGCCACATCAGATTTCTTAGAAAACGATTTTAGATTTAATAATTCATGATGAAAAAATTACTTTTATTAGCCACTTTATGTGGTTCTTTATTATCCTTTTCGCAAAATACAGAATCAAAAAAACAGAAAATGGATTTTTATTTTAATCCTTCTGTAAATATAGGATACAATATATTTACAGAAAAAGGAGTTCCCAACAATACCCAATATATTGTCCCGAAAGCACCAAATAAAATAAGCTACGGAATTACGGCAATTGGTGGATACAATTTTCTTCCTAACTTTGCATTGGGAATGGGGCTTAAATATAGTTTTATACAAGACAATTATCATTTGATGTATGTCATGGTTCAGCCGAAAATTATTTTTGATCCGGGAGACCGTCCGTTTTATATCGATCTGAATTATGGAAAGCAGATCAATAATGCAGTCGTTTCAGATTCTGAATTCTGGGGTGCAAGATTAGGAATGCAAGTCTCTTATTCAAAAAGATTAAGTCAGGAAGGAGGAATTATTCTGGAAGGCTATAAATTAGGAAATGCTAATAAAAATCCGTTTTTTATCGGTTTAAGCTATGGAATTACCATTTTCAGCAATAAAAATTATACAGGTTACGGAGAAGATTAATGGAAAAAACGCGTATTAATAAATATTTATCAGAAGTAGGATACTGTTCTAGAAGAGCAGCAGATAAGCTTTTGGAAGAAGGAAGAATTAAAATAAACGGTCAGATTCCTGAACTGGGAACAAAAGTTTCTGATGAAGACCTTGTAGAAGTAGACGGAAAACCGATTCGTGAGCCGCAGGATAAACCGGTTTATATTGCGTTTAACAAACCTGTAGGTATTGTTTGTACGACAGATACAAAACGCGAGAAAAATAATATTGTTGATTACATCAATCATCCAACGAGAATTTTCCCGATCGGAAGGCTTGATAAACCGAGCGAAGGTCTTATTCTTCTTACCAGTGACGGTGATATCGTGAATAAAATCCTTAGAGCAAGGAACAATCATGAAAAAGAATATCTGGTAAGAGTAGACAAGCCGATCACCCCGAGATTTTTGGAAAAAATGCGTAATGGAGTTCCTATTTTAGATACAGTCACTAAAAAATGTGAGGTTGAAAAAATAGACGATATGAACTTCAGAATCGTGCTTACACAAGGTCTGAATCGACAAATCCGTAGAATGTGCGAGTTTTTGGGCTATGAAGTAAAAAAGCTTAAGCGAATTCGTATCATGAATCTAAAATTAGATCTCCCGATCGGTAAATGGAGAGATTTGACGAATGAAGAACTTTCTGCGCTCAATATGCTTTTAGAAGATTCCAGTAAGACTGTGGACTAAGGTTTTATTTGGTATATAATCTCATCCTTGTTTCATATTCAGGTTTTAGTTTCAAATACTTCCAGATTTTTCTGTCATCAGGATTAGTGATTCTGTAATAGATAATTCTATCCGCAGAATATTTAAAATAAGGATGGTTTTTCAGCCATTCTTCAGGAGCTTCTGTTAATGTATATTTCTGAACATTTGAAGTGTTCAGCTGAGCTGTTGACAGTAATTTTTGTGTTAATTCAGGATCAATATTGTAAGTGGTTAGAATTTGCTCTTTATTGACAAATCCGCCCAGTTTTTTCCTAAATCCGATCAGTGAACCTGCCGCTTTTTCATCAAATCCAAATTCGATCAGCTGTTTGAAAGTAATTGCATTCAGATCTACTTTCGAAAAGTCAGTTTTTTCTTGTTGCTTTGTTTCATGTTTCTGATTTTCATTATTTTGGACTGAACTTAATTTAATAAAAGGCTTCATCTCTTCAAACTTTTCAGCAGAAATCACAAAACATTTCTGAATATCCTCTAAATTTTTGAAACTTCCTTTTAAATTTCGGTCGCGATAATTAATAATCGTTTGCGCCTGTTTTTCAGAAAAACCAAAAGATTTCCACCCTTCGAGGTCTAAAATATTCGGATCAAAAGTATGGTACAGAATTTTCGTCTTTTCAGTTTTAAAGTTTTTAGAATACTTATTAAAATTTGCAGGAGTGTTTTCAGGAAGTATCAAATAAGGACTGATCTTCTGGAAATTTTCTCCGCTGATGATAAAACATTCTTTAAATTTTTCCTTGCTTACAAAACTGCCTCCCAAATAACTTTTATATTTCAGAATGGCATCTGCTTGTTTTTCGCTGAATCCCATTTTTATCCAGTCCTCAGCAGAATAATGATCCGGATTGAATTTTCCGGAAACTGTAATCGTCTTTTTTTCAAAACTTTTGAAATTGCCGGATGCTGCTTCTTTATTATTTTCCGGCAGAGCAAGATAAGGTTCCAGTTCTGCAAATTTTTCTGCGGAAATAGCAAAACATTTTCTGAACTGCTCTTTTGAAGTGAATTTTCCTCCGACGATTTTTTTATAATTCAGGATGGTGGCAATCTGTTTTGAAGAAAAACCCAAATGCTGCCATTGTTTTTCATCCAGATCATTGGGATCAAAGTCTGCTAGCTCTAAAATAGATTTGTTTTCAGAAATGAATTTAACTTCTGGGAAATTCTCGTTTCCTGCTTTAGAATAATTCTGAAATGCAACAAGAACGAGCAGGAACATACCTAATCCTGCTATTTTTGTGTAATAACCTTTTTTCATCATAGAGTAAATTTAATAAGAAAATCAAATTAAATCTAACAATATGGGAATAAAATGAAATGTAAAATTATAGATATGAGGATTTTACAGAAATTAAAGGCTTTCAGTATCTTTTTCAGCCAAAGAGTCTTTCAGTTTCAGAAGCTCTGCTTTTACAAATTCTAAACGGTCTATTAAAGTAACGGTTTCAGAAATTTTGCTGTTGGTCGTTAGTGCAACACGGGCTCCATCCAGTGTATAGCCTTTTTCCTTTACCAAATGATAGATCATCTGTAAATTGCTGATATCTTCAGGAGTGAAATATCGGTTCCCCTTTTTGTTTTTTTTAGGCTTTATAATGGGGAATTCCTGTTCCCAATAACGTATTAATGAAGTGTTTACATCAAATGCCTTTGCGACTTCTCCTATTGAATAATACAGCTTATCGGGTAAATTTATCTTCATTTTTAGAATCCTAATCTTCAAAGATAAAAATTTTTAAAAAACGTAACAAATATATAATGTATGTTTATGTTTTCTGTGTTTAATAAAACTAAAAGTCGTCATGAATTTCTAAAGAAAATACTTTTGTTTTCACTATTTTTGATTTAAAATAAAAATTACATTGGATTCTATTTCAGTGCTTCATATCGATCTGTTTCAGTCGGGGAAAAGTGCCTCTGATTTTTATTTCAGCACATTACAGAATCACCTCATTGTAGGGCATCGTCATCTTGAAAAAGCCCACCGTCATGACTTTTATGCTACGATTTTGTTCACCAAAGGAACTGGGATTCACGAGATCGATTTTCAGAAGTACGAAATTTCAGCAGGAAGCTTATTTTTTATGTCTCCCGGACAAATTCACAGTTGGGAACTTTCAGACGATATTGAAGGTTACCTTTTCTTTTGTCTGCCGGATTTTTACGAAATGCATTATGTACATCAAAAATTAAGAAGTTTTCCCTTTTTCGGATCGGTTAATTTTCCACGGAAACTGCAGCTTAATGAAACTGAATTAGAAGAAAACCTTAGTTTATTTCTCGAGCTGGAAAAAGAATATCATGGGCAGGATGCGATGAAAAACGGATATATGCTGTCGCTGATGTCACAGATCTTTATAAAATCAACAAGACAGTTTTCCAGAGATTTTGATCATTTGGCTTCATCGGCAAGTCTTTCTTATTTTAAACATTACCAGGATTTTGAAAATTGGGTAGAGCAGTATTTCAGTAAAGAAAAATCAATTGCTTTTTATGCTTCACTAATGGATATTTCTCCAAAACATTTAAATCGTATTACTCAGACCGTGGTGCAAAAAACGGCAACAGATGTGATTACCGAAAGAACGATCTTGGAGGCTAAAAGAATGCTGATGTATCTGGATGAAAGTCTGGTAGAAATTGCTTTCAGGCTGGGCTATGAAGAATATTCTTATTTTGTGAGAGTATTCCGAAAAACTTCCGGAATGACTCCCACGCAATTTATTAAAAAATACAAGGTTTAAAAGCTATAATAAAAGTTTAAAAGGTCCTTCGAATATCGTTTCAAAAGAATCTACCATTTCCCCTTTTTCATCAAAAACGCCGATGGTCATATTTTGTTTTGAGAATTGTATGTCCTTTTCTGGGAAAGTAATATTGATATTTCCTTTTAAAATCTGATCTCCTTTTAAAATAATTTTACTTGGTCCGAAAAAATCAATCTCACCGTTTTTAGGAGCGACTACTTTTAAGGTTAATACTTTTTTCTCATTTGTTTTATTTAATAAGGTGTAAATAAAAGAATTCGTGATTTTTCCGTTCTTTATAAAAAATGTGGAACCTGCAGGTTTGATGAATTTCGCTTCCATTGTTCCTCTGTCATACATTAGAAAACCTAGAAACCCAATGAGCAGACAAAGAAATACAGCGGTGGCTTTCATTCTTGATGTAAACTTAAACTTCTCCTGATTTTCAATTTCTGCTTCTGTAGCGTAGCGAATCAAGCCTTTTGGAAGTCCTACTTTTTCCATGACCTCATCACAGGCATCGATACAGGCGGTACAATTCACGCATTCCAATTGTTGCCCGTTTCGGATGTCAATTCCTGTCGGGCAAACTACAACGCATTGATGACAATCGATACAGTCTCCTTTTCCAACAGCTTTCCGGTCTTCATTATTTCTCCATTTAGAGCGGTTTTCTCCTCTTTTGAAATCATAATACACATTAATCGTTTGTTTATCAATCAAAACCCCCTGAAGTCTTCCGTACGGACAAACAAGTGTACAAACCTGCTCACGAAGCCAAGCAAAAGTAAAGTAGAAAGCGATGGCAAAACCGACCATTCCCAAGAATTTTAAAGAATGATCTAAAGGTCCTTCTGTGATTATCTTAAAGACTTCTTCATAGCCTACAATGTACATGAACATGAAATTGGTAATAATCACCGATGTTAAAGCAAAAACGGACCATTTTATAATTCTTTTTCTGATTTTCTCAGCATCCCATTCCTGTCTGTCGAGTTTCATCTGTTTATTTCGGTCACCTTCAATCCAGTATTCAATTTTTCTGAAAACGCTTTCCATAAAAATAGTCTGCGGACAAAGCCATCCGCAAAATATTCTTCCAAAAACAACGGTGAAAAGCATAACGAAAATAACTGAAGTCACAGCACCTAATGCAAGAATAAAAAAATCCTGAAGATAAAAGGGCTGCCCGAAAATGAAAAACCTTCTGTCGATAACATTGAACAAGAAAACAGGATTATTATTAATCTTAATAAAGGGTATTCCAAAAAATAGAGCCAGTAAAAAATAGCTTGTATAATTTCTGTAGTTGGTGTATTTCCCTTTTGGTTTTCTTGGAAATACCCATTTTCTCTTTCCGGATTGATCCATCGTTCCCACCGAATTTCTGAAGTCTTCATAATCTAATTCTGTCGGCTGGAGGTTGTCGGATTGTATATTCATCGTATTGAAAGTTGTATTATATGCTGTACAGAATGCTTTTTTGTTTGAGTAAATACTCATTCTAAAAATTTTTCAACTGAATATTTTAGTTGTTTCTGTTCCTGCAAATCTCTCAATTAAATGCTTTTATTACTAATATTATCTTCTTCTTAAATAGTATTATTCGGACATTTTTAAATATTGAGTTTAATGCTTCAAAATGAAAAAATAATCTTTGAATCCGATGATACATGTTGTAAATTGTACCTGTCAAAAATTATGTGTAGAATGAAAAAAATATTGAAAACCGGCTGGGTTGGTTTGGTTTTAGTATTACTTAGTTGTAAATCAGTAAATAGTAACAAAATGTTTTATGATGGTGTGAAGCCCGAAAAAGTTTCTGATCAGTTCAGCTTTACGGAAGGTCCGTCTTCGGATAAAAATGGGAATGTATATTTCACCGATCAGCCTAATGATAAAATTTATTACTGGGATTGGAAAACGAATAAAATTGTTGAGTTTTTAGATAAAACGGGAAGGGCAAACGGAACGTATTTCGATAAAGATGATAATTTAATTACATGTTCAGACGATCAGGGGGAGATATGGAAAATTTCAAAAGATAAAAAGATAGAAGTTTTATCAAACGGTTTTGAAGGAAAAAGACTGAATGGTCCGAATGATCTGTGGATAGACTCTTTCGGAGGGATGTATTTTACAGACCCTTTATATGAAAGAGATTATTGGGTGAATTTTAAACAGGAAATTCCGCAGAAAAACCTATACTACAGAAATAAAGAAGGTGAAATTTCAAAACTGGAAACGTTCACTCAGCCGAATGGAATTATAGGAAGTGAAAAATTAAAAAAATTATATGTTTCAGATATTGATGCCGGAAAAACGTATGTGTATGATATCCTTAGTGAAGGAAAGCTTTCTGAAAAGAAACTTTTCTGTGAAATGGGTTCAGACGGAATGACACTGGATAAATTTGGAAATCTTTATTTAACAGGAAATGGAGTTTCTGTTTTCAACAGAGAAGGAAAGAAAATCTATCAGATTCCAATTCCTGAAAAATGGACTTCCAATGTAACTTTCGGAGGGGAAAATGGTAATGTTCTGTTTATTACCGCTTCGGAAGCTGTATATGTTTTGCCTACTAAGGTGAAAGGAGTGAAGTAAATATTAAGGTTGAGATTAAGGCTGAAAAAAATTAGCCTTAATCTCAACCTTAACCTTAATTAATAAGCAATTTCCATTTTCACTTTCTTACCTTTCAGTTTTTCATTGCTTAGTTTTTTCAAGAGAGCATTCACTTTATTTCTTGAAACGGCAACATAAGAAGTGGTGTCTTTTACTTCGATCAAGCCGACATCTTCTTTTTGAAGTTCTCCTTTTTTAAGTAAATATCCAACAATATCTACTTTATTCACTTTATCTTTTTTTCCTGCACTGATGTAAATCGTTTGGAAAGGTGTTTTTTCAGGAACTTTATTAAATCCTGTAACACTTTCTTCAGGAGTATTATTTTTGATAAAAGGGAAATTTTCGTCTTCTGTCATGATAAGATAGGCAAAACCTTTTGCATTCATTCTTGCGGTACGGCCGTTTCTGTGGATGAAAGCATCTTCTTTCGGAGGCAATTGATAATGAACGATGGATTCAACTTCAGGAACATCCAATCCTCTTGCTGCTAAATCTGTAGTGATTAAAATTCTTGCCGAATCGTTTCTGAATTTCAGTAAAGCACGTTCTCTTTCGTCCTGTTCCATCCCGCCGTGGAACGTTTCTCTGTCGATTCCTTTTTCACGTAAAAGTTCGGAGATACGGTCAACAGCTTCACGGTGATTACAGAAAATCAACGTTCTTTTATTCCCGATTTTACAGATCAAATTAAAAAGTGTATCCAGTTTTTCTTCCGAAATGGTCATCACTTTTTTTAACTGAATATCCGGTTTTGCTTCATTTAATTTTAAAAAGTCAATGATTTTCTCATTTTTTAATCCTGTGAATGCCGGGATTTCGTCCATCGAGGTTGCAGACGTTAATATTCTTTGAGAAAGCCCTTTCAATGAATTGGAAATAAATTCCATGTCTTCATGAAAACCAAGTTCCAGAGCTTTGTCAAATTCATCCAGAACCAATGTCTGAATGGTTTTAGGATCAAAATTGTTATTTCTTAAATGGTAGACAATTCTTCCTGGTGTTCCGATTAAAACTGCGGGGGCTTCAATCAGATTATTGACTTCAATTTTTTTGTCGTGACCTCCATAGCAAACCGAAACTTTAAAATCCGTTCCCATTGCTTTAAAAACCTGTTCAATCTGCAAAGCCAGTTCTCTCGCGGGAACCAGAATCAAAGTTTGAATTCCCGAAACATTTTTCTTTAAGTTTCGGAGAACAGGAAATAAAAAAGCCAGTGTTTTTCCTGACCCGGTAGGAGAGAGCAACACAACGTCCTGTTTATTTTCAGTTGTTTTATATGTAGATTTCTGCATCTGATTCATTTCCTGAATCTGCAGTTTTTTGTAAATAGATTCTAATTCCATTTTGCAAAGGTAAAGCATTTAAAGATTAGTAAGAATTACTAAATGAAGATGGTGTGCATGATTGGGTAATATTTTGTTAACATACGCTTAATAAACTAACTCCTGCTTGTTTTTCTTTAAAATGCCTTTAGATATGGATTTTCGCGTTGCTTATTTTTATTTATCCGGATTGGTTTTAATTTTTTTTTAAGAAAATGTTAAATATTTTGTTATGTAATGTTATCTGTATGTTAACCTGTTGAAAAGTTATTGAGGATAATTTTGTCGTGAAAATTTGAAGTATTAAAAAAATGAAACGAATAATCTGTGCCATTGCATTTTTATCTTTCAGTTTAGCTTTTTCACAGGAAACAAGCTCTAAGATATTCGGCAGGCTAAAAGGAACAACTTCTGAAATGACTGTGAAGGTAATACACATTCCTACCAACAGTACATTTGAAACCAAAAGTAACAGTAAGGGGCAGTTCAGTCTCGATAATTTACAGCCGGGAGGTCCGTATATGATCGAAATCTCTGACGGTTCACATGTGGTTTATTCCAATAATAATGTTCAGCTTTCTTTAGGGAATAATGATCTGCCGGTAGTGGAGGTAAAAGATAAGGAGAAAGTGATTGATGAAGTAAAGCTGACTTCCAAGAAAGCGAATACAAAATTTGGAGTGGGGATTTCCCAGGCACAGATTTCAGGTCTTCCCAATATCAACAGAGGGATTCAGGATGTTACGAAGCTTGTGCCTCAAAGTGCCAATAATTCTTTTAACGGAACCAATTTCCGTTATAATAACGTGACGATTGACGGTTCTATTAATAATGATGCGATTGGTTTCAGCCCGTCTTTGGGAGGTCAGACAGGAACTTCGGGAATGCCGGGAAGCAGCACGCGTTCCAATTCTATCAGTTTGGATGCTATTCAGGATGTTCAGGTATATATCGCTCCTTATGATGTGAAGCTTGGGAATTTTCTTGGAGGAAGTATAAATGCAGTAACAAGAAGCGGAAGTAACAATGTGGAAGGATCTTTATATATGTATGGCCGTAATGCTTCTATTACAGGAAATAACAGGGTAGGAGACAATTCTAAAATGCCGAGTTCTTTTGAAGATTTTATTTATGGAGGAAGAGTAGGATTGCCTGTTGTAAAAGATAAGTTATTCTTATTCTCTAATATAGAATATACAAAACGAACGGATCCTGTTTTTTATAATGCAAATCAGTCGAATGCATTAATTAATGATGGAGTTGCTCAGCAGATTGCTGATTTTGTAAAAAATAAATATAATTTCAATGTAGGCAGTTTCAATGACTACAGCAATTTCTCTGAAAGCTCGAAGCTTTTCAATAAATTGGATTGGAAAATTAATGATAAACATACGTTATCCATTAAAAACAATACGGTGTTCTCACAGGCTTCCAATCTTGAAAGAGACGGAGCTAATTTCCGTTTTTCAAGCATGGATTTTGTGCAGAAGAATACTACTTCTACTACAACTCTTGAGTTAAAAAGCCGTTTTAATGATAAATGGAATAATAATTTAGTTGTAGGATATTCATCCATTCATGATTACAGAGATCCAACTTCTGAAAATGCGATGTTCCCACAGGTGGAAATAGCTTATAACGGAGGAACAATCCTTTTAGGGAATGACAGGGAGGCTACAGTCTTCAATATGAAGCAGAAGACTTTTGAGATTACAGATAATTTAACATACAAAAAAGGACATCATACATTTTTACTAGGTACTCATAATGAGCTGTACAATATCGATTATGGTTTTGTAAATGCTCTTAATGGCAGAATTTCTTACAAAAGCTTAAATGATTTCTTAAATTCAAATCCTGCAAGAATAAGAGGTACTTATTCTCTCAGTGGAGAAAACAGAAACAATTTATTTGATAATCCTTATGCGAGTTATAAAGTGAATTTGCTTTCGATGTATTTTCAGGATGAGATCAACTGGGGAAGATTAAGATTAACTCCAGGGGTGAGAGTAGATTATACGGATTTACCGAACAAGCCGCTTTTAAGCCCGGCCGTGAAAAACTCTCCTCAAGATGCTTTCTATGGAAATACTTACACATATACTCCTCTGGGGCAGCTTACCAATGATTATCTTAACAAGCCTACTTTATCTCCGAGATTAGGATTTAATTTAGACCTTACAGAAAACAGATCTTTAGTATTGAGAGGAGGATCCGGAATTTTTGTGGGAAGAATTCCTTTCGCATGGTTAGGTTATGCTTATTATAATGACGGGGTAGGTTTCGGAAGCTACGATTACAATGCTCCTACATCTGCACAGCTTGCAGCTAACGGAGATCCGTTGGTAAGCGCAAACTTCCCGAAATGGCAGAATTCTTCGAAAGTTCAGGTAGATCTTATTGATAACAATTTTAAAATGCCGAGAGTCTGGAGAAGTTCATTGGCACTGGATTATACACTTTCCGGATATAAATTTACTTTAGAGGGGATTTATACGAAAGTATTGTATGATCTGAAATTCCAGCAGGTGAACAAAACGGATAATGTAACTTATTACAGCTATGATGTGAATCATGAAATGCCGATATATACTACCAATATCAACAGTAATTTCTCAAATGCCTATATGCTTTCCAATACGAAAGAAGGATACCGGTATAATGTGACGGCCCAGCTTGCCAAATCGTATAATTTTGGATTTAACTTCTTCGTTGCTTATACTTACGGAGATGCAAAAGATATTACCAACGGTATCCGAAACTCAATGGAAAGTAACTGGCAAATGAACCAGTCTCTGACTCCGAATGATCCGAAACTTACGACTTCAAACTTTGCGATCAAAAACAGAGTGGTTGCTAATCTTGGATATGGATTAAATCTTTCTCAGTCAAACAGATTATCGGCCAATGTTTATTTCAATGCACAATCAGGAAATCCGTTTTCTTGGGGATTTGTAAACAGTACGATTGCCAATACGGGACAAGCGGCAGGTTTGGCCTATATCTTTAAAGATGCAGCTGAAGCAGCAAAATATATCGTTCCTATAAAAGATGCATCGGGGAATGTGGTTGTAACGGCACAACAGCAGATTGCGGATTACGAAAAATTTGTAAATGGTAACAAATATCTCAGCAGCAGAAGAGGAACCTTTACAGAAAGAAACGGAGATTTCACTCCTTGGAATATTCAGGCAGATTTCAGAATTATGGATGAAATCAGACTAAGCGAGAAATCTAAAAATACCATTCAGATTTCGTTAAGCATCATTAATATTACTAATCTTATGAATAAAAACTGGGGTAAAGTGTATTTTGTTCCGAATACCTTTAACTCAACAGCAAGTGTAGGATTGACTAAAGTAGGAAATGTAGCGACGGGGCAACCTGGAGCAGGAGATCCTACCTATAACTTTACTACACCAGGATTGCCTTATACAATTGATCAGTTTGCATCGAGATTTCAAGCGCAGCTAGGTCTGCGATATAATTTTTAAGTTTTTGTCTTTCACTTTTTACTTTATATATTCTTTCAAGACGGGTCCGAATTTCTTTTCGGACCCGTTTTTATATTATTGAATATGAATCAATTACAATTAAATTGGAGAATGTGTTGAATGTTGCTTATCTTAAATAAATATTGTATATTTGCACCCACTTTTGTGGCGAGAAGGTTTGAAGAGTAAATTACTTATAATTAATTACTTCCGTATTTTTTAATCCGCATTGATCAAACCGTTAAAAAAGAAGGAATACAAATTTTATTAGAAAATGTCAAAAGAGACAAATTCAGCAGAGGTTATTTTAAACCAAAACGTAGCACCAGAACAATTTGATTGGGATTCTTTCGAATCAGGTCTTGATGCAGATGCGAGAAAAGAAAAAAGCGATTTAGAAGAAATCTACAACGGATCTTTGAACAGCCTAAACGATAATGACGTTTTAGTTGGTAGAGTTGTAAGATTAACTGACAAAGAAGCTATCGTAGACATCAACTTCAAATCTGAAGGTGTTATTTCTCTTAACGAATTCCGTTACAACCAAGGCCTAAAAGTAGGTGATGAGGTTGAAGTAATGGTTGACAGAAGAGAAGACAAAACAGGTCAGTTACAATTATCTCACAGAAAAGCTAGAACGCTTAAAGCTTGGGATAAAGTAAATGAACTTCACGAAACTGGAGAAATCGTAAACGGTTTTGTGAAATCTAGAACTAAAGGAGGTATGATCGTTGACGTACACGGAATCGAAGCATTCTTACCAGGTTCTCAAATTGACGTTAAGCCAATTAAAGATTACGATCAGTTCGTAGGTAAAACTATGGAGTTCAAAGTTGTGAAAATCAACCCTGAGTTCAAAAACGTAGTAGTATCTCACAAAGCATTGATCGAAGCAGATATCGAAGGTCAGAAAAAAGAAATCATCGCTCAGTTAGAGAAAGGACAAGTTCTTGAAGGTACTGTTAAGAATATTACTTCTTATGGTGTATTCATTGACTTAGGAGGTGTTGACGGATTGATCCACATTACAGACCTTTCTTGGTCTAGAGTGAACCACCCATCTGAAATCCTTGAGGACGGACAAACTGTAAAAGTTGTTATCCTTGACTTTGATGATGAGAAAACAAGAATCCAATTGGGTATGAAGCAATTAGAAGCTCACCCTTGGGATGCTCTTTCTGCTGACTTGAAAGTAGGTGACAAAGTAAAAGGAAAAGTAGTAGTTCTTGCTGACTATGGTGCATTCGTAGAAATCGCTCCAGGTGTAGAAGGATTAATCCACGTTTCTGAAATGTCTTGGTCTACTCACTTGAGATCTGCAGGTGACTTTGTAAAAGTAGGTGATGAGGTAGAAGCTGAAGTACTTACTTTAGACAGAGAAGAAAGAAAAATTTCTCTTGGTATCAAGCAATTATCTAAAGATCCATGGGAAAACATCGAAGCTAAGTATCCTGTAGGATCTAAGCATGTAGGAACTGTAAGAAACTTTACTAACTTTGGTGTATTCGTAGAGTTAGAAGAAGGTATCGACGGATTAATCTACATCTCTGATCTTTCTTGGACTAAGAAAATCAAACACCCATCTGAGTTCTGTGCAGTTGGTGATAAATTAGATGTTGTAGTTCTTGAACTAGACATCCAAGCTAGAAGATTATCTCTAGGTCACAAACAATTGACTGACAACCCTTGGGATGCATTCGAAACTAAATATGCTGAAGGAACTGTACACACAGGAACTGCTGTAGAAGTTCACGATAAAGGAGCTTCTGTACAATTCGAAGATGCTGAAGTTGAAGCTTTCTGCCCTTCAAGATTATTAGAGAAAGAAGATGGATCTAAAATCAAGAAAGGTGAAACTGCTGAGTTCAAAGTAATCGAATTCAACAAAGAATTCAAGAGAGTAGTTGTTTCTCATACAGGTATCTTCAGAGACGAAGAGAAGAAAAATGTGAAAGAATCTGCTTCTAGAAATATATCTTCTTCTTCAAACAACGAAGAAAGATCAACTCTTGGAGACATCGATGCTTTAGCAGAATTGAAAAGAAAAATGGAAGAAGGTAAATAATCTTCATCACATTTGAAATATTGAGCCACTCATTTGAGTGGCTTTTTTATGCTTTAAACTGAGAAAAATAGAGCGTTTTAAAGTATTTGTAAATTCACATTTTAGAGATAATTGTGAAATAAGAAAAATAATCATATTATTTTGTAATTATTTTAAATGAAATAAGAATTGAATGTGAATTATTTGTAAATTAGCGCCTTTATTAGTGTATATGAAAAAAATAGTTTTACCTCTTTTGTTTGCAGTATCTGCGGTTTTTTCTTCAAATTTATTTGCTCAGGATAATGAGAAGCTAATTAAAGATTATATTTCTCAAAATAAATTAAGAGAGTATAAAAAGTCTGATCTTGTTAATCTGATTATTGATAATGTTGACACTTCAAAATCCTTAAATGGAAGTGTTGTGAAGTTTCAACAAACTTATAATGGTATTCCTGTATATAACGCAGAAGGTACAGCTCTTATAAGAGATAATAAAATAATTTATTATACAGATACATTTTTGAAGGATTATAATTCTTCAGTTGCAAACAACGCGGGAATTAGCAAAACTGTTGCTCTTCAGAAGATTTCAGAGAATCTTCAAAAACAAAAGATTACGGCTTACCCGATTTTGGGTTTCTTTGATGCTGAGCCAGAAGTGGGTCATGTTGCTAAACAACGTTTAGTTTATATGGAGGATAGTGGTGTTTTGAAATTGGCTTATCAATTTTCTCTTCCTGAACCCGATGCTTCAAACTATTGGAATATTTTAGTGGATGCAACTAATGGAAATATTATTAGTAAGATAGATCTGAACTTATCATGTAATTTCCATGATGATGCTTTTTCACACACTGATATATCTTTAGGAAATGATTTCATAGGACCTTTAAATGGGGAAAGTAATAAATTTTTATTTTTAGTACCGGACAATGCGTCCTATAATATTTTTCCTTTACAGCTTGAGGCACCTACATTTGGGTCTAGAGCTATTGTTAGTAATCCTTGGAATTTAACAGCTTCACCGGAAGGATGGCATTATGATGGAACGACTCATTATACAATCACTAGAGGTAATAATGCATATGCTTATGAAGATACTTTAGCTTCAAATGCTCCTGGTTTTTCACCTGATGGGGGAGCTTCTAGAAATTTTGACTACCCTTTTAATATCTATGCCGATTATTTGACTAATCAAAGTGCGGCAGTGACAAATTTATTTTATATGAATAATAAAATGCATGATATTTTTTATGCATTTGGTTTCACACCTGCCTCGAGAAATTTTCAAAATACAAATTTTGGGCTTGGAGGTGTTGGAAATGATTATGTAAATGCTGAGGCACAAGACGGCGGAGGAACTAATAATGCAAACTTTGCTTCCCCGGCAGATGGAAGTAAACCGAGAATGCAGATGTATCTTTGGTCAGCTACAGCTCCTAGATTATTTTTTTATAATGCGCCCTCTGTAGCGATTCCAAGACAGCCGGGAGCTGGTTCAGCGCAGTTTGGTAGTGCTCTTACTTCTACAGGAGTAACTGGGAATGTTCAATTGGCTTCAGTTATAGATGGTTGTACAGCTTTGGCTGCTGGTTCGCTTACCGGTAAGATTGGTTTGGTAGAAAGAGGGACTTGTGCTTTTACTGTAAAAGTAAAAAATGTACAAAATGCAGGAGCTATTGCAGCAATTGTTTACAATGATGCATCCAATGGAGATACTCTCTTAAGTATGTCCGGGACGGATGCTACGATCACTATACCTTCAGTCTTTATAGGTAATACAGAAGGACAGTATATAAAGACACAGTTATCCGCTAATACCACGGTGAATGTAACTTTAAAAAATGATCCATCCACTATAATCACTCCAGATGGAGATTTTGATAATGGAATTATTGCTCATGAGTATGGACATGGAATTTCAAACAGGTTGACAGGTACGGGAGTTGGTTGTTTAAACTCTAGTTCTGATAAAGAACAGATGGGAGAAGGTTGGTCAGACTTCTTTGCTTTAATGTTAACAAATAAAGCGGGAGATAATGCTTCTGTTGCAAGAGGAATTGGTACATATGCTGTAGGACAGTCAACAACGGGTGGGGGAATCAGACCTGCTAAGTATTCTCCTGATTTCACAATTAATGATTATACTTATACAGATACTAATGGAATGGAATATACCTCAAATGGTGTTCTGGTTCCTGATGTACACTCTATTGGTTTTGTTTGGGCTACAATGCTTTGGGATCTACATTGGCAATATGTTTCTAAATATGGATATGCTTCAGATGTGATGTCAAATACGACAAATGGTAGCTCTAGAGTTTTACAACTTGTTACTGATGCGTTAAAACTTCAGATTTGTAACCCTACATTTATTGATGGGAGAGATGCTATTTTAGCTGCTGATCAGGCAACTACAGGAGGAGCTGACAGATGTATGATCTGGAGAACTTTTGCAAAAAGAGGATTAGGAGTAAATGCTTCTGCTGGAACTAAAACAAGTATCAATGATCAGGTAGAAGATTTGACAGTACCTGCGGATTGTGTATTAGGAACTGACGAAGTTAAATCTGTTAAAGCTAATAGCATTTCAATCTATCCAAATCCTGCTAAGAATGAATTCTTTATCAATTTCCCAAGCAATACTTTAGGAAAAGTAAATGTGGAAATTTATGATATGTCTGGTAAATTAGTTTCTTCAGAAGACAAAATTTCGCCGGAAGAGAAGAAATCAATTTCAACAGAAAGATTAACGACCGGAACGTACATTGTAAAAGTAAAAGGGATTGGTATTGACGCAGCTTCAAAAGTTATCGTTAAAAAATAATCAATTTTATAACTGAATAAAAAAAATCGCCGTGAGCTTTGCTCACGGCGATTTTTTTTATCTATAATGGTTTTATCAGCGAAAATTTTAATTATTATATCCTACCTTTGCAGGCTGTTCAAAAAATGAATTATGAAGAAGAAAAATATTTTTAAAGGGGTTTTATTTGTAGGTGTCGGAGCCAGTATATATGGTATGTTGGCTACATTTGTGAAGCTTGCTTATCAGGATGGATATACCACATCAGAAGTTACCACCTCTCAGTTTGTATTAGGATTAGTTGGGCTTTTAATTTTAAATCTTATTCAAACTACAACTTCTAAAAAAACGTTATCAACTCCAAGTTCGAAAGAAGTAAGAAATTTAATGTTGGCGGGAACTTCATTAGGCTGTACAAGCTTATTTTATTATATCGCGGTTCAATATATCAATGTTTCGGTGGCTATTGTTTTATTGATGCAGTCGGTTTGGTTCAGTGTGGTGGTTGAAAGTTTTATGACTAAAAAATTACCCAATGCAAGAAAAATACTATCCGTAATCATTGTTTTAATAGGAACTGTTTTAGCAACAAATCTAATCAATTCAAAAATAGAGCTTGACTGGAAAGGTGTTTTCTGGGGATTAATGGCGGCATCTTCTTATACTTTAACTATGTTCACATCCAATACATTGGCAACCCATCTTCCGGTTTTGAGGAAAAGTTTTATAATGCTTTGTGGCGGATCTATAGTCATTTTTGCATTTTTATTTTTTGCTCAGATCGGACCTTTACATATTGATGGGTTGAAGTCGGTTTATCTCAACTTTACTGAGAATACGGAACACATCCGCGCTTTTGATTATTCAATTCTTTGGAAGTATGGTTTGATATTGTCGCTATTTGGAACGGTTATTCCTCCGATTTTATTTAATATAGGTTTTCCAAATGCAGGATTGGGATTAGGAAGTATTGTTTCCTCACTAGAGCTTCCTGTTTCTGTAACAATGGCTTTTGTTTTGCTGGGCGAAGAAGTCGTATTCATTCAATGGATTGGAATTGCATTAATTCTTTTTGCAATTGTTTTAATGAATTTGCCAGGACAGAAAGAATATAAAGTAGCAGAATTATCTTAAAAAAAATATAATTAATACATTCTAAGCCGTTTCTTTGGGAACGGTTTTTTAATTTTAATGTTTAAAATAATGAGTATGAAAAAAATTAAGAATGTTGCTGCTGTTTTAATGCTATCGATTGCATCAAATTTTGTTTTTTCTCAGGTCAAACCTTTAGATGCGGACCTTACGGAATATAAATATCCTTATGAAGTCCATTTTCTCAATTTCAAATCTCAGAATAACAACTTGAAAATGGCGTATATGGATGTACAGCCAAAAACTTCAAACGGAAAAACAATAATGCTTCTTCACGGGAAGAATTTTAATGGAGCCTATTGGGAAAGAACTGCAAAAGATCTTTCAGACAAAGGTTTTAGAGTGATTATTCCTGATCAGATTGGATTTGGAAAATCTTCAAAGCCACAAAGCTATCAGTTTTCATTTTCGCAATTGGCGGAGAATACAAAAGCTATTTTAGATGAACTTGAAATCGATAAAACTATTGTTTTAGGACACTCAATGGGGGGAATGGTAGCAACTAGATTCACGTTGTTGTATCCTGAAAGAGTTCAGAAATTAATTCTCGAAAATCCAATCGGATTAGAAGATTATAAAACTTTTGCAGCGTATCAAACGATAGATCAAGCGTATCAGTCAGAACTTAAAAATACAGCTGAGACGTATAAAAATTATCAGTTAAGGTTCTATTATGATAATAAATGGAAAGATGAATATCAACCCTGGCTTGATTTGATTGCAGGCTGGACATTGCATTCAGATTATCCAAAAGTAGCTTGGGATGCGGCTTTAACTTCGGATATGATCTACAACCAACCGGTTTGTTATGAATTTAAAAATATCAAAACTCCGACTTTATTAATTATCGGAACAAGAGATAGAACGGCAATAGGAAAAGACAGAGCGCCGAAAGAACTACAGCCAAAAATGGGGCAATATCAGGAATTGGGAAAGAAAACCCAGCAGCAGATTGCTGGTTCAAAATTAGTTGAGATTGAAAATGTAGGACATCTTCCGCATATAGAAGTCTATAACAAATTCTGGAATGCGCTGTATGATTTTATTAAATAACTGAATAGAAGAGAGCTTATTAAAAGTAAAAAGAGACTGTTTAAAGTAAACAGTCTCTTTTTGTATGTATTGTTGTCTGAATTATTTCTTGTAAGGAACGTCTTTAATTCTAGCTTTTTTACCTCTAAGGTCTCTGAAGTAATAAATTCTAGATCTTCTAACTTTACCTCTTCTATCAACTTCAATTTTTTGTAAAGCTGGCATGTTGATTGGGAATACTCTCTCAACACCTACATCTCCACTCATTTTTCTGATAGTGAAAGTTTTTGTAGAACCAGTACCTCTTAATTGGATAACTGTTCCTTTGAAGAACTGAGTTCTTGTTTTTTGTCCTTCCTTAATTTCGTAATACACAGTAATTGTATCACCTGCTTTGAATTCAGGGAATTCTTTTTTAGCAATGTACTTCTCTTGTACGTACTTTAATAAATCCATTATTAATAAATAAAATGTTAAAGCTAAGCAACTTACACGTTGATCGTCAGAGGTTGAATAACAGGATGCAAAAATATAACTTTTTTATATAAAAACCAATACCTTACATAATATTTTTCAATAAAATTAGTGACAATATTGTTTTTCCTTAATTGATCTTAATCCCTTCATTCTCTTAATGGTTCAAATGGAAAGTCTTATTTTAAAGTAATACCATATATAAAGTAGTTTTCGCGGTTTCACAAAAATGTTTAAATTTAGAACTGAAAATCTAATACTATAATAATGATAGATAAAAGAGTAAAAAATGCAAAAGAAGCCATTGAAGGAATTCAGGACGGAATGACGCTGATGTTGGGAGGATTTGGTCTTTGCGGGATTCCTGAAAATTCGATTAATGCATTGGTAGATAGTGATGTAAAAGATCTTACCTGTATTTCAAACAACGCGGGTGTTGATGATTTCGGATTAGGACTATTGCTTCATAAAAGACAGATCAAGAAGATGATTTCTTCTTATGTAGGTGAAAATGCAGAATTTGAAAGACAAATGCTTTCTGGTGAATTGGATGTAGAATTGACACCTCAGGGAACTTTAGCGGAAAAATGCAGAGCTGCTCAGGCGGGAATTCCTGCTTTCTATACACCGGCAGGTTACGGAACTGAAGTAGCAGAAGGAAAAGAAGTAAAAGATTTCAAAGGAAAACCACATATTTTAGAACATGCCTACGAAGCAGACTTTTCAATCGTAAAAGCCTGGAAAGGAGATCATGCAGGAAACCTTATTTTCAAAGGCTCGGCAAGAAACTTTAACCATCCGATGGCGGGAGCAGGAAAAATTACTGTTGCAGAAGTTGAGGAATTGGTAGAACCTGGAGAATTGGATCCGAACGAGATTCACATTCCGGGAATTATGATTCAAAGGATTTTTCAGGGTGAGAAATTTGAAAAAAGAATAGAACAGAGAACGGTAAGAAAAAGAGACTAATATTTTAGCTTACAGTTTTTTAAAAATAAAATACCCCGAAGTTAATTTTCGGGGTAATTTTTTATTGATACTTTTTGTTATTCCGAATGAAGCGTAGAGAAATGAATAATCTCTTAATGATCTTAATACCTTAAGCTAAACTTAATGGTTAAATTTGAAACATTAAGATCTATTTAGAGATTAAGAATATTAAGAGATTCTTCCTTCGTCAGAATTACAATACAAAATGTTAATAATTTATATTCCTGCTGTCAGTTTACGTTCTCCAATCTGTTGTCTCCACATCGCGTAATACAATCCTTTTTCCTCAATAAGCTGTAAGTGAGAACCTGTTTCTACCACTTGCCCGCGCTCCAGAACATAAATTCTGTCCGCATGCATGATTGTGCTTAATCTATGCGCAATAAGAACCGTAATTTGTTCTTTCTCCTTTGAGATTTCTTTAATGGTCATTGTAATTTCTTCCTCTGTGATACTGTCTAATGCAGAAGTTGCTTCATCAAAAATCAATAAATGAGGTTTTCTCAATAAGGCTCTTGCAATGGCAATTCTTTGTTTTTCACCACCGCTTAATTTTAATCCGCCTTCACCGATCACAGTTTCTATCCCGTTTTCAGCACGTTCTAAAAGAGCCGTACAACTGGATTTTTTTAAAGCCAGTTGAAGATCCTCTTCCGTTGCTGTCGGATTTACAAACAAAAGATTTTCTTTTATCGTTCCGGCAAAAAGTTGAGTATCCTGTGTTACAAAACCGATCTGATTTCTTAATTCATCAAAATCAAACTCTTTTCCGTTGATATGGTTATAGAAAATAGTTCCTTCTTGAGGTCTGTACAAACCAACCAGTAATTTTACTAATGTACTTTTTCCGGAGCCACTTGGACCGACAAAAGCAATGGTCTCCCCATTTTTTACATCAAATGAAATAGAATTTAATGCCTTATAATGAGCGGTCTGATGCTGAAAAGAAACATTTTGAAATTCCAGTTCTTCAATAGCTCCTATTTTTTTTGGATTTGCAGGTTTAGGCTCAACCTCTTTTTTCATTACCCTGTCGAAATTATTCAAAGAAGCTTGAGCTTCACGGTAAGAAATAATGATATTCCCGATTTCCTGCATTGGTCCGAAAATAAAGAATCCGTAAAACATCAATGATAAATACTGTCCGGGAGTTACAATATTTTTAAAGATCAGTAATAATAAAGTGAAGGTAATGGTTTGCTGTAAAAAGTTAACCAGTGTTCCCTGTACAAAGCTTAAAGAACGGATGCTTTTCACCTTTCTTAATTCCAGATTCAGGATTTTATACGTATTGTTGTTCAGACGTTCTACTTCCTGATTGGTCAGTCCCAAACTTTTTACAATCTCGATATTTCTAAGACTTTCTGTGGTACTTCCCGCTAAATTGGTGGTTTCAGTGACAATAGTTTTCTGGATGGTTTTAATCCTTTTGCTTAATAAATTGGTGACTACCGCAATAAATATAATTCCAACGACATACACCGGCATAATCGTCCAGTGCAAACGAACTGCATATACCGAAACGAAAATGATACTTACCAAAATTCCAAAAAATACATTGATGAAATTATTGATAAACTTCACAGAATCTTCACGAACTTTAGTCAGGATAGAAAGAGTTTCACCACTTCTCTGGTCTTCAAATTCCTGAAAGGGCAATCTCATAGAATGCTTTAAACCGTCAGTAAATATTTTAGCTCCGAATTTCTGGATAATCACATTCACGACATAATCCTGAAATGCCTTTGCAATTCGGCTGATCATCGCTGTTCCGATAAGCAATCCTAAAAAATAGAATACACCATGATAGATATTGGTTCCATAGAGGTACTCGTTCAGGTTTCTCGGGAGAAGTTTTTCCTTATCAAAAAAGTTGGGATGAGTAACCAGTTTGTCTAATATATTTCCTGTAATAGCCGGAGCAAACAATGAAAATACCTGATTGATTGAAGCTAATAATAGAGAGGCTAATATCAGCCATTTATATGGTTTTAAATAATTTAATAAAATTTTCATGAGTAAAATTAAGGGCCCACAAATTTACAACAATTTGAAATGCAAAATTTATCATAGGATAAGAAAAGAAACTATTTCGTAATTCTGAAAAAATGGCTAATTTGGCGGGATAAGATTATGCTATGCTAACTAAAGAACAAATTGCACAAAGAATTTCCAGAGAAGTAAAGGACGGGTATTATGTAAATTTAGGAATCGGAATTCCAACATTGGTTGCTAACTATGTTCCGGACAATCTTTCTGTAGAATTTCAGAGTGAAAATGGAGTGTTGGGAATGGGGCCGTTTCCTTTCGAAGGAGAAGAAGATGCAGACATCATCAATGCAGGAAAACAGACGATAACTATTCTGGATGGAGGTTCATTCTTCGATTCAGCCTTCAGTTTCGGGATGATTCGTGCTCAGAAAGTGGACTTGACGATTCTTGGGGCTATGGAAGTTTCTGAAAACGGAGATATTGCCAATTGGAAAATTCCAGGAAAAATGGTGAAAGGAATGGGAGGTGCAATGGATTTGGTAGCTTCAGCAGAAAATATCATCGTAGCGATGATGCACGTGAATAAAGCAGGAGAAAGTAAAATCCTTAAAAAATGTACTTTACCTCTAACTGGAGTCAATTGTGTGAAAAGAGTGGTTACTGAATTAGCTGTTCTAGACATTACCCCTGCCGGATTTAAGCTTGTTGAAAGAGCTCCGGGAGTTTCAGTTGAACACATTATTCAATCTACAGAAGCAGATTTAATCATCGAAGGAGAAATTCCTGAAATGCAGTTTTAATACATAAAAAAATCCGTCTCATTACTAAGACGGATTTTTTTTAGATTTTAATCCTGCTTTTAGTAAGCCGGATTTTGTGGAAAGTTTTTGTTTTGATTTAAATCCAGCACGGTCTGAGGTATCGGTCTCAAAATTTTCAGAGTACCATTATTCCCATTAAAATTGGCTGCACTGGTGATTTTATAATTATATTGTACGGCTCTTGCTACGAGAGTTCCTGTACGTTTAAGATCAAACCATCTGTTATATTCTCCCAGCATTTCTCTGCCGCGTTCATCCAGAATATAATTGATGTCAAACTCTGCCAGTGTTGCATTTGGAACTCCGGCTCTTGTTCTTACCACATTTAATTTCGCAAGTCCTGCCGCTGAGTTTCCGGATTTTAAATAGGCTTCAGCAGCAATAAGATAGGTATCTGCCAATCTGGAAACGATAATGTCTCTTGTGCTTACCGGACCTGTACTTGATGGTGTTGTGGTTGCCGGGTCATCAAATTTTTTCACCGGAATGGTCTGATAATCTAGGTTCTTAACTAAGGTATAAGCAGCGTCATATGTTCCTTTATCATGATAAACAAATCCGGTTGCAAGTTTTGTTGAATTAGCAGTCATCCAGGCTGTTTTGTCTGCAGCAGTGTACCACATGGGTTCATAAAAATGTTTAATTTTAAGAGTTGATTTATCCGCTACTCTGAAGAAATCATAATACTTTTCATACACCACATTCATAAACGTAGCGTCCCATCTTAAATCACCTTGTTTGAATAAATTTAAAGCATATGTTGTCGGACAAAGGTTGTAACTTCTCAGGGGTGCGCTTCCATTAGTTTCTGCACCTCCAAGATATGAGCTGTAATAATAGAACTGCTTATTTCCTAATGTAGTAGGGGAGCTTGATGTTGAATTAAAATTATACTGTACAGAGAAAATAGTTTCTGCATTCAGGTCATTCCCTGGATAAAACAATTCAGATGGAAGAATAATTAAACCTTGCCCTGCAATCGCAGCTTCAGCGTAAGTTGCTGCTGTAGCAAAATCAGTAGAAGAACCGAAACTTTCATAGCCTCTGGTAAGATATACTTTAGCCAAAAGGTCGTTCACCGCTTTTTTATTTACCCTTCCACTGGTGGAGTATGCTGTCGTTCCTACAGCTGCCAATGAAGCTTCTAGTTCTTTGATGATATATGTATAAACTTCTTGGGCAGAATTTCTGTCAAATTGTAAAGTGGGATTAGTGAAGTTTTCTTCTACAATAGGTACACCACCATACGTTTGAACCAAAAGAAAATAGGCATTTGCCCTCAAAAATCTTGCTTCTCCAACTAAAACGGGAATATTAGCATTCTGTTCTGTAATGGCAGAATAATAAACGGTCTTATTAACAGACTGAATAAGCTGATAACATGCCATATATAATTGATCTACCCCTTCTGAAGCAGGAATAAGCTGTTTATATTGGCTTAGACCGGCAGGTTCCGGGCTTCGTCCCTCTGCATACATATCTGTACCCGCTACAAAAAGCCATGGATCTCCACCATAGATGTCTTTTAACGAGGCATAATTGGCATTCACAAGCAACTGAAAACCGACTGCAGTTTTATAAGCTTCATCTGCAGGTACATTCGATAAACTTTCTTCTTCTATAAAATCATTGCATGAATTAAAAAGTGAAGTGACAAATAGTAATAATAGTATTATTTTTTTCATGATGGTTTAATTAAAATTTAGCACTTAATCCCAATTGTGTAGTTATTGCAGCGGGTCTGTTTACTCCCATATTCGCTGCAGCCCATTCCGGATCATATCCGTCGAATTTAGTAAATACAAAAGGGTCAAGAACGTTTACGTAAATTCTTAAATTGGTCATTTTTATTTTCTTAAGAAATTCTGGCTCAAAAGTATATCCTAGAGAAATATTTTTTACTTTGGTAAATGATACATCTCTGTAATAGCCAAATCCTGTTGACCAGAATGCTCCGGCTCCGGTTGCTACAGGTCCGGGTCTTGGGTTGCTGTTATTGGCATTCGAAGCAATTCCTGCACTGTTGGTCGGTACAAAATACTCCATGGCCATTTTTTGGCGTCCTCTGTCTGAAACATCAGCAAAGTTTTGATGGAATGTACTTAAAACCGTTTGTCCCTGACTGGTAATGATCGAAAAATTAAAATCAAATTTCCCTATGGTAAACCTTGAATAAAAACTTCCCTGCCATTTCGGAACAGAACTGCCGATCACTGTTCTGTCATTAGCATCAAACTTACCATCTCCATTGATGTCTTTAGGTCTTGCCTGTCCCGGTGCCATTCCGTAAGCTGCTGCCTGAGCTGCCTCGCTTTCCTGCCAGACTCCATCATATACATAATTAAAATTAGGATTTAAACTAGATCCCAAAATAAGATTATTTCCTTTGTCACTTACCTGATCCTGATTGTAAATGGATTCAAGTTTGTTTACATTTTTAGTGAAAGTGAAAGTAGTTTCCCAAGTAATGAGATTACTTTTTATATTTTTTGTGTTGAGCATGACTTCAACCCCTTTGTTACTTACAGAACCAACGTTCCCATAGATATATTTTACACCCATTTCTGCGGGTAATTGTTGTCTGTAAATCAAGTTTCTGAAAGACGGTCATATACATCCACCGAACCTGTGATTCTGTTTCTGAGAAAGCCGAAATCCAAACCGAAGTTAAGCTCTCGCGTTTTTTCCCAGGTAAGAGATTGATTGGCAAAAACAGAAGACTGTAATCCTGGAACCAGCTCATTTCCATTGGCATAAAAAGTTTGTTGATCCAGTAGTGCAAGTGATTGATAGGGAGCTACGTTATCATTTCCTGTATACCCGATACTGGCTCTCAGTTTTAAATCTGAAATGGTTTTTACATTTTCAAGAAAAGATTCTTTATTGATTTTCCATCCTAATGCCAAAGAAGGAAAAGCGGTCCATTTATTACCTGTAGACAATACAGAAGAGCCGTCCCATCTTGTAGATGCTGTCAATAAATATTTGTCTTTAAATGCGTAATTTAATCGTACAGCATAAGAGTTCAGGGTTCTTTTCATGTAAGGAGGGGCCTGAAGCTGATAACTGCTTTGAAGACCAAATCCTAAATTGTAAAATTCTGAATTGAAAGGCTGTCCGTTTGAATACCCATACGATGATTCATTTTCATTGGAATACAAACTTTGAAGGAGTAGCAAGCTCACATCATGTACATCATTAAATGTATATTTTAAATCAATCTGGTTGTCCCAGGTATAATTGAAATTTTCTGATTTAGCTACCGATGCAGAGTTTTTGTTGATAAGGGCAATCCCGATATTGGTTTGAGCAGTATTTGATATTCCGAGATTGGTATTTGAGAATCCTGCAGAAAAAGTTGTTTTAAAGGATAGCCATTTTTTCGGCTGATACTGGAAGAATAAATTCCCCAAAGTCTGCCAGGTTCTTTCATTTTGCCTTGAATTGGCAATCTCTAACAACGGATTTATTGTACTTGTTTTATTGATGGCCCACGAACCGTCAGGATAAGTAAGTTTTCCGGGGAGCAAAAACAACTGTCCGGGAATATCATTTCCATTAGCATCAACAGCATAAGGTGACATAAGCGGACTGAAACTGAATGCTGAACGCATGGCAGTGTCGCTACCATATTCTGTAACCGTTCTTGCCACGGTAATATTGGCTCCTGTAGTAAATTTAGAATTGATTTTATGATTGATACCAAGCTTAAAAGTATACTTGTCATTAGAATCATTAGCAATGATACCGTCATTTCCCTGAACACCAAAAGAAAGGTTATATCCTAATCCACCATCTGATCTTCCTGAAATATTTACATAATGATTCTGCATAACACCAGGTTGCAATACCGCATCGTACCAGTCAAAATTATATCCGTTATTGGCTCGCTGAACTAATAATGGACTTTGATTTCCCGCCAGAGTAGCCAATTGTGCCGGTGTCTGGGTAGTTGGTGTCGCACTCAGATACGCTGCTTGGTGAAAATTCCACCATTCTGCTCCCGTCATCATTTTGGGAAGACGGGTTGCTGTTCTTATTCCGTATGATGTTTCCACCGAAACATTGATTCCTGATTTTACGGTTGCCCCACTTTTGGTGGTGACAATAACAACCCCGCTTGCTCCTCTGGAGCCGTAGATTGCCGCTGAAGAGGCATCTTTCAAAACATCCATTCTGGCAATATCCTGAGGATTAAGAAAATCGATATTATCCGAAGGTACACCGTCTACTACAAACAAGGGATTTCCTGATGAGATGAGGGAATTGCTGCCGCGAATACTCATCTTGAAACCGTCACCCACTCTTCCTGAGTTTGAAGTGATATTCACACCAGCCATACTTCCCTGTATTGCTTCAAGCGGACTTGTTGTATTTCTTTCTACAATCTTATCTGCACTTAAAGTATTGACAGAACCGGTAAGATCTGATTTTTTTACACTTCCGTAACCTACTAAAACGACCTGTTCAATGGCTTTAGTTCTTTCTTCCTTTAGTGGAATCGCGATAAATGAACGGTTATCCACAGCAACGGTTTGCGGCTGAAAACCATCATTCTCAACAGAAAGTGAGGATTGATCTTTTAAAAGTTTAATAATGAAATTACCTTCTGCATCGGTTGTAACGGAGTTTTCTGTACCTTCTTCCTTTACCGTTACATTAGGAATAGGAGCCTTTTTGTCGTTTGTGATCTTTCCACTTACCTCTTTGCCTTGCTGTGCAAAAACTACCGCAGAGGAAAACAGGAACAAAACAGCAAGCTTTTGACGAACCCGAAAGCCAGATTCTGCTATTTTTTCGAATGACATAATTTTAATTTTTTGATGTGTTAAATTTTGCTTTTCAACAAGAAACCTGAGCTTAGCTACTTCTCAAATACTTGATTGAAAAATTAATTAAAAAATTTGTGTAATCGATTGCGCATTTCGAAATTTTAATTTGCTTTCTATATTAAACTTTTTTTAATAAAATATTAATGTTTTTTAACGTAATGTTAATTTTTATATTTAATTATTTGATTTTCAGCAATTTATTTTTATTGTTTTTATTCATTGAAACATGATTTTTATCACGTTTTTGGTTTTTTTTGAGTTTTTATTTTCCCGAAAAAATGGAGCTATAACAAATTTTCTTTCATCTATGAAAAATTATTATGAAACAAGATAACATTAATTTGAAATAATATTGACGTTCAAAAAAATGGAGTTATTATAGAAATTAAATCAAAATTTCTTATTTGGAAAAGTATCCCTTATCATGAAAATGATGTAATTAAAAAGAAACGTAATGTGGGATATTAAATTGAAAGAATTTCAAGTCAATATTCAATTGAAAAATTTGTTGACAAGTCAAAAAAAAACATAAATCCATCTTACAAAGTTGGTAAGATGGATTTATGTTTTGAAAATATTTTATAATATAATAAAATTCAGAGGTCTAAGACTGGAAAGAATTACTTCGCGTCCTGCGCTCCAAACACTTTCTGCAAAATGCTCGTTGTTCTCATTGCCGGGGTGTTTCTGATTCCGCTTTCTTTCTCTGCAACCATTTTAAAAACACCATTGATGGTTTCGGTGGTTACATATTCGTTAAGATCGGTAGTAATAGATTGTCCCGTTAACGTATTATATTTTGAAATAATCCCTTTCCAAACACTGTCTGCACCTACTTTTCCAAGAGAAGCTTTTACTTTAGGCTGAAAAGCGGTAAAAAGCTGAGTCTGGGTTTTGGTTTGTAAATAGTTTGTTGCGGCATTGTCGGTACCCAATAGAATATTTTTTGCATCTGTAATGGTCATTGAGGTGATGGCATTGGTGAAAATAGGAGCGGCTTCAGTGACTGCATCTTCAGCTGCTCTGTTCAGCAATTTTACACCCTGATCAGCTAGACTTCCCAATCCTAAAGAACGAAGAGTCGTATCAACTTTTCGTAGTTTTTCAGGCATTAAGATTTTTACAGCTTCATTCTTCAAAAAACCATCAGTTACACCCAATTTTTTTACCCCTTCATTTACTCCAAGACTTAAAGCTTCCTTCAATCCTGATGAAATTTGTGTTGAGCTAAGGCTTCCAAGATTGATCGGAGAAGAAGTTGTAGAAGTACTTTTGGGAGTCGTTGCTGAAGTCGTTGTTTTTACAGGCGTATTCAGATCAATACCGGTATTATCTTTTACAGCAGATTTAATGGCATCAAGAATTTGTGCCTGTGCCGAAACTGAAAATAATACCATTCCAGCTAATAAAATTGTTTTTCTCATTGTATATTTTATGCAAAATTAGATATTTTCATTGGTAATAAGTTAAATCAATCATTACAATTTTAGGAAAATAAGTATATTCGCTAAAATCTTAATAGAATAAAATGTTGCGTTTCTTACTGGTATTTTCTGTATTCATTTCAAGCTGTATCTTTTCTCAAAAAAAACTGAATTTAATTCCTTATCCGCAAAAAATTGAATTTTCAGAAGGAGAATTTACAATTCCTAAAGCATTGATATTAAGTGAATATCTTCCTAAAGAAGAAACAGAATACTTTAAGAAGCATTTTGATAAGGCATTTACATTTAAATATGAAAAAAATCAAAATAAAGTTCATATAGTACACTCATTCTATCCGCCAACAATATCACATGTATCGAACAAGGACGACGAAAAAAAAGAAAAATATTCCATTTATATTTCTTCAAAACGTATTACCATAAATTCTTATACAAAACAGGGGTATTTTCTGGCTCTCCAGACTTTGATCCAATTATTTGAACAGTATAAAGACTCAGGGAAAATACCCGCAATGAAAATCGAAGATGAACCAAAATTCGCTTGGCGTGGAATGCATCTGGACGTTTGCCGTCATTTCTTCACGGTTGAAGAAGTAAAACAGTATATCGATTATTTGGCAATGTATAAGTTAAATACCTTTCACTGGCATTTAACAGACGATCAGGGGTGGAGAATTGAAATTAAAAAGTATCCGAAACTTACCCAAGTTGGTTCAAAGCGTAAAGAATCGATGATCGGAGCGTATGTTGATAATACGTTTGACGGAAAACCTTATGGTCCTTATTTTTATACACAGGATCAGATTAAAGAAGTGGTAAAATATGCACAGGAAAGGCACATCACAGTGGTTCCTGAAATTGAAATGCCGGGCCATGCGCTGGCTGCATTGACTGCTTATCCTGAGTTGGCTTGTACAAAGGGACCTTTTGAACCGGCAACGAAATGGGGCGTTTTTGACGATGTTTTCTGCCCTAAAGATGAAACGTTCAAGTTTTTGGAAAATGTTTTGGATGAAGTAATGACGCTTTTCCCGTCTGAATACATTCATATAGGAGGTGATGAGTGCCCGAAAACAAGATGGAAAGAATGTGCACATTGTCAGGAACTGATTAAAAAAAATAATTTAAAAGATGAACATGGCTTACAAAGTTATTTTATCCATAAAATTGAAAAATATGTCAATTCAAAAGGGCGAAAAATTATCGGTTGGGACGAAATTTTAGAAGGTGGATTAGCACCCAATGCTGCCGTAATGAGCTGGACAGGAGTAAATGGAGGAATTGAAGCTGCAAAATCAGGACATTTTGCCGTCATGACACCGGGATCTTATTGTTATTTCGATCATTATCAGGGAGATCCTGCTACAGAGCCGAATGCTTTCGGAGGATTTACGCCTTTAGATAAAGTCTATTCTTACAACCCGATTCCGAGCGAATTGAACAAAGAACAGGCAAAATTTATCAAAGGGGTTCAGGCAAACTTATGGACAGAATATATTTTAGACTTTAAGCAGGTTCAGTATATGATTTTTCCAAGATTGTTCGCGCTTTCTGAAGTGGGATGGGGAACAGCAGATCCTAAAAACTATAAAGAATTTGAAGGCAGAGTGATCAATGAATTCAAAGTCTTGGATAAAATGGGAGTGAATTATGCAAAAAGTATCTATAATATTACTGGAAAAGTAACGGCTGCCAATAATGGCGTTTCTTACGAACTTTCCACATCACAGGATCCTAATGGAATTCGATATACATTAGACGGAACTGATCCAACAGTAAATTCTCAGGTTTATAAAAGTCCTGTTTCGGTTTCAAAATCATTAACGGTAAAATCTGCTTATTTTGAAAACGGACAATTGAAAAGTGCAGTTTCTTCACAAACTTTTACGGTTTCAAAAACGACTGGCAAAAAAATTACATTGGAGCAGCAGCCGAGTGAGAATTATTCTTTTGGAGGAGCTTTCACTTTGGTAGACGGAATTATCGGAAACCAAAGACAACTAGGAAAAACATGGTTAGGATTCCCGGGAAAAGATGTGGTAGCAACGATTGATTTCGGACAGAAAACTCAGTTTTCAGAAGTTTATTTTAACACATTGGATAATAAAGGAAGCTGGATTCATTTTGCTAAATCAGCACAAATCTTTATTTCTGATGACGGAGCAAATTTTAAAATGATTAAAGAAATAGGGAAGGAAGAAATCCTGAATGCAAAAGGGAAAATTAAGCTTACCATAGGAAATCAAAACTCAAAATATATCAAAGTTAAAATTGAAAATGCAGGGATCATTCCTACGGGAAATCCGGGTGCGGATTCAAAAGCGTGGCTTTTTGTAGATGAAATTGGCGTAAATTAGTAAGTAATTTAATAGCATTATGGAAAACACGGTTTTATCTTCAGAATTTAATTCTTCTCCCGAACTGGTTAAAAAGCTTTATCAATACGGAATCACCAAAACGTATCAGGAAGGAGATATTATTTTAGATGAAAACTCTTCTATCCGTTCGATTCCAATTGTGATGAAAGGAATGATGAAGGTCATTCGTACCGAGGAGGACGGACGCGAGATTTTATTACACTACATCAAAGCCGGAGAAAGCTGCATTATGTCGTTCTTGGGCGGAATGCACAATGAAAAAAGTATTGTAAAAGCTGAAGTGGAAGAAGATACCGAGATCCTGTTTTTACCTGTAGATAAAGTTTCTCTTTTTATCAAAGAATATCCGGAATGGCTAGATTATATTTTCCGCCTTTATCATAAACGCTTCGAAGAATTGTTGGATATTATCAACGCAATCGCTTTCAAAAAAGTAGACGAAAGATTGGTGAATCTGCTTCAGAAAAAATCAGAATTATCGAATTCTAATACCATTATCATCACTCACGAACAATTGGCAAACGAATTGGGAACAGCCAGAGTTGTTGTTTCCAGATTGCTGAAACAGCTGGAAGAAGAAGGAAAGCTGAAGCTGGGCAGAAATAAAATTCAACTTTTATTTTAAGTTATGTAACAAAAGTAGCGGTACAGAAATAGAGGAATTTCCATTTTTGCTTTCAAATTGAGAAGGAAGTAAAAATGGAAATTTTTGGTTATATCGCGGCTGTTTTAATTGGTGTTTCTTTAGGATTAATCGGGGGAGGTGGAAGTATTCTTACCGTTCCCGTTCTGGTTTATCTTTTTGAGATAGATGCATTAGTTGCCACGGAATATTCGCTTTTTATTGTTGGAATCAGTAGTGTTACTGGTTCATTGGCTTATTTCAAAAAAAGATTGGTCAATCTTAAAATTGCCGTCGTTTTTGGAATTCCGTCTGTGATTTCTATTTTTCTTACCCGAAACTATCTTTTACCTCTCATTCCGGAGGAAGTTTTTACCATCAATCATTTGATGATTACTAAAGATATTTTCCTGCTGTTGATTTTTGCAGGATTAATGATCCTTGCTTCCTATAAAATGATCCGGAAAGGTGGAAAACAAGAGGATCAAAGCGAAACAAATAAAAATAATACACTTTTAGCAGCAGGAGAAGGCTCTGTCGTTGGGATTTTAACAGGATTAGTCGGAGCTGGAGGTGGATTTATGATTATTCCGGCATTGGTTAATCTTCTCAAAACCCCAATGAAGGTAGCAATCGGAACTTCTCTGGTCATCATTTCTGTAAACTCTCTGATCGGATTTTTTTCCTCAATTCATCATACTACGATTGACTGGAGATTTCTGTCATCCATATCAGCAATTGCTGTTCTCGGAATTATAATAGGGTCTTATTTATCAAAAAAAATCGATGGAAAAAAGCTTAAACCGGCTTTCGGATGGTTCATTTTGATCATGGGATTTTATATCATCATTAAAGAAATTTTTCTGTAGAATCCTTATGTAACAAAAGTAGCGGTAGGAGAAATACTAAAGCAGGAAATTTGTATTCAACAAAAACAAAATTTATTAAAAATGAAAATAGAACAGATTTATACAGGATGTTTAGCTCAGGGAGCGTATTATATTATTTCTGACGGAGAAGCAGTAATTATAGACCCTTTAAGAGAAACAAAACCTTACCTTGACCGGTTGGAAAAAGATAAAGTAACCCTTAAATATATTTTTGAAACCCATTTTCATGCAGACTTTGTAAGTGGTCATGTAGATTTAAGCCAAAAAACGGGTGCTCCTATTGTCTATGGACCCACAGCAACACCCGAATTTGAAGCGATTATAGCCGAAGATAATCAGATTTTTGAAATTGGAAAGATTAAAATAAAAGTGCTGCACACTCCGGGACATACGCTGGAAAGTTCTTCTTATTTGTTAATTGATGAAAATGGAAAAGAAAAAGTATTGTTCAGCGGAGATACATTATTTCTGGGAGATGTTGGACGCCCTGATTTAGCCCAAAAAGCTGCAGAGATGACTCAGGATGAATTGGCGCGGATGCTTTATGAAAGTTTATATCAAAAAATTATGCCTTTGAATGATGATATTATTGTGTATCCGGCTCATGGAGCGGGTTCTGCCTGTGGTAAAAATATGCAGAAAGAAACAACAGACTCATTGGGGAATCAGAAAAGAACCAATTATGCGTTAAACCAAAAAGATAAAGAAAGCTTTATAAAAGCGGTAACAGAAGGACTTTTGCCACCTCCGGCTTACTTTGGGATGAACGTATCAATGAATAAAAATGGATACGAAAGTTTTGATGAGGTGTTATCTTATGCTTCACAGGCTTTGTCTCCTGAAGAATTGGAAGAAAGAGTAGAGTTTTTAGGAGCTTTAGTGCTTGATGTGAGAAACAATCATGAATTTGCAAAAGGTTTTATTCCACAATCTGTTAATATAGGATTGGATGGAGATTTTGCACCGTGGATAGGAGCATTAATTGCAGATGTAAAACAACCGATTGTATTGGTGACTAATGAAAATGAGGAAGAAGAAACAATTACCAGACTGAGCAGAGTAGGGTTTGATCATGTTTTAGGTTTCTTAAAAGGAGGTTTTGAAGCCTGGAAGAATAGCGGAAAAGAAATAGATTCAATTCACCGTATTTCTGCAAAGCAGTTTGAAGACGAAATAAAGAATAAAACTGTGAAAATTATCGATGTAAGAAAAGAAAGCGAATATAATGCAGAACACATCGATGAAGCTTATAATAAACCTTTGGCGTATATCAATGAATGGATGACTCAGATTGATCAGGAAGAACATTTTTATCTTCACTGTGCAGGCGGATACAGAAGTATGATGGCAGCAAGCATACTTCAGGCAAGAGGTTACCGAAATTTTATCGAAATTGAAGGAGGATTCAACGCGATTGCACAAACTGATATTCCTACAAGCGATTTTGTATGTCAGACTAAGGTTTTTCCTTATATTAGTTAAAATGTGCCTTACTTTTACAACATAATATTCATGAAAAAATAGAGCGAAATAATGATAAATTTTGAACAACAGGATGATAAAGACCATTGGGAAAATGTATATGAAACTAAGAATCCTGATGAAGTAAGCTGGACGCAAAAAATTCCGCAAACCTCTTTGGATCTTATAGAAGAGGCTTCGAAAGATAAGTCTTCAAAAATTATAGATATTGGCGGTGGAGACAGTCATCTGACGGACTTTTTACTGGAAAAAGGATTTAAAAACATTTCCGTTTTGGATATTTCTGCAAAAGCATTGGAAAAAGCAAAAGAAAGATTAGGAAATCAAGCTAAAAATATAGATTGGATTGCTACAAATATTATAGAATTTAACCCCAATACAACCTATGATATTTGGCATGACAGAGCGGCTTTTCATTTTCTGACCACAGAAGAAGAAATTCAAAAATACGTAGAGATTGTAAAAAATGCAGTTTCCGACACGCTGATTATTGGAACGTTTTCTGTAAATGGTCCGCAAAAATGCAGCGGTTTGCAGATTTCGCAATATGATAAAGAGAAACTGAACGCAATATTTTCGCAGGATTTTGAACTGGTAAAATCTTTTACAGAAGATCATATTACCCCGTTTAATACTGTTCAGAACTTTATTTTCTGTCAGTTCAAAAAGAAATAAATTATATCAATACTTAAATAACTTATGCTGGATATTATAAAAGAACCTTGGCCTTGGTATATTGCTGGTCCGCTGATAGGTCTTACCGTCCCAATACTCCTGATTTTAGGAAACAAATCTTTCGGGATAAGTTCGTCGCTGCGACATATTTGTGCAGCCTGTATTCCCGGAAATATCAATTTTTTTAAATACGACTGGAAAAAAGAAAGTTGGAATTTGTTCTTTGTCTTAGGTATTTTCTTTGGAGGAATGCTTTCTGCCTATTTTTTAATAAATCCGGGAGAAATCATTGTAAATCCAAAACTTAAAACAGAATTGGCAGGATACGGAATCACAGATTACAGCAATCTTGTACCCACTCAATTAATGAATTTTAAAAGTCTGTTAACCTTAAAAGGCTTTATAACAATGGTTGTTGGTGGATTTTTGGTAGGATTTGGAACCCGTTATGCAGGAGGATGCACGAGTGGTCATGCGATTATGGGGCTTTCCAATCTGCAATGGCCGTCTTTAGTGGCAACGATCTGTTTTATGATCGGTGGTTTTTTTGTGGCAAATGTCGTATTGCCAATCATCCTTTCACTCTAAAAAAATAAGCAATGAAAAATAATAATGTAGCTTGTAATAACGAAATTAGCGCTCAACATAAATGGTATCATAACCTCAAATACCTTTTGGTAGGAATATTATTTGGGATTGTCTTTGTAAAAGCTGAAATCATCAGTTGGTTCAGAATTCAGGAAATGTTCCGTTTGCAGTCATTCCACATGTATGGAGTCATAGGAAGTGCGGTGCTTACAGGAATGATCTCTGTATGGCTGATTAAAAAGTTTAAGATCAAAACATTGAACGGAGAACCTGTTACCATAGCTCCTAAAGAATTTAATAAAGGACAGATTTTCGGAGGATTGATCTTCGGCTTTGGTTGGGCCATTACGGGAGCTTGTCCGGGACCTCTTTTCGCGCAAATCGGAACGGGAGCTTTTGCCGTAATCATCACTTTATTAAGTGCGATTTTAGGAACTTGGGTTTACGGATATTTTAGAGATCAATTACCTCATTAATAAATATTGTTAGATAAATATCAGAAAAGGCTGCAGAAAATAATCTGCTGCCTTTTTTGCTTTTATACTAAACTGAAAATTGCTAATTTGTGAGCCAAATAAATCGAACATGCAGAGTAGAAGAAAATTCATAAAAAGATCCGCAGTAGCTTCTTTGGCATTGGCCATAAATCCGCTGGATCTGATCGCTAAAGAACTTCCTGAAAATAATAAAACAGTCAATAAACCCATCGTTCTTTCCACATGGAATTTCGGATTAAAAGCGAACGAAGAAGCCTGGACCATTCTGGGAAAGGGAGGTCGCGCTTTAGATGCTGTTGAAAAAGGAGTCCGCTTAGTTGAAAATGATCCGACCGAAAGAAGTGTTGGTTACGGCGGTCGTCCTGACAGAGACGGAAGAGTGACGCTGGATGCCTGTATTATGGATGAAAACTACAATATTGGTTCGGTAGCTTGCCTGGAAAATATTAAAAATCCGATTTCAGTGGCAAGAGCAGTCATGGAAAAAACGCCGCACGTCATGTTGGTGGGTGATGGTGCTTTGCAATTCGCCGTTTCTCAAGGATTCAAAAAAGAAAATATTCTGACCGCTGAATCTGAAAAAGAATGGAAAGAATGGTTGAAGGACAGCAAATATCAACCTATTGTAAACATTGAAAACCACGACACTATTGGTATGATCGCTTTGGATGCCAACGGAAACCTTTCAGGAGCGTGTACAACCAGCGGAATGGCTTTCAAAATGCATGGAAGAGTAGGAGATTCTCCAATTATCGGAGCCGGATTATTCGTGGATAATGAAGTCGGGGCTGCAACAGCGACAGGTCACGGTGAAGAAGTGATCAGAACTGTTGGAACCCATTTAGTTGTTGAATTAATGAGACAGGGCAAAAATCCACAACAGGCATGTAAAGAAGCGGTTGAGAGAATTGTGAAAATTACTCAAAGAAGAAATAAAAATCTGAAAGATATTCAGGTGGGCTTTATTGCAATTAATAAAAAAGGAGAATATGGTTCGTATTGTATTCAGGACGGATTTAATTTTGCAGTATATGACCAGAAAGGAAATCGTCTGGAAAAACCTGAATTTGCTTTAAAACAAAAATAATCAATCAATTTAATGATGAAATATATACTTGTAGCTTCTTTATTTTTCATAATAAGCTGTAAAGATGCTAAGAAAGCAGATGAAAATACTAATACTTCTGTAATAGAAAATAAAGAAGTAACCGATATTAAAGGCGAAGCTGAAGCGGCAAAAAACTGGTTGAAAACTAGTATTGTAAGTTATTTTAAAGCGGATATTTCTAAACAGCAGAAAATAATGCAGGATATCACCACAAAAGACTATTATCAATACAAAACGGAAGCAACAAACGTAGACATGGATGTGGATGGAAGCCTGAGTTTAAAAGAATTCCAGAAAAAATGGGAAAATAAATACAATACAAAATATGCTGGAATCAATACGGGATTTTTAATCTCTGCACAGGACTGGACCAATATTGAGGTGAAGAAATGTGAATTGGATGCTATTTCAGGAGATGAAGCATTCGTTTTTGATGTGGAGTTAGTTGATGAGGGAGCCAAAGCCATTTTTAAACGTAAAATAGGTGTTGTCAAAAAAGACAATAAGTTTCTGATCGCAGATGTTATTGAAAAAGAGTAAATTAAATTGAACAAAGAATGTCAAAAATAGAAATAGCATGTTTCAATCCTGAGTCTGCAATTATCGCTTTTGAAAATGGAGCAGACCGAATAGAATTATGCGACGGATTAAGCGAAGGCGGAACAACTCCAAACTTTGAAACAGCAAAATTACTGAGAGAAAAAATCAATATTCCGATTTTTGTGATGATCCGTCCTCGTGGTGGAGATTTTACGTATTCTGATGAAGAATTTGCACAAATGAAATCCGAATTGATTCAATTAAAAACATTAAATGTTGATGGTTTTGTATTCGGAATTTTAGATGAAAATGATGAGGTAAACATAGCACAGAATAAAGAATTGGTTGAACTGACAAAGCCCTATCAATGTACTTTTCACCGTGCTTTCGACCGTGCAAAAAGCTTAGAAGATTCTTTAGAAAAGGTGATAGATTGTGGTTTTAAAACAATTCTCACTTCCGGTCAGAAACCTAATGTTTCAGAAGGTAAAGAAAACTTGAAAAAGTTAGTGGAATTATCCAACGGAAGAATTGAAATTCTTGTGGGGGGCGGACTTCGTTCTACCAATATTGAAGAGGTAAGAGAGTTTACCAAAGCAGGATATTTCCATTCTTCTGCGATTACTGACGGGGGAGCGTTTGCGAATCCGGATGAGGTGGTTGCTTTGAAAAGTAGATAAACTGACCTGAAAAAATATTTATAACGTTTGTCATTCTGAATGTAGCGAAGCGAAATGAAGAACCTCTTTTCATTGTTTAGATTCTTCCTTCGTCAGAATGACAAATTATACGTTTAAATTTTAATTTAAATCGAACTGTTGATGAATAAAACCCTACTTTTTTCCTTTCTTTTCATACAGAATATATTATTCGCCCAGTTTTCCCAGCGAAACCTATCATCAGAAAAATGGCAGTTCAAAAACTCCAAAGAAAATAAATGGTTCACGGCCTCCGTGCCGGGAACGGTTCATTTGGATTTGATGAATAATAAGATCATTCCGGATCCTTACAAAGATGAAAATGAGAAAAAAGTTCAGTGGGTAGAACATGAAGACTGGGACTATCAGACTTCATTTAATATTTCATCAAAAGAATTGGCCAATCAGAATATTGATTTGGTCTTTCATGGATTGGATACGTTTTCCGAAATTTATTTGAACGGAAAATTATTACAGCCCACAGATAATATGTTCAGAAAGTGGACGATTCCTGTAAAGCAAAACTTAAAAATTGGTGAAAATAGCTTACAGATTAAATTTAAATCTGCGGTAAATGCAGGAAAAGAACTGGCAAAAAAAGTTCCTTTTACAACGCCTGAATCTCCAAGAAGCTATGTAAGAAAAGCACAATATCAGTTCGGATGGGATTGGGGACCAAGATTGGTGACTGCCGGAATCTGGAAAGAGGTACAATTAAATTTCTGGAATCAGGCTAAGCTCGAAAATGTAAAAATTGAACAAAAAGTTTTAACCAGGCAAAAAGCGGATTTAAACATTCATGCGGAGATCTTTGCTGAACAAGAAGGAAATTACAATATTTCAGTCAATAACAAATCTCAAAAAATTACTTTAAAATCTGGAATAAATATAATTTCAGTTCCATATCAGATTCAGAATCCAAAATTATGGCAACCTAACGGTTGGGGCGATCCGAATTTATATCAATTAAAAATTTCATTACAAAAAGATTCGAAAACGATTGCAGAAAAGTCTGAACGAATTGGATTAAGAATAGTTGAGCTAATTAAGGAAAAAGACGAAAAAGGAAAATCTTTCTATTTTAAAGTGAATGGAAATCCAATGTATGCAAAAGGAACCAATTGGATTCCTTCTGACAGTTTTACGCCCAGAATTACCAAAGAAAAATATCAGAAATTAATTAAAGATTCCAAAGAAGCGAATATGAATATGATTCGTGTTTGGGGAGGCGGAATTTATGAAGATGATGAATTTTTCAAAGTCTGTGATGAAAACGGAATATTGGTTTGGCAGGACTTTATGTTTGCAGGAAGTTTTTATCCTTCTGACGAAAATTTCCAAAAGAATGTTGAAATGGAAGTCAAAGATCAGATCGAAAGACTTCAGAATCATCCGTCATTAGCGTTGTGGTGCGGGAATAATGAGGTTGATGAAGCGATCGTAAACTGGGGATATCAGAAGCAATTCAAGTACTCAAAAGAAGATTCGCTGCAGGTTTGGAAAGATTATAACACAATGTTTCATGAGGTGATTCCAAATGCCATTAAAAAATATGCAACAACTGATAAGCAAATTTACTGGCCAAGCTCACCATCCATCGGTTGGGGACACAAAGAAAGCTTAACAGAAGGTGATTCTCATTATTGGGGAGTTTGGTGGGGAGAACAGCCATTTGAAATTTATAACGAAAAAGTTCCAAGATTTGCTTCAGAATACGGATTTCAGGGAATGCCTACTTTGGAAACTATACAATCTATGTTCTCTGGAGTTCCAGATCTAAACTTACAAAACGAAACAATAAAAGCGCACGAAAAACATTCGAGAGGTTGGGATATCATCGATAATTATATGAAAAGGGATTACAAAATTCCGACAGATTTTGTGAAGTACAATTACGTTTCTCAACTGCTTCAGGCTCGCGGAATGCAGATTGCGATTGAAGCGCATCGTCGTGCAAAACCTTATAATATGGGAACTTTGTACTGGCAGCTGAATGACTGTTGGCCGGTGGTTTCATGGTCATCAATCGACTATTTAGGAAATTGGAAAGCGTTGCATTATCAAATCAAGAGAAGCTTTGAAAGCCAAGTGATCTTAACGGAAGAAAAAGATGGGGTTGTGAATTTTTATGCTATTAATGATGCGTTGAAAAAGTTTGAAGATGTTACCATAGAATTTGATATTTCTAAGTTTAATGGAGAAAGTTTGGCTGCCGCAGTGAGTGTTCCTGAAGGAAAAGTTTTAGATACTCATATTTTAAAATTTGATCCTTTAGTAATTAATGATGTAATTGGTGAAGCCAATAAAAATGAAATTTATCTCAATGTGATTATTCGGGACAAAGAAGATCAAATCATTGCTGAAATGAACCATTTTTTTGTAAAACCAAAAGATTTAAAACTTCCAAAACCCAATATTCAGATCAAGAAAATTTCTTCTACAGAAATCGAAGTTTCTACAGATGTTCTGGCGAAAGATGTTTATCTAATCGGGGACACTCATTTCAGTGATAATTTCTTCGACTTGCTTCCGAATACTTCAATGAGAATCAAACTCTCAAAACCTTTGGAAAAAGTGGAGGTGATGAGTTTGTTCGATACAATGCATTAATAATAGTATTTGTCATTCCGTAGGAATCTAGGCTAAAATTATACAGTCTAGATTCCTACGGAATGACAAAAATTATGTAAAAAATATCAGTTTTGATTATCAACTAGAAAATCAATCTTAAATTTGTAGTATATCTATCAACTATGGCGAATTTTGTTCTGATCGCGGTGTGTATTATTGCAGGAATGGTTTTCAAAGCCACAAAATCCATTCATCCCGATGCGAATAAAGGCATCAATACTTGGATTCTGTATCTTGCGCTTCCGGCGGTTTCGTTCAAATACTTACCAAAAGTTCACTGGACTACAGAAATGCTTTTCCCGATTATAGCGACTTTCCTTACCTCAGTTTTCTGCTTTTTCTTTATGATGTTTTACAGCAAAAGCAAAGGATATTCCAGACGTTCAAGAAGTACATTGGAACTGGTAAGCGGCTACAGCAATACCTCATTCATAGGATTTCCGCTTGTTTCCGCTTTTTATGGAGAACGTTTTTTGAGTATTGCCATTATTTGTGATCAGACCATGTTTTTTTCTCTTTCCACATTAGGAATTATTGCAGCTTTAAGAGGAGGAAGCCAGTCAGGAAAAATAAGCGCAACATTCATTCTGAAAAGGTTGATCACTTTTCCTCCGTTGGTAGGTTGTATTGCAGCATTAATCTTATCACAATTTATAGATTTTACTGTAGCAGAACCGTTTTTTGATAAACTGGCAGCGACTGTAAGTCCATTGGCATTATTTTCAGTCGGATTACAATTAAAATTCAATGGCTGGAAAAAACTGATTCCTCAAATGTCCACTTCTATGTTTTATAAATTGATTTTGGCTCCGGCTATTACCTTAGGATTGGCATTTTTATTCGGAATAAAAGGAAATATTGCCAAAATCACCATTTTTGAATCTGCCATGCCGACCGTTCTTACTTCAAGCATCATTGCTGAACAGTTCAGATTGAACACAAAGCTGACGAATTTGACGATTGGTTTTAGTATTATAGTGGGATTATTTACTTCAGCATTTTGGTATCAAATTATTGAATTGCTTTTTTAATTCAATTCAAAGCCCTTTCTTTTCATAAATCGCTGATGAATTTTAAAGTTGAGCTGATAAGCATTATAAGAACAGAAATTATTGCAGTTCACAAAAGAAAAAATTAATTTTACACTTTAAATATTTCTCTTGAACTACGCCCAAATTGTTTTACCCTTAAATTTAAAAGGATCTTTTACCTATAAAGTTCCTGAGGAATTACTATCCGAAATTCAGGTAGGAATGCGTGTTTTGGTTCCTTTTGGCGGTAAGAAAATCTATACAGGGATTGTTTTCGAGCTTCATGACAATGCACCGGAAAATTTTGTTGCCAAAGAAGTCATCAGTCTTTTAGATGACAAACCGATTGTTCCACAGGAGCAGATTAAATTCTGGAACTGGCTTTCCGAATATTATTTATCTGGGTTGGGAGAAATTTACCGTTTTGCATTTCCGTCTTCTTTGAAACTGGAAAGTGAAACCTATTTAAAATTAAAGCCTAATGTTACCGTTGATTTTGAAAATCTGGACGTCAACGAAATGTATCTTATTCAGGCACTCGAAGTCCGACAACTGATTAATTTGACAGATATTGAAGCCTTCATTCCGAAAAAAGATATTATTAAGACCATTAATTCTTTGATCGATCTGCAGTACATCGAAATTGATGAAAAAATTGCCGAAAAATATAAAGCTAAAGAAGTGGCTTATGTCAGAATTAATGATGAGGTTTTAAAAAATCAGAATCTTACGGAAATTATTTTAAGCTTAAAAAGAGCCCAAAAGCAAAAAGATCTTTTCCTTCATATTTTAGAAAAACAGACGGAGAATCCTGATGGATATATTAAAAAATCTGATCTGTTTGAAGACGGTTATTTCGGAAGTTCGCATTTCAAAGCTTTGGCAGATAAAAATCTGGTTGAAGAATATTCTATGCAAAAAGACCGTATAGAAAGCTATGAAGGAGAAATTGAAGAAATCGAAGAGCTTTCCGAATCTCAAAAACAGGCTAAGATCGCGATTGATGAAGCTTTTGAAGAAGGAAAAAATGTCCTGCTTCACGGGGTAACTTCCTCCGGAAAAACGCATATTTATTTAGAAAAAATTGAAGAATGTATCAATGAAGGAAAAAACGTTCTGTTTTTACTTCCCGAGATTTCTTTAACCAAACAAATTACCCAAAGATTAGAAAAAAAATACGGAAGGCAGCTTGGCTTTTATCACCAGAAGCTCACCGATTTTGAACGGGTGGAAGTCTGGAGAAGAATCAGGCAAAATGATATTAAAATCCTTATTGGAACGAGGAATGCGTTGTTTTTACCTTTTCAGAATTTAGGATTGATCGTTGTAGATGAAGAGCACGATTCTGCTTACAGACCCAGAGAAGTTTCTCCCTTTTTTAATGCAAAAGATGCTGCATTGGTATTAGGAAATTTTTATGACGCTCATGTCATTCTCGGTTCTGCAACACCATCTGTTGAAAGCTATTATAATGCAAGAAAAGACAGGATAAAATATGTCTTTCTTGAAGAACGTTTTGGAAAAGTAACCCTTCCTGAATATGAATTGATTAACTTTAAAGAAGCTCAGGATTCCAAAAAGGTATCCGGAAATTTTTCTTTGAGATTAATTGATGAATTGAAAAAGACCGTAGACGAAAAAAATCAGGCGATTGTGCTTCATAACCGCCGTGGTTATGCGAATGTAATAGAATGTGAGTCTTGTGGATATGTCAATTATTGCTCGAATTGTGATGTGGTGATGACTTATCATAAGGCTGCAAACGAAATGAAATGCCATTATTGTGGCCAAAGAGCTTCAAAACCGAAAACCTGTCCGAAATGTCATTCGGAAAACCTGAATGAAAGAGGAGTAGGCGTTGAGCAGATTCATGAGGAAGTTTCTAAATTATTTCCTGAAAACGAGGTAGATCGAATGGATGTGGATTCGATGAGAAAGAAATTTGCCTACGAAAAATTATACGAGAAAATTGAAGACGGAGAAACTGATATTATTGTAGGAACTCAAATGATCTCTAAAGGCTTGGATTTTGATCATATCGAGTTGGTAGCTATTCCCAAAGCAGATTCTATGTTGTATGTTCAGGATTTCAGAGCAGAAGAAAGAGCTTATCAACTCATTACGCAGGTTTCCGGAAGAGCAGGAAGAGTTTCCGGGAAAGGAAAAGTCTTAATTCAGACTTTTAATCCGGATCATTCTGTTTTTCAATTGATTAAAATGAATAATCCTGCAAAGGTTTATAAATATATCTTAACCGAACGTCAAAAATTTCATTATCCGCCTTTCACCAAGCTGATTATGATTGAGCTTAAGCACAGAAGAGAAGATAAAGTAAATCGTGCTTCTCAGTTTTTGGGTTCCGTTTTAAGAAAATATCTTCCTGAAGACTGTGTATTGGGGCCTGAGAAATCTCAGATTGCAAGACTTAATAATTTATACCAGTTTCAGATTTTATTGAAGCTTCCGAGAGGAAAAAACTACGAAATATTTAAAAAGATGGTTTTATTAAGTTTGAAAGAATTTGACGAAATCACGGCATACCAAAGCATCAAAAAAGACGTTTTTGTTGATTTTTAACAAATTTTAACAAACTTTATAACGTTTTATTATACCTTAAATGTCTGATTAATAGCAATAATTTCTACATTTGATCGTTGCTTATATGTTTGGTTGTGCTTTTAGATTTAACTCTGGTTATTCTGTGCCATCCAATTTGAGTAAAAAAAAAAAATTAGATGGTAAAATTCAGAAAATATATTTCAGGTATTACGGTATTGGCTTCTGGTTTATTCCTCGCTCAGTCTACCGTTTCTACGGTTCTTTTTACTCCCGCATACGACAGTCAGAAAGTTGCTTTGAATCTGCCTTCTCCTGTGGCTGCGATCGAAAAAACTATTCTGTCGCCAAAAGAACTGATAGATGTAAATCTAAATACAATGATAACGGATCCCGTGTTGAAAAACGCAAGTTGGGGATTCGTAGTGTATGATCCTAAAACCAAAAAGATCATCTCTTCGTACAATGAAAATATGCCTTTAGTTCCTGCTTCCACAACCAAACTGCTGACTACAGAGACAGCACTGAATCTGTTGGGAGAAAACTACCGTTGGATGACGCAGCTTGAATATTCAGGCCAAGTTGATGAAAACGGAGTGTTGAATGGGAATTTGTATATTGTAGGAAGCGGAGATCCTTCTTTAGGAACAAACAAAGCAGGGGCTTTATCTTACAGAGAAATCATTTCAGATTTTGTGAGCGGACTTTCAAACGAGGGCATAAAAAAAGTAAATGGTGATATTATTATTCAGACAGCGCTTTTCAAAGGTAATATTTCAAGACTTCCGGAAAATGTTGTGTGGCTAGAAAATAACAATTACTATTTACCGGTAGGGACAACCCGCGAGATCAGCCCAGCCAATGAAAAACTGATCGTAAAAAAGAATAATTTATCGACGGATAAAAAATTCTTCTATGTTTCTCCTTATGCCAATCAGATGGTTTATGCAGAAAAATATGAAGGAGACGGAGCTTTAACTACAAAATTACCCGATGCACCTGCTTATCTTGCCAATACCTTCAGAACAACTTTGGTGAAAAGCGGAATTGCAGTAACCGGAAAAGTGACTCCAAAAATGACTGATGCAACACCGGAAAGCAGAAAATTGGTTTCTGCCTATAAATCTCCGACATTGGGTGATATTATCTATTATACCAATCAGCATAGTGATAATTCCCTTGCAGAAGCATTACTGAGAACCGTAGGTTTTTTCAAGAAAGGAGACCAAACCAGTGAAAGTGGAAGAGTGGTTGTAAAAGACCACCTGAAAGACATCGCTTTTGATGCAGAAGGATTAAATTATATAGACGGAAGCGGATTATCCAGAAGCAATACGGTAACTCCGATTGCTCAGGCAAAATATCTTACCTCTTTAATGAATGAGAAGTATTATGGCACTTATCTGACTTCATTGCCGATTGGCGGACAATCCGGAACGCTAAAAAGAATGTTTAATATCACCGGAAACGGACAGGTTTTTGCAAAAACAGGAACTCTGAACAAGGTAAAAACACTTGCAGGGTATATTAAGACCAATTCCGGAAGAACTTTAGTATTTTCACTTTTGGTAAACAACTATGCAGGTTCTGTAGATATGGTGAAGAAGAGAATGGAGAAAATTATAGAACCTACACTGGAACTTTAACATATCCGTAATTATAATTCTAAAAACCTTTTAATCATTGATTAGAAGGTTTTTTTTTATCTTTGATTTATAATAATTTACAATGAAACACTTTTATCTTCTGATACTAAGTATTCTTACTTTCCAGCAGATCTCTGCACAGCATGAAAATATTGAAATGAAATCATTCCGTGCCAAGGAAATGAAATCGTTTACCAATAAAATGACAGCTTACAATACCAATCCGAATACCCTGAATTATGATCTTCAGTATCAGAGGATGGATATCAGTCTGGATCCTTCGGTGTATATGATCTCAGGATCGGTAACGTCTCATTTTAAACCGAATCAGAGTATAAGTAATATTTACTTTGATCTTTCCAATACGTTGACGGTTTCTCAGGTAAAGTATCACAATCAGAACCTTACTTTTCAACAATTGACAACAAAAGAAGTGAAAATTGATTTTCCAGCTGCACTTCCTGCAAATGTGTTAGATTCTCTTACCATTCAGTATTCCGGAACTCCACCAACAGCAAACAATGCTTTTTCAACGGGCTCTCAAGGCGGATCTCCGATTCTTTCTACTTTAAGTGAGCCTTACGGAGCACAGGATTGGTTCCCAACCAAGCAAAGTATGAATGATAAGATTGATCGGTTTGATTTTAAAATCACAACGCCTTCCCAGTATAATGTGGCTGCAAACGGGCTTCTTATGTCTGAAACGATACTGCCACCCGGACAAAAACTTACATTCTGGAGAACAATGTATCCTACGGCTGCCTATCTTATTGCAATCTCGGTTACTAATTATGTGAAAATTACAGATACAATGGGAACGCCGCCTTTTCCATTTATTAATTATGTGTATCCTTCTACGGCAAATAATACCACAAGTATGGCCAATATCAACTGGACCAAACAGGTGATGAATACCTTTGAAACGTATTTCGGACCTTATCCTTTCAGAAATGAAAAATATGGGCACATGGAGTTTGAATACGGAGGAGGAATGGAACATCAGACAATGGGCTCAATGGGAGGTTGGGATAAAAGTCTTATTGCGCATGAACTGGCTCACCAATGGTTTGGTGATAAGGTAACTTGCGGAGCCTGGAATGATATATGGCTTAATGAAGGTTTCGCAACATTTGGAGCGCATTTGGCAAATGAAAAATTACTGATGACCAATACTGATTTTATGAACTTTTTATTATCAGAAAAGGATTTTATTACTAGTGCTCCCGGTGGAAGTGTATATGTTTCAGATGCTGATTTAAATAGTATCAGTGCTATTTTTAATGGCAGATTATCGTATTCTAAAGGAGGATATGTGTTGAGAATGATCAAATGGATTTTAGGCGAGACTGCTTTTTATCAGGCTTTACAAGATTATCATGCAAGACCTGCTTTAGCATATAACTATGTAAGAACGACTGATCTTAAAAATTCTATCCAGTTATCTACAGGAAAAGACCTTACCGAATTTTTTAATGACTGGATTTACGGGCAAGGCTATCCTACTTATGATATCCGATGGAAGCAGACAGGAAACCAGATTACCTTCAAAGCTTCACAAACCCAGAGTCATTCTTCTGTAAGCTTTTATGAAATGCCTTTGCCGATTAAAGTAACAGGAACAGGAGGCCAGATTGCGTATTTTGCTTTAGACAATACGGTGAACAACCAATATTTTACACAATCCGTTGCATTTCCTGTAGCCAGTGTAGAATTCAATTACGAATACCAGATTGTTGAGAAAAATTCAACGGTAATACAGGATAATACATTGAGTACTTCGGAGATTAATAAAGATGAATTTGCATTATATCCAAACCCTGCAAAGAATGAAATCAATATTAAAGGGCTTGACAGAGCGACAGATTTTGCCATTTACTTTATAGATGGAAAATTAGTAAGAAAAGAAATTTATCAACCCGGAAAAGCGATTAATATTTCAGAACTGATTCCTGGAACTTATATTTTTAAAGCGAAAGATAAAAATATCAAATTTTTGAAAAAATAGGATTTACTTCTTTTACAAGATATGTTTAGATAATGGATTTTATAATATGAAAATTGATATTTAAAAGATGCCGTAAAAAATACATCCTGTATCGATTCAGATTTTGAAAAACTAATAATTTAATAACCAATACAACTCAAGCATGAAAAAAATAATTATGACTACACTCCTGTGTTCTTTTAACTTTTATTATTCACAATGCTGGAAGAATTATGAAGTTCGTGGTTTTCATACAGCTACCGTTAAAATGGATGGAACTATTTGGCTTTGGGGTTTAAATACTTTTGGAGAACTGGGTAACGGGAACAATACCAATCTGTATATTCCTAGTAAAACGGGTGTAGAAAATAATTGGACTTATATAAATGCGGCAGAAAATCATACCGTAGCCATAAAAGCTGATGGTACATTATGGGCTTGGGGAAGTAATTATTCCTATCAATTGGCGGATGGGACAAATGTAAATAAGAATATACCCATTCAAATCGGAACAGATAATAATTGGAAATCTATAAGTGTTTTAAATCAATCTACTCATGCTCTTAAAACAAACGGTGAGCTTTGGGGGTGGGGTGTAAACAATGGAGGAATTCTTGGAGACGGAACGACAACCCTTAAACAAATGCCCATTCGAATAGGTACAGACAGCGATTGGAAGCAAACAGGGATAAGTGTTTTTCACTCCGTTGGATTAAAAAATAACGGAACACTCTGGACTTGGGGCGGTAATAGCAATGGAGAACTTGGAGACGGCACAACTGTTGGGAAAGTAATTCCTACTCAGTTGGGAACTGATTCAAACTGGAAAACGATTTCGGTGGGGGGAAGTGGTTTTACCCTTGCTTTAAAAACAGATGGTACATTATGGGCTTGGGGAAAAAATCTAAATTATCAATTAGGAGACGGGACAAATGTCAATAAATATGTACCCACGCAGATAGGGAATGCTTCCGATTGGGTAGAAATAGCTGCCGGAGCGGTACATTCTGTAGCTTTAAAATCTGATGGAACCATTTGGACATGGGGCTGGAATGCTCTCGGACAATTAGGAACAGGAAACATCACTGATCTGTATGTGCCTACCAAAATGGGAACTGCGAATGATTGGGAATCTATAAGAGCAGGTGGTCATAGCTGTGTCGCAAGAAAAACAGATGGGACTTTGTGGATTTGGGGAATGAATAATTATGGTCAGGTTGGAGATAATACTACAATTGATAAAAAAATCCCAACCTACATAAGTTGTTCCTTTCTCAGTGTTAATGATATTAATGATGAAAAAAACATTTCAATCTATCCAAACCCGGCAAACAACGAGATTAATATAAAAGGGCTTGACAGAGCAACAGATTTTGCTATTTATTTTATAGATGGAAAATTAGTAAGAAAAGAAATTTATCAACCCGGAAAAGCCATTAATATTTCAGAGCTGGTTCCCGGAACTTATATCCTTAAGTTGAAAGATAAAAACATAAAATTCTTAAAAAAATAAGGCGACTATATACAATTTTACATCATTGTCATTCTGACGAAGGAAGAATCTCATGATAGCTTAGATTCTTCATTTCACTACGTTACATTCAGAATGACAGAGTCTTAATAACAAGATAGCAGGATTAATGTAAAATTGTATATAATTACCAAAAATAAATTAAAAACCTTCAGGATCTCTGAAGGTTTTTTGTTTCATAAAGATTAATAAAAAGAGATTGGATAGAAAGAATACGTTGGTCTTTCTGCTGAAAGGATAAGATAAATGAATTCCATAATATATTTATTTAAGATTAATATTTCAGTTAAATCTGGAAGTTTTTCTGTCTTTTAATCGCTCTGTTGGCTTTTCTGGTCGCTTTTCTTACCTTAAAATCGAACCATCTTTCTTTGAACAGATTTCGCATGACATTATCAAAATGCCTGATAAGAACAAGATTTTTAAACCCTCTCCATTTTTCCAGCCCGCTTGAAGGTAATGCCCTTATAGAAACAGAATATCCCTCCGTTTCATATTGAATATAATGCCACCAACCGGAAGGAATATAAAGCGTTTCTCCGGGATTAATGACGGCTTCGTATCCATCTACATATTTTAGTCCCGGAAATTCATGATAATCCGGTTCTTTGATATTGGTAATGGAATGAAAATTATAAGGAAGTTTGTAGAGGAGATCAGATTGTTCCCAGGGAAATAACCAGATCTTTTTGATGCCTTGAAACTGGGTAATAAAAACATGTGACATATCAATATCAACATGATTTCTGGTAATAGAACCTTCCCCTCCAAAAAACATAAAAGGCAGCCATTTCAGGATTTTTCCTTTCGTAACATCATTGTAATGAATATCATTTTTAAGTTCAGGTTTAATGCTTAATAAATTAAAGAGAAAAAGACGATATTCAGTAGGAGAGGAGGTGATTAAATCAAGATAATCTGAAAAAGTGCTTTGTCCGATCGGTTTGCTGGCAACTCTGTCCAACGATTCGATCTCACTTCCATAAATATTGACTTTGTGATCGCCTGCAATTTCTTTAAAATAATCATAATTCCATTTTTTGAATGCCGGACTTTCAGGGTCTGCAAAATCTTTTAAAATGACAGGTTTTGCAGGTTTCAGATACGTGTTGAGAAAGTCCTCAGAGGATATATTTTCAATTTTTTGTACTGGTGATAATCGCATTTTACTGAATTTAAACAACAAATATAAATAATAGTCTACTAAAATTATAGACTATTAACGAAAAATAGTTGAATTTTATTTAAAGACGTTAGAATTTAACCACAAAAGCCACAAAAGATATTTGATTCAATTTTGCCAGAAGCCAATATGAATAAAGCTTTCAAAAGAATAAAAATCGAAGATTTTTAAGACTTATTTTTATCTTATTTAAGGGATAATAATTCACTTACTATAGGATCAGTTTAGTCTTTTGTTTCTTTTGTGTTTAAATAAAAAGTTTAAACAGCTCATCAGAATAAAAAACAGAAAAGCTATGAGTTTACCACGATTTTATTAAATTAGCACATCTTAAAAATTATTAGAAATGATCTCTAAAAAGTATCTTGAAAACTTACAGAACGAACTACAAAATATTGATAACGACGGACTTTACAAAAGAGAAAGAATCATTACCTCTCAGCAGAGTGCAGAAATAGAAGCGAACGGAAAAAAGCTGTTGAACTTCTGTGCCAACAACTATTTGGGATTATCAAACCATCCGGAAGTGATGAAAGCTTCTCAGGATATGATCCAATCTCACGGTTACGGTATGTCTTCGGTACGTTTTATCTGCGGAACTCAGGATATTCACAAGCAATTGGAGCAAAAGATCGCTGACTTCTTAGGGTTAGAAGATACCATCCTTTATGCAGCTTGTTTTGACGCAAACGGAGGTGTTTTCGAACCGTTATTCACAGAAGAAGATGCGATTATTTCTGATGAATTGAACCACGCATCTATTATTGATGGAGTTAGACTTTGTAAAGCAGCAAGATACCGTTATAAAAACAATAATATGGAAGATCTGGAAGCTCAGTTGATCGCAGCTTCTGAAAAAAATCACCGTTTCAAAATTATTGTTACAGACGGAGTTTTCTCAATGGACGGAATCGTTGCAGACTTAAAAGGAGTTTGTGATCTAGCCGATAAATATGATGCTTTGGTAATGGTGGATGATTCTCACGCAACCGGTTTCATCGGGAAAACAGGTCGTGGAACTCACGAAGCGAATGAAGTAATGGGTAGAGTAGATATTATTACTTCTACGCTAGGAAAAGCTCTTGGAGGTGCTTTAGGAGGATTTACTTCCGGTAAAAAAGAGATCATCGATATGTTGAGACAGCGTTCAAGACCTTACTTATTTTCAAACTCATTGGCTCCGGGAATTGTGGGTGCAGCTTTGAAAGTATTGGATATGATCTCTGAAGACACTTCTCTTCGTGATCAGGTAATGGAAAACGCAGAATATTTCAGAGCGGAAATGAAATCTAAAGGTTTCGATATTCCTGATGGAGATGCTGCCATTGTTCCGGTAATGCTTTACGACGCGCCTTTAGCACAAAAAATGGCTGAAAAACTGATGGACGAAGGAATTTACGTTATAGGATTCTTCTATCCGGTTGTACCAAAAGGAAAAGCGAGAATTAGAGTACAGCTTTCTGCAGCGCATACAAGAGCGCATTTAGATAAAGCAATTGCTGGTTTTGAAAAAGTTGGAAAAGAATTAGGAGTTATTTCTTAAGACAAAAATAAAACCGTTCTACATTTGTAGAATTAAAACAGGATTTCTTATATTTACAGAAATCCTGTTTTTTTATGAAAAAAATATCTATTGTTTTAGTTCTATTATTACTCACATTTTCCTGCCAGACGAAGATGAACCAATATATAAAAGTGAGTGAAAAATCTCAGAAAAGACATGGCAAATGGAAAGAAGAATATCCTACCAATGAAGGAACCCTTGTTGCGGTCGGAAAATATAAAAAAGGGGAAAAAGTAGGCGTTTGGAAAACCTATTTTGACGATAAGCTCTATCAAAAGGAAAACATTCGAAGAGATATTACGAAAATCAAAAGATATTTTCCGACCGGAACTATCATGGAGAAAGGGCAGACTAAGCTTGAAATTTCCCAGAACGAACGCCATTGGTTTTATTTCGGAGCCTGGAAATATTATGATGATAAAAAGAATCTGAGGTATATTAAAAAATATGAGAAAGGTAAAATGCCAGACAGTATTTCTTTTAATAAATTACATTGATTGTCAGGAAAAAATTAGCGACGAATATATTATTATACTATATTTAAAAAATTAATTTTAATAGCCATTTTGTGAAAAAAATTCTACTTCTTTTTACTTTTTTTAGTTTTTTTGAAACTGTTTCTGCACAATCTAATGATTACAAATCAATACTTACTGTAAGTGCCTTTGCTCCTTTTCGTGATCAACGTTATAATATAGGGTATATGCGAAAAATAGTGGGTTGGAACTGAACTAGCCTATGGTGCAAATGGAATAACACCTGTGGATATTGGTAATTTTGAAGGAAAAAACAGAATTTTTGAGATAAAACCGGAAGTATTTTACAGTTTACTTCCTCAGTCAAGATTGAAACATTTTGTTTCTGCGGAGGTTTTTTATCTAAATCAAAAGGGAAAAAATGTTTCGGGGAATTATTACGATCAAAATGATGTTTATTACTCTTTCAGTGCAGCAGATTATGAGAGAACCAAATATGGTTTAAATATTAACTATAGTATTTTGCTTCATAAAGAATCTTCATGGTTTGGTTTTATGCCTAAAATTGGCTTTGGGATTAGGCAAAGAAAAATTGCTTATACCAATATGACAGGGAAAACAGAAGATTATCCACCTACAGATGGTCTTCCTTTTGATTATCGTTTAAATGAAGAAGGCTCAAATCTGCGTTTCAACTTTAATGTTGATATGAAATTCATTATCAAATTCTAAAAAATCCTTAAACCTTATTATTTTAAGCTAAAGATTTTAGATTAAATTCTCTTTTTTTCCGAAATAAACTATCTTTGCGCATAATTTATGTACATGTTTTTACAGTCCCAATATCGTGTTGAATTTTCTAAATCAAAAGAAGATGTTTTAGAAAATATTAAAAACAGCATATTTGGAGGTTTTCCTGATTTTTTTGGTAAAAATTTTACCGGAAAAGTTTTAGAAAATGGTTTTAAAGTAAGATTAATGAAAAAAGATTTTCAAACTTTTAAGGGAAATTTTATTAAAGATAGAGAAGATCAATACAGTCTTGAATTATTCGTTGGATTTGAATTTTATCAAGTATTAACTCTTGCTGTTTTTTTCTGTTTTTCATTAATGATGTTAATAAGAAATTTTTCAGAAAATTATTACATTTTATTCATTTATTTAATGGTGATTGGGCTTATTGCTTATAAAAATTACGGAGATTCAAAAAAAGGGAAACAATTGTTTTTTGACTATTTGAAAAACTTTGACAGAGACTGTGAAATTATTCCTATAAAATAATATTGATTTAAATGCTGTATACCATCATCAAAGCACTTCACATTATCTTCATGGTAAGTTACTTTGCGGGAATTTTTTATCTCGTGAGAATTTTCGTTTACTATAAAGATACGGATGCATTTGCCGAAGATAAAAAGAAGATTTTAAGAGAACAGTATACCTTTATGGCACGCCGACTTTGGAATATTATTACCGTTCCGGCAGGAGTTATTATGGCGGTTTGCGGATTGGTGATGATTTTCTTAAATACCGGATTAATGAAAATGCCGTGGTTCCATTTAAAGCTTACTTTTCTGATCGGTTTGGCGATTTATCATTACTGGTGCTGGAAAAAAGTATTAAAACTGAAAGAACTTAACGGAAATACCTTAGAAACAGCCAATATCAAATTGAGACAGGCCAACGAAATCGCAACCTTTATTTTATTTCTGGTGGTTTTCACGGTGATCCTAAAATCAATGGTCATTGAATATTGGTGGCAATTAATTACAGGATTTTTCGTTCTGGTATTTTTGATAATGATGACGGTGAAGCTGGTTAATAAAAGTAAAAAGTAAAAAGAGACAAGTAAAAAGCAGTGCGAAGTCAATGTATCTTTCTTGAATAATGAGCATACGATACATCTGACTTTTAACTTAAAACTTCTAACTAATATATGATTGCAATTTTTAAAAAAGAACTTTGGAGCTATTTTGGAAACTGGAGCGCGTGGATTATCATTGCGGCTTTCAGTTTGGTAGCAACATTGTTTTTGTTTTTCTTCGAGAATGATTCCAACATTTTTGATATCGGGATGGCTTCTTTACAGAGCTATTTTGTTTTGGTGCCTTGGTTATTAATGTTCATCATTCCGGCCCTTTCCATGAAAACTTTTGCGGAAGAGCAGCAGACGGGAACATTAAACTGGCTGTTTTCTCAACCTTTGAAAATCTCAGATTTGGTTCTTGGAAAATTCTTATCCGTTTGGGTTGTTGGAATTTTATGTTTAATACCCTCTCTGATTTACCTTTACACAGTCTATGTCTTAGGAGTTCCGGAAGGAAATATTGACTTGGGCATGACGTTCGGAAGTTACTTGGGAATGATTATTCTGATCGCTGCTTTCTCAGGAGTTGGGATTCTGGCTTCTTCACTTTCTCAAAATCAGATTATGGCTTATTTGTTGGGTGTTTTCATGTGTTTCATCATGTATTTCGGGATTGAACAACTGGCAAGTTATAAATTATTGGGAGGAGCAGATTTTATTTTACAAAATGTAGGTTTTTATCAGCATTTCTTAGGCTTTACAAGAGGGCTTATTGATTTTAAAGATGTGGCTTATTTTGTTTTAATCATTGGAGTTACCTTAGCTTTGTCTAACCATTTCATTACTAAAAAGAAGTAGAATTATGAAGAAGATACAATTCAAATCACCATTCGGAATTTTACTGTTTGTTATTTTGCCGTTGGTAATTATTCTTGCCATTTCAGGAATCCGATTAGACTTAACGAAAGAAAAAAGATATACACTTTCCGATAATACGGTCAAGGTTTTAGAAGCCATTAAAAAGCCTGTGACAGTAGATGTTTATCTGGAAGGAGATTTCCCTGCAAGCTTTAAACAGTTACAGAGCGAAACGAAATTCATGTTGGAGGAATTCAGAAAAATTAATCCGAAAATTGATTTCAAATTCATTGATCCTATTAAAAGTAAAATTTCTCAGGATACCTTGATGGCAATGGGAATGCAGCCTTCTGTACTTCCCGATGTGAAAGACGGAAAAGTTTCTCAGATCTATTTATTCCCTTATGCAGTTGTAAAATACAAAGGAAAAGGAGTTTCTATACCATTGGTGGTTCAGCAGACAGGAATTGATGCAGATCAGCAGTTGACAAAATCGATTGAAAATTTAGAATACAATTTGGTTTCGAATATCAAGAATATTGCGGTTGACAAAAGAAAAAAGATCGGGATTTTAGTGAATCAGGATGAATTGAGTCCGGAAGAATTCCAGGGATTCATGCATTTAGCCACAGAAAATTATGATGCAGGTCCGATTATTCCTAAAAATCAGACTGAGCTGACATTGGTGGATGTTCCGATTTTAAAGCAAATGAATGCTTTAGTAATCGCAAAACCGAGAAAAGCTTTCACAGACGGAGAAAAAGTGATTCTTGACCAATACATCATGAACGGCGGAAAAACGTTGTGGATGATTGATGCGGTAAACGCTGAAATGGATACCTTGACAAGGTCTAAAAAAGTAATGCCTTTCCCGGTAGATATCAATATGACAGACTTTTTCTTCAATTACGGGATCAGAATCAATCCTGCATTGGTAAAAGATGTGAAGAAATTTGCTTTGTTGAGACTGGTAACGGGAGAAGTAGGAGGGAATCCTCAATATACAAGTCTTCCTTGGCCGTATTTCCCGTTGGGAATTGCTGAAAAGAATGATCCGATTACCAAAAATATCAATCCTGTAAAGTTTGAATTTCCAACTTCAATTGATACATTGGGCGGAAGAAAAAATATTAAAACAAAAGTTCTTTTCGAATCGAGTGAAAGAACCTTATTAAAGCAGGTTCCGAACTATGTTGACCTGAAAGAAATTGCAAGTGTAGACAGTCTTGGGCAAATGGAAAAACCAAGCACTCCGAAAATCTACGCAGTAGCTTTGGAAGGGAAATTTAATTCTGCCTACGCTTCAAGAATTGAAAGAAAATCTTATCCTGGTTTCAAAGGAACAAGTTCTGATAATAAGATGATCGTGATTGCAGATGGAGATGTGGGAAGAAATAAAGTGATCAAAGGGCAGCCTTTACCTTTAGGGGTAGATATGCTGACCAACGAACAGTTCGGAAACGAACAGTTCTTAAGAAATGCTCTCGACTATCTTTTGGACGACAGCAATCTAATGGAACTGAGAAACAGAAATATCGAAGAACGTCTTCTCGATCGACAAAGAATTACAGAAGAGAAAAACAACTGGCAATGGTTCAATTTGCTGCTTCCTTTAGTTATTATTGGTGCTTTAGGAGGACTGTTCTTCTGGTTGAGGAAGAAGAAGTTTGGATAGGGTATAGAAAAAGAGAAGCTTTTAAGCTTCTCTTTTTTATTTTAATATTTAAAAGAATTACTTCCATATATAATTTTCAGACCATTTGTAAAACTGTTCGATTTGCTCTGAATGATCTTTATAATATTTAATTATGTCATCATTAGGTTGAGCTGAAAAGGCAATATATGTAAATGGTTCGATTAATTTTTGTTTATGCATTTCAATAAAATAAGGAGCTAAAAATTCCCAATAAAAACCACTTTGCTTTTTTTGTGTTTCCTCCATAGTAGCAAACATAGAATCTAATTTATCAGTGAACCTCTGATAATCTGTTTTGCCTTTATTTTTTTCATCAAAGTCTAAAGCCGAAGTCATTGAAAGTACCATATCAGTTGATGAAAAATTATTTTTACTCTTCTTATCATTTGCTTTATCAAGTATAGTAGGGTCAATAGATAAGTTGATGGAATTATCATCTTTTTGAGTAACACCTTTATTCATTAAGGTAAGTACAGATTTTAAATGATTTTTTGCAAGTTGAGATTTATTATCAAGAGCAAGATATCTTAGAGAACATAAAATTGATACAATTCTGTTTTCAGAATTTAGTGCTGCTAATGCATTAAGTGAGCCTTTATGATTGGGTTTTAGTTTTGCAGCTTTTTGAAATGATTCTAATGCCTTTTCTACTTGTTTGTCATTTATCAGAGCAATTCCTTTGTTAAAATAAAGTTGATAGTAATTAGGATATTTTTTTATTCCTTCATCATAAATTTTTATTGCCTCTTGAGTTTGTTTTAAATGATCTAAGCTATTGGCATAACTGATATAAACTGTTTTTACATCTTTATCAGGGTAGGTATTTATAACTAATTTACAGATTTCAATAGCTTCATTGTATTTTTGAGAAGTTTCTAATGTCATTGCTTTTTCTGAGAGTGCAAATAAATTATTTTTATCTAAAGAAAGAGCTTCATCATATTTGTTAAGAGCTTCATTGTATTTTCCTTGGTCATGAAATACAATTCCTTCGTTAACTTTAATTTCTGCTTCTGTTTTATTTTGTGAAAAACTGATTATAGGAATAAAGAGTAACAATAGTAAATTTTTTTTCATAATGTATAATTTTGTAGCTTAATTTTTTTTAAGCTTCCAAATATATAAAAAGATTATAAAAATTATTTGTAGTGAAAAATTGTTTTAAAGAAATAATTCAATTAAATAATCTCCTAAATTCTCCCGGGGACTGATTCACCTTTTGCTTAAACAACTTACTAAAAGACTGTGGATGTTCAAATCCCAGTTCATAAGCGATCTCACTTACCGAAAGATGAGTTGTACTCAAACGTTCTTTTGCCTTGTCGATAATCTTATTCTGAATATGCTGTTGAGTATTTTGCTGGGTGTGAATTCGCAATAAACTTCCCAGATAATTCGGTGAAATATTCATCTGTTCAGCAATGGTTTTTACAGAAGGAATCCCGTTTTCAATAAGGTTTCCGTTTTCAAAATATTGGGAAAGAGCTTCTTCAAATTTATCCAACAGTTCATGACTGGATTTTTTTCGGGTAAAAAACTGACGCTCATAAAAACGTTCTGCATAAATCAGAAACAATTCTAGTTGGGCAACAATCAGCTCCTGTGTGAATTTATCAATATTCGTCTGATATTCCTTTTCAATATTTTTAAAAAGTTCAACAATGATTTTCTCTTCCTTATCCGAAAGAAAAAGCGCTTCATTGATCTGATAGCTGAAAAATTCATAAGATTTAATCTTCTTTGCAAGAGAAGTCCCCCAAAGAAAATCGGGATGAATCAGTAATAAATATCCGGTTGGTTCCACTTCCACACCAGGTTTCATTTCAAGACTCAGAAACTGAAGCGGAGAAACAAAACACAACACACCGGAATCAAAATCGTATTCCTGTTGTCCGTAATTGAACTTAGCATTCACATTCCGTTTCAAGCCGATCGAATAAAAATTCTGTATCCATTTCAGTTCCGTATCATCCACTGGATAACGGACTTTGCTGTAATCGATCAGACTGATCAGCGGATGCTCAGGATTCGGAAGATTACAAAAAGCATGAAAATCAGAAAGCGAATTAAAACGAAATGTGTTTTTCATAATGACTAAGTTATTTAATTATTTTGAATATTGAATTTGAACCATTAAGATGAATAAGAAGGTAAGTCTCATTAAGAAAAATCAAATTAACTTTTCAATAAATCTTAAAGTAAAGTTCCTCTTACTATTCTAAAAAACCTTAATGGTTAAAAAATGAAATGAGATCCTTCGGCAAGCTCAGGATGACAAGTACAAAACTTTATGTTTAAATTATAACGTTTAGTATTAGCGAAATATCATCCTGAGCGAAGTCGAAGGATCTGGAACGACCTAGGAAACTGAAGCGTAAAGAAAATGAACTCTGTGAACGTTAAGAAAATTCTACTGTTTGAGCGCGATACAAATTTAGAATCGAATCACCAATAATGACATCGCGCGAGTTTTAGAATTTTTAGAGAGCGGAGTTTATTTTTAGCGGAAGTTTCCAGTCTTGACTTTTTGTTTCTTTTGTGTTAAGACAAAAGAAAAATACTTAAATCACCGTAGAAAAAGTCAGTTCACTCCATTTCTCAGCATCATCTGTAATCAATTGAATCTTATTGTTCAAATATTCATCAGTACCGCTTCCCAATAAGAAATGCACCGGCGGATTTTCCACTTCACTGATCGCAATAATTGCTTCTGCACCTTTCTCAGGATCATTGGGCTGATTTCCATTAATTTCATCAAGGTGAGCCTGTTCAGAATTTCTTGCCGTTTCATACTCAGGAATTGAATTTTCAGGAGTTCTTACCGATTCTTTAGATAAGAAATCGGTTCTGAAATATCCAGGATATACCACCGTTGCTTTCACTCCGAAGTCTTTAATTTCCTCTGCCAAAGCTTCCGTTAAACCGGCAACGGCAAATTTTGTGGAACAGTAAATTCCCAACCCCGGAAAATTTCCTGAATATCCTCCGATAGAAGAGATGTTGAAAATATGTCCTGATTTTTGCTGACGAAAATGAGGCATTGCATTTCTGATCACATTCAGTGTTCCGAAAACGTTGACATCAAAATTCGCTCTTGCCTCCTTGTCTGAAAGTTCTTCCAACGTTCCAAGCTGTCCGTAACCTGCATTGTTCACGACAACATCCAATTGTCCGAAATGTTCAATGGTTTTTGCGATGGCAGAGTGTACGTTTTCATTATCTGTTAAGCTTACTTCAAGCGGTAAAAATGTTTCCGAAGTTTCTCCGATTTCAGAAATAAGAGACTGTACATTTCTGGTTGTCGCAACAACACGATAATTTTGTTCTAATAATTTTTTGATTAAGGCTAATCCAAGTCCTTTTGAAGCTCCTGTCACGAACCATACTTTTTTTGTTTCCATTTTTAAATATTTTATTTGTTTTAAATGATGGTACAAAGGTGGGAAGATGGCGGATGAGAAAAGTAGCTCAATCAACGAATGATGTAACCGAATCGTGAATGTGTATTTAATAAAAAAGAGAAACCCGAAAGCTTCTCTTCACACCGTTATTTAAAAAATTACCAAGGACTAATTCCAATTTCGTCCTCAATATCGTTACTGTAATATTGCCCTGTTGGAGCATTATTATCCGTCAAAGTATGCTTGATGATGAATGAGGCGGCACTTTCCACAGAACCGGGACCGCTGTGTGCATTGAAATCTGTTGCCGTATAGCCGGGATCAATCACATTTACTTTGAAATCTAAATCTTTCAATTCGTAAGCAAGAACAATCGTGTACGCATTTAAAGCTGCTTTTGAAGTTCCGTAACCTGCCGTTTTAATATTATAATATTTCCATGCTGGATCGCTATGCAAGGTTAAAGAACCTAATCCTGAAGTAATATTACTGATTCTTGGACTGTCTGATTTTTTAAGCAAATCAAGAAAAGCCTGTGTGACACTGATGACTCCGAAGAAGTTCGTATCAAAAATGCCCTGAATTTCCTGAATGGAAAAATCGGAAGCCTGTTGAGGCGTATTTCCTAAAATTCCGGCATTGTTGATCAGAATATCCAGCTTTCCCTGCTCGTTTTCCACAATATTTTTGGCTTTTAAAATAGATTCAGGATTGGTAACATCAATTTCGATGGCTTTGATATTTTGAAATCCCTGTTCGTTCAGTGTTTCAACCGCTTTTTCACCATTTTCAAGATTTCGGCTTCCTAAATAAACGAATAATCCTTTTACTGAAAGCTGTTTTGCTGTTTCAAGACCAATACTTCTGTTGGCTCCTGTAATTAATACTGTTTGCATTTTTTTGTTTTTAATTGATGATGTAAAATTCCGTCAATTAAATAAGATGACATTTGCCATTTGGCAAAAAAGGACTTGAAAATTAAAAGTTTAAATAAAATGAGAATTTAATTATGCGGCTATATAGGATTTTACACCATTGTCATTCTGACGCAGGAAGAATCTCATGATAGCTTAGATTCTTCATTTCACTTCGTTACATTCAGAATGACAGCGTCATAATAATTAAGATAGCAGATTAATGAAAAACTTTATATAATTACCTTAATTATTTTATATTCTTTCTTATTCTACTTAAAGAAGATTGGGTAACTCCCAAATACGAAGCTACATAAGAAAGTGGAATTCTGTTGACAGCAGTAGGATAGATCTCCAGGAATTTCAGATAACGGGTTGTTGCATCTTCTGAAACAAGCGGACTTCTTCTTTCTACTTTTTGAATCAATGCTCTTGAAATAATTTTGTGAACGATTGCATCAAAACCTACAATCGTCTGTAAAAGTTCCAGCCAGTCTTTTCTTTGAAATACAATCATTTTACAATCTGTCACTGCCTGAACATAAGCACTCGAACAAATCTGATTGTCAAAGCTTTCAAGATCAACAACCAGATTATTTTCTTCGATAAAATATTTTGTAATTTCTTCACTTTTATTGTTGTAATAACAAACGCGAAGAATCCCGTCAATAACAAATCCTACCTGCTTGGCGATTTTTCCGGCTTCAGAAAAGTATTCCTCTTTAGAAAGATCCAGTTCTATAGCTTTACTTGCAATGAAATCCATTTGCTGCTGATTCAGGTTTCCGAATCTTAAGATAAAATCAAATAATTCTTTCATAAATGCAATTTAAGTAAAGAAAATTGTACTGCATTTGTCATTTGGCAAAAAAAAGAGAAACCCGAAAGTTTCTCTGTATCATTAATTTTCCAAAACAGGAATCAAATGTTCCCAATTCAGCTGTTTTGCGAAATCCAGGGCTGTTTTTCCTTTAGTGGTTTTTAAATTTTTATCACCTCCCGAGCTTAAGATTATTTCTATAGAACTTAAATTTCCTGCAATGGTTTCTCTGTGGATAAGAGATAATCCGTTGTCATCCAGATTGATCAGTTCATCAGGATAATTTTGTAAGAATTCCACAAATTTTTCCTTCATATTTTTGCTCATAGGATGCTCAATGAAGTTTTCCGGTTTTTCTTTTTGTTCGTGAACAATTTCAATATCGTTATAATCTCCGAAATCCAGTTGCCAAGCATTGTCATGATCTTTTCGTTCTGCCGGAGACATATCAGAACGCATTTTCTGAATGGTAAATCCGCCATAAACTTTAGGAAGAGGTTCTTCTGAAGAAGAGAATAACTTTGAAAGCCCTTTTGGTTTCTTCACATTGGGAGTAATAGCAAAAAGCCAGTCGCTGATTTCATGTAAAGGGACTTCAACAAAATCTCCAACTTCTATATTTGTAAGCTCATTGGGTTCATTGATGAGGTAGCCTTTAACGTTGTCGCCATCGAAATCAATTTCATTGATCCACATCTGTTCAACAATAGGATTTTCAGAAGTAGGATCTTCCTGAGAAAAAGCAACTTTTACACATGAGACATTCAATCCGGGAATAATTCGTCTGTATTCCCATGACTGTTCCCTCCAGAAATATTTGAAAGTTTCCTGAGCTTTTTTGTATGCCTCAATCATTTTAGGATCTGCACCGTCGGCAAAAAATATTGGATTTTGTTCCATTGTATTTAAATATTTTGTGAATTGGTTTTAGAATTTTTTTAGCTGAAAAGTTCGATGAATAAACTGATGCTAATTTTTTTGGTTTGACTAAAGTACGAAAATATTTAAACAAGGGTTTAAATATTAGATGAAATTTAGCTGTTCGTAGGTCAACTTTTAGCAATATTAAAACATAGAATATCCATCAAAGTGATTTTTGATTCGGCTCTCAAGTAAAGTCTTTAGTGTACCACCTGTTCTTTGATAATAATTTTCTTCAGTTGGATCATTGATCATCTGATTTAACGAAGGATTTTCACCTTCATCTAGGAAAATAAAAACAGGAAGACCATGTGAAGCAAGGCATATAAAAAATAAAGGTCTGGAAATGATAAGATCATGAACGTCTGAAAGTTCTTTGTGCTCTTCTTGCTGCAATTCGATTTGGCTGTCGTAAATACCGTAATCTAAGGCATAACAAAAATTCCCTGCCAATAACAGAAGTTCTTTCAGTACTTTTGGAAAAGTTCTTTCTTCGTTACAGAAATGTTCTAACAATAATATTTCGTCTTCAGAAATCCCTCTGTTTTTCCAGCCGTCAAGTTCCGGGTATTTTAAAAGTATATCTAAATATTTTATTTCCATGATAATATATTCTTACTTGTTTTTTTTCATAAACTGAATCTCTGAATACTTTTTGATTCAGATTTCTTAAACATAAGATCATGTATATCAGAAGTTTTCATGACTTAAACATCCTTTATAAAATCCTCATACTCATAATAAAATCGTTCAAAACCGTCCATTTTCTCAACGAAAAATTCAAAAGTCTCCTGCCATGTATTTTTATTGAAAATAGAAACGCCGTGTTTTTCAATCCAGATTCTGCTGATGACTTTTCCGCTTTCTAGCGTATAAAATTCTTCTTTAGTAAAATCTCCGACAAAATCTTTCAGAATATCTTCCAGCGACCATATTTTATTATAATATGCGTCTCGGAAAACTTCATCTTTCATTTCGATATCCAGGGAAACTTCCGCTTTTTTATTATCTGCATAAAATTTGAATGACATATCCTTAATTTTGGTGTCATACAAAATCCATTTTCTGGGGAAAGACTTTCCGAAAGCCGTCCAAAACTCTTTTTTTAATTGTTGTGCCTCTTGTTTACTGAACATAGAACAAACTTAATGATTAATAGATAAAATTGCAAAAAATGAAGGACTGTAAAGTTGTTTTTACAGTTTTAGAGTTCATGAAATAGACTGTTTTGCAGAAATTAAACAATTTTCTTATTTTTGCTATAATGTTGTCAAAAAAATCTCAATATGCTTTTAAGGCGCTTGCATACCTTGTAGAAAAAAGGAATGATGGCCCTGTACTTATTTCTGAAATTGCAGAACATAAGAAAATTCCCCTGAAGTTTTTAGAAAATATTTTACTGGAATTGAAAAAGGCAGACATTCTTGACAGTAAAAAGGGAAAAGGAGGAGGATATTTTTTAAAGGAAAATCCTGAAAACGTAAAACTGGCAAAAATCATTCGTCTGGTCAACGGGCCGATTGCCATGTTACCTTGCGTAAGTCTGAATTTTTATGAAAAATGTGAAGATTGTAATGAAGATCACTGCGGTCTGCATGATGTTTTAATAGAAGTTCGGGATGTTTCTCTACGTATTTTGGAAAGTAAAACTCTAATGGATTTGATCGACTGATCTAAATCCTTTTTTTTTAATAATTAGTCTACTTATTTGGTAGGATAATTATTTTATCTGATATTTGCATGACTTCAAATGAACAAAATATGATTTCAAAAGAAGATGCAGATACTCTGAAACAACTTTCAGCAGAAGAAGGATTGAAATTTATCTCAACAAAATTCTCGGAAGGAATTGTTTTCTCTACCTCACTTGGACAGGAAGACCAGGTGATCACCGATATAATATTTAAGAATCAGTTACCGATTAAAGTGTTCACGCTGGATACAGGAAGGCTTTTCTATGAGCATTACGAATTACTTTCACAGAACAATTCAAGGTATAAAATAAAAACGGAAGTTTATTTTCCGGAAAGTTCCGATGTTGAAAAATACGTGAATGAAAAAGGAATAAATGCTTTCTATCATTCCATTGAAAACAGAAAAGAATGTTGTTTCATAAGAAAAGTAAAACCTCTAAACCGGGCATTGGAAAACGCAACTGTCTGGATTACAGGTTTACGTTCTGAACAATCGGAAAACCGTGAAAATATGCCGATCATCGAATGGGATGATGAACGAAAATTATTCAAATACAATCCGCTGATTCACTGGGATTATCAGGAAGTGCTTGAATATCTGAAAGAAAATAAAGTTCAGGAACTGTCTTTGCATAAAAAAGGTTTCATCAGCGTGGGTTGTCAACCTTGTACGAGAGCTATTGAACCGGGAGAAAATCCTCGTGCCGGTCGTTGGTGGTGGGAAAGCTCTCATAAGGAATGCGGTCTGCATACCCATTAATTCAAAATTTTAAAAGTAAACATGAGTACACATACATTAGATTATCTGGAGCAGCTGGAAGCTGAGAGTATTTATATTATGCGAGAAGTAGCTGCACAGTTTGAAAAGCCGGCTTTACTGTTCAGCGGAGGGAAAGATTCCATTACATTGGTTCATTTGGCAAAAAAAGCTTTTGCTCCGATGAAAATTCCATTTCCGTTGGTACATATCGATACGGGGCATAATTTTCCTGAAGCGCTGCAATTCAGAGATTATCTGGCAGAAAATCTGGGTGCTGAATTGGTTGTAAGACAGGTTGAAGATACGATTAAAGCTAAAAATCTAACTGAGCCTAAAGGGAAATTTGCTTCCAGAAACTGGCTGCAAACCCATACTTTATTAGATACAATTGAAGAATTTCAGTTTGATGCGTGTATTGGCGGGGCAAGAAGAGATGAGGAGAAAGCCAGAGCTAAAGAACGTTTCTTCTCGGTTCGTGATGAGTTCGGACAATGGGATCCAAAGCTACAGCGTCCGGAATTGTGGAATATCTACAACGGAAGGATCAATAAAGGAGAAAATGTAAGGGTTTTCCCGATCTCCAACTGGACGGAACTTGATGTATGGAACTATATTCGAAAAGAAAATATTCAGCTTCCTTCTATTTATTTTGCTCATGATCGTGAAGTAATTGAATATGAAGGTCAGCTGATTGCCGCTTCCGATTTTATTCAGATTGATGAAAATGATGAGGTAATCACTAAAAAAGTACGCTACAGAACTGTCGGAGATATGACCTGCACAGCGGCGGTTGAAAGTGATGCTGAAACTTTAGATAGTGTCATCAATGAAATTACAGCCTCTAAAATTTCCGAACGCGGTGAGACAAGAATTGATGATAAAGTGACTGAGGCAGCGATGGAAGACCGAAAAAAAGGAGGATATTTTTAATATAAATGATAAGCGATAATTGATCAATGATGATTCATCAGTTATCATTAATAAATAAACTTATGGATATACTAAGATTTATAACAGCCGGAAGTGTAGATGACGGGAAAAGTACCCTTATCGGGAGACTTTTATATGACAGTAAGAATATTTTGATTGATCAGCTTGAGGCCTTAGAAAAGCAATCAAAAAATAAAAATGAAAACGGGATAGATCTGGCGATTCTTACCGACGGATTACGAGCAGAAAGAGAACAGGGGATTACCATAGATGTTGCTTACAGGTATTTTTCGACTCCTAAAAGGAAATTCATTATTGCAGATGCTCCGGGACATATTCAGTATACCCGAAATATGATTACGGGGGCTTCCAATTCTCATCTGATTGTCATTTTAATTGATGCAAGACAGGGCGTTATCGAGCAGACGAGAAGACATTCCATCATCGCTTCTTTATTAAAAATGAAAAATGTAGTGGTGGCTATCAATAAAATGGATTTAGTGGATTATGCTGAAGATGTTTTTAATGATATAAAAGCTCAATATCAGTTGGTTGCACAGAAATTAGGATTGGAAAATGTGCAGTATTTCCCTATTTCAGCATTTTATGGTGATAATATTGTTGATAAATCTGAAAAAACTCCTTGGTATACAGGTTCTGCATTACTTGATTTTCTTGAAACAGTAGAGGTAAAAACGTCTAAAAATATTGATGACAGCAGATTTCAGGTACAATATGTAATTCGTCCTCAGACTGAGGAGCTCCACGATTACAGAGGATATTCCGGAGAAGTGATTTCCGGAACATATAAAAAGGGAGATAAAATAAAGGTTCTTCCGCAAAATATCGAAACGGTGATCTCAAAAATTGAAACGGGAGGAAAGGAAGTAGATGCTGTATATACCAATCAACCAGCCGTTTTACATATTGAAGATGATATTGACATCAGCAGAGGAGATTTTTTAGTAAAAACTGACGGTCTTCCGAAAGTGGAAAATGAACTGGAAGCTATTATCTGCTGGCTTGATAAAAAAGAGCTGAATGAAGGTAACAAATATTTCATTCAGCATAAAAGTAAATTGCTGAAAGCGATTGTAAAAGAAATTGAATATAAAATTGATGTGAATACACTCGAAAACACATCTATTTATTCAGGAATTAAACTTAATGAAGTCGTTAAAGTAAAGCTGAAAACGTCCTCTCCATTGGTTTTCGATAGTTTTAGTGAAAATAATAATACAGGAAGCGCCATTCTGATTGACGAAACGAGTAATTCTACCGTAGGTGCTGTAATGATTTTGTAATAAATTTGATAAACACAGACACAAATGGTGATTTCAAGAAAAGTTCAGATCAGGCTCAATGTATTTTTTGTAACCGTTGCGATATTGGTTATCCTATTTTTTTCTATGTATGAATTAGGATATTTAGATGAGCTATTTGTTGTTTTGGCGAAAGACAATTATATCTTTTACTGGATGATGCTTGTGGGCTTTTTAGCTGAAGTTGTAGCCGGATCGATGGGAATGGGATATGGCGTAATTTGCACAACCACATTACTGTTTCTGAATATTCCGCCACATATTGTAAGTGCGAGTATTCATTCCGCGGAAAGTTTTACAACGGCGGCCGGAAGTATCAGTCATGTCAAATTAAAGAATGTAAGTAAAAACCTGGTCAAAAAGCTGGCGATTCCCGCTGTTGCCGGAGCAATTATAGGAGCGCTTTGCCTTACTTATTTAGGTGAATATTACTCTAAAATTACCAAAACCATCATTGCTTTTTATACCTTATATCTTGGATTTCAGATTCTTTCTAATGCTTTCAAGAAAAAACAGAGCAAATCTCTGAAAAGAAAAACCAATCTTACCCGGCTTGGATTAATCGGAGGTTTCATCGATTCCTTTGCAGGAGGTGGATGGGGACCTTTAGTGACGGGAACTTTAATCAAAAATTCTTTCACTCCCAGATTCGCAGTGGGGAGTTCTACTGTAGCGAAATTTATTTTAACATTAACGGCAGCTGTGACTTTCTTTTTTACTTTGGGAATTCAGCATTGGAATATCATTTTAGGACTTTTGCTGGGAGGAATTGTAACCGCTCCTTTTTCTGCCATGCTTACCTCAAAGCTTCCTGTGAAAAGCATGTTCGTTGTAATTGGCTTGCTGGTCATTATTATGAGCTCAATCACAATCTATAAATCTGTTTTTTAAATAAAACTCGGTTCATTGTGGAAAAATAAATGAATCGAAAAAATTAATATCTTGTCAAACCCACAATACAGTACAATGTATCGTTGACGTTCCAGTTCCAGAAATTCTTTCTAAGTCTCCTATAAGTTGATTAAACATTTTTTCTGTCTTGTATCTAAGGCCGAAATGTATTCTATGTATTTTTTTCTCACAACTTTGAAAAATCTTTCGTAATTTGCATATAAGTTGTTCATTGTAAGTATTTTGTGATTAAATTATTTATTGGCTTTCAATTAAATGATTTTCTTTACATTCATAATGCGCAATGATTTTAACCAAAAAACTAATAAATATTACCCATGAAAACAATTCAATTTGGATTAGCAGAAAAGTACGATACAGGTCGTAGTTGCAGTGTTGGAACAAATACCCAGCTCGCTATTGAAGTTCATAATTCTGAGGCATCTTCTGATATGTGGTATCATATCGGAAAAATCAAAGGAGCAACCGTAAATTGGGGAGGCAGCCATAATTACAGTAATGGCTATAATCCCTCAATCGCTATTAATAACAACAATATAATTGTTGAGGTGCATGAGACCAGTAATGCTTTTACGAACAGTATGTATTATAAAGTTGGTATTATTAACGGAGATAAAATAGATTGGGGAGATGATGATAAGTATGATAGTGGAAGACAGCCTAATGTATCAGTTAACGACGCTGGAGTCATTGTAGAAGTACATAAATCTCAATCTTATGATACCTTATATTATCGTGTTGGTCAAATCAACGGTAAAAAGATAGACTGGGGAGATAGCCACAAATATGATGACGGTGTAACACCTTCTGTAAGTATTAATAACAATGGAGTCGTCGTAGAAGTGCATAAATCTCAATCTTACGACAAACTATGGTATAGAGTGGGAAAGATTACCGGTAAAAGCATAAAATGGGGCGACAGTCATGAATATCAAAGTGGCGTTGATCCTAGTGTGGGGATTACCAATGACGGATGGGTGGTAGAAGTACATAAGTCTCAGTCTTTTGATACCTTATATCAAATGGTAGGTCAGATTAACGGAAACGAAATTATCTGGGGCGCTTCTTCTGATTTTGACTCCGGGACTAGACCTCAAATGGGAATTTCTCTCAATGGTAAAGTTGCAGTACAGGTACATCAAGGAAGTCTGTTTAAGTTATGGTACTCCAACAGCAGTGTACTGGATACTTCCAATTTTATGAAAAACCTGTTACCCGAATTTGGCCGTTTACCACTGAAAAAAATGGTACTTCCGGCTACACACGATTCAGGGATGTATGAGGCGACCCTGAATGGAATATTGGGAAAATGTCAAAATTTAAGTATATATGAACAGCTTAAATCAGGGTGCCGTTTTTTTGATTTAAGAGTAAGTGCAAATAACGTTATTGGAGGCACTATGTTTAGTAAACTGCATATTTATCATGGGGATGTTCTGGGAATGGATTTAACGATTGGCCCTTTTGTTTATGAAGTTTTAGAAGATATCCAGAAATTCTTTAGTGAAGGACATCAGGAACTTGTTATTTTAAAATTCAGTCATTTTAACGGCTTTGATGATCCTGCAGGAAAAGAATACGTTGCTCTGCGAGATGGTATAAGTGATTATCTGGATTTTTGGTTATATAAAACGAAACCTGAAAATCAAAGATTAGCGGATATTTCTGTAGGTGAATATCTGAAATCGGGACAAGGAAAAATTTTAGTGGTTGTTGATAAAAACTGGGCTATCAAGTATCCTAAAGCAGGTTATTGGGTGTACAGAGACTGGGATTCAAGCGATCCGCAAAACGGACATCTTACTGTCTTTGATGTTTATTCTAATGTGACCGATTTAGATAAAATGAAAAATGATCAGTTGGATAAACTTAAAAAATTTAATGGAAAGTGCGAACAAAATCCAAATGTACCTTGTGATCTGTTTCTTCTTTCCTGGACGCTGACTCCTGTAACGGCGGTTTGGAGCTATGCCCAGGAAGCGAACAGGGTTCTGGGAAGAGAAATGATGGGATATACTCAGCCTAATCAATACGGCTATTTTACAAATCTTTTATATTTAGACTACTTTCAATATGCTAGACCTGCATTTATAAGTGATATTTTGTTGAGAAGCTACAATGTTTCTAAATAACAATAGCAAATTCCACCGCACTTTTTATTGATGCTAAAACTAATATATTGTATTATTGTCTTTGTCATTGATGGTTTTTATAAATAATTTTAAAAATAAATAATATCTTTGATGCTGTCAAATGATAGTATCATTGAAGGGGTATTGATTTTTAAATTAGAAATATCACAAAAAATCAAAACGAATCAATATTTTACATTGACAGTAATAAATAACAAAGTATGAATTTACATATCGTTGCGCTTTTCAAGTTTAATGAAAACTATCTGATGGAAGCGGTTGAATTGTTTCAGGCCCTGGTAAAAGAAACAAGAAAAGAAGAAGGATGTCTGCAATATAATCTTATTGAAGATAAAGACAACAAAGGCAATTTCTTTTTGGTCGAATTGTGGGAAAGTGTAGAACATCATAACCGTCACAATGGGCAGGATCATTTGCTGGATTTCCGTAGAGATTCTTCAAAAATGCTGGAAAGCTCTACCTTGGTTTATAAAGGATTTAAGATTTTATAAATTTCAAGCGATAAAATAAAGGGAAGGAATTTGATGAAAAATTCTAATTTCCATTCCTGTTTGCAAAAAAATTAAAAGGCTGTTCACCAAAGTGAGCAGCCTTTTATTAGAAAAAATAGAAAGTATTATTTTTTAATGAATTTCGATTTAGTAACCTCACCTTTGTTATCTTCTGAAACAAAGATATAAACGCCTGTTGCTAAAGTAGAAATGTTAAATCTGTTGTTGTTAACAGCACCCTGAGTTACAAGATTTCCTGACGCAGAGTAAACTTTTATAGATTTTACATCTGATTTTCCAACAAACTGTAATTCATTATCTGCATTGATCGCAAAATTTAAACTGTTATTATTTGATTTTGTTTCAGATGTTCCCAAAACAGCAAGTACATCATAGATAACATCGTCTACATAAACCGCAGAATGAGTGGCTGCTCCTGTAAATTTCCAAACAATATATTGCTTAGTAGAAGCAGGAACATCCAAAGTAATGATCTGTGGAGTTGTATTTGATGTTGTGATGGTAATCGGAGCTCCCAAAGAAGTAAAAGTAGACATATCTGTAGGGCTAGAAACCATTCCAACTTCAAGAGTAGAGCTTCCGTTAGCACTTGTAGATACACCCGTTGTATATCTTAACTTTTTAGTACCGTCTGGTGCTGTGATTTTCGGAGCAACCAAATAAGAAGTTGTATTAGCTGTATTGGCCGCATAAAACTGAATAGCGTTGCTTCCGTTATTTGTTGCTATATATACATTATATGCCACTGTAGCAATTACCTTATTCCAACCCATTTGAGGGATTGCAGAAGTACCTGAAGTAAATGCATTAAAGTTTTCATTGATGGTTCCTACTGCAGGTGTATCATATACTACATTGTCAAGCAATGTTGCGGTATGAGCTGCCGTAGGAGTTACTTTAAAAACAATATAAGAAGATGTAGATGCAGGGATATTTACAGAATAGTTCTGAGAAGTTACACTAGAAATTGAAATAGGATTCCCAACTGCTGTAAATGTAGTCATATCCGCTGGATTTGACGCTAATCCGATCTGAATTGTTGAGGTTCCCGGAGATGTACTTACTAATCCCGAAGAAAAAGTTAATGTTTTATCTCCTGCCGGAGTTACAATTTGAGGGGTGATCAAATAAGACGGATCTGTTCCGTTGTTACCTGCATAAGACTGAACCGCTTTGTTGGTGTCTGAAGTCACAATCATCATAGGTGCAGGAGGATACGGAAGATTATTGGTTGCCAACTGTACCGACCATCCATTTTGAGGAAAGGTAGTGTTCCCGCTTGTAAAATTGTCAAAATTTTCATTAATTGTTGCTACTTGAGCATGAATACTGATAGCAGAAAAAGCTAAAGCTCCTAAAAGTAGTTTTAATTTCATGACGTTATTTTTATTTAGAATTATTCCACAAAAGTATATAATTATTTTTAACTATTCTAAATAAAATATTATATTTGTCAAAAATTTTTGTTTTCATGAAGAAGAAAATGCTTTCAATAGTATCGTTATCAGCTTTGGTCTGGGTAAACGCACAGGAAAAAGATTCTTTAAATCAGAAAAGAATAGAAGAAGTTGTCATTACCGGACAATATATGCAGCAATCAATTAACAAATCGATCTATAAAGTTGAGGTAATTGATGCACAGCAGATCAAAAATATGGCGGTAACTACTGCAGCAGAAGTTCTAAATCAAAATCTTAATATCCAAATTACTCCTGATGCAGGAAACGGAGATTCTACTGCAAGTATTATGGGGCTTAGTGGAGCCTATACCAAAATTCTTATTGATAATATTCCTGTTGTGAATGACCGTGGAAGTGGTAACCAAACCGATCTTAGTAAAATTAATGCTAATAATATTGAGCGTATTGAGATTGTAAAAGGAGCAATGGGAGTTGAATACGGAAACAATGCGGTGACCGGAGTTATCAATATTATTACCAAAAAGAGCTATAATAAAAAAGTTACGGCTAATCTCTCTCTTCAGGAAGAAACAGTTGGAAAAGATTATGACTGGTTCAAAAAGGGAAACGGAAAACATATTCAGACTTTAAACCTAGGCTATAAAATCAATGATAATTGGTTTGTAACAGCTGATGTGAATCACAATGATTTTCAAGGGTATAAAGGAAAGTATAATGGGTACAAATATTTTAGTGAGCTGACGAATGGAGGAAGAGGATATGAGTGGCTTCCAAAAGATCAGATCACGACTAATGCGGCAATACGATATGCCAAAAATAACACCTCTTTATTTTATAAGATCAATTATCTGAACGAGGAAATTAATTTCTACAATCAGAATGTTGAAGAGCTTCCTTTAGGAGGAGGAAACAGAACTTATAAAGCCAATGATAAAGATTACTTTACCAACCGTTGGATTCATCAGTTTAATATCCAGACGAAGCTTGGAAGAATAAATTACCTTGGAGACTTATCTTACCAGACACAGAAAAGACAAAGTCAGGATTATCAATATGATGTTCCTAACAGACAGGAATTATCCCGTTCACCAAAAAATACTTATTATGATTCTAAAGTATTGTATTCAAGAGGGATGTTTAGTAATTTTTTAGACAGTGAAAAAATTAATTTCCAGCTGGGATATGAATTGGACAGAACAAGCGGTTTTGCCAATTCTTCAACAATTGAAAGTATGATAAAATTAGCTGATATTAACAGAGCTATTTTCAATTACGCCAATTTCATTTCATTTGAATGGAAAGTTACAGATAAAGTTTCCTTACGACCGGGATATCGACTTGCGCTAAGTGACAGATTCGATTCGCAAAGCAACTATTCATTAACGGCAAGATACAGTACTTCAGAAAAATCTGATCTTCGTGCTGTATTTGGTTCATCAAACAGATTCCCTACCTATGATGAACTTTATACTTATACAGTAGACGCCAATCATGATATCCGTGGAAACGAAGACCTAAAGCCGGAAACAGGATATTCTGCAGGTTTGTTCTGGGATTATAAAACGGCAGCGCAAAATACTTGGAAATTTGATGTAAGTCTTTCTGCAATGTATCTAGATGTTAAAGACAGAATAGAAAGTGTAGTTATCAGCAACAGTCCGTTGAAATATACTTATCTGAACATCAATAAATATAATTCCTTGCTTTTCGGAGGTGGAGTTTCGGCAAGAAAAGATAATTTAACCTTAAATGCAGGAGTTTCATTAATGGGAATTTCTCAAGAACTTATTGCCGGAGATATTATTTCTCCAGATGATTATAATTTTTATGCAGAAGCCAACTTATCTGCAAATTATACACTCCCTCAAACAAAAACGTTATTTGCGTTGTATTACAAATACACAGGAGTAAGAAAACAGTTTGTACAGGAGTCTACAGGAAATATTACTTCACAGCCTAATTTCATTTTGGGTGAAGTTGGAAGCTTTAATATGTTGAATTTTACCATTTCTCAGCCGTTTTTCAATAATCATTTTGAAATAAGTGCGGGAGTGAAAAACATATTTGATGTAAGTACAGTCAGAAATTCCATACAATCCGGAAATGCTCACAGTGCAGCAGCAACTGATCAGAATCTTTTCTATGGCAGAAGTTATTTTGCCCGTCTAAATTATAATTTCTAAAATAGTTACAATGAAAAAAATAATATTGGGTCTTTTAGTAGCAACATCTTTCATCAGTCAGTCGTGTATTAATGACAATGAAGATCCTATTGCAGTATCTCCGGTTGAAGGAGCTATTATCGATCCTACAGTAGGAGGAGCTACACAGCCCAATCAGGTTTGGTTTGATTTAAGTGAAAATAAAGAAGTTCTTACAAAAAGAACAGATTGGGATCTTGCATTGTACTCCGGAAGTGAATTTAAAGTAGTTTTGAATTCATCGATCATGATGGCAGCAGGTAAAATTCCTAACGCTACCAATATCGATGCAGTGACAGCAGCAGATGTTGCTTCTTTGGAAAACGATGTCCAAGTGGCCAACTTTAATCCTGCCAATGAAATTTATATTGATGACGTGAAAGGAGATTTCCCTTCAGGATATACGGCTATTGAAGAAATAAAACTGACAGATGCAGAAAATGGAATTTATCTTCTTAATATGGGGAAAGATATTTATACAGGTTCTGTTGCTGCGGGCTCTGTAGTTACCAGTGGTGATGCAAGAGGATGGATGAAAATTCAGGTGGTGAGATCAGGAGATGGGTACAAAGTAAAATATGCAGAACTTAATGCTACCAATCACAAAGAAATCACAGTGGCTAAAAATACAGCATATAATTTTAATTTCTTAAGTCTGAAAAATAATAAAGAAGTATTTATTCAGCCTGAAAAAAAGAAATGGGATTTATGCTTTACAGTATTTACAAATATTATTACAGGAGCAGGAAGCTATATATATGCTGATTTTGTGAACAACAATAATGTAGGTGGAGTAGGTGCTTATGAAGTAAAAGTGACGGCTCCGGCATCAGGAATTGAAACTTATAATAACTTCAAAGCATCAGATATAGACCAGTCTAAATTTATCTATGATGATCACAGAGTAATTGGTGCTAACTGGAGGAATCCTGTAGGGGCAAATGGTTTAGAAGTGTATAACGATCGTTTCTATGTAATTAAAGATGCTGACGGATATTATTTTAAACTCAGATTTACGAGATTAACGAATGCCCAGACAGGGGAAAGAGGATATCCTCAATTCGAATATAAGCCTTTATAATACTTAAATAAATCAAATAATAGTAGATCATGAAAAAATTCATTCTTGCAGCTTCTGTGCTTGTGGCAGTGTACTCTTGTAAAAAAGAAGCAGGAAAACCGACAGAAAATACAACTGAAGTTTCTTCTGAAGCTCCAAAATCAAATAATAAAATCGTTACCCTTAATGGCGGAATTACAGAAATTGTAGCTGCTTTAGGTCACGAAAAAGAAATCGTAGGAACAGACGTTACAAGTACTTATCCGGAATCTTTAAAAGCTACGGCTAAAGATTTAGGGCACATGAGATCAATGACGATTGAGCCGATCATGGCTGTTTCTCCAACATTGATTTTAGCTTCAGATAAAGACATCAATCCTGAATTGATGGGAAAAATCAAATCTTCAGGAATCAAAACTGAGGTTTTTCAACAGGAATTTACAGTTGATGGGACTAAAAAATTAATTGCAGACGTAGCAAAAGCGATCGGAAATACAGACTATCAAAAGCTTAATAATAAAATCGATGCTGATTTAAAACAGGTTCAACCTATTGCTAAAAAGCCAAAAGTACTATTCATCTACGCAAGAGGAAATATGTTGATGGTTTCAGGAAAAAATACTCCAATGGCTGCATTAATCGGTCTTGCAGGGGGAGAAAATGCAGTAAATGACTTTGAAGATTTCAAACCATTGACTCCGGAAGCGGTGGTGAAAGCGAATCCTGATGTATTATTCTTCTTTACAAGCGGATTGCAGGGAGCAGGAGGAAACGAAGGTGCTTTAAAAATGCCTGGTGTTTCTCAGACAAACGCCGGTAAAAACAAAAAGATTATTGCTATGGACGGAGGCTTGATTTCAAGCTTCGGACCAAGACTAGGAGAAGCTGCTGTAGGATTAAATAAACTTTTAATTGAAAACACAAAGTAAACTATACTTTTACATTACAATAAGTGCCATACTGCTTGTCATCATAGCAGTATGGTCGCTTAATACAGGGGTTTACGACTTTGGAGGTAAATCTGCGTTTGAAGTGTTGGGGAAAGTAATAAAAGGAGATCCGGGTTTATCATTAAGTGATAAATATGTAGTTTGGGACGTAAGAGCAGCCAGAATTATCATGGCGATTCTTATCGGCAGTATGCTTGCCGTTTCGGGGACAGGATTACAGGGATTATTTAAAAATCCTCTGGCAACAGGAGATTTAATAGGATTGACATCGGGAGCAACATTACTTGCCGCCATTGCAATTGTTTTAGGAGGGCATTTCAAGCAGTATCTTCCTGAAGCCGTACAATTTTCATTGGTAGGTATTGCCGCTTTCATCGGTTCTTTTTTATCGATGCTGTTGGTGTACAGAATTTCCACGAGCGGAGGAAAAACAAATGTGGTCATGATGCTGTTGACCGGGGTTGCCATTACGGCGATCGGGTTTTCCATCACAGGTTTTTTGATCTATATTTCAAAAGACGACCAGTTGAGAGATTTAACATTTTGGAATTTAGGAAGTCTGGCTGCAGCAACATGGACGAAGAATATTATTCTGACAGTGGTTTTGGTCATTTCCTATATTATTTTATTACCAAAAGGAAAAGCATTGAACGCAATGATGTTAGGTGAAAAAGATGCACAGCATTTAGGAATTAATGTTGAACGTTTAAAAAAACAGATTATCATTATCACAGCATTAATGGTAGGGAGTTGTGTTGCGTTTTCAGGGACGATTGGCTTTGTAGGTCTTATTATCCCTTATATTTTAAGACTTTTATTTAAATCAAACTATTCCTTTATTTTACCCTTATCCGCAATTTGCGGAAGCATTTTATTATTGTTGGCAGATACATTCAGCAGAAGCATTGTTGAACCGTCAGAATTACCGATCGGAATTTTGACTGCATTAATGGGAGGTCCTATTTTCATTGCTATTTTAATTAAATTTAAAAAATCACTGTAATGATAAAGGCGCATCAGATAAGTTATAAACATAAAGAATTCAAGATTCTGGATTCTGTTGATGTTCATTTGGAATATGGTGAATTTTTGGCCATTGTAGGCCCGAACGGAGCCGGAAAATCCAGTTTGTTAAGTGTTTTGGCGAATGAAGTGAAATCTAAACATCAGATTTTATTTAAAGATAAACATATCAATGATTGGCAGGTGCAAGAACTTTCGAAACATAAAGCGAAATTTTCTCAGCACAACAGCAACGATATTCCGCTTGAAGTGAAAGATGTTGTGATGATGGGACGTTACCCGTATTTCGATGCACAACCAAGACAGGAAGACCATGAAGCCATGAACAATATGATGTACGAAACCGATGTGTTTCACTTAAAAGACAGAGAGTACAATACTTTATCAGGCGGTGAAAAACAACGAGTGCATCTTTCCAGAGTCATGGCACAGTTACAGAACGATATTGCCCATAAACTTGTTTTTCTGGATGAACCGTTAAACAACTTAGATATAAAACATCAATATAAAGCGTTGGAAATCATTAAAAACTTTACAACAAAAGCAAACTCTGCCATTGTGGTTCTTCATGATCTGAATCTGGCAGCACAATATGCAGATAAAATTTTATTGATGAAATCAGGAAAAGTTTCCGCATACGGAACACCAACGGAAGTTTTTACCGCTGAAAATATCAGCAAAGCCTACAACTTTCCCTGTACCATTTGCGACCATCCGATTACTAATAACCCCATGATCATTTTTGGATAATATGGAAAAAGAAGACTTAAAAATATTAGCGCAAAATCTTGCTAATCCCCAGGGAGAAAAGGGAATTGAAATAGGCGAGATGATGAATGCTACAAACATAGGAATGACGCTGGAAAGCATTAAAACACTTTTAATAGAAGACGACGAAATTATACTTGAAATCGGTCATGGCAACGCAGCCCATGTTAAAAGCATTTTAAACAAAGCTCAGAATGTAAAATATACAGGAATTGATATTTCTGAAACCATGCATCATGAGGCGAAAAGGCTGAATGAAGAATATAAGAATCAGGCAGACTTTATTTTGTATGAAGGAGAGAAATTACCTTTTGAAGACAGAGTTTTTGATAAAATATTTACGGTAAACACAGTGTATTTCTGGGCGCAACCGATTGAATATTTAAATGAAATCTACAGAGTCTTGAAAGACAACGGAACCTTTGTTTTGACATTCGGGCAAAGAGATTTCATGGAAAAACTACCTTTTACCCAATTTGATTTTACATTATATAATACGGACGAAATGGAGGAAACAGTGTCTAAAAGCGATTTCAAAAGAATGAAAATCTCTGAAAAAGAAGAAGAGGTAAAAAGTAAAACAGGAAACGAAACCATAACAAGAAATTATACAGTTTTAACCATAAAAAAATAAAATAATGAGCACATTAGTAAACGATCTTAAGGAAAAATGGGAAGCTTTGAAAGCTGAAAATCCACATTTAAGAATCAGAAATGCAGCTACAGAACTTGGAGTAAGCGAAGCTGAACTATTGGCAACCAATGTAGGAGAAGGAGTAACGGTGTTGAAGCCGGAATTTAAAGAAATTCTGACTGAAGCTGAACAATTAGGAAAAGTGATGGCTCTTACCCGTAATGAAGAGTGCGTACACGAAAGAAAAGGGACTTATCTGAACGGAGATTTCAGCAGCCCGCATGCACAGCTTTTCGTAGGAGAAGATATTGATTTGAGAATCTTCCAAAACCATTGGAAATTTGCTTTTGCAGTCGTAGAAGGAGACAGAAAAAGCTTACAGTTCTTTGGAAAAGACGGATTAGCTTTACACAAGATTTATTTGACAAAAGACAGCAACGAAGCTGCTTTTGATGCGATTGTTGAAAAATTCAAAGCAGAAGAGCAGACTTCAACATTCGAATTTGAAGCGGTAGCTCCAAAAGCTGAAGAAAAAGCAGATGCGGATATTGATGTAGAAGGTTTCCAAAAAGCTTGGACAGAATTGAAAGATACTCATGATTTCTTCATGATGACAAGAAAATTCGGAGTAAGCAGAACTCAGGCGTTAAGATTGGCTCCGGAAGGATTCACTAAAAAAATCGACAACGCAAAAGTGGTAAACGTACTTGAAGATGCTGCTGAAAAACAATTACCGATCATGGTATTTGTTGGAAACAGAGGAATCATCCAGATCCATACGGGAACTGTGACAAAAACACTTTGGCACCAACAGTGGTTCAATGTAATGGATCCTGATTTCAATTTACACCTTGACGTTACGAAAATTGCTGAAGCATGGATCGTAAAGAAACCAACAGAAGATGGTGAAGTAACGGCTATTGAAGTATTTAACAGTGAAGGAGATTTCATCGTTCAGTTCTTTGGAAAAAGAAAACCGGGAATCCCTGAATTACAAGAGTGGAAAGACCTTGTAGCAGGGTTGGAAAAATAAATAGTTAGATATTTTTTATGAAGCCGTTTTGTTTTTTACAGGGCGGCTTTTTTCTTAAGTAAAAAGGTTATATTGAACACTTGTAAAACGGTAAATTTGTTAAACTATAAAAGCTTTACTTTTCACATAGTTTGTCATTCCGTAGGAATCTAAACAAAATTATTAGAGAATAAACTGGAGGTATTGAAGCTTGGATTCCTACGGAATGACAAAATTCTGATGATTTAAACTTTGCGTTAAATTAAAACTATAAAAAATAAAAATGAAACATATTTTCATCGCGATATTGCTTGTTGTTTTTGGTTCATTGAGTGCCCAAAACTTCAAACCGTATCAGTTTTATGATAAAAAAGGAAAAGAAATTAAGACGGAGAAATTAGTTAAAGAACTAGCTGATTACGATGTGGTTTTCTTTGGTGAAAATCATAACAATTCAATCAACCACTGGCTTCAACTGAAAATTACCGAAGCTTTATATGCTCAGAAAAATGGACAGCTTATTTTGGGAGCAGAAATGTTTGAAAGAGACAATCAGTCTCAGCTAAACCAATATTTAAGTGGGAAATTTGATGCTAAAACTTTAAAAGATTCGGCGCGTTTGTGGAGTAATTTCACAACAGATTACAAACCTTTGGTAGATTTTGCGAAAGATAAAAAACTAAATTTTATTGCGACTAATATTCCGAGAAAATATGCCTCTCAAACAGCAAAAGAAGGCTTAGAATCTCTGAATAATTTATCTGCAAAAGAAAAAACATACATTGCTCAGCTACCTATTAAAGTAACTTTGGATACGCCCGGTTATCCGGAAATGAAAACCATGATGGGAGATCATGCAGACGGAACAAAAGTGATGAACTTTATTTCCGCTCAGGCGATAAAAGACGCTACCATGGCGGAATCTATTCTGAAAAATATGCAGGCTGGAAAGACATTTATCCATTACAACGGAAATTACCACAGTAAAGAATTTGGCGGAATTTACTGGTACATCAAACAGAAAAACCCCAACCTGAAAATGGCGGTGATCTCCGTGTTTGAATCCGAAACCCCTGAATTAAAAGTTCCTGAAAAAGACTACATTCCGACGGATTTCAATCTTATTATTCCGAGTGATATGACGAAAACGTATTAAGAAAGAGCCAGGTAAAAAGTAAAAAGAATCAAGTTTGGAAAGTCGGAAATAGTTAGATTACGACATAATATCAATAGGAACGGGCTTTAGCCCGTTTTTGTATGTCAAAAAAGTTAATTGGTTTTAACCAAAACGTCATTGCATTAATTATATTTGTATAACATCTTTCAAAAATGAAAAAACTACCTTTTCTGCTTATCCTTTTCATTGGTTTATTCCATGCTCAGAAACTGACTTCCAACGAGATTTCAATCATCAATCATGGTGATATCAATTCAGCGTTATCAATATATCAAACGATAGATGAACATCAGCATAAAACGTTATTAAGCCTTTCCACAGAAATCGATACGTTGGATAAAAACACAGCAGTTTTAGTCAAAAGGATGAAAGCATCTTTGCTGTCAACCGATGGTGGAGTAGGAATTGCAGCTCCTCAGGTTGGGATCAACAGAAAAATTATCTGGGTGCAGCGTTTTGATAAGCAGGGCGAACCTTTGGAATATTTCATCAATCCAGTAATTGTCTGGAGATCTGAATTACAGAATCTCGGTCCGGAAGGCGATTTATCGATTCCAGATTTCAGAGACCAGTTTTACAGAAGCAAAGTGATCCAATTGGAATATGTTGATTTGAAAGGTCAGAAATATTCAGAAATTGTAGAAGGTTTCACCGCAGTTATTTTCCAGCACGAAATCGACCATCTTTTTGGAATTTTGATCTCAGATAAAAAAGAAAAAGAGAAAAATGATGCTTATCAACAGGTAGATGCTTTTAAGAAAAGCGGTTCTGTAACGAGATAACTTTAGCTTAGATTATTCTACTGTTTATTATTAATATCTTCCACCATTTTAATGATTTCCAGAAAGTCATCTTCTTTTTTGAAAGCTTTTATTTTTTCAACTACTTCAGGATAATCTTTGAAAAGAATATATAGATTTTCTTTGGCTTTCTCATATTTCTTTTCTTTCATTCTGATCATATAAGGATAAGCATATAATTTTTTGTCGGGATCGTTGGAATCCTGAAAGATAAAATTCGGATAATCTTCTATCACTCTTGCAATGGCGTTATAGCCTCTTATTGAGGTGAAATAAATATTGAATTTCCCTTCCGAAATCACTTCACCAAAGGTCTCCGTAATCTTTGTCGGACTTCCAATCAAAGCATAATTCTCGGCATAGGCAGAGAAATTATATAAAGGAACAAATCTCATATTTTCCGAAGAAAAGCTGACAATATCATTAGGTGTGTATTTTGTAGGTTTTTCTTTTTCGGCTGTTCTGAAACTTAATTTATCATTTTGGCTCGGATACCATTTGATCTGCCCGCTGAGTTCGGATTGATCTTTAAGCGTGACTTTTCCATCGGCAAACTCTGTGGCAAAAGCATATTTCTGTGCGTAAGAAAAAAGTGTACTTACAATTAAAATTAGACTGAAGATTTGTTTCATGATATTGGTGTTATTTGAATTTTTGAAATCCAAAAATATTAAATTATTCTGTCTTTAAAAGAATTAATATTTCCTGATCTGCACACAGGAAACACTTTTAATTTTGATCTTTTTACCCACTTTTTTCAGTAAACCCGTTTCAGGATTTCTTTTGAATACAACCACAGTTCCGCTTTGTGCATTAGTAGCAATCAGAAACTTTCCACTGGGATCAAGCCCGAATACTCTCGGATGTTTTCCTTTTATAGATTGATAGCCAACTGTCTTTAAAGTTCCGTCATTTTGGATTGAAAATAGGGCAATATTGTTTTCTACACCTCGATTGGAAGCATATAAAAATTTTCCATCGGGAGAAATATGAACATCGGAGCTCTCAAAATCCTCTTTGTATTTCTCAGAATGCGTATTGATTCTTTGAAGAGCATTCAGTTTTCCGTTGTCATAAGAATATACGCTTACTGCTCCGCCCATTTCTTCAATGCAATAGGCGAACTTTCCGTTCGGATGAAAAGTCAAATGCCTTGGTCCGCTTCCTAACGTTGTTTTTGTGAAAGGAACTTCAGCAGTTTTTAAAGGCTCATTTTGATTACTGTTGAACTCGTAAGCTCTGATTTTATCAGCTCCCAGATCAGGAAGAAACAGGTAATTAAAATCAGGAGAAAAAACAGTGGAGTGGATGTGTGCACGTTCCTGTCGACCCGGATCTACACTTCCTTCCGTAAATTGAAAATTCTGAACATAAGGCTCAATCTTTCCGTTTTCTGAAATCGGATATACAGAGACGCTGCCTTCACTATAATTTCCATTGACGAGCCATTTTCCATTTTTATGAGCTGTTATATAAACCGGATTTTCACCACCGCTTTTTTGCTTATTGATGAAAGTTAAAGACTTATTTTTTGGGTTAAATGCAAAACTGCTTACACTTCCTCCGTTTTTTGTTTTACTTTCCGTGCAGGCAAAAACGTATTTTCCGTCCGATGATACCGTAAGAAACGAAGGATTCAAAATTCCCGCATAAGAAGTTATTTTCGATAATTTTCCACTGATTGTGTCTAACTCATATACGTAAAGTCCTTCTGTGTCTTTATCGCGATTGAACGAGCCGAAGAATGCGTAGGTATTTTGGGAGTAAAAATGTAACCAGCTACAAATTGTAATGGATAAGGCAAGAAGTTTTTTCAAAATGATAGAAGAAATAATTATTAAAATTTAAAAATGGGAGTCGTATTTCTTTTCATACTTACTTTAAACCTCTGGAATTAATTTCGTTTTCCAGGTCTTTACTGTCCGTTTTGTTTTTTATTAAAAAGAATACAAATATTAACGGGAAAAGTGTGAAAAAAGTAAAACCGTTTTTGATAGCACCATATATTGAAATTCCGATTAAAACTCCGATAAGTACAGCATTGATGATAAGCTGTGTTTTTAAACTTTTTCTTTTATCTAATAATTCCTGATCACTGAATTTTGCAAATTTTTCTTCTTTCATTATTTGATGCTTAATTGTTGTTTAGATGATTCTATAAAATTAATTATTTTCCTCAGAAGAACCCCTTAAAAACAAAAAAATCCGTTTCAAAAGAAACAGATTTTAGTTATAATCAAAGAAAATTATTCTTAATTGTTCGTTACCGATAATTTTACTTCAATATTATTTCTTGTCGCATTAGAATAAGGACAGATTTCATGAGCTTTTTCCGTTAAAGATTGCGCTTCTTCAATTGAAACACCCGGAATATTTACATCAAGTTCAACTGCCAATCCGAAGCCTCCGTTTTCTATTTGACCAATGCTTACTAATGCGGTAACGGTGGTCTCTCCGGTTTTTACTTTTGATAAACTGATCACTCGGTTCAAAGCACTGTCAAAACATGCTGAATATCCTGCTGCGAAAAGCATTTCAGGGTTGGTGAAATCATCGTTTGCACCTCCTAAAGCTTTCGGCATTTTTACTTCCAGATCAAGAATTCCGTTTTCGCTTTTTACCTGACCGTTTCTACCTCCTTTTGCGGTTACTTTTGTTGTATATAAAGTTTTCATTTATTTTTCTATTTTGCTTAATATTTTTTGGACACTTTCTTTCAGATCGATCCAATCTTCTTTAGTGACATCTATTTTGTTCTGAATTTTTTCTGGGATCTCACAGGCCTTTTGCTGAAGAGCCTTTCCTGAATCTGTGATGAATACTTCAACCACCCTTTCATCTTCTTTTTTTCTTTTTCGCTGGATAAATCCTTTAACTTCCAATCTCTTCAGAAGAGGAGTCAGTGTACCGCTGTCCAAATATAATTTTTCCCCGATGCTGCTCACAGCAAGACCATCATTTTCCCACAAGACCATCATCACAAGATATTGAGGATAAGTAATGTCGAGTTCATCAAGAAACGGACGGTAAAGCCCTGTAATCTCTTTTGCGATCACATACAGCGGAAAGCAAATTTGATTTTCTAATTTTAAAGATTTTGAATTTTCCATACGTTTTAAAAAATGAAAATTGATGATTTTTATTTTCTGATGATGAATTCCTCCATCGGAACACGCACTTTCTTCATAGAAGCCAGCCAGTCTTTCTCCTCGTCTCTATAGCCAAGATAAAGTAAACTTACACTTTTTAAGCCTAATTCTTTTAACCCTAGAATTTCATCCACTACCGCATTGCTGAAACCTTCTGCAGGCGTACTGTCGATTTTCAGTTCTGCAGCCTGTGCCAAAGCAAATCCCAATGCAATATAAGTTTGTCTTGCAGTATGTGCGAAATGTTCTTCAGGTGTTTGTGCACCGTATATTTCTTTAATTTTATCGGTATAGCTTCCAAAACGTCCTCTTGGTAATTCTCTTACATCAGTATGATAATCATACACTTTGTCGATTTTTTCGTCAGAATAACTGTCCCAAGCAGCAAATACCAAAACGTGGGAAGAATCTCTCATAACTTCAGGATTCAAAGCTCCCTGAATCATTTTTTCTTTTAATTCTTGATTTTCAACTACGATAACACGGAAAGGCTGTAAACCCGATGAAGTAGGAGCTAATCTTGTTGCTTCTAAAATAGTATTTAAATCTTTTTCTGAAACTTTTTTAGTCGGATCATATGCTTTCACGGCATGTCTCCATTCTAAATCTTGTAGTAATGACATGTTGTTTTTATTTTAAAATTATTATTTACTGATATTGACTATGCAAATATATAGCCAATTAAATTGTGTGCAATTTAATTTAGTGAAATTTAACGTTTTAAAAAATCTATAATAATAATTAATAAAAATTTAAATTGTTGATTTGTAGAATAATAATAAAAAAAAACTGTATCAATTTGATACAGTTTTAAAACTTATTGTTGGCTACACCATTGTATAAACTCAGGATATAGATCGTCAATTTTTTTGTTGGGGTATTTTTTTCTTGTTGCTAACAAGGCATCGTTGAATTCCTTCATTTTAGGAAAACCTCTTTCTTTCATCACTTGATTGACGCTGTGATAAGCGTTATCTACTATTTTTTGATCATTTTTGAATTTTTCAGTAGAAAAAAGATAGAAAACGGCATACGTCATATATTCATTAAAAACTTTTTCAGGATTAGGATAATATTGAGTGCCTTCCTGTTTGGTATTTACCCATTTTTCTCTGTCTTTTAAAGCATTTTCAATTTCCTTTATATAATTTTTGGTAGGTGTCCCCACATAGTTATGGTCGATTTCAGTCAACATTCCTCTTGTGTTCAGAACGATATTTTCTTCTTTACTAAGAGCTGGGTCTTCTTCAACGGGTGGGAGTACCATTACGATTTGTTTAAAGTCCTTGTCTTTATAATTATCAGTATAATTAAGACCATTAATTAACGGAGAGCATAGGATCAGATAATTGTTGACCTTTGTATTGAAATTTTTCTCCAGCCATTTCCATTGTTCACCAAGATTTGCTTGTTCGTTATAAGTAGAAATAATGTTTTTATAATAAGGAAGATGATCTTTATAAAACGTTCTGAAATCCGATTTAACCGCGAAATCTTCAATTTCCTTTTTATAAGTAGAGATAGGATTCACTTTGATAATCGCACTTGAAGATACTTTTTGTGCAGGGAAAATATAATATTTATTGGGAACCAGTTGATTGTTTTTGAAATCATAGCTTGTTCCATTTCCTGTTAAAAATATGTAGTTTAAAGGATTAGCTTTAATTAAAGAGTCGAATTTAACGATTATTTTTTCGTTGTTAAATTTTTTAAACTGCTGAAGAACATCCTGATAATACTGTCCTTTTTGTTGTACCATATCATCATTTTCCAATCCTGCTTCCGTAATTGCAATCATGATATGAAGCAGCTCTTTCAGTTCATTAATCTCAATTTTTGCATTTCCCTGATGCTCTTTTTTAAACTTCTCATCAAAACTTACCTGTTTTGTTTCCTGTGCAGAAATGGTAAAAGCTAAAAGCAAGCTCAACATTAAAATTATTTTCTTCATGAATACATTAATTTTTTGAAGTCCAAAAATAAAGTTTAATCTTTTATAAAAGCACTTTATTTTGAATAATTAAATGTATTTTTCATAAGTGTTTATCTGCTCAGATCATTTTTAAAAATGATATTCTTAATTTCAGTTTCAAAATAATAGTAGAGATTGCCGTCTTCATTCATCTGATTTTCCAAAACAATAATACTGACATCACTTTTAGGAATATAGATATTAAGTGAAGCAAAACCATCTCCCAATCCTGTATGGCCAAAATACTGAAGATCGTGATCTTTTACAATTCTGATATTGTAGCCGTATCCCATTTTATCTTTTCCAAAAACATCATGCTGCGACATTGCTGATGGAGTCGTCATCAGTTGATACATTTTTGGACTTAAGATTTTTCCTTTATGAAGGTTGTTATTCCAGATGGATAGATCTTTTGCAGTCGTTATGACTCCGTCTGCGGGCAGATTTTCATTGTTGATAAAAGATTCCTGAACCGGGCTGAAAATGTTATTTTTTACCATATGTCCGGAAACAAGATTTCTTCGGTTTTCTTTAGAATAACAGAAAGTATCCTTCATTCCTAACTGTTGGAACAGTGCATTCGCCAATTCCGTATACGTTTTATGAGAAACGTTTTCAATGATTTTTCCTAAGAGAATATTAGAAAGGTTTCCGTATTTGAAATCAGATCCCGGTTTGAATAATAAAGGTTTTTCAAGATCAATGATTCCATGCGTATGATTCAGTAACTGATGAACCGTCACAGAATCTGCCCAGGTTTGGGTAAGATTAGGTAAATATTTTTTGATGGATGATTGTAAATCCACTTTTCCCTGTTCAACTTGTTTTAATAATAAAACAGCCGTGATCTGTTTGGTGTTTGACATGATTTCAAATTGATCATTGAGCTTCAGAGGAATTTTAGTATTTACATTTTGAAAACCATAAGCTTTTGAATACTGTGTTTTTCCGTTTTTAGTAATGAGAATGACACCGTTGAATGTTCTTGGAATTTTGGCTGTTATTAAACTGTCAATCTTGCGAGCGTACTTTGTTTGAGCAGATGTGAAGGAAAAGAAGAGAATTAATAAAAAAGATAAGAATTTGAAATTTTGCGACATGTGGAGGTGAGTTTTCTTGATGAAGTAAAAAATATAAGGACTATTTTATTTTTGTAAATTTTATGATGGTTTCCTGCTTAAGATGATTCCTAAAACCCATTGATATGGTATCTAGTTTCTCTCTCAGATTGATATCATCATAATCAATACTTACATTAGAATCATGAATTCCTCCTGTGTCTGAATAATAATTAATGAATTGGTAATGATCATCCTCAGTCAGCATTTTTTCTCCGGTTTTTAAATTTTTCAACTTTACAATGAAAGCAAAAAAATTCTTATTGATTGTTAAGTCTTTTTTAGAATTAAATTTGAAGGTTGTAAAAGCATCTTCGAGATAATATTCTGAATTATTAATGGTCACAATTCTTTGAGAAGGCCTGTAAATATGAATTAATAATTTATCATTTTTAGCCTCTTCAATCGTATTGGGCAGAGAAGTGAGATCAGAACCTACACATGAACATAAAAAAAGAGTTGTTGATAAGAGTAGAAATTTTAAAATCTTCATTCGAACGTTTTTTTCAAAGATACTTAATAAAAAAATCTGTCTCCAAAAGAAACAGATTTAATGTAATTTATGTTGATTAATTTTATGCTTTAGCAACCAATTCAGCCTCAAAAACATCTGTAAAATGCTTTCTGATCTTAGCTTTGATGTCTTCCATTTCTTCAGGAGTCAGATCTCTTTCAAGTTCTCTTTTCAAAGAAGTCACCTGTTTGTCTTTGATACCACAAGGAATGATGTATTCAAAATAACGCATATCGGTATTTACATTCAGAGCAAAACCATGTAAAGTTACCCATCGTGAAGCTTTCACACCCATTGCACAGATTTTTCTGGCATAAGGCTTTCCTACATCCAGCCAAACCCCTGTTTCTCCCGGAGAACGTTCACCTTTTAAACCATATTCAGCGATGGTTCTGATGATGACTTCTTCAAGATTTCGCATGTATTTGTGAATATCGGTGAAGAAATTTTCAAGATCTAAAATAGGATAGCCTACAATTTGTCCGTATCCGTGATAGGTAATGTCTCCGCCACGGTTCACCTTGACGAAAGTAGCTTCGATTTCCTTTAACTTATCAATTCCGGCAAGCATATTTTCTTCATGTCCGCTTTTCCCCAACGTGTACACATGAGGATGCTCAACTAAAAGAAAATGATTGGGAGTTGTACTATGTTCTTCTGCAGGTAAGTCGCGGTTTTTTATTTTGGTATCAATGATATCTTTCATCAGTTTTTCCTGATAATCCCAAGAGGGTTGATATTCTTTTATGCCTAAATCTTCGAATTCTACTACTTTATTCTGATGTGTGTTCATACCGGTTTTTGAATACACAAATTTAGTGATTTTTATGCTTCTATGGAATGGACAAAATCTATGGTATTTATTCTTGAATCTCTATTTTGTAAAGACTCAATCAGACGGTTTTCAGGATTTGCCGTCTTACTCTTGATAATGTTTCCCTTGACATTCCAAGATAAGAAGCGATCATATGTAAAGGAACTTTACTGAGCAGATCAGGATGATTTTTGACAAAATGTAAATATTTATCTTCGGGAGTGCTGCTAATATTTACTAAGAGTCTGCTATTGATTTCCATTGATTTTCTGGTTAAAAGGTCCTCAATGAAAATACTGAGTGTAGGAATTTCATTGCGGAGCTGGTTGAAATCATGAAGATTAAATGCAAAAATTTCTGAAGGTTCCAGTGCTTCAATAGTCAGTTTTGAAGGAGCGTTATTATAAAAACTTTCAGGATCTGTGGTCCATGACATTTCATTGACAAATTGGAGAATATGTTCATTTCCATCCTCAGAAGTGGAATAATTCCGGAGAAGTCCTTTTGACACAAAGATCTTTGAGGTACAGATATCGCCCTGTCTGCAAATAACTTCTTTGCGCTGAAGACGGATCAGAGTACTTTTCTCTAAAATCAAACTGAACTTTTCGTCCGTTAAACCGGGAAGAGCGTTTTGGAAGTATCTTTTAAAAATTTCTGACATCTTTTTTACTGAAATAATGATTAAAATTAATTATTTTTAATGAGATAATCATGAAATTGTGTCAAATGACCTCGTTTTGAAAAGTTGGGTGAAAGTACATTTGTATCAGAAATTTTAACACAATAAATAATATGAGTATGAAAGTTTTTGTAACAGGAGCTTCAGGATTTGTAGGCTCTGCTGTCGTAAAAGAATTAATTGCAAACGGACATCAGGTAATAGGTTTAGCCCGTTCAGAAGAATCTGCGAAGTCAGTATCAGAAGCTGGAGCAGAAGTTTTGAGAGGAGATTTGGAAAGTCTGGATATTTTGCAAAAAGGAGCAAGAGAAGCCGATGGAGTTATTCACACTGCTTTTATTCACGATTTTTCAGACTACCAAAGTAACGCACTTAAAGACCAGAAAGCGATTGAAGCGATGGGAGAGGTCCTGAAAGGAACGGATAAACCCATTGTGGTTACTGGAGGAACATTAGGATTACCCTTGATTAACGGAAAAATCACTGAAGAAAGTAAAGCACCTGCAGAATCGATCAGATTTTCTGAAAAAGCTTTTGTGAGCTTGACAGAAGTGGGTGTAAATGCATCTATTGTGCGTCTTTCTCCAAGTGTCTATGGGAATTCTGAACTTGGTTTCAAAGGAGGTTTCGGTTTGATGTTGGCCGAATTGGCAAAAACTAAAGGAGCTGCAGCATATATAGGAGACGGAAGCAATGTCTGGCCGGCTGTTCATCGTTTAGATGCTGCAAAATTATTTCGTTTAGCCCTTGAAAAAGGTGAAAAAGGAGCGAGATATAATGCGGTGAACAACGACAAACAATTGTCGATGAAAGAATTTGCAGAATATATTGGGGAGAAATTTAATATTCCTGTAAAATCTTTTTCCAAAGAAGAAGCACAGCAATATTTTACCTGGATGACGTATTTTGTGCAGGAAAATTGTCCGGCAATAAGTACACAGACTCAGGAAACACTGGGCTGGAATCCTTCTGAAAAAAGTTTTATTGAACAACTGGATCAATATTTCTTTTAACTAAAAGCAGTCTTACTTATTCAAAAGTAAGACTGCTTTTTTAATTTTTTATACTTTTAATAAAGCTTTCTGCTTTGGATTTCCAATCTTGGTTTTCTAACAGAATTCTGACAAAAGCCGTTCCGATAATTCCACCATCGGCTTTTTCAGTTACATTTTCAAAATCTTCTTTTGATTTAATTCCAAAACCGATCATGACAGGATTTTGTAAGGGGAGAGAAGCTAATCGGGAAAGATATTCTTCATTTTTTAAAACGGTATTTTCATTGCCGGTCGTAGAAGAAGAACTTACAGCATATAAAAAGCCTGAACTTAAAGAATCTAAATATGAAATTCTCTCATCTGAAGTTTCCGGAGTAACTAAAAATGTGAAATTCAGCTGGTACTTTTCTAAAATTTCCTGATAGTTTTTTTCAAATTCGATTGGAGGTAAATCGGGCAAAATAAGTCCCGAAACTCCACATACGGCACATTCATGACAAAATCTTTCAAAACCAAAACTTAAAACCGGATTGATGTATCCCATTAAAATAATTGGGATTTTAATTTCGTCTTTAATGGATTTTAACTGTGAAAATAATTTCTCAATCGTCATTCCGTTGTTTAAGGCGAGTTCATGTGCTTGCTGTATAACAGGACCGTCTGCAACCGGATCGGAATAAGGCATTCCGATTTCGATCATATCTGCTCCGGAATCCTGAATGTTTTTTATAATATCGGCAGTATCTTCCAACTGTGGAATTCCTGCGGTGAAGTAGATGTTTAGTTTTTTCATATTTTTAAAAAATTTAAGATCATTCCTAATCCTTCTTGTGCAAACATTAAGACAAGTAAAAGAAGAGCAACGAATATTGTTTTTAAAACTATTTTTCTTTTGGAAAAGCTAAAGTTGATAGTAGAGCTTTTAAATAATAGAATCAATTTTTGCCTGTTCAGGAAAAAGACGATAAATATTAAAATCTGATAGAAAATAGCATTTGCCATGGCTCCTCTGTGAACTTCATAAAAGTAATCCTGCAAGATGACGTTGATGAGAATACTGGAAAGTATAAAGCCTCCGACTATTCTTGTTCTCGGAATTAAAAATAAGAATGAACCTATGATCTCGAATATTCCTAAAATAACAGCATACGTTTTTGAATAAGAATAAAATGCCCACATCAAATCCATCCCGTTGTAAGAGGATAAAGGTTTTGGATATTCTGTTATTTTACCGAACTGTTCAAATTTCGCAGCACCATAAATAATCATATATAAAGCAACGAAAATCACAAATGACCATTCTAAAATATTGAGAATTTCTTTTTTAGTCATTATTTAAGTGTTTTAAATACGTTTCCATATCCTTATCGCCTCGACCACTCAAGCAAATCACAACAACATTATTTTCTTTAAACTGTTTTTTATCTAAAACTGCCAATGCATGAGCACTTTCCAATGCCGGAATAATTCCTTCCAGTTTTGTCAGTTCAAATGCAGACTGTAAGGCTTCATCATCATTGATACTGAAAAATTCTGCCCGTTTTTCTTTGAATAAATGAGCGTGAAAAGGTCCGATTCCCGGATAATCCAGTCCTGCTGAAATTGAATGAGGCTCAATAACCTGTCCGTCATCTGTCTGCATGACCAGACTTTTACTTCCGTGCAGAACACCTAAAGTACCTAAAAAGGTCGTAGCTGCAGATTTTCCTGAATCTATCCCGAAACCTCCTGCTTCTGCAGCAATGATTTTCACATTTTCTTCCTCTACGAAATGATAGAAAGTTCCGGCTGCATTGCTTCCGCCACCGACGCAGGCAATGACATAGTCAGGATTTTGTCTTCCGATGTGTTCAAAAAGCTGCTCTTTAATTTCTTTTGAAATGATACTCTGAAATCTTGCTACCAAATCAGGAAATGGATGAGGTCCAACAACGCTTCCGATGACATAATGTGTGGTTGCAGGATGATTGATCCAGTCTCTTAAAGCTTCATTTACGGCGTCTTTTAGCGTTTTTGAACCTGAAGTTGCGGCAATCACTTCTGCACCCAACATTTTCATTCTTGCTACATTAGGAGCTTGTCTTTGAATGTCAATTTCTCCCATGTACACAATACATTCTAGTCCTAATAAAGCACAAGCCGTAGCAGTAGCCACACCATGTTGCCCGGCTCCGGTTTCTGCGATAATTCTGTTTTTTCCTAGGCGTTTTGCCAGTAAAACCTGTCCCAGCGCATTGTTGATTTTGTGAGCTCCCGTGTGATTTAGGTCTTCTCTTTTCAGGTAGATCTGAGTGTTGTATTTCTGACTTAAATTTTTTGAAAAATACAAAGGAGTGGCACGTCCCACATAATTTTTTAATAAATCCTGATATTCCTTTTGAAACTCTTTCGATTCAATGATTTCAAGATAGTTTTTCTGTAATTCTTCTATATTCGGATAAAGTATTTCCGGGATGAAAGCTCCTCCGAATTCTCCATAATATCCGTATTCATCGGGGTTTTTATAATTCATTTCTTTATTCTTTAATAATTAAATATGCATTGTTCTCATCGCTCAGCAGATTGAGCTTTTCTTTTCTTTTTGCTGAAATATTAAAAATCAAAATATCATCGTCCTCCGAATTTACCCATTCTGATCCTGTATTTTCTTTGATCGCTTTACCTTTATCATATAATATTTCAACATTACATTTTTCATAAAACGAACGAAGCTCCTGATGACAGAATCCAATAGTCTCTACATTGTTTTTGACCACATAGTCCCTGAAATACTCAACAAGCTTAGCTCCATATCCTTTTTTCTTCTGGGCAGCAACAAGTCCGACAGCTTCTGCAAAGGGTAGTTGTATTCCTGATATTTCCAATACAAAATCGTAATTAACACGGATGAGTGACTGTATATTTTTATCAGCATCCAATAAAAAATGAAATGTTGAATTTTTGAAGAATGTGCGGAAATAATCAGACTTCATTGAGTTCCATGATGAAATATCCCAAAGCTGAAGAATATGTTGAATTTCCGTTTCGGTTAATTCTTTGGTGTGTTTTATCTGATATTCCATGTTAGTAAATATTTTTTGCTCTTTGGTCTGTTTTTGTTTAGCTCCTGTTTTTGAGTTTTTTTATAAAGATGATATAAATCTTTTTATTTTGCCGGTGTCTTTATCACCAGGTTTTGTTTCGAATTTTGAATTGATATCTAGTGCAAATGGTTTCTGCTTCAGTTGCTCAATATTTTCTATGTTTTCTTCTGAAATACCGCCACTAAGAAAATAGGGAAGTGGGATCTCAAGAGTATTTAAAATGTTCCAGTCAAACTGTTTTCCGGTTCCGCCAAATGCTTTGCTGTCTGTATCAAATAAGAAATAGTTGATGGTTGATAGGCTTTGGTTGATGGATTTCTGTAATTCATTGGCAGATTGATTTCCTATTCTGATTACTTGAATTATTTTAATCTTCGGGTTGATTTTTTGTTTTAATTTAATAATAAAGTCTTCACTTTCATCACCATGAAGCTGAACAAAATTCAAAGCTGCTCTTTCCGTTATTTCAATAATTTTTTCAAGAGTTTCATTCACAAATACTCCAACTTTTCCCTGATGATCAATCTTTGAAATTTCTTCTAAACTCAAATGATTCAGAACATATCTCGGAGATTTTTCGTAGAAAATAAAGCCCAGAAAATCTGTATTCAGAGAAATCAATTCCTGAACCTGATCTAATCGGGTGAGTCCACAAACTTTTATTCGGAGTTGATTCTTCATTTTAAATTGTAGTATTGAAAATAAATTCCTCAAATGCTTTGGCAGGATTGGTATTTCTCATAAAATATTCACCCATTAAAAATCCGTCAAAACCTTTGTTTTTTAAATAGTTAAAATTATCAATCGTATAAATTCCGCTTTCTGCTACAGATAGGGTGTTTTCCGGAAGCAGGTTTTTCAATTGAACAGAATGTTGCAGATCGACTTTAAAATCTTTTAAATTTCGGTTGTTAATTCCCACCAGATCGATACTGGAATTGTAATGTTTTAATTCTTCCTCAGTATGGATTTCCAATAACACTTCTAATCCTAATTCATGAGCCAACTCTGTGAATTCCAGTGTTTGTTGTGGTGAAAGACAGGCTGCAATCAATAAAACGACATCTGCTCCCATACTTTTTGCTTCATACAACTGATACTCATCAATCATAAAATCTTTCCGCAGAATAGGAATATTGATCTGATTTCTGACCTGTAAAATATCTTCGAAACTTCCTCCGAAAAAATCTTTATCTGTTAAAATCGAAATTCCGCTTGCTCCGAAATGTTCATAGGCTGAAACGACTTTTAATGGGGAGACTTTATCATTAATGATTCCTTTGGAAGGTGACTGCCTTTTGAATTCAGCAATAATTCCAGATTTTGATTGTAGAGTTTCTTTTAAAGAAAAGGTTTCTCTTCCGAAAAATTCTGAATCTATCAGCTGATGCAAAGAAATTTTTGATTTTGAATCCGAAATTTCTTGCTTTTTGGTATATATGATTGTATCTAAAATATTCATCTCCAGATTTTACTCGTTTATTGGTAAGTTCAGCTCAATAGTTTCATTATTGTAATAGATCTTTATTTTGTTTTCAAGAAATTCATTCTTTTTGAAATGAAGTGTTGAAAGTGCTTTGTAAGGAAGTTTGATCATCAATAAAGTGTTGATATTGATTAGAAAACTATATCCCTCTGCAGGAATAAAAATATATTTTGAATTTGGTGATTCGAATTGAAATTCATCCAAATTAAAATTCAATCTGTTCCATTTATTTTCAAAATAGTTATCAGAAAGATTCTTGCCGTTTATATACAGTTCAGCAATATGCAACTCTCGACCGTTGTTAGGCTCGTCATATCCAATAATTTTCAATTCGATTTTTCTGTTTTTAGATTGATAAAGTGTTTTCATTTTAGACGATAATTAATTGATTCAAACTATTAAGCGCTTTGCCATTAAGCAAACTTTCTTTAGCCAAATTCAAACAATTTTCATAGTCTCCAAACTTATTGGTATGTTGCAATGCAACTGCTGCATTAGCCAAAACAACCGCATTTTGCGATTCTGTACCTTTTCCTTCCAAAATATTCCTAAAAATTTTTGCGGTTTCCTTCGTGTTTTTCCCGGCTTCTATACTTTCAGGAGTAACGGTTATAAAACCAAGTTCTTCCGGCGAATAGATTTTTTCTCCGTTTTTTGTAATAATCTTACTGTCTTGGGTTAAGCTTATTTCATCATAACCATCCATTCCGTGGACCAAAATGAAGTCTTTTTCATCTTTTTGCAGTAAATACTGGTATATTCTTGCAATTTCCAGGTTGTAGGTTCCAATCATGGAATATTTAGGCTTGGCAGGATTTACTAAAGGACCTAATAAATTGAAAAATGTTCTTAGTCCTAAAGATTTTCTCAAGCTTACTACAGATTTTAAAGCGGGATGAAAGTAGGGAGCGTGCAAAAAGCAGATATTGGCTTTCTGTAACTCATCATTTAATTCATCTGAATTAGTTTTAAACTGATATCCCAATTCCTCCAAAAGATTGGATGCTCCGGTTACTGTGGAAGCTCCATAATTTCCATGCTTGATTACTTTTTGTCCGGCTCCTGCAATGACAAAACTTGCCAGTGTAGAAATGTTGATCGTATTTTTTCCGTCACCACCGGTTCCTACAATATCAATGGCATCACTTGCATCCAGATCTACCGGAACTGCCATTTGTAAAAGAGCTTCTCTGAAACCTTCCAGTTCCTGTAAGGTGATGTTTCGCATCAGGAAAATACTTACAAAAGCAGTGACTTCCGTTTCGTTGAATTTATTTTGGGCAATTTCAATCATGATGGCCTTTGCCTCAGATTTGGACAACGTATTGTGATTGAAAAGATATTGCAGAATTTCTTTCATGTTATTTAATTTAAAAGAAAGTTTTTGATGATGGTTTCTCCATCCGGAGTTAAAATACTTTCAGGGTGATATTGAACGCCGTGAACATCATAGTTTTTGTGTTTTAAACTCATGATCATTCCTTTGCTGTCTGTGCTGGTAATTACCAGTTCTTCAGGGAAGTCTTCGGGATTGACTGCCCAACTGTGATATCTTCCGACTTCCAGAGTCTGTGGCAAACCATTAAAAAGTGTATGTTCATTGGTTTGGATGGCTTCCGTAGCAACACCGTGATAAATTTCGCTGAGGTTGATTAAGCTTCCTCCAAAAGCTTCCGCAATGGCTTGCTGACCAAGACAAACACCTAAAATACTTTTGGTAGGAGCGTATTCTTTAATGACATCCAGAAGAATTCCGGCTTCTTCAGGAATTCCGGGACCGGGTGAAAGGATGATTTTATCATATTTTTGTATTTCTTCTAAAGTAATTTCATCATTTCTTGCAACATCTACTCTTGTGCTCAGAATTCTTTCGATCATTTGAACCAAATTATAAGTAAAACTGTCGTAATTATCGAAGACTAAAACTTTAGCTGTTGGTTGTTGGTTGTTGGTTGTTGGGTTTGAAATATTTGTCATTATTTTGTCTTGTAATAATTAATAAATCCGTTTAATAACTTTTTGCAAATCGTAATTTGATTTGATATTGATGTAAGCTTTTCGTCGTTAATATATTCTAGATCTAATGATAAATAAAACTGTGTTTCAAGTTCAAAAAGAGAACCTCTTGCAATAAAAAGAAAATGTATTGTTTCTTTAGAGGTATTTCTTCCGCATCCTTCTGCAATATTTGAAGGAACAGAAACTGCAGATCTTCTCATTTGATTTGTCAATCCAAAAATTTCTTCTTTTGGATAATTTTTTGTTGAATCATAAACGATTTTTGTAAGTTTTCTCGCCTCAATCCAAACATCTAAATTCTTGTATTCCATATCTGTATTTTTAAAATCTATCAACCAACAACCATCAACCAACAACAATCTTCTCCGCTTTCTCAACTGCTTTTTTAAGGGCATTCAGTTTATTGTTCACTTCCTGGAGTTCACTTTCTGCATTTGATTTTGCTACAATTCCGGCTCCGGCTTGATAATACAGTGTGTTGTTTTTACTTAAAAAAGTACGGATCATAATCGCCTGATTGCAGCTTCCGTTCAAACCAATCATTCCGATACAGCCTCCGTAATAACCACGTGAATCTTTTTCATAAGTATTGATTAATTGAAGAGCTTTGTGTTTTGGAGCTCCACTTAAAGTTCCCTGCGGAAATGTAGTCGCAACCATTTCAAAAGGATTGGTATCTTCATGCAAATCTGCTGTGACTTCGCTTACCATGTGAATGACATGAGAAAAAAGCTGGATTTCCTTGAGTTTGGTAACGGTTATGTTTTTTCCTAATTTTCCTAAGTCATTTCGGGCCAAATCTACCAACATTGTATGTTCTGCATTTTCTTTCGGATCATTTTTTAGAGATTCAACAGACTGTAAATCGGTTTCAAAATGCCCTGTTCTTTTGAAAGTTCCTGCAATAGGATGGATAATCGCTTTGTGATCCTTAATAATCAACTGACTTTCCGGGCTTGACCCGAATAATTTGTAATCTCCGTAATCAAAAAAGAAAAGATAAGGAGACGGATTGATGTTTCGTAATGCACGGTATACATTGAATTCGTCACCTTTGAATTTTTGCTCAAATCTTCGGCTTAAAACCAACTGGAAAACATCGCCTCTCATACAGTGTTTCTGCGCGGTTTTTACCAGTTCTATATATTCCTCGTCAGTAATATTAGAAGTTTCGTCAGCTGTTTTTTCGAAAGGATAAATAACTGAATTTTGATTTTTAATCAAGCTTTCTAATGAGTATAATTCAGATTTTATACCCTTGATCTGGTTTTCAATAATATGCATTTCATCATTGTAATGATTGATAGCGATCACATACTGATAAAGTCTGTAACGCAGAATTGGAATTTCCACTTCTTTACTTTGAGCTTTAAACGTAAGGTTTTCGAAAAATTGTACAGCTTCAAAACTGGTATATCCGAAAAGGCTCTGAGCAGTTTCTTCTATAGTATCTTTGGTTTTGTTGCTGATAAAAGATTTTGAAAAATTATTTAAAAGCTCAGGAACATTATGATCCGCCAAAAGATGTTTCTTTGGATCTTCATTAGGGAATTTTACCTCGAATTCCTTAAGATTTTTCATTTCTATTCCGGCAATAGCATTGATCGCAATGAACGAGAAATTATTATCCATATTTTTAGCATCCGAACTTTCCAAAAGAATCGTATCACGAAACTGATCTCTTATTTTCAGATAGATGTTCATGGGAGTTTGCAGATCTCCCAGCATTTTTTTTGAAGTTGTTTTTATGTTGATGTTTTGTGTGAACATTGGTAGTGTTTTAAATTTTAGGAATAAAAAAAAGACTTTAACGAAAATCGTCAAAGTCTCTGTATATTTTTCTATAATATTCTAGCTGCGGATTAACAACAAGAGTATAGCATCAGACCCGACGAAGAGTTTGAATGCCACCACCAAAATTTGTTGTTTGAAGTAATCATGATGCAAATGTAGATATTTTTTTGAAATGAGAAATAAAAATTAACAAAATTTTATTCCGGTTTAATTTACGGTTAACTTGAAATAAAAAAACTTCCGTGAAGGAAGTTTTTATGATGTTATTTTAAAATTGAAGTCATTTCAGGGTGATTGTACTGAACTGCGAAATCTTTTGCCGTTTCTCCTTTTTCATTCTTTGCATTTTTATTAGCACCTTTCTTCAGAAGAAGTTTTGCAAAATCTGCTTTACCGTATCTTGCTGCAACCATTAGGGGAGTCTGGTTTCCACAAGCCAGATTAAGATCAGCTTCATTGTTTACTAGATACTCAAGAATATTTTTTTTATCATGTTTTACGCTTAAAGAAAGCAAACTGTATGAATTCTCTTTTATTGCAAAACATTTATTGTAATTGTCTTTAGAAAACGCTGCTTTAAAAGAATTTACGTTGTCAGACTGAAATACAAGCATCTGTTGTTTAGAAATCTCCTGTGCAGAAACTAAATTAGCAAAAAGGAACCCCAAAAATACGAAGGTTGTAGAGATTATTTTTTTCATAAAGCTTATTTTAAATAATATACAAAGCTAAATTATTTTTTTGATAGATCTCAAGAAATTGTACAAGTTTTTTGAATTTTAGCTCCTGTTCAAACAGATAAAATGTTGATTTCCTCAAAATGTTCCGAAAAAATTATTTCATGGAGTTCAGTTCTTTTTTCAACTGTTCAGCTTTGCTTCTGTATTCCTGATTGTCATAGTTTTTCAGATAATCCTCCAAAGCATTAAGATATTCCTGAACAAAAGCTTTATTCATAGGATCAGCTTCGTACTTTATCCTTGCTGTATTGATGGGTCTTATCTTTTCATATTCTTTCAACTGCTTTCCTTCATTGGACTGTTGATAAAGTATCACTATATTTTTTTCATATCCGGGAATATATTTCACGGGAAATTCCTGCTCGGTTCTTGGAATCCTTATCGCATTTTCGAGAGGATAAATTGCTGCTGAAGTTGTGGAAAAATAAGTATCAACATACTTTCCGTTCTGCTTTTTTACAATGGCTTCATAATCATGGATATACTGTTCATTCAATGTAGAATTGGTTTCTACATCAGAAGTAATGATAGCAGTGCCTTCCACACCATATTTATTTAAAAACCATGCATTGATGAATTGTCCTCCGATTCCGTTAATAATTGAAAAGGGCAGAATTAAAATGAGCCACCACACTTTCTTAGTTAAAAAAGCAATAATTCCGAAGAACAGAATAAAGATCAATACTGCATAAAAGCCGTGATGGCTTAAGAAAAATAAGATTTTTGAAATGATAATCATAATTTTCAGGTTTACACAAAAATACAATTTCTGGTTACAACGATTAAAAAGTATTTTATACTCTCTACAAGCAATATTTTTTATATTTTTGTCTAAATTTTTAGAGAAAAAATAATGAAAAAAGTATTAGCAATCGCATTTATCGGAAGTTTATTCGTAGTTAACTGTTCAAAAAAGCCTAATCATGACCTGCAAGACAGCAACACGATGTTGTCTGAGCCAGATGCTCCAACTGTTGTAGATTCTACGGCTAAAAAAACTGAAACAGCTGCTCCGGTTGCTGCTCCTGCAACTGCAACAACAGATTCTACTGCTGCTAAGAAATAATGAAAAAATTATTATTGGCCGGATGTTTAGTGTTGTTGATGTTCTCTTGTTCTAAAAAAGAAGAGGCATCGGTTTCAGAAACATCTGCAGAACCAGTAGCGGCAACCAATGCTCATCTTTCCGGAGATCAGATGATTGAAAGATTAGATTGTTCAGGTTGTCACTCTTTAAATGAAAGAATGATTGGCCCATCCTATAAGGAAATAGCAGATAAATATTCTGAAAAAGATATCGATGCTTTGGCTGCAAAAATCATAGAAGGAGGAAGTGGAGTTTGGGGAAGCGTGCCTATGCAGCCTCATTCTCAGGTGTCTAAAGAAGATGCTAAAAAAATGGTTCAATACATTTTAAGTCAGAAAAAATAATAGATGACTGCCGAAAAGTCAAATCTGCACCCAAGAAATCTGCATCGCAATCCTTATGATTTTGATTTGCTGATTTCTTGTGTGCCAGAATTGAAAGACTTTGTTTCCCTGAATGCGTATCAGAATCTGACAATTGATTTTAGTATTCCAAAAGCTGTAAAATTGCTTAATAAAGCCTTATTGATGCAATATTACAATATTCAGAGCTGGGATATTCCTGATGCCAATCTTTGTCCGCCAATTCCAGGACGGGCAGATTATGTACACTACATTGCTGATCTATTAGCCGAAGAGAAGGGTGGAATTCCGAACGGAAATGCTGTTCATGGTTTGGATATCGGGGTCGGAGCCAATCTTGTCTATCCTTTACTTGCTCATCGATCGTATGGCTGGAAAATGTTGGGAACAGATATCAATCAGGATTCTTTGAAAAATGCACAGCAGATTTTAGATAATAATCCCGATTTATCTTCTGTTATTCAATTAAAAAGACAGCCAGATTCCGAATACATATTTAAAAATATCATTGATTCAAAAGATAAGTTTGCATTTTCTATGTGCAATCCTCCTTTTCATGATTCTGAAGAATCTGCCTTAAAAGGAAATCTCAGAAAAACAAAAAATCTGAATAAATCAAAAATATCAAAACCTCTGCTTAATTTTGGTGGCATGCAATCTGAATTATGGTGTGAAGGTGGTGAACTGGCTTTTATATCAAGAATGATTTCAGAAAGTGTTTTGTTTTCGTCACAGGTTCTTTGGTTTACATGTCTGGTTTCGAAAAAAGACAATTTGTTCAAGCTTACGAACCTTTTGAAAAAAGTAAAAGTTGTTGATTTTAAAATAATTGAAATGGCCCAAGGCCAGAAAATAAGCAGAATGTTGTCTTGGACATTCATTCCTAAGCAAAACCGTAAAGGCTGGTTCTGAAATAAGTAAGTTTCGTTTTTTATTCATTAAATATTTTTGGGGCAGCAATTTCCGCCTTCCACTCCCAATCTTTTGCTCGTCGTTCCTCCTCACAAAAGGATTTCCGCTCAAGTCGGGCTGCAGAAATTCTCCTTTAAAACGGGAGTTAGGTTAAAAAAACTTTAATTTCTGCAAATATCCATTGAACATCAATTCAAAAATCACTAATTTTGCACGTTATTTTAAATAGATACAATGCAATTATCAGAACAAGAAATCATTAGACGAGAAAAGCTGAACAAGCTTGTTGAAATGGGAATCAATGCGTTCCCTGCAGATGAATACGTAATTACAGATACTACAGAATCTATAAAACAGGATTTCGCTGATAATAAACAGGTTAAGATTGCAGGTAGATTGATGTCCAGAAGAATTCAGGGGAAAGCATCTTTTGCTGAATTACAGGATTCTACAGGCAGAATTCAGGTGTATTTTAACAGAGATGAAATCTGTACAGGTGAAGACAAAACTTTATATAATGAAGTTTACAAGCACCTTTTAGATATAGGAGATATTATCGGGATTGAAGGAGAGCTATTTACAACTCAGGTTGGTGAAAAAACAGTTTTGGTTAAAAACTTTACCCTTTTAACAAAAGCTTTACGTCCACTTCCTCAGGCAAAAACCGATGAAAATGGAGTAGTGCATGACGGGTTTACAGATCCTGAATTGAGATACAGACAACGTTATGTCGATTTATTGGTAAATCCTCATGTAAAAGAAGTTTTTGTGAAAAGAACAAAACTGTTCAATGCAATGAGAACTTTCTTCAATGATGCAGGATATTTTGAAGTTGAAACTCCTGTTTTACAGTCAATTCCTGGTGGAGCTGCAGCAAGACCTTTTATTACGCATCACAATGCTTTAGATATTCCTTTATATTTAAGAATTGCTAATGAATTATATCTGAAAAGATTGATTGTTGGTGGATTCGACGGTGTTTATGAATTCTCAAAAAACTTCAGAAATGAAGGGATGGACAGAACGCATAATCCTGAATTTACCGTAATGGAGATTTATGTAGCTTACAAAGACTATAACTGGATGATGGATTTCACCGAAAAATTGTTGGAATTCTGTGCCATTCAGGTAAATGGAACATCAAATGCAAAATTTGGTGATCAGGAAATCAGCTTCAAAGCACCTTTCGCAAGAGTTTCTATGACAGAAGCAATTTTGAAATACACAGGTTTCGATATTACAGGAAAAACAGAACAGGAATTGTTCGATTTTGCTAAATCTATCGGAATTGATGTGAATGAAACGATGGGTAAAGGAAAATTAATCGATGAAATTTTTGGTGAAAAGTGTGAAGGAAACTTCATTCAGCCGACTTTCATTACAGATTATCCGGTAGAAATGTCACCTCTTACAAAGAAACACAGAAGCAAAGAAGGTCTTACAGAGCGTTTTGAATTAATGGTTTGCGGTAAAGAGATCGCGAACGCATATTCTGAGCTTAATGACCCGATTGATCAAAGAGAGCGTTTTGAAGATCAGTTGAAATTATCTGAAAAAGGAGATGATGAAGCAGGACAATTTATTGATGAAGATTTCCTTAGAGCTCTGGAATATGGAATGCCACCAACTTCAGGAATGGGAATCGGAATGGACAGATTAATTATGTTCTTAACGAATAATGCGTCAATTCAGGAAGTATTATTCTTCCCTCAAATGAAGCCTGAAAAAAATGTTCCTCAGATTGAATTAGGTGAAGATGAAAAAATAATTCTTGAAATATTAAAATCAGGAGAGCAAATTTCTCTGGCTGAAGTAAAAGAACAATCTAAACTTTCTGGGAAAAAATGGGACAAAGCTTCCAAAACTTTAACGAAAGCTAACTTAGTGAAAGTAGAAAAAATTGAGGAAAACCTTTTGATGAAATTGGTTTAATTTAAATTGAAATACATTTTAGTTCCGGCGGAAGCGAAGCTTCCGCCGGAACTTTTTTATAAAATACGAAGAACTCGAACTATTTTCTGTTACTTTGCGTTTGTAAGAAAACAATTCTGATGAAAGCCTTTTTGTTTATATTCTTCTTTTCTACAGGTTTCTATTCACAGACGCTTACTTCTATTTATTTTAAAAATAACAGCTACGAACTTAGCAGAGAATCGAAACGAAAACTGGACAGCTTGGCTAAGCTTGAAACCAAACTTACTCTTAGAATCTTTGGAAATGCGAATCCTTTGGGAAATGAAGAATTAAATAAAACATTATCTCAAAACCGGGCGAAACAAGTAAGTGATTATTTAAAAACTAAAATAGGTAAGAATATTCATTTGGCAGGCTCTGAAGGATTGGGGATTTCAAAACAGATCAATGATAACAGTTCAGAAAATTTATTAGCCAAAAATCGGCGTGTCGATATTTTTATAGAACGTTTTTTTGAGAAAGGAGAAAAGATTTCAAGAAAAGCATATCCTAGCTTTTTTGATGCGAAGATTGCTTCAATGAAGGTAAAAGATACTTTTTCTTTACCGGATGTCAATTTTATTGGAGGACGTCATGTGTGGCTTCCCAAGGCAAAATCAAAATTGTATCAGCTATATACTATTCTGAAAGAAAATCCGACTCTTGAAGTTGGACTTCAGGGGTATATCTGCTGTGATTACGAAAATTTTGATGGTGAAGATCTGGATTTAGGAACATTTAATTTGTCTTTTACACGCGCGCAATCAATTAAAGATTTTTTATTGGCAATGGGAATTGATGCTAAACGTGTAAAGGCAGAAGGTTTGGGTCATCTTAACCCTGTCGTATATCCTGAACAAACCGAATCAGACCGAACCCAAAACAGACGTGTTGAATTAGTTTTAATTAAAAAATAAAGTAAGGTTAATAATATTCGTAATGAGAATATTGAAATTCCTGAGCTCTTCTGAGATAAAAATTGTTTGTTATTAGTATGTCAAGCTTATCAACTATTTTATTAAGTTCTTTTTTCTTTATCTTTTTTTGTTCCTCGGTACTTTCAAAATCTATTTTACTTTCATCTTCAATGAGCTGCCGCAGAGAAGTAATATATAGCTCTTTTTGTTTTGTAATATCATACGTTTTGTAGAAGTCATTTTTATTTTTAGGCAGTAAATAAATTGAATATTCGGCATAGCCTAAAATTCTTGAATATTGATGCCCAAAATATGTTCCCCCGTTTTCAAATTTTCCAAATAGGGAATTTATATTTGAGTAGATGTTTATTAACTTTTGCCTTTCTTTTGAAAATTTTTGTATCCCGTTTTTTTGTTTTAAAAAGTAAGCATAAAGAATGTAATAAGTGTCTTGCCCTGCTTCACTTCCAAACTGTTCCTTATCATTCCCATCAAAATATGTTTGATCTGGATTTCTCGGATATTGTTCAGAAAATTCGGGATGTTGGTCTGTAATGTTTTTAAATTCTTTTCTTGAATATTTCAAAGTATCACCAAGTTCGGTGGGAATAATAATTGAATCTTGTTTTGTATAAAGTTTGGGTATATTATTTTCTTTATTAATGATCTGATTTTTTGTTTTGATTTCGATTTCTTTTGTTGGGTTTTTACAACCTATAACTGTAAAGATTGTAAAAATATAAATAGTGCTGTTTATAATTTTTTGAATAAAGTTCATTAAAATATTGGATTAAAATAAATTACTTTCTCTGCTTGCTAAATGAAGCCATCAAATAAAACAAAAATGGCAGAATAAATAACGAACCTAATAGTAAAGCCCATCCCAATGCAGAAATTGTTTTCGGTGCGGCTGCTTGTTCCAATAAAGAAAGATGCTCTCCATTGGCAAAAAGAATGATATTGGGATTGTGCTGATAAGTTGCCGCCACCAAAATCATAACTACCTGAAATCCTGCTAAAGCTCTTACGGGAAGAAGTTTTTGCTTATTCATAGCACGAAGAATAAGCAGTAAACAAATCGTTGCAAATGAAATAGCCATTATTCCTAAGGGCTTAGAAAATACCCACATTACTAATGGAATATCGGAAATATAAGCAGTGAAAAATACCAGAATACCCGTGATCACTACAAAAATCATGGTTTGCTTTGATTTTTTGATCATTAAACCTAATTCTAATCTGTCATTGGTTTCTCTTAATGCAAAAACCGAAGCCAGATAGGCACAAATAGAAACGGTAAACAATCCTACAGCAATTCCAAACCAGTTCAGCCAACTGAAAATATATAAGTCTAAAAAGCTCGTCGCGTCAGGATTTATGGAATGGGAAACCGTTGCTGCAGCAATTAACCCTAAGAAAAAAGGCGTTAACAAACTCGAAAAATAAAATATTTGAGTATAAACATGTTGCCAGTCATCTTTCACAGCATCATAATGTCTGAAGGTGAATGCAGTTCCTCTTGCAATAATACCAACCAGCAATAAAACTAAAGGAATGTGAAGATAGGTAGAAAGCGTAGTGTAAATTTCAGGAAAGCCTACAAATAAAATTACAATCGCAATAATCAGCCACATATGATTGGCTTCCCAAACAGGCGCAATAGACTCATACATGATCTCTTTTGTTTTATCACGGGCTCTTTTCTTGGTGAAAAGTTCTACAATTCCTGCTCCGAAATCTGCTCCTCCCAAAATAACATACAGGCAAATTGAAAGCCAAAGAAAACCTATAACTACGTAGATCATAATTTCTTGTTTTTAGGATTAAACTGAGCATCTGTAGGGTCATATAACTTCGGAACCATCTGTATCTGTCGTCTCAGAAGAAATACAATAATTAATGATAACGAAACGAAAATTGCTGTAAAAAAATAGAAAGAATACTGAATTCCCGGCATGGGCGTTACAGCATCAACTGTTCTCATGATTCCGTAGATAATCCAGGGTTGTCTTCCGACTTCAGTTACTGTCCAGCCGGCTTCCAAAGCAATATATCCAAAAGGCGTTGCAAATAAAAATGTTTTTAGCAGCCAGTTTTTGGTGAGCCATTCTTTTTTGAAAAACACAGCATATAAATAAACAGTTCCGATAATGATCATTACAACTCCAAAGAAAATCATGATCTGAAAAGCATAGTGAACAACCGCAATAGGAGGCCATTCGTCTTTTGGGAAGTCTTTTAGCCCTTTTACTTCAGCATTAAAATCATTTGCTACCAAAAAGCTTAATACTTTAGGGATCTTTACGGCATATTTTATTTCTTCTTTCTTCTCATCCGGAATTCCGCCAATCACAAAAGAAGCTCCTTTTTCTGTTTCAAAATGAGCTTCCATAGCAGCTAATTTGATAGGCTGTCTTTCTGCAACAGATTTGGCGGCAACATCTCCACTCAAAGGAGCGCCAAATGCTCCGATTAAGGCAAATCCTGCTGCAATTCTAAATGCTTTTGTATGAAATTCAACATTCTTTTTTCTCATAATTAAATAAGCATGAACGCCTGCAACGGCAAATCCTGTGGCGCAAAATGCAGCAACCGTCATGTGCAATGCCTGAGGAAACCAAGCTTCATTAAACATAGCTTTTATAGGATCAATATTTAAATATTGTCCGTCAACATAATCAAATCCGGCAGGTGAATTCATCCAGGCATTGGCAGCAACCACCAAAATTCCTGAAGCTAAACCACTTAAACCTACCAGAAAACCGCAGAACCAATGAAACCATTTATTAAACCTGTCCCAACCGTAAAGAAAAAATCCGATGGCAATTGCCTCGATGAAAAACGCGGTTCCTTCCAATGAAAAAGGCATCCCGAAAATAGGTCCGGCATGTTTCATGAATTGCGGCCAAAGAAGTCCAAGTTCGAAAGAAAGCATAGTTCCGGAAACGGCTCCGGTGGCAAAAAGGATGGCAACCCCTTTACTCCAGGCTTTAGTAAGACCTTTATAGACTTCATTATTTGTTTTTAAATACTTCCAGTGGGCAAATGCCATCAAAAAAGGCATTACCATACCCACACAGGAAAATATGATATGAAAACCAAGTGACATTGCCATCTGAGAACGGGCAGCCAGAAAATCATCCATAAAATCAACTTTTTGAGTAAATAAATTTAAGCATAAATTATTGATGTACGGTATGATTTACAACAGCATCGGTTTAAGTTATAGATTTTAACTTTGATATTTTTTAAATACATCATTTGTGGTTTAGTCTGAAAAATCAATACTTTTTTTGACATATTTTAACTTTCACACCTCGAAAAAAATCACGATATTTGTAAGTCTTTGCATATAGCAAGATTTTTAATATTTGATATGAGTCAGAAACAATATACAGCTAGTAGTATTCAGGCATTGGAAGGAATGGAGCACGTACGTATGCGTCCTTCAATGTACATTGGTGATGTGGGAGTAAGAGGTCTCCATCATTTGGTTTATGAAGTAGTAGATAACTCTATTGACGAAGCGTTGGCAGGATACTGTGACACAATCTTCGTAGCTATTAAGGAAGGAAACGGAATCGAAGTTATGGATAACGGTAGAGGTATTCCTGTTGACTTCCACGAAAAAGAACAAAAATCTGCTCTTGAGGTTGTAATGACAAAAATCGGAGCCGGAGGTAAGTTTGATAAAGATTCTTATAAAGTTTCCGGAGGTCTTCACGGAGTTGGGGTATCGTGTGTGAATGCACTTTCTAACGAAATGGTGACTACTGTTTACAGAGATGGGAATGTTTATCAACAAATATATTCTAAAGGTAAGGCGCAAACTCAGGTTGAAGAAATCGGTCATAGCGAGAATAGAGGAACAAAACAGTTTTTCCAGCCGGATGATACCATTTTTTCGGAATTGGTGTATAATTATGATACATTAGCAACTCGTTTAAGAGAGCTTTCTTATCTTAATAAAGGAATTACAATCACGCTTACAGACGAAAGAGAAAAATTGGAAGACGGATCTTTCAGATCTGAAGTTTTCCATTCTGAGGGTGGTTTAAAAGAATTTGTTGCCTTCATCGACGGAAACCGTGAGTCTATAATGGAACACGTAATTTTCATGGAAGGTGAAAGAGATGATATTCCTGTTGAAGTAGCAATGCGTTATAATACATCATTCAACGAAAATCTTCACTCTTACGTAAATAATATTAATACTCACGAAGGAGGTACTCACTTAGCTGGTTTCAGACGTGCTTTGACGAGAACTTTGAAGAAATATGCTGATGAATTAGGACTTCCGGCAAAAGAAAAAGTAGAAATTACTGGTGATGACTTCCGTGAAGGACTTACCGCGGTAATTTCTGTAAAAGTAATGGAACCTCAGTTTGAAGGGCAGACAAAAACGAAATTAGGTAACTCCGAAGTTTCTGGTGCTGTTGATAAAATTGTAGGGGAAATGTTGACCAACTTCTTAGAAGAAAATCCGAACGAAGCAAAAATTATCGTTCAGAAAGTTGTGTTGGCTGCAAAAGCTAGACAGGCTGCGAAAAAAGCTCGTGAAATGGTTCAGAGAAAATCTCCAATGGGAGGTTCTGGTCTTCCGGGTAAATTATCTGACTGTTCATCAAAAGATCCTGCAGAATCAGAAATATTCCTAGTAGAGGGAGATTCCGCGGGTGGAACGGCAAAACAAGGTCGTGACAGATTTTTCCAGGCGATTCTTCCGTTAAGAGGTAAAATTTTGAACGTTGAGAAATCAATGCTTCATAAAGTTTATGATAATGAAGAGATTAAGAATATTTATACCGCTCTTGGAGTTTCTGTAGGAACAGAAGAAGACAGCAAGGCGTTGAATATGGCTAAATTAAGATATCACAAAATCGTAATCATGACCGATGCCGATATCGATGGATCTCACATTTCTACACTGATTCTTACTTTCTTCTTCAGATATATGAAAGAACTGATTGAGAACGGATATATTTATATCGCTCAACCGCCTTTATATTTATTAAAGAAAGGAAACAAAAAGCAATATGCTTACAATGAAAAAGAGCGTGAAGAATTTACTTTAGAAATGTCTCCGGATGGAAAAGGAGTAGAGGTTCAACGTTACAAAGGTCTTGGAGAGATGAATCCTGAACAGCTTTGGGAAACCACTCTAAACCCTGAACACAGAATTTTAAAGCAAGTGACTATTGATAATGCAGTAGAAGCTGACAGTGTTTTCTCTATGTTGATGGGAGATGAAGTTCCGCCAAGAAGAGAGTTTATCGAAAAGAATGCAAAATATGCTAAGATTGATGCGTAATCAATTTTTACAGATATAAATAAAAAAGACTCCAGAAATGGAGTCTTTTTTATTTTAGATTTTGAAGATTTTAAGGCAATAAAAATTATTTTCTGCAGTTATCAGATTTTATTATTTTTGCTTTATTTTAATAACCATGATGAAAATATTTTGTATCGGAGCTTTATCAATGGCTTCTTTATATTTCGCTCAGAGCTTTCCTGCCTCTGCTATTCCTGAAAATTTGAAGAAAAATGCGAATGCTGTTATCCGAAAAGATCTTACAACCATTCAAATTAATAAAATTGACGATATAAAATACCAGCTTTATACTGTAACAACTGTTTTAAATAAGGGTGGAGATTCAGATGCTTTAGTATATATTCCTTATGAGAAAGGGGATAATATTTCTGATGTGAAAGTCAATATTTATGATGAAGCTGGAAAAAAGATAAAATCATATTCAAAATCTGATTTTGGGGATTTTGCTAATAATCAACAAGGAACATTTTATTCTGATAATAGAGTATTGTCTTTATCATATACTCCAACACAATATCCTTATACAGTAGAGTTTTCTTATCAGATTGAAGATGAAAATACAGTTTTCTTGCCAGATTTTGTGCCTTTTAGATCAACTAATGTTTCACTAGAAGAGTCACAGATGAAAATTATTAATAAATCTGGGATTGAACTTAAAACAAAAACATATCCTTCAAAATATAATTATACATCTGTCGTAGAAAGCAATAATGCAGGTGAAAAAACATATACTTATAAGAGTGTTCCTGCTATTGATGATGCTTTTTTATTGCCTCAACTTGTGAAAATTTTACCAAAAGTAAGTTTTGCTTTAACGAAATTTAATTTGGAAGGAAAGCAAGGGACGATTGATAACTGGAAAGATTTTGGGTCTTGGTATTACAAGAATATTTTAGAACCGGTTTTTGTATCTACTCCGGCCATTAAAGCCGAAGTTGCTTCACTGAATTTGCAAGGGACAAAGGAGGAAAAAGTACGAAAAATTTATCAATACATGCAAAGTAAAACAAGATATATTTTTGTAGCGTTGGGAATTGGAGGTTGGCAACCGATGCTTCCGGATGAAGTCCAGAAAAAAGGATATGGTGATTGTAAGGGATTATCAACGTACATGAAAACTTTGTTAGATGAGGCAGGAATTCCTTCTTATTATTGTAAAATTAATTCAGATTCATCACCGGTTTCTTTTGACAAAGATTTTCCAAAAATGGGTGGAAATCATATTATTTTAATGATCCCTACCGAAAAAGGAAATATTTGGCTAGAAAATACATCACAACAAATTGCTTTCAATCATTTAAGTTACAGTACAACAGATAGAAATGTTCTTGCTGTTAAACAAGATGGAATTGAAATAATTGACACTCCTTCCTATTCTGCTGAACAAAATAAAGAAAAACAGTTTTTGAAAGTTAAATTAAATGAAGATAACAGCATTTTGGGTGAAGGGAGTTTTACTTATACGGGAAGCCAGTACGATCATAATTTAGCTTTTACCAATATGCAACCAAAGGAAAGGAATGAAACTGTAAAAAGTCTTTTTAATGTATTACATTTTGATAAGGTTGAAATGAAGAATTTTCTTAATGATAAAGATAATGCTATTGCAAAATATGATCTTGACTTTAGAGCAAATAATTATTCTAAAAATGCAGGAAGCAGTATGATTTTTAGGGCCGTTCCGGTTTATTCTAACACAATTTATAAAACTGATGAAAACAGAGAATTACCTTTTGAGCTGAGACAATCGTTTGAAGACGAATATGAAATTAACTTCACGGTTCCAAAAAATTATAAGCTAGATGAAATTCCTGAAAACGTAACTGTTAATTCTGAATTTGGAACTTATAAATTAAGTTTTGTGAAAAACGGGGAAGAATTAAAGGTAAATAGGACAATTAAAATCAACAAAGGACTTTATCCTAAAGAAAAATATAACGATTACATTAATTTCAGAAAAAAAACTCTTAACCTAGACAACTCTAAAATTTTAATTTCTAAAATCTAAGCATGAAAAAACTTTTAATGTTAGCTGTTTGTTCAGTGAATTTCATTTTCATTGAGGCACAAAAACATGAATTCCTTGATCCCCCTAAATTTAATGATGCTGATCTATCCAAACAAAAGTCAGCTTTGGATGAAAATGCATCTGCGGAAATATTATATAAATCAGTGCATTTTAGTATTGATAATAATACCGGAAACCTTATTAAAAGAGCTTTTTATAGAATTAAAATTTATGATAAAGACAAAGCAGAAGATTGGTTAAATCTTGAAATTCCATTGTATCAAAGTGGAAGCGATCACGAAACACTTTCCAAGATGAAAGCTTTTACCTATAATCTGGAAAATGGAGCTTCAGTTACGACAAAAGTTGATAAAAGTTCAAAATATAAAAGTAAGGAGAGTAAAAATTATTCTATCACAAAATTTGCTTTTCCAAATGTGAAAAACGGGTCTGTTATTGAATATCAGTATGAGGTGACATCTCCATTTTTGTATGTCGTTCCTGAAATTTTAATAGAAACAGATACGCCGTCATTATATACGGAATATGTTTTGGACAGTCCTTCAAATATCGCATATAATGTAAATTATACAGGCTTCTTGAATCCGAAATACAGAAAAGTTGAAGAAGTTACAATGTATGGTACAAATTACAGAACGTACAGGTTCGGGTATGAAAATGTAAAAGGCTTTAAAACTGAAAAATTTGTGACAAATGATAGAAACTACAGAACAAAAGTAAGTGCAGAACTTAATTCAACGAATTTCAGAGAATTAAAATTGTTTTCGTCATCTTGGGAACAGATCAAACAGAGACTTTATGAAAATGAAGATTTTGGCGGAGAACTGAAAAAAACAAAATTTGCAAAAGAAAATATGCCTTCTAATATTGCAGGTATTTCTAATGAAATTGAAAAAGCTAATGCTGTTTTTAATTATGTAAAAAATACTTTTACATGGAATCAAGATAGAGGAATTTATGTAGAAGACGGGATCAAAAAAATGCTTGAAACCAAAACAGGAAATGCCGCAGAGATCAATCTTTTTCTTGTAATGATGCTTCGTGAAGCTGGAATTAAAGCAGATCCGTTAACAATTTCAACGATAAATAATGGAATAATAAATGTTGCTTCTCCAAATGTTTCGAACATGAATTTTGTAATTGCTGCAATTCAAACAAAAAGTGGTTTTCATTTGTATGATGCAACATCGAAGCAAGCTTCAATAGATCAGTTGCCTCCAAGAGACTGGAATCAGTTTGGAATTTTGATAGCCAAAGAAAAAGTACAGCAATTATCTATGGTTAATACAAAACCGAGTTTTACCTATCTTACTGTTGATGCAAAAATTAATGATGACGGAAATGTTTCGGGAAGTTATTCAGATAAAGATACAGGAACGTACGCCATGTTTGCTAAAGAAAGTTATGATGACAATGCTGATAAATATAAAAAACAGTACAAAGAAAATTTTTCAGTAGATTTTACCGGTATTGATTCAAAAGTTTTAGAAAATGGTGATTTTGAAAGTACGATGAAATTTTCATCTGAAAATATGATTGATAAAATTGGTAAAAAAATCATTATCAATCCGATGCTGTTTTTGAATAAAACATCTAACGAATTTGATCAGACAGAAGAACGTAAATATCCTATAGACTTTATTTCCCCATACACACGAGTGAAAAAAATAGTATTGGAAATTCCTGAAGGATATGTTATTGAGGAAATGCCTAAAAGTAAAAAGATTGTAACTGAGGATAAAGAAATAGAATATAATTATATCATAGAACAAAAAGGAAATAAGCTGGAAATTGTTTCTACAACCAAAGTGGCAAGTGCAGATTATCCGAAAGAATATTATCCGGCATTTAAACAGATTTGGGGAGTCGCTTCCAAACAGGAAAATCAGGTGATTAGCTTGGTGAAAAAATAAAAATAAGAAAAATTTCAAAATAATTTCGAAAACCATTCATCTTTTGAATGGTTTTTGCATGTAAAAAGGAAAATCAAATTCAAAATCAAAATTATGAAAAACACAATTGCTGTTTTGGCACTTTCTGCCTTCTTTACCTTTACTGCCTGTAAGAAATCTGAAACGACAAACATAACAACGAATGTGGAAACTCAGGCTGATCAATTTTCTGTTGACTCGGTTAAGGTGAATGATTCGATTAAACTTAATGACTCATTGAGTATAAAATATTCTTCTAAAATGTTGGTTTTTCCAAGCATTAAAGATAAGAAGCTCTTAGATAGTATTTATTTCGGAGACAAGAATGTTCAGGATTTTTCTAAGAACGGAATTCGGGCACTTTTGGAAAAAAATAAAAATGAATATTTTAATGGAATTAAAAAAGATTCAAAAGACTGGATTTCTGATATGAAATTTGCTCAGGAATGGTACTCAGACTTGGGAATGGATCTGAAATCAAATACAAATGATTATCTTCATATACAATACGGTTGGGGTTCCTATGAAGGAGGCGCCCATGATAATTACGGGTATTCAGAAAGAGTTTTTGATTTAAAAAATAATAAAAAAGTGGAGCTGAAAGACATTACTTTAATACCTAAAAATAAATTGGAAGCGTTACTGATGAAGAATGTTAATAAAATGAATGGAGGAGCTACAGATGATAAAGGAGAAATTAATAACTCAGATATGCTTTTGGTAGAAGTAATTCCTGCTACTGAAAATTTTTATTTTGATGATAAAAACCTCTATTTCCACTATAGTCCTTACGAAATAACGGCTTTTGCGGCAGGGGATATTACAATTCCTGTTTCCTGGCAAGACTTGGCCGGAACATTAACGCCACAATTTAAAGAAAGAATGAAAATTAAATAATTAAAAAAATGCTTCTCTATCGAAGCATTTTTTTATTTTTGTTGCAATGGAAAATGTAGCTTTTATTATTAATCCTTTTTCGGCAAAAAAAAACTATCAACCGTTTCTTGAAGAACTAAAGAGAAAGGTCGAAAATCCTTTATATTATATTTCTGAATCTATTCAGGGAACTGATGATTTTATTCAGGAGAATTTTCAAAATATAGATATTTTTGTTGCAATAGGAGGAGATGGTACTATTTCAACCATTGCCCGCAATCTTATTGGTACCTCTAAAATTTTAGCAATTTTTCCGGCAGGTTCAGGAAACGGATTTTCCAACGAAACCAACTTTAGAAAAAACCTGGATGAGCTTTTAGAAAAGATCAAAGCAAATAAATCCAGAAAGATTGATACGTTTACGGTGAATGATAAACTTTCAATTAACGTTTCAGGGACCGGCTTTGACGGAAAAGTGGTGAAAGAATTTGAGAAGACAAGCCGAGGATTTAAAAACTACATCAAAGTTTCTCTTAAAACGTTTTTTAATTATAAACCCATTAAGGTCAAATTTTTTGATGAACAATATCAGCAATATAACGGGAAATATCTGATGCTGAATATTGCCAATACCCGTCAATTCGGAAATAATGCCTATATCGCACCGCAAGCGAGTAAAAGTGATGGTTTGGTCGACATCGTTTTGGTGAAAAAGTTTCCATTAACTTATTCTGCATTATTTGCTTACAGAATGTTTACAAAAAAACTGAAAGATGATGATTACGTAACGTATCTTCCCGTTTCAGAAATAGAATTTAAAGTCAATACGAAGAACTGGCATCTTGACGGAGAATTCAATAAAATAAAATCACCTATTCACATAAAAGTACAGCCTTCAAGTTTGAATATTTTAGTGTAAAAACATGAGTATTACTAATGAACCGTTAATTTCAGTAGGAGTTTTAAAATTAAACTTCTAATTTATTCTCCATCTCATTCGGATGATCCAGGCAAAATTGCAGTTGATCTTTATCGAGCTGCTTTTCCCAGTTCGCTACAACTACGGTTGCTACGGAATTTCCGATAACGTTCGTTAAAGCTCGGCATTCACTCATAAATTTATCGATCCCCAAAATTAAGGTCATTCCTGCAATCGGAATTTCAGGAACAACAGCTAATGTAGCAGCTAATGTTACAAAACCGGCTCCTGTTACTCCTGCAGCTCCTTTAGAACTTAACATAGCCACCAACAGCAACATGATTTGTTTTTCAATAGGAAGATGAATATTTAAAGCCTGGGCAATAAATAAAGAAGCCAATGTCATATAAATGTTTGTCCCGTCAAGATTAAAAGAATATCCTGTGGGAACTACCAATCCTACAATGGCTCTTGAACATCCTGCTTTCTCCAGTTTTTCCATAATTCCCGGAAGTGCAGATTCTGAAGAACTTGTTCCTAATACTAAAAGAAGTTCTTCTTTTAAATAATAGACGAGTTTAAAGATGTTGAAACCGTTATACCATGCCACTGCCCCTAAAACCAATACAACAAAAAGAATGGATGTGATATAAAAGGTACCTACTAAAAATATTAAATTTAATACAGAATGAAGACCATATTTTCCGATGGTGAATGCCATAGCTCCGAAAGCTCCGATAGGTGCAAGTTTCATGAGCATATGAACGATCTTGAAAACAGGAGTAGAAAGATCCTGTAAAAAATCCGTTACTTTTTGGCTTTTTTCTTTTGTTAAAACCAATGCAACTCCCATTAAAACAGCTACCAGAAGAACCTGTAAGATATTTTCTCCAACCAACGGACTGAATAATGTTTCAGGGATGATATTCATGATAAATCCAGTCAATGTAGTTTCATGAGCTTTTTGCTGATATTGCGAAACATCACCTGAAAGGGTAGAAAGATCAATATTTAACCCGTGACCCGGTTGTAAAATATTTCCTACAATTAGACCAATTATCAAAGCCAATGTTGAAAATGTAACAAAATAAATCATTGCCTTTATAGCGATTCTTCCTACTTTTTTCAGATCAGTCATGTGAGCAATTCCTAGAGTAAGCGTAATGAAAATTACCGGAGCAATGATCATTTTTACCAATTTGATAAAGCCGTCACCTAAAGGTTTCATTTTTTCACCTAATTCAGGATAAAACTTTCCTAAAAGGATTCCTGCTATAATTGCTATAATAACTTGAAAATAAAGCTGCTGATAGATTTTTTTTGCTTTCAAGAGGGTAGTTTTTGCATTTTGAAGGGCGAAAATTAAGAATTTTTATTTGGAAATATGACAAAAGTCATGAAAAATTTCGGCGGGGCTGAAAGCCCCGCCGAAATTTTTCAGCTTTATCTAATCATCACACTTTTTTATCTTCACAATCGTTATATTTCCAGTTTTTTGATCATCTGATTGTTTTTATAACAGTAAAATTCATACACGGGCTCCTGGCCAAAAGAGAAAACCTTTTCTATATGTATTGTATCATATTGACTTTTCAGACTGTTATATTTTTCTTTGTGAATGCTTGGTAGCTCATCAAGTTTTATAGGCCGTTCTACTTCAAAACCGTCATCAAAGGCAAACTCTATAATAAAATCAGTGTTTCTCCATGAAATCACAGGTTCAGATTCAGATGTTTTATGACCTGTGGATAAAGAAATTTTATCCTGTTGAATTATTTTATCCGAGGTTCCTGCTAATAAGAGAATACCCGACAAAACCATTGCTCCGTATCCGATCTTTTTAAATAAAAACTCACTTAAATAAGGCAGAATGTATTTTACGGTATAAGATGACAGAATAGTTGCCACGGCAATGGTAATTCCCAGCCATAATGCAGTTTTAGAATATAAGCCAAGAGAAATATAGATAATAAGTTTGATTAAATGGAGGAAAACCTCATTTGCGGCTCTTGTTGCTACAATTTCTTCCTTTTTAAGTCCAAATCTGAGATAAAAGCGATTGAATAACAAACCGATTGCCCCTGTAATTCCCGAAATAAAACCTGCAAGAAAACCTATAATAGCTAATAAAAATTTAGAATACGGCTTTTGATCTTCATTCTGCAATTTTTTAGCTTTAAATAATTCCGGAAGATTGGCAATAAGGAAAAACGAAACAATTAATTGAAGATAATTGGGGTTTACAAATTTGATCAGATACGCTCCCAATAAAACGGCCGGAATAGAAAAAGGAACAAACCAAAAGAAAATAGACCATTTAATATGTCTTTTAAAAACAGAAATTCTGGAGACAGAACTGGTAAAAGTACCTATCGTTAAAGAAAAAGGGACAACGGAACTCGGTAAAAGTAAATTCAGAATAGGTATTAAAATAAGACTTGCGCCACCACCACAAATGGCGCTTATCCAGAAAGCTATTATTGTTCCTAAAAACAAAAGTATGATATTAAAAGTCATCGTTAAAATTTAAAAGTTTTTATAAATCCGGCTTTCGATATTTAAGAAATCGATCTTTCGCTGGATTTTTATGTCTTCTAGATTAATTATGACACAAAATTGCAACTCAATTTAGGAGAAACTTTGAATTTAGAACTTTACAGAGAAGATGTGATTGTGATTTTCGAACCGGTAGCTTATTTCCCATTTTTGAAATCTGCAAATTTCATTAATGATAGCCAGTCCTAAACCGCTTCCGCTATTATCAGAAGAAGATCTAGAAAATCTTTTAAACAAGGAATCTGTATTCAATTTTTCCGTTCCCGAGTTGGAAACTTCAAAAGAAGATTCGTTTAAAACCACAGCTATTGAGCCGTCCTGAAGAGTGTGGCGAATGGCATTAATAAGCAAATTATTGATGAGGACTTCACACAGCCCGCTATTTCCGAGTACTTCAATTTTGGGTTGAATTGATGAAAGTACTGAAAGATTTTTTTGATCAAAATGTTCTTCAAGCATTTCAAGACTCTGTTTTACCAAAACATCAAACTCAATTTTTTCTGAATTATCAAATTGGCTGTTACCTATTTTCGCGAGCAACAACAGGTTTTTATTGATTCTTGAACTACGCGTCAATGCCTTGTTGATATCTTCAGCGATCAGATATTGCTCTTCCGTTAAATTTTCATTTTGAAGCAAAATATCTACCTTGTGCTTAATGATCGTTAAAGGAGTCTGTAGTTCGTGTGAAGCATTTTCCGTAAACTCTTTTTGCGCCTGATAAACAGAAACACTATGTTCTATAAGCTTATTCAAAGATTCGTGCAGTTCTTCAAATTCAATCGTATCTGTTTTTTCGAATTCAACTTGAGGATGGGTATTCAGATTAAACTTCTTGAGTTTTTCCAATGTATTTCTGAACGGTTTCCAGATGCTGGAAGAAAGCTTTCGATTCAGAAATAAGAGACCTAAAGCGATAATAATAAAAAAGAATACGGTAGTTACGGCAATAACGGCAATTGTATCCTGAGATTCTTCAATATTGGTTTGTATGGTAAACAGGAACGGTTTATTATTGATATATACCGTTTTTTTTAGGCATCTGTAACGTTCTATTTCACACTTGTCCCCAAAGTTTTTCCGTTTTTCGATCGTAAAATATAAATCTTCCTTAGGAAAATCTGCAGCAATGTGCTCTATATTAGTTTCAGGCTGAATATGATTCCAAAGTTTTATACTCTTATACAATTCTGCATCAGAAAGTTTCAGAAGATTGAATTCATAAGACGTTTTCTCTGCAATCGTTTTGTTGTGCTCATCGAGTTCGCTTTCCCAAATCGTATTCACTACCCAATAATAGATCGGAATACTTATCGTGAGAATGATAAGTACATAAATGATAAAAGGCTTTGTGGCTTTGCTTAATAATGGCTTCACAATAAGAAGTTGAGAGGGTATAAGTTACAATTTTTTCAAGTGATTAAGAAATCCATTTGTAGCCAGTTCCGTAAACTGTTTTCAGATAATGATTGCAACCCGCATCGTAAAGTTTTTTCTTTAGATTTTTAATATGGGCATATACAAAGTCATGGTTATCCAGCATATCAGCAAAATCCCCAGACAAATGTTCAGCCAAAGTGCTTTTTGAAATGACTTTATTCTTATTTCCAATAAAGTAAATGAGCAGGTCAAATTCCTTTTTAGTAAGCTCGATATTCTGATTATTGATAGAAACGGTTTTGGCTAAAAGATCAATCTGCAGTTCGTTCTGGATAATGATATTAGAATTATTAAACTGCTTTCTGCGGATAATGGAGTAAATTCTAGCCATTAATTCAGAAAGATGAAAAGGCTTCGTAAGATAATCATCGGCTCCCATTTGCAGACCGGTTATCTTATCATCCAATGCATTTTTAGCAGAAACGATAATCACCCCATCCTGTTTGTTTTCTTTTTTTAAAGCTTCCAGAATAGCAAGACCATTTCCGTCAGGAAGCATAATATCCAAGATAATACAGGCATAATCAAAAGCCTCTATTTTGTTCATCGCTTCATGAAATGTAGACGCAAACTCACACAAATAGCTTTTTTCAGAAAGATATTCAGCAATACTTTTAGATAATTCTGCTTCGTCTTCGATAATTAAAATTTTCATGCTGCGAATGTATTAATGCAATTTTGTAGAAATTTTGAATACAATGAGGAATCAATTACTCGACTGCCACAGAATCATCACCACGACCGTCTGCAACCGCATGAATATTTCCGTTATCATCGATTAAAATCATTTCGGTTCTTCCTATTTGTCCCCATTTTTCTGCTTTATAACCTAATTTTTCTAGTTCTTTGATTGTCGTTTCAGGAAAATTCTTTTCAAAAGCAACTGTTTCTGGAAGCCACTGATGATGAAACTTTGGAGCATTTACCGAAATATTGGCGTTTAATTTAAAATCAATAACATCTACAATCGACTGATAAACCGAAGTCGGAATCGTAGTTCCACCCGGAGTTCCGACAATCATATAAGGTCTTTGATCTTTTAAAACAATTGTAGGAGTCATTGAAGAAAGCATTCTTTTATTAGGCTGAATAGAATTGGCTTCTCCGCCTACTGCCCCAAACATATTCGGAACACCTGGTTTTACAGAAAAATCATCCATTTCATTATTTAAGAAAAATCCAGCTCCGGAAACAACGACTTTACTTCCGTACAAACCATTTAAAGTAGTTGTTACAGCAGCTGCGTTTCCATCTTTATCAATAACGGAGATGTGAGTGGTTTCTGTAGATTCTTTGGGTTGTTTTATGATTTTTCCTACCTCAGAACTCGGTGTTGCCTTATTAAAACTGAAGCTTTTCCAGCGGCTTTTTAGATATTCATCAGAAATTAAATAGGAAGTTTTATCCTGAATAAAATCCGGATCGCCCATGTATTCGGCGCGGTCGGCGAAAGCTCTTCGTTCTGCTTCTGTCATGATCTGAACTGCCTGTGTAGAATTCTGCTGATACTTTTCAAGATTTTCGTAGCTCGACATTCTTAGCATTTGAGCCAATAAAATCCCGCCACTTGAAGGCAATGGCATCGAAACAATATGGTTTCCCTTATAATCAAATTCTAAAGCCTTTCTTTCAGCAACTTTATAATTCTTCAGATCTTCTGGTGTAATTATTCCGTTGCCTTTTTTCATTTCAGAAACAAGAAGTTCAGCCGTTTTTCCTTCATAAAAACCTTTTGCACCGGATTTCTGGATTAATTTTAAAGTTTCTGCCAATTCCTTTTGAACTAAAAGATCTCCCGCTTTCCAAGGGGTATTTTTCACAAAAACGGTAGATGTCTGATTGTGTTTTTGAAAATTGACTTTATGAGAATTCAGTAAATTGGCTTCCTGCTCTGTGATGGCAAATCCTTTTTCTGCAATATCAATAGCAGGTTGAATGATTTTCTCCATCGGAAGTTTTCCGTGCTTTAAAGTGGCAAAAAATCCGGCAACACTTCCCGGAATTCCGACTGCTAATCTTCCGTTTTGTGACAGATCTGTATTCACTTTACCCGTTTTGTCGAGATACATATCTCTCGTTGCTTTTTTGGGAGCTGTTTCGCGGTAATCAATCGTGAATGTTTCACCATTACTTTTTACTCCGACCAGAAAACCGCCACCACCGATATTTCCGGCTTGTGGATATACAACCGCCAACGCGTATTGTGTGGCGATAATAGCATCATATGCATTTCCACCCATTCTCAGGATTTTTGCTCCGGCTTCACTCGCGAGTGGGTGTGCAGAGACAACAACTCCTTTGTTTTTTACTTTTACCTCTTTTACAATGTTAATGTCTGTGTATTGTGCTGAAACAGAGAAAGAAAAAAGAATAAATATGATGGCGATCCTTTTCATTTGCAAATTTTATATCCGAATTTACAATTTTGTTTTAAGATAGGGTTGAAAATATTTATTTTTGCTCAAATCAACTAATTATTAAGTAAAATGGAATCCTATACGGAAAGAATACTGATTACAGGTGCTTTGGGACAAATCGGCACCGAACTTACGAACAGACTTGTTGAAATTCACGGAGCAGATAAGGTGGTTGCTTCCGGGCTAGACAGATGGCAAAAGGGAATTACTGCTGCAGGTCATTACGAAAGAATGGATGTTACCAATACTCAATTGGTAAGACAGGTGATCAAAGATTATGAGATCACTACTGTTTATCACTTGGCTTCATTATTGTCAGGAACTTCAGAAAAGCAGCCGATTTTCGCCTGGAAACTGAATCTAGAACCTCTTCTTCATTTTTGCGAATTGGCGAAAGAAGGACTGCTTAAAAAGATCTTCTGGCCAAGTTCTATCGCAGTGTTTGGAAAAGGAATTCCAAAAGAAAATGTAGAACAGGATGTAGTACTGAATCCTACAACGGTGTACGGTATTTCTAAAATGGCAGGAGAAAAATGGTGCGAATATTATTTTGATAAGCATGGAGTAGACGTAAGAAGTATCAGATATCCGGGATTGATTTCATGGAAAACTCCAGCAGGTGGAGGAACTACAGATTATGCAGTAGAGATTTTTTATGAAGCAATTGAAGAAGGAAAATATACTAGTTTTATTTCTGAAAATACAGGAATGCCGATGTTGTATATGGATGATGCCATCAACGCAACTTTAAAATTAATGGAAGCTCCAGCAGAAAATCTTACCGTTCGTTCATCTTATAATTTAGGGGGAATGTCATTTACTCCAAAAGAACTGGCGGAAGAAATCAAGAAAGAAATTCCAGGTTTTGAGATTGATTATAAACCAGATTTCAGACAGCAGATTGCAGATTCCTGGCCAGCTTCGATCGATGATTCTGTAGCGAAAAAAGATTGGGGACTGACCTATGATTTCGGAATTTCTGAGATGTCAAAAGATATGATCAAGAATCTTAAAGTAAAATTAGGTAAAAATTAATTTATATTAAGTTTTACTTTAATTAAAGTGTTTTTTAACATCTGATTTTTAATTTATTATAAATTCTATATAAAATTTAGTTTAAATGGTCTTGTTCACTTTTAACATCGTAAATATTGAAACTGATCCCAAAAACGGGGTTCAAATTTCCGGTGAAGAAAGATTGAAAATATCAGAAAACAATACCAAAGCAATTCTTAGAATTTTAGATATTCATGATGTTAAAGCAAGTTTTTTTGTGGAGATTTCCATTGCTGAAAAACTGCAAAATCTAATAAAAGCAATTTCATCCAAAGGGCATGAAATTGCTTTTTATAATAAAAATTCTGCTCTTCATGAAATTGAAGAAACGAAGAAATTCATACAGGATTTTTTAGAAAAACAGATTCGTGGAATTCGTCAGAAAGACCACAAACTGCCTCATGAAGAATTGAAAATGTTGGAATTTAATTATGTATCCAATATTGATAATGCGAACATTCTTTTTCCTTTCAAACGCTTAAAAAGGGATACGGAAATCATCGAGGAAGACGGAGTAAGTATTGTTCCGGAAAGCATCTCTCCTTACAGTCAGTTACCGTATAATGATTTCGTGTTTCAAATCCTGCCGATGAAATATTACCAGAATATGGTTTTTGAAACTTTGAAGAATGATGATTTTGTTTTGATCTATCTTAATTCCTGGCAGTTCACAGATTTTAGTAAATACCAGTTTGATATTCCGTTTTACAGAAGACTGAATTCGGGCAAAAAAATGGAGGACAAACTAGATGCCCTCCTTACTTGGATCAACGAAAAAGAGATGGCTACTTCCCGTATGAAAGATTATATTTTTTAATGATGAAACCGATTTTAGAATTACCCAGAACGATAAGACTTTTAAATGAAGATGAAATTCCAAGAAATTCTTCGGTCTTAAAAAGATGGGAGGAAAGTAAAACTGCAAATATTGTTCAGGGTTATACATTTCAATTAAATGAAAATAATCCAGACAATGCATTGATTGGTTTTAAATTTTATTGTGAAGTAAATATTGATAATTCCAATCTTTGGAATTTAATTTTAGCTTTATCAGAAACGTTACCTGATGTTGCTTCTGTGTTATTTGGTCATATTGATTTTGATCTCCATTATGGCGATTACAATGAAAAAGAAGAAATATTACAGTTTATAAGTGGATATAAAAGAGAGCTTACACAGGATGCTTTTATCAATTTTGGATTGATTTATAATGATGATGAAAATCTTGTAGAAATATTTGTAGATGAAAGTAAGTATATAAAATATTGGGGAGTAAATGAAGAGTTTTTCAGAAATATAATGAATGATTTCAATTTAAAAGAAATTGAAAATCTTGAATTTATAGATGAATATCCTAAGGTTCGTGAAGTTTTAACGATGTTTGATAAAGATATAATTGATTCAAAGACACTTATCGAAGAATTTTCTGAAAAGTATCTTTAAATCAAATACTATTTTATTTAAAATTAGCTATTAGCTTAATTCAAAAAGAGTAATTTCCGGTAAAACTCCAACTCTTCCCGGATATCCCAATACTCCGAAACCTCTGTTTACATACAGCATTTTTCCTTCACTTTCATATAAATCGGCCCATTTTGGATAACGGTATTGAACCGGTGACCATTTGATGTTTTTTAAGTCTAATCCAAACTGCATTCCGTGTGTATGGCCTGAAAGTGTCAAATGAATGTTTCCTGGATGTTTTTTCACAACATAATCAAAATGGGTAGGGTCATGGCTCATTAAAATTTTTGGTGCTGATTCTGGAACATCTTTTAAAGCATCATCCAATCTTCCGAATTGAGGAAAAGGTTTTAGTCCCCAGTTTTCAACGCCAAGGATATATAGCTTCTCACCATTCTTTTCAATGATTCTGTGCTCATTTCTAAGCATGTCAAAGCCAGCCTGTCTTTCGTAATCAATCAGGGTTTCCAGATTTTGTTTTTTTGCACTTGCAGATTCCCAGTCTACATAATCACCGTAATCATGATTCCCCAATACAGTAAATTTGCCGTCTTTTGCTTTGATTTTTGAGAATAACGGGATGAAAGGTTTGAATTCATCCGCTACATTATTTACCATGTCTCCGGTGAATAAGACTAAGTCAGGGTTTTGTTCATTAATTAAGTTAATAGCATGTTCCAGTTTACTCGGATCGGAAAAACTTCCACTGTGAACATCTGAAATTTGTACAATTTTATAGCCTTTAAAGCTTTTAGGAAGATTGGTGAAATTCATTCGTACTCTTCTTACTTTGTGGCGGTATTTTCCAAAAGTAATTCCGTCAATGAATAAAGCGGAAAGTACGCCGCCTAATCCTAATCCTGCCAAACTCAAGAATTTTCTTCTTTCGGGAAAAAAGTTCTCGGTAGGTTTTGCTAATCCGATTAAATAGCCTCCGGTTCTTACGATGTCATCAATCAATAAAAACAGAACGATGAAGATTTTAGGAAGAATAAAAACCAAAAATAAAGAGATCATAATTTGAGCTCTTGTTGTACTTCTGTCGGCTCTGTTGATATGAGTGACCTCATAGGCGAAAATGCCATAAATGATTAAAGAAACGACCCAATAGCCGGTTCTTATCCAGAAGTTATCCGTCAGTGTTTTTATGGCCTGATAAATATATACTTCTAAAAACAGGAAGATAGCGGCAACAATTAAAAAATTTCTCTGCATAATCAAATGTAAAAAAAGCACAAAGAATAATTTCCCTGTGCTTTTTATATTTTTAAATTAAAAAATAATATTAAGGAAATCTATAAACGATAGCATTGATGTTCATTCCGGCACCAACCGAAGTCATCACAATGTTACCTTTTTCTTTAAACGTATGACCCTCCATTTTTCCTTTAATTATTAAATCATACATAGTAGGAATTGTTGCAACAGATGAGTTTCCAAAATCCTGGATCGTCATCGGGGAGATTGCGTGGTCGTACTCTTTTACATTGTAAAGTTTGTGAAGTCTTTCGATCATGGCGTAATCCATTTTAGCATTTGCCTGGTGAATTAAGATTTTATCGATATCTTCAATAGATAAATCTGCGTCTTCGATTGTTTCTTTAATAGCAGCCGGAACATTTTTAAGAGCATACTCATAAATTTTTCTTCCCTGCATTCTCACAAATAAACGTGTCTGGTCAGAATCTTTATTGATTGAAGGTCCGTTTGCTAAATAATCAAGCTCAATACCATTATCACAGATTGTATTGTGAGCGATGATACCTACATTTTCTTCGTCAGTAGCTTTTACTACGACAGCACCAGCTCCGTCTGCGAATATCATTCTGTTTCTATCGGATGGATCTGTTACTCTGCTCAATGTTTCACCCCCGATTACCAGAATCGTTTTTGCTGATCCTGCTTTGATTAATGTATTAGCTAGAATCATTCCTTCTACCCATCCCGGACATCCGAAAAGCATATCGTAAGTGATACATTTTCTGTTTTTTATGCCTAGTTTGTTTTTTACTCTTGCAGCCATTGTTGGCATAAAGTCGGCGTAACCATTTACGGTAACCTCTCCGAAATTACTTGCGTATATAATATAATCTAGTTCTTCCTGATCTATTTTAGCATCTGCAATTGCAATTTTTGCAGCTTCGTAACCGATTTGTGAGTTAGAAAGATCTTCTTCTATGAATCTCCTGTTTTCTATTTCTGTAATTTCTACAAATTTCGCAATAGTTTCCTCAGCAGGCTTGTCAATCTTCACCCCGTCTTCTGAATAAAACTCTGAATCTAGAAAATAGTCTCTTCCGATAATTCTGTTGGGAAGGTAAGATCCAGAACCAATAATGATCGTATTCGGCATTCGTTTATATGATTTTTTTTAAAGATGCAAAGTTAATAATTAATATTAATAACGGAGAATTAAAAATATTATTAAATTTGCAAAAATTGTACTTTACAATCTATGAAAAACAATTCATCCTTAAAAGGCTTAGTTATTGCAATTGTGGTGTTTATTATTGCCTTTGGGATCTACTTCCTTTTTTTAGCAAAGAAGAATTATTATGTGGTAGATAATCCTACACCCAATACCTATTATTATAAGATTAATAACGGTTCTGAAGGAATTGTTGCGGGCGGTCAGTTTGTGCATGTAGATTTGAACCAAGGAAAAAATTCTATTAAAGTTTTCGATCAAAATAAAAAATTACTTTACGATTCTGCGTTTCAAGTAAACAAAATTCGTGGATTGATTAATATTGCGCATCAGGATTATTATATGAATGATCAATATTATGGATACAATCTTAAAAAAGATTCATTACTTTTGGCTCTTGATAAAACAATGATCGACGGAAAAGCCTATTATGGAGGGGCAAGACGCTTCAATAAGCTTTATACTGAAGATTTTTATTATAATGTAGATGAAGATTATGATAAAATTATCAAAAATATCCAGCAGGTAGAATCCAGATCGAAAATTTTCAGAAAACAGGATTACCTTAATTATTATAAAGAATATTACAAGTTTTAAGTTTTGACAAAAGATATCAACCAAGTTACTCCCTACAATTCTGAGGCTACAAAGAAAAGCCAGGTAGAGGATATGTTCGACAATATTGCACCAAAATACGATCTTCTGAATCGTGTTTTATCTCTGAAAATTGATGTTTTGTGGAGAAATACTTTGGTGAAATGGATGAAAAATGACAACCCGCAAGAAGTGCTGGATGTGGCTACAGGAACGGGAGATTTAGCAATTACTATAGAAAAAGGAACAGGTTCCAAAGTAATTGGTTTAGATTTATCGCAACAAATGTTAAATGTTGGCGTTATTAAAATAAAAAAACTTAATTTAGACGGCAAAATTTCCATGCAAAAGGGAGATGCAGAAAATTTACCTTTCGAGGACAATAGATTTGATGCTGTTTCCGTTGCATTTGGAGTAAGGAATTTTGAGAACCTTACCAAAGGGTTAGCAGAACTAAGAAGAGTAGTTAAAGATAACAAGAGTGTTTATATACTTGAGTTTTCAAAGGTTGAGGGGCTTTTAGGACCATTATATATGTTTTATTTTAAAAATATATTACCTGCTATAGGCAGATTGGTCTCAAAAGATAATAGGGCATACACATATCTTCCGGATTCTGTAAACGCTTTTCCTTTTGGGGAGAAGATGAGACAAATTCTTTTAGATACAGGATTTAAAAAAGTTGAATATAAAAAACTAAGTTTAGGTATAGCCACAATTTATAAAGCAACAAAGTAACCTATGAATAAATTTTTATTAAGAGCACTGGTTTTAGCGTCAGTAAATATTGCAGTTTTGGCAAATGCACAATTCTTCAGAACCCGAAACAGAATGGATAAGTTGGAAGACTTTGACGAGCAAAAGTTCAGTTGGGGATTTTTTTTGAATGGCAATATGCTTGATTATCGTATCGTACTTAATCCAAGATACGGTACTTACGGGAACCAAAATCTTGTGTCATCCAAAGAAAGTACTAGTTTTGGGGCTGGTCTTATCGCGAAATGGAGGCTTAATGATTATTTAGATTTAAGAATGGAGCCGGGGTTACAGTTTGCTCAAAGAAAGTTATTGTTTAATACTCAGATTAATGATCAGTATCAAAACGGTACTTTAACTAATGATCCGTTTATTCCTATACCTCTTACAGATAAAGATATGAATAGAGAAGTTAAGTCTACTTTACTTGATATTCCTGTATTGTTGGAACTTCACGGACATAGATGGTACAATTCTAGACCATATATTGCTGCAGGGGTGAATTATATCGTAAACTTACAATCAAATTCAGACTCTACAGATGATAATATGCAGCAGGTTTTCAGATCTACAACGCATAACTTTGCATGGTCTGCCGAAATGGGTATTCAATTCTACTTCAACAAATTTAAATTGACACCGGCAATCAGAGGGACTTTCTTTATGAACAATGAGATTGTAGCGGATAATGCAACAACTCCTCCTTATTGGGCATCGGCTATATCAACCTTACAAACAAGAGCTATATTGTTTGTATTGAAGTTTGAATAGAAATTATTTAAAAATAAATATTGAGGAGATACGCTTTGTATCTCCTTTTTTTGCTTTAAACTCAAAATATAGAGACTTTTATTTTTGTTAATATTAATATTTTGTTATTTTTGCTAATAGTTAGAATATACAAAACCTGAAATGCTTCAAGAGTTAGAAACCAATTTTTCAGAATTAGAAAAAAAGATTATGAATTTGCAAAAAAATTACAATAATCTTGCTGAAAAGTTATCGGAACTAAGCATTGAAAATAAAGATTTGCAGAAGAAATATGATGAGGAAAGAAAGAAAAATCAGGTATTAGCAGAAGAACAAAAAAATATAAAACTTTATTCAGCAATATCAGGAAATCCTGAACACAATAGATTAATGAAAAACCATATCAACAGATTGGTAAAAGAAATTGATTTCTGTATTGCTCAGCTTCAAAACAGTGGATTATAAATGGAAGTAAGAAGAATAACCATAAACATCGCAGGAAGAGTCTATCCACTGAATGTTCCCGCAGCAGAGGAAGAAACTCTGCGTAAAGTGGGGAAGCAGATAGAGAATATGATTAAAGATTTTGAACAGAACTTCGATGTAAGAGACAAACAGGATGCTTTAGCTATGTGTGCCCTTAAATTAGGAACCAATGCTGAAGTAGTGTCTGCGAACTACGAAAAAAATATAAATTCTACCAACGAAAGATTAAGTAAAATCAATCAATCGCTGAATGAAATTGGAAAATAAATTTTCCAAAAGACTGCCTACAATAATTCTAACACATTAAAGGTAAACTCAACGCTAAACAATTACCGAACAAATGTCCGTTGAATGGCGCGCCGGTTCGTCCGGATTACAGACAATGGAAATCAGTTCAAATCGTGTTGATTAGGAGTTTACTCTCAATCCCTGGATTATTGTAGGCTTTTTTTATTTATGAAATTTGACAATTAAAACTCAATATATATGACAACAACCGCTATTATTATAGGCGTGATTTGCTTAGTAATAGGTGCAGTAATAGGAATGTTTTTTTCCAAAAGCTCATTAAATACTAAAGCAAAATTTATTATAGATGATGCGACGAAAAATGCCGAAAACCTTGTAGAAAAAGCTAATGTACAAGCTGAATCCATAAAAAAAGAAAAAAATCTTCAAGCTAAAGAAAAATTCTTGGAATTGAAATCTCAGCACGATGCTGATATTCAATCTCGCGAAAAGAAAATGCAGGAGGTTGAAAAAAGAATCAAAGACAAAGAAAACAAGTTGAATGATGAGCTTAGCAAGACAGGAAAACTTGAAAAAGATCTGGATAAACAAATTGCTGATTACTCTAAGAAAACAGAAATTTTAGACAGAAAGCAACAGGAATTGGATACAGCAACTGCTAAAAAAGTAGAGATCCTTGAAAAGATTGCTAACTATACAGCAGACGAAGCTAAAGCAGAATTGGTAGAAACCATGAGAGCTGAAGCAAAAACAAGAGCTCAGGCACATGTTCAGAGTATCATGGAAGAAGCTCAAATGAACGCGAAGAATGAAGCTAGAAAAATCGTTATTCAGACAATTCAGAGAATTGGAACAGAGCAGGCAATCGAAAACTCAGTATCTGTTTTCAATATTGAATCCGATGAAGTAAAAGGTAGAATTATCGGTAGAGAAGGTAGAAATATCCGTGCTTTAGAAGCAGTTACAGGTGTGGAAATCATCGTAGATGATACCCCAGAAGCTATTCTTCTTTCATGTTTCGATCCGGTAAGAAGAGAGATTGCAAGATTATCACTTCACAGATTGGTTACAGACGGTAGAATTCACCCTGCAAGAATTGAAGAAGTTGTAGAGAAAACTAAAAAACAGATTGAAGAAGAAATCATTGAAGTAGGGAAGAGAACGATCATTGATTTAGGAATTCACGGATTACACCCAGAATTGATTAAAATCGTAGGGAGAATGAAATACCGTTCATCTTACGGGCAAAACCTATTACAGCACTCAAGAGAAGTAGCTAATATTGCTGCAACAATGGCTGCTGAATTAGGATTAAATGTAAAACTAGCTAAAAGAGCAGGTCTGTTACACGATATTGGTAAAGTTCCAGAGCAGGAGTCTGAACTTCCTCACGCTTTATTAGGAATGCAGTGGGCAGAAAAATATGGTGAAAATGCAGAAGTTGTAAACGCAATCGGAGCTCACCACGACGAAGTTGAAATGACTTCATTATTGTCACCGATCATTCAGGTAGCCGATGCTATTTCTGGAGCTAGACCGGGAGCAAGACGTCAGGTTTTAGAATCTTATATCCAAAGATTAAAAGATCTTGAATCTGCAGCACTAAGCTTTGACGGAGTTTCATCAGCTTATGCAATTCAGGCAGGTAGAGAATTGAGAGTAATGGTAGAAAGCGGAAAAGTAAATGATGAAGTAGCTTCTCAGTTATCTTACGACATTTCAGAAAAAATCCAGAACGAATTAACATATCCTGGACAGGTAAAAGTAACAGTGATCAGAGAAACGAGAGCTGTGAATATTGCGAGATAATAATCGGAAAAAGATATTTTATAAAAACCTTTCAAGAAATTGAAAGGTTTTTTATTTTTAGCGAAATTTATTAACTGAATATGCAAGAACTTTCTTTGTCTTCAAAATTGAAGTACATCTTTTCTATTCCTGTGATTATTGCCGCTCTGGGATACTTTGTAGACATCTACGACCTGCTTTTGTTTGGAATCGTAAGAATTCCGAGTTTGAAAGCGTTAGGACTGAATCCTGATGTTGACGGTACCTTTATTCTCAACTGCCAGATGACAGGTTTACTTATCGGAGGGATTTTCTGGGGAATTTTTGGAGATAAAAAAGGAAGATTATCAGTGTTGTTCGGATCAATCTTGGTGTATTCCTTAGCTAATATCGCTTGTGGGTTTTTGCCTTATTTTCCGAAAGAGCATTTAGTCTACCAATACGCCGCTTTAAGATTTATTGCTGGGATTGGGTTAGCTGGAGAGCTTGGAGCGGGAATTACACTGGTTTCTGAGAGTTTACCAAAGAATTTAAGAGCGATAGGAACCTCTGTAGTAGCTGGTTTTGGATTAATGGGTGCAGTTGTAGCTCAATTGACAGTAGAATTGGCAGGAGGTTGGAATATCTCTTACATCATCGGTGGAATTCTGGGAATCTTACTTTTGTTTTTAAGAATTAGCGTTGCTGAATCTGGAATTTATAAAAACATTGAACATGAATCTGTTTCCAAAGGAAATTTTCTTTCCTTCTTTACGAATAAAGATCGTTTAGTACGATATTTAAAATGTATTGCTGTAGGATTGCCAACCTGGTATTGTATTGGGATTTTGGCGGTTTTAGCGAATCAGTTTGCTCCCGAATTAGGAATTAAAGATCTAAACCCCGGAAAAGCAATTATGTGGGCTTATGTTGGTATTTCTGTAGGTGATTTGATGAGTGGTTTTATTTCTCATGCTTTAAAATCTAGAAAAATGGCTATTTTCTATATGTTGGTTTTTACCATCATTGGAGTCGCAATTATGTTATTTGGGAATACAGATACCGAGACAAAATATTATATCTTCTGTGTTTGGTTAGGATTGGGAACAGGATATTGGGCGATGTTTGTAACATTGGCTGCAGAACAGTTCGGGACCAATATCAGAAATACGGCGACCACAACAGTTCCGAATATGGTTCGTGGATTGGTTCCCGTAATGATCTTTATTTTTGATTTTTTTAAGAAAGACTTTTCAGTAATTATCAGTGCTGCTTTGGTAGGAGTTATTGTGTTTGGATTGGCTTTTTATTCCTCATTGACGATCTCAGAAACCCATAATAAAGACCTTGAATTCACAGAATAATTTAAGTGTTTAAGAAATATTCAACCAGTATTTTTCGTTATTAATTTAATAAATACAGTTAAATAAGAAGATTATGAAATTTAATATTAAATTATGCTTCATATAATTAATATTTGTTTAACTTTAAAAAACAATAAACTATAAAATAGTACAAACCTTAAAACTAAGTAACAATGCAAAACAACATGTTAAAAAACGCGAAAAAATTACAAAAACAAGATCTTAAAAACATCATGGGAGGAATAAGCGGTAATCCGGATTTATCCCTTTGCGGATGCGATTGTGCAGGAGCTGTAACAGGACCTAAATATTGCGGTCAATATATGGCTTGTCCACAAGTTTACACTTGCAATCAGTCAGCAGTATAAGAAATTATTTCAACTAGAAATAAACATTTCCACATTTAATACGCAAAGGCCTTTTGAATTTTCAAAGGGCCTTTGTAATTTATAGAACTCATCTTTTTACACTTTCAAAATTCCCCTCCTTTGGAGGGGTGGCGAAAATTCAAAGAATTTTTGACGGGGTGGTTCAAACTCATTCTCTATCATAAAAACAATAACTCTTCACAGATATTTTCTTATTTTAATCTTTTTTTGGTTTCTGCGGCGGCAAAGCCGCCGCAGAAACCAAAAAAAGCAAAAAAACTCAATCAAAATTCAAAATAAAAAGTAAGCTCCCGACACTTACAAGACTCCAAAGAAAAATAGCCAAAGCTAAAGGTTTCAAGCCTATTGTTTTTAATGTTTGGATAGACAGAGTAGAGCCAATAAAAAATAACGTAAGGTTCAACCCGGATTTAGCAATATGAGTAATTCCTGAACTTACCTGATCAAAAACCGGAAAATAAGTATTCAGCAAAATAGTCAGTATAAAATATCCGATAAACCATGGAATCTTAATTTTTGACTCTTTGCTTTTAAAAATAAACATGGTGACCAAAGAAACCGGTATGATCCATAAAGCGCGAGCTAATTTTACTGTTGTGGCGATTTTTAAAGCCTCATTTCCATATTTGCTTGCGGCTCCGACTACAGAACTGGTGTCATGAATTCCCACAGCGCACCATAAACCAAATTGTTCTTGGGTTAGATGCAGGAAATGTCCGATGGCAGGATAAACAAATAGTGCAATGGAATTTAAAGTAAAAACAATGGCTAAAGCCAGTGAAATTTGTTTCGTATTAGGCTTAATGATCGGAGAAGTGGCTGCAATTGCACTTCCGCCACAAATAGCAGTTCCTACGGAAATCAGATAAGATAAAGGCCGTTCAAGCTTTAAAAATTTACCAATAAAATATCCTGAAATCATTACGGTGAAAATACTGATCACAGTCAGGAGTAAACCAGATTTTCCGGCTTCCAAAGCCTCATTCAACTTTAATCCAAAGCCTAGTCCGACAATTGAAATTTGTAATAATAAGTGAATATATTGATGTAGACTTTTCTCAAACGGGTTTCCGATACAAACGGCTAAAATAAAACCTAAAAGTAAGGCAATAGGAGAAGATACAACCGGTGTCAGACAAATAACAGCTAATACGATGAAAATAATTTTCTTAGATTTTTCATTCAGAATGAAATCTTTCATTGGATAGAATTTTAAATTGATGGTTCAAAATTCTATAAATTAACATTACAAAGTAAATTGTATTTTGTTATGATGGATAACTTTAAGTTATAGCGAATTCGCTGGAAACTAAAATTGAGCCATAAATTTCAGGAAAAGTCTGATGAGTTCCGATTGCTCACCTTTAGGAAGAATATAATGGAAATTCCTTTCAATACTGAAATTTTTAATATCAATAATGCTGAGCTGATTGTTCTTTAATTCATTCAAAACTGTACTGATTGACAGAAAGGCTAAAGAATCCGAATGCAAAAGATAATTTTTGATGCTTTCGCTGCTTCCTAGCTGCATGACAATATTAAGCTGATCAAGCACAATTCCTTTTTCTCTCAAACGGTTTTGTATAAACTCTAAAGAGCCGGAACCCTGTTCCCTGAAGATAAGCTCAAGATTGTACAGATCTTTTAGGGCTAATGTTTTATTGACTAAAGGATGATTGGCTTTTGCCACCAATACAATTTCATCAGCTTTAAATGTCTGATATTCGAAATAATTCGATTGAGATTCCCCTTCGACAATCCCCAAATCAATTTTGCCTTCTTTCAATAGATCAGAAATGATCTCCGTATTATGAGTAATCAATTCAATTTTAATGTCTTTATAATATGAATTGAATTTTGCTAAAATTTCAGGTAAAATGTACTGGGCAACGGTTGTACTTGCACCAATAATAAGCCTTCCTTTATGCTGTTGATTGATCTGGTTAATCTCAAATTCCAAGTCACGGTAAATATTTCTGATCCTTTCAGCATACTCAAACAATACTTTGCCACTTTGTGTCAGTTGAATCGTAGTTCCTTTTCTGTCAAATAATTTGGTGTTCAGCTGGTTTTCTATTTCTTTAATATGCTTCGTTACGGCAGGCTGAGAAATATTCAACTCTTCAGAGGCTTTTGTAAAACTCGATCGGGAAGCTACGGTGTGGAAAACTTTTAATCTGTAATCAAACATACTCTAAAGATAAGAAATTTTGTTGCTTGTCCTATTTGAAAATATCTTGTCTTATAAGTCAGAAAAATCCTTATCGCTTAGATGTTCAAACCTTTTGTTCTTGGCTTCCCCAATTTTTTGTTTCGTATAAATACTGTTGTTTCCTGAAAGTAAATAAGAAACAACACAGGCAATGGCAACGTAAATTCCACATTCAGCTCCGAACAATTCAATTCCCATCAATAGGCAAGCGAGTGGAGTATTAGTTGCCCCTGCAAACACCGCTACAAATCCCATCCCTGCCAACAAACCAAACGGAAGCGGAATAAATAAAGATAATGCACTTCCCAGCGTCGCCCCGATAAAAAATAACGGAGTCACTTCACCCCCTTTGAACCCTGCGGAAAGCGTGACGATGGTAAAAATCATTTTTAAGGCAAAATCATACAGAGGAAGCTGCTTTTCAAAAGATTCTATAATAGTTGGAATTCCCAGACCAATGTATCTTGTCGTTTCCATTGCAAAAACAGCGATTGCAACAATGATTCCGCCAATAACAGGACGGAACGGTGGATATTTTATTTTAGATTTAAAAACAGAACTTGCCCAATGAATTACTTTACTGAACGTTGCAGCACAAATACCAAAAGCAATTCCGGCTAAAATACTGTACAGAATAGGAAAAAACTCAAGTTTTGGGATAAAATCAATATGATAATGGGTATGCTTTACATTCCAGAGATTCGTGGCCCAATCCGCTAAAATTGCAGAGGCGAAGGCGGGGAAAATAGCATTGTAACGAATCCTTCCGATCAGGAAAACTTCAAGCCCAAAAACCGCTCCGGCCAAAGGAGTTCCGAAAACCGAACCAAAACCGGCAGCAATAGCGGAAATGATCAAGATCTTTCGTTCATTTTTATCGAGCTTAAAAGGTTTCGTCAACTGATCAGCAATCGCTCCTGCCATTTGCAAAGCAGTTCCTTCACGGCCGGCAGAACCTCCGAAAAAATGAGTGATAATGGTTCCTAAATATACAAAAGGAGCCATTTTAAAAGGAATGATTTCTTTGGGTTCGTGGATATTTTCAAGCAGCAAATTGTTTCCGGCTTCCACGTCTTTTCCCCAATAATAATATAAAAGCCCGACCAAAAAACCGGCAACCGGAAGAAAAGCGATCAGCCAGATGTGATTTTCCCTGAAATTCGTAGCCCATTCCAAAGATTGTAAAAAGCCCGCAGAAGCTGTTCCTACCAATGCTCCAATAATAAGACTTATACAAAGCCATTTAAAAATATAAGGTAAAGCCGGGAATTTTCTGAAGAAAAATCGGGTGTGAAATTTTGTTTTGTTGCTTAATGTTCGTTGATGTTTAGACATAATTTTCCTGATCCAATTATTATTAATAATCTATTAATCAGGCGTCATCAGCTTTTGAAAAGCGGTTGGTTAAGGAAGAACACCATTTCCTTTTGTATTGCAAATATAAAATTTATTTTAAAAAGAAACGCTGTTCCGAAATATACTTTTTACTGATTTTTATACTTTCAAAAATATCTTTATCACTAGAATCCTGCTCCAGAAACCAATATTGTAATCCTGCTTTTTCTTTAGCATCAAAAATTCTTTTAAAATCAATGATTCCGTTTCCGATTTCTGCAAAGTCTTTTGTTTCTGCCTTCATATCTTTCACGTGCCACAATGGAAATCTTTTGGGATACTTTTCAAAATAAGCTAAAGGATCTAGACCTGCTTTTGAAATCCAATATAAATCCAGTTCCATTTTAACTAAATCTGAGGAGGTATTTTCCAGAATAAAGTCATAAAAAGTATGCTGTTCATCCTTCTTTAGAAATTCAAAATCATGATTGTGATAGGCCAGTTGAATTCCGTTTTGGTTGGAAATCTGTCCTGAATTTTCAAGAATTTCGGGAAGCTTTTGATAATTTTCAAGCGTTCTTTCTGCTTCCGGAAGATAGGAGCAAACGGCATATTCTGAACCGATAGTATTCAAATCCTCCAACGTTTTATTCCAGTTTTTCAATAGGGTACCATCTTCATGATCGGTAATTCCGGTTCTGTGGTGTGAACTGATGACTTTTAATCCGTTATCAGACAATATTTTCTTAAATTCTACAGCTGTTTTTCCGAAAAAAGTTCCGTCATATCCATAGATTTCAAATGTTGTGAATCCTAATATGGCCAGTTTCTCAAAAGTTTTTTCGAGATCTTTGGAAATAGCATCACGCACTGTGTATAATTGAATTGCCAATGACTTTTTATTCATATTTAAATTAGAAATTCCACAAGAATATAATCCTAAAAATCCCAATGAAGAAAGGGTAATGAAACCTTTTCTATTCATTATAAAAACGGCTTCATCTCGTCTTCAATCTGCGTTCTCAGTTCCATAAGACGTTTTGCGTACTGTTCTTTTTGTCTGTCTTCTTCAGTTTCAGGAATCCATTTGGGAACGGGAAGCTTTTTGCCATTTTCGTCAACAGCTACAAAAACAATAATACAATGCGTTTTTTTGTCGAAATTAGGTTGTTTCAGGTTTCTTGAAAACACATTAATTGAAATATGCATACTTGATGAACCTGTGTAAATCACCTGTGCTTCTACTTTTACAATTTCCCCGATTTTGATGGGTTCATAAAAACGGATTCCTCCCACATAGACGGTTACAGAATAATTTCCACTCCAGGTTGTTGCGCAGGCATAACCAGCCTGATCAATCCATTTCATAACACTTCCCCCATGCACATTTCCTCCATAGTTAACATCTGAAGGTTCTGAAATAAACTGAAAAGTAATAGGTTTGTTTTCCATTTCCACTAAAAATTTGATTGAATAAAGGTATTTAATAATTTTCAAAATCCTAGATTAAATCCTACTTTTGAAAATAGAAAGTGAAATGAAGACGAATTTTAATTAATAACATTCTTAGAATAATAATGAAAAAAGTATTTTATCTTAATACCTGCGATACCTGCAGAAAAATATTAGCGCAATTTGACCTTACAGACTGGGAACTTCGCGAGATCAAAAAAGAATCGATAACGAAAGAAGAATTGGAAGAAATGTATGAAAAAACAAAGTCTTATGAGGCCTTATTCAGCAAAAAATCTACCCAGATTAAGTTGAGAGGATTAGATGTGAAGTCTTTAACAGAAAAGGATTTTAAAGAATTATTATTGGATCATTATACCTTTTTGAAGCGTCCTGTTTTTATCACCGATGATACAATTTTTGTTGGGAATGATAAGAATAATGTGGCGGCTCTGCAGGAGTTTTTTGGCGTTTGATAGTTATGGGCTTAGGTTTAGAAATCAATTTTGTTTTCGATGTAAAAGAGCCTTTTGAGCACTATTTATATTTAAAGGATAAGTATCAATTCGATAACAGGAATGGGCTTAATCTGGTAATGACGGGAGAAGGTGACGATGATGCAGGAGATGATGAAATGAGATTATTAAGACAAATTGAAGACGTTTTACAGATAGATCTCAGATTGCTGGATTTTTGGGAAGAATATGAAGAATTCATCGAAATCGAATTGTTACAATCTAAACTCATAGAACTGGAAGGAGCATTAGTGAAAACCCCGGAATATTATCACAAAATTTGTTGGGGACACGATATAGAAAATGGTTATCTCAAAGACAATTTTCTTAAAGATGTAAGATTTTTAATCGAAAGGCTGAATTTTAATAGGGTGAATGGTGCTTCCCGAGTAAAATATATTTCTGATTGATTAGGGAAATCATAGAAAAAGAGATTTAGGTATAAAAAAACTCCTTACCAATATTGATAAGGAGTTTTTTCTATTAAAAGAAATATTCAATTATACAAAAGGAGCTTTTACCACTTTTGCAGGAATATTTTTATTTCTTACCTGAATGAAAATCTCAGAACCTAGCTTGAAGTGAGGCTTGTCTACATACGCAAGACCTAAACCTACTTTCTTCATTGGAGACTGAGTTCCTGAAGTTACTTTCCCAATCACGTTTCCTTCTGCATCTACAACAGGATAATCGTGTCTTGGAACTCCTTTGTCAGTCAATTCAAAACCAACTAATTTTCTTGTAACTCCTTCTTCTTTTTGCTTAGCAAAAGTTTCTTTAGATACAAAGTCTTTATCAAATTTAGTAATCCATCCTAATCCGGCTTCAATTGGAGAAGTGGTATCGTCGATATCGTTTCCGTAAAGGCAGAATCCTTTTTCAAGTCTCAACGTATCTCTTGCAGCCAATCCACAAGGAATAATTCCTTCTTCAGCTCCCGCTTCGATGATCGCATCCCAAAGTTTTTCTGCAGATTCGTTATTGAAATAAATTTCGAAACCACCGCTTCCTGTGTACCCCGTGTTTGAAATAATTACGTTGTCAGCTCCAGCTACAGAACCTACGGTAAAGTGATAGTAAGGGATTTCAGAAAGATTAGTTTCTGTTAATTTCTGAAGAATTTCAGTTGCTTTCGGACCTTGAACAGCCAATAAAGACATCTCATCTGAAGCATTGGTCATTTTTGCTCCGAAAGTATTGTATTTTGAAATATGATTCCAGTCTTTATCGATGTTTGAAGCATTGACAACCACGAAATATTTATCGTCTTCCATTTTGTAAACGATAAGGTCGTCAACGATTCCTCCGTTTTCGTTGGGAAGGCAAGAATACTGAGCTTTTCCGTTTTCAAGAGCATCTACGTTGTTGGTCGTTACATATTGTAAAAGATCTTTTGAACCGGGACCTTCGATGAAAAATTGACCCATGTGAGAAACATCAAACAGTCCTGCTTTTTCTCTTACTGCAAAATGTTCTTCCGTTACTCCGGAATATTGTACAGGCATTTCAAAACCTGCAAAAGGTACGATTTTAGCTCCCAAAGAAACATGTTTGTCGTACAATGCTGTTTTCTTCATATTTAATTTCTATTTCTTTATTTTAAAACTATTAAAGGTCTCGTTAAAAAGGCTCATATAATTTCCGTTCCAGTATTTTTCACCGCAATTGATGGAAATAAGATACAGTTCTTTCTCTTTCTGAAAGACTTTGGTGATCCAGAAGAGTTTTTCTGCCGGATCAAAGTATTCGTAAAAATATTCGGTATATCCTTTTTTGCTTTTATTGCTTTTTACTTTGCTTTCGTCATCGGGAGACTTATAAAGAGCCAGGATAAATTTTTTGATTTCGGTAGAGGGTAAATCTAAATCGTGATATTCAGAAATGGTAACAGCTCCGACTTGATTTGTTGGGAAAATGTTGACAATATCTGTCTCGTTCATGGCTACCCATCCTTCAGGAAAATTGATAGAGTAGTTTGTATTTTCATACGTTTGTTTTTTCTGAGCGGATAAAAAATGCCCTAAGAACAACAAGATAATGAATAATGAATGCTTGATCATCTTAAAAATGATGTTTATATTCTTCTAAAATAATTTTGAACCATTCTGTGAAGGTTTCCGGCTTTTCTGCGATTTCCTGATCCAAATCCTCCATTGAGATGTATCTCACTTCTTCTACTTCTTCTTTGTTAAGAGCAAAATCAGCATTATAAAAACCTGTAAAAACATGGTCTAATTCATGCTCCCAAAGATCTCCTCCCACATCTGCCTTATATATAAAATGGAATTTTTCGGAAAGATCGACCTCTATCCCAAGTTCTTCCTGAACTCTTCTCTTTGCACCATCGAGATAAGTTTCCCCGATTCTTGGGTGCGAACATACTGCATTCGTCCATTGGTTGGGAGAATGATATTTTTCCGGTGCTCTTTTCTGTAAAAGCATCTCACCTTTATCATTGAATAAAAATACGGAGAAAGCCCGATGTAAAAGGCCATTAATATGAGCCTGCTGTTTTTCCATCAATCCTAAAACTTCATCCTCAGGATTTACTAAAACTACAAATTCTTCCATTTCTACAAATGTAAGTGTAATAAATGTATTTTGGAAATTTTTGGGAAAACATCATAGATTTTGAAATACAAACAAAAGGAAAAGAAAATGAAAGATAAAATTCTTTGTGTCATCAGGAAGAGCTTGCCACTTGAAATAATAAAGATTGTTTTATTTTTTTTGAATAGAAAAATTTTAACCTATAATAATAGAATCGATGAAAAATTGTTAATTTATTCTTTTAATGACATTTTTTATAGTAAAAATTTAATTTAAATGAACTTTAACAAAGGGTTTTTATTTTAAAAGTCATAAATTTGTTGATACAAAATTTCATAATGGAGTTAGAATACAAAGATCACTTGAGTCCGATTCTGAAGGACGGAGTAAAAAATTACCTAATTGACATAGACGGAACGATTACAGAAGATGTTCCCAACGAAGAGCCGGAAAGAATGGTTACCTGTGAGCCTTTTCCTGATGCCTTAGAAACCATTAACAGATGGTATGATGAGGGACATCAGATTTGTTTTTTCACTTCAAGAACTGAAAATTTAAAACAAATTACCATCGATTGGTTGGATAAGCACGGTTTTAAATACCATAGTGTATTATGCGGAAAACCTAGAGGAGGAAATTATCATTGGATAGACAACCATTTGGTGAGAGCTACAAGATACAAAGGGAAATTTACTGACCTTGTAGAAAAGCAGGTAACCATTGAAGTTTTTAAAGAAGATTAAAAATATAATTAAAGATTTAAAGATTAAACGATTAAAAGCAGCTGCTTTTTCTTTTGATTTTTAAATCTTTTAATTTTTAAATAATTAAAAGTATTTATGAAAGTTTTAGCAAACGATGGCTTAGATCAATCTGGAATTGATGCACTAAAGGAGAAAGGGTTTGAAGTGATCACGGCAAAGGTTCCGCAGGAGCAGTTGGTAGATTACATTAATGAGCATGGTGTTCGTACGCTTTTGGTACGCAGTGCGACACAGGTAAGAAAAGATATTATTGATAATTGCCCATCTATTGAGATCATTGGTAGAGGAGGAGTAGGAATGGATAATATTGATGTTGCTTATGCCAGAGAAAAAGGAATTCATGTAATCAATACACCTTCAGCTTCATCAGAATCGGTAGCAGAATTGGTTTTTGCCCATTTATTTTCAGGAGCAAGATTTTTACAGGATTCAAACAGAAAAATGCCATTAGTTGGAGACACTGAGTTTGCAGGGTTAAAAAAAGCGTATGCAGCAGGTATTGAATTGAAAGGAAAAACAATTGGTATTGTTGGAATGGGAAGAATAGGTCAGGAAGTGGCAAAAATTGCTTTAGGCCTTGGAATGAGAGTAATTGCAGCGGACAGCAATGTAGGAAAGGCAAGCATCAAAGTAAAATTCTATAATAACCAGTTCATCAATGTAGATATTGAAACTGAGCCTTTACAGGATGTATTGAAGCATTCAGATTTCATTACGCTTCACGTTCCGGCTCAAAAAGACGGTTACATGATCGGTAAAAATGAGTTTGAAATGATGAAAGACGGAGTTGCCGTTGTTAACTGCTCAAGAGGAGGAGTAATAGATGAAGAAGCTTTAATTGATGCTTTAGATTCAGGAAAAGTAAGATTTGCTGGGTTGGATGTTTTCATCAATGAACCAACGCCTTCAAAGAAAGTATTAAATCATTCAAAGATTTCTTTGACACCACATACAGGTGCTTCTACTTTGGAAGCTCAGGATAGAATCGGATTGTCTTTGGCAGAGCAGATTTCAAGTATTCTGCAAATTCAATAAGAGAAATAGTAAAAAGTAAACGCCGCAAAATTTGCGGCGTTTTTTTATGAATTTTTAGCTTTCAGCAAGTCTCTGATTTCCATGAGTAATTTTTGGTCTTCTGTAGGTCCTGCCGGTGCAGGTGCTTCTGCCGGAGCTTCTTTTTTCAGTTTGTTGATTCCCTTGATCATAAGGAATAATGCCAACGCTACTACCAAGAAGGAAATAGCGGAAGATAAGAACATTCCGTACTTAATGGCTGTACCCGGAATCACTAGGTCTGCCAGGTTTTTTAAATTTAATTTTTCTAACGTGGGTGTTAAAATAGCAGGTGTAATAATATCCTCCACCAAAGAAGTGACAATTTTACCAAAAGCCCCACCAATAACTACCCCGACAGCTAAATCCACTACGTTTCCTTTAACGGCAAACTCTTTAAATTCTTTGAAAAATCCCATATTTATATTTTTTAATTGTTATCAAATCATTCACTTGACTGAATAATATTCACTAAATTTAAGAAAAACATTTTAATGAAAATTTTTAATGCAGAAAAAATTCGGGAATGTGATGCATTTACTATTGTGAATGAGCCTGTTTCTTCGATATTATTAATGGAGAGAGCTGCTCAGTCGTGTGTTGAATGGATTTCGGAAAATTGTAAAATTCATGAAAAATTTGCAGTTTTTTGTGGAAACGGTAATAATGGAGGGGATGGATTGGCTATTGCAAGGCTGCTCTATTTAAAAGGTTTCGATGTAGATGTTTTTGTGAAAGATGTGAAGGGCAATTTTTCTCCGGATGCAATCATTAATTATAATAGACTAAAGGATTTTTCAGGAATTTCTATAAAGGAATTCAAAGATTTTCAACAGGAAAGCATCGGTGAAAAGACCATTTGTATTGATGCTGTTTTGGGAACAGGGTTTTCCAGAAAGATTGAAGGAGAAGAACTGAAAATCTTAAATGAATTAAATTCCTTAAAGAATCTGAAAATTTCAATAGATATTCCTTCAGGATTGTTTGCAGATAAAATTATTTATGAAAATTCAACGGTTTTTAAAGCGGATTATACATTAAGTTTCCAATTCTGGAAAAGAAGTTTTTTATATCCTGAAACCGGAAAATATACAGGTGAAGTTGTGATTTTAAATATTGGACTTCATCCTCAATATATCAATGAAACCCATACAACTCATTTCACTATTGATGATGAGGTTGTAGAAAAAATATTCAGACCCAGAGATGAATATTCACACAAAGGAAGCTTTGGTAAAGCAGGAATTATCGGAGGAAGCTATGGAAAAATAGGAGCGGCCTTTCTGTCTGTGAAAGCTGCATTAAAAAGTGGAGCAGGGCTTGTTTTTGCTTACAGTCCAAAATGTGGATATGAGATTCTTCAAACTTCATCACCGGAAGCGATGTTCATAGAAGCCGGGGAGAAGTATATTGAACATATTGAAATTGATCAGGATCTGGTTTTAGGAATCGGGCCGGGTTTAGGAACTCATCATGAAACGGAAGAAAGTCTACTGAAGTTGTTGAAAAACTATTCTTCTCCTTTAGTGTTAGATGCGGATGCACTTAATATTATTTCGAAAGATCCATCATATATACATCTGATTCCCAAGAACTCCATTATTACTCCCCATCCCAAAGAGTTTGAAAGACTTTTCGGAAAGACAAAAGATTCTTTTGAAAGATCTGATCTTGCTGTAAAAAAGGCGAAGGAGCATTCTATTTATATTGTATTAAAAGACCATCATACACAGATTATAACCCCTGATGGAAATGTGTATTATAATATTACAGGAAATTCAGGATTGGCAAAAGGAGGAAGTGGAGATATTTTAACGGGGATTATCACATCTTTGCTTGCTCAGCATTATTCTCCTAAAGATGCTGCAATTTTAGGAGTTTGGCTGCATGGAAAGTCGGCGGATTTTGCTGCGGAAAAACATTCTAAGGAATCGATGCAACCTACGGATGTGATCAAAGAATTAGAAAATACGTTCTTATATATCAACAAAAAAGTCACAAAAAAATTGTGACTTTTTAGTATTGAGGTGTTGTTTGTTTAAAACGTTTTGTCAGCTTCAGGAGCTATTTTATTCTTTTTAGAATACAGCATGATAATTAAACCTGCGATCATAAAAGGAATAGATAATACTTGTCCTGTATTTAATCCTCCAAACTGGATGAATTCGTCTCCTTGAGGTTCTTTCAGGAATTCTACAAAGAATCTGATTGCCCAAAGAATAATAAAGAATAAACCGAATAACCAGCCTTGCTGATATTTTTTGTCTGTTTTTCTATATAATACCCATAAAAGGATAAACAGCAACACATAACCTATCGCTTCAAATAACTGAGTAGGATATCTTGGAACAGTTACCCCATATTCATCACTCATCTGAGGGAAAAGAAACGCGAACGGAGAATTTGCAGCTACTGGCTTACCGATAATTTCCGAATTGAAGAAGTTACCCATACGTACAAATGCACCGCCTAAAGCCACTACAATTCCCAATCTGTCATATACCCAGAAAGGATTTTTCTTAATGATCTTATAGGAATAATATAATGTTGTTAATATCAAGGCAAGAGTTGCTCCATGACTGGCAAGACCTGAGAAACCTGTGAATTTGAATTCAGGCTTTGTCTGGATAGGTAAGAATACACTCCAGAAATCCTGCTTGAAAAGCTCCGGCTGATAAAAAATAACGTGTCCTAATCTTGCCCCTAAAATAGTTCCGATCAGCGTCCATGTAAAAAGAGGCTCAAGATATTTTTGATTTACATGATCGATTGTGAACATTCTTGTCATTAACAGATATCCTAAACCAAAGGCAAAAATGAACATTAAACTGTAATAATGTAATGTAATCGGCCCCAAATGAATTCCGGTAGAAGGATCCCAGATTTTATATTCTGTATCCAATGCTACCTGATCGGTCGCCTGTATTACTTTCGGAACTTTTGCCAAATATTTGTAGTCTTCTTTATTTTGTGTAGGCTTAAAGTTTTTATCTAAAAACTGGTATCCATCCATTTTAAACAGATTCAGTGAAGCATCATAAAAAGCTCCCCATCCGCCTTTAGACTCTAAATTGGCAGAATTTACTATAACAAGTGTGTTACCATTTTTTTTGCTTGAAAAATCTTTAAAGGTTTCAGCATCCGTAGTAGAAAATACTTTTACGGCTATTTTTTCATTATTGACATTTAATGTGGCGTCAGAAAGTCCGTCCGCATAATTTTGTGAAAAAAGATTTTGCGCTAAAAAAGCAAAAATCAAGAGATAAACTCTAAAGAATACATTACTCATTATAATGATGTTTTTTATATTAATGATTACACTTTGGAGGTACAGGATCATATCCGCTTCCTCCCCAAGGATGACATTTTGAAATTCTTTTTACACCCAGCCAAAACCCTTTGAAAATTCCATGAACCTGAAGCGCTTCTACCATATAATGTGAACAGGTAGGCTCATACCGGCAGTTTTTAGGAAGTAAGGGCGAAATAAACCATTGGTAAAATCGTATGAATAGTACCAGTGGAAATGTGATGATTTTGTTGAATGTAGGTTTCAAAACATTGCAAAAATAGCGTAAAAAATTGAAAATTAGTTTAAATTTGTTAGAAGTTTCGGGGCGGTAAATGTCTGTTTGTCGGATAAAATCCGGTGTTTGTCGATTTGCTGATTTTTAGAAATTAAAATCATAGAAATATGTTCCGAACCTACAACTTATATTAAATCTAAGAAATTGAATCAAAATATTCCATTAGCTGAAAAATTAAGACCTAAAACATTAGAAGATGTCTTAGGACAGGAACATCTTACCGGAGAAAAAGGAACGATAAGAAAAATGATAGAGAATGATACCTTGAATTCTCTTATTTTATGGGGACCTCCCGGAACAGGAAAAACAACTTTGGCTGAAATTATTTCTGAAAAATCCGGACGCAAATTTTTTAAACTCTCAGCAGTTTCATCAGGAGTGAAAGAGGTAAGAGATGTAATTGAAGATGCAAAAAAACAAAATCTGTTTTCCGGGAAATCTCCGATCTTATTTATTGATGAGATACACAGATTTAATAAATCTCAACAGGATTCACTTTTACATGCGGTAGAAAAAGGTTGGGTGGTTTTAATTGGTGCTACCACAGAAAATCCGAGTTTTGAAGTGGTTTCTGCACTACTTTCCAGAAGTCAGGTCTATGTGTTAAAAGCGTTGAGCTATGAAAAGCTTGAAGAACTCATCGATATTGCATTAGAAAGATATAATAAAGATGAACACGAGAATTTTATCATTAAAGATAAGCAGGCCTTCATTCAATACTCAGGAGGAGATGGGAGAAAACTGATCAATTCTGTTGAGCTGGTTCTGAATCAGTTTAAAAATTCAGAAAAAAAAGAAATTCAGGATGACGATGTAATGTCTGTTTTACAGGAAACAATGGCATTATATGATAAAAATGGTGAACAGCATTATGATATCATTTCTGCATTTATAAAATCTATGCGTGGCGGAGATCCAAATGGTGCCGTATATTGGTTGGCCAGAATGATTGCAGGAGGAGAGGATATTAAATTCATCGCAAGAAGAATGCTGATTTTAGCTTCCGAAGATATTGGATTGGCAAATCCTAATGCTTTAGTGATTGCTAATAATTGTTTTCAGGCAATAAACGTCATTGGAAATCCTGAAGCAAGGATTATTCTAAGTGAAACGGCAATCTATTTAGCGGTTTCTCCTAAGAGTAATTCTGCTTATATGGCAATCAATGATGCTTTAGCTTTTGTAAAGAAAACGGGAAATTTGCCAGTTCCTTTACATTTGAGAAATGCTCCAACAAAACTGATGAAAGATCTGGATTATGGCAAAGAGTATAAATATGCCCATTCCTATGAAGGAAATTTTGTTAAGCAGGATTTTCTTCCTGAGGAAATAAAAGAGCTGAAATTTTATGAACCCGGAAATAATGCAACGGAAAAGAAAATTTATGATGAGCTCAAAAAGAAATGGACCAATAAATATTAAAATAAAAGGTATCTCAATGAGATACCTTTATTATATGAAAATTTCATTTATCTATTGATACTTTTGAATCGTAGTAATGAATAAAGTTTTCTTACCATTATATTCCTTTACCTCTGCTTTATCAATAATTTCAGAATATATTTTAGTAGAGGAGTCGCTAAATTCATAACCTTCAATAATTACAGGATTATTTTCTGGAAGCTGATATTGAGTGTTAAAAATAGAAAGAGGTAACCAATCTAAAGTACCTACATTTTGCTTATATTTTACCTCTGTTAATCCATTCTGAGCCAAATAACTGTACTTCTTTAGGGTGGTAGGCAACGTGGCTGCTTTGTAAGGAGTTGTGCTTTGTACCATTGCTTTTCTGGCATTAAATAGATTGACAGTTCCTACAGCATCATTGCAAATCGCAAATTTTACATTTTGGTTTTTCTGCGCAAATAGGGTTGCAGAAGCAAACACTAATAAAGAGTATAGAATTTTTTTCATAATCTAATAAATATAGGAATTAAAAACGCGATAAATATACTTCTTTTTTGTGAATTCCCAATATAAAAATGTGATATTTTGAGAATTGCTTAGGATTGATGTTTTATGATATAATATTTCTTATGAAAAGTAAAAGCATCACTTTTAAAGTGATGCTTTTATTTATATGATTATTCAAATATTTAATTCTGATTAGTCAGAAATTTTATAAACTACCATCTTTGCAGTTACATTGCTGCTAAGTAAAGCTACGTTAAGTCCTGCTTGATTGTATCTGAAATCAATAACATCACCGGCAGTTAATTGATAAACAGAATCAACATATGTATCACTTACAATTACACTTATCGCTACAAGAGGGGCAAGAAGTGAAATACTAGCTCCACCAAAAAAACCTTCATCCATTACCACTCCGTTTCTGAAGATTCCAATTTTTGGAGTACCCCCATTGAAGTTGAGAAGACTTACATTTAAGTTTACTCCATCTCCGTAACGGTAGTTGAATTTAACAGCGTAAACACCAGTACTTGGAACAGTATATGTGTCAGTCGTAGTGTCAAAGTTTGTTCCTAAAGTTGCAGGACCGAAATTTATTTTCTCGTATCCGTTACTTCCGGTTAATCCTAGAAGAGCACCAGTACCAACTACGGTAGCTTTTGCTATTGTAGTGTTTACGGTACCACTAGTGTTGGAGATGAACAAGGAAGGGTCAAGCATTTTAACCTCTTTTGTTGTTGTGTCAATTCCTAAAACTTGGTGTCCTACAAGAGTTGTAGAGTTTGGTGTCGTTCTGATTTTAGCATTACCATTTACATCCAATGTAGCAGTAGGTGTAGTGGTATTAATACCGACGTTCCCTGTTTGCGCAATACCTGTCCCAAATAGGCCCAAGAAGATCAGGGTGTAGAAATTCTTTTTCATGTTTTTATATTTAATTGTTTGTATTCTTAGTAATTAGTGATGTAAATATAATATAAAAAACTTAACTTATTTTATTTTTTTTAACAATGTTTTTGTTGGTATTGCTTTTTTATTATGAATAATATTTTTAATTTTTAATTAAAATGTTTGTTTTTTTACTATTTGCTTTGTTTTTATTATTGATTTTTTCAAGAATGGGTCTTGGTTATTTAAAATTTTAATTTACTGTTTTGTGAAATATTTTATAATATTTATGACTTTTCTTCCCAATTTTGGTTAATAAGATCCATTAAAAAATCCGGACATTTAATAATTTTATTAGTTTCGGCTGATAAAAAGAAGAGAGTGGTGGAGGCTTCAGTCAATTTTACCTGTTCTTCATTGTAAATTTCATATTCAAATTCTATTCTTACTCCCGGTCTTTTTTTTAGGTAGGTGTGAATTTCTAATTTTTGATCGTATAAAGCAGGTTTTAAATACTTAATTTTATATTCGGAAACAGGTAACCAAATTCCTTGATTTTCAATCTCATTATAAGACATCCCTATACTGCGAAATAATTCAACTCTACCTAATTCTAGGTACTCTGCATAGTTGCCATAATAGACATATTTCATAGGGTCTGTTTCTCCGTAACGTACTCGTATTGAGTGTGTTGTGTGTATCATTTTTAGGCTTAAATTATACATACAAATATATTTTTAAATAATCAATACCCGCAATATTTTTTTTTAAAAAGAAAAAATTGGACCTTTGTCTTCCTTCTAAAAATAATACTAACAAAGAATAATCAGGGCATAAATATGGATGGAAATTTAATGATGATATGGCAGAAATGCCTTCAGTTTATGCGTGACAATCTCAACGCAGCTGAAGATAATTCTGATCTTAAAAAACTTGAAAAATCTTTCGACTTACTGTTTGATAAAGTGCAGCCAATTTCTTTGGTTGACAATAATCTTACATTAATGGTTCCGAGTGATTTTTACAAAGAATATATTGAGGATAATTACCTATCCCTGCTTTCTGCTGCCCTGAAGAAAAATATAGGAAAAGGTGTGAAACTTTGGTATTCAGTAATGGAAAATAAGCCAGCTGGTTTAGAAAAGCCCGTTACTATGAATATGAAAGGAAAAACAGTTCCTACGCCAAAAGTTCAGGAGACGATGCCACAAGGTTTCTCTTCAAATATAGTGAATCCTTTTGTCGTTCCAGGAATCAAGAAAGTAAATATTGATTCTAATCTGAAATCAGACTTTTCTTTCGAAAACTATGTTGAGGGAGAAAGCAATAAATTTGCAGCTACAGTAGCGAGATCTATTGCAAAAAGACCAGGAGCAACGGCTTTCAACCCTTTGTTCTTATACGGAGGTTATGGAGTGGGGAAGACGCACTTAGGGCAGGCTGTAGGACTTGAAGTAAAGAGTCAGTTTCCGGATAAAGTGGTTTTATACTTATCTTCTGAAAAGTTTATTCAACAGTTTATCTCGGCTGCAAAAGCACATAAACAAACGGAGTTTGCTAACTTCTATCAAATGGTAGATGTGTTGATTATCGATGATATTCAGTTCCTTTCAGGGAAATCTGCAACACAGGATAGTTTCTTCCATATTTTTGATTATCTGCATCAGAATGGAAAACAGATTATCCTTACTTCAGATAAGGCTCCAGCGGATATTATGGATATTCAGGACAGAATTGTTTCACGTTTCAAATGGGGACTTTCTGCAGAAATTAAATCTCCGGATGTACATACGCGTAAGCAAATCATTGTAGATAAATTAAGCAGAGACGGGATCGTTCTTACAGAAGACATGCTTGATTTCCTTGCTGCAGAAGCGAAAACAAACGTAAGAGAACTTATTGGTGTGATTAACTCAGTGATTGCTTATTCTACCATTTATAAGTCTGACTTAAGTTTAGAACTATTAAAAGATACAATCAATAAAATTGCAGCCAATCAGAAGAAAGTGATCAATATTCCTTTCATTCAGGAAGTTGTATGTGATTATTTTGGAATTAAAAGAGAGCAGCTTTTATCTAAAACAAGAAAAAGAGAAATCGCTCTTCCAAGACAATTAGCGATGTATTTTGCGAAAGAATTTACCAATGCTACTTTTACGAAAATTGGTGAAGAAATGGGAGGTAAAGACCACTCAACGGTAATGTATGCTTGTGATACGATTAAAGATGTTTCTAAAATCGATAAAGAAGTAAAAAAATACGTTAAAGATCTTACTGAAAAGATAAAAAATTAAAAATCATTTAATTTAAATACGAGAAATGAAGAATAGGACCTATTCTTCATTTTTTGTTTAGTTTTGCCTAATTAATAAAAAAGAGAACGATTTTAATTTTATATAAATATATATGAAGATATTAATGGTCTGTCTGGGAAATATATGCAGAAGTCCTTTAGCAGAAGGAATTATGAAAACTAAGCTTCCTGATAACTATGCTGTAGATTCAGCAGGTACAATTTCTATGCATGAAGGTGAACACCCCGATAAAAGAGCAATAAAAACTGCTGCAAACCATAATATTGATATTTCAAAACAACGGTCAAGACCAATTACAGCTGCAGATTTTGAAAATTTCGATAAAATTTACTGTATGGATGTAGATGTTTTAGCTGATGTGGTCTCAAAAACAAAAAATGGGGAACAAAGACAAAAAGTATCCTTATTCTTAGAAGTTTTAGGGGATCATGAAAATGAAGAAGTTCCCGATCCGTATTGGGGAGATATGAAAGATTTCGAAAATGTTTTTCAGCTTCTGGATAAAGGTTGCGACAAGATTGCAGAACATTTATTTTTAAAATCGTAATTTACATTCATCATTAGAACAATTCAAAACCATGCTTTTCTTATTACCAGCTTATCTTTCTGAAAATACTTCTATCACGCATTTTTCACCAGTGATAAAAGAATACATTATGCAAACCGATTACTTTTTTGTGGAAAATGAAAAAACTGCCAGAAAAGTAGTTAAGTTTTTTGCTCCCGAAAAAAAACAGTCGGATTTAAAGCTTTTTCTTTTAGATAAATACACTGAAAATGCCGATATTAAAGAAGCCCAACAACTGATGCTGAAGGGGCAGGATTTTGGATTGCTTTCAGAGGCGGGACTTCCTTGCATTGCTGATCCAGGAAATTTAATGGTAAAATGGTGTCATGAAAAAAACATCAGAGTAATCCCTATTTCAGGGCCTTCATCGATTATTTTGGCGCTTATTTCAAGTGGTTTTAATGGTCAGGAATTTACATTTAACGGATATCTTCCGATTGATAAAAGTGATAAGAAAAAACAGATTGTACATCTGGAGAGTTTAGTTCAAAAGACGGGTTATTCCCAAATTTTCATGGAGACTCCTTACAGAAATAACCAGCTTTTCGAAGATCTGACGAAGTTTTTATCACCCAATACAAAATTGTGTATCGCTGCCAATATCAACGATCCGGAGCTAGAATTTATCAAAACGAAAACCATAAAAGACTGGCAAAAACAGAAACCGGAACTTCATAAAATTCCTGCTGTATTTGTTTTAGGTAAATAATAAAGAATGCAAAACGTTTTTTTTAATTATTTTCTCGCAGATTTTGCAAATTTTGCAGATTTTTTTAATTAGTAAAAGGATCAGCGTAATCAGCAAAATCTGCGAGAGAAAAAATTATAAATTATTCACAACTCTTTTAATTCCATCCAAAATATTAGTAGTATTAAAATTTACAAGTAACCCGAGTTTCTTGTTGGATAGTTTAAGATAGGTCTGTAATTGTTTAAAATGAATATCTTCAAGACTCTTTACCGACTTTAATTCTAGAATTACTTTATTTTCAACTATAATATCAATTCTAAAATTGAGGTCAAATTTTTTATTATCATAAATAACTGGTAATATTAATTCTGCTTTTACGTCAAGTCCATTTTCTTCCAGTTCATAAATTAAAATCTTTTGATAAACGGTTTCCAAAAGACCGGGACCAAGTTTGTTGTAAACATTAAAGATGCATTTTCTTACGAGGTAAGAAATTTCGTTTTCATTCATTTGTTTTTTATGCAAATTAAGGAAAATAGAAAATTCAATTATCGATTATTTTAATGTTAAGATTATTTTTTCTTTCTGCCTCGCCATTTTCTCCAAAGAAAAACAAAAACGGGAATCAATAAAAAGAACGGCCACAGTGATATAATTCCTAGTATAAAAGCGACAAAACTATTCCAGCCTTCTGTTACAGAATCTCCAAAACGGCTTCCAAAACCAATCTTTGAAGTGGCAGAACTTCTTACTTTTTCCTTATATAAATTTAGATTTAATGTACTGTAATTAACACGGTCATCAATAAAACGTAATCTGCCTTCTGATACATCAATTTCGTCTTCAAGTTCACGGATCTTTTCCTGAATTTCCAGCATGTCTTTTGTGGTAGCAGCGCTTTTGAGCATATCTCGGTATTTTTCAAGATATATTTTTTTGTTGGCTAATTTTATGGAAACGTCGGTATATTCCTCTGTAACATCATTTGAAGATATATTTTTAGATAAAACAGAACCTACTCCGTTAGAAAAAGAATTCACAAGAGTGTCAAAGTTTTTATGGGGAACTCTGATAGTGATATATAAGTTTTCATCAGTATCCGTATTCTGAAACTCTTCCTTCTGAATATATGCCTGATTGTTTTTTATTATCTCATTGATCTGATTTTGTGATTTTTTAATATCTCCAACCTGAATTCTCATATCTCCATTTTTGATAATTTTTTTGGAAATAGTGTCAATTCTTTGTGTTGGAGATGGAGTTTTGTTTTCTGAAACAGTTTTATCTGATGGCTGAGATGCATATGAAGCAACAGGTGAGCTAACCGAAGCTACTTTATCTTCCTGTAAAACCTCTGTTAAGTCAGCACGAACTTCCTCTTTGGCAATATGTTCAGATTTGTTACAGCTGATAATAATTAAACAAAATAATGAGATAGATAATTTTTTCATACATAAAGTTTGGATGGCTTTATCAAAAAGTATGCGAAAAGTCGATTTTTATTCTAAATTTTTAATAATTATTTGGAATTAATGTGATTTCTTTTGTTTTCTATATTGTTACAGCATTTCAAACGGTTAAAATTGAATTTATTTTATATTTTTATTGAATGAAAAAGAGTCTTTTAGCTATTATATGTTTTCCGTTTTTAATCTATGCTCAGGAAGTTCCAAAACTGACGGATGAAATGGCGATCAAATTATCAGAAAAACCGCTTCATTGTATCAATCAGGAATACCCTAATAAAACCGCACATATTATTAATAATGTTGGCGAAGTTCCGTTGAGTCCGAAAGATCTGCATCCAAGCTTTTACGGGTGTTTTGACTGGCATAGTTCCGTTCATGGACATTGGATGCTGGTTCGTTTATTAAAAACAAAACCGAATTTATTAGTTGCAAAAGACATCGAAAATATTTTAGATAATTCATTTAAAAAAGAAAACCTTCAGACAGAAGCTGATTATTTTACAAAATATGAACTAACCGGAACTTTTGAAAGAACATACGGTTGGGCTTGGCTGTTGAAACTGGATGAAGAATTAGCAACTTGGAATCATCCGAAGGCGAAAATCTGGCATCAGAATTTAAAACCTTTAACGGATAAGATTTTGAGTTCATGGAAGACGTTTTTACCAAAACAGACCTATCCAAACAGAACAGGAGTTCATCCTAATACTGCATTCGCCATGGTTTTTGCTCTGGATTGGGCAAGAGCGACAGGGGATAAGAATTTTGAAAATCAATTGATTGAAAAAGCAAAATATTTTTATTTAAACAATACGAAAACTCCGGCCTATCTTGAACCGGATGGTTCGGATTTCTTTTCTCCGAGTCTGGAAATTGCTGATTTGATGAGAAGAGTTCTGCCTCAAAAAGAATTTGTACAATGGTTGAATAAATTCTACGAAAAACAAAGTTTAAAGAATATTGAAAAAATTCCTGTGGTGAGTGATCTGAGTGACTATCAAACAGTGCATTTGGTAGGATTGTCTTTCACTAAAGCATGGTGTATGAAGGGAATAGCCAAATCTCTTCCGGATAATCACCCGTTGAAAAAAGAGTTTCAAAAGACGGCTACTGTATTTTTAAATAATGGTCTTCCTTTGCTTTTCCAGGGAAATTATGGTGGAGATCACTGGTTGGCAAGTTTTGCGGTTTACGCTTTAGAAGATTGAAAAGCTTGAAGTTGGAAGATAGAGGCTGGACGTTTTTAACACGACATCCAAACTTCCATCTTCCAACATCTGACTTCCTTGCCCAAATCTAATACTTGATTCCCAGTTTTTTAAGAATAAAGCTTAATAACCAGATAGGTCCTATCAGAAGAAATTGTAAGTCTTTCAGGAAAGACGGTTTTTTGCCTTCAATTTTATGACCTACGAATTGTAAAATCCATGTGATGACAAAAATAGCGAGATAAAAAAGCCAGGATTTTGTTCCAAAAGTTACATTGATTAAGGAAACAAAATGCTCCATCAATAACATTATAAAAACCATGATGATGGCAATTCTCCATGATAATCTGAAATAAAAAATAGTAACCAGAGCTAAGGCAACAAAACTGGCAATGCTTAGAAAACCATAATATTTCAGATACATATTGGGAGTCGGAATATATGAGATAAACCCCAGAATTGTCCAGAAGATTAAAGGAACGCAAATCCAGTGAATCAGTTTATTGGTTGAGTTTCTATGGCTTTCACCATACTCAGCAAGTAACAAATCTATCTTTCTCATATCGAATTTTGTAAAATACTAAAATAATAAATTTTTGCAATCGCTCAAGACTTTGCTTACATTTGTGCTATGTCTGTCTTAGAAAAATTCGGGGTTGATGTTTTTACGCAACATAATATATTCGAGAGAATCGCTGTCGATAAACCTTTCCGTCCTGAAAATCCGGCATTTATATTCATTAAGACAGGGAGCATTAAGCTCAAACAGCATTTTCGCGATTTAGAACTTTCTGCGAATATGTTTATGGTAACAGACCCGCAGACTATTTACGAAATGGTTTCTGTAAGTGACGATTTTCAGTCGAGAATGGTATCTTATAAAAGAGAATTTATTTCTACTTTATCTTTGAAATTTAATCGGTTAATTACATATCGTTACTTCCGACAGCAAATGAATATCGGCGTTCCTTTTCACCAGGATGAAATGGATGTTGTTTGGAAAAGTGTAAACTTTCTTAAATACATTTTGGACTCCGAAACAGAAATGACCTACAAAAAAGAAATTGTAGAACATCTTTTCTCTGTTTTTTGTTATCAGATGGCTGGAATTATTTCTCAGGAAGACAGTAATTCAATGAGTCAAATGTCGAGACAGGAAGAGATTGTTTTTGTTTTTTTAAACGATATTGCAAACCATCATCTTACAGAGCGTACAGTGGAGTTCTATGCCGACCGACAGTCGATTACAACGAGACATCTTTCATCTGTGATAAAGACTATTACGGGGAAGTCGGCCAGTCAGATTATTGCTTTAATTATCGTGAATGAAGCAAAGGTATTGCTAAACTCTTCAAGTAAGCCTATTTCAGAGATATCTTCGATATTAGGCTTTAGTGATCAATATTCATTTTCGCACTTTTTTAAGAAGCATTTGGGCGAAAGTCCGTCACAATACAGACATCAGTTCGAAAACTAAAATCTTACATTTGAACATCTTTTTCCAATTCTCAAACATTTGTTTGAGTTTTTGAACGCCATAACTTTGTACCCGTAAAACAAGGTAAAATGGTAAAGTATGTAAAAACAGCACTATCACTCGTGATAGCTCTATTTCCTGCGCTGTTTTTTTCACAAGAAATAAAGCAGATGACAGCGAATGAGGTAGCCGAACTTGCGGTGAAAAATCATCAGCAGTTGAAAGTTTCGGCGCAAAATATCGATATTGCAAAACAGAATACGAACGTTACTAAACTTCAGAAACTTCCTACGATCACGGCTTCTACAAGTCAATTTTATTTAGGAGATGCAGTAGCGATCGATAAAGATTTTTCCAATTCAACCAATGTTCCGATGCCTCATTACGGAAGTTCCTATGCGGTTCAGGCAACCCAGCTGATCTTCAAAGGTGGATTGGTCAACAAATCTATTGAACTGGCCGGACTTCGTGAGCAGCTTTCGGAATTGGATTTAGAGAAAAATAAACAGGATGTGAAATTTTTGGTTATCTCCAATTATTTAGATGTTTATAAGATCTTAAACCAACAGGAAGTATTTCAGAACAACAAAAGGCTGGCTCAGGAAAGATTAAAAAATATCCAGAAATTTTATCAGCAGGGAATGGTTACCCGAAATGAAGTAATTCGGGGCGAACTGGCGATCAAAAATTTGGATCAGGGAATTTTGACTTTGGTGAACAATAAGAAAATCCTTAATTATAATTTAAGTATCGCTTTGGGATTACCAACTGATACAGAGATTCTCCCGATTGAAAGTTTAGAGAATAAAGAAGCCGGAATCGGAATGGAATATTATGTAAATCTTGCCCATGACAGTAATCCTGCAATGAAATCTGCGAAAACAAACAGGGATGTTGCAGACAAGAATATTGAGATCATAAAAACCGATAAAATGCCTACGGTTGCAGGTTTTGGAGGATATACTCTACAAAGACCGATTACCACAAGAAATCCTGTCTTAGATATGTATTCAGGAGGTTGGCAAACTGGTGTTTCTCTAAGCTATAATATTGATAATCTATATAAAACGAAAGAAAGAGTAAAGTTAGGAGAGTTACAAAAAACGCAGGCCAATGATGCGATAACCTTAACACAGCAAAATATTGATATGGCTGTAAATGCTGCGTATGTAAAATACCAGGAATCTATTCAGCAGGCGGATATTCTGAATGATGCTAAAAAACTGGCGGAAGAAAATTACAATATTACAGAAGCTAAATATTTGAATCAACTGGCAGTGCAGGCAGAAATGATCGATGCGCAGAACCAAAAACTACAGTCAGAATTGGATTATGCCAATGCAGAAATCAATGTGCTATATCAATATTACAATCTTCTGAAATCTACAGGAACTCTTTAATTTTTAAAACTGAAAACAATGGAAAACAAGGAACAAAATACTCAAAATACATCTTCAGCACCTGTACAGTCAAGTGCTGCGGCAAAAAAGAAAGAAAATAAAAAAAATAAAATCAGAGCCATTATCTCAAATGTTATTGTCTTTTTGCTGATTGGCTTCGGATTATTCTGGCTGGTTCGCGAATATTTTCACGTTGGGGATAAAACCTATACCGAAGCAGCGCAGGTTGAGGAATTTATTAACCCGATTAATACCCGAGTTTCGGCTTATATCAAAGAAATAAAATTCATAGAGCATCAAAAAGTTAAAAAAGGAGATACTTTAGTTATTCTTGATAACCGTGAAATTCTAACGCAGCTTGGTCAGGCTGAAGCAGCTTTTCAAAATGCTTTAGCTCAGAAAACAGCAACAAGTTCATCGGTAAATACAGTTTCAAACAATATCAATGTTATGGAATCTAATATTGCCGGTGCAAAAGCGAGACTTTGGAATGCCGAACAAAATTTAAACAGATATAAAAATCTTCTGGCTTCAGAAGCGGTTACAAGACAGCAATATGATCAGGTGAAGACAGAATATGATGCTCAAAAAGCAGCGTATGAAACTTTGGTGAACCAAAAGCAATCTGCCAATCTTTCTACTACGGAAGTGAAAAGCAAATTAGGAATTAATGATGCCGAAATTAAGAGAACAAAATCTGCTTTGGATATGGCGAAAATTAATTTGTCTTATACTGTAATCACAGCTCCTTATGATGGCGTAATGGGAAGAAGAACGATCTCAGAAGGACAGTTGATTCAACCGGGGCAACAAGTGGCAACCATTGTTCTGAACGGACAAAAGTGGGTAACTGCCAATTTTTTAGAAAGTCAGATGCCGAATATTAAAATTGGAGAAAAAATGATGATGACAGCAGATGCTTTAGGCGGACAAAAATTTGAAGGAGTGGTAACTGCAATATCTGCGGCAACGGGTTCAAGATATTCAAGTGTTCCTACAGATAATTCGACCGGAAACTTTATTAAAGTTCAGCAGAGAATTCCTGTAAGAATTGAATTTGCAGCTTCCAATAAAAAAGAGGATGTAGATAAGCTGAGTGCAGGGATGAACGTAAATGTGAGTTTTGAAGGTAAAAAGTAAAAAGAATCAAGTAAAAAGTAAGATTCAGTGAATTAAAAAATACGTAGCAATTGATATGAGTTCATAATCTACGTAATACTTTAATCTTTTTACCTTTTACTTGGCTCTTAGTTAAATCTAAAAACATGTACAACAAAGGATTATACAACGACTGGGTTCCGAAACCTGTACAGCTTTTATTGATTGTATTGCTTCTTGCGGTAGTGATGCCGCTTGGTGGAGTGTATGTAGGAAATATAAGTTATGTAGTAAGCGGAACCGGTGCGATGACCGAATATTTTATGTGGGCGAATTATGCAACAACCATTGGAATGGGAGCGTGTATGCCGATCGTTCTCAGAATGAAAATGAGATTCAAGGTTCGAGATAAAATGGTGGTTTTATTGGTGCTTTTGGGTTTGCTGAGCTATCTCAATTCAACCACTCTTGATCCGATGATTTTTATTGTTTCATCCTTATTTATAGGGTTTTTAAAAATGATGGTGACGATCGAATTATTTTTACCATTAATGGCGATGATCGGCAACAGAGGAATGTTTTATGGAGCGTTTTATACATTTGTTCTGGTGTTTAACCAGATTTCCGGATACTATGCGGCTGAAGTTTCGATTCATTACAACTGGCAGCATTTTTATGTAATTATGGCGGTTGCATGTTTTGTACTGGCTTTGATACACTGGGTTGTTATGCATGATAAATATTTTGCGTTAAAAGTTCCGTTACATTATATTGACTGGTTAAGTATCCTGCTTTTTGTCTCTACATTTATGTTTTCGGCGTATGTTTTCTCATTCGGAAAGCAGCAAGACTGGCTCAATTCAAAAAATATAATCAATGCAAGTATAGCGGCTTTCCTGAGTTTTGCTATGTTGGCCATTCGTCAGCTTACTTTAAAAAGACCTTATCTTTCCTTTAAAATATTCACTAGAAATAATGTTCAGCACGGCTTATTCATGCTTTTTATGTTAGGAATGTTTTTAGGAACAACCACGATTCAGAATTCTTTTGCAGTGGGAGTTTTGGGATATGATCAGCTAACGAATGCGAAACTGAATGTATTGATGATTCCCGGGCTTATTTTAGCTGGAGTAATTGCTATATTCTGGTTTAAAAAAGAAATTCCGTTGAAGATGTTCATCTTTTCAGGCTTTTCTGCAATGATAGGCTATGCAATGGTAATGTACTTTTCTATGGTGCTGGAATTCAATTATGAAAACTGGTATTTACCCATGTTTCTGAAAGGATACGGAATGGGTTCGCTTTTCATTTCCGTTTGGTTTTATACATTAGATAAACTGGAAATGGATGATATGTTGGCTGCCATCGGATTGGTATTGGTTTGGAGAACATTTTTAGCCGTTGGGTTTTTCTCTACAATTTATTCATGGTTCTTATATCATTTTCAGGTGGTTGCTATCGGAGATCTGGCTGTTTACATGGACGGAATGACCATTACTCCGCAAAATGCAGCAACTGGTTTAAAAATTATTCAGCTGAATGCCATCATTGTTGCCAGTAAAAAAATATTCGGATACATTATTTTGGCGGGATTGGGAGTTCTGATCTATGTTTTCACCCATCATTTTGGAAAAGAACGTTTAGAGTATGCAAGATTTGTTAAAATATTAAGCGGGAAATCAGCTTTGGCGAGAAAAAGACTTCGAGAAAGAAAAAGATTGTTACAGGAAATAAAAGATGCAGCTGGTCCTGCACTATAAAGATACCTTGTTTTTCATCTGTAAAACTCCATTTTATTGTAAGATGGGGTTTTACTTTTTTATACATCTAAAAAATTAAACATTTATTTAATTATATGAAAGATTTCATATTAGTTTGTTTTTATTTAGAAGTAATAAAAATTATTTTTGAAAATATTTTATACTATTTTAATCGAAAAGAATGAAAAAGCATTATGTTGTTGCCGCTTTACTGGTTTCAGGAGCTGTATTTTCTCAAACGACCACAGATTCTATCAACTCTAAAAGTATTGAGGATGTAGTTATTGTGGCTTCAAGAAAACCTACGAAAATCTCAGAGATTCCCGGTACGGTTTGGGTTGTTCAGAAAGAAAAAATTCAGGAGCAGGTGAAGAGTGGGGTTCCCATTAAAGAAATGTTGTCTATTTTAATTCCGAGTATGGATATCGGTCCACAGGGAAGAACCAATTATGGACAAAATATGAGAGGACGTTCTGCTTTAATCATGATTGATGGGGTATCATTGAACAGTATCCGTACCATCAGCAGACAGCTTGATGCGATTGATCCTTTTAATATTGAAAGAATTGAAGTGCTTTCCGGTGCAAGCTCTATTTATGGAGGAAACGCAACGGGAGGAATTATTAATATTATAACAAAAGCTCCTGCTAAAAAAGGAATTAGCGGCGAAACAGAAGTGGGAGTCCGTACCGGATTTATGGGAAGCGATGACCATGATTTCCGTGCAGCACAATCTATTGCAGCAAAAGGGGAGAAACTTTTCGTGAGATTAGGAATTGCCTATCAGCAAAACGGTGGAGTGTATGGAGCTGATCAGAAACAGGTTCTTACGGATATTACACAGACAGACCTTCAATACAACCAGTCATTGGATATCTTGGCAACAGGAGGGTATAAGTTTAATAACAATCATAAAATTACGGCCTCTGTTCAGTATTATAATTCTAAATTTAATGGTGACCGAAGTTTATATTTAGGGGAGAACCTTGCCGCTTTTACTACGAAAAATGCAAGTCTGCTGGAAATGAGAGACGGTTTTTCTTCAGACAAAAATATTGGAACGGAACGTTATATGGGAACTTTAACCTATAATGGAAATAACATTTTAGGCGGTCAGGATTTATATGTTCAGTTGGCAACGAGAGGAGAAAAATTAGGTTTCTATCCGTTTCCCGGAACGGTAAAATTACCGGCTACGACCTCTTATATGTCTTCTTCTCAACAAAATACTTTTTATTCAGGTTTAAAAGCTTTATTATCAAAATCTTGGAGAGGATTGAATGTAACCTATGGAGTAGACGTAGACTTGGAGAAATTTGAAGGAAACCAGTCAGTATATGATATTGCTAAAACAATGTCAAGCGGTGGATTAATCAACGAAACCAAATACAGCTTGGGAAGATATCCTACCAACCATTCGGAAAGTTATGCAGGGTATGTTCAGGCAAAATATAATATTCTTCCAAAATTGCAGCTTAATGGAGGGGTAAGATATCAGAATATGAATGTAAGAGTAGATGATTTCATTGGATCACAGCAGCAGACTCAGGTTGCCATGGGATACGGAACATCAGCTTCTGCCATTCCGGGAGGAAAAAGTTCTTATAATGTGACTCTTGCCAATGCGGGATTACTGTATAAATTTAATGAGCAACATCAGGTTTGGGGAACTTTCTCACAAGGGGTAAGTTTGGCAGACCCTTCAAAATATTACGGAATCGGAGTCTATGCCTTGAATGCAGGTACAGGAAACTGGGATGTTACTTCAAGTATTAATGTAAAAGAACAACCTTTACAGGCTATTAAAACCAATCAGTTTGAAGTGGGATACCGTATCAGTAAAGGCGGCTTGAGAGGTCAGGTTGCCGGATTCTTAAGTACTTCAGATAAGAATATTACTGTAGACAGAACCACGTTCCAGATTTTGGTTAATGATCTGAAATTAAGAAATATGGGAATTGAAGCAGAGATTTCTTACAGCATGAATAACGGTGTATATTTCGGAGCCAGCGGATTATTGATCCAGTCTCAGGTTGATAACAAAGGGGAATGGCAAAAACAGGAAATTTATAATGCCTCTCCATCAAAGCTGGTGACGTATATCGGATATAATGTCAAAAACTGGTCATTCAGATTCCAGTCACTGCAAAACTTCAAATTGAAGGATGATATTAATAATGAAATTGATGGGTATAATACATCCGATTTGATGGCAGGTTACCGATTCAATTGGGGGAAATTCAATTTAGGAATTCAGAATATCTTCAATACAGATTATCAGACGATCTGGAGTAAACGTTCTCAGGTGCTGTATTCTTCATACGGACTTCCTGAACTGTTTAATTATAAAGGAAGAGGAAGAACCTATAATCTTTCCTACACTTTCGAGTTTTAATTCTATAAAAACAAAAACAGACTTCTTAATCAGGAAGTCTGTTTTTTATAAGTTGATCAGGTAATTCTTAATTACGGAAATACTGTCTCACATCCGCTGAATCAAAAGTATAATCTGCATGATTCTCAGATTTGTCTAATTTCTTGCTAATCGTTAAAGCCCATAAAATAAGTTCTTTGCAGAAATTTTGATCTTCTTTGCTCAGTTCGGAAGCGTTTTCTTTCACCACCGTTGTGAGTGGCTGTATCTTATCCAGTTTAGCATAGAATTCTTCATCCGTATCGGCATAATTTAACTCAAGCTGATTCTTCGAAAACCACTTAATTAAATCCGTGTAAGAGGTTTTAATTCCCTCTTTTTCCAGTTTTGAAATACGTGGGAAGATATCCTCAAACAATCTCATAATCGCTTGATCGATCAGAATTTTGGCAACATGATCTGCTCCTTCCTGTTCTCCTTCATACACCAATTCAATTTTTCCGGTGATAGAAGGAATAATAGACATAAAATCTAAAAGACGGATATTTGTTTTTTCTGAACCGGTTTCCAAAAGACGCAATTTAGCCGCAGCGAAAAGATTTTCCATAGCACTGATCGTCAATCTTGCACTTACTCCGCTTTTAGCATCCACATATTCGCTGTCTCTTGCAACGAAAGCGACTTCTTCCAAAAGGTTTTTCGCCAAATCAGAGATCTGGATTTTCTCACGATCTTCTGGAGAAATCAAAGCTTCCTGCTCAGTAATCTGTTTGGCAAGTTCAACACTTTTCGGGTAATGAGTAAAAATCTGCGAACCGATTCTGTCTTTTAAAGGCGTTACAATACTTCCTCTGTTGGTATAATCTTCAGGGTTTGCCGTAAATACAAACTGAATATCCAAAGGCATTCTCAATTGAAAACCTCTGATCTGAATATCACCTTCCTGTAAAATATTGAACAAAGAAACCTGAATTCTGGCCTGCAGATCGGGTAATTCATTCAGAACAAAAATAGAACGGTTGGCTCTTGGAATCATTCCGTAGTGTAAAACACGCTCATCGGAATAAGGTAATTTTAAAGTTGCTGCTTTAATAGGATCGATGTCTCCGATTAAATCTGCAATATTTACATCAGGAGTTGCTAGTTTTTCAAAAAAACGGTCTGAACGGTGAACCCACGAAATCGGTGTTTCATCACCAAATTCTGCAATCAGGTCTCTCGCATATTTTGAAATCGGCTGAAACGGACTGTCGTTAATTTCAGAGCCTTTTACAATCGGCATGTATTCATCCAAAAGATTGACCATACTTCTTGCAATTCTTGTTTTTGCCTGTCCTCGCAATCCTAAAAGATTAATGTGATGACCTGCCAGAATCGCTTTTTTCAATTGCGGAATCACAGTGTCTTCATAACCGTAAAGTCCTTCAAAAACAGGTTCTTTAGCTTTGATCTTAGCAATCAGATTAGCCTGAATTTCCTGATTGATGGTTTTATCTGTATATCCTGAATTTTTTAATTCTTTAAATGTTGTATCGTTTTTCATTTGTTTAATGATATATGTTTTATATAGCAGTATTAATTTAACATCTTACTTAGGTTTAACTAACTGCTTTATTTTAGTTGTAAAGACATTTAACTTTTTCCTTTTTCCTTGGCTCTTTTTAAATCCTTTTAATCCTATTCTTCTCGTAATCTTCAAAAATCATCTGTCCTAATCCTGAAAGTCCGGTTAGGAAAGCCTTTCCTTTGTTTTGAGCCGTAAAGATTTCTACAAATTTTCGGAGATAAGGATCCTGGGCAATCATAAAGGTGGTGATCGGGATTTTCAGTTTTCTTGCCTGTGCTGCTTTATGAAGGCATTCCGAAACAATTCTTTCATCGAGTCCTACACTGTTCATGTAATATTCCCCATTCGGTAATTTCAGACAGCTTGGTTTTCCATCAGTAATCATGAAGATCTGTTTATTGGTATTTCTTTTTCTGCGGAGAATATCCATCGCCAGTTCTAATCCTGCAACAGTATTGGTATGATATGGACCAACCTGTAAATAAGGAAGATCTTTAATTTTGATGGGCCATGCTTCATTCCCGAAAACAATAATATCAATAGAATCTTTCGGATATTTTCTTTTGATTAATTCTACTAAAGCCATGGCTACTTTTTTGGCAGGAGTAATTCTGTCTTCACCATATAAAATCATAGAGTGACTGATGTCTATCATCAAAACCGTACTCATCTGAGCTTTGTGTTTGGTTTCTTCCACGATGAGGTCGTCTTCAGTCATTCTGAGATCAGAAATTCCGTTGTTGATCTGAGCGTTTTTCAGACTTTCGGTCATATTTACTGCCGATAAATCATCTCCATATTGGAAATTCCGGTGCTCACCATCACGTTCATCTCCGATTCCGGTTTTGCGGGTACGGTGATTTCCTACGCCGCTTTTCTGGAGCTTTCCAAAAATCTGATCCAGGGCATATTCACGCAATGCAGCTTCCAGTTTGGCAGTCAGTACATTTTTACCTGCTCCTGTTCCGGAATTGCCGTCTTCAGGATCTTCAGCTTTGATATAGCCACGTTTTTTCAGATCTTCTTCAAAATCTTCACGGGTATATTCATCATCGAAAATATTGTATTCTCTGTCGAGCATATCGAGCCATTCAAAAGCTTCCTCAAGATCGCCGGAAGTGTGGATGAGCAAATCTCTGAATACATCGAAAACCCTGTCGAAATTGGAAATTTCCTCCGGAACATGCTTACTGAAAGTAAAACCCTGATGAACATTATTATTTTTATTTGTCATGAGGTTGTTCTTGTATTTAAAACAGACAAGTTAGGAAAATATTGTAAGAAGAATGGTGCTTGAAAAATAGAAAATGTTAATCATACTTATAAAATATTTGAAATAATTTTTGAAGTTGAAAATAGAGAGAAAGTTTTCAAATTGGAATATATTTTTTTAGTTTCTTTTTAGAACATAGTATCTTTGCACCCATATTTACAGCTATGAAAGACTTAATGGGACGCGCTATCTGGGATTACTATCATAATGAAGATCCGAAAGATTTACAGACAGAAACTTCAATTTCCGAACTGGATGAACTTCCGGTGGACTATCTTTTCAGAGATTTTGAAGAAATGAATGATATCGAACAGAAAGCTTTGAAGTTATCGAAAGGAAAAACCTTGGATATCGGAGCCGGAGCGGGTTCACATTCTTTATACCTTCAAAATGAAAGAAATCTTGATGTTACGGCACTGGATATTTCACCAAAATCTATTGAGGTTTGTCAATTGAGAGGAATTCAAAAAACGGTTGCAGAAAATATGCTTCACTTTGAAGGAGAAACTTTTGATACGATTCTGTTATTAATGAACGGAACAGGGATTTTTCAAAGTCTTAATGTGATAGATATCTATCTTAAAAAGCTTTATTCTTTATTAAATGAAAAAGGGCAGATTCTGATTGACAGTACCGATATTCTCTATATGTTTGACCGTGATGAAGATGGAGGAGTGTACATTCCTGCAGAAGGATATTATGGTGAACTGGATTATACGGTTCATTATAAAGGAGAATCGGAAGATCCTATCAAATGGCTGTATCTTGATTTTAATACATTAAAAAATGCAGCAGAAAATAATGGATTTACAATTGAGAAAGTTGTACAGGACGAGGATTCTTATTTAGCCAAACTGATTAAAAAATAGAAATTTTTTTTGACGATAAATACAATATCAATTCTCTATAAATACAGCAAAATTTTTAAAAATTATTGCAGAAGAGCCCAAATTCCAACACCAATACCTGCGTAAACGAGAACCGTGATGATATCTGCAATGGGTTGTGAAAAACGTTTTTCAGCAATTTTTTCGCTATCGATCTGGTTCTTATGGAATTTCAAAACTATTTTAGGACTACGAACAGGATGCGCAATCAGACTGTCTCTTTCCCAACGGTCAACAATGATCTTATAAGATTTACCATCAACATCAATTTTATAATTTTTATTGGGTGCAAGTTTCTCCTGAACATTAATAGGAACGGGTGTTTGTGATGCATTCTGATTTTTAGATTCAGCTACTGCAACTTTTGCCTGATTAGGAATATTGTTAGCCGTAGAAGGAGCTGTTCTGTTTCTTGATTCTTGCTTAGGATCAATTGGTGCATCGGGTTGCTTTTTTACCTGATAAGTATAACAGCTGATAAGAGAAAATGATATGATGATGAGATAAAGATACTTTTGCATTAGCCAAATTTAAGAATTTAATAGAATATTCAATGTTTTTCTTTTGGAAGATCCTGTTTTTATCAAATTTTTTCCTGCTTAAAGATAAACAATTAACAAGAAATATATTTAATACTTATTGATTCTTAAAAACAAGAAACACTTTATCTTCTTAGATATTAAAAACGAAAACACCTGAAAAATATTTTCAGGTGTTTATATTATAATGATAAAGATAAGAATTATCCGATCTCAATACCATTTTCAACGTTGTTGTCGTCCGGAGTAACGAAAGATAATTTTCCGTCCGGTTTTGTTGTCAATAACAACATTCCCTGAGATTCAATTCCTCTGATCTTTCTTGGAGCAAGGTTTAATAAAATCATAACCTGCTTTCCAACCACTTCTTCAGGGGTGAAGCTTTCTGCAATTCCTGAAACAACAGTTCTTACATCAACACCTGTATCAACAGTCAGTTTCAGTAATTTATCAGCTTTTTCTACTTTTTCAGCTTCTAAAATTGTTGCTGTTCTCAAGTCGATTTTTGTAAAATCATCAAAAGTGATTTCGTCTTTCATAGGATTTGCGTTAGGATTTGTTTTTTTATTGTTTTGTTTTGTGTCTTCCAGTTTTTGGATTTGAGCTTCGATGACATCATCTGCAATTTGAGAGAATAATATTGGAGCGTTAGCCATTATTTGATGACCAGCTTCAATTAAAACTTTTGAAGTTTCAATTTCAGTCCAATTTTTTTGTTCTACATTAAAGATTTTATACAATTTTTGAGCTGTAAAAGGAAGGAATGGTTCAGCTAAATTTGCTAAGGCAACTGAAATTTGAGCACCAATAAACAAGGTGTTTTTAGTTTTTTCAATATCAGTTTTAACTGTTTTCCAAGGCTCTTCATTTTGAAGATAACCATTTCCAAATCTCGCAAGATTCATAAATGCTGTAAGTGCATTTCTGAACTCATAATTTTCTAAGAAGTTTCTAATTTCGCTCGCTCTTTTGCTAATTTCTTCTAATTCAGGTGCATTTATATCTCCTTCCGGAACTTTTCCTTCGAAATTTTTATTAATTAAAACTGCAACACGATTGATGAAATTTCCAAAGATATTTGCTAATTCAGAATTATTCTTGGTCTGGAAATCTTTCCAAGTAAAGTTATTATCTTTTGTTTCCGGAGCAGATGAAAGAAGAGCATATCTTAAAACATCCTCTTGTCCCGGGAAATCTTCAACATATTCGTGTGCCCAAACCGCCCAGTTTCTTGAGGTTGAAATTTTATCATTTTCAAGATTCAGGAATTCAAAAGCAGGAACATTCTTCGGCATGATGTAATCTCCGTGAGCTTTCATCATACTTGGGAAAATAATACAGTGGAATACAATATTATCTTTTCCTATAAAGTGAACTAAATCAGAATTTTCGCTTTGCCAGTAATCTTTCCAGTCTTTTCCGTTTTTCTCAGCCCATTCTTTGGTGAAAGAAATGTAACCGATTGGTGCATCAAACCATACGTAAAGTACTTTTCCTTCAGCACCCGGAAGCGGGACAGGAACTCCCCAGTTTAGATCTCTGGTCATGGCACGAGGTTTTAAGCCGTCGTTCAGCCAAGATTTAACCTGTCCGTAAACGTTGGGTTTCCAGTCATCTTTATGACCTTCGATAATCCATTCGTTCAGGAAGTCTTCATATTCATTTAAAGGTAAATACCAGTTTTTTGTTTCTTTTAAAATAGGAACATTTCCGCTTAGCATTGATTTCGGATTGATCAATTCTGATGGAGAAAGGGTGGAACCACATTTTTCACACTGATCTCCATATGCATTTTCATTTCCGCAATTAGGACAGGTTCCAACAATATATCGGTCTGCCAAGAACTCTCCAGCTTGTTCATCAAAATACTGCTCAGACATTTCTTCAGTGAACTTCCCTTTTTCATAAAGAACTTTAAAGAAATCCTGACTTGTTTCGTAGTGATTTTTAGAAGTTGTTCTCGAATATTCATCGAAAGAAATACCTAAATCGGCGAACGATTTTTTAATAATCTCATGGTATTTATCAACGATATCCTGAGGAGTCACTCCTTCTTTTTTAGCTCTTATTGTAATAGGAATACCATGTTCATCTGATCCACAGATAAACGCTACATCTTTTCCTAATCTTCTCTGAAATCTTGCGTAAACATCCGCAGGAATATAGACACCTGCCAAATGTCCTATATGAACCGGTCCGTTTGCATAAGGCAAAGCTGCCGTAATCATCTTTCTGTTTGACATTTAATAGTAAAGTTTAGATGCAAAGATACTGATTATCTCTGAAAACTAATATCTGTCCTGTTTTTTATAGCAAGATACATTAAATAGATGTGAATTTGGGATATTTTGTTAAACGTTTGTTTAACTTTTTATTGTTGTCTAAAATGTATTATGTGTTGCATATTATCGTTTAATGAATTGTATTTAAGGATTTTAACTTTTTTAAGGTGTTTAATATAAATAATTTTATTTTAATTTTTTGTTAATTTTATGATAATTATAAAATTTTTATAAATTGCAAGTCTGGTTTTATGCCAGGAAACTATAAAACGAAACTATATAAAGAATATGATTGTGAAAAACTTTACAACAGTATTAAAAATTGCGCCTGCATTTTTATTGGCTAGTTCAATGATTCACGCGCAGACCAAAGACTCTATAACCAAAGAGAAGAAGATAGAGGAGGTTGTTCTGATCGGGTATGGTAAGCAGAAGAAGACGGATGTAACCGGATCAATCTCTTCCATCAGTGCAAAAGATTTTAATGGTGGAGCTACTTCACCCGGACAGTTGATTCAGGGAAAAACTCCCGGAGTTTCCATTGTCGGAAATAGTGGTGCACCAGGAGCTGGAACTTCTATCAGAATTCGTGGTATTGGATCTTTGAGTGGGTCTCAGTCACCATTGATAGTAATTGACGGTGTACCTCAAGATTTCAGCGGAATAAGTGGGGCTTCTGATCCTCTTTCCCTAATTAACCCCAATGATATTCAAACATTTGATATTTTAAAAGATGCTTCTGCTACTGCAATCTACGGTAACAGGGCTTCAAATGGGGTGATTCTAATAACGACAAAGCAGGGAACTTCCGGTAAATTGAAAGTGAATTTTTCGACGTTAGCTTCTGTGTCTACGAAAATGGGAAATGTAGATGTTTTAGATGCTGATGCATTTAGATCTTTTGTAACTCAAAATGCAGTACCAAGCTATGTTGCCAGATTAGGTTCGGCAAATACAAATTGGCAGGATCAGATCTATCAAAAAGCTTGGGGGACAGATAATAACGTTTCTTTCTCTGGAGGTGTTAAAGGTTTACCGTATAGAGTATCATTAGGTTACAACGAGCAAAATGGTATTGTAAAGACCAATTCTTTCCGCAGAACATCAGCAGCAATAAATTTAAATCCTAAATTTTTTGATAACCACTTAAGTGTTAATGTTAATGCTAAAGGAACATTTACTGACAATCGTTTTCCTGCAGGAGGAGTGATCGCCAATGCTACTTATTTTGATCCTACTCAACCCGTATATTCAGGAAATTCTAATTATGGTGGATATTACGAATGGCTAGATTCGGCTTCTAATACTGGGTTAAACGTTAATGCAACTGCAAATCCTGTGGCTCAGTTAAATGCGGTAAGAGATGTATCTTCTGTTTGGAGAGCACTTGGAAATGTACAGTTAGATTATAAACTCCATTTTTTACCTGATTTACATTTTAATGTGAACGCAGGATATGATTATTCAAAAGGAGAAGGAGCGACTACAATTGACCCTGCTTACAAATCTGGAATAGGGGTTTTAGGTTCATACAGGCCATATTCAATGGAAAAGAAAAATAAGTTATTGGAAACTTATTTTAATTATACAAAAAACATAACAAGCTTAAAAACAAATGTTGATTTGACAGCTGGTTATGCTTATCAGGATTTTCACACCACTGCGCCTCTTGTCGTTACCAATCAAGGAAATGGACAAACAGCAGGACAAGTGAATGCTGTTGATAGAAAACTAGTTTTGCTTTCATTTTATGTGAGAGCAATATTTACTATAGCTAATAAATATATTATCTCAGGATCAGTAAGGAGAGATGGTTCCTCTAGATTTTATAACAGTACAAGAGATAATCTTTGGGGAAATTTCCCGGGAGTCTCTGTTGCTTGGAAAATTAACGAAGAAGAGTTTCTTAAGAATTCAGGACTTAATACTTTAAAATTAAGAGCGGGATGGGGGAAAACAGGAAATAATGAATTGGGAGATAACTACTATCCTTCATTTGCTTCATATAGTCCGAGTGTTCCTGGTGCGCAGTACCAATTCGGTTCTCAGTATTATTATATGCTAAGACCAGATATTTATAATCCTAATTTGACTTGGGAAATAACAACAACACAAAATTTAGGTATTGATTATGGTTTTGCGAAAAACAGAATTTATGGAGCCATTGACGTATTTAAGAAAAAAGCAGAAAAACTGTTGGTAGATTCACCTATTGCTGCTGGAGATTTGAGTAATCATAATATCTTAAATGTTGGTAGTATGGATACTAAAGGTATTGAAGGATCTATCACTTTTGTACCTATAAAGAACGAACGTACAACTTGGGAAGTATCTTTCAATGCAACACATTATAATTCTAAAGTAACCAATCTCGTAAGTGCAGCGAATGATTCATTCTTTATTCCAGTAGGAGATATCACTGGAGGTGTTGGAAATAAAATTCAGGCTCATGCAGTTGGATATCAACCTTATTCTTTCCTAGTTTATCAGCAAGTATATGATAACAATGGAAAACCTCTGGATGGAGTATTTGTAGACAGAAATGGAGATGGAGTTGTCAATGCAAGTGATATGTATTATTACAAATCTACTCAGCCTGATGCCATTTTAGGTTTCAATACAAAAGTAAATTACAAAAACTGGGATTTCGGGTTAAGTGCAAGAGCTGTTTTAGGAAATTACGTTTATAATAATGCTGCTTCTAACAGCTCATTACAGTCTGCTTCTACCAATAGTTATCTTCAGAATGTATATTCTTCAACACCACAATATCAATTTTCATTGCCTAGATATTTCTCTGATTTATTCATTGAAAATGCATCATTCTTCAGATTGGATAATGTGAGTTTAGGATACAATTTCAAAGATGTATTCAGTAAAGGAAGTAGCCTGAAAGTTTATGGAATGCTTCAGAATGTATTTGTTATTACAAAATACTCAGGAGTTGACCCTGAAATATTTGGTAACATAGACAATGGATATTACCAAATGCCAAAAGTATATTCTTTGGGACTTAATTTTCAATTTTAAATAGAAAAACAAATGAAACCTAATAAAAATATTTTCAAAAAAATAACAGTAGCTGCAGCTTTTGGATTACTGCTGATTTCTACTTCATGTGTTAGTGATCTGGAGCAAGAACCGAGAATAGGAATTACTTCGACAAATGTTTTCAAGGATTTTGCAAACTATCCAGGTGCACTGGCTAAAGTGTATGGTGGTTTTGCAAGCGGAGGTCAGGAAAGTAACGGAGGAAATTCAGATATCAATGGTATTGATGGTAACTTTTCTCAGTATACAAGATTGTTATACACAATGCAAACATTACCAACAGATGAAGCGGTTATTGCTTGGAACGATGGTACTTTGCAGACAATTCATAAAATGACTTGGGACTCTTCAAATGAGTTCATTGCTGGAATGTATTACAGAGTATATACAGAAATTGCTTTTTGTAATGAATTCTTAAGAAATGTGACCGATGAAAAATTGGCATCAAATAATATCACAGGAGATAATCTTACAGAAGCGAAATATATGAGAGCCGAAGCTAGGTATCTAAGAGCTTTATCATATTATTATGCTTTGGACTTATATGGGAATGTTCCTTTTGTAGATGAAAGTTATTTACCAGGTTCTACTAATCCACCTCAAAGAATTACTCGTGCTGATTTATTTAACTATGTTGAATCTGAGCTATTAGCAGTTGCTAATGATATGAGAGATGCACGAACTAGTGCTTATGGGAGAGCAGATAAAGCTGCAGCCTGGTCATTGCTTGCGAGACTTTATCTGAATGCACCTATTTATAACGGAAGCAATCACAATAATGATGTAATTACTTATACTAGTAAAGTAATTGCTGCAGGATATTCTTTAAAAACAAAATATTCAGATTTATTTTTAGCAGATAATGATAAGAATAATGCTGAAACTATTTTCCCTATTGTATTTGACGGAGTTCATACCCAGACTTCCGGTGGATCTACTTATATGGTTCATGCTGCGGTTGGAGGAAGTATGCCTTCAGAAAGTATGTTCGGAATCAATGGAGGATGGGGCGGTTTAAGAACTACAAAATCTTATGTAGCGTTGTTTACAAATTCTAGTGATCAAAGAGGGAACTTTTATACGAGTGGGCAGAATCTTGAAATCAATAACTTAGGAGAATTTACTGATGGTTATGCTTTTATAAAATATAAAAATTTAACGAGTACAGGACAATTTGGTTCAGATGGTGCAAAGAATTTCTGTGACGCAGATATTCCATTATTTAGGTTAGCTGATATTTATTTGATGTATGCTGAAGCAACTCTTAGAGGAGGAAATGGTAGTTCTGCTAGTGCTTTACAGTATGTTAATGATATTAGAACAAGGGCTGGATATACAACTCCATTAACTTCTCTTACCCTTGATTTTATTCTGGACGAAAGAGGAAGAGAACTAGGATGGGAAATGACAAGAAGAACAGACTTAGTTCGTTATGGTAAATTCACAACAAGCACTTATTTGTGGCCTTGGAAAGGAGGGGTAAAAGATGGCAAAAGTGTTGAGAATTTTAGAAATCTTTATCCAATTCCGGCTAAGGACTTAGTTGCCAATCCAAATCTAGTTCAAAATCCTGGATACTAATCTTAAAAACACGATCAAAAATGAAACATCTATTTAAAATATTCACGATTGCTTTAATTGGTTTTCTGGTAATTTCCTGTGAAAAAGACGAAGATCAGGCTGTTTTAGGAGAAGGTACAGATCCTGTAATTTCTGCAAACAAGACTACTGCAGTTCTATTGAGTACAGATGCTGCAAATGAGGCTTTAGCTTTTAGTTGGATTAATTCAGATTATGGAGTAAACGTTCAATTGACAAATCAGCTTGAGTTTGCTTTAAAAGGGACATCTTTTTCAACAGTTAAAACGATAGATATGACAAGCGGAGCTAAATCATATGGTATAACTGTAAATGATTTAAATAATATAGTATTGTCTCTCGGTGTTAGTTCAGTGGTAGCTACAGATATCGAAATAAGGTTAAAATCAACAGTAGCAAATAAAACTCACTATTCTAACATACTTCCTTTAAAAGTAACACCATTTATCAATGGACCTGTATATACTTATACAGATTTATACTTAATTGGTGATGCTACAGCGGGAGCTTGGGATAATCTTGCTACAAACGCGAAAATCTATCCACTCTTGAAAACATCTACCGCCAATGTTTATACTTATACAGGATATTTTGCAGTTGGAGGCTTTAAAATAATTAAGACACCAGGAAGCTGGACAACTCAATACGGAATGGGATCATCTGCAGGAGTATTAGATACGAGTGGTGGTTCTGGAAATATTTCTATAACAACTGCTGGTTACTATAAGGTAACGATTAATTTGGGAGCCTTAACGTATTCTGTGAGTTCAATAACTCCATCTTCAACGACTTATACAGCAATTTCATTGATCGGACCTTCTGTAGGAGGTTGGTCTACAGATTTAGATTTGGAAAAATCTACTTTTGATCCTCATGTATGGGTGAAAAAGAATGTAATGTTAAGTTCAGGAGAGTTTAAATTCAGAGCCAATCATGATTGGGGAACAAGTTGGGGAATAGCTCAGGAGTTTTTTGGAACTGCTACAGGAAGTGGAGGAAATATTCCTGTAACCACTACATTTAATTATAATGTTTACTTTAACGATATGACAGGAGATTTTTCTGTGATTCCCGTAAACTAATTAAATCTTAAATTAAAAACAAAATAGCAAAGTGCTATATTATAAAAGCACTTTGCTATTTTTAAAGTTATAAATAGTCATTATGAAGAAAATTACAGTTGGAGCGTTTTTGCTCTCAATGATGTTTGTGGGTGTTAATGCACAATCTTTAAAATCGCCGGACGGAAAATTTGAAATGGATTTTCAGCTGAAGCAGGGAGTTCCTTATTACAATCTTAAATACAATGGTAAAACAGTTGTAGAAGATTCTAAATTGGGACTGAGATTATTTAAAGATGCTTCAATAAAATTTGCATCAGAAATTGCAAAACCGGAAGATGCTAAATTCGATTTAAACAATGGTTTTACAAAAGTTGACGAAAAACGTGATTCAAAAAACGAAACTTGGCAGCCAGTTTTAGGAGAAAAGAAAAACTATATCAATCAATACAATGAATTGGCAGTTACTTTGAATCAGGCCTCTACTGAGAGAAGTATTGTTGTAAAATTTAGATTGTTTAATGACGGATTAGGATTCAGATATGAATTTCCTCAACAGAAAAATCTGAACTATTTCACCATTCGTGAAGAAGATTCTGAAATTGATTTCCCGACAGATATGAAAGCTTGGTGGATTGTTGCAGATTACGATTCTCAGGAATATAAATATCAAGAAACAAAAGTTTCTGAAATTCCGGCAAGATGGCCCGAAGCAGCAGACGCAAACGCATCGCAGACTTTAATTAAAAATGCAGTTCAGTCTCCGGTAATGTTGAAAAGAGAAGGAAAAGAGCCTTTATATATCAACGTTGCAGAAGCTGCTGTTCTGAATTATCCGGCTTCACATTTAGAAGTAGATGCTCAGAATTTTAAATTCAAAACGCACCTTACTGCAGACAGACAGGGAGCGAAAGGATATATTCAAACGCCTTCTGTTACGCCTTGGAGAACAATTATTGTTGCGCCAAAAGCAGAAGAAGTGATGGCATCTAAAATGATTTTCAATCTTAATGAGCCTACAAAATATAAAGACACTTCTTACATTCACCCAACAAAATATATGGGAGTTTGGTGGGAAATGATTATCGGAAAATCTCAATGGGCATATTCTACAGCAGAAAATGTACATTTAGATACAACAGATTTTACAAAACTGACTCCAAACGGAAAACATGCTGCCAATACTACAAAAGTAAAAGAGTATATTGATTTCGCTGCAGAAAATGGCTTCCAGGGCCTGTTGATTGAAGGCTGGAACATCGGTTGGGAAGACTGGTTCGGACATTCAAAAGAATTTGTTTTCGATTTTATCACCCCTTATCCGGATTTTAATATACAGGAGTTAAACGATTATGCACACTCAAAAGGTATTAAATTAATCATGCACCATGAAACTTCCGGTTCAGCGACAAACTACGAAAGATGGGCAGATAAAGCATTCCAATTGATGAACAAATATGGATATGATGCAGTGAAAACAGGGTATGTAGGGGACATTATCCCTAGAGGAGAGCATCATTATTCTCAGTGGACAATTAACCACTTTTATAGAATCGCAGAAAAAGCTAATGAATATAAAATCATGGTAAATTCTCACGAATCTGTGCGTCCTACAGGAGAAAGCCGTACTTATCCTAACTATATCTCTGCGGAAGCTGCTCGTGGAACGGAATACGAAGCATTCGGAGGAAACAATCCGGATCACCAGACGATTCTTCCGTTTACAAGATGGATGGGAGGTTCTATGGATTACACGCCGGGAATTTTCCAGACAAAATTAGATTACTATTTCCCTGGAGATACACGTTTTGTGAAAACTACGTTGGTAAAGCAATTAGCTCTTTATGTAACGATGTATATGCCACTTCAGATGGCAGCAGACTTACCGGAAAACTACAAAAAGCATATGGATGCTTTCCAGTTTATCAAAGATGTGGCAGCTGACTGGGATGATACAAAAATATTATCAGCAGAACCGGGTGATTATGTAATAACAGCGAGAAAAGCGAAAGGCACAGAAAACTGGTTCGTTGGAGGGATCACAGACGAAAACAAACGCGATTATACAGTGGATTTCTCTTTCTTAGATAAAGGACAGAAATATGAAGCAACCATCTATGAAGATGGAAAAGATGCAGATTATATCAACAATCCTCAAAGTTATAATATCTACAAAAAACAGATCACAAGCAAGTCTAAGATCAATTTTAAAATGGCAAGAAGTGGAGGTTTTGCAGTCTCTATAAAGCCTGTAAAATAAAAATATTTCTTAACTTTAGAATCCTTAAAGGTTTTGCCTTTAAGGATTTTTTATGTGTCCTGTTTTATTTTTTTCTTTAAAAGCGGGATAACCGAAAATTTTAATAAGCAAAAGTTTTTATGAAAAAAATATATGCAATCATAGCGCTTTCAGCAGCTGCACTTGCCTTTTCTCAAAAGCCTTTAGACAAAGTGGAACCTGCATTTTGGTGGAAAGGAATGAAAAACCCTGAACTTCAGATTTTAGTATACGGAAAAGATATTGCTAAAAATGAAATTGAGCTTTCAGATGATGTTCAGATTAAAGATATTCAAAAAGTTGAAAACCCGAACTATGTTTTTGTAACGGTAAATACCAACGAAATTAATGTTCCTAAATTTAAAATCAGCATTAAAAACGGAAAAAAAAATATAGGCTCTTATACCTACGAATTAAAACAGCGAAACCCGAATTCTGCCAACAGAGAATCCTTTACTTCAAAAGATGTCATGTATCTTATCATGCCTGATCGATTTGCCAATGGGGACGAAAAGAACGATTCAAGACCTGATTTAACGGAAAAAGCAAACAGAAGCCTTCCCAATGGACGGCATGGAGGAGATTTAAGAGGAATTATCAACAATCTTGACTATATTCAAAACTTAGGCGCAACATCCGTTTGGCTGACTCCGGTGAACGAAGACAACGAAAAAGTATATTCCTATCATGGTTATGCTCAGACAGATCTGTATAAAATTGACGGGCGCTACGGAACTAATGAAGAATATAAAGAACTTTCACAGAAACTGAACCAGCGAAATATGAAATTGGTAATGGATTACGTCACCAATCACTGGGGAATTTCACATTGGATGATCAAAGATCTGCCGACAAAAGATTGGATTCATTGGTTTAAAGATGGCGAAAACGGTTTCAAGCGTTCTAACTATAAAACAACAACACAATTTGACACGAATGCGTCTGAAATAGATGAAAAACTGGCTTTAGACGGTTGGTTTGATACCACAATGCCCGATATTAATCAGAAAAATCCGCTGGTTCTGAAATATCTTACACAAAATGCAATCTGGTGGATTGAATATGCCGAATTAGGTGGTTTTCGCGTAGATACCTATCCTTACAACGACAAAGAAGCGATGGCAAAATGGGCCAAAGCGATCACCGATGAATATCCGAAATTTAACATAGTAGGAGAGACATGGTTGTACACGGCAGGACAAATATCTGCGTGGCAAAAAGATTCAAAAACCGGAGAAGCAGCAAACTATAATTCTTATCTCCCTTCTGTAATGGATTTTATGCTGTATGGAGACTTGCCAAAAGCATTGAAGGAAAAAGAAGGTTGGGATTCAGGACTGGTAAAGATCTACAATGTTTTTACAAGTGATTTTCTATATCCGAATATCAATAATGTAATGGTTTTCCTGGAAAATCATGATACAGAAAGATGGAACGAAATCTTTAATGCAGATCCGAAAGCGTATAATCTAGGTTTAACTTTAATTTCTACCGTTCGAGGAATTCCGCAATTGTATTATGGCTCCGAAATAGGAATGCGTGGCGATAAAAACAAAGGCGGTGACGCAGATATCAGAAGAGATTTTCCGGGCGGTTGGAAATCAGATCCACAAAATGCTTTCAATCTGGCTTCTCAAACTTCTGAACAAAAGGAATTTTATCAGTTCACTCAGAAATTATTGAACTGGAGAAAAGGAAATGAAGTCATTCATACAGGAAAAACTAAAAATTTCGTTCCTCAGAATAATGTTTTTGTGTATTTTCGATACAACGAAAAAGAAAGCGTGATGGTCGTTCTGAATAACGATGAAAAAGAGCAGAAACTAGATCTGAAACATTTTGAAGAATCATTAAAAGGATTTTCAAAAGGAAAAGATATTATTTCTGATAAGGAATTTTCATTACAGAATAATCTAACCATACCGGCAAAAACTTCGATGGTTATTGAGTTAAAATAAATGTAAAAAAGACCCAAACTTTTTTTACTTTGCTGAGTGAAACGCCTTGTGAACTTAAAAAGTTTAGTATCCGAAAAAAACTTTGCGTTTTTTGCGTAAAAAAATAGAATCTTAGGGTTCAAAAATTAAATTAAATATGAAAAAATCTACCATATTCTTTACCTTCATACTGGTTGTACTGAGTTTTACCACTATTTCAGCTCAGGCAAAATTTGAAAAAGAAAAAACTGAGATTGGAACAATGCTCGATGGTTTCAATGTTGCGGCTGCAAAAGCAGATTTCAAGACATATTTTGATTATTTTGCTGATGAATCAACATTTATCGGAACAGACGCAACAGAAGTCTGGGATAAAAAAGCCTTTATGGTTTGGGCAAAGCCACATTTCGATAAAAAAAGAACCTGGAATTTCACTTCATTAAAAAAAAACATTTATTTCAGCAAAGACGGAAAACTGGCTTGGTTTGATGAATTATTAGATACTCAAATGAAAATCTGCCGTGGTTCAGGAGTCGTTGAGAAAATCAACGGACAATGGAAAGTAAAGCAATATGTACTTTCCGTAACTGTACCTAATGAAGTGGTAGATAAAGTAGTGGTGGAAAAAACACCGATCGAAGACGTATTAATCCAAAAACTGAAGCAGTAATGTCGGAAATGCAAGGTAAATATGCAGAACAGAAGCAAGGAAGAAGAATAAAACCTAATTTATCCATGCTTCAGATTATTAATATGAGCATGGGATTTTTAGGAATTCAGATGGCTTTTGGATTACAAAACGGAAATGCAAGTAGAATTTTGGCCAATTTCGGGGCAGATGTTCATGAATTGTCTTGGTTTTGGTTAGTAGCACCAATTACAGGATTAATTGTTCAACCTATTATTGGTCACATGGGCGATAATACATGGAGCCCGTTGGGAAGAAGAAAACCCTACTTTTTAATTGGAGCGGTTTTGTGTGCAATCGGTTTAGTAATGCTTCCGAATGCAGCTTCTGCAACACAATTGATGGCTGCAAATGTTCTGTTATTGGCCGTTATTTTCCTTGCGATGATGGATGCTTCCATCAATGTAGCCATGGAACCTTTCCGTGCACTGGTAGGAGATATGTTGCCGAAACATCAGGCAACCATTGGATTTTCTGTCCAGACTATTTTAATTGGAATTGGAGCGGTTATTGGCTCGGATTTACCAAGATGGTTAACGAAAATTGGGGTTTCTAATGAGGCACCAAAAGGATTTGTAGCAGATAATGTGATCTATGCTTTCTATATTGGTGCAGCAGTTTTAATTATATCAATCCTATATACCATCATCACTACCAAAGAATATTCACCAGAAGAATTTGCAGCTTTTGAAAATGGAAAAGATCATATAGAGCATAAGTCTAAATTTTCCGATATTTTTAAAGATTTTAATACTATTCCTTCTCAAATGAAAAAACTGGGAATTGTTCAGTTTTTTTCGTGGTTTGCTTTATTTACGATGTGGGTATTTACGACAAGTGCTTTGGCAACACATCATTTTGGGCTTTCACCAGATGACACACATTCTGCAGCATTTAATAAAGCAGGGGATTTAACTGGAAGTTTATTTGGAAGCTATAATTTTTATGCTATTTTCTTTGCTTTTGCTTTAACACCCATTGCGAAATTTATAGGAAAGAAGCAAACCCATGCCTTAGCTTTGGCTTGTGGAGGATTAGGTTTGATTTCAATGTATTTTATTAAAGATGTTAATAGCCTATGGATTTCAATGATCGGATTAGGGTTTGCGTGGGCAAGTATTTTAGCAATGCCTTATGCAATGCTGATAGACTCTATTCCCCAAAAGAAAATGGGTGTGTATATGGGAATCTTCAACTTCTTTATTGTAATTCCTCAGATTATTAACGGAATTTTTGGAGGACCTATTGTGAGTGGTATTTTCGGAAAGCAAGCCATCGATTATGTAGTTGTAGGAGGTGTTTGTATGCTGTTGGCTGCAATATTAACATTGTTTTTCATTAAGTCTGAAAAGGAAACTCCAAAAGAGATTGAAGAAGAGATTCAGCAAGTCCATTTTTAAAATAAAGAAAGTATAAAATATAGAATTTAGTCATATTTTAAAAGACAATACAAAGCTGGTGATCGAAGAGATTTTTCGATCGCCATTTTTTATTTAACATATCATTAATTTATGAGTTATTTTTTTTCAATAAAATCAATATATTTGTGTCTACTTTTTACTAAAACTAAAAAACTAAAGAAAAACATGAAAAAAAACCTACTTTTTGTAGCTATTCTGGCCAGTATAGCTACTATGAAAGCTCAAACTGGCAATGTGGGAATCAACACACAACAACCTACCGAAACCTTAGATGTAAATGGAACTTTACGCGTTCGTGCATTAACTGACGGAAGCAGTTCTTCCACTTATGATCAGGTATTGGTGATGAAAACAGACGGAACAATAGGTAAGGCTTCAAGGTCTTCTCTTGGAGGTTCTGCCAATGGTACTGCAGGTGGACAGGTTTACCTAACGGGTCCAACAGCTCCATATGCTTCCCAAGTTCCACAAACTGTTACCGGGGATGTTCTTATTAGCAGCAGTGCAGTAACTACGATTTCCAATAATGCAATGACTACAGCTAAAATTGCGGATAATGCAGTTACTTTAGCTAAAATATCAGCAACAGGAACTAAAGACAATACAACATTCCTTAGAGGAGACGGAACTTGGAATACACCAACAGCAACGGTTGCTGATGGCTCTATAACTGATGTTAAAGTTAATGCTGCCGCCGCTATTGCATATAGCAAACTGGCACTTAACAATAGTATACAAAATGCAGATATTCAGGCTAATGCAATTACGACAAGTAAGGTTGCCAATAGTACGGTTACCACGGCTAAAATTTTCGATGCTTCTGTTACCACGGCTAAAATTGCGGATAATGCAGTTACTTTAGCTAAAATATCAGCAACAGGAACCAAAGATAATACAACCTATCTTAGAGGAGACGGAACTTGGGCGACTCCATCAGGAGGTGGCTCTTCAGTAAATGAAGGATTAGGAAGATTAGTAGATGGAACTAACCAGTTGATTGGATATGTACAAACAATAGGAACTAATAACTATGTTGTTAAAACATCTAACGGGTATGTTATAACAATTAATATAGATGGTACTTTCTCTGGGATTCAAACCTATTATGGAGATTCATCATGTAGTGGTACTGTAAAATATATTAATTCAGGGAATACCACGCTGCAAAATAGAAGTGTAAAATATCTGTATTATGAAGGAACAACCGGGAAATTCTTCAAAATAGATAATGTGAATGCAAATGGGTATGCAGTGAATACCGCGATGGTTGGAGCAGCATATCTATATCAGGTATCTGGGACTTGTTCTTCATCTACCGCTACAAATTTTGGCTGGAAAGTTGAAGCAACAGAAACAACTCGAGCTACCATTGGATTACCAACTACCATTACTCTTCCATTAACATTACTATAATAAAGAGAAGTTTGTAAAAAGTGCAAAAAGCGGGTTCATATTGAATTCGCTTTTTTTATTTAAATATAAGAGATAGAATAATCAAGCACAGAAATCCAAAAATCCTTTCTTACCCTACATCAACATTTTCCGGGTTCATACAGCGTACATTTGTACTATAAATAATCACAGTATGAAAACAGTATATCATAAAGCAGACACAAGAGGTCATGCAAATCACGGATGGCTAAATTCTTATCACACATTTAGCTTTGCAGGATACCAAAGTCCTGAAAGAATGAATTTTGGAGTGTTGAGAGTGTTGAACGACGATACCGTTACTCAGGGGATGGGCTTCGGCACACACCCTCACAGAGATATGGAAATCATTTCAATTCCTTTGGAAGGAGATTTGGAACATAAAGACTCAATGGGAACCACTGCCGTTATCCAAAAAGGAGAAATTCAGGTAATGAGTGCGGGAACAGGAGTGATGCACAGCGAATACAATAAAAATAAAGATCAGGCTGTGAAATTCCTACAGATCTGGGTTTTCCCAAGAGAAGTTGGAGTTGAACCAAGATACGATCAAAAAAGCATTAAAGAAGGAGAAAAGATCAACGGATTTCAACAGATCTTGTCCCCGAATAAAAATGACGACGGAGTTTGGATCCACCAAGATGCTTGGTTTAATCTGGCTAATTTCACCAAAGGAAATGGTAAAAACTACATGTTAAACAAAAAAGGAAACGGCGTCTATGCTTTCGTATTAAAAGGAAGTGCCAAAGTGGGAGACAGAATTTTAAATGAAAGAGACGGTTTAGGAATTTGGGATACCCAAAGTTTCAATATCGAAGCAGTTGAAGATGCCGAAATTCTTTTAATGGAAGTGCCAATGGAATTACCAGCTTATTTAAAATAGTTAAAGACAAACAATTTCGCAGAATAAAATCCCCCTCCATTGGAGGGGTGGCGAAAATTCAGAAAGAATTTTTGACGGGGTGGTTAAAAATAAAAAATATTAGATTGTAACAAAAATCTTCCCGACATTTGCGTTAACAATTAAACGAAAACTTATTTTTAAAATAATATAGAAAACAATGAAAATTTTAGCAATAGCAGGAAGTAATTCCGAAACGTCAATTAATAAATTATTAGTTTCTTACGCAACTTCGTTAGTTGAAAACGCAGAAGTGGAAATCGTTGATATGAATGATTTTGAAATGCCGATCTATAAACATCAGAGAGAAGTAGAAAGCGGAGTTCCTCAACAGGCTGTAAATTTTGCGGAAAAAATAGATGCAGCCGACTTACTTTTAGTTTCTTTGTCAGAGCATAACGGAACCTATTCAACAGCATTCAAAAATGTCTTCGATTGGACTTCAAGAATTAAAAACAGAGCAGTTTGGAATGAAGTTCCGATGCTATTAATGGCTACAGCTCCTGGTGGAAGAGGTGGTCTGGGAGTTTTGGAAGCTGCAGAAAAGCGTTTTCCTTTGCATGGTGGAAATATCATAGATACTTTTACGCTTCCTTTCTTTAATGACAATTTTGACAAATCGGCTCAGAAGATTTCTAATGAAGAGAAAGACAACGAATTAAAAGAGAAAATCAAGAAAATTTCTGCCATCGAATCTATCCTTGAAAAATAGATTTGAAAATTAATATAAAATTAATATCTTTGCAAAAAGAAAAAAGATGAAAATTCAGACCTCCTCTAATCAATATTTTTCCAAGAAAGGGAATATTGTGGGCTCTGAAATTCTGAGATAAAACAACGGCCGATAATCTAACAAGATTGTCGGCTTTTTTGTTTTCTAAATTTGAATAAAAAGTTTGAAATAAATTTCTAAAGTAAACATGAGCAACACGTACAAATCAGCAGGAGTAGACAAAGAAGAAGGATACAAAACCGTTGACAAGATCAAGAAAGCGGTTGGGGAAACTCACAATTCCAATGTATTGAATCATTTGGGAAGTTTTGGAGCTTTCTACGAAATCGGCGGATACAAAAATCCTGTTTTGGTTTCAGGAACAGACGGTGTGGGAACAAAGCTTAAAGTAGCTTTAGACTCAAAAAAATACGACTCTATCGGAGTAGACTGTTTCGCAATGTGTGCGAATGACATTCTTTGTCATGGTGCAAAACCATTATTCTTCTTAGATTATTTGGCTTGCGGAAAACTGGATTCAGAAATCGCTGCTGAAATCGTTTTAGGAATGGTAGAAGCTTGTAAAGACAACAACTGTGCATTAATCGGTGGTGAAACTGCTGAAATGCCGGGAATGTACCAACCTGGAGATTATGATGTTGCCGGATTCTGCGTAGGAATCGTTGAAAAAGACCAGATTATTGATGGTACAAAAATCAAAACAGGTGATAAAATCATCGCGTTGCCAAGTTCAGGTTTCCATTCAAACGGATTCTCTTTAGTAAGAAAAGTATTCCCTGATTTCAACGAAGAATTTGAAGGAAAACCTTTATATGAGACTCTTTTAGTTCCTACAAGATTATATTATCAAGATATTCATAAAGTACTTCCTGAAGTAGAAGTTGCAGGAATCGCTCACATTACAGGTGGTGGATTATATGAGAATATTCCAAGAATTATCGGTGATGGATTATGTGCTTCAATCGATGCTTCAAAAATCCAGATTCCAAGTATTATGTTGGAGTTGGAGAAAAGAGGTGGAGTAGCTCGTGAAGAAATGTTCGGAACATTCAATATGGGTGTCGGAATGATTGTAGTAGTAGATGCTGAAAAAGCTGAAAAAGTACTAAGTCTTCTTGATGATGCTTACGAAATCGGAGAAATCACAGAAGGAAGCGAGAAGATCGATTTAAAATTTTAAATAAATAGAATGTAGTAGTAGAAAGTGAACTTAAGGTAAACAAAAGTCACTTTTAACTTCTAACTTCTAACTTCTAATTAATGAAAAACTTAGTTATACTCGTTTCAGGTTCAGGAACCAATCTGCAGAGAATTATCGATACTATTGATAACGGAGAGATCCAGAATGCAAAAGTATCTTTAGTGATTGCTGACAGAGAATGTTACGGGCTTGAAAGAGCGAAAAATCATAATATAGATAACGTTTTAATTCCCAGAGGAAAAAACTTCAGCAATGAATTGAATAAAATCATTCCTGAAAATACAGATCTAATTGTATTGGCCGGATTTTTATCCATTCTAAAACCTGAGTTTTGTGAACTTTGGAAAGGGAAAATAATCAATATACATCCAGCTTTACTGCCAAAATTCGGGGGAAAAGGAATGTGGGGGCATCATGTTCACCATGCAGTAATTAAAGCTAAAGAAAAAGAAAGCGGGGCAACCGTACATTTTGTCACTTCAGGAATTGACGAAGGAGAAGCTATTCTTCAAAAATCATTTGAGGTAACAGAAAATGATACTCCGGAAACTGTTGCTGAAAAAATTCATATCATTGAATATGAGATTTTTCCAAAAGCAATTAATAAAGTATTGAATAATAATTAAACACAAATTATTAGCGATACAAAAATTCCCCTCCTTTGGAGGGGGGGCAAAATTCAGAAAGAATTTTGACGGGGTGGTTAAAGATACCCAAACTTTGCTGAGTGAAACGCCTTTGCGAATAAAATATCAAGTAAAAAACTTAGCACTCTTTGCGTTAAAAAGGGACAATCAATAAAACACAATTAGATTTTAAATATTTCGAAAAACAAGATAAAATCTAAGTAAAATAAAAGTAAAATCGGAGGTGAAAGACCCGGTTTACAGTTTGAAATAGCTGTAAAAAGTAAAAAATCGAAAGTAAAATGAGCAAAAAAAGAGTTTTAATCAGTGTTTCTGACAAGAGCGGATTAATTGAATTCGCGCAGTTTTTGGAAGCCCAAAACTATGAATTGATTTCTACGGGAGGGACGTTCAAACATTTGAAAGACGCTGGTTTAAATCCAATTCAGATTGATGAGGTTACCAATTTCCCTGAGATGTTGGACGGAAGAGTGAAGACATTACACCCGAAAGTTCACGGTGGTTTGTTGGCAGTGCGTTCAAACGAAGACCACATGAAAACAGTTCAGGAGCATGGAATTGGTCTGATTGACATGGTAATTGTGAATCTTTATCCTTTCTTTGAAAATGTAAACAAAAACATTTCTCTTCACGAAAAGGTAGAATTCATCGATATCGGAGGTCCTTCAATGCTTCGTTCTGCAGCTAAAAACTTTGATTCTGTGACGGTAATTACTGATGTTGAAGATTATACAGCAGTAAAGATCGAAATGGAGCAAAACGGGGACACGTACATTGAAACCCGTAAAAAGCTGGCAGGAAAAGTATTCAACCTTACTTCTGCTTATGATGCAGCTATTTCAAGAATGCTTTTAGAGGAAGATTATCCTACTTATTTGAATGCATCTTACAAAAAAGTTGCTGATCTTAGATATGGTGAAAATCCACATCAGACAGCGGCTTATTACGTTTCTACTTTCGAAAACGGCGCTATGAAAGATTTCGAACAATTGGGAGGTAAGGAGTTGTCTTTCAATAACCTTCGTGATATGGATCTTTGCTGGAAAGTGGTTACAGAATTCAAAGAAGAAATGGCTTGTTGTGCAGTGAAGCACTCTACACCTTGTGGAGTGGCGATCGGAACTTCAGCACTGGAAACTTATCAAAAAACTTTCGAATGTGATCCGGTTTCAATCTTTGGCGGAATTGTTGCAATGAACTATAAAATCGACGCTGCAACAGCTGAAGAATTAAACAAAACATTCCTTGAAATTGTTATGGCTCCTGCGTTTGACGAAGAAGCTTTGGAAATTTTAAGAAAGAAGAAAAACTTAAGAATTATAAAAATCGTAAACCCTGTTTCAGATAAACAGACTTGGGTAAAGGTTGATGGCGGAATCTTAGTTCAGGATAATGACAGTATTTTCTCTGATGATATTAAAGTTGTAACAGAAACTCAGCCTACAGAAGAGCAGAAAAAAGCATTATTGTTCTCTCAGAGAGTAGTAAAATATGTGAAATCTAATGCCATTGTAGTTTCAAACGGAATTCAGGCTTTCGGAATCGGAGGTGGACAGGTAAACAGAATCTGGGCAACTCAACAGGCGATTGAAAGAGCGAAAGAAAAATTCTCAGGAGACTTAGTGTTGGCTTCTGACGCATTTTTCCCTTTCCGTGACGTGGTAGATTTCTGTGCTCAGGAAGGGATTACTGCAATTATTCAGCCGGGAGGAAGTGTAAAAGACCAAGACAGCATCGAGGCGGCAAATGAGCACAAAATTCCGATGATGTTTACTGGAATTAGACATTTTTTCCATTAATTAAAATAGAATTAAAAAATAATTTTGAGATTGTATTTATAGCATTCAAAATTATATATTTGTACAATAGACTAGATAATAATTAAAGTATGAGAATATTAATCATAGGTGAAGGTGGAAGAGAATCTGCTTTGGCAGCGAAACTTCAGAAAGACTCTAGAGTTACTAAAATGTTTTTTGCCAATGGAAATGCTACTACCGATGCAATAGGGAAAAATGTTCATTTATCAGAGATTAAAGAACTTAGAGATTTTGCGATCAAGGAAAAAGTAGATTTAACGATTGTAGGACCTGAAGCGCCACTTGTTGCAGGTTTGAAAGATGAATTTAAGAAACATGATCTTAAAGTTTTCGGTCCGACTCAAAAAGTTGCAAGCTTAGAAGGAAGTAAAGCTTTCTCTAAGAAATTTATGCAGACCTATGATATCAAAACAGCAAAAGCGGTAGTATTTGATGCTTATAACGATGCTAAAGAATATATTCAGACACAGCAATATCCATTAGTGGTTAAAGCAAGTGGTCTTGCCGGAGGTAAAGGGGTGGTGATCTGCGAAACACTGGAAGAAGCAGAAGCTACCATTCATGATTTTATGATCAGAAGGGTATTCGGTGATGCAGGTATCCGTATCGTGATCGAAGAATACTTACAAGGTTTTGAAGCTTCAATCATTGCGTTCTCAAACGGTGAAAAGATTTTCCCTTGTATTGCTGCTAAAGATTATAAAAAAGCAGGAAAAGGAGATACAGGTCCAAACACTGGAGGTATGGGAACTGTAGCACCAAGTCCGGAATTTACTCAGGAGCATTATGCTGATTTTGAAAAAAATATTCTTGAACCTACTTTAAAAGGACTTAAAGGAGAAGGTTTCAGTTTTAAAGGAATCATTTTCTTCGGATTGATGGTAACTAAAAACGGAGCTTACCTACTTGAATACAACATGAGATTCGGAGATCCTGAAACACAGGTATTGATGGCTCTTATGGAAAACAATCTTTTAGATGTTATTCAGGATTGTATGAACGGAAAAGATCTTGAACTTAAATTTAAAGACGAGAAAGCAGTTTGTCTGGTAATGTGTTCAGGAGGATATCCAAGAAACTTTGAAACAGGTTTTGAAATCGTAGGAGAAGACAAAGTGAAACACAGCCAGCTTTTATATGCAGGAGCGGTGAAAAGAGGAGACACTGTTGTTTCTAACGGAGGTAGAGTACTGAATATCGTAGCTACCGGAGCGACTTACGAAGATGCCCGTAAAAAAGTTTACGAAGATGCAAGTCACGTACATTTCGATTACGGCTTCTACAGAGAAGACATCGGAAAGTTCTAAATAAAAAATCAAAAAAAGATTTGGAGAAATCCAGGTCTTTTTTTGTAAAGATTTCATCAATAGGATCGGACTTTAGTCCGATCAATAAAAAGGAAATCAAATTGGCTTTAGCCAAAGCTTAAAAGCTTAATTAAAAAAATTGAGTTAAGGTTTATACACAATTTTTATCATTCCGCAGGAATCCCTGCAACAATGATAAAAAATAAAAAGAGTTTAGAATTCTACGGAATGAAAAAGGCTCTTTTAAACACCAAAAGCTCATCATTTATCAATCATCATTTATCAATTATAATAATGAACAACGGTATTATCATATTAGATTTCGGATCACAGTACAACCAGCTTATCGGAAGAAGAATCCGTGAGATGGGGGTATATTCTGAAATTTTACCTTTCAATACACCATTAGCAACTCTTTTAGAAAAACAGCCAAAAGGAATTATCCTTTCAGGAGGACCAAGTTCTGTAAATGCAGAAAACGCTCACTTGGTTGAAAAAGAATTATATGAACAAGGAATTCCTGTGTTGGGAATTTGCTACGGAATGCAGCTTACTGCACACCTTTTAGGAGGGAAAGTTCATAAAGGAGTAAAAGGGGAATACGGAAAAGCACATTTAGAAATTGTAAAAGAATCTTCTTTATTAAAAGGAGTTTCTAACAATTCTGTAGTTTGGATGAGTCACTTTGACGAAGTTGGACAATTACCTGCTGGTTTTGAATTAAATGCAACATCAGGAGTAATCGCTTCAATGTCAGACGAAGATAAAAAAATCTACTGTGTACAGTTTCACCCGGAAGTTTCTCATACAGAAGAAGGGGGAAAAATGTTAGAAAATTTCGTTTTCGGAATTTGTAATGCAGAGAAAAACTGGAAACTGACCAACTATATAGAAAAAACAGTTGAAGAAATCCGTGAAAAAGTTGGAGATCAAAAAGTGATCCTAGGACTTTCAGGAGGAGTAGACTCTTCTGTAGCCGCGGTTTTGATTCATAAAGCAATCGGAGATCAGTTAACTTGTATCTTTGTTGACACTGGACTTTTAAGAAAAGACGAAGACAAAAAAGTAATGGATAATTATGGAGAACATTTCCATATGAATATCAAATTGGTAGATGCTAAAGAAAGATTTTTATCAAAACTAGCCGGAGTTGATGATCCAGAAGCAAAAAGAAAAATCATCGGAAACGAATTTATCCACGTTTTTGATGAAGAATCTCATAAAATTGAAGGCGCTAAATTCTTAGCTCAAGGAACAATTTATCCTGATGTAATCGAAAGTCAGTCTGTAAACGGACCTTCTGCAGTAATCAAATCTCACCACAACGTTGGTGGACTTCCTGAAGATATGGAATTTGAATTGCTTGAGCCTTTAAGAGAACTATTCAAAGATGAAGTAAGAAAAGTAGGGGAAGAATTGGGAATTCCTCATCATTTGGTACACAGACACCCTTTCCCTGGTCCAGGATTAGGGATTAGAGTATTGGGAGCTGTAGATGCTGAAAAAGTAAGAATTCTTCAGGAAGCAGATGATATCTTCATCGAAGAATTATACAAAAACGATTTGTATGAAAAAGTTTCTCAGGCTTTCGTAGTACTTCTTCCGGTAAAATCTGTTGGAGTAATGGGAGATGAAAGAACTTACGAATATACTGCGGTAGTTCGTTCTGCAAACACAATTGACTTTATGACGGCAACTTGGAGCAGACTTCCTTACGAGTTTTTAGATACGGTTTCAAGCAGAATCATCAACGAAGTAAGAGGAATCAACAGAGTAGCTTACGATATTTCAAGCAAACCACCTGCAACCATCGAGTGGGAATAATTTTTTTGACTTGAATTTTAAATATAAATCCTGCCCATCTTGGGTGGGATTTTTTATAAAAATTATTATATAGTATTTTAATTATATTTAAAATAAGTTGTTGATATTCTTGCTTTGTACATGATTTTATATTTATAATTGTATATTATGATGATAATAAGTAAAGGACCAAAAATTAAATGTAAAAGATGCCAAAAACAATACGATATTGATCCTGTGGATTTTGATGATGCAGATATCTCTTCGGATGAAAGGAGTATGGGGTATGAGCTGCAGTATACTTGGCAATATATGTCAAATTGCGTAAGATGTAAAAATGAGTTAACTATTATTGTGGAAGGATATGAGTATCCCGTCGGAGCTTTTAACTACGAAGAATTTACATATGAAGGATGTATAGTGATTGAAAATCCTGAATTAGAAATTAAACATATTGAAGAGTATGAGGATGATGATATTTATTAAAAAATATTGGCCTTTGGCTCTTGTTATAATAGTATATCTAATTTTATTACTATTGTATTTTATTAAATTCCATGCAAGTTTATCATCTAGTAATGAAAAATGGGGAACCTTTGGAGATTTTTTAGGGGGCTCATTAAGCCCGTTAATAGGTATTATATCAATCGTATTAACATATAATATTATTAATAATCAGAATAAAGAAAATAGACAATCAGAGTTTAAATATATTTTTCAAATACTTTTTGATTCCGTTGATATTAAAAGAGATGTTATTCGTAGGAAATTTAATAATAAAGATCTTAAAGGAATTGATGCAATAAATAGAATCAATAAAGATATAGAATCCACTTATAATTTTGAAAAGAAGAATAATGTTACAACTGATAATTTAATATCATTTCAAACTTCATTTTGGTCAGTTTATGATGATATAAATGAAAGTTCATCTCCTTTTATGAAAGTTCTTCATAATTGTTTAAAAATGATAGATAAACAATGTTTAGATGAAAGAAAAGAAGAATATGCATCTTTGTTACGTGCACAATTACATTCCGATGAATTAATTTTTATTTTTTATAATGCTATTGCGAGTGATGACTTTAAAGCTTTCAAAAAAAGAATAGAAAAATACTCAATATTAAAAGATGTTGCTGGATATGATTTTCCTATGGAATTAAGAGGTTTGTATAGTAATAATGCTTTTGAGGAAGATAAAAAAGAAATAAAAAAAATTATACATACAAACAAAATATTTAGCTTTGAATTAAATTTTACTTTTAGTAAAAAATAATTTATTTAGTTTAATAAAAGTACCTGCAACCATCGAGTGGGAATAATTTTTTGACTTGAATTTTAAATATAAATCCTGCCTTTGGACGGGATTTTTTTGTTTAATATTTTCTACATTTGTTCTATGAAGATAGCATTTCTTGGTCCGCAGGCGAGTTTTACGCAGTTGGCGGCTTCACAGATATTTCCGGAGGAAGAATTGATACCCCAATCCAGTATTTTGGATTGTTTTAATGCCGTAATGAATAATGAGGTGGAAAAAGCCGTTGTACCCCTGGAAAATTCGATAGAAGGAACAGTTTCTATGACGTTGGATTATCTCTATAATTTTGATGTTTTTATAGAAACGGAACTGGTGATGCCTATTGCCCATCATTTGATGGTACATCCTGAAAATTCGGTGGTGGAGAAGATTATTTCTCATCCGCAGGCGTTGGCACAAACCTATCATTTTAGGCACGAAAATTACCCGAAAATTCCATCGCAGGACTTTAATTCTACTGCTGCTGCGGCAAAATTAGTATCTGAAAATCCAAATGAAAAGTGGGCAGCTGTAGCCAACCGTTCCGCAGCTAAATTATATGGCTTAAAGATCATTCATGAAAATATTCAGGATTTTGAACAGAATCATACAAAGTTTGTGGTGATCTCTAAAAATAAAGAAATCTTAGATCTTCCCTTACAGAAAACTTCAGAAAAAACGTCTCTTATTATTACCCTTCCTGAAGATCATGCAGGAGGTCTTCACCAAGTACTTTCTGTATTTGCTTGGCGAAAAATGAACCTTTCAAAAATAGAAAGCCGTACCTTGAAAACCGGATTAGGAAACTATTTTTTCTTAATCAACGTAGCAAGCGAATGGCATCCTGTATTATCTCAAAATGCAATTGATGAATTGATTGCTCTTAAAGCCAATGTGAAGTTTTTAGGACATTATAATGAATATTTGTTTATGGAATAATTATTGTGTTTTATACAAGTAAACAATTACAGTTTTGAGTGTATTTTTATGATAGCCATTTTAAATAGTAAAAATAAAGCACTTCAAAGTGCAATTCTGACCATTGCATTTTATATTGTTTACTACTTATTGAGCTTATTAGGAGAATATTTTGATAAAACGGGACCTTGTAATCCCGGTCTCGGAATTTTACTTTTAATGTTTTTACCTATTGTAACACTTGCTTTATTGATTGTTAATCTGATTAATATTATTCTTATCAAGAAAAATATTTGAAATACAGTATAGTAATTCATGGTTTAGTACTTTTATTTTTTATTATGTTTTTACATTTATTTTTCAAATGCTAAGATATAAATCACATTTTTTGTTTCCATTTTTTGAATACCTTAGAACAATCTATTTTTCACAAAGATTATGTTTGATAAACAGCAACGAAAACTCAAAAGATCAGCCAGACTATTTTCTGTATTAAGCAAATACGGATTCAAAGATGTATTGGCAAGAATGCAGGGTGGAAAAAAAGTGGATGAAACTTCAGAAGAGGTTATTTCCAAAGGAACCGTGTATGAGAGAATTCGATTGGTATTAGAAGAACTGGGACCAACTTTTGTAAAATTGGGACAAACATTCAGCAACAGAGAAGATTTGCTTCCCAAAGAACTGATTCAGGAATTACAGAAATTGCAGGATAAAGTGGATAAGGTGGAAATGGATGTTGAAGAGATTCTTGAAAATGAATTTGATATTTCTGTGAACGAACATTTTACCGATATTCAGAAAGATCCATTAGCAACCGCTTCCATTGCTCAGGTATATCAAGGAGTTTTATTGGATGGGACCGAGGTCATTTTAAAAATTAAAAAACCGGATGTCCAGAAGATTATTGAAGACGATCTGTTATTGATAAAAGATCTTGAAAAATTGATTTCCTCTTACTCAGAAATAGGAGAAAAACTTAATCTGAAACAGGCAATTTCCACATTTGAAAAATCTTTATTGGAGGAAGTTTCGCTCATTAACGAAAAAGAAAATATCCTACAGTTCAGAAGGAACTTTAAAAACAATAAAGAAACCTATGTTCCAAAAATCTATGAAGAATTTTGTAATAACAATGTTCTCTGCATGGAATTTATTGACGGAATAAAAGTTACCGATACAGATGTTCTTTTAGCCCATGATATTGATCCTGCCTATATTTCAGAAGTTGGTTTAAGGCTTTTTGTTTCTCAGATCATGGATTATGGTTTTTTCCACGCAGATCCTCATGCGGGAAATATCTTAGTAAAAAAAGACGGAAAGGTCGTTTTCATCGACTTTGGGGCAGTAGGGAAAATTCCACCTAATGATAAAGAGGTTTTAGAAAATCTGATCGTAAGTTTTGTGGCTAAAAACCCGCATAAAATTGTTAGATATCTAAAAAAAATGGCGATTAGCTATAAGATTCCCGATGAAAGAAGATTTGAAGGCGATGTAGAAGATATCCTGAATTTTGTTCACAGTTCCTCTTTAAAGGAAATCAATGCACAGGTAATTATCAACAAAATGAAAGATGTTTTGACGGATAACCGATTGTATATGCCGGATTATTTCTATCTTTTGTTTAAAGGAATTACTTTGATAGAAGGGGTGGGAAGAAGCATTAATCCTGATCTTGATGTTGTAAAAAGTCTTCATCCTTTCACTAAAAAAATATTTACAAGAAAAATCAATCCGAAAAATCTTTTGAAAACCGGAATGGACAGGATCATGAATTTCACGGATAATGTGGATGAAATTCCTAAAGAACTGCGTTCTGTTTTGCAGAAATTGGATGAAAATAAATTCACGGTGTCCAGCGAGATAAAAAATCTGGATAAAACGAACCAATTAATCAAATCCAGCATTGTTAATTTGATTTTAACGATGGTTTTGGGAGCCAATATTATTGCAACAGCGATTGTATTTGTTTCAGAAGCAGGACCCAGAATAGGAGAGATGTCATTGGTTGCTGTATTAGGATTTATCTTTTCAGTATTCTTAGTTATCGTTATTCTGTTGAGAATTACAAGAAAGTGATTATAATCTGCGTCATCTGAAAAATCTGCGGGATAAGAAAAAACAACACAATTCACGTCAAAATCATACAAAATTAATTGTCTATCTTTGCAAAATGGAAAAACTCACTTTTGCAGATTTTGACCTTCCGGTTAAAATTCTTGATGTTTTAGCAGATTTAGAATTATTTGAACCTACTCCTATTCAGGAAAAAAGCTTGAAACCAATCCTTTCTGGAAGAGATGTAATGGGAATTGCTCAAACCGGAACAGGAAAAACATTGGCTTATCTTTTACCCGTTTTAAAAACATGGAAATACAACAAAACCGGAAATCCAACGGTGTTGGTATTGGTTCCAACAAGAGAATTGGTGGTTCAGGTAACAGAAATCCTTGAAAAATTAACGGAAAACATCACTGCAAGAGTTATAGGGATCTACGGAGGTAAAAATATCAATACACAAAAGTTGTTATTTAATGACGGTTGCGATATTTTGGTGGGAACTCCGGGAAGAGTAATGGATTTGTCTATTGACAACGCAATTTCATTAAAAGAAGTTCAGAAACTGATCATTGATGAATTTGATGAAATGCTGAATTTAGGATTCAGACCTCAGTTGACGCATATTTTTGAGATGATGAAAGAGAAAAGACAGAATATTCTGTTCTCTGCTACCATGACTGAAGCTGTTGACGAAATGTTAGACGAGTATTTTGCAAGTCCTGTTGAAATTTCACTCGCAAAATCAGGAACTCCTCTTGAAAAAATTGAGCAGACTGCCTATAAAGTTGAAAACTTCAATACGAAGATCAATTTGCTTGAAAATTTATTGAAAAACAAAGAGGATATGTCTAAAGTTTTGATTTTCAATAATAATAAGAAGCATGCAGATTTATTATTTACTAAAATTGATGAGCTTTTCCCTGAACAGTTTGATGTAATTCACTCCAATAAATCTCAGAACTACAGATTGAAAGCAATGAAACGTTTTGAGAATGAAGAAATACGAGGATTGATTACCACAGATGTAATGGCAAGAGGTTTGGATATTTCAGATATTACGCACGTTATCAACTTTGAAACTCCGGATATTCCAGAACAATATATTCACAGAATTGGTAGAACAGGTAGAGCAGATAAAGATGGTAAAGCAATCACTTTCGTAACGAAAAAAGAAGAAGCTTCGATTCTTGATATTGAGCTATTGATGGATAAAGATTTAAAATTCATCGATTTCCCTGAAGAGGTGAAAATAAATCCTAAAAAGATCGCTTCTGAAGAAGAAAACATTGCCATGAAAAATCCGGCTCCTATAAAATTGAATGACGGTGGAGGAGCTTTCCACGAAAAGAAAGCAAAAAATACCAAAGAAAACTGGGGTGGGCCTTCAAAGAGAAAAGCACCTAAGAAATTTGGAGCGAATAGAGCACAGCAAAAATCAATCTCTAAATCTAAGAGAAAGAAATAAAAATAAAAAACTCCCTCAATTTGAGGGAGTTTTTTATTCGAATCTTATTTTATTATTACTTAAAATTTCTTTGAATCTATCTGTTTTACCTTCATCTTTCATTTTTTTATAAATATAGCTGATTATGGTTTCAGCATCGGTTCGGTAAGGTGATTTTTGATCAGTATAAATATTATATGCTTTTGACATATAATCTAAAGATTTTTCATTGTCTTTTAAATACTCATAATAAATCTGACCGATTCCATAGTACACTTCTGCATCACCGGGATGTACTTTATCAAGAACTAAGTAAGAATCAATTGCTTTTTGATATTCCTTTTTGTAAACATATGTCATCGCAATATTTTGTAATGGCATTTTCCCTTTAGGATCTATTTCTAGTGACTTTTTATAAGCATTCAAAGCATTATCATATTCCTCAATTCTTCGGTAGCAAACTCCCATATTATCCCATGCATAAGTAAATTTAGGATCTTTTTCTAATGCTAATTTGTAGTTTTTAATAGCTTCTTTCCAATCTTGTTTTTCTGATGCTTCAATTGCTTTATTATAAAAACCAAGAGCTTCATCATTTTTAGTCATTGCATCATGTTTGCTTTCTGCTACATTTACTAAGGTTCTAAGCTTTGGACAATTCTCCATTAAATGGCTTTCAATTTCATAGTAAGCCTTTTTGTAATCATCAGATTCAGGATTTGAATTAATAGTTATATTGACTTTCTTATCTTTTATTTTACCACTTTCAATATCGGCATTTGTTTTTGCAAGATTTTTACTCATAGAATAAACCAATACATTTTTATCAATGCATGAACTAATTTCCTTATTTATAGCATCTTTTACTTTATCGTAAGTATTGATTGAGTCAATGCATTTGCAAGCTTTTTCAGAAATTTCTTTTAGAATTTCAGACTCTGTTGGAAGTTTATCTTTTCCTTTCTGCCCAAAAAATAAAGTGCAAATGAAAATTGGAATTAAAATGGTTATTTGTTTTTTCATCAAGGTTAAAGTTATTTCATATAAGGATTCATCACAGAAGTCCAAAGTTTATACCCTTCAGGCGTCATGTGAAGCATATCCTCTACAAAAAGTTCTTTTCGGATCTGTCCGTTTGCATCATTCATAACGCCGGTAATATCTATAAATTCTGAATTCTTTTGTTTCTTCATGAATTTGGCAATCTTTGTATTTGCTTCTTTCATTTGAGGCCAAAGCTTCTCTCTGCTTGGCGAATACTTTATCGAGATATAATCTATTTCTATTTTCGGGAATTTCTGACGGACTTTCTGATAGAACGTTTTGAATCTTTCAACAACAACATCTGCTTTTAGCTTGTCATCATCTGCAAAATCGTTTTCACCACAATAAATGATGATCTGCTTAGGTTCATAATTTAAAAGATCATTAGCATAATAATTAAGATCAGTAAGTCTTGAACCTCCGAAACCTCTGTTGATAATTGTTTTAGTAGGAAAATAATTGGCTACATCAGTCCATTTTGTGAAAGAGGAGCTTCCTATCAGCAGAATTGCATCTTTTGGAGGAGTATTTTCCTGATCAAGTTTTTTGAAATTTTGAATGTCTTGCCAGTACATCGGCTTTTTTTCCTGAGAAAAGAAAAGGGCAAAGGTCAGCAATAAGAATGCTGATAACATCTTCTTCATTGTTTCTAAATTTTTTGTACGATAAAGGTATAAAAAAACTCCCGAAAAAATCGGGAGTTATGTGTTATTATCTTTTAAATGAAGTGTAAACAAGATCGTTCACTCCATCTCCGTTATAATCAATATCGCTTGATAAATCTAAAATTTTAAGCTCAGAGCTTGATAAGATTTCTACTCTATAAGGCTGGTCACTATCATTATTATACTTTATAGTAAGAAGTTTAGTTTCCGTATCATAAGTATACTTACCTTCACTTTTCCCGGCGATTTTACAATCTGCACCTGTACCGTTATAATATGTATATGAAGTAGAATAATCAATACTGAAATAAGTAACGTCTTTTGTGCTGCATCCGGTTACCGGTGTTGTTAAAAGAACTGTTTTACCATCTTTTCCTGATACAATTTCCGTTTTACTTGTCTTCCAATCCCCTTTTAGAATATCTAATTCGTATGCTTGCATATTATCATCTTCTTTACAAGAAGTAAGCGCTAAGGCTGAAAAGGCAAATAAAAGTAGCTGTTTTTTCATTATCACAAATTTAAGAATGTGCTAAAATATAAATAAATTTGTAATATCAGTAATGAAATAAAGGTTTTTTAAATGAATGTTTGCAAAAAAAATAAATTTACCTGTTTAAGGTTCAAAGTTTAGAGTTCCCTGTCTGATATTTTAAATTTTAAATAGGAAACTCTAACCCTTAAACAGTATTAATAGCTCATTTCTACAATTTTGTAAGCATCTTGTGGAGTAAGCTTTTTATATTCTCCTAAACCTAGCCAGTTTCGGTCTGTAAAGGCTTTTTCTACCTTTTCTGCAGTTCCTTTGTAATCTTCCGTATATTCAGAAAGTTTAGTCTGGATTTGTAAGCTATGGAAAAATTCTTCCATTTTTTTGATTCCCAGTTCTGCTTTTTCTTCTACAGAACCTTCTTTGATACCCCAAACTCTTTCTGCATACTGAGCCAGTTTCCCTTTTTTAGTTTCAAAATTATAACGATAGTGCGATGGAGCGATGATCGCTAAAGTTCTTGCATGATCAATTCCGAAATAAGCGGTTAATTCATGTCCCATTGCATGTACCGCCCAATCCGTAATCACTCCTTTCTGGATTAATCCGTTAAGAGCCATTGTACAGCACCACATAAAGTTTCCGGCTGCCTCATAGTCAAATTCATCTGCCAATACTTTTGGAGCCGTTTCCTGTAAACTGATTAAAATACTTTCGGCAATTCTTTCCTGTAGATCTGCAGAAGAAGGAGCGGTCATATATTGCTCCAGTACGTGTGTATAAGCGTCTGTCAATCCATTTACAATCTGTTTTTTAGGAATAGATCTTACCACTTCAGGATCTAACACAGAAAACTGAGGGAAAAGTCCCGGACCACCGGAAGATAATTTTTCTTTCGTTTTCCTTCTTGAAATCACGTATCCTGAATTCATTTCAGAACCTGTAGCTGGTAATGTTAAAATACTTCCGAAAGGCATTCCTTCTCCTTCAAAAGTTCTTACGGGCTTTTTCAGTATTTCCCAAGGTTCTCCTTCATAATTGGCCGCTGCAGAAAGAAATTTTGTTCCGTCGATTACAGAACCACCTCCAACAGCTAATAGGAAAGTGATATTTTTTTCTTTAATAAGCTCTAAAGCATTGACTAAAACTTCATATTCAGGATTGGCAGGAACGCCGCCGAATTCGTATACATCGTGATCTTTTAAAGCTTCTTTTACCTGATCATAAACACCATTGTTTTTGATGCTGCCTCCTCCGTAAATCATTAAGATTTTAGCATCTTTAGGAATTTCATTGGAAATTTTAGCAATTTCACCTTTTCCGAAAAGTATTTTTGTTGGGTTTTTAAACTCGAAATTAAGCATTGTTCTTATATTTTTTGTTACCCAAATGTACGCAATGCTTTTTCAAAAATGAGTTAAGATTATTTTAAAATTCCAATCATTATTTTAATTTATACCTATTGAAATTTGGCTTTTATTTCTTCCAAAGTGTAAGTTGCTGGTATCACTTCTTTTCCGGTTCTGTCAACAAAACCATAATGATTTGTTCTTGATTTTACTAAAGCCAAGTCTTTTTTTACAGCATCAAACTTTTCAATTTTGGAATAGATTGCAGGCAGTATTTCTTTTCCGGATTTATCAATTAGTCCATATCCATCAGAGATGGTTTTAACTAATGCAAAATTGCTGTCTAGGACTCCGAATTTGTCTATTTTGGAATAAATAGGCTGAACTACTAGTTTCTTTTGTTTATCAATAAATCCAAATGTTCCTGAAGAGGTTTTTACCATTGCCCAGCCTTTGTTGTATTCATCATATTTATAGATTTTCTGATATTGGGCAAAACTCAATTGTCCGAACAGTATGGATGAGAGTATAATTAAATTTTTCATTGACGCTAAAATTAATGTTTTTTTAGGAGCTACCTATTCTGCAGCTTTTATACCTTTTAATTGAGAATAATTATTGTGAGTTTTTGTTCTTTATTTCCTGATTGATCTGATTTATAATCATCAAAGTGGGCATCAAAGTCATAAAACTGCCAATAGCAGTAGGAATAAGAACAGATTTTTTTGCAGAAACAGCAAAATAAAACAGCAAACAAAAAGCAATAAGTAGAAACAGAGCTATAATAATTGTAATGCTCTGTAGTTTTTTTCTAAGAGCATAGAGTTGCTCAAGCGTTAATTCCTTAAATTTTTGATTTTTCATGGTTTTTTGGTGTTATATAGTTCCGTTATTGGCAATCATCAGTTTTTAAATAAATTCCTTTACTTTTCGAATCTATCTTGCCTGTTTTTCTGTTTACTTTCACTAAAAATGATTCTTTTGTAAGAGGACAGTCTTTAGATTTTGAAAGATATAAGGTGATGTAATGATCTTCAATTTTGTAAGCGCCTCCGGATAAATTGGCAGAATCAAAGGTAAAACCATAGGTTTGTGCAATTAAAATCGCTTCCGGAAGATTATCAACAGAGCCGATAAAATCTCTCAGTTGTTGTTCGCTTGAAAAATATTTAGATCTGCTGTTTTCACAGGCAATAAGATAGGAAAAACAGTTTTCACCCAGACATTTCTGAAAAAAACCTTTTTCGGGAGCAGGATCGTTAATTGTCATAAATTCCGGTGCCTGACTTTCGTAGATAACAGCTTTGTCAGGATCCTGATTATTGCGGAATACAGACCAATACTCATATTTTCTGTCGGGAAGAATGAAAGGATAGAGCAGTTCTGTATTATCCAGAATTTCAGGTATTTTTTTGAAATCGGAAGGAACTGTATTTTGAGAGAGCAATACACCCGGTATCAGAAAAGAAAAGATTGAAATAATTCTCATAACTATTTTCTAAGATAAAATAATGCCAATTCAATTACTGGAATATAATTTTATAATATCCATTTTCATCCGTTACATCTATTTTGATCCCTGTAAAAGTTAGTTTATTGATCTGATAACCATCACAACCTCCTTTAAATTCTGATGACTGGATGGAAAAATCAAAATTTTTAATAGGAGAACTAAATTTATAGTTTTTCGTACCGTTATAAGCGCCAACATTTTCTAAAATGATTTTATCATCATTAGTTTTGGTCAGCTGCACTCCGCTTTGGTTTTCTTCCACAATCGAATAGGAGCTCAAACTTCCATTGGTGATCAGGTTTTCATCATTAGCATTAACGAATTCAAAAACGATCGGTTGGGGAGCATTATAACAATCTTCACCACAAGCGGTGAAAAGTAAAGCGATTACAAGAAATGTAAATATCTTTTTCATGGAATATGGATTGGTGTGAAGTGTAAAATTAATTATTAATGTCTTGTAATCAAAATTAGAATGAGCCTGAATGATGGTGACGGGCTCTGAATATTTTTAAAACCTGGGCAAGCTGGTAATCCGTAATGTCAAAATCATCAATATTGATTTCAATTTTTTCATTGTTATGGAAAAAGTATAAATAATTACTTTCAGGTTGGTAATCATGTCTGGATTCTCGGGTAACAAGACGTTTTACAGTAATTTTTTCAAGCTGTATATCATTCCATGAGTAGATAGGATTGTTCTTGATCTGTATTCCTTTTTCATTGATAGAAATGATAATTTGAGATATTTTTTTTATTTCTGTAATGATTTTAAAAATAAAATAACCTGTAAATGCACTCAGTATAATTAATGCAACTATAGCTGTTGCATTGAGTCTGAAGTTAAGGAAAAAAAGAAAAAATGATCCCAAAATCATAAAAATACTGTAAGTGGCAGCGGCAATAATTCTGCCTGAACGTGAATATTTGATAACAACTTCTTCAGGAAGTGTATTTTCATGGTACTCAATTTTTTCGTTCTTATGAATAGAATATTCTCTATGAATAAAAACCCCATTAATAAAAGTACCAATAAAGAAAATAAGGGAAAGAGGAATAAAATACTGCAATAAATAAACACCTATTAAAAAAGCCAAAATTCCTAAGATCGCGTAAAAAATAATTCCAAATTTCATTTTGTTATATTGTATTAAGATATTTTCATATACTCAGTCACTGAGGTTTCTAAAAGCTCTATTTTATCAGGGTATTTTTTATTTTCTGTAGTACTTATTTTTGGTTGAGTTTTTTGTGGCTTTCCTCTTGACCATTACAGGAAATAATACTTATAAGAAAAGAGAATACTATAAACTTGGCTTTCATGGCTGATTTTAGTTTTATATAAATATTTTGTAAAGATAAATTTTTAGAGATTATCAATTAACTATAATATATCCTGCAAAAATATTCATAAAATTTATATAATTTTAAACTAATCGTCATTTGAATTCAAATCAAAATCTCCTACATTTGTTATATGATACACGACCAACGCGCAGAAAAATTCAGGCAGATCGTGGAAAATAAATTCCAGATCTACAATTCATTATTTATGAGCCTGCCTTATGATAAAATGACGAATATCGGGATGTTGCTTCCGTTTCTTTGTGAAGAAAGTAAGATCGGCTATGAAGCCGGAAAAACACCTGAAGACATCGTTGAAGAATTCTTTAAAAATCATACCGATTTACAGACTGAAGAACAGAAATTAGAACTGCTTTTTAAAATTATACAATATATTGAAAGACAAGTTGTTCTATTCGATAGTATTGAAGATGCCGCCTTTCCGAACCTTCATTCCGAAAGTGATAACGGAACGGTTACCAATATGTACGAACGTTCATTACAGGATCATAAACTCGAAAAAATCCGTGAAAAGCTGAAAGATTTTGCAGTGAAAATTGTCTTTACGGCTCACCCGACACAGTTTTATCCGAATTCAGTGCAGAGAATTCTTCACGATCTTAGAAATGCCATTACAACAGATTCTATCACCAATATCGATATGTTGTTACAGCAGTTGGGGAAAACTCCGTTTGTGAATAAAGAAAAACCAACTCCGATCGATGAAGCGTTGAGTATTATTTATTATCTGAGATACGTGTACTACGATACGATTGGAGAGCTTTTTACTAAAATAAAATCAACTTTCGGAAGCGAGCATTTTCATTTGCATGAAGATGTGATCCAGCTAGGTTTCTGGCCGGGAGGTGACCGTGACGGAAATCCTTTTGTTACTGCAGAAGTAACGAAAAGAGTAGCCGAAGAACTTCATTCTGCCATTTTAAAAGCTTATTATAATAATCTGAAAACGGTTCGAAGAAGACTAAGTTTCAGAGGAGTTGCTGATGTGTTGACAAAACTGAGCAATGAGCTGTATTCTGCTATTTTCAGAAATGAAAAAATCACAGCGGATGATATTATTAAAAGATTGGAAGAAGCTGAAAAGATTTTAGTGGAAGAACACAATTCTTTATTCTTAGATCTGTTGGTAAACTTCAAAGACCGCGTAAGGATTTTCGGAACTCACTTTGCAACACTGGATGTTCGCCAAGACAGCAGAATTCATCAAAAAGTTATAGATGAAGTATTTGCTAAAGTCTATGGAGATAGTGAAGCAAGTAATGAAGAAAAGTTTAATCGATTAATTCAGATTTCAGAGAAAGTAAATCCAGATGATTTTGAAGATATTATTAAAGATACTTTACTGACGGTTTCTCAGGTTTCTGAAATTCAGCAACTGAATGGATTGAGAGGAATGAACCGTTATATTATTTCTAATTCCGATGCAGTAAAAGATGTAATGAATGTGTATGCATTTTTCAAAATTTGTGGGTATCAGGATGAAGACATTAATATGGATATTGTTCCGCTTTTCGAAACAATGGAAGGTCTTGCGAATGCTGAAAATGTAATGCATGAGCTTTATCAGAATCCGGTTTATAAAAAGCATTTAGAGAAAAGAGAAAACCAACAGACAATTATGCTTGGTTTCTCAGACGGAACAAAAGACGGAGGCTATCTGAAAGCAAACTGGGAAATCTATAAAGCGAAAGAAGTATTAACGAAGCTTTCCGAAGAAAACGGAATTAAAGTGGTGTTCTTCGATGGTAGAGGGGGTCCACCGGCAAGAGGTGGCGGAAAAACTCACGATTTCTACGCTTCGCAAGGAAAAACAATCGCGAATAATAAAATTGAATTAACGATTCAGGGACAAACGATTACCAGTATTTTCGGAAATAAGGAGCAGGCAAAATACAATTTTGAGCAGCTTCTGACAGCCGGAGTGGAGAATGATGTTTTTAAAAACGCTAAAAAAGATTTAACGGAAAAAGAAAGAGCATTAATCATTGAATTGGCAGAAATTAGTTATCAGAAATACTCTGACTTAAAAGCGCATCCAATGTTTGTGCCGTATCTTCAGGAAATGAGTACGCTTGAATATTATGGAAAAGCCAATATCGGAAGCCGGCCGTCAAAAAGAGGAGGTGGAAGTGAGCTTAAATTTGAAGATTTAAGAGCGATTCCGTTTGTAGGTTCATGGGCACAGCTGAAGCAGAATGTTCCCGGATTTTTCGGTTTCGGTTTTGCGATGCAGCAGTTGAAAGAGCAGGGAAGATTTGACGAGGTAATAGAGTTGTACAAAGGTTCGGATTTCTTTAAAACTTTAGTGCTGAACTCAATGATGAGCATGAATAAGACCTATTTCCCGTTGACTTATTATATTAAAAATAATCCCAAATTCGGTGCATTCTGGAATGTTTTATTTGATGAGTATACGCTTTCCAAAAATATTATGTTGGAACTGACAGGCTTTAAAATGCTACAGGAAGAGGATCCGCTTTCAAGAAAATCTGTGAAGATCCGTGAGAGAATTGTTTTGCCATTATTGAGTATTCAGCAGTATGCTTTAATGAAAATTCAGAAAGGAGAAGGAAATGTAGGGGCTTATGGAAAGCTGGTAACACGTTCGTTGTTTGGAAATATTAATGCGAGTAGAAATTCAGCATAATAATTGTCCCGATTGTCATTCTGAACGAAGTGAAGAATCTCAAAAGAATATTGAATTATAAATTATAACAACTTCAATAAATAAAAACCTCTCAAATCGAGAGGTTTTTCAATTTATTCCTTTATAAACTTTTCATAATAGACTTTATCTCTTGTCTGAATTTTCAGATAATAAACCCCTTTTGCAAAGCTCTCAACTTTCACAGATTTCTGATTGTTGACTTTAGTAATCAATCTTCCTAAATTATCATAAACCTCTATAGAAATAACCTCACTTTCCGAAGCAATATTCAGAATGTTTCTTACAGGATTTGGAAAAACAGCAACAGAATTTTTCTTAACGAGTTCTGAAGTATTTAACACGGAATTATAAAAACTTCCGAAATTAAGAATTCCATACCCCATTTGATCGGTATAACTTGGAGCAAGAGAAGCGGTTTGACGTAATTTATTTCTCATCAGATCTCTGTTCATTGTAGAAAAAGCCTGAATAAGACAGGCAACTCCACCTGCAGCAATTGGTGTTGCAATAGAAGTCCCGGAAACAGTAATGAGAGATCCGTTTTCTACTGTTGTCGAATTTGTTCCTCTTGCCGAAGCATCAGGTTTGATGACTCCTGCTGAGTTTGGGCCAAAAGATGAAAATGTAGAGGATAAATTAGCAGAATCTACCGCGCCTATTGAGAAAACTTTAGCATTATCTGCAGGGGTTGTAATATAATGCCAAGGTTGTTCCCCTGAATTACCAGCTGCAATAAGTACAAATATTCCTTTATTAACGGCAATTTCGGCACCCCTTGCAATGAATGAAGTGGTTCCGTTCATATTGGAGTAAGAATAACTGTATTTAGGATCGTCAAAAACAGAATATCCTAAAGAGGAGGTAATAAGATCAACCCCTTTTCTGTCTGCTTCTTCTGCGGCTTCAATCCAGTAGATTTCTTCTTCAGGAATTTCTACCGTAGTATCTTCACTTCTGTAAAGGTAAAAATCAGCATCAGGCGCTGAACCCACAAAACTGTCCTGAAGGTAACCCCCTATCGCTCCCAGTACCACAGAGCCATGAATATTCAGTGAAGTATTGTAAATGTCGGTGCTTTTTGTGACAAAATCATAACTGGCTTTTATTTGACTGTTTGCCCATAATCTTGAAAAGGCGGCACCCGTATTTACCGAAGGAAATCCGGTGTCAATTACGGCAATAGAGACTCCTGTTCCTGTATATCCTGCAAGATGCAGTGGTTTAAGGTTGATTTGATCAATTTGTTCTAAACCTGAACCATAATTGAAGAGTGTGGATATATTATTGATTTTCTCAAAACCGTTCCACTTATTTTGATTTTGAATCTTCAAGGTTAACGCCGAATTTTGAGCAAAACTTTGTACAGAAACTACAAACGGAAGTGTTTTTATGAGGTTAACCTGTGCCTGATTGACAGTGACGGCAACTCCATTAAGCCATTTTGAATAATCAGTCACTGGAATCCCCAAATTCTGTATACTTTGGATGTACGACTGTTCTATAGGAGCGTCTTGGTCGGTGAGTGCAATACCAAGATTGGTTCTTCTGTTTAAAGACTTTTGGGTGAGTTCCGATAGAGGATTTGCGTAAAAGGCAGCTTTATTCGGTTTATCATTAAAATAAACAAAAACAAGTTCCGTCTGAGCAGAAAAAGAAGAGCAAATTGCTAAAAAACAAAAAGATAGAAATTTATTCATGCATTTATTTTGTATAAAGATAAAACAAAATCAATAAAATTTTTGAAAGGATATTAAATTCCTTATTTTTACAGAAATAAATTATTACAAAATCGCGATATAACAAATTTATATTTGCGTAGACTAAGAATTTGAGCGATGGTGTATGATTAAAAATAAAATTTATATATGAAAAAAATTCAGATGGTTGACTTACAAAGTCAGTATTACAAAATAAAGAATGACGTAGATAATGCAGTTTTAAATGTAATGGATTCAGCGGCTTTTATCAACGGTCCTGAAGTAAAGTCTTTCCAGAATGAATTGGAGTCTTATTTAGAGGTAAAGCACGTGATTCCTTGTGCAAACGGAACAGACGCTTTACAGATTGCTTTGATGGCATTAGATTTACAGGAAGGTGATGAGATCATCACTGCTGATTTTACTTTTGCTGCAACAGTAGAGGTAATTCATTTGCTTAAACTTAAATCGGTATTGGTAGATGTGGATTATGATACCTTTACAATTTCAACAGAAGCGATCAAGAAAGCAATTACTCCAAGAACAAAAGCAATTATTCCGGTTCATATCTTCGGACAATGTGCCAATATGGAAGAGATCCTGAAAATTGCTGAAGAAAATAACCTATACGTTATTGAAGACAACGCACAGGCAATTGGTGCTGATTATACTTTTGCGGATGGAACTGTAAAAAAATCGGGAACGATGTCAACAGTTGGAACCACTTCATTTTTCCCGTCTAAAAACTTAGGTTGCTATGGAGATGGAGGAGCTATTTTTACCAATAATGATGAATTAGCACACCGTTTAAGAGGAATTGTTAATCACGGAATGTATGAAAGATACTATCATGATGAGGTGGGAGTAAATTCACGTTTAGACAGTATTCAGGCGGCTGTATTAAGAAAAAAACTTCCTCACTTGGATTCTTATAACGAAGCGAGAAGAAAATCAGCTGATTTTTACGACGAAGCTTTTGCTGGTCATGAACATATTTTAACTCCGAAAAGAGCAGAAGATTCTTCCCATGTTTTCCACCAGTATACATTGAGAATTTTGAATGGCAAACGTAATGAATTACAAAAATTCTTAACAGAAAAAGAAATTCCTGCAATGATCTATTATCCTGTTGCTTTGAGAAAACAAAAAGCTTATTATCAGGAAAGCAACGATGCAGATTTTGTAAATACAGATAAGCTTCTGGGTCAGGTTATTTCTTTGCCAATGCATACGGAATTGGACGACGAGCAATTGAAGTATATTACTGATGCTGTGTTGGAGTTTATGGGGTAGGTTGATGGAAAATGAATTTTTTCTGCGGGGAAGAAAATACAAATTCTTTTTATGGTTTCATCTTATAATGAGTGGTTTGTATTTGATTTTCCTTTTAATAATAGTTTGGTTTTATTATAGGTTTACTGAATTGGCAGATAAATCTACTTGTGAGCCAATATTACTTGAAAGGCAGGCTGAAATTTATAGGAGTGATTATAATTTAGCTTTCTTTTATTTAGCGGTAAATACTATTTTGGCTCTAATAATAAAAAAGAGATTTAAGCATACTAAAGAAATTTTGAATTTTTATTCGATCATTATTTTAGGATTTTGTTTTGTAAGTTTAATTAAAGGGGCAATCTCAGATATTCAAAGCGATACATTTAATTTTTTTAGATTGATTGGATGTATATTTTTTATCATAATGGTTTTCTATTTTTATTATTTGAATATAGATAAATTTAGAAGTAAGAAAAGACAACCTGATAATATTGATTTTATAGGAACACATAATGAGTAAAAATAATTATTAAAAAATGGCAATACTCGTAACAGGAGGTCTTGGATATATTGGTTCACACACGGTTGTAGAACTTTTGAATAACGATTTTGATGTTGTTATTGTAGATGATTTATCAAATTCTGAAAAATTTATTTTAAAAAATATTGAAGAAATTACGGGTAAAAAGCCTGTTTTCTATCCTTTCGATTTAAAAAGAAAAGAGCTTTTGAATCAGGTTTTTGATGCACATCAAATTGATGGATGTATCAATTTTGCGGCTTATAAAGCAGTGGGAGAGAGTCAGGAAAAACCGGTTGATTATTATGAGAATAACTTATTTTCTTTAATTAATATTCTTCAGGAATTTAAAGCAAGAAATATTTCAAACTTTATTTTCAGTTCATCTTGTACTGTTTACGGACAAGCTGATGTAATGCCAATCGATGAAAATACTCCATTGAAAATGCCTGAAAGTGTGTATGGGAAAACCAAGCAAATGGGAGAAGAGATTTTGATTGATTTTGCTAAAGCTTATCAGCGAAAAATTTCTTTATTGAGATACTTCAACCCGATTGGAGCTCATCCGTCAGCAAAAATCGGAGAACTCCCAATTGGGGTTCCTAATAATCTTGTTCCCTATGTAATGCAGACCGCAGCAGGAATAAGAGAAAAGCTAAGTGTTTGGGGGGATGATTATCCAACTACAGACGGAACGGCTGTTCGGGATTATATTTATGTAGTTGATCTGGCTAAAGCGCACGTTGCTGCCTTAAAAAGATTAATCGAGATCCAGTCAGAGGAAGCTGTAATTGACATCTACAATTTAGGGACTGGAAAAGGATCATCCGTATTGGAAGTAGTAAAAGCTTTTGAAACAGCTAATAATGTTGATGTGCCATATCAGATTTGCGCAAGAAGAGACGGGGATATTACAATTGCTTATGCTAATGTAGACAAGGCAGAAAAAGAACTCAACTGGAAGTCGGAAACAAGTTTGGAAGATGCGTTGAAAACTACCTGGGAATGGCAGAAATATTTAAATTCGCGAAATTAATTTTTTGAATTTAAAATCTTAAAGTGAAAAAATATAAAAATTAAATAATACTTTAGCCAAATATTGGTTTATATATTAAAAGAGCCTTTATCAGCAAAATTTTAAATACACATTATGAAAACAGAAAGAATAGGCATTACATTCTCCTCGTTTGATTTGCTTCATGCCGGTCATATAAAAATGTTGGAGGAAGCAAAAACGGTATGTGATTACCTGATTGTAGGATTACAGATTGATCCTTCGCATGACAGACCCAATAAAAATAAGCCAACCCAAACTATTGTAGAAAGATATATCCAGCTAAAAGCAGTAAATGCGGTAGATGAGATCATTCCTTATTATACAGAAGAAGATTTGGAAGATATTTTGAAATCATTCGTTATAGATGTCAGAATTATTGGTGACGATTATATGGATAGAGATTTTACCGGAAAAAAATATTGTGAAGAGAAAGGAATTCAGATTTTTTATAATAAAAGAGACCACAGATTTTCATCGAGTGATCTGAGAAAAAGAATTTTCGAAGCAGAACAATTGAAATTGGCAAAATAGCTAATAGTTTATAAAAAATCCCGAAAGTAATTTCGGGATTTTTTTATTATATAAAATAAGGATTACATTGGTCCTCCTTGCTGATCGTCTCCTGTTGCATTGGAGTTGATGTCTTTCTTTCTTTTAGCTTGCTCAATTTTCTCACCTTGCTTAAATCTGTAAGTTAAAGAAATAGAGAATTGTCTTGGTTGCCATTGCATATAGTTTCTACGGGTATAATCACTACTATAGCTGTATATCTCTCTACTTCTTGTATTGAAGATATCTTGAATATTGAAAGAAATGGTTCCGTCTCCTTTCCATATTGTTTTTGATGCTCCTAAATTTAAAGCATACATATCTTTAGTATCCTGGTTTGCCGATTTTTGCGCTCCTCTATAGAATCCTTGTAACTGGAAGCTGAATGTTTTATCTATTTTAAATGTAGTATTTAATCTAGCTCTTGTAGAAACGCCACTCCCTGTGAAATCCATACTGCCAATGCCAGGATTACCACTTTTATCAATCATGTCATAATAAGCAATACCTGAAGTTTTGTACCCAAATACATCCAGACTACCCATTAGTTTTAACCATGCAAAAGGATCATATGTGAAGTTTAAATCTAAACCATAACGATCGTCATTTCCTAGGTTAATTGGTTTTGTGAAGAAATCGGCAGTTCTTTCGTCTTTTCTATATACTAACATTTTATTGTCATCAGTTGAATGACGATAATAAAGAGTAGGATTGACCGTGAATTTTCTTTTAGAAATATTATAACCAAGTTCAAAAGAATCTACGTATGACGGATTAAGATTAATATTTCCTTCAAAAACATTTTGTCTGTTTGAATAATTAGAATAAGGTACCATGAAGAAAGAACGAGGTCTGTCTATTCTACGTGAGTAGTTTAGTAATATTTGATTATCTTTGGTTACATCATAGCTTAAGTAAACACTAGGGAATAAATTATTGTAGTTCTTAGTAGTGTTGATAGCTGGATCGCCTCCTTTATTTTGATAATCTATTTTAATGTTAGATTGCTCGTCTCTTAGGCCTAATTGATACCCGAAATTACCAATTTTACTTTTGAATTGTAAATAAAATGCATTAAACATTTCTTTATAAACAGTAGAATTGTTATAATATCCAATAACTGGGTCTTGTACAGTACTTGTTACAACGCTTGTATAGTCATTATTATTATTATCGATACGGTAGCCAGCTTCCAATTTCGAGTTTTCTCCTATTGGTAATTCATAATCTATCTTTCCGATTAGTGTTTTATTAGTGGAGTTTCTATCCGATACATCATCACGGACAAAATTAGAATCTAAATATTCTGCAATATTAGAATTGTTGTTACTTTTATTGCTTTGTAAACTTAAAGATAATGAAATATTTTGTCCTTTGTCATCAAATTTATGATCTAGACCAAAGTCACCCTGAAATGCTAAATTATTATTGATTCCATTAGAATTTCTTTGCATTAATGATCTTAGTGGTTGCCATGCATTAGCAGTTGGTGAATACCTGAAAAAATCATCAATAGAATTTAATTTTTCATTAGAATCACCATCAAAAGTTCTCACCATACCAGAAAGGTTCACTGACGTTTTATCTGAGATATCATATACAAAACCTGCTGTGGCATTGTAATTTTTACTATAGCTTTTGTTTTTGGAATCCTGAGACTGATATGTTGGTATATCCTGAGGTTGTGTAAATGTTGGTGAAGTAGGATCTATATTATTTGGTAAAATAATATTATGATACGTTGTTTCAGTTTCATTCTTATTTTGATTTTCAGTATAACCGCCTCCACCATTTAGGAACCAAGTCATTTTATTTTTTCTCCAGCTTAGATTGGCATTAAGGCTGGTTCTTGGAAAATAGCCAAGAGTACCAACAACACTACCATTAAAGCCTACTTTTTTACTTTTTTTAAGAATGATATTAAGAATACCAGAAGTTCCGCTTGCTTCAAATTTTGAAGAGGGATTGGTGATAACCTCAATTTTTTCTATCTGATCAGCAGGAATACTTTGTAAAGCATTAGCTCCATCATCAATTCCAAGAAGCGATGATGGTTTCCCGTTGATTAAAAACTTTACATTCGAACTTCCTCTCATAGAAACTGTACCATCAGTATCTACTGAAACAGAAGGTACATTAGAAAGAACATCTTGAAGGCTTCCTCCTTTGCTGATGATGTCTTGAGACGGATCATATGTTTTTTTGTCAAGCTCTACTTTATAAGGTTTTGTAGACTGAGCAGTAATAACAACTGCCTGAATGTCTCCAGTTTTTATATTGGTTGCGCTTTTTTCCGGCTCGATAGATAAAGCTCCTATATTTCCGGCTGCTGCAATCTGCTTATTGATAACACTTTTTTTGTAATCAATGGCTTCTACAGTAATATCATAATTACCAGGAGTAATATCAAGTTTATATTGACCTTTTTCGTCTGTAAGAGCAGCATCGCTGAGAAGTTTGCTTGTTTTGTTACTGTAAGTAACTGAAGCATAAGGGACAGGCTGGTTGTTTTTATTAACAACAGTTCCTGAAATACCTACTTTTTCCTGTCCAAAAGCAAATGCAGCGGCAGAAAGTACAAAAGTAAGCCCTAAGGTTTTTTTAGTGAAAATGTTAATGATTTCCGTCTGATTCATAACGTTTTTTTTATAGTAAAATCGTGAAAGATTTGTCTTAATATTGTGAAATTATTAATTGCTTAAAATATCAAAATACTAAGGTTGTTTATTATTTGTAATGTATATGTCGCGTTTTTTAGCTAAATGTTAATTGTTGATTTGTTAAAATAAAGTTAAAATTATTTTTTATTTGATATTGTTTGAATTTAGCCAGTCCTGATAAGCTTTTGCGTTAATAGCATGTTCTTCTGCACTCGCTGTGAACTTATGATATCCGGGTCTTGAGGGATCGGCACACATAAAAATATAATTGTTGTTTTCAGCATTCAGAACTGCATCAACAGAATTTTTATTTACCACGCAGATCGGTCCCGGAGGAATGCCTTTGTTGGCGTAAGTATTATATGGGGAAGGAGTTGACAAATATTTGTAAAAAACCCTTTTAATAGATTCTTTAAAGTTGGTTTGCTTATTAATAGCATAGATCACGGTAGGATCAGACTGAAGTTTCATCCCTTTTCTGTAACGGTTAAGATACAATCCTGCAATCGTTTTCATTTCGTCGTTTTTACCACCAGATTCTTTATAAACAATAGAAGCCAAAGCGTATATTTGATCCCTTGTTAAACCTGATTGTTGTTCTTTTGCTTTTCTCTCACTGTTCCAAAACTCATTATATTGGTCATCAAACTTTTTGAAAAACTCTTGGGGAGTTACGGTCCAAAAAAAATTGTAGGTATCAATGAAAAAGTATTTTTTAAGATCTTCAGCATTATTATAGCCCTTTTCTACTGCAACAGTATTCAGTTCATTTACAAACTGTAACGAATCCAGTTCTGTTTTTTTAGATACTTTACCTATCATTTGGTAAACATCTCCAAAATCACCGATTCTAAAACTGTTTTCTGCCTGATTTCCGGCTTTTATCATATTGATAAGTTTGGAGTTTCCCATTCCTTTTTGAAAATGGTAACGACCGGGTTTAAAATATTTCTCAAGATCTTTTTCTTTTGCTACGGCTTCGAAAGCTTCTTTGTTATCAACATATTTTGCTGCAGAATCTAAGATCTGTTTAAAATTAGCCTTGTGAGGAACCAAAACATATCCGTCTTTTTCGATATTGTTTCCGTAATATTTTTTATAAAATCTAAATCCAAAAAATCCGCCTACTACAACTACAAGCAGGATGATGAGAAGAATTGCTTTTTTCATTTAAATGGTAATTAAAGTTTTTTTGTTTTTAAATAAGATCTACTTTTCCTCTAAAAACCTGTTTTGCGGGACCTTCCAGCCAAATATTCTGAAAAGAATTTCCGCTTTTTTCAGCATAAACCTTAAGATTTCCTCCCAGGGTTTTAACTTTTACAGAGATTAGATTGTTATTTTGTAAAAAAGTTAAAGCAGAAGCTGTAACTCCTGTTCCGCAACTATAAGTTTCATCCTCAACGCCTCGTTCATAGGTTCTTACGAAAATTTCGTCATCAGAAATTTTTTCCACAAAGTTGACATTGATTCCTTTTTCCTTATAGTTTTCAGAATTTCTGATCCCGTTTCCGTGAGCAAAAACCTCATAATTGATGATATCTTCAACATATTTTACGTAATGTGGCGAACCGGTATCCATTACTGTGTCTTCTCCATCATTGGAAATGGTATTAACATCAGACATTTTCAGTTTTACGATTCCGTTGTGGATTTCTGCCTCATGTTCTCCATCAATAGCCATAAACTTACATTTACCCTCAAAAATGTCCAAAAAAAATGAAAAAGCAACTGAACAACGGGCTCCGTTTCCGCAGAAACTTTTTGAACCGTCTGAATTATAATAATCAACCTCAAAATCATATCCTTCAACAGCATTGATTTTAATAAGTCCGTCCGCACCGATTCCGAAACGGCGGTCACAAAGTTTTTGAATATTCTCAATTGAAAGATCATTCCATTCACCGGAACGGTTGTCTATCATTACAAAATCGTTTCCTGTGCCTTGATATTTATAAAAATCCATAGGTATTTGTCTAAATTTGAACTTGCAAAATTACTATAATTAATACAAAAAACGAACAGTGTTAGCTGTTCGTTTTCTTATTTATAATCGTTTTATCTAAACCCGCCGCCGCTTCTGTTAGGAGTGTTGTTCTGCTGCGAGTTATTCTGTTGGCTGCTGCTTTCTGAATTGTTTCTGAAACCGCCGTTCGAACTGTTGTTGTTCGAATTATTATTGTAATTGGAAGTATTGTTTCTAAAGCCTCCCTGATTGTTGTTGTTCTGGTTCTGGTTTCCTTGATTGTTCTGATTACTCGGATTTCTAAAACCGTTATTAGGTCTTTGACCACCTTGGTTGTTTTGTCCGTTATTCGGTCTGTAGCCACCGTTTGAATTTCCATCATTCACACCACCTCTAAAACCGTTATTAGGTCTTTGTGATGTGTTTGTTGTTCTTCTTTCTACATATACTTTTCTTCTGGAATTATTATAATTGTAATAATAATAAGGCATTCCGTTGTCGTAGTAATACGTATAGTCGTTTCGGTAGTAATATCCGTCATTTCCCCAATATCCTCCGTTGCCATAATATCCGCTTGGAGCATAGTAATATCCGTTATTATAATATGGGTCTCCATATCCGTATCCAGCATCTGAGTATACTGCACAAGAAGTAAGACTGCTCATAATGAAAATACCCAACGCTATTTTAAATAAATTTTTCATGACTTTATTGTACTTTTTTTTCTTTATAACTTTTTTTCCAATTGAGGTATCCTAAGATAGCCAATATAGTAAATACCAAATATTGAACCGAAGTGATTCCGAGACCTTTATAAATCATCATAGGCATACAAATAAAATCCCCGATGATCCAGAAAACCCAATTTTCAATACGTCTTTTAGCCATAAACCACATTCCGACCAAAAATATAGATGTAGTTATAATGTCCAGCTTATTGCCCCAATCTAAATGATATAATCCAAGATCTGTGCCTTTCATGGAAAAATGGTTATCTATATAAGGTTTATAGTAATATATGGTAGTTACTAAAATCAAACTTAATACAAAAAGTATACTTCCGTAGATCCATTCTTTTCTGGAAGCCCAGGTTACTTCTACGTGAACGTGGTCTTCAGCATTTTTTGCCCATAATACCCATCCGTAAATACTCATTACCGTATAATAAACGTTAATCATACAGTCTCCTAATAATCCAAAATTGAAAAGGATGTAAACATAGATTAAAGTAGAAATAATTCCGGTAGGATAGACCCAGATGTTTTTTTTGATCGAAAAATATACACTAAGGATTCCAAATACACTAGCAAAGGCTTCCAGGAAAATTTGGAAAGAAGTGTAGGTTTCATAGGGTTTTATGAAAAGATCATATAAATTCATGACGCCAAAAATAAACAAAAAATAAGAGAAGTGAAAATGAATTAAATGTAGTGGTAATCAGTTTTTTAGAAGTGATTATTTAAAATTAATGATGAAAAAGTGCTAATAAACGTTAAGGTCTCTAAATTTTTTATATTTTCGTAAATCTTTAATAAATAGTAAAATATGTCAAAAATCTGGACGAAAAAGCCGATGAGTGCTTTTGAGAATGATGTTAAAAGTAGTCAGCTTAAAAGGGTACTTGGTAAATGGAGTCTTACAGCTATCGGAATCGGAGCGATCATTGGGGGCGGAATTTTCGTGTTAACAGGTACAGGTGCTTATTATCATGCAGGACCTGCATTGGCGCTTTCCTTTATTATTGCGGGGATTGCGTGTGTTTTCGCTGCTTTATGTTATTCTGAATTTGCTTCTATTCTCCCTGTAGAAGGTTCTGCTTATGCTTATGCTTACGGTACTGTGGGAGAAATTTTCGCATGGATTATCGGTTGGGGACTTATCCTTGAATATGCAATGGGATCTATGACGGTAGCAGTTTCCTGGTCCGGATACTTTAATAAATTATTAAAAATGTTTGGCCTTCATCTTCCGGATTACCTTACTTCGGATCCAGCAAGTTACGCAGGAGAAGGTTTTTCAATGAATTTACCTGCTTTCGTAATCGTTTTGGTTGTAATTTCTTTGTTAATTAAAGGAACTAAAGAAGCTGCAAAAGCCAATAACCTTATTGTAATCATGAAAGTTTCGGCGGTTATATTTGTAATTATTGCAGGGGCTTTCTTTATTAATGCTGATAACTGGAATCCGTTTATTCCTGCCGCGACCATGGTGAAAGAAGGCGAGACTATGAAAGAAGCCTACGGAATTCAAGGGGTTATTTCCGGAGCAGCAGCGATATTCTTTGCCTATGTAGGGTTTGATGCGGTTTCTACGCAAGCTGGAGAAGCGATTAATCCTAAAAAAGATGTGCCATTTGCGATTATTGTTTCACTTTTGGTGTGTACAGTATTGTATATTTTAGTTTCATTGGTTCTTACAGGGATGATGCATTATACAGACTTTAATCCTCAAGGGAAATTCCCGGATGCTATTAAAGCTCCTGTAGCCTATGCATTTGAAATTGCAGGACAGGGATGGGCTGGATATATCATCACGATTGCAGCAACTGTAGGTTTGATTTCTGTATTGATGGTAATGATTATGGGACAGTCAAGAATTTTCTTAGGAATGTCTAAAGACGGATTAATTCCTAAAATGTTCAGCGATGTACACCCGGTAAGAAAAACGCCTGCAAAAAGTTTAATGCTTTTAGGAATTGTAATTGCTACAATAGCTTCATTAACGCCGATCAGTAAATTAGCAGATATGACAAGTTTCGGAACTTTATTTGCCTTTACTATGGTATGTGTAGCGGTTTGGATTTTAAGAAAAAGAGAACCGAATTTGCCAAGAAACTTCAAAGTTCCTGCATTGCCTGTAATTGCAACATTGGGAATTTGTATCAATGTGTATTTGATCTGGAACTTAAGCCACGAAGCGAAATTATTATCAACGGCATGGTTAGCTTTAGGGGTAATTATCTATTTTGCGTACAGTCTTAGACATTCTAAACTTCACAAAGTAGGATACGGGGAAACCTTCAAAGCTGAGCAGGAGCCTTTACAAAAACCTGACTTAGATTTATAAAAAATTTAAAACGATACAAATCCACAGATTCTTCTGTGGATTTTTTATTTTTGTTTCTATGAAAAAAATCTTTCCCATTTTGTTTTCTTTTTTAGGAATTCTTTCGTTTTCTCAAGAGGTAAGTTTAGAAACTATATTCAGCGATAAGATTAGCATCAGAGCGATTGAATTATATGATCATAAAATCTGGTACAGCGGAACAGATTCTAAGTTTGGTTTTGTTGATATAAACAATCCTCAGAATCAGAAACAGATTAAGCTATCAGAAAAGAAATTACAATTCCGGACTTTGGCTCAGGACAAAAATTCTTTTTATGCTATTAATATCGAAAGTCCGGCCGAGTTTTTTAAGATTAATAAAAAAGATTTAACCTCTGAAATTATTTTTAGAGATACAATAAAAACGGCTTTCTATGATGCTTTACATTTTGTAAATAATGATTTAGCTTTTACTTTTAGCGATGCAGATAAAGAGAATCACCTTAAACTTGCTGTTTTTAAAAACGGAAAATGGAATAGCTTCAAGAATAACATTATTCTGAATGAAGGAGAAGCTGCTTTTGCGGCAAGTAATACTAATATTGCATCCACTAAAAAATATGTATGGATTGCAACCGGTGGAAAAGCCTCAAGAATTCTGAGAATGAATTTAAAAAATGAAAATATTGAAGTTTTCAAGACTCCATTTATACAGGGAGAATCTTCTCAGGGAATGTATTCGGTCGATTTTTCAGATGATAAATTTGGAATTGCAGTCGGTGGAGATTATACAAAACAAGCTGACAACGTTAATAACATTGCCACTACAAATGACGGGGGAAAAACGTGGCAGGTTCAGGCAGCAGGTAAAAATGCAGGCTATACAACCTGTGTGAAAATAAAGCCGGGGTCTAAAGGCAAGGAAATCATTTCCGTGGGAGATCAGCATATCAGTTATTCCTCAGATTTTGGAAAAACATGGAAAAAGATTTCAGAGGAAAAAGGATTTTTCGTTTGTGAATGGATTGACGGAAATAATGTAGTTCTGGCAGGGAAGGATAAGATTTCGGTGATGAAAATAAAATTTTAAACCATGGAGACTGCCAAAAAATACAATTTGACTTTTTATGTTTCAGAATTGCCGTCTTTTACCAGAAGACCTGGTATTAGTGTTTCCCGTAATATTGATGGAAATTCGCTGAATTATGAAATCGCAAGTTTTTTAGGAAATAATGGATTAGAATTTATTGAAATTATTAAGGATGAAATTAACTCTTTAGATTTCACTTATGAATTTAAAGGTTACAATATTTGGGGCTATTACGATGCAGAATATATGGAAATCAGAAATTATCCACCAAGTAAACCTGTTGCAATATTTAACACAGGCGGAACAGAGGTAATAGTGCCTGTTACAGATTTCTTAAAGATTCTGGAAGAGTGGAAAGTTTTTGTTGAATCTGTTCCTGAGCCTCATTGGCTGGATCAAAGATAATGTAAATTCAAATTTTAAATCCTTACCATAGAGCATATCTTTCCAGGTAAAACCAATTCAACATTCTTTCAAACTAATTTTGTTCAAAATTTCGGCATGAAAAACTTAAAAATATTTTTTCTTTTATTGATTCCGACTTTGTTTTATACACAAAAAACCAGAGTTTTTATTTTGGCCGGTCAGTCGAATATGAATGGATTTGGTTTTAATAAAGACTTACCGGATGATCTGAAAACCTTTAAAGATGTTTATATTTTTCAGGGAAATTCAGTTCCGGATGGCGATCTGAATGGAGGAACAGGGAAATGGGATGTGTTGAAACCAGGCAATGGAACTGGTTTTAAAACAGACGGTAAAATCAATACACTTTCAGACAGGTTCGGGCTGGAAATGACCTTTGCGAAAAAAATGAAGGAATTATTCCCCAATGATAAAATTGCTTTAATAAAATATGCCAGAGAGGGAACTTCTATTGACAGCCTTGCAGCCGGACCTTTTGGGTGTTGGGATTCAGATTTTAAAGGGAAAAACGGATTGAACCAATATGATAACTTTTTAAAAACAGTAAAAAATGCTTTATCGGAAACAGATATCGATAAAGACGGCAAAAAAGATCAGATTGTTCCTTCAGGAATTCTTTGGATGCAGGGTGAAGGCGATGCAAGCTATGATGAAGCTATTGCCAGTCGTTATTATGACCATTTGAAAACTTTAATGAATGAAATGAGAGCTGCCATGTTGACGGATGATCTTCCCGTTGTGATCGGTAAGATTTCAGATTCGGGAAAAGATAAATCAGGAAAAGTTTGGAAGATGGGAGAGCTCGTTCAATATGCTCAGGAGAAATTTGTAAGAGATGACGGGAATGCGGCGATTGTGCGCTCAACTAAAAATTACGGCTATGGAGATGATCCGTGGCATTATAACAGTGTAGGGTATATCGATATGGGACAGGAATTTGCCAAAGAGGTATTTAGACTCATTATAAATTTCGAAAAAAGACCCTAATATATTTCATGATTAAATATTCATAAGATATATTTAATTTTGCATTAAGAAATTTCAATTTGAAATTCAGTTTAAAATTAAACCTAAAATGAATTCTTTAATAGATAAATACAATATTCCCGGACCTCGTTATACTTCTTATCCTACCGTTCCTTATTGGGACGAAAGTACTTTTTCAGCTGAAAAATGGACGGAGAGTGTAATCAGGACCTTTAAGGAAACCAATGCAGAAGAGGGAATTTCTATTTATATTCACTTACCTTTCTGTGAGGCGCTATGTACGTTCTGTGCATGTCATAAACGTATTACCAAACAGCATAGCGTTGAAATTCCATATCTGGAAAGCGTTTTGAAGGAATGGCAGCTGTATCTTCAGTTGTTTGATGAGAAGCCAAAACTGAAAGAGCTTCACTTGGGAGGAGGAACCCCAACTTTTTTCTCACCGGAAAATTTAAAAACTTTGTTGCAGGGTATTTTTGATACTGTTGAAATTGCAGATCATCCTGAGTTCTCATTTGAAGGACATCCGAATAATACAACAAAGATGCATCTTCAAACTTTATATGACCTAGGCTTCAGAAGAGTAAGTTTTGGAGTTCAGGATTATGATCCGAAGGTTCAGAAGGCAATTAACAGGATACAGTCTTTTGAAAATGTGAAAAATGTTACGGAATGGGCTAAAGAGATTGGCTACAGAGGAATCAGTCATGATTTGGTGTTTGGGCTTCCGCATCAGACTTGGGAAGCTATGGAAAATACAATCCGTAAAACCATGGAACTGAAACCGGATCGTTTGGCATTTTACTCTTACGCACACGTTCCATGGGTAAAAGGTGTTGGACAAAGAGGGTTTGATGAAAACGATCTTCCTAGTGGTGAAGAAAAGCGTCGTTTGTATGAAGATGGAAAAAAATTACTGGAAGAATTAGGCTATATCGAAGTTGGGATGGATCATTTTTCTTTAGAACACGATGATTTGTATCAATCTTTGATTCAGAAAAAACTGCACAGAAATTTCATGGGATATACCTCAAGCAAAACCCAGTTGATGGTTGGTTTGGGAATGTCTGCAATTTCAGATTCATGGTATGCTTTTGCACAAAATGTGAAAACAGTGGAGGAGTATCAGAAAATAGTAGAAGAAGGTAAAATTCCTGTTGTAAAAGGACATGTTCTGAGTGAGGAAGACCTTATCGTAAGAAGACATATTTTGAATTTGATGTGTCAGCTTGAAACAACTTTTGATCACAATAATTCTTTCCCTGAACTGGAAAACGCATTTGAAATGCTGAAAGAAATGGAGAATGATGAATTGGTAGAAATTCATGATAACCAGATTAAAATAACAGAAAAAGGAAGAGCATTCACAAGAAATGTAGCCATGGTTTTTGATTTGAGAATGATGAGAAATAAACCTGAAACGAGGATTTTCTCCATGACAATTTAATCTATGGGCAGGAAAATCCTTTTGATCATCCTTTATCTTTATGCACTTATTTTTAGTGTTTTAAAAACAATAAGGTTTCCGAGTGACTGGTCAGAATCACATTGGATGCTCGATTACAGATTTGGATTCATCAAAAGAGGATTGGGAGGCGAAATTTTCGGATTACTTTTCGAGAAAAATCCACATACGATTTTTATATTTTCAGCAGGAGTATTGCTTCTGCTTTACGCATTACTTTTCGGAATTGCAATAAAAGAAACATTTAAAAGAGAAAATGATTTTCATCGGATATTATTTTTTCTGATATTTTTTCTGTCTCAATATATTGTGTTTTCGGCTCATCTTATTGGGTATTTAGACCATATAGTCATTTTGCTGACCATTTTGACGGTTTATTTAATTAAAAATAAAAAAGTATTCTTATCATCACTCATTGCGACGATCTGTATTTTCATTCATGAGATTTCTTTTTTTCTCCTGTTACCAATAAGTTGTTTTGCATTGATCCTTACGGAAATTCCGGTTGATAAATTTTCATTTAAAGCAATTTTTTCTAAAAATGTTTTGACCAAATTAATACTCTTTCTTGTCTTTCCTTTCTGTGCCATATTATCGGTCACTATTTTTCAGGAGAAGAATGAAGAAATTCATTTCACTAAAATATTTAATTATTTGTGGCAGACCTGTATTGTTTCTGAAGGGGTAGCAGATTCTGTGGCTTCGGCATATACCAGAAGTTTTACATATTATTTTTCGGAAGAGAAAGGATATTTTATTCAAAGATTATTTATTTCGACCTGTACTATTTTTAATGGAATTCCAATTTTGTTTTCTTTATGGATGATTTTTAAAGAATTTAGACTGAAGAAAAATATTCAGTTATTTCTGCTATTGGCTATCGTTGCATTCATCCCATTATTACTTCATGCAATTGCATTTGATACCTATAGAATATGGGCTTTTCCTTTCATCATTCTGTTTTTGGGTTTCTGGATAATAAGCTCAAAAATGGATATACCAAAAGAGAAACCACAAAAACTTTCCCTATTGGAAATTGTTTTTTTTGTGATTTCTTTTTTAATGATAACATTAATTCCCAATCACTTATTTGATAAAGAGATTGAAAGGATTTCTTTACTTGGAAGATTGGTCATCGTACTTCCAATATTCCTCATATTATATTTTTTAAGAAAGCCTCGAACCATTGGTTAAATATGAGAAATATTCCAATGTTTTTTTATTGAATAATTAGTTTTTGACTGTAATATTTTAACTTTTCAGAATTCAGGGTAATGAAATACACGCCTGCCGGAATTCCTGAAATGTCAATGCCTTTGTCATTTTCTATTTTTTGAGATTCTAACACTATTTTTCCATCGGCACTAAAAATTTCAATAGAAATATCTTTGTCTTTTATACCCTCAATAAAGATTCTTTTTGAGGCAGGGTTGGGATAAATTTTTATCTGAGCTGATAAGCTGTTTTCCTGCGTAGCCAATGTTCCTGAAGTAATTCTGAATATTTTTCCATTGTTGACGGCCGCTACAAACAATTCATTCTGATTGTTTACTCCAAATGTTGAAAAATTATTTCCTGAGAATGCTGCAGTCCAGGTTATCGAATCGTCCGGATTTAAAATTCCGAGTTGGGTAGAGCAGTAGTCGGCAAAAATATATCTTCCCTGCAAAGCCGGATATTGTGTACCTCTGTAAATATATCCTCCTGTAATTGAGCATTTTCCTCCGGTATGATTATACGCCGCAACTGGGAAAGTCATTGTAGAAGTAATTGGACAGCCTGTTGTATTGTAGGGTGTATTTCCTTCATAACATCTCCAGCCATAATTAAGACCGGCTTGAGAAATTGGCTGGCGGTTAATTTCTTCAATCTGGCCTTGACCTACATCTGCAATCATTACATTTCCGGAAGTGGTATCAAAATTGAACTTCCAGGCATTACGCAATCCATAAGCCCATACTTCGTCAGCTCCGTCTACGCCAATAAAAGGATTGCTTGATGGAATATTGTAAGGCCCTGTAGAATTAATATCAAGTCTGAGCAATTTTCCCAGAAGTGAATTTTTATTTTGAGCATTGTTGTTAGGATCTCCACCGCTTCCTCCGTCTCCGGTTACAATCCATAAATATCCATCAGGAGCAAAATGAATACTTCCTCCGTTGTGATTGTCGAATGGTTTTGGGAGATTCAGAACAATTTTTTCGGTTGTCGCATCAGCAACGTCAGGATTTGAGCTACGGGTGTATCTTGCTACTGTAATATTTCCGGCAGTATCATTATAATACACGAAAAAATAACCGTTTGTTGCGTATTGAGGATGAAAAGCAAGACCTAAAAGCCCTCTTTCCCCACCATAAGTAACTTTTGAGCTGATATCCAGGAAACTGGCAGCATTGGTAGTTCCGCTGGGTTGTACAATTTTTATAATTCCATTCTGCTGAACAACAAACATTCTGGTGTCGTTTGCGTGTACAATTTCGACGGGAGCTGTAAATCCCGTGGCAAATTCTTCTATATTAATACTTTGAGCATTAATAATAAGAGAAGAAAAAATACTTGTGCAAAAAAGTAAATTTTTCATAATATTTTGATAGTTAGTGTATTAAATCTGAATGAAAATTTCATACCAATTAAACATTGAAAAATTCATTACAATATCATTAAAATATTATTAAATCTTAAATGAAAATAAGAATGCCGATATATCTGAAAATAAACGATTTCTGTTGTTAAAAATTCATAAAATTCAATAAAATGATTATATTTGCCGACTTAATTTAACGTAGTTATAACAAAATGCAAGGAAAAGGACTTATTACAATTGTTGCTATTGTACTAGGGTTGATTTGCTTAAATGAGCTATTACCAACATGGTACGCCAGCAAAATTGAAAAGCAGGCAACTGCTATTGCAGGAGACAATCCGGAAAAGTATCAGAGAGAGATTGCAAAGCTTTCTAAGGATACTCTGAACCTAGGATTCACAAAACTTTATTACACTAAAGCCAAAGACAAGGAAATGAAACTTGGTCTTGACTTGAAAGGAGGGATCAACGTTCTTTTGGAGATCAACCAAAGAGATCTTGTGAATGATTTAACAAATTATTCCACCAATCCTGTACTTATTGAGGCTTTAAACAAGACCGATGAAGTTCAGAAGAATTCTACAAAATCTTACATCGACAATTTCTTCGAGCAGTTTGATGTGATCAACAAGGCTAAAGGAACAAACCTTAAGCTTGCAGATCCTGAACTTTTCGGAAACACTTCACTTACAGAAGTGAAATACAATACTCCTGATGAGCAGGTGAAAAGTATTGTAAAAAGAAAGATCGATGCATCTGTAGGTACCGCTTTTGAGGTCATCAGAACGAGAATTGACAAAATGGGTGCAGTGCAGCCAAACGTTCAGAGAGTACCTGGAACTGCTAGAATTTCAGTGGAAATGCCGGGAATGAAAGACATCGACAAAGTAAAGAAGATGCTTCAAACTTCTGCTAAACTTCAATTCTGGGAAGTACAACAGTTCAATGAGATTGCTCCTTATTTCCAAACATTGAGTACAATGGTAGCTGCAAAAGGAGATTCTATGGGGGTTGCAAAAAATACCAATTTTGCCAACATCATCCAGGGAGGAAAATCAATGAGTCAAAGTGCGGTTGGAAGTGTGAAATTATCTGATACTGCTGTTGTCAATAAAATTTTGAACAGCAAAGTAGCTCAGTCTTTACGTCCGGCTAACATTAAATATACACAATTCATGTGGGGTTACAAACCTGAAGCGACTGATACTGAAAGTTTAGTATTATACGCAATCAGAGGTAACATCAATCAAAAAGCTCCAGTTGATGGCGCTGTAGAAACTGCAAGCATTGGATACGACGAACTAAGCAGAGTCGTTGTAGACATGCAGATGGATTCTAAAGGTGCTAAAGAATGGAAGACTTTAACCGAGAAAAACGTTGGAAAACCAGTTGCTGTAACTCTTGATAACAGAGTTTATACTGCTCCGAACGTTGTAGGTGCAATTCCTAACGGTAGAACTCAAATCTCTGGTAACTTCTCTCAGGAAGAAGCTAAAGAATTGGTAGACGTTTTAGGTGCTGGTAAATTGCCTGCAGGTGCAAAAGTAGTTCAGGCTACGGTTGTAGGACCTTCATTAGGACAAGAGTCTATTGATGCAGGGATAATGTCATTCGGTATTGCATTCTTATTAATTATTGTTTATATCATTTTCTATTACGGTGGTGCAGGTGTATTCGCTGTAATTGCAATGATCATCAACTTATTCTACATCTTCGGAATCATGGATTCTGTGGATGCTACACTTACACTTCCTGGTATCGCAGGTATTGTATTGACAATGGCGATGGCGGTCGATACGAACGTAATTATCTATGAAAGAACCAAAGAAGAACTTTTCGCTGGCAAAAGTATTCTTGAAGCATACAAAGACGGTTTCAAACATGCACTGAATGCGATTGTCGATGGTCACTTAACGACATTATTGACGGCGGGTGTACTTTTCCTTTTCGGAACAGGACCAATCAAAGGATTTGCATTGACGCTAGGAATCGGTATCTTGATGACATTCTTTACTTCGGTATTGATTTCAAGAGTAATGATCTTCTCTAGATTAAATAAAGGAAAACACCTTTCTGTTTGGACGGGTGCTACGAAAAATCTTTTCAGAAATACTTGGATCGATTTCATCGGAAAAAGAAAATATGCTTACATCATTTCTGGTATTTTAACGATCGTTTGTATTGCCTCTATTGCAATCCACGGATTTAAATACGGGATCGACTTTACAGGAGGTAGAAATTATGTAGTAAGATTTGATAAAGCTGTAAATGCTGAGGATGTTGAAGGAAAATTAGTAAAAGTATTCCAAACGGAAGATGGGAAAAACTCTTCTGTTGAGGCTAAAACTTTTGGTAATGACAAGCAGTTGAAAATCTCTACAGATTACCTTATTGAAGACGAATCTTTGAAAGCTGACCAGACTGTTGAGCAGAAATTATACGAAGGATTAAAATCCAGCTTACCTGCAAACATGACGATGAAGGATTTCAAATCAGCAGATAAAGATCATGCGGGAATCATCTCTTCTGAAAAAGTAGGACCAACGGTTGCAGACGATATCAAAACTCACGGTATTCTTGCTGTAGTTGCCGCTTTAGCGGGTATTTTCATCTATATCTTGGTAAGATTTAGAAAATGGCAATTCTCTCTTGGTGCAGTTGCAGCATTGTTCCACGATGCGGTAATCATTTTGGGAGCGTATTCATTGCTTCACAAATATATGCCGTTCAACATGGAGATAAACCAGGATTTTGTTGCTGCGATCTTGACGGTATTGGGGTATTCAATCAACGATACGGTAATTATCTTTGACAGAATTAGAGAATATTTAAGAGAGAAAAAATCTTTAACATTGGCAGGATTATTTGATGACTCTATTTCTAGTACATTGGGTAGAACATTCAACACCTCATTTACTACGATCTTAGTAATCTTGGCTATCTTTATTTTTGGTGGAGATAACTTAAGAGGATTCATGTTTGCGATGTTAATCGGTATTGGATTCGGTACCTATTCATCAATCTTCGTGGCATCGGCAATTGCTTATGACTTTCTTAAACAAGGAAAAGAAGAAGATGTACATGGTAAATCTACTTCGGACAAAGAAGTACTTGCTTCAAAATAATTTATACTACAATAAATAAGAAAAAGCCTTCCACTTCGGAAGGCTTTTTTGTTGGTCAAAATTTTAAAATTCACTTCTCACTATTAACTTTTTACATTTTACATTTCACTTTTTACTTAATAATAATTTATTATCATTCTTTTTCCCGATTTGATTACTTTTGCAGAGTATGGAAAATTCAAGGAAAAAAGCCGCTATTGGCTTCATATTTATTACATTATTGATCGATATTACGGGATGGGGAATCATCATTCCGGTAGTTCCGAAACTCATTGAGGAACTTATTCATAGTGATATAAGTGAAGCCGCTAAATATGGAGGTTGGTTGGGTTTTGCCTATGCATTTACCCAATTTATTTTCTCTCCGGTGGTTGGGAATTTAAGCGATAAATTCGGACGAAGACCGATTATTCTGATTTCACTTTTCGGTTTTGCAATAGATTATATTTTCCTTGCTTTGGCACCTACCATTTGGTGGTTGTTTTTAGGAAGAGTTATTGCAGGGATTACCGGAGCCAGTGTTACAACGGCGAGTGCTTATATTGCAGATATTTCAACCGATGAAGACAGAGCCAAGAATTTTGGACTGATTGGGGCTGCTTTCGGACTTGGATTTATTATCGGGCCTGTTTTAGGGGGAGTTTTAGGTCATTATGGTTCAAGAGTTCCTTTTTATGCCGCTGCAGTATTGTGTTTATTAAATTTCCTTTACGGATATTTCATTCTTCCCGAAAGTTTGGATAAAGATAAAAGAAGGCAATTCGACTGGAAAAGAGCCAATCCAATCGGTTCATTTAAATTTTTAGGTAAGCACCCCGAAATTTCAGGATTAATTGTTTCATTGATACTAATTTACATTGCGGGACATGCTGTACAAAGTAACTGGAGCTTTTTTACCATGTACAAATTCAGCTGGACCGAGAGGATGGTGGGAATTTCATTGGGAGTCGTAGGATTATTGGTAGGTTTGGTTCAAGGTGTTTTGATACGATGGACAACACCCAAATTAGGCGAACAGAAAAGTATCTATTACGGATTAGCATTATATGCGATAGGAATGTTGTTATTTGCTTTTGCATCACAAGGATGGATGATGTTTGTATTCCTTATTCCTTACTGTTTGGGAGGAATCTGTGGTCCTGCTTTACAGTCGGTAATTACGAAAAGTGTTCCGTCAAATGAACAAGGGGAATTGCAGGGTGCTTTAACAAGTCTAATGAGTGCAACCTCTATTATCGGACCTCCGATGATGACGAATCTCTTTTACTTCTTTACTCATGATAAAGCACCATTTAAGTTTTCAGGAGCACCGTTCTTCTTAGCATTCATATTAATGGCTGTGAGTGTAATTATCACTTATTTCAATTTTAAAAATAAAAATTCAGAGAAAGAAAGTATTAAATAAAAAACAGGGAATCAAATTTGATTCCCTGTTGCTTTTGAAAGAAGGATATGAAGTTTATGAAATGAATTTTTTAAAAATAAGAAAATACTTCAATTAAATCAATTAAAAGTGAATTAAATTTTTCTTAATAATTTAGTTAATTTGGAAAAACGAATAGAATAGGAGATTGCAGAACTAAATAGTGATGAGAATAGACTCCACCTTCGTAAAATAGCTATCACATAGTAAAGACTTCCAAAACCCAGAATCACGAATCACGAATCACGAATTACAAAACACTAATCAGCTTAAATTCTTAAAATTTATTTAAAATTGATTAAGAACATAATACAATTGCATAATCTTTCGTAATTTTGGCAAATGGAATTAAGCATTGGAGAAATGGCATTGATTGCCGTAGCGATCGTTGTATTATTCGGACCGGATAAACTTCCTCAGATTGCGCGTGACTTGGGAGCAGGCGTAAGAAAAATGCGTGGAGCAGTAGAAGACATCAAAACGGAGATTATGAAAGAAACAGATAACCCTGTTTCTGAGATCAAACGTGAGATTGAAAAAGTGAAAGATGCTGCCAAAGATTTTAATCCCATGAAAGATATTGAAAAAAATATCTTAAACGAACCTTCTTCCAATACCCCAGAACAGGAAAAAATTAAACCTTCAGAAGATGAAACGTATGAAGGACCTGTAAGCAGATAGAAACAGACCATGGAAGAAATTATTCAGGATGATAAAAGTATATTTTTATACCTTAACAATTTAGGAAGTTCATCTTTCGATCAGCTTTGGATGCTGATTTCCAGTACCTGGATATGGGTTCCGCTTTACATTATATTCTGCTATTTACTTTTTAAAAATTACAAGCTACGATCTTTTGTTTTTATATTGATATTTATCGCGATCGGAGTTACTATTTCTGATCAGCTTGCAAGCGTATTCAAGTATGGAGTGGCGAGATTAAGACCCTGTCATGACCCGAGTTTACAGGATCACATGAGAATTGTGAAATGTGGTGGTCAGTTTGGTTTTTATTCGGCGCATGCTTCCAATACTTTCTTTTTAGCATCTTATTTAAGTTTTCTCTTAAAAAGTAAGCTAAAATGGTTTCCTTATTTTATATTTGTGTGGGCTACAATAGTAGCGTACAGCAGAATTTATTTAGGCGTGCATTTTCCGATAGATATTTTGGTGGGGGCGTTTGTTGGATCTTTATTGGGAGGGCTTTTTGCTATGCTCGCAAGAAAAGTGATCAACAAACAAACTAAAACTATATGAAAACACAACTATTACTTCTTACTTTAGCTGCTTCTTCGGCGGTTCAGTTATTTCATGCACAGGACAAAAAAATGGCAGAAGAATGTTTCAGCAAGGCCAATTACAAATGTGCAGAAGAACAGTATACAAAGCTTGCCGAAAAAGAACAGATTCAAAGATTCCAGTCAGAATATTACGATAAGCTGGGAACTTCGCAGAGAAGACTCGGGAAAACAGCTCAGGCATTCAAGTCGTATGATTCGGCTTTAAAATCTAATCCGAAATCGGTTTCTGTCTATGAAAATCTGGCTTCTCTGAATAATCAGAAAGGAAGTAAAACCAAAGCTTTGGAGTACATTAATACAGCTATAACATTAGAACCTGAAAACACCAATCTTTATTTACTCCGTTCTAAGATATATGATAATTTAGGAAAGAAAGACTTAGCGCAGAAAGATTTACAATATGTTTTAAGCATTGCTCCGGATAATATTTTCGCGAGAACAGGATTGGCCAATCTAAAAAAAAGAAGCGGAGATCTTGAAGGGGCTTTAAAAGACTACAATCAGCTGATTTCAGAAAAACCTGAATCATTGTTATACAGTGGGAGAGGAGATATTTATCTTAAAATGAAGAAGACCAAAGAAGCTCTTGCTGACGTTAACAAATCAATTTCAGTTGATCCGAAATTTGCGCAGGCGTACGTTACCAAAGCTCAGATCTTGTTGGATACTGCAAAACCTAAAGAAGCCTGTACCAACTTAGATAAAGCGGTAAGTTTAGGCTACGAAAAATCTTTGCTGCAGGAGTATTATGCCAAATGTGAAAAAAAATAACTAATATATTATATGAAATTACCCAATCTAAAATTATTCGTAACGACAATTTTCACTCTGGGAGTGATGACTTTCGTAAATGCTCAACAAGCTAAAACAAAACCACAGGAAAACTCTCTTTTGGTAGCAGCTTTGAAAAAATCTCAGGAGTCTCCCTCTAAATCCCTTTTCTACATCGATAATGTGGAAAGTACTTTTGATGCTGTAAAAAAAGTTCCTTCTGAAAATATAAAAAATGTAATGGTTCTTACAGATGATAAAATCAAGAAGAAATTCAAAGAAAAAGGGATTACTCAAATAGTGATGGTAAATACGAAAAAATAATCTTATTTTATCTTTAGAAAATTTTTAAATCAATATCAATTTCATGCTGAACATTGTTCTCGTAGAACCTGAAATACCAAATAATACAGGAAATATCGGAAGATTATGTGTAGGAACAGAAAGTAAATTACACCTTATTCATCCTTTTGGATTTGTCATTAATGATAAAAATCTGAAACGTTCGGGATTAGATTATTGGGTTCATTTAGACGTGACTGAATATGCCAATGTAGATGAATGGATACAGGCTATTCCTGATCTTTCCCGTGTTTTTCTGATGAGTTCCCATGCTGAAAAATCTTATCTGGAAACAGAATTTAAAGACGGTGACTGGCTTGTTTTCGGGAAAGAAAGCGTAGGATTGAGCAAAGAGGTTCTAGACCGTTTTGAAAATCATTTGACAATTCCGATGTCTAAACTGATCAGAAGCTTTAATATTGCTAATTCCGTAGCTTTTGTAGTCGGTGAAGCTAAGAGACAGATTGGTTTAAAAATTTAGGTTAAATACTCATATTAATCATTATGATAAGGTTTTCCTTGTAAAATCTGATCAGCCCGATATAATTGTTCAACGATAAATAACCGAATCATTTGGTGCGTAAATGTCATTTTAGATAATGACATTTTTTCGTTGGTTCTGTTGTAAATGTCATCAGAAAAACCATACGCTCCTCCGATCAGAATGTGGATCTTTTTTACCGATGAATTCATCCAGGTATCAATTTTTTGTGCAAATTCTCTACTGGTAAACTGTTTTCCTTTCTCATCAAGAATAACGACGAGATCATTTTTATCAATATGATTGAGGAACAGTTTGGCTTCTTCTTTTTTCAGAAGATCCGGAGTAAGGTTCTTAGCGTTTTTAACATCCGGAATTTCTATAATTTCAAAATTCCAGTGTTTGGGTAGCCGTTTCAGATAGTAACTGATTAATGAAGTGATTTCCTTATCATCCGTTTTACCGATACAAAGCACATTGATCTGCATTTCCTGTCTTTAAATATTTACAGCATCAAAGATATTCATAAATTAAAGAAAGTCATAATTTGCAGAGTGCTAAGAGCATTTACAAGTTTAAAAAAATCATTACTTTTGTTAGAACACCAGTCCGATGAAAGTAAAAATCCTTTCTTTTCTGCTTTTTTGTTGCTCATCGATTTCTTATGCTCAGGAAATTGATGAAACTCCGGATAAGAAGTATATAGAAGAAGATAAAAATAAAATTTCAGTCGTTACGGGACTGAGTTACCTTCATAATATTTTCGGACTATTATATCAGGATAAAATTTTTCGTCTAAGACCGAATGATGCTTTCTATACTGAATTTTTTCTGCGGTATCGATGGCTGGATGTGAGTTTTTCCTTTGCTCCGAAACTGACAAGAATTAATAATGATGATCTTGAAAAAGGAAAATCAAAATACTTTAATGTAGGATTTACTTTCTTTGTGAGCCCAAAACTCAGGCAATATGTTTACTTTAGTGAAGTGAAAGGCCTGTATTTTCAGGATACAAAGGAATTTATGCGCCTTATTTACGGAGCAGATTATAATGAAGAGGGATATTTGCAGTTTCCTGATGCTAAGTACAGATCATTTAAAGGAGAAACCAGTTATTTGTGGCTGGGAAATAAAACCAATTACAGAAGCTTCAATAATATGACGTATAAACCGTTGAAAGACGTTTTTATAGTAAGTACAGGTTTGTTTTATCAGTACAATATTCTCAGCGATCTTAATAAGACGATTTATCAGGGAGAGATTTTTAATGAAAGTGCGGATGATTCTCCTTCGAAAGATTTCAGAATTGCTTTAAGATCAGGAGGAGGTGTTCAGAAAAAAATGGGTGATCATTGGTACACGATTGTAGAAGCCTATCCAGAGTTTTATTATTCCAAATTGATAGGAGAGGACTTTCATGAATTTAATGTAGGACTCTATTCCAATGCGAGAATGGGGTATGATAACGGAAAATGGTTTTTCGGAGGTGGATTTCAACTGAACTGGATCAACAGTTCCGACGAGAATTTTTATTCCACCACACAATGGTTATTCCGTGTAGGTATTGGTTTCCGGTTTAATTCACCTACATTTGTAAACAGAAACTTTGATAAAATAGATCAAATTTTAAAGTAAAATATGGGTATAAAACTTCCTAAATTTATCTTGAAAATTCAAGAGTTTTTTGATGGTATTCATATTCCTGTTTTAGGAATATCGCTTTGGCAGATGTTCCAGATCTATATTTCAGGCATTTTCAAAGGGAAAATAGGGAGAAAGGCAGCCGCGATTTCCTGGAGCTTTACCATAAGTTTATTTCCGTTTCTTCTTTTCTTACTTTCTGTATTGCCTTATATGCCGCATTATGACAAGCTTCAGTTTTACATTTTTGAAGTCCTGATGCATAATGTATTCCCGTCCAATATGGAAGGAGATGTAAGAGGGTATATAGAAACCAATATTATCCCGAATATGAAGGGAATCAGCAATCTTACGATCATTTTAGCTTTGGTTTTTGCCACGAACGGTACTTTTTCTCTGATCAGCGGATTTAATGAAAATTCTGAGGAGAAACTGACGGATGTGAAAGAATTTATACTTTCTTTTTTCATCACCATTGGTTTTATTTTGATTGTATTCTTAGCGCTTTTCGGAGTCTATTATGTGGAAGTTGTTATGAAGCTCTTTACGCCGTCATATGATATTTCATGGCTCGTTAACAACCTTTCAAAGATCATCGGATTTGTTTCCTTTCCTGTGTTTTACTTTATCCTTTTAGCTTTGTTTTACTGGTTGGGAACCGTGAAGATTACAAGATTCAGACAGGCCGTTCCGGGAGCAATTTTGACAACGGTTTTATTTGTTCTTACAACCTATATTTTTGCGATTTATGTAAAAGATATTGCACGATATAACGTTTTATACGGCTCCATTGGTAGTATGATTCTTCTGATGGTTTGGGTAAATGTGAATGTATATCTTCTTCTTTTCGGAAATGAACTGAATATGGCAATCAGAAAGCTGAGAATTGAAAAACTGCTTTCAGATGAGCTTAAAAAGGAAGCTTTGGGTTACCATGACGGAATCAAAGAACCTAGTTGGGAAAACAATGAGGAGCACACCCGAAAACTGAATCAGGAAAATAATTCTGATGCTTAAATTTTAATTTCCTGAATATTTCTTAGAACTCATTTTCAAGATCATAAAACCTAAAAAAGCAGATAGAAAGGAAGCGATTAATATGGCAAATTTAGCTTCATCCTGAATCTGTATTTCCGTTTTAAAAGAAAGTAAGGCGATAAAAATAGACATCGTAAAACCGATTCCTGCTAAACAACCCACACCAATCATTTGTATCCATGAGCTATTTTGCGGCAGTGAGCTTACTTTTAGTTTTATAGCAAGAAAAGAAAAAAGATTGATTCCGATAAGTTTTCCCAAAACCAATCCGCAGACAATTCCAAGTCCTAAAGTGTTTGTAAGTCCTCCAATCATAGCACTGTTGAATGTAATATTCGTATTGGCAAGAGCGAAAACAGGCATGATTAAAAAACTCACCGGAATACTTAACGTGTGTTCCAGTTTTTCTAAAGGGGATATTTCTGTCTCAGACACGTTTGTAGGAATTGAAAACGCAAGCAAAACGCCTGCAATAGTCGCATGAATTCCTGAATGATGAAGGAAATACCATAAAAATAATCCCGGAATAATATAAAAAATAAGCTTAGTAACTTTTAAAAAGTTTAAAATAAACAATAATACAGTAACTCCTAAAGAAAGCAGTAAATACACCCAGTGTATCTGATCGGTATAAAATATGGCAATCACGAGTATCGCTCCTAAATCATCTACAATGGCCAAAGCGGCTAAGAAAATCTTGATAGAGTTCGGAATCCTGCTTCCAAGCATAGAAATAATGGCAAGCGAAAATGCAATATCTGTTGCCATAGGAATTCCCCATCCGTTTTCGTATTTCGTGCCGAAATTGAAAATCGTGAAAATAACTGCAGGAACAATCATTCCGCCAATAGCTGCAAAAATAGGAAGAGAAGCATTTTTAAAGGAAGAAAGTTCACCTTCAATAATTTCTCTTTTGATTTCAAGACCTACTAATAGGAAGAAGATAGCCATTAATCCGTCGTTGATCCACACGCTGATCGGATATTCTAAATGAAAGACTGAAGTACCGATTTCCTGATCTAAAAAACGCTGAAAACCTTCACCAATAGACGAATTGGCAATTAGTAGAGAAATTACAACACATAAGATGAGTATAATTCCCGAAAACTGACTGTTAGTAAAGAATTTTTTAAAATATAAAGATAAATTCATCTTTCTGATTATATTCTCCTTATTCTTGAAACACCATCGATTGCCTTAAGCTTTTTGAAAGTTTCTTCCAATTGGCCTCTGTTCTTTACCTCAAGGTTGATGTTACCATTGAAAACCCCGTTATTGGATTCGATAGACATACTTTTCATATCCATTCCCATAGCACCGCTTATGACGGTCGTTATATCATTAATCATTCCCATTCTGTCCAATCCTTCGATTTCAATTTTTATTCTGTTCTTAAAGCTTTCTGCATTCACCCATTTTGCGGGAATGACACGGTAATCATACTGAGCGCGCAGATTAATAGCATTCGGACAATTGTCACTGTGTACTTTAATCCCGTCAGAAATCGTAATAAATCCGAAAATTTTATCACCCGGAATTACTGTACAGCATTTGGCATAGGTATAATTCAGTTTTTCTTCATCTTTCCCAAAGACGATCATGTCAAGATTCTGCTCTTTAGGTTCTTCGTAATGTGTGTTTTTAGAAGGTGATTTTCTGAATCTGGAAAGTAAATTATTAAACACGTTTTTACTTTCAATATATTTCCTTAAGCTGCTTGCATCCAGTTCATTATTCTGGAATTTAAGAAATAACTCCTGTGAACTTTTAAGATTGAAGAATTTTTGCAGTTTATTGATTTCTTCATCGTTGAAATTGATTTTGGCGTGACGAAGCTTTCTTTGCAGAATTTCTTTTCCATCTTCTACCAACTGATTTTTTTGGGAATTCAAATAGCTTTTGATCTTGGATTTAGCCTTTGAAGTAACCACAAATTCCAGCCAGTCAGATTTTGGCTTTTGGTTTTGTGACGAAAGAATATCTACCTGATCTCCGTTTTGAAGAGTGTAGGAAATAGGAACAAGCTTACCGTTTATTTTTGCGCCTAAACATTTCATTCCTAAATCTGAATGCACAGCAAAGGCAAAATCAAGAGCCGTTGCATTGGTTGGTAAAATTTTAATTTCACCCTTTGGCGTAAATACAAAAACCTCTTTTGAATATAAATTCAGTTTAATATTGTCTAAAAGTTCCGACGTAGAAAGGTTTTGCTGCTGTTCCAGCACATCCCGGATCTCAGTGACCCAGTTTTCGAAATTTCGGTCTTCCGAACTTTGTTTATACCCTTCTTTGTATTTGTAATGGGCTGCAACGCCTTTTTCTGCAATTTCATCCATTCTTTCAGAACGGATCTGAACTTCGATCCATTTTTTATCAGGGCCAAGAACTGTTAAATGCAAGCTTTCGTATCCTGTAGAACGAGGTTGTGTGATCCAGTCACGCATTCTGGAAGGATTACTGTGATAAACATCCGTTACGATTGAATAGATTTTCCAAGCAAGAAATTTTTCATTCTTAGCATCAGATTTGTAAATGATTCTGATGGCGTAATTGTCAAAAACCTCTTCAAAGGAAACCCCTTGTTTCAGCATCTTTCTGTAAATAGAAGAAATCGCTTTTGCACGACCTTTAATTTTGAAGTTTAAGCCTTCTTCGTGTAATTTCTCCGAAACTTCTTTTTTAAACTCTTCAATATATCTTTCACGGCTTTCTTTTGCTAATTCTAATTTTTCCGTAATCTCGGTGTAAATATCCGGATTGTTGTATTTTAAAGAGAGATCTTCAAGCTCAGATTTGATGTTGTACAAACCCAAACGGTGAGCCATTGGCGCATAAATGTAAACCGTTTCGGAAGCAATTTTTTTCTGCTTGTCCGGAGCCATGCTTTCCAATGTACGCATGTTGTGAAGACGGTCTGCAATTTTAATTAAAATGACTCTGAAATCTTCAGAAAGAGTTAATAATAATTTTCTGTAATTTTCAGACTGTACCGAAATATTCTGATGATTCATGATGGAGATCTTCGTCAATCCGTTCACGATATTGGCTATTTTTTCACCAAAGATTTTTTTCAGGTCTTCATAGGTATAATCCGAATCTTCAATAACGTCATGCAAAAGGGCACATGCAATAGAAGTAGCGCCCAAACCAATTTCTGTAGCTACAATTTTGGCTACGGCAATAGGGTGGTAAATGTAAGGTTCTCCTGTTTTTCTTCTTTGTTCTTTATGAGCATCTAATGCAATATCAAATGCCTTTCGGATGAGTTTATTGTTTTCTTCATCCAAAGTTCTGTATGTGTTCGAAATTAAATCTTTATATCTCGCAAGAATTTCCTTATTTTCCTGCTCTAAATCATAACTCATATGAAATACCTATGTTTAGACGAATATACAAAAAAATAAGGACTTTTCAAACAACAAAATCCGTAGATCACTCTACGGATTCCTGGTTATTAGAATTTATATATTATTAAAATTTTACTTCAGAATCCATTCCAGAACTGGATCCTTTTATCTTTACTGCAGGACTGTTGTGGATTTCAGCTTTATTTCTTGCATCAATATATCCTTTTAGATGCGTGTAATCTGCCTGATCAATACTCATGTTTTCAAATAAATAAGTCTTATGAACAGCATTTTGGCTGAAGATATCTTTTGCAATATTAGCTTGGCTTGTGTCTTTTACTGCCACACTGGCAAGATATTGAGAATGATGCGGTGTGTCATTCAAATAGACAATATAATCAGAACTAGGGAAACCTGAATTTTCTAAATCAGTTTCAAGCTTTTTGTAATCGCTGTGATGTTCAAATAATCCAGCTAATATATTTGACATAGCAAGAGTTTTTAAATTGTACCTAAAGTTAATAATATTTTTTACAAGAATTGAATTATTTTCATTAAAATTTAATATTTTTTGGTTTTATCTATTGGATTGTTGTTTTATATTGTTTTTATTTTATTGAACGCTTGTTTAAATTTAAATATCTTTAAATAAAAAAGCGGGCTTTTAAAGCCCGCTTCCCTGATTTCTCAGTTCATATAGTTTAGTTAATTCGTTCGTTTTTAATCTCCTCTACAATTTCCGGATTCAATAGCGTTGAGATATCTCCGAAGTTGCTGAAATCTCCTTCTGCAATTTTTCTCAGAATTCTACGCATGATTTTTCCTGAACGGGTTTTCGGAAGTCCGGAAACAAACTGAATTTTGTCCAGCTTTGCGATCGGCCCGATCTGATCAGAAATCAATTGATTGATCTCTTTTACTAAATTCTCCTGCTTTCTGTCGGCTCCTGTATCTTTTAAAATTACAAATCCGTACAAAGCACTTCCTTTGATATCGTGAGGGAATCCTACAATTGCAGATTCAGCTACGGCAGGATGTTCGTTGATGCTGTCTTCAATCGGAGCTGTACCTAAATTGTGACCAGAAACAATAATTACATCATCTACACGACCGGTAATTCTATAATAGCCAACTTCGTCTCTCAAAGCACCGTCACCTGTGAAATATTTTCCAGGGAAAGCAGAGAAGTAGGTTTCTTTATAACGTTGGTGATCTCCCCAAATAGTTCTTGCAATTCCTGGCCACGGAAAACGGATGCACAAATTCCCCGTTACCTGATTTCCTGAAATTTCATTACGTTTATCATCCATCAAAACAGGTTGAATTCCCGGTAAAGGTAGAGTAGCATAAGTAGGTTTTGTCGGGGTGACAAAAGGAAGAGGTGAAATCATGATTCCTCCTGTTTCAGTTTGCCACCAAGTATCAACAACCGGACATTTTTTCTTTCCTACATGATCATTAAACCAATGCCACGCTTCATCATTGATGGGTTCACCTACAGAGCCAATGACTTTTAAAGTACTTAAATCATGTTTGTCAACCCATTCTGTACTTTCTTTCGCCAATGAACGAATGGCAGTAGGAGCGGTGTAGAATTGGGTTACTTTATGTTTTTCGATGACTTCCCAGAATCTGTCCGGTTCAGGATAGGTAGGAACTCCTTCGAAAATTACAGTGGTTGCCCCGTTTAAAAGAGGGCCGTACAGAATGTATGAATGTCCTGTAATCCAGCCAATATCGGCAGTACACCAATAAATATCGTTTTCTTTATAATTGAATACATTTTTGAAAGTATAAGCTGTATACACCATGTATCCGGCACAAGTATGAAGCATTCCTTTTGGTTTTCCTGTAGAACCGGAAGTGTACAGAATGAAAAGCGGATCCTCTGCATCCATAATGATGGTAACGAAATCGGGAGACGCTTTTTCATACAGATCGGCCAGCCAGAAATCTCTGTGTTCCTTCATTTTAATTGGATTGTTGGTTCTTTTTACCACCAGAACATTTTTAACGGTCGGTGTTTTTTCCAACGCTTCATCAACAATGCTTTTTAGATCTAAAACCTTGCTTCCTCTGTAGCTTCCGTCTGAAGTGATGACCATTTTTGCTCCACAGTCATTTACTCTTGAAGAAACAGCAGATGCTGAAAATCCTGCAAAAATGACAGAATGAACTGCGCCTAATTTGGCACAGGCCAACATGGTAATGGCTAACTCGGGAATCATTGGAAGGTAGATGCAGACTCTGTCTCCTTTTTCGATGCCCATTTCTTTTAGAACATTCGCTGTTTTGTTGACTCTCGTATATAATTCGTTGTAAGAAATATGCTGTGCCTCTTCTTTCGGGTCATTGGGTTCCCAGATAATAGCGGTTTTTTCGCCTCTTACGGAAAGGTGCCTGTCTAAACAGTTTTTGGTGATATTTAGTTTTGCGTTTTTAAACCAGGTGATTTTCGCTTCATTCATATCGTACTTTACGACTTTGCTCCATCTCTGATACCACACAAAATTTTGATCAGCTATCTTATCCCAGAATTTCTTAGGATTTTTGATAGAATTTTTATACTCTTCAAAATAGTGTGGCAAATCTTCTATTAGGTAATTTCTCATATCCCTTTCTTTTTTGAAATTTGAATTTTATTTAGATTAAATTTATGCTTAATTTCTTTTTCCAGCTCTATATTTAATGATTTTTTCCTGAATTTCTTCAATGATTTTTTCGTCATCAATCGTCGATGGAATCTGGAATTCTTTTCCGTTTAATAAAGTTCGGATTAATTTTCTTAGAATCTTTCCGGAACGTGTTTTTGGCAAGCGTTTTACCGTCATTACATTTTTAAGACAGGAGACAGCTCCTATTTTTTCACGGACTGTTTTTACAATATCTTTTTCTACCTCTTCTTCAGAAATTACTGAACCGTTTTTTAAAACAACCGAAGCAAAAGGAATCTGTCCTTTCAGATCATCATCAATTCCGACAACGGCACATTCTGCAACATCGGGATGTGACGAAACGATTTCTTCCATTTCTGAGGTTGAAAGTCTGTGACCCGCAACGTTGATAACATCATCTACTCTTCCTGTGATGAAAATGTATCCATCTTCATCTTTTATTGCTCCGTCTCCTGAAAAATAATAACCGTTATACTGCGATAAATAACTGCTTTGAAAACGCTCATTATCATTCCATATTCCAAGTAAAGCTCCGGGAGGAAGCGGAAGCTTGATAATTAAATATCCTTCTTGGTGTGCATCGAGTTCGTATCCGTTTTCATCGAATATTTTTATATCATAACCCGGAATCGGTTTTCCTGCTGCTGCTCTTTTAATGTTGTAATTCTCATCGAAAGTCATTAAACCTAACATTGGCCAACCGGATTCTGTTTGCCACCAATGGTCGATTGTGGGAACTCCTATATGTTCTGCAAACCAGTCTAAAGTAGCTACATCACATCTTTCTCCTGCTAAAAACTGTTTTTTGAAATGGCTTAAATCATATTTTTTTACCAGTTCACCATTCGGATCTTCCTTTTTGATCGCGCGAATTGCTGTTGGAGCAGTGAACATCACAGACACTTTATATTCCGAAATAATTCTCCAAAACGTTCCCGCATCAGGAGTCATGATGGGCTTTCCTTCGAAAATAATAGTCGTATTTCTGTTAATTAGTGGTCCGTAAACCGAAAAACTGTGACCGACTGCCCAGCCAAAATCGGAAGCGGCCCAATACGTTTCGCCTTGTTCAACGCCATAAATATATTTCATGGAAAATTTCAAAGCTGTCGCGTAACCTCCTGTGTCGCGAGTAATTCCTTTTGGTTTTCCTGTTGTTCCTGATGTGTACAATAAATAGAGTGGGTGAGTGGATTCTAAGGAAACACAGTCTACGGATTCTGACCTTTGAACTAATTCTTCATAATCAATCAATCCATCAAACATTTCGTGTTGATTGTCAACCAATTTTCTGTTGTAAACGATGATATTTTCAACTTTATCCTGAGCTAATTCGATTGCCTTTTCAACTAATGGCAAATACGGAATTCTCTTAGCAATTTCAACTCCTGCTGTTGCTGTGATCAGAGCTTTGGGCTTGCAGTCATCAATTCTTACCACCAATTCGTGGGGTGCAAAACCTCCGAAAACTACATTGTGAATCACTCCGATTCTGGCACAGGCCAACATTGCAAACAGAGTCTGCGGAATCATTGGCATATAAACAACAGCGGTATCGCCTTTTTTCAAACCCAATGAAACTAAACCTCCCGCAAGCTTTGAAATTTCTTCCTTAGCCTGATTAAAAGTGTAAGTTTTCTTCTGATGGGTAACGGGAGAATCATAAACAATGGCAACTTGTTCTCCAAAACCGTCTTCAATATGTTGGTCAATACATAAATAGCACATATTCAGCTTTCCATCGGAAAACCACTGGGTGTAATCTGTTTCATCTTTGGAAAGAATCTGGGTAGGAAACTCAAACCAGTTGATTTCCTGTGCCTGTTCTTTCCAGAAATTCTCTTTATCTTCTATACTTCTTTGAAATAAAATGTCTCTGTCCATATCAATTTATTGTGTTTTTATTGTTTTGCATTTTTTGTCATTGCGAGGAACGAAGTGACGAAGCAATCCTTTACTATTCTTAATTCCTAAATCAATCTTAATGGTTAAAAAAAATAAGGTTTCTCACTGCATTTCTTTCAGAATGACAATTCCATGTAGGTTTTAAATATTTTCTCTATCATCTATAAGTCTATTCAAACATTTCTTCAATCTGCTGCATCAGTTTTTTAATTGAGTAAGGTTTGGTTACATATGCATCGGCTCCCATTTCCAATCCCCGTTCAATATCTTTCGGGTTGTTTTTAGCACTCAGGAAAATGACTTTTGTATCTTTTAATTTTTCGTCCTGCTTGATAAGTTCCAGCGTGCTGTAGCCATCAAGATTAGGCATCATAATATCTAATAAAATCACATCCGGAGTCATTGTTTTTAAAAAATCCAAAACCTCTGTTCCGTCTCTTGCGATAAAAACATCATAGCCACTTTTCTTAAAACTGTATTCCAGTGACATTAATATTTTGTGTTCATCATCTGCGATAACGATCTTTTTCATGTTGTGTGTTTAGCTGTGTTCAACTTCATTTTTATGTTCTTGTGTTCTATTGGGGAGGGAGATAGTGAATGTTACACCAAGTCCGCTGTTTTCTGCTTTTATGGTTCCGCCTTGTGCCTGAACTATTTTTTTTGAAATAGCCAATCCAAGTCCACTTCCTGTTGGCTTTAAAATGTTTTGATTTTTAGACTGATAAAATTTGTCAAAAATCATTTCCAGATCTTCTTCAGGAATATGTTTTCCGGTGTTGAAAATTTTAATAACTAATTGATTTTCTTTTTCAGATAATTTTGTCTGAATTGTTCCCTGTTCATCAGTAAACTTTAAAGCATTTCCTAAAATATTCTGAAATAGCTGAATCATTCTTGCTTCATCATAATCAAACGAAAAATTGTTCAGAAGATTCACTTCGCTCAAATGAATATTTTTCTGCTGAATCAAATGAAGGAGAGGATTTAAAGCCTTTTTATAGGTTTCAATGATATTGTTTTCCTGAATATGTAAAACAATTTCTCCATGTTGAAGTTTATCCAGATACAGAATATCATTGATGATTTCACTCAATCGGTCAGATTCCGTAATGATATTGTTTAAAAACTCTCTTTTAATATCTAAAGGAATATCGTCATCGTCTGCTAAAATTTCCCCGGCAGAACGAATTGCGGTAATAGGAGTTCTCAATTCATGAGCAACGGAATCCAGAAAATCATCTTTTTGATGGTCTTTGATGATTAAGTTTTCATTAGCTTTTCTCAGGTCATCAGATAATTTTTGTAATTCTTCCGACTGTTCGGTCAGCTTTTTATTAAGTATAATATTCTCTTTAGACTCTTCTAAAATGTTTAATACTTCTTTTAAAGATATTTTATCTTCTTTTGTTACCCCTTCAATTAAAATTTTTGCAGAAGCAGTTCCGATTCTTCCGGCTAAAAGGTTTTCTGAAAACTTGATAAATCTTGAATCAGCAGTTTCTGCCTGAGAATCAATATTATATTTTAAATTAAAAATCCTTAAAGCTTGTTCGGTTTTATTTTTTCCTAAAAATCTTTCCAGAATATTTTTAATGTCTGAAACATACGCTGTTCCGCGCCAGATGAAAGCATTTTCGTGGTTTTGAATGTATTTGTCAATATCAACATACAGTTCGGCAAAATTTCGTTCGCGGTAATTTCCTTTGCTGCTTACAGAAAGAATGGTAAATAATCCGGTGTTGACCAAAATAGACCAAAAGAAAATCTGGGGAATTCTTCCTAAGAAAGAAATTTTAAAGAAATCAAAAGCATTATACATATCCCTCAAAACTCCTTTGAATTCCTGGTTGTAAGCGAAATAATACTGAGGAATGATCATCCCGAAATAGCAAATTGCCAAACCTGCCAATAATCCGATCACTGCACCTTTGTAGCTTCCTCTTCGCCAGAAAATAGCTCCGAAAAACGCAGGAGCCAGCTGTGCAATCACGACAAATGAGATCAGTCCAACAGAATCTAGTGAAGTTTTTAAAATGAAATACTTATAGAAAACAAACGCCATGATGATCAATGCAAAAATGCTGAATTTCCTGATATTGGTGATAAGTTTGGTGTTTTGAGTCTCATTTTCTGATTTCAGCTTTCCTAATAATCCGTAAGGAATAATTAAATTGTTGGAAAGCATAATAGATAAAGTAATCGCAGAAATGATGATCATTGAAATGCAGGAGCTTAATCCTCCAAGAAAAACCAAAACAGTGATCAAAGTATTACCAAAATGCTGCGGAATTAAAATAGAGTAAAACTCAGGGTTTACTTTTTGTCCGTCAAAGATCAATCTTCCACCCCAAGCAATGGGGAAAATAAATATGGTAAAGATCAGTAAGTAAAGCGGGAAAAACCAAATGGCTGTTTTAATATGCTTTTCCTGTCTGTTTTCAACAATCGCGGTGTGAAACTGTCTTGGCAAAATACAAATTGCGGTTCCTGAAATCAAACACAAAATCATCCAGTTCATGGCATCTTCAATTCCGTTAAAGGTATTTTTTTCTTTAAAATCCTCAAACTGATTTGCCTTTTGATAGATGTCAGAAAATCCATCAAATACAAAGTAAATAACAAATAATCCTAAAATAATAATAAAGAATAGTTTGAGGAAACTCTCTAAAGCGATTGCAGAAATAATTCCTAAACGTTTTTCTGAGGCATCAACGTATCTTGTTCCGTAATAGGAAGAGAATAACGCAATTAAAATAACAACGAAAGTGGCATTGTCTGTTAAGATGTTTTTAGACATTGGAGTTTCCGTCACCAAGTGAAAAGTTTCAGAAATTGCCTTGATCTGTAAACCGATATAAGGAACAATTGCCAAAAGACAAACAACCGTAATGATCGCACTAAAACTTCTGCTGTTACCGTATCTTAGAGAAATGAAATCGGCTAAACTACTGATTTTATTCACTCTTGCAATTCTTACAATTCTTGTGTTGATGTAGATCCATGCAGGGATAATCATGATGGGACCAATGTAAATGGGAAGATAATTGAGTCCGCTGGTTGCGGCAACACCAATGCTTCCATAGTACGTCCATGCTGTGCAGTACACAGCCAGAGAAAGCGCGTAGATGTAAGGATTGTTGATCCAAAGCTTACTTTTTTTCTTCTCCGCCAAATATGCGACTAAGAACAAAAGTGCCAGATAAAACAAAACCACGGTAAATAACGCGAAACTACTCATCATACTTTTTTACGATTACAAAAGAAATAATGATGGAAACCATCCAGATCACGAAAATATAAATCAGAATCATCGGATAGCCGAAAACTTCCCTCTCGCTGTTGAATAACAGAGAAATAGGAATGCTGAATGCAATCAGAAGTCCGATGCTTAAAATGATTAGCTTTTGTTCGTGTCTCTTTTTCATAATGATAATTGATAAAAGATAATTGATGAATAAATGCTGGATCATTCATCAATTATCATTCATCGTTTATAAATTAAACTTTATCGTCAGAATATTCTCCCGTTAAGGCATAATAGCCGAAAATGGCTAATCCGCCTGAGATAATTGGCATCAGAACAAATAAGATGATGATTCCGAAAACCAGATCTTCCTGTTTTCCTGAGGTTATTTTTGGGATTCCCAAAACCGTAATTCCGAAATATCCTACGACCAGCGCAATGGCTATCCAAAGTATGCCTAATATTTTTTTTAGTCCGTTCATTTTAGTTGTTTTAAAATTAATAAAAATTTGAGTGATTCAGTGCCTAATCGTGAATATTATTGTTCTTGCTTTTAAGATAAAATAATCCGATGACCAAGCAGACTGTGGCAACTCCGATCGGATACCAAAGTCCTTCTAAATACCATGTTGCATGTCCTGCATCTTTTCCTGTGGTTACCAAGTAGGTGGCAACAGCCGGAAGCAAGCCTCCGAATACCCCGTTTCCGATGTGATAAGGCAGAGACATTGAGGTGTAACGGATTCTCACGGGGAACATTTCCACTAAAAATGCAGCAATAGGACCATACACCATCGTTACGAAAATTACCTGAACAAATACTAAGAATACCAAATACCATTTCGTATTGTCTTCTAATTTAATGGTTTGAGAAACTTTTGGTTCTTCCGCTTTACCGTCTTTCATCACTGGTCCGTTGGGTGACCAATGGGTTACACTGTCTTTTTTAATTAATGTTCCGTCTGTATAAAGTGTTTCCTTATGGAATGTTACTAAACTGTCGGTTGTAATTTTATCGTGAATTTTTGCTGTTCTTTTCTCTGTAATTCCGTTAGCTGCAATTGTTTTGTTTTCCAGATTGATGCTTTTAAACATAGAATCATAAATCGGTCTGTACGCTAAAATGGCGACCAGCATTCCGGTTAACATTACTGCTTTTCGTCCGATTTTATCAGAAAGCCAGCCGAAAAATACAAAGAATGGGGTTCCTAAAAATAAAGCGGTTGCCATTAATGAATCGACCTGTGCAGATTCCACATTCATTACTTTTTGAAGGAAACTCATCGCATAGAATTGTCCAGTGTACCAAATTACTCCTTGTCCCATCGCTGCTCCGAATAAAGCCAATAAGACAAATTTGAAGTTAAATTTATTTCCGAAACTTTCTTTTAAAGGATTTTTAGAAGTTTTTCCTTCACTTTTAGCCTTTGCAAAAAGCGGAGATTCTTTCATATTTCTTCTGATGATATAAGAAACTCCCACCATTAAAATAGAGATCCAGAACGGAACTCTCCAACCCCAACCATCAAATTCTTCCGCAGAAAGAGAGGTTTTCGTTACCAGGATTACGATCAGTGAAATAAAAAGTCCTGCTGTTGCTGTCGTCTGAATCCAAGAAGTCCAGTAACCTCTTCTTCCTGGTTGTGCATATTCAGCGACATAAGTTGCGGCTCCTCCGTATTCTCCACCTAAAGCCAACCCTTGTAATAATCTTAAAATTAAAACTAAAACAGGCGCCATAAATCCGATGGTCTCATAACTTGGGATACATCCGATAAGAAATGTTGAAAATCCCATGATGAGTAAAGTAACCAAGAAGGTGTATTTTCTTCCGATAATATCTCCTAATCTTCCGAAGAACAAGGCTCCGAAAGGTCTTACCACAAATCCTGCCGCAAAAGTAGCAAGCGTAGATAAAAATGCTGCGGTAGGATTATCTGCCGGGAAAAACTTAGTGGCTAAAACTATGGCTAAACTTCCGAAGATGTAGAAGTCGTACCATTCTATCAGTGTGCCGAGTGATGAGGCAGTGATAACGCTCCATATCGTGCGGTTTTTCTGCTTTTCGGTCATGTTTTCGTAGGCATCGTGATGATTTTCGCTCATATTGCTTAAATTTTGATGTTAGTTAAATTGATATTGAGTTTTCTGAAAGTTTGTTTTGATGTAATAGCAAAAGGATCAAAAGGTTAATGTGTTAATTGTATTGGTTAAAAAAAACTTTTACTTTATTCTTTTGCGAACTTTTCTATTTCAAACAATTGAATAGCTTTTGTCTCTTTTGTGGTTAGAATTTCCTATAAATAAATCTGGAACTGCATGATGAACTCTCCTTTAGATTTAGGACTTTCTGTAGGACTCGTATACATGGGTCTTGTTGAATATTGAGTAGTTATTTTCGCGTGATGTCCATCTATGAACCAATTGGCACCGATATCGAACTGTGATGAAGATTTGTCAAATGCTTCAAAGCTTTTGTGAGTGTAGGCTGCAAATGGCTGGATTCTGACTTTTGGCTTTTCTGTTTGATTAGGTAATAATAATCCGGCTTGTGCATAGATAATATTACCTGTTCCGATAGTGGGTTGTAGATTTCCCGGCCCTGCAATAGCTTTATCCCCGATAAAATTAGGATCTGCAGAAGCAATATTCATGATTCCTAAATTTCTGATGTAGTTGGGACCGAATTGATAATTGTAATACCCTGCATAAGCGGAAACGGCCATTTTATTTTTTGCATTTCCCAAAGGGATATCTGCAAAAGCATCCACAGCAACGAGTGTAATATCGTGTTTTTCAATAGCTGAATTCACAGAAGTTCGTGTTCCGTCTTTTTGGTGGTAAAAACCAGCACCTACATTGAAAACCTTTTTCGTACCTAAGTAAGATCCTACCTTAAAAGGAAGAGTATTGGATTCCTCATCTAAAAATTGATATTCGACATATCCTGCTTTTGAGAAATTGGGATTTCCGTTGTTGTCTACCGCTACAGCTTTTGAAGGATCGGTAACATTTGTTGGGATTAGATCTGTAGCAAAAGGTTTATTTAAACTAAAACGGTATTCCAGTTTTCCGTACTTTCCTTTCGCAAACATTCCTAATTGTCTTGCAAACTGGTCAGAATTGTCAATCAATGGCCAGCTGAAAATAGGGGAGTCTACCGTAAGGAAGTTTAATGTTGAAGCCATCGTCATACGGGAAAGCCCCATGTAGTAATGTAATCCTGCTCCTAAAGATAAACTGAATTTTCCTGCTTCTCCAGGGAGAACAACTGCATATTCGTTCCAGGCATCATGAAAAAAAAGCTGCGGTTTTTTACCATTTCCGTATCCTCCTGTTCCTGAAGTCCCAGAACCACCACCATTGATAAATGTCTGATTATTAATTCCAAAATGTCCCAAAATCATATATCGTTTGGAAATTTGCGCATACGCTAAAACACGTAATCGTCTGTTCCCTAAACTCCAGGAGTTGTCGGTCGCTTCTCCACCAACCATACTTCCTGGGTTCATTTGTGTGTTTCTTAACCAAAACTGATCCCATAAAATAAATCTGACGTATTTATCACCTTGTTGATTCAAGTTAACTTTCAGTCCGTTTCCGTAATCGGGAGAACCCTGAGAATACAAAGAGTTGCTAATTAAAGCTAATCCAATAAAAGTGAGTAATTTCTTCATAAATTAACAATTTTTGGTGTTCTTTTTTGTGAAAGCCAAATTGTAATTAATAATTTGTTTGAAGAAATTTAATATATATTTATGGTAATAGTATAGTTATAAGCTTTGAATGATGAATTATAAATTAAAAAAATACTAAAATTTTGAATTTATTTTATATTCAATTATTTGATTTTTAAAGTATTAATTTTATTTGTCAATGTGTGAAAAACTTATAACTTATAATTAATAACTTATAACTCTCATAACCTATTTTTTAAATCGTTCCCATTTGATCAACATATATTTATCAGCAAATTGAGTAATGATTAACCCTGAATTTTTAATATTTTCTTCTTTGCTCATATAGTCGATCAATTCATTTTGTTTTAAAATTTTATAGACCGGATGGAATTCGGAATGAGGAGGTCTTATGATGTTATATTTTTTGATCCATGAGCTTATTGTGACATGAGAAACGCCTATGATTCTTTCTATTTCACGGAAACTTAAGCCTTCAAGATATAGCTGTAAAGCTTTTGTTACGTAGTAATCGTCTATTTGTTTTCCTAGCTTTTTTACAGTGAAATAATAGTTACAGTCTTTGCAGTGGAAACGTTGTTTTTCATTTACGATTCCGCTTTTTACCACTTTTGTGCTGTTGCATTTTGGGCATTGATTTTCCATAACTATATTTTTTTAGCAAATATATAATAATTTAGCAAAATGTTAATTTAGTGTAAAGATAAAATTACCTGTATATTAATTAATTTCAATAAAATTATCTTTTTTATTTGGATTTAAAAGAAATTATATTTTAAATTTGCCAAAAAATTTAGATAAATAAATGGAAATAGAAATTTCCTCATCCATACATCTGATGTATGTGAGTGAAATACAGCAGGAAATGTACGATTCTGCACAGCGTAGAGGGACGGGTATCGCAAAACGTTCCATAGAGTATTTAAGTAAGAAAATTTCAGAAGGCAATGCTGTGGTGGCTACTGAAAATGGAGAGTGGGTAGGTTTCTGCTATATAGAAACCTGGTCGCATGGTCAGTTTGTGGCCAACTCCGGACTGATTGTTTCACCGAAATTCAGGGAAAGGGGTGCTGCGACTTTAATTAAAAATAAAGTTTTCCAATTATCTAGAGATAAATATCCGAATGCGAAAGTTTTCGGGCTTACGACAGGTCTTGCCGTAATGAAAATCAACAGTGATTTAGGCTATAAACCGGTAATTTATTCTGAACTGACTCAGGATGAAGAATTCTGGAATGGTTGTAAAAACTGTGTGAATTATGATATTTTAATGAAGAAAGAACGAAAAAACTGTCTTTGTACAGCGATGCTTTTCGTTCCGGACAATATAACAAAAAATGGAGCTGCCTATACGCAGCCGGAAATTAAATATAGCAATGAACAAGAAAGTCATCTTAGCGTTTAGCGGAGGTTTGGATACCTCTTACTGTGCTAAATATCTTAGTGAAACACTAAGATATGATGTGTATGCAGTTACTGTAAATACCGGAGGTTTTTCTAAAGAAGAGGAAAAAGAACTGGAGAAAAAAGCCTTCAATCTTGGGGTGAAAGAATACAGGTGCGTAGATGCTCAGGAAGATTATTACAATTCTTGCGTTAAGTATTTGATTTTTGGGAATGTCTTAAAAAACAATACCTATCCTTTGTCTGTAAGCGCAGAACGTACGATTCAGGCACAGGAAATTGCAAAATTCGCGATTGAAGTTGGAGCTGATGCGATTGCGCACGGAAGTACAGGGGCGGGAAACGATCAGGTTCGTTTTGACCTGATCTTCCAGGTAATGTGTCCAAATGTGGAAATCATTACCCCGATTCGTGATATGGCTTTGTCCCGTGAAGATGAAATTGAGTTTTTGAAAAGTCATGGCTACGAAATGGAATTTCAGAAAGCGCAATATTCTGTGAATAAAGGACTTTGGGGAACTTCTGTTGGTGGAAAAGAAACATTAACATCAAGAAATTATCTGCCTGAAGAAGCTTTTCCTTCACAAATTAAAAAAACTCAGCCTTCGGAATTGGAAATTGAGTTTAAAAATGGTGAAGTGGTAGCGGTGAATGGAGAGAATTTTGAACATTCTGTGTATGCGATTCAGAAAATTGAAGAATTGGCTTCTGCTTACGGAATTGGTCGTGATATTCATGTTGGAGATACGATTGTCGGAATCAAAGGAAGAGTAGGTTTTGAAGCAGCAGCAGCGTCAGTAATTATCAAAGCTCACCATTTATTGGAAAAACATACGCTTTCAAAATATCAGCAGATGATGAAATCTCAATTATCCGACTGGTACGGAAACTGGCTTCATGAAGCACTTTTCTTAGATCCTGTGATGAGAAATATCGAGTCTTTCTTAGTAGATTCTCAAAAAACGGTAAGCGGAAAAGTGTTTGTAACCCTTCACCCCTACAGATTCATCTTAAATGGAATTGAATCTGAACATGATTTAATGTCTGATAAATTCGGAAGTTATGGAGAAGCAAACAGAGCTTGGACGGGCGAAGATGTAAAAGGATATACGAAAATTGTAAGCAATTCATTAAATATATATCACCAGATTAACGGATCGAAAATATGAAAACAGTAGGGATTGTAGGCGCCAACGGTTATACGGGAAGCGAATTGGTTCGTCTGCTGGCTTTTCATCCTCATGTGTCTTTGAGTTTTTTATATAGTCGTTCGAATTCGGGAACAAAGATTTCAGATTTGTACCCGGATTTAACGACGGTTTGTGAAATGATTTTGACAGATAAACCTGAAGAGGTGGATATTTTATTTTTATGTCTTCCTCACAAAGAAAGCCAGAATTGGCTGATTCAAAATCCTGTAAAAGATTTAACGTTGGTCATCGACTTAGGAAATGATTTTCGTTTAGATGGAAATTTTTTAAACAGAAATTTTATCTACGGTTTGCCTGAAATCAACAAAAAACAACTTTCAGGAGCAAAGAGCATTGCCAATCCGGGATGTTTTGCAACGGCAATTCAGTTGGCTTTGCTTCCGTTGGCTCAAAAAGGTTTGTTGAGTGAAGTGTATACAACGGGGATTACAGGTTCAACAGGTGCGGGTCAGTCTTTACAGGCGACGACGCATTTTACTTGGAGGAATGATAATATTTCAGCTTATAAAACTTTGACACATCAGCATGTGGATGAGATTTTGCAGCAGTTAGTTACTTTTAATACGAATGAAATCAGTCTGAATTTTGTTCCATGGAGAGGGGATTTTGCGAGAGGGATTTTTACAAGTTCCACGGTGAAAACAGATTTAGAACTTTCAGATATTGAGCAATTGTTTAAGGATTTTTATGCAGATGAGCCTTTTGTGAAGGTAAGCGAAAAAGCAATTGATCTAAAACAGGTTGTCAACACGAATCGCTGTGTGATTCATATAGAAAAGAGTGGAAATGTTGCGGTTATTCACTCAGCGATTGACAATTTGTTAAAAGGAGCTTCCGGACAGGCTGTTCAAAATATGAATATTGCTATGGGATGGGAAGAAAATTCAGGATTAAACTTAAAGCCGATTGCATTTTAAAAGTCAATCGTGAATTTTACAACTCCATTTAAAAGCGACTTAGGAAAATGGAGCGTCAAGAAAAATAGTTTTGTGAACGTTAAGAAAATTCTACTGTTTGAAGCGCGACACGAAAGTCGAACCGAAGAACAAATACTGATTTCGCGCAAGTTTTAGAATTTTTAGAGAACAAAAATATTTTTTAGCGGAAGTTTCCAGGTCTTGAACTTTTGTTTCTTTTGTTTCAAGACAAAAGAAAAATATAAAAAAAACAAAATATGAATTTATTCAACGTATATCCATTATTCAACATAAATCCGGTAAAAGCTCAGGGATCATTTCTTTGGGACGATAAAGGAGAAAAATATCTTGATTTTTACGGAGGTCATGCTGTGATTTCTATCGGTCACAACCATCCGCATTATCAAACTCAATTAAAAAGCCAATTAGATAAAATTTCTTTCTATTCAAACTCAGTTCAGAATACATTACAGACTGAACTGGCTGAAAAACTGGGAAAACTTTCAGGATTGGAAGACTACAGTTTATTCCTGTGTAATTCAGGCGCTGAAGCGAATGAAAACGCTTTAAAATTAGCTTCTTTTCATAACGGAAAAAGCAAAGTGCTGTATTTTTCAGGTTCATTTCACGGAAGAACTTCTGCGGCGGTTTCGGTGACAGATAATCCGAAAATTGTAGCTCCGGTAAACTATGACGAAAGATTTATTAAGTCTGACTGGAATAATATCGAACAGCTTGAAAATGTCTTTGAAAAGCAGGGAAACGAAATTTCATCAGTAATTATTGAAGGGATTCAAGGAGTTGGCGGAATTATGATTCCAACAATTGAATTTTTAACTAAAATCAAAGAATTATGTGAACAACATGATGTTGTTTTGATTTTGGATGAAGTTCAGTCAGGATACGGAAGAAGTGGGTATTTCTTTGCCCATCAGGAATTTGGAATTGAAGCGGATATCATTACTACAGCAAAAGGAATGGGGAATGGTTTTCCTATTGGTGGTGTTTTAATTCACCCTAAATTTAAAGCAAGCAATGGTTTGCTGGGAACAACTTTCGGAGGAAATCATTTGGCATGTGTTGCGGCGATTGCTGTATTGGACGTCATGAAAGATGAAAATCTCATCGAAAATGCTCAGAAAATGGGCGCTTATATTGAAAATGAAATTAAAGATTTTCCACATATTAAAACGATCCGAAGGAAAGGTTTGATGATTGGAATTGAACTCGACAGGGATTGCTCGGAAGTGAGGAACAGCCTGTTGTACAATCATCATATTTTTACAGGAAATTCTAATGATAAAGCTGTGTTGAGGATTCTTCCGGCACTTAATATTAAAAAAGAAGAAACTGATGTATTTATCAGTGCTTTGAAAAAAGTGTTAGAGAATATTTAACCTGTGAAAATTATATGATCTGTCTGCCATTCTGAACAAGACAAAATGAAACGAAGAATCTCTAAAATAGAGTTAAGATTCTTCCTTCGTCAGAATGACAAACATAATTTTCAATTGCTTAGTGAAACGCCATTGCGAACGAAAATATTTTCAAGTTTAACTAAAAAAACTTTGCAATCCTAGCGTTAAAAACTTTGCCAAAATGTGTAAGATAAAAAATCTTTAAAATCAAATTCAAAATGAAAAAATTCACCTCTGTAAGTGATGTTGAAAACTTACAGGAAATTATAAAAAAAGCTTTACAAATTAAAGCAGATCCTCTTTCGGAAACCGAAAAAGGAAAAGGAAAAACAATCGGACTTGTGTTTCTAAATTCAAGTTTAAGAACCCGTTTGAGCAGTCAGATTGCAGCTCAAAATTTAGGCTTAAATGTTTTAACGTTAAATGCAGCTCAGGAAGCATGGAACTTGGAATTTGCAGATGGTGCTGTTATGAACGGTGATACAGTCGAACATATTAAAGACGCTATTGAAGTATTAAACCAATATTGTGATATCATTGCCGTTCGTTGTTTTGCAGGAATGAAAAGTAAGGAAGATGATGTGAACGAAAGTATTTTAAGCCAGTTCGAGCAACATGCAAAAGTTCCGGTTATTTCTCTGGAATCCGCAACACGTCATCCTTTACAGAGTTTGGCAGATTGTATCACGATTACTGAAAACTGGAAAGAAGAACGTAAGCCGAAAGTAGTTTTAACCTGGGCTCCTCATATCAAACCGATTGCTCATGCAGTGGGAAATTCTTTCGCAGAATGGATGCAGGAAATGGATGTGGATTTTGTGATTACCAATCCTGAAGGATACAATTTAGATAAAAACTTTACAAAAGATGTAAAAGTAATCCACGATCAGGATGAAGCACTGAAAGATGCAGATTTTATTTATGTAAAGAACTGGTCTTCTTTTGATGATTATGCTGCAATGCCTGAAGTAAAAGAAAATTGGATGTTAACGAACGAAAAACTGGAAAATACCAATAATGCAAAAGTAATGCATTGTCTTCCTGTTCGTCGAAACGTGGAATTGAGTGATGAGGTAATGGATGGTGGAAATTCTATCATTTATCAGCAGGCAAAAAACCGAATTTTCTCAGCTCAGGCTGTTTTCTCTGAAATTTTGGATGAATTGAATTCTTAATAAAATCACACCTCATAGGTTTTTAAAAACTATGAGGTGTGACAATCAAAATGTATAAAAATGAAAGAAAAATTATACATCATAAAAATTGGCGGAGCATTAATTGATGATGATGAATTATTAGAGCAATTCTTGGAGCAGTTTTCTGAAATTCAGGAAAAGAAAATTCTTGTTCATGGTGGTGGAAAATTAGCAACGACTTTAGCAGATAAACTGGGAATTAAGCAAAAGCTTATTAACGGACGAAGAATCACGGATAAAGATACTTTGGATATTGTAGCGATGGTTTATGCAGGCGGGATCAACAAAAATATTGTGGCAAAATTGCAACAGAAAAAATGTAAAGCAATAGGTTTTTCCGGAGCAGATGCCAATCTGATTAAAGCTACAAAAAGAGAAGATGAGGAGATCGATTTTGGATTTGTAGGCGATATTACAGAGAAAAGCATCAATAAAAAAATCATTTCAAAGCTGCTTAAACTGGAATTGGTTCCTGTGTTTTCAGCGATTACTCACGATAAAAAAGGACATCTTTTTAATACCAATGCAGATACGATTGCCTCTGTAATTGCACAGGCTTTATCGGTGAAATATGATGTTGAATTATTGTATTGCTTTGATAAAGAAGGTGTTTTGGAAGACGTAGACGATCCGGAATCTGTCATCAAAAATATTTCAGAAGAAGAATTTTCAACCTTAAAAGATGAAGGTAAACTTCATAAAGGAATTCTTCCCAAACTGGAAAATGCTCTTGGAGCGGTAAAAAATAATGTAAATAAGGTATTCTTAATCAAAGAAACCGAACTGAAAAACCATATAGAACACCATCATGCAGGAACTGAAATCTGTTTATAGTAAAGAAGAATTACTGAATAATGCGATAGAATTATTGAAAAAACTGATTGAGATTCCGTCATTCAGCAAAGATGAATTTAATACGTCTGTAGAAATTGAAAATTTTTTCAAAAAGAATCAGATTCCTACAAAACGTTTTAAAAACAACATCTGGGCAGTGAATAAGAACTTTGATGTTTTCAAACCGTCAATTTTGCTGAATACGCATCATGATACTGTAAAACCTAATAAAGCATATACATTAGATCCGTTTTTGCCTATTGAAAAAGACGGGAAATTATTCGGATTGGGAAGTAATGATGCGGGAGCCTCTTTGGTTTCGATGGCGCAGGTTTTTTTACATTTTTTTGATAAAGAAGATTTAAAATATAATTTAGTTATTGCTTTGACGGCAGAGGAGGAGATTTCAGGGTTTGATGGGATCGAAGCTTTATTTCCACAGCTTCCGAATGTGGAGCTTGCTATTGTAGGAGAACCAACGCAGATGAATCTGGCGATTGCGGAAAAAGGACTTTTGGTTATTGACGGGGAAATGAAAGGAACTCCTTCTCATGCCGCTCATCCGAATGATGATAACTCAATTGTAAAATGCATGGAAGATCTCCAGAATATCTTAAACTTCAAATTTCCAAAAGTTTCGGATTATTTAGGTGAGGTTAAAGTTACACTTTCAGGGATTCATGCAGGTGTTCAGCATAATGTCGTTCCGGAATCATGTGCTTTTACTTTGGATGTAAGAGTTACTGATGAATATTCTAACAAAGAAGCGTTTGAAATTATTCAGTCGCAGATGAAATCAACGTTGGAAGCAAGATCTTTCAGGTTAAATTCTTCAAAAATAGAAATGGATCATCCATTTGTACAAGCGGGATTGGAAATTGGCAGGACAACTTACGGTTCACCAACTTCATCTGACCAGGCGATCATTCCTTGTACTTCAGTGAAAATCGGTCCCGGCGACAGCAGGCGTTCTCACACCGCGGATGAATTTATTTTCATTGAAGAAATTGCGGAGGGAATTGAGATTTACATCAAGATTCTGGAGAAAATTTTATAAGCTGGAAGTTAGTTGGAAGTTTGATGATGGAGGTTTGTAAACCGACCTAGGAAACGGAGGCGTTAAGAAAATTAATTCTGTGAACGTTAAGAAAATTCTTCTGTTTGAAGCGCGAGACAAATATTGAGATGAAAAACCAATTGCTGAGTTCGCGCAAGTTTTAGAATTTTTAGAGAACAGAAATGATTTTTAGCCGGAGTTTCCAAGTCTTGAACTTTTGTTTCTTTTGTTTCAAGACAAAAGAAATTTAGAAAAAAAATAGTTATTTTTTTTACTGTTTTGACCTTACTCAGCAGACGATGAAGTTTGAATATTTTTAATAAAGATTTATGCAAGAATTAATGTTAAAAATGAAAGACTTTAAAAATGTGGAAATGTTTAAAGTTGCAGAAATAGAAAATGGGTTCTGCTGAGTTGTCAAAATAGATTAAATTTTTAAAGAAAGAATATGAAAAAAATATGGCAGAAAGACGATAATGCCACCAATATATTAGTTAATCAATTTACAGTCGGGAAGGATCTTGACTTTGATGAGCGTTTGGCGAAATACGATGTCAAAGGTTCGATGGCGCACTGTAAAATGTTGGCAGAAGTTGGAATTATTTCCAATGAAGAATCGAAGCAGATGGTATCTGTTTTAGCAGAGATTTTAGAAGATATAGAAAACGGAATTTTTGAAATTGATAAAAGTGCGGAAGATATTCATTCGCAGGTGGAATCCATTTTAATTGAAAAATTAGGCGATACAGGAAAGAAAATTCATACCGCAAGATCACGTAATGATCAGGTTTTATTGGATATTAAACTGTATTTAGTGGATGAAATCCGTGAAATTACAGCATTGACGGATGAATTTTTTCAGATATTAATCAAACTGGCGGAACAGCATAAAAATGTTTTACTTCCGGGATATACCCATTTACAGATTGCAATGCCTTCCTCATTTGGATTGTGGTTTGGAGCGTATGCCGAAGCGTTGTTGGATGATGTCGAAATGTTATTTTCAGTAAAAAATATCATTAATAAAAATCCATTAGGTTCTGCAGCGGGGTATGGTTCATCTTTCCCGATTGATCGTGAGAGTACGACGTATAACTTAGGGTTTCAGTCTATGAATTATAATTCCGTTTACGCTCAGATGACGCGTGGAAAGTCGGAGAAAATGCTGTCGATGGCAATGGCGACTTTGGCGGGAACCTTGGGCAAATTTTCTTATGATGTATGTCTGTATTTGAGCCAGAATTTTGATTTTATCAGTTTCCCTAAAGAATTTACGACGGGAAGCAGTATCATGCCTCACAAGAAAAATCCGGATATTTTTGAATTGGTTCGTGCGCGTTGCAACAGAATTCAGGCGTTGCCCAATGAGTTTATTTTGTTGACAAATAATCTTCCTTCTGGGTATCACCGAGATATGCAGCTGACGAAAGAAATTCTTTTCCCGGCAATTGACTCATTAAAGGAATGTTTGGCAATTTTAAATTATACATTACCCAATATTCAGGTGAAAGACGGAATTCTGGAGGATGAAAAGTACAAATACCTTTTCAGCGTAGAGAAAATTAATGAAGAAGTAAAAAATGGAAGTTCATTCCGTGATGCTTATGTAAAAGTGGGGCAGGAGATTGAAAATAATGAGTTTGATTTTGAAATAGGAAATCTGAATCATACCCATCAGGGAAGTATCGGGAATCTGTGTCTGGATAAAATAGAATATCAGTTTAATAAACTGAAAAATAAATTATTGGGTTGATTTTATTTTAAACCATTAAGAGAGTTAAGGAATTAAGATTCTTATTTAAGCTAAACTTTTTAACTATCTTAATGGTTCAATCCAATTTTAATCCAAATCAATCTTAAATTTCGTAGATTTTTTTACCTCATGAAGAACAATAGAACTGTGGTATTGCCCGATATTAGGAATATTTGAAATCACATTGACGGCGAATTCATTATAAGAATTGATGTCCTTTGCAATGATCTTCAACATATAGTCATATTCACCGGAAAGACTGATGATTTCCTGAACTTCATCATGTTTACCAATGTTTTTCTCGAATGTTTCTAAAACCTTTTGAGATTGCTCTTTTAAACGGACATTACAATAAACGACGATATTCAAACCTAGTTTTTCACGGTTTAAAAGACCTACATATTTCTCGATAATTCCGTTTTTCTCCAATTGCTTGATTCTTTCATAGGTTGGAGTAAAGGTAAGACCAATTCTTTCTGAAATTTCTTTTACAGATAAAGTGGAGTCTTCCTGAATTATGCTGAGAATCATTCTGTCTTTTAAATCCATATAATAATGTTGAGTTGTAACAAAAATAATATTTAAAAATGAAAATAACGAGAGATTACTATTTTTTAATCTAAATCAGATTTTAGTTTTGTCGGTTTGTAAAATTGTTGTATCTTTGCACCTAATGAATAAGACAGTATTTATATCATTAGAATTACCGGGCGTAGACGCCCTTTACGATATTTATTTATAGTAAGCGAAGATATTTTCTTCGCTTTTTTTTTGTAAAAAATTAAGATATTATGTTTACAATTACAGAACTAAGCACCGAGAGAATCAACAGTATAGTAACAGAAGCACTGGCTTTTGCAAACGGAAAAACTGCCAAAATTGAAGGAGAAGTTTTTTGCTCAAATCTTTTCTTTGAAGACAGTACAAGAACGAAAACAAGTTTTGATATTGCCGAAAGAAAATTAGGATTACAGGTCGTTCCTTTCGATGCTTCCCATAGTTCGGTAAACAAAGGTGAAAGTCTTTATGATACGGTAAGAACACTTGAAAGTCTTGGAGTAAATCTTGTGGTGATAAGAGATAAAAAAGACCGGTATTTTGATGAATTAGATAATATTAAAATTCCAGTAATCAACGGAGGAGACGGAACAGGAAACCATCCTTCCCAATGTATGCTGGATTTGATGACAATCTATCAGGAATTTGGAAAATTTGAAGGCTTAAAAGTAGGAATTGTAGGAGATGTAAAACACAGCCGCGTTGCCAATTCAAATGCAGAAGCATTAAGAAGATTAGGAGCAAAAGTATATTTCTCAGGACCTGAAGACTGGTTTGATGAAGGAGCATTAATCAACGGAACGTATTTAAGTGTTGATGAATTAATTGCAGAGGTTGATGTATTAATGTTATTAAGAATTCAACATGAAAGACACGATGCAAAGATGAGTTTCTCAGCTTCAGATTACCACAGAAAATATGGTTTGACGAAAGAAAGAGAAAAAGCAATGAAAAAAGAAGCTATCATTATGCATCCTGCTCCCATCAACAGAGGTGTAGAAATTGATACAGACTTGGTTGAATGTGAACGTTCAAGAGTATTCAAGCAAATGCAGAACGGAGTTTTCGCAAGAATGGCAATTTTAAAAGAAGCCTTGGAAAAAGAAGGATATACTTTTAAATAAGAGCCAAGTAAAAAGATAAAAGTTAAAAGTAAAAAAGCACTCAAATTCCCCTTCTTTGGAGGGGTGGCGAAAATTCAAAGAATTTTTGACGGGGTGGTTTAAAAAAGAAAGATCATCAAACTAAAAGATGATTAAAAGAATAAAATAGAAAGTAAAAGAAAATCTAAATAAAAAAATGAAGAAAAAGTTAATACTGGAGTCCGGTGAAGTGTTTCATGGAGAAGGTTTCGGAACAGAATTGGAAACTGCCGGAGAAGTAGTTTTCAATACCGGAATGACAGGGTATCAAGAACTGATTTCTGACCCGTCTTATTGTGGGCAGATTGTTTGTATGACCTATCCGCTTATCGGAAACTATGGGATTAATAGAGATGATTATGAGAGTATTGAGCCGGCTATCAAAGGTCTTATCGTAAAAGAGCTTTGTGATTTGCCTTCAAATTTCCGTACTCAGATTACTTTAGATGAATTATTTAAAAGAAAAAACCTTTCAGGGATTTCAGGAATCGATACAAGAAGACTGACAAGAATTCTTCGTAACTACGGAGTGGTGAAAGGAAAAATTGTAAACGCTGATGCTGATGAAAGCACAGTAGTTGCAGAATTAAAATCTACAAACTTCCCTACCAACCAGGTAGAGCAGGTTTCTACAAAGACTCCTTACGCAAATCCGGGAAGAGGTTTAAAAGTAGTATTGGTAGATTTTGGTTCAAAATTAGGAATTATCAGAGAATTATCTCAAAGAAACTGCGATATTACGGTAGTTTCTCAAGATGTAACTGCAGAGGAAATTTTGCTAATGAATCCAGATGGAGTAATGTTGTCAAACGGTCCTGGAGATCCTGAAGATAACCAACAAGCTCTTGAAATGATTAATGGGATCCTTGGAAAAGTTCCAATTTTCGGAATCTGTTTAGGACATCAGTTAATTGGATTGGCTTGTGGAGCAAAAACGTTCAAATTAAAATTCGGACACAGAGGAGGAAATCACCCTGTATTGGATTTAGAGAAAAACAAAGTGGCAATCACTTCCCAAAACCACGGTTACGCAGTGGATCAGGAAAGTTTAAAAGGAACAGATTTAATTGAAACACACATCGCACTGAACGACAGAACAAACGAAGGTCTGAAACACAAACTTCACCCTTGTTTCTCAGTTCAGTACCACCCGGAAGCAAGTCCAGGTCCTGAAGATGCGAACTACTTATTTGATGAGTTCATTGAATTGATGGAAAACTTTAAGAAATAGAACCAAGAGCCAAGACGCAAGAATCAAGATTAATAGAATACAGATGCACAATTTTGAAAAACTACTTTTTTGGCAAAAATCGATAGTGTTAGCTAAAAGTGTTTATTTAGCTTGTCAAAAAATTAGTAATGATGAGAAGTTTGGATTAATTTCTCAAATTAAAAGAAGTGTAGTTTCTATTCCATCAAATATTGCTGAAGGTTCTGGTAGAAATAGTAACAAAGAATTTAATCATTTTTTAGCAATTGCTTTGGGTTCTGCCTTTGAATTGCAAACTCAACTTATTCTGGTGAGGGAATTAAATCTTTTGCCTCAAGAAAAGGTAAGTATTTTATTAAATGATCTTTCTGAAGTTCAGAGAATGATTTATTCATTTAAAAATAATTTAAAATAAAAGTCTAGAATCTTGGCTCTTGGCTCTAGAATCTTGACTCTCTAATAAAAAGAAAAATGGCAAAACGTACAGATATAAAAACAATTTTAGTAATCGGTTCAGGACCTATCATCATCGGTCAGGCGGCGGAATTTGATTACGCAGGAACGCAGGCTTGCCTGTCTTTGAGAGAAGAAGGCTACAAGGTAATTTTGATTAACTCAAACCCTGCAACGATTATGACGGATGTTGAAATCGCAGATAAAGTATATATCGAGCCGATTTCACTTCAGTTTGTAAGTCATATCATCAGAAAAGAACGTCCAGATGCACTTTTACCAACGCTTGGAGGACAGACTGGTCTGAATATGGCGGTAGAATTGGAAAAATCAGGAATTCTTGAAGAATGTAAAGTTGAAGTATTGGGAACAAAACTTTCAGCGATCAACAGAGCAGAAGACAGAGATTTATTCCGTGAATTGATGAGAGAATTGAACGAGCCGGTTCCAGAATCTGATATCGTAAACACGGTAGAAGGAGCATTAAATTTTGCTGAAGAAATCGGATATCCTGTAATTGTTCGTCCTGCCTTCACCATGGGTGGAACAGGTGGAGGAATCGCTGCAACTGAAGCTGAATTAAAAGAAATTGCAGAATTAGGATTAAAGTACAGTCCTGTTACACAGTGTCTTATTGAAAGATCAATCGCAGGTTTCAAAGAAATTGAATACGAAGTAATGCGTGATGCAAACGACAATGCAATTGTGGTTTGTAACATGGAAAATATAGATCCGGTTGGAGTTCACACAGGAGATTCAATCGTTGTGGCACCTTCTCAGACGCTTTCTGACAGAGAATATCAGATGTTGAGAAATGCTTCCCTGAAAATCATCAGAGCTTTAGGAATTGAGGGTGGTTGTAATGTACAGTTGGCTTTAGACCCACATTCATTCAACTATTATATCATCGAGGTAAACCCGAGAGTTTCCCGTTCATCAGCTTTAGCATCAAAAGCAACTGGTTATCCGATTGCAAAAATTGCGGCAAAAATTGCGGTAGGATTAACTCTTGATGAAATCATGAATCCGGTTACAGGAACATCTTACGCTTGTTTCGAACCCGCTTTGGATTATGTTGTAACTAAATTCCCAAGATTCCCGTTCGATAAATTCGAAACAGCAGACAGAAGATTATCTACGCAGATGAAAGCAACGGGTGAGGTAATGGCGATTGGAAGAAATTTCGAAGAATCTTTACAAAAAGCAATCCGTTCTTTGGAAACTGGAATTAAACATATCGGTTTAAAAACTAAACAGGCTGCAGCTTTAACGGCAGAAGAAATTGAAAGAAGAATCAGAGTTTGTGATGACGAAAGATTGTTCATCATCGGTGATGCTTTAAGAAGAGGATACGATTGGGAACAAATCGTAGAATGGAGCAAAATCGATAAATTCTTCATCTGGAAAATCAAGAAATTAATTGATTTTGAAAAAGTTATCGCTGAAAACAAATTCAATAAAGATATTTTATTAGAAGCTAAGAAATTAGGTTTCGCAGATGTAAATATCGCAGTTCTTTGGAACGTAACAGAGCGTGAAGTTTTCAATTTCAGAAAAGAAAACGGAGTAATGCCGGTTTACAAAATGGTAGACACTTGCGCTGCGGAATTTGAATCTGAAACACCATATTTCTACGGAACTTACGAAGAAGAAAACGAAAGCGTTGCTTCTGATAAAGAAAAAATCATCGTTCTTGGTTCTGGACCAATCAGAATCGGGCAAGGAGTTGAGTTTGATTATGCGACAGTTCACTCAGTTTGGGCAATCAAAGAGATGGGGTATGAAGCGATTATCATCAACAACAACCCTGAAACAGTTTCTACAGACTTCTCAATTTCAGATAAATTATATTTCGAGCCGTTGACGGAAGAAGATGTAATGAATATCATCGAATTGGAAAAACCAAAAGGTGTTGTGGTACAGTTCGGAGGTCAAACAGCAATTAACTTAGCTGATAAATTGGCAGCTCATGGAGTTCAGATTTTAGGAACTTCTTTGGAAGATTTAGACAGAGCCGAAAACAGAGATAAGTTTGAAAAAGCCCTTCAGGAAATGGGAATTCCTCAACCTTTAGGAAAAACTTCAACTTCAAAAGAAGAAGCAATAAAAATCGCTAACGAAATTGGTTATCCGGTTCTAGTTCGTCCAAGCTACGTTTTGGGAGGTAGAGCAATGGAAATTGTTTACACAGAAGCAGAATTAGCTCATTACATGGAGTTTGCAGTAGATGCAAGTCCGGAACACCCGGTTTTGGTCGACAGATACATGGTCGGAAAAGAAATCGAAGTTGATGCAATCTGCGACGGTGAAACGGTAATCATTCCGGGAATTATGGAGCACATCGAAAGAGCGGGAGTTCACTCCGGAGACTCGATTGCAGTGTATCCTCCGCAAAATATTTCACAAAGCGAAGTTGAAACTTTGGTAGACTATACACAAAGATTGGCTAAAGGTTTGAAAGTAATTGGTTTAATGAACATTCAGTACGTTCTTTTCGAAGGAAATGTATATGTAATCGAAGTAAATCCACGTTCATCGAGAACAGTTCCTTTCTTGTCTAAAATCACGGATGTTCCAATGGCAAACTTGGCAACAAAAGCAATTTTAGGTCAAAAATTAACCGATTTAGGATACAAAAACGGATTGGTTCCAAATAAAGAAGGTGTTTTCGTAAAAGTTCCTGTGTTCTCTTTCTCTAAATTAACGAAAGTTGATATCTCTTTAGGCCCGGAAATGAAGTCTACAGGAGAGGTTATGGGTAAAGACACGACTTTGGAAAAAGCGCTTTACAAAGGATTGGTTGCAGCAGGAAGAAAAGTTCCGATGCACGGTTCAATCTTGTTCACGGTAGCTGATAAACATAAGCAGGAAGCGGCCGATTTGGCAGCGAGATTCCATGAAGTTGGTTTCAGAATCTGGGCAACGGAAGGAACAGCAAAATTCTTCGAAGAAAAAGGAATTCCTTGTAAAATAGGATACAAAATCGGAGAAGAGAGTGTAAACCTGATCGACCTGATTCAGAAAGGAAAGGTTCAGTATGTTGTGAACACGACTACAAAAGGAAAACAAGCCGAAAGAGACGGTTTCCAGATCAGAAGAATGAGTGTTGAAAACGGTGTTCCTTGTTTAACATCAATGGATACGGTTGAAGCAATCTTGAAAGTAATCGAAAGCATGAGTTTCAAAATGGAAACGATGTAATTTTCGGATGAAGATATTTTTAAAAAGCACCTTAAAAAGGTGCTTTTTTTTGTTTATAATATGACTAAAATTTATAAATTAGAAAAAATAAATGACTAGCTTAAACAAATGACTGATGTCGTAAGATTAATAATTTTTTCACTTAGTATTCTGCTAATTTCATGCAATCAAACAAAAAAGGAAAAACCGATTAATGATAAAGTTTTAAAATCAAAAATTATTTCGGATCCCACCAATAAACTATCTGATAAAATAGAAAATTTAGAGATTGAGTATACTGTTTTTGGTTGTGCGTGTCCCAATTGGATTCGTACAAATGATTTGAAATCGAATGTTAAAGACGGAATTAAGAATCTGTATTTTTATATCGAACCGGCAGATGAAAATTTGGAATTGCCTGTTTATTTTGATGCATTTAGGCATTATTTGAAAATTAAAGGACAGTTTTATTTAAAGGAAGATTATCCAAAGGGAACAGTTGAAAGCGAAGAACCTCTTCCTAAAGCAAAAGTATTCAGATATACAGAGCTGCAAGTCCTTGATAAACCTAATTTTAAAGCTGATACAAAAGTGGAAACTTTAGTGTTGAACTATAATGCGATTTCCTGTAGTTGTGCACAGTGGAGCGAATCGAAGTCAAATAAAAAAGAATACTACTGGCTGGAACCTGCCAATGAAAAATTAATAAATGCGGATCATTTATTTAATGGAGAAAATTTACCAATACAAATTAAAGTAACAGGTCAGGTTGTGAGTGAAAAAGGATTTCCTAAAAGAGAAAATTTATCAAAAACGAACGAAAATGAAGCCGGAAAAGTGTTTCGATATACGACTATTGAAGTACTTAAAAAGTAAATTGTAATTAAAATACTGATCTAATCATGATAATATTAGAAAATATTAATGAATTTTTCAATGAATATCCTTTAAAACAGGTTCAATGTGGTCATACTGTTTTTACAGATTATGAAAAGATTTTTGAAGTTTTTGATGGCAGTTTTGGGTATTTAAGTTACCTTGAATTTAAATCAGAGGAAGACTCAGAAATATTTCTAGGTTCATATCCATTAAATGGTGCTGAAATATGGAAATGTAAAAAATGTGGGAAACTTAAATTTTTTTATACAGAAACAGGGGGGCATTTTCCACAAACAATTACTATTGATGTTGATTTTGATAAAAACTACAAATCAGACCCTTTTGCAAAATCGGTTTCGTTCCATAAAGACAAAGTAAATTCGTTTATAGAAAAATTTGGGTTCAACGAACTAAAAGATCCCCGAAATATTCAGAAATTTAATGATATACACATTATAGAAAAAGACAAAAAATATATTTTTGGTTACAATGCATATGATGATAAAATAACTTTTAATGTTGTTGCTAATAGAAATGTTCTCAGAGAAATATTTGAATTTGAAAAATCTTAAGATCATTACTATATGGTAGGAGCTTGAAAATATTAATTTAGATAAATAAAAAATAATTTAATAATAAACTACATTTGAATAAGAATTCAAATTTCAAAAAAACTATAACTCTCATGAAAAAGATTTTAATATTAATTTCTTTACTAGCAATACATTCTACTGTTTTTTCACAAAAATTATTAGTTTCTTGGAGTCAGCAAAATATAGAAAATTACACTAAAGAAATGTACGATGATGCTCAGAAGCTTTCTTCTAAGTAACTGTTAGAGAAAAACCTAAAAGACCAATACTGGAGTGAAGTATTCCTGACTTTAAATGCTTCAATTAATAATTATTCGAAAGATAAAGAGTTTTTAAAATTGCTAACAGAACAATTAACGGATAAAACGGAGACAAAACTAAAAGGTACAAGTCGCTTAGTTATTTGGGATAGAATTTCTACTCGTGATATAATTTTTGAGGGGAAAGGTTTGGTGATAGAGAATGACTTGTTTACAGTTGCGGGAAGAGCCAATCAGATTTTACAAAATTTAAGTAAAAAGAACTTTGGATATGTTACGATTAACTCTAGTAAAAATGATCTTGAAAATCTTAAAAATAAATGGCAAGATTATTTAATTGATAAGCCTGTAGAAGAGTTTAGGCCTGCTGAATTCAAAAATTCAAAAATATCTGAAATTAGTGGCCTACCAGCTGTAAAAGCATTGATAATTTCACTTCAGGCTAATCCTGAAAAAGAAAAAATTACAAAAGATTGTTTGAAGAAAATTTATAAATTAGATGAAATGCCTAAAGAGAAAGGAGCTCATAGTTTTTGTGATCCAAACACTTATACATTTGCTTATCTAGGAATGTTATTTGGTGATGAAAAGCCAGATGAAACAAAAGATGCTACATGGTGGTTAGATTTCTGGAATAAAAATGAAAAAAAACTAAATTGGAATTCAGATAAGGGAATTTATGAAGTAAAAAAATAATTTTTTGGAGTATAGGGAAATGGAATAAGTTATAAGTCCGAAAATAAATAACCAAAATAAAATATGTGAAAATGGCAGCACAAAATTTTTCTTACACTTTTAAAACTTTAAAATCTCCCGAAGATATTTTCAAAACCTTACTCGATCCGAAACAATGGTGGAATGGTTTACACAACGAAATGATCACCGGAAAAGCTGAACAGCAAAATGATGTGTTTGTCTTTGATGCAGGCAACGGAGTACACCATACTGTGCAAAAATTGATAGAAGTGATTCCCGATCAAAAAATTGTATGGGAAGTTATCGACAGCAATCTGACTTTTGCAAAGAAGACCAATGAATGGACGGGAACGAAAATAAGCTTTGAAATTTCCAAAGAAGACCATAATACAAAAATTGTTTTCACACACGATGGCTTAACTCCGCAATTTGAATGTTATGATGGCTGTTCTAGTGCTTGGTTACAATATTTGGCAGAACTTGAGAAGAATTTAAATTAATAGTATTTCACTATTTAAAAAATCCATAATTTTAAAGTCTCACCAAATCAGATGATTCATGACAGAATATCAAGTAAAATCAAACGATTCTTTAGTTTTTGAAGTAAGAAATAACGAAACATTGATTGGAACACTAATTTATAAAAGTTGGTTTAAATTCAATGCTGAGTTGGAAATGTTACATTCAAAATATCAAATTGAACCCAAAGGTTTTTGGGGAACAACGATTGAGCTGAAAGAAGGTGAGAAAATACTTTTAAAATTCAGAATGAACTGGAATGGGGAAATAGTGATTCAGACGTATTTTAATGAAATAAAAAGCGGTTACATTTTTAAGCACAGAGGTATTTTCAAAGAATCATTTGTACTGGCCGATCAAAACGGAACAGAACTTTTGGTCATGAAACCTGATTTAAAATGGAGCACGTTGCATTACGAATATCAAATCACAACTTCAGATATTTTCGATACTTTTTTCGAGAAAGAAATATTACTGATGACTTCTTTACATTGCGCCAATTATTATATGTCGATGATGACGGCAGGAATGTAAATTGATACTGTAAAGAGAATATCATGAGCAGAAAGAAAAAGGCTGCTCAATTTTTATTTTTAAAATTTAATTAATACTTATAAAAACACCAAATGACGAAACACCAGAAAAGAGTAGCTGAGGTCTATCATTTTTTTGATAACAATGATACTGTTTTAGGATTCAGGAAATTGCTGGATTGTGCAATAGATACTCAGAATATGGAAATTTACAAAGAGGCCATTGAGTTGACCGACTGGAAAGAGCAATATCCAACGTATACCGAAGAACTGATTGAAAAATCCAAAATCTTCCTTCAAAAGATCGAAAAAATTCCGGTGAAAGAACATTCGCTGGAAAAATCTGTGCTTCGAGCCAGAAATATTTTAAAATCCTATGGAAGCAATCGCTTTTCTTTAGGTCCGGTTTCTATGGAAATCAATAAAGGGCAGATTTACGGACTGGTAGGAGAGAACGGAAACGGAAAAACGACTCTTTTGAGGATTTTAGCTAAAGAAATTTCTCATAATGAAGGCGAACTGCATTATTCTTTTACAGTACAACCCAAAGATGAGTATGACCTTCGTACAAAACTGATATATATTCCACAAAGAACCGCAAAATGGTATGGAAGCTTAAAAGATAATCTGAAATTTGTATTATCAAATTATGGGGTTGCTCCTGAAGAAAACGAGACGAGAACTTTAATGATGATTGCCCGTCTCGGACTCTGGAATTACAAGCACCTGAAATGGAACGAGCTTTCTTCCGGATATAAAATGCGTTTTGAACTGGCGAGAACGCTTCTGAGACAACCCGAAATCCTATTGCTGGATGAACCTTTAGCAAATCTTGATGTACTCGCTCAACAGGTGATTCTGGAAGATCTGAAATCGATCGCCAATTCTGTAAACAACCCTATTGCTTTGATTTTAAGTTCACAGCAACTGTACGAAGTGGAGAAAGTTTCGGATAAGGTAATTTTCCTTAAAAACGGACAGTATAAAGACAATTCTGAATTAAAAGATACGGAAAATGATCATCTGATCATAGAAATCGATACTCCGAATTCCAGAGAAGAATTGTTGGAGGTGTTCAAAAATTTCAGCTTAGAAAAACTCAATTTCAACGGAGGAGTGTATGTGGCTTATTTTTCAGGGGAAACTGAATTTTATGAAGTCATGACAGCGCTTGGAAATGCCAAAACAGAAATCGTGTATATCCGTAATATTTCATCCTCTACAAGAAGATTCTTTGTGAGCTAAATTCCTTTTAATTTCGACAGAAAATGCAAAAAATATATAAATTCAATCAATATTTACTCGAAAAATATCCCACCATCTGGAATACTAAAATTATATGGATGGTTTTGGCGGGTATTGTCATTCACATCCTGTTTTTTATCATTGGGTATTTTTCCCATGTCAATCCTGTTTCACTTCAGAAGTTTGAGGTAAAAGATGATTATTTCAGAGACGGGATGATTTTTATTCATCTTATCATTTCGATTTTAATGATCGTGGGATGGCTGGTCATGATGTTTAAAAACAATGCATTCAAAAACTTTTATCCCTCATCCAAAAGCAAATTATTTCTACAGTTTGTACAGTATTTTATCATCATTTTTTCGTGTACAACGTTCTATTTCTCTTATATGACGGGTTTTAAAATGTTTATTACAAACAAGTATCCGGATAGAGAAATGCTTGCAAATATTGATGTCATTAACGAAGCAACACCATTTCTGTCGCAGGAAATGAATAACTATACTTTGGATAACAGAAAATATCCTAAAATTTTTAATGATTTGTATTGTGAGACCAATATCAATGAAATCAATAGAAACAAGAAATACTTTGTCTATCATAACAATGTCTATCAGTTCTATTCTGTTTTTTCCAAAATCTCCTATAAAAAAGATAAGTACCATAATTACGAGTTTCCGGCGAAAATGGATAAGAAACTTTTGGCTTATTCAGAAAAAAAGGAGAACTGTGAGGTATTTTATTTCAAAAAAGAGGTGGTAGATCTTTCTTCGTACATTAAAACAACGGGGATGACCTATTATAATTTTTCAGATATATTTTATGATAATGAATTGAATAATAAAGCAGGGTATTCAGAAGATGACTCTTATAATTTGTTTGTGAATGATTATATCAAGGATCTGCAGAATAAAAAATCTTATGCAATCAATAAAGGGGTAGTGGAACTGCTGGATAAAAAAAATCCCACTGAAGTAGAGACTCTTTTAAGTAAATTTTTAAAAATTTCAAAAGAATTCGGAATTAAAAATAATCTGGAGCCTAAGCAATGGACAAAAATGATTGTTGCGCCTCAGAACCCGAATTTCGAAGTCAGATATTTTATCAGAAAATCCGAAAAAGATAAAAAAGATGACGATTTGGCTGTTGATTTAGGCTACGACACAGCAATAGATTCTGCGGCTATTGTTGCAGACAACGGAGCGATTGTGAATGATACAGTAACTATTAAAATATTCAATCCGAACATCAATAATGAAATCTCTTTAGAAGAATATTACAAAAACAATCTTACAGACTACTATTATTACAGCGATAACCTTACAAATCTTCTTATCAATGTTGACACCATAAAGTCTTTTGATTTCCTTACACAAAACATTCATGTGTATATCTGGATTGCATTTTTCATTTCTACACTCATTTTTAGTTTTAGAATTACAGGATTGAAATCTTTGCTTTTTGGCTTAATCAGTGCCGGATTATTGACTTTGGCCGTGACTTTACTTACGGTGCTGTACTCTGTAATCGTGGGAGGAAGAGAAGAATTCTTTGTGATGTATTTCCTTTTAATCCTAGCTCTGTTTATTTTGCTGGTTCCGATACTTATGATGAGAAAATTCGGAAAGCTCATTTCCTCAATTTTTGTCAATATTTCAATGATTGGTTTTGTATTGTTTGTACTCCTGATTTTCGGAATCATTTCCCTTCATCAGAGAAACGCTTGTCAAGACGTGTATAAGAATTGCAAAACACTGATTGAATATTTAGATTTTAATGTAAGCTATATCATTTTGGTTTGCGGCTTTGTATTTATGTATTTCTACATGTCCGTTATTCAGAAATGGAAAGCGATGCCACAATAAGTCATAACGAGCCCTGTAATTTTTTGTAGGGTTTGTTATTTTTAAAATAGGCAAATTACTTATATCTGAAAAATACTTGTCCATTTTTCGGTTGTATGCACCATGCTTATAACACTAGTTTTGTAAAAAAATAAAATGACAAATATTCAGGTTTTTAAAGAACTGCATCAAAACGAAGAACCTTTATTATTAGGAAATGTGTGGAATCCGCAAAGTGCCAAAGTATACGAAAAATTAGGATATAAAGCATTGGCTACCTCCAGTTCGGCTGTTGCCCATAGTTTAGGTTATGAAGATGGTGAAAATATGACCTTTGATGAATATCTTTATATTGTTGAGCGGATTTTAAAATCAGTATCAATTCCATTAACCGTAGATTTGGAAGGCGGTTATGGAAAAAATGCGGAAGAGATTGTTTCCAATATTTCAAAGCTTGCCGAAAGAGGAGTGGTCGGAATTAATATTGAAGACAGTGTGATGGTAAATGGAATCAGGAAAATTGCAGATAAAGAGATTTTTTATGAAAAGCTGAAATCGGTTATTTCAAAATTAAAAGAAAAGAATATTGAGATATTCGTTAACCTGAGAACAGATCCGTTTTTATTAGGATTGGAAAATCCTGTAGAAGAAACACTTCAAAGAATAAAACTCTTTGAAAAAGCAGGAATTAACGGTGTTTTTGTTCCTTGCATTACTGCTGAAAATGATATTGAAACAATTGTAAACGAAACAATACTTCCGGTGAATGTCATGGCGATGCCCGAACTTCCGGACTTTACCACATTAAAAAGATTAGGGGTAAAAAGAATTTCTTCAGGTAATTTTGCCAATGGATATATTTATAAAAGCTTAGAAGAAAAAGGCGGGGAAATTATAAAAGAGAAAAGTTTTTCACCTATTTTTATATCCTAATGAAATTGACAGCGGACAGAATGTATCAGGCATCTCTGGATAAGGATTCCTCATTTGAAGGAACTTACTGGATGGGTGTAAAAACGACCGGAATATTTTGCCGGCCGACCTGTACTGCGCGAAAACCCAAAAAAGAAAATGTAGAATTTTTTCTAAGCACAGAAGAAGCTATTGAAAAAGGATACCGTGCCTGTAAAATCTGCAAACCTCTGAAAAAATTAAATGAAACCCCTCAATATATTCAGGACCTATTGGCAGAACTGGCGCAAAATATATCCCTGAAAATAAAAGATGCAGATCTCTCAAAAAGAAATATAGAACCTGTAACGCTCCGCCGTTGGTTTTTAAAAAATCATGGAATGACTTTTCAGGCTTTTCAGAGAGAATTTCGGATGAATGCCGCTTTTAAGAAAATTAAAAATGGAGAAAGCATTATAGAAACGGCTTTAGATTCAGGATATGAAAGCTTAAGCGGTTTTAATGAAGGATTTAAAAATATTTTGGGAATTTCGCCTAAAAAAAGTAAAAGACAGATGATTATTGATCTTAAAAGAATAGAAACCCCTCTTGGAACCATGTTTGCCTGCGCTGTTGATGAAGGAATCTGCCTGCTCGAATTTACAGACCGCAAAAATATGGAAAAGCAGTTCATCTCATTATCCAAAGCTTTGAATGCGGAAATTGTGCAGGGTGAAAACAAACACTTTAAGCAGCTGGAAGAAGAATTGAAGGAATATTTTGAAGGCAAAAGACAGATATTTGAAGTTCCGTTATATACCACAGGAACGCCATTTCAGGAGAAAGTATGGCAACTGTTGAGAGAAATTCCTATAGGGGAGACCAGAACCTATAAACAACAATCAGAATTTCTCGGAAATCCAAAAGCGATTCGTGCTGTAGGAACTGCAAACGGAATTAATAAAATAGCCATTTTAATTCCCTGTCATCGTGTGATTGGTTCAAACGGAGAGTTGGTGGGCTATGCAGGAGGAATATGGAGAAAACAAAAATTATTGGAACTGGAGAAGGCTATTCTGTTTTGATTTTTGTAATTTTAAACAAAAATTTACACGTGAAAAAGTTACTATTTGCACTTTGCATATCAACATCAGTTTTCAGTTTTGCGCAAGACTATTCTGTACCGGCAGTAAGTCCGCGTCAGAAGGTGGAGCAGCAGTTTTCAATGTCTAAAATCTCAATCGATTACGGAAGACCGGGAGTGAAAGGGAGAAAGATTTTTGGAGATCTGGTTCCTTACGGACAGGTTTGGAGAGCGGGAGCCAACTCATCAACAAAAATTACTTTCGGACAGTCTATTAATTTCGGAGGAAAAGTAGTTCCTGCAGGAACGTATGGTTTATTTATAGTTCCTACAGAAAAAGAATGGAAAGTGATTTTAAATAAAGATTTTCAGCAGTGGGGCGCTTATACGTATGATCCAAAACAGGACGTCGTAGATGTTACTGTCCCGGTGAATAAACTAGAAGATAAGCAGGAATGGTTCGAAATCACCTTAAATCCTACCGATGAAAATACAGGAAATCTGGTAATCAAATGGGATACTTCAGAAGCAGAAGTAAGCCTGAAACCTGCAAAATTAGATGCCGTAATTAAAATTTCAGATAAACTGAAAGAGATCAAAAAGATCGAATCTGATGCTGCAAAAGCAAAAAGCTAAAATCAGTCTGATTTAAATCAAAAATGTACCGATGAAATTTTCTATACAAACCCTTTTAGAAAATCAGGAATATCAATTAATCCCCTTACAGCAAGGGGATTTTGAGTCTTTATATGAAGTGGCTTCAGATCCTGAAGTCTGGAAACAGCATCCGAACAAAGACCGTTATCAGCGTGAAATCTTTGAAAACTTTTTTAAAGGAGCCATAGAAAGCAAAGGAGCTTTTAAAATTATTGAAAAATCGACCGGAGATATTTTGGGAAGTACCCGTTTTTATGATTTTGATGAACATAAGAACAGCATCTTCATTGGCTATACCTTCTACGGAACAAAATCATGGGGAAAAGGAATCAATCCTCAGATCAAAAAGATTATGCTTGATTATATTTTTCAGTTTGTGGATATTGTTTACTTTCATATCGGGAAAGAAAATTTCCGTTCACAAATTGCATTAGAACGATTGGGTGGACAAAAAATTGCAGAAGAGGAAGTGGCTTATTTCGGAGAACCGACGAGAACCAATTTTGTGTATGAAATAAAAAAAGAAAACTGGATATGAAAAAATATAAAATTCAGAAATCACCGTTTGTAGTTCCCACCACAGACGGGAAATTAATAGAAGAACACTGGGGAAACTCCACGCAGAATTCTAATATTTCAATTGCTCACATGGTGGCACCTCCGGACTGGAGCGAACCGCACCAAACCCCCGAATTTGATGAGTTTACCTTAATCATTTCCGGAAAAAAACAATTTGAAATTGATGGCGAAATTGTGACTTTAGAAAAAGGTCAAAGTATTTTGATTGAAAAAGGAGCAAGAGTTCGTTACAGCAACCCGTTTTCGGATCCTTGTGAATATGTGGCCATTTGTCTTCCTGCCTTTTCTATGGAATTGGTAAACAGAGAGGAATAGATCTTAAATATTGAAAATTTAAAAGTCCTTTTGTCATTCTGACGCAGGAAGAATCTCTACTAATTTATTTTAACCATTAAGTTCATTTAGAAATTAAGAGGATTAATAGAGATTCTTCAATTCGCTTTGCAGCTTTCAGAATGACAAAAGACTAATATTTTATTTACTTCAAAATTTCTTTTAAGAACATCAACGTATGATTCCACGCTCTTTTTGCCATGATTTCATTATAATCCGGTGATTTTGGATCTGTAAAAGTATGTTTTGAATGCGCATACGTAATGATCTGCCAATCCGCATTTCCTTCATTCATTTCCTTGATCAGGTTGTTGTAATCTTCAGGAGTTACACTTTTGTCATCTGCCGGATTTTCAACCAGAATTTTAGTGGAAATAGGACCATTTTTTCTGGTCTGATCTTTCCCGATACTTCCATGAATAGAAACAACACCTACTACCGGAAGACTTCCTCTTGCCGATTCTAAAGCTCCTGTTCCTCCGAAACAATAACCGATCACTGCGATTTTATTCGAAATTGCCCCGTTTTTTTTCAACTGTTCCAAAGCAAGGGTTATCCTTTTCTGATAAGCCTCATAATTTTGTTTGTAATATCCCGCGGATTTCCCTGCGCTTGCATTATCTGCAGGAATATTTCCTTCCCCGTAAATATCCGCAACAAAAGCAATGTATCCTTGTTTTTCAAGTTCTGCGGCGGCGGTTTTTGCTTCATCATCAATTCCTTTCCAGGCCGGAAGGATTAAAACACCCGGAAGTTTTTTTCCTGCGTTGGAAGTTACCAGTCCGTTCAGCTTTTGAGAACCATCCTGATAAGCAACCGGTTTAAGGTTCTGACTGAATAGGGTTCCTGAAGACATTAAAAATGCAGATAATAAAATAGGTTTTAAGGAAAATTTATTTGATGTTTTCCCACTTTTGATTGTTGTATTCATATTTTTTTATTTTGTCTAGGTAAGTTATTTCTATTTGATAAGGAGTTCGGAATTCTATTCCAATCTGGATATTATTTTTTTCTTTTCCTATATTTTCTGATTTCAACTTTACTCTTCCTGTGTCTTTGTTATGATACTTCATCAGAAAGGAAAATAATTCCGGAGAAAGTTCTGATTTAAAATCGCTAATTAATGGCTCCGGAATTTTTGTAGAGAGAAGAATACTGGCTTTATATCTTGTAAAAAGAGATTCAATTGCCTTTTCATTCCAGAATTTAGTGATTAAGAAATTGTGTTTATTAAAACTTAATCCACTGCAGCATCTGTTGTCGGGACTGATAATATCACAAGGCGAAAGATTGTCTATAAAATGAATGTAAATAAAGCTGGTGTGTAGTATTTTTTTAGGGATATCGTCCAGAATATTCCTGTTGATTAGATCATAAATCGTTTCAATATTTTCATTTTCAATCTTAAACTTGGTAAATACCTCCTCATCTTTTTGTCTGAAATAAGCACAGTTTTTTCGCATTGTTTCAGGACATCCATAATTTTCTTTAATTCCTGCAAGGGTAGGACACTGATCTTCCGTATCCGGAATTCCATCACTATCTGTATCAATAGTTTGCGCTTGAAAATAAGTAATGGCGAAGAGAAATAAAAAAAGAATTTTTTTCATGCTTAAAATTCTTTATCTAAATTAATAAAAATAACTCACAATGGAGATATGTACTGTTAAATGAGATTGCGGTTTATTCGAATTTTATCCCTAAATCGATCAATTCTTTTTCTAAATTGGTTTCAGGAGTAATATGAACCGTTTTAAAACCTAATGACCGGGCAATTTCAATATTTTTCGGATTGTCATCAATAAAAACAGATTCCTGAGGTTGAAGATTGTATCTGTCTAACAAAACATACCAGATTTTAGGATCGGGTTTGATTAATTTTTCAGTTCCAGAAACCACAATTTTTCCGTCAAATAACTGAAAGAAATCATAATTTTCCAGCGCATAAGGAAACGTTTCTTCCGACCAGTTGGTCAATCCAAATAAATGATAGTCGGTTTTTCCAAGTTTTCTCAGCACTTCTACATTATCAGGAATATCGCTTTTCAGCATTACGGTCCAGTTATCATAATAAGCCCTGATTTCCTTTTCCCAATCCGGAAATTTTTTCACCTGAATTTCCGTTCCTTCAGAAAGCGGTCTTCCCCGGTCTTGCTCTTCATTCCATGCAGTCTGGACAATATTTTCAAGAAAGTATTCCATCTTTTCGTCGTCATTAAAGTACGCTTTGAAAAAATATCTGGGATCCCAGTCCATTAAGACGCCTCCAAAGTCAAATATGATGTTTTTTATTTCCATAGTAAATATTGAATGTTAGAAAAGCTTATTCAGGTCTGTAAAACTGATACTGTCCGTTCTCATAATAAGCATTGATATGCTGTAAACCATTTGTTAAAATGATCTCTTTGGCTCCGATAATGGAGTTGTATCTTGCTGTCTGTTCAAACGTTTTTTCGGTTAATTTGATTTGTGGAGCTTTACATTCGATTAAAATTACAGGCTCTGTTTTTTCTGTGATCAGAAGATCAATTCTTTTCGTTAAGCCGTTTAAAACGATCTTTTTCTCAGTAATTAAAGCTGAGGTAGAATACGATTTTACAGTAAGATAATAATGGATCCAGTGTTGGCGAACCCATTCTTCAGGAGTGAGCAAAAGATAGGTCTTACGAACTAAATCATAAATAAAAAACTTATCTTTGTCTTTCTTGAATTTAAAATCAAAAGTTTCCTGAAAATTTAGTTTTGGAAGTTCCATTTATAAGATGAAAGAATTAGATTTAATCCTCAAAAATATTAAAAATAAAGAAGTTTTACCTATTTATTTTTTCCACGGAGAAGAACCTTACTTTATAGATCTTGCTGTAAAAGCTTTAGAACACGACTTTTTGAATGAAGATGAAAAAGCGTTCAATCAAACGGTGGTGTACGGAAAAGATACCTCTTATCAGGAGGTTCTTTCGTTGGCGAGACAGTTTCCGATGATGGGAGATAAGCAGGTGATCATTGTAAAAGAAGCGCAGGATTTAAAATTAAATGAAGAGGAAAACAGAATTTTAGAAGCTTATGTTACGAATCCGGTTCCGTCTACTGTGTTGGTTTTTGCCCATAAACACAAAAAATTAGACAGCAGAAAAAAAGTAACCAAAGCGCTAGATAAGGCCAATGCATTATTTTTAAGTGAATCCATAAGGGAAAGTAATCTTCCAAAATGGATTGCCGATGAATGTATTTCTTTAGGGATAAAAACCGCGCCTAATATTTCTCATCTTTTGGCAGAATATCTTGGAAATGACCTTTCCAGAATTGCCAATGAGCTGAATAAACTTAAAATTATTCTTAAAGAAGGGGAAGCTCTGGATGGGACGATGGTCGAAAATCATATTGGTATCAGTAAGGAATACAACGTTTTTGAGCTGCAAAAAGCTTTAGGAACAAAAAATGCCAATGCGGCTTTCAAAATTGCTCATTTTATGGGTAAAAATCCGAAAAATAATCCTTTTGTGATGATGTTGGCGAGTTTATATAACTATTTCTCCAATGTCATTATTTATAATACGATGTCAGGACAGCCGCCACAGGTGATTGCTTCTCAGATGGGAGTGAATCCATATTTCATTAAAGACTATGCAGAATCAGCAAGACTATATCCTTTGAAGCATGCGACAAGAGTGATCTCTATTTTAAGAGAATTCGATATGAAAGGAAAAGGATTAGGAGCTGTAAATATGAGTGAAGCGGAACTTATTAAAGAGCTGGTCTATAAAATCATCAATGTTGATAAGATTAAGATGAAGGTGTGATGTGAGATGGCGGGATACGAGTTGCGAGTTGATAGAAAGGTCAATATTATACCTCCAAATTCCGAAACTCACAATCCGAACCATTGAAAATCGACATATTAGATATTGACAACTATCATTAAAATAACTTTAAATTAATAGTAAAAATTACGAAATTAGCACTCGTAAATTTTTAAATCTTCGAAAAGCAAATTATGGAGCAAAACATTTTAGATTGTGTGATCGTTGGATCTGGACCTTCTGGTTTCACAGCGGCAATTTATGCAGCAAGAGCAGACCTTAAACCTGAATTGTATACAGGTCTGGAACCAGGTGGACAATTAACTACAACTACGGAGGTGGATAACTTCCCGGGTTACCCAGCGGGAATTACAGGTCCTGAAATGATGATGGATTTGCAAAAACAAGCAGAAAGATTCGACACAAAAGTTCATTACGAAATGATCACAAAAGTTGAGTTTTCTAAGGAAGTTGGAGGTATCCACAAATTATATGCAGGAAATAAAGAAATTTTTGCGAGAACAGTGATCATTTCTACAGGAGCTACTGCAAAATATTTAGGACTGGATGACGAGAAAAAATACAATGGAGGAGGAGTTTCTGCGTGTGCAACGTGTGACGGATTTTTCTACAGAGGGAAAGACGTTGTCGTAGTTGGAGCAGGAGATACAGCAGCTGAAGAGGCTACTTATCTTGCTAAACTGGTAAACAAGGTAACGATGTTGGTGAGAAAAGATGAGTTCAGAGCTTCAAAAGCAATGATCCACAGAGTTCAGAATACACCGAATATTGAAGTGAAATTCCATCATGAGTTAATTGGTATTGAAGGAGAAAATAATCTGGTAGAAAGAGCTGTGGTTATTGATAACCAGACTCAGGAAAAATCTACAGTGGATGTTCACGGGATCTTTATTGCGATTGGTCATAAACCTAATACAGATATTTTTGTTGGACAGATCGATTTAGATGAAAACGGATATATTGATACTGAAAAAGGTTCTTCGAGAACCAATCTTCCTGGAGTTTTTGCAGCAGGAGATGTTCAGGATCATATCTACAGACAGGCGATCACAGCGGCAGGAAGCGGTTGTATGGCTGCAATGGATGCTGAAAAGTATTTGGCAGAATTACATTAATAGCAAATTAATTTTTACAACATATAAAACACATCTTTCGGGATGTGTTTTTTGTTTTTTTATTCCTGGTATTTCTATTATTAATCGATGTTTGAGAAAAATAATTGATTTGATTTCTAGTCTATTATTAAGCTGTGTTAAAATTTATTCAGAAAATATTTTGCAGAAATTAAAAAACATTCTATATTTGCACCACTGAAAACGACGATAGAATCGGAGTTTATGGAGAGTTGGCAGAGTGGTCGATTGCGGCAGTCTTGAAAACTGTTGACTGTAACAGGTCCGGGGGTTCGAATCCCTCACTCTCCGCCAGTTGGGAAACCAAAATAAGCTAAAACGCTGTAAACATCAATGTTTACAGCGTTTTTTATTTTTATGTAATTATTTTTATGGCATTGAATCAAAAGTTCAATTTTCAGAAAGTTAATTTACTTTTTCAGTTTAGGTTTTGATTTCATTATTGTAAAATAAGAAGTTGTAAATGCTGAAAGGCTTTTGTATCCTACTTTATAGGCGATTTCGCTCAGAGTATTCTGATTATCATTAATCAATTCAATACTTTTCAAAACCCGGATCAGTTGCATATATTTCTGAATAGTAATGCCGGTTTCGTGCTTAAAAATCCGTTGCAGACTTCTGACGGATAGATGAGCAAGCTCTGCGAGTTCATCAATTCCGAAACCGTCATGGTAATTAGAATTGATATAATTACAAACTGGGATCAATCTGTTGTCTGCGGGAACAGGAATCTGAAGAGAATTATTCTCATCACAAAAACTTGGAAGACTATTCAGAATGGCTGTTAGAAATGTCGATTGTTCTTCGTTTTCTGTTATTAATTGACTCCATTTTGAAGCGTAAAGAATCATTTCTTTTAAAACATTCGGAGCGGGAAAAACATGAATATGATTGTAAAAATCGTTTTTAGGGACTGACTTAAATAAAGCGATCATCAAGTTAACGGTTTTAGCTTCTGAGCTTATTTTATGTGCTTTTCCGGAAGGAATCCAGATGAGATGATTTTGTGGTACCAGCAAGATCTTGTTATCAATATGAAAATACTGATAACCTTCTTCTACATAAGTTAACTGGTAACGCTCATGTTTATGCTCATAGTCGTCATGTTGCCAGTTTTTGTCATACCATACGTATGCGTTGATGGAAATTTCGTCTACAAAATGTCCGGTATTTTCTTCCGTTAACCCACACTTCATGTTGTCGTTTTGTATTTTATTTTTCACAAAATTAATAAAAGCGTCATTATGAATATTCAATAAAATTAATATATTTGCAATGAAATGAAATTTTTGAACAGCATATTGCGTCTTCCTTTCTTCAGTACGTATTACTTCCGAATTCTATGTGCTCGGAAGAACTATGCTTATATATCAACTGATTTTTAAATAAAGATTTTAAATAATATAACCTTATAGCCCGAGTATTTTTACTCGGGCTTTTTTTATTCTCAATACAATGGAAACAATCAACAGACTAAAAGAAAACGTAGAAATCATCCTTCCCCAAAACGGTTTGGAAGAGAAATTAGAACAAGCAAAACAGGAAAACCGTAAACTGATTATTAAACTAGGTTTTGATCCGACTGCTCCTGATTTGCATTTGGGGCATGCTGTGGTTTTGAAAAAGTTAAAACAATTTCAGGATTTGGGACATCAGATTGTGATTTTGGTAGGAAGTTTTACCGCAAGAATCGGTGATCCGACAGGAAAAAATAAAAGCAGAAAACCTTTATCAGCCGATAATGTTCAACATAATGCAGAAACTTACCTAAATCAGTTATCAAAAATAATTGATATAGAAAAAGCAAAAATTGTTTTTAATTCTGAATGGCTGGATGCGTTATCATTTTCTGAAGTAATTCAGATTTTGTCAAAAGTGACGGTTGCCCAATTGATGCACAGAAATGATTTTAATAAGCGTTTTACAGAGAATTCGCCGATTGCAATGCATGAGTTGGTTTACCCTATTTTACAGGGATTCGATTCTGTACGAATCAAAGCAGATATCGAAATGGGCGGAACCGACCAGCTTTTTAATTGTACGATGGGAAGACAGTTGCAGGAGACTTTTGAACTCAATCCTCAGATTGTCATGTGTATGCCATTGTTGAAAGGATTGGACGGAAAGGAAAAGATGAGCAAATCTCTCAATAATATCATCGGATTGACAGATGAACCGAACGAAATGTTTGGTAAAACGATGTCAATTCCTGACAGTTTAATTGAGGAGTTTTTGGATCTGACAACTGATTTTTCAATAGAGGAGAAGCGGTCTATCCGGGAGGAATTGTCAGAAGGTATAAATCCGATGCACATTAAGAAACGTATCGCAAAAAATATCATTACACAATACCATAGTGAAACTGAAGCTCAAAATGCAGAGGCATTTTTCATCAATCAGTTTCAGAATAAAAACTTTGAACAAAAATCATTCAGACCGGTTTTGATCAATAAGATTGAATCGGTAAGTGGCATGATGACTTTAATTGATTTATGTATGAAACTGAAGCAGGGGCAGACAAAATCGGCAATGAGAAGATTAATTGAATCGGGAGCGGTGCAAATCAATCTTGAAAAAGTAACAGATTCTTCAAAAAATATTGAGCTTAAAGCAGATACAAAAATTAAAATAGGGAAAAGAGATTTTTATGAATTGAAATAAACGCTTGTCGTTTTGTATATAAATTTTGGCAAAGTTAATTGAAGCGTCATTGGTAATTTTGTCATTGAATTTGATATTTTAAATACAATGAAGAATTGGTTTGCTTTTTTAGTGGCATCATTATTATTAATCTCAAACACCATTATGGCACAAGATAATACAGCCAGAGTATTGGTTCTCATTCATTCTGATCATGGAGGAACTTACGAACTGGCAAAAGAAATAGCGAAAGGAATAGAGTCTGGCAAAACTGTAAAAGCAGTTATCAAACAAGTGAGAACTTCAGCTGATCCCAAACTGAAAGATATTCCGGTGGCAACAGTAGATGAGCTGCCAACTTATGATGGGATTGCTTTCGGCTCACCGGTATATTTCGGAAATATCAGTACAGGAATGAGTGAATTTTTCTCTAAAACTGTTGATTTGTGGACGAATCATTCTCTGGAAGGAATGCCTGCGACAGTTTTTATGTCCGCAGGAAGCGGAGCTGGAAAAGAACTAGCTTTACAATCGTTTTGGAATTCTCTGGCGGTTCACGGGATGGTTTTAGTCTCCAATGGAATTCGCGGGAATGAAAATATTGATAAGAATATTCCTCAAGGAAATTCAGTATTGGGAATAACGAGTCCGGCTTCTTTAAAAAATGTTGAGAGACCTAGTAAAGACGAGCGTTATCTAGCTGAATTGCAAGGAAAGAATTTTGCAAAAGTGGCTTTGTCTTTAAAAGGCTCTTTTTCCAAAAAAACATTGGCTGAAAAGCCAAAACAGAAATCAATCAATGATATTTTAAAAGAAAAGAATATTGTATTGCCAACATTGCCGAAACCGGTCGGGAATTACGAACTTTTTTCCCGTTCAGGAAATTTGGTGTTTATCAACCAGGTTTCATTGAAAGACGGAAAGATCTTAAATCCTGGCAAATTAGGTGTTAATGTAAATGAAGAACAGGTAAAGGAAGCTACCAAACAAACGATGCTAAATATTATTGCCATTTTAAAAGATGCAGTTGGCGGAGATTTGAATAAGGTTAAAAAATGTGTTCAATTAATAGGAACATTTAATACAAAAGATGATTATACACAGCATGCATCATTGATGAATACAGCTTCAGATCTGACTGTAGAAATATTTGGCGAAAAAGGTAAACATACCCGCAATACTTCCGGTGCTTATTCTTTGCCTGTCGGTTCATCAGTTTCTATACAGGCGATTTTTGAGGTTGAATAGTTATTTAAATTAATTTTTAAAAGATTGTAAGAGGGAGGAAGTACTCATCAATAGATTTAATTTTGAATTAGCCTACTAATTGATCTTTTATTTTATTAATTCAAATTTCTGAATTCAATAGGACTTTTACCCGTTTTTTGTTTAAATAACCTTGTAAAATGCTGTGGATATTTAAAACCTAATTCATAAGCGATTTCACTAATGGATTTATTGATATCAAAGATTTTTTCCTTTGCGATATTAATCACCTTGATCTGTATATATTCCTGAGCAGATACGCCAGTTTCCCTTTTTATTAAATCTCCAAAATAGTTAGGTGACAGATGAAGTGTTTCAGCACAAGAACTTACGGTTGGCAGTCCTATGCTTTGTGGCTTATCCGAAAGAAAATAAGTATTCAACAGGTCTTCGAATTTTTCCAGAGTCCCTTTGTTAATATGCTCTCGGGTGATAAACTGTCTGTCATAGAAACGGATGGCATAATTTAAAAATACCTGTATGTGGGAGATTACCAGTGTTTTGCTGTGTTTATCAAGGTTTTGCTGCAATTCATCCTCAATTGTTGCGAATATATTGAGTACCATTTCTCTTTCTTTTTTTGAAAGGTGCAGCGCTTCATTGGAAGAATAGGAGAAAAAGCTGTAATCTTTGATGATATTGCTTAAAGCAGTTCCTCTTAAAAAATCCGGATGGAAAATGAGTACTTTGCCTTTAGGTTTAATATCAGGTAAATAGCTTTCAACAGTTAATATCTGCCCAGGTGCTACAAATACAAGACTTTCTTCTTGATAATCATAGCTTTCTTTTCCGTATCGTAAATCACCACATTTAGTTTCCTTTAAAAAAACGCAATAAAATCCGAAATTATAAGTAGCGGGTTCCAGTATTTTCAGATGATCATAATCGAGTATGTTGATCATGGGGTGCAGGGTTTCAGCACCTCGCAAATTACTGTATTCACCTACGCTGTCAATTCTGTTAATTTCCATTTTCGAAATAATTATACTACAAATCTAGCTAAAAATGTAAGTGTTTGAACAACAGTTACAATCAATCAGTGATTATGGTAAATAAAAGCGTAATCTGTATAAGCCAATGTATCTGATTTCGATATTTGTGACCTCAATATCTACAATATGTAATATTGGTAATTTAAACAGTAATACGTATAAAGACATCGCAAAATTATCTGCTGAAATTTGCATTATCAAAATTCAAGTAGAAAAAATGAAAACACGAAAATTAGGAAGCTTAGAAGTTTCAGCCATTGGAATGGGCTGTATGAATCTTAGCTTCGGTACAGGAAAGGCAACAGATATAAGTGAAGGCATTAAAGTAATCCGTTCAGGTTTTGATAAGGGAATTACCTTCTTTGACACAGCCGAAGCTTATGGGCCGTTTACCAACGAAGAACTGGTAGGTGAGGCTTTAAAACCTTTTCGTAAGGATGTTATTATTGCCACCAAGTTTGGGATGATTTCGGATAGCGGAGTGAACAGCCAGCCTGCACATATTCGTAAAGTAGTGGAAGCTTCATTAAAAAGGCTGCAGACGGATTATATAGATTTGCTGTATCAGCATAGAGTTGATCCTCATGTTCCTATTGAAGATGTGGCGGGTACGGTAAAAGATCTGATCGCGGAAGGAAAAGTGAAATATTTTGGGTTATCTGAAGCCAATGCGGAAACTATTATCAAAGCTCACAACGTACAGGCCGTAACAGCCGTTCAAAATCAATATTCTGTTTGGACAAGAGAACCGGAAACAAGTGTTATACCCACCTGTGAAGAATTGGGAATCGGTTTTGTTCCTTGGGGACCTCTGGGAACAGGATTTTTAACCGGAGCGATTTCACCTGATGATACTTTTGATCAGGCAACAGACCTCAGAGCGGTTTTTCCAAGATTTACCAAAGAAGCAATGACGGCAAATATGCCTTTGGTGACCATGTTGAAAAATATCGCAGAAAGAAAGGGTGCTTCTACTGTACAAATTGCACTGGCTTGGCTGTTGGCACAAAAACCATTCATTGTACCCATTCCGGGAATGGATAAAATAGCTTATATAGAAGATAATATAAAATCTGCAGAGGTTGAAATGACTGCAGAAGACTTACAGGAAATTGAAGAAGGTCTTTCTAAAATTGCAATTCAGGGAGAAAGGCTTAATAAGGATTTATTGAATCTATCAGAATAAAAATATTAATATTATGAATACTAGAAAATTAAAAAATCATGGATTAGAAGTTTCTGAGGCAGGATTCGGATGTATGGGGCTTAATTTTTCTTACAGCCATAATATCACTAAAGAAGAATCTGTAAAATCACATCAGAAGCCGATAAGCTTCAAGTTGCAGGGGAAAGGTATACAGAAGCAATTGAAAAAACAACAGGGTTATAATAGTTGATATGGAAACGTTGGAAAAAGTTAAAATTTTAGAAGATAAGCAGGCTATTCAGGAACTTACGCATAATTATCTGGCAGCCGCAGACAGAAAAGATCATGTGACAATGGCCGCTCATTTTACTTCAGACGGCGTGCTCACATCAGTTATGGATGAACAAACTGTTGTTTTACACGGAACAACAGAAATCAGTAATGGATTTGCCCAGATTTTAGCATCAATACATACAGCCTATCATCTCGTAGGGCAGTTACTTATTGATCTTAACGGAAATACCGCTAAAGGAACGTCTTATTCTTTTGTAACTTTAGTAGGTACGGAAAACAATCAAAAGTATGTGAGAAAAATATGGGCTGTTTATAAAGATGAATATGTAAAAGAAAACGATCAGTGGCTTATCAATAACAGGGTAGCTACAGTTGCTTGGGAAGAAAAAGAGTTTTATTAAAATGTTAATTCAAAAATCGGATTAATTATTTACGGGAATGAAATATTGAACTTTGTGATAGCACCCAACCAAGTTTTACCAATAAAAAAATTAATATGAACACAACAAAAGACGTCATAGTACTCACCGGAGCAGGTCAGTTAGGAATGGCAATAGTCAGAAGAATGGCTTATGGAAATAAAATCTTCGTGGCTGACTGGAAAATTGAAAACGCAGAAGCAATTGCTGAAACTTTATTAGAAGCTGGTTTTGATGCCGTTCCTTTTAAAGTCGATATTTCAGATCGTGAATCTGTCTTAGAATTAATAAAAGAGGCTCAAAGAGAAGGGGAGATTTCAATGTTTGTAAATGCTGCAGGTTTGTCACCTTCCCAATCAACCAAAGAACATATTTTACAGGTAGATTTATACGGAACAGCATTATTACTGGAAGAATTTGGAAAAGTAATGAAGAAAGGAGGGAGTGGTGTGACGATTTCCAGTCAATCCGGTTACAGAATGCCGGCATTAACTGCGGAAGAAGACAGGCTTTTGGCAACAACACCTGCTGAAGCATTACTGAATTTAGAAATGTTGCAGCCGGATAAAATTAAAGACACCTTGCACGCTTATCAGATCTCAAAGCGCTGTAACGGGAAAAGAGTGATGGCCGAAGCGGTAAAATGGGGAGAAAGAGGAGCCAGAATCAACTGTATTTCACCTGGAATTATCGTTACGCCATTGGCATTGGATGAATTTAATGGCCCTCGTGGAGATTTTTACAAAAATATGTTTGCCAAATCACCTGCAGGTCGTCCTGGGATTGCTGATGAGGTGGCAAATGTTGCAGAGTTGCTCATGAGCGAAAAAGGAGCTTTTATTACCGGTTCCGACTTCCTTATTGATGGCGGAGCAACAGCTTCCTATTTTTACGGACCATTACAACCTGAAAATAATGAAGAAGATTCACAATGAGCAACCAAATAAAGTATCATGATGCTTATACCGTTAATTTATTAAATCATTTAAAAAAATATTATCTGCCATTTTTTCTCCTGATGATATTTACTATTCTTTATTCACAAAATAAACCAAGCAGTACCATGGAAAATCAAAATCAAACCGAAGAGACAAAGGTTCTAGCTATCGTAAGACAACTGGCCGACCTTATGATAAAGAAGGATACTGTAGAAATGAATAAAATTCTCGATGAGCATTATACTCTTACCCATATGACCGGCTATGTGCAACCCAAATCGGAATGGTTTTCTGAAGTGGTAAAAGAAAGTATGAAATATTATTCCGCAAAAGAAGTTGACCACAAAATTATTATCAACGGAAATAAGGCGGATGTTACTGTTCAGAATTTAGTAGACGCAAGAATATGGGGAAGTAGACATACATGGAGGTTACAGCAAAAATTGCAGCTGGAAAAAAGAGGTGATAAATGGATCATCCTGAAGTCGGTCGCCTCTACATTTTAGTAAAAAACTGTAAATCAGTTAAAATGGTAGATAATGCCGTAATCCATATAAGAATAAAAACAACCCGATTTCTGAAATTTGTTACATGAAAAAAGTAATTATAATAGGAGCAAGTGGGAGTTTAGCTTCGTATGTGATTGATGCTCTCGAGGAAAAAGAGGATGTTCAGCTTACTCTTTTTGTCAGAAATAAAAATAGAATAGACAATACTACTCAGGCAAAAATTGTGGAAGGGGACGCTATGAATTTTAATGATGTGAAAAATGCAGTTGCAGGGCAGGATATTGTTTATATAAATCTGGCAGGAGATCTTGAAGTGATGACCAGAAATATCATAAAAGCAATGCAGGAAGAGTACGTGAAGAGGGTGATTGCGATAAGTTCTATCGGAATTTATGATGTTCCCTTATGCTCTGTTTTACAGCCCTACAGAAAACTGGCAGATTTAATAGAAGAATCTGGCTTAGACTATACCATTCTTCGACCGGATTGGTTTACCAATGACAATGAAATAGATTATCATATTACCCGTAAACCGGAGCCTGAAATCGGTGGCGCTTTATCAAGAAAAAGTATTGCTGCCTTTGTCTCTATGTTAGTTGAACATCCTGAGGAGTATATTAAACAAAATCTGGGAATTAGTAAAATATAAAAGCAGTATTGATTTTTTAAGTAAGAAATGCCGGGATTATCGTTTTTAAATCCGCAGATCCATATATTCTACGAATTTTTTCTGATCTAAATGATTGTTTTATGGCTTATCAGTAATAATGGTAAACAATACCGTAATTCATATAAGTATAATTTTTATTTGATCTGCAATTTTGCACATAGAATTAACTGTAAAATTGAAACAATGAAAAATAGTATCCTCTCTATCGTTTTATTCTTATTGAATCAGTTGCTGTTGGCTCAAGAACCATTAAAATATACTACAAATATGAAATCATTTACTGAAAAAGGAATTCCTGCTCCCAAAGATCATTTTACAGGTGTTGTTTGGGTAAACATGAATGTCTTACCAGAAGATGGCTATAATGCCAATATAGGAACTGTCACTTTCGAGCCGACATCAAGAACAAACTGGCATAGCCATAAAAGCGGTCAGATTTTATTTGTCGTAAAAGGAACCGGATATTACCAAATAGAAGGAGAGCACATACAGGTGATGAAAGAAGGTAATGTTATCAAAATTCCTAAAAATATAAAACACTGGCACGGTGCGTCTCATCAAAGTACAATGCAGCATATTGCAATGATCACAGACTATGATGAAGACAAAACAGAATGGTTTGAGCCGGTAACCGATGATATTTATAACACGTTCAGAGCACCGGTGTATGAAGTAGAAAACAGACTGTCACCACAGGCAATCATGAATTATGAAGAACTTTGGTCCGAATACCTTTCAGAAGAAAAAGAACTGGATCCTGATCTTGTTGAAATCTTCCACAATTTTGCCTATGATGAAGTAGTAAGCCATAACACAATGGATGTGAAAATTCGGACCATGATTATTTTGGCATCTGCATTGGGAAGTCAGGCTCTTTCTGAATTTAAAATGTTTGTAAATGCTGCCTTAAATGTAGAAGTTTCACCCATTGAGATTAAAGAAATTGTTTATCAGGCTGTCCCTTATATTGGGAAGTTAAAAGTAACAGACTTTTTGGAGGCAACAAATCATATTTTTAAGGAAAGAAACATACAACTTCCCTTACAAAGCCAGTCAACCACAACTATTCAGACAAGATTTGAGAAAGGATATGAAAGACAGAAGGAAATCATAGGTTCCGGAATAGAAAATCTGTATAAAAACTCACCGGAAGACCTTCTTCATATTCAGAAATACTTATCTGATAATTGCTTTGGAGACTTTATAACAAGAAGAGGGCTTGATCTCAAAACCAGAGAAATGATAACACTTTCGTTTCTTATTGCTTTGGGCGGAACCGAAAATCAGATAAAAGGACATATTCAGGGAAATAAAAATGTAGGAAATACAAGACAGGATCTGATAAATGTAATGACCAATCTTCTCCCTTATGTAGGCTATCCCCGAACACTGAATGCGATAAGCTGTCTTAATGAGATCTTACCTGCAACAAAAAATTAAAAGTCAGAAACACTAAAATATATTTAAAATGAAAAATGTTACTTTAAATAATGGGGTAGAAATGCCCATCTTGGGATTAGGAGTGTATCAGATTCCCGATTATGAAGAATGTAAAAAAGTAGTGAAAGAAGCTATTGAAGTAGGATATCGCTCAATAGATACCGCTTCAGCCTATCAAAATGAAAAAGCGGTAGGAGATGCCATAAAAGAAAGTGGAGTAAATAGAAAAGATCTGTTTGTCACTACAAAACTTTGGATTGCAGATAACGGATATGAAAAAACTAAAAAGGCGTTTGAAACTTCTATGAATAAGCTTCAGCTTGATTACCTTGATTTATATCTCATTCATCAACCTTACGGAGATGTACACGGCTCCTGGAGAGCGCTTGAAGAGTTTTACAAAGAAGGCAAAATAAGAGCGATAGGAGTAAGCAATTTTCATCCGGACAGAGTGATGGATCTCATTGTGAATAACGAAATCGTTCCTGCAGTAAATCAGATAGAAACACATCCTTTTTATCAACGTACAGAAGATCAGAAGTTTTTAAAAGAAAATGGGGTACAGATAGAGAGCTGGGCTTCTTTTGCAGAAGGACGCAATGATCTGTTCTCTAATGAAATACTTGCTGCCATTGGAAAAAAATATAATAAATCTGTAGCACAGGTGATCTTACGCTGGCTTGTTCAGAGAGAGGTTGTGGTGATCCCAAAATCTGTAAGAAAGGAAAGGCTGATTGAGAACATAGAGGTTTTCAATTTTGAACTTTCTCAGGAAGATATGAATACCATTGCATTGCTGGATACCAAAGAATCACTTTTCTTTAGTCACAGAGATCCGGCCATTATCAAATGGTTTTCAACAATGATTAGCTAAAAACAATAAATGATTACCTCAGATAAAATTGATGATTCCTATAAAAAATCTGTAGCGGATAATATGAGGTATCGCGACATAATTGATATGAAAAACATTAAATAATAAATACAATGAGTACACTAATAAAAGCCTACGGAACAGAATCTCCGGAAATTCCTTTGCACGAACTTACCATTAATCGCAGAGCGTTACAGGCTCACGACATCGAAATGGAAATTTTATACTGTGGAATTTGCCACAGCGATTTGCATCAGGTTCACGCAGATTTTGGCCCTTATCCGGCACCCATCGTTCCGGGACACGAAATTGTAGGCCGTATCACAGCAGTAGGAGAACATGTTAAGAATTTTAAAATAGGTGATATTGCCGGGATTGGCTGTATTGTAGATAGTTGTGACCACTGTGAATATTGTAATGAAGGGATTGAGCAGTTTTGTGAAGAAGGCGTTACATTTTCATTCAATAGTGAAGATAAAGTCTCAGGAGGGCATACTTTTGGAGGCTTTTCAAAATCGTATGTATGTAATGAGCGTTATGTATTAAAAGTACCTGCATTTGAAAACTTAGCTGCAGCAGCGCCACTTTTGTGTGCCGGAATTACTGTGTATTCCCCATTAAAACACTGGGGAGCAGGACCGGGTAAAAAAGTGGGTGTTTTAGGAATTGGAGGATTAGGCCACTTAGCCATCAAAATTGCGAAAGCGATGGGTTCTGAAGTGGTTGTATTTACCACTTCTCCGGGTAAAGTTGAAGATGCCAAAAGATTGGGAGCTGATGAAGCCGTTTTATCCTCTGATGCAGAAGCTATGGCAAAATATAGTCGCCAGTTACACTTCATTATCGATACCGTTTCTGCAAAACATGATGTAAATGTTTATCTTAATTTATTACGTCATGACGGAACTGTGGTATTAGTAGGTTTACCTCCGGAACCTTTAGAGATCAATGCATTCAATGTAGTGATGGGAAGAAGAAGTTTTGCGGGTTCCAATATTGGCGGCATCGCAGAAACTCAGGAAATGTTAGAATTCTGTTTTGAACATAATATCACTGCTGATAGTGAAATCATTAATATTCAGGATGTAAATATCGCTTTTGATCGTTTGGAAAAAGGGGATGTAAAGTATCGGTTTGTGATTGATATGGCATCATTATAAGAGTAGTACTGTAATAATTCTATCTTTATAAAGGGTACATCAACTATTGATGTACCCTTTTACTTTTTAATAAAACACTTTACTCTTACATACGTATTTTATTTTTCAGATTCTGAAAGCCATGTTACCACATCGTTGAGCATCTGCTGATTGATAGTATGATCTTCCTGATACTGATGAAATTCAGGATGCAATCCTTTTACTTGTAAATAATCAACAGCATCCAAAGCATATTGAAACTTTAAAACAGAATCCTGCGTTCCGTGAGAAACAAATATTTTCAGTTTTTTTAACCGGTTTTCTGTGGCTACCAAAGGTTTTACTTCAGGAAGCAGTCTTCCGCTCATAACGGCAATTCCTTTAATTTTTTCAGGTTCCGTTAACGCTACACTGTAACTCATAATTCCACCCTGGCTGAATCCCATTAGAAACACTTTATTCTCATCAAAATCTTCAACGTTTTTAAGATCTTCAATAAACTTTAAAATGTCTTTTCTTGAACTTTCTGCCTGTTCTTCATTAATTACAGAACCTTGCGGGGTGAATTTCACCTGAAACGATGCAAAACTGTTCTGTCCTAAAACCAATGGACCTCTTGCAGATACTACCAGAAATTGATCAGGAAGTGCATTGGCAAAAGAAAACATATTTTGTTCGTTGCTTCCTACACCATGCATCAGAATGATAAGTGGAGGCTTTTCAGTTTTTACTTTTGGCGGTCTTACCAAATAATGTAATGAGGGTTTTTGATCTGTTTTATCTGTTTTATCTGTCATTTTGAAACTTAAACTTATTAAAATAATGAATATCAACAAAGTTGACATCCGTATATATTTTGATTGTATCATGTCTTATCGATTTTCACGGACATCATATTGAGTGATCCGGCTACAAGGGCATCATTAAAAATGGTAACTTTTTCATCTTTTTCCTGTAATCCTAAAATATAAAGCAGAGGATTATAATGTTCAGGCGTAGGAATGGAGAGTTGTATCTCTTTCCCCAGTTTATCATAATGAAGTAAGGACTGATGATCTCCGTCTGTTACAAGTTGTTTGATTTTTTCATTGGCTGTAATTGCCCAATCAAAGCCATATCCCGGCGTCATCATTTTGTCCCATGCTGCCATTCTTAGATTATGAACTGTGTTCCCGCTCCCAATAATTAAAACTCCTTTTCTTCGTAGTGCCGAAAGTTCTTTTCCTAGCGCATAATGATATTCCGGACCTTTTGTATAATCCATACTCATTTCAATTACAGGAATATCTGCATTGGGATATAGAAACTTAACAACCGTCCAACAGCCATGATCCAATCCCCATTCATCAGTTAAGCCAACATCAACAGAACTTATCAGTTTTTTTGTCTCCAGAGCAAGTTCAGGACTTCCGGGAGCAGGATATTGTACATCGAACAAAGCCTGAGGAAAACCTCCGAAATCATGAATAGTCTTCGGTTGCTCCATAGCGGTTATAAATGTCCCTTTAGTTTCCCAGTGTGCCGAAATACAGAGGATTGCTCTGGGTTTAGGCAATGTTTTAGCAATGGACTGAAACCCCTGAGTAAAGATATTGTCATCAATCGCATTCATCGGATTTCCGTGTCCTAAGAACAGAACCGGCATTCGTTCTGTTGGAGCCATATCGTTGGTAAGAGCGTGCAATGTATTAAGTTTCATTGCAGCCGCTCCTATAGGTAAAAGTGCCATCATTTTGAGAAAATCTTTTCGCTTCATGGATGGTTATTTATTCATAATCTGATCCATATAAGATTTATTATCCCAAAATAAATACTCTTCACTCATCGTTCCGTCCTCTTTCCAGATTCCGATAGTTGCCATGGGAAGTTTAAATTTTTTACCGGTCGGTTGTATAAAAGTTCCGTCACCAAGAGGCATAGGTTCTGTAAAAGTACCTTCCATGTATCCCATAACGGCGGTTATATTACCGCTCCCGATTTTTATAGGATGCTCTTTAATTCTTGTATCCGGTGCATAGACAAACATGGCATCAAGTGTTTTAATATGTTGTTCTATTCCTTTTTCGGTATGCCCGTCAGGAAAATGAACCAGAATATCTTTTGCATGGCTTTCGTGAAGTCTTTTCCAGTCTCTGTTGCTGAAAACCGTATAATCCAGTGTGTCGAAAGTTGCCAGATTGTTGGCAATAATTTCGTTGGCAGCAGTAAGTTCTTTAATCTGCTTCAAGGCATTATCACTTTTTGCTGTTCTTTTGTTCTGGGCATTGACTGAAATCCCTGATAATACGATTAATGATACCACTAATGCTCCTTTTGTTAAGAATGTCTTTTTCATTTTTATTTGTTTAAAATTATAATACAAATTTCCAAAACAAACAGGATGAAGAGATAACACTTATCAGAAGAATCGTTGTTATTTTAGGAAATAATCTTGATCATTTCTTTGCGGTATTCAGAAGGAGTGATGCCTGTTTTTTTCTTAAAAGCGTGGGTGAAATAAGTCTTTTCATTAAATCCCAATTCATAACCGATCTCTGCAATCGTTTTATCTGTGGTAATCAGCAGGTTTTTGGCTTCGGTTAATTTTCTGACCTCTATAATTTCAGAAACACTCTGATGAAGAATCTCCTGACAGATGATATTGAGGTTTCGGGTACTCATAAAAAGCTTTTCGGCATAGAAGTTTACATCTTTTGCTTCCTTATAATGCTCTTCCAGTAAGCGAAGAAAATTTTTAAAGGTCAGGCTCTGAATTTTTTTAGACTCATCATCGTTGAGGTTGAGCTTTTTTCGGTCAGATTCTATAATGGTAAAGAGACTGCTCAGCAACTGACGGATAATAGATAAATCCGGGTTGGGCTGAAGATATTCGTCGTAAATGATTTGGCAAATGCTGTCTAATCTTTCAAAGCACGTGTCTGCTTTTAGGCATATATTGGCTTTGTCGTGATAGGAAGAATAGAGTTGGAAAACTGTTTCTGCAATGAATTCTCGTTTGAAACGGATAGCCCAGATGTCGCATTTTCCGTCTTTAATAAGAGGTTTTACACGATGCACTTTCCCTTGCGCAATAAAACTGACAAAAGGAGCATCGATAAGTTGAGATTTAAAATCGATGAAATGTTCCAGTTGTCCATATTTTCCTATCAGCAATTCTTCATAATCATGATGATGAGGTTCATTATCTGTACTGTTGATTCTGTCTGATTCTACAGCATCAAGTTTAAACATTTTAAAAATCTCATTCATTGTATGTACTATTTATCTAGAAAATTTAAAGGTACTTATAAAAAGTATTTCAGATATAAATTTCCGACAGTTTCTAGAACAAAAATGATCGATAATAAAGAGGTGGCAAAGCTCATTATTCTAAGTCTTCTAATTTGATTACGGCATTTATCTGTAAATCTTCTGTCAAATTAAATGTTTTACCAAGCTTCTGTGAAGCGTTGATAAATGCAATGAAAATACATAATTCTGAAATTTCATTATCGGAAAAATATTCTCTCAGCATATCAAAATGAGCATTTGAAATGGAATGATGATCTTTACTGAATAATTCTGCAAATGCTGCTGCTATAGATGTTTTCAGTTGAGTTTTGTCAAAGTCGGGTTTACCGCCTTTTACCATGCAGTATTCACAGTTATTTTCAAAAGCCGTTGTTCTGCGGATTTGTTCAAGCAGATTACTATCGAGTGCAGTATGTTTCCATAAAGTTTCTTCCAGTTCGTTCCATTTTTTTAAGATTTCAGGATTGTGGCCTATCAACTTTTCAAAAGGAGTGTTTCCGTTTTTGGAGAATTTGATTCTTGTCATTGTATGAAAATTTTATTTTTCAAAGTTCAAGTTTTTACTTTTTTCTTTAAAATGGATTTAATTGGATTTTTAAGTATTTTTGATTGATTTAATTTTTATTTATTCCATACACAATGAAAATCACTTTAGATGAATTTGACTATAAAATCCTGAAAATTTTAAATGAAAACTCAAGATTGAGCTATGCTGAAATTGGCCGGAAAATTTCTTTGTCACAATCAGCAACGAAAGAAAGAGTTTTGAATTTAGTTGATAATGGTGTGATAAAATGCTTTAGCATAGATGTAGATTTTGGAAAACTAGGATATGGATTGAAAGTCCTTATCAATATGAAATTTAAAAATGATGAGTTTAAGAAATTTATTGCTGATCTCTCTAAATTTCCTGAAATTCTTAAATGCAAGAGAGTAACGGGTGAATATTGTTTGATAACAGAGTGTATCTTAAAAGATAGTTCTCATCTTGAAAATCTTATTGATCGATTAATTACATACGGCATTCCGACAACATCCATTCAATTATCAGAGGTAGAAATTAACCATTTTTTCCAGTGATATTTTTTTACAAGACTATGGATATGAATTTTTTTGTAGCATCAATCATGAGAGGAAAAAACTCAGGAATTGGCATTAATGTAATGAATGGATCTGCAATTATTGCTCAATAAATACTGAGATAACAGAAGTGGGAAGTGAATTAATATTTTGGAATGAAAAAGAAGAGGAATATTTACACCCAACACGCTGAATAAAAACTGAATACTAAACATATTCTATTTATTGGGTATAACTTCATATAATAGGATGAGGTGTTGTTAAAAATAAAAAAACATGGATAACTTTATATTGATTTTAGTCTAAAAGTTATCCATATTCTGTAGTACAATTAATAGTCATATTCTATGACCAGAGTTTGCTTTTTACTGATGTTCTATAGCATAAATATAGTCTTCCCCGGAACCCCCAAGCGTAAGGGTAGAAGTTGTCCCAAGTGTATAAGAATCATGATCCCATAGGTAAAGTGTTACCGTATCGGCAGTAACTTCCACTTGTAAAATACCTAATGAATACAGCCCATGCTGAATAAAACCTGCTGTACCATTTGAAGTGAAGGCAAGCATTCTTTTGTTGATAGTAGGATAAATAAATCCTGTGTAAGTAGTAGGTGATGTTGTACTTGAAGAATATGTAAGTCGTGACGCATACGCAGTATTAGCTGCTGTTGCCCCATGTATAAGAATTCCGGTATATATAAGCCATTTTCCTTTAGGAAGAGTAATATAAGACTCCATATACTTTCCTCCACTTGAGGTAGCATAGGAAACGAGATTGGAGGTAACCACTCCCGTAATAACACGTACTTTTGACGTACCCCAAGTAGCTAGTCCATCAGCATCTGAAACAAGTACTTTTCCTGCACCCTGTGTTCCGTCTACAATTTTTACAGCACCATTAGTGGTACCATTGTTAATATCCAATCGTGTTGTGGGAGAAACCGTTCCTATACCAATACTTCCAGCAGAAGTGATGACAACATCATTACTTTGCTGTGCCAAAGAAGGGGCCCCAGTCGCAGCATTGTCTCTGTCTCCATCTACATGCAATATTGCTTGAGGATTTTGAGTATTGATTCCGACATTTTGCCCAAATACAAGAGAAGATAACACTACAGATAAAGCCGATAATAAATACGTTTTTGACATAATTTGTTGTTTAAATTTTTGTACAAAAGAAAAAAAAACAAGGTATCGTTACAATGTATTGTTTGGCGTTATTCTGTAATTGTGATAATGTTTTCCTTCGTCTCCAAAATGAATATCAGTCAATTGGATGGATAAAAAGAGCCCTGCATTGAAATCTGAAAATGAATTGGGTAAGGCCCAAAGGGAACGATGTTTTTATTATATAGAACCTGACTTTTTAATAGTAAGTATTTATAAGTGTTGGCCAACTCTTTTCAGATTGGAAATGAATTTTGAGGGAGAAATTCCTGTTTCTTTTGTAAAAACTTTCGTGAAATGACTATGAGATGAGAAGCCTGCCAATTCACATAAGTAACTAATTTTGTATTTTACAGATTCAGGGTTTTCATATAAATGTTCAATAATGAACTTAATTTTTAAGGTATTAATATAATCGCTGAAAGATTTTGCCCAGTATTCTTTTAATAGATAAGTAATATATTTGGTATTGGTACCGAGAATACTTGCAAAATTGCTTAAAGTGAAATTTTTAGCTGTAAAGGCTGTTCCTTTTTCAAATTCTTCAATTTTTTTTAAAAGTTCTGTTTCCTTTTCATTTGAAATTATTTTAGATTTATTAATACTATTATTATCTGCTACAGGAGTATCAATATTCTTATCCATCTCATTGTTTTCTGAGAGGGTTACTATATCTTTCTTTTTTTCAATTTCTTTGATGATTTTCTCAAATCTTAGTCTTATTTTTTCTTCTTTTTTTCTGCTGAGAAAAATAAATAATAGGCTAAAACATAGTAATAATCCCGCGACAGATACCCAGATCCACTTATAGTTTTTCTGACGATTCACGATTTTATTTTGAAGTTTTGTTTCCTGCGAGATAGCCTTTACACTTGCAGAATTGATACTGTCTTTGAGCTGAAAAAACTGTTCGAATAATTCATTTTTTTTAGTAACATCATCTACATTATATTTTAAACGTTGCTCTGTAATGAACGTTAAAAAGTATACATTTTTGTTTTCTTCTGCTATAGCTTTTGCCTTTTCAAAGTATTTCTTAGCTTCTTCTTTATTATTTTCTTTTGCGTTTATGATCGCTTTACATACGTAGTATATGTCAATTCTTCTGTCGGATGGAGGTAATTTTTCGTACTTTTCATATTGTTGAATCTGATATTTGGCTGCATCAAGATTATCACATAATAAGTAATCAAGACTAAGACTGACATGTTGTACAGAAAGAGAAGTTTCATTACTTTCGAAATAATGTTTTTTTTGAAATTTCTCTATTCTTTTGATGATTTCATTTCTGATTGGGATATTCTGACAATATTTTTTTTCATCCGATAAAAAAGTTGTTTCTAAAATAAGCGCCATAATATTTAATGCCGGTTCATTTTGAATCTGTTCCGCTATTTTCTTTGCCTCTTCTAAATTTGAATATGCTTTATCTTTTAATCCTGCTTTATTATAAGCTGCGGCCATATAATAATTAATCATAAAACGGTCTGTGTGTTTATCAAGCTTTGTAAATAAGGAATCGGCTTTCCGTCCAAAAAAAATGCTTTGACTATAATTTGCTTTTTTGTAATACCCATTACTCAAGGTGTAGTAACCTTTGGAAATTTCGTTATCATTTCTTGAGAGCTTAAGTATTTCTTCTCCCTTAGCAATAATTTCATCTGCAGTTTCTACTTTTTTATAATACAGATCTGAGATCTGTTTGCTTAAAGTGGAATCACTAACATTTTGTGCAGATAAAAATAATACCCATAAAAAAGCTGTTATAGCATATATTTTTCTCATATTTATTTAATATTTATAAAGTAATTAGTTTGTTTAATTGGTGTTGTAATTGTTGAAATTAAGTAGTATTTATAAATAAAATTATTTTTCATTATAAATTTAATAATTATGGAATGTTGAATTAAGATAATTATCTATTTTTTTGAAGTATGAATTGATTTCTATATCATTGAGTTTATTTTTTTGTTTTGTATCCCATGATTATAGTAAATAAGATCATTATAAATGCTTGTTTTCTATGTAAGAACCAGCACCCAAAAGGGTATTTATATATTCTGAGGGAGTGATGCCTTCTATCTGCTTGAATACGCGGTTGAATGTAGGCTGATTAGAAAAACCTGCATTTATATACATCGACATTAAACTGGTTTTTGTTAAATCAGTTTCTGACATTAATTTTTTAATATAATTTATTCTGCATGTATTGAGATAATGATGGAAATTCCCATAGCCATGAATCTTTAATGCTTTGGAAATAGAAGCAATACTGATGTCTGACAATATGACTAATTTCGCAACACTGAACCGGGAATCCTTGAACAATTCCTCTCCTTCGATCAGGTCTCTGATTTTAAGAAAAAGGTGTTGATGCTTCTCTAAATCCTGATTGTTATTTTCAGGCTTTGCTTTATTTTTTTTTAACTGTAAACGGTTGGTTATTTCTAGACTTCTAATTTGATTTTTATAATATAATAGCAGATTAAAAATCAATATATTAGATATGATTGTGAAAGAATCAGATATCGCTATCTGGCTTTTATTTTTATATTTCAACATCCCGAATGATACCCATTGAGAAATGATGCAGGCCAGGATAATTAATAAGACTAGGTAAGCAGAATAGATGAATATATATTTCTTTTCCAGCAATATGTAAGCTGCTAAAGGAATGGGTAAGAGCCATGTAGAACTCATTGTTGAATAATTCCACAGATCTAGCATGATGAAAAACCTGAAAGCAGGAGCTATGATGAAATATGCATGTATTATGTATTTTATTTCATGGCTGTTTCTGGCAATAATCCATGCGAAACCGGTCAGAAAAAATAAAATAAATGGATAGCAGGCAAAAGGAATATTGTCTAAAAGCAGGAAAGTTAGACCGAAGGTTCCAAGTAAAAAAAGTTTTAAATAGATATAATGTTCAACAAGTTTCTTTTTAAGAGATATTGTTGTTTTAGTTTTTATACTCATCTCTATATTTTTATGGTTTCAACCCAAATTTTATCTGTGAATTTTAAATGAGGTTATTAGAAAATGTGAAAAGAAAGAGGGGAGAAGCATCTGCGGTCTCCTTCCCAATATTTTTTGAGACTGTTTTTTCAGTAGACTAGGAGTTAAAAACAATTATTTATTGTTTTATGAGTGTTAGAAATACTACTCAATGTCCTTTGATGCTAGATCTTGTGTATCTATGTTGTAAAGAAAATTTAACTGGCGCATCTTAGTGAAGGCAGAATCATTTCTGTATAAATAAGTCTTTCATATTCCACTATTATGGGATTTTGAAAGCTTATATAATTCTGTGAGTACGACAGAGGTTCCTGCAGTATTTATAGAATACAGATGTTTTTTTTGTGTGGTAATTGGGTTTATTTTAGTATTTCTGTGAAATTAATTCGAATGAAAGCTTCCTTTATATTCTATCCGTAATTATTAAAAAATGTTTAGGAGAACATATATTCTAAACACTCATATTGGGATAGCTGTGATGATGAAATCATTATGTTCTTATACAAAATAGGGGAGGCTATGTTAGATAGTAAATACATTTTTTTCATAATTTGATGTTTAAAAATTTAGGCAAAAGTAGAGTTTGTATCTTTTTATTGCAATGTAAGTCCTGTCGTAATTATAGAATTGCGCTAATTTTTTTGTTTTCTTACAACTTATTGGAAAATGTATAAGTTGTTATATTTAGGGTCAATACTCAGCTTGTTCTTTCTTCTTCAATCTTGTAATCACAGTGCTTTAATAGCTAATAATCAAATTGAATTTCTACGACAATTTTCTTTTCAATAGTATTGCTTTTCTTTATCTCGCTTTCATTGGATTTAAATATAAGATCCAGTTTGAATGTCTTCAATAAAAAGAAGTTCCTTAAAGTTATTTTTCATTAACAGATTTTCTTCTAAAAAGATAAATTTTCAAAAAGAGCTGTTTGATCACTTTGCTTTGTTGGTAGGTGTTCATATACTCTTAACTTGTAAAGACTGTGGTAGTTAGTTTTGTTTAATTACAGAATAGCGCTAATGAATGCTTTGCTGTGAGGATGTGCAATCTCTATTTTTGAAAGAATTTTTAAACATCAAATTATGAAAAAAAATTATTTATCACCCGTTCTCTCTATGGTGCCATTCAATCTCATATCTGAAAGAGACATGTACCCCCAGTATATTCTATATAAACGAAAGAAAGATAATTATTAGACTAAGGTTATTTAGCTATCATGAGGTTACTTTCATTGTTACTTTATTAAAGACATTAGGATAAAAATGAAATTCTTCATCCATTTACTGAAGGAAGAATGTAATGCTATTATTAATATACACATATTCTATTGCTATATAATATAGCAACAACGATCCTGGTTACTTATCTCTTTAGCAGCTAAAAAATTAAAATTATTACAATTAATTTATTAAACATAAAATGAAAAAAATTCTTTATATACTAACTTTATTTCTGCCTTTGGTTGTATTTTCTCAGGTTACTGTGAATGTAACTACAGCTCCCGATACCTGTGGAGGTACAGGTAGTGCAGCCTACAATATAGATGGGGCCACTGTGGGAGCAGAATTCGATTTTGTAATTTATAAATTGCCAGATACTACGACTCCTTACAGAACTACTACAGATATTCAGGTAACTTCTGCTTCATTTACCTATAATGAGCTCAACTTGCCTGCCGGAAGCTATAATTTAGTAGCATATCATCGTGATGGAGCATCTGTAACTCCGGTCAATACTTCCTTTACTGTCGCAAGTAATTTTACTGCGATTGCTTTTTCTTTGTCTCAAGCCTATGTATGTAGCGGAAGTGCTGTAACCGTAAATGTATCAGCAGGATCTCCGGCGACATACGAACTTAGGACAACGGCCAATACAGTCGTTATTGCTCCTCAGGCATCCAACGTTCTTACTCCGGTTTCTCCGGGTACCTATAATGTTATTGTAACTGATACTTGTGGTAATACAACTTCTCTAGGAATTACAGTAACAGCAGAGAATTTTACGGGATATGAAGCGGACAGATCAGTAGGTTTACCCAGTTTTTCCATAATGAGTGACTGTAATACGATTCACCATACTGAACGATTAAAATACAATAATGACATTAGTGCAGCTATACCCGCCCATCGTTTTCCTATTAATGTGGAAATCATTATTGATAACCCGTTGGGAGGAGCCAATACTGTTATCAATCAAGTTTGGACATCCAATGCAGATAACAATAGTCAGGTAAATATCCCTTTTTACGAAGGATATACTTATAATTATGAAGTAACCTTTACAGATGCTTGTGGGATAGTTTATTCTAAAACTGATGCTATTGCGGCAATCCGTTCTTTTGACCTTATCTCAAATAATGCTACCTGTGGAACAAAATATCTGGCAATAAATGGAATTAATTATCAGTATGCGCCAGTGGAGGTTACTTTTTCGAGTTATCCTTCAGGTTTTGATCCTGCGAATTTTAATACTGATTTTATTGCGGGTACTTATACGCATACTTATGCATCTGTGCCTGCATCCATTTCATTCGGAAGCTCATCAACTTCGGGATTACCGGAGGGTAATTATACAGTTACTATGACTTCATGCGGAACAACGATCACTAAAAGTGTTACTGTTCAGAATACTGCTGTAATGTATACTTTTGATTCATATACACTCCCTGGATGCGGAAATAGTGAGGGGAGTGCCTATATAAGAACAATGCTTAGTACAGGGCAGGTGGCTAATAATCCAATGACTAATGTAATGATTATCTCTGCTCCGGCTGCCTTTGCTACTAATTATGGAGTATTGCCTTATAATGCTTCTGCTTATATTGCTTCTAATGGAAATTTTTACATGAACTCGTTACCTGCTGGAAACTATACAATACAGGTTACAGGAACTTGTGGGAATGTTCAAAATACCAGCTTTACTATAGCTGGTGCAGATATTCAATCGCCAACCGTAACTGTAGTTAATCATTGCGGTAGTTTTGATGTAACCTCTTCTATCTATTCAAATCTGGTATCTGAAACATTCTATCTACAGAAATATTATCCGGCATCAGGACAATGGGGGCATCCTACTACAGGAGCACTGTATACCAATGGGGCAATACTTAGTACAACCACTGGTATTCTAATGAATAATGCCAATACTACATTAGGATACGCGACGGCAACAGGGTTGGCAAACAATGTAACGGCATCCGGAGAATTTAGAGTGATTGTTGAATCCCAGGTATATGGGAATGCCTCTGCTTTTAATACGTATTGTAGAGATGTCATAAATACTTTTACAGTTGATCCCAACTTTTCCGTCACTCTTAGAGATTATTATGTAGTAAGCTGTGCAGACAATACCTATAATTTGGTCATTGATGCGGCAGGGGCAGCTCCTTTCGTCTATGAGATCATTGAGAAAGATGGTGTTGTTGTGAGTGTAAATAATGGATCAGACCCTGTATTTACAGGTCTTACAAATGGCTTGTATAAAGTGCGTATTTCTGATGCTTGTGGTAATTCAGTTATTGTAACGGCCTTGGTTGTTCAGAACAAATTACCGAAAATACAGATGTCTCCGGCACTTTGTGAAGGGAGTAACAGTAGTCTGTATGTAGATGGACTATCCTTTTTAACAGTTACATGGTTCAAAAATGGAGTAAATACCGGCGTTACAGGAAATGTGTACAATTTTACACCATTTACAGCTGCAGATTACGGAACATACAGTGCGGTATTGTCGTATGAACCTAATACCAATGATTGTATCAACAATACACTATCCATTACTTTAGATTCATCCCTGCTTACTAATCCAAATGCAGGAACAGGTCAAACTGTGACGATTAATTCAAATACTCTTACAGGGGCACCGATCGATTTGTTTACATATCTTACAGGATCTCCTAATACCTATGGAGAATGGACTGAAACTACCAATCCAAGTAGTGGGTTATTGGTAGATCATAATTGGTATGGTGCTTTAGCTGCTGCCGGAACCTATACATTTACCTATACAGTTAATGGGATGTGTAGTGGATCTGATACATCTCAGGTAACAATTATTGTAACAGGAACTTGTACCCAGCCAGGAAATACCACTGGTACAGGTAACCCAACAAAAGTAGGAATCTCCCTTCATCAAACCCGACAGATCGGTTGGCCAGAAAATATAAATAATGGATATCTTACATTAGAATCTAATACTAAAGGCTTTGTCATTACACGTGTTCAGAATTCGGATACAATCACAGATCCGAAAGAGGGTATGATCATCTATGACATTGATGCGGCCTGTGTGAAATTATACAATGGTTCAACCTGGAATTGTATTCAAAGAAGTTGTAATAATTAATGACATTAAAATTTAATTAAAATGAAAAAATATACATATAGTTTTTTTGTACTCTTTATATTTACGACCACGGCTATGGCACAAGTAGCAGTGGGAGGAGTACAGTCTGTAGAAGGAACAAGCACCATTCTGGATTTTAATAATACCCCTACCAATACCAATGGTATTATCCTTTCTGCTGTTTCATCGGCACCCACGTCTTTTACCTCGAGTAATAATGGAACATTCTTATTCGACAGGGCAGATAGTAAAGTTAAAATGTTTGAAAACAATACTTGGGTAGATCTTACAGATACAGGAAGTTCTACATCTATCACAGTGAATACATCATCTGAATCTTCTGAGCCACAAGGGGTTATTATAGGATCGAATACTAGCAATGCAACGGGGGTTTTGGTTTTGGAATCATCAAATAAAGCGCTTATTCTGCCCAGAATAGCAGATCCGCATTTAAATGTTCAAAAACCTTATCCCGGCATGATTTGCTATGATACAGTAAGTAAGACATTAGCTGCATTTGATGGAATTAATTGGAGCTACTGGAAGTAACTAAGGGGTCATACTCATTAAAGAAGTCTCACAATATAAACTGTGAGGCTTTTTTTATTTAGAATATTCTGTATGTGGGAAAATGCATATTAATTTTGAAATTCTATAAATTTATTATAGAAAGATATAGATGTTTTATCCCCAAATCAACTTTTAATATTCTTATTTGAGTATATAATCTTGAAAAATTAATTAGCTGATTCTGGTTAAAAAATAATGGATGTGTTTAAGAAAAGGCTTAGCTAGGAAGTAAGACAATGGTCAGTGAAAAAATCATAATGATTAACTCTCTTATTTTCAGATATTTTACGTAAATTAGAACATCTGAAGAAAAGTTTTTATGCAACAATGAAGACTTTACAGGTCCACATTCAAACATTTTTACATTTCTTCTGTACACATAGATTTTTCAAATATGATTTAAAAAGATAAACACGGAATCGCCGAACACCGTATTCCAAAGTAGGCACTAAAAATTTATTCAGTTATGCCAAATCTATTAAAATCATTCAGGAACTCTGTCAAGCACTGGTATATTCCTCTTATACTGGGAATTATCTTTATTGTATGTGGAATTTATGTATTTTCTTCACCCCTTGGAACCTATATCGCATTATCACTCCTTTTCAGCGTATCTTTTATTGTTTCGGGGATATTTGATATCTTTTTTTCCGTTGAAAACCGAAAATCTATGAACGGTTGGGGATGGTATCTTGTAAGTGGACTTTTATCTTTGATTATGGGGATGTATTTAGTGAGCTATCCTAAAATATCGATGGCAATACTCCCTTTCATTGTAGGATTTACGGTAATGTTTCGTTCATTCCAGTTATTGGGGATTTCTTTTGATTTAAAAGATGCTCACGTACTTCGTTGGGGTAATCTTGCTATTTTTAGCATTCTTGGAATTATTTTATCTTTTATGCTATTGGCTAATCCGATATTTTCAGGAATGTCATTAGTGGTTCTTACTGGATTATCCTTTATTTTTGTAGGGATAGCTTCTGTAATTCTGGCTTTTGATCTTAAAAAGCTTAAAAATTTCCCTGATAAGCTAGGTAAGGAAATAAAAGAAAAAATAGAAAATCTTCAGGAAGAAATTAATGAAAGGATGCGATAAAATTAGGCTTCTTATAACTTATTCAAAATATAAAAAATAAACACTTCAAAAATGAAGTGTTTATTTTTTTAACAGTGAAAAGAGGAGGGGAAATGGATTTAAAAGCCTCCTGATTTTATGTTTATAGCTCTTCCTTATGATAAGGGCATCCTGCAGGTGGATTGGCAATACGCTCAGAAACAGAAGCAGTGGTTGTCATACTCATAGCAGGAGGTGCGTTGAAGAATTCCTGTTCAATTACTTTTCTCTGATCTGCCGGAATATCCTCTATTTTACGAAGCGTATTTACCTGAATGTGAGGCCAGCTTGTTGTACCACCGTCGTTTCCGAAATCAAATTCAAAGAATATGATCTGCTCATATTGTAGCTGAAGAATTTCTTTCCCATCTTCAATTACAGTTTCGATCCAAAGATTAAATTCTATTTCAACTGTAGGTACAAAACGATTTACAAAAGGAACGTTTAGAATTCCGCCTTGTGCACCGGTGCTCATTCTTGAGGATAATTGAACAAGAACAAAATTTTCAACATTTTGTCCGCTCAGTGTATCTCTTAATCGCATATCCGGTCTTACACAATAAGGATATAATTCATTCGCAAGAATTCTTTGGGTATAGATTTTATTTGAACCTTTATCATTTTCATCCGTTAAAGTTTCATGAACCCAAGCCGGAGCCGGTTCGTCAAGGTTAATGGGACCTCCACCACCTCCCATAGTGGGTGAGATCGCAAGATGAGGTGGATCCCAGGTTTTAATACCAGTAGGGAATTGCGGAGCGCCATTTCTAAGGTAATATTGCTTGTCGCCTTTATTTTCGGGCGTAATATCTCCCAATACAGTAATCGTGCTTCCATGAGGAATAACACCGCTTCTTGAGATCGAATAATCAGGGATGAAATAAGGTCCTTTGATTCCATCCATCGGCTTTATTTCCTGTGCAGGAATGATCTCATAATATTGCTGTCCTTCTTTTAACTGGCTCAAAAGGATATATGAAGGGTTACCGTTTTCGTCTCTTACTTCAACCAATGGCTCATTTCTGTAATCTCCTTTATAACCGTATTTTTCAAAATCTTCGGTAGAAAAAGCATGAATTCCGCGGTCTCTTTTGATGGTTTCTTCAGTTGCAGCGTAATTGTAAACATCACTTAACCAAAGATACATCCCGTTTTCTTCGTGAATTCCGGCGTACTGTAATTCAGATTGTCCTTCAACTTTATTTACACTTTTAATAGTTTGATCATATTTTACTGCCCCACAAAATAATTCGGTTGCACCGCCACGGTTACGAACACCGCCGGGAACAATTTCAAAGGTTAATTTTTCAATATATTCTTCCGTATCAAAGCTGAATTTTCCCGGAATTGTTGATGGATTCGTCCCCGGAGAAGGCATGATCGTAGTGTGAATTCCGCTTCCCAGTGACGGTCTTGTTATATTTTTATTATAATTGGCATTATAACTTACCCAAGTTCCGTTGAGTGCTTCTAAAACACCATAATCAACATTATCTGCGATTTCCTGCAGGTTTTCTTCTCTGAATGGTCGTACAGGATCGTCAATTAAAAGTTTCGAATATCCTTTCATCAGACCCGCAAGATAACCTTGTTGATTCTCGGTGGGTTTTGGAGCTTTTAAAAGTTCACTTCCTTTTTCAAAAATTTCTTTTTCTTTTTTTAGCATAATGTTAAGTTTTTATGGTTGTTAAATTAGTTTGTAGGATATTCAAAAGTAGGACCTGCGTTTTGAGTAGAAGTTAAAGGTTGGCTCATCAATCCGATTGCCTGTTCTTTCAGAGCGTACATATACATGATCGATTTTTCCAGTTCTTTTGCATTGCCTTCTACGGCAGCCTGAATGGCATCCAATAAGCTTTTATACGTTTGGTTAAATGCTTTTCCTTGTGCATACAGTTGTGGATTTGACTGATAGTCTGCCATTTTTGGATTAGGTTTCATCGGATAAGCGGCGTTCCAGTCCACTGGAAGTGGTTTTCCAACGGGTGGAGTAGTGACAGGCATCATCCCGTTTTCATCGGTGAAAGGTCTATAATCTCCTCCCACATAAAAATGCTCGTGGAAAACTTCTTTAAATCTGAAATAATGCGCCAGTTCAGCACCTTCTTCAAACTGAGACGGATCTACATCGAAAATAGAATCATCCGCACCTTCTCCCTGTCCTTTAATTTCCTGGAAAACAGCAATTACACCCGCTAAAGATTCCACGGCATGTAATTTTCCGCCGCTTCCGTAATACTGTTCCGGACGGATCTGTTTTGCCGGATCTCCTGTAAAAATTCCACCAGTATTCAATTCTTTGAAATTTTGTGGAAATGTTCCGTGTTCTTTATAATAAGCAATGATTTGGAAAACAGTGATATAAAAGAATAAAACATCATAATATTCACCAATAGTGTGAACATTTTCCATAATGAAACCTTTCATGTTTTCAAGAGTCCAATGATTGTTTTCCTGTACAGCAGCACTTTTGGCAAAAGAAACAGTCGGTTCAAATTCCTCATGGTATTTTGGAGCTTTTACCAAAGGACTGCTTGGACTTTCAATGGCGATGAATGTAGTGATGCTGTTTGTTGAGAATGTTTCTAACCCAACATAAAAATCAACATTCATAGGTAATTTCATCGGATAAGAAGGGTAGTTCTGAGGTCTGTTTACAGAAGGCTGGATATTTACCGCATTCATGACATTACAAACCATGATCATGTGAAGCATTTCTTCTACGGCAACACTTCGGATGATCTGTGATGCCAATGCATTGGTTCCGTCTTTAATTGAGTACAAAGCGGTAAGATAAGGAGGAATCGTAGAGTGCTCGATCAAAATTGCGGTTTGCAAAAGATCCTGTAAAATAGGACGGTAATCAAGATTTTCTAAACCTCCTTTTTTTGTTTCCAAATTTGTTTTAGCAGATAAATCAGCAGGTTGTAATTCTGAAATTACCCCGGCAAACTGCGAACTTAAATAATCATTAAATTCCTTGATCTGGTCATTTAATAAAAGATTTGTCAGAGTTTTGCTGTGGTATTTTAAACCTTCAATCCAATCTGCTTTACTGATTGAGGTATCAAATAATAAGGATTGTAATGAAAGGGATTCTGCTACGGCGGCATTTCTGCCCATAAGATTTGATCCTTTTGCGAAAGAAGTTTCCTGAGGTTCTGTTTTATTGATAAGTCTTTGTCTCATGATTAGTTTTTTAGTTTAGTTTCCAGATCTGCCAAAATAGATTCCACAGAACGGATCGTGAATGCTGATAAGGTAAGGGTAGGATTTGAAGTTCCCAAAGTGGTCATGTTTCCTGCTCCTACGATGTACAAATTCGGGTGATCCCAGGATTTGCAATAGCTGTTCGTCACAGAATCTTTCGGAGTAGAACCCATTCTGTGAGTTCCCACGATATGACCGGCGCCGTTATAAGAATATCTTACATTGTTGTACACAAAAGTGTTGTTATCTGTTGCATTGTATGTTGTGAAATCTTCAATGTCCAGTCTTGCAAACATCTGGTCTGAAGCCAGTTTTGCCTCTTCCATGGCTCTCTTTTCATAGTCGGTCAATTCATAATGAATGACAGGACGTGGAATTCCCAAAACATCCAGATATTGATCATTAATGGTCACTCTGTTGTTTGGATTCGGCAATTGCTCAATCTCAAAGTGGAATAAAACCTGTCTTGAAAGTCTGTAGGTTAAAGCTTCTTTTAGATCTTCTCCAAAAAGCCCTTCCCCTAAAAATTCGGAAAGATCAGATCCCGGTGAAAATGTTGGCCAGCTCCATCCCCAATTATCCAGTGGAGAAATCCAGGCAGAAAATTCGCTTCTGAAATTTCCGTCACGAAAAGACGAAATATTGGTGGTAGAACCAGGTCCTCTGTAAGAATAAATCGGTTCCGGAAATAATCCCCAAGTCAGCATAACCATGTGGTCCATTAAGTTTCTTCCTACCTGATCACTGCTGTTGGCAACGGTTTTTTCAACTTTCTGACCATTTTCAAAAACTGTATATTTGGAATTCAATAAAATTTTAGGATTTTCAAAAGCATTGGCTGCAAGAATAACAATAGAATCTGAAGTATCGATCACATCTTCAACGAAATCCGTCTTCTCTCTTGAAGCATATCTTCTTAAATGAACTTTTGAAATTTTCTCTTTATCGTTCTGATCAACGCTTAGTTTGTACACCACGCTTTGAGCTTTTACTTCAATGTAAGGATTACGCGAAAGGTTTTCATTTTCATTGATTTTATATAAAGCTTTTTTCAATGTTTTTAAAGCATTGTATTTGGCCTGAACAGGACAGATCGGAACACATGACGCATTTCCTTCACAACGTTCTCCCATATAAGGATTCCAGACTGCGCCAAGTGCTTTGTATTCTTCTTTTCCTGAACCATCCAAAATCAGTTTGTATCCTGATTCTGAAGATTCTGCTTTAATGATTTTTGTTTTTCCGTATTTCGGATTGGGAGTAGAATTTCTTCCTTGGGGAGACGGAACAAGCATCAACGGAATGTTTTCAAAATTTAACTGAACACTTGTTCCTGAAAGCCCGTCTATGATCTTCTGATCCATATAGCTTTGTGGAATTTCATCCATCGGGAATACATAATCGCCATAATATTGCTCCATACTTTCGGAAATCGGGTATTCCTGTTTTGACACATTTCCTGAAACTCCGATCTCAAACTCGGCCATTTCATAGTACGGTTTTAAAATGTCGTAAGTAATCGGCCAGTCCATTCCTATTCCGTATTTTTCCTTTAAATGAAAGTCATTCGGAAGCATTCTCGGTGTTGTTCCCAACCAGTGAAGGGTAGTTCCGCCACCAACACGGATGGCATCACTCGCAAAAGGCATCGGTCCAAACTGAACCAAGTATCCCTTTTTATCCGGGAACGGAGGAATAATTGGTTCCATATCCAAAACATTCGGGGATGGAGCCTGTTTTAAATTAGGATAAGGAGAGTTCGGAACTTTGGCTTCCTGAAGGTAAAAAGTACGCATATACTCATTATAATTGGTCATCGAAGACACCGAATCCAGTTCCAATCCGGCTTCCAGTCCAGCTTCAAACATGAGTATTGACAATTCACGGACATCATCACCTTTTTGGGCATCCGCTCTGTGAATCATTTTTCCTTTTTTAGGATCAAATACATGATCGGTCAGGAGTTTTGCGATCAATGATCCTGCGATCCCCGTTCCTACGATGATCACATCTTTTTTATTGTCTGTCTGGCTCATGAGTTACTATTTACAGGTTTAACGGCCCAAGATTTATATCCCGGTTGTTTTGCTCCCGGCGGATGTGCGTTCATGACATTCCAGACCAGACCTTCTTTATAGGATAGATCGTTGATGTAGGCGCCTTCCCAGGTTCCCAGATACCAAAGTGTAATAACACTGTTGGCAATATCCTGAGTAGAAGGATTGGCAATAATTTCAGCATTGATGGAATTATTAAGCTGATCCTGACTGTAAGAATTTTCCAGAATTGTTTTGGAGGTGTTTAAAAATTCGATGAATGTTGCTGTTTCGATTTTACCGAGGATATGCGTGTAATACGTTTCAGCTAAGCCTGTAGCTTGTAATTCGTTCACGGAAAACCCTGTGAGGGCTTCTGAAATAGCCATGAACACGTCGTAGTAATAATCATCGACGTTGAGGATTTTGTTGATAATCATTTCGTTGAATTTGAGATTTAGATTTGTGCCTTCTTATTACAAAGAAGGTATGGTTACGATTGAAAAAAGGAGTTTTTTGGTATCCCTTATAGAATGATAAGATACCTTCGTAAGATGTTTTTAGGGTTAGACATAGTTAGTAGTTTTAGTCCTCTAAAGGTAGTGAATTATCTTTCTATTAAAATTGAAATTTTAATGTAAGATGCTGTTTTTGTGTTATTTATAATTATTCTATAAATTAAACGCTAGTGTGTAAATGTGATAATGTTTTTAATTTAATTTAGAATTATTTTAAACAATGTATTTGTTGTAGTAAATTCAATCTATTCCCTTTAATAAAAAGTATTCGCCAATTGTGAATTATTGTAAAAGGCAGTTTTTAAAATGCTCTTTGAACATCAGTTTTTATAAATTTTTGTAATTCAACAGATATAATAAAAAAAACATCTGAAATTAATAACTATTTATTTCAGATGTTTACTCTATTACTTAATACAATTGAATAAGAGGATAAATTAAATTTATTTTACACTAATGATTATTAGTTTCAATTGAATCTAATATCATAGGTTTATATAAGTAATTTCTAAGTATTTTAACAGGAAGATAGGTGAACAGTACCGAAAGTATCCCGGCTAAAGTTCCTACCAGAATTGCCATTGCTGTCGGATCCAGTTTATAATATTTTGACAGGATAAACTGAGCAAATAATAGGCTTGATAAAACAAGTGAACCACTGATCAAACCGTGAAGAATACTCAGTTTAGTCAGTAATTTTTTTAAATTAAGCTGTTCATCCACTTCAAATTCAATTGCCTTTTGATTAGCTGCATCAGTTACTCTTTTGATGATGTCGATGGTAAGAACTACAGGCAAAAAAATTGCCATCGGCAATGTTAATCGAGCTAAACTCTGTGTACAGGCAAAAAAATGAGTGTATCCTAATTCATTGAAACTTGCATAGGCAATAATGAAATTAAAAAATACATTTGGAATCACATAGATAAGCATCCGCTTTCTGAGAAAGCGGTTAAGGGTTGTTTTTTTGAGCGGTTTCGGCTGAGCTTTTTTTATTTTAAATTTCATGAAGTCAGTAGCTCAATAGCTTTATCTTTTATTTTTTTAGCTTCTTCTTTCGGAAGAAAAGTTTCATTAGACATAAAGGTGAAATCCATTTGCTGATTATAAGTTGTCACCACCAAAGTGTTGGAATTCAACCAAGGGAAGGCGACAGTGGGGCTGTAAATGGTTTCCAGTTTAAAGTTTTTATACTCACCAGGAATATCAATTTTCCCCATATTTGACAATGTAATATCATGTCCGCCTTTGCTGGATTTTAATAGTGAAATCATGCGATCAACAACCGGATGCATATTTTCACCCATCCACAACAATTCTCTGGCTTGTGTTTTTTCTATTTTATCCACAAGATCTTTTTTGATCTTTTGTGCATTTTCAATCAAATTTTGTCCTTTTTTCAAAGACAATTCAACCGTTGGTGCAAATGCAAAGATATGATCTTGTTTAATTTCCGGAATAAAATGTCGAACATCTACCGGACTTATTACTTTTCCTTTTGCATTCTTGCCTAAAGTCTCCTGGAAAGCCTGCATAAAGGCTGAACAGAGCAATGAATGAACAGAAACTCCGTGCGTTTTACATTTTTCAACGATTTCTTTGGAAACATGCGCATTCAGTTTTCGGTGAAGGGCATAGTTTTTCCCGATATTCCGATCTTTACTTTTTGATTGAATTAAAAAAAAGAGTTTGGCCATGATTAAATAAAACCTTGCCTTTCGTTTCTTTTTTTTCAGATTAAAATCAGCAGGCAGAAAATCATTCACGGAATTGAATCCATCGTAAGAATTTAATGCAATAGAAGAATCGTCTAATAAGGACAGAAGTTCACGAATCAAAGTAACTCCCGTTGTTCCGTCACAAAGACAGTGGGGCATTACCCAAAGAATCTCGGAAACATTCTCACCTTTTACCCAAACGATCTGAGCCATCGGTTTTTTCTTGTCTTCAAAAATTCTGTACCATTCATTTTCAGATTCCAATAACCAATCATCATCGGTTTTTCTTTCAAGAATTCGAAGCGGAATTGGTGAAATATCAGCTTCTTCAACAAAGAAAGGATATTTTGCGCTTTTATGATCGATAGAAGCTCTTAGTAATGGATGTTTCTGCTGGATTTTATCTAAAGCAATTCTAAAATTCTCTTCAGAGATTTCACCATTAATTTTGGCTGTAAATACACAATTTACAGGAGTTTTAGAATCAACATACATGATTCTTTCTACCATCATGAGTTTTCGTTTAATCATATACAGCTAAAGATTCCAGTTTTTGTTTTATGGTTGCAGTAATTTCATCACAAATTGCCAATGCTTCAGAATGGGGTAAATAGCCTTCACTTCCCATGAAAGAAAAATCCATTTCACCTCGGAAAGTAGAGGCAACCATTGTCGTAGTATTTCCCAAAGGTCCAATTACAGAAGGGCTGAAAACATTTTCCAGGGTAAATTCTTTATATTCGTGGGCAATAGAAATACGTCCCAAGTTGGAAAACATACAGTCATTGGAAGACTTTCCGTTTTTCAGCAATTTGGTGAAATTGGTCAGTGCATCATGAGCAGATTCCATGACCATCATGGTGATGTATGGATTCAGTTTTGATGTTTTTTTCTCGACAGCTTCCTGCATTAGTTTTAAATTTTCTTCAAAACCGAATTTTTTATTTAAAGAAACCACGATCATTAATCCGAAAGCGAAAATATGATCCGCTTTGATCTGATTGGCAAAACGTCGGATGTCAACCGGACAGGAAACTTTGTTAAATGCTTTTTCTTTCCTGATTTTCTGAAATGCCTTTAAAACTGTAGCACACAGAAAAGTATTGACGGTCACTTTCTGAGATTTACAATAAGCAATCAATTCCTGACTCATTTCTTTATCGAATTTCCAGTTAAGTAAATAATCGCTTTGTCGGGCGGTCGTTTTTTTATTAACAGGAATAACTTTAATCGCTGTTGCAGCCAATCTTCCAATCATTTTTGCTTTGAATTTTTGCCCGCGGTTATTCAGAATCTCGCTTGGAACAACGTCATGAATTCCTAAAATAGGATTTTCTACACCAATATCGTAGGTAGGATTATCCAGTAATTTTAAAAATTCATCAAGTAAAACCATAGCAGAACCTCCATCACATAAACAATGGTGGAACACAAACATCATATCTGAAGTTGCTTCACCTTTGATCCAGACAAATCGCATCAACGGCTGTTCTTTGTAATTGAATAGTTTATACCACTCATTTTTGGATTCTTCCAGCCAGTCGTTTTCTTCTTTTTTAGCTAAAATCCGAATCGGAATTTTTACTTTTTCTGAAACCTCAAACCATGGAATATTTTTTTCATCATGTTGAATTACAGCTTTTAACCAAGGATGCTTTTCCTGAATTTTTTCTAAAGCATGCTGAATATTTTTCAACACAAAGGTTCCCCTTAATCTGAAAGGAATAACCGTATTGAAGGGCTCTGTTCCGTCGCCAAGCAACATTCGTTCACCAAATAGCAATCTTCTTTTCATAAATTTATACTGGAACTAAAGTGGATTGTTCAACAAAATTTTCCAGCAATTCTACGGCGCGATCATTTCCTCCAGCGTTGATTAAACTCGATTGAACTTCCTTCGCAGCATTTCTGTACGTTGGATTTTCTAAGAGTTCAAAAACATTTTGACGAAGCGCATCTACACGCAGTCTTTTGTATCGGATACTGATTCCGCACCCCGCTTTTTCAATCAGTTTAGCAATATGAAAATGGTCGTAAGCGATGGGTGTAATCAACATCGGTAATCCGTTGGTAAATGTATCATTCACGGTATTAAAACCGCCATGACAAATTACGGCATCCATGTGAGGCATTAACGCAGATTGAGGGACGAAACTGCTCACAATAAAGTTAGATGGCCATTCCGCGAAAATTTCCGGTGGAGTAGCGGCGATTACCGTTACAGGTTGGTCTGCAAACGCAGCAATTACTTTTTCGAAAAATGCTTTTCGGATGTCTACCAATAATGTTCCCAATGAAACGAATATTTTCGGAGTTGTGGATGCATTCAATTTATCCCAATCAAAAGGAGCTGAATTTGGACGACCTTTTACGGGACCTACAAATTTCATGTGCGTTGGAACTTCTTCAAAATCAGCAAATTTTTGCGAGGTAAAAATTAAATTCAAATGATGGGAATGAATGAAAATTCCGTCATCATCAATTCCGACTTCTTTTTGAAGAGTTTTAATTAAATTCTGCTGCCATTCAAAGATTTTCGGTGCGCTGTTTTCTGTATCGCCCATCACATCGGGTGGAACAGGCGTTGTCGTCACACACGGAATATTATTTTTATGAGCAAAAAGCGCTCCTCCGAAAGTGATACAGTCATTTACAATCACATCAGGTTGCCATTCTTTTGTAAGCGTTTCCAAACCGGGCATCATCATTTTAGCAAAAGGAACATAGGTTTCTTCCAAAGCAAGTTTCATCACTTCAGGACCTGAACAGGCAGGACCATCATCCTGTCTTTTTAAAATCTTAGCGATTTCCTCCTGATACGGAATCAAATCTTGTTCAGGATAAAAATAACTTCCACCTTCCGGAATATGTTTGTTATCTAAAGGGGTAATTCCGAACCATTTTACTTCATGACCACGGGCAATCAAACTTGCTCCAACGCTCAAGGTAGGACTGATATGGCCGAAAAACGGGGGAACAACAAATAAAAATTTAGAATTCGGTTTTTCTAGAGTAAAATTTAAAATGGCATTTTCTAGCAAATTCGCAGCTGTTGCACTTCCTCCGGCTTCAACGAAAGATTCGCGAACGATTTCTGCCGCTTTTTTATATTCAGGATTGGTTAAAATATTTTGTACGGCTTCGTTTAAATGATGGGCTTTAAATCGGTTAAAATTCAGACGTTCACCGGCTCCGGTACGCACAACGCGTCCAGCAACATGCGACTGGTCATACGCAATCGGAATTACTACCAACGGCAAACCGTTTGACAATGTTTCGGAAACCGTATTGTGACCGCCGTGAGAAACAACGCCGTCCAGATGAGGTAATAGATCCAACTGTGGAACCTGTTGATAGACCATAAAATTCTCCGGCCATTGCTCGAAAAGCTGAGGGTCTGAAACCACAACAACCGTTAAGTTTTCATCTTTAAAAGCATCAACAACCTTTTGGAAAAAAGCTTTTTTATGTTCGTGATCGAAAGTCGTTCCGATACTTACTAAAATCTTTTTTCTTGAATTGCTGTTGAATTTCTCCCAGTCAAATTCCGAAGAAACACGACGTTCCGTAAGAACCGGACCTGTAAATTGGAAATTCGATTCCAAATCCATTTCACCAAAGAAATATTGAGAAGTTAAAACCAACGTCAATAAATCCGAACAATCTAATGCGCGGTTTTCTTCAACGCCTAATTCCTGCTGTAAAGCGATGATTTGCTTTTCTTCCCATTCATGCACTTTCGGAAGTTCACTCATAATTTTAATCGCAGCGGGAGCGGTAACCGTTGTGGCATAAGGCAAACCTAACTTTTTCGCAGCAATAGAAGCCACAAACAACTGATGGTCGCCAATCACCAAATCCGGTTGATATTCTTTTAACAAAGGAATAATCCCGTTATAGCAATGTCTATTTAAAGGAATCAGCACATCTTCGTAAAGAAATTTGATGCTGTCGATTCCGTAAACCACTTTTTTAGAAATGATATCGAGATAGTTTTCGCTTTCTCTTTTTTCTTCGTCCGTTTGGTCGTACTGAATCAGTAATAATTCTCCGCCTTCCGGAAGTTTATGTTGTAATTGTTGGTCGAGACTTATCCATGCAACCTGGTGTCCCCTTTCCAAAAGAGTAGCACCGATGCTTAATGTGGGATTGACATGACCAGTTAAAGGTGGAACTATAAATACAAATTTAGCCATGGTTTTGTGATAAGGTTTTTAATGATTTTGATAAAAAATGAGCGATGGTTTCCGCAATCAAAACAGGCTCCTGAATCGGGATGTTGTGATCTCCCTGAATTAATTGTATGTCAGAATTTCCGATTTGGGAATTGAGCCATTCTCCTGTTGGTCTACAGTTGGAATCTTCACCGTACATCAGCATTGTCGAAGGTTTTAATTCCGAAAAATCAACTTCGCTCAGGAAATGTTTTTCTTTAATCATATCCGCTTTAATGCTGGTCTGATTAAACAGAAATTCATACATTCTATGGTTTTTTTCCATCTGTCTTTTGCCCATCTGTACTTTGGTGGTGTCGGTAAAATTGGCTACATAATGCTCCAGAAACTCTTTGCTGTATTCATCAATGATATTTCTGGCTTTTTCGTCCTGTGGATCGGGAGCTTCAATAACAACCAGCTGATTGATACGATTTGGTGCTTTTAAAGCGGTTTTTAAAGAAATCAATCCTCCAAAACTGTAACCAACAAGATGTGCTTTTTCAATTTCCAAAACATCCATCAACGCCAAGACATCGGAAGACATATTTTCCAGATCATAACCGTCTGTAAAACGTTCGCTCATGCCGTGACTTTTCAAATCAAACATCACCACATGAAAATGTTTTGCCAGAATCGGAGCAATATTAAAATAATAAATAGACAGGTTGCTGAACATACCGTGGATCAGCACCACAGTTTGTTCAGCTCCTTTGTTGAGTTCCTGAATATGAACCTTTTTATCGTTAACAGAGATTATTGGCATTCGTAGATGTAATTGATAATCATACTTAAATCAAGGTTAATCAACTCGTCCAGATCCATTGAAGACAGCCATCCCGTGAAATCGATCTGCTCGCCGAAATGGGCTTTGATTTTTTCTGAAAAAGAAACGATTTCGATACTGTCCATTTCCAAGTCTTTTGTGAAAGAACTTTCCGGTGTAATGTCCATTTCTTCTACAAATTCTTCACCGATAACTTCTGTGATGAAACCTTTTAAAAGAGTGAATAATTCTTCGTGATTTAATTTTGCTGTAGTGTTTATAGTGTCCATCCTATGATATAATTTTTATGGTTAATTGTTTTGATTTCTATTTGATTGATCCATAAAGAATCTTCTGTTATTTTCTCGACTTCGAAGTTTTTCGGGTTTCCTTTCAGTCCTGTTCCTAAGAATTTTCCGTAGGCTTCTTTGGCTACCCAGAATTTGGTGGTCCATTCTGCCTGATCTTTTCCTTTTAATAATGCTAATTCGTTATTGGTAAAGACCAAATCGTAGAATCCTGAGCTTCTTTCTTCTATGATTTCCATATCGATTCCGACTGGTTTTCCGCTTTTTGCAATTCCGACCGCATCTTTTCCTTTATGTGCTAAAGAAATGTGAATGTCTTTCGTAGCATCTCCAATTAAAAAAGGTTTTCCGACCTCATCTTTCCCAACTTCAAAAGTAATGGGGAAGCAAGGGTGATTTTTTTCTTTTTTAAGAAGATTTCTCACTGCATCTTTTACCGCAACACGGCTTACCATGTAGCTTTTTCTCTTGTTGGGAAGCAAGGTTTGATGATGCTGTTTTTCGGTCTGATTGAAATAACGTTTCAGAATAAAATCCCAAGACGCCACTCTGGTATATGCCTGATGGAAGAAAAATACTTCAGGCGCAATTTCCTCCGAGAGACGGTTGTGTAAAGGCGACATCGAAACATTCCAAAGTGCAGCATCGATTTCCAGACGGCGGTTTTGCCAGCCTGAAATTTTGCACCAGACTTTTCCGTTTTGGGTTAAAAGAATATCACCGATCGCAAATTCGTCATTCATTTCAGTCAGACTGCAGGTACATTCGAAAATACCGTCCTGATCCTGTAAATCTCCAAAAAATTCAATGTCTTTGATTTTTACAGGAAAGGCAATTCTGTCTTTTGTTAAAGTTAATTGCAACCAAAGCCCGAATAACTGTCCTGCATTATCCAACAATGAACCTTTTCCTCCATTTCCTTTTATTTTTCCGATAATTCCTTTCGTTCCTACCTTTGAAACTTCCGTAATTCCCTGATATTTTTCACCGTGAAACATGTGCATCTCGTAGATTTCTTCGGAAGTTCTTTCGATAGGTAATATTTCTCCAATGGAAAGATTGAAGGTAGGATTCGGTCTTGCTGTTGAGGTTAATAAAACTTCAGCATTTGCAAAATTTTCAATATCTAAATAAGCATGATTGACCGTTTTCCATTCTCCTTTTACAGTTTTTTCAAAAGGTTTCGCCACATTCATCCATTGAAAAACACTTACATTCATGATTTTATGAACCTGGCTTCCTTCAATTTCAGCTTGAGCAATTTCTGCCAACTGTTCGAAAATCATTGTCATCGGAATCACAGGTTCCATATCGGCAACTTCTGTCCAGCCTTTTGGCTGTCTCAATAAGCTGTGGTCGATGAGGTAAGGGTGAGTTTCCAACGTTACGTACAATGTTTTCTCAAAATTCTTGCTTATCGGAGCCTGAACTTTTGGCAACACAATATTGGGAATTGAAACTTTTGGACGATCTTGAAATAAGGTTAAAACTTCCTCCTGCATTTTAATCATATCCGAAATATTATCCTGAAATGCCTGAACCAACGGATGTCCTGTTTTTGCAACTGTCGCAGTAGCTTTTTGCTTCGGTGTATCAATTGATTTTACTAAATTTTTAATCGCTGCAAAATCACGGATAATTGGCGAACCTAATTCCAGTTTAATACCTTTTCCTGATGATTTTTTGGTTTGATTTTGAATATCTAAAAAGTCCAAAGCAACTGTTTTTCCTTCCACGAATAACGCCGCAACCACTCTTTGAAACTGAGCCAATGCAGAACGCGTGGCAACACTAGAAGCAATGGTACTGAAAGCTTTTCCTTTCAACGTATCATCAATAAATCCAATCAAACCGCCAGTTCCGACCTGAATGAAAAATCTTGCGCCTTCTTCGTATAATTTGTCCGTCAATTCACGGAAACGAACGGGCTCAACAAGATGTTCTGCACTCAGTTTTCGGATAGATTCCTGATCAGCTGGATACGGTTCCAAAGTTGTTGCCGACCATAACGGAATTTTCGTCTGTTGAAACTGTGCTTTTTCCATTCCTGCCAAAATCACATCCAATTTATCAGAGATAAAAGGCGAGTGAAAACCAGATTGAAATGGCAATATTTGATGAAAAATCTGTTTTGATTTTAAAACTGGAACCAATTCGTCCAAAGCAGAATTACTTCCGCAAAGAATCACCTGATTCGGGCAGTTGTCATTGGATATATATACATTCGGAATTTCTTCAATAATAGGTTTAATGGTCTCAATTCCGGCTCCGATGGCGATGAATTTAGAATCTTTTAATTCAAAAGTTTCGGGATTTAAAACATCAATCAAAGCCTTTACAGAATTTACTTCCGCCAATTCAGAAGAGTAGCCTGCGAGCCATTCTCCCAAACTGTGCCCTGCATTCATATCAGGAATAATTCCTAGTTTTTTCAATGAATTATCGAGAATACTGCAGTTGTTGAAGATATTTAAAGCGTCATTTAACAATCCTTCACCTTCCGTTTCAATCGGTGCATTGATGTTGAAATAACGGCTTACACTTTCAACTTCGCCTTTCGCTAATCCATCTAATCCGGGAAAAACAAAAGCTACTTTTTCGCCGTTTTGCAACAGAGGAGTGTTGGTGTACCAAATATCCTGTTTATTTCTCCACGGATTATTTTTAGCAACAATTTTAGTCGCTTTTTCAATTCTCGCAGGAGTCGGTTCGAAAATTGCCACTCGGAAATTTCCTTCTCCTATCGTTGTTTCATTATTTTGTAAAGCGGTTAATAATTCTTCATGCGTGTGTCTAGCCAAGATTAAAACTTTATCTTTTTTAGGCATATCATATCCTTCCAACACTACATGAGCATTAATTCCTCCGAATCCGAAAGCATTCACCGCAGCCACTTTTGGTAAGCCTGTTTTTGACCAGCTTTTTGCTTCCTGAACAGGTTCGAATCTGGTTTTCTGCATTTCCGAAGTCGGATTTTCGCAGTATAAAGTCGGTGGCAACGTATCGTGATGCAAAGCCAGACAAGTTTTAATTAAACCGGCAATTCCCGCAGCAGGCATTGCGTGACCGATATTTGATTTTACAGAACCGATTCCGGCGATTTTAGCCCCTTCTTCTTTTCCGAAAAACTGAGCTAGGGTTTGTAATTCTGTCTTGTCACCAAGTGGCGTTCCTGTTCCGTGAGCTTCAAGATAACCGATTTGATTTTCATCTAAATCTGCGTTTTCCCAAGCCTGTTGTAAAGCCTTTAATTGTCCTTTTACAGAAGGGCTCATCACACTCGTTCCGTTGCCATCACTGCTGATTCCAACGCCTTTAATGACCGCATAAACTTTATCCTGATCACGAATGGCATCTTCCAATCTTTTTAAGACTACAAAACCGCAACCTTCACCAATCAATAATCCATCGGCATCACTGCTGAAAGGCTTGATTTGCTGTTGACGGGATAACGCACCCAATTGTGCGAAAATACTCCAGAACGCAGCATTTTGTCCGGTGTGAACACCTCCTGCAATCATAATATCAGAACGACCTCTTTGTAGTTCCTGAACGGCATGATCAACGGCAAGTAAAGCACTTGCACAAGCAGCATCAACAGTAAAAGCGGCACCGCCAAGATTGAATCGGTTGGCTACTAATGAAGCTACTAAATTGGGGATTAATCCCATTGCCGTATCGGCGGCAAAACGTCCTTTTTTTTCCTGAAAAGCGTGTTTTACTTTTTCAATATCGGCAGAAGAAACTTCGGGTAACAATTCTTTTAACAATGAAGAAATCTGTTCCCCAGTTCTTACAATTTCGATAGCACGGGTTGCGCCCGGCCCGGTATAATTCCCTTTGCCGATGATGATTCCTGTTTTTTCGAGCGAAATATTTTTTTTGAAAACTCCGGCATCCTCTAAGGCTTTTTGAACCAAATCCAAGGTTAATAGATGATCAGGTTCAGTTCCTTCAACCGCTAATGGCAAAATTCCGAAAGCGGTTGGGTTAAATTCATAATCAGAGATAAATCCACCACGTTGACAATAAAAACGGTCAACCGGATTCGTACTGTCACTGAAATGAACAGGATCGATTCGGTCAGCCGGAGCCAGCTGGGTAGAATCTACTTTATTGACAATATTCTGCCAAAAAGTATCGGCATCCTGCGCCCCCGGAAAGACGCAGGACAGACCAATTACTGCAACATCTGTTTTTCTCATATATTCAATTTAAAACAGAGATTACCAGTTAGTTCCAGACATGATTAATACCTGGCTTTCAGTTCCGTATTTTATTTCATTCAGGAAAATTTCCTTGCCTTGTTCCAATGGAATTAAAGAAATTCCTCTTCTTTCATATTCTGTTTCCAGGGTTGCTGAAACCATTCCGGCTCCTTTCCAAGGCCCCCAGTTGATGGAGATTACTTTTCCTTTTAATTTTTTATTTAAAGCATTAGCATAATCGTCTAAAACTGAGTTTGCGGCTGCATAATCGGTTTGACCTTTATTTCCGTACACCGAAGCGATGCTTGAAAATAATACCACAAACTGACAATCGGTACGAAGTTGCTCAGCCAACACACGAAGTGGTTTCACTTTAGTATCGAAAACACGTCCGAAAGAACTTGTTGTTTTTTGCTTGAATAATTTATCTTCCAACAATCCGGCACCGTGAATAACGCCATCTAAACGGTTGTGTTTTTCGTAAATATTGTTGATTAATTCAGATAACCCATTTTCATCGCAAAGGTCTAATGACTGGTAAACAATTGTATTTCCGAGTTGCTCCATATCGCGAATGGTACGCAGAATCTGATTGTTTTTGAAAACTTTTATCGTTTCTTTTTCGATTTCAGCTGGCGAAGTGAATGTTCCGGATTTGATAAGATAGGCTCTTATTTCTTCCTTGGTTTTCATTACTTCTAATTCTTTATATATTGCCTGATTTCTCGGATCTTCGGATCTTCCCACCAAAATATACGTACAAGGATAAGCCTGTGACATATGTTTTGCGAGTTCGGAAGTAATTCCCTGCGCGCCTCCAAGAACCAACACAACAGAATCTTTATCGAGTTGAATTTGTGCTTCGCTCAAACCTGTTGACAACGGTGATGGAATAATATCCACTTTATGCCTCTGATCATTTTTGTAAATCACTTCAGAAGGTTTATCGGTTGATAAAATTTCTTTTAACGCAATTTCTGCGATCTGATCGATTTGTTGAGGAGAAGTTAAGCTGATTAGTCTGCAATTGGTTTGTTCAAATTCACGAGCCAGACTTTTGAAAAGTCCCGGATGTCCTTTATAATGACGCAAAAGAGTAGTGTCCGTCAATTCCTGAACATGAGCCGGAGTATCGGAGATCAAATAGATCCATTTTGCTTTATCAAGATCCATTTTTTTGATTAAATCAACGTGATCGATGATGTTGTGTTTTACAGAAGATGAGAACAGATCAAGGATAATTAATCCGTCAAAATCTGTCAAATCTTTTTCGGTATCTACCAGTTCTGCAATCGCTCCATGTTTTTCAAGCTCTTTTTTGATAGCTAATGTCTGACTGCTTTCATTTTGAGTGATGGCAAAACGTTTTCCCTGTAATATTTCATTATTTTCAATTAAAGAAACGTTAGTGGGAGTCAAGTCGAAACGAAGACGGGATAATGCACTTTGCTCGGGTTCAGAAGGGGCGTTTCCACTCATTTCGTGAATCCATGAAACTAATCCGTTCAGCGTTTTGATTGCTGCTAATTTTTCCATTAAATCATCAGTTTGTTCCATATCACCGCCGAAGCCGATTTTTGTTTTCAAATCACCGATAATTTCCATACGCTTGATGGAATCGATGCTTAAATCTGCCTCCAAATCAAGGTCTAATCCTAACATTTCCTTCGGATAACCCGTTTTATCGCTTACTATATTTAAAATAGCCGTCTGAAGTTCTTCAAGAGAAAATCCAGTCTGAGCTTGAGAATTTGAAGACTGAGTTTCTGTAACTCCAACTTTTTCTGTTGTATTTGATGCGCCTGAATATTCTGTTAACCAGGAAACTAAACCACTTAATGTTTTAATTCCAGCTAACTGTTCCATGATGGTATCTTCATTCGCTGTGTTTGAAGAGAAAGAACCCAGTTCAGCTTTCAGCGTACCAATAATTTCAACTCTTTTAATTGAATCAATACTTAAATCAGCTTCCAAATCCATTTCCATCCCCAACATTTCGTGAGGATAACCCGTTTTATCACTTACAACCTGCAGCAATAATGTTTTGATATCCTTTGTCGGAGCCTGTTTTGCGGGAATGACAACTGTTTTTTCAGCACCGTCATTTGTTGAAGTTGAAACAACAGAAGCAGGGATATTCTGAGTTGGAGAATTTTGAATCGGAGCTTGATAAACAGGAGCCTGATGAACCTGTGGATTCTGTCCTAGGAAGGAAAGCATCACATCACGTTGCGCCTGAATCATCATTTTCATGCTGTTTAAATATTCTTGCAACATACGTTCTGCATTCGTCTGATTTTCAGCGACAGGAGTTTGTGTATTTTGAGTAAAATTGTTCATTTGAAGTGGATTTATAATGGGTAATGCACCATTAACAGGGAGTGAACCTGTCGTGGGATGAGCTGTCTGTCCGTTCACGCGCCAAATGGCAGGACTTTTCTTGTACAATTCTGGCTGATCAATTTGAATGGATTTTGCATTTCGACCATCGAAAAGTTTAGCAATATTAAAGCTTCGACCTGTTCCCAAATATTGGGCAAGTGTTGAAAGAAGGTGTGTTAATTTATTCGTGTTATTATCTTCAACAAATAAAGTTAAATGGTCTTTTTCAAGGCAAGATTTTGTTAATCCTGTCAATACTTTTCCGGGGCCTACCTCGATAAAAATTCTTGCGCCGTCATTGTACATCGCCTGAACTTCTTCCACGAATCTTACAGGTTGAACTAAATGGTCTGTTAGTCTTTCTTTAATGTCAGAAACATTTGTCGGATAGATTTCTGCTGTCGTATTCGACCAAACCGGAATCTGCATTTCGTTGAACGGAACGTTTTCTAAAACAGTTTGATATAAGCCTTTAGATTTCGCCAACAACGGACTGTGGAATGCACAGGCAACTTCCAGTTTTTTTGCTGAAATTCTTTCCTGTTTCAAAACTTCCATTAATTTGTTGATGGCTTCCGTGCTTCCCGCCACCACACATTGAGTCGGAGCGTTGTAATTTACGGGATAGCAACCTTCAACCTGTGCTAAAATCGGCTGTAAATTTTCTCTTGTTGAACTCACCGCAATCATAGAACCCGGATCACCACCTTCAACGGAATTTAAAATAGATTGTGCTCTTTTGATACTTAAATCAACCAGTTTTTCTTCCTCAAAAACGCCAGCGAAACACAATGCCGGTAATTCTCCGTAGCTGTGACCTGCCAACATATCGGGAACAATTCCGATGGATTGTAAGAATTTAGCCAAAGCCAAATCAACAATTCCTAAAAGTGGTTGTGCTAAGCGGGTATCTTTTATCGTTTCTTTTTGTTGTTTTAAAGTTAATTCATCAAATGTTTTTGAAGGGAAAATCACTTTTCCCAATTCAGGATAAGAATCAATTAGTTTTCGCATTTCAGGGAAGGCAACGAATAAATCACGAGCCATATTGATACGCTGACTGCCTTGTCCGGGGAATAAGAATGCTACTTTTCCTTCTTTTTTATTAACAGTAAATGTGTCTTTACTTTCAATTCCTGATAAAGCTAATTCTATGTTCATCATCAAATGTTCAGCTGTATCGGCAACAATACTTAACTGAACCTGTTTTTCTGAACTTGTTGCTAAACTGTAAGCAATATTTTTTAAGGCAATACTGTCATTAACTTCAAGTAAAGATTTAATCTGATTTAATTGAATTTTTGCCTCATCATACGTATCTCCACGGAATACAAATAATTCCGAAGGCCAGGATTGCAACACCGCAGAATCGTCTTGTTTAGGATGATTAGCAATAACGGTATGGAAATTCGTTCCACCAAATCCAAACGCACTGATTCCCGCATAACGGTTTTCCTCGCTCCAAAATCCACTTTCTGCATTGAAAGCAAACGGACTGGTTTGAGCATTATAATAAGTATTTGGATTTTGTAAATGAAGCGTTGGAGGTTTTACACCATGATAAACCGCTAATGAAGCTTTAATTAAACCTGCCAATCCAGCAGCACATTTGGTATGCCCGATCTGAGTTTTAACCGAACCTAGATGCGTTTGTCCCGGCAAAGCTCCCGAACGACTGAATAAATTCGTTAATGCACTTAATTCCGTTTTATCTCCAACAACAGTTCCTGTTCCGTGAGCTTCCACCAATCCAACGGATGCAGGACTGATTCCGGCTTGAGTGTAGGCTCTTTCCAATGCACGAACCTGCCCAATTTTTCTCGGAGCGGTCAATCCAAGTGCTTTTCCGTCACTCGAACCGCCAACACCTTTTATTACTGAATAAATTCTGTCGCCGTCTTTTACAGCGTCTTCATACCTTTTTAATACTAGAATTGCGACACCTTCGCCCAAAGCAATTCCGTCTGCTTCACTGTCGAAAGTCGCACATCTTCCTTTTCTGGAAAGGGCATGGGTGCTGGAAAACATCAGATAATCATTGATGCCGTTGTGTAAATCTGCACCACCTGCCAACACCATATCTGATTTACCTAAAACCAGTTCCTGACAAGCAAGTTCAAGTGCTGCTAAAGAGGAAGCACAAGCCGCATCTACGGTATAATTTCTTCCGCCTAAGTCTAAACGGTTGGTAATTCTTCCCGCAATCACATTCGCTAAAATTCCGGGGAAAGAATCTTCAGTGGTGTGAGGAAAAGCTTCCTTAACCTCTTCATGAAGTTCACCGAAAACCTGTTTGTAAAATCCTCTGAAACTGTAGCTGTTGGCCAAATCATTACCTCCTTCAGCACCGATGATAACAGAAATATTTTCTCTGTTCGTATGTTTTTCACCATACCCTGCATTTTCCATGGCGCGTTTTGCTACCAATAAAGTCAGCAGTTGAGTTGGTTCAATCGCAGCCAGAGATTGTGGCGGAATTCCAAATTCAAGAGGATCAAAATCAATTTTTGGAATAAACCCTCCCCATTTTGAATGGGAAACATCAGCTTCGTTGGAATCCGGTTTATAATATAATTCTTTATTCCATCTTTCGTCCGGAACTTCAGTTACGCTGTCTTTTCCAAGAATAATATTTCTCCAGTATTCTTCCAGATTTTTAGCATCAGGGAAAATACATTCCATACCAACAATGGCGATGTCTAATGGTTTTTCTACGGATACAGGAGTTTCTGATAATTCAGCTTCCTGAATATATTTTTGATTATTAATACTAACATTCTGATGCAGTTCATCAAGCGTAATTACTTTATCATGCATCGTCGCTATCTGACCAATCATGTACATTCCCAAATCCAGTTGATCTTCTTTAGGAATATTGACCAATTGATCACCTTGACGTTCAACGCCTTTTGCAGCAATCCTTAAACGACCGACATTTAATTTTTCGAGTTTTTCCCAAACTTCTTTTTTATCGGTTCCGGCAGCAATTAATTTTGCTTTTTCTTCATTAAAATATTGAGCAAATGAAGTATCTAAACAACGGGTTTCGTGTCCCGGAGCGGTTTCCAATAAAACAGTTTCTTTAGCCTGTAGCGCCTGTACCTGGAATTCCTCCTGAATCGCTCCACAAGAAACTGCTTCTTGCGTATAAAGGTAAGCAGTACCGATTAAAACACCGACTTTCACACCTCTTGCAGCCAACGGAGCAGCCATAATGGAAACAAAAGCCGTTGAAAAATCATTATGAATTCCGCCTGCAAAAAATACACTGATGTTTTCAGGATGGTCTTCTTTTAAAATTCTTTCGATTTGCTTTTCCCAAAGAACCATGCTTGAAAGCGGACCAACGTGACCACCGCATTCACGACCTTCGAATATGAAGTTGGTAGCTCCTTCCTTCAAGAAAATATCTAAAAGGGCAGGAGAGGGAACGTGTAAAAATGTTTTAATTCCTGCTTTTTCAAAAACTTTTGCCTGAGCAGGTCTTCCTCCCGCAATTAAAACAACAGGTGGTTTTGCTTCTAAAATATAAGACGTTTGTTCGTCTCTCAATTCCTGTGGCGCAAATCCTAAAATTCCAACACCCCAGGTTTTTTCTCTGGCTAAATTTTTAGTATCAAATACCAAAGATTTTGCAGCATTACCTTTTAATAAAGATAAAGCAACAAAAGGTAATGCTCCTGCTTCTGCAACTGCATTAGCAAATGCAGGAACGTCGCTCACACGAGTCATCGGACCTTGTGCAATGGGATATTTTAAGTTTAAGTCTTTGGCTAAAATATTTTCTTTATCGATAATTTGAAGTGCTTTTGCCTGTTTCAAATGACCGTACATGGCTTCTTTAAATCCGAAAACTAATTTTTTCAGATTTTTAAAATCTTCATATAGATCGATTGCTAAAGAAATGTCCTGTCCCATAGGAATATAGCTCTTGTTAATGTCAAGATCTGTGAAATATTCCATAAGTTCTTCAGCGGTTATATTTTCCGGTAAAGTAGGGGAGTTGGGTCTTACCAATACTCTATGATTGGCGATAATTTTTGTTTCTGTTCCGTTTAATTTTGAAGAAAGATCCTTGATTTCTTTCGGAACAGAAGTTTCTGGGAACAAAGCAAGCTGGCTGTCCAGTACGATACCCGTTGCTCCAAGAGATTTTGCAGCAGCAGCAGTATGTAGCCCAATTCCGCCCTGTACCCAAACAGGAATGGATTTTATTTCTTTAATCACGCGCTGGAAAAGCACAAACGTAGATTCGTATCCTACCAATCCTCCGGCTTCATTTCCTTTGATGATGATCCCTGTTGCTCCTAATTGTTCGGCTTTTTTGGCATCATCTAAACTGTTGACCTGATAGATGGCGGATTGATTCCAGGAAGGATTTACTGAAATTTGAATTGGTAAAATTACAAATTGTACTTTATCCGAAAAGGTGAGGGATTTTAATCTGGCATTTGAAATATGAATACCATAATAAGGTATATCCGCTTTGTCAAGTAGACTAAGTGATTCTTGTGCGGTCACTAACTCATGTCCTAAACTTAAAACAGGGAATGCACCTGCTTCATGGAGTTTACTGATAAGATTAACATCCGGTTTTTCAAAAGGAGTTAATCCGATAATGGTTAAGTTTTTCATTGTGTTGTTGATATTGAATGATGGAAGGGGACTTTCATAAATAACATCAGATGTATTGTTGTAATCATCGATACTTCATTATGAAGGGATAAAAGTAGTTAATTTTTATTATATTTTCAATGATAAACGATATTTGATAATTATTTTTTAATATGAAATTAAATTTGAGTTTAATTGTCTTTTAATCAGTTTATTATATTTGTTTTTTTTTATCTTTTTCTCGATTGATTATTTTATGATGAAAAATTAAATTTCTGTTAAATTGATGTTATTTGATAATAGAAAGAGGTTTTTCAATGAAATAATCTGTTTTTTTTCAACTAGTAGTGAATAAAATGGCTGATGTAAAAGAATTGTTTTATATTATATTATTAATGATAAAGATAAATTAGTAATAATTTATTAACATAGAAGTAATAGTCTATATACGTGTTGATGTGTATAGTCTATTTTGATCCTTAAAGGGTAAGAATTTTTCGTTTAGTAGGGTAATGTTAACAAATATATAAATAAAAAATAAAATATTTCAATGTTTTGAGACTTGTTTTTAATTTTAAAATATGCGATACGTAAAGATTCATAAAGATTTTGAAAGTTTTACATCTATTAAATATTGTAATTTTTGGTTCTTAAATTTTAACATATTTTAAGTTTATATATGAATTTTTAGGGTTGAGCTTTTTTTGAGAGAAAGATTTATTGATTTTTTAAGTTTCTATTTCCTTTTTTGTAATATTTCCTGTCTTGATATATAAAATGGGTGATTTTTTTGTAATATTTTTATTCATTTTTAGTGTAAAATGATACTTTTTTGTAGAATGTTGAAAAAAATATCAATATTATTTATGAATTTTCTTATCATATTTTTAATGATTAAATAAAAATATATCTCCACCATTTTTTTTTAATCTAAACACCTCTTTTTTAATATTTTCTGAAACATATATCATTTTTTAGATGATAACCTTATCATATTTTTAATGGTATAGTTATCATAAAAAATAGATATGTAAATTACTGATAAGCAGTAGATAATGTTTATTTTATTTTTTTTATTCAACTGAATTTTTATATTTGTCATGTTACGTAAATGTTAACACGCTAGATGGACTCAAACTTTATTCATACGTATGTATCAGTGGATTGTGTTGTTTTCGGATTTGATCACGAAAACCGACTGAATATTTTACTGGTAGAACGCCACCTTGACGAGGAAAGACAAATAAAGCTTCCCGGAAGTTTAATTTTAAGTGATGAAGATGTTGACGATGCTGCCCAAAGAGTTCTTCATGAACTGACCGGGATTAAGAAAATGATCCTGAAGCAATTCAAATGTTTTGCTGATCCTATGAGAGCAAGCAGTCAGGATGACATCAAATGGATGGGGATGGAGTATAAGCATCATATCGATAGAATCATTACCGTAGCTTATCTTTCTCTTTGTAAAATAGATCATAAGATCAACAGTTCAAAGTATAATACGGTAGATTGGTGCCCGATTGATAAGTTGCCGTCTTTACCATTTGACCATAATAAAATTATTAATGAATCATTGATAGAAATAAGAAAATGGATTGAATCTGACTTCTCGATTATTTTTGAGCTTCTTCCTAAAAGATTTACGATCAGACAATTGTATCAGTTGTATAGTGCGCTGAGTGAAAAGTATATTGATATTAAAAACTTCCATAAAAAGATCTCCTCCTTCAATTACATTGTTCCATTGGATGAGATTGAAACCAACGTTTCGCATCGTGCAGCGAGATATTATAAATTCGATGCTAAGATTTATAAAAAGAACAATACTAAACTAATTAAATAATCCCCTTCTTGAAATTATGTATTTACTAGGCTATGATATAGGCAGTTCTTCTGTGAAAGTATGTCTCATTGAGGCATCGAGCGGAAAAGTGATCGCCTCTGAATTTTCTCCTAAAAAAGAGATGAAAATCACTGCGGTTCATCCCGGTTGGGCAGAGCAGAATCCTGTCGACTGGTGGACGAATCTGAAGCTTGCCCATGAAGCCGTAATGCATGAATCCGGAATTCATTCTGAAGACATTAAAGGAATTGGGATTACATGGCAAATGCATGGTTTGATCTTAGTAGATAAAGATCAGAATTTATTAAGACCTTCTATTATCTGGTGTGATAGCCGTGCTGTTCCTTATGGAGAAAAGGCTTTTAAAGAAATTGGAGAAGAAAAATGCCTTTCGCATTTATTGAATTCTCCGGGAAATTTTACTGCTTCAAAATTAGCCTGGGTGAAAGAAAACGAGCCGGAAATTTTTGAAAAGATAGATAAAATAATGCTTCCGGGAGATTATATTGCCATGAGACTTTCCGGAGAGATCGGAATGACGATTGAAGGGTTGTCAGAAGGAATTTTCTGGGATTTTAAAAATAACTGTATCTCGGAAGATGTGATTAATTATTATGGAATTCCTAAGAGCTTTTTCCCTGAAATTATCCCGACTTTTGGGATTCAGGCGACGGTTTCTGCGACAGCGGCTCAGGAATTAGGATTAAAAGAAGGAACTCCAATTTCTTACCGAGCAGGAGATCAACCTAATAATGCATTGTCATTAAATGTTTTCAATCCGGGAGAAATTGCTTCTACAGCAGGAACTTCAGGGGTTGTGTACGGAGTTTTGGATAAACTGGATTATGATAAATTGTCAAGGGTAAATACTTTTGCGCACGTAAATCATACTGAAAAGCTGACCAGACTGGGAGTGTTGCTTTGCATCAACGGAACTGGGATTTTAAATTCCTGGTTAAAGCACAATTTCGCGACTTCATTATCTTCTTACGGAGATATGAATGATCTGGCTTCACTTTCTCCAGTAGGGGCAAAAGGATTAAGCATCATTCCTTTTGGAAACGGAGCGGAAAGAGTATTGGAAAATAAAGAAACCAACTGCTCAATCCACGGAATTAATTTCAACATCCATACAAAAGGAGATATCCTGCGCGCTGCACAAGAGGGCATTGTTTTCTCTTACGAATACGGAATGGATATCATGAGAAATATCGGAATGGATATTCAGGTCATTCGTGCGGGAAATGCCAATATGTTTTTAAGTTCAATTTTCAGAAAATCACTTGCCGGGGTGAGCAATGCGGTTATTGAGCTTTATGACACAGACGGAGCAGTAGGTGCTGCGAGAGCTGCGGGAATGGGAATAGGGTTTTATGCAGATTCTAAGGAAGCTTTTGCTTCTCTTGAGAGAATTGCTGTGATAGAACCCCAGTTAGAAAAACGAGAACAATATCTGGAAGCCTATTCAAGATGGAAACAGCATCTTAAAGAAATAATCTAAAAACAACTACAACGGAAATTTTCCATTGCACTTATTGACTCTTTTGAATCAATGAGTAGGGGATTCTTACCCTCAATTTTAAAAGAAAATTAAAAATTAAAACAATTATATATGAACACTTTAACAGGTACAAAAGAGTTTTTTACAGGTATCGACAAAATCAAATTTGAAGGAAAAGAAAGCAGAAATCCTTTAGCTTTCAGATATTATGATGCGGAAAGAATTGTTATGGGAAAACCTATGAAAGACTGGACGCGTTTTGCAATGGCTTGGTGGCATACATTATGTGCTAACGGAAGCGATCCATTTGGTGGACCTACGATCCATCATCCTTGGGACATCGGGAATGATGCGGTAACAAGAGCAATGCATAAAATGGATGCAGGTTTTGAATTTATGTCTAAAATGGGATTCAATTACTATTGTTTCCATGATATCGACTTGGTAGATCCTGCAAACAATTGGAAAGAGTATGAAAAAAATCTTCAGGCGGTTGTAGACTATGCAAAACAAAAGCAACAGGAAACGGGAATTAAGCTTTTATGGGGAACTGCAAACGTTTTCACGCATGAAAGATACATGAATGGAGCTTCTACGAATCCAAATTTTGATGTGGTGGCTTGTGCGGCTACTCAGGTTAAAAACTCTATCGATGCAACGATTGCTCTTGGAGGTGAAAATTATGTTTTCTGGGGAGGCAGAGAAGGATATATGAGTCTTCTAAACACTGATATGAAGCGTGAAAAAGATCATTTGGCGCGTTTTCTTTCAATGTCCAGAGATTATGCCCGTCAACAAGGTTTCAAAGGAACTTTCTTGATTGAACCAAAACCCATGGAGCCTACAAAGCACCAGTACGATTATGATTCTGAAACAGTAATCGGTTTCTTGAGACATTACGGATTAGATAAAGATTTTAAATTAAATATTGAAGTGAACCACGCGACTTTGGCTGGACACACTTTCGAGCATGAGCTTCAGGCTGCTGTAGATGCAGGGCTTTTAGGAAGCATTGATGCGAACAGGGGAGATTACCAGAATGGTTGGGATACGGATCAGTTCCCGGTAGATTATTATGATATGGTTCAGGCTTGGTTGGTGCTTCTTCCGGCGGGAGGTTTAGGGAATGGTGGAGTCAATTTCGATGCTAAAATCAGAAGAAACTCTATTGATCCTGAAGATTTGTTCATCTCTCACATTTCAGGGATGGATGTTTTTGCAAAAGGTCTTTTGGCTGCTGCAGATATTCTTGAAAATTCAGATTACAAGAAATTAAGAACAGATCGTTATGCATCTTTCGACAATGGTAATGGAAAAGCTTTTGAAGATGGTACTCTTACATTGGAAGATCTTCAGAGAATTGCCCATGAGATTGGAGAACCACAACCAAAAAGCGGAAAGCAGGAATTGTTTGAAGCTATTGTGAATATGTATATCTAATAAAAAAATAAAAAGGCTGTTAAACACTAAGGATTTTTTATAAATCATAATTATTACTGGCCTTTTTATTCAACCCTAATATTTAAAAATAATAATTATGAGCCGATTTAATTTTGGTAGTAACAAGGCTGCATTGTTTTTTGCGATGGCTTTGTTACCTTCAGGCATAGTTTATTCCCAGACAAAAAAAGATACTGTAGAGAAGGAGAAGAAGATTGAGGAGGTTGTTTTGATTGGATATGGGAAGCAGAGAAAAGAAGCAATAACAGGATCTGTAGCTTCTGTAAAAGGAGATGTAGTGAGAGAAGTTCCTTCTGCAAACGTGAGCCAGGCGTTGCAGGGAAGAGTGGCCGGAGTTGATATTGCACAGACCTCCAGTAAACCTGGAGCAGCCATGCAGATTAGAATTAGAGGAACAAGATCTCTTACGGCAGATAACAATCCGTTGATTGTATTGGACGGTATTCCTTTTCCGGGATCTATAACGGATATAAGCCCGAACGATATCCAGAGTATGGATATTCTGAAAGATGCTTCTGCAACGGCAATCTATGGATCGAGAGGAGCGAACGGGGTTATTTTGATTACTTCTAAAACAGGTAGAAAACGCCAGAAAGCTACATTTAGTTATAATACGTATACAGGTATTTCAACGGTATTTTCTAAATATCCGATGATGAGTTCTGAGAAATTTATTAAACTTCGTCAGGATGCGGGAATGTTTACACAATATGGTCTTGATGAATCTAATAATGTGAATACAGATTGGCAGGATTTAATGTATAAAAACGGAATCGTTACCAACCATGATATCGGAATTTCCGGAGGAACAGAGAAAAGCTCTTACAATTTTGGATTTAGCTATTATAACGAAAAATCTGTTTTGCCGGGGCAGGGTTTCGAAAGATTTAATGTAAGAGGAAGTCTGGATCAGGATTTAGGAAGTCTTTTTCGTATTGGAATGACTACGAATAACGCCTATTCTGTAAATACGGGAAGTAATCTAGGCTTATATAATACTTTAAGTGCAACTCCTATTGCTAATCCTTATAATTCAGACGGAACTTTGAAACAGAGAATTGTAATGTCTGCTGATACTCAATATGTATATACAAGAGAAGGAATTAAAAATCTGGGAGATGCTTGGGTAGATAAATCTTTGGCTTTCAGTTCGTATAATAACTTTTTTGGTGAATTTAAGTTTCCTTGGATTAAAGGATTGACTTTCAGAAGCAATATCGGTTTAAACTTTAAATCATCAAATTCAGGACAATATACAGGGGAAGGAATATTTAGTTCGGAAGCAAATACGGCGTCGACTGCTACAGTCAGCAATTCATGGATGACCCATTGGGTGAATGAAAATATTTTAACCTACGACAGGACTTTTGAAGGAAAGCATAAGGTGAATGTTGTTGCCTTGCAATCGCAGGAACAGACTAATTATCATGCTTCAAGTATAACAGCATTAGATATACCTGCAGATGCTTTTCAGTTTTATAATTTAGGATTGGCAGAAGGAGAAGTTAAAATTGATCCTGCAAAGCAAACGTATTATAAAAAAGGATTAAGATCATGGATGGGTCGTGTGATGTACGACTATGACAGCCGTTATATGTTTACTGCGACCATAAGAGGAGATGGTTCCTCGGTGTTGGCTCCGGGTCATAAATGGAATATTTATAACGCATTTTCTGTAGGTTGGAATATTGCCAATGAATCTTTCTTAAAGGATTCTAAATATGTAAGCACCCTAAAACTTCGTTTAGGATATGGTGAAACTTCAAATCAGGCTGTATCTCCGTATCAGACATTAGGGCAATTATCTACAAGTCCTTATAACTTTGGTGGCGATTATGCTTTAGGATATTATACATCACTATTGCCAAACTCTAATTTGGGATGGGAATTTTCTGAAACATGGAACTACGGTTTGGACTTTGGTTTCTTCAATAATAGATTGACCGGTACTTTCGAATATTATAAAACCGATACCAAGAACTTACTGCAATATGTACAGCTTCCTTCAACTTCCGGAGCAGACAGCTATTTAGGAAACGTAGGATCTACACAGAATAAAGGTTTTGAACTGTCCCTTAACGGATCTATAATTAACAACAGCAATGGCTTTTCTTGGGATCTAGGATTCAATCTTTATTCCAATAAAAATAAAATTACTTCACTGGCTTCAGGAGCAACAAGAGACGAATCTAACTGGTGGTTTGTAGGACATTCCATAAACTCTATTTATGACTATCAGTACGTTGGTCTGTGGCAGCAAGGAGATCCTTATCTTCAGCAGTATGAACCTGGTGGAAATGTGGGAATGATCAAAGTGTTATATACAGGTGGATATAATGCAGACGGATCACCGGTAAGAGCAATTAATGCATCAGACAGGCAGATCATGAATGCAGACCCTGATTTTCAGGGAGGATTTAATACCCGTGTAGCCTATAAGAACTGGGATCTTAGCATTGTGGGAGCATTTAAGAGCGGTGGTATTTTGATCAGTACATTATACGGTAACTCAAGTTATTTAAATATGATGAACGGGCGTAGAAATAACGTAGATGTAGATTACTGGACTCCGGAAAATACAGGTGCTTACTATCCAAAACCAGGAGGGATCGAAAGCAGCAACAATCCTAAATATGGAAGTACACTGGCTTATTTTGATGCATCTTACGTGAAATTAAGAACCATTACCATTGGATATAACTTTACTCAGGGATTTATCAAAAAAGCAGGCATCTCTAAACTAAGAGTGTATGCAACAGTGACAAATCCGTTTGTATTGTACTCACCGTACCATAAGCAGACAGGAATGGATCCTGAAACAAACTCGTACGGTAACGAAAACCAGGCGGTTTCAGATGTTTATAAAAGTAGATTCTTAACGATTGGTACCAATACACCTTCTTTAAGAAATTATATGATCGGTTTAAATTTAACATTCTAAAATTCAGTTCATGAAAAAATTAAGAATATTAGCAAATGTTGCTATAGTTGCCTTGGCGATGTCAAGCTGCTCAGATCTTTTAGATGAAACACCGCGTACCAGTTTTACGCCGGAATATTATAATACAGCAGACGGAATCAATAGTGGAATTGTATCATTATATGCAGATATGCGTTATATCTATGGAAATGGATATTGGCTGAATGCATGCGAAACCGGTACAGACGAATATACTTATGGTCATGGAGCCGATGCGAACTACAAAGATCTGGATTTAACAGGAGTTGGGCAGATCACACCTTCCAGCAGTAGATCAGACGTATTATGGAACAATACATTCAGAAATATCAATACTTCAAATGGGATTTTGGAAAAAGGTCCGGGAATTGGAGTTGCCGGAAGTTTATTGGCTGAAGCAAGCTTTTTCAGAGGGTTTGATTATTTTAATCTTGTTCAGACATTTGGGGGAGTACCTTTAGATCTAGGTTCAGGAGAATTGGCTTACAATATTACTCCGTCAAGATTATCAAAAAGAAATACAGTATCCGAAGTATATACAAAAGCCATATTTCCGGATCTTTTAAAAGCAATATCGGACTTACCTGCCTCTCCGAGATTAACGGGAACTGTAACGAAAACCACAGCAAGACTATTTTTGGCAAAAGCATATCTTTCATATGGTTGGTGGTTACAGAATCCTAATAATATCCCTACCTATCCGGAAGTAGCCAGAGTTGATCCGAACGGTCACGATGCACAATGGTATTTTCAACAGGCTTATACCGTAGCCCTTGAAGGAATCAATAACCCTGGAATTTACGCTTTGCAATCTACTTACTATGATGTGAACCTTGGTAGTAATGACAGAAATAAAGAAATGATGCTGTATGCAGATCACACAGAATCTAGTGAATATTATGATGGTTCCAGCCATTCTTACAATACAGGAGCTTCTCCCGGAAATTTCGCAGCTTGGATGGTGACTTGGGATTATACATTCCTGGAAAGTTCTCAAAATGCACAATGGGGAGGAACAAGTATCAGATCGGTTCAGAGAGAAGCTGCACAAGCATACGGAAGACCGTGGAAATGTATGGCTCCTCCAATTGAAGTATTTAAAAATACCTTTGCGGATAAAACACTAGACTCCAGATATGATGGAACATTTGCCTCTGTTTTAAGAGGAAATTGGAATAAAGCCGGGATTACCAATCAGACACTCTATAATGCCAATGGTTTACCTGTAAAACAGGGAGATGCAATCCTTACTTTCTTAAATGAAGAGCCCGCTACGGCAATTGATTATTCAAACACGACTTACAAAAGCAATGTAGGAGCAGGTGTATTGCCGGGAAGAGCAGACTATGTGGTTTCTCCGAACGGGATCAGCAGATATATGTGGCCAAACCTTTGGAAGATTGGAACGTACAGAACAGATAACGGAACCGGACTTGGACAGCCCAATGGAGGAATTACCCGCCCTTTCCCGATTGCGAAATTCTCAGAACTTTATTTTGTAGCTGCTGAAGCTGCTGTAAAAGGAGCAAGCGGGGCAATGTCGGCAAGAGATCTTATCAATGTAATCAGAGCAAGAGCCGGAAAATGGAGATGGAGCAACAACGGAAATGTGATTAAAACAGAAGATAACAGTGCTGCTATGATAGCTGCAACGCCTTCTACAATCACTATTGATTACATTCTTCAGGAAAGATCAAGAGAATACTTCGGAGAAGGATTAAGATGGCACGATTTGGTAAGAACGCAGAAATGGGGAGATGTAGCCAAAACATATTCGATTTCAGGAACAGCAGTAGGAGCTCATACTCCGCAAACGTATACAAGAACAATCCCGAATTATTTATATCTGAGACCTATTCCGCAAAGCCAGATGGAAAGGTTGGATTTAAGTGGAGCAGAATTGGCAGCCTACCAAAATCCGGGATATTAAAAATAACACTTATATTTTCACATTCATATTAAAAACAAAGTGGGAGACTCGGCCCTCCTGCTTTGTTTTAATTTAAAATTTTAAAAAAGTTATGGAAAAAACATGGCGTTGGTTTGGCAAAAAAGATAAGATTACCCTAAAAATGCTTCATCAGATTGGGGTTGAAGGTATTGTTTCAGCACTTCATGACGTTACCAATGGAGAAATCTGGCCTTTAGAAGCCATCAATGAATACAAAAGCTATATTGAAAGCCACGGATTACGTTGGTCGGTTGTAGAAAGCCTTCCGGTAAGCGAAGCCATCAAATATGGAGGTGAAAACAGAGATCAGTTAATTGAAAATTATATTCAGAGTCTCGAAAACTTAGGCAAAGCAGGTGTTACAACTGTTTGCTACAACTTTATGCCGGTACTGGATTGGGCAAGAACAGATCTTTTACATGAGTGGGAAGACGGTTCCTCATCATTGTATTTTGATAAAGCTAAATTTGCCTATTTCGAAATCCACATCTTGGAAAGAAAAGGAGCAGAGCAAGACTACACTCCGGAAATTCTTGCTAAAGTTGAACAATTAAAAAAGACCATTACAGAAGACGAAAAAAATGATTTAATTGATTCAATCATCGTTAAAACACAAGGTTTCGTTAATGGAAACATCAAAGAAGGAGATCAGAATCCTGTTGCCATTTTCAAAAGTTTACTTGCTTTATATGATGGAATAGATAAAGATCAGCTTCGTCAGAATATGAAATATTTCCTCGAAAAAATAATGCCGGTCTGCGAAGAATGGAATATGCAAATGTGTGTGCATCCCGATGATCCGCCGTTTTCATTATTAGGTTTACCAAGAATTGTCACTTGCGAAGAAGACATCGACTGGTTTTTGAATGCCGTAGACAATCCCCACAACGGACTGACTTTTTGTACAGGTTCATTGAGCGCAGGATTACAAAATGACGTTCCAAAATTGGCTCAGAAATTTGCTTCCCGTACCAAGTTTGTACATCTCAGAAGTACCAATGTTTTTGAAAATGGAGACTTTATCGAAGCCAATCACTTAGAAGGCAGAGGAAAAATCATCGAAGTGATCAGAATATTCGAAAAAGAAAACCCAACACTTCCGATGCGTATTGATCACGGGCGTTTATTAACGGACGATATCGGCAAAGGATACAATCCGGGATATTCATTCTTAGGAAGAATGCTTGCTCTTGGACAGATAGAAGGCGTAATTGCAACTGTACAAAACGAGTTTTCAAATCAATAGAATCTGGTTTAAAAATTATCAATCATCGATTATCATAATCAATTGAAAAAATGAACGAAATATTCAGCATACAAGATAAAGTAACAGTGATTACAGGAGCTTCGGGAGTTTTAGGAGGGACTTTGGCGAAAAGTTTCATCAAAGCGGGAGCAAAAGTAGTGGCTTTAGGAAGAAATCAGGAAACCTTGGATGTCCGTGTCAAAGAACTGACAGAATCAGGTGGTGATGCATTTGCTGTGGAAGCCAATGTAATGAACATTGAAAGTTTAGAATCGGCCTCTCAAAAAATCATTGAAAAATACGGTAAAATCGACATTCTTTTAAATATCGCAGGCGGAAATATTCCCGCAGCAACCTTATCTCCCGAACAATCCTTTTTCGATATGAATATGAACGGATGGGATGAGGTGACTGATCTCAACATCAATGGAACCGTTTATCCAAGCTATGTTTTCGGAAAAGTGATGGCCGAAAACGGGAGCGGAAGTATTGTCAATATTTCTTCAATGGCGGCTTATTCAGCGATTACAAGAGTAGTCGGATATTCGGCCGCAAAATCTGCAATTACCAATTTTACTCAATGGTTGGCTTCAGATTTAGCTTTGAAATATGGAGATAAAATCCGAGTGAATGCCATTGCTCCGGGATTTTTCATTGGAGATCAGAACCGGGCAATTTTACTGAATCCGGATGGCTCATTAACTGACAGAAGTAAAAAGGTGATCGCAAAAACTCCGATGGGACGTTTCGGCGATGCAGAAGAACTGAACGGCGCAGTACAGTTCCTTTGTTCAGATGCAGCAAGCTTCATTACAGGTGCTTTGCTTCCGATTGACGGAGGTTTCAGCGCTTTCAGCGGAGTTTAAAAAAGTACAATCAGTTTTATATAGTTAGTGAACGAGGTCATTCATTTTTTGCTTGACTTGGCCTTGTTTTTTTCAGGTTTGAATTAAATCTATTTCACTTATTTCAACGTAAAAATGAAAGGTTATCAAGAAATAAGTGATTTTAAATGTAACCTAAATTTTCCTTACTTATAATCGTAAAATACTATGAGGACTTATCTTACAAAATCTTTATTTGCAGCGGCTGTCTTATTTTTATCCGAAAATAACTCAGCTCAGATTTTCTCAGATTTTACCTATAAAGGAAACGATAAAATATACACGGAAAATCCCCTCAAAGAAGATGAATTTTATTCCCCGATTTTGCAAGGGTGTTATCCGGATCCCAGTATTACCAGAAAAGGGAATGATTATTATCTGGTAAATTCTTCATTTTCAATGTTTCCCGGTGTTCCAATTTTTCATTCAAATGATTTGGTCAACTGGAAACAGATGGGGCATGTATTAGACAGACCGTCACAATTAAAAGTGCAAACAGCAGGACTTTCAGAAGGAATCTATGCTCCCGATATTAAATACAACAAATACAACGATACGTTTTATATGATTACCACGCAGATTGCCAGTGGAATCGGAAATATGGTTGTAAAAACAAAAGATCCAAAAAAAGGGTGGAGTGAAGTTCAGAAACTGAATTTTGACGGAATTGATCCCTCTATCTTTTTCGATGATGACGGAAAAGCATACATTGTTCACAACGATGCTCCTCCAAAAGGAACCGAACAGTACAGTGGTCACAGAGTGATTAAAATTTGGGAATATGATCTGCAAAAAGATCAGGTGATTGCAGGTTCAGATAAAATTATTGTCAATGGTGGAGTAGATATTACTCAAAAACCGATCTGGATTGAAGGACCACATTTATACAAGAAAAACGGAAAATATTACTTAATGTGTGCAGAAGGCGGAACAGGAGGCAATCACAGTGAAGTTATCTTTATGAGTGACAGTCCGAAAGGTCCGTTTATTCCGGCTGGGAATAATCCTATTTTAACCCAGAGATATTTTCCTAAAGACCGAAAAGACAAAGTGGATTGGGCAGGTCATGCCGACTTGGTAGAAACTCCCGATGGGAAATATTACGGTGTTTTCTTGGCGGTTCGTCCCAATGAAAAAAACCGCGTGAATACGGGGAGAGAAACCTTTATTCTTCCCGTTGACTGGAGCGGAACGTATCCTGTTTTTCAGAACGGTTTGGTTCCGATGAAATCTAAATTAAAAATGCCGGATGGTGTTAAAAATCTAACACAGCAAAACGGTTATTTTCCCAATGGAAATTTCACTTTTACAGACAATTTAAAAAACTCTTCATTGGACGATCGATGGATTGCGATGAGAGCGCCTAAAGAAAACTTTATTTCTTTAACTAAAAATGGCGTGAAAATCAATTCTTTTTCTACAAACATTAAAGCAAAAGCTCCTGTGTCGGCTTTATTTCACAGACAGCAACATGCCTCTTTTGAAACGACAGTAAGCTTAGATTTTAAACCGAAATCAGAAAAAGATTTGGCGGGAATTACTTGTTATCAGAATGAAAAATTCAATTATGTCTTTGGAATTACTAAAAAAGACAAAGATTTCTACATCGTTCTGGAAAAAACTGAAAAAGGAAACTCAACCCTAATTTCAAGTGAAAAAATTTCACTTTCAAAAAATATACAGCTTCAGGTTGTTGCCAATGGAGATGATTATCAGTTCAATTATTCATTGGATGGCAAAAATTTCAGTTCTCTTGGAGGTCATGTTTCCGGAGATATTTTATCAACAGATGTTGCAGGTGGTTTTACAGGAAGTCTGATTGGATTGTACGCAACTTCTTCAAATGATATTAAATTATAATAATTCAGAAAATCAGATGCTATGAATTCCTTATCAAAGTCAATAACAATGCTGGTTTTAATTCTGTTCTTCGGAATTAAGATTAAATCTGCACAACCGTTCATCACGTTGGAAAAAACTTCTGATGCGATGGTTGTGAAAGAAAAATTTACCCAGCTTTCTCTTTATTTTGATAAAACGATTGATAAAGGAGTTATAAGAGCGATTCATAATCTTCAGACTGATTTTCAGAAAGTAACAGGAAGTTCTCCTAATCTTTTAAACCAAGTTTCGGCTTCTCAGTCTCCGTTAATTATTATCGGAACGATCGGAACAAATTCTGTGATTGATGAATTGATCAAAAAGGAAAAAATCAACGAAAAAGACTTAAAGGACAAAAAAGAAAAATTCATCATTCAGAATATAAAAGATTTCAACGGAATCTCTGAGGCAATCGTAATTGCAGGAAGCGACAAACGCGGAACGATCTACGGAATCTACGAATTTTCAAAACAAATAGGCGTTTCTCCATGGAATTACTGGGCAGATGTTCCGGTAAAAAAATCTGAAAATCTTTATTTTAAAAGAGGGATTTATACCGATGGAGAACCTGCTGTAGAATATCGCGGAATCTTTTTAAACGATGAAGAACCTTCGTTGGGAAGCTGGGCAAGAGCAACTTTTGGAGGGATTAATGCTCAGTTTTACGAAAAGGTTTTTGAACTGATTTTAAGATTAAAAGGAAACTATTTATGGCCTGCAATGTGGGGAAAAGCATTCTATGACGATGATCCGCAAAATGGAGTTTTAGCCGATGAAATGGGAATTATCATGGGAACTTCTCATCACGAACCGATGGCTTTGGCACAAACTGACTGGCATCGCTATATTAAAAAGAATAATGTACCGAATATCTGGGATTACTCTAAAAATTCTGAAGTTCTTCAACAGTTCTGGAAATCAGGGATTGAAAGAAGTAAAAACTGGGAAAAGCTGGTAACAGTCGGGATGCGTGGAGACGGTGACGAAGCAATGGGAGATAAAACTAATATTGCTTTGCTGGAGAAAATTGTAAATGACCAAAGGAAAATCATAGAAAAAACAACAGGTGAAAAAGCAGAAAAAACGCCGCAGGTTTGGGCATTGTATAAAGAAGTTCAGGACTATTATGATGAAGGAATGAGAGTTCCGGATGATGTTATTTTGCTTTTTTGTGATGATAATTGGGGAAATGTGCGTAAACTTCCCGATCTCTCAAAACCCTTACACCAAGGAGGATACGGAATGTATTATCATTTCGATTATGTAGGCGGACCCAGAAATTCTAAATGGATCAATATAAGCCCCATTCAGAGAGTTTGGGAACAGATGAATCTGACCTATGAACATGGGGTAGACAAAGTGTGGGTGGTCAATGTGGGAGATTTAAAACCCATGGAATTTCCTATCAGCTTTTTCTTAGATATGGCTTGGAACCCGAAACAGTTTAATGCCGGAAATCTTATGGAGTATACAGAAAAATGGGCTTCTGAACAATTTGGAGCTCAATATTCCAAAGAAATTGCAAGAATGATCAATCTCTATGCTAAATACAACCGAAGAGTAACCCCGGAAACTTTAGACTGGAAAACATACAGCCTCGAAAATTATAATGAATTTGAGACCGTGGTCAGTGATTACCAAAAATTGGCTCTTGATGCAAACAGGCTTTATAACGAAATTCCTAAGGAATATAAAGATGCCTATTTCCAACTGGTTTTGTATCCTATTGATGCATGCAGCAATTTGTATGAGATGTATTCTAACGTTGCGAAAAATAGACAGCTCGCTTCTAGAAAAGATGTAAAAGCAAATGAATTTGCGGATAAGGTAAAGAAGAATTTCGATTACGATACTTTTCTTCAGCATCAATATAACAATGAAATTTCCGGAGGGAAATGGCAGCATATGATGGATCAGACCAGAATTGGATATGAAAACTGGCAGCAGCCTGAAAAAGATAAAATGCCTGAAGTCATCTATATTTCAGAAGAAGGCGCAAAAAATAAAGTATTCAAAGAGAAAGACGGTTATATTTCCATTGAAGCTGAACACTTTTCCCGCAAAAATCAAACAGAGAAAATGGGATGGGAAATCATTCCTGATTTTGGGAAAACATTATCCGGAATCACCATTTTTCCACAAAATATTTCTCCCAAAGAAAATGAAAATGTATCTGTAGAATATGATGTAAACTTTTCTTCGACAGGAACTTTTGAGGTTCAGTTGTTATTAGCACCGACTCTGAATTTTAACAGCAATAAAGGACTCCGTTATGAAATTTCTTTTGACGGCAAAAAGCCACAAGTAGTGAACTTCAACGGGAATTATCGCGGAGAATTAGGACAATGGGAGTCGGAGCACATTATAAAATCAATTACAAAACATACCATCATGAAACCGGGAAAACATACGTTGCGATTCCGTGTGTTGGATGCCGGAATTGTTTTAGAAAAAGTCCTTATCAATACAGGAGGTTTAAAATCCTCTTATCTTGGAGCTCCCGAAAGCGATTTTGAACAATAATTTACCCTTAATAGAATAAATAAAAGAAACCCAACAATGAGAACTATTCAGATTTCAGATTTTGGAATAACGAAAAATGGCGATGAAATCAAGAAATACACCCTCATCAATAAAAACGGAATGCAGGCAGAAATCATCAATTACGGAGGAATTGTCACTTCCCTTACTGCTCCGGACAGAAATGGAAAGTATGAAGACATAGTATTAGGTTTTATACAACCTGAACATTACTTCAATGATAACGGATACTTTTTTGGCGCATTGATCGGAAGATATGCCAACCGAATTGCTCATGCAGAGTTCAGTTTGGAAGGTGAAGTTTTCACTGTTGATAAGAATGACAATTCCAATTGCCTTCACGGAGGACAAAACGGTTTTCATACACAGATTTGGAAAGCAGAACCTATCGAAAATAATGGATTTTCTTCATTAAAACTTACTCATACAAGTGAAGATGGAGAAAGCGGATTTCCCGGAAAATTGTTGGTGATAGTGATTTATACTCTTACAGATGACGATGCTTTGGAGATTTTTTATGAAGCAAGAACTGATAAAATGACTGTGGTTAACCTCACTCATCACTCTTATTTTAATCTTTCAGGAGATTTTACTAAGACGATTGTTGACCATGAATTACAAATCAAGGCAGATCAGTTTTTACCCATAAATGATTCTTCAATTCCAACAGGAGAAAAGGTGATGGTAAAAGAAACCCCTTTTGATTTTACAGCTTTTAAGAAAATAGGGAAAGATATTGATGAACAACATGAACAATTAGAAAAAGCAAACGGATATGATCATAACTGGATATTGAACGGAGAAGGTTTGAGAACGATAGCTAAAGTGTATCATTCGGAAACAGGAAGAGCTATGGAAGTTATTTCTGACCAGCCGGGTGTTCAGTTCTATTCCGGGAATTTTTTAGACGGAAAATATGAGACAAAAACGGGTGGAAAAAATACTTCCAGAACAGGATTTTGTTTAGAAACACAACATTATCCGGACGCTCCGAATCAATACTTATTTCCTTCGACAGAATTAAAACCCGGAGAAAAATATCAGTCTCAGACGATCTATAAATTTTCTGCAAAAAATAATAAGAAAGATTAAGTTTATTTCAAGAGTTGTAGAAATTTCTGGGAAGAGAGTAAATACAGCTTGTAAGTGAATTTTTAGGGGAAAAAATAAGGCTTTACTATTTGATTTTCCTCTAAAAACACATTAAAAATACATGAACTCAGTGTTAAAAATATGTTAAAATATAATGGTTGATAAACAGAAAATTTTTAGGTAGGAATTTTTAAGCTTATCCTAAAAAATACGATAAGTTATCAATAGAAATAGTAAATATTTTTTCAAAACTTTCAGTAGATATTTATATAAGGTTAATTGCTTTTTAAAAGGAATTTTTTATAATAAAAAGTATTCTTATTTTTTATGATAAGGTAATGTGTTTAGCTCTTGTTTTAAAATTGAATAATCTCCTTTGTTAAAGCGATTAATCTCTCTAGAAACTGAAATTGTTTTGTATATAAATACTTTCTTTTATTTTAGAAATGTTGAAAATAAATTGTGTTTAAGAAACGATTATTACTGATAATAGTTTAAAGTTTAACTCATTTTATTTTAAATAATAAATCAAATAAAACAATTCTGTCGAAATACGATAAATTGTGAAATCAAGTACTCTTATTATGAATTGGAATAAAGCAATGGTTCTTTCAGTTATTTTTCTGTCATTTCTCGCAAATGCTCAGGAAAAGCCTCATTTGCAGAAAAAAGGAACGGCAACACAACTTGTTGTAGATCAGAAACCGTTTCTTATTTTGGGAGGAGAATTGGGGAATTCTTCAGCTTCCTCATTTCAGGACATTGAAAGAGACTTTCCAAAACTTCAGAAAATGGGACTGAATACGGTTCTGGTTCCGGCGTATTGGGATCTGATCGAGCAGGAAGAAGGAAAATTTGATTTTGGTTTAATTGATAAAGCGATTGATCAGGCGAGAAAAAATGACTTGAAAGTCGTTTTCCTTTGGTTTGGTGCCTGGAAAAACTCAATGTCGTGTTATGCACCACTTTGGTTTAAAAAAGACTATAAAAAATATCCCAGAGCGTATTCAAAAGCAGGAAAACCAATGGAAATTGCCAGTTCTTTTTCCGAAAACGTATTGAATGCAGACAATAAAGCTTTTGGAGAATTAATGAAACATATTGCTTCCGTTGATCAGTCTCAGGGAACGGTGGTGATGATTCAGGTGGAAAATGAAATCGGAATGCTGGAAGGTGCAAGGGACTATTCGAAAGAAGCCAATGCAATCTTTAATGCACAGGTTTCTGCAAATCTGATACAATTCCTGACAAAAAATAAAAAAGAACTTCATCCTTCATTATCCGAAAAATGGGGAAAACAAGGTTTTAAAACAAAAGGAAACTGGCAGGAAATCTTCGGAAATGATTTGTATACTGATGAATTATTTACCGCATATTCTTACGCTCAATATGTGGAAAAACTGGCAAAAACGGCCCGTTCCATTCATAACATTCCTTTATATGTAAATGCTGCGATGAACAGCAGAAACAGACAGCCGGGAGAATATCCTGCAGGAGGACCTTTAGCACATTTGGTAGATATTTGGCACGCCGGAGCGCCAAGTATAGATATGATTTCTCCTGATTTATATGATGGAGAATTTACAACATGGTCTTCCAAATATAAGCTGCAAAACAATCCATTGTTTGTTCCGGAAATCAAAATGACACAAAACAACGGAGTTCAGGCATTTTATGCATTCGGAGAACATGATGCGATTGGATACAGTCCGTTTTCTATTGAAAATAATTCTGAAGCCGGAAGCAAAAGATTATCAGAAGCCTATTCAAAATTAAAAGAATTGATGCCTGTATTGACGAAATATCAAGGACAGGGACAATCTAAAGGATTGCTTTTTGACCAGAAAAATCCTGAACAGATTATCAATTTTGATGATGTAAAAATTACAGCAAGACATTTTTTCTCGCTTCCATGGGATCCCAGAGCAAAGGACGGAAGTGTTTGGCCGGAAGGTGGCGGATTGATTCTGAGACTGGCAAAAGATGAATACATCATTGCCGGAAGCGGAATTGTGGTAGAATTTGAAAAAGAAAACGAGAAAAAAGAAGTTCAGGCAAAAGATTTAGGAGAAGATGGTTTTGCGGCTCAAGGCGGAAAATCCCAGACTCAAAATTCCTGGAATGGAGGGAAAAGATCAGGAATCGGTCCTGTAGATGAAATCAGCATTGATGAAAACGGAAAATTTAAATATGTAAGAAGATTAAATGGCGATCAAACACATCAGGGAAGACACGTCCGAATCGGTGTTGACGATTTTCAGATTCTTCATGTGAAACTCTATGAATATCAGTAAGATTATCAATAGGAACGGGCTTTAGCCCGTTTACGAAATAAAAAACAATCCATAAAGGCTTTAGCCAAAATATATCAAAATGAATAAAACAAAATTCTTCAAAATTATATTTTCAGCGATTTTATTTTGTGTTTTTGGTTTCATCAATGCGAAAATTAAACTTCCCCGATTAGTTTCAGACGGAATGGTTTTACAGCGCGACCAGCCTTTAAAAATCTGGGGTTGGGCAGATTCAGGAGAAAAAGTTGAAATTCAGTTTCAAAATAAAAAATATAATACAATAGCCGACAAATCAGGAAACTGGAAAATCGATCTTCCGAAAATGAAATTAGGTGGACCTTTTACCATGGCAATCAATGAAATTACATTAAAAAATATTTTAATTGGTGATGTTTATGTATGTTCAGGTCAGTCGAATATGGAACTTCCGATGCGAAGAGTCAAAACATTGTATCCTCAGGAACTCATTAATGCCAATAATACCCATATCCGATTTTTTACGGTTCCTCAGAAATATAATTTTAAAGAAGCTCAAAATGATCTGGATGGTGGAAGTTGGGAAGAAACCAATCCTCAAACTGTTCAGAATTTTTCAGCGGTTGCCTATTTTTTTGCAAAAGAAATGTATCAGTACAATAAAATTCCGGTGGGAATTCTTCATTCAAGCTTGGGAGGGTCTCCGGTTCAGGCGTGGATGGATGTCAATTCATTAAAAAAATACCCAGAATATATTTCCGAAGCTGAAAAATGGAAAAGTGATGATCTGATCTCTCAAACCGAATCTTCCGAAAAAACATTGAGTAATAATTGGTATGTGGAATTAGACAAACTTGATCCGGGAATTGAAAATGGTTGGGAAAAATTCGATTTGAATGATTCCAACTGGAAAAAAATGAATGTACCCGGTTCTTGGGAAGATCTGGAAAAACCTTTTGACGGTTCCGTGTGGTTCAGAAAAGAAATTAATCTTCCGAAAGGAGCGGATAAAAACGTAGCATTTCTCAATTTAGGAAGAATCAAAGATGCTGATGTCACTTATATTAACGGACAAAAAATAGGAAATGTTACTTACGAATATCCGCCGCGTTGGTATGATATTCCTTCAGGAATTTTAAAAGAAGGTAAAAATATCATTACAGTAAGAATAACCAATGGAAGCGGAAAAGGGGAATTTATAAAAGATAAAGACTATTTCCTTCAAATGGGTTCCGAAAAAATCGATTTAAAAGGAGAATGGAAATATAACGTAGGTGCTGTGATGGATCGTCCTGCTCCCGGACAAACGTTCATCCGTTGGAAACCGACAGGATTGTACAATGCGATGTTGAATCCTTTAATTCAATATCCTATAAAAGCGGTTCTTTGGTATCAGGGAGAAAGTAATACGGCAAAACCGCAGGAATACCAGGATCTTTTATCAACAATGATTTTAGACTGGAGAACTAAATGGAATCAGAAAGATCTGCCTTTTTTCATTGTTCAGCTGGCGAATTTCATGCAGACAAAATCTGAACCTGTTGAAAGCAATTGGGCAGAATTAAGAGAGCAACAAAGGAAAGTTTCTCAAACTCTTCCTAATACCGGACTTGCCGTAACCATCGATGTCGGCGAATGGAATGACATTCATCCGCTCAATAAAAAAGAAATAGGAAAAAGGCTTGCTCTTCAGGCAGAAAAAGCGTTGTTTGATAAGAATATTATTGCAGACGGACCCGTTTACGAATCCATGAAAATCGAAGGAAATAAAATTATTTTAACCTTTAAAAAAGGAACTGATGATTTTGCACAAACTTCACCATTAAAAGGTTTTGCTATAAAAAGAAATGAAGGAAATTTCAAATGGGCAAATGCAAAAATAGAAGGAAATAAAATCATCGTCTGGAATGATGAAATTAAAAATCCTGTAGCCGTTCGTTATGCTTGGGCAGATAATCCCCAAGACGCCAATCTGAAAAATAAAAAAGGAATTCCAGCTTCACCATTCACCACTGAATAATCTTAGCTAAAACTTTGTGGTCTTGCTAAGTGAAACGCCTTTGCGAACTTAAAAATATACAGAATAATATAAAAAAAATCTTAGCGCTCTTAGCGTTAAAAAATAAAACAGAAAAAACTATATGAACAATCAAAAAATATCAGTCATTGAAAAAGTAGGCTACAGTCTCGGAGATTTGGCGGCGAACCTTGTTTTCCAGACATTGGTGACGTACTTGGCCTATTTCTACACAGATATTTATGGCTTAAAACCCGAAGACGCTTCAATTATCACTTTAGTTGTCGGATTAATCGCAGGTTTCGGTTTCAATCCGTTGATTGGAGCTTTGGCAGACCGTACGCAAACCAAATGGGGGAAATTCCGTCCATGGATTCTGTTTTCTGCCGTTCCATTGGGAATTGCGGCGTTGATGGCTTTCAGTACCCCGGATTTTTCTTACAAAGGAAAAATGATATATGCGGCGATAACGTACACATTTTTATTACTTTTATACGCATCCAATAATCTTCCTTATTCTGCTTTAAGTGGGGTAATTACCGGAGATATGGGGGAAAGAAACAGTATTTCTTCCTATCGTTTTGTGGCGGTGATGTTTTCGCAATTTTTTGTGCAGGTTTTCATGCTTCCTATCATTTTATCAGTTGGAAACGGTGATAAAGCCATTGGAATTGAGATTGTAATGACTTGGTTGGCAATTATTGGTTCTATCATGCTTTTAATTACTTTTTTTACAACAAAAGAAAGAATTATTCCTAAACCAGAACAGCAATCAAGCTTTAAAGAAGATTTAAAAGATTTATTTAAAAATAAGCCTTGGCTGATTATGCTTTCCGTTACTGCGTTGATTTTCATTACTCTGGCAATGAAAGGAGGTTCCTATGTTTACTATTTTAATAATTATGTAGATGAAACGGCTTTAAAAAATTTCATTTCTCCTATTACTTCATTTTTTGATTCTATCGGAATGAATTTCTTTGGTGAAGATGCAAAATCAGCCGGTTTCGGGTTATTTAATGCCGGAGGAATTATCATGATGATTATTGGGATTACTTTTTCAAAAGGATTTGCAGACAAATACGGGAAAAGAGACGTTTTCATCGCATCACTTTTCATTTCTACCTTATTCGTTTTGATCTTTATTTTCTATCCGCCGAAATCTGTCGGTTTGATGTTCTTATCGCAGATCTGTCATGGTTTTTTCTACGGAATCAGCACTCCGATTTTGTGGGCGATGATTGCCGATGTAGCCGATTATTCAGAATGGAAAACCAACCGTAGAGCAACTGCGATTATTTTCTCTGCAATGATGGTAGGTTTAAAAGTAGGATTGAGCATTGGAAGTGCTTTGGTGGCTTCAATTATTGGAAAATACGGATATATTTCTGCATCAGGAAGTCAGCATATTGTTCAGCCTGAAACGGTAGCAACAGGAGCAAAAATGCTGGTGAGTATTTTCCCGGCTATTCCTTTTTTTCTGGCTTGCGGACTTCTTTTCTTTTATGAAATTAATAAGAAAATGGAAGTGGAAATTGAGAAAGATTTAGCGGAAAGAAGGAAATAAAAACAAAACAGAAAATGAAACCTCATAGGTTTTTAAAACCTATGAGGTTTGAATATGATAACGCAAAAATAAAATTCAATGAAGCATATTATTTTATTTGGATTAATGACTTTCATGATTCCAAATTTTAATGCCCAAAAGTCAGACCTTTCTTTGAAAAAAGCTTTTCAGGATAAATTTTACATCGGAACAGCGATGAATCTGGAACAAATTAACAGAACAGATAAAAAATCGGTAGAGATCATAAAAAAAGAATTCAGCTCTATTGTTGCGGAAAACTGTATGAAATCAATGTATCTGCAACCTAAGGAAGGGCAGTTTTTCTTTAAAGATGCTGATACATTCGTTGAGTTTGGAGAAAAAAATAAAATGTTCATCATTGGGCATACATTAATTTGGCATTCTCAGGCTCCGGATTGGTTTTTTGTAGATAAAGAAGGCAAAAATGTTTCTCCTGAAGTCCTGAAACAGAGAATGAAAAATCATATCACCACCATCGTTTCCCGATACAAAGGAAGAGTGAAAGGTTGGGATGTAGTGAACGAAGCTATTTTGGAAGATGGTTCTTACCGAAAATCTAAGTTTTATGAAATTTTAGGTGAAGAATTTATTCCATTAGCTTTTAAATATGCTCAGGAAGCAGATCCGAATGCAGAATTATATTACAACGATTATAATGAATGGCATCTAGGAAAAGTAAAAACAGTGACTCAGTTAGTCAAAGATTTAAAATCAAAAGGAATCCGGATTGATGGAGTAGGAATGCAGGCTCACGTTGGAATGGATACTCCGTCTATAGATGAGTATGAAAAAGCAATTCTTGAGTATGCAGAAAGTGGAGTAAAATTAAATATTACAGAGCTGGATATCAGTGCACTGCCGTCACCTTGGGGAACCTCTGCCAATATTGCTGATAAAGTAGCTTATGACGAAAAAATGAATCCTTACAAAAACGGACTTCCAAAAGAAGTTCAGACCCAATGGGAAAAACGTTACGAAGATTTTTTTAACTTGTTTTTAAAACATAAAGAAAGTATCCGAAGAGTTACTTTGTGGGGCGTAAGTGACAATCAATCCTGGAAAAACGATTTTCCAATCAAAGGAAGAACCGACTATCCTTTACTTTTTGACCGTCAATTTAAAGCAAAACCGGTTGTCGGAAAACTGATCAAATTGGCAGAAGAAAGTAATTAAAATTTCTCTCGCAGATCTAGCAGATGACGCAGATTCTTTAACGTAATCATCTGCAAAATTTGCGAGAGATTAAAAAATTAAGTGAATAAACTCTTTCACTATAAAGTAAACATTCAAAATAAATTAAACTTAAAATATAATGAACAACTCAAAATATCTATTCCCAAAAGACTTCATGGCAGACCCATCCGTTCACGTTTTTGAAGGGAAACTTTACATTTATCCTTCTCACGATCGAGAAAGCGGTATTGAAGAAAACGATAACGGCGATCATTTCGATATGAACGATTACCATGTCTTCTCTTTAGATGATGTAGAAAACGGATCAATTACAGATCATGGAGTAGTACTATCCGTAAAAGATATTCCCTGGTCAGGAAGACAGCTTTGGGATTGTGATGTAGCCTATAAAAACGGGAAATATTATATGTATTTTCCACTGAAAGATAAAAATGATATTTTCAGAATTGGAGTTGCAGTGAGTGATAAGCCTTATGGGCCGTTTATTCCTGAAAAGCATCCGATGATGGGAAGTTATAGTATCGACCCTTGTATTTTTGAAGAAAATGGAAAACATTATATGTATTTCGGAGGAATTTGGGGTGGACAATTGCAACGGTACAGAAATAACAAAGTATTGGAATCTGCTGTAATTCCTGAAAATAATGAACCTGCAATTCCGTCAAAAGTAGCTTTATTGAGTGAAGATATGCTTGAATTTGCTGAAGAGCCAAAAGATGTTTTAATTCTTGATGAAAACGGAAATCCTTTGCTTCATGGGAATGAACATCGTTTCTTCGAAGCTTCCTGGATGCACAAATACAACGGCAAATATTATTTTTCTTATTCTACAGGAGATACCCATCTCTTATGTTATGCGATTGGGGATAATCCTTACGGGCCTTTCACCTATCAAGGAGTGATTTTGACTCCAGTTGTAGGTTGGACAACGCATCACAGCATTGTAGAATTTAAAGGGAAATGGTATTTGTTTTTCCACGATTCTGTTCCGAGTGGAGGAAAAACATGGCTTCGAAGCATGAAAGTGGTGGAATTGGAGTATAATGAAGACGGAACTTTCAAAACGATTGAAGGCGTGGATGAGAATTAATTAAAAATAATATATTAATTAGTAAAGTCAAGTTTCTTGCAGATTTTTCAACATATTTATCTGCATAATCACGATAATCTGCGAGAGAAATTTTAATAAAAATAACAAATCAGAACAACTTTCCTATGAACAACTTTCGAAGGTATTTATTGATCTTTCTTTTATTTCCGCTCCTGTTTTTTGCAGAAGACGGAAGTAAATTATGGCTTCGTTTTCCCAATACAAAAACGGGGATTTCTGCGGATAAAATTATTTCAAAAGGTAAAAATCCAACGATTGAAATAGCGAAGAAAGAATTGATGAATCACTGGCAAGGTCAGACCGTTGAATTGCGGACAGAAAAATCGTTAAAAAATCTGAAAGATGGCTATACCATAAAGTCGAATTCAGATAAAATCATTATTTCAGCAGCAAAAGAAAGCGGATTGTTATATGGAGTGTATAATATTTTAAGACTTCAGCAAACGAAATCTGATATTTCACAATTAAATATCACGGAAAAACCGTCTTACGATGTAAGAATTCTGAATCATTGGGATAATTTAGATGGGACCATCGAAAGAGGTTACGCAGGACATTCACTTTGGAAATGGGAAGATTTACCCAACAAAATTTCACCGAGATACGAAGAATATGCAAGAGCGAATGCATCCATCGGGATCAATTCTGTGGTGTTGAATAATGTGAATGCATCACCGAATATGTTGCGAACAGATTACTTGCAAAAGGTAAAAATCCTGGCAGATATTTTCAGACCGTACGGAATTAAAGTGTACCTGTCGGTTAATTTTTCTTCCCCTAAAGTTTTGGGTGGAGTAGAAAATTCAGATCCGTTGAATAAAAATGTGCAGCAATGGTGGAAAGAAAAAGCTTCTGAAATTTATAAACTGATTCCGGATTTTGGAGGTTTTTTGGTAAAAGCCAATTCAGAAGGGCAACCCGGACCGCAGGATTACGGAAGAACGCATGCAGACGGAGCCAATATGATGGCAGATGTATTGAAACCTTACGGAGGAATTGTTATGTGGAGAGCTTTTGTGTACAGTCCGAGTAAAGAAGACCGAGCAAAACAGGCGCATTTGGAGTTCGTTCCTTTGGATGGGAAATTCAGAGATAATGTAATTGTACAGATCAAAAACGGGCCGATTGACTTCCAGCCTCGTGAAGCATTTAATCCGTTATTCGGAGCTCTAAAGAAAACTTCGGAGATGGTCGAGTTTCAGATTACGCAGGAATATCTTGGTTTTTCCAATCATTTGGTGTATTTGGCTCCATTGTTTAAAGAAACGTTAGAAAGTGATACCTATTCTGAAGGAAAAGGCTCTACAATTGCCAAAATCACAGACGGAACTTTAAGACCTAATAAAATTACAGGGATTGCGGGAGTTGCCAATATCGGAGAAGATGAAAACTGGACGGGAAATCATTTTGCACAGGCCAATTGGTATGCTTTCGGAAGATTAGCATGGAATCATGAATTAAGCTCAGAGCAGATTGCTGATGAATGGATTAAAATGACGTTCACAGATGACCGGAATTTTGTAAATCCTGTAAAAGAAATGATGCTTTCTTCAAGAGAAACGACAGTAGATTATATGATGCCTTTAGGATTGCACCATATTTTTGCTTCCGGACATCATTACGGTCCTGAACCTTGGGGAGATTATAAAGGTGGAAGACCTGATTGGTCACCTGTTTATTATCATAAAGCTGATGCAAATGGGATAGGATTCGACAGAACGGAAACCGGAAGTAATGCGGTTTCACAATATTTTCCTCCGTTAAATGCAATCTATGGAAATATAAAAACCTGTCCTGAAAATCTGATCTTGTGGTTTCATCATGTTCCCTGGAATTACCAAATGAAAGATGGAAAAACATTGTGGGAGGAATTGTGTTTCAAATATGATATAGGGGTAAACAACGTAAGAGATTATCAGAGATTGTGGGACAAAATGCAGCCGTATATCGATGAACAAAGATTTACGGAAGTTCAGTCAAAATTAAAAATTCAGGCAAGAGATGCCGTTTGGTGGAAAGATGCTTGTCTGTTGTATTTTCAGACCTTTTCAAAAATGTCGATTCCTTATGAAATTGAACGCCCTGTTCATGAACTTGAGGATCTGAAAAAAATTAAACTGGATCTTCAGCATCATAATTAATGAGTTAGGTTTCGGGCAAATCGAAGATTTGCCCGAAACCTATTTTAAATTAATCACCCGGTTTATGCACATGAGGTTTTAACTTCGGATGCTTAGGCTTATTTTCCGGATTAACACGAGGTCTTAGATCCGGATTCCCATCGGGTTTCTTAGGTTTGGGTCCCGGTTTAATTGCTTTAATTGTATTCATAAATTTAAAATTTTAGATGACAATCAAAAGTATTTTAAACAATCATTTTTACCTTACGGAAAGCCACAATCAATTAAAGTAAAATCATCCTATTTTTCCCATTCGTCTAGCGAAACCACTTCTGCCTGTCTCGGGAAAACTTTTTTCATTAAAACATTGTGAACCTCTTCATCAGAATCCAGGCAGCAGTTCGAAATCACCGTTAATTTAAAATCTTTATCTGCGGCTTCTCTCAAAGTGGATAGTACAATCCCGCTTGTGGCAATTCCTGTTAATGTAAGGTGCTGAATATTTAATCCGCGAAGAACAACTTCCAGATCACTTCCCGTAAAAGCACTTACACGGCGTTTCGTAACTATAATATCATCTTTTTTAAGACCTAAATCAGGATGAATAGTAGACCAATTGTCCATATCCACATTTTCCAGCTGTTTTTTGAATGAATAAAAAATCTGATTGTTTTCAGAAATTTCAGGAAGTCCGTTTCTGAATCCTAAGACTACAAAAATGACAGGAATCTCTTTTTCGCGTGCTTTTTTGATTGCTTTGGCTACGTTGCTGATTAATTCTGAAGGATTGGATGCCATCCCTAAAATAGGCAATTGCATATCCATAACCAGCAATGCTTTTTTCATGTTTTCCATATTGTAATTGAATTATATTTTATTGATAAATTGTTCTTCTGATTCTTCTAATAACTCTTCATTAACGAGATGAGATTTTCTTTCCTTTAATAATAAATTCCTGAAAACTAAAACGATAATAATTCCCGCAATTCCTTCGAACAAAAGCGTTTTGGGAGCTCCAATCTTTTCTGAAATAAATCCTGTGAGAACACTTCCCAATGGCAGCATTCCGAAAATAGCCGTCAGTAAAATACTGATGGCTCTGGAACGCATTTCAGGAATCACTTCCGATTGTACAATGATGTTACAGGTGGTGAATTGCGTAACGGCTCCAAATCCTGTAATCGTGGCAAAAAACATCGATAAATAAAAATTGGTGGTATAAGAAAAACAGACTAATCCCAAACTCAGAATAAGAGTGCTGAAGATCAGGATTTTTCTCATGGAAGTTCCTTTTTTTAAAGAGGCTAAAAGGATAGTTCCGATCACGGCTCCGGCTCCTATAAAACTTGAAATATATCCGAAAGTGGTAGCATCACCTTTAAAAATCTCTTTTGCATACACCGGAATCAGGGTGTCATAAGGTAAAATTAAAAGTCCGGTAATACTTAACATGACAATCACCAAACCAATCGACGGTACTTTTCTTATATATTGAAAACCTTCTTTTAACTCTGTGAAAGTTCCTTTGTTACTCGGCTTTTTAGAAATAATTTTCACTTTCATCATCGAAATTGAAATCATCACAGCGGCAAAACTGGCAGCATTAATAAGGAAACAGGTTCCCGCTCCAAACTGCTGCAAAATAATTCCAGAAAGGGCAGGACCTAATAATTTCGCCAGACTTGCCATCGCAGCGCTCAGAGAAAGAGCACTTGGTAAATCTTCATCATCTGTTACCACTTCATTAATCATCGATTGGCGGGCCGGAACATCATAAGCATTGATGATTCCAAGAAAGACACTTAAAATCAAAAAGCTCCAGATATTCTGATGACCGGTCATGACGAGAAATGCGAGTACTGAAGCCTGAATTAATGATAAGATCTGTGTAATCTGTACGATTTTGTACCGATTATATCTGTCGGCAGCAACACCACCGAAGGCAGAAAATAAAAACGACGGAAATTGTTCTGCAAAAACAGTTAAACCTAGCATGAATGCAGAGTGGGTCATGCTATAAATCACCCAAACTACCGCTGTTCTTTGCATCCATGTTCCGAATTGTGAAACCGAGCGGCCAAAAAAGTATAATGTATAATTTGTACTTCTAAAAGCCCGGAATGTACTGATGTTACTAATTTTATTCATAAAAAAAGATGATTTGACAAAATTTGTAAAAATGTCAAATTTTAAATAAAAAATTTTAACTGATATGTTTAATGACCATAGAAGTCAGTGTACTTACGATGTTGTTCAAGTTTTCAAAATTGTTTTTCAAGCCAAGTTCACGCCTGATTCCTCTGATGCTGCTCTGCAGAATGAAAATAATAGTTTCTTGTTCATTCAAAGAAATATTGTTTATTTCCTGAGCATTGATACTTGCCGAAAAGATTCTTAATAAAAGATTTTTCTCCGCCTCCATCATTCTGTTATGAGCTTCGGTAATATGTTTTGATCTTTCTTCTGCATCCATTCCAGCTTCAATCGCCCGGAAAAATGATGATCTTTCCTCAGAAGTCTTAACTTTGGCGATACAAAATGCATGAATTTTTCCTTCAAAAGAAGATTGTTCTGCCATTTTTAAATCGATTTCAGCAATAACTTCCTTGATTAAATTCTCTAACACCGCCTGAAAAACTTCTTCACGGTTTTTATAGTAATAATAGATTGTCGTTCTGCTTTTGCCGATTGCTTTGGAAATATCATCCATCGTTACTTTCTTCATACCATACTTCAGATAGAGTCCTGAAGCTGTTTCCAGGATTTGCTGAGGAAGTTGGTCTTGTTCGGTATTGGATGACATTCTTGAGATTTTAATGCAAAATTAAATAATATTTGACATTTATACAAATTTTGTCAAAATGTATTTCTTTTAATGTGTTAATGAAAATTATTATTTCTAATGAATAAATCCAATATGAATTGAATATTTTTGTTAAAAATAATAAATAGTTGTTTTTGTGATGTGTAGATTGCATTATTATTTTTAAATTTGGAAATCTTGTACCAACGGATTTATATCTAAATTAACCTTGATATATATTCAATTTTATTGGATGATATTACAGAAATAATGACAGATATCAATGGTACTTCACCGGGACAATTGTTATCTCTCCTTTTCTGTATTTCTTCAATAGCCATAAAAACTAAAAACAGTGTAACATGAAAACAGAAAACTACGACGTAATCGTCATTGGTGGAGGCGCAATCGGTCTTGCCACGGCTTACCATCTCGGTAAACGAAAGGCAAAGACTTTGGTGCTGGAGCAGTTCACCTTTGTAAATCAACTGGGAAGCTCGGCAGGAGTTTCAAGGCAGTTCAGAATCCCATATCCTGATGAATATATGGTACAGATGGCTCTGGATGCCGAACCTTATTGGGCAGAACTGCAAAAACAAACGGATGTTCAATTGCTGGATAAAGTTGGAACGCTTTGGTTTGGAGATCCCAATGTACATTCCACGGAAGGCAATATTGCTGAAGCTGAAGAGGCATTGAAAGCATTAAAGGTTCCTTACACAACGCTTACCGCAAAAGAAATCGAAGAAAAATATCATTTTAAAGATCTTCCCGAAACATATACAGGACTGTTTCAGCCGGATGGAGCGAGTATCAATTTTAAAGCGACTATCGAAACCCTTTTAGATCTTTGTAAGAAAGAAGAAACTGTTACTTTAGAAGAAAATTCTCCTGTTCTTAAGATTAATCAGATCGGAGACCTTTTTGAAATTGAAACTCCTAATGGAATTTATATTTCTAAAAAACTGGCCATTATTCCCGGACCATACATCAACAGTGTTATCAACTTGTTAAACTTTAAAATCCAGGCGACTTACTGGAATATGTCTTCTGCTTATTTCAAAAAAACAGATCCTACCATTCAGTACCCAACCTGGTTTGTGTTCCAGAATGCGGTTGGGAAAAATGGCAATCAGTTCTACGGTTTTCCTTCGGTAGATTGGGATCATCCCGAATATATTCGTGTGGCGCCGGATTTTGTAATTACACCATTAGATGATCCAAGCGAGAGAACTTTAATTCCGAATGAATTGGAACTTAGCTACACTTCACAATGGGTAGAAGAGCACATGACAGGCTTGGCATTAGAACCGGAATATACTTCGACATGTCTTATCGCACTGAGTACGATTGCTAATAAAGAACTTTTGATAGATTTTGCACCAAGCTATGTTCCGAATCACAAAAATATTGTGGTGTATGCGACAGGCTGGGCCGCGAAATTTACTCCTTTTTTAGGGAAAATCATGTCAGATTTGGCTTTAGACGGGCATACTGATTTTGATATTAGTCCGTTCCAGCTTGGACAAAACTACTTTAGAAAACTTATTTAAAAACTAATACAACCATGAACAAAAACACCCCTCTAAATCCTGGAATGAACCCGGATTTAAAAATTGAAGTAGCTGTTATCGGAGCAGGAACTTCAGGATTGTACACCGCTTACCGTTTAATAGCTGACGAAAAATATAAAGCCAGTGATGTGCAGATTTTCGACATGAATGACAGACTTGGAGGAAGATTGGAGTCTGTGATTATGCCCGGAATGAATTTCTGGGGCGAACTGGGAGGAATGCGCTACCTTACTTCTCAACAAATTGTAACCACCTTAATTGAAGGGTATACAGATCCGGATGATCCGAACAAAAAGATCCCTGTTTTAAAAGATATCATGACACCGGTTCCTTTTCCAATGGGAGAGTCTACAAAATTATTGATGTATTTAAGAAAAGAACGTTTTAAGCAGGATGCATGGGACGTCGCTCAGGGAGAAGGGAAAAAACTTCCAACAAGATATTATCTTAATGAAAATGATTTGGGATTCAGTTCAGATCAGCTCTTTAATAAAATTATTTATGATGTATTGATGGCAGATCCTTGGGTTGCTGAAAAATATGGAAAATTAATTAAAAGAGGGAAGACAATCTATGATTATTCATTTGAATTAACGAGTGTTGACTGGGACGATATTAAGCCTAAGCTGGTGTACAACTTCCCAAATTCGCCTTATGACGGGCGTAAAGTGAATGATCTAGGTTTCTGGAATTTAATTAAAGACCAGGTTTCTCAGGAAGGATATGAATTCCTTGCCAATGCAGGCGGATATTACTCAAATACGATAAACTGGAATTCTGCAGAAGCTTTTCCGTATATGGTAGGAGATTTCTCGGCAGGAACTATTTATAAAACGATCGAAGAGGGATATGACAGTATTGCATACGCTTTGGCCAACTCTTATATGGAGCATGAAGGAGCTTGTATCTGGTCTGAAAATAAATTGATTACGTTTAGAAAAGATCATAATTTAGGAGCTTCTCATAAATATGAATTGATTTTCTTAAACCTAAAAACCAATAAAGAATGGAAAGTATATACCAATAAGATCGTTCTTGGAATGCCTAGAAAATCGTTGGAGCTATTGGATCAGAACAATTTCTTCTTTAATATTAATGAAAATTCAACACTGAATTACAATATCCGTTCTGTGATAATGGAACCCGCTTTCAAAATTCTGATGGGCTTTCCATATCCTTGGTGGAATGAATTAGGAATTGATTCCGGACATTCGATCACCGATTTGCCAATGAGGCAGTGTTATTATTTCGGAACAGATCCTCATACAGACAATTCTATGCTATTGGGAAGTTATGGAGATATGGAAACCGAAACATTCTGGAAAGCACTTTCTGATGATAAAGTGCTCTTTGAAGTAAAGGCAGCAAAATCAGCTTCTTTAAAAGAACTGCATGAATTAGACGATGTTCAGGCTACAAAATTAATGGTGGGTGAACTGATGAATCAACTTCGTGAGCTTCACGGAGATAAAGTAACTATTCCTGAACCTTATGTAACGTATTTTAGAGACTGGACAGATGATCCTTTCGGAGCTGGATACCATGCCTGGAAAGCCGGATATTCCGTGAAAGACGTTATGCCATATATGAGAAAACCTGTGGTTGATGAAGAAATTCATATCATTGGAGAAGCTTACTCAGATCAGCAAGGTTGGGTAGAAGGGGCTTTCTGTGAGGCTGAAAAAATGCTTCAGTCGTATTTCGGATTAGACCGTCCTTATTGGCTGAGCAAAGATTACTACCTAGGTTGGTAATTGAAAATTACAATAAGAAACCATCTCAATAGTGAGATGGTTTTTTGTTTAAAACCACTGCAATAAAAATTACAGTGGTTTTTGAAAAGAATATAATAGGTGAATTTTTTTAATTATTTCATGTTTGCTTTGATTTTTTCTTCAACGATTCTCCAGTCATAAATATGGAAAACTTTCCCATTGCTCATAGCTACAAAGATTCCTTTAGGAAATTTCGGACCTAGATTTACATTGGTGACTTCCGAACCATCACTTTCTTTTGTAGAAACCGGAATTTCTGCAATTCTTCCTTTTGAAGGATTTTCCCTTAAATACACATTGAAAGTATCTTTCTGCTGATTGGAAACCAAAATATAACCGGTATTTGCAGAAGTAGGATAGATAGAAATTCCTTCCACATCAGATTTAAAATCTCCTTTTCCGAAAACAGACAATTCCTCATTACCTTTGGCTGGATCCGCATAATACTGATGAACCCCGAACATTTCGTCAGAATAATAAATATATCCCATTTCATCATCTACCGCAATGCTTTCTATTTCTTTTAAACCGCTGTATTTTCCGAATTTTCTTATGGCTTCACCAGTGATTTTTCCGTCTTTTTCAACTAATTTATATTGCCAAAGATATCCGTCTTTCGGCCCTGATTTTCTTCCGACAATCGCAAACATTTCTCCGGTGTCAGGATTTTTATACATCGAGATTCCCATCGGTCCGCGTTCGGTTTCACCATCAAAAACAGAGATTTCTCCAACTTCCTTTAAATCAGGAAGTGAATATAATTTTACTTTATTGGTTTCTCTTTCCGTTGTTGCGGCAATGTCGGTTTTCTTTCCGTTCAGATCAAAACCATATTCGATATCGACATTATTCGGACGTTTTAATCCCAAAACTTTATTGACGATTTTTCCGTCCAGATCGAAAGCGTATAATCCGCCATTGGTATCCTTATCTGTTCCGATGATAATGCTTTTTGAGGCGTCTTCAGGATTGATCCAGATAGCAGGATCGTCTGTATCATACATTACGGTTTCCGTAACGACAGTAGGTTGCAGTTTTTTTCCTAATTGACCTTGTCCCGCACAATTTACGACGAATGGCAGAATAGATAAGGCTATGATGTAATTTACTTTTTTCATTTAAATTTTAAAACTTGTTTACATTTTCTAGCTGTAAAAACTTGAATTTTCTTTTACAGTTAGTTGTCATTCCGTAGGAATTCAGGCAAGATTGTAAGCAACATTGCTGAGATTCCTACGGAATGACAATTGGATGGTTATTTAATCAATATAAATTCAATTAAAAATCAAATTTCACCCCAAAATTAAATTTAGGTCTGTAATATTCAACCTGCGCTGTTCTGTCCTGAATTCCCTGATAATATCTCAAAGGCTGGTTGGTTAAATTATTCGCTTCCGCAAACAATCTCAGCTGGCTCGTAATTTTATAGGAAGCATTTGCGTCAAGGAAGAATTGTTTATCATAATAACGGTCTTCGAAGGCATTTCCTCCCAATTCATCAATATAGTGAGATGCATAATTCATAGAAATCCTTGCAGAAAAACGTTTGTTTTCCCAGGAAAGCGATCCGTTAAACATGTGCGGAGCCGTTCCCGGAAGTCCTACATCTGTTCTTTCAACGCCTTCTTCATTCGTGATTCCTTTAGCTTTAGAATGGGTATACGTATAGTTTACATAGATTCCCAACCCTTTCCAGAATGCTCCCGGAATAAAATCCAGTTGCCTTTGTAAAGCGACTTCAAAGCCATAAAGGTCTACATTATTACCGTTTCTCTGCTGGGTAAAGCTCCAGTTGTTTTCTCCTGCAGGAATAGGATTGCTTTGTCCCGCAAAATCATTCGCAAAATCATTCGCTGAATAATTTTTTCTTGAATAGGTATAGATGAAATCCTTCAGGTTTTTATAAAATACGCCTCCGGAAAGAATACCTACTGATTTAAAGTATTTTTCAGCCATAAAATCGAAATTGTAAGCATAGGTTGCTTTCAAATCAGGATTTCCTGCAGAAATGGCTTCATCTCCTGAAATAACATTCAGGTACGGAACCAATGCATAATAATTAGGACGGGCCAAAGCAGTTGTAAACGCTCCGCGAAGGATTAAATTCTGAACAGGAACATATTTGAATGATACATTTGGAAGGACATTGGTGTAGGTATTGGTATTTGTGATCTTTCCTGCCAATTCCTCTTCATCCATTACATAATTTCCGGTATAGTCGATTCTCGTGGTTTCAACACGTGCTCCGACAATCATTGAAAATTTATCGCTGAAATCCTGATCCCAACGAATATATCCTGCATAAATATTCTCCTTGGCGTTATAATTGCTCGAAAGAAACTCTTCAGGTTTTGATTCTGCATTGAATAAATTGGAATTAAATAAATCTAATCCTCCTAAATAAGACGTACTTACAAATGTTCCCGGAACATAATTTCCCGGCTGGAAGTTATGCCCGTTAAAATAAGTCGTGGGAACACTCAGTAAACTTCCCATATCATTAATCGGTTCGAAAGCGAAATAATCATTCTCTCTTTCCTTGGTTTTCAATCTTAAACGTGCTCCTACACGGATTCTCCCTTTCTGATCTTCAATAACAGAGAATGGAAAACGTAAATTGACTTTTGCTCCAAATTCTTTTTCCTGAGTAAAGCTGTTAGAATCTGAAAGATCACTCAATTGGTAATCCCCAAGATTATCAGGAGATGTCGGAAGAATCATTGGTTTTCTCGGGTCTAGTACATTCGATGAAAAGCTCACATCTTCATTTTCAAATTCAATATATCTTTCGTGCGGTTTCTTTTCACTTGCTATAGCATAGTTCATGGCCCAGTCCAGATCAATTTTAGAACCTAAAAGATGTTCTCCGCGTAAGGCATAATTCTGCACTTTTTGTCTTTCCAAACGGGTATTGTCATTGTTATAATCTCCCGCTTTATCCTGTCTTGTGATACTTCCTTCCCAATCTTCGATCGTTGATTTATCAGTGCTGTAAACAGGTTTTATTTTGTAGCCTAAAGCATAGCGGTTTTCCTTGTCATTCCTGAAATTATACATTGCAGAAGCATAGATTTTATTTTTTGAATTGAATTCATAATCCATATTCAAATCAAAACTATGACGGATACGGTGTTCGTTGTAATACCGGATTCCCATTTTGCTCACATAAGCTGTTTGTGCAGCATCTTTGGCAAGGCTCCATGTAGGCTCTATATTGTCTGAACCAAAATTATTGTTGTTATAAGAAAAGCTGAATACAGCCCCCAGTTTTTTATTTAAAAAACGGTCTCCATAAACCAATCCTGCGGTATAATTTCCCTTTTCACGGATAGGGCTGTATCCTCCTGCAACCGTAGCCGAAATTCTTTTCCCGTTCGGAGAGGCTCTTGTAATCAGATTGACCGAACCACCAATGGCATCGGCATCCATATCCGGAGTCAATGTTTTATTAACTTCAATCGTTGAAATCATGTCAGAAGGAATAAGATCCATCTGAACATTTCTGTTGTCGCCTTCCGCAGAAGGAATTCTGTCACCGTTTAAAGTTACAGAGTTCAAATTAGGAGCGAGACCTCTGATAATAAGATTCCTTGCTTCACCCTGGTCGTTTTGGATCGTTATTCCGGGAACACGTTTCAAGGCATCGCCTACATTGGCATCAGGAAAACGTCCGATCTGATCAGATGAAATGACATTGGTGATATTGGCGTTATTTTTTTGTTTATTTAAAGCTCTTGCCTGGTTTTTTAAAGTAGCTCCGGTTACCACAACTTCTTCAATGGTGGTTTCCTTTCTTGCGAAGACGATATTTTGCTGGGTATTTTTATCAGATACTACAGTCACGCTGTATTCTCTGATTCCATATCCCAAATAATCGATTTTCATGGTATAGCTTCCGGCCGGAACATTTAAGAAAACAAAATTTCCGTGGTCATCTGAAGTCGTATAGATATTTCCGGGAGTCAGGGAAATTTTTGCTCCGGGAAGGGCAATTTTAGAATCATCATTAATGTTTCCCGAAACAGTACCCGTTTGTGCATAAAAATAAATAGAGGCACACAAGAGAACAGAGGTAAAAATTTTCTTCACTTTCTTTAGATTTAAATTCGAACAAAATTAAATGCTTGTTTAGAAAATGCTTTGAAGAGAATTTTAAGATTGTTTTAATGATTTGTTACGGTGAATAGGAGTTTTTATGGTTGAAATTAAGCTATTGTTAATTTTTATTGAATTGAAAATTGAATTACAACAATTAAACTTTATTACAATTATCTATAAATTAGGTAATAAAGAAACATATAATACACCATCAGGATTATTGATATCGTTTACCCGGTTAAATTCTTTAATTTCTTTAGGAGTAAGAGCCTGAAATATATCAATTTTATATTCCGCTTCCATTTTTTTGAGTGTAGGAATCAATTGTCCTTTCTCGTAAGGCTGAATCTTTGAAAATGCATAAATAATAGGGTTGTTGCCAATCAATCCCTGAGCTTTAAGGTCATTAATTACTTTTTTTAAATTGATTCTAGTCGTATAATCTTTATCCAGTTCAAAATCAGGATTGTTATTTTTAAAAAGAAGATGATCTCTTTTTAGAAAATAATAATAACCGGTTCTTCTGCTATTATCCAGCCTGTTCCAGTGATCCTGAGTCTTTTCCAACACTTCAGCAAGTGGTTTTGTATCTTTAAGATAGGTAAACAGAAAAGTAACCAATGCTAGGAAATTTTGTTTTTTATAAAGCACATATTGTAAAAGATTGCCTTTATATTTTTCTATTAATTTTTCTTGTTCTAAGAAATCAAAAAAAGATGGAAAAGTAGAACCTATCTTTTCATCATTACTAAAGACAACATTCATATAATCTTCCAGATCTTTAGGAGAAACAGAATATAAGTATTTTAAAAGCGAACTGAAAGAATACTCATTCATTTCTTGTTCTGTATAATAACTATCGGTATAAATACCTTTTATAAAATCTTTATAATTTTCAGGTTTGTTGAGAAAATAGTTTTCGAATACATAATCACTCATGTTTTTATGTTCGCTCCAATACCGTATTAAAATAGGTTTGTACAAATTACATTTGGAATCAATTAAGGTGCGGTAAAGCTCTTCGAAATCTGTAAAATTGTTTTTTGCTTTTAAGAGAGCCGATTTTTTATAAGCCGATTCTGCAACCAGATATGAATTTTTACTGCATTTGGTTTCGATGATTTCGTAATCCTTTTCACTTATTTGAGCAGAAAGAAAAATGCTGTTAAGAATTAAAAAAGAAAGGGAGCAAAATTTCAAGGTCATTTGAAGGATTTTACACAAAAATAAACAGTTAAATAGAATTTTGATGAATGTAGAGAAATAATTTAAAAGAAATTACGTGAAATCATATATTATTGTAGGCATAATTAATTTGAAACTGATACTTTTGCAGAAGTGAATTAAGTTGACGGGAATTTAAGGCTAAGACATTTATTTTAATCAATATAAAGAATGATCAAAAAACCTTTGCACAATTTCCATATTCCCGTAATGGGATTGGCGTACACAATAGACAGTCCTATTCGTGTCGCACAGTACGGAATATCTTCCGTAGTTTCTATAATTGATGATGAGATTATAGAAAAAATGAAAAATTTTTACAGTAAGAAATTTAATCTGAATTACTCCGGTATTTCAACAAAGATTGATGACTATCGTGCCAAGAGAATCACAGATTATCTGGATATGATGGATGATATTGTCAGTGAAAAATTTGAAGCCTTTAAAGAGGAGATTTCAAAAAACAAAACGGCCCTGAAAAACTTTATGGAAATGCTTCCAGGTGCTTCAGAGCTGAAAAACGGTCTGCAACATTTTCTCAATCAAAAGGAGGACATTACTTCTTCTATTAAAAACTTTATTGAAACGCATCTTTCTCCCGGAAATATCGATGTCAATATCATGACGAAGGTCGATAAGGATAATTTTCATAAAAATGAACAATTACCTGTCATGTATAATGATGCTCATGCTTCATTACGTGGTTTTGCAAACAGTAAATTATCATCTTCTATGGTGCTTTCCGCAGGAATGAATCCCCGTTTATACAGCTATATTGAAGAATTTAATGATTTTTTTCCGGATGAAAACTGTTTTTTGAAAAAGAAAATTATTTTAAAAGTAAGTGATTTTCGCTCGGCAATGATTCAGGGGAATTTTTTAGCTAAAAAAGGACTTTGGGTGTCTGAATACAGAATAGAATCCGGATTAAATTGCGGTGGTCATGCTTTTGCAACAGAAGGTTTGTTACTCGGTCCAATTATGGAAGAATTTAAGCAGAGAAAAAACGAACTGATAGAATCTGCCCATTCTCTGATGACAAGAGCTTTGGAACAGAAAGGAAAACATTCGGTTTCTGAGCCGTTAGAAATGAAAATTACCGTTCAGGGTGGGGTAGGAACTGCTGAAGAGCATGATTTTCTTTTAAAAACGTATCATGTTGACAGTATCGGGTGGGGATCGCCGTTTTTGCTGGTTCCGGAAGCGACTGCTATGGATAATGAAACCAGGAAATTACTTGCAAAATCAAAGGAAAATGACTTCTATTTGAGTAATCTTTCTCCATTGGGAGTGCCTTTTAATACCGTGAAAGGAACCTCAAACGAAATTTTTAGACGAAACAAAGAATCCAAAGATCATTACGGAAGTTCATGTCCGAAAAAATTACTGGCATTAAGTAAAGAATACTCTCCAAAAGGAATTTGTACGGCATCTAAAAAATATCAGGATATCAAATTAGGAGAATTGGAACTTGAAAAAGAAGCGATGACAGCTGAACAATTCCAGAAAAAGAAAGAAATCATTACAGAAAAGGCTTGTCTTTGCGTGGGATTGGTAAATGCCGCGTACATGGAGCAAAATTTAGAGGTAAAAGGGGAGAAGCAGGGCGTAGTGATCTGCCCTGGACCGAATCTTGCTTTCTTTGATAAAGAAGTTTCTCTTAGTGAAATGGTACAGCATATTTATGGGAATAACAATATTCTTTCTCATGATAATCGACCGAATATGTTTATCAACGAGTTGAAATTATATGTGGATCATCTGAAAAAAGACATTACTGATTTCACGGAAAAAATAACCAATTCCCAGATCAAAAAATGGAAAACCTTTAAAGAAAATCTTTTCAACGGGATTACTTATTATGAGGAGCTTTTTTCTGGTTCTAGTTTTTTTGAAACTGAGGTAAGTACAATTAAAAAGCAATTGAATAATTACAGATTATTGTTAGGGAAAATTGAAATTCCTGAATGTTAAAAAATAGAAAACCTTCAATTCATAGTTGAAGGTTTTTACTTTATTGATGGTTACTATCCAAGATTTTTTGATATTTTAATTGGGCAAATTCATAGCCGTAATAAAGGATTTCTTCATATTCATACTCGTAAATATCTTTATAGCGATACCCGTCATTTTGATCTACAGGACTAAATAAGGATTCATGAAAAATCTTTTCTTGATCTATTATGACAGTGATTAAATCCTCAATGGGATAGCTGTCTCCATACTCTGCTAAACTTTCGAGGAGAAAGCTTTTCAGTTTTAATTCTCTTGCGGTTTCAATACACTCTTTTGTTTGTTTGGAAATCGGATCTGTCTGAGTATTGATCTGATGAATGTTCTCATACTTCTTCAGATCATCACAGAGCTCTTCTAAATCATGATAATTGAAAGGAATATCCGTATACTCATTGCCATCCATACCTTTTACATGAAAATGGATTCTGTTTTCAGGAACTTCAATTTTTCCCTTTACAATCATTCGGCATATAAACTTAAGTCGTCCCATTTATTTGATATTCTTTAAATTAGAGTATAGCTTTTCTGAAATAAATTCAAAAGTAATATTTTTTTCTAATTTTTTCATGAAAATAATTTTGTCAATAGTAAAAATAATTCTATATTTGCACCACTGAAAACGACGATAGAATCGGAGTTTATGGAGAGTTGGCAGAGTGGTCGATTGCGGCAGTCTTGAAAACTGTTGACTGTAACAGGTCCGGGGGTTCGAATCCCTCACTCTCCGCAAAGCAAAATAAAACCCACTGATATTCAGTGGGTTTTATTTTGCTTTTAAGTTTTCTTCTCTTATTATAATTTCTGCTCTAAAAGCATTTCCAGATCATGATCAAAAGTTGTGTTATCCAGCTAGGGAATTAATTTGTGAGACGCATATTCCTGATAATTCAGTAAAACTTTCACTTCCTTATTTTTTTGTTAATCATCTTGATATTATAAAAGCGAAGATATTGAAGCAATACTTCATATCGATTTTGGAGAGAAAATAGTATTCTCAAAGAATTTTCCAATCTCCGGTATCGGTCCAATGGTAATAGATTTAAATAATTGTATCTTTCAAAAAAAATATATGAAGAAAATCAAACTACTGATTTTAACCCTATTTATCGCCAATTTCGGTTACGCACAAACCACATTAATGGATAGTTTAATTCAAAAAAACTACTCTACCTTTAAAAAAAACAATAGCAACGCTTTTGAAGGTAAAGGATGGATTACTCTACAGAATGAAATCAACAAAAACAATTCTGTATTATTGGGTGAGGTCCATTTTACCAATGAAGTCCCATACTTTACCAACGCGATTATCAATACGATTAAGTTCGACAACTATATTCTGGAAGTTGATCCCTATACAATCAATACAATCTCAACAAAAATTAAATCTTCATCCCCTGCCGAACTGGACAAATTCCGCAATGAATCGGGTTCAGCATTATCTTTTTTACAGGGCGAAGCTGAATTTGATTTATTCAAAAATATAATTCAGCATAATATCAAAGCATATGGAGCTGAGCAAATTAGTTTATTTTCAGACCGTTTACTGTTTTCAGAATTAAGTAAACAATCCAAAAATGCCAAAGCAAAAGAAATTTATAAGCAGATGATCGCGAATTCTGCGGCTTATGATACAAAAAATAATACCACATTTTATTTGTTCTCTGACGATTGTCTGGCAAAAATGAACGCATTGAACGCTCTGAATTTATCAGCGAACGAGAAAGAACAGATTCAAGCATTAAAATTAAGCAGGGATCTCTATTTAAATAGAATTCATCGTTTAAGAATCCAATATCTGAAGCATTTGGTTCTTGAAAAACTCCCTGAATGGAAAGATAAGAAGAATCTTTTCAAGTTTGGTGCTAATCATATGCCTAAAGGAGAGAGTTTAATGGAAGTATTCGATATTGGTAACTTGGTTTCCAATATTGAAGAAGCAAACTACCGTACGTCATTACACATTATGCTTATAGGAAAGGAACAAGGTAAAACATTGGCTGATTTAGATGAGTATAAATCTTTCTTAACCGTTGTAAAAGATGACAATTGGTATGCGTATGATTTAAGACCTTTGAAACAAGCCATTTCTAAAAATAAGCTTAAAGTAGATAATTTGGAAATGGAAAGAATTATAAAAGGTTATGATTATTTAATTTTCATCCCAAACATTACTAAAACTCCAAAAAGAGGCAAACAGGATCATTAAATCTAGGCTCAATGATGAGTCCAGATCTTTCAATAATTGTATTTTTTGAACTTCCTAGTCGGGAATTAAAATAAATAAAAAACGCCGTAAATATTAATATTTATGACGTTTTTGTTTTTTATAGAAGTAGAGAAAAATATGAAATTTATAACTTTTTGCAGAAAGTGATAACAAACTACAGGCTAATTTAAATTTCGATATTCATTGGGAGTTATTCCTGATTTTAATTTAAAAAGCCTGGAGAAATGCTGAGGGTATTTAAAGCCTAGTTCGTAGGCAATCTCACTGATGGATTTATCTGTGTCGAATAGTTTTTCTTTGGCAACTTCTACAACTTTTGTATGGATGTATTCCTGAGCTGTTTTTCCGGTTTCTTTTTTTATCAGATCACCAAAGTAATTTGTCGATAAATTTAATTCTTCCGCTAAGGATGTTACAGAAGGTAAACCATTATTTAATGGCTTTTCAGATAAAAAATAAGAATTTAATAATTCTTCAAATTTTTGTAATATTCCTTTATTTGCATTATCTCTTGTGATGAATTGACGATCGTAAAACCTTGTGCAGTAGTTTAGGAATAACTCAATATTTGCCACTATCAATTGTTTACTATGCTTATCAATCGCATGTCTTAATTCGTATTCTATTTTTGCAAGGCAATCCATAATCATACTTCTTTCCTGCTCAGACAAGTGTAAAGCTTCATGCACTGCGTATGAAAAAAAATGATATTGATGAATATTTTTGCCCAAAGAAGTTCCTGCAATTAAATCAGGATGAAAAACAAGGGCAATACCTTGTGGCTGATAATATTCTTCAGAGTAACTTCCAATTACTTGTCCTGGTGCTAAGAAAATTAATGTCCCGTCTTCATAATCATAGTAGTTTAAACCGTAGCGTAAATCTCCGCAATGTATTTTCTTTAGAAAAATAGTATAAAATTCATAGCGTAAACGACGGCCTTGTCGTTCATCTGCTTTATCTAAATCTACAATGCTGACTAAAGGATGAAGAGTTTCTTGGTTATTAAATGCATTGTATTGTTTTATTGTATTAAAATGTATTATATCATCCATTTTCTTATTTTTATAAACCTATTGCAAAATTAATTAATTCATTTATAGTTTTTTATCTGAAAAAATGTTAATCCGTTAAATTGGTTAGCAATACCGTGATTGGTATACAAACTTTGTTTCTCATCTTCCCACCTTTGTCGTGTTAAATCAACAAGTCAAGATGACAGAATACCATGAAAAATTTTAAATTTCTGCTTTTTGCAGTTTTAGCTATAAATATTTTTTTATCTAATAGTTATGTCGAAAATCGAATGCTGAACACTGCTTCTGAGAATTTGAATGCGAAAGATAAAAGCATTATTACTATTTCATCTTATGCAGCCCAAGGTAAACTTCCGGAATTAAAAAGGGAGCTGAATGAAGGTCTTGAAGCGGGTTTAACCATCAATGAAATAAAAGAGATTTTGATACATACCTATGCCTATTGTGGGTTTCCAAGAAGCATCAGAGGATTGCAGGCTTTTATGGAGGTTATTGAAGAACGTAAAGTAAAAGGGATCATTGATAAGACAGGAGCCGAATCTTCCGCAATTTCAAGTGAAGAGAGTAAGTATGAAAGAGGGAAAGAGATTTTAGGAGAACTTACTGGTACACCACAGGCTGATATACTTTCCGGCTATTCTGCGTTTGCCCCTACAATAGATATTTTTTTAAAAGAACATTTGTTTGCAGATATTTTTGAAAGAGATATACTGAGCTATGCTCAAAGAGAACTGATTACGATCTCTGTTATTACAGCTATTGGTGATGCAGATCCAATGTTACAGGGGCATTTAGGAATATCACTGAATGTAGGTTGGTCGGCAGAACAACTGCAGGAGTTCATTAAAGTGATTTCTACCACCATCAATAACCAGAAGAGCAGTGCAGCCAATCTAGTACTAAAAAAGGTTTTACAAAAAAAGAAATAATGAATATAATATGAAAAATATAGTAATTGCAGTAATCATGCTGATGTCCGGAGCAGGGATAACAACAGCCCAAGTTCAAACTGTAAAAAATCAACAATTAAAAACAAGAAAAATGGAAAATACAGAAAAACCAAAATACGAAACCAATCCGTTTACATTAGTATATGATGGGGCAATCACAGAAAATGTTGAAGGTAAGGTTAATATCCACCCGGTAAAATATAAAATAAATGATATCGATATAGTCGCTAATGTTTATACACCTCCGAATTATAATCCTTCAGGTAAATATCCAACCGTAGTGGTAGCTCATCCAAATGGAGGAGTTAAAGAGCAGGTTGCGGGTTTATATGCGCAAAGATTAGCGGAAAAAGGATATATCACAATAGCTGCGGATGCGGCTTATCAAGGAGGTAGTGGCGGTTCTCCAAGAAATGTAGACAAACCGGCAAACCGTATCGAAGATATCCGTGCGATGGCAGATTTTATTTCTCAATTTCAAGGTGTAGATACAAATAAACTAGGTTTGTTAGGAATATGCGGTGGTGGCGGTTATTCCTTAGCTGCTGCACAATCTGATAAAAGATTTAAATCTATAGCGACTTTAAGCATGTTCAATTCAGGTATTGTTCGTAAAAACGGATATGCAAATTCTGCTTTGAATACAATTCAGGATCGACTGAATCAAGCCGCCGAAGCAAGAGCACAAGAGGCAGCAGGTGGAGCGGTACAATATGTAGGAGACATGAAAACATTTCCAACAGAGGAACAGCTTGCAAAAATGCCTTTTGATCTGTATAGAGAGGGAACAATCTATTACGGTAAAACCTATGCCCATCCCAACTCTTCGGGGAAATATACGACAAGCAGCCTGATGGATCTGATGTTATTTGATGCAAGCGCAAATATGGATCTCATTCAGCAACCGCTACTAATGATTGTTGGAGGTAAAGCTGATTCCAAATACATGACTGACGAAGCTTTTCCTAAAGCAATCCATGCTAAAACAAAAGAATTATTTGTCATTGACGGTGCAACACATATACAAACCTATTGGAAACCTGAATATGTAAATCAGGCAGTGGATAAACTATTAGCGTTTTATTCAAAATATTTATAAATCAGGTCATTGTTCAATTCTATTTTTGATAAAGAAAAATTCAGAATTTATTCGAAATTAAATTTTAGATTTGGTATTTAATTCATTCAAATCATTCATTTAATGAAAGCACTTTTTGAGCAGTTACAACATTTTGATACAGAGTTATTTCTATTAATGAATGAAAAGCACAATGCTTTCTTTGATGTCATTATGTTTTGGGCAAGCGATAAGCTGTTTTGGATACCTTTTTATGCTGTTTTACTGTTTTTTCTGCTTAAAATTTATAAAAAATTCAGTGTATATATTCTATTGGCTATCGGTATTACGATTGGATTATCGGATCAGATTGCTTCGGGATTAATAAAGAATTCGGTTAAGCGTTTACGTCCTTCTCATGAGCCATCATTAATGCCTCTCATTCATTTAAGTAAGGCCGGACCGGGCGGAATGTACGGATTTGTTTCTTCTCACAGTGCTAATGCATTTGGACTTTTAACATTTCTTTTCTTCCTGTTGCCTTCAAAATACAAATGGTTAAAAATAATCCTTTTCTGCTGGGCATTATTGGTTTCCTACAGCCGGATTTATAATGGAGTACATTATCCTTCCGATGTGATTGGAGGAGCTATTGTAGGGATTTTATCGGGAGGATTGGTAGGAATGATTTTTCAAAATATTTTTAAGTATAATCGTTCCCTCCAACAATAAATAAAATAAAAAGATTGATATCATTATCAATCTTTTTTTTATTCAGAATTTCTACAGAATCATGCATGATCTTTACTGAATAATTAGCAGATCATGAATGTTTTAAGAACATATCTTATTCGCAGTTTTTTGTTTTTGGCGGTATTTTTTGGTTGTATTACTATAAAAGCACAATCAAAGAATACATTGTCATACTTTCTCGAAACAGCCAAAAGCAATAGTCCTGTTCTAAATGACTACAATAATCAGGTTATATCCAATAAAATTGACAGTTTAAAATTAAGAGCAACGTATGGCTTTATTGTTACGGGAGAAGGAACTGCAGGGTATTCTCCCAATATAAAAGGTTGGGGATATGATAATGCATTGACAAATGGACAATCTCTTTTCGCAGGTGTTCGAGTTGCCAAAGAATTTATCAGTCGAAATAATCTGAATACTCGTTTGGCAGGAATTAATGCGAGTATTGCACAGGTATTAGCACAAAAAAATATTAGTACTCAGACGCTCAACAAACAAATTACCGATCAATATATTGCCACTTATGCGAGTCAGCAGCAGTATAATTTAAGCCAGGAAATTATTCATCTTTTAGATCAGGAAGATATTGTTTTGAAAAAACTTACCCAATCTGCTGTTTTTAAACAAACCGATTATCTTACTTTTAAAGTCACCCTTCAGCAAAATGAACTCGCTTTAGAGCAACAAAAAGCCGACTGGCAAAATAATTACTCTTTATTGAAATATCTCTCAGGAATTGTAGATGATACTTTTGAGCCTGTTGAAAAACCCATTTTTGCGGAAACACTGAATCCCGTTTCTTTTGATGAAAGCATTTATAACAAAGCTTTTCAGGCAGATAGTTTGAAGTTATCAAACGATGCAAAAATTATTGAGTATACTTACAAACCGAAGATTACAGCTTTTTCAGACAGCGGTTATCAATCTTCTTTTACCACAACTCCATATAAGAATTTCGGAATGAGCGTCGGAGTTGGTGTTACAATTCCTATTTACGATGGGCATCAGAAAAAAATGCTTCTGCAACAAAATCAATTATCGCTGGAAACCCGCAAAAAGTATCTTGAACAAACCCAAAGACAATATCAGCAGCAGATTCTTCAGGTTAATAATCAGATTGAGCAATATGACAAAATGATCAATACTGCCAATCAGCAGATTGTGTATGCAAAAACTTTGGTTGAAGCCAACGCCAAACAGCTTCCAACGGGAGATGTAAGAATGGTGGATTTTATTTTATCCATTAATAATTTACTGACTCTCAAAGGAAATATTATTCAGTACAATACAACATTATTCAATCTGAAAAATCAGTTGCAATATTTAATCATTCAATAAATTATGAAAAAAATAATCACCCTCATTATAGTGTCTTTTGTTATTTTCAGTTGTAAGAAAACTGATGAATCGGCTCCTACAGATCTTGCTGCACCAGATGCAAAACCTAAAACATTGGTTACTGTAGCTTATCCTTCTGATACCGCTCAACTTAATAATATGATCACGCTGAATGCCACAGCGACTTACCTTTTAAAATCTGATGTAAAAGCCAACAGCAACGGTTATATCACAAAAATGACTATTAAATTAGCAGATCATGTAAGTAAAGGTGCTGTACTTTTCGGGTTGCAGACCAAAGAAGCGAGAGCGCTTGGAAATACCATCAATAAACTGGATAAATCTTTCCGTTTCAATGGAGCAACGACGGTGACGAGTCCTGCAACAGGTTATGTGGCAATGGTGAATCATCAGATCGGAGATTACGTTCAGGATGGAGAAGCTTTGGCAACGATTACAGATGCAAGCAGTTTCGGTTTTGTGGTGGATGTGCCTTACGAATACCTTCAAATCATAAAAAATAAAGGTTCTCTACCGATCACTTTACCGGATCATACAGTGTTGCAGGGAAGAATCGCAAAAGTAATGCCTTCTGTCGATCCCGTATCGCAGACAGTGAAAGTATTATTACATGTTCCCAATAACAATATTCCTGAAAACCTGATTGGTACGATTAGCTTTTCCAAAACTTCAGCCTATGGATTATCTGTTCCGAAAATGGCGGTTGTAAGCGATGAGACCCAATCTTCTTTTTGGGTTATGAAGTTAATCAATGATACAACAGCCGTAAAAACAGACATTACAAAAGGTGTTGAAACTGACAAATATATTCAGATAAAATCAGGTAATCTAACAACAAAAGACAGGGTAATTGTCTCAGGGAATTTCGGATTGAGTGATACTGCAACTGTAAAAATTCAAAAACCTTAGCTTTATGAAAAAATCATTTTTTGTAACCTACAAAAGTCCTTTGCTGGTATTGATTTTCTTGATTTTAGCAAGTGGAATTTATTCTTATACCAAAATTCAGTCGGCTTTATTTCCGCAGATTACTTTTCCGAAAATAAAAATTATTGCTGATGCAGGACAACAGCCTGTGAATCAGATGACAGTTGGTGTCACCAAAGTTTTGGAAGATGCAGTGAAAAAAGTTCCTGATTTGGAGGTGTTGAAAAGTACAACCAGTAGAGGAAGCTGTGAAATATCCGCTTTTATGGATTGGAATGTGAATGTAGATTTAGCCAAACAACAGATCGAAAGCAGTGTAAATGAAGTACGAAACCAATTACCGCCGGATATCAATATTTCTGTTGAGAAAATGAATCCGTCGATTCTTCCGGTCATGGGATATTCGTTGAATTCAACTTCAAAAGATCCGATTGAGCTGAAACAGTTGGCACTTTATACCATCAAACCTTTTCTTTCGCAGGTTGCAGGCGTGAGTGAAGTAAGAATTATCGGCGGTCAGGACAAGGAATTTCGTGTGGTGATGAATCAGGCGATGATGGCGAGATTGGGAATTACTCCCGCTTCAGTGGAACAGGCGATCAATAATAGCAATTTTATTAAGTCAAATGGATATTCCTCAGATTTTCGCTATTTATATTTAACACTTACCGATGCGCAGATTCGTAATGAAAATCAATTGAAAAATCTGGTGGTAAGCAATAATGGAAACCGAATCGTTCTGTTGAGTGATATTGCCCAAATCAATGTTCATAATGCGAAACAATATATTAAAGTAAATGCTAACGGACAGGAAAGCATTTTGATTGCCATCATTCAGCAACCCAATGCAAATGTGGTTGATCTAAGCAAAGCAATGGAGGCAAAAATTGCAGAACTGCAAAAAACATTACCGAAAGATATCGTTTTAAAACCTTATTATGTTCAGGCAGATTTTGTGAATGATTCCATTAAAAGTGTTACGGATGCTTTATGGATAGGGTTGGTTTTAGCAATTATCGTAGCCATTATTTTCCTTCGTTCATGGAAGGCGAGTGCGGTTATTTTAATCACGATTCCGATAACGCTAAGTCTTACGATGCTTGTTTTGTACACGATGGGACAGACGTTCAATATCATGACTTTGGGAGCCATTGCCGCAGCGATAGGATTAATTATTGATGATGCGATTGTTGTGGTAGAACAAATCCACAGAACGCACGAAGAGCATCCTGAAGAATCATCAAAAACATTAGTGCAAAAAGCGATTAATTATCTTTTGAAAGCAATGGTGGGTTCGTCACTCAGTACAATTGTAATTTTCTTGCCATTTATGTTGATGAGCGGAGTAGCGGGAGCTTATTTTAAAGTAATGACAGATACAATGATTATAACATTAATCTGTTCATTTTTTGCCACTTGGATCTTATTGCCAATCATTTATTTACTCTTATCATCTGGAAATAAAAAAGAAAAAAATCTTCAGCATCACGACGTGAAAGAAAGAAAATGGGTGGGTTTTTTTATTAGAAAACCAGTATTCAGTTATGCTTTTATTGGAGTGTTGATTATTTTAACAGCAATTATTCTTCCCAATATCAGTACCGGATTTTTGCCCGATATGGATGAAGGAAGCATTGTTTTAGACTACAATTCGCCTCCGGGAACTTCATTGGAAGAAACAGATAGAGAACTGAAAGAAGTCGAAAAAATTATCACTTCAACGCCCGAAGTTGCAGCATACAGCCGAAGAACAGGAACTCAAATGGGATTTTTCATTACTGAGCCGAACAGAGGAGATTATTTAATTCAGTTAAAGAAAAACAGAAGTAAAACAACGAATGAAGTGACTGATGATATTCGTGCAAAAATAGATGCTTCCGGATTACCATTGACCGTAGATTTCGGACAGGTGATTACCGATATGTTAGGAGATTTGATGAGTAGTGTTCAGCCGATTGAAATCAAGGTTTTTGGAACTGACCAGAAAGTGATTGAAGATTATTCTAAAAAAATAGCCGGAATTGTGGAGAAAGTCAACGGAACAGCCGATGTATTCGACGGAATTGTGATTGCGGGACCATCGATGGTTGTCACTCCCAAACTGTCTGTTTTAGCTCAATATAACATTTCATTACCTGATTTTCAGAACCAGCTACAGGCCAATTTAGACGGAAACGTAGCCGGAAATATTTTCGATAATGTTCAGTACACTCCGATACGATTATTGTATAACGAAAAAACGAACCAGTCTTTAAGCGACATCAACAACAGTATGATTGCTCTGCCCAACGGAACTTTGAAACCCTTAAGTGAATTTGCTACCGTAAATGTAATCACAGGTTCTGCCGAAGTCAACAGAGAAGATCTACAGACGTTGGGAATTGTAACGGCAAGACTGGATAATGGAAATCTGGGCGGAACCATTCAGGAAATTCAGAAACAGATTGATCAGAAAATAAAACTGCCAAGCGGATATTCTGTAGTGTATGGCGGTGCATATGCAGAACAACAGCAATCTTTCAAAGAACTACTGATTATTCTGGTGGTTTCAAGTTTATTGGTTTTTTCGGTGATGCTGTTTTTATTCAGGAATGTTTTGGTTGCTCTGATCATCTTATTTATTTCAGTTTTAGGGCTTTCTGGAGGGATTTTATTATTGTACTTAACAAACACTCCTCTGAATGTCGGAAGTTATACCGGACTTATTATGATGGTCGGAATCATCGGGGAGAATGCTATTTTCACGTATCTGCAATTTCACGAAAGTTTAGCAACAAAAACCAAAGAAGAAGCTGTGATCTATGCTATAAGCACACGACTTCGACCGAAGCTAATGACCGCTTTGGGAGCAATTATCGCATTAATGCCTTTAGCATTGGGAATCGGAACGGGAGCTCAAATGCATCAACCTTTAGCGATTGCAGTTATCGGAGGTTTTATCGTCGCATTGCCACTCTTACTTATTGTTTTGCCGACGCTGCTCAATAAAATTAATTTAAAACAAGAAGATATAAACAATCAATAAATTATTAAAAATGAACACAAAATCTTTCATCATTGCAAGCGTATTTCTGTGTCTTTCACTTCATGTTTCAGCTCAGAAAACGTCTTCAGCAAATCCAATTAAAACCTTTACAATAGGAGGGAATAGTGATGGTTGGGATTATTTAACCGTAAATCCTGAAAATAATTTACTATATGTAAGCCACGGAACCAAAGTAAATGTTATCAACAAAACAACAGGCGAAAATCTTGGCGAAATTGCAGGAACAACAGGTGTTCACGGTATTGCATTTACTCCAAATTCTACGAATGGATTTATCACCTGCGGAAAATTAAATTCTGTGAAAGTATTTGATGTTAAAACAAATCAGGTGACAAGCGAAATCCCGGTCGGGCAAAATCCAGATGCTATTTTCTACGATATTTTTTCTAAAAAACTGGTGGTCTGCAATGGGAAAACAAATAATATAAGCGTGATTAACCCTGAAAATAACACGGTTGTAAAAACCATTGATGTGGGTGGAAAACCTGAAACCGCGGTAAGTAACGGAAAAGGGAAAATTTTCGTCAATATTGAAGATAAAAACGAAATCGTTGTTATTGATGCTAAAAATTTCACAGTACTAAACCATTGGAGTTTAGATAAAGAAGAAGGACCTTCCGGACTTGCTATGGATACAAAAACCAACAGACTTTTTAGCACCTGTGATAAAATGCTGGTGATTTTAGATTCCGAAACGGGAAAAATGATTAAAAAAATGCCTATTGGAGAGGGTTGCGACGGTGCTGTTTTCGATGATAAGTCGAAGATCATTTATACATCAAACGGAGAAGGAACCATTTCTGTAATTCAGGAGAAAAATGCGAATCAGTTTGTAGCGCTTAAAAACATTACGACTAAAAAAGGAGCAAGAACGCTTACGTTAGATAGCTCTACACAGACTATTTATCTGCCGACAGCTGATTTCGATGACAAAGAAAAAGACAGCCGGGGAAGACCAAAGATCAAAGAAGGAACTTTTGAGGTTCTTGCGGTGAAAACCGATTATTATAAATAAGAGTATTATGAATACAACTGTTAAGCTTATTTAAACTTTTTATTTAGCCACAAAAGGCATAAAAATTCAGATAATGTATTTAAAGATTGTCATTACAATGAAAAAAGACGCATAAGCCTTTAAAAAATCTTTGATTTTTATTCTGTTGAGAACTTTTATGATCTAATAGCATCTACCCTTATAGTTTTGGATCTTTTGTGGTTACATCTAAAATGTTGTGTTAAACCCAAATCTGATCCCAAACTTTGGTGAGGTGCTATTGTTATTATTAGAAATATTATTCCAGATAAAATCTATTCGTAATGGGCGAAGATTACCAAAGCCAATATTCTCTATCCCAAAACCATATTCGATATAAGGTTTTTTGGGAACATTATATTTAATAGTTGAACGGTTGAGATTGATCATTTCATCAGAAATTTTTCCCATATAGCTGCGAAATATGAGAACACTTCTGAATTTTGTTTTATTCAAAACCGGAATGTGGTTGATGATAAATCCATTAAAATGGTGATCAATATTAAATTGAACAAATTCATCTGCAACAAATTGATAATAGTTTAATAAAGCAAAGGTATTGGGTGCATAAAAATAGGTTTGATTTGCCGAAACGCCACTAGCTAAAGATAAAGGGACGGGATTAAAAGTTTTTCCTGCAATAATGGTAGGATCAAAAACTCCGAATTTTCCTAAAAAAATTGGGTGGTTATACAGAATATTAATTTTTTGATATTTAAATTGTGATTCTCCAAAATCACTAAATCCTCTTGTGAAATTGGTTAATAAAGAAGGATGCAACTTAATTCCTAAATTCCTGTCAACACCAGTTCCAAAAACCTCTCTTCGGGGAGTGTAGTTTACGAAGAAAGTCGTATTGAAATCATTGGTCATATTTTCTAAATTATGAGTTTCAGGATTTATAAAAGCGAGAGAAAATAAATCCGGAGCCGCACTTTGTATGGTACTGTAACTTCCTAAAATTCCCACTTCAACGTTTTTATAAGGCTCCGATGAAATTTTAACTCCTACTTTGTCAATTTTAGATAAATAATAATTTCTGCCTCTGGTAAATATAGCTTTAGATTCATTCTGAGCATCCGGCAGAATATGATCGCCGACAAAACTGGTTAATCCGGCTTGTTGATAGTCGTCTGTGTATGCTGCATCAATTACTAATCTTCCTTTTTTTAATAAAAGATACCTTGTTTCTAACCCAAAGCTGAGAGAATTGTTTTTAAAACCATAGGTTGTAAAGCCTTGTATTCTAAAGCGATCATTTAACCCATGATAGGTTCTGAAGCCAAGTCTGAAATTAAATCCCTGAATCTCATTACTGGCAATGGCACTGTAAATATTTCCAAGCTGTATTCCTTTAAAAGCATTGAAATAGCCTTCTGAAAAGGTATAAAGAGTATTGGTTATGTTAGTGATTTTTGGAGTGTTACTTGTAAACTCAACCAATTTTTCAATTCTTTTAGCTTCGGCATCGGCATTTTCGGCTATTAGATCTTTGGAGGAAGAAGGAATCTGTTCCGGTGTAATATCATTATAAAATGAAATTTTTTGGGGTTCATCAAAAGTATAATTACTGAAAAAATCTTTTTTTATTACATAAAGTCCCCTTTCATCTTTCTTTGTAAGTATCGTAAAAACACCACTATAATTATTACTTTCGGGAATATATATTTTTTGATCATTTAATGTATACGTTTTGCTGAAATTCAGATCTTTTACAAAATTGAGATTCATATTGTGAGGCGCTATCAACTCTATGGAAACTAATGCATAATTGATGGAAGATATTTTAAAACTACCTCTGAAACCAAGCTCTCTGCTTTCTCGGGGAAAATAATGGATGGTATATATTTTTTCATTATCTACAACAGTACTGTCTTTCAGTACATAATCATAGGTTCCAAAACCTTCTTTTGAAAGCGGACTGACAAAATTCTTATTTAACAGGACAATATTTTCTTCGTATGGATTTACATTTTTGAAAGCAACTTCCAGCCTTTCAAACAATTTTAAATCCTGAGGAACTCCAATATCTTTTCTTGCCAGTATTTTTCTTTTTTGTAAGTTAAATTTTGGTGATACATAATGATGATTAAAAGTTTGCAGCAGCTCAACCGGAATGTCAAAGCGATCACCGGAACCAGTAAGAATATTTTCATTAATCACGGAATCTGTTTTTTCTTTGAAAATATCTTCAGAAAATTTTCTGGTCATTCCATTCAAACCTATTTCTATACTGCTGTATTCATTATATTCATAAAAAGGGTTGTTAATTTTTTTGTTTTCATCTTTGTGCGCCCAGACTTTAAGTAAAACCTGATAGGCGGGATTAACTTCTTTTTTTACTCTTTTTTTTGATTTGCCAGATAAAAGAACGGTTTCAATTCTTGTAGAATCTTTTATTTCAGAAACCGACTTTATCTGTGCAGAAAGGAGGTGTATTCCCAAAAAAAGAATCACTATATATGCTTTTTCTACGATGCTTTTGTTTACAACTGTTTTTTTTCTTTTTTTTCGGAACGGTCTTTTGATGAGCATTTTAAAGTTCGAATTATAATTAGCATTCATGTGGGTATTGATGCCGTAAATAATTTCATGTTGACACATTTTAGACGCTGTTCTGAAAAGATGATCCCAGATGGAAAGAATATCACCATAATTGGTATCCGTATAGGGTAATCTGTAATGATGATGAATGCTATGAGAATTTGGCGTAACAAATACAAGAGAAACATACCGGTCTATGCGTTCCGGAAGTTTTATACTTGAATGAGAAATGATGTTTGAGCTGCTTTCAAGCAATTGAAAAATAATAATGATCCAAGGGGAAATGCCCCATACAAAAATCGTTAGTATAAAAAAGCTGACACGCAAAAAAGTCTCGCCAGGATGCTCGCGAAAGGTTGTGCTGATGTCCACTTCCATATCACTATGGTGAATCTGATGAAATCGCCAGCAAAAAGGAATTTTGTGCATAAGGTAATGGTAGAGAAAATTGGAAAAATCCAGCGCAATAATGGCTATCAAATAAAACAAAAAAGTATTTTCTTTAATTGGAAGATATTTTAAAAGTCCCCAATGACATATTTCTGTCTGGTTTGAAACGTATAGTGCTAAATATGACAAAATCATTTGAACAGGAATCACAAAAATTAAAAAATGTGCATTCAAAAAGGTATGTACGATTTTTTGCTTAGAATCTTTGTTATGAAATAAGTTTTCAATTATCCAAAATGCAGCAAGTATAAATATGAATAACGAAATCTGAATCGTAAAAGTGTGATTTTCCAATAAATGGGTCATTGTATATAAGTTTTAGATAAGGAGAATTATTGATGTAGCCTCGATAAAATCAAAATGATCTTGATTTAATTTTCCATGTGGTATATTTTCTAAAAACAAATTTGTGTACGCAATCTGTAGAAAAACTGAATTTAAATGAGGAATTAATAAATTTTCAAAGATTTTTAATTGATTGTGTATAAATGGTGAATAATTATTTTATTTATAGTTAATTCAATAATTATTCTGAGGGATTAAGATATATGTGTTTATTCTAATTTTTTCACATTAAATATTAACTGCAACTTAGATCGAAGTGATTTCAAGAAGATCCTATCAATTAATTCTTTTTTATCGAAAAGGAGATGTATTTGAAAACCATATTCTATAAGAAAGATTTTTCTATACTGTGCGATACCAGCAATTACAGGCTATCATTGATCTAGGTGGTTTAAATTCAGAATTTATTCAGAATCAGATTTTTAATTTGTATAAATAAAAATTTAATTATGACACCGATATCTTTTCAGAAAAGAAAAATTACACCATTTGTATATGGTATTTTTTCAGTGCTAATTATAGCATTTTTACTGTTAAGTATTTACGTAGTTGCAGAGCCTCCTCAATATTTGGATATTCATATTTCAAAGGAAATTCAAGAGAATCAAAGCACGGGGCTTAATGATTTTATGATATGGATAAGCTGGTTGGGAAGAACATCTGTGTCTGTAATTGTAGTCATTGTCCTTTCATTGGTTTTAATGATATTAAAATATAAAAGAGAAGCAATTTTACTTTTCTCAACCTTACTTTCAGGAATAATCGGACTGTTCTTTAAAGTAGTGATTAACCGTCCACGTCCAACCAAAGAATTTGTAAACTTATTGGAAGATACAAAATACCAGAGTTTTCCCAGTGGTCATGTTTTGTTTTACACCGTTTTCTTTGGGGCACTAATTCTTATGATTTTAAATACAAAAAAACTGACCAATAAATCAAGGACGATCCTTTCGCTAGTCTGTTTAAGCATCATCTTTATTGGAGCCGTTTCGAGGGTTTATCTTGGAGCACATTGGTTTACAGATGTATTGGGAGGCTTTATTCTAGGATGTATTCTTACAGGTATTGCCGGATATTTTTATCTGGAAGATTCTAAAAAGATTAATAATCAATAAACTTATATAACAATTATGAAAATACTTATCATAGAAGATGAATCTGCCTTAAGTAAAAGCATGGTCAGTTATTTGAGTTCTGAAAGTTATTTGTGCGAGGTTGCAAATGATTTTAAAAATGCGATTGAGAAAGCAGATTCTTACGACTATGACTGTGTTCTTTTGGATATCTCTCTTCCTGATGGAAATGGTTTAAATGTCTTAAAATTTTTAAAAGAAAATAATAAAACGGAAGGAGTAATTATTATTTCAGCGAAAAACTCAATTGAAGATAAAATAGAAGGGCTAAAAATGGGAGCCGATGATTATATTCCTAAGCCATTTCATTTATCAGAATTGAGTGCCCGTATTGCAGCAGTGATTCGCAGAAGAAAATTTAATGGAGACAATATTTTAATTCTTAAAGAAATCACCATTGATATTTTAGCTAAAACAGTTTCCATTAATAATCATATTGCAGATTTAACGAGAACAGAGTATGATCTGTTGCTTTATTTTGCTGTGAACAAAAACAGGGTGCTTTCTAAGGCCGCGATTGCAGAACATCTATCAGGTGAAGATATTTATCTGTATGAAAATTATGATTTTATATATGCTCATATCAAGAATCTCAAGAAAAAACTTTCCAAAGTTGGATGCGATGACTATTTAAAATCTGTGTACGGAATGGGATATAAATTTGAAATCTGATATCTGATATGAAACTCATTCATTATTTATCAAAAAGATATATTATCTACTCTGCAATCATTTCCATTATTGCTATTCCTTTATTTTACCTTTCCCTTCAGCATTTGTTATTGAGAGGCTTAGATGAAGGAATGAGGCAACAAAAAAACTGGATTGAAAATCAATTGAATGCAGTATCGCCAAAGAATTTCGTTTCTTTTGAAAATGACATCACTGTTACCCCTTCACAAAGATCGGTAAAGCCAGATATTTTCTTCAGTGAACCTATTTATATAAAATCGGACAATGAGACTGTCATGCATCGTGTGCTGATTGCAAATGTGATCGTAAGAGGAGAAAATTATACAATCAGGATTCAAAAATCAATGATAGAAGATGAAGATCTTCTTCAGAATTTATTGATGTTACAATTAGGTTTTATACTTATATTAATAGTCGGATTGGGACTGATCAACCTTTCCATATCAAAAAAATTATGGCTTCCCTTTAATGATATTGTGAAAAAAATGAAAGGATATCGGGTTGATACTTCCGATCAACTCAATTTCATGCCTACAAAAATAGTTGAATTTAAAGATCTTGAAAATTCAATTTCAGAACTGGTCAATCGGAATAATAAATTATATAAAGCCCAAAAAGAATTTACAGAAAATGCTTCACATGAGCTTCAAACGCCTGTTGCTATTTTTTCGAGTAAACTGGAATTACTGATGCAGACTTCTCCCATTTCTGAAGAGCAGGCTGATCTCATCAATGAAGCTTCAATGGCTGGGAAGAGAATGCAGAGGATCAATAAGACGCTTTTATTGCTGACTAAAATTGAAAATAATCAATTTCCTACTATGGAGAATATTGAGATAAAGTACGCTGTGAATGAGCTTATTCAACAATATCATGATACACTGCAGGTAAGGGAGATTAGCCTTGAAACTGAATTTCAGCAAGATATTAAAATTATAGCTAACCCTATTCTCATCGATATCTTATTGGGAAATCTATTATCTAACGCGATTAAACATACAGAAGATAAAAAAAATATAAAGGTTGAAATTTCCGGGACCTTTATACGGATCAGCAATGATGCACAAGATGGGAGTGCTGAACTGAAAGAATCTGATTTATTTCAGCGATTTAAAAAACAGTCAAATCATAATCAGAGTCTTGGGTTGGGACTGGAGATTTGTAAAAAAATTGTTAACCTCTATCATTTTAGAATTACCTACAGTTTTGACGATAGCAGGCATTATTTTACGGTTTTTTTTAAATAATTTTTATTTTTTTCTAAAAATTCAGCATGTCTACAGAATTGGGTTTCAATTTTACACTGTAATTAAAAAATCATATTTAAAATGAAAAAAATAGTTTTAGTAATAGTAGCCATGAGTTTAAGCTCTGTAGCGTACTCCCAGGAGAAAAACGATAAAGAAGAAGGTACAGAAGTTCCTGTAATTGTTGAAAAGGCATTTCAAAAAGCCTATCCGAATGTAAAGGCAAAATGGGAAGATGAAGACGGAAAATACGAAGGATCTTTTAAATACAAAGGTCAGGAAACAAGTGTCGTATATAATGCTCAGGGAATTTTGGAAGAAAAAGAAACTGAAATTAAGGTTAATGAGCTTCCCTTGAATATCCCTGTGTATATCACAAAAAATAAACTAGGAAAAATCAAAGAAGCGGCAAAGATTGTAAAAGCGGATGGTACTGTAAATTATGAAGCAGAAGTTAATGGGGGAGATGCTTTATTTGATGCTAAAGGTAATTTTATAAAACTTCATAAAGATTAAGTATTAAGTGAAATGATTATTTGGATTGGAAGTGGCTAAACATAGTCACTTCCATTATTTTTTTTAATTGTCCGTCATCTTATATCGGAAGAATTCAAAATTTCTTCTAAATCATTACAGATTATTGTATAAAAATTAATTGAAATTACTATAAAAACACAGGTTGTAAGATTGGGTACAGCTATAAGTTTTAAATATCATAATCATGAACAATGTAATACAAGCTGTAAGAGACTACGTTATACTGTTTCTTGCAGAAAACCTTTCAGATCAATTAACCTTTCACAATATTGGGCATACTTATGAAGTGGTTTCAGCTGTGCGCGAAATAGGACAGGAGTGCCAAATCTCAGAAGAGCAGAATTTTATATTACAGGTTTCTGCATGGTTTCACGATTGTGGATATGCATACTCCTACAAAGGTCACGAAGAAGAAAGTAAAAAATTAGCCAAAAATTTTTTAGAAAATGTAGGTTGTGAAACGGATTTCATAGAAAAAGTTTTGCAATGTATTAATGCTACCAAATATCCTCAAAATCCGACTTCGGAAATAGAGAAAATAATCTGTGATGCAGACATGTTTCATTTAACAAGAACTAATTATCAGAAATATGAAAAAGCTTTAAGACTGGAGTTCGAAAAATATCTCGGGCTTACTTTTACCGATGAAGAATGGCAAATGGAGAACAATCATTTTTTTAAGAATCATCAATACTATACAGAATATGGGCAGAAAATACTTGAAAAATTCAAAGAAGTGAATTTTTTGCTGATGAATTCTTCCAACAAATTTTAATACCCGAAAAGAAATGTCAAATTATCGTCAGAAAATAGCAATTGGTTTTTGCATTGTAGCATCAGTTTGCGGAAGATTATCCGCTCAGAGCAATGATTCAATTCAAACCCAGGAAATAAAGAAAGACAGTACCCGTGTTTTAAATACAGAAAAAAATACGTTAAGTTATAAAAAGCTAATCATTCCCACTGCACTTATAGGATACGGTGTGGCAAGTTTAAGTGTAAAAGGTTTGAAACAGCTGAATTTCTCGACCAGAGATGAAATTAATGAGCATAAACCTGACCATATCAGGCTTGATAATTATACACAGTTTGCACCAGCAGTTTTAGTTTACGGATTGAATGCAGCTGGAGTAGAAGGAAAGCATAATTTTAGAGACCGAACGATTATTTATGGAACATCAATGCTGATCACCTCTGCGTTTGTAGTTCCGTTAAAGCATATTGCAAAAGAAGAAAGACCGGATCAGTCCAATAACCTTTCATTTCCGTCAGGACATACGGCAATAGCATTTGCATCTGCACAATTTATGTTCAGAGAATATAAAGATACCAACTTCCTGCTTGGGATTTCAGGGTATTCTCTCGCTATATTCACTGGGGTTTACAGGATGTTGAATGATAAGCACTGGGTTGGAGATGTCGTAGGAGGAGCTGGTTTTGGTATTCTTTCAACAGAATTGGCATATTGGCTATATCCTAAAATCAATAATCTACTGAGTGGAAAGAACAAAAATTCTGCTGCAATGGTAATGCCTTACTATCAGAATAAAACAGTTGGGGTAGGGTTTGTCAAGAATTTTTAATTAAAATATGTTATGTGGCTGTACTATGCTATATTATCGGCACTATTTGCTGCATTTACGGCAATTTTTGCTAAAATCGGAGTGTCTAATATCAGTTCTAATCTCGCAACGGGGATCAGGACCGTTATTATTTTGGTATTAGTATGGAGTGTTGTTTTTATAAAAGGTGAATTTAAAGGAATTGGCTCCCTGTCAAAAATCAATATTATATTTTTAATTCTTTCAGGAATCGCAACAGGATTATCCTGGTTATTTTATTTTAAAGCCTTACAAATTGGAAAAATTTCGCAGGTCGCGGCAGTTGATAAATTAAGTGTTGCCATAGCGATCATCTTTGCAGTACTGTTTTTTAAAGAAACTTTGACTTTGAAAACAGCGGTAGGCGCTTTATTAATAATCGGAGGGACGATCGTATTAGCTCTAAAATAAAATGTAGCAGTAACTTTTTGAATATTTGTCTTTTTAAATTTCTATTTTAATAAAAATTATTATAAATACTTCTTAATAGATACTATTTAATTCATTATATTTGATAAAATTTAATTTTTGGCTTATTATTTTGAGAATATTAAAATTTAATATCTGAGAAGAAAAGCCAAAAATTAATCTTCCTAAAAAACTAAAACCATTTTAAAACAAATTAAAAACATGAAAAATTTTTTAAGGCAAAACGCGTGGGATGCCAACAACGGCGGTCAGTTCATTGATCAAAAAGGGAATTACACAGATCTTTATTGGTATGCGAAAGGTGTACAGGTAATGAAATCTAAGCCTATCAGTGATCCTACAAGTTGGTGGTTCTATGCTGCTATTCATGGACAATACTTAGTGAGTACAGCCGGTTCTGGGACTATTCCGGTAGGATTTCCCAATTGGGAAAAAATTCAGTCTATTCCTCAGAATGCAGATTTAAGTTCTCCTCCTTCAAAAAAACTGATTGATCTGTTTTGGGATCAGTGTCAGCACGGTACATGGTTTTTCCCTCCTTGGCATAGAGGATATTTAGTGGCATTAGAAAATATTCTAAGGGATATTATTACTCAGCAATGCGATGGACCCGATACTTGGGCTTTACCGTATTGGAATTACCTGAATCAATCAAAAGTATTTGCAGAGGACAAGATTCCACCGGCGTTTACGCTTATTGAATTACCGGATGGTTCGCCAAATCCATTATATGTGCCTGAAAGATATGGTCCCAACGGAGACAGAAACGTATTTGTCGTTATAGGCCCGAATACCAGTGAAGACCCTAGTGCTAATGATGAATGCCAATGGGATAAGATTTTCAGTGAGCCAACACCGCCTCCTGCAGGACCAGGAAACCTGAACGGCTATTTTTATGGTGGTGAAGAAACTGGTTTTATGCATAGTAATGGTGGTTTTGGAGACCTTGAGTCTAATCCGCACAACTTTGTCCATGTAATGGTAGGCGGATTTAATGGAGAAGCATGGACTGATCCTAATGCCCAGGAAGGCAGTGAAGGACTGATGGCTGATCCCGGAATTGCAGCACTGGATCCTATATTTTATTTGCATCATGCGAATGTAGATCGTATGTGGGCAGCCTGGAATGTTACAGGTGAAAATGCTAATTCACAAAATCCTAACTGGCTTGCAGGTCCTTCAGCGCAAGGTAATTCTCAGTTTGCAATGCCATTAGAGGATGACGGAACTCCTTGGTATTATACTCCTGAAGACGTGCAGAGCACAACAGATCTAAAATATTATAATGGGGAGATGTATTCTTACTCTTATGATGATCTTTCACTCGTTTCTTATGATACTACACCACCGGTTTCCTTACAGGAAAACTTAACAGAAAGATTGTCAAAATTAGGAGTTACTGGTGTTGCAGAAAAGAATTTAAAAATAGCAACTAATATGAATAATGAATTGATTGGAGCAAGCAAAAATTCAATTACTCTGAATAGTGGTTCTACCCAGGAAACCGTAAAGCTTGACTCTACAGCTTTGAAATCTGTTTCGAAAAGCTTTTCGAAAGCCTCGGCAAATGAGCTTCCTGATGAAATCTATCTTCAGCTAGAAAATGTAAAGGGAACAAATAATGCTAATTTTCTTTCACTGTATGTAAATGATATATTCGTAAGATCAGTGGCTCTTTTTGGTATCAGAATGGCTTCCCAGAAAGACAGTGCTCATGGAGGAGGTCTTACTTTCAAGTTCAATATTACCAATATTATAGACAGTTTACATCTTGAAGGTAATTTAGATATTAATTCTCTTGATGTTCAGATTAAAACTAGGAACCCTATCCCTGAAGAGAGCGGAATTACAGTAGGACGTATCAGTATTTATCGCGCCAGCTAAAGTAAAAATATGAAGTCTTTCTGGAATAATAATAGTACAATTTATGTTGTCATTATTGGGATAAGTATTGCTGTATGGGTATTATTACTGTTTAATCCGGGGCATATAATGACTGTGGAGCATTGTCATGTTTCAGCTTCAGGTGCATCTTATAATTCACTGAAAATGTTACTTCAGATGAATCCTCTTTCTACCCAGTTATTGGGTTGGGGATTAATGGTGATTGCGATGATGCTGCCTAAGCTTATCTATCCTATACAGCTGATCTCTAGGCAAAGCTTGAAACGTTCCCGTTTTATGAATGCTTTTTTATTTGTGTCAGCGTATATAGCCGTATGGATGTTGGTAGGAGTATTTATGATCGGAATTATTATGGCGGCAAATCTGCTCATGCCTATGTCCTATATTCCGGCTTTGGGAGTGTTGATTGTTGCTATAATCTGGCAGTTTTCCCCTTATAAGCAACGATTTTTAAATTTAGGGCATGATCATTATCTGCTTTCTGCATTTGGCTGGGATGCTTCACGGGATGCATTGCATTACGGATTTCAACACGGGATCTGGTGTGTAGGATCGGGATGGGCTTTGATGTTGTTTCCAATGCTATTGCCTACAGGACATAATTTAGCCATGATTATTGTGACTTTCATTATGTTGAGCGAACATCTGGAAAATCCTCAATATCCACGGTGGAAAATCAACCCAAGGCTTAAAGTAGTACGATACATTATTGCTCAGTCTAAAATTAAACTTATGATTAAGAGCAGATAAAATATCCAAAAGAAACTTTGGAATTTTTAATAACTATTGCCCTCCTTTAACTTAGTTTAAGGGAGGGTATTTGTTAATCTGAATGAAATTTTTTCTTTCTTTTACTAAAGACTGTGAAAAATAGTAACTTTTTATGAGTGATTATTGTACAGTAAATGTTTGTTTACTTTCTATTTTTTCGAAATTTAGATTAAGAAAATTTAAATGATTTTTTTGTTCTTTAATCAAAAGTGAAATGTAATAAATATTCCATTTCGTTACTTTTCGTGTTTTTTCGAAAAATATTTTAATTGTTTTATTGTCTTTTATTGAAAGTTAGTAATTAGATGTCTCTCCTTATGGAGGGGCTTTTTTTGTTTAAAAAAGTATCTGTCCGGAGAATTATTTGTAAATAACTCTAATATTTAGGGTTAAAAAATTTATAATATTTCCATGTATATGTAACAAATTTATTAACATAAAATATTTATGAATGATCTTGTTCTGTTTTTATCCTAGAAATTATTATTAATGTAATAATAATTAAAATGATGTTTTTTTCACTATTAAGTGTGTTTTTGTTTAAATTTATTTGTTTTTTAATCAAAAACATTAATTTTTTTCATATAAATTGATATATATTTGTGGGATTTTTTAAATCAGGTATTGTTTAAGAAGTAATAAAATAAATCTTAATACAAACAATTGCCGAAAAAAATTAATAAGTAACATTAAAACCTGGAATCTGATTTTTTATGTCTTTATTGGAATTTGAATAAAATTTCAATAAAAATATAAAAGCTCTATTCTTACCTCATTACATGAAAATACGAGAATTTAAAAGTACACACTATAAAGAGTATACCAGTAAGACTTACGGAAATTCCAGACTCTTTTTTCCTTTAATATCCTCCACTTCAATCTGCATGATTTTATTTACCTGTGAGCTCAGGTAGAGGATTCTATATAACGTTAATTTCTCTACTAATTTTTAAAATATATTAATTTTTATGAAATATCAATGTACATTAATTGTTACTTTTCTAATGTCTCTGACAATGTATTCTCAAGTAGGAATTAATACGACGACACCAAAATCTACATTAGACGTAAATGGAGATTTAGCATTAAGAAATGCTTTAAGTACTGGTGGAACAGATGCTGTTAATGGTAATCCAGGGAGTGTGGATCAGGTCTTGGTTTCGAAAGGAGCTGGACAGCCTCCTGTTTGGAAATATGCAAACATTCCTTTTATGGAAAATTCACAGTACAAATTAATTAATACCTATCTGAAAGCAGATCAAACAGGTATTACAACTTTGTCTAATACGGTAGCTGCTTCTGCTCCGGTAACGAGTAACCTGAATGAGGATTTTGATCCTGCGAAATGGGTTAAAATTGCTGATTTGGCTACTCCTGTGGAAATTAAGTCATCTCAGAATAAAGTGACTTATCAGTTTCAGACTGGGGTTGAACTAGTGAATAAAGCAGTGGGCTCCGGCTCTTCTGTGGATTTTATTTGCGGTATTTTTAAAAACAATAAACTGGTAGCATTAAGACCTGACGGAATTACAGCTGTTGATAATGCACCTACACAAAGTATTTTCACATTAAATTATACTGAGGAAAATGTTGCTAAAGGAACTTACACCGTTGAGGTGGCTTGCAGAAAAATTTATTCTTCAGATGTAGCAAACAATTATTTTAGAATTGGTATAAATATACCGACCTATGGGCCTACACCAAATGTAAATAATACTTCTTCAAATGCATTTAGCTTGAGATCTTTATTTAAAATTGATATTGCAGAACTTGTTACCTATACAAATTAGAATTATGAAAAAGACATTAATATTTTCAATTGCTTTGGTCTCAACTCTATTACATGCACAAGGTAATGTCGGGGTGGCTACGACAAATCCCCGAAATAATCTAGACGTAAATGGAGATATAAACATAGGAAAAAAATTGTATGTAGATAGCGGTACAGGTACACTTCTGGCGGGTAATGAAGATCAGGTTCTAGTTTCTCAAGGTCCGAATAAACCACCTAAATGGAAGACTTTCAGAATTCCTGATTATTTAACGAATAAATATTACCTGATATTTAATGATTCGTTTAGAGATTTGAATACTATATCGGCAACTAATCAAGGACCATCGGGTACAATAGGGCAGGGAGCTACTTTTACCAATGCAGAAACAGCGACAACTATAGTGCCTGCAACAGATTTTGCTCAGGATACACCGCTTACATCATTAACGGTTGCTGGAAAGAATTTTAAGCCAATAGCTGGTCTGTCTCAAAACTTCACAGTGAATAGTACTCAGAATAGTACATACTTACTCTTCGAAACAGTAGCACAGCAAAATAATGCAGGTGGAGATGGGTCAAACATTAAATTTGCATGTGGTATTTTTGTAGATGGACTGTTAAAAAGTATCAGAATCAACAGGCTTACTCCGAGTCCTAACAGCAGTACATTTATAACACATACACAAATTGGTGGAGTTGAAAATCTTACACCAGGTACACATACAGTTGGAGTTGCATGTTCCAGATTGTCAAATCCTGTTTCAGGACTTACCTTGGGAATTGGAGTGCCTGCAACGACGAGTGTGAGCAACTTAAATAATTTTATGACACAATCTTCTCTGAAAGTTGATGTGTATGAAATTCCACAAAATTTTTCACCAGTAGTAAATCCATAACAATGAAAAACATTTATATTACACTAGTTTTTTTAGCGGTAGTCTGTAAAGGTCAAGTAGGTATCAATACCAATACTCCTGCAAAAACCCTTGACGTAAACGGTACATTGAATGTTAGAAACGAAGTTCGCACAGGAGGAACACCTAGTACAATAGGATCTGAGGGGACTTCAGGTCAGATATTTACTGTAGCAAGTGCGACATCCGATACTTGGAAAACGTTTCAGATTGCCAATGGTACGGGAAGCCTTTCGCTATTTTATTTGAATACCGTTAAAGATAATGTTGGTATACAGTTCACCCAGTCCGGAAGTACCGGTATTTATACGATGGATGCTCCCTATTCTGCTTCCAGCTGGACATACATTTCAGGAGCATCAGATAGTTTTGTAGTTACCCGTACAGACAATAAGTCTAAAGCAATATTGTCTTTTCAGACAACTGTTCAAATAGCTAGACCTTCAGGTTTATCATGGTCAACAGGATCAGCAAGTTACGCATGTGGTATTTTCTTAGAAAAAGATGGAGCTGCCGGAGTTCTGAAAGCGGTTCGAAATGATGTTGTTCGTGGAATACCAGGGAGTTATAGAGTTTACAATTTAAATGTAACTTTAGACGCTTTGGCTGCAGGTTCGTACGTTGTAAAAGCAGCCTGTACAAATAGAAATTTAGGTTCAGGAAGCAGTTTATCAGTGTTGGGAATAGGCAGAGCTGTAGATACATCCAATCTAAATAGCGCAATGTCTCAGTCTACGCTAACAACGTCTATGTTACAGACTTATTAGTATTGGATTTTATAAATAATATAAAGAAAGCCGGCTTTTTTCAGCTGGCTTTCTGTTTTATAATCAGTTTCTTTTCTAAAAAAGTTAGAAAATATAATTAAATTTATATACTGCGAATTAAGAAAGATGTTTTTCATTTGTGAGCAGATTTAAATCCTGTTTTATCAATACTAATACAGAATTTAATTGTAGTAAAAATAGGTTCAGTAAACTATTCCAAAATCTAGAAAGTGGTTAGAAAACAAGACAACATACCCGTAAACTCAATGGCTGATGAATTCACACAAGGCATTGCTATTGACAAAATGAGCATTAAACAGTCTGATTTTAAAGCCAAAGAATATTACGAAGAAGCCCATCAGTCACATCGGGATGAAGGGTATACCTTTCACATTGTTGAAAAAGGCAGCGTTCTTATGGAAATTGATTTTCAGCAATATGAAATCAGTGCACCGGTAATTGTATATATGCATCCAAATCAAGTGCATCGAATGCTGAAATGTTCTAATATGACCGTTTGTTCTTTGTCTATTAAAAGTGAAAATCTAAACGAGGATTATCTTTACTTTTTGGAAGAACTTGCGCCTGCAAAACCGTTATCATTATCCAAAGATTTCTCCGCAAAAATTTTTGAAACCTTTTCTCTCTGCTTAAGTCTTTCGAAGGAGAAGGACAATAAGCTTCATCATTTAATTTTGAAAGATAGCTGCAATACTTTAGTAGGCTTAATTATTTCAACATTTTTAAATCAGGAAAAATTTTCTGCCAAACTTTCAAGAGTGGAGCTTATCTCCAAATCATTCCAACAATTGTTAGATAAAAATTATTATACGGTTAAGCGACCGAATGAATATGCAACGTTGCTCAATATCTCTGTTCATTATTTGAACGAAAGCGTAAAAACAACAACGGGAGTATCTGTTTCGCAACATATTCAGAATCGTATTATTTTGGAGGCAAAACGTATGTTGTATCACACAGATAAATCGGTCAAAGAGATTGCATTTGAATTGGGCTATGACGATTATCCTTATTTTGCCAGAATTTTTACCAAAGCTACGGGAATCTCTGCTTTGACCTTTCGGAATAAAAGGCACGATTAATCCAATACTTTCCCCGATTAACCATTTTCTAGTGTTAAATTACTTTGGATTTTTGCAATATAAAATTTAAGTGAATAAAAATGAAACAAACTAGAAAAGTGCTTGTGTCAGGAGCAAGTTTTGCAGGCTTGACCATGGCTTATTGGTTGAATAAATTTGGATATAAAGTGACTGTGGTTGAAATCGGAAATCATTTGAAAATGGGCGGAACACCTGTTGATATTAAAGATGAAACCATAGATATTGTGAAAAGGATGGGGCTTTTTGAACAGATAAAAGCCAATAGAATTGGACCTGAAAAATGGGAATTTAAAAATGCCGAAGATATAAGCGAACATACTGTTATATTAGAAAAATTACCTGATAATGAATTTGAAATAGAAAGAGATGTATTGCTTACCATGCTCTTTGATCTCATAAAAAACGATGTCGAATTTATTTTTAATAACAGCATTACAGCATTAAACGAAACAAAAAACACTATTGAAGTTTCCTTTAAAGATGGCTCACAACAAATATACGATTTAGTGTTTGGGTGCGATGGAATACATTCGACGGTAAGGAAAATCTGGTTTGGAGACGAAACGGAATATGCTCATTTTTTAGGACAATATTTTTCCATTGCTATTGCAGATAAATTATTGGTGGAAGAAGGCGCTTACCAAATGTATGCAGAACCTAATAAAGGCGTTGCACTGTATGCATATAATAATAAAACGGATATTATATTTACATTCCGTCCCGAAGCCGAAATTCCTTATGATTTCCGAGATCAGGAGCAACATAAGAAAATCATTTTGGAACAGTTTGAAGGTATCGGTTGGCGAACTGCCGAGCTGCTAGATGAACTGATCAATTCCAAATCATTCTATTTCGATAAATTCTGTCAAATAAAAATGCCATCGTGGACGAAAGGAAGGGTTGCATTAGTAGGAGATGCGGGATATTGTGCTTCACCAGCAGCAGGTATGGGCGGTTCATTGGCTATCATCGGAGCAACAGCATTGGCAGATGCTTTTGAAAAGCATGATGGAAATTTTGAATTAGCTTTTGAAGCATACAATAAAGATCTGCGACCTTTTATAGAAAAATTGCAGGCAGGTGCAGTACAAACGTTGGATAAATTGCTGCCCCAAAACGAAGAAGAAGTAAGATTTAGAAATAAAAACGGATTAGACCTTTAAAATAAACGGACCGTTTCGGAGATTAAGAATTTGCAATTGAAAACTTGAGCCAGTCACAAGTATTTATGTCATATTTCGTAATTTGGCTGGAATATTTTAAAATTATATAATAGCTGTTCTAAAATAAGATCATACCAATGCGTAAAGAAAATTCCACCAATGCATTCAATGAAAAAGCATTACAAGAATATTGTAATGCTTCTAAAACTTTAGCGCTGTTTAGTGGGCGTTGGAAACTTTCAATTGTATCCCGATTACTTAAATGCGAAGTAAGTTATACCGAATTTAAAATTCTTCTCCCAACAATTAGCGACCGGACACTTTCCAAACAGCTGAATGAATTGGTAAAGGATGAACTGATCCTAAAGAATAAGACCAAGACTTCATCTATTTATTCAATTTCGGATAAAGGAAAGAAATTGGAAAAAATTTTAACTGCTCTTGCCGAATTTCATAATTAGTTAAAATCCACTTTTTCTAAAAATTCGATTACTTCTCCATTAAGGCCATATACAAGGCTGTTTTTTACCCTAACTATTTTAGTTTCGTCAGATAAATCTAGCTCAGATACCCCTTTGCTTAAATCTTTGGCACCATAGACGAGAGCCTGTTTTCTGGCTGTGTCTGCGTCATTTACCACAAAGCACAGATGAAGTAACGCATTCTCTATATATTCATCATCCGGTTTTCTTTTTCTTCCCTGTGTCGGCATATCTGCGTTGTTGTCACATATTTCCAGATAAAAATTAATTCCTTTATGATGAAGCATCACGCATTTTTCCAAATTAAAATCGGGTAGAGACCACTGATGTACGGGTTCAAATCCTAAATTTTTATAAAAATCCAAAGTACTATCCACATCTATGGCTTTAATAGATACATGGTGAACTCCGATAATATTACTTTTTAAATCCATTTTTAAATTTTATCTTTCAAAGATATTGATCGATGAATACAGATAAAAGAACTTACAAAATTGTTAGTTCTAGGAATTTTTAATTATGATAATCTTGTTTTATTTAGAATTATGTTATGGATTTAAATAGATAGTAATGTTTAATTAATTCTCGCTGAAATTTTCTTCCTGTACCAAACTTTTATGCTTATTTCCCCAATCACTTAATTGTTTCCAGATGGGGATTAATTCACTTGCAATATCCGTCAATTCGTAATCTACCCTTGGAGGAACTTCTGCATGCACTGTACGTTTTACCAAACCTGCTTTTTCCATTTCACGAAGCTGTAGCGTAAGCATTCTTTCTGTAATACCTGTAATCCGATTTCTGATCTCACTGAAACGGAGTTTGCCGTGCTCCAGTTTGCATAGGATCAGTAATTTCCATCTTCCTCCGATCTTACAGACGGCATAGGTAAGATCACACTCTATTATATATTGTTCATTGATGCTGTTCGTTGAATTTTCCTTTCTTTTTCCCATTACTTACAAATTTGTTCGTACCATACAATTGACTGTGTACTGTGCAAATGTATGACTTCTATTTAATTTTGCATACACATTAAATACAACATGAAAAAACTCATAGGAATGCTCATGATATCAGGATTAATTTCCTGTAAAACAATAAATAACAATAATAAAATGAACGCAACTCAATTGAACCCGGAAATAAGTAAAATAATAGAAAATCTGCAGCAGATCCATGTTTTTGATTGGAAAGATCTTTTAGATATGAGCCGGAAAGGATACGAAACAATGGCAGTACAGCTGGGCGGTAAAAAAGAGGCGGTTAGGATAATTGAAGAATTAAATATTCCGACAAATAACCACGAAATTCCTGTGAGAATTTACAGACCCAACGGAATTGAAAATGAAAAATCACCGGCTATCATTTATCTTCATGGCGGTTGGTTTGTTTCGGGGAGTTTTGAGACTCATGATGCTATTGTTCGTCAATTGGCAAATGCGACGGGTTCTGCCATTGTATTTGTAGATTATCGCTTGGCTCCCGAATATCCTTTTCCTGCTGGGTTTGATGATGCTCAATCTGCTACAGAATGGATCATTAAGAATGCAGAACATTTACATTTAGATAAAAATAAAATTGGAATGATCGGTGACAGCAAGTGTTTCCACTCAACTTGGCGATCAGTTGAAATTTCAGGTGTTGATTTATCCTGCAGCAGATAACAGATTGAAGACAAAATCATGGAAAGACTATGAAAATGGTCCGATCATCAACAAAGAAGAAGGGATAAGAGCCTGGAACTGGTATTTGGCCAATCCGGAAGATCAACAGAATTCATTAGCAGTTCCTTTATTAATCAAAGATTTTAAAAATACGCCTCCGACATTCATTTTGTTATCAGAGCACGATCCTTTGCGGGATGAAGGTCAACAACTGGCAGAAAATATGAAAGCTTCCGGAGTTCAGGTTAAAACTGTTGTTTACAAAGAAATGGTTCATGGTTTTATGCACATGGGAAGTGTTTTGAAAGAAACTAAAAAGGCGGTTCAGGAAATTGCAGCATTTACAAAAGAGAATCTAAAATAATTTAAGAGAATTTGTACATGAAAAAATACGCATACATTGGCTTTTTAGGATTTTTGGCCGTTATTACAACCGAATTCGGAGTCATTGGAATTTTACCACAAATCGCCGAACATTATAAAATAAGCATTGATAAAGCCGGCTATTTATTAAGTGCTTTTGCTTTGGTTATTGCTCTTACCGGGCCTTTTATGACCTTATTGACTTCGGGTTTTGATCGTAAAAAAATTATGTTCACCTCCATTGCCATATTTTTGATTACAGGTTTTGTCTCTTCGTTCTCGCCTCCGTTCTGGGTTCTGATTTTAGTGCGGATTCTTCCTGCATTCTTACAGCCTGTTTATATTGCTACGGCTTTGTCTGTTGCCGTTGCTAATGCCGATGCTGATAAAAAAAATGAACTGATGAGTATTGTATTCAGTGGGGTGACTGTTGCAATGGTAACTACAGTTCCATTTGCTACGTGGGTTTCAAGTCTGTGGTCATGGGAATACTCATTTATGATTCAGACCGTTGTAAGTTTGATTGCATTAGTTGTTATCTATTTTATGCTTCCGTCAATGCCTGTAAAAGAGAAAAAATCCTATGGGACACAATTGAAAATCCTTACCCAGCCTTCATTTATTTTAAGTACTGCGGCTAATTTTTTCATGATCACCGCATGGTTTTCCACCTACAGCTATTTTGCAGATTATTTGAATAAAGCGAAAGGAATGAACGAAACAATGGTAAGCTATATGCTATTTGTCTTCGGAATTATCGGGGTTTTATCAACATGGATCGCAGGAAAAATGCTTAATAAAAATGTGACTAAAACAACAGCTTTTTTTCTTTCCGGAACTTTAGTGATTCCTGTCTTATTATACTTTTCGAATGGTAATTTATTATCAACCATTGTCGTGATCGGAATTTGGGGGTTTATGTACTCGCCGAGTTTTCTGAATGCCTCTACCTATATGATCTCTTCAGTTCCTGATTCTTTGGAGTTTGCCAACAGTCTGGCTACCTCATTCGGGAATTTAGGCGTAACATTAGGAACAACTTTGGGAGGCTGGATGATTGTAACCAAAGGAGTTGAATACAATCCGTGGATTGGTTTTGTATTTGGATTATTGGCTTTTATGATGATGATATTAAAAAGCTTTTATGAGAAAAAAGAGAGAAAGGTTTTAGTATGCAAAGGATGATTCCATTAAAGAGGTACCATTATTCATCATAATTTTAATCAATACAATATCATTAATTTTTTACGTTAAAATTAATGATATTGTAATTTTTATGAAAAATGATTTCCTAAAAGATAGAACGGTATTTTGCTAAATAAGAAGAAAAAACTCTGTTGATTTTATAAATATTTAATATTAGGTGTATTTTTGATATAATAATTAATGTATATTTGTGTTACTCTTGTCTTGATAGAGTGATTTAAAAGCTTAACCAAAAACTTGAAACCATGATGACAATTCTTAAAAGAGGTGCTATACCTTTACTGAATACGATTACTTAGTACATCACCTAATAAAATCTTTACAACACATACTTAGCAACAGAATCTTTATGTATTCTGTTTGCGGGAATAATTATTTCCAAATTCTGAACAGAATGTTGGGTCAGTGTAGTATTGTGTATTGTAAAAAACATTCGATAATTATTGAAGATTTTTACTCTTCAGATCTTATAAAAACTTAAAAAAAGTTTCAATTTAAAACAAATAACTATGGAAGGAACAATTGGAGAAATCCGCCTTTTTGCTTCAAACTTTGCCCCTAGAGATTGGTGGTATTGTGACGGCTCATTATTGGCAATCAGATCAAACACAGCTTTGTTCTCTATATTAGGGACAACGTATGGTGGCGATGGTAAAACAACTTTTGGGCTGCCTAATCTTGGTGGGCGATCGGCGATCGGTGCCGGTCAGGGACCCGGACTATCTTATTATGAATTAGGTGAAAGTACAGGAGCAAACACTGTAGCACTGAGTGTATTGAATTTACCGGCACATACGCATGCTGCTGCAGGAAGTATTGTGATCCCCGCATTTTCAGATGTAGGAGATTCAGATACGCCTGCAAACAATGTCTTGGCAGCAAATGATTTAATGTACAGTTCGCAGGTAAGTGATTCTACCACAAAACCTATTCCTTTGAGCCTGCAGATTGGTGTTTCCGGTGGAAATACTCCATTACCAATTAATCAGCCTTCATTGGGTATGAATTATATTATCTGTTTGTACGGAGTTTTTCCGCCAAGATCATAGTCTAAACTAAACACAAAAAATAACAACAATCAAACACTTAAATTATGGAAGGGTATATCGGAGAAATCCGTCTATTTGCCGGGAATTTCGCACCATTAGGTTGGGCATTCTGTGACGGTACTTTATATAGCATAGCAACATATTCAACAACATTTGCCATACTTGGGACCATATACGGAGGAGATGGACAGGTTACTTTTGCGGTTCCTGACTTAAGGGGTCGTATTGCAGTAGGAACAGGAAAAGGGGCTGGTTTATCAAATATCATTCTTGGGCAGGTTGGAGGAACTGAATCAGTAACAATGACTGTCTCTCAGATGCCTGCTCACGTTCACGCTGCAATGTCTACAATCAATTTTCCGGCTAATTCGGAAGGAGGAGGTACAGCACCCCCTTCAGATGCGATACTGGGAGGTTTGCAAGGAGCATATTCAACGCAGCCCGCTAATACTTATGTGGCGCCCGCAACTGTTAACGGTTCATTGACGACGGTAGGAGGTAATATTCCTTTTAATATCATACAACCCGTTATGGCAACCAATTATATCATTTGTCTTGAAGGAATTTTCCCAAGCAGAAGTTAATTTAGTATATCAGTAATCATTTAAAACTAATCATTATGGACGGAACAATGTCAGAAATCCGAATGTTTGCTGGAGATTTTGCTCCTAGAAACTGGGCATTTTGTCAAGGACAAACATTAAACATAAATACAAACCAGGCATTATTTGCTCTGTTAGGAGTTACCTATGGAGGAAACGGAATAACAACTTTCATGCTTCCTAATTTTGCCGGACGAAGTCCTATGGGAGCGGGGAATGCAGTAGGGGTTAAAAGCTATCAATTAGGAGAGGTATCAGGAAGTGAAACTGTATCATGTACACTGTCAAACATGCCTATGCATACTCACGCTTCAGGTACAGAAAAAGTAGCTATTAAAACCTTTTCTGGTGAAGGAGATACCAACTCACCTACTAATAATACACTTGCTGCATTATCAGGATTGTATTCTGATAATCCGGCAAATACAACATTAAGACCGATCTCGACAGCATTTAATTTAAGCGTTACAGGAGGAAGCCAGCCTATAAATGTACGACAGCCCTATCTTGGGATGAATTATATCATTTGTTTATCCGGAATTTTCCCATCAAGATCATAATTGAAAATTTAACAGGCCTCTAATGGTTTATTCATTAGAGGCTTTATTAAAAAAAATGAAAATAGCTTTACTTTTACCACGATCCGTTATTTATCCTTCAATCTCTTTTGATATCATAGATGGCTTTAAACAGTCATTGAAAAATATCGGTTTGGAGGGGTATCATGAAATTGTCTCTGCAAGCATTGGTGTTGCTGCAAAACATGAAGAAATTTATCAACGATGTGAACAGTTTTTAATAGAGGGAGCAGATATTATTATTGGATATATGAATCCTCTTGCTGCTGAGTTTGTACATCCTTTGTTTCAAGCTGCAGATAAAACACTTCTTGTACTTGACAGTGGATATCATTTTCCTGCTTTTGACGGCAAACTTTCCAATGCCTATTTTATTTCTTTACAAGGAAGTTTATGTACCCGAGTTATTGTTAATCAGGCCATTGAACAAGGTTATAAGAATTTTGCATTTAGCTGTTCTTTTTATGATGCGGGCTATCGTCCCTCTTATATCTATTCTGTTGCAGTAGAAGAGAAAGGAGGCACAATAGGTTTTAATCATATTACCTCTTTGCGGCGTTCAGATTTTACTTTAGCCCCTCTCAGAGAATATATTGAAAAAGAAGAGCAAACTGCTGTACTTGTTTCTTTTTGTGGAGATATGGCAGAAGATTTCTTTAATGAAAGCAATACTATTTCAGCGAATCATGCAGTGTACGGAACCTGTTTTACTGCGGATGAATCATGGCTTAAAAAAATAACCTATCCGGGAAAAGACTGGAATTCAGCAGTAGCGTGGTCGAACACTTTAAAAACACCTGAAAACGAGGCTTTTTTACATACGATGAATGGAATTAAAGAAGGAAAAGCCAATCTTTTTTCCTTATTAGGATGGGAAGCTGCCCTTTTTATAGGAATGGAAAATTTCAGATTTGATGATATTTCTATTGATTCACCACGGGGAAGAGTTTGGATGAATCCTGATAATGGGTTTGCGGAAGCTCCTGTTTACTATGCGACCGTTATAAAAGCTAAGGATACAGAAAACTGCGAACTTAAAGATGTACATTTTGCATCTGTTACAGAAGCAGAGCGTGAAAGTCTGAAAATTAATATAAAAAATATGCAGAATGTAGAAGCCAATACATGGCTTAATGCATACGCTTGTTTAGAATCATAATGAAAGCAGTGAAAATAGCGGTATTATGCAATAACCGTATGGCAATTCCTGCGCTACAGGCTTTACAGTCGGCAGGAATACTTTGTGCAATAGGTGTACCGGAAGGAAATACAGATGTTATTGATTTCTGTACAATGCTTTCAAAACAATCCGGGGTTCCGTTATTGATTTTGACAAAAAATCAATTTCATATTCAGATACAGGAAATGGTTCTCAAAAATACGCCTCACTATTGTTTTACCATGACATTTCCCTGGAAAATACCTTCTGAAATTTTAGAAAAGAATCGATCCTTTTTTTATAATTTTCATTATGGTTTACTTCCTGAAATGCGTGGGGCAGATCCCATATTTGAATCTCTTCGCAGAGGAGCTAAAGAAACAGGAATTACGGTTCATTCGATAGACAGAAAGATTGATACAGGATCTATTATAGTAAGAAAAACACTCCCTATTTCTTCAGATATGACACACGGGATGTTATCGACTCATCTTTCATGGCTTGGTGCGAATCTTCTAAATGAACTTTTACTATCGCTGAATGACGGCTATCAAGGTGTTGCACAGGATCATTCAAAAGCGAAATATTTTGCGAAACCAGGTGCGAAGGATGTCTGTATATTTTGGGAAACATCTGATGCCCAGACTGTAGATGCTTTAGTAAGAGCCTGTAATCCATGGAATAGAGGAGCATATACGCAATGGAACGGATGGAATATACGAATAGTTGAGACTACAATTGTAGAAAAAGTAATGGATCAACTTCATCCTCCGGGAACAATCCTCACATTGGATATGGAAAACGGATTTATAGTTCAGTGTGATAAGAATACTCAACTTAGACTGGATATTATCTATACCGATGAAGGGTTTATGAGTGGATCTAAATTAAGTACTTTTGGTTTAAAAAAAGGCGATCGGTTTACCTGGAATTATTAACTTTTAATTCAAATTAAAAAAATAAGTCCTGTATGAAGCTTCGTACAGGACTTACTTATTGATGAACTTTTACTGCTACACCAATAATTTTATATTTATAGGCGAAAATTATTATTTTAATAGCTGTAGATCTGTTAAATTTGCAATCTCGCAAAAGGATACCATTTATATTGGTTAAAAACGAATTGCTCGGGATGTAAAAATGTATGATTCTATTTTATGAAACAATTACTCTGCTTATTTTTTATTGTTTTTTCTTCTTTCAACTTATTCAATGCAAAAGATAAACTGCTGTGTCCTGAAAATAAAGAAGTAGATCGCCTGATGGATGAAGCGATTGCTCTTAATAGAGAGGGTAAAAGCAAAGAAGCGATCGGAGTTCTTCAAAAAACTATTGATCTGTCAAAATCAGTAGGATGCGAAAAAGGTGAACTGGCTGCCACAAAAAATATGATGCTGGTTTATTCTCATGCTTATGACTATAAAAATGCATTGCAAATTTCTGAGAGAGTTAAAGATCTGGCGCTTAATCAGAAAAATTATAAAACACTGGCAACTTTATATGGCACCAGAGCAACATTATATGATAATATGGGGCTGTACAATGAAAGTTTGAAGGAATACGAAACCGGATTGCAGTATGCAAAACTCATCCCTGATGCAGATACAAGTCATTACGAAATGTCACTTATCTATTATAATCTTAGCCCTTATTATCAAAACAGAAATGATGATAAGGTTTTGTATTATTTAGAAAAAAGCAGGGAAGAGATTCTGAAAGTGAGTGATAACAGCGAAGAAATTTCTTTAGAGAAAAAGATTGATATGTTGATTTCTGTCAACATGAATCTGGGAATCTATTACAAGGATTCGCAAAACAAGAGAAAAGATATAAAACTGTCGGAATACTATTTCATGGAAGCTCTGAAAAGCCTCGATCAAGCAAAAGGTGAAGTAGATGCCTATACGAGAATAGATTTATATCAGGCGCTTCAGGAATTTTATAAACTTAAAAAAGATTATAAAAAATCAATAGAATACGGAGAGAAAATGCTTGTGCTGGAAAAATCTAACAGCATGCCTTATAACCGAAGAGTAGGCTATATGGTATTGGCAAAATCTTATCTGGGAATAGGGGACAATAAAATGTCTCAAAAATATCTTGATCTTTATTCAAAGCTGAACGACAGTATATTAACAATAGAAAAAGAAGCAGTTGAGGTTCCTGTGAAAAAAATAATTTCCGAAACGAAAAAAAACAGTGACTATACGATTAAGAAAATTGCTCTTATTTCTTTAACTTTTCTTGTATTGATTACTGTTATCATGGTTATTTATCGAAAAAGAAGCAATAAAATTCTTCATAATAAATATCAGAACATTATCGCTAAACTCAACAGTGAAAAAGAAGCAAGTAATGAGGCAAAAATTTCTGATGATATAGAAAGTATAAAAATCAAATTACCGGCAAATACACCCGACGAAACCACAAAAATATTGTTGCAGAAGCTGAAGAAATTTGAAACCTCAGAGAAGTTTCTCAAAAAGGAAATTAATACCAGCTGGCTTGCCAGTAACCTTAATACCAATCCTAAATACCTTTCAGAAACCATCAATACCTACAAAGGCAAAAACTTCACAAATTACATTAATGGATTACGGATAGACTATATTGTGCGTAAACTTTACAATGATCCGAAATACAGAGAATATAAAATAAGCTATCTGGCTGAAGAATGCGGATATGCTTCTTCACAGGTCTTTGTGATTGCATTTAAAAAAATAAATGAAGTAACACCCTCTTATTTTATAAAGAATTTAAAAGAAGATCAGGTAAATACTCAATCTCAGGAGCATTTGGCTTCATAAAACAAGAAAAAAGCATTCAATATAATATTGAATGCTTTTTTTGGAGATAAATGAGTGAAGTTTACTATTTAAAATAAATCTGATTTCCAAAATTCCTTTTGGGGTACCTATTCATTAAGCAGAAAATTTATCAGGATTTTGGGTGGTATCATTTTTAAGCTGTTCTATAAAATAGGATGGGGTAACTCCGGTTTCCTTCTTGAATGCGATGGCGAAAACCTGTGAAGAAGCATATCCGCATTCTTCCGCTAAATAACTGATCTTGTAATCTCTGTACACCGGTATTTCATCTAATTTTTTAATAATGTATCGGATACGAAGTCCGTTGATATAGCTGCTGAAATTTTTTTCTGTATGGGTTTTTATAACCTCTGAAAGATATTTAGTATTCGTATTCAGATGATTAGACAGCCAGGTGAGATTAATATCTTTTCTGAGGTATTTTTCAGATCTCTCGAACTTACTGAGCTTTTTCAGAATGGTATTATATGTTTCTGTGGATATTGCGTGAAGACTTTTAACCGGAGTCTTGTTAATTTCAGTTTCAAGAACAGTCTTTAAAAGAACATTGTTTTCATTTTTATTCTTTTGTAAAAGATTACGGACATATTTTGCGAAAATATTCTGATGAGTCTTTATTTGGTAGGTTAAAAATGTAATGACAGATAATCCTATTATAGAACAAAACATAATGAGCTTATTTGTTTTGTTGCCGTTAATATTTCCTGTAATCAGATGGGTTAAAGGTGCAGTGATTGTTTTCTTTTCGTGATCGGTAATGCTTTGGGCAAATGAAATATTCTGGGCATTTACATGAAAATCGTTGAAAAAAGATAAGAAAGTGAAAATACAAACAGAACGTAGTAATACATGAGAATTAATATTTGCTTTGAAAGGAAAATAATTCCTTACATGAAACAGTAGATTTTGGTACATAGTTTTATAAGTGTTGGCAAAACTGATTTGCTTGTCAAAAGTACTATCTATGGGCCCTATGATTAAAAATATGTATAGAATTTATTCCGATATAATTCTACCATAATTTTACCTAAAGCACTTATATACAGTTATGTTTATTTGTAAAACAGCTTTTGATGCTTTAGAGAGGTATGGGTTTGTCAATCAATGGTTGTTTTCGGTAATTATTTCAGAATTATTCTGAGCATCTATAATCGCCTATTTTGAAGAAAATTCACTCATATTTTACGTTGAAAATATAGCATTATTGCTGTAATCATTCCAGTAAAGGTTTGGGGATGGTTCGTGTTTTTTATAACCTTGCACCAAGTTTTATAGAAGTAGCTGTTTTCTGATTAAAACCAATAGGGGAATACCCCGTTCCAGACCTACACAAAACAAGTATTTTAGTAATTAGTAACTTCTTAAAGTACTGCTCGCATCATAAGAGTTTTTCATGTTTTTGTGTTTTTAAACCTCTCTTCGGGGAGGTTTTTTGAAGAAAACTTCGCAGAGAGGATATATTACTAAAGGTAAGCATATTTTCTTAGAACTTAAAACAGACCGTAGAGAAGATATTCCATTATAAGGAATTTAACCATAGAAAATATTAAAAACTAATGTCTAATCAATCTAAAAAATCTAACGTAAAGAGAATATGAATTTTTGTTTCGAACACCAGTTGTAACTCCATCAGCTATCTTTGAACCATAATAGGGAAATAGCTTACCTGAAATAGGGCCGGAAAATCTTATAAATATGTAAATAAAGAGGTCGATTAATAGCCCTAAGCTTATTTTACAAAATTATTTTTTAATGAGAATAATTTTCTGTTTTTTAATGGTTAAAGTGTTAAATATCATTTTTTTATAATTCAAAGGTGTAAGATTTTTTGCTTGGAGGTTTTTTTACGTTTTCGTGAAAATGGTAATTACAACTCAATTTGATATAGAATTGTATGTTTAATTTTGCGTTATTTTTTAAATATTAGCTCTTTACAGGGCCGTAACAACTCCATGAAAAAACTCTCGATTATTCTGAACTTATTCTTTTTGTCATTAACCTATTTATATGGCCAAAACCAGGAAGAGTACAGCAAGATTTATACAAAAACTTTTCTTGAAACCTCTCAGAAAGATTATAAGAAAGCGTTGAGGACTGCAGATTCATTGTTCCTTATTTCGGAGACGCCCATGTTTAAAGCGAAAAGTTTAATGCTTTCGGCGACGATATATAAACAAATCGGTGAGACCAAAAAATCTGTTGAATATGCGATGAAGGCCGAGAAGATCATAGATGGAGTTGATGATCTTTGGTTATCTAAAATTGACGGTTTTTTAGCTTCCCAATATCGGTCTCTGGAACTTTTTGACCAGTCTTTAAACTATATCAATAAAAGCAGAGAGGTGATAAAAAGGCTCAATAATCCTAAAATTGAAAGACAGATGATGGGATTCGTAATGCAGGAAAAAGCGTATTATGAATTGGGGGCAAAAGATTATAAAAAATCAATTGAAGCACTTAAAAAATCTCAGGAATATTTCGACACAAGCACACAGAATGATTATGAATTCCTGACTGCTCAGAATGAGCAATTATTTGGCCTGAATTATTTTAATCTAAAAGATTATGAGAAAGCCATTGCCTATTACGATTTGGCTTTGAAAAGACTGGATGAAATGCCTGATAATTTTGTAAAGGCGTTGGTTTATAACGGATATTCGGAAGTTTATATTGATAAGAAAGATTTAAAAAAGGCGAAAAAATACCTTGATCTGGCAGAAGGAATTTCCAAAAATATACCCAATATAGAACTTAAAAAAGTGATCTATGAGACGTCTCAGAATTATTATCTGCTCCAGCAGGATTTTAAAGAACTGTCTAAAGTAAATTTAAAAAAAGATTCTGTTTCTGAGCAGATTGCTGAAAATTCAAAGGCTTTTATCCGCGACTCCTATACTCATCTGGAAAATAAGAACAGGGATATTGAAAGAAATGTAAAATCTAAGAACTGGATCATTTTTGTGGTCGGATTTCTATTTGTTGCCGGGATGTTGTTTTTTCTTGTCTACCAGAAGTACCAGAGGAAAAAATTTGATAAGGTGAATCAGACCCTGAAGGATCTTAAAAGAACAGAAAGTTTAAAGGTAAGCAATATAGCCGGTGAAGTTAAAGAGAACGTGAAATTGCAAAATGATGGGATAATAGCCGATGAAGAAGAACCTATTATTGTAAGTAGTTATGAAAAAAAGGAGCATTCTTCTATCATGACCGAGACAACAGAAATTATGATTTTAAAAAAGCTTGAAGAATTTGAAAAATCGGCGGAGTTTACCCGAAACGGAATTTCCCTTTCCTGTTTGGCTTCATCTTGTAAAACCAATGCAAAATATCTCTCCTATATTATCAATAATCACAAAGGAAAAGATTTTAATAATTATATCAATGAGTTGAGAATCCATTATATAATAGAAAAGGTGAAAAAAGAACCTCTTTACCATAAATTTAAAATAGCAACGTTGGCAAAAGAGGCAGGATTTTCTTCTCAGAGTAAATTTTCGACGGCTTTTAAAAAAGTCACGGCAGTTTCTCCCTCTCAGTATTTCCAGCATTTGCAATCTGCTTCCTAAAAAACAGGAAGAAGATAACTGATTCTGTTTAATTTTTATAAATATATAATAATCAAGATTTTAAAACAGGTAATTGTGTATCCGTTTTACGGAATATGGGCTTTCATTCCCTTGTTTTCAAGAAATAGCAAGTCTAATATTGCACCAGAAATTGAATAGTTAACTGTACTCATCAAAGCTTTTATTTAAAACACCACATCCTTTCATTTTTTGAATAGATGCAAGAATAAATATGTCGTTATCTCAAAAATGAACTGTATTGAGATTGAACATAAATAATTGAAAATATTAATAAAATATCATTTTGAATGAAAAATTACAATTTTGTATCAAGGGTATTGAACCTCTCCCTTTTTATACTGATGTTGCTGTATAGCAATCAGGTTTTTGCAGACGGTTCAGTCAATCTTTTCCCGAGTGGAGGATCGGGAAACAGAGCTTTTTTAAGATCTGATACCAATTCCAGCACCAGTTATCCTTTCCCCAACAATGGAGTGCATTATGTCTATGCAAAAGCAGGTGAAAGAATCACTTTAGCTTCCAGCGCCCAAGGATCCGGATCGGCAGGAATTCGCCTTTACGGTCCTACAGGAACGCAAATCGGAAACTATACTTCTGGTGGTCAGATCGCCAATCGTGTGAATGAATTAGCTGGACCTCAGTTGTTTGGAGCATCGGTTACCAACCGCTATACACCGATATATTATCAGATTCCTTCCGGTGGGGATGGAGTTTACCGTGTTGAGTTTGATTCCAGGAGTTCAGGAACTTCAATTCCAAATACCACCGCGGTTAGTGCTTCTACATGGACGCAAAATACATCTCAATATATTGTAGCCTGGGATATTTCTGTAATTAATACAGCGAACACAGCCTTTATTCCTGGACGTTCATACGTTAATGTATTGAATTTATACATTCCGGCAACCAATAATGTGAATGATAGTTTTTGGGGGCAGGTTTTTGTTCTTACAAAAGACGGATATACTTACAAAGTAAACAATAACGGAAACAACGGGATTGCCTTTACTTTTTTCGTAAATAACAATGGTTTTATTGATCCGTCAACAGGATTGGCAACTTATAAAAGTATTAATTCTACGGCATCAGCTGATTTAACAGGAAAGATACAGAATCCGAACAGCGTTGATACAAGCCAGCAAATTACCCATAAAATGTTTTATGTTTTACCTTCCAGTGATCTTCCTACTTCTGCACAAGGTGCACTGTATGGCGTAACGGGAGGAGGAAATGCATGGTTGAAGAATGCTGTTGTTGCCCCTACTGCAAGTGATGTGAAATTCAAAGGAGTAGATGGTACGATAGGTCAGATGGGAAGCAAAGGAGGATATGTTAATTTTAATGCGGCCGCTGCCGGAAGCTATACCGTTATGATTGAAAGTACATCTGTTCCAGCTGCATTTACTCCACGTACTCTTACAGGAGCTGCTGTTTTGGGAGATAATAATATATTTTGGGATGGTAAGGACGGGAATGGAAATGCTGTTCCTTCCGGTACACTTCCTGTTAAGGTTACTGTTCAGCTACAGGGAGCAGAAGTTCACTTCCCTTTCTTTGATATGGAATGGAATATTAATGGAACCATTATTCAGCGTTTAGATCCTACGAATTTATCGAATGTAGCTTCGAGCCTTGTATGGTGGAATGATACCGGAATCTCTCAGGTAAGCAGTGTAAGTACCTATGGAACGAATTCAAACCCAACCAACAATAGCCAATTGACTACTGCACAGGGAGGAGCAAACAGTTCCGGTACCGATAGTACCATAAACGGACACTCTTGGGGTTCAGGTGGATCAAATACAACAGGAGCAGGGCAGTTCGGAAATGAAAAATCTCTGGATACATGGACGTTTATAAAAGGAGCCGCTGTAACTGAGACAACAAGCGTAGTGGTTAAAATTGCTGATCTTAAAGTGTCTTCAATTACTCCGAATAAAACATCAGTCATTCCTGACGATCTTATCGAGTTTACGGTAAAAGTAAAAAATGACGGACCTGATGGAGTGACAGGAGCGCCTTTCCAGTTTATTTTACCGGCTGGGTTCCAAAATGGAGGGACAGCTGTTTTCAATGGAAACTCTTGTGGAACAGAATCTTCCGTGATCACTTATAATTCAAGTACCGGAACCTATTCTTCTGTATTGGATTTACCTAATGGATGTGAAGTAACTTATAAATTTATTGTTAAAGCGACAGGTTTGGCAGCAACGGGAACTAATAATTCTTTTAAAGCGACGATTCTTCGACCAAATGATGTTACTGATCCGGATGCTACAAATACAAACCAGGGAGTTCCACCAACCAATGCGGAATATGAATGTGCAAATAATGGATTGGGAGGTACTTGTAACAATATTAAAAGTACGGCATTGTATTTCTCTCAAGCTGCAGTGTGTACCACTCCGGTAAGTGGAAATTCTTTCAGCTGGTCTTATAATGGAAATGCTCCTTCGAATCCTGTAACGCAGACATTTACTCAGCCATCTGCAAATTATGGATTTGTCTTGGATCTGTTTAAACTGGATAATTCATTTAATATGAATATTAACGGGACTCAGCTCGCTACCCAAGAAATTCAGTTTGAAGCAGGCCAGACTCCGGCAGTGAATATCCGTTTTGCTGATGGAGATGTGTACGGAGCAGGAAGCATTCCGCAGGTGTATAACATAGTAGGAACTGCAGCTCATCCGTTGATCAGAGTGGTAATCAGTCCTACAGGTATTGTATCTCTGTATGGTTCTAAAACAAGTAACGGACCTTTATTCCCACTTGAGCTATATAATGGAAATTCTTTAAACATAGTGAACTGGAATACAACGACTAATAATACAGTCGTGGCAACTGAGTTGGTCGTGGGAGCAACGAGTATGGAAGGGATAGGATATGGGTTAAATATTGCGCCATGTGCTTGTTACAATCCTGCCTTTACACCGGGAACAGGTCCTGATACTAAACTAGGATTTACACTATTGAAAAGAGCAGGAGCAGGTTCTGCAGACAATTGGCCAATGGTAAGAAAATCAGGACATATCGCACTGGAGTCTAATAAGCAAGGTTTTGTCATTACAAGAATGTCTACAGCTAGTATTTCAGCAATCGCTTCGCCTCAGGAAGGAATGATGGTATACGATACAGATGTTAAGTGTTTAAAGATATATTCAGATGCGTCATGGTCATGTTTTTCTCAGCCGGCATGTCCTTAATCGTAAATAATGAAGCAAAAAAATTAAAGAATTTAAATAAGAGAAACCCATGAAAAAAATACTTCTAATTCTCGCTATTTCATATTCGGGATTCGCATTCTCACAAGTAATTATGGGGGATGCAGTAGGAACAGCAACGAATAAACAATCTGTTCTCTTAGAATTCGCTGCCGGTCAGAATAAGGGAATAATTTTACCTTACGTGAGAACGGTTCCTGCGGGATCGGGATTGGTAGAGGGAACATTCATATTAGATACTTCAGATGCTACAAAGGCAAAAGTAAAATATTATAATGGAGTGGTAAGTACAGATTCTCCCAACGGCTGGGTAGATCTGAGCAGCGGACATGAGGCAGATGTAAGTACTCAGATGTCTTCACAGCCCACGCAAACTGTAGTAGAAGAGCCAAGTGCAAAAGTTATTATTGGCTCAACAACGACTGCGGCAGATGGAGTATTGGTTTTAGAATCAAACTCTAAAGCCCTTGTACTTCCTATAGTACAGGATACGAATGATATAGCAGATCCCGCACCGGGAATGATGGTATATATAAATAAAACTGGAGCTAAAAGGCTTGCAGTCTACAATGGAGGAGGATGGACGTATTGGAAGCCATAAGATGATTCTAAAAAACAAATTTGAAAAAAACGGTTGTGATAAGCAGGTTTTATGAAACCTGCTTCCATAATCTTTTCTGAAATAAAAACTTTAGAATAAATTTTTTGAAGAGTGGGATGAATTGAAGCTGAAATTAATTTTTCAAGATACAGGAATGTGGGTGTTTAAAAAAAGATTTTATTATTTGATGGGTAAGACTAAGGAACAGATCATTGCTGAGTTTGGAAAAAATTACCTTGATGCAGATGATACATTCTATTATACGCTTAATATGACCTGGTTCACAAAAGGAAAAACATTGTCTATCAAATTCAATCATCTGGAAAAAGTAGAGGAAATTGATCTGATGAAAAATGATAGTTCCGCTATTTCACGTGTTATTGCTAACCTCTTCGATTTTTTGAGACTGAATATAAAATTTTAGAAATAATGCAGTTGTTATGATGAAGAATAGATTGTGATGATACACAATCAAAAAATCTTTCCTTACATTGATTTCCAATATTGGAAATTGTATAAGGTGAGTTAGTTTAGAAAATAGTATAAAAATTCGATTTTGAGTTTTTCATATTTTGTGTTTGTATAAACCTCTCTTTTGGAGAGGTTTTTTGTTTTTGTATAAACAGTATTTCAAAAATTGAAATATAAATTAACAAAACTCCTAATTATATCCAAAGCATCGTAAAATGTGACCGTAAATAATCATGTATTATTACCATATTGTAAATATTTCAAATGGAATAATTGGCAGTAAAAACGATTTTAATTTGCAAATAATATATTAAATTGTTTTATTTGTTAAATGCTTTACTGGAGTTTCACATTGTAAGGACTAAGACTTAATTTTAATATCAAACTTATAAACTGTCTAACTAATTAGACAGTTTTTATATTCTTATAAAAATGAAAAATAAAAGTGTTTTTCTTGTTGTATTTTTTCTATTTATATACTGTTGTAAAAAGACAGAAAAACAAACTACCATAAAAGGTAATATTCCCAATTTACCTGATGGTACTGTTTATCTTTTTAAAGATTATCCGGGTAACAGAATAGACAGTACAAAATCCAAAAATGGAATATTCACCCTAACTCATCAATGGGAAAATAATGAACCTGTTTATATAGGAATAGATCATATCGATAAAAACGGTGTGAATAGATTTTTTAGTTTTACTACAAAGGCTAAATACAAAGGTATACCAGGATGGGGTACATCAGTTTTTTTATCAGATTCAAACATCATAATGAATGGTGACTTAAATTACAACACCTATATCGGTATTACATTTCCTGATGATAAAAAGCCTGTTATAGGACCACCTTTAATAACAGGAAGACAGACAGAAGCATACTATAACATTGATGGAGATTTATTTGAAAATATTAATCAGAATACTTTTAAAATTGTAAAAGAAAAATTAGGTACATATCCTGATTCATATTATTTATTATATAAAATTGGTGAAAATAAAAATAGTTTTTCAGCTCAACAACTTGAAGATTTTTTGAAATTATTCAAAGGAGAGATTACACAGAGCGATACATATAAAAAACTATATGCTTATAATCAAAAAAGATTTAATGAAAAAAAGATTTCTGTTCCTTTACTTGAAAATGACAAAGGTGCGAGAACCAAAATTATCGACCCGAAATACAAAAAACATCTGATTATATTTTGGGCGAGCTGGTGTGGACCGTGTAGAGAAGAAATCCCTTTATTAAAGAAAATGTATCCACTTTACAATAATGAAACAGAATTTATTTCAATATCAATTGACAATGATAAATTGGCTTGGCAAAAAGCATTGAAACAAGAAAATATGACTTGGAAACAACTTTTTGTTGGTGATACAGGTATGGATCATGAAGCCTTACAAATCCATTTTAAACTGAATCAGGCAATTCCTTATACCATTTTAATTGACGATAATATGAAAATACTCTCTTCATCTACAGGTCTTTCAAATGAAGAGAATTTAAAGAAATTGATTAATAAATAAGTTTACAAAATTTAGTGTTTGTATATGCCTCTCTTTTGGAGAGGTTTTTTTGTGTAAAATAGTATTTCAAAAATTGAAAAATTTTGATTAAAATGAGTGATAAATTAATGAAATCCTAATATTCTGTAAGGGACAAAGCAAAACATGAATGCAAATAATTATTTATTATTATCGTATTGTAAATATTCTATATGGAATAATCGACAGTAAAATCAATTTTTATTTGTAAATACTATGTTAAATTGTTTTATTTGTTATATAATTTACTATTTTAAAATATTTTGATAGTGAATTTATTAAAGCACATTAATAATTTTAATTTAAAAAATTTATGAAAACAAAAAAATTCGAAAAATTAGAAAGTTTCAAACTTAAAAATGAGAAATTAGAAACAATTTTAGGAGGAGAAGGCGCCCCTGTGAAATCTTTCTATAGTTTTGATGTACAGGCAACAGGTGCAGGTGAGACTTGTGAGCTTGCTAGTGGACAGTGTCTCTCATATTCAAGTGATATTCTAAATGGGCCGGATGACTATGTTTATTTCAACGTTAATGCTGTTGATAAACCGTGTTAAAAAAATGTATTTTTCAAGAGAAGTTTAGAAACTTCTCTTGTTATTTTATTAGTAATATGAAACAATTAATTTTATACATTTCTTTATTAATAGGTTTAACGTGCAAGGCTCAAAATTTTGAATTGAAAAATAAAAATCTAATTAAATACTACGAGCTAACTAATGAGGCTGAAAATAAGATCATTAATAACGATTTAACAAGTGCAAATTCTTTATATAAAGAAGCATTCAAAGAATTCAAATATCCTCATGCTAAAGATTTGCAGAATAGTATGAAGGTTGCTCTAAAGGTAAATGATTTAGAAACAGCCTATACTCAATATCAATCTCTGAAATGCTTGGGGAATAAATTTGATAATGATTTTTTAACAAATAATTTTAAAAATCCGGAACAGTATAAAACAATACCTTGCCAGAATACAATTGATGTAAAATATAAGAAGAGTTTAGATTCTTTAGTTAAGTTAGATCAATATTACAGAAATTTATCAGCTGGGAATTATCAGGTGTATAGAAATGAGCTTACAAAAAGTGATAGTATTACCTCTACCAATCTGCTTAAGCTTATTCAAAAAAAAGGATTTCCTAATGAGTATAATATAGGATTGGACATAAAAAATTCGGTACATTTTCATGACTTTTATCTTATCATTTGGCATCAGTTAGCAAGTAATCTATACAGTCCTCAACGGGTGAATTTTTCTAAGGAAATTGATAAGGCGCTAAATGATGGCAAAATAAGGCCCGATTTTGCAGGTTTTCTACTTGACTTGAATAATAACACCTATGATTATTCCTATTTTAAAATTTCCAAATTTATAACAAATGATGGAAAGGTTGATTGTTGTTATGTCCAAAGTTCATTTTTACCAGAAAAAAGGACAGAAAAAGCAGATCTTATAATAAAGGAGATTAATAGAAAAAGAAAATTGATAGGTTTATCAACAACCGAAGAAGAAATACATAAAAGTATTTTTTATTTAAACAATAAAGATTATGTATTCTCAAATAACGTTATTTCAGGCTATAATTTTAAGAATGATAGTGATGTAGAAATAATAAAAAAGAATTTAATTAAGTTAGATGATACTACTCATTAGTGATGAAAATGATACGATGACTGATGAAATATGCAGTTGGCTGTTGTATCAAAAAAAAGAATTCATACGTCTAAACGGAAATCAGTACATCACTAAAATTCTTTTTGATTTTAAAAAGAATGTATTTATAATTTCTATAAATGATGTTGAATACAATCTGAATGATTTCAAATCGGTTTTTTACAGAAATGGTGCAATTTACTATGGAATAACTAACGGAGAAATTGATGATAAATTACTTGAATTTTACAATTCAGAGTTTAAATCAATAACGGGATTTATGTATCATTATCTAAAAACAAACGGGGCAAATATATTTGGTAACCTTTTCACTAAAGAAGTAAATAAATTAGAAGTTTTATTTGTGGCAAAATCTTTAGGTTTAAAAATACCCGATACTTATATTTTATCACAATTAAAAGATTTGGCAAAAATTGATATATCTCAGAAATATATTACCAAAGCTGTTTCTGAAATGAAACCTATGTTTGTTGAAAATGCACTGTACCTGAATTACACACATGAAATAGATTCTGATCATTTTCAGAACAAAAATCAAAATATAATCCCTTCTATTATTCAAAAGAAAATAGAGAGTGTGTATGAAATAAGAGCTTTTTTCTTTGAAAAAAAGATTTGGGCGATTGCCACATTTGATTTTTCGGGTAATGTTGATATCAGAACCATAAAAGATAGAGACAAAAAATATCTTTCTTATCAACTTTCTGTAGAAATAAGAAGAAAAATTTTTAAAATGGCAAAAACATTGAATTTAAAATGTGGCACAATAGATTTGATAAAATCTGATGATGACTTTTATTTTTTAGAAGTAAATCCATTGGGACAATTTCATCAGGTGAGTTATTATGGAAACTATCAGATAGAAAAATATATCGCCGATTTATTATGACCGATAAGCTTAAATTAAGAGGAATCGAGTTTTCCTTACAGGAATGGAAAAAGAGCCATAATATTTCTGAGGTTAAATATTCTGAAAACAAAAATAAAAAGAGCTCTAAAACCAAGATCTTTCGCTCAACAAAACATTATTCACTTTTATATTAGAAATGTTTTTAAAATTATTTGATTCTGTAAAAATTACTAAAGGTGCTAAAAATTCTATTATTTTTGATACAGGTACCGGTTTTTTGAAGTTTATTCCGAATGCATTATTTGACATGCTTTCCGATGAGCGGCAAAATTATTCCTTATTGAAAAAACAATTGGATGATGAGAGTTTAGAAACTTTAGAAGAATACCTGAGTTTTATTTTAAACAATAATTTAGGCGTTATCATAAATTCTGAAAAAGAATTATCTGCTTTTCAAAACAAATCTGAATTCAGAGAAACTCCTTCAGATATTGAGTATTTAATCTTAGATATTGATAAAGTTTCTGTTTTTGACGACAATTTAATAGAACAAATCTGTGATATAAAGATCAAATATTTACAGATCAGATTTTCAGAAGAGGTCGTCTTGAAAAATATAAAAGAGCTCATTTCTGAAATTAAATGCTTTAATCAATCGGGTATTCATGAGATTTCCGTTGTTGCAAAATATGATGATGAGCTGTTGGAATATATTAAAGAAAATTATCATTCAATTTCAAATAAATTTCTTCAGTTCATATTGCATTCATCCAATAAAGACGATTTTTATACATTAGATTATGTGCATATAACTACTATAAAAAGCACAATTGAAATTCCATTGAGCTGTGGATTGATTGATTTGAAAAATATTAATCTTGATCGTGGTTTTTATCTGGAAGCAAAACAATATAATTCTTGTCTTAATAAGAAAATATCAATTGATAAAGAAGGGAATATTAAAAACTGCCCATCAATGCCACAAAGTTTCGGAAATATAAGAGATACAACATTAGAAAATGCTCGTAATCACCCAGAGTTCAGGAAATATTGGAATTTAACCAAAGATCATATAGAGGTTTGCAGAGATTGTGAGTTCCGTTACATCTGCACAGATTGCAGAGCGTATACAGAACAGACAAGTACAAGCAATAAAGGACTTGATATTTCCAAACCTTTAAAATGCGGGTATGATCCCTATACAGGAGAATGGGAAGAATGGAGCACAAACGTACTGAAACAGAAAGCAATTGAGCATTACGGGATGCAGAGCTTCATAAAAAAATATAGAAAGATCCAGTTTGTTTTAATGAATAAAGACAGACCTTGTAATAAAAGTCTGCCTTTATAAAATTTAGTGCTTAGATTTCTTCTTAGGTTTTTTCTTCTTTTTATTGAGATAAATAATAAAACCTGTAATAGGTAATGAGGTTGCTATGATGGCTGCCAAAAGATAAAGCAGTCTGGTTGGAGTTCCGAGAATGCTTCCTGTATGCAGATCGTAGTTTCTCTCCCTTAATGCAGAACCGGATTCTATATTATCTTTATAAGACTGATATTTTAAAACCTCCCCGGAATATTGGTCAATATTATAATGAATATTCCGATAGTATCTGTTGTCAAAATTTACTTCAGCATAATAAGTTCCTTCTTTTGTTCGTGGAAAGTTGATCATGGCAGATTTTTTACCATGAAGGTCTTTCAGTACTTTGTCGCTTACTAAATCTAAAATGTTTTTCTGACGGGTAAATTCTCCGGCCAGAATTTTACTTTCAGCTTTCTTTTCCTTGACACTATTGCCGTTTAATGTGTTTTCTACCCATTGATCCACATCTTCAAAGCTCCATATCAATGCGGAATAACAGATTAATAGTAATGGAATGACAGCATAGAATCCCAGTACATTATGAACATCATAATTGATTCTTTTCCAGTTAGCCGAAGTTTTAATAAAAAACATCCCTTTCAGCATGGCTTTGCTCATTTTTCGAGGATACCAGATGACCAGTCCGGAAAGTAATAGGATCGTAAATAGAAGAGTAGAATATCCCGTAATCGTTTTTCCTATCTTTTCTCCGAGTAAAAGCCTGCGGTGAAGATCCAGAACAATTTCAAAGAAATCTTTTTTGGCATTTTCCACCTCCTGAACTTTCCCTGAATAAGGATCTACATAGACTCTGTAATAATAAATATAGGTTCCCCAAAAGGAAAGCGCCTCGTTATTCATTTTCAGAGTACGGAATACATAAGTTTTCGAAGGATTGGAGGAAATTTGAACTCTTTTTATTTTCAGACTGTCGGGGAGTGCTTTTTCTGCTCTCAGAGTCAATTCTGAAAGTGGTAATTTTTTCTTTTCTATTTTTTCTACGAAATACCTTTGAGGATGTATAAGCTGTTTCAGTTCATCTTCAAAAGCGAGGATACATCCTGTTGCTGCTATAATAACAATGATAAGCCCGGACGTGAGTCCGAGCCATACATGTAATTGATAAGCAATTTTTCTGAATTTAAGTTTCATTATTAAAATTTAAGACTTACCTCTGCTACGAAATTTCGGGGCATCTGAGCAACAACAACTCCCTGTCCCGAAAAATACTGGGCATTCCCTAAGTTGTTCATTTTAAATCCTATTCTGTATCTTTCTTTTTCAAGAGAAACGGAGGCGTTAACAAGAGTATAAGAAGGGAATACAAACTGTCCCGTTGTTGAGGTGTCTGCTGTAATCTGTTCACCAACATGGTTCACTCCGAAGCCTAATCCAATTCCTTTAATACTTCCGCTTTGGAAAATATAGCTTACCCATGAATTGAATACATTGGCAGGACCTGCAGATCCTGGACGGCGACCTTCTACCGTTGCATCGGCTCTGACGAATTTACTGTCGTTATAAGTATATCCGGCCATTACATTTAATCCCTGGATTGGATTGGCGATGGCTTCAAGTTCGATACCTTTACTTCTCTGTTCCCCATCCTGAATGGTGATATTGTAATTTTTTCCGTTTTGGATTACTTCAATTCCTCTTTGCATATTATCCACTAAAATATCATAATATCCTGCCGTGAAATTAAAGCGGTTTCTCCAGAGATTGGCTTTTACTCCCAGTTCCCATTGATTGGCTTTTTGCGGTTTCATATCTCCGCTGTAATCTGCAAGTTCTTGGGTAACAGGAGCAGTATAACTGAAACCGTTCATGTAATTGGCATAAGCCGACAATTTGTTTTTAACAATTTGATACACAATGCCTACTTTAGGAGACCAAGCGGTCTGTTTAAACTCTCCGGAGCGTATATTGGTATTGAGATTAAGCTGTCCATCACTCTCATAATGATCAACACGTAAGCTTAAAAGAGTCACTAATCTGTCAGTAATATAAACGGCATTTGAAATATAAGCTCCATAGATATTACTGGAGGTCGTATTTCTTACCATGGCAGCTTTTGAGGTCTGAATTTTCTGCAAAGCAAGATCTTTTGAAATAAAACCATATTTACCTGTAAGATTCTGACCGTTGATGGTATCATACTTTATAATAGGAGAGTGGTTATTGTTGAGTGACTGATTCAGATAATCTAACCCTACAAGTATTTTATTTTTAACCTTTCCTATATGAAGTTCACCATTGATATTCTGTTGAATACTGGTAGAAGATCCTTCCGAATTCTGCCACTGTACATTACGTTCCAGCAATGCATCACTGGTGTTTCCTCTAATAAACTGATACTGATACAATCCTTCTGTCTTTCTGTAGTTTCTTGAAATTAAAGTCTGTGAATTCCAGTTTTTTGAAATTTTATAATTCACTTCTGCTTTTACGTTGATAGAAGGAGCTTTTAACGTCATGTCATTGTTAGAGTATGACCTTTTCCAGTCAAAGCCAAGCTCATCTGGAGTACGGGCAAAAAACTGGCGGGTTCTGGAAAGAAAGATAATAGGAGTGTTGGTTCCTTCATAACTGTATATCTGAGCACCAAGATTAAATTTTAATCGATCATTCACCTCATAGCTTAATGTAGGCGCTACAAACATAGATTTTCTGAATTCAGAATCCCTAAATCCGTTTTGGTACTGATACGCCGCATTCAGACGGAATAAAGTCTTTCGAGAGTCGGTGATAGGTCCGTAAACATCTGCTGTTACACGATTCAGATTATAGCTTCCCATTAAATAAGAAACTTCTCCTCCGAAATAATCTTTAGGTTTTTTGGTGACCACATTAATAAGTCCACCAAAAGAAGTGACCGCACCGCCATATAAAGTTCCGGAGGGTCCTTTAATCACTTCGATACGTTCAATATCAGAAGGATCTATTTCTCCATTCGTATTGGCAGGAACGCCATCCACCATAGATACTTTGGTCGGGAAACCTCTCAAACTATAGTAGAAACTCCCATCTCCGGAACCTCTTCCGGGGCTTCCCTGCATTTTTACCATTCCGGGAACATTTTTCAACACCTCTGAAATATCATAAGTAAGTTGTTCCGTCATGATTTGCTGATTAATACTGGTATAAGCCTGAGGATTTTCAAGGTTTTTTAACGGCATTTTTGAAATTGAAGTACTGTCTCTATTCAAAAATTTGTTTCTGCTGTAGCCATAGATGGTAATTCCTTCAATAAGGTTGTTTTTTTCGGATACATAAACGGTCGGAATTTCCTGATGGTCTTTATCAATAATAACCGTTTGCTGCAGCAGTTCAATGTCATTTAAAACTACCTGTAGAGTATATTCTCCGGGATTAATATTATCAAAATGAAATTCTCCTGAGGTATTGGTTTTTGCCTGATATGACGTATTAATCAGTCTTAAAATAGCATTTTTTACAGGAACCTGTTCAGATAACATTACTTTACCATGAGCACGTTCAATCTGCTGTGCCGAAAGATAACTTGAAAATAATGTTAGCGTAAAAAGAAGTATAAGGGTTTTAAAGGTTTTCATGTTGTAAGTTTTGTAACAAAGGATAGTTGATTTTACCGTTTTGTGATAGTGGAAATGACTCGATATATTCTGTACGTATGTATTGTGGATTGATGCGCAGTTTATTTTTAATGATCTCAACAATATGTTGCGGATCTATTTCCGGATTGTCATACAGAACAATAATTTTTTTATCGCGATCGTTCAGACAGGCAAACGTATTTTCTTTCAGCTCATTTTTAAGAATAAATTCAACCTCATCCAGATTGAGGCGGATGCCGAAAAGCTTCATAATACGTTTTATCCTTCCTGTGATGTAGTAGATGCCATCCTCACTTTTTCTGGCCGTATCTCCGGTATGAAGTACCACAGGCTGACAGTAGGTCGTAAGATCTTCCAGTGTATTGGCATATCCTCCAAAAATACTTGTATGGGAGAACAATAGTTCTTCAGAATCGGGATCAATCCTGAAATTGCCGCCATGTACCGGAATGCCAATAGAGGTTTCATCATTTAAAAGTCCTTCAGTGGAAAGGTATGCCATTCTTCCTCCGGCTTCAGTCTGCCCGTATTGGGCAAAGAATTCTTTATCATACTCATTACAGTATGAAAAAATGATTTTTCTCAATTCACTGTTGATCACTCCGCCGGTATGCGTTAAATATCGCAAACTGGGAGAGTCTTTTCTAAAAAAACCGATTCTGTTGAGGTTTTCATAAAGATAAGGAACGCCTCCTAAAGTACTGTATCCGTACAGATCCATTTCATCCCAGAATGCTTTCTGCATAATATCCTTATCAGAACAAACGATTCTTCCTGCACGCATACAATTGGTGGTAAATATGGAAAATCCGTACACAAAATTAATCGGGACATTTAAAGCCACCACATCAGATTCCAGAATAGGCATATACTGAAGGATACTCAAAGCATTCTGATAAAGGCTTTCATCTGAGAGTTTTACCAATTTGGGATTTCCCGTTGTTCCTGAGGTGCTTAGAAGGATCTTGATTTCGGGATTAATGCTAATTTCATGCTTGTAATCATCCTTCATAAAGATCCTGATCGTCTCTGAAAACTCTTTCAGGCTGTAACCGGGAATTTCATTTCTTTGAGGATCAAAGATGTATTTGGGACGATATTCCGCTTCAAGACGGTCTTTGAAATCTGTATGCAGTTTTTGCCCCAACAAAGCAATGGTATGAGCTGTTCCATAGAAATTAAGAAGCACCTCGATACCCGGAAGCTGATTGTCGTTATACAGAAATAACAATCCTTTTTCGACGGGGTTTAATCCCAGAGATCGGTACAGTGTTCCCACCGGAATCGTTTTACCAGTAGAAGCCTCTGTTAATAAGAGGCTTTTATTGGCAATTATGTTTTCTAAAATTTTCATAAGATTAGTTTTCTACGAATACTTCGTATTTTTTCATTTTCTCACGGATTTTTCCCACGGTACCCATTTCCATGATATCGTTAAAGTCGAACTTTACCTGATAGTATTGTTCAAGAGCTTCTACGATAAGAAGATGAGACATAGAATCCCACTCCGGGATTTCCTGATAGGTGAGGTCTTCATTCACCAGTTCTTTTTTTACTGCGATGGCAGCAGCAATAATTTCATAAAATTCGTCTGTAGTGTTCATTTTAAATTTTTATAGTTTTCCATTTTCCATTTTTAAAAATCATCAGGAATAATACTGCTAGTACGATTTCGGAAGAAACAATAGCAGCAAATATTCCTTTTAGTTCCCAGTGTAGCCGCACTCCTAAGAGATACGCCATAGGAAGCTGAATGACATAAAACATAATGATATAAAGCAGCGTAACCTGCATAATATTTCCTGCTGCATTCAACGCACGGCTTATGACCATGGTAAATCCTAACAGTAAATAAGCCATAGAAACAACATGAATATACTGTACAGCATACCTTGCAACTTCTGCTTCTGTAGTGAATAGCTTGACAACATATTCAGCCGCGATTTGCCAGAATAAAGCGACGGCAACCAAATAGGTCATATTGATGGTTCCTGCTCTCCATACCGTTTTTTCAGCGCGTTCCGAATTGCCTGCTCCTAAATTCTGTCCTGTAAGGACTCCGGCGGCGTTTCCTATTCCCCAAGCGGGCATTGTTGCTACTGAAGCAATACGCTGGGCAATAATGTATCCTGCAAGAGCCGTTGTTCCGAAAGTGGCAATGATTTTCACCATAATCAGCCAGCTAGAGGTGGGAATGATGTACTGAACAAGTCCTCCAAAGGCGATTTTCAGGATCTTTTTCAACAATGGAAAATCCCATTGGAACGGAGTCATGATACGGATACTGGTCTTCCCGGAAAAGAAGACATATATCTGATATAATACCCCTAAAAACCTAGATAGTACAGTTGCATAAGCCAATCCCATCAATCCGAAAGCGGGAATAAATCCTAATCCGAAAACAAGGATAACTGCAAAAATGATGTTGGAAATATGGCAGATCCAAAGAGATTTCATGGCAATATCTGCATCACCTGCTCCACGAAAGAGTCCATTGACAGAAAGCCGAACGATAATAAGTCCTATGCTGAGAAAAACCAACCTTGAAAACTGCAATCCGTCATTGACGCCATGACTGTTTACCCCCAGAAAACTTACGATTTCGGAGGAGAATAGACAGGAAAGTCCACCAATTAAAACAGCAAAAAATAAAGCCAGCAAAATAATATACTGCGCTGTTCTTCCCATCCCTTCGTAATCTTTTTCACCGGCTCTTCTTGCAGTTAATGTCGCAGCAGCAATCCCGATACCCACTGCAATGGCATAAGCAAAATTGATGTAGTTGTCCGTAATCCCGACAAGTCCAAGAACTTTATCGCCCAATTTAGCAATGATCAAAAGATTGACACTCACGAAGACGGATTCCATCATCAATTCCATCACCATGGGAATTGCCAGGCTAAAGATGGAACGGTTAATACTTCCGGAGGTCAGCTCGGTTTTTTTTCCGGCTAATGCTCCATAGGTAAAAACCGATCCTTCTTTTAGGAGCGTAAGGAGTTTCCTCATCGTACAGACACCGAATTTTTATTGGCAATCTCATACAGAGGATTCGGCAACGCTCCGTCTTTCCTTGGAATGGCGAATGCTTTATTTTCGCTGTACCCGTTATTTTTCAGACGCAGACTGTTGATGTAAAACCTTTTGAATGTAGGCACATACAGATCATATTTTTCATAACGTTCCTGTAGATGAGTATTTTCTGTTTTATAATGTTCCACACAGTCATGAACAAGCGACCAGAAGGTTTGTTCTTTAAAGTTTGAATACGTATGTAGAATATTTGAAAGATATCTGAAGAAAGCATCAAAAACACCTAGTAAAATAAAAAGAGGAATGTTTTCTTTATTGGAAGACTGGATAAGCCCGTCTGCAAGATGAGCAGGAAGTTTTTCTCTGGCTTCTTTGGTAAGCACAATATCATCTACAAAATCTTTGATGACGATTCTCTGCGGAATGCCATTCTTTAAAACCACCATGATGTTTTCCCCATGAGGAGTTACACATAGTGAATGAGTGTAATAGATGTGGAGCAGAGGCGTGAGATAAGCGTCAAGATAGCTTTTCAGCCACTCTTTAATACTCATTCCAGATTTTTCAGCAAAAGCCTGTACTAAAGGAATCCCGTGATCATCCACATAAAGAAGTGATGCCATCGTTACCATTTGTTCATCCTCTTTAAGATAATTTTCAGCACTTTCACGCCATAAAGCCCCAAGAAACTCATTATACTGATAAGGCACTTGTTGTATTGATGAATATTGAGGATGCAAATACGTAATTGAAGCTTCCTCACCTAAAAATATAGTTCCTTTGTTTTCTAAATAAACATCATCTTTGATCAGGCTTTTTACCCATTCTGTGATAGAAGGGGCTATTTTCATCTGTTTTGGAGAAAGTCCTCTGATGTTTCCTGTACTCAGGATAGAAACCGCAGTTTTCAGGTATCTTTTTTTAGGATGATCTACATTGAACAGTGTACGGATACTTTGCTGCGGACTGTAAACATCTTTTCCTTCTCCCAGATTAATTAAAAGTCCGGTCGCGATATCTCCGGCAAAATGAACCTGAAGCTTATGCTCCCATTGCCACGGATGAACGGGAATAAAAAGATAATCGTCAACAATTTTTCCTTCATCAGCAAGCCTTTGTTTAAAGTTTTCATATAAATCATCTCCGATTTCTGAACGATAGAAAGCTTCTCTTTCAATATATTCCAATGACTGGAATGTTGATCTGCTGCGGTGTGAAGCCAGCCAGATAACGTTCAGATTTTCTTCGGCTTCAGGAGCAAATGTCTTAAAATCACGAGGAGAAAACCCAAGTCTGCTTTTATTAACGATGACCCACGGATGTCCTGTCATATTGTGTTCCACAGTCTGATAATCCGCCATCGCCAAATCTTTTGAAGAAATGATTCCTTTAGACAAGATCAAAGCATCGCAATACAAAGTATGAAGCAGTTCTTCCGTATATTTAGCCAACGTATTCGGATCAAGATCAAAAACAGGATGCATTTCTCTGAAGAAGTCGGCTACATCGATCAAAGAAGTTTTTTCTCCGTTTTCTGTTTTTGTGATACTGTCTTTATCAATATGCCAGTAATCCATCATCCTTTCCTGTCCTCTGAAGCTGTATACAATATTTTCAAAACCTGTTTCGATCGTAAAGACGGAATATCCTGCTTCATCCTCGAAAGAAAAGATAGGTTTCAAAAGTTCTTCATGCATGAGTTCTGCAATCGTTTTTGCCATTAAGTTTCTGTTGGCTTGGTGCCAGTTTTCCTGGCTTATGGTGTTTCTTAACTTGGTGTTCATTGTTTCTGTTAAATTTGGGCGGTTGATATCTGAGCATATTTTTCTACATCAAAATCCTGGAAAGCAATTTTTTTCTCGATATGATAATGCTCTCTTCCCAGAATATCATTAATGATAGAGGAGTTTCTGTAAGCAGCCATTCCAAGATCGGTTGAAATGTAGCTGTGGGTATGAACTTCTGCATGAAGCACATAGATTTCTCCACCATTATGATCGATAGAATAATTTCTGTTCACATCGAACAAACCGTTTGCATGTCTTTTGATTCTGTCTTGAATGTTTTCTAAAAATGCAGGTTCATGATAGCGGTATCCGGTTCCAAGAATCAGGTAGTCGGCTTCCTGCTCGTAAGGGATTTCCTGTTCTAACTGGGTAAATTCAAGATTGATGAGATTCTCTCTGCTGTTATCAACGGTGTTGAGCTGGCTGTTGGGAATGATTTTAAGATTCGGATCAGCATTATCAATAGTAATGTCGTAAATGAAATCATAAATATCATTGATCAGATCATAATTGATTCCTTTAAATTGACTTTGCTGTTTGCTTAAGATGGTTTTCTTTGCCTCAGGATTTCTGTTATAAAAATATTCAACATAATCAGGAGAAGTAAGCTCTAAGGTCAGTTTAGAATATTCCATTGGGAAAAACCTGTCCGGTCGCGAATACCATCCCAGTTCTGTTTTTATATCTCTACTCTGAAGAAGGTCATAAAAAACTTCGGCCGCACTTTGCCCCGAACCGATTACGGCTATTTTACTTCCTTTTGAAAGAAGCTCTTCCTTACGGTAAAGATAACTGCTGGTATGTAGTATACGCTGATCATCTTTAGGAATAAAAGAAGGAATATGGGGTTGTGTTCCGGTTCCTAACACCAAACGCTCCGTCCTGAAAACTGTTTTTTCCTTAGTTTTTGTGTGAACCGTAGAGACATGATAAAGACCGTCTTCATAATGGATATCTACCACCTGAGTTGAAAATCGGCATTGCGGAAGCTGCTCAATTACCCATTGGCAATAGCGGTTGTATTCCTTTCTCGGGATAAAGAAATTCTCACGGATGAAAAACTGATAAAGCCTTCCCGTTACTTTAAGGTAATTCAGTAAGCTTAAAGGATTGGTAGGATCTGCCATGGAGACACAGTCACATAAAAACGGAGTCTGTAAAGTCACATGATCGATCATCAGTCCGGGATGCCAGTCAAAACCGTCTCTCTGATCAAGAAACAGCGTTTTCAATTCCGGGATGGGATTGGATAAGGCAGCTAATCCCAGATTAAATGGTCCTATTCCAATGCCGATGACATTATAAATGGGTTCATTATTCATTTTTTGTGATGTTTGTGGTGATTTGTATATTTTTATTTTGTGGAAACTTTTCCCAATACCATTCTCTGTAGCAGAAATTTAGATTGGCTTTTTTATGAGGCATTTCAATGACTTTATCTACTTTGAAGCCTACATGTGCTTTATTCATCATCGAAGCAAGAGAATCAACAGATCCTTCACCAACCATTTTTCCAACTTCCGGCTGTGCAAATACATAATCAACCATAGATTGGGTAGAAGGGGAGACGTACTTTTTCTTCGGATCGGTCGGAGCAATGAACTGATGGGTTCCGTAATCTGTCGGTAAAACCTCATAATAATCTCCAACGATATCTCTACAAGCCCAATACACTTCAATATTACAGTTGGGTTCATCATTACTTGCAATAATGTAGCTATGTGCTTCGTCGCTTGGGAGCATCAGTCTGTAATAGGTTTCGAGCTCATCAATCGGCCAGTTCATCTGCCATATTTTTACGGCATGTTCCCTGTTAAACCATTCATGAAGCATTTCCAGATCATTCTCCAGATCAATAGGTCTCATGCTGATGGTAACGTCTTCTTTAGGAAAATAACGTTTAAAGAAAACTTCCTTTCCCTGAGGATGAATCAACTGTTGTGAAAAGAAATGCCTGTGAAGAAGATTGGGAACTTTAGCGTAAGAGATAGAAGAAGCATTGATGCCTCCGTCTACATCAAGAATAGCAGATTGAAGATTTGATTTCACCGCCCAATACCTTTGGTGTAAAGCATAATCTGTAAGATCTGACGGTTCTGACTGATGAAGGCTGCTGAATTCGTCATAAAGAATATGGATGAGTTTTTGCTCTTCAATTAATCCTGTTTTACCTAATGAAGAGGTCAAAGCTGCAAAATTGCTTACCAGTAAATGATGCGAAATAATATCTAAAAGACGCTCATCTCTAATGAAAAGATCCTCAATCTCAGGGCATTCTTCAATCGCTTTTTTGTATTTTTCTTTATAGCTTTCCTTTAAAAGATATCCCTGTCCGTCTCTCACATAAATAGTTTGAGGAAACAGTTCATCATTCAGTTGGATAAGAAGATTCTGCTGATGGACTTCGGGCGCCATTCCAAATTCTTTAAACAAAGCATTTAAAGGAGGAAGCAGCAGTTGCGTATATCTTTTAAACCAAGTTAGGACTGCCTGTTCCGGTGATGTCTGTAATGTTTCAGCAAGGTTTTTAAAGAAACCTGTAGTGAAATTTTGATCATCTGTAGTCTCATCCTGACATAATCTCGCCAGTAAAAGCACTTTGTCGTGAGATGAAAAAGGATTTTCACGGACTAAAATATTAAAACTGTCAATATTTTCTTCTTTAAAGAATACACTCAGGGTAGAAGGTTCCGAAAGCAGTTTAAAGTCTGGGAAATTCTTTTCAAATAGCGTTTTTCTTTCATTCCACCAGACGGAAGAGGCATATCCTCTTCTGAGATCTTTTAAACTGTTGGTTCTTACAGATCCCGTCATCAAAACATGTAAAGAAAACTTTAGCATCCAGTTGAATTGCGGGCTGTAAAGCGTCCTGATTGATGAGGTAGCATAAAATTCTTTGCCCAGTTTACCGATATGGATAACCTGTCCGGATCCTATCATTTCAGGGTATTCTTCTGTTGACATCAGATATTGTGCTTCCCAGGGATGACACGGAACAATATAATAATCTGCAATATTGTCAAAATAATATTCTTCGGGAACGGAGGCCAGTGTAGCAAAAATCTCTTTTGCAGATATTCCCGGAAGAGACTGTTCAGAGATACAGTCTTTATGAATCAGGAAATAATCCAGCTGAAACCCATTCTCAAATTCAGGAGCGTACAGTTTTTGCTCTTCTTCAGAAAATCCCATTCTTGATTTGGTGAAAGGATGAAGATTATGTCCCGCAGGAAGAATCTGTTCCGACTCTAAAAATGAATAACTGATGGGTTGTTGTCTTTCAGAAATGGCTTCTGAAGTTATTTGAAGATTTCTAACACTGCTTTTAATTCTTTGAGTAAAACAGTCCAGTCCTTCTTCCGTAAAAGTATCGCAAAATTCTATGTAGATCATTTCGATTAATTCTTCCGAATGAACTTCAAAGGTTTCGTTGTTGTTATGATCTACTGCCCAAATGGGAAAACCGTATTCATGGAATGTTGTTTCCGACCGATAAGAAATGGGAGCAAACAAAAATATTCCGCTTTTCTTCATTTCAAACCTCATGTGAAGCGAATGCTTGCTTTTTTCAAGAGCTTGTGCCGTCAAAAGATCATACTTCGGAACTCCCTGATAAAATTTACCGTTTCCAAGTTCTCTCAACATTCCGTTGAGTACTATTCGGGCTGTGATTTCCTGGGCTCTTTCTCCGGTTTTACTTTTCTGTATTAAAGTCTTTTCCATGTCTTTTGATTGTAGTGAGAATTTGATGAATGTCTTCCGTGGTTGTGATGGGATTTAAAAGAGTAAACTTTAAATAGAAGTTTCCGTTCACCTTAGTACTTGCCACCAGAATTTCTCCGCTGTAAAACAATTTCATCTTAATAAATTGATTCAAAGCATTCGTATCTTCAATATCTGATCTGATGTATCTGAAAACGAGAACACTCAGATCCGAATCAGAAAGAAGTTCAAAATCAGGATCTTCAGAGATCATTGAAGCCGTATCTTTGGTAAGGTCAATAACGGTGTCCGTATATTCCGCCAGCTGTTCTTTCCCCATCATTCTTAAAGTGAACCATAATTTCAGAGCATCAAATCGGCGGGTACTCTGGGTAATGGATTTATTGATCTGGGCAGGAATTTCCTCTTCATCCATCTCTTTTGGATTCAGGTAATCGGCGTGATGCTTAAGAATAAGCAGTTCTTTTTTATTTTTTACGATAAATGCGCTGCTGCTGATGGGCTGGAAAAATGATTTATGGTAATCAATGGTTACGGAATCGGCTCTTTCAATTCCGTTCAAAAGATCACGGTATTTTTCACTGAGTAGTAAAGCACATCCGTATGCGGCATCTACATGCATCCAGATATTGTATTGTTCGGCGACATCGGCAATATCTTCCAAAGGATCAACATTTCCGAAATCCGTGGTTCCTGCTGTCGCGACAATTCCTATAGGAATATTTCCAAGCTGTTCCTCTCTTTTTATGTATTTCTTTAATAAAGAAATATCCATACGGAAACGGTCATCTGTAGGAACTTTAATGATTGATTTCTCACCTAATCCCATGATAGAGGCATTTTTCAGATTACTGAAATGAGACTTATCCGAAACAAATATTCTGAAACGACTTGCTTCTGGAGATAAACCATCCATTTTTATATTGTGATTGTATCTTTTTTGAGAAAAGCAGTCACGCATCATCACAAGTCCCATGAGATTACTCTGTGAACCTCCGGCTGTGAAAACTCCGTCACTGTTCACATCATAACCAATTTGCTTAGCGGTCCAGTCAATAAGTTTTCTTTCCATGAAAGTTCCTCCTGCGCTTTGATCATAAGTGTCCTGTGAAGAATTGATGGCACTTACCAAGATTTCTCCTGCCAAAGCCGGGATGACTACGGGACAGTTAAGATGCGCTACATACTGTGGAAGATGAAAAGCTGTGGCGTGTTTTACATAAATATCATCTACTTCAGCAAGAAGCTCGTCATAATTTGAAAGTTTTTGGTCAAGATCGATCTGACGTACCTTTTCTTTCATTTCTTTTGCTTCTATACCACTGAAAGGCTTCTTATTTCTATAAAGAAATTCCTGAACAAGATCTGTAGTTGTATTAATCGCATTCCGATAATGATCATAATTGTCAGGATGAAAAATATTCTCAAAATTCCCCAAATTGTGAGGTAAAACTGCGTTTGAGTGCTCCTCTGAGGATATTAAATTGTTATTCATATACGTTTTTATAAAGTGATTTTGTAAATAGAGAGACGGTCTATTGTTTTGTGTGATTTGGTTTATTTTATTGGTAATCAGTTTTTTAAGTTTTCATTTTTTTGTAGATTTTATTTGGTGGTTGATAAATTATTCCTAAATTTGAACTCGCTATTGTTATTTAGAATAATTAAAAACAAATATATTAATTATTACCTAACACCAAATTTTTTTTTATGAATTCTACAGAAATTTTAAAAAAAGACCCTATTTCTCAAGTAAAAGTGCTCCCAACAGTGATTGAGCTTACTTCAGAAGAACGAAAAATGATCAAAGACGCCGCAAAACATCTTCAGAAAAAATATGGAAACTATGAAAACCGTGAATTTATAAAGCAGATTCATCAGCTTGCCTCTTATTTTTTGCCCGAAAGAATTTTAAATATAGCCGCTAATTTTTCCAGTGATTTTTCGGAGAATCAGTATGGAGCTTTAATTTTTAAAGGGTTAATGGATGTTGATCAGGAAAGTATCGGAACAACACCTCCCAACTGGCAATCAGCCGATTACTCGAAATTTGATTTGTATGGTTTTGCCTGCGCTTTGATTCACGGAGCTTTGCCTTCGAAACCTGTTCAGTATTATTCACAGCGTAAAGGAGGAGGGCTGATTCATGCCATAATTCCTGACGAAAAGATGAGAGAAACACAGACAGGATCAGGATCTTCAACAGATCTCTATGTTCATACGGAAGATGCTTTTCTTAAACATCAGGCGGACTTTTTAAGCTTTATGTATATAAGAAATGAAGAACAGGTTCCTTCAACCCTTTATTCGATCCGTTCGCATGAATCAATAGGAGAGAAGTACAAACCTCTTTTTGATCGTATTTACAAAATTCCAAAAGATGCCAATTTAGAGAATGAACTTGATGAAGAATGTGCCTTAGATTCGGTTTTATATGGAAATCATCAACTTCCGTTTATGAGATTTGATGCGGCAGAACAGTTATTTAATCCAAGTATTAAACAAACAGAAGAAGCGCATTATCATCTTAAAGAGTTTTGGGAAGAGGCAAGACATCTTATTTATTCACGATTTACTCCGCAGGCAGGAGATGTCATATTGGTAAACAACCATTTGTGCGCTCATGGAAGATCAGCCTTCAAAGCGGGAGTACGGAATATTGATGGAGTGGAAAACAAATGTGAAAGAAGAATTATGCTTCGTATGATGAGTAAGGTAAGTCTTATTGATATGAGAGCGCATACCCTCACTGAAGATCCATTTTTTGTGATAGAAGAGCACCTGGGTAAAAACTTTGAACTCTTGTAACGTATTATTTTTTGATTAAAGAGTAATATGAATCCTTTTTAAGTGCAGATCTTAAAAAGGATTTTTTATGGCTGTGAAGAAAGGTTTGTTTAACAGAAATATTACTCACTCATAGAGTTATTCAAAATATTTTTTTTTCATGGTATTTTTTATTTTTAATCAGCTACCTTTAGCGTCGAAAACGAAATTTTTAAAATAAATTACTATGTATTAAATATATGTTAATTATTCTTGATTTCTGTTTTAAAAATAACAATAGTGTTAATATCCCAATGTCTTAATTATTTATATTAATGAACATTTAAAGCTAGTTATATGTTCATAGACCTCTGTTAAGTTATGGGAGGTTTCGTTAATGCGTAATCAAAATTGATGGAGAGATTCTTAAACGATTAAATTATTAAAAAGCAAATATTTTTAGATGACAAGTAAGATCATAGGTGTTGGTAACTGTATTCCGTCAGAAACGATAACCAATTCATTTTTTGGCATGCATATTTTTTTGGATGAAAAAGGAATACTATTAAAAGATGATAATTCTTCCATTACAGAAAAATTAAAAAAGATAACAGGCATAGAGGAGAGGAGGTATGCAAACCGTGATCAGGTAACCTCCGATCTCGGATTAATTGCTGCTCAGGCTGCGATAGAAGATTCAGGTATAGATCCTGAAACATTGGATTATATTATTTTTGCACATAATTTTGGCGATGTCCGATTCGGAACGGTTCAGTCTGATATGGTTCCAAGTCTTGCGGCAAGAGTGAAACATTCCCTGAAAATTAAAAATAATCTTTGTGTAGCGTACGATTTACTGTTTGGCTGCCCGGGCTGGATAGAAGGACTCATACAAGCTAATGCTTTTATAAAAGCTAACATCGCCAAGCGTTGTTTGGTAATAGGAGCAGAAACTCTTTCACGTGTGGCAGATATTCATGACAGAGATAGTATGATTTATGCAGACGGTGCAGGTGCAGTAATTGTTGAAGCGAATGAGAGAGATGATTCTGGTATAAAATCGCATTTATCTTCATCACATACGTATGAAGAAAAAGATTTCTTATATTTTGGAAAGTCATATAACACGACCAACTGTCAAGACACAAAATATATAAAAATGGATGGGCGAAAAATATATGAGTTTGCCCTCTCAAATGTTCCTGAGGCGATGAAGAAATGCCTTGAACAGAGTGGATACCGCATAGATGAAATAAGCAAAATTATTATTCATCAGGCGAATGAAAAAATGGACGAGGCCATTGTAAGCAGGTTTTATCAATTATATAATTTGCCGGTGCCTCATAATATTATGCCCATGGTGATCCATAAGCTAGGGAATAGCAGCGTGGCTACCATCCCGTCTTTACTTACCATGATTTTAAAAGGTGAATTGGAGCAGCACTCTATAGAAAAAGATGATATTGTACTTTTTGCGTCTGTTGGAGCAGGGATGAATGTCAATGCAGTGATCTACAAATTTTAATGGTGGGAAGTCAATTGCAATCTATCTAATAAAAAAAGAGACTGTCTTTCTAGACAGTCTCTTCTTGTAAGAAAAAAATTAATTATATGAAGAATCTAATAACCAGGGTTCTGAGTAAATTCTTTAGAAGCATCAAGGGTTGCTTGAGGAATCGGGAAAATTCTTCTGTAAGGCTGGGTAGCAGGTTTTGCAGTTCCTGCAAGATCAAATTTTTGGAATCTGATCATTGCTTTTCTTCTGTACATCTCCCAATACAGCTCATATCCTGATTCTTTAAATAATACATTCGCGTCCAGAGAGGAAAGCGCAACACCGGGAGTATTATTCTTTAAAGCATCATTGGTTCTGCTGGTTCTCAGTTTATTGACGTCTGCTAAAGCTGCAGAAACATTCCCGCTTCTGAAATAAGCTTCTGCTCTCATCATATAGATCGTTCCCAATCTGTACAAAGGAACATCCATTCCGCTTGTTCCGTTATTTCCATAACCTGGATCGAATTCAAACTTGAAATTTCTTACCCCTCTGTTGATTTGTGCCTGTGTGAATACCGCTTCTGAAGGGTTATCAAAGTTAAGTTCCGGAGTGAAATCTGCGGCAAGAGTTGTATTTTTTTCTGTGAATAACTTGTATACTTTAATTCTTCCGTCTGCAGTCAGGTCGAAGTTACCATTCGCAAGAATTTTAGGACCATATTGTTGTCCCACCTGTAGCCCTCTGTTGAAATGGAACCATGGCTTTCCTGTACCTTCCACTTTACTGGTTGAAGGTACACTTACGTCTGTTCCGTCATTTCTGAACCAGGTTCCGTCTTCATACTGATACGTTCTCTGGAAGCGGGGATCATCATGATTTCCATCCCATGAATAATAAAATTCTGGAGTAATACAAGAAGCGTTTGTTCCTCTGTTATCTGGCGATGGTTTCTGAATTCTTTCCATAGACATATACGCAAGATCATTATCTGCATTTCTGTTAGAATTCTTCTTCTGAACAATCGTAAAGATCATCTCTTTACTGGTGTCATTATTAATATCAAAATTGTGGAAATAATTGGATTCTAAGCTGAAAAGACCACCGTTGATCAATAGATTAGAATACTGAATAACTTTATCCATATCCGTTCCTCCACCATTGATTGCCTGTTCTGTAAAAGCGAAATTACCTCCTGTTTTATTTTTAAGAACTGCTCTGTTAAGGTACATATCAGCCAATAAAGCATAAGCTGCCTGCTTAGTGAACCTTCCTGCATGGGTATTCTGAGTTTTAATGTCTGCCAAATTAGGAATAAGTCCTTCCACTTCAGTAATCAAAGCGTCAATTGTAGTTTCCGCTTTTCTGATTTCAATAGGAGCTTCCAGATTGTCCGGATCTCTGTAAGGAGCCTGCCCGAATAAATCAATTGTAGTGTAGGTGTAATAGGCTAATAATCCTTTTGCTTCTGCTAAAAATAAAGCTTTGTTGTTGATTGTACTTTTGTTGATACTTCCGATGGCTGTTAAAGATTTTGTAATTCCCAATGTCAGCTGGTTGAAAGTTGTTTTCACAACATCATTATTGGAATCCCAGGTGAACTCGTGCATTGCTCTCCATTTTCCGCCGTCTCCCCAGTCACTTCCTCTGGTCGGTAAGATGGCTTCGTCTGTAGAATATTCCTGTAAGGCAAACACGCTTCCGTGGTCTACAAAAGTTCCGTCACCAAGCTGTCCGTAAGCGGCTGCCAAAGAAGCTTCAGGATCTGCATTGGCAGTGTTTAAAACTTCATCAAGTACTTTTTCATCCAGATTGGTACAGCCAATTAAAGATAATACAGCAATGGATAAAACGATTTTATTGAGATTTAAAAAATTAGATTTCATGATTTCTTTAATTTAAAATTTAACGGTTGCTCCCAAAATGAAAGTTTTTGCAGAAGGATACGTTGTATAATCAATACCCAAAGACTGGTTTCCTCCCACCTGTTTGCTGGTATCCACAAGCGGATCATAACCGCTATAGCTGGTAATGGTCAATAAATTCTGTGCACTTACATACAGATTGATGCTTTTCAGGAACTTCAGCTGATTCATATCGAAAGTATATCCCAGTCTTACGTTGTTCAGACGGATAAAGTCTGATTTTTCAAGATATAAAGAAGACAATTGTGGTTGGTTGTTAAAGTTTGCTCCTGAATCATAATATTTTTTAAGAACGTTTCTGTCTGATGCTAAATTGTTGATGTTCAGATCCAGCGCAGTATTGTTGACTAAATAACCTCCTGTCTGCCCGATGAATGAGAAGGCAAAATCAAACTTCTTATATTTCATGTAAGAATTGATCCCGAACGTAAATTTGGGAATAGGTCCTTCGAAGATCTTTTTATCTTTCTGACCGATCGTTCCGTCACCGTCTACATCTTCATAAATATATTTTCCGTTGGCATCCACTCCCAGATAGTTCAGCATATAAAAAGATCCAGCCTGATAACCGTTCTTATAAATGTTTGCAGTAACACCGGAAAGCCCCGGACCGGATACTTCTCCTGAATAAATTTCGGTAACTGTAAGATCTTTAATTTTATTATTGACAGTGGCTCCATTCACATCAAGATTCCAGGTAAAGTTTTCATTTCGGATAATTTCCGAACCCAAAGAGAATTCAAAACCTTTATTGACGATTCGCCCGTCGGAGTTTTTGTACATATAGGTAGTCGGACTTAATACGGGTGCTGGAATATACAGGATTGCATTCTTTGTTGCTTTGTTATAATATTCCAATGATCCGTATAATCTGTTTTTCCATAAACTGAAGTCTAAACCAATATTAGACTGTTCTACAGTTTCCCATTTAAGATCAGGAAAGGCAGTTCTTATTACCGTAACTCCATTGATTAAATTGAGATTGTCATATAGGTAATACCCTGAAGACTGTGACAATAAATAACTTGCTTTTGTAATTTTATTCGGAACTTCCTGATTTCCTGTCTGTCCCCAGCTTCCTCTTAATTTTAGTTCATTAATGATTGGGTTCCCTTTCAGAAAGTTTTCATTTGAAATCGTCCAGCCTACAGCAGCTGATGGGAAATATCCGTATTTATTATTATCTCCGAAACGGGTAGAACCATCAGCTCTTAATGAAGCGGTGAAGAAATATTTTTTATCAAAATTATAGTTTACCCTTCCGAAATAGGACTGTAATTCATTTTCCTGAGCCGTTCCGGGCTGAGGAATAAATACATCCCCAGAATATCCGGGATTAATTTCCGGTGTAATACCTGCACCCTGATCTACAAAGTTTCTTACTCCCAGGTAAGTAGCTGTAGCCTTGAACTTCTGATAAGAAAAACCTCCCAGTAAGCTGAAATTATTCCTTTTTAAACTAAAATCGTAAGTCAGATAATGTTCCAAAAGAATATTGTAAGCATCAAGGTTAGCTTGAGAATAAATTCCTTTTGGGCTTCTGTCAGTAATATTAGGGAACATGGTTGTGTTTCTCTCAGATAAACTTCTGTCAACCCCTAAATTGAACTTATAATTCAGTCCCGGTAAGATTCTAAAGGTAGCTTCCGTATTTCCTAATACTCTGAAAGTATTGGTTTTATCCTGATAAACGCTCAATAGATACAGCGGATTGTAATGAGCGTTCATGTTGAAGTTCGTGTAATTTCCATTTGCGTCATATACAGAACGGGTAGGGTTTGCCATTAAAGCATGGATGATCAGCTGGCCATCAGATCCTGCATTTCCACCATTTGGAATTCCTGTTTCATCGATATCACTGGCGGTAAGATTTAATTTAATTTTTAATCTCTTGTTATCAAGGAAAGATTCTTCCGCATTCAAACGGGCTGTCGTTCTTTTAAAACTGCTGTTCAGAACGATACCATCTTGATCCATATGGGAAAGTGAGGCAAAATAATTTCCTGTTTCCGTAGCTTTTGAAAAGGAAACTGAGTGATTAGAAGAAACTGCATTTCTGTAAATTTCATCCTGCCAGTCTGTATTTCCTCCATGATCGTAAGATTTGTCAATTCCTGCAGCCCTGTATTCATCGGCTGTCATCAAATCTAATTTTTTTATCACAGAAGAAAATCCTAAATAGGTATCATACGTAAATATAGGATCACCTTTCTTTCCTCTTTTTGTCGTTACCAAAACAACTCCGTTTGAACCTCTTGCTCCATAGATAGCTGCAGCAGAAGCATCTTTTAAAACAGTGATAGATTCAATATCACTTGTGTTTAAAAAGTTTAAAGGGTTCTTTGCCGTTGTATTTCCTAAACCGACATTCGGACTTGCCGCACTTACCGGATCATTGTTCAACGGAACTCCGTCTACAACGAATAAAGGCGTACTTCCACTTCTGATGGAACCGATACCTCTGATCGATACATTGACACCCGCTCCCGGTTCACCGCTCGTCTGTACAATACGGACACCCGCTACTTTTCCCTGCATAAGGTTGTCAACAGAAACATTCATTCCCTCTTTGAAGTTTTCGGCTTTCAATTGACTAATTGCCCCTGTAAGATCAGACTTTTTCTGAGAACCGTAACCTACTAAAGTAACCTCTTCAATAGAAGTTGCATCTTTTTTAGATTTCAGACTTACAGAAACAGAAGTGCCTGAAATTTTTACGATCTGTGTGGTATACCCGTCATAAGAAACGGATAACGTCTGTCCGATGTTGGCAGAAATCGTGAAATTTCCCGAAGCATCCGTAATCGCCGTTTCTCCGGTTTCTCCAATAGTGATTTTAGCTCCTTCTATTGCAGAACCGTCCTGATCCGTTATCTTTCCGGTGATGGTTTCCTTAATCTGAAAGGAGGTAGGAGAGTGGCTCGAAAATCCTTCTGCATGAACCTGGTTAGCTACCAGAAAAATCAATGCGATAGGAATTAGTTTTTTAAACTTAAAAAATTTAATTTTGTGGTACATATCATTAAGTAAAGTAATTGTGAATTTGCTTGCTTAATAAAAAAGCCGCTGTTGTTCCCGCAACAGCGGTATTTTTTTCAGATGCAAAGTAAAAACGTTTAAGCTGAATTCATTTTAACATAATATTATCATAAAGTCAATAAAATATAAATATCCCTTTTTGAGAAAATAAAACACTTTTGATTATCAGCTAGTTGTGAAACAGCATTTTTTGAGATTCATGCAATCTTAAAAAACACTTAACATACTGTAAAACTAACCTCGGTAAAGACTTCCTAATTTCGCGATTACAAAAAATTGAAGTTATGAAAAAGGCAGTATTCTTAGGTTTATATGTATCTTCACTGAACCTGTTCTGGGCACAGACCCAAAATCTGAATGAATTAAAGATCAATGAAATTCAGGTCATCGGTTCGCACAATTCTTATAAAAAAGCAATTCTTCCGGAGGTGTATAGTTATTTGTCTAAAAAAGATTCCCTAAACTTTCTTCCGAGGATTCAGTATGAGCACATTCCGATTCCTCAGCAGCTGGATTTGGGACTAAGAAATCTTGAAATTGATGTATATGCAGATAGTAAAGGAGGAAAATACGCCCACCCGAAGATTCTGGATCTGGTAAAAACCACCCAGCCTTTTGATCCGGAAGGAAAAATGAAAAAACCAGGATATAAAATGATCCACATTACAGATATTGATTACCAGACGCAATATTATACGCTAGAAGACTGCCTGAAAGATTTGAAAAAATGGTCTGATGCACATCCCGATCACGATCCTGTTTTTATTACCCTTGAGCCCAAAGACGGAAAAGCCAATCAGTTCGGAACCGAGCCGGAGCATTATACTTCAAAACTCTTCGACGATCTGGATAACGAACTAAAAAGATATTTAGGGAAAAATAAAATTATCACTCCGGACGATATCAGAGGTAATTATTCAACACTGAACGAAGCGGTTGTAAACAAAAACTGGCCAAAAGTAAAAGATGTAAAAGGAAAGTTCTTATTTGTACTGGATAATAACAGTGAAAACAGGGATTTATATATGAAAGACCATCCGTCATTAAAGGGAAGAATGATCTTTACTAATTCAGCACCAGGAACTCCAGAATCTGCGGTTTTATTTATGAATGATCCCGGTCCGAAGATTGCAGATCTCGTAAAACAGGGGTATATTATCCGTACGAGAGCCGATGCAGATACGATGGAAGCAAGGAAAGAAGATTATTCAAGATTTGAAAAAGCAAAGGAGAGCGGGGCACAGGTGATTACTACAGATTATTATCAGCCGAGTAAATTGTTTAAGTCGAACTATAAAATTAGCTTTGACAACAATACATACGAAAGAAAAAATCCTGTGAACGGAAAATAGAATTCTTTAGGATGAAATGTATTATTGAAAAGACCATTAGCGATTTGATGGTCTTTTTTTATTGTCCCACGGATCTCACAGATGACACAAATGTTTGAGCTTTATCTTTGTATTCATTCAGAAAATATATTCTGCATATTTTAGAAAGATCTGCCAAATCCGCCCAATCAACAAGAGAAAAAATTCGTGTAATTTGTGTAATCTGTGGAAAAAACAACATCATAATCTTTTATCTCCTGTTTTTTTGAATTTGACGCAAAGTTTTTATTTTAAAGATGTAATAATTTAAAGTGGGCAAAGATGAATCAACAAGTTGATTTAAAGAAGCTTTCGTTATGGCTTCGCGCAGCAAATTTATTTGCCTTTGCTTTCCTAAAATAAGAGGTTAGTATTAATAATCTTTGCGTTTAAATTAATTTTCAGCAAAAAAAGAAAGTGTAAGGATCTGCAAAATCCGCTCAATCAGCGGGAGAAAAAATCTGTGGAAAAACAATATTACAACCTTCTTATCTCTTGTTTTTTTAAATCTATTTCAAAATGATCTGCCGGATCTCCATTTGAAAGTAAAGACATTATCTTAAATACAGATTTTATCTGCAAAACGAACGGATCCTGTGAAGAGTTTTCCTGATAAAGCTTTTCCAAAATTTGATACTGATGTAATCTTTCTTTGGGTATATCATTCTTAGCCAGCTCATCGGCAGACTGGAATTTATACAAGTCAAATAAGAGATTTCCAAAAGTCCATGTTCTGAAAGTTTCTGACTGAATGTTTTTTTTCTTTAACTGGTCTTTATTTAAAATTAATAACAACAGATCTTTCCCAGTCAAATTTTGAGCTTTTTCAATGAAATCTTTTGGCCAGTCATCAGGGATCATTCTCAGTCTAACCAGCTCTTTGAGATGGAACAGCATAAAATCGTGATAGGATTTTGATTTCAGGATGTCCCGATTCCAGAGGATTTTATTTTTGTCTTTTTTTAAGGCTTCATACTCCTTTTCATATAAAGGAAATAATTCATCAAAATAAGGCACATCATTTAAAACTTCCGTTTTCACTTCCATCTGAGTGGGAGATTTTATTGTCAGGATTTTATAGGCGGGAAGATAGGCTGCCAGTGAAGGAACCTGAATATTTACAAGCATTTTGCCATCTTTTTTTCTGATCCCTGTATCATTGATATGCATATGTCCTGCAAAATGAATCTGCAATCCACTTTCAGCAAAAGCTTTCGCTACTTCTTCTTCAGGAACCCTCTCCAACTGCCATTTTTTTTCACCCAACAGGTTTTTTATTTCATGGGTGGCTCCGTCGTTGAAATCAATCATAGGGTAGTGGGTAAAGGCAATCACTGTTTTTCCGTAAGCTTTAGCTTCCTGCATAATTTTTTTCACCCATTCGATCAGATGTTTTTTGTGTGTCAAAACATTGTTGTAACCGATGCTGGCTCCTTTGTAATTTGAAGGGATATCGGGATTTCCATTTAAATTTTTCGGAATGTAGGTGTTTCCGTCGATGGCAATCAGCCAAACTCCTTTTACCGGTTCTACAACATAGCTTAGATCGGGAACAGAGAATCCTTTCGATACCTCATACATTCTTTTGGAATACTCAGCACTTTGCAATGCCTTTTTATAAGAATAATTTGTAACAGACTGAAAATTGAAAGGAGTACTCCAGAACAGATTTTCTTTTTGAGGATAAAAACCAAACTCCTTTAATTCATTTAAAATTTCGAGATAACCGGATTCTGCAATATCTTTGGTAATGATCTTATTCTTGATCTTCCCGATGTTTTCTTTACTGTAAATCCCTAAAGGATTTCCGTCCTGTCCCAGAAAATCATCTTTTCCTGCATCCTGCCGAAACGGTCCTACCGGATCATGATTTCCAGTAGTCATGTAGAAGCTGACACCGTATTTTTTGTGATACTGTGCTAAAATAGTACGCAATCCGCGAAGGTTGTAAGCCTGTCCGTCATCCGAAAAATCACCAGGCATGGCTACTATTTTAATGCCTTTGAGGGCAATATCATCCAAAGCTTTTATAAAGGCAAAGTAATTTTCATTAAAGATTCTTGTTGAATGAAGTTGAGAATCCATTGTTCTCAAGATCGTAGGTTTTCCTGTTTCCGGATTCAAAATCCCTCTGAAGTCATGATCCGAAAAATTTCCGTACAGATCCTGATAATGCACATCTGAAAGAAAAGCAATCTGTACAGGTTTTTGCTGTGCCACTAAAAGCGAAAAGGTAAAAAGTAGTAATGATAAAATCCCTTTGTTCATCTTAAAAAGAAAACGAAATTAAAGGAATATCTCATAGTTTTTTTTAATTAGACTTTAAATAATTGTGAACCTTATCTTATTTTGATCTCTTTTAATCGGTCATCCAGTATTTCAATGGAGTTTTGATCTCTTTTGCTCTCATATGAGTTGCATTAAAACCGCCTTTGACCTGTCCCGAATTGGTGATGATCACTGTAATTTTTCCAGAATATTGGGTGAAATTTATAGTCTAATTTTTTTTATAAAACTATAAAATATTTCATTCAGTTGTTGGTGTTGTAAAGTTTTCTTTATAAAAAGCAAAATAAACATTTAAAACGTTTTAAAATATTGAATGTCTATCTTAAATTCTTTCACTATAAAAAGTGCTTTCTTACAAAAATGAAATTTTTTACTCATTTTCAGACCATAAAAACACCCTCGTTTGCACTCGTGCGTAATAGTAAGTGTGCTGTTATCCTTTTTGTGTGATAAAATATAAATAAACTTGCTGTGTGAAAAATAAATTATAAAATAATTAAAAATAAGTTTAAAAAAATGAAAGATATGGAAAATTCAATTTACCATTTGGATTCAATAGATAAAAAAATTATTTATTTGTTGATGGATAATTCTAAAACATCTTTAGCACAAATCTCAAAACATGTAGGGATCTCTATAACAGCGGTACATCAAAGAATAAAAAAGATGGAACAGGCTGGAATTATTGAAAATTCGATTTCTTTTTTAAATCCTAAAAAACTGGGGTATAAGGTGATTTCATATATAGGTGTTTTCTTAGATCAACCTAGTCATTATCCGGAGACGATAAAAGCCTTAAGAGGTATTAATGAAGTAATAGAGGCTCATTATACTACAGGGAATTATTCTATTTTCTTAAAGGTTTTGTGTAAAGATAATGATGATCTGATGCAGATTCTTAGTAAAATTCAAAAGTTGAAAGGAGTAACAAGAACGGAAACTTTCATATCTCTGGAGCAAGGAATCTACAGACAACTGAAAATATAATAGGGAATATGGGGTAGAAGCCAAATTTTTCATCTTAATACTCCTGTTCTTTCTTTCTTTCTTTTCTATGATGATCAAGATTTAATGTCTGATTTCAGCATATTCCTAATGATATTCTGTTTTTGTCAGTCGACTCTTCCGAAATAGTTCCTGCTTTCCTAGGGAATCTTCCATGGATTTTTTTTATCCTAGATCTTTTTTATTTTAATAGGCTATAGGAGTGGAAATTTCACAGGAGTTTTCGTTTTTAAACATTTGTTTTTTATTGGTTTTAATGGGTATTGAGTCTCATTTATTCTGATCGGCTTCTTAGGAAAAATGAAGTTTTTTCTGAAAAACATTAAAAAAATAATATTCATTTATAGTTGAAAATAACAAGGCGTCACTGCATACATGCAGTGGAAGTTAAAGTTGTTTTTTTATAAAATCACAAAATAATCATGTAAGAGAAAAAGGAGGCTAAAGCAGAAAATAAAGCCTTAAACACCCCTTGATGTGACACGCGAGTGTAATCGAGGGGTAAAATTTTCTTTATTTTTTTTCATTTTGTGTTGTTTTGCATCATCAATTATTTTGAATAACAAGTAAATGTCACCCGAGGATTTGATTAAGTAAGGTGAATGAATCTTTCCAACCCAAACAGAGTAGTAAAAAGTGAACCGACAAGTAAATAGAAAAGAACTTTTATTAAAAAGTTATATAAATGTTTCTGAGACAGAAAGAAAAATATTTAGTGAAATTTCTCCAAGAAAAAATATAAATGCTACAATCAGTATCCTGATACTTATTCTTATTGTAAGTGTTTTAAGTTTGTTTTCTGCAAGGCAATTGCTGCATATTCAGGATCATGTATTATATGCCTTGCTTTTAATCATTTTTTTAGCAGTGGGGTGGAGAATAAGTTTATTAAAAGTAATCATGTTGCAAACCTCAAAAAATAAACTATTTGTAAAATATGTTCATCCTCTATATAGTAAAAATGAGCCTCCGGTTTTAGAAATTCCATTTTGTAAATTAGAATCCTTTGCTATCATAAGAGAGTTTTTTGTTTGCTATTTGGTGGTTAACCGTAGAAGTACAAAAGGAAATGATACAAAAAGTTTTTATTTTCGATTGGGTTTTCTTTCTAAAAAACAGGTTGAAAATATCAGTAAAACCATTAATAATATAGATAAGGTTGCTGTTGATATAAATGTTTGAATCAGATTGATTTCTTTCAATCATGAATCAGTCCCGAATCAACAAGTAAAAATTAAATTACTAATATTAATAAAAACATGAAAAACAGAAAAAAAGAAGTATTAGAAGAAAAATTTAATTGGTGGATTACTTTTATTCCAGATAAAATATTTGCATTAGAAGAAAAATTACCTGAAAATCTTAAAGATAAATTGGATTTTTCGGTGGCATCACTGGAGATTTTGGAAAAATATTTATTAGAAAATTATACTCTGGAAGGTATGATGCAGGATGAAGAAATGTGGGATTATTGTGCAAGTTATATTGGATATACCTATAAAAAAAATATTTTTAAAGCAGAATGGCATATAGATTTGAATGATAAAAATAATATTTTTTATAATATGCCTTGTCTGCATATTCCTAACTTGATGAGTTTTGTTCCTCATTCCTATGTGACTGCCTTGTTAAGTAAGAAAGAAAATAATTTATTATCCTCAACAGTTAAAAATCATATTAATCTACAGTAAAATAATCAAGAGTGATTGGCTGAAATTTGGGTTTATGATGATTATTTTAACCATAATAATTCAAAAGAATTCTTGTGGTTGAAATGGAAATATAAATACTATTGCTCAAAAAAAAATAAAAAAAACACAAAAAAATATATTGAGGGGAGGATGAGCGATTGATCGTTTTTTGACTGAATATTTATGAATTCTAGAATTAGAAATGAACTTTGTAGTGGAAAAGTCAAATATTTCATCAGTCGCTCGCTTTTTATAAAATCTCAAAAATGTGTAATAGTATATTTAAGAATGAATCATCATATTTTAGAAAACTAAATTTTTGTAATCCTAATACTGGGAATAGTATTATAAAACACCAAAGAGATTTGGTGTTTTTTTGAAAAATACAAGGAACTGAAAAAATTGCAGGAATTGATTGCACAGATATTATAATTAATAAGATTTGCATATTTATAAAATGGTATGATGATGCAGAGGGTTTGGTAATATAGAATAATTCGATTATTCATAAATTATTTTGTTTGAAGAAGTTTTTTAATTCGATAAATGTTTAGTAAGCTAAGAAAATATGTACATGACCTGTACGATAATATATCATATAGAGGAGTTAATGATCAGCAATCTAATACTGATAGGGATCTTACCATATTGCTGAATAGGTATTTTATATTATGTTCAGTCATTTTCCTTGTTCATGGGATTTCTAATGTTTTGTATTTTCATGATTTTACATGGGACCGTGTTGCGTTATTTTCCTTTTCAGTTTTAACAGTTGTTTTAAATAGAATGATCATTGGCAGTAGGTTTCTTAAACCTCTTCTTGGGATAATTATTTGTATACTGACCATTGTCATTACTTATTATTCCTCTTTTTGTGGAATGGAGAGCGGTGTTTTTTTATTCTATTTTCCACTGATTACTGTTTTTCCTCTTTTTTTTGATTTTAAAACAGAGAAATCTTTAATTATATTTTTACTGATATTTATACTCATTATGATGTATATTTCTGCGATATCAGATTTTAAACTTATAGATAAGAATCCGTTGATTGAAAATCAGTATGCAAGTGTTCTTTTAATTCTGAACATCTCTTTTATTCTAGTTATTTTTTCTTTAAATTTTTTCTTCTTTTTTGATAAACGAAATGATTATTATTTCATTTTGCATAGAAATGCATGGAAGCGTATGGAAATTGAAAACCTTAGCTTGGAAGTTGTTAGACTAAAAAAAATGCTGAATAAAGATGATTTTTCGGAAGAAAAGCTGGGAGAATTAATTAATTACATTCATATTAATGATGCTATCTTTCTTGAAAAATTTGATTACTTTTTTCCAGACTTTAAGAAAAAAATAAGCACAATGAGCAAGGTTTCCTTAAGCGCTTCGGAGTTTAAGCTTTGTGCTCTGCTTAAATTAGGGTTTTCAACAAAACAGATTGCTCTTTATACCAATTCTACCATAAAATCTGTAGAAGGGAAAAAGTATCGGTTAAAGAAAAAGCTTAATCTTTCCAGTACTTCAGATTATAAGGTTTGGTTTGCCGAATTTTAAGCAGGCTATTTCACAATTTAATCCCAATTTTACGGTTTATTTGATGGTTTTATCTTTTTGATAATTAAAATGATTGAGTTCTATATGAGGTTTTTTTTTATTTTAAATCTCATCTAAAAAATCTATTATCTTTTCATATGTTTTGATCTTTAACTACTTGCTTTTTATAAGAGCAAAAAATAATAGTAATACAAAAACAATAAAAACAAATGTAAGCCATCCTTTCATTTTGGTGTTTTTTTTGCTTAATACATTAAATAGTTAATTTATCTACCTGTAAAAAATTATAGGTAGACGGGTTAGTAATGGTACATTGAATCACTTTACTATTGGCTTATTGCCTTGTTGTAGGTGTTCTTTAATATGATAAATAACTTTTGAATGACTAACAAACTAAGAGAATATATATTTAATGTATACGATAATATTTCGTATATGGGGGTAAATGATCAACAATCTAACACTGACCGAGATCTCACCATATTGCTAAATAGATATTTCATATTATGTTCAATAATTTTTCTTATCCATGGGATTTCTAATATTCTATATTTTCGCTATTTTACATGGGATAGTATTGCCTTATTTACCTTTTCAATCTTATCAATTGTTTTAAATAGAGTTGTTATTGGTAGTAGGTTTATTAAGCCACTTCTTGCAGCGATTATTTTTTCGTTGGCAATCATTATTACGTATTATTCTTCATTTTGTGGGCTTGAAAGTGGGATATTCTTGTTTTATTTTCCGCTTATTTCTGTGCTGCGACTTTTTTTTGATTTTAAGACAGATAGAATTTTAGTTGTTTTTTTGCTAGTATTTATACTCGTTGTAATGTATATTTCAGCAATATCGGGTTTTAAACTTATAGAAAAAAATCCGTTGATAGGAAATTACGGACATACTCTTTTGATTCTGAATATTACTTCTATTTTATTATTGCTTTCCTTGAATTTTCTTTTCTTTATTGATAAAAGAGACGATTATTATTTCGTTCTGCATAGAAATGCCTGGAAACGCATGGAAATAGAGAATCTTAACCAGGAAGTTCTCAGACTGAAAAAAATGATGAATAAAGATGAGTTTTCTGAAGATAAACTTGAAGAGCTTATTAATTATGTTCATCTCAATGATATCATTTTCCTTGAAAAATTTGATTATTTCTTTCCTGACTTTAGAAAAAAAATAATCGCAATGACCGATCTTCCTTTAAGTGTTTCAGAACTTAAGCTTTGTGCCATGCTTAAATTGGGATTTTCGACAAAGCAGATTGCTATTATACTAATTCTACGATCAAATCTGTGGAAGGGAAGAAGTACCGATTGAGAAAAAAGCTTAATCTTGAAAGTAATTCTGATAATAAACTCTGGTTTGCCGAGATTTAAGAACAGCTATTTTTAGTTTAAGAACTTTTTTTGGTATTCTACTTTTTTAAATGTTTTCAGATAGCAATGCTATACGTTCTATACAAGTGATTACGAATGTGTTGAGCGATAATCCTGTTGTTGTCCTTTATAGTTTCTTCTCATTCTCAATGATGGTGACCCTGCTTTAAATCTTTTAAGCAGTTAAAAAGTGTTGTCAATTTTTTATTACTTTAAAAATTATATTGCTTTAATTGTTTTATTATTAAAAAAATAAATTAAACAAGAATAATTTAAAAAAAATCACTATATTTGGATAAAATTGATAAAAAATTGATTTTTAGTGTATTAAAATTAACAAAATAAAATACTGATAAATTTTATCATATAAAAAGTTGATTTCGACATTTAACAATAATTTAATGTAAATGTGTTTTAATTAAATTATTTGTATTTCTTGTGCTACTAGGCAGTATATATTTTCTTCAAAACAATAAAATATAAAAGTTCCATTTTCTCATAATCTTAGAATTGCTGTTAAAAAAATAAAAACTTAATCAATAACCTAAATGCACAAAAATTATGAAAAACAAAGTAACGCTATTGGCATTTACAATGCTGGCTGTCATCATCAATGCCCAGGTTGGTGTCAACACAACGAATCCACAAGGAGTTTTACATGTAGACGGAAAATCCTCTACAGCTACAACTAATCCCACAACAGGAACACCTACAGCGGTACAAGGTTCTGATGATTTTGTGGTAACTTCTTCCGGAAGTGTTGGGATAGGAACATCTTCACCTAATCCTTCTGCTATCTTAGAACTTAATGTGGAAAATGGCAGTAAAAAAGGATTTTTAGGACCTAGAGTTGCACTGACTTCATATACAGATGCTGCTACAATTTTATCTCCTGCATCAGGATTATTAGTTTATAATCTAGGAACAGAAGCTACTTTTAGTTATGTTGGATATGTCTTTTGGAACGGCTCAGAATGGAGAACATTATCTGGAGCCTCACTCGCTCCGGGAATTATAGGTAGTATTACTTGTAATAATGCAGGGCTTTCTCCTACTTCATATATCACCGGAACCCCATATAGTGGAACATTGAGTATACCCTATACGGGAGGAAACGGAGGAATATACGGAGCACAAACGATTGGACCAGTAAATGGATTAACAGCAACACTCTCTGCAGGTAATTTTGTTGTGGGATCCGGAACATTGTACTATTCTGTTACAGGAACTCCCACTGTTACAAGCCCAACCACCACCACTTTTAATATTGTAGTTGGAGGACAGACGTGTAGTGCGATTGTTGGGACAGGGGATGATGTAAAAGCGGGTGAATTGGTTTATTACAAAGCAAATGATATATCAGCAAGCATAGGTAGTGGAGGATCTGACGCAACAACAGCTTCAAACTGGTTAAGTGCTAATGTTGACAGTTCACATTCTCTTCCTGTTATAGGAGGAAAATTAAGATTGGATGGCTATTTTACTGGACCAGCTAATGGAGCGGCAGGTACAGTGAGTTTTAATCCTAGATTGGTAAATGTAAGTTCATCTCCTGTAAAATTTTGGTTTGCAGCTCTTACCAATGTTGATCGATTTAATGGAGCGAATATTGTTTTAGCCCCTACAGGTTCTGGAACTACAGTTTCCGGAGGAGGAGGATGGGTAAATCTGGATAACGGAATTTACTCTAATTATGGATCTAATGGAGTGACAGGAAGCCCAAGTGTAAGTATAACGAATCCAGGTACAGCCAATCAGGAGGTTTTAACAATGGATATTAATTTGGATGATAAATGGTACAGAGTGTATTATTTTATCAATATAGATAACAATGACACAACAACTACCTCTGATGATATAAGAAGATTATATTTATCTGTTCAAAGATTGTATTAGTCAAATTTAAATATGAATTTCAAAAACTTTCATATTAATAAAACAGTTGCAGACTCAAAAATAGAATAGTTCTGTATCTGTAATATCATTAGCATAATGAATTTCTGAGTAATTATTTGGACTCAAAGTAATGACAGGGAAGTAAAAAATGATTTTTTTGAATTGTTAATGCCTAAAAAGGTACTTAATATCACTTGTGAGTGAAAGTGAGTGTTTGTTTATTTGCTGCAAATGGGATAATAGTCTCATTTTTGCAGTCGGATTTAGTGATCAAGGTTAAGGTGCTATTACAGCCATTAAATTTATGATTATTTAAATGCTTACTTTAAAAACACAAACTTTATATATTTTATTTGGGGAGGCTATTATTATGCCTCCTCAATTTTTTAAAGGAATATTTGAATTACCTTTGATTTTTATTTTTATTTTTATTGTAAAAAATAAAAAAGCAGAAAGATCTTCTTTCTGCTTTTTTTATTCTCATATATCTATATTATAAATATGGTGTTTTTTTATATACTAATGAATATCCGGAATAAGAATAAATATTAATTTGGAAATTTGTTAAATGCTTAAACTATGATAAACTATAGGTTTTTTAGGGTGTTCTACCCCTTGATTTAACACACGAGTGAAGTCGAGGGGTGGATTTTTTTTTCTTTTTTCTCAGTTTATGTTTTTTTGCATTATAAAATTTTCCAAAAAATAAGATTTATGAAAAACAAAATTACATTAATAGCATTTTTAATGCTGACTATAATCACCAATGCTCAAGTTGGTGTTAATACTGCCAATCCTCAAGGAATTTTACATGTAGACGGAGCTAAAGATAATTCCGCTACTGGTACTCCCTCTTCTACACAACAGGCAAATGACTTTATTGTTACCTCTAGCGGAGCTATAGGGATAGGAACTACTTCTCCGGATGCATCGTCTATGCTGGATATAGTTACTACAGATAAAGGGATGCTTGTTCCAAGAGTGAATTTGACTTCTCCCACTTTCGTACTAAGTACGGCTACACCTGCTATACCCAATGCGAAAGGGTTATTGGTTTTTAACAGTGGAAGTACCTTATCTCAAGGGTATTATTTCTGGAACGGAAGTGAATGGCGTGCTATCATCTCTTCAACATCTACACCGCCTTCCATTGCTACGCTGTCGTGTTCTGGAGCTACTTTAAGCCCTGCTAACTATGTTGCAGGAACTCCTTATTCCGGGATTATAAAAGTACCTTATACAGGAGGAAATGGAGGAAAATATACACCAGGGTCTTCAGTGAGTTCTAATGGTTTAACTCTTACTTTGCAGGAAGGGTTGCTAGAAGTAGGTAATGGATATCTGACGTTTTCAGTTGCAGGAATACCAACAGTGAGCTCACCAACACCAACTTCTTTTATAGTTAACAGTACAATAATTCCTTTCTATTCGGGTACTTGTACAATTACAGTAGGGGATCAGCAGCTTGCGGATGTAAAAAGTATAGCCGTAATGGGGCCATTGGTAGCGACTTCAGATAACGGAAGAAGCGGATATTCGCTTTCTATCACAACTCCTGATGGTAAATTTTCTGTAAGAACATTTATTCCTGCGGGCAATGCCTTTTCAACTGTAAATTTGCAGATAAGAAACAATAGTACTTCTAATGTAGAAATTATTTCAAATGGGCATTATTTATGGAGTGGAGCCGGAGGCTATATGCAAAACCAGCTTAGACTTCCTCCCAATGCCTGGGCTGGTGATAATGCAACATCAAGCTCGGCTTTAATAGATGCAACTACCGGAGCAAGGATTCAGACATCATCAACAAATCCGTATTGGGGAGATCCTGAAACTTATGCGGGTGGAATGCCGGAGCAGCGTCTTTATTCTTGGACTACGAATAATGGTAATGATAAGGTATTCTATAAAATGTATTATATGATGGGATCTTCATCTCCTACTGATCAAGGGAATACAACTACATGCCCTTCAGGAACATGTAATACAACAAAAGCATTTTTTATGATTGATCAGGTAACAGCACCATAATAAGGAAGACAAATTTTATATATATATTCATGAGCCTCCTCGCAATTTCTTAAAAAACATTTATAAATAATTCATATTTTATTTTAGATGGAGAAGGTATTTGAGAAGCAGGAAGAGAAAAGTCTTCCTGCTTTCTATTTTTCATGATTTAATAATAGATATTTTCCCCTCTGATCTAATTTGTTTTTTTATCTTATAATGTGTATTCAGTAATATAAGAATATAGATTAGTTTGTAAATGTATTACGTTATAGCTATCAGATTATAGGAAGGTATAGTATATCCCCCTTGATTAACACGTGAGTGAAATCGAGGGGTGATTTTTTTTATTTTTTCTTAGTTTACGTTTTTTGCGACATAAATTTTCCAAATAAAATAAGATTTATGAAAAACAAAATTACATTAGTAGCATTTTTAATGCTGGCTATAATAACCAAAGCTCAAGTTTGTATTAATACAACTAATTCGCAGGGAATACTGCATGTGGATGGAGCTAAGGATAATTCGACTACTGGAGCTCCTACTGTTGTACAACAAGCAAATGATTTCGTAGTGACAGCTTCAGGAAGTGTAGGAGTGGGAACTACTACCCCGGATGCTTCAGCAATTTTTGAGATGAATGTCATTCAATTGGCAACAGGTAGTAAAAAGGGATTCCTTGGGCCAAGAGTAGCATTGACATCCAATACAGACGTTGTGACGATCCTTAGTCGTCTGTAGGGCTGTTGGTATTTAAATTTCTAGTTTTACATTTGTAGGCTATGCTTTTTGGAATGGGAGTGAATGGAGAGCTTTGGATAATTCTTCATTAGCTGTAGGAACGGTAGGCTCTATAGATTGTAGTTCAGTTAAACTTTCCCCTAGTACATATACAACAGGAGTTTTGTATAATGGAACATTATCTGTTTCCTATACAGGGGGGAATGGAGGAACTTATAAAATATAATCTATATAATATAAAAAAGCAGGATATTTTTATCCTGCTTTTTTAATTATCCTTTAGGGAATAAGTACAGCTCGTCCCTTTATTTTTCCGTTTCTCATTCGATCATATACCTCGTTGGCTTGGTCTAATGTATATTTCTCAATTTCTATATGGATTTTTTTTTGACGAGCCAGTCCTACAACTTCCATGAGTTCGACTCTGGAACCCCAATAAGGATTAGTCATACTCACTCCAAAAGGAAGACCAGACATTGTGTATTGGTAATGTCCACCACCCAGTCCTACAATGGTAAGATCACCGTCTAGGCTTACTGTTTTTGTCCCCAGTTCAATAGTAGAAGTAGCTCCTACAAAATCAATAACTACTTTGGCTTTTTTAATGCCTGTGATTTTCTGAATCTGTTCAGCAGCGTTTTCATCTTTGGAATTTATGGTATAGGCAGCTCCTAATTCTTTAGCAAAAGCAAGTTTTTCTTCTGTAACATCACAAGCAATGATTGTACTGGCGCTAATTTCTCTTAGAATTTGTATAGCCACATGACCTAATCCTCCGACACCAATTACCACAACATATTCATCTGGCGTTAATTTCGGGATTGATCTTTTAATGGCAGAATAAGGAGTAAGAGCGGCATCAGTAAGTGGAGCTGCAATTACAGGATCTAGATCATAAATAGGGACTAATAGACGTGAGGAGGGAACGAGCATATATTCTGCCATTCCTCCGTTAAGACCCAGACCTCCTCCATAAGCCATTTCAGACTGATGATCACAATAGTTTTCTTTGGATTGCTGACAAGGTTTGCAATGCCCGCATCCCCAAGGTCCGTATACTAGAACAGCATCTCCCTTTTTATAATCTTTAACATCAGATCCTACTTCTTCTATCCAGCCTGCATTTTCATGCCCCAATGTAAATACAGAACCGGCTACGGTACCTTCATCAATAATATGGAGATCTGAATGGCAAACGCCAGCTCCTCCTATTTTCAATAAAACTTCATCTCCCTTTGGGGTTGGTTTTTCCATATCATTTACGATACGAACATCCTTGTGTCCAAAAAAACGTACTGCTTTCATAAGCTTAAAAATTTAAAGTTTCTATATAATAAAGGTAGGGAATATCCATTAAAATACCCGTATAGCAGTTGTTAAAGTATCATTAAAACAAGTTTTTTTATGCACTTTTATTTGTTTATAGTTTTATTGCAAAAAGAGTTATGTGGTTGATTTTGTCATTTGTTTTAAAGGTTTTTATTGTAAATAAATAATAATTATATGTAATAAATAGTGAAAATTTAAATTCGATGGAAATTGCTTTTACCCCTTGATATAACACGCGAGTGTTATCGAGGGGTAATAATGTCTTTGTTTTTTCTTGGTATGTGCTTTATTTGCATCATAATAATTTTGAAAGAACAAAAATTGAATGATCTTTTATATAAAATTCTAAAAGACCTGGAAAAATAACTTCTCATCATTCAGATTGAAAATGTAGAGAAGTAAAACATACACAGAGCTAGTATTTTGGTAATTAGTAACTTCATAAGATACACCCCGGGTAACGGGATTTTTCATGTTTTTGTGTTACTGAACCTCTTTTTATAAAGAGGTTTTTTTATTTTTTTATAGACAAGGGTATGATTTGCAGTATTAATTTAAAATCATTCTTAATGAAAAATTTCATAATTTCGATAGAGTGAAAAAGTTGATTTCCATAGTATTGCTTTCATTATATTTGGTTTCTACAACTGAACTGTATCAGCTTTTGAAAATGCCGCTCCTTGTAGAGCATTATATACAGCATAAAAATCTAAATCCTGAAATGTCTTTCACTGCATTTCTTAAAACTCATTACGACAATCCTGTGAAAGATAGTGACTATGATCAGGATCAGAGATTACCTTTTGTTTCGCACACTCATCTTCTTTCTGTCGTTTTTACTGTCAACTCCTCTGTCGATTTTTATTTTGCAGAGAAAGTATATATTTATTGGGGGACCGAGAAAACCTTTTATAAGAGTGTTCTTTACAATAAAGAAATATTCAGTTCTATCTGGGAACCTCCGAGATCTTATCGGTCTTAATCTGTTTTCTCTATCATTTATTGACTGAGAAAGTATTCCTGTTTGTTTATAAAATAAAAGTAACTGTATAAGATGCAGATACACATAGGTTTATGTTGTAGCATGTTGAAGGTTTATTTCTATCAATAAGATTAATCAGCTGTGTTTATGATAGTCATTGAGTTTTTGTCAGGAGTAATTTCATGGCAACATTTTGCATAGAACAGATATTGCAGAATCGAGAGAAACCTATAGTCTTCCAGTTCAGGAGTACCATTTATTCCATTGAAAAATTAAAACATATTCTAACTAAAAATAAAAAAATAATGAAAAAGTCTTCTTTCGTAAAAATAGGAGCAGGATGTATTATACTATTATTACTTGTCATTCAGCTTTTTGATACCGATAAAAATATAAGTGCTTCTTCTTCAGAACAAGCGATTGAAAAACATTATCAGGTACCTGCTCATGTAAAAGGTTTGTTGAAAACAAGCTGTTATGATTGCCATTCCAACAATACAGCATATCCATGGTACAACAATATACAGCCTGTAAAATGGTGGTTGGCAGATCATGTGAATTCCGGAAAACGGCATTTGAATTTTGATGAATTCAATGCATATCCGAAAGAGAAAAAATTAAAAAAAATAAATGAGATTGCTGAAACCGTTAAAAGCGGAGAAATGCCTCTTAGCTCATATACTTTTATTCATCATCATGCGAAACTGTCAAATGCTGATAAATCCGAAATAGAAAAATGGACAGCAGAAGTTAAAAAACAGATCGAGTAACAGGAGATAAAAAACCTGAAACTATTCTGTTATGATAAAAACATTCAGTAATTTTAATACAATATCCCTCTCACATGAATTACAATATACCCGAGGATTTGAAAGGTCTTACGGAAGCTGAAGTGGCAGCTTCCAGAAAAAAATACGGTTACAACCGGCTAGAAGCGGTTAGGCAGGAAACATGGGTAAGTATGCTCGTCAATATCCTGAAAGAGCCTATGCTTATTTTACTTATATGTGTTTCTCTTATCTATGTGATTATAGGCGACTATGGAGAAGCGTTATTTATGTTTGTAGCCATAGTAGGAGTTACTGCCATTTCTTTTTATCAGGACAACCGGAGTAAGAAAGCACTGGAAGAACTTGAAAAATTGAATGAGCCTTTAAGTAAGGTGATAAGAAATTCAAAGGTCATTAAAATTCCCACGTTTGAAATCGCTGTAGGTGATCTTTGTATTACTGAAGAAGGAATGCTTATTAATGCTGATGGAACTATTGTACACAGCAACGATTTTTCTGTGAATGAATCTTCACTTACAGGAGAAAGCTTTTCTGTTTTCAAAGACAGTAAGTCAGACGATAATAAAGTGTACAGTGGAACGATCACTGTTTCCGGGCTTGCAGTTTTTGAAGTTGAAAGTATAGGAAAAGAAGCCAAAGTAGGGAAAATAGGACAGTCTATTCTGAGCATAAAAGAAGAAGCATCTCCTTTACAGCTTCAGATCCGGAATTTTGTGAAAGGGATGGCTATTATAGGACTCATTATATTTTTGGCTGTATGTGTTTTCAATTATATTGAAACGAAAGATTTTGTTACCAGTTTATTGAGCGGACTTACGTTGGCAATGTCTGTACTTCCTGAGGAAATTCCTGTTGCTTTTACAACATTCATGGCTTTAGGAGCCTGGAAGCTGATGCGTGAAGGAATCATTATCAAGAGAAGCAGTATTGTTGAAACATTGGGGAGTGTAACCGTAATATGTACCGATAAGACAGGAACGATTACTGAAAACTCCATGCAGTTAAAACATCTTTACAATTATAAGTCAGATACGATTTATGAGCAGGAAGAGTTTAAAATAAAAGAACTGGATGAACTCATCGATTATGCGATGTGGAGTAGTGAACCTGTGCCATTTGATCCGATGGAAATAACCTTGCATAAGGTGTACGAGCAGACTCAGGATTCAGATAAAAGGAAAGATTATCTGTTATTTCATGAATACCCGCTGGAAGGGAAGCCACCAATGATGACCCATCTTTTCGAGAATGAACAAAAAGACAGAATTATAGCAGCTAAAGGAGCTCCTGAAGCCATCCTGAATGTTTCCCAGCTTTCGGAAGAAGAAAAGAATAAAATACGGGGAGTCATAAAAGAATTCGGAGAGCAGGGATACCGTGTTCTTGGAGTGGCCAAATCTCATTTTGAAGGAAATAATTTTCCTGTAAAACAGCAGAATTTTAAATTTGAATTCTTAGGATTGACGGTATTTTATGATCCTCCTAAAAAAGGAATAAAGAATGTATTTCAGCATATTTATGATGCAGGAATTAAAGTAAAAGTAATCACAGGAGATAATGCTGATACCACAAAAGCAATTGCCTTACAGGCTGGAATTATAAATAAGAGTCCCGCGATTAATGGAAGCGAAGTGGCTTCAAGTTCAGAAGATGATCTGATGAAAATCTCTGAAACTACCACTTTATTTACTAGAATGTTTCCTGAAGCAAAACTTGAAGTAGTGAATGCCCTTAAAGCGCAGGGTAATGTTGTAGCTATGTTAGGAGACGGTGTGAATGACGGTCCTGCATTGAAGGCGGCTCACATAGGAGTCGCAATGGGTAATAAAGGAACTGAAATTGCCAAATCAGCCGCAGCTTTGGTAATAACGAATGATGATCTTGAAAAGCTTGTAGTAGGAATCGCTGCCGGACGAAGAATTTATGCCAATATCAAAAAAGCGGTTCAGTATATCATTTCCATTCATATTCCTATTATACTCACCGTTTCTTTACCGTTGTTTTTAGGATGGGTATTTCCTCATATATTTACACCGGTTCATGTCATTTTTCTGGAATTGGTAATGGGGCCTACCTGTTCCATTGTTTATGAAAATGAACCTATCGAAAAAAATGCAATGCAGAAACCTCCGAGAGCACTTACGGATACCTTCTTGAACTGGAAGGAACTCACGGTAAGTATTATTCAGGGGCTGGTTATTACCGGAGGAATAGTATGGATGTATCAGTATTCTGTTGATCTTGGGAATGATGAAGCTAAAACAAGGGCTTTGGTTTTCAGTACTCTGATATTTGCCAATATATTACTGAGTTTGGTGAACCGTTCTTTCTATTACAGTGTATTAGAAAGCTTTAAAAATCGTAATTTCTTACTGATGGGAATTTCTGCTTTGGTTCTTGTACTGTTATTTGTTATTCTTTATGTGAAGCCAGTATCAGGGTTCTTTAGTGTAACTCCTCTTGCTGCGGCAGAATTGGGGATTACATTGCTTGTTGCTGCTGTTTCGGTGTTGTGGTTTGAGGTTTATAAATTTGTGAAAAGACATAGTAGAAAGAAATAGTAATATTGTTAAATAATGAATTAAAAAAATCAGCTCTCAGAAATGAGAGCTGATTGGTAGTTAATCAACTGTTATGACTCTTATTCCTTGAGGAACTTCTTCTGTACAGAAGTTGAGCCATCCTGAATATCGATCACATACATGCCATTGATCAGGGCGTGAACATCTACTTTATTGTTTAAGATGATTCCGCTTGATATCAACTGTCCTGCTGCACTATAAATCTTATAGTTTGCTCTCTTGCTGATATTCTTAACGTTCAATATCGTGCTTACCGGGTTAGGGTAAATCAAGATGTCATTTTGATTCAACAAGTTACTTGCTGATTTCTTAGAGATTCTGACACTGTAATCTTCTACTTCACCACTATCGAAGTCGTTACAGTTTATAGCAATTCCTCCTTTCATCAATGCGACTCTCATCACTACATACATATAGTCTGCATTGCTTACAAATGCATCTGATGGTACACTGAACATAGTAGTTGCTGTTGCTGCACTGTTTGGTCCGGATACTAAGATTCTTTCGTTGATATCAAATTCTCCGTTTCTGTCGAAGTCAATCCAAGCAACAACACCTGCATCTCCTGTTACCACTTTGTCAATGGTCAACTGGTTGTTGGTTGATCCCTGGATCAATTCGATCTGAGCAAGCGGATCAGCGGTATAATCTGTATACGTTGAACCCGCAGAAGCTTTTATTATCTGTGGCTTTCCGTTTGGTACTACCGTTACTTTGGAGATGTAATCTCCCACTGAATTCAATGCTTCCATCTGGCAATAGATCACGGTAGGCGTTGTAAAGTAATACGGTAAGGTAAAGTTGCCCGGAGTACCGCTACAAACATTCGCTACTTCCATTTCATATTTCGTAAGCTCAGTTAAATCGGTAAGAGTGTAGATATTGTTATTTACCTGAACATTCGTCCATCCCGGAATTCCTACTTTTCTGTATCTTAAAATGTATTTACCAGTGGCATCCGGCCCTGTATAAGGATCCCATTGAACTTTAGCGCTTGTTGGCTTTAATTCCAGAATCGTTAATCCCGGTGGCGGAATCTCACATGTTCTCTCTGTAGTAAATCTTACCAAACTTGACCAAGGATTAGGAGTCGTTGATCCTATACAAGTACTTCTTACCTGAACTTCATACTGAGTATATGGCGTTAAAGGAGAAAGCAAATAAGTTGTAGCAGGAGGATTCGGTAGAGCAGTCATTATAGTAGGCCATGCATCTCCTACTTTTCTCCATCTCATTTCATAGGTAGCACTTGCTACTAATGGTGACCAGTTAATAACAGCTGAAGTAGCAGTTATGCCAGTAATAGTAACATTTGGCGGAGTAGGATCACATGTTGTTGAAAATTCATTATGTGAGTAAGCTCCCATATTGGTTGTTCCACAAAATGCTACCACTTCTACTTCATATAATGTTGCCGGATCCAACCCTAATAGAGGTTCAGATTGTAAAGCTCCCGGAGCGATTGCTGGTTTGTCTATTGGCCCTGCTGCCGGTAACCAACCTGCCAAAGAGCCTACAGGTCTGTATCTTAGTTGGTAAGAATTAGCTCCTATGGCATCCTGAGACCAGGTAACATTTGCTGAATTATGAGTAATTGAAGTCACTGTTACAACAGGTGTTGGAGTAGTACAAGGCTGTACGTTCACCAAATAATCATGGGTTTCACCATAGCTAGTCGATGTACATGCATCAACATTGGAAGTACTGTACACTACACGAACACGCATTCTGTGAACTCCAGCCAGCGCAGTAACAGGAATGGCAATATTAGCAGTAGCAAATGACGGACTTGTTGCTAACGGAAGATCCGTTAATAATTTTTCAGAAGCATCAAAAACTCCATTATTATTGAAGTCAATCCAGATACTTGCTTTTTCATAAGTAGGAGAAGAGTATGTAGTATTGATCTGTACAGGATAAGACTGTCCAGCTATGATATTTACAGGAGTAAAAGCTGCTGTTCTGTCATAGTAACCACTACCATTACAACCTGTATTCAGATCACTGATGGTGGAAGTACCCGCTCCTGTGATTACAAAGCTGTTTAGGTTATCGCCACTGCTGCATCCATAGGTATAGGTTGGTGTACAATAGCATTGAGTTGGTGCATTTTGTGCTACGGAAACCGTATTGGATGTAGCACTCTGGTTGGTATTGCTACAGGTAACTATGCAACGGTAATCGGTAGCTGCTGTTTGACTCGTAACAGTATAGGTAGTTCCTGTAGCACCTGTAATAGCTATCCAGGCTCCTGATCCGGCAGGGCTGCTGTACCATTGGTAAGTAATACCGCCACCAAAAGTAGCACCGGTAAGCGTAAGATTAAAAGAAACTCCTACGCAGACACTTGTAGCGGATACCGCTGCTGTACCACTCACTGGTGCGGCAGCACAAGGAACAAGAGCCAGTATGTTGACATTGTAATCATGAGTCTCGCCATAGCTAGCCGATGTACAGGCATCAACATTAGAAGTGTTATATACCACACGTACACGCATTCTGTGAATACCTGCAGTTGCTGTAACAGGAATGGCAATATTAGCCGTTGCAAATGCCGGACTGGTTGCTAAAGGAAGATCTGTTAATAATTTTTCAGTGGCATCAAACACTCCATTGTCGTTGAAATCAATCCAGATACTTGCTTTTTCATAAGTTGGAGAAGTATAGGTTGTATTGATCTGTACAGGATAAGACTGGCCAGGTAAAAGATTTACAGGTGTAAATGCTGAAGTTCTGTCATAATAAGCTCCGTTACAGCCGGTATTCAGATCACTGATTGAAGAACCTCCCTGTCCTGTAATCACAAAACTATTCAGATCATCTCCGGAACTGCAATTATATGTATAGGCAGGGGTACAGTAGTTTAAACATGCTGCACCTGTATTTTGACCCACAGAAACGATACTGGAATTTTGTGTACTTGCACCATTTGTACAGGTGATGGTGCATCTGTAATCCATAGCTGCCGTTTGATTGGCTACTGTATAAGAGATAGATGTAGCTCCTGTTATATTGGTGAAAGTATTTGTCCCTGCGGGTGAACTTTGCCATTGATAGGTAATTCCTGTTCCTGATGTAGCTCCCGTAACTGCCAAGTTAAAAGGAATATTGGCGCAGACATTAGAAACAGAAGCCGTTGCTGTACCTCCTGTCACTGTACCTGTACAAGGCGCTGCAGAAGTATGTGAAAACGATATAAATGGCCTTCTGTAATTGGAATTGCTTAGAGATGCTGCCAGTCCAGTCGTATTGTTAATATACTTGGTGGTATTATTATTTGTAGTTACCACACAAGGTGATGTATATTCATATTCCCAGGTGGTATTAACCGTATTTCCCGTATTGGTATATTCCATCAAAACCATAAGGTTCTGTGCTCCCGAATACGTAAAATTATTTGAGAATATAAACTGTTTCCATCCTGCAGCTCCCGTGGCTGCAGTAACAGGATTGGAGTCATATACCAAAGTGGCTCCTGTCACCGTAGCCGTCCAATCAATGGCAGAAGCGCCAAAATCCAGACTTGATGTTTCCTTTAGATAAACTTTAAGATTAGGAGTTCCGGTCATGTTGCCGGTTGTTATCTTTTTAAAATAGATCCCCGTTAAAGCCTGGCCAGATACACCGGTAAGCTGCGTCGCAGGATAAATTACCGCCACTCTGCTTGTTGCTGCAGAAGTTGCTGTACTGTACATAGGCCCATAGGTGTTCGTTCCTAAAGTCATTGTACAGGTACCCGCGACCTGATATTGCTGCGCAAAGTTTTGGATTGATAGCAAAAGTGCTAAAAAGAATAAGTAGATTTTCTTCATAGTCATACGATTTTTAAGTTAAGTATTAAATTTATTTGATTGGCTTACATTTTTTGATGGAATAATCGATTGAGACAAAGCAAAGAGAAGTCATGTTTCATCGTCATATAGATTAGTGATTGATTGGTAACACTGAAAATGTGTTAAGAATGTAGAGTTTTTTACCATAGGCTATATTATTTTATGTTAATGTATTGAATAATAAAAACACCTTCCGGGTTTAATTAAAATAGGAAGGTGTAACTATAAGCGTATTCTTTTAAATAAAATTTGTTCTATAAAAAAGGTACATCATTTTTCCAATATCCATTGGATTGATATGAATTGATTGTTTTTCAATACCAATTCTTTACTAAAGAATTGTTTTTTCTTACTAAAGAAAGATAAGACACATGCTCTTGGGATAATAAAATTGCTTTCATTTCCTGTTTCTTCACATATTTTCTTCGCCTGAAAAGGATATGTTGAAGAGAAATGTTTACTGGAATAAATGCAAAAAAAGAAAAAATAGATTTATATTTCATGAAGGTGATTAGTTTTGTTGGTTTTCAAATATACATAAAAAATTAATTTAAAAAGAAAATAAATGGGTAAGTATTGTTAAATTTTAAATTTTTCACATTGTTTTAAGCTTTTTGTAGTGAAATGAAATTTTAATTTTGTCATTGTTTTTAATTCATGATGCTTAAAAAATTATTCCTCTCACTAAAATAGAAAAGGATCGAGTAGAATATGCTATTAAAACTTATAACTGTACAGGTTGGTTTAGCAAGTGTAACAGAATTAAAGATAAGTGTGATTGATCTTTTATTGAATCATAAAATAAATATCTGATAGCTTTATTCTGTTTTCTTTTCCTGTCCTGTGAAAATCCGCGTCCATCAGCAATCGGTTTTTACATTCTAAAGACTATGAACTTGTAAACGGTCAATTTGATTTTCCGATAAAATCTCAGGAAGAAACTTATGATTACAATCATAAATTTTGAGAATGCCTTTATCTATTTTTGAAATTCGATAAAGAAACGTTATTGTTGAATTAATCAATGTTTGCATACTGTACAGAGGTAATTCTAACGTTCCGTTTTATATAAATTAGTAATAAAACTTTTAGCTTTCAAAAATGATATTTAATGAAGAACTTTTGCTTTCATTAGGAGCAGAAATGCAAACTTATAAAGCAAATGAGGTAATATTCACGGAAGGTGGACAGCCTAATTATTTTTATCAAATAAAACACGGAAGCGTAAAACTGAATAATTATCATGAAGATGGAAGAGAATTTATTCATAGTGTACCCTTTAAAGGGCACTGTTTTGGGGAAACATTTTTATTTTCAGAACTTCCATATCCTATTAATGCTGTTGCTCTGGAAGATTCCGACATTCTGAGATTGCCCAAACTCAAATTTCTTAAATTTTTAAAAAACTGTCCCAAATCGTTATGGGATTTATATGAGTTTACGGCAGAGAGAATGTATTATAGGTTTATTATGCTCAATAATCTCTCGGTAAGTAATCCTTTGTACCGGGTAAGACAGGTGATGGATTGTTTAAAAGCTTATCATCAGTACGAAGAACCATTTTCTTATCAAATTCCGTTTACAAGGCAGCAATTGGCGTCACTTACAGGGTTACGGATTGAAACGGTGATACGCGTGGTAAAAAAAATGGAAAAGGAAAAGATGGTGAAAATAGAACTGGGCAAAATATTCTATTAGTTTTCAAAATTAAAACGTAAGAGATTGTATTATTTTTATTTTTTGTTCTGTTTTTATGATTGAGATTATGAGATAAATTGAAAATAATAGATTAAATTTGAAGATAACCTCATGAAATTTAATAATATGAAATCTATTTGTTATTCTCAGGCTGATCTTTAATATACATTTTATTAAAATACAATTATTTTTTCCAACCTTTAATAAACGGTAGTTTTGTTGTTGAAAACACTCTTTTTAGCATTGTTTTTATTAAGAAAATTAATAATATTTATTCGTAATATATTTATCGATTTTAGTGTTTTTTTTGGGAATGTGATAATTAAAAGTTGATATAGGTCTTTTTAGATGTATTTATTTAAAAAAAATTAACTTTAATTAACAATTCGAGGTGTAATATTTGTATTGATACCCAAAAAGTTCCTAATATTTTTTATAAACGTTAGAAATCATTAAAAAAGTTTTTATGGTTACTGAAGAAAATCTATTGTATTCGATAGGAGCAGATAACCACTTTTTTATGAGAAAAAAACAATACTGACAATCAAAGGAATGAAAGGGTAACGTTTCTTAAAAAATAGAAGACCGTAAAATCATGTAGTAAACTTTATTTTAAACAGGAGACCATGAAGGTAAAAAGTTGCATGAATATCGATGAGTCGCTTTTGTATTCATCGGGCGCAGAAACGAAGATTTTTAAAAAAGGAGAAATGGTTTTCAGCGAGGGAGACCAGGTTTTATATTATTTCCAGATTGTGGAAGGAAAAATAAAACTAAACAATTACAATGAAGAAGGTAAAGAGTTTATTCAAAATATCCTGGGTAAAAATCAAAGTTTTGGAGATTCTCTTCTTTTTCTGGACAAGCAATACCCGATCAATGCCGTTTGTCTTGCTGAGACGGAAATCATAAGGTTACCTAAAAAAAACTTTATAGAATTACTGGAAAAGCATCCCGATATTTCAATGGAAATGAATCATTGTTTATCCCAACATCTCTATTTTAAACTGGTAATGATCCAGAATATGGCTTCACTAAATCCTTCTGTAAGATTAAAAGGATTATTGGATTATCTCAGAAGCTTTCGTGATGACGACTGTGAACAATGCTTTCCTGTAGAATTTACCAGGCAGCAATTGGCAAACTTGGTGGGACTTCGGGTAGAAACAGTGATAAGAGCCCTCAAAAAGATGGAAAAAGAAGGCAAAGTTAAAATTCATAACAGGAAAATTTTATATTAATAAACGTTCAAATATGACTGAAGTCATAAAATGGTGAATTATTAATTCGTATTTTAGACTAATAATTTTTTGTGAACGCCACACACCATTTAAATATACTAAAGTCATATAGCTTATATTCTATATGGCTTTTTCTAACATAACTGAAGCGGCTTATGAATATAAAATCCCAAAGTATTTTGAAAAAGCTAAAACATGAAGGCTTTAAAAAAATCATACACAACGGAATATTGTTCGAAGAAGGAGCTTCCGTTTATGCAAAAGAAATTGAACAGAATATTTTCTTGGTGTTTATTATAACCGGAACCGTTGAGCAGGAAAATGTTCAGGCATTTATTGCACAGTTTGATTCTTTAGAAAGTATAGGAAAAAAAGAACCCATACAGATGATGTTTCATCTATCCATTAAAGACAAAAATGATCTGCACTATTTTGAAAAATTTATAAATATCTCTGAAAACGGATAACGGCTATGATAGAACATGAAAAACAAACACCTTCTACAATATATCACCAGAATACCATCTTGGAAAATGAAATGGGATCTCCGGAGCGCGTTCATTTTTACGGGATGACCGTTTTTTTGAAGAAATCTCTGGAAAAAATAAGAAAAAATACGAAATCTGAAGTCTTAAAAAAACTGATACATCATCATATCGAGGAATATCTATTTCATATAAAAAATAATCATCACGAGCATATAACCTATGAAACTATAGACATTCCTGTTGAAGGCCCTTCTTTCATGCTGTATGCAAAAACGGCTTACACAAAAGTGAAAAGTGAAGAAGAATGCCTGAGCAGACTTTTGGATACTTTGGGTAAAAATGACTTTGAAAGCCTGTGATTTCAAAGAAGTATTTAATAAAAAACATTTGAAATGTAATAATTTAAGAAAATAACCAATCACTTAAAAAATAAAATGCGATGGAATTTCACAAAAATCTTCTGGAGTACATCAGTCAGTCTCTCATGACGGCAGATGAAACGATTGCGGTTGCAGAATGTGTAACCTCAGGATGTCTACAGCTGGCTTTATCTCAGATGCCGAACGCACCACTGGTTTATCAAGGCGGAATGACTGCATATACTTTACCCATGAAAGTAAAATTACTGAATGTAGATAAAGAAGAAGCTGAAGTATGCGACTGTGTTTCGGAAAACATTGTGGAAACAATGGCCTTGAATGTTGCAAAACTCTACGAAGCCGACTGGTCGATTGCAACAACGGGATATTGTACCCCCATCAGAAATTCTTCATACAAAATATTTGCTTTCTTTTCATTCTCTTACAAAGGCAAAATTATTTATACAAACACCCTTGAACTGCATCCTAAAACACAGGCTCTGAATGCTCAATTATATTACACTGAGTTCATTTTGGGGTGTTTTAAAACAGAAATCAATAAAAACCTTGAAGCTAAAGCAAAATTAGGCCTGAAAAAAAATAAAGATGCAAGAATTAAAGTTAGCTGACAAATCGGTTCTCATTACCGGAGCAGACAGTGGCATCGGGAAAGCAGTAGCATTACTTGCAGCAAAAGAAGGAGCAGATGTGGCCATTATCTATCATGAAGATGATGAAGGAGCTGGGAAAACAAAAAAAGAAATTGAGAACCTGGGCAGAAAATGCAGATTGTTTTCAGGGGACATCAATGATTATGAATTTTGTGAAAAGACAGTTGCTGCATTAATTTCAGAATGGGGAAAGATTAATATCCTCATCAACAATGCGGGAACTCAGTTTCCTGCAGAACGTATTCAGGATCTTGAAGAAGAAAATATTCGTAAAACATTTGATACCAATATCATTGGGATGATCTTGTTGACTAAAGTGGTATTTCCTTATTTAAAAGAAGGAGATTCTATCATCAATACAACTTCCGCAGTCGCTTATCAGGGACATCCGGAATTGTTGGATTATGCAGCAACAAAAGGAGCCATTGTTTCTTTCACCCGTTCCTTAGCATTACAGGCAAAACCAAAAGGAATAAGAGTAAACGCAGTTGCTCCGGGACCAGTGGCAACACCGCTTACAAAAGAAACTTTTGATGAAAAAGAAGAAGACCCAGGAAAACCTCCTTTGGAGAGAAATGCAACTCCCGAAGAAGTGGCGGAAAGTTTTTTGTTTCTGGTATCTGAAGGAGCGGCTCAGATTACAGGACAGGTTCTTCATCCAAACGGAGGCCTGATTGTCAACGGATAATATATAAACAAGAAATCAGACAGAAACTCCGTATAAGGGTCTTATCATTAAATTTAACACTGATCATATGAAACCTAAAGAACTTTTCGGAGTACCAATTCAAAAGAAGGGAAGCTATCATGATACGGAAGCTAAGAAAAGCTATGCAGATCAGGAACAGGTGAATGAAGGATTCAATACCTTAAAGGAAAGATTCATGTTGATCAACAACTGGAAAAGTTATTGTGGGGAAGGTTTTGCAGATTTTAAGCTTTTTGATTCAGAAGGGAAAATGGTAGAGCGATTTCCGTTAATTGGTGATTATATCAGAATAGACATTCCGGGACCGGGAACCGTGGAAGCCAAAGGGTATGACTGGGTTGAAATCACAGATCTTTTTGAAGAACAGACTCATGGCATTTGCCTTAATTTTATGATGATGACTTGTAGACCTTCGAAGAATCCTCAGAATAAAACGTCAGAACATATTGTACATTTTTATTCTGATCATGCTACTTCCACTTTTGCAATCTTTAAAGGAAGAGATTTTATTGAGGCAGGAATATATGGCAGAAACGAAACACCCAATATGGATTCAGAGTTTATAGATAAAGCCAGAAACTTTTTGATCGCGGCAGGCGGAATGATCGGGATTTCAAAGATTCAGTGGAAAACACTGGTGGATGGTTTTCTGGATTTCTAATTGAAGACAAAGAAAGACTGATAGATTCAAATGATGAGTATCCGATTCAATTTGGAAAGGGTTTTGTACTCTAAATGATAAAAATAATAAAATATGAGAGCGATCTGGAATGGAGCCATAGGTTTTGGATTGGTAAATATACCGATCAAGCTGTACTCGGCCAGTGAATCGAGTACTTTAGATCTGGATATGCTGGATAAAAAAGATCTCAGCAATATCAAATACAAAAGGGTAAATGAAAATTCCAACAAAGAAGTAGCTTGGGAAAATATTGTAAAAGGCTACAAAATAGAAGACAAATACATTGTCTTGGAAGATGAGGATTTTCAGTCGGTAAGTCCTGAGAAATCTAAAATCCTCAGCATTTTGCAATTTGTAAAAGAAGAGGAGGTTGATCCCGCACTTTTTGAAACTCCTTATTTTTTAGAACCGCAAAAAAACGGTGAAGAAGCTTATAAATTACTGTTGAAAGCCTTGACGAAAACCAAAATGGCAGGAATAGGCTCTTTTATTCTAAGAGAAAGAGAAATTCTCTGCATGGTCCGCCCTTATCAGGATGAAATTCTCATGGTAAACAGGATGAGGTACCCGGAAGAAATGAGAACCTATGAGGATCTGAAAATTCCATCAGGAAAAGCCCCGAAAGCGGAAGAACTGAAAATGGCAGAAACTTTGATTAAATCTTTAGCAGAAACTTTTGATCCTTCAAAGTATAAAGATACCTATAATGAAGACCTTCTGAAGATTATAAAACAGAAAGCAAAAGGGAAAAGAACAAAAATCAAAGAAACCAAGGAACCAGCCGGAAAAGCCACCGATCTTATGGCCATGCTGAAAGCCAGCCTCGGATCTGGAAAAAGAAAGGCAGGATAAGATTTTCATCAGATAATTTTTTTCGTTCAACTTAAAATTTTTGTGAAATGCCATTAGAAGAATATCATAAAAAGAGAGACTTTAAGGCAACTTCCGAACCGGAAGGCAAAGAAAAGCAGAGCAAAGCAAAACTGAGATTTGTAATTCAGCGTCATGCGGCAACACGTCTGCATTATGATTTTCGCCTTGAGATGGATGGCGTTCTTAAAAGCTGGGCGGTTCCGAAAGGACCTTCCCTTAATCCTGCAGATAAAAGACTGGCAATGATGGTTGAAGATCATCCTTATGAATACCGGACTTTCGAAGGAAGTATTCCCAAAGGAAATTACGGAGCCGGAGAAGTTGAAATCTGGGACGAAGGAACCTATGAACCCTTAGATAAAATAGAAGGAAAAACTGATGATCTGATCATGCGCGCAGAACTGCATAAACAATCCCTGAAATTTATTTTACATGGTAAAAAACTGAAAGGCGAATTTGCTTTGGTAAAAATAAAAAATTCGACAGAGGAAAATGCCTGGCTTCTTATCAAGCATAAAGATCGTTACGCAATTGAAGAAGATTATGACGCCGAAGAGCATACCACAAAAAATTCTAAAGTCACAGCTTATCTTCAGGAGAAAAGCAGTAAAAAAAAAATGATACCGCCGAAAGCTTAAAACACTATAAAAATTATGCTCCGGAACTTTCCGGCGAGAAAAAATTGCCCGATTTCATCAAACCTATGCTTTGTAAAACAAACGAAAAACCTTTTGATGACAAAGACTGGGCTTTTGAAATAAAATGGGACGGATACAGAGCAATTGCTGATACCAGAAACAAAGAAATCCGGCTGTATTCCAGAAACGGACTGGATTTTTCAAAACCATTCAAAAAAGTTGCTGATGCACTCAAAATCCAGGAGTATGAGATGGTTCTGGATGGTGAAATTGTCGCATATGACGATAAAGGAAAGCCTAATTTTCAATGGTTGCAGAGAATAGCAGAACAAAATACTGATTTAGTTCTTATCTATCAGGTTTTTGATTTGCTCTGGCTGAACGGACATTCCACTGAAAATCTTTCTTATCTGCAACGAAAAGAACTGCTGAAAGAGGCTTTGGTTGAAAATGAAATCATCAAATATCACGATCATATTCTTCAAAACGGAAAAGATTTTTTTGAGGCTGCCGAAAATATGGGATTGGAAGGAATTATTGCCAAAAAAGCAGACGGCGAATATAAAGAAAATAGCAGAAGCTCCGAATGGCTGAAAATAAAGATCCATAAAACTGACGAAGCGCTGATTTGTGGTTTTACCGCACCGAAAGGTTCCAGAAAGCAGTTCGGTTCACTTATTTTAGGGAAATACCTGAATGGGAAACTTGTATTTTGCGGACATACAGGAACAGGATTTACAGATCAAAGCCTTAAAGAAATTCACCAAAAGATGCAGCCACTGATTGTGAAGCAATCTACATTTAAAATTACCCCGAAAACCAATTCCAAAGCTACATGGATTAAACCTGTACTGGTGGCTGAAATAAAATTCACCGAGCTTACGAAAGATCATATCTACCGACATCCGGTTTTTTTAAGATTAAGAGAAGACATCGATAGTACAGACGTGAAATTTGATATCGATTCACCTGAAAAACAGCCTGAAATGAAAACTAAAACTTCTACAAAAAAAGTACCTGCCAAAGATAAAGTCAAAAAAATTGGAAAACAGCAGGTCACACTCACCAATCAGAATAAGCTGTATTTCCCGGCAGATGGCATTACAAAAGGAGAGGTTATAGACTATTATCAGAGTATTTCCAAATTTATCCTGCCTCATCTGAAAAACCGTCCGCAATCTCTCAACCGTTTTCCGAACGGGATCGAAGGACTGAGCTTTTACCAGAAAGATGCCGATGAACATACACCGGACTGGGTGACTTTACAAAAAATATTTTCTGAAAGTAATGATAAGTATATCAATTATATTATTTGTAATGATAAAGAAACAATAGCGTATCTGAACAATTTGGGCTGTATCGAACTGAATGTCTGGACAAGCCATATTCCGAAAGTCGATTTCCCCGACTATTTGGTACTCGATCTCGATCCTTCCGAGAAAAATACTTTTGAAGAGGTGATAGAGACAGCATTGGTTGTGAAAGAAGTTCTGGATAAAGCAGATATTACCGGTTATCCGAAAACATCGGGAAGTTCCGGTATTCACGTGTATATTCCGATGGGAGGGAAGTATACGTATGACCAGGTAAAGGATTTCGGGCACGTGCTCATGCAGTTAGTTCATCAGGAATTGCCGGAGCTTACTACGCTCGAAAGAAGTCTTCAAAAAAGAGATAAAAATAAAATCTATCTGGATTATCTGCAGAACAGGAGGGCGCAGACATTAGCAAGTGTATACAGCATACGCCCAAAACCCGGAGCACCTGTTTCTGCCCCATTAGAATGGAGTGAAGTGAAAAAAGGTCTTCATCCCACAGATTTTACAATCCACAATATGGCAGTCCGTTTGCAGGAAAAAGGCGATTTGTTCAAGCCGGTTTTAGGAAAGGGGATTGATCTTTTAAAAGTTATAAACGGACTAGGAAATATAGATTAAGTTTGTATTCTCAATTTATTTTAAAGAGGAGTAAAAATATAAGCTTGTTTAAAAAAAGCAAAAAGAAAATAATGAGTCAGCTGAGTTTGTTTGATGCAGAAGAATTTTATGAATTTCCAAAAGATCTTTTGGAATACAGAGAACATTTTCTAAGCAATGAAGAAGCAGACCAACTCAAAGAGCATTTGTTGCATACCGCAAACTGGGAACAACGAACTCAGAAGATGTACGATAAAATGGTGCTGACTCCGCGTTTAACAGCATGGTATGGCGATTCAAAATATGATAATTCTGAAGAAGATAAAAAGCCAGCCACTCCGTGGACTTCTGAACTGTTTTCTTTAAAAGAGAGAATAGAAAGAGAATTCGGATATCAGTTCAATGGAGTCCTGTTAAATCTGTACCGTGACCAAAATGATTCAGTAGCTTGGCACAGCGATAAGGAAAGCCGTTACGGAAAACGTCCTGTCATCGCATCCATCAGTCTGGGGCAAACCAGAAATTTTGATTTCAGGAAAAAAGATCATCACAAGAGCAAATACAGTTTGCCGCTTTCAAACGGTTCGCTGCTCATTATGAAAGGAGATTTGCAGGAACACTGGGAACATAGGATTGCTAAATCTGCCATTCGGATGAAAGAGCGCATTAATTTGACTTTTAGGCTTGTAAGAGAAAGGTGAAAATTGATTTTAATTATAAGTTTGTAATTTATTTTTATGTAAGATAAGAGATTATTAAAGTTGCTAAACTGCTAAAGAATGTAGAACCGGATATAAAATTTAATCTTGAGAATAAACGGCAGTAACCACTCCATTTCCAATTAAACCTGTGTTATCAGAAAGCTCAAAATCCATTCCGGTATATAATTTATCTAAGAATGATTCCGCATTCATGAGAGTAATATCGATGGTCACAGAATCTCCCGGAAAAATAAGCTCATCCTCTTCAAAGGTATGAACTCCTATATACGTCTGCAGTTCAAAAGGAAACTGAAACGCTGTACGAAAGCCATTAGATACAGGACTTACCAAACCGCCTTTTTCGGTCGGATAGTAATTGATGAGCGCTTTAAAATGTGAAAGTTTTTTCATAATATTAGAATAGGCAAATCTAGAAAAGAATTTTTAAAATTCTGAACATTTGAAATTCATTTTGATGAAATGGTTGAGCCCGAATCAACCTTCAGTAATTTTTGCGATGTTGCTATATTGAAATACGATCAATTTGTTTACCTTTAAATCTGAATGCTGCTTATTATTTAAAAAACAAATACTTTGAAAAAAACGCTGTATACCAATATTCTTTTACTATTTTTTTGTCTGGCGAATGCCCAGAAGTTTCCTTTGATGAAAAACGGAAAGTTTGACAGTGAAAAATTTGAATCTTTAAAAGTAAAAGAAACAAAGGAATATTCAGTCAGTATTCAGGATCAGGAGCCTAACTGTAAAAAGATTATCATGAAGAATGACCGATCGGTCTTTTACTATTGTGGCCCTTTCGACAAAAAAATTGCACGCGAAAAGGCCGAGTATAGTGAAGCCCGGGAATTCACAGAATCTATTGATGGATTTCAGTGTATCGTCAATGAATATTACACGTATGATTATTTAGGACGGGTAACCGAGTTTCGAAAATATTTATCGAAAATACCGGCACTGACCAATCTGACCATTGAATCATTCCCATTGGAAGAGAAAAGATATGAAAACGGGAAACTGGTATCGGAGAGAAAAACGATATTTAATCAGAAGATTCATAATGTTTTGATTGCTACGATTATTCTGTACAATAGAGAAAGATTGGGAATGCAGGGTAGCGATCAGGTTTCCATATCTAATTATGATAACTCTAAAGTGACTTTCAAAAATAATACAGTTCAGCTGGATAAAAAAGGTCCGAATGATCCTGAAATCTCAAGAAATGAAATCATTAAAGCCTTTACGTCTCTGAAAAGGGGATTTTCTATGTACAGAAGTATCAATACAACACCTGAAGATAATCCGGATGAATGGGTGATTTTTTTTACTAAGGACGGTAAAGAATACACAATCTCTATTGAAGATGAGACTGGCCGTGGATTTTCTACCAGAAAAGAACCCCGCGATATACGGGAAGTAATTTGAGTAGGATGAGACGAATTATTTTTATTAAAATCAAATAGTATCTTTATGATTAACGAAGCAATTTAAGTTTACTTGTTTATAAGCTGTATTACTTTATTTCTGTCATATTCAAATTGCATATCTTTGTGCATTTCAATAATTCTGGAGCCTTTTGCTGTTATTATTTTCCCTTTTCTGATAAATTGGTTGTCATCCCACTTGGTAATGTAAAAGATTCCTTTGCTATAAGAGGTATCATTTCGTTCTCCGTTTTTGAGATACAGACGTCTGACTTCTTTTTCTTCTCTTTCAATAAGGATAGGTACATGATGGTCAGTATATACGATGTATTTTTCGTAAGCTCCTAAATATCCTTTTTCCTCGGATATTTCATGCTTTACGATTGATGGAGACTTAATTTTTTGGGTAATTTCATCAATTATTTTAGTCTCATCCGGTGTATTTTCATACTTAATCTCATTCCAGATCAGATTTTTATAATTAGGATGCTTTTTTGTATTGATAACAAGATTTATGGCTGCCATACAGATCCCGATACGACGGTCACAATTCGGGTTCGGAACATTATTAAGGTTATAACTGAGAGTGTCCTTAACAATTTTTGCTTTTATAAAATGAGGATGCGGCACGCCGCCACAGCAGTCGCCTCTCCACTCACCAAGTTTTATGATTGCGCTATCTCCTTTCTTTTCCCAGGTACTATATTTACTGATATCTTTTGATGTCTCAAAGTAAAAGTCAAAGGTATCCTCTGCTGTAGTTTGCGATTTACAAATTGCAGTGTTCAGACATACAATGATAAGAGTAAGAAATAGCTTCATCTATGAGTTTTTGTATTTTAGGGTAAATCTACAAAATAGTAAAGCTTAATTTGATTTTTCATTCAAATATAATATCAAAAATCACTTTTAAGTTCAATGTTTAGAACCTTAAAGTGATTTTCGATATAAAATTTTAAAAAATAACTTTCTTAAAATAATCTGTTGTGTAAAGATCTTAATCCCTCAATTTTGTGAATGGAAGGAACCAATAATGAAATATTATTTTCGCTTCCTCCGTAAGAGATCATTCTGATCGGGATATGTTTTACGGCATCTGAAACAGTACTCGCATATCCATGATTGCTTTTTCTGAAATCACCGACAATGCAGATAATAGATTGGTCATGATCGATTTCTACTGTTGAAAAAACTTCCAGTTCCTTTACAATTTCAGAAAGAGAGCCGGTTTCATCAATGGTAAGCGAAACGGCTACTTCAGAAGTCGTGATCATATCAATAGGAGTTTTGAAACGCTCAAAAATTTCAAAGACCTTTCTCAGAAAACCATAAGCCATCAACATTCGGGAAGACTGAATACGGATGGCGGTAATACCGTCTTTAGCAGCAATAGCTACAATCTGATTTTGATTGGTCGTTTCCCCTGAAATCAGTGTACCTTGCCTATCAGGATTCATCGTATCTAATAATCTTACAGGAACATTATATTTTCTTGCCGGAAAAACACTTTGGGGGTGCAGGATTTTGGCTCCGAAATACGATAATTCGGCAGCTTCATCAAAATTAAGTTTCGCAATGGATTTGGTATTCTGAACATATCTCGGATCATTATTGTGAAATCCGTCAATATCCGTCCAGATCTGAATTTCCTCAACCTGTAAAGCTGCACCAATTAATGAAGCAGTATAATCCGAACCTCCTCTTCGCAGGTTATCAATTTCTCCCTGAGCATTTTTGCAGATATATCCCTGTGTGATAAACAGTTTTTCTTCTGGGTATTTTGAAATCTCCTGACCTAAATGTTCTCGAATGTATTCAATGTCAGGTTCGTTGTTCTCGTCAATCAGCATGAATTCCAGGGCAGGTAATAATACGGACGGAACTTCAATTTCTTTTAAATATAAATGAAACAGAGTCGTAGAGATGATCTCACCCTGAGCCAGAATGATTCGTTCAGCAGCTAAGTTGAAGTTCTTATTTTTAAATTGATAAAACAGATCGAATATTTTATCAATAAACTCGGTGGCTTCCAAAATACCTTCTTCTGTCTTAAATAATTGATGAACAAATTTTTTATATTGCCCGTAAAGCATATCAATATGTTCATGTGCAGCCTGAATATCTTTTTTTGCATATAATGCAGACAAGGTTACCAGATCATTGGTCGTTCCGGATACCGCGGATAAAACAACCAAATGTCTGTCTGCTTTCTGGGAACTGATAATGGGTAATAACTGCTCAATCCTTTCCGGGCTTCCTACTGAAGTCCCTCCAAATTTTAAAACTTTCATAATATAGATAAAAATGTTAATTATTAAGACAAAAAAAAGGAGCCTGTCGTGATGACAAGCTCCTGATATATTTGGGTTCTAACCAAAGGAAGATGACTCACGACGTTCGACGTAAGTACTGTTTCTTTCCCTTTTTTAAGTTAGATAAAATCATTTCTTTTTTTGCTGGGCAAATATAAGAATTTCTTATAAATAATTCTTATTTGATATTGGTTTTTGAGCTAAAAAAATAATATGTAGTTCACGGAATGTAAAGATTTGCTTAGAAATAAACGGATTTATTATATAAAAACCCCTCAAAAGAGGGGAAATAATAACGCTAGATTAGATAGAGATGATATTCAGATAAAGGTAAAATAAGAGATTAACATTCCTTATGATCCAGATCATACTATATAATGGACAAGATAAATATCTTTGAAAAGATAATTTTTTTGTTGGAGGAAACTCTGATTAAGCAGGCACTCTTTGGAGTGCTTTTTATTTTTATGAAAGTTGGCTTAATTGTGTAGGAGGAATGCCGTATTTTTTTTTAAAGGCAAAGGAAAAATGAGAGAGGTCCTCAAATCCCACTTCAAGATAAAGGTCTTTAGGTTTTCTGCTGTTTTCCTTCAGTTGGTAATAAGCAAATTCCAGTCTTTTGGCTATTAACCATTTTTGAGGAGTGACATTAAAATGTTTTTTAAAATCTCTGTTAAAAGTTGATAAACTTCGGCCCGTCAGATACCCTAATTTTTCCAGCGGCATATTGAACAGAAAGTTCCGTTCCATAAAACTGACAAGATCGATCTTTCCCGGTGCATCAAAATTAGAAAGTACTTTGTCTACATCAGGATTTATAGCTCTGATAATTGTAATGGCTTCGGTAATTTTAAGAGAGGCTATAGCTTCGGGAAAAGACTCATTCATTTCAAAATAAGGAAGAAGAGAATTCAGATAGCTTGTGAGTAAAGGATGCCCGTTAAAACTATAAATATGCTGTTCCGGAAGTATTTTTTGAGGAAAATCGATGTGTTCATAAAAGCGTTTCAGACGTTCAATGGTAAGATGAATAACCACTGTCTGATGAGGTAAGCCGTTTTTAGGATAATTTATAATAGTGGTAGGCTGATTGCGGGGAATCAAAAATATATCATTGGCATAAAAATAATAGGTCTTGTCGGCCTGTATAATTTTGGTTTCTCCTGAAATGAACCATACAAGCATATGATCATCAAACATAAGGTCTGACTTGAAAAGCTGATCCTCATAACTGGATAATTTGATTTCCGGAGTCAGATATTTTGAAATATGTTCCATGCTTTGAGCCTTTTTATTGAGAAGAATAAATATAATGAATTTTGAAAGGCAGGCTTTTATATTTTACCCATTTAAAGATTTTCTTTAAAAAATAAAAAACCTGCCTTATCTGTTTTTAATTAATCAGCCTTAAAAATAATTCCGGTGAGTTCCTCACTCCAATCCCATAACTTTTGCGCATAGGTTTTATCCAGAGAATAAGGCTTTACTCCGTTTGATACTGTATCGCTGAATGACAAAGAAGCAATATCACAATCTTCACAATAAACTCCTCCTATATGATCGAGCTGTGGACTGGTAGCACACCAGATTGTGGTGGCAGCACCTTGAGAAATGGTTTTAAGAGAAGATAATACTTCTGGCAGCATTTGACCTTCTGAGTCTACAAATCCCATTTTTTGAAACAACTCCAAAGGTGCTTCTCTTCCAAGCTCAGTACCACCAATAGAACCCGGATGTAGAGAATAAGCTCTTACATTAGATTCTTTTGCACGATGATCCAGTTCAAGAGAGAAAAGATTTACAGCCGTTTTAGATTGTCCATATCCTAAAAGAGTTTCATATTCTCGCGCAAGAAAATTGGGATCGGTAAAATCAAAAGGAGCAAATTGATGTCCTTGTGAAGAAACATTCACTATTCGTGCTCCATTGGCGTTTTTAAGAGCGGGCCATAATCTTGCCGTTAGCTGAAATTGGGCGAGATAATTAGTAGCTAGCTGAGATTCTAAACCTCGGGAATCCTTGCGTAAAGGAACCCACATAATCCCGGCATTATTGATGAGAAGATGTAGTGGTCTTCCTGAAGCGAGAAATTTTTGGGTAAAGGCATCGATAGAAGAGGGATTCATTAAATCCATCGTTTCGATTTCTACATTGGGAACATCTTGAAGGTTTTCCATAGCTTTCTCGACATTTCTGGCAGGAACAATGACGGTGGCTCCGGCCATAGCCAATGTTTTGGTCGTTTCTAATCCGATACCGGTATTGCCTCCGGTTACAATTGCAATTTTACCGGAAAGATCGATTCCTTTAATGATTTCCTCTGCTTTAGATTGAGCATTGAATCCTGAATTGATTGGATTTTGCAGTGCTCCTTGGTAATTACTATTTTCCATTGTAGTACTCTTTAAATTGTTATACAGCAAAGGTATTCCGGGATTATATGAATTACTTTGTTCTAAAAGTCAAATTGTTTTGTTGTGAATGTCAATTATAGAAGACCTGAATTCTTTAAAAAGGTTGATCTGTTGTAGACGATGTATTAAACAGATATAAAATATCCCCTCAAAAGAGGGGATAAACAATGTTGGGAATAAATATGAATAATAGTATTAGAAAGATAATTAAATAAGAGAAGATCATTTATGATTTGAGTCATAAGCAAAAGACTTTTAAAAGGATATCTTTGAGTATATTGAGTTTCCTATTGGAGGAAATTAATAGGCTATTTTAAAAATAATAGACAAAACCATGTCTTTATTTCATTGTATAACTTTAAATTTTTTGATCATGAGAAGTATATTATGGTTAGTAGCTGTCATCTGTATTGCAGTATGGCTTTTAGGAATTTTAGGAATCATACCGGGAATCAGCACCGGATATTTAGTACATATATTATTAGTAATTGCAATCATTGTGATTCTCTATAATATTATCACAGGAAAAAAACCGCTGGATTAGAGAATCAGTAAAATATTGTCATAAAAATATCGTATGATATTGTACGTGGAATTCGTGAAAATAGATGTTAGAAAAGACAGATATTTTTCGCGAATTCTTTTTTATTTTCTGACAAAATATTTTACTGATGAAAAATAAGTTTTTTATTTCGATCATATTACAATCCCTTTCCGAAGAAACGAAAAGGGATTGTACACTAAAAATTAAGAAAAAGTCTAAACAATGAACAAAGATGCGATGGCCTGAGCATCACTTCCCGTAAGGATTTCATCGTAAGCGGCAGAACCTGCTGCGGCTCCGAATGTAGTAGCAGTATTGTAACCTGCCTGATTCGTATTGGCTTCTCCTGCATAAACAGGATTAGTAGCAGGAGGCATATTTCCGCCATCTGCCAGTTCAATCCAGCCTTTATTGGCTCTCATTCTGCGAACCTGTGAAGCGTGTCTTGCTTCTACAGAATGTATTTGTAAGGCAGCCTGCAAAACAGCTTTGTTTGACATTATATTCCCTGCCTGGCCTTTATAAGCTCTCACTCCGGTATCTTCAAAAGCCTGAGCAAGAATCAAAAACTGATTGTAATCTGTAAAAGGAGTGAAATTTCCTCCGGCTGTAAAATCAAAAGTTGGTTTTGCACCGGGAGTTACCCCTAAAGATGTTAAAGTATTTTTTAGAAAAGTGACGTGAGCCGATTCATGTTTTGAAATCTGCATAAAAACTACCCGGTCTGCGGTAGGAATCAAAGTTCCGGCAGCCAATCCCATGGCGTAATACTCATTTTCCAAATATTCTAACACAAGCGCCAGTTGAAGGGCATCCGTTAAAACAGATTTAAAAAATGGAGTATCGTTGGTATATGCTTTTGTTTCTGCCTTTGCAGGAGTCGAAACCAAAGTTCCTAATCCTAGAGGAATAGAAGCAACAGCTGCTTTTTTTCCGAAATCGGAAATATGGGTTAATGTTTCTAATCTTGTAGCTTCCGTGGTGAAAAATTTGTCATTCGAAAGTTTATCCAGTAATTTAAGAATATTCATAATAGTAGATTTTGAAGATGAAAAATTAAATGATTCCCTGTTCTTTCCATGTGAAAGGAGTTTTGATAAATCCTCCGGCAACCATCACAATATCTTTAGGCTCTTTCGCAAGATCCAGTCCGTTGGCATCTATGACATCGTCTCCTGAAAAGGCAGCCGTTCCGGGATTGATCAGATTTCTGATCGCTGAAGCATGTCTTGCCTCTACAGAAACAATTTTTCCGGCAATGACCAGATAATCAGGATTGGTAATGTATTTTCCGGCTCCGTTGTAGGCAGCCACTCCGGTATCTTCCAGTGCTTTTGCGGTAGCTAAAACCGAATTTCTGTCATTGAAATTTACATTTGGATATTGAAATTCCAAAGTGGGTAAGACGTTCATGGTAGCGCCGCTTATTGCTGCTTTGAAGAAATCTCTGTGGATGACTTCATGATGGTAGAGATCCGTAAACAAATCTTTTTCAATACTTGAAATTCCCGAATAAAAATTATTGACAACTTTTGTGTAGAAATCTGCTTCAAGCTGTTCCAGTGCATACGCATAATTGAGTACACCTACATCTCCGGAGCCGAGATCGAATACTTTAGATTGGTCTGTAAAATCAAAATCGTTATTATCACAGCCAATCAATGTAAGGCCTGCCATTGCTAAACCTACACCGCCCAGTTTTAAGAAATTCCGTCTGCTTGTATCGAGGGTAGCTCCCTTATTAGAAACATGAATAGTGTTTTTCATAATAATTATTTTTTTGTGTTAGATTGTATAATGAATATTGGCTCTCTAAGATTTTACCAAAAAAGAAGAAAAAAACAGCATATTTGATATGCTGTTTAAACCATAAAAACATTACGGCATCAATACCGTATCAATCACATGAATAACTCCGTTTGACTGATTAACGTCAGCGATCGTTACTTTTGCGTCATTTCCTTTAGAATCTCTTACATACAGATCTTTTCCTTTAGTCCAGAAAGTAAGACTTTCACCTTCAACAGTTTTCATCATACTTTTTCCGTTTCCGGCTTTTACCGCTGCCCAGATTTGTTTTGCATTGTATTTTCCGGCAAGAACGTGATAGGTTAAAATCTTAGTAAGCATCGCTTTATTTTCCGGTTTTACCAGATTTTCTACAGTGCCTTTCGGTAATTTAGCGAAAGCTTCGTCAGTCGGAGCCAATACCGTAAAAGGACCTGCTCCCTGTAAAGTTTCTACCAAACCTGCTGCTTTTACTGCTGCGACCAAAGTTTTGTGATCTTTGGAGTTGACTGCATTTTCAATAATATTTTTGGAAGGGTACATAGCAGCTCCTCCTACCATCACTGTTTTTTCTTTGGTCATCTGTGCAGCTGCATTTCCACTGAAAGCAAATGATAATACCATCATTCCTAAAACTGCGATTTTTGATTGTGTGTTCATTGTTTTGATTTTAATTGTTACTGAATTTGATTGTGTTGTTAAAATCATTTACGAACTTGGTTTTCATTTAGATTTAAAAATTTTAATGTTTTTAATTAAGATGTTGAAATTCAGTTGATTAATTTTTTAAATATTTAATATTCCAGCTGTTTTAATTAAGAAATTGATGAAAAAAAACTGTAAATATTGAAAAGTTTCTATCAGATTGCTTAAATCAATTAATTTTTAAATATGATTTAAACCGTATTTGATATTTGTTTTATTTCATTACATTTGGAAAAAATATCCACTATTAAAACAACCTATTCGGAAGAGCAACTCATCGTTTTATTGAAAGAAAAAAACGAAACCGGTTTTCATCATCTGTATGACAACTACTCCGGTGCGTTGTATGGAGTCATTCTCCGAATTGTTCAGTCCAAAGAATATACTGAAGAAATTATTCAGGATGTTTTTGTTAAAATATGGAACTCCATTCATCAGTATGATGCATCAAAAGGAAGATTTTATACCTGGATGATCAATATTGCAAGAAATACAGCCATAGATTACTTAAAATCAAAAGGTTTTCAAAACGAACTGAAAAACCAACCGCTTCCGGATTTCGTATATAACTCTACAGAACTTTCAACAACCAATGATTCATCAGATTATATTGGGTTTAATAATGTGCTTGAAAGTCTGGAAGTAGACAAACAGGAACTTATCAACCTCGCGTATTATCAGGGATATACTCAAAATGAAATATCCGACAAACTGAAAATACCGCTGGGAACGGTAAAAACCAAAATGCGGAATGCACTGATGAAATTAAAAGATTTGCTAAAAGATTATCAATAAATTGAACACTAAAGAATACATATCATCCGGAATTATAGAATCTTATATTCTAGGTCTTGCTTCTCATGAGGAAGCAGGGATTTTGGAGTGTGTGATGAAAAACAATGCAGAAGTAAAGGCCGCTTTTGAAGAAGCGCAAAAAACCTTGGAAGACCTTGCTACTGCACAGTCAGTGACACCTCCGACAGATTTGAAATCAAAGATTTGGAATAAAATTCAACAGGAGCAAATTGTTGAAGAAGTAAAACCTGTGGTATCTACGGATATTCCTGTGGCAAAACCTCAGGAAGAAATTAAAATTCAAGGAAACAGTAACTGGAAAGCTTTTGCAATTGCGGCTTCGGTATTATTTTTAGTGAGTATTGCAGGAAATCTTTTCTGGATGAATAACCAGTCTGAAACTAAAAAAGAGATCGCCAAAATACAGACCGAGAAGAAATCTCAGGATCTTGCCATGCAAAAAATGAATCAGAAAATGGAAATGATCTCCAATCCTGATATGAAAATGGTCATGCTGAAAGGGGTAGAAAAACACACCGATTCCAAAGCGATGGTTTTCTGGAATACCAAAACAAAAGAAGTATATCTGAACGCCGAAAGTTTACCCAAAGCTCCTGAAGGAATGCAGTATCAATTGTGGGCAATTGCAGACGGGAAACCTGTAAGTGCCGGAATGTATACCGCGGAAAAAGATAGTAAAATTGCTCTTGCCAATATTCCCAATGCGCAGGCTTTTGCGATCACTTTAGAAAAGCAAGGTGGAAGTGTTTCTCCAACTATGGAAAATATGTATGTAATGGGTGGTGTTTAGAGACAACCACAATATAGGTTGGTATATTAAGTACCGATCATCTCATATATAAATTTTCATTACGAATTTGCCTAATGATGTATTTTATTTTCTGATAATTAGTTTCTCAGACAAAATATTTTTTTCCTTATCATCAACCTGAATGATATATACTCCATTTATAAATGGAGAGGTATTGATTGAAACTTTGCTTTCAGAATATTTTTTGCTGAATATTTTTCTTCCCGACGCATCGTGAATATTTACTGTAGACTCTGCCGGAAGATGATCTATTGTAAAGAAATCTTTTGCCGGATTGGGATAGATTGAAAGAGTACTTTTTAAGATATTTTCATGGGTACTGAGTTGGCTTCCGGCAAGTTTTATGATCCAGAAATCAAAGTTAAAACTGCCATTATATGCAAAACCTGCAACAATGTATCCGCCGTCTGAGGTTTGCTGAACAGAAGTACTTATATCAGATAAAGGACCTCCATAAGTATTTTGCCATTCGATATTACCAGAAACATCTAATTTTATGATCCAGTAATCGGGATATGCGGTGCCAGTTGAAGGCCCTTCCTGAGGGACAGAATATCTTAATCCTGTAACGATACATCCTCCGTCAATGGTATCATCAACTCCATATGCTTCCTCCTGAAAGCTGGTTCCGAAAGATTTTTGCCACTGTATATCACCTGTGGAGGTAATTTTTAAAATCCAATAGTCGGATGAACCATTATTTAAGGTAACATCTCCATTTGCTGAGGTTGTCCATCCTGCTATAAAATAACCTCCGTCTGCAGCTTTCCGTATACAATTGGCTCGGTCTACCGCACTTCCTCCAAAAGATTTTTGCCACTGTATATCACCTGTGGAAGTAAGTTTTATAATCCAGTAGTCGTAAGAGCCATGATTCCCTACAACATTACCATTGTTTGATGTCGCAAATCCGGCTATAATATATCCGTTATCTGCAGTTTGTTCTATATCTTGCGCTTTATCATCTGCTGTACCTCCAAATGTTTTCTGCCACTGTAGGTTGCCTAAAGAGTCTATTTTAATAATCCAGTAATCAGAAGAACCGTGATTTCCTGTAACATCTCCATTCGTAGATGAGGTTTCCCCTGCAACAATATATCCACCATCTGTAGTTTGGCGAATACTTCTTGCAATATCGTTTGCACTTCCGCCATAGGTTTTTTGCCATTGTAGGTTGCCCGAAGAATTTAATTTTATAATCCAGTAATCAGAAGAGCCATGGTTTCCGGTGACATCTCCATTGGTAGATTGGGTTTCTCCGGCAACAATATATCCGCCATCTACAGTTTGCCTTACAGAATGTGCCTTATCTGTATCAGAACCACCAAATTCTTTTTGCCATTGTATATTGCCAAGTGCATTGAGTTTTATTACTGAAAAATTTGAAGTGGTACTTACTGTAGCTGTACCATTTCCATCTCCAGCCAGAATATATCCTCCGTCAGAAGTTTGCTGTATATCTGGATAAAGTTCATTGAGGGGCGTTGTTCCTAATCCATTAAAAAAAGATTGCCATTGGATAGCAGGAGCCTGTGAGAAAAGAGTGTTACCGAAATAAAAACAAAAAAGGAAAAAAATAAAGTTATATTTCATATAATGGCGTTTAGCTTGTTGATTATTCAAATATAATTAAAATTAATCTGAATGATGAAAAAGCCGATGTCTGTCAAAAATTCTGCATATAAACATACCACTATAAAACTGTTTTTATTTTGTAATTACATGGGAATATTACTTTATTCTCCAATTATTCAACACTAAAGTGATGATTACATCGTTCCACATTTCAAAATTCATAAGTTTGGGTTTGATCGGAATAATGCTTGTTTTCATCCAGTTATTATTTCCAACAATATACATCATTGCATCATAGCTCAGTTCTTTATCAAAAGGATTTTTAACTTGTAAGACCATTTGTTCATGTTTTCTTCCTTCCACAGTTTGAGAGAATTTGATTTCAATGGTCTTTACCGGGTTTAAATTTTCTTTTACCACTTTCATTGTTGTAATGGTATTGCCATTGGTTTCAGCTTCAACATATAAACTTTCACCTGGAAATATTTGTAGAGTTCCTTCTTTTACAAAGTATTTTGATTTCGGAACCTCCTGCTGATAGAATTGAACCGAATCAACAGGGATTTTTAATGTAAATTCTTCACGGTATTCCTTTTCATTCTGTGCAGAACAGAACGTTGAAAAAGAGCTAATTATGAATAGAAAAAAGATTTTTATTTTTGACATTTTTGTTGGGTTGTAGGTAAGGTTTTTTGTGCTTCTTTATTAATATTCCTTTGCTGATAGTGTTTTCAAGATTTTTAGAATAAATTATCCTATATTTTAATGAATCTCTATGTATAGAATGTAATTCAAGGAGTATATTTCCTTTATCTACAATCGTAAAATTTAACTTATTTTTTGCAGGCTTTTCAATTTTTTTATTTTCAAATACTTTTGAACTTGTTACTGCGATAAAGCCATTATTGTCAATTCTTTTCAATTTGAAAGTATTAATAGCTATATAATTAATATATGTTTGGGTCATTATTTTTTTGTTAAAATCTAATGAAAAATTTTCATTTTGAATATCTCTAGCTTCGTAATTTCCAGTTAAGTATATTTTTTCTGATTTGCATGAGATGCAAAATGTTAATAAAAATAAAATCAGAGTTAAAGTAAATTGTAATGGATATTTTTTTGTCATCATGTTTTGGAAATATCTTAGATAATTTTTGAATATAGGAATTTTTATTAGTCTGTAATTTTTATTTCAAAGATATATTTTATTGTATTATCTAGAGTGTAGAATAGTTTTTATTACTTGAGATTCCCAATTATATAAGACACTTTTAAAAAGAATTTTTATACATTTGCCCTATATGTATGTATTCAGATTGCTTTTAACATTCTATTTCGTGGCGTTGTCTATCATGCCATGTAATGATGATGCTAAGCAATTAAATACTCCTCCGAATTTTACGTATGTAAATAATCCTCAGGAACATTCACATGCAAGCAATGATGCTTGTTCACCGTTATGTTTTTGTAATTGTTGCCAGATGACGGTGACTTCTTTTAAAATTGAACCGATCATTACCTTTCCGGAGCAGGTTCGTAGTTACTTTTCCAAGAAAATATTTTTTCACAAAAATGACTTTGCGTATTTGGTGTACGACCAAATTTGGCAACCCCCTAAGATTTAATTTTTATTGATTTTTCATGAAAGGCTTTTGTCTTTCATCAATTCGTTATGAAATCTTTGCAATTCCGTTGCATGGAGTTTCTTTTCATTTTTGTCATTCTGTTTAAGGATTTTTAAACAGACCGACATTCAATAAAAATTACATTCAATGTTAGATAAAATCATAAGATTTAGCATCAAGAATAAGATCGTCATTGGAATAATGACTTTGATGCTGGTCATTTGGGGAACTTGGAGTGCCTCAAAATTACCGATTGATGCCGTACCTGACATCACCAACAATCAGGTGCAGATTATTACCGTATGTCCTACACTTGCCGGACAGGAAGTAGAACAGTTAGTAACATTTCCAATAGAACAAAGTATCGCCAATATTCCGGATATAGAAGAAACAAGAAGTATTTCAAGGTTCGGGTTATCCGTGATTACGGTCGTTTTCAAAGAAAATGTAGATATTTATTTTGCCCGACAACTAATCAGCGAACAGCTGAAACAAGCGGTTGAAGAAATCCCTAAAGGAGTAGGAACTCCTGAATTAGCGCCTGTAAGTACAGGTTTGGGAGAAGTCTATCAGTATATTCTCCATCCGAAAAAAGGAAGTGAGAAAAAATATACCAGCAAAGAACTGAGAACCATGCAGGACTGGATTGTCCGCAGACAATTAAACGGAACTCCGGGAGTGGCAGAAATCAACAGCTTTGGGGGCGAACTGAAGCAATATGAAGTGGCCATCAATCCGGACCGTTTGAAAGCAATGGGGGTCAGTATTACCGATATTTTCACGGCACTGGAAAAAAATAATCAGAACACGGGAGGAGCGTATATTGATAAAAAACCAAATGCCTATTTCATCAGAGGAATCGGGATGGTGACGTCCATAGAAGATATTAAGAATATTGCCGTAAAAAATGAAACAGGGAGTGTTCCTATTTTTATAAAAGATGTTGCGAATGTAGGTCTTGGTCATGCAACCCGTTATGGGGCTTTAACTTATAATGGAGAAGTTGATGCGGTAGGAGGCGTTGTCATGATGTTGAAAGGAGCCAACAGTAATGAAGTCGTGCAAAGAATTAAAGATAAAATTCCGACGATCCAGAAATCGCTTCCTGATGATGTGATTATTGAGCCGTTTCTGGACAGAACGGATTTGGTAGACAGAGCAATTAATACCGTAGAGAAAAATTTAATTGAAGGAGCACTTATCGTCATATTTGTTCTGGTCCTTTTCCTTGGAAACTTCAGAGCGGGATTAATTGTAGCTTCAGCCATTCCGCTTTCTCTTTTGTTTGCTTTAGGAATGATGAATGTTTTCGGAGTAAGTGCCAATTTAATGAGTTTGGGAGCGATCGATTTCGGGTTGATTGTAGACGGCGCGGTCATTATCGTAGAAGCAACTCTCCATCACTTAGGACTAAGAAAAACAACAGGAATGCTAACCCAATCTGAAATGGATGAGGAAGTCTTCTTATCCGCTTCAAAAATAAGAAGCAGTGCGGCTTTCGGCGAAATTATAATCCTGATTGTTTACATTCCTATTTTAACGTTGGCAGGGGTAGAGGGAAAAATGTTTACACCAATGGCCAAAACGGTAGGTTTTTCGATTTTGGGAGCATTGATTTTGTCACTGACTTATATTCCGATGATGAGTGCTTTGTTTTTATCTAAAAAAATATCCCATAAAGAGACTTTTTCGGATAAAATGATGAGCAGGCTGCAAAAAATGTATCAACCATTATTGGAAAAAGCTTTAAAAATAAAATATGCTTTAGTAGGAGGAACAGTGGCTTTATTTGTGGTGTCTATTTTCCTATTTAACAGAATGGGAGGAGAGTTTATACCCCAATTACAGGAAGGGGATTATGCCTTTCATTGTATTCTGCCGCAGGGAAGCTCATTAAGTCAGAGTATTGAAACTTCGATGCAGGCTTCAAGAATCATCAAACAATTTGACGAAGTAAAAATGGTGGTCGGAAAAACCGGATCAGCAGAAGTTCCTACAGATCCGATGCCGCCGGAAGCTTCTGATTTGATTATTGTTTTAAAACCAAAAGAGGAATGGAAAAGCAAAAAATCTTATGACGAATTAGCCGATGAAATTTCCGAAAAACTGGAAACCATTCCGGGGGTATTTTTTGAGAAGAATCAGCCGATCCAGATGCGTTTTAATGAATTGATGACCGGGATCAGACAGGATGTTGCAGTAAAGATTTTTGGTGAAAATCTGGATTCATTAGCGATGTATGCAGATAAAACCGCAAAAATAATTTCGTCGGTTGAAGGGGCAACTTCGCCGCAGATTGAGCGGGTAAGCGGTCTTCCGCAAATCAATGTGGAATACGACAGAACCAGAATGGCGAATTACGGATTGAATATTGAAGAGGTTAATAATGCGTTAAGCACCGCTTTTGCAGGGCAGTCTGCAGGTCAGGTGTTTGAAAACGAAAGAAGATTTGATTTGGTAGTACGTTTAGACAGCCTCCACAGAACGAATATTGATGATGTGAATAACCTGATGATTTCTACCAATTCCGGAGCGCAGATTCCGCTTTCTCAGGTAGCAAATGTCAGTTACAAATTAGGACCTGCCCAAATCAGCCGTGAAGAAGGAAAACGTAGAATTGTGATAGGATTTAATGTAAAAGACCGTGATGTGGAAAGTGTTGTAAAAGATATTCAGGTAAAACTGGATAAAGTGAAACTACCATCAGGATATTATTTCACGTATGGAGGTCAGTTTGAAAACTTACAGGCGGCAAGTAAAAGACTGATGATTGCCGTACCGGTTTCATTATTGTTGATTTTTATGTTGCTGTATTTCACATTCCATTCATTCAAACAGGCGGCATTGATCTTTACAGCTATTCCGATGAGTGCGATAGGAGGTGTTTTCGCTTTATTATTCAGGGATATGCCTTTTAGTATCAGTGCCGGAATAGGATTTATCGCCTTATTTGGGGTTGCCGTTCTCAACGGAATTGTTTTGATAGGAACTTTCAATCAGTTGGAAAAAGAGGGAGAAACCAATATCATAAAACGCGTAATCGAAGGTACAAAAACGAGATTACGACCTGTATTGATGACGGCAACAGTTGCTTCTTTAGGATTTTTACCGATGGCAATTTCTACAGGAGCCGGAGCAGAAGTTCAGAAACCTTTAGCAACGGTGGTGATTGGAGGTTTGATTACCGCTACTTTCCTTACACTGTTCGTATTACCGATGCTGTATATTATTTTTAATACAAAAATTGATGTAAAAAAGATAAAACCTAAATCAGTAACCACAGTGATCGTGTTAGGATTTTTATGCTTTGGACAGACTTTTAAAGCACAGCAAAGAACCTCTTTAACCGCGGAACAGGCTGTACAAATAGCATTAAGCAATAATGACCTGATCAGATCAAAAGATTTGGATATCAAAGCCAGTGAAGCCTTACAACCTACGGCTAAGGAACTTCCGAAATTAAATGTGGACGCACAATTAGGGCAATATAACAGTAAAAAATTTGACCAGTCTTTTTCGATCTCGCAAAATATTCCGTTTCCGACTTTATTTAAAGCTAAAAAAGAGTTGATTGCCGAGGAAATCAAAGGAAAACAGATTAATAAAGAGATCTCTGCCAATGAACTGGCAAAACAGGTCAGAACTTATTATTATCAGATCGAATATTTGCAGTACAATCAATTGCAGCTGAAAAATCTCGATAGTCTGTATCAGGATTTTATAAGAGTTGCGACGGTACGATTTAAAGCCGGAGATATTAAAAAAATCGAGATCAATACGGCAGAAACGCAAAAAGGAGAAATTACCCTGTTGCTAAAGCAAAATGAAGTATATCTTACTAATGCTTATAAAAGCTTAAAAACATTGCTTAATACTTCAGAAGAAATTATAGTTCCTGCCAATAAGAACTATTATCCTCTAAAAGCGGATGATGTTCTTGACAGTCTTTCTATTGCAAAACATCCAACGGTGAAAGCATTCTATCAGGAAATGGAGATTGCAGAAAAAAACAAGAAGGTTGAAAAATCTCAGGGACTTCCGGAATTTACGATCGGGTATACGAATCAGTCTTTGATAGGTTTTCAGACGATCAATGGAATGGAGCAGTATTTCAATGGCGGAAACCGGTTTCATTCAGGAACAGTAGGAGTTTCTATTCCGCTGACTTTCGGGGCAACAAAAGCGAGAATGCAATCCTGGGAATTTCAGAAGCAAATGGCTGAATCCAATGCAAAATTACAGGCAAAACAACTGGAAACTCTTCTGGAAAATGCGTTTAATCAATACCAGCAAAATGTAAAACAATATGAGTATTACACGAATCAGGCGATTCCGAATGCAGAAAAGATTATAAAAGCCGGACAATTAGGATATAAAACAGGTGAAATATCGTATGTAGAATATCTTTTCGCTTTGCAAACCGCTACCAATATTCAGCTGAAATATCTGGAATCTATTCAAAAGGTAAATGAATCTGTAATTACTATCAATTCTATAATTAATAAATAAAATGAACATTAAATATCATATCATCACTCTTGTATTCATCTCACTTTTTGCGATAAGCTGCGGGAAAAAAGAGTATGCTGAAAAAACTGTGGAACAACCCAAAACCGAACAGAAAGAGGAAAATCATGAAGAAGCTCCTCAAACGATCGCGGAACTGACTGAGGAACAAATGAAATCGGTGGGAGTGAGTCTGGCAACGATTGAAATGAAAGAACTTACTTCAACCATTAAAGCCAATGGTTTATTGAGAGTTCCTAACAACAGAAAAGCAACAGTAACTTCTTTGTATGGCGGAGTCATTAAAACCATTAACGTTCAGATCGGTGACTTTGTGAGAAAAGGTCAGGTATTGGCTACCATAAGCAATCCTGAATATATTCAGCTGCAAGGGCAATATTTGACTGTAAACAGCAGAATTACCTATGCAGAACAGGAATACAGAAGACAAAAGGAACTTTTCGATAATGATGCGGGAGCGAAAAAGAATCTTCAAAGCGCAGATGCAGAATTAAAAAGTTTAAGAACTCAGAGATCATCTGTACAAAGACAGCTTCAGATGATGGGAATAAGCGCCGGAAAAGTAACGAATGGTAATTTACGATCAGGATTGGTTATTACCTCGCCAATCAGCGGAACGGTGAGTAACATCAATGCACAGATCGGAAGTTATGTAGATGTTTCTTCTCCCGTATTGGATATTATCGATAACAATTCCATTCATCTTGATCTTCAGGTGTTTGAAAAAGATTTACCAAAAATGAAAATCGGGCAGATCGTTCATTTTAAGCTGACCAATAATCCTGAAACCGAATATGATGCAAAAATATACAGCATCGGCTCTTCTTTTGAAAATGAAAGCAAGACAATCTCAGTTCATGCGAATGTTACAGGAAATAAAGAAGGATTGATCGACGGAATGAACATCACCGGAATTGTAAGTTTGGATAAATCGGTAACGCCTGCAATTCCAAATGAAGCGATTGTAGAAGCAGACGGGAAATATTATGTTTTCGTAAAGACCAATAAAAAAGCAGAAGCGCATGAAGAAGAAAAAGATCAAAAAAAAGAAACGAAGGAACATTCTAAAACCATGAGTTTTGAAAAAATTGAAGTGGTAAAAGGTTCAACAGATATGGGCTATACGGCTATCACTCCGGTAAATACTATTGATCCGGATACAAAAATTGTGGTAAAAGGAGCCTTTTTTATCAATGCAAAATTATCTAATTCAGGAGAACACGAGCATTAAATCGTAAAGTATTTTTTGCATATAATTTTAATAAAGGAGATAACTGATTGGATGTTTAGAGTGATATTATACTTAAAATAGAAATAGTTATCTCTTTTTTATTATTCTTATATTTATTTAGCTAATTTTGATAAGATTTAAATGCTTAAAAACTAATTTATTATGCTTTTTTAAATTAAATATTTTAGCTTTTAGTCGTTTCATTAAGTTTTCATGTTTATTGTACAAGATAGTTTCTTTTAAAAAAAATAAAGAAATTGATAAAATAATTTCTGTTATTGAATTTATAACTATAAAAATAAACAGTATGATTAACCAAATCACAAAACATTATTTAAATTTTTCGCAATTACTGACGGTTTTTTTTACATCTCTGATATTGTATTCCTGTACTTCCCCAAAAAATGAAAGAGCAGATACTATTTACATTAACGGAGATATTCTTACCATGACAGGGGATAATGCAAATTATGTTGAAGCATTAATCGTAAGAGACGGTAAAATAACGTTTGCTGGTGACAAAAAAACGGCCATGTCTTATAAAGGAGATTCAACTCAGGTCATTGATCTTAAAGGTAAAATGCTGATGCCGGGTTTTATTGATGCCCATGGTCACGTTACTCAGGCAGCTTCATTTTCTTTTGCTGCTGATTTAGCACCTGAACCTTATGGTAAGGTAATGTCGATTCCTGATCTTCAAAAGGCTTTGAAAGAGTATATTCATAAAAATAATATTCCGTCAGGAATGCCGGTTGTCGGAAACGGATATGATGATGCCATTATGAAAGAACATCGTCATCCTACAGCACAGGAACTGGATGAGGTATCTTCCGTTAATCCAATATATATACTTCATGCTTCCGGCCATATGGGAGTGGCAAATACTCGTTTGCTTAATGATATGAAGATCTCATATGATACGCCCGATCCGGAAGGTGGAGTGATAGGTAAGAATACTGAATCTAAAATACTTACCGGGAAAATGCAGGAAAATGCCAATATCAACACGCTTCTTTTTGTGATGAGTAAACTTCCAAAATCAACAGAAGAAGATAAGATTAAAGGGTTATTAAATGCCGAAAAAGAATGGTTTGCTAATGGGCAAACAACAATCTGTGATGGACGTTCTATACCTGAAAACATTGGTTTAGTAATGGCAGCCAATAAAAAAGGATTACTAAAAGGAGACTATATTGTTCTTCCTGACTACGATACCAATATAAACGGTCTGGATTCTTTAAAAAAATACTACCGAAAATATGATAATCACTTCAAAATAGGAGCTATAAAAATGACTTTTGACGGTTCTCCACAGGGAAAATCAGCATGGCTTACAAAACCTTATCTTGTACCGCCGGATGGAGAAGAAATAGGCTTTAAAGGACATGGTATTTATAGTCACAAAGCAGCATATGACGGACTTAAAAACATACTTTCGCACGGTATGCAGGCTCATATTCACTGTAATGGAGATGCAGCCATTGACGAAGGACTGAATTTAATGGATACTTTAAAAAAAGAAGGCCTTCTTACTTCAGATATGCGTTGTGTACTTATCCATAGCCAGGTTTGTCGTCCCGATCAGGTTCCAAGATTTAAGCAGATCGGAATTATGCCAAGTTGGTTTCCAACCCATTGTTATCTTTGGGGAGATTGGTATTTAAGCAGTGTCTTAGGAAAAGAAAGAGGCTCGCATATAAGTCCGCTTAAAGAAGGACTTGACAACGGAATACGTTTTACCATTCACCATGATGCACCTGTAACGCCTCCTGATCTTCTTACTGCTGTCTATGCCGCAGTAAACAGGAAAACTAGATCCGGTATTATACTTGGTCCCGATCAGCGTATTTCACCGTATGAAGCACTTAAAGCGATTACCATAAATGCAGCATGGCAATGGAGTGAAGAAAATGAAAAAGGAAGCCTTGAGAAAGGTAAAAAAGCAGACCTTGTGATTTTAGACAAAAACCCATTGAAAGTAGATCCATTAACAATTAAAGAAATAAAAGTAATGGAAACATTCAAAAATGGACAATCTGTATTTAAAAGAAATTAAAAATAGCCCCCCATTTATATACAGAAATACCTTGAGGATTTCCTTGAGGTATTTTTTATGATGAAACTTAAATGTATCAGATACATAAAAATATTTTTAAACTTGGCTTAATCATTATTTGATTTAGTACTTAATTTTCAGAAATTTGCCACCTCATCCCACATTCTTAACAGGAATATCAGTAATGGAATTATCAGGAGAATATACACTATTTAATACCCATATCAGTACGCTTTCAGTGTATGAGTTGCTGAAACATACCCACAACGGAAGCTTTATGGAAAACAGAGACTTCCAAAATATTTTTCCCATTGCTCTTGAACTGAATGTTGGTGTGTTTACTAAAAACAATGCAACATTTGATTTTCCCAGAGTTTCGGTAAGTCAGATTGGAAATGATGTTATTTCATCCTGTTCCTGTGATCACGATGATCAAAAATTGTGTGAACATCAGGCTGAGATTATTCATTGTATTCTTGAGAAAGAAGACTTTCGGATATTCTATGATAATAATCTTCGTCGTAAAATACTAGTACGATCAGCCAAAGGATATGGCTTAGAAAACGAATCGAATCTGGATGCCTATTTCCAATTGAATTATTCGGATGGAAAGTTGAGTATCGAAAGTAAAATGAAGGAACTGCTGAAAATGGATGAGCAGGTTTTTAAGAAAGACCTTATTCCCCAACAGCAATCTCTCATCAAAAAATTAGCGGATCAGGAAACAGATAAAAAGCAGATCCTTGTTATTGGCAGACACCGTTACTACAACCAGTTGAGCTTTTTGCTCATGGAAGCCGATATAACGCAGACAGGAAAAATTAAAAATCCGGTAAGCAGTACAGATCCGATGAATCTGATATGGAAATCTGAAAGTCCTTTAGCGATTAAATTTTATACAGCCCTTGTTGTTTTCCAGAATAAATACAATGAAGACAATACGGATACTGAACTGGATGCTTTACAGCAGATTATTAAAAATCCGTTAGAATTAGAGGTGTATTTTCATGACAGAGATATCTCTGAAACCATTTCAGCAAAATCTCTGATTCCTGTTGAGGTAAAGGTTTTAAAAGCTGAAATACAACTGACCGTATTTAAAAAAGAACCGTTTTTTGAAATTACCGGTGAACTTGTTTTCAATGATGTTTCAATTCCTTTCAAAAATGTGGTGATCCGGAATGAAAATTTTGTCTATCATCAGCAGACTTTCCATTATGTAGATCATCCCGATATGCTTCGGGTGCTTAAGTTCTTTAAAGCCAACAACGAAATTTTACTGGTTCATTCTTCCAAATATGAAGAATTTGTTCAGACTGTTCTGGCTCCTTTAGAGAATCTGGTTCATATTAATTACAGCTATATCCGTAAAGCCACTTCCGTAGAGCTTATTGAGAAAAATTTTGAAGTAGAACGCATTGTTTATCTCAATCAGGTTGGAAATTTCATCTCTATTATTCCTGTCATGAAGTATGGGGAAGTGGAAGTTCCGGTTTATTCCAGAAAGCAGATTTTTGATACCGATCAGAACGGAAATGAATTTACAATAGAGCGCGATTATAATGCAGAAATTGCCCTTACTTCAATGATCATGAATCAGCATCCTGATTTTAGTGAACAGTTGGAAGGACGTGAATATTTCTATCTGCATAAAGATAAATTTTTAGACGAAAACTGGTTTTTGAATGCTTTTGAAATATGGCGAAATGAAGGAATTACCATTCTTGGATTTAATGAAATTAAAAACAATAAACTCAATCCTCACAAAGCTAAAATAACGATAGAGGTCAATAGCGGAATTGACTGGTTTAATGCTAAACTGAAAGTGCATTTCGGAAAAAAGAAAGCCACACTGAAACAGGTACACAGAGCGCTCCGAAACAAAAGTAAATTTGTACAGCTGGATGATGGTTCTCACGGAATTTTACCTGATGAATGGATAGAAAAAATAAACAGATATTTTCAGGCAGGAGATATAGACGAGGATTTACTTAAAATTCCGAAAGTCAATTTCACAGAAATATCCGATTTATTTGAAAAAGAAGTGTTGAGTGAAGAAGTACAAAACGAAATTACAACTTATCACGAGCAATTTTCAAAGATAAATCGATCTGAAATATCAGTTCCTGCTGAATTGAATGCAGAACTCAGAGATTATCAGCGGGAAGGACTGAACTGGCTGAATTTTTTAGACAATTTCAATTTCGGAGGCTGTCTTGCCGATGATATGGGGTTGGGAAAAACCTTACAGATCATTGCTTTCATCTTATCACAAAGAGAAAAATATGGACATACAACCAATTTGGTGGTGGTTCCGACCTCTTTATTATTCAATTGGCAGGAAGAAATAGAAAAATTTGCCCCTTCTCTAAAAATATTGACTCATTATGGAGCCGAAAGAGAGAAAAGTATCACAAAAATAAATGAATATGAGATCGTATTAACGACCTACGGAATGGTATTGTCTGATATTCGTTTTCTGAAAAATTTCCGGTTCAATTATATCTTCTTAGATGAATCACAGGCAATTAAAAATCCTAATTCAGAAAGATATAAAGCAGCACGTTTGTTGCAATCCAGAAACAGAATCGTACTTACAGGAACACCTGTTGAAAACAATACATTTGATCTTTATGGACAGCTTTCCTTTGCCTGTCCCGGATTGTTGGGAAGCAAGCAGTATTTCAAAGATATTTATGCGATCCCAATTGATAAATTTGAATTCAGCAAAAGAGCATTGGAACTTCAAAAGAAAATAAAACCTTTTATTCTCAGAAGAACAAAAAAACAGGTTGCCAAAGAATTACCCGAAAAAACGGAGATGGTCATTTACTGTGAAATGAATGCAGAGCAACGTAAAATCTATGATAATTACGAACAGGAACTGCGCGAATTTATTTCTGCTACCAATGATGATGAGATCACACAAAACAGGATGCATGTTTTAACGGGGTTAACGAAACTCAGACAAATATGTAATTCTCCGGTACTTTTAAAAGAAGGACATTCCGGAAATAATGCCGTGAAGATTGAAATCCTTACCGAACAGATTGAAAATAAATCCAAAGAACACAAAATATTGGTTTTTTCCCAATTTGTAGGGATGCTCGATCTTGTTAAAACTGAACTGGAGAAAAAGAATATTCCGTTTGAATATCTGACAGGACAGACGAAAGATAGGGGAGCCAAAGTCCAGAATTTCCAGACCAATGATGAGGTTCGGGTATTTTTAATCAGCCTAAAAGCAGGAGGAGTAGGTTTGAATCTAACCGAAGCAGACTACGTATACCTTATTGATCCATGGTGGAATCCAGCCATCGAAAATCAGGCGATTGACCGAAGCCACAGAATCGGACAGACAAAACATGTAGTGGCAGTCCGGCTGATCTGTACCAATACAGTAGAAGAAAAAATCATGAATATGCAGAAGAAAAAACATAAGCTGGCTCAGGATTTAATTAAAACAGATGCTTCTTTCTTTAATACTCTGTCAAAAGACGAGCTGTTGGAAATTCTGTAATCTTCAGTTTTGATTAAAAATATCATTTTTCTGCCCGTATAATTTTTACCTTTGTCTCTTAATTTTATTGTTTTGAGCAAGATATTAATCATCGATGATGAAGAAAAAATCAGAACGCTTCTTTCCAGAATTATTGAGCTGGAAGGTTTTGAAATATTTCAGGCTTCTGATCTGAAGAACGGAAAAAAAAGACTGGAAAACTCAGAAATTGATGTCGTGATCAGTGATGTGAAACTTCCCGACGGAAGCGGAGTCGATTTTTCCAAAAATATCAAAGAAAGCTATCCCTGGATTGAAGTCATTCTTCTGACCGCATTCGGAAATATTCCCGATGGTGTTCAGGCGATAAAAAACGGAGCATTCGATTATATTACCAAAGGTGACGATAACAATAAGATCATTCCGCTTGTTTACAAAGCCATGGATAAGGTGAGCTTAAACAAAAGACTCCTACAGCTTGAAAAACAATTGGGAGACAAGCAGTCTTTTGATAATATCATCGGAAAATCAAAAACCATAGAATCGGCAATTCATTCAGCGAAAAAAGTTGCTGTGACAGATGCGACTGTTCTTTTGACGGGAGAAACAGGAACCGGAAAAGAAGTATTTGCACAGGCAATTCATAATGCAAGTCATAGAAATAAACAGAATTTTGTAGCGGTCAACTGTTCTGCTTTTAGTAAAGAATTATTGGAAAACGAATTGTTTGGTCATAAAGCGGGAGCATTTACAGGAGCATTAAAAGACTCAAAAGGAATCTTTGAAGAAGCCAACAACGGAACCGTTTTTCTTGACGAGATCGGAGAAATGCCATTAGATTTGCAGGCAAAATTATTACGTGTTTTAGAATCCGGAGAATTTCTGAAAGTGGGAGACAGCAAACCGACTCAAGTGAATGTAAGGATCATTGCCGCTACCAACAGAGATTTACAGAAAGAAATCGACAACGGAAGTTTTAGAGAAGATCTGTATTACCGAATTAATATTTTCAATATCATCCTTCCTTCGCTAAGGGAAAGAATCTCAGATATTGAAGATCTGGCTACTTTTTTCTTAAAAAAATACACACAGAAAGTTGGAAAAAAGATTATTTCTATTTCTAATGACTATCTGAATGTGTTAAAAAAACATTTTTGGAAAGGAAACATTCGTGAGCTCCGTAATATTATAGAAAGAAGTGTCATTCTGGAAGACAGTCAGGAGTTATCCATTAGCAGCCTGCCTTTCGATATGCAGCAGATTTCAACGGCTCAATCTACCACAGATAAAACATTGTCTGCGTTTTCTATGGCAAGTGCAGAGAAACTTCATATTCAGAAAATTCTCAATTATACTCAGGGAAATAAAGCCGAAGCCGCCCGTCTGCTGGAAATCGGGATTGCCACTCTTTACCGCAAAATAGAAGAATACAAAATAGCATAAATAATTATCATATTGATAATGAGCCTATCATTTTGATAGGCTTTTTTATTGCTTTAAATCATTGATTTCAATACAACTAATTGATATGTAGTGTATTAATTGGTTTTGTTTTAAAAAGGAATATAAATTGGCATCTATGATTCAAATAATTCTAAAATGAATCATACAGAAGCAATGCAGGAAATCGTAAAAGTAGTTCCTGAAACCGAAGAGGAATTTAAAGACACATTCAGAACCAGAAATTCTTTTATGGTCATTAATGTGTTCACAAAACAAATCAGAAAACTCATCCGCAAAAAAGATCAGAAAGTTTTGGTAACCTGTCTTAATAAAATGGATGAGATGTATAAAAAAGGCGATCAGGCATTAAGAAATGCAATAGAATCTGTTTTTATCTATTCTTTGGACAGTCTCACGTTTCCTTGTGATAAAGCCTACAAGAATTTAATTTTTGAAAAAATCCCTCTTCCTCTTAAAAATGCTATCTGCATCAGATATATAAATCAGGAATTTAAAATAATATCAATATGAAAGTAAGAAAACAGGGAAGCTGGAAAGAATGGAAATCTTCCAACAACAGACACAATCTTGAAATTTTAATCATCAATGTAGTGGTTATTCTTGGAGTATTTGTAGTAGCCGCTATCATTCAGTAAGTATAAAAAAATATAAAAATGAGCATCATTTTAATCATAACAGGAGCAGCGCTTTTCGCTTTGTTTTTTCTAACCGTAAAATACTTTGAAAAAATATGACCGCATTATTTATTATAGCCATTAGTGTATTCGGATATATGTGCTATGTGCTGGTAAAACCAGAGAAATTTTAACCAAAATGAGAATTGAAGAATAATTCACGATCAATTTTCAAATTTTAATTAAAAACAATGAACTCAGAAATTTTAGGAATACTATTGATGTTCTTTTTAGCAGTAGGTCTTGCAATACCTTTAGGAAGATACATCGGGAAAATATACAGTAATGAAAAAACCTGGCTGGATAAGATCTTCAATCCGGTAGATAAAATTTTCTACAAAGCAGCGGGTGTTAATCCTGACACGGAAATGACCTGGAAACAACACCTGCTTGCTTTATTAACGATCAATCTCGTTTGGTTTTTAGTCGCCATGTTTGTGCTAACCAATATGGGTTGGCTTCCTTTAAATCCGGATCATAATCCGTCAATGAGTGGAGATTTGGCATTCAATACGGCGGTAAGCTTTGTAACAAATACCAATCTTCAACATTATTCAGGGGAAACGGGAATGTCTTATTTAGGACAGCTTATTCTCATGTTGTGGCAGTTTATCAGTGCAGGTTGCGGAATGGCAGTCGCTGCAGTCGTTTTTGTTGCCATGAGAGAAAGAACGGCCGAAAAGCTGGGGAATTTTTACTTCTTTTTCGTAAGAAGCTGTACCAGAATTTTATTACCTATTGCAATCGTTGTTGCTACATTATTGGTATTCAGTGGAACACCAATGACGTTTGAAGGGAAAGATACTATTACAAATCTACAGGGAGACAAAGTTGAAGTGAGCCGTGGTCCTGTTGCTGCCTTTACAGCCATAAAGCATCTGGGAACAAACGGAGGCGGTTTTTTTGGACCCAACTCAGCGCATCCTTTCGAAAATCCGAATTACTTTACCAACATCGTAGAAATAGTTACTCAAATGCTGATTCCTTTGGCGATGGTTTTTGCAATGGGATATGTTGTCAGAAGAAGAAAATTAGCCTGGACAGTCTTTGGAGTAATGACCATAGGTTTCTTACTTCTTATGATTCCTACCGTAGCAACTGAAATGAATGGCAATCCTGCGATTTCTCATATGGGAATTTCTCAGACTATGGGAAATATGGAAGGAAAAGAAGTACGTTTCGGATCTGCTGCCTCTGCATATTGGAGTATTGCTACAACAGTAATTTCTACAGGAAGCATCAATTCTATGCATGACAGCTTTATGCCTTTAAGCGGTATGAACCAAATGTTGGGAATGATGGTGAATGCCTTTTATGGAGGTGTTGGTGTAGGATTTCTGAACTTTTATATTTTCATCATTCTTGCCGTTTTCATCAGTGGATTGATGGTAGGAAGAACCCCTGAATTTCTTGGAAAGAAAATTGAAGCAAAAGAAATGAAAATCGCCATGATTATTGCGCTTCTTCATCCTTTTCTGATTCTTTCAGGAACGGCGATAGCGAGTCATCTGTATGCTCAGAATCCAGAAACATTCGCAAGCTGGCTGAATAATCCGGGTTACCACGGTTTCAGTGAAATGCTGTATGAATTTACCTCATCAAGTGCCAATAACGGAAGTGGTTTTGAAGGATTGGGAGACAATACTCCTTTCTGGAATATTGCGTGCGGAATAGTTATGTTAATGGCAAGATATCTACCCATTATCGGTCCGGTTGCCATTGCAGGAAGTCTTGCTGCTAAAAAATATATTCCTGAAAGTGCAGGAACATTAAAAACAGATACTTCAACATTCGGATTGATGGTATTTGCGGTCATTGCCATTGTAGCAGCATTGTCATTCTTCCCGGCATTAGCTTTGGGACCTATCGCAGAGTATTTTAGTATGTAGAAAGAGAAGTGAGAAGGTAAAAGTAAGACGTAAGAAGTGGAATCGATACATCTCACGTTTTACATAGATCTTCTCACTCACTAAGCAACTTCCGCTTCAAACCATAAACGAGCTTTCCAATTAAATCAAGTTTACTATTTAACAAATGGAATTCTTCGTTAGATAAAAATTCTAATTCAAATGAAATGAGCAATAAAGTATCAAGCTCTGCAATAGATCCAATGGATATGTCAAGAAAACGGACAAATTCTTTTTTGCTGGTTCTTGCGGCTCCTTCTGCAATATTCAAAGGAATAGATAACGCGGCTCGCCGCATTTGTGAAGTAGTACCGAAAAGTTCTTCTTTAGGAAAAGACTTGGTAACAAGATATACTTCTTTAATTAAAGCAATACTGTCACTCCACGCTTTTAAATTTCTATGGGGTTTCATCAAAAATGTGTTAAAAAAATAAATATAAGTATAAATAATTGAATGTGAATGATTTTTACTCTTTTCACATTTTACTTTCTACTTCTAACAAATAAAAAATGAAAGGAAATAATAACAATTTGTTTCAGGCTGAATTAGTAAATGAAGCATTGAAACAATCATTTATAAAACTGCACCCGGCAAAAATGTTCCGTAATCCGGTCATGTTTATGGTGTATATCGGAACATTGGTAATGACCGGAGTTTGTGTGTGGATTGCAGCAGGAGAAACTTCTCAGGGAAGTCTCATCTATAATATTATCGTCACAGCAATATTATTTATCACGCTTCTCTTTGCTAATTTCGCAGAAGCAATTGCCGAAGCAAGGGGAAAAGCTCAGGCTGACTCTTTAAGAAAAACCAGAGAGGAAACTCCGGCAAAGATGTTCTCTTCAAATGGAGAAATTATAATAGTACCGTCTAATCAATTAAAAAAAAGAGATGTATTTTTCTGTGAAACCGGAGACATTATTCCTTCTGACGGAGAGATTATTGAAGGATTGGCTACGATTGATGAAAGCGCGATCACAGGAGAAAGTGCTCCGGTAATTCGTGAAGCAGGAGGAGATAAAAGCAGTGTAACGGGAGGGACGAAAGTTCTTTCAGATAAAATTAAAGTAAAAGTTACCACAGAACCCGGAGAAAGCTTCTTAGATAAAATGATTGCTTTGGTCGAAGGCGCGTCAAGACAGAAAACCCCGAATGAAATTGCTTTAACGATCCTGTTAGCCGGATTTACATTAGTTTTTGTAATCGTTACGGTGACTTTAAAACCATTTGGAGATTATGCCAATACGCCGATTACCATTGCAGCATTTATCTCATTATTTGTCTGTCTGATCCCAACTACAATCGGTGGACTATTATCAGCAATCGGTATTGCGGGAATGGACAGAGCCTTAAGAGCCAATGTAATTACTAAAAGTGGTAAAGCAGTGGAAACTGCAGGAGATATTGATGTTTTATTACTGGATAAAACCGGAACAATTACCATCGGGAACAGAAAAGCCACAAATTTTTATCCGGCTAACGGAATTGAGGAAAAAACATTGATAAAGGCAGCAGTTCTAAGTTCTATGGCCGATGAAACCCCGGAAGGTAAATCTATTGTGGAACTGAGTGAAAAGTTAGATGTAAATGGTGTTGTAAAACAGGAACTGGCTATTCTTACTTCTAACATTTCACCGGAGTATATCAATTTTACAGCAGAAACAAGAAGTTCGGGGATTAATTATGAGAACACACGAATCCGAAAAGGGGCAACTGACGCAATTAAAAATATTGTTACAAATTCGGGCCATCTATTTCCAGTAGAGGTTGAAGAAAAAGTCAGAGCTATTTCGCAAAACGGAGGAACACCGCTCGTGGTTTCAGAAAATGAAAAAGCTCTGGGAGTGATAGAATTGCAGGATATTATTAAACCGGGCATTAAAGAACGTTTTGACCGATTAAGAAAAATGGGAATCAAAACCGTAATGGTAACCGGAGATAATCCTCTGACTGCAAAATTCATTGCTGAAAAAGCCGGAGTCGATGATTTTATCGCAGAAGCGAAACCAGAAGATAAAATGAACTACATCAAAAAGGAACAGACGGAAGGGAGACTTGTGGCGATGATGGGAGACGGAACCAACGATGCTCCGGCTCTCGCTCAGGCAGATGTAGGTGTTGCGATGAATAGCGGAACACAGGCTGCAAAAGAAGCAGGAAATATGGTGGACTTAGATAATGACCCAACAAAACTTATCGAAGTCGTAGAAATTGGAAAACAGTTATTAATGACTCGCGGAACGTTAACAACATTCAGCATTGCGAATGACGTGGCAAAGTATTTTGCAATTGTTCCTGCGTTATTTATTGCTTCCATTCCTGCATTACAAGGATTAAATATCATGAATCTTCATTCTCCGGAATCAGCGATTCTGTCCGCAGTAATTTTTAATGCGATTGTCATCCCGATGTTGATTCCTTTAGCTTTGAAAGGGGTTGCTTACAAACCGATCGGAGCAAGTGCACTGTTGAGAAGAAATCTTTTGATTTACGGGCTTGGTGGAGTTATCATTCCATTTATCGGGATTAAGATTATTGATCTTATTGTGTCGCTATTTATTTAAGTAAAAAGTAAAAAGTAAAAAGTAAAAAGTAAAAAGTAAAAAGGTGATTGTTAAACGTCTTCCTTTTTACTCCTAACCTCTAACATTCATTATCATGAAACAAAATATATTATCAGCCATCAGATTAACGCTTGTATGTGCTGTGTTTTTCTCAGGAATTTATACGCTTTTCATTTTCGGAATTGCTCAAGCTGCTCCCAATCATGGGAAAGGAGAGATCATTAGTAGTGAGAAGAGTAATGAAGCTTCTCACATTTCACCGAAAACATCTTACTACTATGCCAACATAGGCCAGAAGTTCGATAGAGATGAATACTTCTGGTCACGTCCTTCAGCGGTAGACTATAATGCAACAGGAGCAGGAGGAAGCAATAAAGGTCCTTCAAATCCGGATTATTTGAAAACGGTTCAGGAAAGAATCGACCATTTTATGAAACACAATCCGGGAATTCAGAAATCAGAAATCCCATCGGATTTGGTAACTGCAAGTGGAGGAGGATTAGATCCCAATATCTCTGTACAGGCGGCAAAAGTTCAGGCAAAACGAATTGCTAACATCAGAAAGATCGATGAGAACAAAATTCAGGAATTAATAACATCCCATACAGAACAACCACTTCTTGGTGTATTCGGAACTGAAAAAATCAATGTACTGAAATTTAACCTCGCTTTAGACGGTTTACAATAATTAAAAAAAGAAATTTTAGAAATGAAAAAAACAATGAGCCTCGCCATTACCGTATTGTGCTTGGCAACGAATCAATGGGCTTTTTCTCAGAAAAAAACTGCAGATTCTGTATCTATTGAAAATGTAAAGAAAGATTCTCTGATCACTCAGTCAAAAATACCGTTTGAAGGCTATGATCTTTCCTGGATCAACGGACAAAACCGACAAACCGACTTTCCGCTTACTTTAAAAGATAAAGACGGGGAAACTATTATCACCGGGGTTGCCTATGTTGATTCATATTTTAATTATGATTTTAACCGCCCAAAAGATAATACGCACAACGCTTCTGCAGCAATAGGCCGTTCCAATGAGTTTACAATCAATATGGCAAGTGTGGGTCTGGAAACGAATTATAAAAATGTAATAGGTCGTCTTTGGCTGCAGTTTGGGCAAATGGGATCTATTGTACAGGATCTTGACGGAACGGTAAATCATGGGAAAAATACTTCTGCCAGTAATTTAAAATACATCCGTGAAGCTGCCGGAGGATATCATTTTGATGTAATGCATGGCTTAAATGTTGAAGCCGGGATTTTCATGAGTTATATTGGTCTTGAAAGCTATGTTCTTAATGAAAACTGGAACTATCAGCGAAGTTTGGTGTGTGATTTTACCCCGTTCTATTTTCAGGGAGCAAGAGTTCAGGCGTATCCCTCTAAAAAATTTAAAACAGAAGTCTGGGTAATGAATGGATGGCAAACGTATAATTCATGGAATACAGGATTGTCAATAGGAAACTCAAACTATTACCGTCCCAATGAAAATCTACAATTAGTAGCCAATTTTTACCTCAACGGAAAAGATACCAGAAACAATCCGGGAGTAAGAAGATTTCACCATGATAACAGTGTGGTGGCAAGATATTTTAACAGAAAAGATAGCAAAGGAATTTCCCAGGTGGCTTTCAGTTTGAACACACATTATGGTTTCCAATCCGGTGCAGGTGTAAAAGCGAAAGATAATTATATGATCGGAACTTCTCTTGCGAATAGAATATGGTTCAATCAGAATAAATTTGCGTTGACTTTAAGAGGAGATGTCATCAGTAATCCGGGAGCTTATTTAGCATTTACCCCTTCACCGGTTGCCAATAATGATTTTAATGATGCACTTGCAACCGGAAAAGATCTGAAAATGTTTCAGGGAACTGCGACTTTCGATTATATGCCCAATCAGTTTTGCACGTTCAGATTGGAATATGGATATAGAAGCAGCAATATTCCTTATTTCGCAGGAAGAGAAGGAACTACAAGTCCGGACGGATGGGCAGATACAGCGGTTGAAAACTGGAGACCGGATTTAAGAAAAAGAGACAGCAGGCTTACTCTGGCTGTTATTTTCAGACTGTAAATAATCAATTTTAAAAATGAAGAAAAAAATACTGTGTATATTTTTAATACCGGGTATTCCAACTTTAGATTTTGCGCAGGAGAAGAAATCTTTAGCAATTACAGGGTATGCTGAATTGTATTATCAGTATGCATCCAATAATCCTAAAAACAACTCGCGTCCGGCTTTTATTTACAGCCACAACAGAAACAATGAAGTGAATTTAAATCTAGGGTTTATAAAAGCCAATTATGAAAATGAAAAATTTAGGACAACTCTTGCATTGGCAACCGGTACCTATATGAATGCCAATTATGCGGCAGAATCAGGAGTTTTAAAAAATATCTATGAAGCCAATGTTGGGATTAAAATATCGAAATCTAAAAACCTTTGGATAGATGCAGGTGTTATGCCTTCTCATATTGGCTTTGAAAGTGCTGTCAGTAAGGACTGTTTTACTTTAACAAGAAGTCTTATGGCAGAAAATTCTCCTTATTTTGAAACAGGTGCCAAAATCTCTTATACCACTGACAACGGAAAATGGTTGATGAGTGCTTTAATTCTGAACGGTTGGCAAAGAATTCAACGTGTAGAAGGGAACTCTACGGTAGCTTTTGGTCATCAACTGACCTATAAACCAAACGAGAAAATTACCCTGAACAGCAGTTCTTTCATAGGTAATGATAAACCTGATGATATGAAACAGATGAGGTATTTTCATAATCTACATGGAATTTTTCAACTGAATAAAAAACTGGCTTTGATTACAGGTTTTGATATCGGAGCAGAACAGAAAGCTAAAGGAAGCAATCAGTATAATCTATGGTATTCTTCTGCCCTTATTGCTAAATATTCTCCAACAGAAAAGCTGAATTTTGCTGCAAGAGGAGAATATTATAGTGATGAAAAAGGAGTGATTATTGCCACGGGAACAGAAAACGGTTTTAAAACCTTTGGATATTCTTTGAACGCTGATTATTGGATTCTTCCCAATCTGGTCTTGAGAACGGAACTCAAAAACCTTAACAGTAAAGATGAGATCTTTCTGAACAGAGGTAATGTTCTTAAAAAAAATACCCTTACAGCAGTCACCTCACTTGCCGTAAGTTTTTAATGATTCAAATCCCTTGCTGAAATTTTGGTAAGGGATTGCTAACTTTACTCTAGATAATCTGTTATGGATGAAAAAAAGTCTGCTCAGGATTTCCTAAGCTTAATAAAAAAATCAAGAAAAGGAAAATTCAAGATCTACATCGGGATGAGTGCAGGAGTGGGAAAAACATATCGCATGCTGCAGGAAGCTCATGCGCTTTTAGAAAACGGAATTGACGTAAAAATCGGTTATATTGAAACTCATCATCGCAAAGAAACCCATGCTTTATTAGATGGTTTACCGATTATTCCCAGAAGAAAGCTTTTTTACAGGGGAAAAGAGCTGGAAGAGCTGGATGTTCAGGCGGTGCTGAATCTCCGTCCCGAAGTGGTAATTGTTGACGAATTGGCTCATACCAATATCGAAGGCAGTAAAAATGAAAAACGTTGGCAGGATGTCATGGAAATTCTGGATTCAGGGATTAATGTGATTTCAGCGGTGAATATTCAGCATATTGAAAGCTTAAATGAAGAAGTAAAAAGTATTACCGATATTGAAGTAAAAGAAAGAGTTCCGGATTCTATTCTTTCTATGGCGGATGAGGTGGTGAATATCGATTTAACGGCAGAAGAACTGATCAACCGTTTAAAGGCAGGAAAAATTTATGATCAGACAAAAATCAATTCTGCACTCAATAATTTCTTTAAACCGGAAAGTATCTTACAGCTTCGTGAGCTGGCTTTAAAAGAAGTGGCTTCACAGGTGACAAGAAAAGTAGAATCAGAAGTTACCATTCATAAAACGATAAAAAAAGAAAGGTTTTTAGCCTGCATTAGCTCCAATGAAAAAACAGCTAAAAATGTGATCAGAAAAACGGCTAGATTGGCAAACTATTATAACAGTCAATGGTATCTTCTGTATGTTCAGATTCCCCGTGAAAGTTCTGATAAAATCGCTTTGGATAAGCAGCGTCATCTGATTAATAATTTTAAATTAGCAACAGAATTAGGAGCAGAAATCATAAAGGTAGAAAATACCAATGTGGCACACACAATCATGGAACAGTGTGAAGAACGGAAAATTACCACGGTCTGTATTGGAAAGCCGCATTTGAACTTATGGAAAATCATTCTGGCAACAGATACTTTTAATTCTTTATTAAATAAACTGTCACAGGAAAACATCGATTTGGTTATTTTATCATGAAAATCAAAACAAAACTTAATATAGGTGTAGGTCTTTTGTTCATTATGATTATCGTGCTTTCTGTAGTAAGTGCATGGTACATCAATCAATTGAAACGGGATACCAATAACATCTTGGCAGCCAATTACAATACCCTGGAATATTCCAGAAATATGCTGTTGGCGTTAGAAGAGATCAATTCAGACCCATTGGCTTTTGGTGTCTTTGAAAAATATTTGGACAAACAGCGTAAGAATGTCACAGAACCGGGCGAAAGAGAAGCAACGGAAGAAGTAGTTACTCATTTTTCTGCATTGAAAAAAGACATTCAGAATGTTTCATTAAAATCATCCGTCAGAAAAGATATTGCTGAACTCATGCGACTTAATATGACGGCTATTCAGCATAAAAGCAGTATTGCTGATGAAACGGCCAAAAATGCAATTACAGCAATTTCCATTGTAGGAACGCTTTGCTTTTTAATGGCATTTACTTTAATGGTAAATCTTCCGTCAAATATTGCCGATCCCATTAGAATATTAACGTCAAGTATTAGGCAGATCGCCAATCAGAATTATAAAGAAAGAGTTCATTTTAAAAGCAACAGTGAATTTGGTGAACTGGCAAGATCCTTCAATACAATGGCTGAAAAACTTCACGAATATTCGGAAAGTAAGCTTGAAAAGATCCTGAAAGGGAAAAAACGTATCGAAACGCTGATTGATAATATGCAGGATCCGGTGATCGGTATCGATGAAAATAAAAAAGTGCTCTTTGTAAATGACGAAGCTTTAAACATTACAGGGCTAAAAAAAGAAAACTTTGTCGGAAAACTGATTCAGGATGTCGCGGTTACCAATGATCTGGTAAGAAGTATCATCAAAGATATTATCCATCCCGAAACAACGGCAGAAAACGAACCCATGAAAATCTATGCGGATGGTAAGGAAAGTTATTTCGAAAAAGATGTGATTGATATTAATATTATCCCTACAGGAGAAGAAAACAGCCAGTTCATCGGTCAGGTAATTATGTTGCATAATATTACCCCTTTTAAAGAACTGGATCTTGCCAAAACCAACTTTATCGGAACCGTTTCCCATGAATTTAAAACCCCGATTTCTTCCATAAAAATGGGATTGCAGTTGCTTGAAAATGATAAAATAGGAGACCTGAATGATGACCAGAAAAACTTGGTCAACGGAATTAAAGACGACGCCAACAGACTATTAAAAATCACAGGAGAATTATTGAATATTGCCCAGTTGGAAAGCGGATCAATCAAATTGAATATCAAACCTTCCGAAGTCTCAAAAATAATTGAATATGCTGTAGATGCAAACAGAGCGGCTGCAGAGCAGAAACAGATCAGATTTCTTATCAATATCGCTCCTGAAATTCAAAATGTGTTAGCCGACAGTGAAAAAACAGCCTGGGTTCTCAATAACTTACTTTCCAATGCGGTCCGGTATTCTTATGAAGATTCAGATATTAACATAGACGTAAAAAAGCTGGACGATAAAATCATGTTTTCAGTGACAGATACAGGACAGGGAATTGAGCCGCAATATGTTTCAAAAGTATTCGACCGATATTTCAGGATTCCGGGAACAAAAAAAGAAGGAACAGGACTTGGTTTAAGTATCAGTAAAGAATTTATAGAATCTCAAGGCGGAAATATTTTTGTGAAAAGTGAATATGGAGCGGGAAGCACGTTTTCTTTTCTGTTAAAAGATAATTAAAAGCAGGAAAAACATAAACTCGCCTCAAAAAATTCAATAAACTCAAATTCTATTGACTTTTTTAACACATTTTTAATTTTCAGTTACTTGTTATTTTTTGGAGATTACTTACCTTTGTCATCAGGATGAAAGGGAGGTTTTATCAATATTTATACAGTTTGCTATTTGCATTACTTACCGTTTTGGGTTTGTATTATGGGCAAGTACAACAATATATCTCAACCAATACTTCCCCTGATTTTCAGTTCACAACAGATATTCTGATCAGGCAGAACGAAAATAAACTCGATTCTTTTGCCTTTCTAAACAACCAGAATGCCTACGATTCTTACAATCTTAGCCGGCCGCGTTACAATAAAATCAGAGCACTTTCTGAAAACGACAGTGAAAATGATGATAATGTAGACACCTCAGCGTCTTCAGAACTCACGCTTCTTCTGAGAGAAGACTTATGGCGTTTGATTTCCGGCTTCGTTACTATATTTCACGACAGACAAAATGCTGTTTCATTCGCTCATTCCGGGCAGTTAAAGCTATCTTATGATGATCTGTATATCCAGTACAGGGTCATCCGACTGTGATTTTATAATACTTTTTTCGAAAAAAATTTAAGGTTTTCATGATCCGTTCAGAAAATCCGTAACTCTATTTTTCAAATTTTAAATATTATAAAAATTATTATCATGGTCAAGAAAAGTCTCATGTATATAAACCTGTGCCTTATTCTTTTATGTCTAAGCTGCAATTCTGAGAAAAAAGAAAAAAAAGAAGCAACCTCTTTCAATGTGACGAGTCCGCTTGTAAAAGATACCTTAATCGATAAAGATTATGTAGCACAGATCCGTTCTATCAACCATATTGAGCTTCGTGCCCAGGAAAAAGGATATATTCAGGGGATTTATGTAGATGAAGGGCAGTTTGTTCAGAAAGGACAGCTTTTGTTTAAAATTATGCCTAATTTATATGAATCTGATGTAAATCGTGCCAAAGCAGAAGCAAAATACGCCGAAATCGAATATCAAAATACCAAAAATCTGGCAACTAAAGACATTGTTGCTCCTCAGGAAATGGCAATGGCAAAAGCCAGATACGAAAAAGCTAAAGCTGAGCTTTCCTCAACCAATACTCATTTAGGATTTACAGAAATCCGAGCTCCTTTCACAGGAATTGTAGGAAGACTGCATGTGAGAAAAGGAAGTCTGGTAGATGACGGGGAGTTAATTACCGAACTGTCAGACAACAGCAAAATGTGGGTGTATTTCAATGTTCCGGAAGCAGAATATCTGAATCAGATGAGTGAGAGAACAACCAATGATCCGATGCACGTTCGTTTGAGAATGGCCAACGGAAAAGAATTCGCTCAGAATGGAGTGGTAGAAACGATAGAATCCGATTTCGATAATGAAACCGGAAACATCGCTTACAGAGCTACTTTCCCGAATCCAAAAGGATTATTGAGGTTTGGTGAAACAGGAAATGTTGTGATCACATTACCTTATGCAAATGCCTTGATGATTCCTCAAAAAGCGACTTTTGAAGAATTGGAGAAGAAATATGTTTATGTTATTACAAAAGATAACAAAGTAAAAGCAAGAGAAATAAAAATTGCAGCCGAATTACCGCATCTGTATGTTGTGGCTTCAGGTCTTGGAAAGGACGAAAGAATTCTTCTGGATGGTCTTAGAATGGTTCAGGAAAACCAGACGATCAGTTCAAAATACCAGAACCCTGAAAAAGTAATGTCGAATCTCGATCTGTATGCCGAGTAATTAAAAAGCAAGATTATGTTTAAAAAAGTAATACACCGACCGGTATTCGCTATTGTGATATCGGTTGTCATCCTGTTTATAGGAGGTTTGGCGATCAAGCAGCTTCCCACCGAACAGTTTCCTAAAATTGCCCCCACTACTGTTGCCGTTACCATTGCTTATCCGGGAGCGAGTGCTGATGTTTTGGTTAAATCTTCATTGATTACGATTGAAAATGCCATCAACGGAGTTCAGGGAATGCGTTACATCACAACCGATGCAACCAGTGCCGGAGAAGCCACAGTGAATGTGATTTTCGATCCCGGAACCGATCCCAATGCAGCCGTCGTTCTGGTGAAAACAAGAGTAGATCAGGTAATGCCGCTGCTTCCTGAATTAGTGCAAAAAGAAGGAGTTGTTGTAAACCCGATTCAGCCCAGTATGTTGATGTACGTCAATCTTTACAGTACCAACAAAAGCATGGATGAAAAATTTCTTTACAACTATGCTACTGTGAATATCATCCCCGAAATCAACCGTATTCATGGGATTGCAAAATCTCAGATCCTGGGAAGTAGAAGATATGCGATGCGTATCTGGCTGAATCCTGACAGAATGCGTGCTTACTCAATTTCTGTGGATGAAGTAATGAAAGCAATTGGTGAACAGAGTATCATAGGACGTCCCGGAAGAATCGGGCAGAGTTCAGGGATTGCAGCACAGTCTTTAGAATACGTTCTTACCTATAAAGGTCAATATAATAAACCTGAAGAATACGAAAATATCATTGTCCGTTCCAATTCAGAAGGAGAGAACATTAAACTTAAAGATGTTGCAAAAGTTGAGTTGGGAAGTGAGTTTTTTGATATTTATTCAAATCTTGATGGGCATCCTTCCGCTTCTATTGTATTAAAACAAAACTACGGAAGTAATGCCAATGACGTTATTAAAGATGTAAAAGCCAAGTTGGAGGAAATGAAAGGAAATTTCCCTCCAGGAGTGGATTATAAAATCAGTTATGACGTTTCACAATTTTTGGATGCATCGATCGAGCAGGTAATGCATACCTTGAGAGATGCCTTTATTCTGGTAGCGATTGTAGTGTTTATTTTCCTGGGCGATTGGCGTTCAACCTTAATTCCGATTATTGCCGTTCCGGTTTCTTTGATTGGAACCTTCTTTGTCATCCAGCTCTTCGGAATGTCGATTAACTTGGTAACGCTTTTCGCTTTGGTTTTGGCGATCGGTATTGTTGTAGATAATGCGATTGTAGTGATTGAAGCTGTTCACGCAAAAATGGAGGAAAGTGATATTTCTCCTTACAAAGCGGTAAAAGAAGTAATGGGAGAAATCGCAGGTGCGATTATCGCGATTACTGCAGTGATGGTTGCTGTATTTATTCCGATTTCCTTTATGACGGGTCCTGTAGGAACTTTCTATCGTCAGTTTTCTATTACCATGGCAAGTTCTATTGTAATTTCTGCAGTGGTTGCTTTAACATTAACTCCGGTTTTGGCAGCGATGTTATTGAAAAACCATCACGGAAAACCTAAAAAATCTAATATTTTCACTAAAGCTTTAGACTCTTTCAACAAAGGATTTGATAAAGTTACAGGAAAATATGCTTCATTCCTTAGAAAAATTGTAACCAGAAAAGTGGTAACATGGGGAATCTTAGTAGCTTTCTGCGTCGGAATTTTTGTTGTTAATAAAGCGCTTCCGGGTGGTTTCATCCCAAATGAAGATCAGGGAACCATTTATGCGATTGTTCAGACGCCTCCTGGATCAACACTGGAGCAGACGAATAAAGTTTCAAGAGCACTGCAGAAAATCTGTCAGGGTGTTGATGGAGTAGAATCTGTTTCGTCTTTGGCAGGATACGAGATCATGACAGAAGGTCGTGGCTCTAATGCAGGAACGTGTCTGATCAACCTGAAAAGCTGGAACGACCGTGAGCATAATGTAAAAGAAATCATGGAAGAGCTTGAAGAAAAATCAAAAGATCTTGGAGCTACAATAGAATTCTTCGAACCGCCTGCTGTACCTGGTTTCGGATCTTCCGGAGGTTTCTCCATGAGATTGCTTGATCTTAACAGAACGACCAATTATCAGGATTTTGATAAAGTAAATAAAGCGTTCATTGCTCAGCTTAAAAAACGTAAAGAACTTACCGGAGTGTTCACCTTCTTTGCAGCCAATTATCCTCAGTATGAATTAGTTTTCGATAATAATGCTGCTATGCAGAAAGGAGTTTCTATCGGTACCGCCATGGAAAACCTGAACATTTTGATTGGTAGTACCTACGAACAGGGATTCATCCGTTTCGGGCAGTTCTTTAAAGTGTATGTTCAGTCTTCTCCTGAATTCAGAAGGCTTCCTTCCGATATTTTGGGATTATATGTAAAAAATGATCATGGAGAAATGGTGCCTTATTCAGCGTTTATGACAATGAAAAAAACACAGGGGCCGAACGAAATTACCCGTTATAATATGTACAACTCAGCGGCAATCCGTGGACTTCCGGCTGAAGGCTATACAACGGCAGATGCCATTCAGGTGATCAATGAAGTAGCGGCAAAAACATTACCTCACGGGTACAAAGTAGCTTGGGAAGGATTATCTTATGATGAAGCGCAACGTGGTAATGAAGCAATCTACGTATTTCTTGTCGTTTTGGTATTCGTTTATCTGGTATTGGCGGCACAATACGAAAGTTTTATTATTCCGTTTGCTGTATTGTTTTCATTACCGGTCGGAGTTTTTGGATCTTTCATGCTGTTAAAAGCAATGGGACTGGAAAATGACATCTATGCTCAGGTTGGTTTAATTATGATCATCGGATTATTAGGTAAAAACGCCGTTTTGATCGTGGAAGTTGCTGTGAAAAGACGACAGGCAGGAGATTCTATTCTGGAAGCAGCCATCGAAGGGTCCAGAGCCCGTTTCAGACCGATTTTAATGACCTCATTTGCGTTTATTGCAGGATTGGTCCCTCTTGTTTTTGCAGGTGGAGCAGGTGCTATTGGAAACCATACCATTGGTGCTTCTGCGTTGGGAGGAATGTTGATAGGAACCCTGTTCGGAGTTATTGTAATTCCTGGGCTCTATTACATTTTTGCCAAATTATCAGATGGCAGAAAAATGATTAAAGACGAAGACGAATCACCATTAAGCGAAGACATGATCCATTATGAATAAGAATAAAATATATCAATATGCAGGAACGGCCTTCTTTTTATTAAGTCTTGCTGCCTGTAAATCAATAGACATACAGCAACGTGCTGAAAACAGAACGGTGCCTGGAAAATACGCATTGGCAGAAAATGATACGATCAACACAGGGAAGCAAAAATGGAATGAATATTTTAGTGATCCCAATCTCCAGACGTTAATTAATCAGGCATTACAGAATAATCAGGAATTAAATATTATTCTTCAGGAAATTGAGATTTCTAAAAACGAAATTAAAGCGAAAAGAGGAGAATATTTACCGTCTGTAGGCTTAAAAGCGGGAGTGGGAGTTGATAAAGTAAGTCGCTATACCAACATCGGAGCAATGGAAGCCAATACCGAAATGGAGCCCGGAAAAGAAATGCCCGATCCTTTGTTTGATTTCGGAGTGGGTGTACAGGCAAAATGGGAAACCGATATTTGGGGAAAACTTCACAATGCAAAAAAAGCGCAGGTTCAGAGATATTTGGCGAGTGTAGAAGGGAAAAATTTCATGATCACGAATCTGATCTCAGAAATTGCCGATTCTTACTACGAACTGCTTGCTTTGGATAATGAGCTTGTTATTCTAAATCAAAATATTAAAATTCAGAATGACGCACTGGATATTATTAAAGATTTGAAAAAGAACGCCCGTTCCAATGAACTTGCTGTGAAAAGATTTCAGGCACAGGTTCTCAAAACACAGGGAATGCAGTATGATATTCAGCAGAAGATCGTAGAAACCGAAAATAAGATCAATTATCTGGTCGGAAGATTTCCTCAGCCGGTGGAAAGAAGTCAGGATTTTAATTCGGCTGTACCACAGACTGCTTACGCCGGAATCCCTTCAGAACTGTTGGAAAACCGTCCGGATATCAAACAGGCTGAATATGAACTGGCTGCTTCAAGACTGGATATTAAATCCGCAAAAGCAAGATTTTATCCTTCTCTTGATATTGGCGTTGGTGTCGGATTGCAGGCCTTTAATCCGACGTATCTTATTAAACCGGAATCATTCCTGTTTTCTTTAGCCGGAGAACTGACTGCACCATTGATTAACCGAAGTGCAATAAAAGCAGCTTATTATAATGCCAATGCAAAGCAGGTTCAAGCAGTTTATCATTATGAGCAAACCGTTTTGGGAGCTTATATTGAAGTAGCCAATCAGCTTTCTAAAATCAAGAATCTGGAAAACAGTGTAGACATTAAAACCAGAGAAGTGGATGCTTTGACAAAATCAATCGACATCTCGAATGATCTGTTTAAATATGCCCGTGCTGATTATATGGAAGTACTTTTGACCCAACGTGATGCACTGGAATCAAAATTTGAATTGGTTGAAAAGAAAGTCAACCAGTTGAAAGCAAGTGTTGCTATCTATAGAGCGCTTGGTGGTGGTTGGGATCAGAATCCTGTTGCCTCGCCGGAAATTATAAAACCGTAGGATTTCATACCATAAGTTTTTTCTTAAAGAGCTTACCTTTTTAAAGGTAAGCTCTTTTTATATAGATATCTTAATCCGAATATTCTTTAAGTAATTGTCTGTAGCTCATCAGAATTTTTGATTTGGAGATAAACCCTATGAATTTATTGGTGTTATCTACCACAGGTAAATTCCAGACTCCGGTATCATCAAAGATCTGAAGAATTTCTAAAGGACGGTCTTCCGGATGAATGATTGCGAGTGGTGTTTTCATGATTTCGGTAATTGTTACCGGAATTTTTTCAGCATTGAATAAATAAGGTCTGATATCATCCAGTGTCAGAATTCCACGCAATGTTTTGTGGTCATCGACGATGGCAAAAATATTTTTGTCTCCGTTTTTTACAAGTTCAAACAGATCGTCAATAGGCGCATTTTCCTGAATCATCTGAGAGTATCGGTCAATAAATTCTTCTGTTTTTAACGAAAATAATAAATTCTTATCATGTTTATTCGTAAAGATTTTTCCCTGATCAGCCATAGATTTAAGTTCCGGCGAAATAGGAGAGAACCATTTGGCGATTAGGTAAGATAGAATAGAAGCAATCATTAAAGGAATAAACAGATCATATCCAGAACTGGATTCAGCAATCAGAAAAATTGCGGTTAACGGAGCGTACATAACACCGCTCATCGCTCCTGCCATTCCTACCAGAACAAGATTGGTAATAGGAACTTCTGTAAAGCCTATTTGTTGACAGATAATCGCAAACAAATAACCAACGGTTCCACCTGCAAAAAGAGAAGGTGCAAAATTTCCCCCGTTTCCTCCGCTGAAAATAGTGAAAGAAGTAGCAAAAGCCTTTAATAAAAGAACCAGAATAAGAAAGATGATAATGGTAAGATCTTTAATCTCAAAATATCTGAAAAGACTATTTTCAATAATCTGGTGAGTATCTCCGTTGGTAAAAGCTTTTACCGTTTCATAACCTTCACCAAACAAAGGCGGGAAAAGCACACACAATAAAGAAAGAACAGCGCCTCCAAACATGGCTTTTCTGAGACGGGACATTTGTAATCCTTTTATAAAATGCTCCACTTTTTGCGAGATCACTACAAAATATCTTGCATATAATCCGGCAATAATCCCTAAAACAAGATAATAAGGTACATTACGGTAATTGAAAGCCTCTCTTGCATGAAACCTGAAAAGCACATCTTCCTGAAGTAAAACCCTTGATAATAAACTTCCACAAACGGCAGCAACAACCAAAGGAATGAAATCTGTGAACACAACCCCCGTCAGCAAAATTTCAAAAGCAAACATAATTCCTGCAATCGGAGCATTGAAAGCAGAAGCGATCCCCGCAGTTGCTCCGGCTGCTAATAAAAGAGTACGCTCCTTATAAGTAAGACGGTAGGTTTGTGCATAATTGGAACCGATTGCTGCTCCTGTTACTGCAATGGGGCTTTCCAGTCCTGCCGATCCTCCAAGCCCTACCGTTATGGCACTCTGAATGATTTGAGAATACATTTTAACTGATGAAACAATACTGGAGTTCTGTGCAATTTCATACAAAATAGCTCCAATTCCTTTTCTGTCCTGTCCTTTAAACAAAGTAAGAACAATACTGGTCGTTAAAACAATTCCTAAAAACGGAAAAACAATATAAAATAAAATCTGATATTCGAAATGAACTTCGGTGGTAATAAAATGATGAATACTGTGAACCAAAGTTTTCAGTAAAACCCCTGCCAAACCGGCAGTACAACCAACGAGAATTCCGGATAACACCAGAAACTGATTTCTGCTGAGCCTGTTATTTAACCAATGAAGAATGAGTTCGTAGCTGCGTGCTTTTTCAAGTCCAAACTTCTGAAAGTCTCTTTTAAACTTTAAAAAGCTCAGCAATTTTTTTTTATTATGAATTTTCACCTGCTTAAATTTGGGAATATGCGATCAATAGAAATGTAAATGTAAGAAATTATATTTTTAATGATCGCTTATAGAGTCATATATTAAATCTTAAAATCTCCAAAACCAGCAGATTTCGGAGTATAAGAAAAAGTACGATTAGTACAATTAGCTAAGCGTATAGTTTAAGATAACCAGTCTCAGAATAAAGTGAACATAATTTTCCTCAACTTCTTTTCTGTTGATGAGCTTGTTTTTATATTCGTAGGATGACAAAGCCTGTATAGCTCTTTGATACATTTCAAAATCTTCCCCTTTTATTTTGATTCTTCCGTTACCGTCTTTAGTTTGAATAAGATTATTGTCTAAAGTTCTGACTTTGAATAAGACATGATTCAATTTTGAACGAGATCGCATTGAACCGGCATGTCTTTCAACGATATTCACTTTGAACGAATCAAATACGATGGTGTTGAAAACGATATTAGAACCGGGTTCCTGCGTATTGAGTTCAAGTGTATAATTCATAAAATTTTCTTTTTGCAAATTTACGTAGAAGAAGAAGATTTTCAAAATAAATTAGCTAAATCTATTCAGTAATTTTTAAAGTTAAATTTTAATTCCAATTAATTTTTTTTAATAAATAGAATCTTGTACTTAATGAATTCGCTTTTACAATGAAAGGTATTCAACAGTAATCGCTATTTTATATACTTAAAAAGCAGATAATGAATGTTTATTGCCAAATTTTAATTATATAAAAACGAAGAAAAATAAGTATCAATGCAAAAACTCCGAACGGGCGATACGTACCCCGTACTCACTTCCCAGATATAATGGATTTCCATGCTTTTCGGACCAGAAACCATCCAGAATATTTTCATTAATACAACGATAAACAGCTACTCCTTTATAAATCTTGTGATCATCACCTTCATAATTAAAATTAATAACTAAAATCTGGTCTTTATAAAAACCGGTGCCTTTCTGTTCATGATCATCAATAATCCATTGGGCAATGATCCTCTTATTTTCGTCAAGAGATAAAGTTAATATTCCGTGATAGGAAATATGTCCTGTTTCTTCCTGATTACTGCCCTGAATTGAATAGCTTCCTACAAGATCCTCTACTGTCATTGATTGATTTTTTACAAATTTAAAAATATTGTTTTGATGTCTGAAACGATAATGTTCTTTAAATTATTCTAATTTTCAATCTTATAAAAGATTTTATTTTTGAAAAATTGGAGACTTCCTTATTAATATTAACTTTAATTTAACGTTTGACGATGTAACGAATATTCCCGTATTGGTGTCTTATAATTGGAAAAACATAATTTCAATGAAAAATATTATAGTGCCAATCGCTTTATTAATGGGAACTTTAGTCTTTGCTCAGGCTCAAAAAGATACTTTAGAATCGAAAGTAAAAGAAAAAGAAATAGAAGCGGTTACGTTCGTGGCAAAAAAGCCAACGGTAGAATCTAAGGTTGACCGTACGGTGTTTAATGTTGCCAATAGTTCAATTCTTGCGGGGAATACAACTTGGGATGTACTGCGAATGACCCCCTTGTTAAGCATTGATAATAATGACGCGATAAAAGCGGAAGGAGAAACTGTTACGGTATATATCAACGACAGAAAAACCGTATTTACAGGGAAAGAACTGAAAGAATATTTAAAGACAATTCCTGCCGATAACCTGATGAAAATAGAAGTAATCACCAGTCCTTCTTCAAGATATGAAGCAACAGGTTCGGTTATCAATATTGTTTTGAGAAAACGTGATGATGAAGGATTAAAAGGGAGTGTAACCTTTAATAACAGGCAGAATACCAAAAATTCTCAGTACAGCAATCTTAACTTAAATTATCACAAGAAAAACTTTACACAAACCCTTATCGGAGGTTACAGTGATAATACTAATGTACAGAAAAGCTCCAGTCTTTATACTTTGTATGAAGATAATTCAACGACTCAGATTAATTCCAAAACGATTGGAAGGTATAAAAGTCCGTCGGTTTCTTCAACTTCGGAATTTGAGCTGAATAGCAAAAATACAGTAGGGGTTATTCTGGAATATTATCAAAGTAATTCGAACTCTTCTTCTGATGCAGACGGGCTGAAAAATATCAATGGAGATTTTGATAATTCTTATATCCAGAATCAAAACTCAAATGGTCTTAACCGTAATTTGGGAACGAATCTTTTCTATAAATGGTATGATAAGGAAAAGAATAAGATTTTAGATGTAAACTTAGGAACAAACTATTATGGTCAGTCAGATGACAGCTATTACATAAAAGATATGCTTTCCGTTAAAGATAAAGTATTGGTAAGAGATATTAAAGACATAGGAGTCCTTACGGATACAGAAAACAGAAATTATTATATTAAAGTTGATTATACTCAGCCATTAGGAAAATCAGGCGGTAATTTCGAGATTGGAGGGAAGATCGATTTTAACAATAATGTAATTCCGAACAGTTTGTATGGGAATAACCTGGGAAGTCTAAGTAAAAATGATACTTTTCATTATGAAGATCAGATTGGTTCAATCTATGGAAACTACAGCAAGACATTCTTTAAAAAATTAGAAACGAGAATAGGACTTCGTTACGAATATATTGATTACAAAATTAGCCAGGACGTTGCCGGAACCTCAAGAAAAGATTCTTACGGAAAATTATTACCTAATATTTTAGTTAAATATTCCTTCTCAGATAAATATGATCTGAGCTTAACTTATAATAAAAATATATGGAGACCTTGGTATGCAGAATTCAATCCGTTTTTAATTCCCAATAACGACGGTTTCTATAGCCGTGGAAATATCGATCTGGAACCGAACCCAAGTGACAGAGTATATATGAAACTTGGAATTCTGAAGAAATACTTTATCTCAGCAAGATATATGTTTACCGATCAGGATTATTGGACAGATTATGTACAGGGAGATATTACGGGTTCAGATGGGAAACCACAGAAAATAACCATTACCCAGCCTTCCAATTTTGCTGGAAAGGTTCATAAATATTATGTATACGCGAATACAAACCAGACCTTCTTTAAAAATAAATTTACAGTAAATCTTGGGTTGGGTTGGTATTATATCGACAATAGCGATTTTAATCAGAAAAATAAACTGTACAATGCGAACAGCTACATCAGTTATCTGAGTGCTTCAACCAATCTTTCATACACTAATCTTTTTAATAAAAACATTAATTTGAGTGCATGGGTGGAAGTTTCTAACCAAAATAACGGGAACTCTACTACAAATAAAGCGAATGTTTTCCATAATATTTCTGCAACGAAAATATTCCCGAAAACACAGATGGAGGTCAGTCTTCAGTTGATGAATATTTTCCAGAGACCGAATTATGATGCTACAACGTATACACAGGGAGGAACTTTCAGAAATGCTTCGAAATGGGATTGGTACGGTGCTTCCATCTCATTCGTAAAGCGATTTGGGAACCAGAAAGTAAAAGAAAATACCAAAACCGATGTTGAGAAAAACGGAGGCGGAGGAAAATAGTTTCGTGTTTTTCTAATTGAAACGGATCATGATATTCATGATCCGTTTTTATATATTAAAAAAAAGAGAAAAGATTTATTTTTTAGAAGATTTTGAGGAGAAAATCATGTAAGCTAATCCAAGTCCTATACCGGCAAAAATCGACAGTTTTGTCTTCCTTGAAAGTACGGGAAACATAGTTTCACCATAAATCCGATGGGGTTCTGATGACGGAGTAAGGACATTTCCTGCATCATTAGGCGCTTTTTTCACTTTCATCAACACTCTCATAGCGGCTGAAGCGGTATTCATGACAGGTTTAGGAAATAATCCATAGATATTTTTAAGTATCATTGAAGTGAAATCCGGAAAAAGATCCTTTTTAGGATGTTTGGCAAGTTGTACGATACTTGCAGCTGTATCTCTGGGATCTGCGGCTAAAGGAGGTATTTTAAAATCTAATCCTGAATACTTTGCCGAATGCATATTTCCGGTAGATCTTTGGATTTGCGGATAAAGATTACAGATATGAATATAAGGGAAATCCGAAATCTCTCCATGTAGACATTCCATCATTCCGCGGATTCCAAACTTGGCAGAAGAATACGCTGCACTATAGGGAGCAGGCATAAAACCGCCGATCGAAACATTATTGATAAGGATACCTTCCTGTTGTTTTTTGAAAATAGGTAAAACACTGTAAGCTCCATGCATATACCCGAAAAGATTGGTCTTTATCACCTGTTCGTTCAGCTCCATAGGAATTTCTTCAAACTTTCCGCTTGCCATTACTCCTGCATTGTTTACCCATATATCGATTCTTCCGTTAAATTGCAAAGCCTTATTTGCTAAATTCTGAACATCTTCCGCGATAGAAACATCGGTGAGAACGCTCATTGCTGCGACACCCAAATCTCTGCACAAAGTCACCGTTTCATCCAAACCTTCTTTTCCTCTTGCTGCTACTACAATATTGCAGCCTTCCAATGCAAAAGCTTCCGCAGCAGCTCTTCCTACACCGCTGCTTCCTCCGGTAATGACGACAGTTTTTCCTTTTAAACTTTTTTGTAATAGATCAGCTGATTTCATTTTGTGATTGTTTTTGGTTGATGCTAATAATCAACCTATTATTATGCCATTAAGAATATTTCTGATTCCTAATTTTTTTAAACAATGTCTAGCTGACTAAAGATTTTATACTTTAGAATATTTTGAATTGTTGAGATAACGGTTGTGAAATTTTATTCATCAAATAAAATTCTTCCGTCAAAAGGTTCGCTCCAGCGGATCATAATCAATTTGTTGTGCCTTTTAATTTCAGCTTGTAGTACTTCATACTCTCCATTTTCATTTTTTCTTTCTACAATCAGATCAACTCCTTCGCCAATATTTCCTTCTTGAAATTCCAACTGAAACTCACCGGACTGATTTTTTACAAAATCCTCTTTTTTAAAATTTCTGTGTGCCATGATATGTATTTTTAAGATAATCAAGGTAGAGAATAAACTATGCCAAGACGAAATTTTATTATTTTTTCTTAAAAAATCTTAATTATTGCTAAAAAAACGGATGCAAGATTTATTTGGCACAAAATTTTAATAGGAGAATGTAACTCATGTTTAATTTGAGTTTTCATGGTTATTAGTTTTTATCCTCAGAGTTTTCTGAGGATTTTTTTTTATCCATAAAGAAAGGGTAGAGAAGGGGAAATGAAACTGCTTATTTTCTTTTTATTCCGATCATGCGTAATGCAGTTCTTGTTAAAAATATTTCATCAAATGCCGTAAGAGATTCCACATCCTGGAAATTCAAAAAGCTAAGATCAGTTTTATTGAATGACAACTCAATAGAAGTATTATAAGTAGCGACAATTCTTACTCGGGAATAGCCATTGTAATCTACTTTGAAATCTTTAAAAAAACATTGCTGCTCTGCAGTTTGATAGATTCTGTATTCTTCAAATGCAGCAGTATCAACTGTTTCTCCATTGCTATTGTGCTCAAGAGTTTTCCAGGAGATATAATTTTTCGGTTCTTTCAAAACATTGCCTTGCTGATCTACGGGAACAAACATTCCTAGACGTAAAGGTTTTTTCAGGAAATTGGCATAGTTCTTCATCAGTTTTAATGTTTGAAGATCTGCATATCCTTCGTGGGAATAATATTCTATGACAAAAGTAGTCATCGGAATCAGCTTATGAGACGCATCAGGCTGCATATATACAAGGGCTTTTTAAAAAAAATAAAAATAGCATTTTTATTCATTTTATCAAGTCTGCTTAGAAAGATAAATTTTAAATAATAGTATATTTTTGTTAATTAATTGATTTTTAGTGTTTTGTTTTGAATCAGATAGATTGTTATAACCAGAATTGATCTTCATCATCCCAAAATAAAATTAATACCTATTTTTGCTGAAATTCGTCGGAAAAAAATGAAGAATGTACTAAGCTGGGTTTTAGTTTTATTTCTTACCGTTTCACTTTTAAACAACTGTCTGAGCAATCAAGTTCAGAAAGATATTGAGCAGAAAAAATCCTTCATTACCAAATTGAGGCAACTCTATGCTTCCGGCGATACTTCAAAATGGCCCGTTCCGATGCTGGACGAAGAGACAAAACCTTATTTTTCGGAGATCGGTCATCTTCCTGAAATAGAATTTCCAAAAGATAATCCATACTCATCGGAAAAAGCTTTGCTGGGAAAAACATTATTTTACGATCCGCGTCTTTCGGGTTCTAATCAGATTGCCTGTGCTTCCTGCCACGATCCTGAATTGGGATGGTGTGATAACAGAATGGTTTCTTTTGGGCATGATAGACAATTGGGAACCCGGAATGCAATGAGTATTTTAAATTCAGCTTACGCAACTTCTTTGTTTTGGGATGGCCGCGCTGCTTCACTGGAAGAGCAATCTCAGATGCCTATTCAGGATCAGAGAGAAATGAGTGAGCATATTGAGATGGCAGTGGGAAAAATTGCTAAAATAAAAGGATATGAAATCTTATTTGAAAAAGCTTTCGGAGATAAAAAGATAACAAAAGAAAAAATTACTAAAGCGATTGCAACTTTTGAAAGAACGATTAAAAGTTCTCCGAGTAAATTTGATCGCTTTATAGATGGTGAAACCAATCTTTTCTCTGATGATGAAGTGATGGGGCTTCATCTGTTTCGTACAAAAGCACAATGCGTCAATTGTCATAATTCCGGATACTTTTCAAACAACCGTTTCGAAAATATAGGAACCTCTTTACTGGGATCTGAGCAGGAAGATTTGGGAAGATATCTGGTCACTAAAAATTCTGAAGATGTGGGGAAATTTCGTGTGCCAAGTTTACGGGAAGTTGTAAGGACTGGACCTTGGATGCATAATGGGATTTTTACCTCTTTAGCAGATGTTATCCAGATTTATAACAAGGGAAATCCGGAACCTTATAAAAACCGGACAACCGTGCATAATGGAATTACATTAACCTCCGAAAAATCTGATATGTTAAGGTTATTGGATCTAACAGAAGAAGAAGTTTTACAGCTAGAAAAATTCTTAGGAACACTGTCAACAAAAAATCAGAGGATTTCGCCTCCGGTTTTACCTCAATAAGACGATAAAAACAAAACCCACAATCATAAAATAATTGTGGGTTTTTCGTAAATAAAATATATAATTAAGATTTGGGTGCTTACAATCTATAAATTCAAAGTTTTTTGTCTTTATGTTTTATAAACTTATTCGATCAACACGTTGCAAATACTATGCCTGAAATCCCACGAATTCGTGATTTTTCGTAAAGTTAATGTGTTAAAGTTGCTAACGTGTTCATTTCCTGCTTGAAAAATATATGGTTTTTAATATTAGTCAGTATTTAAGAAGTCCGTTTTGAAAATAAAATGAGTCTTCCGGCCAAGAGAAATGCTATAAAAAGGATTGTGGCAAGGAAACTTACAAAAAAATTCCATGAAGTAGCATGTAGTAAATACCCCGTTCCACTACCAAGAATACTGGAACCAAAATAATAGAATAGCCAATAAATAGAAGTTGCGGAAGATTTCCCGTATTTTGCCCGGATAGCAACCATTTGACTGGCCATAGTATGCGCAGAGAAAAAGGATAACGTAAATAATGCTAAACCGAATATCAACAGATAAATATTCTGTGAATAAAAAAGTAATAAAGAAGCAAACATCGTTACAATAGAATACTTCAGGATGTTTCTCTTTTCATAGAACCTTGAAAGATAGCTGGTAAGCATAGTTCCGAAAACACCGAAAATATACATTAAAAAAATCAAAGCTATCAAGTAATGACTCAATGAAAATGGAGGAGCCTCTAAACGGAAGCTTAGATAATTATAAATACTTACAAAAGACCCCATAATCATGGCAGCAATACAGAATAAAGATAATAAAAACGGATCCGAAAGAAACTTTCTCATCTGTTTTATCTTTAAAGAATAATCTATTTTTTGAGGATGAAAAAAACGGGAGTTCGGAAAAATTTTCCAGAAAGTCAACCCTAATATTAAACTTGCTATTCCGATGATCATAACTGCATTTTTCCAGCCGTATTCTCCTGCAAGAATTGTTGTAGATATCCTTCCGCTCATTCCTCCGATCGTATTTCCGCTCAGATACATACTTATGGCAAGAGCAACAGAAGATATTTCCACTTCTTCAGTAAGATAGGCAAGAGCAACCGCAGAAACACCGGATACTAAAAAACCTTTAAAAAAGCCAATTGCAATTAAAATACTGAGATTGGGAATCCATGTAGAAACAAATGTCAGAAATGCAGAAGAAAGGAGAGAAAAGACCATCAGTTTTTTTCTGGAATACGCATCTGCTTTAAAAGCAAAGAAAAAAAGACCTGCAGCCATTCCTATAGTGGAAGAAGATACCAGAAGAGAGCTGTTTCCTGCTCCGGCATTAAAATATTCACTCACCAAAGGAAGAAGCGGCTGAAAAAGATAAAGCTGTGCAAATACAGAAAGCCCCGATAAGAATATGCCTATTTTGATAAGTTTGAATCTATGACTTTTCTTGTCTGCTTTTTCTAAATTATTCATGATGCTATATTCAAAAGATATTTTGAAATGCGCAAATTTCTTACTATTTTTTGAATAAGAAAAGGAATAAACTTTGATGAAATCTATTCATAAAATTGATTAGTGATTTAATTTTTAGAAGAAAAGATAATCTAAGAGATAACACGTTGTAGTTGTAGATGAAAATAAAAAGATGTTTTCTGGAAAAATAAAAAAAATAAGACGAGATAATCTTATATTTGTTATAAATAATTCACAAAACTAATAATTAAGGATGAACATAGATTTTACAACAGCAACGTTTAAGGACTTTGAAAATATTCCGGGTCTGGATATGATGGAACGCGCCAATGCTTATTATGATTTTTTAGACTATATGAAATCTAATGGACATCGTTACAGACTACAAAATAATACAGGATGTAGTTCAATAATGAACGTGACTGCAGAGAACACTACAAAAGAATTTATAAGCTTTGTGACAAGTGATTACTTAGGATTTACACAACATCCAAAAGTGAAACAGGCAGCCATTGAAGGTGTGGAAAAATTTGGGGCAGGTACTGCAGCCACTCCGCTTATAGGAGGATATTATTCATATCATAATGACCTGGAAGAAAAAATAGCTGGATTTTTTGGAAGATCACAAGATGAAGCTGTAATTTTTACAACAGGATATACAGCAAATAGTGCGACATTGCAGATTTTGCTTCAAAAAGAAGATATAGCTATTGTGGATATGGCAGTACACGCAAGTGTATATGAAGGATGTATTTTAACAAACAGAAAGACATTTCCACATAATAATTTAGAGGCTTTGGAACATATTCTAAAAACCTCAGAAAATCAATACCGTACCAAATTGGTCGTTATTGACGGAGTATATTCTCAAGACGGAGATACAGCTCCCATTGAAGAAATATACCAATTGGTAAAAAAATATAATGCATATTTAATGGTTGATGATGTACATGGAGTAGGAATTTTAGGAAAAACAGGAAGAGGAACGATTGAAGACACCGGTTTGCTGGATAAAATTGATATCATCACAGGAACATTCAGTAAAACATTCGGTAATCTGGGAGGGTATGTGATCGCAAATAAAAAACTGACCAATTTTATCAGATTTCAATCCCGTCAGCAGATATTTTCTGCAACTACACCGCCTCCTACAGCCACAGGAATCATTAAAGCCATTGAATTAATAGATGAAGAACCGCATTGGCGTTTAAAATTGTGGGATAATATTAATTATTTCAAAAAAGGACTGGATGATATGGGATTAGATACGGGAACTACCTGTTCTGCCGTTGTCCCTGTGAAAATTGGAGACCCTCATATCACGGGAGATGTTGGGAAACTTCTCTTAGATCACGGGATCTATACCAATCCGATTATTTATCCCGCAGTCGCAAGAAAAGATGCCCGTATAAGGATGAGTGTTACTGCAACACACGAGCGTGAGCATCTGGACAAAACGTTAAATGCATTTGAGGATATCAAAAATAAATTGCATATTGCAAAAAAATAATAAACATGCCTAGAAAAGTTGTACAAGGTCCTATCAGAGATAAAGAAAAGACCAAACAAAAACTATTAGCAGCTGTTGGAAAAATTTTACGAGTTAAAGGCTATTCAGGACTGAAAGTAAGTAAAATTGCTGCGGTAGCGGGATTTGATAAAAAACTAATCTATGAATATTTCGGAAGTACCGATAAATTGATTGATGAGTATATCAAGTCACAGGATTATTGGAGTAGAGTAAGCCAGGAAAATGTAGAAGTAGATATTTCCGATGGAGGGAAAGAATTGTCTAAAATGGCTATTTTGAGCCAGTATGATAATCTGAAGAAAAATAAAGAACTTCAGAAAATTATACTTTGGGGACTTTCTGAAAGTAAGCCTATTCTAAAGAAAATTGCTGATGAAAGAGAGGAAATAGGAGAAATGCTTTTTTCAAATATTGTAGATCCTTACTTCGGAGAAGAAGATGCTGTAAGATATAGAGCTATTACTGCACTTTTGGTTTCAGGAGCCTATTATCTGAATCTTTATACAGGATATAATGCAAGTAAATTCTGTGGTATCGATTTGAAAACTGACGAAGGAAGACAGGAAATTGAGAAAGCGATCGTTGAAATTATTGATTTTGCATATCAGAAAAAAGAAAAATAAAAACGCCTTTATTCTATAAAGAAATAATTTTGTGGATAATTTGAAACCCTTACCCTTTCAGATTAAAACTTTATTTCTTATTTTTGACCAATGGAAAATTTTATTGTATCTGCAAGAAAGTACCGCCCACAAGAGTTTGACACCGTTGTTGGGCAATCTCATATTACAGATACTTTAGAACATGCTATTGAAGAAAACCAATTAGCTCAGGCTTTGCTTTTCTGCGGGCCAAGAGGAGTGGGTAAAACGACCTGCGCCAGAATTTTAGCTAGAAAGATTAATGAAAAAGACGGTTCTGTTTCAGAAGACGGTTTTGCGTACAATATCTATGAATTAGATGCTGCGTCTAACAACTCTGTAGATGATATCAGAGAATTGATAGATCAGGTTCGCTTTGCTCCTCAGGTAGGTAAATATAAAGTATATATTATCGACGAGGTTCATATGCTGTCTTCTGCCGCTTTCAATGCTTTTCTTAAAACATTGGAAGAACCGCCTGCTCATGCGATCTTTATTTTGGCAACTACCGAGAAACATAAAATCATTCCTACGATTTTGTCTCGTTGTCAGATTTATGATTTCAAGAGAATTACCATTGAAGATATTCAGGCACATCTTAGAAATATTGCACAGAAAGAAAATGTACAATATGAAGACGATGCTTTATATTTAATTGCTCAGAAAGCTGACGGAGCATTAAGAGATGCACTTTCTATTTTTGACAGGCTTTCTACCTTTTCCCAGAAAAACATTACTCTCGCTAAAGCAGCAGAAGTGTTGAATATTCTGGATTATGATCAATACCTTAATATTGTTGATCTGGCAAAAGAAAATAAAATACCTCAAATGCTGTTTTCTTTCAACGAAATTGTAAAAAAAGGATTTGATCCCCATATTTTTATAGCAGGTTTAGGAAATCATTTCAGAGACTTAATGATGGCTCAAAATGCTTCTACTATAGAACTGATAGAAGTCGGAGAGCAGACGAAAACAAAATTTGTAGAGCAGGCCCAGAAATGGAATGCACAGCAATTGATTGACGCTATTGAAATATGTAATCACGCTGATATCAACTACAAAAATTCGAAAAACCCTAGGCTTACTGTAGAAATCGCTTTAATGCAGTTAGCTTCTTTAACGGCTAATGGAGACGTTACAAAAAAAAAAAGTTCATAATATTAGCTCCGTTTCTTGAAGAAAAACAAGAAGTAAAAATTCCTGTTCCGGCTGCACAACCTCAGCAAATCAATGAGGTGAAAAAGGAAACAGCAGTTTCTGTACCGGAGGAAAATACCATCACAAAAACTTCAAAACCTTTATCAAAACGTCCTTCTTCATCAGGATTCAGTATCAATTCTTTTTTAAACAAAGAAGAAAAAATAGAAGTAGACGAAAACGTAGCTGTAAAAACAGAAAACCTTCCGCAGAACCATTTTACAGATACCGACCTTCAGGCTGAATGGAACCTTATGCTGAAACAGCTGCAGAAAAAAGAACCATTTGTTTTCAATGCCGTGAAGACCTTCAAAATGTTTAAAAAAGATGAAAATCACATCATGGTTTCTTACCCTTCAGATTCTGCTAAAGTAGAGTTTGATAAAATAAGTGGTGAGTTTTTTAATCATTTTAGAAGAAAAGTTCATAATTATTCCATTGAAATTGAATATAAAAGAGACTTCGAAAATCTGAAGGTAGAAGTCATGACAAAAAGGAAGATCTTCGAAAAATTTATAGAAAAAAATCCACTTCTTAAAGATCTTGATGATTTAATGAGGTTTGATTTGACATAAATTTTATATATTTGTCAAATATTTGAGAGGAAAATCATTTTCTGACAAATACAAATTAATAAGAATAGCTGAAAATAGACGCTTTAACAATGAAAAAATTGTTTACACCTTACCAGTCTACTTTTGCATCCGCTGATTATTTTAGCGGTTATCTTGGCTTTTCATTTACCTATTTTAGAAATTTCAGAAATTATTACCGATTTTATTGGTATTGCTAATCTGAATTTCTTTCTCAAAAAATACAGGAAAACTGAAATCTCTTTCATTTAAATTCCTGATTCCTTTAAAAACTTTAACGGCATTTTTTGAAAAGAATTATAAAGTAATTTTATAATACATTTCCTATGGTACTAACTTACAAACAAAATAAAATAGAATAAAAATATGAACTTAAAAGATTTAAAAAACGAGTGGATTAATGACTTCGCTCAACCGATGATGATTGCCGGACCATGTAGCGCGGAAAGTGAAGCTCAAATGTTGGAGACGGCCAGAAGAATGAAAGAAACCAATGCACAGGTGCCTATTTTCCGTGCGGGAATCTGGAAACCAAGAACAAAGCCAAATGGTTTTGAAGGAGTAGGAGTGATTGGTTTGAACTGGCTTAAAAAAGTAAAAGAAGAATACGGATTCAAAACGGCAACCGAAGTTGCCAATGCTCATCACGTATTCGCAGCATTGGAAGCAGATGTAGATATTCTTTGGATTGGTGCCCGTTCTACTGTGAATCCTTTTACCGTCCAGGAAATTGCGCAGGCTTTGAGAGGAACAGATAAAATTGTATTGGTGAAAAACCCGGTAAACCCAGATTTAGCTTTATGGATTGGAGCTTTAGAAAGACTTTTAGGACAGGGAATTACCAACTTAGGAGTTATTCACAGAGGATTTTCTACCTACCAAAAAACAAAATACAGAAACAATCCAAACTGGCAGATTGCGTTGGATTTCAAAAGCCAGTTTCCTAATATTCCAATGTTGATAGACCCTTCCCATATTTGCGGAAACCGAACAGGTTTGGCAGATATTACGCAGGAAGCTTTGAACGTTGGTTACCAAGGAGCGATTATAGAAACGCATTGCAATCCTGATGAAGCTTGGAGTGATGCTTCCCAGCAAATTACACCGGAAGTTCTGGCTGAACTGATTGGTAATTTAAAAGTTAGAAACACAGACTTAGCCGGATTTGAAGGAGAAATGGGAAGACACCGAACGCTGATTTCTGATCTTGATTTTCAACTGATTGAATTGCTTTCTCAAAGAATGAAAATTTCTGAAAAAATAGGTAAGCTTAAAAAAGAAAATGATATTGCGATCTTTCAGCCGGAACGTTGGAAAGTGATTACAGAATATGCTATTCAAAAAGCAGTGGAAACTGGAATGTCTCAGGAATTTATTGAAAAAGTATTCAAGGCAATTCACGAAGAATCTATTGAAGTTCAGAATAATATTATGATCAACAGATAATAGTTTTTTAGATTTAAATTAAGTAAGGCTTAGTTTTAGGGGAATTGAAGTATAAACAATTCTGTTTCTCTAAATTCTAAGCCTTATTTTCTATCTTCTAATTCCCTATATTTGCAGCAATATTGTTTATGAAAGGAAAAGTCATTAAATCTACGGGAAGTTGGTATCAGGTTTTAGAATTGGAAACCGGAAAAATTTTCGAAGCCAGAATTCGTGGAAAATTTAAATTGATTAAAACCAGACTGACCAATCCTCTCGCAGTCGGAGATCTTGTTGAATTTCAACTTGAGCAGGATGACGTCGCGTGGATTACAAAAATAGAACCTCGCACAAATTACCTGATAAGAAAATCGGTAAACCTTTCAAAAGAAGCCCATATCATTGCGTCAAACATTGATTTGGCATGTTTTATTTTTACATTAAAACATCCTGAAACCTCTTTAGGTTTTCTTGACAGGTTTTTAGCATGCTGTGAAGCTTACAATATTACTCCGCTGATTTTATTCAATAAAATTGATGTACTCAACGAAGAAGAAATTGAGATTGTAAAAGATATAGAATTCCTTTACAGTGAGATTGGATATGATTCTCTGGAGATTTCTTCCTATTCAAAACTGAATTTAGATCAGTTAAAAGATATTCTTAAAGATAAAACATCTGTATTTTTCGGACATTCTGGCTGTGGAAAATCTACTTTAGTGAATGCTTTGCAACCGGGACTGAATTTAAAAACCTCTGAAATTTCAGATACCCATTTAAAAGGAAAGCATACCACTACTTTTGCTCAGATGCACTTTTGGGACTTTGGCGGAAACGTGATCGATACACCCGGAGTTCGTGAATTTGCCATGATTGATATTGAAAAAGAAGAAGTGCAGCATTACTTCCCTGAAATTTTCAAAAAAAGAGAAGAGTGCAAATATCATAACTGTCTTCATATTAATGAGCCAAAATGTGCCGTTTTGGATGGTTTAGAGACAGGAGAGATCCAACATTCCAGATATTCTACTTATTTAAAGCTTATGGAAGAGGCGGAAGAGGCTTCTTTAAAATAAATTTTCGTTAATTTTTTTATTTTCTATTGTATTATTGCTTCGTAATGAAGTGATAGGTAATTCATTATATTTTAATTTGTTTATATTTTTACGAAATAAACAATAAAAAGCTGGTTTATTTAGTGATATAAAAAAACCCAGCCGAAGCTGGGTAAAAACTAATAACCATGAAAACTCAAATTAAACATGAGAATCGGAATAGAATAAACAATTACTGTGCCAAAAAATTGATTGCGAATTATTCAAAAAGTTAATTTTATGTTAAAAAAAAATTAAAATTAAAATCGGATATTTTTTTGTAATTTTGGTCACTTAAAAAAATATAACATTTATGTCTAACATTACATTCACTATGATTAAGCCGGACGCTGTTGCAGACGGACATATCGGTGCGATATTAGGTAAAATCTCTGAAGGAGGCTTTAAGATTAAAGCTTTAAAATTGACTCAGCTTACAGTTGCTGATGCTAAAAAATTCTACGAAGTACATGCTGAAAGACCATTCTACGGAGAATTGGTAGAATTCATGAGCTCTGGACCAATCGTTGCTGCTGTTTTAGAAAAAGATAATGCAGTTGAAGATTTCAGAACTTTAATTGGTGCTACAAACCCTGCAGAAGCTGCTGAAGGAACAATCAGAAAAATGTTTGCAAGAAGCATTGGAGAAAATGCTGTGCATGGTTCTGATTCTGATGAAAACGCTCTTATTGAAGCTCAGTTTCATTTTTCAGGAAGAGAAATTTTCTAAGAAAAAAGATTTCAAAATAAAAAGTCCGGAGAAAAATCTCCGGACTTTCTTTTTATACAAATGTCATAAATTATTTTCTATGGCTTTTATTTTTTCACGATATAATTCAATAGGTTTATCCAGTAAAACAGCGATGACGGTCATGTCTTTGTCCAGCCTTTCTTTCGGAATGTCAATATAAACAATTCCGGGTCTGTCACTCCAATAAAGCTTATTGTAAATCATATGATTGATCATAGATCCTTCACCTACAATACGAATTCTGGAAATCCCATTTTTAATTCCTTTTAAGGCAATAGGCCCTGTTGGAATTCCTTCCACAAAAAGATAAACGGTCTGTTTGTCTTTTGAAAGGGTACTCATTCCGGAATAGTGACCATTTGGCAGTCCTTTTTCAGTTTCAAAAAGAGCTTCAGCGTGTTTGCTGATCCAGTTTAATGTTTCCTGATTGGTTTTTGAGGTTGTTTTGATCTTCATATTTAGTCCATCATTCGTCAATCCTGAATTATTGAAAATATTTTTTCTTTCATACAGCTGTTCTGAAATTTCATAAACAGAGTTTTGGGAATTTTTGTCTTCTAAAATTTCCTGTAGAGAAAATTCCTCTTTTTTTATTGTCTTGGAAAACTTAATTTTCTCATTGAAATTTAGTTCGACAACAGTCACATCCTGATCAAAATTTACCTTTGAAAAATAAATAGTTGTACCTCCGTAGCGGTCTGTTTTAAAATCAACTTTACCATTATTATCTCCAATAATTTTTGCGGAAATAAGCTTGGAATCTAAACCGTAAATTTTTGTAAAATCTTTAGCTTCCTCCAGGTAAAGAAATACTTTTTTTCCGTCTTTTGAAAGGGAAGATTTTCTTTTGTAATTATCAAAAGGTAAGCCTTTTCGTGTTCCGTAAATTGCTTCTTTGTGTTTTGAAGTCCATCTTCCAAGGTTTTTTAGAATTTCTGCCTGTTCTTCAGGGATGCTTCCATCTGCTTTTGGCCCTATATCTAAGAGTAAATTTCCTCCCATACTGATAGCATCAGCCAATGTTCTTACGATCATGTTGGGTGTTTTGTAATGAGTGTCAAAAGGCTGGAATCCCCAGGAATCATTCATGGTATAGCAAAGTTCCCAATATTCATTTTCCGGGCTTATTACCGGAATTCCTTGTTCCGGTGTTTCATAATCACCATGATTGTTAAGTCTTGAATTAATAATAATATTTGGATTGTGTTTTTTCAGATTTTCAAGAGTTTCTGGAGCATGCCATTCTTGCGAAGAGTGTTCCCAATCACCATCAAACCATAAAAGATCGGGTTGATATTGTGAAGAAAGTTCATTTAACTGAGTTTGATAATAAGTGATGTAATTTTGCCAACGTTTAACATCATTTTTTATATCATATCTTTTTTCGGCTCTTGTTTTAATGTCATAATAAGGGTGGCTCCAATCAGGAAGAGAGTAATAAAGTCCAGTTTTTAATCCTGATTTTTTAAGTTCACTCACAAAAGGAGTCAAGACGTCTTTTTTTGCTAAAGAATTTTGAGGAATGGTTGTTGCTTTCTCTGCTTTAGAATTCCAAAGAGCTACACCATCGTGGTGTTTTGTAGTTATCACAGAATATTTTGCTCCGGAATCTTTAATCAGTTTTACCCAGTTTTCAGGTTGGTATTGTGAAGCGGAAAATCCATTAAGCTGCTTCATATAATTTTCATGATTAATATAATTATTAAAAAAAGACCAGGATTCGGAAATGCCATTGACAGAGTAAATTCCCCAGTGAATAAAAATTCCCAGTTTAGCATCCTGAAACCATTCCATTTTTTGATCAGTAAGCGAGCCGTTTTGAGCGTTGATTTGAGAAGTGGAAAGAAGTGCTCCTAATAGAAAAGTCCTGATCAACTTGTTTTTCATTGTTTATTTTTTGCTAAAATAAGGAAAGTAATGATGTTGTAAAAGACTGTATATTTTGAGGCTATAGTTTTAAAATACAAAAACACCGTAAAAATACGGTATTTGAATTTCCGTGTTTTTACGGTGTTTTTGTATTGGTATTTATTAGGAAATTTACGCCATCAAATTATGGAAGTAATCTATAATTAATACATGTAAAAACTAATAACTATTATAAACTCAATTTTTTTTGGGGAAATGATAAAGGCAACCGAAAGGCTGCCTTTTCATTTTTATGTAATATCAGTCAGTTTAGATCTTTAATAATTCGATTGTTTTTTCAGGACTCTCGGCTGAGAATACCGCATTGCCTGCAACTAAAACGTCAGCTCCTGCTTCGAAAAGCTTAGAAGCATTATCAAGATTCACTCCGCCATCTACTTGGATAAGAGCGGTAGAGTTATTACTTAAGATTAAATCTTTAGTTTCAGCAATCTTTTTATAAGTATTTTCAATGAATTTCTGACCTCCAAATCCTGGATTTACACTCATTAATAATACCAAATCTACATCAGCAATAATATCTTCCAACATTAAAACCGGAGTAGAAGGGTTTAAAACAACTCCTGCCTTTGCGCCCAAACTCTGAATATGATGAATGGTTCTGTGAAGATGTGTACAAGCTTCATAATGAACAGAAACCAAATCTGCCCCATGATTGATGAATTCTTCAACATATTTTTCTGGTTCAACAATCATTAAATGAACGTCTACAAACTTTTTCGCGTGTTGTTGAATCGTTTTCATCACAGGAAAACCAAATGAAATATTAGGAACAAATCTTCCGTCCATCACATCCACGTGAAGCCAGTCAGCCTGAGAATTGTTCAGCATTTCAATGTCTCTTTGCAGATTCCCAAAGTCTGCGGATAAAAGGGAAGGAGCAATAAGCTTCGTTTTCATTTTTACTTTTTATACTTTACTTTTATTTCTTTTAATGATACTTCAGTTTCATTTCCGGCTGTATCTTCAGAAGGGTTTCGTAGATAAGCTTAATAACGTTTCCTACGTCTTCTTTAGAAACCATTTCTACTGTGGTATGCATATAGCGCAAAGGTAGGGAAATTAATGCACTTGGTACACCACCGTTAGAATGGGCAAAAGCATCGGTATCAGTTCCTGTAGCTCTGCTTGCAGCAGCACGTTGGAAAGGAATTTTCTTTGTTTTTGCAGTATCAATAATTAATTCTCTTATGGTATGGTGAATACTGGGCGCAAAGAAAACAACCGGACCTGCTCCACATTTTTGATCACCTTCTTTTTTCTTCTCAATCATTGGAGTAGTGGTGTCGTGGGTAACGTCTGTCACGATGGCAATATTCGGTTTGATAGTATCAGCAATCATGTCCGCTCCATACAAACCTACTTCTTCCTGTACGGAATTGGTAATGTATAAACCAAAAGGAATAGTTTTTTTGTTTTCTTTTAAAAGTCTTGCCACTTCAGCAATCATAAACCCTCCGATTCTGTTGTCTAGAGCACGGCAAACGAAATATCTGTCGTTCATTTCGAAAAACTCATCAGGATAAGTAATCATGCATCCTACATAGACTCCCAGATCTTCAACCTCTTTTTTGGAAACAGCACCGCAATCGATGAAGATATTTTCAATTTTTGGAGTAGGCTCATTTTGATTGGCACTTCTTGTATGAATGGCCGGCCAGCCGAAAACACCTTTTACGATGCCTTTTTCTCCATGAATATGAACCACTTTTGAAGGAGCGATTGTTTGATCTGAACCTCCGTTTCTGATTACATAGATCAACCCGTCATCTGTAATATAATTTACATACCATGAGATCTCATCTGCATGAGCTTCGATTACCACTTTGAACTCCGCTTCAGGATTGATGATTCCGTAGCAGGTGCCATAATGATCAACTTCTATTTTGTCAACATAAGGGCTTATATAATCCATCCAGATTTCCTGTCCTTTATGCTCAAAACCAGTAGGAGATGCCGTATTTAAGTATTTCTCTAAAAACTTTAAAGATTTCTTTTCAAATTTCATAAAAAGGAATGATTTTTGTAAGTAATTTTTGTTCTAATAAGTGTAAAAATAATGAATTTTAATAAAATTATTTGCCTTTTTCTTTTCTTTTTTGGAGTGGGTGTTTTTGGGCAAAAAGATTCTCTCGGGAATATTCCGTTAAGCCAATATCCACCCGAACTATTGAAAGTAGATGAATTTGGAAATAAATATTATTATGATGAAAGGCAAAAAGCCAAGTTTTATGAAATAAATGGCGAGACAGTTGTTGTAATGGATGAGTTGACGCTATTAAACAAACCTAAGTTTAATAACCAGCTGGATAAAAACTATTATTACTTTCTTAATAAGAAATTATACAGGGTTTATCCGTTATTTGTAACAGCTTTAAGCCAATATCGTGATATTCAAAAAGAAATGAATAATTTGGATAGTAAAGCGAAGAGAAAATATGTAAGAGAAAGACAGAATATGTTGGCGGATCAGTATGAAAAGCAGTTGAGAGATTTGACAACTACGGAAGGACAGGTTTTTGCCAAGCTTATGAACAGAGCAACCGGTCAGAACGTATATGAGATCATAAAAGAACTAAGAGGAGGATGGAGCGCGTTTTGGTGGAATGTAAAAGGAAAAATGGCAGATATAGATTTGAAAGATCAGTATAATCCCCATGTAAACAGAACGGATGAGTTTCTTGAGTCACTGTTGCAGTCTAACTGGAATTCCGGTTTCCTTCAACCTTATCCCGGAGCTTATCAGTTTAAAGTAGGAAAGTAAAAAAGCTATAAAAAATTCCTGTAAATTTATTTACAGGAATTTTTCTTTTAATTTATCAAAAACAATTTTGTCAATAGGTAAAGGAAATGGATTGTCGGGTTGTTCGATATCAATCCATTCTACTTTTTCTATACATGGATCGAGAATCAGAAAATCTTCTTCATTGATAATGTTTACAAGATAATATATAGTAAGCAACTGCTCATTTTCTCTGAAACGAGAAACTAAAAAATCTTCCTGCGTATAAAAATGCTCTGCAATTTCAACTTTTACATTGAGCTCTTCATCAAATTCACGATGAAGGCATTCTAAAACTCCTTCACCATATTCTAATCCTCCTCCTGGAAATTTCATTAAAGCTTCACCTGCATACTCTTCAAATAAGGTTAATACCTTTTTGTCTTTTACAGCACAAGCGTATACTCTAATGTTGATCTTATCTATCATATATAATAATTTGTACAGCTAAAATAAGGAAATTTGGAGAGAAGTTAAAGATTAGAAGTTAGAAATTAGTTTGTAAAATATATTGAGTTGAGTTTCGCTTGATATCATATATATTATATTACCTTTTACTTCTCACTTCTCACTTCTCACTTCTTACTTCTTACTTTTTGCTTCTATAATTTAACCGCATTAATCATTTCTCTTTTTCCGGGAGGACCTTGTTTCTTTTCCACTTTAAAATTCAGTTCCTGAAGGATCCTTCTCACACTACCTTTTGAAGAATACGTTGTTAAAAGTCCGTTAACCGGCATTTTGTCAGCAACCATTTCAAATAAAGGTTTTTCCCAAAGATCTGGTTGTACTCTGGCTCCAAAGCAATCAAAATATACGAGGTTGATCTCAGGTAACGCTATGTTTTTCAGGTCGAAAAAGTCACATTCTATCTTTTTTAGGTTAAATCCTTTAACGATTTCTACTGGCTTTTCCCATTCTGCCAAATGAATTTTTTGATAAATATTTTTGAATTCGGGATTATCAAAAAGCTCGAAATAAGCCAAATCCTTAATTTCGGATTCATTTATGGGGTATTTTTCCAGTGAAAAATAGTTGATGATATGATTTTTGTCAGTTTTTAAATATTCATTAATTGTTACTAAAACATTTAAACCTGTTCCAAAACCTAGTTCTAGAATATTAATTTCGCAATCATTTATTAAATTTAGTCCATTTTTAATAAACACGTGTTCTGCTTCCTGAAGCGCACCGTTGTGAGAATGGTAGTTTTCATTTAATTCATTAATAAACAATGTTTTACTTCCGTCTTTTGTGGTTTTTATTTCTCTTTTCAAGCTATTTTTTCACAAATTTACTCTAAAATTTTTATATTTAGAAAATTATGTTAAATTTGTAGAACATCATAAAAAATTTTAGAAATGATAATTCAAAAAACTGAAAACTCCAGAATTTCTACATTCGACCCAAACAATTTTTCATTTGGAAATACTTTCATTGATCATATGGTGATTTGTGAGTATGAAAATGGGAAGTGGGGTGATGTGAAATTAGTTCCTTATGGTCCAATACTATTTACACCTGCAATGATGGGAGTAAATTACGGACAGGCTTGTTTTGAAGGTATGAAAGCCTACAAAGACAAAGACGGACAGGTTTTCCTTTTCAGGCCTGAAAAGAATTTTGAACGTATCAATAAATCAGCGAAACGTCTTGCTATGCCTGAAGTTACAGAAGAAATGTTTTTGGATGGGTTGAAAGCTTTGGTAGATATTGACAGAGATTGGATTCCTCAAGGTGAAGGAATGTCTTTATATATAAGACCATTGATTTTTGCTACGGAAGAAGCACTGAAAGCAAGAGTAGCTGAAAAATATATGTTTGCAATTGTAGCAACACCTGCTAAAATGTATTATACTGAGCCTGTTTCTGTGAAAATTTCTGATCATTATTCAAGAGCTGCAAATGGTGGAGTAGGTTCTGCTAAAGCTGCCGGAAATTATGCTGCATCTTTCTACCCGACTCAGTTGGCTATTGAAGAAGGATATGACCAAATTATCTGGACAGATGACGCTACTCATGAATATTTCGAAGAGAGTGGAACAATGAATGTATTTGTAAGAATTAACGATACGATTTTTACACCACCGACTTCTGAAAAGATCTTAGACGGTGTTACAAGAGACAGTTTCATTGCTTTGGCGAAGAAAAGAGGTTTTGAAGTAAAAGTAGAACCAATTAAAGTAAAAGATGTTGTAGAAGCTCAGAAAAACGGAACTTTGAAAGAAGTTTGGGGAGTAGGAACAGCAGTGGTAACAACAGTTTTCCAGGCTTTAGGATATAATAATGAAAAACTGGAATTACCAAAACTTTCTGCTGAAGAAAGCTATGCAGAAATTTTGAAAAAAGATCTAGTAGATTTACAGACCAATCATTCTGAAGATACATTCGGATGGAGAGTATTGGTAGATCACGTATTGGAAACGGTTTAATTTAATTCAATAAAAATCTATATGAAGTCGGGAATTTTCCCGGCTTTTTTTGTTTTAAGTTATGCTATTTTGGCTTTTGTCATTCTGAAAGAAGTGAAGTGGATTGAAGAATTTCGAGTTTTAAGTTACTGAGATTCTTCCTTCGTCAGAGTGATAATAGGATTCTTAATAATTTAATTTTTAAACGCAAAGGAGGTATTTTAAGTTCTTATTATTTAAGTGAGCAAAGAGTAATCAATTTTATTGATTTTAATAGCTGGCTTCATCAGCTATTTTATCGCAGTCTTTGCTCCTTTAAAAATATTCGGTAAGAAAAATAAATCTTTGCGTTTAAATAGATGTAATATATTATAATCATATTATTTCAAAAATGGTAAAACTTTTAATTTAATAAGTTCGCGAACTTTTGTAAATAATTCCCGAAATGTGTATTTTCGCAAATGTTTATGAAAAAAATACTCTTCATATCTGTATTGGGCTTATTGAGCTGCAATAGAAATACACAACAGGCACATCCTCCTGTAGGTGGTGTTTTAAGCAAAAGTGATCTGGATATTTCCAGGGAAAGAATGAAAAATCTGAATGCTTTGGAAAGAAACCAGATTCAGGATTGGATTGGCGGACAGACTGAAAAATTTTACTCAACGCAGCTTAATTACTGGGTAAATGCTGAAGGTTTTGATAAGAGAGCAAGAAGACAGGACGAAAGCGTTATTTCTTACTCTTATGATCTTTACGATTTTGATCAGACCAAAATTTATGATCAGCCTGTTGGAAGAAGAGATGCTAAATTCGGACATTTTGATGAATTAAAAGCGGTAGAAAATGCTTTACGTTTTATACATGATGGTGAGGAAGTTACACTTTTAGTTCCATCTTCTCTAGCTTACGGAACTTTCGGAGACGAGAAGAAAATTGAGAACGACATCCCTTTAATCATAAAATTAAAAGCTTTATAATAAATGAAATTGTTTAACAAGAATATAATTCTGGCAGCGGCAAGTATTTCGCTGATGAGTTGTACCCCAATTTATAAAAAAATGAACGTAGACAAAGAAACTTACGAAGGTCTTAATGACGGGCTTTATGCCAATATTCAAACGACAAAAGGAAACTTGATCGTAAAATTTGAAGACAAGAAAGCACCTGTAACTGTAGCGAACTTTATTGGTCTTGCAGAAGGTAAAATCGACAACAAAGCGAAAGCGAAAGGAGTTCCTTACTATGACGGAACTATTTTCCACAGAGTGATCAAAGATTTTATGATTCAGGGAGGAGATCCTCAAGGAACAGGAATGGGAGATCCAGGATATAAATTTGAAGATGAAAGAAACGACCTTAAACATACTGGGAAAGGAGTTCTTTCTATGGCGAATTCTGGCCCTAATACAAACGGATCTCAATTCTTCATTACTGAAGTTGCTACACCTTGGCTAGACGGAAAACATACAATCTTCGGAAAGGTAGTAAAAGGTGAAGATGTGATTGATACAATCGCAAATGTAGAAAAAGGACCACAGGATAAACCTAAAACAGACATTGTTTTAGAAAAAGTTTCTATTTTCAGCAAAGGTGACGAGTACAAAAACTATGATCCTGCAAAAACTTTCAACGAAGGAAAAGCTAAAATTGCAGAAAATAACAAAATTGCTATTGCTAAAGAAGAGGCTGACAAAAAGAAAAAAGAAGAAGAGTTTAAAGCAAACCAATTGAAAATGGTTGAAGATCTGAAAGCTGGAATGCAAAAAACAGAATCTGGGCTTTATTATAAAATAACAAAAACAACTACAGGAAATGCTCCAAAAGCTGGTGATAATGTATCTGTACATTATGCTGGTAAATTGGTAGACGGAACTGAGTTTGATTCTTCATTCAAAAGAAATGAACCTATCGAAATTCCAATCGGAATGGGTAGAGTTATTAAAGGATGGGATGAAGGAATTCTTTTATTAAAAGAAGGTGAAACTGCTACATTATTGATTCCACCTGCAATGGGTTACGGAGAAAGAGGAGCAGGAGGAGTAATTCCGCCAAATGCTTGGTTGATTTTTGATGTTGAGCTTGTAAAAGTAAAATAATCGAATCTTAAAATATTTTAAAAGCCGTCCGAAAGGATGGCTTTTTTTCGTCTATTCAAAATGTATCTTGTAACGATCCTCCTAAATTCATCGACATATATACCAAAAAAGTGTAATAATGATGAAAACCAAATCACTTCTATTTCTATTCGTAATGCTGTCATTTATTTCTTTTGCTCAGACAAAAGTGAATACAGACGATCTGGCAATAAAGAAAAACCTTACTTATTTTGTAAACAGTATTAAAACTAAAAAAATAGATCAGGCGGTAAACTGTATTTATCCTAAGTTTTTTACGATCGTTCCTAAAGAACAGATGACCCAGATTTTAAATCTGACGTACAACAATCCGTTTATGAAGATTGAGATGCAGGATCTTCAGTTTGGGGCTATTGAAAAACCAGAATTAATTAATGATGAATATTTCTCTATTACCAATTATTCTTCTAAGCTGAAATGTAATGTAAGCTCTATGAATGAAGAAATGAAAAAGCAGATGAATGCAGCTTTAGTAAGTAAATACGGTAAAAATAACGTTAAATATTTGGCGAATGAAGGCACATATATCATCAATGCTAACATGAAAGCTTGTGCAGTATCAAAAGACAGAAAATACTGGAAGTTTGTGATCCTTGAAAAAGAATACAAAACAGAATTGGCAAAAATACTTCCTAAAAAAGTTTTGGATAAGATTTAGATTTTGGTATCAATAAACAGCCCTCTCTTGAAAACAAGAGAGGGCTGTTTATTTTTATTCAATTTGTTTCAGGTAAGTTAAACTTGATCCTGCTACAAATTCATTCAAAGGAGTATTTTCTTTCGCGCTTTTATTGGTAAGTTCAATGAAATACAGAATGGTACTGTTGATTCTGTTATCTTTAAACGTTATTTTGAACCTTTTAGCTTTAGGATTGGAGTCCGCAAATGACAGTTCTTTAATATTGGTCAGGTTTACATTATTTACATCGAAACTGGCACGAGGATCTTTCTGAAGCTTTAGAAATCTTTTCTGTGTTTTATCTGTGGTTTCGACCAGGAATTTTTCCATTTGATAATCGGTCAGCAATTGCGGATAAATAAGACCTTCTTTTAATACAGAAGCTATGGTCTTATCTGATTTATCATAATAAATAATCTTATCATCAAACTGTACTTGCGTATCTTTCACGGTTATTTTTCCTTCGAATTTTTTATAATTCTTTTTTTTATATTCCGTTTTAAAACGCTCAATAAGAGTCTGATCTTTGGAACTTAATGGTTCTGTTTTTTGCCCGAAAGAATAAACAGATAATGATAAGCATAGACTTAATGATAGTAAGAGTTTCATAATTTCAAAATTTAATTTTTACGTGGTGTAAGAATCCTACAAAATATTTTTTAAGCGGAGATATTGAATCAGCATGATGGTTTTGGCATCTTTAATGTCGCCTTTGTCGATCATATCAAGCGCTTCTTCAAAAGAAAGTTCCAGTACTTCAATATTTTCACCTTCCTCTTCAAGACCGCCCCCGTCTGCTATTTTCATTTCATTTGAATATTCTGCGATAAAAAAATGAAGAATTTCAGTAACTGAACCGGGGGACATATAAGCTTCAAATACTTTTTTAACTTCAGAAATTTTATAACCTGTTTCTTCTTCTGTTTCTCTTTTGATACACTCTTCCGGGTGACCATTATCTAATAAACCTGCACAAGCTTCTATAAGCATTCCGTCAGTATTTCCGTTAATGTAGGTTGGCAAGCGGAATTGTCTGGTAAGAATAATGGTTTTGTGGGCTACATTATAAAGTAAAATAACAGCTCCGTTTCCCCTGTCATACGCTTCTCTGCTTTGGGTTTCTTCACTGCCGTCTTTCTTTTCAATACTGAAGGTTACTTTTTTCAAAGTATACCAATTGTCAGATAGTATTTCTGTGTTCTTAATCTTTATTTTTGGATTTTGCATCTGCAATTTTACTTTTATCTCTTTTTTAATAATAAATCTTCTAAACTGTTTTTTAAATCAGGGAATTCAAACCGAAAACCCGCATCCTGAATTTTTTGTGAAGAAGCTCTTGATCCTTCTAATAAAGCATCTGCTAATTCACCAAAGATAAGTTTTAATACGAAAGCTGGGACATTTGGCATAAAGAGAGGCTTTTGCATTGTCTTAGCTATTTGTTTTGTCAAATTTTCATTGGTTGTCTGCTCCGGAGAGTTTGCGTTGTAGGCTCCGTTTATATGAGAATTTTTCAAAGCAAATTCATAAATAGAGCATATGTCTTTAATATGAATCCATGGCATGTATTGTTTTCCGCTTCCCAATGCTGAACCTATGCCATATTGTATCGGAGGAAGCATTTTCTTTAAAGCCCCTTCTTTTTCTGAAAGTACAACTGCTGTTCTTATTTTCACCACTCTTTCCGCAAGATTTTGGATATTAAATTCGTCTGCAGCTCTTTCCCATAGAATAACAACTTCGCTTAAAAAATCATTTCCCGGCGTGTCATTTTCAGTAAATATTTTTTCGGAAGTTATTGTTCCGTAATAATTAATTCCTGAAGCAGAAATGAAAGATTTTAGTTTTATATTTTTTTTCCTTACAGTATCCAAAAGAAGCTTTGCAGAATCGACACGGCTGGAAATAAGTTCTTTTTTTCTTTCTGAAGTCCATCGTTTTTCTGAAATATTGGCTCCTGCAAGATGAATAATATGAGAAACGTTTTCTAAAGCAGATTCATCAATAATGCCATTTTTCACATCCCATTCAAAATCATTTTCATGTTTTTTACTTCGGGTGAGAAATCTTACTTCGTAATCATTGCTTATTTTTTTTGAGAGCTCCTGAGCAATCAATCCGCCGGCTCCTGTAATCAGTACTATTTCTTTCATATAGCAAATCTTTTAGGCTTGATTTTTTACAATAAGTATATAATTATCTTCCAGTATTTTATAGCCGTAGTCGTATATGAATTTATATTCTGCACCGTTTTTATATACTTTAATATTGGTGAAATAATTGAAATCAAAACCTAAGCCATCTAACTTTGCCTTTGCAATTTTCGTTTTCCCTTCCGTGTTTATATCAATCAGAATACGGTAGTTTTTGCGCAATTTGTTGTTGATATTGCGCATCAGGTTATTAGAATCTTTATTCTGCTTATTATTGTAGGCATTTCTACAGGCATCGTTGCAGAATTTTTTATCTGATCTGCCGATAATTTTTTCACCGCATTCTAGACAATTCATAATTTTTATTTTTTCATTTTGTGTGGATGTGCATGTTTTTTCTTTAATAACCTTTTAAACCTTGTATGATTAGGATAACTTCTGTTAGGAGTTAAGTTATTAAAAAACAGGGCAACAAGTAATAAGATAATACAACCCGATAAAACAGGAGATAAAACATACCAATATCCCAATTCCGGAATTTTTCCTGTAGAACTTACAGCTATAAGCGCAGTTGCTCCTCCGGGAGGATGTAAGGTTTTGGTGTATTGCATTAAAACAATTGAAAATGCTACTGCTAAAGGAGCAGAAAGCCAGATAATGTCAGGAACGATTTTGTAAACGGTAACACCTACCAAAGCAGAGAGAACATGACCTCCAATTAGATTTCGAGGTTGAGCCAATGGACTTTGAATAGCTCCGTAAATTAAAACACTTGATGCTCCAAAAGAACCAATAAGAAAAATATTTTCTGTTTCCAATAAGGTATGAGACTGTATAAAGGCAATGATTCCAATCCCAAAGAAAGCACCTAAAAATGACCAAAAATGTTCTTTATAGTCTATTAAGGTTTCTTTATAGATCACATATTTTGAGACTCTTAATGTTCTTTTAAAAGTTTTCTTCACAATTTTCTTTTTATAAGCTAAAGATACAAAATATCCGTTTGCAAACGACTACAAATGAATTTAAATGATTTTTAACCGATTCAAGATGCAGATTTCCAGAATCTTTGCAACAGAGATTTGAGAAAACAGTGAGCGTCTCTTATCTGATTGTTGAATTTATAAAATAATAAAATTATGTCACTAAGAAACAAAGTAACATTGATTGGTTACACAGGAAAAGAAGTAGAAATTACAAATTTCGAGAGTGGAAATAGTAAGGCAAGCGTGTCTTTAGCTACCAATGATCATTATACGAACGCAAAAGGAGAGAAAGTAGAAGAAACACAATGGCATAACCTGGTTGCATTTGGAAAAACTGCTGAGATTTTTCAGAAATATGTTCCCAAAGGAAAGGAAATTGCCATAGAAGGAAAATTAACGTACAGATCATATGATGACAAGGATGGAATTAAGAAATATATTACAGAAATAAGAGTAGACGGGATCTTACTTTTAGGAGGTAAATAATATTACTAGTATTAAAATAATTAAAAACACACATCAGATGAAAATTAAAGTTTTAAAAGTGAGAATTGCAGAAGAATTTCTGCGCATCGATCAAAAAAATATTGATCAGTTTCTGAATGAACATCAAATACTAAACGTTGAAACTGCTTTTGTGCATGATGAAAATTTTTGGTCGGTTATCTTTTATTATGATGAAGTTAAACATTTAGTAAACAGTGTAAAAGACACTAAATATGTAAAATATTCTGCCGAAGATGAAGCTCTGAATGAAGATGATATTAAAATATTAGATGCATTGAAACTATGGAGATCAGAAAAAGCCAGAGAACAAAATCTTCCTTCCTATTTTATTGCAACCAATAAAGAACTGACTTCTGTTGCCAAATATAAACCAGTTAAAAAAGAAGAATTATTAGATATCAAAGGTTTCGGAAAGCATAAAATTGAAAATTACGGAGAAGAAATTTTAGAAATTTTAGAAAGCATATGATTAAAAATTGAAATAAAATCAAAACAAACACAAACACAAATGATGATTTATTATTTCCAAAGCCAAAGGATGTATTTCTTTGGCTTTTTGATGACGGAAAAGTCTTTGTAAATCCTTACTTTTGCATACACAATCATTTATCAACTATCAATCATCATTTATAAAATGAAACCAAGTTTAGCGAAAGGAACGAGAGACTTTACAGCTTTAGAAGTTTCCAGAAGAAGATATATTATCAATATTTTACAGAAAAATTTTGAATTATTTGGTTTTCAGCCATTAGAAACGCCTAGTTTTGAAAACCTGTCTACATTGACTGGGAAATATGGTGAAGAAGGAGATCGCTTAATTTTTAAAATTTTAAATTCAGGAGATTATACTTCGAAAGTCAATCAGGAAGACTGGGAAAATAAAAACCATCAGAAACTGACTTCTCAGATTTCAGATAAAGCCCTTCGTTATGATCTTACCGTACCTTTTGCAAGGTTTGTTGCCATGAACCATGGAAAGCTAACGTTTCCTTATAAACGTTACCAGATTCAGCCGGTTTGGAGAGCAGATCGTCCTCAAAAAGGAAGATTTAGAGAATTTTATCAGTGTGATGCAGATGTCGTAGGAAGTGAAAGCCTTTGGCAGGAAGTTGAATTGATACAGCTTTATTTGAAATCATTTTCACAACTGAATGTTTCAGTAACGATTCACATCAACAACCGAAAGATTCTTTCCGGTTTAGCTGAATACGCTGGAATTACAGATAGGCTTATTGATTTTACGGTTGCTTTGGATAAGTTAGATAAAATCGGAAAAGATGGAGTTGTAAAAGAACTGTTAGAAAGAGGAATTGCTCAGGATTCTATTGATAAACTTGATTTCCTGTTTAATCAATCGAATGATGCCTTAGAAAACCTTCTTCAACTGAAAGAAAAATTCGCAGGAAATGAAACCGGATTGAAAGGAGTTGAAGAGCTAGAATTTGTTCTTACACAATCGGTTAATTTAGGAGTTGATATTCAGAATCTTGTTTTTGATATTACTTTGGCAAGAGGTTTAGATTATTATACAGGTGCTATTTTTGAGGTAAAAGCAGATGAAGCACAAATGGGATCTATTGGTGGTGGAGGTAGATACGATAACCTTACCGAAGTTTTTGGAGTAAAAAATGTTCCGGGAATTGGGATTTCATTCGGTCTAGATAGAATTTATCTTGTGATGGAAGAGTTGAATCTTTTCCCTGTAGAAGCCACAGCAAATATTGAATATCTGTTTGCTAATTTCGGAGGAGAAGAAATACTGGAATCTTTGAAGCTGATTAATCAGTTACGAGAAAAAGGAATTTCTGCAGAACTCTATCCAGAAAATGCTAAATTAAATAAACAATTTACATACGCAGAAAAGAAAGGAATTAAAAACCTTGCTTTTTTAGGCGAAGAGGAGATTAAAAATGGCACAGTAAGATTTAAAAACCTAGGAACAGGTGAGCAAACAACAATTTCTCAGCAAGAGTTTTTAGGATAAATCATATTTAGATAAAAATTAAATTCCGGCCTATTCATATAAGAATAGCCGGAATTTCTTTATATATTTTATTTACGTTTTACTTATTTAAGAAAAATATTCCTGCCACTTTTTCTGCATGACAAGTTTTTTATCCTGTAAATTCTTACCAATCGCTTCAAATTTCCATTCATGATTTACCTTTAGGAGCCTGCCTAAAAGTAAGGTCCCTTTTTTCGCTGAGTCTTCATCCTTTGGAATTTCAAATTGAAAATGTGTTTCTGTGATCTGATGAATATTTCCTTCATACATCTGTACGGTTACAGAAGGGATTAGGGAAAGATCTATAGTATTGATTTTTTTAGGATTAATATGAAGGTAAAAAAAGATTTGATCAATTTCAGAATTAATCTTTTCTAAATTGATGTTAATTAATTTTTTATCCGAATTTTTTAAAGAAGGAGTACTGTTTTCCTGATATTTAAAAGCTTCGTCTTTGGAAATCAATTTTCCCAATGGAAGATTGTTTTGAATAAGCCAGCTGTTATACTTAGGTAAATGGATCCAATCAATTCTATCTTCGTTTTTATCGAACATAGAGCAAGCTAATTCAAGATCAATTTCTGGTACATTTTTTCTGTTAAAAAGACTTTGAAAAAAAGGTAAGGATAATTTTACCGTTGGCCAGCTCACCCCTAAACAGAAGTTAGTAAGGTTTTCTTCAGTGTTTTTTTTTAGAGTAAAGAAATCTCCCTTTTTTAAGTTTAACATGAGCATGTTTTATTTTTGAATAATGATCGTTATTTAGTTTTTATAAATTCCAGTTTATTGTGTTAGTTACAAATGTATATATTTTTTTGCGTATTGAACTGTGAATTTATGTAAAAAAAATGTGAATTTTTACAATGATAAGGTTTGTTTTCATTAATTAGTGATATATTTGGTAATGAAAAAGTATTCATATTATAAATAACATAATGGAGAATTATTTGGAGATTAACAAAAGATCTTGGGACGCAAAAGTTGAATTGCATCTAAAATCAGATTTTTATTTTGTAGATGAATTTATGAAGGGAAGAACTTCTCTAAATTCAATAGAATTAGAGCTTTTGGGAGATATTACAGATAAAAGAATACTCCATTTACAATGTCATTTTGGGCAAGACTCAATTTCTTTATCCAGAATGGGAGCGAAAGTTACCGGCATAGATTTATCAAAAAAAGCAATCGAAACAGCAAAAGATCTGGCTCAGAAATGCGGGGCAGATACAGAGTTTATTTGTTCTGATGTTTATAGCCTTCCTGATTGTTTAAATGAAAAATATGATACAGTTTTTACCAGTTATGGTACAATTGGCTGGTTACCTGATTTGGATAAATGGGCAAAAATTATAAACCATTTTCTGAAAGATGACGGAAAATTCATCATGGCAGAGTTTCATCCTGTTGTCTGGATGTTTGATGATGACTTTACAAAAGTTGCCTATAATTACTTTAATGAAAAACCTATCATAGAAACCTATGAAGGAACTTATGCCGATCAGTCTGCAGATATTAAACAGGAATATATAATGTGGAATCACTCTTTGGCAGAAGTACTTCAGAATCTCATGAAAAACAATATTGGACTTCAAAGCTTTCAAGAATATGACTGGTCTCCTTATCCCTGCTTCAGGCATGTGGAAGAATTTGAGAAAGGAAAATGGCGGATTCCGCAGTTCGGAAATAAAATTCCATTGGTGTATGCTTTACAGGCACAGAAAAAGCCATCATTATGATGGCTTTTTCTGTTGTGTATATGAATGTTAAATTGTGTTGATATATTAAAAGTTTGAATCCTGAACTTTCGCTTTAGTTTCTTCAACTTTATCCTGAACCTGAGAAGCTACCTCATTAGCTTTATTTTTTATGTCGCTTCCCCATTTATTCAGATTATCTTTTGCTGAGTTGATTTTATCTTTTACAGCCTGCTGTTGTTCTGGGGTAGACTTTTTATATTTCCAATATGCTAAAGCTCCTAAACCTAATAAAGCCAATAAGCCATTTGTTTTATTTCCCATGATCTCTGATTTTAAAAGTTAATAATTAAGATTTGATATCATTATGTAAGTAAATTACGTGCCAAAACAGAATGGAATGTAATAAAATAATGTTAAAATTTTATTTTTACTAATTAATAGAGGGTTTTATTGAAAATATAATTTGTTAATTTGAGTAAGTCAATTTTTTTAAGTAATAAAAAGCTATTACTTAAATTTAATGATAAAAACTTTTAAAATAAAGGCGAGAAAGTTATATATTTGAGAGACATCCAAATTTTAAAATAAAATAGATTTTGAAATACTTTTTCTGATGCGTTTATTTCAAAATCATTTGAATATGAATTCCGTTAAAACATATACTCTTTTTACCGATCATGATATTTATCTTTTCAAAGAAGGTAAACATTACAGATTGTATGAACGATTTGGAGCACATTCCTTAGAGAAAGAAGGTGTTTCGGGAGTTTATTTTTCAGTTTGGGCACCTCAGGCGACAAAGGTCTCTGTGATAGGCGATTTTAACAAATGGAATTCTAAAGATCATATCTTATATCCCAGATGGGACGAATCCGGAATTTGGGAAGGCTTCATTGAAGGTTTATCATGGGGCACTTTATACAAATATGCGATTGAAACAGCACATGGTGAAATGTTGGAAAAAAGCGATCCCTATGCATTGAGCTGGGAACAAAATATACAGGCAGCTTCTTTAGTTTCTACCAATTGGTATGAATGGAATGACCAGGAATGGATTGAAAACCGCTGGAAAAACAATAGCCTGGAAGCTCCGATCTCTGTGTATGAACTACATTTAGGTTCCTGGAAAAAAAGTGGAGAAAATACTTTTTTAAATTATAAAGATATTGCAGCAGAGTTAATTCCTTATGTGAAAGATCTGGGATTTACTCATGTAGAATTTATGCCCGTGATGGAATATCCTTATGATCCGAGTTGGGGATACCAGATTACGGGTTTTTATGCAGCGACTTCACGTTTCGGTTCTCCTCAGGATTTGATGTTTTTAATTGATGAACTTCATAAGAACAATATAGGAGTTATTTTAGACTGGGTTCCGTCTCATTTTCCCGGAGATGCAAACGGACTTCATCAATTTGACGGAAGTTATTTGTACGAATATGATGATCCCAAAAAAGGATTTCATCCGGAATGGAAATCTTATATTTTCAATTACGGAAGAAATGAAGTGAAGTCATTCTTGATTTCAAATGCAATGTTTTGGCTGGACCGTTATCATGCGGATGGATTAAGAGTGGATGCTGTTACTTCAATGCTTCATCTCGATTATTCAAGAAATGAAGGAGAGTGGGAACCTAATATTTTTGGAGGTAATGTAAATCTTGAAGCCAAATCTTTTTTACAAGAATTTAATACAGCTGTTTATAAAGAATTTGGTAACGCTATTATCACGATTGCAGAAGAAAGTTCAGATTTTCCCATGCTGACAAAACCTGTTCATGATGGAGGAGTGGGTTTTGGAATGAAATGGATGATGGGCTGGATGCATGATACATTGGATTATTTTGATGAAGAATTTAGCAATAGAAAATACCATCATCACAAACTCACTTTTGCGTCGATGTATATGTATAATGAGAATTATATGATGCCGCTATCGCATGATGAAGTGGTTCATGGGAAATCAAGCCTTATTTATAAAATGGTTGGAGATGAATGGCAGAAGTTTGCAAATCTTCGTACCTTGTATGTATATATGTATACACATCCAGGAGCGAAGCTTTTGTTCATGGGAAATGAATTTGGACAAACCAGTGAATGGAATTTTACTAAAAGTTTGGACTGGGATTTATTACAATATCCCGTTCATAAAGGATTGCAGACTCTTATTAAAGATCTGAATTCTATTTATAAAGAAGAACCTGCCTTTTATGAAAATCAGTTTCAGAAAGACGGTTTTGAATGGATTGAAGCGGATGATCTGGAAAATTCAGTATATGTATATGTAAGGAAAGGAAAAAGAAGAGATGATGTATTCATGGTTGTTTTGAATCTTTTGCCTAAAGTTATCGATTATAAGATAGGAGTAAGTGCAGGATCGCATTGGGAGATCATATTTAATTCTGATGATGAAAGATACGCAGGAAGTGGAGTTGCTCCGGAAGTATTTGACGAACATTATGAAGATTATATGCGTCATCCAAAATCAATAAGTATAAAATTGCCACCTCTTGCCGGAATTATCCTTAAACAGACAAAAGACAGGAAGTATAAGAATCACAGAAGTAAATTTAGAAAATAAGATTCTGAATTAATAGTAAGACACAAGAAAGAACATTTATAGAAAATTATATGACAATATACCATCTAAGTACAGAATGTTATCCGGTAGCAAAAGTAGGAGGATTAGCGGATGTTGTGGGAGCTCTTCCCAAATACCAGAATAAAGTAGAAGGAATTGAGGCAAAAGTGGTTATGCCTTGGTATAGCAAATCTTTTATATACAATCATGAGTTTGACATAGTTTTTGATGGGTTCATCCATCAGGGGCCGAATATGCTTCAGGTTCAGGTGCTGAAAGAGAAAACCGATGTATTGGGATTTGAACTGTATATGGTGAAAATTCCGGGACTTCTGGATCGTGAAAATCCTTACGGATATTCAGACGAGAGCTTTCAGTTTATTGCTTTTCAACATGGTGTTTTACATTGGTTGAGTGCAATGGAAATTCGTCCGGATGTGCTTCATTGTCATGATTACCATACAGGGTTAGTTCCTTTTATGGTTGAAAATTGTTCCGAATTTGCTTTTTTAAAAGGAGTTAAAACGATTGGAACCATTCATAATGGAGAATATCAGGGGAATATGAACTGGGAAATGGCGAAATACATCCCATCATTTGATCACTATAAATGGGGACTGCTGGATTGGAAAGGTCAGATTAATCCTTTGGCGAGCATGATTAAATGCTGTAATGCTTTTACAACAGTTTCAGAAGGATATTTAGAAGAATTATTTATTAGCTTTAGAGGCTTGGAAAGTTTGGTGCGCCAGGAATTTGGAAAAGCCTACGGAATCATCAACGGTATAGATAACGAAGTCTGGGATCCGGAAACCGATCCTATGCTGGATTTTAATTATAACATAAAAAATGCTATTGAACAGAAGAAGAAGAATAAAGAGAAAATCTGTAAAGAATATAATCTGAAACCGGAGCTTCCTCTATTTGCTTTTATCGGACGGTTTGCAAGAGAAAAAGGGGCAGATTTGTTACCCGATATGGTTTGGAGAAGCATAAAACAGAGTTATGGAGCGTTAAATGTAATCATTCTGGGATCAGGAGATGCTTACATCGAAAATAAACTGAAGGAATATGATATTACGTATACCAATTTTGCCTTAGATTTGGGATATAAAGAACAGCTTTCTCATAAAATATATGCATCGGCTGATTTCTTATTAATGCCTTCACGGGTTGAACCTTGCGGGCTAAACCAAATGTATTCTATGCGGTATGGAACCATTCCGATAGTAAGATATACAGGAGGGTTAAAAGATACTGTAGCCGATATTTCTACAGGAGGAGCAGGGCTCAATTTTGCTTTTGCAGGAGTAGATGATATGATTCATGCGATGAACAGAGCGCTAAGTCTTTACACTCAAAAAGAAGTAATGACTGACCTTGTTCATACCAATATGAATTTTGATTTCGCTTGGGAAACATCAGCGGAAAAATATTTGAAGTTATATAGTAATAGTTAAAAAAATTGCAAAAATATATGAAGTACAATGTTATTTCGATTGTTCTTGGTGGGGGAAGAGGCACACGGCTTTTTCCATTAACGTATACTAGATCAAAACCGGCTGTTCCTATTGCAGGAAAATACAGATTGGTAGATATTCCTATTTCAAACTGTTTAAACTCAGGACTGAATAAAATACTGGTACTAACACAGTTTAATTCAGCTTCCCTTAATTCACATATCAAAAACTCATACCATTTTGATATTTTCAGCAAAGGATTTGTTGATATTCTGGCGGCAGAACAAAATGTGGAGAATGATAATTGGTATCAGGGAACAGCAGATGCAGTCCGCCAATCGATGAAGCATCTGGAAAAACATGATTATGACTATATTCTCATTCTTTCCGGAGATCAGCTGTATCAGATGGATTTTAGGGAAATGCTTGATTTTCATATTGAAAAAGGAGGGGATGTTACCATTGCAACCATTCCTGTCAATGCGAAAGATGCAACAGGCTTTGGAATTCTAAGTTCAGATGATGAAGGAAATATTACTTCTTTTGTGGAAAAACCTGCTTTTGATGCATTAGATAATTTGAAATCTGAAGTTTCAGAAGAAAACAAGCACAAAGGAAAAGAATATCTTGCTTCGATGGGAATTTATATTTTCACTAAAAGTATTCTTAAAAAAATGTTTGATGAAGGAGCGGGAGATGATTTTGGAAGTGATATTATTCCAAGTTCAATCGGAAAATATAAAACATTAAGCTATCAGTATGAAGGATATTGGACAGACATTGGAACGATCGAGTCTTTTTATGAAGCTAATTTAGATTTATGTCAGGATTTGCCGCAGTTTAATTTGTTTTCTACTTCTCCAATCTATACAAGAGCGAGAATGTTGCCTCCTTCAAAAATTAACGGTTCTTATGTAAGCAAAGCGATTTTCGGAGACGGATGCATCATTATGGCAGACAAAATTGAAAATTCAATTATAGGAAACAGAACAAGGATTGATAAAGGCAGTACAATCGTGAATTCCTATATTATGGGTTCAGATTTTTATCAGAATACAGATGAAATTCTAAAAAATAATAAAAAAGGAAATCCGAATATGGGAGTCGGGAAATACTGTTACATCGAAAAAACAATTTTAGATAAAAACTGTTATATCGGAGATAATGTAAGAATTATAGGAGGAAAACATTTAAAAGACGGGGATTACGGAACCCACTCTGTTCAGGACGGAATTGTAGTGGTGAAAAAAGGAGCCGTTTTACCTCCGGGAACTCATATTTAATAACGTTCTTTAACATAAACAAGTGATCAGGTATATTGGTCACTTTTTTTATTTGTATTACATTTGTGCAATGCGTTTTTTTAAAATCTTAGCGGTAATTGTTATTCTGGTGGTGGGAGCTTATGCTTCTTCCATGTATTTTTTTGTAGAGGAAAATAAAAATTTTCAGATTGAAAAAGAAATTGATTATCCTGTAGATAAGGTATTTTCTCAATTCAATAACTTACAGCATTTCACGCGTTGGAACAATTTTTTTACCAGTTCTAAAAGCATAGACATTGATTATTATACTCCTTACGAAGGAAGAGGAAGTTCCATAAGTTATGTGGATACTAAAAACGAAAGAGGAGGAGAAATGTTTATCCGTTATGAAAATCAAAACAAAACTCTAAAATACCAGCTTTTTGAAGATAAAAATGAAAACCCTACGTTGGTAGATGTTAAATTTAAAGAGGTTTCTCCTGAAAGAACAAAAATTACATGGTATGTTCATACCCCAAAACTTTCGGTGCTGAGAAGAGTTGAAAACTTTTGGACGGAAGACAGATTTGCTGAAAATATTGATAAAAGTATGGCCAATCTTAAAAATGTTTTAGGAAATAAAGTAGAAAAAGACAACCAGATGGCTGCCATAAAATACGATAGTCTGATGGTTGAAAAAGAAGAAGAGAAGGTCGTATTGGGAATTAACATCAGTACTTCGAATAAAAAAGACGCTTTATATAAAAACGTAGTGATGAACTATAATAAAGTGTATAACTACGTAAGCATGGATTTGGGTAAAAAAGATGACGAATTCGGATACCCTGTTTTGATCACAGATGCAGACAATTATAAAGATAAAGAGGTGTCTTATTTTATAGGGATCCCCTTATCTAAGAAAATAGGAATTACAGATAATAACTTTAGTTTCAGAACGATAAATCCTACACAGGATTATATTATCTACTATAAAGGAACTTATGAAGGAAGAATAAGAGCAATTCAGCAGCTTATTCAAAAAGCAAAGAAAGACGAAATGCGTTTTGGGGATATTCGCCAGACTTTTATAGAGAGACCTACAGAAGATCACAATGTGAATATGAAGTTATCTTTGTCAGTTTATAAGTAAATTACTGAAATATATCATTTTTATAGTTATTTTTAATAATTTAGGGCTGCTTTACATCTGTTTTTTTATTAAATTTGAAGATTAATTCTACAAATAAATTTTAATAATAGATAAACTGTAATAATGGACAGATTTTCATTCCTAAACGCAGCTCATTCTCAGTTAATTGAGGATTTATACCAACAATATTTAAAATTCCCAGACTCTTTAGAACCATCATGGAAAGCCTTCTTTCAAGGTTTCGATTTTGCTTTAGAGAACTATGGTGATGATGAAAGTATTCAATACATTCAGGCTTCGGCCCCATCTGCACCTGCAGTACAGCAAATTTCTCAGGCGGCTGCCAACGGAGAAGTTCCTGAACACATCAAAAAAGAATTTAAGGTAGTCAACCTTATTGAAGCATACAGAACAAGAGGGCATTTGTTTACAAAGACAAACCCGGTTAGAGAAAGAAGACATTATACTCCGACTTTAGATATCGAGAACTTCGGTCTAGACAAGTCAGATTTAAATACAAAATTCAACTGTGCTGTTGAAACAGGAATGAAAGGACCTGCAACATTACAGGAACTGATTACACACTTAGAAAACATTTATTGTGATTCTATCGGTGTGGAATATATGCACATCAACAACGTTGAAGAAAAAGATTTCATCAAGCAATGGCTTCAGGTTAACGAAAACCACCCGAATCTTTCAGCGAATGAAAAAACAGAGATTTTATTAAAATTAAATCAGGCGGTAGCTTTTGAAAACTATCTTCACACAAAATTTGTTGGACAAAAAAGATTCTCATTAGAAGGTGGTGAAACTTTGATTCCTGCATTGGATCAGTTGATCTCAAGATCTTCTCAACTTGGAGTTGATGAAGTTGTTCTAGGGATGGCTCACAGAGGGAGATTGAATGTGCTTACCAATATCTTCGGGAAATCTTACAAACAGATCTTCTCAGAATTTGAAGGAAAAGAATTTGAAGAAGATGTATTCTCGGGTGACGTTAAATATCACTTAGGATCATCTAAAAAAATCAAAACGGCTTCCGGAGAAGAAGTTGCCATTAACTTGACTCCGAACCCATCTCACCTTGAAACGGTTGCTGCTCTTGTAGAAGGAATTTGCCGTGCAAAAGTAGATAACAAATATAAAGATTACGCAAAAGTGCTGCCAATCATCATTCATGGGGATGGAGCAATTGCCGGACAAGGTATCGCTTACGAAGTAGCTCAGATGATGACGTTAGAAGGATACAGAACAGGAGGTACGGTTCATATCGTTGTAAACAATCAGGTTTCATTTACAACCAACTATATGGATGCACGATCTTCAACTTACTGTACAGACATTGCAAAAGTTACAGAATCTCCTGTAATGCATGTAAATGCGGATGATGCAGAAGCTGTAGTTCACGCGATTCACTTTGCTGCTGATTTCAGAGCGAAGTTTGGTAAAGACGTTTACATCGACTTATTAGGATATAGAAAATATGGTCATAACGAAGGGGATGAGCCAAGATTTACTCAGCCTAACCTATACAAAACAATCTCTAAGCACCCGAATCCAAGAGAAATTTATAAAGATAAATTATTGAAGGACAGCATTACTTCAAACGAAGTTATTGCTAAAATGGAGGCTGATTTCAAAGCACTTTTAGATAAAGATTTTGACGCTTCCAAAGAAATTGAGAAAAATGTAATGGATCTTTTCATGGCAGAAGACTGGACAAACTATCCGATCGGAAAGAGAGGAGCAGTTCAGGATGCTGTTGATACAAAATATGACTTAGAGAAGCTGAAAGAATTGGCAATTAAAATGTCAACACTTCCGGCTGATAAAAAGTTCTTGAATAAAATCACAAGACTTTTCGAAAACAGACTGAAAGCTATCGAAGGAAACTCATTAGACTGGGCTTTGGGAGAGTGGTTGGCTTATGCAACACTTCTTGTGGAAGGTCACAACATAAGAATTTCCGGAGAAGATGTAGAAAGAGGAACATTCTCTCACAGACATGCTGTTGTAAAAACTGAAGATACAGAAGAAGAATACGTACCGCTAAGACACGTTTCTGAAAACAGATTTGATGTATTCAACTCTCACCTTTCAGAATACGGAGTTTTAGGTTTCGATTACGGATACGCGATGGCTTCTCCTAATACTTTAACAATTTGGGAAGCTCAATTCGGAGACTTCGTAAACGGAGCTCAGATCATTGTTGACCAATATTTAGCAGCTGCAGAAGAAAAATGGAAAATTCAGGACGGTTTGGTAATGTTATTGCCTCACGGTTCAGAAGGACAGGGTGCAGAACACTCTTCAGCTAGATTAGAGAGATTCTTAACGCTTTGTGCTAACGAAAATATGGTAGTTGCGAACATCACTTCGCCTGCAAACTATTTCCACTTACTAAGAAGACAGTTGAAATGGGCATTCAGAAAGCCATTGATCGTAATGAGTCCAAAATCATTGTTAAGACATCCAAAAGTGGTTTCTCCGCTTGAAGACTTCTCAAACAAAGGATTCCAGCCGATTTTAGACGATCCTACTGCTGATCCTAAAAAAGTAGAAAAATTGGTTCTTTGTTCAGGTAAACTATACTTCGAACTATTAGCTAAAAAAGAAGAATTAAACGCAGAGAATATCGCGTTAGTAAGATTCGAGCAATTGTATCCGTTACAAACAGATGCTATTGAAGCTATTTTTGCTAAATATGAGAACAGAAAATCTATTGTTTGGGCTCAGGAAGAACCAGAAAATATGGGAGCTTGGTCTTATATCTTAAGAAACTTCAGAGATACAGGAATTGAGGTAGTAGCTCCGGTACCAAGTGGTGCTCCGGCTCCGGGAAGTCACAAAATGTTTGAGAAAAACCAAAACGCAGTGATCAACAGAGTATTCGACAGAGATGATGCTCCTGTAAAAAGACCTGTAACAGCTTAATTATAAATAATAATAAATAAAAAAATAAAAATTACGATATGTCAGTTTTAGAAATGAAAGTTCCTTCACCGGGCGAATCAATTACAGAAGTTGAAATTGCAACTTGGCTTGTGAAAGATGGTGATTACGTAGAAAAAGATCAACCAATCGCTGAAGTAGATTCAGACAAAGCGACTCTTGAATTGCCTGCTGAGCAAAGTGGTGTTATCACTCTGAAAGCTGAAGAAGGTGATGTGGTACAAGTAGGACAGGTTGTTTGTTTAATCGATATGGATGCTGCAAAACCTGCGGGTAGCGCTGCTCCTGCCGCTGAAGCTCCAAAACAAGAGGAAGCTCCGAAAGTGGCTGAACCGGCTAAACAAGAAGCTCCAAAACCTGCTGCCGCACCTCAAACTTATGCTACAGGTGCTCCGTCTCCTGCGGCTAAGAAAATTCTTGACGAAAAGGGGATTGATGCTTCTCAGGTTTCAGGTTCTGGAAGAGATGGAAGAATCTCTAAATCTGATGCTGAATTGGCTGCTGTTCCTGCATTCGGAGGAAACCCAATGACAGCTACAGGTTCTAGATCTACAACAACCACTAAACTTTCAGTTCTTAGAAGAAAAATCGCTCAGAGATTAGTTTCTGTAAAGAATGAAACAGCAATGTTAACGACTTTCAACGAAGTTGACATGTCTGAGATCTTTAGACTAAGAAAACAATATAAAGAAGAATTTGCTCAAAAACACGGAGTAGGACTTGGTTTCATGTCTTTCTTCACAAAAGCGGTTACTAGAGCATTACAATTATACCCCGATGTAAATGCTTCTATTGACGGAGATTTCAAAGTAAACTACGATTTCTGCGATATTTCAATTGCAGTTTCAGGTCCTAAAGGATTGATGGTTCCTGTATTGAGAAATGCTGAAAATATGTCTTTCGCTGGTGTTGAAGCAAATATCAAAGATTTGGCTATCAAAGTAAGAGACGGAAAAATCACTGTTGATGAAATGACTGGTGGTACTTTCACGATTACAAACGGTGGTACTTTCGGATCAATGTTATCTACACCAATTATCAACCCACCTCAATCTGCAATCTTGGGAATGCACAACATTATCCAGAGACCGGTTGCTGTTGACGGACAAGTTGTAATTCGTCCAATGATGTACGTTGCGATGTCTTATGACCACAGAATTATCGACGGTAAAGAATCTGTAGGATTCCTTGTTGCGGTAAAAGAAGGTATTGACAATCCTGTTGAAATCCTATTGGGTGGAGACGAAAGAAAAGGTCTTGGATTATAATTTATAGCATTATAAAATATTTTACAATCTCGCCTTGAAAAAGGCGAGATTTTTGTATTTAACAAATAAAACAAAAAAATGTTCTCTAAAATCACATCTAATATCAAAGTTTCAGTAGTTCCTGAATATGATAGTAAGAACAGTTATCCCTCAGAAAACCGCTACGTTTTCAAATATAACATTGTGATTGAAAATAAGGGAGATTTTCCTGTGAAAGTTCTTAAAAGAAAATGGCTGATTTTCGATGTTGGCTTTGGCTATACAGAGATTGTAGGAGATGGAGTAATCGGTCTGACTCCTGTAATAGAACCTGATGAAAACTTCGCTTATTTTTCGAATGTAATGCTTCGTTCCGGAGTAGGTAATATGAGTGGTAAATACTTGGTAAGAAACGAACAGACCAAAGAGAATTTTGAAATTGATATTCCGAAATTTAATCTTTTGTCTGAGGTATTGAGTAATTAAAAATTATTCTTTGATAAATTTATGTTTGCTAGTACCATTTTGGGATTTTACTTCTAAAAAGTAACCTCCTTTAGATAGTGCAGAAATATCTAGTTTCGTTTCATATTTATTTTGTAGGATCAGCCTTCCTTCAGAGTTGTAGACTTTAGTCCATTCTATTGGATGTTTTGATTCTATTACTAAATAATCAGTTGCGGGGTTAGGATAAATAATTGTAATTTTTTCCGCTAAATTATGACTGATGTCGTTGGTATTTAAATTACCTGATTGATAAAAGGTTTGATCCCCTAAACCGTTGGTAAGTATAAGGGTTTTTGTGTTTCCCGTATAGGTTATTTGATAACTGTGAACAGGGAAATTCTGACCAAAATAACCTGTATATAAAGGAGAAAAAGTAATATTTTCAGGCGTTGTACAGGTATTACCAATACCAACAACGTAAGTCCAGAAGTTTAAAGTAGTTGTCGTCATATCAATATTGTATAATAATGCCGAAATACTTTGTCCACAAATAGAACTGTTTAAATTTGTCGTAGATAGAGCTCCTGGATTAGATGTTGATGTAAAAGTAAGAATAGGAGAACCTATTTCGCTATTTTGAGGAAGATTATAATTGATGTTATTTTTTACGACTTTTTTTAAGTACCAATTTGTATTGTAAAGATCTGCCTGAGCATAAATAAAAGAACCCCAAATTATCACAAAAGAGAATAAAATTTTTTTCATGTTTTTGTTTTAAAATTACAGTTTTTTTATGTACTTTTTTAAGATAGAATCATTTATTTCTTCGTTGTTTGTCATAAATAAACGTTCAAAAGCTAATAAAGATATTTTTGCACAAACCTCTGCATCGTCTCCTGCTCTGTGATGGTTGAATTTGATCTGATGGTATTCTGCTAAATGCTTTAAACCATACTTTGGAAGATAATTCCATGACTTTTTAGCAAGCTGAATACTGCACAGATAATCTAATTTTGGAGTAAACATTCCGTAATAATCAAGACAGCCACGCAAAACACTTGCATCAAAACTTGCATTGTGGGCAACCATTAATGTTCCGTACATCATTTCTTCCACCTCATACCAAATATCCTCAAAAGTAGGAGCATCCCTTACATCTTGAGGTAAAATCCCATGTACATCAATATTTCTTTGGTTGAAATAAGGAAAACTGGGAGGCTTGATCAGCCATGTTTTCGTTTCTACGATTTCTGAATTTTGCACAACACAAATTCCCAGCTCACAGGCTGAGTTCCGGTCGAAAGTGGCTGTTTCAAAATCTATTGCGCAAAAATCCATGATTTAAAATTGTCTTGTTAAAGTGTCCACTTTTTTCAAAAGAGTAGGAATTCTGAAATCTCCATGCATCTTTTTAATTAAGCCATAAGCAGTCTCCATATCAATCCCTACACTCGAAATATATAACGGAGTTCCACTGTTTCCTCTTTTTAAAGGCAGTTTATATTTTTCAACGGTGGCAAAATTGGTTTTAGCCACACCAATTATAGGTATTTCGCCATTTAAGGCATCAAATAAGTGTTTTCCCAAACCAGCTTTCATATCATCATCAAGATAGACAAAACCATCAATAACAATGCAGGAAATGTCTTTAATCTGAGTTTTAATCTTCTCTAAAAGACTTAAAATACAAGGCAATTCTCTTTTGTAAAATTCCCCGGGAATATATTCTTCAACCCCTTCCTTTATTTCAGAAAATTCATAATCCGGAACAGTATTTTCCCAGTCTTCAAAAGCTAAACAGATGGTATTGGCTTTATCGTTATCAAAATAATAGGTGTCGAAAACTAAATTCATCCTCTATAAAAAGTGTTTAAAGATCAACCATTTTGATTGATAGAAAGTATTCTTCTGATGCTTTTGTCTTAGTTTCCAGGTTCCGGAAGCTTGAGCATAAAATCCAAAATGAGCTCTTACAACTGCCCAAAGATGGGGGAAACCTTGTTTTAAACCAAAATAAATTCCTGCAACACCATCTAAACATAACCTGAAAAAGATCAACCCGATCAATTTAGGAAAAGGCAGATTTTTCAGCATCATAGAAAGGTTATTTCTGATATTTAAATAGGTTTTCTGAGCGCTCTGTTTGTTTAAAGTTCCGCCTCCAACGTGATACACTTTAGATTTTCCGGTATAAAAAATCTTTCGTCCTGAATTGATTAATCTCCAGCAAAGATCAATTTCTTCCTGATGGGCAAAAAATCTTTCATCAAAACCATTCTGACTCCAAAAGTCTTTTGAACGAATAAAAAGAGCACATCCTGAAGCCCAGAATATTTCTGTTTCATCATCATATTGCCCTTTATCTTCTTCCACTTCATCAAAAACTCTTCCTCTGCAGTAAGGATAGCCTAAATTATCAATTAAACCGCCTGCAGCTCCAGCAAATTCAAACTTATTTTTATCAGTATAAGATAAAATTTTAGGCTGAATAGCTGCAATATCCGGATTCTTTTCAAAAAGACTTAGAATAGGCTGAATCCAGTTATTAGTCACTTCTACATCTGAATTAAGTAAACAATAATATTCTGCGTCAATTTGCTTTAAACCTTCATTGTATCCTCCTGCAAAACCGAAATTTGTAGAGTTGATTACAATCTGTACAGATGGAAAATCTGTTTTCAGGAATTCTACAGAATGATCTGTTGATGCATTATCAATTACAAAAATATCAGCATCATCAGAAAATTCAACTACGCTTGGAAGAAATTTTTCCAGCCAGTTTTTCCCGTTCCAGTTTAAGATGACAATTGCAAGCTTAGATTTCATTTTATATTTTTTCGGCATCAAAATTTTTGATGGAATCCTGATATTTCCATTTTCTGTGCGACCAAAGATAATTGTCAGGATATTTGTGGATGGTATTTTCTAATAATTTATGAAACTTCTTTACCACTTCATTATTCACGAACTTTTCTCCATCCGGATAAATTCTATGGTAATTTACCTGATAAAAGCCTCTTTTCACCTTCTTCATTTCACAGTAAATGAAAATTAGATCCATTCTCGTAGCTAGTTTATCATAGCCTATAAAAGCAGGTGTTCTCTGGTTAAGAAATTCAAGACCATAGTTTACATGAGCAACGTGAGGAGTCTGATCTGCTACAAACATATAAATTGACTCACCGTCATTTTTGTTTCTGAAAATATTCAGAATCACTTCATTCGCTTCCAGTGCTTCGTTTCCGAATTTATTGCGGACTTTTTTCATCTGGTCTTCCCAAAAGCTGCTATTTACCTTTCTATAAACAGGGTGAGAGTTCTTTTGAGGAGTAAGAAGTGCCAAAGCATTCATCCATTCCCAGTTGAAAACATGCCCTGCAAGTAAAATAATATTTTTACCTTCTGCTTTGGCTTCATGAAACAAATGCTGATTGATATGCTGCATTCTTACCCGTGATTCAGTCTCACTTATACTGAACGATTTTACGGTTTCTACCAAATAGTCAGAAAAATTGAGATAGAATTTCTTTAAGATAGCCTGTAGCTCTTCATCTGTTTTTTCAGGAAAAGAGTTTTTAATATTTTGTAAGATGACTTTCTTTCTGTATCCCACAATATAGTAGTTTAAAAAGAAAATGATGTCCGAAAAAATATATAATATCTTAAGCGGGATCTTTGAGATTAAATAAAGTATTTTGATTAAAAAATTCATAGAGTATGCAAATTTAAGGATAATAAAAATATGGTTTCATTTTTGCAGGTAATAAGTATTATTTTTTTATTTTTATAGTATGAAAAAAGTGTCGTTAATAGCTTTTGTAGCTCTGAGTACTGTAATTTGGGCTCAGAATACAGAAATCAAAAAAACTCCTGAAGCAAAAAACTCTGGAGATAAGGCTTTGTTGGTGAAAAGTGATGCTGCAGAATTGGAAGCGAAGAAGAAAGCTGCGGCAGAAGAAAAGGCAAAACTGCCAAAACCTTATGATCCGAAAGCAGATGCACAGGCAGATATTAATAAATTGATCGCTAAAGCCAAAAAAGAAGGTAAAAATATCATGATTCAGGCAGGAGGAAACTGGTGTATCTGGTGTTTAAGATTTAATCAGTATGTACAGAGCACACCGGAACTGAAAAATGTGGTAGATAAAAATTATCTGTATTATCATCTGAATTATTCTCCGGAGAACAAAAATGAGAAGATTTTTGCTGAATATGGAAATCCGGGTGATAAATTTGGGTATCCTGTGTTCATTGTACTGGATAAAAATGGTAAAATGATCCATGTACAGCAAAGTGATGTATTGGAACAAGGAAAAGGATACAGCTTAGAAAAAGTAAAAGAGTTCTTTAATCAGTGGGCTCCAAAGAAATCATAAACTAAAACCGGGAAATTTTCCCGGTTTTTATTTTTAATATGTTTCAACGGGTATTCAATTTAACCACAAAAGATGCAAAAGCTATTTATACAGTTGCTAATAAATCTTAAAAGCTGTCAAAAGAATAAAAATCAAAGATTTTTATGGTTTGTGTATTTTTTTTTCAACTTAGTGATACACTTTAAATATGTTATCTAAATCTTTTGTGACTTTTATTATTAAAATAAAAACCGGAATAAGCTTTACAGAAACCTTCTGATCCAGCTGAATTTTTTATCCGAATACGGAGGATATTTGATGTTGGGTTCTCCCCACGTTGCTTTTTCCAGTATTGCTTTTTGATGAGAGAAGGTCTCGAATCCGAATTTCCCATGATAATTTCCAATTCCTGAACTTCCGACACCTCCAAACGGAAGATTTTCATTTCCCAGATGCATAATCACATCGTTGATACAACCGCCACCAAATGAAAGGGTATTCATAAACTTTTCTTTTTCTTCAGAATTGTTGGTGAATAAATAAGCGGCAAGTGGTTTTTCGTGCTCTAAAACTTCATTTAAAGCTAGGTTAAAATCAGTGAAAGAAAGTACCGGCAAAATAGGTCCGAAAATCTCTTCCTGCATAACTTCATCATCCCAGTTGATATTTGTTAGAATCGTGGGTTCAATATATAATTTTTCTTCATTTGAATTTCCTCCCAAGTAAATTTTATCTTTGTCAATTAACTTTATTAATCGTTCAAAATTCTTTTGATTAATGATTTTAGTATAGTTTTCAGAATCGGCTTGATAGTTAAATTTTCCGATGTATTTTTCGAGCAATTGTAAAAACGGTTCCTGAACTGATTTTTCTACTAATATATAATCAGGTGCTACACAGGTTTGTCCTGCATTTAAAAATTTGCCCCAGACAATTCTTTTGGCTGCGATTTCAAGATTGGCTTCTTTGGAAATGATTGCGGGAGATTTTCCGCCTAATTCTAACGTGACCGGAGTTAGGTGTTCTGCGGCGGCTTTGTAAACAATCTTTCCCACTTTTGTACTTCCGGTGAAAAAGATCTTATCAAACTTAAGTTTTAAAAGTTCTGTTGTTTCATCAATTCCGCCTTCATAAACATATAAATACTCGGAAGGAAAATTCTCATTAATGATTTTTGACATGATCTTCATTGTGTTTTCTGCAATTTCACTGGGTTTCAAAATGCAGCAGTTTCCGGCTGCCAAAGCTGCAATGATGGGAGAGAGGGATAATTGATATGGATAATTCCAGGCACCTATTACCAAAATATTTCCCAATGGTTCAGAATGAATTCTGCTTTTCCCGATTTGATTAACGAGATTGGTGCTGACTTTTTTAGGCCTGGAAAGTGATGTTAAATTCTTGAGATAATAATTGATGTCATTTATTACAAACGAAATTTCTGTAGTGAACGTATCAAATTTCGATTTACCGAAATCTTTAGCAATAGCTTCATATAAAAGATTTTCGTTTTTAATAATCAAATCCTTTAGCTTTTCAAGATTCATTTTACGAAACGTAGTATTTTTCGTTTGCTGGGTTTTGAAAAATTTTTTCTGATTTGAAACAATTTCCTGAATTTCCATATAATACGTTTTTAATTTATAAAATCGGGTAGCTTTAAAATATTCATGTTAAAATTACATAGATTTAAATTGTTAATCAATGTGTTGTTAACATTAGGAAAATATTTGCATTTTCCTTGTTTTGTGACGAAAAAAATGTAATTTTATGTACGCCAAATTACGAAAAATGAGAAAACTTTTATTACTAACGTTAGTTTTAATGGGCTACGCTTTGCATGCTCAATGTACGGGATGTACAATCACAGATCCTTCTGATCCTAACTATCATTTTCCGGATAACGAAACAATTTGTTTTACTACAAACATGACTTTTAATAATCCTACTTTCGGATCTAATGTGAAAGTTTGTATTGCTCCCGGAGTTACTGTGACATTTCAGAATAATTTTACAGGAATCGCAAATGCAATGATTTATTTTGATGTTCATGGATCGCTTCTTTTTAGTCAGGCCGCAAGTGTGGTTGCTGATATTAATGTCCATGTTTTTAGCACAGGAAATGTATCCATGAGTTCAGGGAATGGAAATTTTACATTGAATGGGCAACAGAATGTTATTGTCAATGAAGGGGTTATAGAAATGGGCGTTTTGCAATTTGGGGATAATACCACTAACACAGTCGATAACTACGGAAACTTTACCATCAATGGAAACATGAATATGAGTAATTCTGCCGTTACCTATTTTAGAAATGAAGGAGGAGGACTTATGTTTTTGAGTGGAAATTATACCAATAACGAAAATAGTGTTTATATCAATTGCGGAAGTATTATTTCGGGTAACGGATTTAATATTAATGGAGGAGCAATTTTAAATACAGGTGTTTTTGCTACTAATGGTGATATCAATATGTCCGGAAATTCTAGTGAGATTTATAATTTCGGACTTTTTACTTCCAACGGAAGTATGAATAACGCGCCTGCAGATGCTGTTATTTATAATGAAGGGAAAATGTCAATAAGCCATTATCAGGGAGGGAATGCAACTTTTACGGGCCCTTCCTCATCTTCTAAAAAAGGATATATAGAAGTTTTAAATCCTATTCAGGTAAATAATGCAGTTTTAGGCCCTAACCTTGACTTCAAGTTATTTAGTGGTACTTCAAATCCAAGTACGGTTTTTATGAATAGTAACCCTAGTTTTCTTACGAATGTTACTTTTGATTGTGCCTCTACCGGAAGTTGTAGTGCTCCGCTGGTAATTAATCCTGGGTTTTGTCCTGCTCTTGATGGGGATCTTCCTCCAATGGCAGTGGATGATTCTTATACAATTAATGCAGGAAGTACTTCTACCGGAATTGTTTTAGATAATGATTTTGAGGCTTATAATGGTCCACAGGCAACGATAGCCAATGTGATTATGTCTCAGATTTTAACTTCAAATCCCAATATTACTTTAAATACAACTGACGGTCATGTTACGGTTGCTCCCGGGACACCGGCAGGAACCTATACTTTGACGTATCAGATCTGTCAACAGTCAGACCCTACGAATTGTGATACAGCAGTTGATACTATAATTGTTCCCGGAGCAGGAACTACTCCTTGCTATAAACCGGCTATAACTGCAGGAACAATCCTGCCATCCAATTTGGGAATTACAGGATTGGGAAGAGCTAATTCTGGTGACACAAACTGGCCCGGAGCAAGAAAAGGAGCCTGGATGGTATTGGAATCTAAAACAAAAGGGTTTGTTTTGAATAGGCTGAGTGATACTCAGGTAGCAGCAATTCCTGCAGCAGATTTGAAAGAGGGAATGACTGTTTACAATACTACTCAGAATTGCCTGCAAATAAATATCGACGGAACTTCTACAGGTTGGAAATGTTTTAATAATCAAACGTGTCCGGATTAATTTTAAAATTAAATCAAAATGAAAAAAACAGTTTTAATAATAGGATTAATAATTTCTTCTTCAGTTTTTTCTCAGGTTGCTGTTGGGAAAGCCACTTTGGAATCTTCATCTTCTTCACTGGAATTTGGAAATGAAAATCGTGGAATGGTTCTGCCTTGGGTGACAGATGTTGCGAGTGTACAGAATGCCGTGAACGGAACTTTGGTTTTTGACCTTACAGATAAAAAAATAAAATCTTACCAAAATAATTCTTGGGTTGATCTTTCTATAGATGCCACGGGAATTGCCGATTCGAGTTTGCAGGATGTCTTGACCGACGGATCGACTGTGAAAGTTGCTATCGGTACACCTACTGCAACTTCAGGAATTCTAGTGTTGGAAGATAGTAATAAAGCTATGATTTTACCAAAAGTTGCGAGCCCGCATCTCAATATTATTTCTCCGGCGCCGGGAATGATGGTATATGATACCGTGAAAAAACAGCTTGCTGTTTTCAATGGTTCTGTATGGACGTTTTGGGGAGAGTAAGTTACTCAATAAAAGCATAAAAGGGAAACTCTAGATTAATAATAGTCTAAGTTTCCCTTTTTTATTTTCTGAATTTTTGTTAGAATAAAATTACATAATATTTCTTACGGCAATTCTCACCGGATGATATAAAAGTACAACAAAAGCCGTAATCAAAGCTAGCCAGAATAATCCTGTGAAGATTTCCATATTGGAAAGAAGGATTGCCTGAGCGTTGATCTTTGCTTTGAAAACACCTGCTGTCATAGACAAAGATTCATTTACCGGTAGTTTTGTGATATTGGCTCCGAAAACCTGATTCCATTGGGAATAGAAGACAGGATTGGTGTCGGTCATTGCATAGCTTATGCTATCTGAATGTTTTAAGGTTAAAAATAGCATTAAATTCTGCATTAAAGCATATCCGATAGCTGTTGTCCAAAATCTTGTTGCCGTTCCTACTGCTGTTGCATTGGAAACATATTTTTCCGGCATTCCTGCAATTAAAAAGAAAACCAAAGGTGTAAATAGCAATCCTTGTCCAAGACCTTGAAGAAATAAAGGCGGACAGATTGTTTGTAGGGTAGTATCTGGATAGAAAGTGTAAGTAAACCATGCACAGTCAATCGCCAAGATCAGAAATCCCGTAAAGAAAATCAATTTTGAAGAAGCCCCTTTTGTGATACATAAAGCCGATAAAAAAACTCCTAAAAGACTTCCCGCAACATTCCAGTATTGGATTTCTACAATGTAATCCCACGGCCATTTCCATACGGTTGCCATAATGCTGTACACATTATTTATAGAAGCTCTTAAAATGTAAAAAATAAAGAACAGAATAACTCCGGCAATTAAATTTTTTGAACTGAAAACTTCAAAATGAAAAAAAGGACGGGGTTGATTTCTCTGTTTTAACATAAATAATCCTCCGAAAATCAGGAAAATTAAAAAACAAAGAATGATGATATCAGATTCAAACCACATTAATCTTTTCCCATAAATCAAAGCATAACCACCTGCCTGAAGACAAACCCAAAGTAAAAACCAGCTTGTGATATCCAATTGATACAGAGGTTTTTTAGGGAAAAATCTGTTTTTATTAAAAATGGCAAAGGCAATAATTAAGACAAAAACATGGAAATAAACCATCATCAAAATCATATGTTTAAAATCGTAGTCTTCAATGCTTGATTTTAACAAGGAAGTTGTGATCGTTCCTCCTGTAAGAATAATGGTATACATGAAAGTATAGGCAATTTCTTTGGCGTGCTTCGTTTTGAGTTCAGCTATGATTAAAGGCAAAAAAATAGCACCTTCCAATACCCCGAAAACACCTTCCAAAAATCTGATTACCAAAATAATATGATAATCGCTAGTAATTGAGAGCCCGTAAAGGATGAGAATAGAAACGGAAGACATCAATAAGGTATAATATTTCACACTGAAATACGCCATAAATCGTTGTATAACTAAAAGGGTAACCACAAATGTCCCGTACATCAAAATCATTAAGTATTGAATGTCATCTGAATCGACATCCATAAAAGAAGATGTGAAGGCGCTATTAGAGTGTAATATCGACAACAACATCAGGTGGGGAAACAGCGCCAGAATCAAAAGCGGCAGTTTCAACCATTGTGGTACCCATTTATGATAAATTGTATTGTGTTGCATGATTTTTTTAAGCAAAATCGTAAAGTGACGAATGATAAAATTGCTGTATTTAATAATAAAAAAACGAAAAGACAAAAGAGCAAAGTGTAAAAAAAAGTAAAAGATAAAATGGCAAATATGCTTGAGAAAAAATTTGCAAATTCGCTATTTTGCGGTTCTGCCTTTTCGTTAAAAATAATGTAAAGATTGTTTTAAATTTGAGAGAGAGGAATTTGAAAAATTTAAAATCTAATACATCTATCTTTTCAACACCTACTCTCAATTTCCCCGTCTCTCAAATTTTATATCTTTTTGGCACTCACCAGAACATTCATTCCGGAGAGTAATTTTTCGTTATTCTGATTATTATCCAGAATGATTTTTACCGGAAATCTCTGCTCGATTTTCACAAAGTTTCCTGTTGCGTTGTCCGGTTTTACCAAAGAAAACTGCGAACCTGAAGCTGGAGAAACCGAAACAATTTTTCCTTTAAATTCAATGTCAGGATACGCATCGGCTGTGATAATCACTTCTTTATTCTGATCGATTTGTCCCAATTGTGTTTCTTTATAATTCGCAATAATCCATTTTTCTTTGCTTACAATTTGAACCAAAGCCTGGCCTTCTTTAATCAACTGACCTTCCTGAATCGTTTTTTTACCCACCCAACCGTCATAAGGAGCGGTAACAACTGTATATGAAAGAAAAAGTTTAGCATTATTAAGACTTGCAGAACTTTGCTGGATCTGGCTTTTTACCGGAGCAACTTTTGTTTGCTGTTCATTCACGCTTGCTCTCACTGCATTTTTTTGTTGTTCTAATGCTAAAAGATTAGCTTTTGCCTGTTCGTAAGAAGCTTTTATATTTTCAAACTGCTGCTCAGTGGCCGCATCTTCTGAAACCAGATTTTTATATCGTTTAAAATCCTGTTCCGTTCTCCAGATATCAATTCTTGCAGAAGCGATTTTAGCATCGATGATTTTAGTGTCGCTCGCTTTGGTATTTACACCGCTCTCAATGGTATTGATGCTTTCGGAATTGGCATCAAGGTTTGCTTTAGCCATTTTTACCTGATTGACAAACTCACGATTGTCAATTACAATTAAAGTATCACCTTTATGTACAAATTGATTTTCGTTAAAATTGATTGTTTTAATGAAACCCGAAACTTTACTCGAAACAGGGGTAATATATTGTTCGATTTGAGCATCGTTGGTCGTAACATTTTTTCTCGAAAAAAGATAGAAGCTTATCATCCCGGTAATTCCGCTGATAATGAGAATCCAGGCCAATAAAGTAATCGTTTTGTTGATTCTTTTTTCCTTTTGTGTTAATTCTTTCTTTGCCATAGTTTTTATAAGTTTCCAATCGTGTATTGGAGTTGGTAATATTTAAGTTGTCTGTTGATTTTTACGGAGATAAGATTTGACTGAGCCTCGAGATAGGAGTTGTCAGCATCAATTAATTCAGTGATTAAGCTTAATTTATTCGCATATTTCGTTCTTACAATTCTATAGTTCTCTTTTGCCTGAGTGATGGCTTCTTCAGCAATTTTTACCTTTTGGTCGGTTTCTTCAAACTTTTTGTAAGCCTCGTAAACATTGTGTCTGATGTTCTCCTCATTTTCCTCGATTTGCAATTTTGCCAGACTGATGTTTTCTTTGGCTTCCTGCATTTTGTATTTATTCTTATACAGACTTTCGATAGGATAGGTAAGATTGACTCCGATCATTCCTAAACGGTACGCGTAAGGTTCGGGAGGGAAAAACATCATGTTCGGATATTTCATAAAATATTCTCCACCAGCTGTAATTTTGGGTAAATAATTCGCTTTAGTTATCTTTTGATCTAGTTTTTTTAGCGAAAGATTTTTGTTGGTCATTTCAACAGATTCGTTTTTATGTAAAGCCGTTTCAGTTAATTCATCTACATAAGGTATTTCTGCTTTTTCTGAAATCAGATCTTCTGTGTCAACATGCATTTCCTGATTTTCCGGTAGCGAAAGGATTGTTTTCAGTTTGTGTTCAGCAATTTGAATATCGTTATCCAGCTCAGTCCAGCTCATTTTATGATTCGAAAGCTGTAAAGAAGTTCTTAAAACCTCATTCACTGTTACCACACCATTTGCTTTTAAAGACTTTACTTGCTTGATATTGATGGAATCTTCCTTCATTTTATCATTAATAAGGCCTTGCTGCTCTTTTAAATGATGGATTTGAAGAAAAGCGGTAATGATCTCCATAGTCAGTTGTCTTTCATCCAAATGCGTCTTTAAGGAGGATATTTCAGTGTCTATGGCTGCTTTCTTTTCAGTATTTTTAATCTTTCCACCCATATAAACCGGGATTGAAGCTGAGAGGGTGAAATCATACATTCCGTTAATAATATTATATTTGGTTGCTTTTCCAAATACGCCATTTTCTTGCTGAAAAAGATTCGTAACCTGATTGTAGCTAGTGTGGAATTCAATGTCCGGCAGTTTCTCCATCTTTAGATCTTTCTCTTTGGTTTCGGACATTTCGTTTTTGAGATGGCTGATTTGAATATTTTTATTATTCTTTAGCCCAATCTCAACGGCTTGTTGTAAGCTGAGATGTTGATAATCGATCATTTGTGAATAAAAAAGGTTGCTTACTAATAATAAGCACAACGCAATACAGTGATATCTGTGTGCGTCAAATATCATTTTCATAATTTAATTAAAGGTTTTTTGCTAAATTGATTTTGATAGTGCAAAGTTACGGGGTGAAGCATAGGACACGATTTGTGAAAACAGAAAAAGATTTGTTCATTTACGCCAAATTGAGATTTTCTTCTTACCTTTATTCTATGAATGACAGTCATTTTGGAGCCGTTGAAGAAATTGATGCCGAATTTTATGTGTATCATGTCCTCACAGGAAATGTAAAAACAGAGATTCATTATCACAGTTCTGCACAATTAGTCTATGCAGAAGGTGGTATTGTACATGTTTTTACAGATTCGAAGCATTGGTATTTACCGGCAAGATGCTTTATGTGGATTCCGGCGGGAACCCCTCATTATATTTTTTCGACCAGTCCCAAAGTAGATTTATATAATTTTTACTTTAAAAAAGATGAAGATGAAAATGGCTTCTTTGATGAAATTAATATCTATTCGGTAAGTCATTTACTGAGAGAAATGATTTTATATACAAAATATTGGGATGGGAAAATCACAAAAAATGACGGATCTAAATATTATTTCCTTAAAGCACTAAAAGGGATTTTACCTGAAAAGAGAGACAAAAAACTAGCGTTTCCTGTTCAGCATCCGTTTCCTAATGATGAGACCTTGTTGAAGGTTGCCCAATACATTCATGCGAACCTTGAAAAGCCTTTAACAATAGAATCTACTGCAAAAGAATTCGGGATGAGCACAAGAACGCTGTCAAGAAAATTTAAAGAAACGTTGGGGATGAACTATATTCGCTTTCTGCGTGCTTTGAGGATTACCCGTTCGCTGGAGCTAATGCTGGAAGGAAAATACAATATGTACGAAATTGCAATGATGGTGGGGTATAACAGTCTTTCGTCTTTCAGCAATATCTTTAAAAAGGTAATTGGAATTCCGCCAACAGAGTATCAGCATAAGTTGCGAGGGGAGATGTAGGAGAGTGGTCTTCGTATGTTGTTCTTTCAAACCCTTTTGTCATTCCGTAGGAATCTAAACTCAAACTTTATAGGATATTTAAAAAAGAAAAACCACTTCATACGAAGTGGTTTTATATGTTGAGAAAAATCTCGTCTTGATTAAGCTTCTTCAGAAGGAGCTTCTTCTTTCTTAGCAGGAGCTGCTTTTGGAGCTTCTACCGGTGCGTCAGATACGATATCGAATTCGAAGTTGTACTCAACGTTTCTGTGTAATCTGATGTTTGCAGTTACTTTACCAGTTCTCTTGATTGTGTTACCAGGGATTTTGATGTATTTCTTCTCTACAGAAACTCCAGCTTTAGCAAGAGCAGCAGAAAGATCTGCATTGTTGATAGATCCGAATAATTTATCACCAGAACCTACTTTTGCAGGGATAGTAACAGAAGTTTTCTTTAATTGATCAACTACAGCGTTTGCAGCAGCGATTAATTTAGCTTCTTCTTCTTTTCTAGCTTCCAAAGTAGCTTCTAGAGCTGCAATGTTTTTTGGAGTAGCTAAAAGTGCAAATCCTTGAGGGATTAGAAAGTTTCTAGCATAACCAGGCTTCACGTTTACTGTGTCGAATTCAAGACCTAAGTTTTCTACGTCTTTTTTTAGGATAATGTTCATTGTTGTTGTCCTTTTTTAGATTTTAGATGTCTAAAATCAAGTTAGAATTAATGATGTATTCAGCAACAAAAGAAGAGATTGCTCTCTTCTTTTATTTATTTTTTTGTCTTATTTTAATAAGTCAGCTACGTAAGGCATCAAAGCTAAATGTCTAGCTCTTTTGATAGCAGCAGAAACTTTTCTTTGGTATTTCAAAGAAGTTCCAGTGTATCTTCTTGGTAAAATTTTACCTTGCTCGTTTACGAACTGTAATAAGAAGTCAGCATCTTTGTAATCAACGTGCTTAATTCCGAATTTTTTGAATCTACAATATTTCTTTTCAGATTTTGTATTGATATCAAGCGGAGTAAGGAATTTTACTTCTGATTCTCCTCCAGCTGAGGCTTGTTTAGCCATTTCATCTATTGCCATGTCTTGTCGTTTTAAAAAATTGGGTTAATAATTAAGCTTTAGCTGCTTTTACTTTAGTTCTTCTAGTTACAGCGTACTCAACAGCGTGCTTGTCAAGTTTTGTAGTAAGGTAACGAATTACTCTTTCGTCACGTTTGAATGCTAATTCTAGATCAGCAACTACAGTACCTTCACCTTTAAATTCGATTAAAGTATAGAACCCGTTCTTTTTCAATTGGATCGGATAAGCTAATTTTTTTAATCCCCAGTTTTCTCTAGCAACGATTTCGCAGTTCTTTTCTTTTAAAAGATCTACATACTTGTTCACTGCTTCCTCTACCTGTGACTCAGATAGAACGGGAGTTAAAATGAAAACAGTTTCGTAATTGTTCATAATGTTAAATGAATTTGTTAATTATTTCGAGGTGCAAAATTAGAAAATATATTTGTAATATGCAATTATGCCTATAAATATTTTGAAAATGAATGATAAGCAATACGTAAAGATTGATAATAGTAATGAAATATCTACTCTTTTTCTCTGATCTCTTTCAGAAAGTTTACCTTTATTATATCATACAAAGAATGTCTGCTCACCAGAATAGAGGCAATTGAAGAAACCATTCCTGCTAACATGAGATGAAATATTAAAGAATGTCTGTCGGTCATTTCCAGAACAATAATCGCTGATGTAAACGGAGCTCTTGTAATTCCGGTAAGAAAAGCAACCATTCCGGCAAGAATCACTACATTGGTTTCGTTAGGACTTAAATGAATTAATCCTGAAATTACAGATCCGATGCTTGCTCCGGCTGACAATGCAGGCGCGAAAATTCCACCGGCACCTCCGGAAGTAAAAGACAGGGCAGGACCCAACATTCTTAAAACAGGAACATACCAGTCTTCATGTTTGTCTTTGGTAAAAAGTACCCGCTCCATGATTTCTTTCCCCGAACCTAAAATTTCTCTATTAATAAAGAAAGCAACAGAAGCAATAATCAAAGCGCTAATGACAAGGAAAACAACATTTGCTCTGTCGGTTTTTAATTTTCTTTTTTTCCAGTCATTCATTTTTAACATCGTCACAGAAAGCTGGCTGGCTAAAATTCCGGCAGTTCCTGCTACCAGAATAATAGGAAGCATGACCATTAATGAAACATCATTCGTTTTCGGATATCCTAAATATAAATAGGAACCTGCTAAAGTCTGAGCTGTTAACCCTGCAATGATAACCGCTGTAAATAAAGCTGTTTTGAAATAATTGATATGCGTTTTAGAAAGTTCTTCCACAGCAAATACAATTCCTCCAAGCGGAGTATTAAAAGCTGCTGCAAGTCCGGCTGCAGCTCCGGTCATGATCATATTTTTCTTAGAGATTTTTGGCCACCATTCGGGAAGATATTCATTGACTTTTCTGAAAACAGAACCCGCTATCTGAATGGTGGGGCCTTCTCGACCAACCGCGCCACCTCCAATAACCAAAACAACAGACGAAATAATTTTAAAAACAATGATTTTTAAACTTAAAAGACTTCGTATCTTTTTGTGTTCTTTGGGATTTGCTAATTCTACAGCTGCCATCACCTGCGGAATTCCGCTTCCTTTAGCATTGGGGGCGAATTCTTTGACCAACCACCATGAAAGAACAAAACCAATCGGAGCAATAATAAAGATCATCCAGGAATGCCAGTCCAGAATCAAATGAAGAAGATTTTCACCCCATGCAAAAATGTTCGCATACATTACTGCAATAAAACCGGTGATCACGGAGCCAATCCAGAAAGGAATAGCCTGAAGCAGATTGTATTTCAGTTGTTCGTTTCGGATGTTGTCGAAAGATTTTTTCAGAGATCTTCGAATGAGGGATAAAAATTTCAGCATTTGTTCATTTCGGAGGTTAAAAATACATCAATTTTGCGGATTTTATATTTCTTCTAAAAATTTTGAAATGAGTATGGCATTTTCAACAGTAAGTATTTCAGGTAAACCGAAACTTAAAATGGTACTTTTGATTTCAAGCTTAAAATTCTCATTGGGAAAGCTTTTTATAATTTCTTTTCTCTTGGATGTTAAAAAAACTTTAGTTTTAAATGTATTGCTTCCTAACACATAAAAATCTTTAAAATCACGGTCTTTAAAATTGATGTTAAAGCTGCTGAAAATTTCGGCAATTTTATCTGCCCATTTCTTTTTATTGATGGAAATATAATCGAAATCCTCTTCCAGCTTTTTCAATCCCCACATTTGTAAAGTTTCTAGTTGAGCTGGTTGCCGACCACCTTTTATTGTTTTTTCAATTTTGCTGATGATGTACAGGTAAAAAGAATTTGCTTTGTGTTTATCGGTTATAAAATAGCAGATCTTAGGAATAAACAATGGAAAAGGATTTTCCGTGTCAGAGTTAAATGTATTGTAAAGCGAATCTTTACTATCAACGACCGAAATATCATAAAGCTCAAAAAGCTTGTCATAAACTTCAAAGATTAAATTTTCCTCTTCTTTCGAAAAATCAAAAAGTTTATTGGAGTTCAATTTCCTAATGTCAAGATCCATGGTATTGAATATTATTTGTCTAGACCCTGTTTAAATTTGATTAAAAGTTAAAAATCTGCCTTCATTTTTTGACGCAAAGATTTTTATTTAAAGATTTAATTATTTAAGTGGGCAAAGAAGAATCAACAAGTTGATTTGATGAAGCTTTGTTTTCAAGCTTCGCGCAGCAAATTTTATTTGCCTTTGCTTCCTAAAAATAATGCGTAAGTAGAATTAAAACTTTGCGTTTAAAAATAATAGAGTCATAAAAATTTTAAATTTAAAAAGGCTCTTAAATTTAATGCTATTAAATTAAATTTCAAAGAGTGTCATGAAAATTAAAATCACTTCTTTTAATTATTGATTTGTTAATTAAATTTTAAAATATTTGAATTCTATTCAATTTTGAAAAGTAAATATTGTTAGTTTTTTGGTTAGATGATCATTGTTGAATATAAAAAAAAAAATCCCAACTTTCGACGGAATTTTATTCAGCGGATTTGTAGGTTATTATTAATTTTTTTGAGTCATGACAGTATTAATTTTCTCAATCATATTTTGTGCATTGCTGTTCTGAGGATTAAGTTTCAGAGATTTTTTATAGTTTTTCAGTGAGAGTGTATAGTTTTTTGCCGAAAAATATCCGTCTCCCAAACTGTCAAAAGCGTTTGCTGATTGTGGGTGTTCTTTGACATTTAAAGAGAAAACTTTGATGGCTTCATCAGTTCTTGAATTTCTCAGCAAACTATAGCCAATATTGTTCAATAGATTTTCAAAATCCCATGTTGGATTTTTTATTTTAATACTGAGGTAATTTTTTTCAGCATTTGGGTTGCTTTTTTTAGAAAACTCAGAAATAATGGACTCTTCAGCTAATGAATAATTATCTGCCAATTTTTTATCAATTAAACCTGCAATATGATTTACAATTTGATATTGTACCGGAAAGAAATTGTATCCGTTCGACATCATGATGATCGTTATATTGTTCTGCGGAAAAACTCTGTAAGCACTTACGTTACCACCGGAGAAACCATAAGACGGAACAGTATTCGTTGTATTGATTTCCCAGCCGTAAGCAAAGACATCTCTTTTATTTCCATACTCAAATGGTTTCCACATCATTTCTTTTGTGTTTTGGGCCAATAAATCATTTTTATTCAGATGATTACTCCATTTCAAAAATGCGGGAAGAGTTATTGCGAGTCCGTTTCCGGAATGTGCTCTCATACCATCATTGAATTTAGATTTTTCGTATTGATTGGTGATGGAGTTATAATTGTATTTCTGAATTCTGTTAGGGATATTTTCAAAAGAATTTGATGAAAAATAAACCTGGTTTTTTACATCAGAAAATTGATGATTGACAATAAAATCGTCAAAAGATTCTCCTGTTGTTTTTTCAATGATCATGGTAAGCAGCATATAATTGGTTTGATTATATCTGTATTCATTTCCGGTAGCAAAATCCATTTTCTCTTTACCCAAACGTTCAATAGCCTTATTATTGGGATCTTCGGGTAAAATATCATTGAAAGCAATAACATCAGGCATTCCCGATGAATGAGTCAAAAGGTTCTTTACTTTAACATTCTGCCAATCTTTTGACAGATTTTCAACATACTTTGAGATGTTGTCTTCTAAAGAAAGTTTTCCTTGTTCAATCAGTTGAAAAACACCCACATTGGTCATTAATTTTGAGGTAGAATATACTCTGAACATTGAGCTGGAACTCACTTTTTTAAGATCTTCAAGATTTTCGGTACCATAATACTGCTCAAAAATTACTTTGCCATCTTTTATAATCCCAAGAGCCAATCCAGGGATTTGATTGTTTTTCATAGTTTCTTTTACATAGCTGTCAATCATTTTTGACTGATTGTTTTGCTGTGAGAAAGCAATTGCAGAGGTGTTTAAAATGAATGTAGCTAAAAGGATTTGTTTCATATTTTGAGGATTGGGGTTCATACTTTTATGTAAGACAGTTCAGTTGCTTATTTTCTTACATGGTTTGTCAAGTATCTGTATTAAATGTTACATATTCTTTCAATAAAAAACCTTCGAAAAAATTCGAAGGTTTACTATTTTTAAAGATATTTCAATAAGCTCAACATGACAATTGGAATCATTTATGGCTTATCAATTATCATTTATACTTAAATTTCCGTATTAAGATCCCAGTTTTGAAGATAATCATGAACATGTTTCAACATCATTCCACCTAAAGATCCGTCTACAACTCTATGATCGTAAGAGTGAGACATGAACATCAACTGACGGATTGCGATTACATCACCATCTTTAGTTTCAAGAACTGCAGGTTTTTTAACGATCGCTCCGATTGCCATAATTGCAACCTGTGGCTGAGGAATAATTGGAGTTCCCATAAGGTTTCCGAAGCTTCCTACGTTAGAAATTGTATAAGTTGCCCCTTGAGTATCTTCAGGTCTTAATTTTTTGTTTCTTGCTCTATAAGCTAAATCGTTGATCGCTTTTGCCAATCCTGAAAGAGATAACTGGTCAGCGTTTTTAATAACCGGAACGATAAGGTTTCCGTCTGGTAAAGCAGTTGCCATACCGATGTTGATATTTTTCTTTTTGATAATGTTATCTCCATTTAAAGAAACATTGATCATTGGGAAATCCTGAATTGCTTTTACAATAGCTTTCACGAAAATCGGCATGAAAGTCAGTTTTTCACCTTCACGTTTTTCGAACATATCTTTGTTCTTATTTCTCCATTTTACAACGTTGGTAACGTCTGTTTCGATGAAAGAAGTTACGTGAGGCGCAATTTGTTTAGCCTTCACCATGTTTTCAGCGATGATTTTTCTCATTCTGTCCATCGGAATGATTTCATCACCTGCTGCAACGGTAATTGTGGAAGCCGGAGCTGAAGTTGCAACCGGTTGTGGAGTAGAAGCCACTTGTACCGGAGCAGCTTGTTGTACAGGCTGGTTTCCTCTGTTTTTAACGTACGCTAAAATATCTTCTTTTGTAATTCTTCCCTCTAAACCGCTTCCTTTAATCGTCTTTAGTTCAGATTCAGAAATATTTTCTTGTTGAGCAATTGATTTTACAAGCGGAGACAGGTAAAGATCTCCCGAAAACTCTGCTGAAGCAGCTACCTGAAGTGCCTGTTCAATTGTTTTTAAAGTCTCAGCATCAGGAGTTGCTGCCGGAGTTTCCGTTTGTACTTCTTCTGTAGCAGTATTTCCGCCTTCTCCTTCAATCTCTAAAATAGCAATAGCTTCACCTACTTTTGCAACTTCGTCTTTCTGTTTCAAAATCTTTACGATTTTTCCCGAAACAGGTGTCGGAACGTCTGAATCTACTTTATCTGTTGCAATTTCTACTACGGAATCATCTTCTTTTACATTATCGCCTTCGTTGAATAACCAAGTGATAATAGTAGCTTCCATAACACCTTCTCCCATGGAAGGAAGCAATAATTTGTACTCTGCCATTTTTAATTTTTAGATTTTGACAAATATATAAAAAAAATCGGTTTTTTTATGAAATGTATAATTTTAAGAAAATTCAATGTAAATATTCTCTCCTACGTTCATTCCAAAGAGGCTTTTTGCCCCATTTTTCTTACTTCCTTTATAGATCGTAAGCTCCAAAAGCTGACTGTCATTGAAGATTGCCGCTGACTGACCGTGGTATTCCGTTTCTCTTTCCCAATCAGAAACAACTTCTGTGTGGCTTGAAAAAACTTTTGAAAGAGCTAAGTTTCTGAACCTGATGGTAAAGTTTTCATACCCGTTTCCTATACTTTCAAAAAAGTCTTTACTGATATTTGAGATGATATTTCCGAAATTATCAATATAGGTAACCTCCCCGATAATCATCTTTTCAGATTCATTATGTACGGGTTTGGGAAATAAAAGTTGTTTTGCGGTATCAATTTTTCGTCCGATCACTCCAGGAAGACCTCCGTTTGCTAAATGTACGGCTGCCGGAACAAAAATATCTGTTGACGTGAAATTAACGATATCATCAAACCTGTTATTCAAAGTAATTTCAAAAATTGCTTCAGGTTTAATGTCAAATAATATCAAACTTAAAAGACCATTATCTGCTGCAATAAAGTAATGACCATCTGCCTTGTATAAAATATTTTTTCTCGATCTATGCTGAAAACTATCAACAGCAATGATATGAATGCTGCCTTTCGGAAAATGTTTGTAAGCATTTCTTACAATATATGAGGTCTGTACAAGGTTGAAAGCCTGAATATCGTGGGTGATATCAACAATATTAACCTTCTGATTCAGAGAAAGAATGCTGCCTTTCACAGCGGCGACTCTGTAATCCAAATTTCCGAAATCTGAAGTAAGGGTAATAATTGACATTAATTGTTTGTAGAATAATAGTACTGCAAATTTATCTAAAATAAAAAGAAAGCCCGAAATATTCTAGAAAAGAATTTGATAAAAATTTCAAAAAAAGCTTTACATTTAAAATCTAAAAATAAAAATACTGCATGTTTGAATTGACATATGATTTGGAAGATATCGACATGAAAATCTTCTACGGAGTTAATAACCAATTTTTCAATTTAATAAAATCAAGTTTTCCTACCCTTAAAATTACAGGAAGAGATCACTTTATCTTTGCGATGGGGAATCAGGAAGCTTTAGATATATTTAAACAGAAGCTTGATGATATTGTTAAGTTTATCTCAAAAAACAACTCTATTGAACTTAAAGACGTTGAAAATATCCTCAATTTAAAAGATGAAAATGAAAAGCAACTTGTTTTTGATCAGGATATCATCGTAAAAGGGGTAAATGGTAAAGTCATTAAAGCGAAAACAACCAATCTTAAAAAATTAGTAAAAGAGACTGAGAAAAAAGATATGGTTTTTGCGATCGGACCTGCAGGAACAGGAAAGACTTATACCAGTGTCGCTTTGGCAGCAAGAGCTTTAAGAGATAAAGCGGTAAAAAGAATTATATTGACCAGACCGGCTGTAGAAGCAGGGGAGAGCTTAGGATTTTTACCGGGTGATATGAAAGAAAAGTTAGATCCTTATATGGCACCACTTTATGATGCTCTTCGAGATATGATTCCTCATGAAAAACTAGAAGGCTTTATTGAGAAAAAAGTAATTGAGGTAGCGCCGTTGGCTTTTATGAGAGGGAGAACGTTGGATGATGCTTTTGTAATTCTTGATGAAGCGCAAAATACGACCCATTCTCAGATGAAAATGTTTTTAACGAGAATGGGGATGAATGCTAAGTTTATCATTACAGGAGATCCAAGCCAGATCGATTTACCACCAAAACAGCAATCTGGTCTGAAAGAAGCTATGAGAATTCTGAAAGATGTTAAAGAAATAGGTTTTGTTCATTTGACAGAAGAAGATGTTGTAAGACATCCTGTTGTTAAGAAGATTATTTTAGCATATAACGAAGAAGACAAGAGGCAAAGAGATTAATTTTCTGTGAAATTTCGGAGATTGTTGTTAAATTCGTAAAAAGTGATATATTTGCTCGCTAATTTTTAGAAAAAACAAATATATCATGAAAAAACTTTTACTTATTGCAGCAGTTGCTGTCATGGGAAGTAGTGTTTACGCACAGGAATTCAGATTCGGGCCAAAAGTTGGTTTTGCAATGTCAACAATGAAAATTGATGAAAATCAGGATAATTTGGGAAAAAGAAATATGGATCCCAAATATACTTTTTACATTGGAGGTATGGCAGAATATAAAATCAATGATAATTTTGGATTTCAGGCAGAAGTTTTATATTCTCCGCTTGGGGCAAAAGAAAAGATTGATGGAATAAATGCCGGAATTATGTTCGTAGGTGAGCAGACTAAGGTTAATTTAGGAACATTATTGGTCCCTATTTCTGCAAAATATTTTATTTCAGAAGGTTTCTCAATTGCTGCAGGTGCTAACTTCGGAGTTATTCTTTCTGCTAAGCAAAAGACCGTAATTGGTTCTGATTTTGCCGATATGGAAATTGAAGGAGATTCTGGAGAAGTAGATATTAAAAATGATATCAAAAAACTAAATATCGCTCCATTTGTAGGAGTAGAGTATATGTTTGAGAACGGATTCTTCATCGATGGAAGATACAGCTTAGGGGTATCAAACCTTTCTAATGACGGAAGCGGAGGAAAAGTAACGAATAGTTTTGCTCAAATTGGAGTTGGGTTCAAATTTGGAGGGAACTAATATTTCTCTCTACTTATATAAAAATAAAGCAGGATAAAATTCCTGCTTTTTTCATGAACGGCACTGAGTTTGCATACCTAGTTTTTTAACAACATTTTAAATTTTAAACAATGAAAAGATTATTATTACTAGGGGCTTTTGCACTTTTTGGTGGTATGGCTCATGCACAAGAAGGTTTCAGACTAGGAGGTCATGTTGGTGCTCCGCTAGGTGATGCTTCAGATGCAGCTAGTGTTACAGTAGGTGTAGATGCAGCATATATGTGGAATATTACTAAAGGTTTAGATATTGGTGCTACTACAGGATATTCTCATTTTTTCGGGAAAGATAACGTAGATGATTTCGGATTTATTCCTATTGCAGCTTCAGGGAAATATAAATTTGCTAAAATCCCACTTTTTGTAGGGTTGGATTTAGGAGCAGCTATTTCTACTAAAGATTATATCAATAGTGGTTTATATATTGCACCAAGAGTAGGATACCAAATGAAAAATGTGGAACTCTATTTAGGATTCCAAAATATCAGCAGCCGATATAAAAATCATGGAGGCTACTACTGGTATGATGATAACAGATATAATTTTGGTGCCGTTAATTTCGGTGTGAATTTCTTCTTGAAATAAGAAATTAAGAAATAATTATAATGAACTCCAGCTATAAAGCTGGAGTTTTTTACTTTTTACCATTAAATGTAATTTAATTATAAACACTATTTAGGAAAAATAATATTTGTTTTTTTGATTAATTGAATCATATATTAATTTATTATACATAATTTGATAAAATATGTAGCTATATCTGCTTTTTACAGGCCTGAAAATCACGAAAAATAATCTTTTTTCTTTTCTGGTTATCAAATTGTTGTTTTTTTATTCAAAAAATTGTGAAAAAATGAAAAAGCTTTGTTTGGTGTGATTTATTTTGGGAAAATGACAAATTTTAACAATGATATTAATCACATTAACAAATTTTAATATTAGAGTAGACCAGTATAAATTTGTACTCAGAAAGTATTAAAATTATTAAAATGAAAAAATTATTATTAGCAAGTGCTATTGCACTTTTCGGTCTATCTAATGCTCAGATTGCTAAAGGTACTACATATTTATCAGGTGTTGTAAACTATTCTTCAACTCAGGATAACAACACTGATTCAAAAGTAGAGAAATTTACAATTACTCCTACTGTAGGATATTTTGTTGGGACTAACCTAGCTGTAGGACTAGGAGTTGGATATACAACTGCTACAAACACTTCAACTAGCCCAATCTCTACTGTTGAAACTAAAATTTCTGATGATGCATTCGTAGTAAAGCCTTTCGTGAGAAAATACTGGACTTTAGGAGATAAATTATACATCTTCGGACAATTAGAAGTTCCAATGGCTTTCGGTAAAGAAAAAAGCGAATACAGCGGTACAGCTTCTCAGTATAATACTGAAAACAAATACACTTCAATTGGAGTAAACGTGAAACCAGGTTTAGATTATTTCTTAAACAAGAACTGGTCTATCGAAGCTACAATTGGTGAGTTCGGATACAACAACTTCAAGTACAAAGATCTTGATAAAAGTACTGATAACTTCAACTTCGGTTTGAACTTATCTTCTGTAACTTTCGGAGTTAAGTATGTTTTCGCTAAATAATTTAAGCTAAAAGCATTAAAAATAAAAGTCCTAAGTTCTCTTAGGGCTTTTTTATCATCATAAAAACTAGACATGAAAAAACTTATTTTTGGTAGTGCTATTGCACTTTTCGGACTTTCTAATGCCCAGATTAAAACAGGAACAGTGTATGTTTCAGGACAGATAAGCTACAGTAAAGAAGAGAATAAAAACGCTACTTCCATCATTAAAGATTTTAAAATAAACCCTACAGCAGGGTTGTTTGTTGCTAAAAACCTAGCGGTAGGAACCGGATTAGGGATTACAAATAAAAAGGAAGAATACAATGAAATATACAGGAGTGGTTCTTCTGCTACGTTTGTTAACTATACAGGAGAAAGAAAAGCTGTTGTGGTGGCTCCTTTTGTAAGAAAATACTGGACTTTATCGAACAATTTATACATTTTTGGACAGCTTGAAATCCCGATGGAGTTTGGGAAATTGAATGAGGATGCATTGGCTACATATGTGGATGAAGTATCCGGATACTTTGGTCAGCAGACTCTATCTGCTGAGAGAAAATATACCTCTATCGGAGTCAATGTAAAGCCAGGATTTGATTATTTTATAAATAAAAACTGGTCTATTGAAGCGACGATAGGGGAGTTTGGATATAAGAATTTTAAATATAAAGACGAGGGTGCTAAAGCTTTGAATAGTTATAGTTTCGGCTTGAACTTATCTTCAATCACTTTTGGAGTGAAATATGTTTTTACTAAATAAATCAACTTAAATATAAACTATAATTTTTTAAATTAAATAACATGAAAAAACTATTATTAGCTGGTGCAGTTGCACTTTTCGGACTTTCTAACGCACAAATGACTAAAGGAGACTGGGTAATCAGTGGAAATACCGGTATGGGTTTCAACAGCATTGATACTAAAACTAAAGCAGATGGACAAAGCTATGACGGACCAAAAGTGAGCACATTCTCTATTACTCCTTCTGCTGGATATTTTGTAATTGATAAATTGGCAGTAGGTATCGACTTAGGTTTTACAAGTGTTACAACAAAAGATGATGGTGACAAGTCTACAATTTCAAGTTTTTCTGTAATGCCAACTGCCACTTATTATTTTGCAAACAGCAGCAAATTGGTTCCTTTCTTAGGAGCAGGTATTGGGTATGCGTCCAATAAAACAAAGGAAACTTATTCAGGAAGCTCAGATGAGTATACAGCTGACGGTTTAGCTTGGAAAGTAAAAGGGGGGGTAACTTACATGGCTACTCAGTCTTTAGGAATTAACCTAGGAGTTTCTTTTGATCAGTTTTCTAACAAAGAAACTTATTTTGGAACAGAGTTTAAGAATACTGTAAATACTTTCGGTGTAAATGTAGGTTTTTCTTATTTCATCAAAGCTAAGGCTCAAAAAGGAGATAAATAATCAGACTTTTTAGTTGAAAAACAAGAAAACCGACTCAATTTTGAGTCGGTTTTTATATTTTAAAGAATCTCGCTTAGTTTATTTTCCAAACATTCCGCCCATTCCCGGCATATTTGGCATTTTGCTCATCATCTGCATCATTTGCTTTCCTTGAGGTCCCTGCATCATCTTCATCATTTTACCCATTTGGTCGAATTGCTTCATCAATTGGTTTACATCCTCAATTTTTCTTCCGGCACCTCTTGCAATTCTGTTTTTTCTTTGCGTATTGATAATAGAAGGTCTTCTTCTTTCTTCTGGAGTCATAGAGTAGATGATTGCTTCGATGTGTTTAAATGCATCATCGCTGATTTCAACATCTTTGATTGCTTTTCCAACTCCAGGAATCATTCCCATCAAATCTTTCATGTTACCCATTTTCTTGATCTGATTGATTTGTTTTAAGAAATCGTCAAAACCAAATTCGTTTTTAGCGATTTTCTTATGAAGTTTTTTTGCTTCCTCTTCGTCAAACTGTTCCTGAGCTCTTTCTACTAAGGAAACAACGTCTCCCATTCCCAGGATTCTGTCTGCCATCCTTTCTGGGTAGAAAAGATCTAAAGCTTCCATTTTCTCGCCAGTAGAGATGAATTTAATTGGTTTTTCAACTACTGAACGAATCGTTAAAGCAGCTCCACCACGAGTATCACCATCTAACTTAGTTAAAACAACCCCGTCGAAATTCAAAGCTTCGTTGAACGCTTTTGCTGTATTTACAGCATCCTGACCTGTCATTGAGTCAACAACGAAAAGGGTTTCATTAGGCATAATAACAGAGTGAACGGTTTTAATTTCCTTCATCATCTGCTCATCAATCGCCAAACGACCTGCAGTATCGACGATCACAACGTCATGACCATTAGATTTAGCAAAATTAATGGCATTCTGAGAGATACTTGAAGGATCCATAGAACCTTCTTCCGTGAAAACAGGAACCCCGATTTGTCCGCCTAAAACTTTAAGCTGGTCAATCGCAGCCGGACGATAAACGTCACAAGCAACTAAAAGAGGTTTTTTATTTCTTTTTGTTTTTAAATAATTGGCTAATTTTCCTGAGAAAGTTGTCTTACCTGAACCCTGAAGACCTGCGATAAGAATTACAGATGGTTTTCCTGAAAGGTTGATTCCTTCCTGAGAACCTCCCATTAGATCTACCAATTCATCATGAACAATTTTGGTCATCAATTGTCCCGGAGTAAGGGAGGTAAGAACATCCTGTCCTAAAGCTTTATCCTGAACTCTTTTAGTAAGATCTTTTGCAACTTTATAATTAACATCGGCGTCCACCAATGCTCTACGAATTTCTTTTACGGTCTCGGCAACATTGATTTCCGTGATTTTTCCACGTCCTGAAATGTTATGAAGCGCTTTGTCTAATTTATCCTGTAAACTATTAAACATATTGATTGTAAATTATAAGTGTGCAAAAATAGGGAATTTTTAATAATATATATTATATAAGGTATTGAGATTTTCGTTTCAGAATTATAATTCTATTTTTGCAAAATGAATTTCAAGGATTGTTTGATTATTATATTACTGATTGTGGCTTTAAATAGCATTGTTTATATGATATTTAAAAAGTATTTGTATACTCAATCAGATGCTGGAATGAAATTTCTTGTCATAAATATCTCAAAGGATATTGTCTGGCTTGCTATTTCTTTACTATTAATAGAGAAAACAACAGAAAATTTTCTATTTATAGCTGTTTGCTTTATAGTAGCTTCATTCTTTATATATTTTCTTATAATAAAACTCATTAACAAATCTTGATTTTTTTGATGATAAAAATCAATTTTTAATATTGGTAAAGTTTAATAAAATCGATATATTTGCACACGATTAAAAAAGAGATATGAACAGAAAAATTTCTTCATTATTTTTCGCATTTTTATTTGTGTTTATTGGTGTTTTTGCCAGTGCACAACATGAGTCTGAAGGTGAAAAATCAGCTGAAAAAGTAGAGAACAAAGAGGCGGAGAAGGGCTTCAATGCGACCAAAATGATCATGGAACACATTGGTGATTCTAATGAATGGCATTTATGGACTACAAAAGATGATAACGGTGAAGAGCATCACGTATCTGTTCCATTACCGGTAATTATTAAAGATAATGAAGGTTGGCACACTTTTCTTTCAAAGAGTATTGCTCACGGTAATGAACGTGACGGGTATACTTTAGAAGAGGGGCAGGTAGTTTCTACTAAAGGAGTTCAGAAAGCAACATTGTTCTCTATTATTAGCGGAAAACAAAAGTCAAACGAAGTATTCTTTGATCTTTCAGTTACTAAAAACACAGCCTCGATGTTTTTGTCAGTGATTTTTATGGCAGTGATTTTCATAGGAATGGCAAGAAATTATAAGAAATCTCAATTACCAAAAGGAGCGGGTAAATTATTAGAGCCTGTAATTGTATTTATCAGAGATGAAGTGGCTATTCCAAACATTGGATCAGTTAAATATAAAAGATATATGCCTTATTTATTAACTGCATTTTTCTTTATCTGGTTCAATAACTTATTCGGTTTGATTCCTTTCTTCCCGTTTGGAGCTAACCTTACAGGTAATATTGCAATCACAGCGGTTTTGGCAATCATCACTTTATTAATTACATTGTTCAGTGCTAACAAAGATTACTGGAAACATATCTTTATGCCACCGGTTCCAATCTTATTGTATCCTATTATGGTTCCAATTGAGATTATCGGGATCTTTACAAAGCCTTTCGCTTTAATGATGCGACTTTTTGCTAACGTTACAGCGGGACACATTATGATTTTGGCGATTATTTCATTGATCTTCATTTTCAAGTCTCCGTTCTTAGGATTTGCATCTGTACCATTGGCATTGTTTGTTTCAGTACTGGAATTATTAGTAGCAGCATTACAAGCATATATCTTTACAGTATTATCTGCATTGTTTATTGGAATTGCTGTTGCAGAGCACGAGCATGGTCATGAAGAGCACGCTCACTAATTAAAAGAAAAATATTTAAAATAATTTTTAACTAATATAATTTATTTATTATGGACATGTCAACTGGAGCAGGTTTAGTTTACGTAGGTATCGGTTTAGCAGTACTAGGTGTAGGTCTAGGAATCGGTAAAATCGGAGGTCACGCAATGGATGCTATCGCTAGACAGCCAGAGCAAGCTGGTAAGATTCAAGGAGCAATGCTTATTGCTGCAGGTCTTATCGAAGGTGCTGGTCTTATCGCGATTATCTTTGGTGCTTTCATCAAGTAATCTATCCTCAAAAAATATTCTTAGCAGTGAAGCGGTTGGCTGCTGCTAAGAATTTTAAAAACAATCCATAAAATAACACTTAAAAAAGAATTTACAGATATGGGAATTATAGAACCTGGAATTGGACTTTTGTTTTGGATGACCCTTACTTTTGTTATCCTATTATTTCTTCTTGCAAAATTCGCTTGGAAACCAATCGTTAATGCCGTTAATGACAGAGAAACTTCTATAGTTGATGCATTAAACCAGGCTAAATTGGCTAAAAAAGAAATGGAAGAGCTTAAAGCAGATAATGAAAGAGTAATTCGTGAAGCAAAAGTTGAAAGAGATGCTATTCTTAAAGAAGCTAGAGAGATTAAAGATAGAATCGTAGGTGAAGCTAAAGATGCTGCAAAATCTGAAGGAGATAAAATGATTGAAGCTGCTAAACAAACTATCAATGCAGAGAAAAATGCTGCCATGGCAGATATTAAAGCTCAAATTGGTACAATGTCTGTGAATATTGCAGAATCTATCCTTAAACAGAAATTAGACAACAGCGAAGCTCAAAATGAGTTGGTTCAGAATTATTTAAACAAATCAAATCTTAACTAAGAATGCTTACATCTAAAGTAGCTAAAAGATACGCACAAGGTTTACTTGATTTCACAAACGAAACAAGCCAAACAGCTACTGTATTTTCTGAAATGAAAGATGTAGTAAAAGTAATGATTGAATCTAAAGATTTGAATAAATTCTTCCTTACTCCTTACATCGATTCTAAAAAGAAAATTGAAGTAGCCTCAGAAATTTTTAAAGGATTATCACAATCTTCTCAAAACCTAATTAAATTGGTGATTAAGCAAGGTCGTGAATCTCAATTGAAAAATATCGCTCAGGAATTTATCAATAAAGTTGAAGATATTAACGGTATACAGAGACTTACTCTTACTACTGCTACAGAAATATCGAATGCAAATATTGAAGAGATCCTAAAATCAAGTAATCTTGTAAACACAAGCGAAAACTTCGATTTAAAAAAAATTATCAATCCTGAAATTTTAGGAGGATATATTTTAAGAGTAGGAGATCAGCAGATCGATGCATCTGTAAAAACTAAACTTAACCAAGTTAAAAAAGGTTTTCAATTAAATTAAGAAAAAAACAACCATACAATGGCAGAAATAAATCCGGCAGAAGTATCTGCGATCTTAAAACAGCAATTGGCCAACTTCGATACTCAATCAAACGTTGAGGAAGTAGGTACAGTTTTAACCATCGGTGATGGTATCGCTCGTGTATACGGGTTAGAAAACGTACAATATGGAGAGTTGGTGAAATTTTCTAGTGATGTAGAAGGTATTGTACTAAACCTTGAAGAAGACAACGTAGGTGTTGCTTTGCTTGGTGAAAGTAAATTAGTAAAAGAAGGAGATACAGTAACAAGAACAAACAGAATTTCTTCTATCAAAGTAGGAGAAGGGATGTTAGGAAGAGTAGTAGATACTCTTGGTAACCCTATCGATGGTAAAGGTCCTATTACTGGGGAATTATACGAAATGCCATTGGAAAGAAAAGCGCCTGGAGTTATCTTCAGACAGCCAGTAACTGAACCTTTACAAACAGGTATCGTTGCAATCGACTCTATGATCCCTGTAGGAAGAGGACAAAGAGAGCTTATCATTGGTGACAGACAAACAGGTAAAACTACTGTTGCGATCGATACGATCATCAACCAAAAAGAATTCTTTGATGCTGGTAAACCAGTATATTGTATATATGTTGCTATCGGACAAAAAGCGTCTACAGTAGCACAAATCGTTAAAACTCTTTCTGATAAAGGAGCTTTAGCATACACGGTAATCGTTGCTGCTAATGCATCAGATCCAGTTCCAATGCAGGTATATTCTGCTATGGCAGGAGCTTCTATCGGAGAGTTCTTCAGAGACAGCGGTAGACCAGCTTTGATCGTTTATGATGATTTATCTAAACAAGCAGTTGCTTACCGTGAGCTTTCTCTACTATTGAGAAGACCACCGGGACGTGAGGCTTATCCTGGAGACGTTTTCTATCTTCACTCAAGACTATTGGAAAGAGCTGCAAAAGTTATCGCTGATGACAATATCGCTAGCCAAATGAACGATTTACCTGAGTCTTTAAGACCAATCGTAAAAGGTGGTGGTTCATTAACGGCACTTCCAATTATTGAAACTCAGGCAGGTGACGTTTCTGCGTACATCCCTACAAACGTAATCTCTATTACAGACGGACAGATCTTCTTGGAGTCTGATCTATTCAACTCAGGGGTTCGTCCGGCGATCAACGTTGGTATCTCTGTATCAAGAGTAGGAGGTAACGCTCAGATTAAATCAATGAAAAAAGTTTCTGGTACTCTTAAATTAGACCAGGCTCAGTATAAAGAACTAGAGGCGTTTGCTAAATTCGGTTCAGATCTAGATGCTTCTACTTTAGCAGTTATCTCTAAAGGAGAAAGAAACGTTGAGATCCTTAAGCAGCCAGTAAACTCTCCACTTCCTGTAGACAGCCAGGTTGCTATTATCTATGCAGGAACTGAGAACTTATTGAGACATATTCCTTTGAACAAAGTAAAAGAATTCCAACACGAGTATATCGAATTCCTAAGATCTAAGCACCCAGATACAATGGCTGCTATCAAAGCTGGAAAAATCGATAACGATATTACAGGAGTTCTTAAGCAGGCAGCTAATGATTTAGCTTCTAAATATAACTAATTAAAAATTCAATGTTTAAGGTTTAGAATTTCAAAGTTGTAAACCTTAAACTTTAGACTTTAAACTTTGAACCTAATTTAATGGCAAACTTAAAAGAAATACGAAGTAGAATCAGTTCAATTTCATCTACGATGCAAATTACACGTGCTATGAAAATGGTTTCGGCAGCGAAGCTAAAGAAGGCACAAGATGCTATCGTAATGTTGAGACCATATTCTGAAAAACTTCAGGAGATCATCCAGAATGTAAATTCAAGTTCAGATCCTGATCAGGTTTCTATTTATGCTCAGAAAAGAGAGGTGAAGAGAGTTCTTTTCATTGCTGTAACTTCCAACAGAGGTTTGGCAGGTGCTTTCAACTCATCAATCGTAAAAGAGCTTAATATCCAGTTTCAGAATAATTCTCAGCACGAAATTGAGGTTCTTACCATTGGTAAAAAAGCTTTTGATGCGGTAAGAAGAAGCAGAAAAGTATTTTCTAACGAAAGTGCAGTATTTGATAATCTTACATTTGACAGAATTGCGAATGTTACTGAAGGGGTAATGAAAAGTTTCAGAGACGGTAAGTTTGATGAAGTTTATTTGATTTATAATAAATTTGTAAATGCTGCATTGCAAGAAGTAACTGCAGAACAGCTTCTTCCGATTTCAATGCCTGAAACAGAAAAATCAGAAGTAGAAACTGATTATATCTTTGAACCTAACAAAAATGAGATTTTAGATAATTTGATTCCAAAATCAATTAAAACTCAGGTGTTCAAAGCAGTTTTAGATTCTGTAGCCTCTGAACACGGTGCGAGAATGACAGCAATGCATAAAGCAACAGATAATGCACAGGCATTGAAAAATGATCTTGTGATTTTCTATAATAAAGCGAGACAGGCTGCTATTACAAACGAGATCCTTGAGATCGTTTCTGGAGCTGAAGCTTTAAAGAATTAATACATACAAAAGTATTTATAAAATATACTAAAGAAAGCATCGAAGATATTCGATGCTTTCTTTGTTTTCGGGGAATTCACCCGTATAAAAAAGGGTTGTTTTACGGATATGCTGTTTTTCACTTATCCCGTAAATTTGTAGAAGTAAAATAAGAGTTAAACACAGCTTTAAAACTGGTTGTAACTCGATGGAATAAAGAAGAAATCAATCACCAAACCACATAGAAATAATATAGTTTCTTCAATTTATTTTTAAAAAGGATCAGCTGCTTACACTTTGTAGCTGGTCCTTTTGTCTGTTTCTAAGTGCTGAAAGCTTCACGATAATGAAAATAAACTGAATTATATGATTGTATTTCAGTACGTAAGAAAATCAGTGTATGCAGTGCTTTTAAGGTTTATAAGAAATACAAGAGCTTTAATTGTATTATTTTGTATATCTTTGTATGATAAATTTATATTAATTTCTAAATGGATTCGGACATAGTCAGGCTTTTGTTGGCCTTATTACTTGTTTTACTTAATGGCTTTTTCGTAGCCGCTGAATTTTCAATTGTTAAAGTTCGTTATTCACAAATACAGCTAAAAGCCGCAGAAGGTAACTCTATGGCAAAACAGGCAGAACACATCATCAAACATCTTGATGAATATTTATCTGCAACCCAATTGGGAATTACACTAGCTTCCCTGGCTTTAGGTTGGGTAGGAGAAAGTGCATTGCATCATATTATTGCCAATATTTTTGATTCTCTTAGTATTAATCTTAGTGAATCATCAATTACTTCGGTTTCTTTAGTGATTAGCTTTATTTTAATTACGATTATGCATATTGTTTTTGGAGAGCTTATTCCTAAATCAATTGCGATCAGAAAATCGGAAGCAACTACAATGGCAACTGCTGTGCCTTTGAGAGTTTTTTACACTGTTTTCAAACCATTTATCTGGTTGATGAACTCTATGTCGAATTCTTTCTTAAGAATCGTAAAAATACATCCCGCTTCAGAGCAGGAGATTCACTCTACAGAAGAATTGCAGCTTTTGGTAAAGCAAAGTGCTGACAGCGGAGAAATTGAAGAAGAAAACTATGAGATCATTAAAAATGCATTTGATTTCACAGATCACTCTGCAAAACAGATCATGGTTCCGAGACAGAATATTACCTCTATTGACTTTGAAGAAGATATCACTGAAATCATCAACAAAATTATGGATAGCGGATATTCCCGTATTCCTGTGTATGAAGATTCCATAGATAATATTGTGGGTATTTTATATACTAAAGAGATCATCAGAGAATTTGTAAAGAGAAAAGGGGAACTGAATCACGAAGACCTTAAAGAACTGATGCGTGATGCGTTCTTTGTGGTGGGAAGTAAGAAGATATCAGATTTATTGAAGATTTTCCAGCAGAAAAAACAGCATTTAGCAATCGTAATCGATGAATTCGGAGGAACTGAAGGAATCATTACGCTTGAAGATATTTTGGAAGAACTTGTTGGAGAAATTCAGGATGAAGAGGATGATGAAGAAAAAGTGGTAGATAAAATAGGAGACGACATTTATTGGGTTCAGGCAACTCAGCCTTTAGAAGAGATCAACGAGTTTTTACCTAAAAAATTACCTCCTTCCGAAGAAAGCGAGTACAATACATTGGCAGGGTTTATTCTTCATGCATTGGCAGACATCCCGGAAGAGAACCAGGAGTTTGATCTTGATGATTATCATTTCAAAATTTTGAAAATGAATAATAAAAGTGTCGAGCTTGTGGAATTGGTGTATGAAAGACCCAATAATACCAATGAACTGGCAGATAAATTAGGTGAAGTTTAAAATTTAGGAATATGTTTTTTCATAACCATATAAAAGATTACGAAAACCCGAAACGCCAGTATGAAGAAGAAGTACTTGTATTGGATGATTTAGATGAAGTATACAAACTTGTATTACATAATGATGATATACACACTTTTGATTACGTTATAGATTCTCTGATCGAAATTTGTAAACATACGTTGGAGCAAGCCGAGCAATGTACAATGTTAGTCCATTTCAAGGGCAAATGTACTGTGAAAACAGGCTCATTAGATCTTTTGAAGCCTATGCACGAAAAATTACTTTCAAGGGAATTAACAAGCGAAATCGTGTAAGGATTCTTTTATCTTTACTCATTATAGAATAAAAAGAGTTCAGGATTTCCTGAGCTCTTTTTTATGCTTTGTTCAGTAGCATAGAAAATAATGTAAATGGTTTTGATGCATCAGAAGGAGAAGCTTCCTATTACCTTATGAGATGCTTCTTAAAAAAAATGACACGCTTCTCAATAGTGGATGAGAAGCGTGTCGATTTTAATTTTGTACTTATTATTGATAATAAGGAATTGAAATGAATAAATACCTCTGTAAATTATATTTCAGAGGGTTTGTTTTTCTTACCAGTTTTTATCAACCATATAAATAAGTTGCGTCATTACCGTAGCGCCAAGAAGAAGTTCTCTTCTGTTGATTTTCTCGAAGGTATCTTCTTCGGTATGGTGAATGTCAAAATATCTTTGGGAATCCGGTACAAGCTCTACGGCAGGAACTCCCATATCTTTCAGAGGATAAATGTCTGTCCCAGAATATTTATTTTCAAAATCATAAGCTCCGTAAGGAAGAAACAGAGGTTTCCAGCTTTGGATCTGTTTTCTTTTCGTTTCATCCATTTCCAAGGCAATTCCTCGTGGGGTAAATCCACCTGCATCAGATTCTATGGCAAAAAGATGCTTTTCGTCGTTTTCTTTAGCTGTTTTTCCATACTGTATTCCTCCCTTTACGCCATTCTCTTCATTAGCGAAACAAACTACACGGATGGTATGATTATTTTGAATCCCCAGTTTTTTGAATGTTCTTAATACTTCAATACTCTGAACAATTCCGGTTCCGTCATCATGAGCTCCTTCACCGACATCCCAGGAATCTAAATGACCGCCAACAACGATTACGCTTTTATCTTTTTTACCTGTGATTTCACCGATCACGGAGTGGGAGAGTTTTTCACCTTTCATCCCGCAGTTGGAGTTTAATTTTGCAGTGACTTTCTGAGATTTTAAAAGAATTTCAAGTTCATCAGCAACAGAGCTTCCGATAGCAACCGCAGGGATTTTGTGATCATTTTCGTAACGCATTGCTCCGGTATGAGGTACGTCATCAAAAGCTGATGAAAGAGATCTGATAATGGCAAATTTTCCTCCTTTCTTAGCCGTTAAAGAAGCTGCATTCACTCTGTACTTTGCGGCGTCACTGTATCCTTTGAATGTTTCGATATAAGACTGACTAAACGGATAGTTGAAGAAAACAATTTTGTCTTTTACCTTTTCTGCAGGTAACTTTTCATACTCATCCAAAGATTTGACCATGATAATTTCTCCAGAAATATCTTTACCGCCGGTTCCTTCCGAATTTCCTAAAGAAAGCATTTTTAAACTTTTCCATTTTCCTGTATTGGTCTTGATCTGCAAAGACTCTTTTCCTCTTTCCCAAACCGGAATCATCACTTCCTGCAGCCAGACCTTATCTGCTCCTGCATCACGAAGCTGCTGAGCGGCCCATTGAACAGCTTTTTCATAGGCTGCAGAACCACTCAAGCGGTGTCCGATGTTTTTGGTTAAATCTCTGAGTTCATTGTAAGCTTTGCCGTTATTTAAAATTTCTGTTGAAATCTTATTGAATTGGATTGAATCTTCTTTGGTTTGTCCAAAAGTATTCAGGCTTAAAAATATAGTTGCTGCTAACACATGAAGTCGTTTCATAGTAATTATGGTTGCCAAGTTATTTTTTATCTATTTGATGTATAAAGGTAATTAAATTCTTACCACTTTAGTTTTTGCAAGTAGATCCCCAAGTCTTTTACTTTCCTGTGAATTTAAGATGATAATGATAGCTACAAGTCCAAAAAAGAACATATCAATCGGATCTACTATATGTCTTAAAAACGACTGCTTTAAGCTTATGGTTACTAAAGTATTTTCGTCAACAGGCTTTAAACTAAATAAGTAATTTCCCAATGTAGAGCCCAGCGTAGTTTCTATCACACACAGATAGAGGAACCAAAAAAGAAATACAGGAATTACTTTAATCCCATTTACTGAATATTCACCATCTGAATTCAACTCTCCAAATAAAAGAATATAGATAGATGTAATGGAAAGAATGATAAAATAATCAACTGAAGCAGCTGCTATTCTTCTCAATAAAAATTTTTCAGTTTTCATTTTTTAGGATGTTACCAGTTTTGATCAATCATCAGTACCATTTGGGTCATCACAATAGAGCCTAAAAGAAGCTCGCGTTTATTTACTTTATCATAAGTATCCTGAACAGAGTGGTGGTAGTCAAAATATCTTTGGGTGTCTACGACAAGCTCTGCCAAAGGAACATCCAGTTTTTTCAGCGGAGAAATATCCTGAATGGCATCTGTCTGGTCAAAATCATAAACACCGTAAGGAAGGAAGTAGTTTTTCCATTCGAAGATCTGCCTTCTTCTTTGCGGTGACATATCTAATGAAAAACCTCTCGGAGAATATCCTCCTGCATCAGTTCCTAAAGCAAATATATGTTTCTCTTCTTTCTTTTTGACATAAGAGGCATATATTTCGCGCCCTTGTCCGCCATTTTCACTGTTGGAATATAAAACCACACGTATGGTGTGATTATTTTCATAGCCAAGAGCTTTCAATGTTCTTAAAACTTCAATACACTGTGCCACACCGGTACCGTCGTCAATCGCGCCTTCTCCGAAATCCCAGGAATCCAATTGGGCTCCTAAAAGAATAATCTTAGAGTCTTTTTTACCGGGAATCTCGGCAATAACATTCGGATTGACCGTTTCGCCTTTTGATTCAGCAGACATATTGATCTTTGCCGTAACTTTTTGCTTTTTTAATAATGCTTCAAGCTCATCTGCAGATTTTGTTCCAATTGATAGAGACGGGATTCTGGCTTTATCATCCGGTTCATAGTACACCATTTTAGCATGAGGAGTATCATTGTACGCTGTTGTTAATGATCTTATGATCAAAGCTTTTGCGCCTGTTTTGGCAATCACAGAAGCTGAAATTAATTTTGATTTTGCCGTAATTAAATACGAATCGCTGGTATTGATGATTTTCGGATCCAGCGGAAGATTTACGAAAACGATTTTGTCTTTTAACTGCCCGATAGATATAGAATTGAGCTCACCTGTAGTATTGATCAGAACAATTTCACCGGTAAGATCTTTTCCTCCGGTTCCTTCAGAATTTCCGAAAGAAAGCATTTTAATACTTTTCCATTCCCCGTTGGATGCTTTTATCTGTAGAGATTCTCTTCCTCTGATCCAGACAGGGGCTTTTGCATCCTGTTTCCAGACTGTTTCTATTCCGATTTTCTTGAACTGTTTTTCGGCCCAGTCTACCGCTTTTGCGTATCCGGGAGTGGCACTGAAGCGCGGTCCTATCCCTTTTGTAATTTCACCAAGATTATCATAGGCCGTTCCGTTGGTCATAATTTCATCCGAGATTCTTTTGAACTCGGTATGATAATTATATTTAGGAGTAGGAGCCGTTTTTTTTACCGGCTTCTTTTGAGAAAATAAAAATCCACTCAAAAAGAGTGGAAATATGATAAGTAATGATTTCTTCATTTTTATACTGACCTATTTCTTTTCAAAGCATAAAAATAAATAAAAAAATGTGAATTAAGGCTTCATGTCATACATTAATAACGCAGTCACCAGTTTAGGTTCTATAAAGGTACATTTTGGCGGCATGCTCAGTTTAAGATCTGAAATTTTGATCATATCATTAAAGCTTACAGGATAGATCCCGAAACCAACTTTACCTTCACCGTTGTCAATACTTTCTTTCAGTAATTTAATCCCTTCAATATTTGAAGTTCCTTTTATATAAGAAATTTTATCTGAGCTGTCAGAATCCTGGATGTTAAGAATATCTTTGATGATGTATTTATCCAAAAGATGATGGTCAAGATTGTCTAAAGACATTTCCTGAGAACGAAGGTCGTGCTTTACGTGAAGAGAGTAAAACTTACCGTCAAGATACATCGAAATGTGGAATTTCTGGGAAGGGTAGTACGGTGTTTCTTCTTTTTCGTGAATTAAAAAATACTTTTCAATTTTAGCTAAAAACTCTTCACTGCTCAAACCATTAAGATCAGTTACAATCCTGTTGTAATCATGAATTTTAATAGACTGATTGGAAACAATAAAACTATACACAAAGTTATAAGCTTCTGTTCCGTTGTGTTTCTTGTTTTTGTCTTTCAGGCGTTTTGCATTCAACGCAGTAGACCCGATCCTGTGGTGTCCGTCTGCAATGTAAAAAGCATCAATCTGATCAATAACTTCTTTGAATTGCTGTAATTTCAGACGGTTGTCGATCCTCCAGATTTTGTGACGTATTCCGATGCTGTCTATATGATTGAAAATAGGAACATTTTTCTCTTCATGATTCATCAATAATTCTATTTTTGAATTGGAAGGATAGGTCAGCAATACCGGTTCTGCCTGAATATTTACTTTTTCAAGATAATGTGCCAGTTTTTCTTTTTTCTGCGGAATGGTACTTTCGTGTCTTTTGATTTTCCCGCTCCAGAAATCTTCAACACTGCTTAAACCTAAAAGTCCTCTGAATACCTGTTTGTTAGGATATATCTGCTCATAAAGATAATAAGCCGAACTATCCTGTACCAGGACTTTCTCGTTCAGAAGCTCTTCAAAAGTAGTTCTTATTTTCCTAAGATTCCTGTCGACATCTTTGGATTTACTTACAACATATGGTTTTATCATATTGATATAAGTATTTTCAACCTGTGCTTTTTCAGCAATTTCAGATTGGGTAAAATTGTCTAAAGGATGAGTAGGAAAAGTCGATTCATAATCTTTATGAGGTCTTATTCCACGAAATGGTTTAAAAACAGGCATATTTTCTTTTATAGTTCGTTTTTTAGCTTAATAATTTGCTCTGCAAGTTCGAGTCCTATTTTTTCCTGAGCATCGACTGTGTTTCCTCCTACGTGAGGGGAAAGCGACAGCGCAGGATTCATCAATAAAGGTAATTCCGGATTGGGTTCGTTTTCAAAAACATCCAAAGCAGCTCCTGCCACTTTTTCAGATTCTATGAAATCGATCAATGCCACTTCATTAAGGACACCGCCTCTTGCAGTATTTACAATATAGACCCCATCTTTCATTTTTTCAAATTGTGGTGCATCTATAATATATTCGTTCGTCTGTGGAGTATTGATGCTTATGAAATCAGCTTCTTTTAAGAAAGCATCCATATCATTGCTGGAAGTAATCTCAAATTTCACCGCTTGTCCATCGAAGAAATTTAAACTAAGAATTTCAGTTTGAGGTTTTCTTGTTAAGACCTTCACTTTCATTCCTAAAGAGATTCCTATTTTCACCACTTCCTGACCAATACTTCCAAAACCAATCACTCCTAGAGTTTTTCCTGAAAGCTCATACGCATTACTGAACGATTTCTTCATCGCATTGAAGTGGGTATCTCCTTCCAATGGCATCAATCTGTTGGATTCGTGAAGAAATCTTGCCAGAGACAAGAAGTGGCCGAAAACCAATTCAGCAACCGATTTTGAGGATGCGGTCGGTGTATTGATGATATATTTCCCTTTTTCAATAGCGTATTCCACGTCAATATTATCCATTCCGATGCCTCCTCTTCCGATAATTTTCAGATTCGGACATGCGTCTATAAGATCCTGCCTTACTTTCGTAGCACTTCTTACCAAAAGAACGTCTACGTTATTTTCGTTGATGAAATTGATTATGTGGTCTTGTGCAACCCTGTTGTCCAAGACTTCAATTCCCGCATCTTTCAATGCCTGTTCTCCTGCTTTCGAAATACCGTCGTTAGCTAAAACTCTCATGGTTTTTATATTAATTTAAATATTCAAATAGTGAATTATTAAAAATTTAAATAGCTGTGCAAATTAAGAAAATTTAAAATAACACTTAATTAGTATTTAAATGTTTGATTATTAATATTTTATTTATTTTATAGATTTCATCACATCTACCAAAACCTGTACACTTTCGATAGGTAAAGCATTATATAGACTTGCTCTGTAACCTCCCAAACTTCTGTGCCCGTTTAATCCGCTGATTCCGGCTGCTTTCCATGCATTGTCGAATTCTTCTTTTTTACTATCGTCTGTAATTTTGAAAGAAACATTCATTAATGAACGGTCTTCTTTTACACAGAATGTTTCAAATAAAGGATTGCTGTCGATTTCGTCATACAATAATTTTGCTTTTGCTTCATTTCTTGCTTCAGCAGCTGCAATTCCTCCGTTGTTTTCTAAGTGTTGTAAAGTAAGCAAAGAAGCATACACTGGGAAAACCGGTGGAGTATTGTACATGGATTCTTTAGCAATATGCTGAGAGTAATCAAGAATTGAGAACATATTCTCTCTTCCTGTCTTTCCTAAAATTTCTTTTTTTATCACTACTAAAGTTACTCCTGCAGGTCCCATGTTTTTCTGAGCTCCGGCATAGATTAAATCAAATTTGGAGAAATCCAGTTGTCTTGAGAAAATATCTGAACTCATGTCGCAAACCATCAAAGTATCTACTTCAGGGAAAGATTTCATCTGAGTTCCGTAGATCGTATTGTTTGAAGTACAGTGAAAATAATCGTATGCTGAACCTACTGTATAATCTTTAGGAATGAAAGAGTAGTTTTCTTCTTTTGAAGAACCTACAACATCTACAGTTCCTACTTTTTTAGCTTCTTTAATAGCTCCTGCAGCCCAAGTTCCTGTATCCAAATAAGCCGCTTTTCCGCCAACTTTCATCAGATTGTAAGGCACCATAGCAAACTGAAGACTTGCCCCTCCTCCTAAATATAAAACTTCGTAATCATCTCCTAAATTCATCAGTCTTTTTACGATAGCACGAGCTTCGTCCATTACCGCAACGAAATCTTTGCTTCTGTGCGAAATTTCAAGAAGTGATAATCCGATTCCATTAAAATCTAAAATCGCCTGTGCCGATTTTTCGAAAACTTCCTGAGGTAAGATACATGGTCCTGCGCTAAAGTTGTGCTTTTTACTCATAGTATTTATTATTTTTGGATTTTCTGTAAAAAAAATCTTCTTACAGCTTCATTTTTAGTTCCTTATTAAAAAAATATGAATTATTTTATATAAAAAACCGTCTCATAATGAATGAGACGGCAGTTTTTATTCTCCGTGTAAGAATGCTTTTTTATTTAGCAGTGCTTCTTCAGATTCTACATGGTCCTCATCCGGAACACAGCAATCTACAGGGCAAACTGCTGCACACTGTGGCTCTTCATGGAAGCCTTTACATTCTGTACACTTATCGGTTACAATGAAATAAACATCATCACTTACAGGCTCCTGTGGTGCATCTGCATCTACTGTAAGACCTGATGGCAATGTAATGGTACCTTTTAGTCCAGTACCTTCGGAAGCTTTCCAATCTACTGCTCCTTCATAAATTGCATTGTTTGGACATTCTGGTTCGCAGGCTCCGCAATTAATGCATTCATCAGTTATTTTAATAGCCATCGCTAATTTTTTTTAAATTTGCACAAAATTACAAAATATTCCCCAATTTAAAAGAAATTATGAATATTGAAAATCAAGTTTTAGGACTTATAAGACTTAGTGGATATCTGAAAGAGTTTTTATCAAAGAAATCGGAAGATTATAATGATAATGATGTGGATTTTGAGTTATTGTTGAAAAAGTCTGAAATAGAAAATCCATGGTTCACGATGGGAAACCACAAATTTGCCTTACAGCAGTGGGCGGATTTATTGACTGAAGAAAACATAAAGAATTGGCTTAAAGAATATACTGCCTCTAAAACATCGAAAAGAGTAGGGTTGATCTTGGCAGGAAATATTCCTCTGGTAGGACTTCATGATGTGATTTCTGTAGTATTGAGCAATCATATTCCGGTCATTAAGCTTTCGTCAAAAGACAGATACATGATTCCGTTTTTACTGAAGAAATGGAATGATTTTTCTGAAGGAAACGTCTCGTTTGAATTTGTTGAAAAATTAGAAAATTTTGATGCTGTCATTGCTACAGGAAGCAATAATACGGCAAGATATCTTGAATATTATTTTAAAGACCGTTTAAATATCATCAGAAAAAACAGAACCTCAATTGCTGTTTTGAAAGGGGATGAAACGGATGAAGAATTGCAGTTACTGGCAAAAGATATTTTTCAGTATTTCGGATTGGGATGCAGAAATGTAACCCGATTATTTATTCCTCAGGATTTTGTAATCGACAGAGTTTTTGAGAATTTCTTAAACTTCCAGGATGTAATTAATCATAATAAGTATGCAAACAATTATGATTATAACAGAGCGGTTTATCTTTTAAATCAGGAAAAATTCCTGGACAATAATTTTGTGATGCTGAAAGAAGATGACAAATTATTCAGTCCGCTTTCTGTGATTAATTTCAGCCGATATTCTTCTTTAGATGATGTTAAAAAATTTATTGCAGAGAATGAAGAAAATATTCAGTGTGTAGTGGCAAAAGATGAATTAGGGTTGGATTCCGTTCAACTGGGAGAGGCTCAAAATCCGGGATTAAACACATATGCTGATAATGTGGATACGATGAAGTTTTTAGAAGTTATTTAATTCTTTGTATATTCATCCCTTGAATTGATCAAATCAACAATAGTATATGAAAAAAATATTTCTGGTATTTGCTGTTTTCATGATGCAGCTTGGATTTTCACAAAAGGTGACAAGCCTGAAGGTGGAAAAAGGTGATCAAAAGGAAAAGCTTATAGAATTAAGTAAAAATCAAATTAGCTCTTATAATACTAACTTTTTAAAATTCTTAGCAGCTTTAAAAACTTCTGACCGTAAAGTTTCTGACGAATTGTTATCTGCAAAGGCAAAAGAGATTGTAACGGATAAAGTATATCAAAAGCTTTCTACGGATATTCACTTTAACAAAACGCTGGAAGTATTTAAATCAGGATACAAACCTATGATTGACGGAAGCTCGTATCCTATGATTCAGTACAAATATTCTGATGATAAATCTGCAGTTCCGGCAGAACTGGTAACTGTGGTATTTGAAGAAAGCGGGAAGATTCTTGGGGTAAAACCTTTTAAGAAATAAATATATTTAAAATTACACAAAAAACATTAACTATGATGACAGATGCACTAGTCGCTCATTCTTCAGAGATAGAACAAGCGGATTTTTACAAAAAAACGTATTTACACGTTGCTTTATCTATTCTTGCGTTTATTGGAGTAGAAACTGTATTGCTAAAGGTGGTTCCTGTGGAACTTATTGCTATGATGTTTAAAACAAGTTACACTTGGTTATTAATTATCGGTGTCTTTTGGCTGGCTTCTTTTTTAGCGAATAAATGGTCGATGTCTCAAAGTCGTTCAACCCAATATTTAGGATTAGGATTTTATATTGTGTTTGAAGCAGTAATTTTCCTTCCTATCTTGTATATCGCGATAGGATATTCAGGTGGAGGAGCAGTAATCTTTCAGGCTGCAATGCTTACTATTGCCATGTTTGCAGGATTATCTCTGGTGGCTTTTACTTCCAAAAAGGATTTTTCTTTTTTAAGAAACATCATTATTATCGGAGGTTTCCTTTCGTTAGGATTAATTGTTGCCGGAGCGATTTTCGGATTCAACTTAGGACTTTGGTTTTCTGTCGGGATGGTAATTTTGGCTTCAGCAAGTATTTTGTATGAAACAAGTAAGCTGAAAAATGTATATACAACAGGTCAGTATGTAGGAGCTTCTTTACAGCTTTTTGCTTCTGTTATGTTGCTGTTCTGGTATATTTTGAGAATTTTAATGAGCAGAAGAAGCTAATTGTAGTGATGAGTTATGGATTATAAGATATGAGTTTCATTGAAATCTTATCATTCATTTTTATAAACCCAAAAAATCCTGATGTCTTTTCATCGGGATTTTTTATTGAAAAAATATAGGGAAACTTCGCGCGAAGTCTGTATTTTTTTGTTGAGAATTTGAAAGGTTTAAGGAAATTAAACTTTCAATTCCGTTTTACTTGTCAATAGATCCTAAAACCTTTTGAGCAAATGAGTTTAAAGCGTCCTTTTCACTCATTCCGTTCTGTACGTTGGCATGAACTTCTAAAGCTCCGCAGATGTTGGTAATTAATTCTCCTGCAACGTTTAAATCTTCTTCACTTGTTCCTCTGAACTCGCTGAAGCTTTCCAACACTTCTAGTGTTTTTTCAAGGTTCTCTTGAGTCTGATTCTGATAAAATTGTCTGATTACTGGTAATTTCATAATTACAATTCGTTAAATAAGTTAATTAAACTTTCTGCTTGGTTAGACTGAACCTGATTCACTAATTCTCCATTTTTGAAGATTGCGAAAGTAGGTAAGTTGTCAACTTTAGCAAGTTTTCTGCTTTCCGGTAATTTTTCTGCATCTACATAAAGGAAAGGAATGCTGTCGTTTTCAGAGGCCAGTTTTTTGAATTTCGGCTTCATGATTCGGCAGTTTCCACACCATGTCGCTCCATACTGTACAACCACTTTTTCATTATCGGTTACTATATTCTGTAGCGTATCTTCGGTTAATTCTGTATACATAATTTTGATTTGAAAATTTAGAAATTTGTTAATTTTAAAGTGCTAATCAATAGAAAATGAGATAATTTTTAAGTAATCATGTGATTAATTTTCAAATTATCTCATTTTCAAATTAACACATTGTATTAGTTCTTAGCTAAATACTCAGCAGTAGAAGTTCTGTCAGCTTTCATCGCTTCTTTTCCTTCTTCCCAGTTTGCAGGGCAAACTTCACCGTGCTTCTGAACGTGAGTATAAGCATCGATTAATCTTAAATATTCTTTTACGTTTCTACCTAGAGGCATATCATTTACCGACTCGTGGAAAATTTTTCCAGTTTCGTCGATAAGGTAAGTTGCTCTGTACGTAACGTTTGAACCAGTGAAAACTTCTTCACCTTCTTCATTGTATTCGAAATCCTGATCTACAATTCCCAATAGGTTGGCCAATTGTCTGTGGGTATCAGCTAAAAGCGGGTAAGTAACCCCTTCAATACCACCATTATCTTTTGAAACGTTCAACCAAGCGAAGTGTACTTCGTTTGTATCACAAGAAGCACCAATTACTTTTGTGTTTCTTTTTTCGAATTCACCTAAAGCCTCCTGAAAAGCGTGAAGTTCAGTCGGGCAAACAAAAGTGAAATCTTTTGGATACCAGAACAAAATAACTTTTTGTTGGTTTGTTGTAGCTTCTTCGAAGATGTTGATTCTAAGATCATCACCCATTTCAGACATTGCGTCTACCGTTACATTCGGGAATTTTTTTCCTACTAAAGACATAATTTTCTCGTTTTTATATTTAAATTTTCTGATACAAATGTATGAATATTCTATCTATCAAACAAATTGATTTTGATAAATAAAATCTATAATTGTTTTTGATTGATTATAAAGAAAAAAGCTCTGATTTCAGAGCTTTTTATTAAAATTTAATAACCAAATATTTCAGTTAACGTCAGTTTTTTTACTTCACCTAACTTTTTCATATCAGCTTCGTTTACTTTATCCTGGGAAGCCACTATACAGTAGGTATAATTTTTTCCTTTCATTTCCTTATCGTGGAAATTATTGATATCCGTAAAAGATAATTTTGGAGCAAGATCATACACGTTCTTTCTGATGTCAGTATTATTTCCAAGCTTTTGAGCTCTCAGATAAGAGAAGATGATTCCGTCCTGAGTAATTCTTTCGGAAGCAATTGTTTTTCTTAATCCGCTTTTTGCTGTTTCAAATAACTGATCAGATTTAGGAAGCGTGGTCAGAAGCTCATTCATTGCAGTGGTAGACTCATTGAATTTATCTGCCTGAGTTCCTACATACGCCAGAACCATACTTTTATCTTCTTTCTTACTTGGGTTCGCAAAATAAGAATAGGTAGAATAAGCTAATGCTTTAGATTCTCTAATGGTTTGGAAAACAATAGATCCCATTCCGCCACCAAAGTAATTGTTAAATAAGTTCACTGTTGGTGTTTCTGCAGCATTGTACTGATCTGCATTTCTTACCCAGAAGATCTCAGACTGTACCATATCGTAATGTGCAAACAAGACTTTGTTTTTATCTGTAGGAGTCTGCACAAACGTTTTTGTTTTGGTCAGCTCTTTAAGATCTTTTGGAAGGGTATGGATAGGTTTCAAAGAAGCTACAAGATCACTTCCTGATTTTGGACCATAGTATAATACTTTATGCTTATAATTAAATAGATCATGAAGAACTTTGATCAGGTCTTCTGCTTTTAAAGCATCTAATTCTGCATCGCTTAATACATTATTGAACGGATTTTGAGCTCCATACTGCGCGTAGCTTCTTAATCCTGACATGATGGTCCCTTTATTTTGTTTTGCGTTTGCTCTTGCTTTTTTAAGTCTTGTTTTATACGCGTCTAAAGCAGCCTGATCGGCTTGGCAATTTTTAATAAGGTCTTCGAAAAGAGCAGTCGTTTTATCAAAATTTTCATTAAGTCCTTCTAGACTAACATAAGTCTCTTCGTTACCTGCACCTACATTGAAGCTTGAAGCTAATTTATAAAACTCTTTGCTGATGGTTTCAGAAGATTTGTTTTTCGTTCCTAAATACTGAAGATATTCTGCAGCCAACGGAAGGATTTTATTGTTCCATTTTCCTGAATCGAAGTGGTAATATAATCTGAATAAAGCATTATCTGTATTTTTCACAGATAATACATCAATACTTCCTAATTTGTTTTTAGTAATATCTTTATCATAATTCAGCCATACCGGTGAAATTGCGTTTTCCGGCATTTCATCGATCTTTTTCAGGAAAGGAGACTGGTCTTCTCTGTTTACGGAAACGGGTGTAATGGTTGGTTTGTCAACTTTTACAATACTTTTGTCTTCTCCTTTTCTTTTATAGATCGCTACATAATTGTTTGCCTGCAGATATTTGGATGCAAAATCCATAATGTCTTTTTTGGTAAGCTTGGAGATTTCGTCTACGTATTCCAAAGAAACTTTATGATCAATATCAGAAGTAAATTCATCCATCAGAATTCCTGCTCTGGAAGAATATTTTTCATCCTTTTGAATGATGTTTTTCTTTTCGTTATTAACGATAGATTCAATAAGATCGTCTGAAAATTCTCCTTTTCTTAATTTATCAATCTCCTGAAGTAAAAGACTTCTCACTTCATCCAGAGATTGGCCTTCTGTAGGTCTTCCCTGTAATAAAAGGACTGAGTAATCTTTCAAGACATACGGATAGGCACCAGCAGATAATAATTTTTGTTTTTTTACGAGATCTAAATCAATTAAACCGGCTTGTCCGTTAGTAAGCATATTACCTACTAAATTAAGCAGTCTTGCATCTTTGGTGGTTGCTCCCGGAAATCTAAACCCAAGCATTACGTTTTCAGGATTAGGTCCTACAACTTCCTTTACAATAGGAGAGGTGATCGGTTTTTCCTGCCCAATTTTGTATTCCGGAATCGATTTGGTCTTCATGTAAGAGAAAGCTTTATCAATTTTGGCGATCACTTCATCCGGATTGAAATCTCCGGACATGATGATTCCCATGTTATTAGGAACATAATACGTGTCAAAATACTGACGGATTGCCTTCAAAGAAGGATTTTTAAGGTGTTCTATGGTTCCGATGGTTGTTTGCTTTCCGTAATTGTTATTAGGGAAAAGACTTGCAAACATCATATCGTATACTTTATCACCGTCATCATCCAGAGATCTGTTTTTCTCTTCGTATACTGCTTCTAATTCAGTATGAAAAAGCCTTAAAACAGGCTGTCTGAATCTTTCCGATTGTAACGCAAGAAATTTATCTACAACATTGGAAGGGATATCTTCTGTATAAACGGTCTGTTCAAAAGAAGTGAAAGCATTCGTTCCGTCTGCACCCATTCCTGCCATCATTTTGTCATACTCATTGGCAATGGCAAATTTTGCAGCTTCTCCGGAAACCCTGTCTATTTCTTTATAGATTTCTTTTCTTTTGCTTTCGTCTTTCGTGGAATTGTACTTTTCATAAAGCGCATCGATCTGATCCAGAATTGGCTTTTCTTTTGCCCAGTCTTTTGAACCGAATTTATCAGTTCCTTTGAAAAGCATATGCTCCAGATAATGGGCAAGACCTGTATGATCGGCAGGATCTGTTTTGCTTCCTGCTTTTGTCGCGATATAGGTTTGAATTCTTGGATCTTTGTTGGTAGGGCTCAGAATAACGGTAAGTCCGTTTTTCAATTTATAATACCTTGCTGCAGTAGGATCATTCGTTACATATTTGTACGTATATCCGTTTGATGTGGCTTCCTTCCACTGGAAATCCTGTCCGTAAGTATACCCAACAAAACTTGCCGCGGCAATACTGGTTACAATACTGATTTTTTTTAAAAAGTTCATTCTATATTTTTTGATTCGTTTAATTGAATGGTTCTAGTAAGTTTTTAATACGTTTCATGGCTTCTCTCAACTCTTCTTCAGAAGCCGCATAAGAAAAGCGGATACATTCAGGACTTCCGAAAGAAACTCCTCCTACACATCCTACATGAGCATTTTCTAACAGAAACATAGCGAAATCGTCAGAATCTTTAATCTCAGTTCCGTTTAATGTTTTTCCAATATAATGAGAAATATCCGGGAAGAAATAGAAAGCCGCTTTAGGAAGCAACACTTTAAATCCAGGGATTTCTTTCATTAGATCATACACAAGATCTCTTCTTTTCTTGAAAGCGTCAATCATGTATTTATATTCGGAAGGATCTGTTTTTAAAGCTACAATAGAAGCTCTTTGAGCTACTGTATTCGCACCGCTTGTCATTTGTCCCTGCACTTTTTCACAAGCTTTGGCCAGCCATTCCGGACACGCGGAATAACCGATTCTCCAGCCGGTCATCGCAAACGCTTTAGACATACCGTTGATTACAGCTGTCTGCTCATATACTTCAGGAAACTGTGCAATAGAAGTGGTTTTCGTCTCGTAATTGATATATTCGTAGATCTCGTCAGAAATCACCGTTACATGAGGATATTTGGCAATTACTTTTGCTAAAGACTTCAGCTCATCATAAGTATAATATCCTCCGGAAGGATTACAAGGTGAACTGAATAAGACCGCTTTAGTTTTATCTGTAATCGCTTCTTCCAATTGTTCCGCTGTAATTTTAAAATCTGTAACGTAAGAAGTAGGAAGCATTACAGAATTTCCGCCCATCATTTTTACCATTTCATCATAGCTTACCCAGTACGGATTTGGTAATATTACCTCATCTCCATCATTTATAAGTGCTGCTAAAACATTGATAATTGACTGTTTTGCACCATTGGAAACACAGATCTGTGTAGGTTTGTATTCTAAATGATTGTCTCTTTTAAGCTTCTGAGCAATTGCTTCACGAAGTTCTAAGAATCCCGGAACAGGAGAGTAGTGACTGTAGTTTTCATTAATGGCATCAAATGCAGCTTGTTTTATATTATCTGGAACATCAAAATCCGGTTCCCCTAATGTTAAACTGATAACGTTTATACCGTTAGCTTTCATTTCTCTGGCCTTGTTAGACATCACGAAAGTCTGTGAGTATCCTAATCTGTTTACTCTATCTGAAAGTTTGTTCATGAATTTTTTTTGAATTTTAACAAATATATATAATAAAATTCTCTCGGGAAACAGAAATAGGCCAAGATTAATTTTTTTTGAATTTTAATCACTAGATTTGGACATATTAAGAATATTAAATTCTAAAAAATGAGTAAAATGTTTAAATTTTTATTTTTGTTATTGGCGTCCTTTTGTTCAGCTCAGAGCTATCGTTTTGTGTACGAATATAAGATGAAACCGGATCTTAAAATCGATTCTCTTGTTACTGATTATATGAATCTGGATTCGGATGGGAAAAAATCTTATTTCTACAATGCTGCGAAATACGAAAGAGATTCTACATATAACAGAACAAAAAATAATGCAGTTCTTTATAATGGTAAAAAATATGACCAGAATCTGGGGTACATTGTTGAGAAAGAGTATGCTCAGAAAAATATAAAGTTTTATGATAAATATAAAACAGCCAATCTTTTAGTCATTGAAGACGAAGCCCCAAAGTGGAATATTGAAAAAGAATTTTTAAAAATCAACAATATCAACTGTCAAAAAGCAACCACCAACTATAAAGGAAGAACTTGGGAAGCCTGGTTCAGCAAGGAATATCCGATTAACGACGGACCTTATAAATTCATAGGACTTCCGGGGTTGATTGTACGTCTTAAAGACAGTGAAGGAAATCATGCTTTTAATTTAATTCAGATCAAAAAAATAAAGGCCCTCTTTGCTTTTCTGCCAAAGAATAATAAAGAAATGAGCTGGAAAGAGTACAGGAAAGCCATAATGACCTATACGCCTAATCTTGCTGATGATATTGAGAGTATGAGTATTGAAAAAAATGTAGGAGCAATGAATATTCAGTTCAAAGACGGATATGTAGGGAAATTTGATGTCGAAAAATTGAAAAAAAACGGCAATATGGATGCTGAAATTGCAAAAATACTTCGCCGAACCAATAACCCGATTGAAAAAGAATAAAATAAAAAAGACTGTCTGTTGATGGTCTTTTTTTACGAAATAGAATCAGGTGAAATTTAAATATTTGACCAAAGCCAATAAAAACTTATTTTTGCAGATTATAATAATTGATATGTCTACCTCGTTACTATTAAAATATTTCCCCGATCTTACTGAAACACAGATTGAACAGTTTTCAAAATTAGAAGCTCTTTATAATGAGTGGAATGAAAAGATCAATGTAATTTCCAGAAAAGATATGGAATCACTGTATGAAAAACATATTCTGCACTCTTTAGGAATTGCGAAGGTGATGGAATTTGCACCGGGTACAAAAGTTTTGGACATCGGAACAGGAGGAGGCTTTCCGGGAATTCCTTTGGCAATACTCTTTCCGGAATCAGAATTCACCATGATTGATTCTATCGGAAAAAAGATTACTGTCGTAAATGCAGTTGCAGAAGGCGTTGGATTGAAAAACGTAACCGCTATCCATGGAAGAGCTGAAAAGCTGAAAGAAAAATTCCATTTTGTAGTGAGCAGAGCAGTTACCCAAATGCCGGAATTTTTAAGATGGCTGAAAGGGAAATTTGAAAAAGAACAGCTCAATACAAAACACAATGGTGTTCTTTATTTAAAAGGAGGAGATCTTGCAGAAGAACTTGCAGGACTTAAATGTGAAATCTATAGTCTTAAAAATTATTTTGAAGGAGAATTCTTTGACACAAAAAAAGTAGTCTATCTCTCAAAAGGTAATTTTAATTCGTAAATTTATATTTCTAAATCAAAATTAATGGAATAGCTATGAAAAAATTGATAAATATTGGAATTTCTGTGGTTGTGTTGGGATTAATTTTGACGTCATGTAATGATGATGATAACTATCAAACCGTAGAAGCAGTAGAGAAAGTAAAAATTGATAGCGTGAAAATTATCAATGATACGATGGATGTTTTTACCGTTCAAAGTATTAAAACATACTCTGTTTATCAATCTAATTGTGAAGGTTTTTACGGTTATGATTATATTCATGATGATAATGTAACAAGATCAGTTACTGCTTATAAATTTAGAACAGACGGAGGCTGTGAACCTTCCACAAAAACCTTTGCTAATCAGATCAAATTCAGTCCGCAACAGACAGGAACGTATACTTTTAAGTTCTGGAACGGAGGAAATACTTGGATTACCAAAACAATTGTAGTAGAATAAATGCTGAAATTTATTGTTGTATTGTGTTCTTTATTCTCCATTCAGGCATTGAGTCAGAAAATAAGCTGGAGCGAGAATACAAAACTTAAATGGGAAAACTTCCAAAGTCCTGTTAACCGAAAAAGCAATCCTGATGTAGTCGCTTATACCCATTGCGGATGGGAATATTCTGTGGTGAAATCCAGTAATCCGAAAGCAGCAATTGAGTTTAATGTAGAAACCATCTTTAATGAAGATAAATCTTGGAAAGATGCAAAAAGAACCAATGATTATGTGCTCTTACACGAACAGAAACATTTCGATATTGCAGAAATATTTGCCAGAAAACTGAGAAAAGAAGTTCAGGAAAAGATTAAAACCTCTGCAGATTTCGACAAGTATTTTAAAGGGATTTATGCCGCAATTTCAAACGAATATAAAAACTTTCAGATTACCTACGATAAAGAGACAGGACACGGCATCAACAAAGAAAAACAGGCTGAATACAATACATTAATTTCTTCAGAATTAGAAAATTTAAAAAACTTTAAAACCTCTTGAAGTTCCTCAATAAAATTATTCACGAATTATTAGCTCAAAGTTCTGATCTTTCCGAGTTCAATATCGTATTGCCGGGAAAACGTCCCATTGTTTTTATCAGAAGAATTTTAGAAGAAAATAACTATTCAGGTTTTTTGCCCAATTTTTTTACGGTAGAAGAACTGATCAATCAGATTGCAGACAAACAGCCGATTCAGGGCATTTCTTTGTGGCTTTTTGCATTTGATGTCTATAAAAGCCTTAATCTTATTCCAAGAGACAATTTTTCGGATTTTTTGAAATGGTTTCCGACTTTACAGAAAGACTGGGACGATATTTTAAAGTTTTCAGAGAGCGGCGATCAGGTAGTTCTCCAATATATGTTCGATGAAGAGAGGATTAAAGACTGGGCGCAGAATTTGGGAGAAGATGATGAGGTTCCGAGAAAAAAATTCCTGAACTTCTGGAAAAATATGAACGTTTTTCTTCCCGTTCTGAAACAAAAATTACAGGAGAAAAACTGGGCTACTTCCGGAATGATTCATGAAACCGCAAAAGCTGAAATTGATCATTTTGCTAAAAATACCAAAGAAAAATTTGTTTTCTGTGGGTTCAACGCCTTTACTCCGGTTGAAGAAAAACTGGTAAGAAGTCTTTTAAAATGGGATAAAGGACAATGTTTCTTTCAGGCAGATCATTATTATTTTGATGATGAAAGACAGGAAGCCGGAAAATTTCTGAGAAATCATAAAACTTGGAAAGAATTCAACGATCACAGAGCTTTTAACTGGATCGAAGATGATTTTAACCAGCCTAAAAATATAAAAGTATATGAGGTTTCAGGAAACATTACCCAAACAAAAGTATTGCCTGAAATCTTTAAGGAAATAGAAAATAAGACGTATTCCAATACAGCAGTTGTCCTGCTGGATGAAAATTTGCTTCCTGCAAGTTTAGATGTCATGTACGGAGTTCAGAATCTGAATATCACGATGGGATTTCCGTTGAAGAATCTTTCGTTTTCCAACGCGGTAAAACAGCTTTTTTATCTTCAGAAACAACTGGAAAAAAACAAATCCTCTTACTATTATCGCGATGTTTTTCCTATTCTTGAAGAACTTCCGAAATCTGCTGAAGACGAATTGGTGATCAATCAGTTTAAAGCAAAAGTAGAAGAGAGGAATATTGTTTATATATCAAGAAAATTATTACAGGAGCTTTTAGGAGAATTGTCATATTCTAATTTGCTTCAGAAAGCAGATTCCACGAATGTTTATTTAGATGCTTTAATTGATTTTTGTAAGAAAGTAAAATGGCTGGAAATAGATGATATACAATATGAAAACGTATCTCACTTCGAGAATTCATTTAGGATTATAAAAAACCAGCTGAGTCCGTATGATTTTGAAATCACAATGGAAACACTGGAGGTTTTAATCAATCAGCATATCAATTCGGAGAGCATAGATTTTCAGGGAGAGCCTTTAAGAGGATTGCAGATTATGGGACTTTTGGAGACCCGTCTTTTAAATTTTGAGAATGTAATCCTGCTTTCTGTAAACGAAGGGAAATTGCCGCTCGGAAACTCTCAGAATACCTATATTCCGTTTGACATCCGTAAGTTTTTTGATCTGCATACATTTTTGGAGAACGACAGTATTTATGCCTATCATTTTTACCGTTTGATTCAGGATTCCCAGAATTTACATCTCCTGTTCAATGCATTAAGTTCAGGAGTGAATTCGGGAGAAAAGAGCCGGTTTATTACCCAGATCGAAATGGAAAGTTCTCACCATATTGAACACCTTATTATAGAGAATTCATCTGAGCCTATCATTACCGAACCTATTGAGTTTATAAAGACACCTGTGGTCTTGGAGAAACTTGAAAAATGGAAAGAAAAAGTTTCGGCTTCCCACCTTACAAGTTACCTGTATAACCCCGTCGATTTTTATCTTTCTAAGATTTTAAACACTTCCGAAAACGATGAAATTGAAGAAGAACTATCGGTTAAAAATTACGGAAATTTAGTTCACTATACCCTTCAAGAAGTATATGAGGTTTTGAAAGGTAAGGTGTTAAAAGAAAATGATTTAAAAGTTTCAATTAAAGAAATAGATAAATATATTAATATTGCTATCGACAAGCTGAAACATCAGCCGGAATTTTATGAAAAGGGAATGAATTTCATTCACAAAGCCATTGCTAAAAAAGTGATCGAAAGCATTCTGAATTATGATCTTGATCTTGTGAAAAACGGAAATAAACTCGAAATTTTAGATATTGAAAAGCGGTTTGAAAATGTAGATTTCTATCTCGATGCATCGCACAAAATATCATTTTTCGGATTTATTGACCGGATCGACCGATTAAACGGAACGCTGAGAATTATCGATTATAAAACTGCAAAAATCAAAAATCTGATCGTTAAAATTGATCAGGACAATGTTGAAGAATATTTCCACAACAGCGACCGCAAACAAGCCTTACAGCTGTGTATTTATCAATATGTGGTACAGAATCTTCCAGAGTTTTGGGGTCTTCCTATTGAAACCGGAATCTGGAGTTTTGCCGAAGCCAAAAAAGGTGTGGTATCATTGCAGTTTGAAAAGGGAGATATAGATGATGCCATGAAGTCTATTAAAAGCTTAATTGAGGAAATTCTGAATCCAGAGATGAATTTTATTGAAGAGATTAAGACTTATTCTATTTAATTTTTTAATATCAAAGAGATTTTTATTTTAACGCAAAGTTTAAATAGGGTATTGATGATAATTTAAGTGAGCAAAGATTTAATCAACAAGTTGATTGGATGAAGCTTCCGATATTGCTTCGCGAAACAATTTATTGTCTTTGCATTCTTAAATAAAACATATCATTATAGTTCTTTGCGTTTAAGCAAATACAAAAAAGAGCATGATCATTTTAAAATTGGTCATGCTCTTTTATATTCGATTTCTATATCCTAGAATGCGTTAATTCCGGTAATATCTAAACCAGTGATCAATAAATGAACATCATGCGTTCCTTCGTAAGTAATTACGGATTCTAGGTTTGCAGCGTGTCTCATCATCGGGAACTCACCCATGATTCCCATTCCACCAAGGATTTGGCGGGATTCTCTTGCAATATCAATCGCCATTTTTACATTGTTTCTTTTCGCCATAGAGATTTGAGCAGGAGTCGCTTTATGAGCGTTTTTAAGACTTCCTAGTTGTAAGCAAAGTAATTGCGCCTTAGTGATTTCAGTCAGGAATTCTGCTAATTTTTTCTGTTGTAACTGATAAGAACCGATTGGTTTTCCAAATTGCTTTCTTTCTTTAGAATACTGAACTGCAGTACAATAACAGTCAATAGCAGCTCCGATTACACCCCATGAAATTCCGTATCTCGCTGAATTCAGACAAGACAAAGGTCCTTTTAATCCTGTAACTCCCGGAAGTAAATTTTCTTTCGGAACTTTCACGTCATTGAAAACCAATTCTCCTGTTTTGGAAGCTCTTAAGCTCCATTTATTGTGGGTTTCAGGAGTTGTAAAGCCTTCCATTCCTCTTTCAACGATTAATCCCTGAACTTTTCCTTCTTCATTCTTAGCCCAGACTACAGCGATATCGCAAAGCGGGGAATTGGTGATCCACATTTTGGCTCCATTCAAAAGATAATGATCTCCCATATCTTTAAAATAGGTTTCCATAGAACCCGGATCAGAACCGTGATTAGGCTCTGTCAGTCCAAAAGAACCGATCATTTCTCCTGAAGCTAACTTTGGTAAATATTTTCTTTTCTGTTCTTCAGAACCGAATTCATTGATAGGGAACATAACTAAAGAACTTTGCACAGATGCTGCAGAACGAACGGCAGAATCTCCTCTTTCCAGCTCCTGCATGATCAAACCGTAAGAAATCTGATCAAGACCGGAACCTCCATACTCAACCGGAATATAAGGACCCAATGCTCCAGCTTTTCCCAATTCTCTCATCAAGCCTGGAATATCGGTATGATTTTGTGCAGCATGATCAATCTGTGGCATGACAAAACTTTCTACCCATTCTCTGATCGATTGGCGTATAAGTTTGTGTTCTTCGGTAAGTAAAGCATCAATTCCGTAATAATCCGGGATCGATGTAAGAGGATAATATGACATTGTAATTTAATTTTTCTAAAAGTAATACTTTTCGCTATTCCGGAGAAATTTTTTTTGAATGCCTGATAAGAATTGATTTTTTCACCTTTTTGAATAGGCTAAAAGCCTCAATTATTCCTCATCCTCTTTGTCATTTGAGATAGGATACTGATTAGGTGAATTATGAACTTTACTTTTGAACTTGTAGAGATAAGGAGCTTTATTTGCAGACCCGTCATATAACTTTTCCAACCTGTCAAGAATGTTGAGGCTCAGTATTTTACGCTGAAAATTATTTCTTCTGAATTTCTCACCCAAAATGGTTTCATAGAGAGATTGCAGATCTTTCATGGTAAACTTTTCAGGAAGCAAATTACTGGCTGCAACTTCCGTATTGATATTCATTCTCAGATATTCAAGACCTGTTTCTATGATTCTGTCATGATCAAATGCCATTTGAGGAAGATTATTCACCTCAAACCATTCACAGGTTTCGTTAAAGGCATCAGGAAATGTATTAGCAAGAGAAAAATCTATTAAACTACAATACCCTACTGTGATGAATCTTTGAAAAATCCAGTGATCTTTAGGGATTTCAATTCCTTTGTTCTGAAGCAAAATCTGGTGTACATTGTTTTCGGTACGGTCTATTCTTCCAAAGGTGTGAAACTGTTTCAGAAAAATATCTTTTATATGTGTTCTTTCATACAAAACACGGGCTGCAGCTTCTCTGAGATCTTCATCATTAAAGACAAATCCGCCGGGAAGTGACCACAAATTGAGGTCATGATACTTCAAAAGCAATACTTTCAGGATATTATTATGAAAACCAAATATGGTACAATCTACAGATACATGGGCTACAAAGTCTTTTGTATCAATAAGTTCCTGAAGGTTTTGTTTATTTTTTGTGTCTTTGATTTCCATGGGAGTAAAAGTAAAATTATTTTCCTAATGTTTTTCTACTTATTGTAAAATAGACTAAACTTATTGTAAATAACATAAGTACAGCGAATAAAATATAAACTGAATAGTAGTTCAGTAACTGGTTTCCAAATAAAATTGACATCATAATAGAGCTTACAGAGCTCCCTAATGATGAAAAAATAACAACTAATGAAGTGAAAATATTGACTCTTTCCTTATCAACAAGGGTAATCATTTTTGAATTGATAACAGGGTAGAGTGGCGATAAGAAAAGACCTATTACAGGGAATAAAAACAATAATATTTTTGAGTTTTCCGGGCCGAGAAACTGTATTCCAATAATAATTGATATGACTGAAACAATCAGTATAAGGCACCAAACATAATATTTTGATAAAGGAAATCTATGGATGATATTGGAGGTAATCATTCTTCCTACATAAGAGAAAAGTGCCAGAAATGACGAAGCCTGAAGGGCGAAAAATGAATTGACCTTTAAATGATTTTTATAAAAAGAAGGCAGCCAGGAATTAAAACTCTGTTCCACAAAAACGATGGAAAATAATACTGCTAAAAATACAACAACCAAAGGATTGACGAATTCTGAAAGTTCTTTGATCAGATTTTCTTTTTCTTTTTTTACAGGTTCAGCAATCTCAAGTCTGGAAAATAAAAAAATAGTAACTGCCGATAATACAGAGATAAATAAGAACCCAAATTTCCAATATTGAGAAAACTGGCTTGAGATCAGCCATCCAAATCCTGTATTTACGACAAAAATCCCGATCATAAAAGAAGCTTCCACACTATTCATTGTTTTTGCAAGAGATTTTTCATCTGAAATATTGTTACGGATAACTCCAAACACACATATTTTACCAATCGCAAAGCAGGTTCCAATGATAGCGAACCAAAGTTTATAAAACCAGAACACTTCTACAAACGGTAAAATAAGAGAACAAATTCCGACAATACTTAATGCTAAAATCAATGATTTTTTTGTCCCGAATCTGCTGATAAAGTTGACAGCAAAAAGTGAAATAAAGGCAACGGGAATATCTTTAAATGACTCTAAAAATCCCAATTTATCGTATGTGATTTTTGCCTCAGAAAGTTGCAGAATTACAATGCCCATGCAGTTTAAAACCATTGAAAAAATAAAGAAAGTAAGTTTCAGCGGAAGGGAGATTTTGGAGAGCTTGGTCGTCATTTCAGGGATTTATTTTGTTCTGTTTTATGAAAATTTAAGGTTTTTTTTAAGAAAAATTATGCCTTTCAACCCCCAAAAATAAACGAAATATTAAAATAGTTATTAATAAAATGTTAATTATTTAAAAAAAAATATATTTTTATTGTCTCAATTTGAGAATTAAAAAACTAACTGTATATGAATGTAAGAATATCAAGAAGTTTAGGGCTTGTTGCAGTGCTCTATTTTACTGCAAATTTCAGTGCCCAAAACACCAAAAAAGACACGCTTCCGAAAGAGCAAAAAATTGAGGAAGTGGTAATGATCGGTTACGGTACTCAGAAGAAGAGTAATGTGACGGGTGCGATCTCCAGTATTAAAGCTTCAGATTTGGAAGATGTTCCTACAGGGAGGCCGGAACAGGTGCTGCAAGGAAGAGCTGCAGGGGTCTCTGTAATTTCAAATTCCGGACAGCCTGGATCTGCTGCTACAGTAAGAGTTCGTGGGATTACCAGTTTTGGAGCGGGAAGTAATGATCCGCTTTGGGTGGTAGACGGAATTGTGGTAGACAATATCGAATGGCTGAATCAGGCAGATATCGAAAACATGGAAATCTTAAAAGATGGTGCTTCGGCCGCAATCTATGGGGTTGCCGCTGCAAAGGGGGTTATCCTGATTACTACGAAAAAAGGCTCTAAAGGAAGATTAAATCTTAGCTATAACGGATTCTTCGGAGTAGGAACTGCAGCCCGTAAACTTGATCTTTTGAATGCAACACAGTATGCAACCATCAGAAATGAAGCCAGTGTAAATGACGGAGGTTCTCCCATTTTCTCAAATCCGAATGCTTTGGGAGCAGGAACAAATTGGCAGGATGTAATTTTTAACAGTGCCCAACGCCAGTCTCATGAATTCAGCATTAGTGGAGGAAGTGACAAATCTACATTCTTTACCTCTTTCGGATACTACGACCAGGAAGGGATTGTAATGAGAGATATTTCAAATTATAAGAGAATCAATGCGAGAATCAACTCAACTCATAAAGTTTTTGATTTTTTAACGATAGGACAGACTTTTGCATATACCCATAAGAAATCAGCAGGAATCAACGCGAACGGAGAATTTGGAGGACCTTTGAGTTCTGCAGTTAACCTGGATCCAACAACTCCGGTTTTGGTAGATAACGTTTCAACACAACCTTTTCCAAGTGATTATTCAAACCAATATATTGTAAGAGATCCTGCAACAGGGCAACCTTATGGAATTTCTCATTATGTGAATCAGGAAATGTCTAACCCTCTTGCTTTTCAGCAGACACAATTAGGAAGATATAACTGGGGAGATGATTTAGTAGGAAACGTTTTTGCTGAGTTAAAGTTTTTAGATCACTTTAATTTTAAAACGACAGCTAACGGAAAATTATCTTATTGGGGGCAGCAAGGATTTACCCCTTTGTATTATTTGAGTCCGTCTTTAAAAAATGATACTTTCAATAGCCTGTTTAGACAAAATGAAAAGAAATTTGAATGGAGTACCGAAAACACGGTTACTTACCAAAATAAATTCGGAAGTCATAATCTAAGCGTTTTATTAGGACAGGGATATTATGAATACAATATTTCTTCAGGTCAGAATGTGACCTATACGAATCTTCCTGTAAATAACTGGCAAGATGCTTCATTCAACTTTGATATTCCTCAGGCAGACAGAACGACTGCAGCTTGGGACGGAAAAGAAACCCATAAAACCTCTTATTTTGCAAGGGTCGTTTATGATTTCGAAAACAAATATCTTTTCACAGGAACAATGCGTAGAGACGGATCTTCTAAGTTTGCAAAGGCTCACCATTGGGGTAATTTCCCTGCGTTCTCTTTAGGATGGAATGTTTCTAACGAAAATTTCTGGCCACAGAATGATATTGTTAACAGCTTAAAATTCAGAGGAGGATATGGTATATTGGGAAATGATGCAATTGATAATTTCCAGTTTGCTAATTTCTTGGTTGCGGGAAGTAATTATTCTTTCGGAGACAACAATATTCACATAGGATATGCGCCAAGTACACTGGAAAACCCAGATTTGAAATGGGAAAAAACTTCTCAGTTAAACGTTGCCGCAGATCTTAAATTATTTAAAAACTTTGACCTTACAGTTGATGTTTACAGAAAAAAAACTTCTGATATCTTAAGACAGGTTAATATTCCAGGTTATTTAGGTTTAACGAATAATCCTTGGAGAAATATCGGGGATATGAATAACAACGGGATAGAAGTAAGCTTAGGATATAAAAAGAACTGGGGAGATTTTGGAATTTCGGCTAATGGAAACTTCGGCTATTTAAAGAACGAAATCACAAGATTAGAAGACAATAAACTGTATGAAAACTTTGCTTCATTCCAATCTATGGGTGCGGTTTCAAGATTACAGGTGGGAAGTCCTTACGGATCTTTTTATGGATACCAGAATATGGGAATCTTCCAGAACCAGGCTGAAATTGATGCCTACAAAAATTCGAATGGTGCTTTAATTCAGCCCAATGCAAAACCGGGAGATTTCAAAAGACTGGATGCCAATGGAGATGGAAAAATTGATGAGAATGACTATGTATACTTAGGTAACTCTGTACCAAAATACACGTTTGGTTTCACGTTAAATTTAAATTACAAAAACTTTGATTTAATGGTGTTTGCTCAGGGGCAGGCTGGTAACAAAATCTTCCAGGGTCTGAGAAGACTAGATATCGGTAGTGCCAACTATCAGACAGCAATTCTTGACCGTTGGACGGGTGAAGGAACTTCTGATTCTACCCCAAGAGTTACTGTGACAGATCCTAATCAGAACTTTACAAGAATGTCAGATTATTATTTACAGGACGGAAGCTACCTACGTTTGAAATTAGTTTCATTAGGATATACACTTCCTAAAGAAGTTTCAAAAGCTTTCGGGGCAAGCAAAGTAAGATTCTACGTTACGGGAGAAAACTTGGTAACGTTTACGAAGTACACAGGTTACGATCCTGAAATCGCTGGTGGAGATACTTTCGGTATAGACAGAGCGTATTATCCTCAGGCAAGAACTTTCCTTTTTGGTGCTAATGTTCAATTTTAATTAAAAGAAAAATGAAAAACAAAAGATTTATATATAAAAGTGTAGCTGTTTTATTGCTAGCGGGAATCAGTTTTGAAGCTGTGTCTTGTAATAACAGTAATTTGGAAGACGTACAAAATACCGGAACGTTTGATACAGATAATTTCTTCAAAAACGAAGATCAGGCATTTGCAGGGTTGGTAGCAACCTACGATCTTCTCCGAAAATATTCAGGTGGTTTTGAAAATTCGGTTACCTTCTTTAATGCTGCTTCGGATGACTGCTATTCAGGAGGAGGAAGTTCTACGGATGGAGCCGGTATTCAGGGATTTGCCAATTACAGCATCAATCCGGTTATCATGCCTCCAAGTTATTGGAGAGATTATTATCAGGGAATTGCAAGAGCCAATCTTTTATTGGAGAGAATTCCTAATGCGGATATGAATGATAATACAAGAAAAATGTTTGTCGCTGAAGCAAAAACATTAAGATCGCTTTATTATTTTGAGCTTGTAAGAATGTTTGGGAATATCCCTTTAATCTTAAAGCCTGCAAAATATAATGACGACTATTATAATATTCCGCAGGTTCCAAAAGCTGATGTCTATACTCAGATTGAAACAGATCTATTGGCTGCAATTAATGATTTACCGGATATTCAGTCTCAAAAAGGAAGAATCTCCAAAGGAACAGCACGTGCCATCTTAGGAAAAATTTATTTGTATGATAAAAAATACAGCGATGCGGCTGCTCAGCTAAACCTGGTAAATGGTAATACTCCAGGAGGTGCGGCAAGCCAGTACGGATATGCATTGGTATCTGACTATAAAAAACTTTGGGAAATTGATAATAAATTTACTTCAGAGTCTATTTTGGAAGTAATGAGTACAAACAAAGGAAACTCAGATTGGTCATTTTGGGGAACAGGAAAAGATGAAGGTAATTCAATTTGTGTAATGACGGCAATAAGATCATACAGTGTGAAAACATTTGATCCTCCGGCTGTAAATGATGCTCCTAAAATTTATTCCGGATGGTCATTCAATCCTATTACAGAAGGCTTATTTGCTTTTATGCAGGGCGATCCTCGTTTGGATGCGACTGTATTTAATGCTAAAAAATTGGTGCAGGACGGTAAAATCACTTATTCTGCAGCCTATAAAGACACGGGTTATTTTCTGAACAAATATCTGCCAAGAACTACAGATGTTTCTACATTACCGGGAGCTCCGGAACTTAACTTCCGCCAGAATTATATTGCTATCAGAGTGGCAGATACCTATTTAATGGAAGCAGAAGCATTAGGAGGAACAGGAGCCAGAGCTCAGGCATTATTAGATGCTGTACGGGCGAGAGTGGGACTTACTTCTGTTCCGGTTTCTATGCAGGCGATTAAAGACGAAAGAAGAAGAGAGCTAGCCGGAGAAGGTCACAGATGGTTTGACCTGGTAAGATGGGGAGATGCTCCTTCGATATTAGGATCAAGAGGATTTACTGCCGGTAAAAACGAAATCCTTCCTATTCCGCTTACTGAACTTACCAACACTGTATTAAAACAAAATCCTGGATACTAAAATTAAAAAAATGATAACTAAATATATTAATAAAAGCCTATTAATAGGTTCTGCTGCCTTTTTCTTGGCGAGTTGCTCTCCCGAAACTGTTGATGAAGGAAATGGTTTGACTCAACCCTCTGTGGACGCGGCATTTACCCTAACTAAAACTGCTGAAAACAGATACCATTTAAAAAGAGTGCAGGATAATAACATCAATTTCATCAATTCACAATGGAATATAGATGGTGATGGATTCGTAAACGGAAAAAATGAAATGGATATTTTTCTTCCGGATGCTGGTACTTATGTTATTCAACATAGTGCTGTAGGTATTGGTGGTGTATCTGGTGGAATGACTAGCCAGACAGTTGTTGTACCTACTTCAGACCCTGTGGCAGGAAATATTATTCAGGGGGGAAGATTTGATACTCCGGCTGAAGTTGCCAAATGGACTATTTTTCCGATCAGTCCTACAGGGGCACAATGGGTGTTTGCCAACGGTAAGGCTACCATTGTAGCTTCAGGCAGCAACCAACAGGCTTTCTATCAGGCTGTAAATGTAGTTGCAGGACAAAAATATTCTATAGATTTGGTTGCTTCTTCAGCAACAGCACTTGCTGATACATGGTTTGAAGTGTATATGGTAGATTCTTTGCCGGCACCGGGAAGTGACATTAGTGGAACAATTTACAGAAATATTAACACCTGGGATGGTTGTGGAACCACACCATTTGGAGGTAAAATTTCTGCTATAGGTTGTAATGGTAACGGAAATACAAAAAATGCGGGAGTTTATACGGCTACAACAACAGGAACAGTTTACTTGGTCATTAAATGTGGAGGAGGAAATGTTAGTGGTTTAAGTGTTGACAAAGTTGAACTGAGAAAAACTACTTAATCTTCCCACAACTAAAATGATATGATTTCACAATATTCATATAGTTTCGTACTTAGAAGTGCTGCACTTTGCGGTGTAGCGCTTCTTTCTTTTTTTAACTGCAGCAGCTCTGATATAGCAAATGGTGACAATTCAGGTGGCAGCGGAGATACCTCGGGAGATCCAGTACAGGTATGGTTAACAAAAGGAGATCAGTCGGTGAAACTACAACAACAGACGACAGCTTACTTTTCAGGGACTTCAGGAACAGGAACAACCGTTGAGGTAGATGCTTCACAGGTTTTCCAGAGTATTGACGGTTTCGGATACACCCTTACGGGAGGGAGTGTTCAGGTGATCAATCAGCTGAATGCAGCCAAAAGACAGGAACTACTGAATGATCTGTTCGGGAGTTCAGGAATTGGAGTAAGTTATTTAAGAATCAGTATCGGAGCTTCAGATCTGAACAGCGAAGTTTTTTCTTATGATGATCTTCCGACGGGACAGACAGATCCTGCGCTTTCGCAGTTTAGTGTAGCGAAAGATCAGACTGTAATTCAGATGCTAAAAGATATTCTGGCGATTAATCCTAATATTAAAATCCTGGCAACACCATGGTCACCTCCGGTTTGGATGAAAGACAATGGAAACAGTATGGGAGGAAGTCTGAAACCTGAATTTTACGGAACCTACGCTCAGTATTTCGTAAAATATATCCAGGCAATGCAGGCACAGGGAATTAAGATTGACGCTATTACTCCTCAGAACGAGCCTTTGCATCCCGGGAATAATCCAAGTATGTATATGACTCCGGGAGATCAGGCCACTTTTATTAAAAACAATTTAGGTCCGGCTTTTCAGGCGGCAAATATTACTACAAAAATCATTGCCTACGATCACAACTGTGATAACCCGGCTTATCCTTTGGCGGTTTTAAATGATACTGCAGCCAACCCTTATGTGGACGGATCTGCCTTCCATTTATATGCAGGAGATATTTCGGCGCTGAGTACGGTTCACAACCTATTCCCAAATAAAAACGTATACTTTACAGAACAATGGACAAGCTCTACAGGAGGATTTTCCGGAGATCTCGATTGGCATGTGAAAAATGTGATTATCGGATCGATGAGGAACTGGAGCAAAACAGCTCTGGAGTGGAATGTAGCAAACGACGCTTCGTTTGGACCTCATACACCGGGTGGCTGTACACAGTGTAAAGGAGCTATTACAATTAATAATGCAACGGGATATGACAAAAATGTGGCGTATTACATTATCGCCCATGCTTCAAAATTTGTTCCTGCAAATTCCCAGAGAATTGCTTCTACACAGGGAGACAATCTCTCAACAGTGGCTTTTAAAACACCGGCAGGAAAAACAGTTCTGATTGTTCAGAACAGCAATACAACAGATAAGGCATTTATGATTAAATATAATCAGAAAACGGCTTCTGTAAAAATTGCAGCAAGTGCAGTAGCCACTTATATTTTTTAAGATAAACCTTGAAACCGCGCATCGTACTCATGAAGTACGATGCGGTTTCATACATAGAAAATAGGATATGAAAAGAATTTATTTCTTATTAGCATTTACAGCATTCGGACTAAATCTGTTCGGGCAGAAGACCATTGATCAGAGAGTCTCTGAGCTGTTGTCTAAAATGACACTGGAAGAAAAAGTAGGACAGCTGGTTCAGTATAGCGGTTTTGAGTATGCAACAGGTCCTCAGAATTCCAATTCTGCGAATGTTTTAAATGAAATAAAACAGGGGAAAGTCGGTTCTATGCTTAATGTAGCAGGAGCAGAAGAAACCAGAAAATTTCAGGAGTTAGCTTTAAAATCCAGATTGAGGATTCCTTTGTTATTCGGGCAGGATGTTATTCATGGATACAGAACAACATTTCCGGTGAATCTTGGTCAGGCGGCGAGTTGGGATTTAGGATTAATAGAAAAATCTGAAAGAATTGCTGCGACCGAAGCTTCAGCTTACGGGATTCACTGGACTTTTGCACCGATGGTGGATGTTGCCAGAGACCCGAGATGGGGAAGAGTAATGGAAGGTTCCGGCGAAGATACTTATTTAGGAACTCAGATTGGGTTGGCCAGAATCAAAGGATTTCAGGGGAAAGGCCTTGGAAGTCTTGATGCTATCATGGCCTGTGCAAAACACTTTGCAGCATATGGAGCAGCGGTGGGCGGAAGAGACTATAATTCTGTTGACATGAGTTTAAGACAGCTGAACGAAACCTATCTTCCACCTTTCAAAGCGGCAGCAGAAGCCGGAGTAGCTACTTTTATGAACTCTTTTAATGATATCAACGGAATTCCGGCAACAGCCAACAAATATATTCTGAGAGATCTGTTAAAAGGAAAATGGAATTATCAGGGCTTTGTGGTTTCAGACTGGGGAAGCATTGGCGAAATGGTTTCTCACGGCTATGCAAAAGACAATAAAGAAGCTGCGGAAAAAGCAATCCTTGCAGGGAGCGATATGGATATGGAAAGCCGTGCTTATATGGCTGAACTTCCCAAACTGGTGCAGGAAGGAAAAGTGGATCCTAAATTTATTGATGAGGCTGCAAGAAGAATCCTGATTAAAAAGTTTGAGATGGGATTATTTGATGATCCGTACAGGTTCAGCAATGAGAAAAGACAGAAAGAACAGCTGAACAATCAGGAAAACAGAAAATTCGGAAGAGAATTTGGTTCGAAAAGCATTGTTTTGCTGAAAAACCAGAAGAATCTTTTACCTCTTTCAAGATCAACGAAAACAGTTGCTTTAATTGGTCCTTTCGGGAAAGAAACTTCTGCCAACCACGGATTTTGGTCGGTTGCCTTTAAAGACGACAGTCAAAGAATTATTACACAGTTTGACGGAATCAAAAATCAGCTGGACAAAAATTCTACCTTATTATATGCAAAAGGAGCCAATGTTGATGATCAGGACAAGTCTATGTTTGCAGAAGCGGTAGAAACAGCAAAAAAAGCAGATATTGTGATCATGACCTTAGGGGAAGGTTCTTCAATGAGCGGTGAGGCGAAAAGCAGAAGCAATCTGCATTTTACAGGAGTTCAGGAAGACCTGTTAAAAGAAATTGCCAAAACGGGAAAACCGATTGTTTTAATGATCAATGCGGGTAGACCTTTGGTTTTTGATTGGGCGGCAGACAATATTCCAACGATCATATACACTTGGTGGCTGGGAACAGAAGCCGGAAACTCTATTGCAGACGTTCTTTTCGGAACCGTAAACCCGGGAGGAAAACTACCCATGACTTTCCCTAGAACGGAAGGACAAATTCCAGTGTATTACAATCACTATAATACAGGAAGACCTGCGAAAAATAATACGGACAGAAATTATGTTTCTGCTTATATCGATCTGGATAATGATCCGAAGTTTCCTTTTGGTTACGGGTTAAGCTATACCCAGTTCAAATATTCTGATATGATCCTGAGTTCAACAGACCTTAAAGGAAATCAGACTTTAACAGTGAGCGTAAATGTTGCCAATACGGGAAAATATGACGGGGAAGAAGTGATACAGCTTTACATAAGAGATTTATTTGGAAAAGTGATAAGACCTGTGAAAGAATTAAAAGGTTTCCAGAAAGTTTTCATTAAAAAAGGAGAAACTAAAACCATCACATTTACTTTAACTCCGGAAAATCTGAAATTCTACGATGACGAACTGAATTTTGACTGGGAAAGCGGAGCATTCGACATTATGATCGGAACCGATTCTCAGAATGTTCAGACAAAAAGAATTAATTGGTCAAAATAATATAAATTTAGTGGTCAGGAGCGGGATGAAACCCGCTTTTGGCGGTAAAGAACATTAGGTTTTAATGAATTTGAATGTTGTATTTGTCATTCTGAAAGGAACGAAGCAGATGGAAGAATCTCCATGAATAATAGAGATTTTCCCTGTATCAGAGGGATAAACTTTGAAAATAGATGAGAATGCCTTAATTTTAATTCAATTTTTAAAATCAACATAGAAAAACCTCAACCTTTATATATGAAATTACAAAATATCACAACCATTTTTATCGGAGGAAGTCTCCTGTTTTCCGCTTTAAACTGTGCTTCAAACCAACCCTATTCAAAAAGAAAATTAATATGGAGTGATGAGTTTAATTATAAAGGGTTACCGGATTCTTCCAAATGGAACTACGACGTAGGTGGTCATGGGTTTGGAAATGAAGAATCTCAGTTCTATACAAAAGACCGGTTGGAAAATGCAAGGGTAGAAAAAGGAAACTTAATCATAGAAGCAAGAAAAGAAAACTGGGAAGAAAGTAAGTATACCTCAGCAAGACTTTTGACTAAAGGTAAATTTGCATTTCAATACGGAACCGTTGAGGTAAGAGCCAAGCTTCCTAAAGGACGCGGAACCTGGCCTGCTATATGGATGCTGAGTGAAGACATGAAAAAGTGGCCCAATGACGGAGAAATAGACATTATGGAACATGTGGGATATGATCAGGGGATTATTCATGCTTCTGTTCACACAAAAAATTACAATCATCTGAAGGCATCAGAAAAAACAGATACTTTGAAAGTGGATGATGCCAGTGAAAAGTTCCATGTTTATAAAGCGGACTGGACGCCGGATAAAATTGAGTTTTATATCGATGATCAGAAGTTCTTTACTTATGAAAACGAAACCAAAACCTATGAAACATGGCCTTTTGACAAACCGTATTTCCTCCTTTTAAATTTAGCGGTCGGAGGATTATGGGGCGGGAAAAGAGGTATTGATGATAGTATTTTTCCTCAAAAATATTATATAGACTATATAAGAGTCTATCAGAATAAATAATAGATATCGCTAAATTCCCCTCCTTTGGAGGGGTGGATAAATTTTCATTGAAAATTTAGACGAGGTGGTTTAAACATATAAATTAGAAAAGATATAATGAAGAGATTAGTCGTAAGTTGTTTTGTAGTCGGGATGGCTTTTAATGCCAATGCACAGAACTACTGGAAAAAAAATGCCGGTAAAGCAGCCAGAATTTACCTTACCAATTCCACTACCAATGAAAAAATGGTAGACAAAGGAAGTGTAAAATTTGAAAAGCTTGACCAACCTAAAGAAACGGATGCCTGCATTTTTGTAGATCCGGATTTTAAATATCAGAAACTGATAGGAATAGGAGGGGCCATCACAGATGCTTCTGCCGAGACCTTTTATAAGATGCCTAAGAACAAGCAGAAAGAGATTCTTGATGCGTACTATGGCAAGAACGGATTAGGATATACCGTTGTGCGTACCAGTATGAATTCATGTGATTTCTCAAGCGATTCATACACCTATGTTCAGGATAATGATACTGCTCTGAAGACATTCAATGTCGCCCACGATGAGAAGTATAAAATTCCATTAATTAAAGAAGCTCAGAAAGCGATTGGAAAAGATTTTACCTTCTATTTTTCCCCTTGGAGTCCACCAGCCTGGATGAAATCTAATAAAAGTCTGTATAAAGGCGGAAGATTAGAAAACGAATACTATCAACCATGGGCTGATTATTATGTAAAATTCATCAAAGAATACGAAAAAAGAGGAATTAATATTTGGGGTCTGACCGTTCAGAACGAACCTATGGCCACACAGAGTTGGGAATCCTGCATCTATACAGCGCAGGAAGAAGGGGAGTTCCTTAAAAATAATTTAGGGCCAACCCTTTGGAAAAACGGCTATAAAGATAAAAAAGTAATGATCTGGGATCATAACAGAGATCTTATTTATCAAAGAGCTACTACAACATTAGGAGATCCGGAAACCGCAAAATATGCATCCGGAATCGGGTATCACTGGTACGAAACATGGAATAACAAAACCCAGCTTTTTGATAATCTGGCAGAAACACAAAGAGCTTTCCCGGATAAATTCCTTGCCTTTACAGAAGGCTGCAAAGAACAGTTTGACCTTTCTAAAATCTATGATGTAAAGCTAGGCGAGCTATACGGCAGAAATATGATCAACGACTTCAATAAAGGAACTGCTTTATGGACGGATTGGAATGTACTTCTTGATGAAACGGGAGGGCCTAACCACGTTGGAAATTTCTGTTTTGCACCAATTATAGCAGACACCAAAACAGGAGAGCTTCATTATACCTATGAATATTACTATGTAGGACACGTTTCGAAATTCATTAAACCGAATGCACAGAGAGTCGGAAGCTCATCCAACAGGGTAGCTTTAACTTCTACCACCTTTTTGAATGAAAACGGACAGCTGGTAACAGTCATCATGAATGATACAGACAACGACATCGATGCTAATTTATGGATCGAAGGAATGGCTGCCAAAATTGCTGCACCTGCACACTCTATACAGACCGTAATTTTATAAACTTCATATTAATTTTATTTTATTATTTCGGCGGCTCCTTTGGAGCCGCCGATTAAAATGCCAGTCTTCCGTTAGGAAGACTGGCATTTTTTGTTCGGATTCCTTTATTTCATTTTTTGTAGAGCAATCTCCATTTTATCACAAAAATGGAATAAAAGCACACTCAACACTACCTGTGAGTGTAAGTGAGTGTGCTTTTATATGATGAAAATGAGTAAGATACTTCATTTTTGTAGGTCAAATTGTTGCGTGCGCATATTGATTGCCTGTGCCCAAAAGTGATTACACACCAACAGCTATTTACTCACAATTAAAATTATTATTATGAAAAAATTACTATTTATTCTTTTATGCTTTGCGATGTCTTTCATCAAAGCACAGAACCCAATTATCACCACTTGGCAGCAAACCGATGCTGCTCCTATTGCACTTTATACTACTGGCACCTATACCTACACATGGGTCAGTACGAGCGACCCGTCTATCAATGGCAGTGGTACGGGAAATAGCTCCGGCACTACTTATATTAGCTTACCATCTTCAGCTCATCCTACCTATACTGTTTCGATATACCCAACCTCCCAGTTCAGATTTAATTTTTTTACAGGATCGGCTTCTAGTTCTAAATTAAAAAATATCAACCAATGGGGAGATGTGAACTGGGTCCCGGATTTATCTCAAATGTTTTATGGTTGTAATAATTTAGAAATAACAGCTACCGATATTCCTGATTTTTCTAATGTTACCAATATGTCTTATATGTTTTACAACTGTTCCAGCCTCATAACTGTTCCTAATATGAGCAATTGGGATGTATCTAATGTTACCACTATGTATTATATGTTTGGATTTGCAGACCATTTTAATCAGGATATAGGCAATTGGGATGTGTCTAATGTGACTGATATGTCTTATATGTTTGATGGGACAGACGATTTTAACCAGGATATAGGCAATTGGGATGTATCGAATGTGACCAATATGGGTGGTATGTTTAGTAACGCAATCACTTTTAACCAGGATATAGGCAATTGGGATGTATCGAATGTGACCAATATGGGTGGTATGTTTAGTAACGCAATCACTTTTAACCAGGATATAGGCAATTGGGATGTATCAAGCGTTACCAATATGGGAAGTATGTTTTATAATACTTTATTAGGAAGTCAATTTAACCAGAATATAGGCTCTTGGGATGTATCGAATGTGACCGATATGGGTGGTATGTTTAGTGGTGCCACCACTTTTAATCAAGATATAAGCTATTGGGATGTATCTAAGGTGACCAATATGCCCAATATGTTTAGTGGTGCCACCACTTTTAATCAAGATATAAGCTATTGGGATGTATCTAAGGTGACCAATATGCCCAATATGTTTAGTAGTGCTACCACTTTTAACCAGGATATAAGCTCTTGGGATGTATCTAAGGTAACCAATATGTCTTATATGCTTTATCAGTCCACCAATTTTAACCAAAATCTTGGGAGCTGGAACCTTAAAGCAGGTGTCCTGTTAAATGCCATGTTAAGTTATTCTGGGATGAATTGCGAAAATTACAGCAAAACATTAAAAGGCTGGGCAGAAAATTCAAGCACTCCCAATAGCAGGATCCTTGGGGTATACGGGCTAAAATACGGATCTGCCGGACAAACCTACAGAAATATCTTGACAGGCACCAAAGGCTGGACAATATCAGGAGATACCTATGATGCAAGTTGTACCGCCACTCTTTCTACAGCAGACGTAGTAAAAGATACAGTTACAAAAGTGTATCCTAACCCTACCACAGGTATATTCTATATAGAAGCAGACACAAAAAGCAATGCACAGCTCTATGACAGTGCAGGAAAACTGATAAAAACCATCAGCTTGAACGCAGGAAAAACCACAGTAGATATCTCTGAACTTCCAACAGGCGTTTACTTTATTAAACAGGAAAATACATCTGCTAAGATTATTAAAAAGTAATATCAATAATAAAGCAACAGGCTGTCTTTTTCAGGGGGCCTGTTTTAAATTAACCAAATCAAAAATCAATTATTATGGCACTAGAAAATTTAATCAGCATTTCGTTCTCAGAAGCAGAACTTACCCAGTTGGATCAGGCTATCACCAGTATCGAAACCGTACTGCAGGGCAAAACCATCAATCTCGATGCAGAGCAGAGACAACAGTACGGCAGCATTGCCGAGCAAAACAAGCTCTTTGTCAACAAAGCCAAATCTTATATGGAGCAGTATCCTCAGTTTGTTCCTCCGTTTTTAGACAAAGCAGAATATGACAGGGATTATGCCGCCAGACAACAGCTGGAAATCCGTATGCAGCGCCTTTCTTCCGTTACCGAGCAGCTATCGGATACCAAAACCCTCTTAGATTTTGACAATTACCACAACTCACTTACTTTTTACAGGAATCTGAGATACCTTTCCCGTGAGAATATGCCTGGAACCAACGTAATCTATGATGATATGAAACAGTTCTTTGTAAGCAGCCCTACAGCTTCGCCTAACGAAGACAATAAAGCCGGTTCCTAACCCCTTTTACCCGGTCCCGAACCACCCCTCAGACGGTCCTGAAGTGGCTGTAACCGGTTGGTGAAGTGATGAAAGGAACTTCTCTAGATGGGTATACCTGGTTCCCAACCCCTTAAAAGGGGTTTCCCAAATGGCTGCAGACACTTCCACAAGTCCTTGCAGACACTTAGCAACCGCGTTCAGGCACTTCAATAACCGGCTGCAAGGGCTTTTACAAGTAGTTTTCACCAATTAGAAACCGGTTACAGGTAACTCACCAACCGGTTTCAGCTGGTCTGTGAATCTTAATGATTGTAAATAAAATACGACCTACTTTGTCGTATCTCTGAAATACCTTTGTTTCAGCGATAATAAGAGGGGATAAAATCTCTCTGATATGATAAAATTCACAATTATTTCATTATAAATCTAATATGTGTGAACTAAAAACAATATTTTTGCAACGTTTTAAGAATTAATAACAATAAAACTTAAATAAACTCGGATGAAAAAACTCTATATGGGTGCATACTTCTTATGCACAATTCTGAGCGTATCCGCTCAGGAAGTCCTATGGCAAAAAGACATCAAATCCACTACTCAGGATTTCTTAAGCCAGGTGACTCCGACGGTAGATCTTCAGTACCTCATTACCGGAAGCTCCATTCAGTCAAAAAAAATCTCTACAGACAACAAACAAAATAACGGCTACGATTTCCATCTGGTGAAACTCAACCAGCAAGGCGAAGAGGTCTGGGAAAAATATTTCGCAGGAAAGAACCATGACTATCTGTCTGCTTCCCTTTCCACGCAGGATGGAGGTTTCGTTCTAGCAGGCACCACTTTTTCCGGAAAAGGTCTTGATAAAAAAGAAGACTCCAAAGGAGGATCTGATATCTGGCTGATCAGAATCAATGAATTCGGAGATGAATTGTGGCAGAAAACCATAGGCAGTACCTCCGATGAAGAAGCCAGATCCGTAATACAAACCACCGACTTAGGATTCTTTGTCGCAGGAAATGTTCAGAATTCCCCACAAGGCTATGGTTCCAAAGATGTTCTCATCGTAAAATTAGATAAAAACGGAAAAGAGCTATCTCAGCTCATTTTAGGCGGAAAAGGATTAGACGAAGTAGAGAAAATGATCCCGACAAAAGACGGAGGTGTTTTACTGGGAGTCTATTCGAGGAGTTCCGAGATTCGGGGTTCGGGTTCCGGATTGAGTGATTCGGGAGCTAATTCAGTTACAAGTACTACCACCTCGAATCCCGTATCCCGTTATCCCAAATCCACGAACAACTACGGTGAAGGCGATTACTGGATCATTAAACTGAACAAAGACGGGAAAGTAGAATGGGAAAAGAACTATGGAGGAACAGGAGATGATCACCTAAGAACATTAGCCATGACTACCTCAGGATTTATCATAGGAGGCGAAAGCCGTTCAGAACGCTCAGGCAATAAAACCGTAGGGATAGAAGAAGGAACCGATCTATGGCTGATCTCATTAAACGAAAGAGGCGAAGAAATCTGGCAGAAATCTTACAACTTTAAAAACAGAGATGTCTTAATGGGAATGCATGTGATTCTGAAAAAAGATGAAAGAGAAAAGAATAAAGATTTAACCAAAGGAGTTTTACTTGGAGGCTACACTCAGGCAGAAGGGAGAATAGAAGCCGATGATGAGACCTTCTGGATGCTGTATATCGATGAGAATGGCAATGAGCAGTGGAGAAAACATGTGAAGGGAGAATCCAGAAAGAGAGAGGAAAGACTTTCTGATATTAAACTCAACAGAGATGGTTCTATTATTCTGGCAGGAACGAGCGCAGAGGAATTAGGAAAGGAGAACTGGAAGATTATAAAGCTGGGCGATCAGCAGGTCGATCTGCTCATTGAAAAGCAGGATATCAAGATCTATCCGAATCCTGTATCGGATTATGCGTATGTAGAGATTGGTTTTGACTTCAAGGAAGCAGATATCACGATGTATGATATGTCGGGAAGACAGCTTCAGAGTCTGAAAACAAAGAATAAGGTCACGAAGATCAACACGCAGCCTTTAATACAGGGAGCTTACCTGATTACGATAAAAACGGATACGAACAAAACTGCGAATGCTAAACTGATTAAGAAATAAACACGAATAATGAAGAAAATAGTTACTGCTATAAGTTTAATAGCATTACAAATATCTTTTGCACAATCGATAGGTGAGCCGCAAATTAAAACAGATTTACCTGAAATAATACCGCCTTCTCCTACCATGGCATCTCTAATGAAATTTGAAGAAGTTCCGGTGAATAATTATACAGGAGTTCCTGATATAACAATTCCTTTAATTTCGGTCCCTACACATTCTAAAGATATTAATTTGAATTTTTCATTAAAATATCATTCAGGAGATGTACAGGCAGATAATGTAGCGGGTGAAACCGGTTTAGGATGGAGCTTAATTTCAGGAGGGAATATTTCCAGAACGGTGAGAGGGTTACCTGATGAAGCATATGTAGTGGGAACAACCATTCCAAAAACTCAAATAGGAATCTATCAAAATAATACAGCAGGGTATTTAAATAATCATTATTATGATATATTTCCTGACTATGTAAATTACACTCAAAATAATCCGGAAATAGCTAATAAGTTTTACTATGAAGCAAGTGAGTTTGGAACTTTTGATACCGAGCATGATTTGTGGCAGTTCAATTTCATGGGACAAACAGGACGATTCTATATTAAAAAAAATGCGAGCGGAATTCTTGAAATACAGCCACTAAGTGATTTTAGACTTCGTATTATTAATCGTTATGACACAATTGGTAACACTCCGTTTACACCAACAGGCTTTACAATTTATGACGAAAAAGGCTATAGGTATGAGTTTGATGTTTTTGATATTTCTAAAAAAGCAGGTGGCTCACAGGCAACTGCTTATCCGGGTGGATTGAGTAATGGAGTGACAACTACCTCTAATTTGTATGAGGAAAAAGAATTTAGAAGTGCATTCCATTTAACAAAAGTTTTTGATAATAACAATAGTTTACTTCTTGAGTATAAATACAGCACAAACGATTATCAAGAAACCAATAGAATGGTAAATTATACGATCAATGACTTTGGTTCAGATACAAGTAGTTTGAATATATTGAAAAGATTTAATTGTTTTTCAGAGCTACCCCCGTTGCAAAAAACAGATGTTAGCTTCTTTGTAGTAAAAACAAAAAAAATTGATACAGTAGAAATTCTTGATCAGGCTAAAATAAAATATACCTATGCTACAGGAAGAACAGATTCCAATATCAATAATACAGCCTCTGTTTATCTGCAGAAGCTTGATCTTCAAACCTGGAATAATCAATCCATTAAACAGTTTGAGTTTGAATATGAATATTTTAATACTATTGAAAACCGAATGTTCTTAAAAACATTAAAGCAATTAATTCCTAATGAACTACCTTTAGAATATTCATTCACTTACAACAGACCTGTTTTTGCTTTTGACTCTATTGGAAAAGATTTTTGGGGATTTTTTAATGCTACACAGAACAATTGTTCACAGAGTAATTTACTGTTTATGAATGAGCCCAATCCACTTGCCAGTACTTTAGATTTATTACAAAAAATCAAGTATCCTACAGGAGGAGCTACCGTATTTACATTTGAAACCAATCAATATTCATTTGTAGGAGATCAAGAAGTTACAGATTATTCCAGTACCAATAATCAAACAGTTTATGTAGATGCTGAAATGTTCAGTTTCAATGCAGGTACATCTAGCCAACAATATATACCCGTATCCAATGTAAAGAGAAAAGTAAAGTTTTATCCAAGTATTGTAATTTCCGATTTGAGCACAGCAACTAGAAAATTCAGTATTGATAAAATAGTGAACGGGCAAACAACTTCTTTTTATGAGTCAGGTTTTTGTTTAAATAATACATGTTGTATAGATTTGGATTTGGAAAAAGATGTACAGTATGTAATAAAGTGGCATAATTTTGATCTTAATTATACCGGAACCGATACTATGTCTTTGCATTATTACAATTATGCTGACAATAATAATCAGTTCTTATATGGTGGAGGAAATAGAATATCTAAAATATCCTATTACGAAAATAATCCTCCTATTCAGTTTGGGGCAGTGAATTCGAATATAGTGCCTGCTAAAGAAAAAAAATTTGAATATAACTGGCTGGACAATCCTTATAAAAGCAGTGGTTCTTTAGTTTTTGGAAAACCTTATTTTAATGAAAACAGATTCGTTAAAATGATGACTACATGCCCTGAAGTACCATGGGATTCTTTCCCTTTTTCACTTCAGGAGACAGTTACCTATACTTCCAGACGCAATTTTACTCCCCAACAGATTGGGAATACTCAGGGAGCATTTGTAGGATATAAATATGTGAATGTTTATGAAACAGGAAAAGGAAATATCAAGCAGGAATACACATCACCTCTGGATTATCCTGATTTGGAATTGATCACCTATACAAAACCTTATTTGCCAAGTAAAAATATTGACTATAAAAGAGGGCTTCTCCTTAAAGAAAGCATATTTAATAATGATAATAAAATACTGTCGCAATCCATCAACACATATTCATTTGTTGATTATGAGAGTACACCGGGGTACAGATTGGATAAAATGGATGGTATAGGCTTTAATGGGCAGCATTTTAAATCGTATGCAGAATATAAATTCAGTTTAGAGGGAACAAATCCTACAATTTATAATTCATGCCTTTCCGGGAACTGCAATTCTTTTTCTCAATTTAATTTAGCAGGATACCCCGCTAAGTATATTAAGATTTATCCTCTTATTGAAGCATATGGCTGGACAAAACTATCATCAAAGAATACTAAAAACTATTTTTATAATAACGGAATTCAAAAAGCTACAGAGAAAAATGAAAGTTTCATTTATAATGCTGTGAACAAGCAGCTTGCCGAGCATAGTGTAATAACTGAAGAAGGATCTGCTTTGACGACCAAATACTACTATCATTCCGGAAACTCTGTCTATTCACAAAACAGAATATCTGAAATTGAAAAAATAGAGAGTTATCAAGATGGGAAATTAATAGATAACAAAAAAGTAGACTATAACAATAGCTGGTCAAATAATGTTTCTTATCTTCCAAGCCAGATACAGTCTTCTTTTGGAAATGGTGCGTTGGAAACAGAATTAACCTATGACAAGTATGATTCTAAAGGTAATTTAGAACAGTACACAACCAAAAACGGTGTTTCCACAACAATAATTTGGGGATACAATAAGACCCAGCCTATTGCTAAGATAGATGGAGCACAACTCTCGGATATCAGCCAGTCTCTGATAGATCTTATCGTTAATGCATCAGATTCCGATGCCGCTGCAGGAACAAACAATGATGAAACCACACTTCTCAATGCATTAAATGATTTCAGGAATAGTTATTTAAGACATTTTATCACCACCTATACCTACGATCCGTTAGTGGGAGTAAGAAGCATCACCCCACCATCAGGCATCAGGGAAGTATATATCTATGATTCAGCCAACCGCCTGAAAGAAGTAAGAGAACAGAACCAGAGCGGTAAACTGTTGAAAGAATACCAATACAACTATAAACACTAATCTCCGATGAAAAAAATTATAATCCCAATAAGTGCCTTACTAGTAACCGGTTTTGCCCAGGCACAGCTCAACACCGCTGAAAACTACGTCTACAGCAAGAGCTACTTAGACTATAACGGAACCACACCCACCAAAACAGCAGAATCCGTTCAGTATTTTGACGGACTGGGAAGGCCCAAGCAGGTGATCAATATCAAAGCATCTCCTTCCAACAAAGATGTAGTTACCAAAATAGTCTATGACCAGTTCGGAAGACAAACGTTAGATTACCTTCCTGTTCCTCAAACAGGAACCCAAAACGGAGGAATCTACACCGATCCGCTAGCCAATGCCGCCAATACCCCTTACGGATCAGAAAAGATCTATGCAGAAAAGCAGCTGGAAAACTCTCCTTTAGACCGAATTCTCGGCCAAAAGCAGGTGGGAACTGCCTGGGATAACAAGCCCGTACAGTTTGGTTATGATGCCAATATCGACGGAGAAGTAAAAAAATATATAACCACCCTGGATCAGACAACTTTTAAATCATCTTTTCCCACTTCCACCACCTATTATGGAGCCAATCAGCTGTATAAAAATACCGTGACTGATGAGGATGGGAACAAGACCATAGAATTTAAGAATACCAAAGGACAGGTGATACTGGTAAGAAAAATGCTTACCGCTACAGAAAGTGCTGATACCTATTATGTCTATAACGACTTTAATCAGCTGTCCTATGTGATTCCCCCTTTAGCATCCGTAATGGCCACCTTGGACCAGACCAGTCTGGACAACCTTTGCTATCAATATACCTATGACGGCAAAAACCGCCTGGTAGAAAAGAAAGTTCCCGGAAAAGAGAAGGAATATATGGTGTATGACAAAGCTGATCGTCTGGTTGCAACACAGGATGCTAATTTAAGATCGGCTTCAACATGGCACGTTACAAAATACGACAAATTTGGAAGGGTGGCTTATACGGGGCTTATGCCCCTTCCTGGTAAAACACGAGAATGGCTACAAGACATCACCAATCTTTATGTAATTACTGAAAATAGAGATGCACAGGGCTTTACCATGAGCGGAATGCAGATTTACTATACCAACAGTTTGTATCAGCAGATAGAAACCATATTATCTGTCAATTATTATGACACCTATCCAACAGGAACGCCTGCTTTTACCTCCACTATTCCTAATCAGAGTGTTGTATTAACAGACAATATGAGCTCAGAGCTTAGTACTAAAGGCTTACCTTTGGCTTCCTATGTGAAAAACATAGAAGATGATAACTGGACGAAGAGCTACAACTACTATGATACTAGAGGAAGAGTAATTGCCACCCATTCCATCAACCATCTGGGAGGCTATACCAAAACAGAATCGGAACTTGATTTTGCAGGACTGGCGAAACAGAGTATAACCTATCATAAAAGACTCTCTACCGATACAGAAAGAGTAATCACCGAGACTTTTGAATACGACAATCAAAACAGGCTGAAGGTTCACAAGCATAAGGTAGATAATAATGCTGAAGAAATTCTGGCGCAGAATGAGTACAATGAGCTTTCTCAGTTGAGCAGTAAACTGGTTGGAGGAACAGCTTTGGGATCGGGTCTTCAGGAAATTAATTACGCCTACAATATCCGAGGCTGGATGACGCAGATCAATGATCCTGCGAACCTGGGAACTACAGACCTTTTTGGCTATAAGATCAATTACAATCAGGTGCAGGGTTTGGCGTTTCCCAATTCAGATTTTCCTAACCTGGAAGTAAAGCCTAAGTACAACGGAAATATAGCAGAAGTATCCTGGAAAACAGCCACTATACCTGGTGATAATCTGAGACGCTACGGCTATGTTTATGACGGACTAAACAGACTGCAGGCAGGTTTTTATCAGAAAGATACCAATCCATCAGCTCAGGAATACTTTGAGAAACTCGACTATGACCTGAACGGAAACATTACCAATCTGAAAAGATCCGAAGGGCTTCTGACAGGAAGTACTACGGCAATGACTATCGATGACCTTAGTTACAGCTATACAGGAAACAGGTTGAACAGTGTTACCGATCTCTCAGGTCAGTACAATGGATATCCGGATACTTCAGGAAATACGATTCCTTATGATCTCAATGGAAATATGACCAGTCATGTAGATAAAGGGATTTTAGGAATAGATTATAATTTCCTTAATCTTCCGTCATCTCTTTTATTCAATGCAGGACTTTCGACAAGAACAGGGATTTTAAGAAACAATACCTCTTATTTGTACCGTGCAGATGGAGTAAAGGTGAAAAAAACGTACAAATTTGCACCGTATGATCCACCGGGCACAGCCACTCAGCTCTCAACAGAGATTACGGACTATTTAGATGGTTTTCAGTATAAAGGAAGTGCAGAAAGCGGGCCTAAAGGAAGTACCGTTTTTGTGACTGCATTACAATTCTACCCAACAGCGGAAGGGTACTATGATTTTGTGAAAAATAAGTATATTTACAATTACACGGATCATTTAGGAAATGTAAGATTAAGTTACTTTAATAACGGGACAGCCATAGAAGTGTTGGAAGAGAATAATTATTATCCATTTGGATTAAAACATGAAGGCTATAATCCTACGGCTGGAAATTCTTCATACCAATACAAGTACAATGGTAAGGAATTGCAGACGGATTCAGGGATGTATGATTATGGAGCAAGATTTTATATGCCGGATTTGGGAAGATGGGGAGTTGTGGATCCACTGGCTGAGAAATACAACTCTTTGAGTTCTTACAATTATACTTTAAATAATCCTATAAGATATGTTGATCCTGATGGTAGAGACGGCGGTATTACTGGCAAAGGAACCAAGGATGATCCATTTATCGTTACAGCAAATTATTATTACTATGGTTTAACCAAAGAGCAAAAACAAGGTTTAACAGCATCCATTTCAGGTTATAATAATGGAGGAAACGCAAGAGAAATAGAGACAAAAGATGGTAAGATTTATGCAAAATTTAACCTTTCTGCTGTAGAGTCAGAGAGTATGGATGCAGCTAAAGCTTCTGCTAAAGGTGACAAAATTGAAAACAGCGATGGGACTATTACCAGATTAGGAAACTATATTTCTAATGGGACTGTAGAAGGAACAGCCACAGCTGAAGCAGATAGAATGGGTCTTGTTTCAGATGCAAATAAAGTAATGGCATATCCTGGAATGAATTATGCAGGTAAATTTGAGAGTGATTTTAACCACGAAATAGGTCATAATTTAGGAGGAGTACACGGAGATCCTGGACAAATGATGGACCCATATGATAACATTAATATTACAATTTCAGGTTCAAATAAAACTACCACTTTTAAAGGATCACCCATTACTAATGATGCTATTAGAGCGATTATAGGAAGAGCGAATATGACAACATTAAATTCCAAAGGAAATGTAACTAATTATAATATAGTAGATTCTAAATATTTAACTCCTACTGAAAATACAACAGTAAAAAATATGTCACCTGATGGCTCAAATGGAAGATTGAAATCAATACAAAAATAAATATGTTTAAAACCAGATACGTCTTATTGTTACTCTTTGTTAGTACACGAATTTTTGCACAAAATAATATTAATACATATGAAAAATATAAGATAAAATATGATTCTGCATTTTCAAAATATTTTGGAAAATCTTTTTTCAAAAAAAATATAAAATATAGTTCAGAGAAATATTTCTTAAGCGTTGATACATTAGATATTAGCAATGATGATAATTCTAATACAAAAAACTTTTTTATAAATAAAAAGAATATTTTTCTTCTATCAAAATTTTATAATAATGATCAATATTTTTCTTTTTTTGATTTTTACACTTATAAATTCTTATATAATGGATATTCTTTTTATCAGAAAGTATATAGATCTGATTTTATAAATAATGAAAAGCAATTTGATTTTGAAAATGAACAAGTTCTTGATCATTATGAAAAAATAAAAAGTAAGGAATATATTAGCCCAAAGAAGGTTTTTAAAATAGCAAAATTAAAAATGTTTAAAAATATATGCTCACAAAGCCTTGTAAGTAATAATTATTATAAAAATAAAATATTTTGGGAAATAAAAGATTGCAGTAATAGTAGTACAATTAATATATTAGAGCTTGATTCAAAAGATGGAAAAGAATTAAGACTATATCAAAGAGATTATTATCCATGGGAAAAAGCTAATTATTGGAACAAGGTTCAAGGAAAAAATAAACAAATATTTATTCCTTCAAAACAATATTGATCATTGAGATCATATTTTTACAATCCATTAAAGCAATTAAATTAAAATTATAGAATGAATATCAAATATTTAATTTTCTTTCTTTTCTTATGTATTAATATTTTTTCACAAGATAAAATTGAATTAAAAGAACAATGCAGATCAAAATATGATTCTGTATTTAAAGACTTTTTTGGAGAAGAGTTTTTAAAAAAAAATATAAAATATAAAGAGGAAGAAAGCTATATTGGTTTGTTCACAACAAATGATATAGAAAGTGATGATGATTTTAAAAGAATTTTTATAAATATTAATAATATTGCAGCTTTACAAAAATATTTAAATCAATATCCTAAATATTACAATGAATATTATAAATATCATTTTTTATATAAAGGTTTTGTATTTCATCAGAGGATATATACATGTGAGTTCGCGTATAGAAAAGAAGTTAATGATTTTTCAAATAATCAAGTATTAGAATATTATAATAAAATAAAGAACAAAGAATATCTTTCTCCTAAGAAAGCTGTAAAAATTGCCAAAGCAAATGGTTTCAAAAACATTTGTTATCAATCGATAACTAACGCAAGTTTTCATAATAAAAATCAAGATGTATGGCAAATACAGGATTGTGGTAATGAAAAAAATACAAAAGTCATAGAACTAGACCCTAAATCTGGAAAGGTTTTAACTCTTTTTGAGAGAGATTATGGAAAAGGAGAAAAAGCATCTTATTGGAAATTATTTAATAAAAGTAAATAATGTTATTACCAGTATAAGTACAACGGTAAGGAACTGCAGGAGTCTGGGATGTATGATTATGGAGCGAGATTCTATATGCCGGATTTAGGTAGATGGGGTGTGGTTGATCCGCTCGCAGAAACTTCACGTCGTTGGTCGCCTTATACTTATGCTTACAATAATCCGATTAGGTTTATTGATCCGGATGGAAGAGATCCAATTGATTATGTAAATGAAAAAGGTAAAAAAATAGGTACAGATGGAACTGATGTTGAAGGAACTTTAATGATTACAAATAAGCAAGACCAAACGGCAATAAAAGCAGCTGAGAAAAAAGGAGAACATATTTCTACGGATAAATTGAGTGAATTGAATTCTGATATGGTTGTTCCTCCTGATGGTAGATTGAAAGAATCTTTAAATGTTTAGCTAGGGGTGATGCAAATGGTGGATTTAGAGAAGAGAGTACTTCAATTTCGGGAGATAATGTAATATTAAGAGGGGAAACAGGGCCTTTACCAACAGTCGATGCGAATGGTGTTGCAACAGCTCCCGCTTCAATACCAATTCCTGCTGGTACACATACAACAATTCATCTTCATCCTGCAGGTATTTTTGAGGCTAATGGATTAGCTTTTCCCTTTGATGCCTTGACTCCAACTGTTGGAGTGGATGATAAAACCTTTGCTGGTAAAGGAACAAATATAATTGTGGGAAGATTAGAGGTTTATAATACAACTAATGTGACCAAAAATTCTGATGGTTCATATAAGGATAGTAGGCCAGTAGGAGCGGCAATTTATAGAGGAAATAATATATCTAAGCCATCAATGATTTTAACTAAACAAGTAATACAAAATATACTTAACAGAAATGGAAAATAAAATCTTAAAAAAATATATTTTTTTATTATGCCTATTTTTTTCGAGTTCTTTTTTTTCTCAAAATGAAAGCATAAATATGATTATCCTGATTGATGGAGAAATTAATAAAAGTATTTATGATTTTACAATCAGTGATTCTAAAATAACTGAAAAAAAGATTTTGGGAGAATATGTACCGGGAAATTTAAATTTTGAAATGCAGGACTATAGTGGATTTATAAAAAATAGTACTGATAACTACAAAATTTCATTCAATACAATATTAACAATAAATAAAAACTTAGTGTCAAAAAAGTCATATAATATGGAAATACCTAAGTTTTTTCTAAATCAAAATTATATTATTATTAATATATTTAATAAGGATAGTAAAATTTACAAAAAGAGATATTCGGGAGTAAATAAGAATAATAAAGAATATTATATAGTAATAGAAACTCCAAGTTCAATGAAATTTGATTAATATTCCCCTCTTGGAGTTGCTACTTTTTTTAAGGTAAAAATTTTATACTTTTAATATTTCTAGCCCAAGAGATATTTGATAAAAATTAGGGCATTAATATAGTCATAATAAGCTTCATTAGAAAAATGTAAAAGTTCTTGAAGAAAACAATTATTATCCTTTTGGTTTGAAACATGGTGGGTATAATCCTACATCTGGAAATTCTCCATACCAATATAAGTACAATGGTAAGGAATTACAGACGGATTCAGGAATGTATGATTACGGCGCAAGATTCTATATGCCGGATATTGGAAGATGGGGTGTGGTAGATCCGCTGGCGGAGAAAATGACTCGACATAGTCCTTATAATTATGCGTTTAATAACCCGATTAGATTTATCGATCCGGATGGAAGGGAGTCTAAGGATATTCGTATAAATGGTGGAGCGGCAGATAAAGCATTGATAGAATTACAGAAATCAGCTGGTTCAGACATAACATTATCAAGAGACACTAATGGGAATGTTAGTTATATTCAAAACTCAACAGGAGCTTTAAGTGGCAATGCAGCAGAGGTTGCAAAAATTATAAATGATCATTCTATATTAGTTAATGTAGAGGCTGAAAATACACTTACTACAAAAAGTGGCTTAACACATAATGGAGGTGCATTCTTAGGAAATTCTTTAGATGCGATCACAGGAAAAGTTACGGCAGAACAAGCTATTAATCCTGAAATATTAGGGAGAATGGGTGATTTGGCCTACAAACCAGGAGAAGGGGTTTTACATGAAGTTTCAGAAGCTTATGAAGGTAGCTTAATCTCTAGAACTGAGAATAATTTTGTAGGGCCAGCAACACAAAATGATGCATTAAATCCAGCAACCGTTTATTCCAGAGCTCATAACTCAGCTGTTAAGCAACCAGGTGGAAGTATGAATCTCCGATATATGACAAATGATGGGATAATTTTGACAAATCCAACTGGTTTGTCATTTTGTCCTAAGGGTACTGATGTCAAAAGTGTCGAATTTATGTCAAGTGGCAAAACAATTTTTACAAAATATTCAAATGGAACATATACACCGTATTAAAAAACAATTGTTTTTTTTTATTTAGTTTTTCATATTTAGTTTTACAAATAGGTTGCATCACTAATCGTGAAAGCAAGAAAGTTGAAGTTGATAATAAAAACAATTATACTGTTTACAAAATTGATTCAATTAATAATTATTATCTGATATATCTAAGCTTTGAAGGAAAAAAATATAAAATTATTTCAAAGAAGGAAATAGCTATTAAATGTAAGACGATTAAAATAGGAAATAAATATAATTCATTCAATCTTGATGGAATAATTAAACCTGAAGATTACATACCTAAAAATGTAGCAACAGGTAGTCCTCTTGAATTTGTTCCAGATTGTATAAAATTTGATGAACAAACAGAGATATGCAGAGATCGAGGAATGGATAATATATATCGGTCTAAAAACTTGAAAGGTCTATGTTATATTGAGACTTATACTATTACAAAAGATCTTCCTACTTTGAACAGCAAGTAAAAACGGGAGATCCTACCTTTTTTAGGACAAAAAGTTTATACTTCTAATACTCCTATCTAAGAATTATTTTATAAAAATTAGGGTATTATATCGATACCCTAATTTCACAATAAGCTTCATCAAAAACAGCCTATAAATCTTTGAAAAAACAATTACAATAGACTCTCCCAGCTTAACACTAAACTGGTTAGAGGAACAAATGCAGTTAAAAACTGGACCAATTATCACCCTAAAATTAACGAGAAAAAACAATTAATTTTAGGATATGAGAACAAGTAAATTAATTGATAGCGTTCTGAAATATCAGTATACGGATGAGGGAATACATAGATTTTATGATAACACATTACCAAAAGTAGATTCAATTAGTAATTCTAGATTACATAATTGGCAGTTAAAAAATATGGTAAAAAATAATATAATATTAATTTTTTTTGGACTATGTACTTTGTCTTGTAAGAAAGAGGACAAAACGTTTATTAGCTCTAATACTTTATTCAATCAAATTACGAATCTAGAACAATATAGTAATGTTCAAAAAATAGATGAAGATTCACTAATCAAGATTAAAGCAGATAATGATGACTATATGATTGATGGTTATATAAGTAAAAAATTAAATAAGAAAATGGGTTGGTGGAATATCCGAGATAAAAATAATGCTCTCAACAAGGTGAAATTGCAGTATATCTACTTTGAAAACAAAGAGAAAGTTAATCAATTTATTTTCTATAAAGGTAACATTATAGACTCGGTTAGAAGTAAGTTTTATACTTTTGACAAGAAAAAGCAAAATAATAAAGATATTATTACATATTCTTTTTGTACACCAAAATCAGAAAAACCTGCTTTGTCAGCAAATCTATATTATCTTGTTATGAATAGTAATAATGATGTTTTAGAGGAATCAAAAAGTAAAAGTGAAAAAAATAAAAACCACTATCAGTTCAAATTAGAAATTCCAGTTGAGGGAGAAATAATTGTTAAAGGGCTATTTTCAGAAGTTTTAAATGTAGAAAATGAGAATTTAGGAACTAATGAAATACTTACTGATGATTTAATTAGTTCTCAAGAAAAGAAATTTAAATCTAAAAATGTCGAAATAATACTTCACAATCCTAAATAACCTTAATCATTAAAAGGAGTTTTAAATCAACATATTGTAAAATGCAGAGTTAACCTTAGATCGAGGAATCTTATAATGTAATAGTAAATTTTATCCTCAAAATTTTTAATACCGTGGGCGGTATTTGTTTTGGTGTAATTGTAAGTTTCTCTAAAAACTAGACCAATTATAACCCTAAAATTAACGAGAAAAAACAATTAATTTTAGGATATGAAAACAAGTAAATTTACAGAGAGCCAAATTTTGGCAATTTTGAAAGAACATGAGTCGGGGCAAAGTCCACAAGAAATTAGAAATTTTTTATGATAATAATCCTAAGAAGCCTTCAGATAGCCAAAACATTATTTTACAAACAATTAAAGAAGTTGTTAATGCTGCAACAAGCCTTATAAACTAGTAACTATATGAACAAAGCAATAATATTACTGTGTTTTCTACTATTTGTAATTTCTTGCAAAAAGAATGTTTCGATAGGGGGAAATCAATTAAATGAAAAAATGGCAAAGTTTGATTCAAATTAATAGATCATTTCCCTCACAAGAATATAAGCAATGAGCACGATGAAATAGTAAATGAAAATGTAAGGAAAAATACTATTGGTATCTTATTTTATGAATATAATGTGAATAACAATTATTTGGATAGTCTGGAAATAGCCTGCAAGGCAAAGTCTATTGCGAGATATAAGAATTCTGATTCTTGTTTATTGATTATAAATCAGTTTGAAACAGCAAAGACATACTCTGGGGTCTGAAGAAATATTTATAGATTTTGAAAAAAGAAAAACTGAAGTCAATAAAGATTGTTATAAAAACAAACTTCCTATTCCAAAATTCTTAGATTATAGATTTATAAATAATACTTCCAGAACATATTTAAATGATAATTTTGAATTTTATATTCTTGGAGCTAATAACAAAGATTTCTTCAAAAAATTCGATCTTATTTCTAATCCCCAAATGCCAGATAACTGGAGTAATGGGTATTCTAAAGGTATCGCAATAAGCAAAAAGGACAGGTGTGTAATTTTTTGGGGAGTCATTTGGTAAATTTAAAAAGCCTGGAGTTGTTACCTTTTTTAGGACAAAAATTTATCTTTCTATTCCTCCTAGCCTAAGAGTTATTTTATAAAAATTAGGGTATTATATTAATACCCTAATTTCATAATAAGTTTCATCAGGAAATAAATCAAATATACTATTTCCCAACACGCGCTTGTAAATGTGCAGGATAACGCTCTCCAATTATTTGAATTTCATCCAAAGCTTTTGTAATCGTATTTAACTCTTCAGCGGTAAGCTCAATTTTTGCTGCACCAGCATTTTCTTCCAATCGATGGATCTTTGTCGTTCCGGGAATAGGAACGATCCAAGGTTTTTGGGCAAGAAGCCACGCTAATGAAATTTGAGCAGGACTTGCATTTTTTTCTTCAGCAATCTTTGTTACCAGTTCTACCAGTTGTTGATTCGCTTTTCGGTTATCTGCTGAAAATCTAGGAATAACATTTCTAAAATCATTTTGAGTAAAGGTGGTATCAGCATTAATAGCTCCTGTTAAGAAACCTTTTCCCAACGGACTGAAAGGAACAAATCCAATTCCCAGTTCTTCCAATACCGGAAGAATTTCTTTTTCAGGTTCACGCCAGAACATAGAATATTCACTTTGTAGAGCTGTCACCGGCTGAATGGCATGGGCTGTACGAATGCTTTGTACACCTGCTTCACTCATTCCAAAATGTTTTACTTTACCTTCTATAATAAGCTCTTTTACAGTTCCGGCAACGTCTTCCATGGGTACGTTAGGATCTACACGATGTTGGTAGAGCAGATCAATAACGTCTGTATTTAAATGCTTTAAAGAAGCTTCTGTTACTTTTCGGATATTTTCAGGTCTGCTGTCTACTCCCTTATTAGCATCGCCATCTAAAAACCCAAACTTTGTAGCAATTACTACGTTTTCACGGAAAGATTTCACAGCTTTACCTACAAACTCTTCGTTGATTCCCTGGCTGTAAGCCTCTGCAGTATCAAAAAAGGTAATTCCTAAATCATAAGCTTTCTGAATAAGCTCAATAGCGTCTTTTTCACTCGAAGGATGACCGTATCCGAAAGTTAATCCCATACATCCCAATCCTAATTCAGAAACCTCTAATCCGCTTTTTCCTAATATTCTCTTTTTCATAATTATTTTGTAAAATTTATAGAACAAATTTCAGGATATTACTGCAATTTTTCTTTATACAGATTACTGCAATTGTTACCATAATTACTGATGAGAAAATTTATTCCATAGATGTAAAGAACTTACTTTCCAACCAGAAAGCAATCTTTTTAATAAACGGTAATATTAGCAGGGAAAGAAATATATTAAATAATAGATGAGCATAAGCGACTTGATAAGTAATGTCATCAGATAGGTACATCGTAAGTCTATTCAGGAGATTGATGAATGGAAAGCATATCAAAACACCCAAACAATTGAAAATAAAATTAGAGGTAGCAGATAGTTTAGCCCATTTGTTGAGTTGTAAAGAAGCGATAAGTGCAGTGCTTGATGTCCCTATATTTGAACCTAAAATGATAGAGATAGCTCCCTCAGAATTTAATATACCTTGCTGTGTAAGAAGAATCGCCAACCCAGTTGTGACAGAACTCGACTGTACTAATGCTGTTACAACAATACCGCTTAGAATACCAATAATATGATTATCCGTCATTTTAAGCACAGTAACGATAAAAGGATCTGTCTTGAAGGGTTCAATAGATTGGCTAATAAGCTCAAGACTAAATAAAATGAAGCCAAAATAAAAAACAGATTTTCCTGCAAGCTGTATTTTGGAGGGAATTAAGCTTATGATCATTCCCAAGATTATAAAATAGGGGGCAATTGCTCCTACATTAAATGTTACGAGCCAAGCCGTAGAAGTGGAACCAACATTGGCTCCCAATAAAACAGAAAGACTATTGACAAAACTGATAACCCCTGAATCGACTAATGCAACGGTAATAGAGCTTACAGCACTGCTAGATTGGATAATACTGGTTAATACAGCTCCTAAGATAAATCCACTAATGCTATATCGGGTAACTTTAGAAATAAGACTTTGAAGTTTTTCTGTACTTAGTTTCTTGACTTCTTCACTAAAGCTTTTTAAGCCATACAGAAATAATGCTATTGTAGCAAAAACAATAATAAGGGTTTGAAAATAGGACATACTTTATAATCATCGGTTTGTATTATAAATTTACAACTTAATTTATTCTTTTATTACATATTTTATCAATTCAAATTAAATTTAATAAAAGAGAACAAAAAAACCGTTTCATTTTTGAAACGGTTTATATCTAAAAATAATCAGATTAATTATTCTGCATCATATTTACTGATCACTTTCTGAGTAACTCCAGAGCTGCTGAATCCACCATCATGGAAAAGATTCTGCATTGTTACTTTTTTAGTAAGATCCGAGAACAGCGTAACACAGTAGTCTGCACATTCAAGAGCTGTAGCATTTCCTAGTGGAGACATATCTTCCGCATATCCTAAGAATCCTCCGAAACCTTTTACTCCGCTTCCTGCAGTAGTCATTGTAGGAGATTGAGAAACGGTGTTTACACGTACTTTTCTTTCTCCCCAATAGTTTCCGAAAGTTCTTGCGATGCTTTCAAGATACGCTTTGTTATCAGACATATCATTGTAATCCGGGAATGTTCTTTGAGCCGCAATATAAGTAAGCGCCAAAATACTTCCCCATTCATTCATACAGTCTTTTTCCCAAGCCACACGCATTACTTTGTGGAAAGAAACAGCTGAAATATCCCAACCCTTTTCCAACCAGTCGTAGTTCATTTCTGTATAATGTTTTCCTTTTCTCACATTGATAGACATTCCTATAGAGTGAAGGATAAAGTCGATTTTACCAAATTTTGCTGTTGCAGCATCAAAAAGTTTTTCAAGATCTTCAACAGAAGTGGCATCTGCACCAATTACTTCAGATCCGGTTTTTTCTGCTAAATCGTTAAGTTCCCCCATTCTCAAAGCGATAGGAGCATTAGATAAGATAAACTCAGCGCCTTCTTCATGACATCTTTCTGCAACCTTCCATGCGATTGATTGTTCATTAAGGGCTCCAAAAATAATTCCCTTTTTGCCTTTAAGTAAACCGTATGACATAATTTTTTAATGTTTATTTACCTACAAATGTAGGAATAATTTGTGTTTACAACATAATAAAAACGAAGCCTTCTATAAAAAAGACTCCGTTTTTGTTGAAAATATTTATATAACTGAAATTTATATTTGTTTACACCATTTTTAACTTCATTTATTGTTATTAGTAAATAATCAATAACCATTCCTAAAATCGCAGAAGCGTGTTAAACTTTTCATAAACTTTTGTTATCTTTTTACCAACAAATGTATCTTTAAGTGAATAAAATAAACAAGTATGGAAAAAATACGTTGTGGATGGTGTGAAAAAGACGATGTATACAGAAAATACCATGATGAAGAATGGGGGAAACCCGTATATGATGATGAAACCATTTTCGAGTTTCTGATTCTGGAAAGTTTTCAGGCCGGATTAAGCTGGTATACCATTCTTACCAAAAGAGAAAATTTCCGGAAAGCCTTTGATGATTTTGATTATAAAAAAATTGCTTCCTATTCTGATGAAAAAATAGAAGAACTGATGCAGGATACAGGCATTATAAGAAACCGGCTCAAGATTTTGGCCACGGTTACCAATGCACAGAAGTTTCAGGAAATCCAGAAGGAATTTGGCAGTTTTTCAAAGTATATTTGGGGATTTGTAGAAGGAAAACCCATTGACAACCGTCCTAAAACGTTAAAAGATGTTCCTGCCACCACAGAGATTTCAGATACCTTATCTAAGGATCTAAAGAAAAGAGGCTTTAAATTTATGGGTTCCACCGTTGTGTATGCTCATATGCAAGCCACAGGAATGATGAATGATCATGTGGAGGACTGTTATTTAAGAAAATAGTAAAACTACTATATGATTTTAGTTTTCAAGTATTTAGAGTACTCATTTACTTCTAAATACTGACTTTCTCTTTCTATAATAAATTACCCTTTTATTTCTTCATGATTTTTTAAAATAATTCTGTAATAATTTTTATTTCCTGAATGATATTTTGTACCTGAATTTTTAGAAAAGGCTTTGTCTTTATTAAATCCACGATAATAGTTGATATCAATATTGATATACTTGATTTCAGAAAAATAAATTTCCTTATTTAAAACATTTATAGCGTTATCCTTCAAATAAAGTATTCCTGTTATTTTTCCAGGTAATGGCTCAAACTCATAAGAACGATAAATCATTAAACCAATAAAATATAAAACAACAACAATTAAAACATATTGAGGATTAATTTTAAAAAACTGAAATGTAGAGATTGCGAATATTAAAATAAGAAGAGAATAGGTAGAATAACTTATATTTTTCCACCATCGTTTGTCTTTTTGATAAACTTTTAATGCAATCATATACTGAAATAATGAAAAAAGGTTTGAGAGTTGATGAAAAATAAGAGACTTTTTAAATTTAAAAAGTCTCTTATTTTATATATTTATTTTACAATTCTCTCCAACACCCATTCGATCAGATTCTTTTCAGAAGTATGATGATCTGCCGAGAATTCTCCGCGTCTTCTGTTGGCAATGACGTTGTTTACGGTAATTGCTTTGTGCCCTAAAAGTTTAGATAACGCATAGATCGCAGAAGTTTCCATTTCAAAGTTGGTGACTCCAAGATCATTTAAAGTTTCCAAAAACTTGTCGTCAACAGCTTTTAAACGAAGCTGTCTTCCCTGAGGAGCGTAAAATCCCGGGAAAGTCGCTGTATTTCCGTGATATTTTGCGTCTTTGTATAGTTCTCCCAATTCTTCTGCCCATTCTGCGAAATACAACATGGGCTTGATTTTCGGATAAGGGAACTGAGACAGAAAGTTCTTTGAAAATTCATTCTCAAATTCATAATCCTGATAAAAATGCATCAAACCATCCAATCCTACAACGTTTTGCGTAACGAGCATATTGTCAACCTGAACCTCAGGATTTACACTTCCGCAAGTTCCCATTCTGAATAACTGAAGCGCAGAATGTTCCGTTTTGAACTCTTTATTTTTAAGGTCAATATTTACTAAAGCATCAAGCTCATTCATGACGATGTCAATATTTTCTGTTCCGATTCCGGTTGACATTACCGTGATTCTTTCGCCTCTTAAAGTTCCTGTATGGGTGTAGAATTCTCTTTTATTTTTCTTAACCTCTACTTTATCAAAATATTTCGAAACCTTCGCTACACGATCCGGATCTCCAACAAGGATGATCTTTTCCGCAATATCTTCAGGTAAAAGGTTTAAGTGATAAACACTTCCATCTTCGTTCAGAACAAGCTCTGAAGCCGCAAGTTTATTTAGCATAAATATGTTTTTTATAGTTTAAACTGTAATTTGATTTTTGCAATCTTTAAAATCCTCCCCAATATCCTTCATCATTATTTTAAAACCGGAATCAATATAGAAATTGACCGCTGAGTAATGAATTTGATTTCGGGATTTAAAATTAATAAAAAATCCTTGAAAACAAACGTAAACATTATTTAATTCAAACTTAAAATTACGGTAACGCAGTATTCGCTTCATGTCAATAGTTTTGCGCAAAAAATAATTGATGAAATTTTATCCTATTGCTCTTCTTGTTCTGTTAGCTGGTTTTGCTGTAATGTCTTTTAATTCTGTTGATAAAGGAGTGGAAAGCGAAAGTACAATGATCAACATAGGACTGACAGATTTTAAAAACAAACTGAATCAGCTAAAAACGGATACACATCAGTTTTCGGAGGATAAAATTTCCCTGGATCAGCTTCAACAATCTTTAAAAAACACCAGAAATTCTTTTAAAGAAATTGAATTTTATGTGGCCTATCATTATCCTGAATTTACCAAAACCCATTTAAATGCAGCGCCATTATTTCACATTGAAGCAGCAGGAACAACAGCTTACACGCTTCCTCCGGAAGGATTGCAGGTATTGGATGAACTGATTTTTTCTGATGAAGTAGCGGAACAAAAAGAGAAAATTAAATCGATCACCAATTTCTTATACAACAGTTTTGCAAACTTCTATTTAAGTGCAATGAAAAATGGTTTGAGTAAAGGAAATAATAAAACGTTACCATTAAGAATCGAGCTGATCAGAATATACAGTTTGGGAGTTACGGGTTTTGATACTCCGGGTTCGTTAAATGTTTCTGAAGAGGCAAATCATGCTTTTTCCGGAATGAAAAGGTATATTAATGATGATCCTTATTTTAAAAATTATACGACTCAGAAAGCAAATTCAATCCTGAAAGAAGGGATCGATTATCTTTCAAAGAATACGGATTTTGAAACTTTTGACAGAATTGAGTTCTATAAAAAATATATTCAGCCTTTATATGAAGAGTTTGGAAAATGGGATGGAAGAAGTGACGATCTGAAAGAATTTTCCGGCTGGAATGTTAATAATAAAAACCTTTTCAGCAGCGATTTTCTGAATCCTTATTTCTACACTTTATTAAAGCAAAATGAAGACAGTGAAGATTTAAGAAAATTAGGAAAAGAGATTTTTTATGATCAGAATCTGAGTGATAACGGGAAAATGAGTTGTGCAACCTGTCATTTACCTGAAAATGCATTTACTGATTTAAAAACAAAGTCTCAGAGTAATGTAGAAGGGAAAACGGTATTGAGAAATTCGCCGTCTTTATATAATGCTGTTTTTGCGAAAAGATTTTTTTATGATCTAAGAGCTTTTTATCTTGAACAGCAAGCAGAACATGTAATTTATAATGAAGATGAGTTCAATACAAGCTATGAAAGCGTCATCCGGAAATTAAAAACCAATAAGGAGTACAAAAAAGCCTTCAAAGCAGCTTTTAAAAACGGAGAGGTAAGCAAAGAAAACTTTTCTAAAGCGTTAAGTTCTTATGTAGCATCACTATACTCTTATGAAAGTGATTTTGATCAGTTCATGAGAAATGAAAAGGAAATTTCTTCCGATGCGAAAGAAGGATTTAATTTATTTATGGGAAAAGCGAATTGTGCAACCTGCCATTTTGCGCCTAATTTCTCTGGTCTGGTTCCGCCGTTCTTTAATGAAAATGAATCGGAAGTTTTGGGAATTACCAAAAAGCCGATCAGCCAAAAACCATTGGAACTTGATACTGATAAAGGAAGAGTAAACAGTCCTGTAAAAAAAGAAAATTCTTGGATCTACGAAAACTCTTTTAAAACGGTAACGGTAAGGAATATTGCCTTGACAAAACCGTACTTCCACAACGGTGCTTTTAATACGCTGGAAGAAGTTCTGGATTTTTATAATGAAGGGGGAGGAGAAGGTCTCGGTCTGAAGCTGAAGAATCAAACGCTGGCTCCGGACAAACTGAACCTTACCCAGAAAGAAATGAAACAAATTATTGCATTCCTGAATTCTTTGACAGATGTAAGCAAAAAATAACAGTCAATTATCAGTTTTTATTATAGCAACAGCCTGTGTTTTAAATTTAAAATGCAGGCTGTTTTATTTTTAAATTTCACAATAGGTAGATTTATTAATACTCTGTTAACCTGATTAACATTAGGTTTTTGATTAATTAATATTTAATAATATTTATTTAAAGTCCTATTAACAGGGCCTTAAAGACAATAAAATAGCTTTGCAACGTCTAATAAATCGAAATTTAAAATGAAAAGAAAACTACTAACAGTTGCAGCTCTTGCAATGGTCACGGGTTCGTTATTGAACGCTCAGACTTTTATTTTCAACAAGAATTCTTCTTGGAAATACAATGACAACAACACAGCTTTGGCTGCACAATGGAAAGACACCAACTATGATGTTTCTGCATGGTCTCAGGGAAATGGTCCTTTAGGATATGGAGATCCGGTAACCACTCTTACAAACACGGGGCTCATCACTGCTTATTTTGCTAAAGACTTCACCGTGAACCTTAATGATCTTTCAACTTCAATGGAACTGGGAGTAATGAGAGACGACGGTATCGTTGTTTATCTTAATGGAGAAGAGGTTGTAAGAGACAATATGCCAACCGGAACAATTGATTTCAGTACATTGTCCAGTACAACAATTGATGGAGCAGCAGAAAGTGTATATAACATTTTTACAATTCCAAAATCTAAATTTGTAAACGGAAACAACAGAATCTCTATCGAATTGCATAACAGAGGAGCAACAAGTTCAGATTTAAGAATTGATGCATATCTTAAAACTATTGTGTCAACAACTCCGGTTCCTTGTAATGCGAATCATATCAGCTGCTTTACTTCTATCGTTCCTACGGCTCAAACCAATAAACTGATCATTCCTGTAGAGCACAACTATCAATTGATCTTAAAAGAAGGTGATAATTATACAGAAGGAGGAGGATTAGTAGGTGGTCAGAATGACTTTACAGCCTATGTTCCGAAAAACGGAAGTGCTACCAACGGATATCTTTCTGTAAACCACGAAACGAATCCTGGAGGGGTAACCATGGCTGAAATCAATTATAATGCGTCTACAAAACTTTGGCAGTTAACAAAATCCAGAGCGGTAAGCTTTTCTGCTCCAAGTCTGGTTCAGACAATCAGAAACTGTTCAGGAGGAGTTACGCCTTGGGGAACAGTCGTTACGGCTGAAGAACAGACGACTTCAAGTGACGTGAACGGAGATGGAATGAAAGATTACGGATGGTTGGTAGAAATAGATCCTGCAACCGCTCAGGTAATTTCTCAAAATGCTGACGGTTCAAAAGGGAAACTTTGGCAGATGGGAATTATGAATCACGAAAACGTAGTGATCAACAATGCAGGAACAACAGCTTATTATGGGGAAGATGGCGGAACTCACATGGTGTACAAATATGTAATGGATACTCCGAATAACCTTTCTTCAGGAAATTTATTTGTTTTAAAACTGGATCAGGGATTAAGTGGAGGAGATCCTGTTGCCACTACAGCAACATGGATTCAGGTTCCTAACAAAACAAAAGCAGACCAGAACAACACAACTGCTTTGGCACAGTCTTTAGGAGGAACTTCTTTCAACGGAATTGAAGATGTTGATATTAGCCCGATTGACGGTAAAATTTACTTTACTGCAAAAGGATTGAATAAAGTATACAGATTGCAGGACAACGGAACTACAGCTTCTCAAGTTGAAACTTTCGTAGGTGGTCTTACCACAAACTATTCTTTCACTACCGCTCAGGGAACAAAAACGGAAGCTTGGGGAGACGGAAACGACAACCTTACATTTGACGAACTTGGAAATCTTTGGGTGCTTCAGGATGGTGGTAAAAACTACATTTGGGTAATTGCTCCGGATCATACTCAGGCGAATCCAAAAGTGAAACTGTTCGCTTCTATGCCTGCAGGTGCAGAACCGACTGGTCTTACCTTTACACCGGATCATAAATTCGGATTCTTCTCTATTCAGCACCCGGATTCTACGATCACTACAGATGTAGATGCTACAGGAAATACTATCAATTATATCGGAAAATCTGCAACAATCGTAGTGGCTCTTAAAAATAATTTGGGAACTGCAGGATCTCTGGGAACAGGTGAAGTGCATGCAGAAGCAGAAGTAACAGTTGCTCCAAACCCAACTTCAGGAATCGTGAAGATTAATTCTCCAAAAGGATTGAAAAATATTGCGGTAACCGCTTACAGCATGGATGGTAAAATTGTGTTCACTCAGAAATTCTCAGGAACAAGCAATGCCTTAGATTTAGACTTTACAAGACAACTTGAATCTTCCCGAGTTTTGATTTTAAATATCGAAGCCGACGGTGGATTCCAGAAAACGGTAAAACTTTTGAAAAAATAATCTTAATAATTCTAAGCTGCCGGTAATTTGATTACCGGTGGCTTTTTTCTATCTATGAAAAAAATCTTTTTTTCTATTTTTATACTTCTTCTTTCGCAGGCAAAAGCACAGATTGATCCTGTGAAATATCCTACGTATACCAATGTTGAAGATGCTCTGAAAAGTGGCCAAACCATTTACAGTATGAGTTTCAGAGGAAAAACAATGTTTAATCTTCCTGCTGAAATTCAACAGTTACAGTCAATGTTCTTCCTGAATTTAATGGAAAATAAGTTCGAGAAAATGGATGAGTCAATTTTTGCATTAAAAGAACTGACGATTCTAAACCTGAACGAAAACAGTATTAAATTCATTCCTGATGAAATTGCCGAACTTCAGAAATTGGAAAGCTTTTCGATCAATTTAAATGAACTGACAAGCATTAATCCGAATCTGACAAAACTTCAGAAATTAAAAGTGATTCATTTGGATGCCAATAACCTGAACGTATTTCCTGAAGCGTTATTAAAAATTCCTAGTCTTGAGGAAATTAATCTGCAGGGAAATCAGATCAGTTTTATTGCTAAAGATTTAGATGAAATTAAAAATTTAAAATCATTGAATCTGGCCTCCAATCAGATCAAAGATTTAGGAAACTTAGAATTTCCGAAGCAATTAAAATATCTGGAATTACAACAAAACTCTATATCAAAACTTCCTGAAGATTTATTTCAGTCAAAGAATCTGGAATTTTTAAATGTGAGTCAGAACAATATCAAAGAAATTTCACCTAAAGTAAAAGGTTTGAAAAATGTAGTCAGTATGAATCTGGCGAATAATGATTTAAAAGATCTTCCAACCGAATTTTCACAATTGAAAAATCTTAAAACATTAATATTAACGGGCAACCCAATGGAAAAAACAACCATTGAAAAACTAAAAGCCATGATGCCGGAAACCCAAATTTATTTCTAAAATTTACCCGCCGACTCTTTTAGTTTTATATCCCATTTCCTTAAGGATATTCATTATTTTATCACGATTATCTCCTTGAATAATAATCGTTCCATCCTTTTCAGAACCACCTATTCCAAGGGTGGTTTTTATTTTTTTTGAGATATTTTTAAGCTCTTCCTCACTGCCTTCCCAACCTTCAACAATCGTTACAGGTTTGCCGTTTCTTCCTTTTTTCTCAAACTTACATACCAAAGGTTCTTTCTGCTTGAACTGTTCTTCAGGCATCTTAAAATCCTGCTCTTCATGATCAGGAAAAAGGTTCTTTAATTGATCTCTCAAATCCATAGAGCAAAATTAATAAAATTCTATAGAAGAAAAAGAAAGATAGAGTAGTTAATAATATTTGACTTTTAATAACTTCAAATTTTCTGGAAGTTTATTTTTTACATTTTTATTGATTTGGGTCCAGCTTTCATGGTTTTCAAAATTGAAGTCTCCATAAAAAGATATAAACTCTTTTATTTCTTTACTTATTAATTCTAAATCTCCATAAATTTTTTGAACAGCTAAATCATAAAAATCACCATAACCATATAGAAATGTATTTTCTAAATCTGTCAATCCCTTATAATAAGCAATTTCGTTAATTATTAATGAAACTATATTAATGCTTATGCTTCCTAGCTCTAAAAGATGGGATAATATACCAATTATAGCTCTCGAAACGACTTCAATATTAAAATTTTGAGTATTGTTATTTAAAATTGAGATTGTATCATTTATATTTCTGGAGTCTGTTGCTAGCTCAATGATAACGTAATCAAGTCGGTTGAAGCATCAATAACTTTATCAGCCCAATCTATTATAAATTTTGTATCAATTGCATTTTTCTTCAGAAGAATTTCATAGACTTTAAATAAGTTTTGATATTTATTTTGAATAATTTCCATACGGCTAAAAATAGACATTATTAATTCTAAGTATATGAAATTACTAATTTTTTAAAATTACTTTTCAATTTTTAACTGGAGTTTCCCAATCTGGAATTTTTAATTCTTTATTTCAATACAAAAGAAAGATGATCATTTTAAACAAAATTTAAGTCGATCAATTCTTCCATTCATTTCAAAATAAATAAATTTGTAGTACAAAAGTTTACATAATGTCAAAAAAAGCAATATTGGCCATTCTTGACGGATGGGGATTGGGAATGAATCCGGACGTTTCAGCACTAGATAAAGCAAACACACCATTTATAGATAACTGTCTTAAAAATTATCCGCATACTACACTTGAAGCGAGTGGTTTGGCAGTAGGTTTACCGGCCGGACAAATGGGGAATTCAGAAGTAGGACACATGAATCTGGGAGCGGGAAGAGTCGTTTACCAAAATCTGGTAAAGCTGAATATGGCGGTTGAAAACGGTACTCTTGGACATGAGAAAGTGATTCAGGATGCCTTTGAATATGCTAAAAAAGAGAACAAAAAAGTACACTTCATCGGTTTGGTTTCCAACGGAGGGGTGCATTCACATATCAATCATTTAAAAGGTCTTTTAACGGCTGCAAAAGAGTTCGGATTAAACGAAAACGTTTTTGTTCATGCCTTTACAGATGGTCGTGACTGTGATCCGCTTTCTGGAAAAGGTTTTATTGAAGAACTTCAGAACCATATGGCGTCTACGACAGGGAAATTGGCAACAATTGTCGGAAGATATTACGCGATGGACAGAGATAAAAGATGGGAGCGTGTAAAGTTGGCTTATGATGCATTGGTAGAAGGTATCGGAACAGAAACCACAGATGCATTGGCAGCAATTCAGGATTCTTACAATAATAATGTAACTGATGAATTCATCAAGCCAATTATTTTAACGCAAACAACGGAAACAGGAAACGTAGTGCCGGTTGCTAAAATTATTGATAATGATGTAGTAATTTGTTTCAATTTCCGTACAGACAGAGGAAGAGAGATTACAGAAGTACTTTCTCAGCAGGATTTCCCAGATTTCTCGATGAAAAAACTGAATCTTTTCTATGTGACTCTTACGAATTACGATAAAACATTCCAAAATGTACATGTTGTTTTTGATGAAAACGTTCTTCAGGAAACGATGGGAGAAGTGTTGGAAAGAAACCATAAAACACAGATCAGAATTGCAGAAACTGAAAAATATCCTCACGTTACATTCTTCTTTTCAGGAGGTCGTGAAGAGGAGTTTGTAGGAGAAAGAAGATTGCTTTGTCCGAGTCCGAAAGACGTTCCGACTTATGATTTGAAACCGGAAATGTCTGCTTATGATATTACCAATGCTATCGTTCCTGAACTTGAAAATGGTACAGCTGATTTTGTATGTTTAAACTTTGCAAATACAGATATGGTAGGTCATACAGGAGTTTTCTCAGCAGCAGTAAAAGCAGCGGAAGTGGTGGATTCATGTATTGAAAAAGTAGCTACGGCAGCTTATGAAAACGGGTATGCTGTTTTCATTTTGGCAGATCACGGAAATTCTGATGTAATGATCAACCCAGACGGAACACCGAATACACAGCATTCTACCAACCTTGTTCCTTTCATCGTAATGGATAAAGACCACACCTGGAATCTTAAGCCTGGAAAATTAGGAGATGTTGCTCCAACCATTTTAAAAGTAATGGGAATAGATGCGCCGGAAATTATGACAGGAGATATTTTAGTGAGCTAAAAATAATAATATAATTAAAGAATTGCCGTTATTACTTCAATAACGGCAATTTTTATGATTAATATCAGAAAGAGTTAACATAATATTATGTCTTAAATAATAAATAATATCATATCTTTGTAAATTAAAATCTAAATTTATATAATGTATCAAACACTTGTAAGGAAAGAAGTAATGGGAATTTTGGGGAAGGAAGTAGGTTCTTTTCTGGATAAATTTTTAACGCCGATTGAAAAAATCTGGCAACCTTCAGATTACCTTCCGGATCCTTCAAGTGAAGATTTCAGACATGATTTAGAAGAAATTCAGACTTTTGCACGTGAAATGCCTTACGATTTGTTCGTAACATTAATTGGTGACTGTATTACAGAAGAAGCATTACCTTCTTATGAATCTTGGTTGATGGGAGTAGAAGGAGTAGATCAGGAAGAAAAACAAGTAGGTTGGGCAAGCTGGGTAAGAGCTTGGACGGCTGAAGAAAACAGACACGGAGATCTTTTAAGTAAATATCTTTATCTGTGCGGAAGAGTAAATATGAGAGAAGTTGAAGTGACTACTCAATATCTTATCAATGACGGTTTCGATCTGGGAACAAGCATGGATCCTTACAGAAACTTTGTCTATACAAGTTTTCAGGAAACAGCTACCAATATCTCTCACAGAAGAGTAGGAACGTTGGCAAAACAATCAGGAAACGGAAAACTGGCAAAAATGTGTGGGGTGATTGCGGCAGATGAAGCAAGACATGCTAAAGCATATAAGCATTTCGTTGCAAAAATTCTAGAAATCGATCCTTCAGAAATGATTTTAGCATTTGAAGATATGATGCGTAAAAAAATCGTGATGCCTGCTCACATGATGAGACAGTCTGGTCAGAAAGCAGGTGAGCTATGGGGACATTTCTCAGATGCTGCTCAGAGATGTATGGTATATACAGGACAGGATTACATCAATATCTTAAAAGATTTGTTGGATGAATGGAAGATTGAACATGTAAAAGGTCTTAATGAAAAAGCTGAAAAAGCACAGGAATATCTTATGAAACTTCCTTCAAGACTTCAGAAAATTACAGACAGAATTTCTACACCGGATTTACAATTCCAGTTCAATTGGGTGAAAAGTTAGTCTATATTTATTAAATTATAAAGTTTAAGAGTGCTAAGTATTTTTGGCACTCTTTTTATTTCTTATCTTTGCAAATCTAAATCATAATTGAAATGATGAATAATAAGAAAATTGCGGTTGATTTTGACGGAACTATTGTAGATGATGCATATCCGGCAATTGGAAAACCGAAAATTTTTGCTTTTGAAACATTAAAAAAGCTTCAGGCTCAAGGCTACAGACTTATTTTATGGACGTACAGACACGGACAGACTTTGGATGAGGCAGTAGAGTTCTGCAAAAAAAACGGAGTTGAATTCTATGCAATCAATTCAAGCTTTGAAGGCGAGGTTTTTGACCATGGAACACAATCCAGAAAACTAGACGCAGATTGGTTCATTGACGACAGAAATTTAGGAGGTTTTCCGGGATGGGGAGAAATTTATAACATCATTCAGGAAAGAATAGAATTTCGTGTAGAAGGCAAAGAGGTTTTGGCATATTCAAAACTGAAAAAAGAAAAGAAAAAAGGACTTTTCTGGTAAAAAACGAGAAATTAAAAGCTAGTTTTAAATTCTGCTTTTAATTAAAGTTGATCAGAAATATAGGTGCTTAGAAGTTTAAATATAACTTAAAATATTCATTAAGTTGTAGATCTAACTTCTAACATCTAATATCTAACATCTATATAAAAAATGATTCAATTAAAAACAATAGACGAATTACGTCTTATGAAGCAAAGTGCTCAGCTGGTTTCAAGAACATTGGGAATGTTGGCAAAAGAAATCAAACCGGGAATTACCACTTTGTATTTAGATAAATTAGCGCACGATTTTATTAAAGATCACGGTGCAGAACCTGCATTCTTAGGGTATGGAGGTTTCCCTTACTCATTGTGTATTTCGCCAAACGAACAGGTAGTTCATGGTTTCCCAAGTAAAGAGGAAATTAAAGAAGGAGATGTTCTTTCTGTAGACTGTGGGGCTATTTTAAATGGTTTTGTAGGAGATCACGCCTATACTTTCGAAATCGGAGAAGTGAAACCTGAAACTAAAAAATTGCTGAAAGTTGCTAAAGAATCTTTATATAAAGGAATTGAGCAATGTATCAGAGGAAAAAGAATCGGTGACATTTCTCACGCTATTCAGGCTCATTGCGAAAAAGAAGGATATGGAGTGGTAAGAGAGCTTGTAGGACACGGAGTGGGAAGACAGATGCACGAAGATCCTCAGGTTCCGAATTATGGAAGACAAGGCAGCGGAAAAGTGATCAAAGACGGTTTGACAATTGCTATTGAACCCATGATCAACCTTGGAACTGAAAAAGTGAAATTCCATAATGATGGTTGGACGGTGACTACATTGGACAATCAGCCTTCTGCACATTTTGAACATGATGTGGCTGTAATCAACGGAAAACCAGTATTACTTTCTACATTCCAGTATATTTATGATGCTTTAGGTATTGTAAGTGATGAAGAAAAGGCATTCCAATTGGATTTTTAATGAAAAAAGTAACTAAGCTTTTATTAAATAAAATCCCGCGTCCCTTACTTATAAAAATGAGTATTTGGGCACGTCCGATTATTTATCAGTTTTATAAAGGAAATAAGTTTCAGGATCCTATTGATGGTAAATATTACCGGAAGTTTCTTCCTTACGGTTACGGGAAACAGCGTGAAAATGCTTTGTCTCCGGGAACGTTGAGTTTAGAAAGACACCGCCAGATGTGGCTGTATCTTCAGAACGAAACCGATTTCTTTACTAAAAACTACAAGGTTTTACATATTGCTCCTGAACAGGAATTTTTAAGAAAGTTTAAGAGAATGGTCAACCTGAATTATATTTCTGCAGATTTATTCTCACCGATTGTCGACGTAAAAGCAGATATTTTGGATCTTCCTTTTGCCGATGAAAGCTTTGATATTATCTTCTGTAACCATGTTTTAGAGCATATTGAAGATGATGCGAAAGCGATGAGTGAATTATACAGAGTTTTAAGACCGGGAGGATGGGGGATTTTACAGGTTCCGATGAAGAATTCTTTAGAAAAAACGTATGAAGACTTTTCGATAAAAGATCCTAAAGAACGTCAGAAACATTTTGGTCAATACGACCATGTTCGTTGGTACGGAATGGATTATTTTGACCGTTTAAGAAAAGCTGGTTTTGAGACAGAGCCTAATTTCTACTCTCAAAAATTCTCAGAAGAAGAAATTAAAAAATATGGGTTAAGACACAATGAGATCTTACCGATAGTTATAAAAAGATAAAACAAAAGGGCTTCGAAATTTGAAGCCCTTTTTATATGTTTTAAAGTCTGATTAGTGAGAAACGGCTTTCAGACCAACCACAGAACCGATTAAAGTGACAATAAAGAAGATTCTCCAAAAGCTTACCGGATCTTTAAAAAAGAAAATTCCCATTAAGGCAGTTCCTACAGCGCCAATTCCTGTCCATACTGCATAGGCGGTCCCGATCGGTAGGGTTTGTGTAGCTTTAATCAATAATACCATGCTGATGGTCATTGTTATAAGGAAACCCGTAAACCAAAGATACATGGGAGTTCCTGTTGTTTCTTTTACTTTTCCCAAACATGAGGCAAATGCAACTTCAAATAATCCTGCGATAATTAAGATAATCCAATTCATTTTTCGTTATTTTCTGCTGCAAAGTTCAGGATTCTGGCAGACTTTACATTTTACATTTGTTAAAAAATCATTAATTCTGTAAAATTATTTCAGCTTGTATTGAATTATTTTCATAAATTAGTATTAATAATTGCATATGTGTGTTATTTTAATAAAATAAATTGCGCTAAGAATAATTTATTTTACAGTTCTTTAGACATTTCACTTAATTTAGATTAAGGTAACTCTATTCGTTATCACAACGAATGGTTTTAGTTGATTTTATAAATTTTACTTAAATCCATTATAGTTGTATGGCTAGATATTTTACATTTTCTAAAGTAAAGACTTGCTTTCTATTATTAATCCTTTTTAATTTTTTACCAGCACAGGTTGGAATCGGGACAAGCTCACCACAGGGAACTTTTCATGTTGATCCTAAAAAGAATACCAATGTAGCAATCGACAGTACAAAAACAGATGATTTTATTGTTGATAGTAATGGCAATGCTGTAGTGGGAGGATTCTCTCCACAGGCGAAGCTTGATGTTCGTGCCGGACGTATTGCGATAAGGGACGGAAGTGAAGGCCAAGGCAAAATACTTGTTTCTGATGCCAACGGAAAAGGGACTTGGACTACTCCGGAAATAATGGTAAAACCTCATTGTGGTCTATTACCGGAAATTTAGATTACTCAAATACGGATGGTTTAAAATTGATTAGTGGTAATGCCTCTTTAGTAGAAAATGAAGCCGGACTGCAAATAGATTCGGCTAATCCAAATTCTAATGTCTTAGTACCCCAAGGTTTATATCTGGTTTTAATAGATTTAAAATTACAGAATATCAATGAGTATGGAAGAGTAGAGATTCATACGGGAACCGGACAGACCTTAAACAATAAAATATATGAAATTTATTATAGGGTCAATCTTACAGGTTCTGCTTTTATGTATAATTTCACGCAGGACACCTATCTGCATTGCGGAGTGAGTTATTTCGCCTACAACTCCAACAATCTTTATACACAAATGCCTTACTATACACCTCCGCCGTTTGTTGCTGAGCCTTTTATATTAAATATCAGATTGATAAGACTTACCTATAATTAATAAGCGTCATAATTTAATAACCATTAAAAAAAGAAAAATTATGAGATTAAAAAATATAATTAGTGTATTCCTGTATTTCATCTGCTTTTACGCATACTCACAGGTAGGAATACAGACTACAAAGCCTAATCATCCATTACATATAGATGCTGCATCTAATAACAATAATCAGGACCCTTCAACGGCTGTACAAAAAGCCGATGATGTTGTAATAACTTCTAATGGCTCTTTAGGAATAGGAGAAGTTGCTCCGGATAGAAAATTGGTCGTAAAAGGATCACTGAAGATTACTGATGGTACAGAAGGGGCGGGTAAAATTTTAATGAGCAATGCTAATGGCGTAGCCTCATGGAATGGAAATGTAAACATTCAGGGGAATTATGCACAATGGGAGCTAAGGCAAACTGCAGGAATGAATTTTCCCGCTTCGGACACTATTACCCTTGGATCTACAGATCCTTCACAGGCTACACTTTCATCTACTGTAAAAATTGATAATGGAATAGGGATTACAACAAATTCTTATGGAGTTCATGTTCCCAAAGGAAAATATGTTGCTGTTCTTAATGGTGATGTACAGGGAAGAGAATATTGTTATTTACTGGTTAATCTTGATGGAAAAGAAGTGTACAGAATCGCTTATGCTGAATATTTGAGTGGAGTTTTCTTTTTTTTAGAAGTGCCAAATGCAACCGGAGGAGATATAACTTTAAGATGGGTAAACAGACCATTGAGCGGAATAACCTATTATCAGGTTCCTACCAACAGGACCTATTTTTATACGCTGGATTTTAATTTATTAGGAAACTTATTATTTTAAATAATATGAAAAAACATTTAATATATATATCATTATTTATTTTTTTATTTAGCACTACGATTAGCGCTCAAAAAATAGGAATTAAGACCACAACACCCAAAGCAGGAACAACACTTCATATAGATGCTCAAGGGAATACTCCCACAGCAGGCAATTCCAATTGTGAAGACGATGTAATCGTTGATAATGATGGGAAAATGGCTCTGGGAAAATGTGCTGTTTCTACGGATGCTAAACTGGAAGTAAACGGAACGTTCAGATTGTCGGATGGGGCAGCTACAGATAGAGTTTTAATGTCTGATGGTGAAGGAAATGCGACCTGGCAAAGTTTTGCTTTAGGAGATTTTAATACAACTTTTAGAGTGGCTATGGATTTAGCTTCAATGCCTTTAGGTACCTATACGATTTCTGGTACTGCTAGTTTTATAGAAAACCAATTGGAACTCACATCAGACGGGATATCAAAGCTCACTATTCCTGCCGGAAGATACCTTCTGTCATTGGCTAATAATATTGATGTTATCAATGAAAACGGGATTGTATTTATATACATTAATGGGCAGCCGGTTTTTGATAAGACCTATGATATTAACCAGTCAGGAGCAACTTTTTATGTTAATTTAACTCAGGCTTCAGAAATAGAAGTGAAATTTCAGATAGTAGATGTAGGTACAGGATTACCTTATATTGCTGCGCTACCATATACAAATCCTAATGGAGGGAATCTTCACATGTGGGCTCAAGTCAACGTGGTAAGAATTCAAAGAGGCCAATAAATAATACTCTCAAAGATTAATTTTTGAACGAATTCTACTCAAACTTACCTGAGTAATTCCCAAATAAGATGCAATGTAACCTAACTGAACGCGCTTAAGAAGATGCGGCTTATCTTTCATGAGGTCTTTGTACCGCTCTAACGAGGTTTTAAATTGTCTGGAAATAATCAGTTCCTCCGTTTTTATGAGTTCTTTTTCTGCGAATCTTCTTCCCCAGTTGGCAATATGAATATCCTGCTCAAATAATGCTCTCAAATTGGCAGTTTCCAGTTTATACAGCTCACAATCTTCCAGTGATTCAATATTTTCATATCCAGGTTGATCTTCCACATAACTTTTCATTGAGATGACGGTTTCTCCTTCGCTGCCAAACCAGAAAGTAATATCATTGTTTTCCGTAGAGGCATATGCGCGAACAATTCCCTTCTTTATAAAATAAATATAAGGAACAATTTTCTGAGCTTCCATTAAACAGGTTCCTTTTGGATAAGAAACTTCCGCAATATGTTTTTTTAAATGATCTCTGGAAGAATCGGGAAGAGGATAGATATTATTGATGATATCGTCAATACTCATAATAAGAACAGCTTGTAAATTCCAAAAATATCAGTTTTTTACAAAGAAATATTAATTTTTTTTAAATTATTTAGAGATAAACGTTTAATCGAAATTAGCTTATTTTAAAAATATAACCAACCGTTTTTAGCTTATTTATCAGTATGGTGAATTTTCAATGAATTTTTAACTAATTGTATGTTAGTTGTTTAAAGGTGAAAAAGGTCTGTTTTTTAAAATCTGCGAAAGTACGAAATTTTTTCAAATATTCAAAGAAAATACCTATTGTTTATTAATGATTAAATCGAATATTTTTGTTTCTTAATCCATATAATGAAAAGAGCTTCCATAAAAGATATCGCAAGAATTGCAGGTGTTTCCGTAGCAACAGTTTCTTATGTCCTTAATAAAAAAGAAGGAAGTAGAATAAGCCAGCAAACCAAAGAGAAAATCTTAGAAATTGCAGATTCTATCAATTATGTTCCTAACAAGATTGCCAAAAGCTTAAAAATGAGCCGAAGTAAACTCATAGGATTGATTCTAGCAGATATTTCGAATGGTTTTTACTCTACAATGGCCCGTTGTATTGAAGATGAGGCCATAAAGCTTGGGTACACCCTTATTATCGGAAGTTCGGATGAAAATCCTGAAAAATTCAAGCAACTGACCGAACTTTTTGCAGAGCATCAGGTTGACGGAATGATTGTAGCTCCGATTATCGATTCGGATGAGACCCTGAAAAAACTCATTAAAGATGAATATCCGGTGGTTACTATTGACCGTTATCTTAAAGATATTCAGTTGCCGGGTGTTTTGGTCAACAATTTTGAAGTCTCTGAGCAGATTTTTGATTTTTTGAAAGCTAAAAACTTTGAAGAAATCCTTTATGTAGGATACAATACTGAAGTTCCCCATCTTTTGGACAGACAATATGGCTTTGAAAAGCGTTTTCCGGAAAGCGGAATCAGCTACAAAAGAGTGTTGGTAGGAATGGAAAACAGAAAAGAGGAAATCCATAATGCTCTTGAACAACAATTGGATCTTTCAAAACGAACGGCCGTTTATTTTACAAGTAATAAGCTAGGAATTGCGGGGATGAGTTATTTTATTAAACACAACATTAAAGTTCCGGAAGATCTTTCGATGATTACCTTTGACGAAGCAGAAGCTTATGAACTTTTCCCGATAGAACTTACTTATGTGAAGCAGCCTTTAACAGATATGGCAAAAATGATCATAAAGCTGATTGATGATGAAATCACCAATTACAAAAAAGATGGCGAAAGGGTTATTTTTAAAGCCAAGCTGATCCATAAAGATTCTGTACAATAATTTCTTAGACTGTTTTCGACCGACTATTTTAACAGATTTTAAAGAGAAGTTTCCCATTAATCGGGATAGACCGATTTTGTTTTAGTAACTTTGCAGTTCGTAATATAATTTTTATGCATAAAGCAGGATTTGTAAATATAGTTGGAAAGCCCAATGCCGGAAAATCGACCTTACTTAACCAATTAATGGGAGAGAAGTTGGCGATTGTTACCCAAAAGGCTCAGACAACACGTCACAGAATTTTTGGAATTTATAATGAAGAAGACCTTCAGATCGTATTCTCAGATACGCCCGGAGTTCTTGATCCTAAATACGGTTTACAGGAAAAAATGATGGATTTTGTGAAAGACTCTTTACAGGATGCTGATGTTTTTCTTTTTATTGTAGATGTAACTGATAAAGCAGAACCTTCAGAGTTTTTAATTGATAAACTGAATAAAATTCCGGTTCCTGTTTTATTACTATTAAATAAAGTAGACCAGACCAATCAGGAAGGGTTGGAAAAACTGGTTTCAGACTGGCATGAGAGAATACCAAAAGCTGAAATTTTACCGATTTCTGCACTTAATGCCTTCAATACCGATATTATTCTTCCCAAACTAAAGTCGATGCTGCCGGAAAACCCTGCATATTATGACAAAGATATGTATACCGATAAACCGGAACGTTTCTTCGTAAATGAGGCTATCAGAGAGAAAATTCTTTTGAATTATGATAAAGAAATTCCTTACTCTGTAGAAGTGGTGACAGAAATGTTTAAAGAAAAAGAAGGGATTATCTTCATCGATTCTATTATTTACGTAGAAAGAGATACTCAGAAAGGAATTATTATCGGTCACAAAGGAGAAGCTATCAAAAAAGTAGGAACAGAAGCCAGATTAGATCTTGAAAAGTTCTTTGCTAAAAAAATTCACCTGAATCTTTTTGTAAAAGTGAAAAAAGACTGGCGAAAAAATGACAGAGACCTTAAAAATTTCGGGTACAGATAGACTAAAAGCTCAATATTCATCGTTATATTAAAAGATTTTTATTATCTTTAAGTTTAAAATGTTATTGAATGAGCTACTCAAACTCGAAAACTAATCCTATCTATGTAGATATAGTTTTATTGGTTGTAAGAATATTTATCGGATTTGCGATGTTATCTCATGGTTTCCCTAAACTTCAACAGCTGTTGGAAGGAGGAGAAATAAAGTTTTTTGATTTTTTAGGACTTGGGCCGCAGATTTCATTGATTTTAACGGTATTTGCAGAGTTTGTTTGTTCCATTCTTTTAATCTTAGGACTTTTCACAAGAGTCGCAACAGGGATTTTAATTTTTACCATGGCTATTGCAGCTTTTGTAGTACACGGAGCCGATTTATTTGATAAAAGAGAATTGAGTCTATTGTATCTTTCGGTTTATTTATTGATCATTGCTATGGGAGCTGGTAAACTTTCAATAGATTATATGATCGAAAAAAGAAAAAGGTCTTCAGACTGGTAAGTCTTTACTATAAAATACGAAAAAGCAGGAAAATTTTTCCTGCTTTTTTTATGTCATTAAATTCGTTAAATTCGTAAAAAATGAAATTATAATGAAGATAAAACTAACAATCTGTCTTCTTGCGTTTCTTAATTTCTACAATGCGCAGGAAAGTATTACGTATCAAAAACCTTCACCGGAAATTTTAACACTTGCTGATTATGACAGACCACCAAGTGTTTTGATGAACAGTAAAAAAGACTGGATTGTTTTTACCTACCGTCCGACTTATAAAACCCTTGAAGATCTGAGTCAGCAGGAAATGAAGCTTGGAGGATTGAGAATTAATCCTGGCACCAATATTTCCAGCAGTGTTACCTATATGAATAATCTGAAGGTAAGAAAGACCAGCGATAAAAATGAAACACAGGTTAAAAATCTGCCTTCAAATCCTAAAATAGCCTATACTTCATTTTCTCCGGATGAGAAGAAATTCGCTTTTACCAATACCACAGGAAAAGGAGTAGAGCTTTGGATCGTTGATCTGGAAACGGCTACAGCTAAAAAGATCACATCAGATAATCTGAATGCTAATTTAGGCTCTCCTTATGTTTGGTACAAAGATTCTCAGAATGTACTGATCAGAACATTGCCGCAGAATAGAGGAACTTTAATTGATTCCAGTAAAGATTTACCTACCGGTCCTATTGTTTCTACAGCAGACGGAAAAGTATCTCAAAACAGAACGTATCAGGATCTTTTGAAAAATCCTCAGGATGAAACGAATTTTGAAATCCTTACTTCTTCAGATATTTATAAAGTTGACCTCAACGGAAACCTGAATAAAGTAAAAGATAAAGATATGTATGCCGGGCTAAGTTTTTCTCCGGATGGAAGTTATTTAATGGCAACTACGATTAAAAAACCATTCTCTTATATCGTTCCTTTAAGCCGGTTCCCAATGACGACAACGGTTTATGATAGTAATGGAAATGTTGTGAAAGTAGTGAATGAAACTCCATTGAATGAAATAATGCCGAAAGGATTCTCTTCTGTAAGAACAGGAAAGAGAGATGTGAGCTGGAGAAGTGATATGCCTTCGACTTTAGTGTATACAGAAGCATTGGATGGAGGAGACCAGTCAAAACCTGTTGAATACAGAGATGAAATTTTCACTTGGGAAGCTCCATTTAATGCCGCTCCTAAATCTTTCTTCAAAACTAAACAAAGATATGATGATGTAAGCTGGACGAATGATCATTATGCCATTGTTCACGAATCCTGGTATGATACAAGAAATACAAAATCTTTCTTGGTAGACCTTAATACCAATGAATCTAAAGTGATTGATGACCGAAATTATCAGGATGTCTACAGCGATCCCGGAAATTTCAATACCACAAAAAATCAGTTTGGAAGAACCGTTCTTGATGTAAAAGGCGGAAAGGCTTATTTAATAGGAGCTGGTTTTACAAAAGACGGGCAGCATCCGTTCATCGATGAAATGGATATTAAAACCTTAAAGAAAAAAAGATTATATACTTCTAACCTAAAAAATCAAAAAGAAGAGATAATTGATATCTTAAATCCGTCTAAGGGCGAAATTCTTACCATACAGCAATCAGCAAGTGAATATCCGAACTATTTCAAGCGAAATATAAAGTCAAATAAAACAGAATCGGTGACCAATTTTGCTAATCCTTTTGAAAGTATAAAAGATGTCTATAAAGAAGTGATTACGTACAAAAGAAACGACGGAGTAACACTTACCGGAACGCTTTATCTGCCTGCAAACTATGACAGAAAAGCTAAGAAAGAAAAACTTCCTTTGCTGATTTGGGCGTATCCTACAGAATATAAAGATAAAAATACGGCAGGACAAAGTACACAAAACCCCAATGACTTTACATTCCCGTACTACGGTTCTTTCGTGTATTGGACAACAAAAGGATATGCTGTATTGGATGATGCCGCTTTCCCGATTATCGGAGAAGGAAAGACTGAGCCGAATGATACATTTATTCCCCAGTTGGTAGCAGATGGTAGAGCAGCCATTGATGCGGTTGACAAACTAGGGTATATCGACAGAAATAAAGTCGCAGTAGGAGGCCATTCTTATGGAGCATTTATGACCGCCAATCTCTTGACTCATTCTAAAGATTACGCCTGCGGAATTGCAAGAAGTGGAGCGTACAACAGAACATTAACTCCATTTGGTTTCCAGAGTGAGCAGCGAAATTATTGGGATATTCCGGAGATCTACAATGCCATGTCTCCATTCATGAACGCTGATAAAATGAAAACTCCATTGTTATTGGTGCACGGAGATGCCGACAATAATCCTGGAACGTTTACACTACAGACAGAAAGATATTTTCAGGCACTGAAAAATCTTGGAGCTCCTGTGAAAATGGTTCTTCTTCCAAAAGAAGCTCACGGGTACGCAGCCAAAGAAAATATCCTGCATTTGCTTTGGGAACAGGATCAGTTCTTAGAGAAATGTTTGAAGAAATAATAAAATGATAGTAAAACTCGTTCTTTTTGAGCGAGTTTTTATTTTTAAACTAAATTACAACCATGAAACAAATTAAAGTATTGATCTTTCTGGTACTTTTTCCAATATTACATTTCGGTCAACTATCTACTAAAGTGAATGAGTATTTTCAGCAAATATCCCAAAGCAAAAGGGCAGAAAGCTCACATATAGGTGTTTCAGGATCAGAAAGTGAAGTGTATAAACTTCATTTGGAATTAGATAAAATTGCTACTGATAAAGAAATAGAATATATCGCTTATAATGGAAATCCTGTTGCCAAATATTATGCTTCAAATATTCTCTTTAATAGAAAATCAAAATCACTTGAAAAGTTATTTAAATATTATTTAAAAACTAAAGATTCTGTGAGTGTTTTGAAAGGATGTGTCGGTGGTGTTTCCAGTTTAGATACTAAAATCTATTTGAATGTAATTTCTGAGAAACAGTTGATAGATAAAATGGAGTGGGAAAAGAAGTGGAAGGATAGTATGATTATTAATAAAAAAAACAATACTCCTGAATATTTAAGTGTAGTCGAGATGTTCAATGCAAAAACAATCTGGTCAAAAAAAGAGATTGATTTTTTAACGCAAAAGCTTGATCAGATTGTTTTGAATGATTTGAATTCTTCAGAAAAAATGGTTGAATTTATTTGTGGACACTATTTGTACACGCGAAAAAAAGTTCCTTATTATGAAAAGATTGCTTATTTTGAAAAAAAATACCATTCCGAGTATATCAAAAAATATTTAAAATTTTGTCGATATGGAATTATAGATCCAGAGGAATAGAAAGTGTATTATAAATAATTCAAAATATCATTAATCCTTTCCAATTCCATAAAATTAGAATGCTCCAGATTAAGATCATGCTGTTCATGAGACCACGTTACATGATACGGAATATGAGCGGCTGATCCTCCAATTTCTAAAACAGGCAAAATATCAGATTTAATGGAGTTTCCAAGCATTAAAAAGTTTTCAGGTTGACAATCCAGATGTTTTAAAAGTTTTAGATAGTCATTTTCTTTTTTATCGCTCATGATTTCAATATGATGAAAATATTCCTGCAATCCGGATTTTTTTAATTTACGTTCCTGATCAAGTAAATCGCCTTTTGTTGCGACAACTAATTTGTATTTTCCTTTTAGGTTTTCTAAGGTTTCAGTAACACCATCTAAAAGTTCAACAGGTTTTTGAAGAAGTTCATGACCGATCTCAATCGTTTTATTGATTAATGTTAAAGGTGCAGTATCATTTGAAATTTTACTCACTGTTTCAATCATACAGAGCATAAACCCTTTTACTCCATATCCATACAAATGAAGGTTTTTCATTTCCGTTTTGAATAATTCTTGAGAAACAGAATGTTGCGGAAGATAATCTTCCAATAAGACACAAAACTCCTTTTCAGCCGCCTGAAAATAAGGCTCGTTAATCCAAAGAGTATCATCTGCATCAAAAGCGATTGTGGTTATGTCATTATTCATATTTAGTTTACTTTAGTTTTTGTAATTTTCGGTCACAAAAATCAGTATAAAAAACAAAACAGAAAAGGACATTTGTCCCCGGTAAAATATGTTACGTACGAATCAACCATTTTTAGACTATTTAGAAAAACTTTATGAGAATCAGGATCATAAAGAGAATATTGTGTTGAAATCTTTTGAAAAAGGAGATAAAATATTGACACAAAATGAGATTTCCACCAAGATCATGCTTGTGAAAAGTGGAATTACGAAATGCTATTTCGTGGAAGAGAATGATAAAGAATATATTGTTGAATTCTTAGGAAAAGGAGAAATTGTCGGTGAAATAGAGGTTATTAAGAATGTTCCGTGTCTGTGTAGTATTGAAGCGATTACAGAAGTTACCGTGTATTCGATGACGATCCCGTATTTTCAGTCTCTGATTAAAAATGATCTGACATTGAATAACTTATTACTTGATGTTTTTGCAGACCGTATTTTCAATACATCGAGCAGGGCTTCTTATCAGCAGCTTCACACAACAGAGCACACCTTATCCCAGCTTCTGGAGGTAAAATCTAAAGAAATGAAAATTTCAAAAGAAGATATGGCTGCTTATCTGGGGATTACGGTAAGAAGTCTTAACAGAGCTTTTAAAGAGTTGAAAGATAAGGAGCGTGACGAATAATTAGCTGTCATAGAACGGAAATCTTCATGTATCTTTGCAAAAACAGGATCATATATAATGGAAGAATTGACGTTCAGAAATGCAGCTCTTGAAGATTTACCTAAAATTGTTGAGATTTATAACTCAACAATCGCCTCCAGAATGGTAACCGCAGATACGGAAGAAGTCTCCGTAGAAAACAGATTGAAATGGTTTCAAGAACATAATCCAGAGACCCGGCCTCTCTGGATGATTGAAGATCAGGAGCATAATGTGGTTGGCTGGGTAAGTTTTTCTTCATTTTATGGAAGACCCGCCTATGACGGAACCGTAGAAATGAGCATTTATATGGGCGAAAGTAGCAGAGGAAAAGGCTTTGGAAAGAAAGTCCTGCAATATTGTATAGATAATGCCGGAAAACTGGGCGTAAAAACTTTGCTAGGCTTTATTTTCCTGCATAACGAACCTAGCCTGAAATTATTCAGACATTTTGGATTCGAAGATTGGGGTGTCCTTCCTGATGTTGCTGTATTGGATGGAGTAGAACGGACTTTAGTGATTTTGGGGAAGAGACTTGAGTGATTTTCAGATATATATTGAGAGGATTTTCATTAAATCGGACGTTCAATTGCTGTTATCTAAAAATGAGTAAATAAAAAAAGATTTTTAGAAAGGTTGTATGTTCCATTTAAAAGCAATAGATTAGTGGTGAAATTTTTTTTTCATCATTTGTGTTTTTTGAGTCTCTCTTTTTGAGGGACTTTTTTTATGTTTAAAAAAGAACTTACAATGTTATACATTATATAAATTAGAAGTAAGTGACAAAACATAAAAAAAACTCGCTGAAAAGCGAGTTTTTTATTAATTAAACTTAGGTTCTTTATCCTTTTCAATATAGATATATCGGCTTTTGATTCCTTTTTGCAGCATGGCTTTCTTTTTATTAAGCTCTTCTACAGATTCTACCGTTTCTTTTCCAAAAGTAGATCCACCGTTTTTTACCCCATTAGAAAACATTCTTACAGGATCAGAATAGGTGTCTTCAACATATTTATTGAATTTTTCATTGGATATAGGCAATGCTGCTTTTCCATAATGTGTTTCAACAAAGTCTTTTGTAGTATAGGTTTTTGGGAGTTTTATGTTTTTAACTAGTTTATAAATGAAATCTTTTTTATCGTCTTCAATAATAAAAATCAATCCAGGAAGTCCTCTGAATTTATAAGGCCCTTCTTTAATATCTATCTCTTTAGAGAACCAGGCCGTCCATTGTCTGCCTCCAAAATCTGTAGTTGCTTTTTGTAAGGTATAACCATTGTATGTTTGAGTATCGGATAAGAGTTTCCATTTCATCTCATCATTTGTTTTTACAACAAAATATTCAAAAAAATCCCTGTACCAGTTGTTTTTAAAAGAATTGGGCTGTCTTTCGATCACCTGATCTGTTTTGGTACTGAAATGAGAATTGCCCATTTGAGAACTCTTATTGATGGAATCATAATCAGCAAAATTTTTATCGTAAAATTTAACGGATTTCGGACTGATATCAAGATTCATTAAAGCTTTTCTGTATTCCTGATTAGCATCTGCTCTGAATTGGAGTTCGTAAATAAACCTATTGGTTTGTGATTGATAGAAAGATAATGTGCAAATGCCTAATAGGAAAAAGATTTTTTTCATCGAAATTATAATTTTTTTGATTTTTAATGAAAACAAAAATACGAATATCCTCTCTTTGCTTCATGAGATAATGAAACAGGATTACAAAAAAAAAAACGATCCTTAAAAGGACCGTTTACTATTTTATGAATTCAATTTTATCTTTCTGGCAGACATATTGAGAAATCGTTTGACAAGGAAAAATGCTGAAATAGTTAGCCCTAAACCTAACGCGATCCACATCCCAAAAGCACCCATTTTTAAAGTGACACAAAGGAAATATCCCAGTGGAATGGTAATGATCCAATATGCAATAAAAGTATAGATTGACGGGATTTTTACATCCTGAAGGCCTCTCAATGTACCTAAAGCAGTCACCTGAATTCCGTCTGATAATTGAAATAATGCGGCTATAATCATCAATTTGGAAGCCAAGGTGATTACTTCAATTTCTTCTTTTTTCGTAAAGAAAGTAGGAAGAATATTTCTGCCTAAAATAAAGACAATCCCGCAAATGCACATGAAAATAAAAGCGATTTTCAGGTTATTGATCCCGACTTTTCTTAGCTCTATATAATTCTGTTCACCAAGCTTACGTCCGATCATTACAGTAGAGGCAACACTGAAACCTACGCATAGGTTAAAGGTAAATGAAGCCATACTCAAAGCAATCTGGTGAGAGGCAATATCATGAGCAGAAATCAATCCGCAGATAAATGCTGCTCCGGCAAAAGCAGTAACTTCAAAAAACATCTGTAATGCAGTAGGAAGTCCTAATCTCAGCATTTTATCAAACATTTTTTTAGAAAAAACTTCAACTTTTAAAGAAAAGGCTTTAATGTACTGTCTCGTTTTAGGTTCTTTTAATAATACAATATAAAGAAAAACAACCATGAAGATACGAGCGATTAAACTTGCCAATGCGGATCCTTTTACTCCCATTTCAGGAAATATCCAAAGCCCTTTAATAAAGACATAGTTAAGAACGATATTAATCACGTTGGCAATAATCGTAGCCTTCGTTACCCCGATTGTATAAGATAAGCCTTCAGAAACCTCTCTTAAGGTCTGAAATGCCATGAACGGAACAATACTGACTGCCATAATGGTTAAAAAGTCTACCGTGTTAGGAATGATTGTAGCAGGCTGCCCCGAATGATAGAGTAGTGGCATCCCCAAAAACAAAACTCCCATTAAAATAATACCTACAGACATATTAATAATAAATCCGTGGCTGAAAACAGAATTGATCGTCTTATGATCATGTTGTGAATGGGCTTCGGAAACCAATGGAGGAATCGCAAACGAGAATCCCAATGCTAAAACAAACATGGAGAAAAATACTGCATTTCCTAAAGATACAGAAGCCAGTGCATCTGCTCCCAATAGTTTTCCGACAATGATGTTGTCAAATAAATTTACTGAGACTTGTCCTACCTGGGTGAGCATTACCGGTAAGGCGAGTGTCAGAGTTTCTTTTGTGTATTTTTTATGTAAAAAGTTCATATTTATAGTTCATATAGTTTGAGTTCAAAAAAAAATTGCAGTAACAAATGATACTGCAATTTTTATAATTTATATTAAGTAATAATTTACATTATTTCCTTACAAAACTTGCAACGTCTTCGGCAGAAACTGTGTTTCCTCCTAAAATAATTAATCTTTCCACCACATTTCTCAACTCTCTGATATTTCCTGTCCAGGAAAGGGCTTCTAAAGCCTTGATTGCTTTATCATCGAATTTTTTTGTAGCCGTACCGTGTTCATCGGCAATCACTCCAGAGAAATGTTCTACCAATAATTTGATATCATCTTTTCTTTCATCCAATGGCGGTACATAGATTTCAATCACAGAAAGTCTGTGATAAAGGTCTTCTCTGAATCTTCCTGCTTCTATTTCCGTCTGCATATTTTTATTGGTTGCTGCCAATACTCTTACATCAACTTTTATTTCCTTATCACTTCCTACAGGAGAAACTTTGCTTTCCTGTAACGCTCTTAGCACTTTTGCTTGAGCAATAAGGCTCATATCTCCAATTTCGTCTAAGAAAATAGTTCCTCCGTTTGCTTGTTCAAATTTCCCCTGCTTATCTTTAATAGCTCCTGTAAACGATCCTTTTACATGACCGAAAAGTTCAGATTCTATAAGTTCAGAAGGAATAGCCGCACAGTTTACTTCAATCATTGGTCCTCTTGCTCTTTCACTTTGGTTATGAATAGCATGGGCTACAAGCTCCTTTCCAGCTCCATTTGGTCCTGTAATTAAAACTCTGGCATCAGAAACGGCAACTTTATCAATCATATCCTGGATCTTCTGTAATCCTGCAGATTCACCAATCATTTGATATTTTTTGTTGACTTTTTTCTTCAGCGTTTTATTTTCAGTTTGAAGATTTTTGTTCTCCTTTTTAAGTGTTTCTTTAGTTAAAGCATTTTTGACACTTGTAATCAATCTGTTAATGTCAATTGGTTTCGAGATGAAATCGTAAGCACCATCCTTTAAACAGGAAACCGCAGAATCAATATCTGCGTGCCCGGAAATCATAATAAAAGTAGTTTCAGGCTTCAATGCTAAACTCTGTTTCAAAAGTTCAGTTCCTGAAAGTTTCGGCATTTTGATGTCAGAAATCACCAATGCAAAATCTTCTTTCTCTACCTGTTTATAGCCTTCAAGGCCATCTTCGGCGATTACAAATTCATAATCAGTAAGTTCATCTGAGAGAATACTGTGAAGAACTCCCGATATTGCTTTTTCGTCTTCTACGATAAGGATTTTTTGCATAGTTGCAAATTTAGAAATTTTTGATTGAATTATTAGCAAAAAGCATACCTAAATGATCTATTTCGTATAATCTCTTCTGCCAAAAATTGCAGAACCTACCCTTACTGAATTGGCGCCACATTCTATTGCGACAGGGAAATCATCACTCATTCCCATAGATAAAGTTTCTAAAGGCTTTTGCTTACTCAGTTCATCAAAAAGGTTTTTAAGAACAGAAAACTCCTTTCTGATCTGCAGCTCATTGTCTGTAAATGTTGCCATTCCCATCAATCCTGTAATTTCAATATTTGAATAGGCTCCGTTAATATAGTTTTGAAACAAAGCTTTAGCTTCCTCAATTTCCAATCCGAATTTGCTTTCTTCTTCTGCAATTTTCACCTGAAGCAAAACTTTAATTTTTCGCTCGTACTTTGCTGCTTCTTTGTTGATTTCTAAAATTAATTTTTCAGAATCCACACTTTGAATCGTATCTACAAACTCTGCAATATACTTCACTTTATTGGTCTGCAAATGCCCGATAAGGTGCCATTGGATATCTTTGGGAAGAAGAGGATATTTTTCCATAACCTCCTGTACTTTGTTTTCACCAAAGACTCTTTGCCCTAAATCATAAACCTCCTGAATCGCTGAAACCGGATGCGTTTTAGAGACAGCAACCAATTCTACATTTTCTGGAAGCTGATTTTTTATTGTATTGTAATTTTCCTGAATGCTCATACTTGCAAATTTCTGAATTTTAAAAGCAAAAAACGAATGAATTTATAAAATTTAAAACAAGGAACTGTGTTTTACAACTTAAAGAAAAAGTAGTTATCCCGTCATTCTGACGAAGGAAGAATCTGATCTGGTAAAAATTGAGAGCAGATTCTTTACTTCATTTCATTTCGTTCAGAATGACAGGAAAACTGAATATTTGAATTAATTCAACACTTCATTGATCTTAGGATATTCTGAAATTTTCTTAAATACAAAACGGTTACTTTTCTGAAGCTGTTCAATAAACAAATCAAGCTCATTGATAGAATCAGAATCTGTTAAATATTGATCATGAGTAAGAAATACAAGATGTCTTGAAGTTTTTTCCAGATCATTGAAAAAAATGCTGTCTACTTTTTTCAGCATCGCCTGATGATTTCCTTTTAATGCCATTTTCTGACCTGGTTTCCATTCCAGATCCCAACCGATGACTTTATATCCGGCTTCTTTAAGCTTATTAGCTGCTTCAGTAGAACTTTTAAGGTCAGTTACATTCGTATTATTAAGCCTCCAGATATTTCTACCCGGAGTTCTTGCAATTTTATCATACAATTTCAGGCTGTCTTTTGCTGTATCAAAATCATGCACAACAGCTTGAGGGTTTTTATAAAAATCAGTGTATTTATTACTGGCATGGGTGAAACTGTGATTTGCCAGTTCTACCAACGGATCTTTTTGCAGAAGTTCAAAATCGTTTTTCTGTGTTTTGCTTCCATAGACATGTTTTCCGACTATAAAAGCGGTTGCACAGACATTTCTTTTGTTTAAAATTTTCAGGAGATTTTTTGTCCCTTGGTTCGGGCCATCATCAAACGTAAGGTAAATAACTCTTTTATCTGATGCTACATTTTCATCATCAATTTTAGGAATGACTTTTGCGACGGGGAGTTTTTGGGGAATCGGTATATCTGATTCTTTTTTGTCGTTTTTTCGGTTACACCCGTTGAATAAGATTGATGTTGCACTCATCACTGCAAACATCCCAAGAAAAGTCTTGTTTCTAGACTTTTCCGCAAAAGTTTTTTTCATAAAATGGTTCGGAATTTAAATTGTTAAAAATTGTTAATTTTTGTAAATTATTCTTAACAAATTACATGCCGATTTTTTTCCTTTTTTCACTTTTTAAGGAATTTTTAATAATCTTATGAATAAGACAATATTATGAAAGTAATTCTTTTAAATATAGAGAATTAGTCACAGCGGCATTTCCCCATGTATTATTGAAAAAGATAAAGGTTTTCTTATTGATTTTTCTGATCTTTTCAGCCAAATTATTAAGGAACTCTGTGCTGTATTCGGATTTATAAAGAACAGGCTTTCCGTGAAGTCTGTAATATAAAACCTCGGAATGGTTTGTAATAACTTCTTCCGGGAGATTCCCGGGGAAGCTTACTCCTGAAAAAACAATCTCATGTTCTTTGAGAATTTTAAAAACCTGAGGATCCCACCAAGATTCATGACGGAATTCAATGACATTTAAATAGCCGAAATCAATGTTTTTAAGAATTGTTTCAATATTTTCTTCCGTGTTCCTGAAAGAAGGGGGGAACTGATAGAGAAACCCTGAAAGTTTTTCTTTTAAATGGTCATGAATATGATTACAAAATTCTGTAATCTCTTCATTGCAATCTTTCAGACGCTTTTCGTGGGAAATTGTTTTCGGAATTTTAACAAAAAATCTGAAATCTTCAGGAGTTTCATCACTCCATTTCAGAAGCGTTTTAGCCGTTGGATTCCTGTAAAACGTTGAATTGATTTCTACACAGTTGAAAGTTTGGGAATATAATGAAAGAAAGTCTTTACTTTTGGTAGCTTCAGGATATAATGATCCTTTCCAATCATTATTGTAAAACCCTGAACAGCCGATATAAAGACTTTCTTTTTTCATGTTTATTTACTCTCTAAATTGACAGAATTTAAACGGAGTGAATTTAAAATCACAGATAAAGAACTGAAGCTCATTGCTGCTGCTGCAATCATCGGTGATAAAAGAATTCCAAAGAAAGGATACAATAATCCTGCCGCAACGGGAATCCCTAAGACATTATAAATAAAGGCAAAAAACAGGTTTTCTTTAATGTTTTTCAGGAGTTTCTCGCTTAATAATTTTGCTTTGGCAACTCCAAGAATATCCCCTTTTAATAAAGTGATTTCAGCGCTTTCAATCGCGACATCAGTTCCTGTCCCCATTGCGATTCCGATATTGGCTTGGGCAAGAGCGGGGGAGTCATTGATTCCGTCTCCGGTCATAGCCACGATTTTTCCTTGTTGCTGAAGCTTTTTCACTTCATTTAATTTATCTTCTGGATGGCAATTAGCTTTAAAATGTCTGATTCCCAATTCTTCTGCAACAGCTTTTGCAGTATGTTCGTTATCACCGGTCATCATTATAACATCTACGCCTTCGCTTAGCAATTGTTGCACAGCTTTTTTAGAACTTTCCTTGATCTTATCTGTAAAGCTGATAAACCCTAAAACGGTATTGCCTTGAGCAACATACGAAATTGTATGCGCTTTTGACTGAATTTCAATGGCTTTCTGTTTTAAATTTTCGGGAATTGTTATCTGATGGGAAATTAATAAACTTTCATTTCCAAGATAAACTGTTTCTCCGTTGATATTTCCTTTTACGCCTTTTCCTGAGATGTTTTCAAATTTCTCCACTTTTTCAGGAAGAATATTGTTGTTTTGAGCTTTTTTTATCACCGCATTGGATAAAGGATGTTCAGAATTTTGGTTCAATGAATAAGCTAATTTCAGGATTGAATTTTGATCTTTATGAAGTGTTTCAATATATTCTACAGATGGTTTTCCCTCCGTTAACGTTCCTGTTTTATCAGTAATTAGAACGTTTACTTTATTCATTTGTTCAAGCGCTTCCGCGTTTTTAATGAGAATGCCGTTTTGAGCGCCTTTTCCGATTCCGACCATCAGAGACATTGGTGTGGCTAATCCTAAAGCACATGGACAGGCAACAATTAAAACTGCAACTGCATTTACAAAAGCAAATAAGCTTCTTTTTCCTTCCGGCCCGAAAAACTGCCATAAAAGAAATGTAAGAACAGCAATTAAAATAACGGCCGGAACAAAAACTTTAGCAACCTTGTCCGTCAGTTTCTGAATCGGAGCTTTGCTTCGGCTGGCTTCATTTACCATTTTGATGATCTGTGAAAGCAACGTTTCATCACCCACTTTTTCAGCTTTCATAATGAATACCTGGTTTCCGTTGATAGTTCCTGAAGAAACCTTATCGTTAAGGCTTTTTTCAACGGGAATAGGTTCTCCTGTGATCATACTTTCGTCTACATAAGAGCTTCCTTCTGTGATTTTTCCGTCAACAGGAATTTTCTCGCCGGGTTTTACTTTTAACAGATCTCCTATTTTTACCTGCGAAAGCAGTACTTTCTTTTCTTCTCCATTTACCATAAGGTTCGCTTCATCTGGTGAAAGATTCATCAGTTCACGGATTGCATTTCCTGTTTTTTTATGAGCAGCAGCTTCCATAAGCTGGCCTAAAATCACCAATGTCAAAATCACGCAGACTGCTTCAAAATATAATGGGATCTCATGATTATGACCTCGAATTTCATGCGGAATCATATCAGGAAAAGCCAAAGCAACAATGCTGAAAATAAATGCAGCAGCAACACCTAATACAATTAAACTGAACATATTTAAATTCCAGGTTTTAAAAGAAACCCAGCCTCTTTTCATTAAGAACCATCCTGAATACAAAAGGACAGGAAGCGTTAAAATAAACTCAATAATGCCCTGAACCTGATGTGAAAAAGGAAAATTAATAAACATTCCGCCCATGGAAAGAATAAAAACGGGAATCGTAAAGGCTAAAGAAATGATGAATTTCCTTTTTAGCAACTTATAAGTTTCATCTTCACCGTCATTGTTGGTGTCAGGCATTTTTACTAAATCCATTCCACAGATAGGGCAATCTCCCGGTTCATCTCTGATGATCTCAGGATGCATCGGACAAGTGTATTTTGCTGCTTTTTTCTCAGGATATTTCACCAGATCCATTCCGCAGACCGGGCATCCGACATTGCTGTCGTATACTTTATCTCCTTCGCAATACATCGGGCAGTAATATTTTCCTGCCATTTCATCGGTAACTTTAGGAGCTTCATGATGATGACTGTGATCGTGAGAGTGATGATGTGAATGGTTTTCTGAGTTTTTAATCAGATCATCGGTAATTTCTTCCAAATGCATATGACAAACCGGACAATCACCTTTTTCGTCATAGATCTTGTCTCCTTCACAAAACATGGGACAATAATATTTCCCGATATTGTCTTTGAAATTTTCGGGTAAGTTCGTAGAAGAGTAGGTAGGTTTGTGATTAGGATCTTTAGCTAATTTTTCCTCAATAGGCACCAAATACATATTGCAAGTCGGACATCTTTTTCCCTGCTGAAAATATACTTTATCACCTTCACATTCCATCGGGCAATAATAGACAGATGATGGAGAGACTCTGTCTTGTGGTTTGACAAAAGCTTTTTCAGGATTATTCGGATCTTCTAATTTGTAATTTCCGATGTCTTCCAGTGCTTTATTTAAAGCATTTAATTCAATATCTTTTTCGGAAGTGATGGTCGCTGTATTTGTTTCTAAGTCAACATCAGCTTGTACTCCTTCAATGCTGTTCAGTTTTTCAGAAATCTTTTTCTGGCAACCGGAGCAGGTCATTCCGAGTATTTTATATTGTTTTTCCATGATCCTTTTAATTTATAGTACAAATTTCCAAAATACAACAGGAAGGTTGTTATAAATTTAAGGATAAAGTTTATAGAATTTGGCAGAGGATATAGAAAGGATTAGAGTTTTGATCATAAATTATCTTTCAAAACTCTAATAGGCTTAATTTTCAGACAAGATCTAACGGTTTTCTATTGTGAATCTTCAATTTTTTAAACTCGGTGGGAGTAAATCCAGAACTGTTTCTGAATTGTGATGAGAGATGCTGAACACTTTTATAACCAAGCTTTCCTGCAATTTCTGTCAGGGTAAATTCATTATATAAAAGAAGCTCCTTCACTTTTTCAATCTTCTGAAGAATAAAAAACTGCTCCAAGGTAATATTTTCGTTCTGGGAAAAAGTTTTTGAGAGCGAACTGTAATCTTTATGAAGTTTTGAGATTAAAAATTCCGAAAGAAGAAAGTTTTCATCAACATCAAGCTCACTTATTTTTACGATAATCAGATTTTTGATCTTTTCAACAAGCTGATGGGAAGAATCCTTTATTCTTTCAAAACCTGTCTCCAACAATTGTTTTTCAAGAGACTGAAGGTCTTGTTCCGAAAGGTCAGATTCTGTCTCCACTTCACCAAGATGAATAGATGCAATTTTGATATGAGCTTCATTAAAAATACCCGTCACCGCAGAAATACATCTGCCACAAACCATATTTTTTATGAATATCTTCATTGTTGATCCTGATTGTTTAGCAACCTGTCTTTTACAAATTCAACTTTTGTTTTCCCATGCGGAGCAGGATTTCCGTCCTGATCTAAATTTACCATTACAATTCGGTCAACTGTAATGATAGTTTGATGTGTCATTTTATTTCGTACATCACATCTTAAGGTAAGAGAAGTAGAGCCGAAAGCTGAAACTTCGATACCAATTTCTATAATATCACCTTGCTTTGCAGAGCTCACAAAGTTGATTTCTGAGATGAATTTTGTAACTACTTTTTTATTTTCTAATTGAATCACGGCGTATAACGCAGCTTCTTCATCAATCCACTGTAATAATCTTCCTCCAAAAAGTGATTGGTTAGGATTTAAGTCTTCAGGTTTTACCCATTTTCTAGTATGATAGTTCATATTCTAATAATTAGCAGCACAAATTTAGGATTAAAAACTAGTTTTTAGAGCTTAATAAGATTTAGTTATTGAAAAATAATGATTTGTTTTCTCAATTAAGGAGAGTAAAATGCAGGTTAAATATTATTCTACAGCACTTTTTTAATTTAATTCAATATTAAAAGAGAATTAATGATAAAAAAGCTTTGATTTGTTATTTTTAATTGTAACTTGCAATCGTTTATATTTGGAATCAATATTTGTTCATTAATTTATGTTGTTTTTCTTTTATATGCCAAATTTTTATTAATTTTTTAATTTTATTTAAAATGAACATTTTTGTTTCAAACATCAATTACGCAACTAAAGAATATGAGTTGCACGATCTATTCGCTGAATTTGGCGATGTAACATCTGCTAAAATTGTAACAGACAGAGAAACTGGTCGTTCTAGAGGTTTCGGATTCATCGAAATGGGTGACGAAGAAGGAGCTCAAGCTATTGAAGCTCTTAACCAAAAAGAACTTAACGGTAAAGTACTTAACGTGTCTGAGGCTAAGCCAAGAGAAGAAAAACCAAGAAGAAGTTTCGATAACAACAGAGGTGGTGGTTATGGAAACAACCGTGGAGGTAACGGTGGTGGTTACGGCGGAAACAACAGAGGAGGTAACGGCGGTGGAAATCGTTGGTAAAAAATATAAGCGGCTTTTCGGAGCCGCTTTTTTTTATGTTTTATTTTAAAAGAATTAGTCTTTTTTCTTCTTCTTTTTCTTTTCTTTTTCCTTGCTCTTCTTATCTTTTTTAGGATTTAAAATTTCTTCAGCATATTCTAGCTTCGGCTTTGCTGGCTTCAGTTCTATTTTAAGATCAAAATACCCTTTCAGATCATTTTGGGAAATCAGACTCTCACTGAACAAAAACTCCAAAACTTCCTTTCCTGAATCATTAAAGAAATTATGAGAAAGCTCTCTTAATAAAAACTTTCTATATTCTTCTATAGGAACAAGAACTGTATATTTAAAAATTCTTCCTTCTTTTTCTGTAGATAAATAGCCTTTTTCGACTAAAATTTTCAGGTAAGTAGAAACCGTATTCTGATGGGGTTTAGGTTCCGGATGCTGCTCCATAACATCTTTTAAGTAAAAAGACTCCAGCTTCCAAAATAGTTTCATTAAGTTTTCTTCTGCAGCGGTAAGATGATTGATTTTCATAGTAGATTCTTAATGTTGAAATTCTATATTGCAATATAGGTAAATAAAAGATACGATAAAAGCGATAAACGCTCCCATGAATACTTCTTTCGGGGTATGTCTTTTTAAAATAATCCGCGTAATCCCCACTAGAGCGGCAATTCCCAGCCAGATAAGCCCCGTAATTGGATTAATAGCATAAAATAGTGCTGCTACAAATATATTAAATGCCGTATGCATGGAGCTTTTAATGAAAAAATTACTGATCTGTAGAGCAAAAAGAAGAATTAGTATAGATACCATAACCAAATCAATATATCCGTTCTTGATATAATTAAACGCGATGTATGCGATGATACAGACCGCTATAAATATATATAAGGTCTTTCTCTGTACCCGGTTCGAAACATCCATATTGGTATATCTTCCTGTCTTTACATTCCAAATAAGCCATATAATAACAGGAACAATAACAAGTAATAGTATAGGTAAGAAATACAATAATGAATCTTTCAGTGAATAATTCTTTACACTCATATATAAAAAGAATATAAATAAAGAAAGTAAAGGATTAAAGAAATCTGAAATTATTTTTGATACTTTAAGGATAAATGAAGGCTGTTTTTCTTCCATGTTTTAGTTTGATAATGTAAATATAATATTATAAGGGCAAAAAAACAATGTAGATTTGATTGTGATTCATTTTTGAGATGCCTTAGATAATGTGGTGAAATTTATATTTATATTATTTCTTTGTGTTCGGAGTAGTTTTATTTTTAGATAGAGGGAAGCAAAGCGTTACAGTATTTTTTTTAAAATTTAAAAGACTTAACATTGAAATTTATAGAAATTGTACGGGAAAAGAACCTGTTGAAATTACCAAAAGATATGTTAACAATAATTAAAGATGAAAATAATAATGGAATAAAATGTAATGTTTTTTGATGTCATGTTTCATGAGTTATCTTAGGAAGCTTCTGCTGATAGGCCGATTTCTAAGATATGCTAGTAAGAAATAACAGTCAGTATACTATTAGATGAATACTTCCAAGGGTCGAAAATTAAGAATAATCCACGCTGCCTGCAAATATATTTTAGAGAAAAAACGAAAAGTTACTTATGCATACAATAAAAACAAAGTTTTTTTCATAATTTTGCTCAACTATTTCATAATAAATAAGCAAGAGCTCAACACATGAAAGAATTTTCTAAAGAGGTATACCTTAAGTGGTATGAAGATATGACTATGTGGAGAAGGTTTGAAGACAAATGCCGTTCTCTTTATCTAAAACAAAAAATCAGAGGTTTTTTACATTTGTATAACGGTCAGGAGGCTATTCCTGCTGGTTTCACGCATGCAATGGATTTAACTAAAGATAGTATGATTACTGCTTACAGATGCCACATCCATCCAATGGCGATGGGAGTAGATCCTAAAAGAATCATGGCTGAACTTTGTGGTAAAGCTACAGGTACATCCGGAGGTATGGGTGGATCTATGCATATTTTCAGCAAAGAGCACCGTTTCTATGGAGGTCATGGTATTGTTGGAGGACAAATTCCTTTGGGAGCTGGTATTGCTTTTGCGGATAAATTTTTCGACAGACAGGCTGTAAACATCTGTTTCTTCGGAGATGGAGCTGCAAGACAGGGGTCGTTACATGAAACATTTAACATGGCAATGAACTGGAAGTTACCTGTAATTTTCGTTGTTGAGAACAACCAATACGCAATGGGTACTTCTGTGAAAAGAACAGCTAACCACGAAGATATCTATAAATTAGGTTTAGGATACGAAATGCCATGTCTTGCTGTAGATGCGATGGATCCTGAGAAAGTGGCTGAAGCTGCTTATGAGGCTATCGAAAGAGCAAGAAGAGGAGACGGACCTACTTTCATTGAAGCTAGAACATACCGTTTCAGAGGTCACTCAATGTCTGATGCAGAACCTTATAGATCTAAAGAAGAAGTTGCTATTCATAAAAATGATGATCCTATTGAATTGATAAAACAAAGAATTTTATCAAACGGATGGGCTACAGAAGAAGAATTGGAAGCTACAGATAACAAATCCAGAGATTTCGTTGAAGAGTGCGTAGAGTTCATGGAAAACTCTCCTTATCCGGATGCAGAGAAAGTATATGAATATGTATACGCTCAGGAAGATTATCCATTCTTAGACAAATTAGAAAACTAAAATTAATAATTAATTTGAAGTTTGAATTTGAGTTTCCCTAATCTCAAATCTCGAATCTCAAATCTCAAATCAATATATATTATGGCAGAAGTGATTACAATGCCACGTCTTTCTGATACTATGACGGAAGGAAAAGTGGCTAAATGGCATAAAAAAGTAGGCGATAAGGTAAAGGAAGGTGATATCCTTGCCGAAATTGAAACAGATAAAGCGGTTCAGGATTTTGAATCTGAAATAGAAGGAACTCTTTTATATATAGGTGTAGAAGAAGGCAATGCAGCGGCTGTAGACTCAGTTTTGGCAATTATTGGTAATGAAGGAGAAGATATTTCAGGATTAACAGGTGGGGCGTCTGCTCCTGCTGCAGCTTCTGAAGAAAAAAAAGAAGAGCCTAAAGCAGAAACTGCTGCTCCGGAACAGGCATCTGCTGAAGTTCCTGCAGGAGTAGAAGTGATTACAATGCCAAGACTTTCTGATACAATGACGGAAGGAAAAGTGGCAAAATGGCACAAGAATGTAGGAGATACAGTAAAAGAAGGAGACCTTCTTGCTGAGATCGAAACAGATAAAGCGGTTCAGGATTTCGAATCTGAATTCAACGGGATCTTATTGAAGCAGGGGGTAGAAGAAGGAGGTGCTGCTCCAGTTGATACCGTTTTGGCAATTATTGGCCCTGCAGGAACAGATGTTTCTGGTGTAGGTGCTGCAAAACCAGTGGCTTCATCATCAGAAAAACCTGCTGAACAGAAAACTGAAGCTAAAGCAGAAGAAAAAGCGGCTCCGGTTGCAAGCTCTTCATCTACAGACAGAATTGCAATTTCTCCGTTGGCGAAGAAAATGGCTCAGGATAAAGGTGTTGATATCAACAGCATTCAGGGTTCAGGTGAAAACGGAAGAATTGTTAAAAAAGATATTGAAAACTATCAGCCAACTGCACAATCAGCAGCTTCAGCTCCGTCTGCAAGTCCTGCTACACAAGTTGCATTAAGCTTTGTTCAGGGTGAAGATACAGAAACTCCGAATTCACAGGTAAGAAACATTATCGCAAAACGTCTTTCTGAAAGTAAATTCTCTGCACCTCACTACTACCTAATGGTAGAGATCAATATGGATAAAGCAATTGAGGCAAGAAAAGAAATCAATTCTTTACCAGATACTAAAATTTCTTTCAACGATATGATCATTAAAGCAACAGCTGTTGCGTTAAGAAAACACCCACAGGTAAACTCAAGCTGGGCAGGTGATAAGATCATTCACAGAGGAAATATCAATGTTGGTGTAGCCGTTGCTATTCCTGACGGATTAGTAGTTCCTGTACTTAAAAATACAGATCAGATGAACTATACTCAAATTTCTGCTGTTGTGAAAGATATGGCTGCCAGAGCGAAGTCTAAAGGTCTTAAAGCAAACGAAATGGAAGGTTCTACATTCTCGATCTCAAACTTGGGAATGTTCGGAATTGAAACCTTTACAAGTATCATCAATCAGCCAAACTCTGCAATCCTTTCAGTAGGAGCGATCATTGAAAAACCGATTGTAAAAAACGGTCAGATTGTAGTTGGAAATATCATGAAGCTTTCATTAGCTTGTGATCACAGAGTCGTAGATGGTGCTACAGGAGCTCAGTTCTTACAGACATTAAAAACATATTTAGAAAGCCCATTAACTTTGTTACTGTAATTTTCTAATTTGTACCTATAAAAGCCTCTCAATTCGGGAGGCTTTTTTATTTGAGTACTTTATTCATTGTTTAGAATTCGATTTAAAATTATCTTATATTCCAAATCAATTTACTATTTTTGAATCATGATTAAAGCAAGAAATATCCATAAATCATATGGGAATTTGGAAGTATTGAAAGGAGTCGATATTCATATAAAAGTTGGAGAAGTTGTATCTATTGTAGGAGAATCCGGAGCAGGAAAGTCTACACTTTTGCAGATTTTGGGCACATTGGATCTTCCGACGAACTCGAAAAGTTTTGATACGGAAATAACGATTGCCGGAGAGTCTTTCATTAATATGAACGATAAGCAGCTTTCTAAATTCAGAAATCAGAATATTGGTTTTGTTTTTCAGTTTCATCAGCTGCTTCCGGAATTTACAGCTTTGGAAAATGTATTGCTTCCTACAAAAATTGCCGGAGTTAACGAAAAAGAAGCGATGGAAAAAGCTTATGCTTTGTTTGAAGACCTGAAAATAGAGCAGAGATTACATCATAAACCTAATCAGTTATCTGGTGGAGAAGCACAGAGAGTTGCTGTGGCAAGAGCTTTAATTAATTCTCCAAAAATTATTTTTGCAGACGAACCTACAGGAAATTTGGATTCAAAAAATGCAGATGATCTTCATCGTCTTTTTTTCGATTTGAGAGATAAATATAACCAGACTTTCGTGATTGTAACCCATAATCCTGGTCTTGCTGATATTACCGACAGAAAATTAGTAATGAAAGACGGAATGATTATCGAATAAACAGTTCCGCAAATGATGAAACACTTTATTTTTTTATTTTTCTTCCTTATTTCCTGTTCGAAATTTGAATCTCAGGCCAATACTGCTATTGATTATCTGCCAAAGTCGAAAATTCTGGAAGTAAAGAATTACATTAAAGGGAAAGATTATAATCAGAATTTAGCTGTTTTCATCAACTTTAAAATCTATTCGGGAAAGTACAGATATTTCGTTTACGATCTGAAAAACGATAAGATATTGCAAAAGGCGATTGTCGCTCATGGTGACGGTTCGGTAGTTAAAAATTCGAATGCTTTACAATTCAGTAATACTGATGGTTCCCACCGGTCATCTTTAGGGAAATATGAAATAAGAGAGAGCTATACAGGAAAATTTGGGAAAGCCTATCGATTGGATGGTTTAGATGAAACCAATAGCAATGCAAGATCAAGAGCTATTGTTCTTCATTCTTATTACTGTATTCCGGATAATGAATCTTCGGATCCTGCATGTCTGAGTTTCGGTTGCCCAATGCTATCAAAGAACGCATTTGATGAAACCGCAAGGTATATTGACTCATCAAAACAACCTATCTTGTTGTATGCTTTTTATTAAATTCATAACTTCCGTATAATTTATAATTCTAACAATGTCTATTAAATTTCTTGCTGAAGACGACAGACCGAGAGAAAAGTTTTTATCAAAAGGTAAAAACTCACTTTCTGATTCGGAATTATTAGCCATCATTATGGGAAGTGGAAATAAAGATGAAACGGCAGTTGAGTTAGCCAGAAAAATTTTGGCGTCAGTGAATAATAATTGGAATCAGCTGAGTTTACTTTCTTTAAGAGATTTAATGAAATTCAAGGGAGTGGGATCTGTGAAAGCCATTTCCATAGTAACTGCTTTAGAAATTGGGAGGCGAAGAACCGATCAGCAGCTTCCTGAAAAACGAGTGATCTCGAGCAGTAACGATGCTTATCTTACTTTAAAAAATCATTTGTCAGATTTAAGAACTGAAGAATTCTGGGCTATATTTTTAAATCAGAGCAATAGAATTGTTCATTTTACACAGCTCACACAAGGCGGGATAAATCAGTCTGTTGTAGATGTTAGAGTTCTTTTCAGAACCGCCCTAGATCATTTTTCTACGGGTATTATCATTGCCCACAATCATCCCTCCGGAAATCTCAAACCCAGTATAGATGATCTTGACATTACACAAAAAATAAAAGAAGCCGGAAATATGCTAAGTATTCAGCTATTGGATCATTTAATTATTACCCAAAATTCATATTTCAGTTTCTCAGACGAAGGATTATTATGATTAGGAGAGTAAAATACCACGAAATAGATTTTAAAAAATATTCTGACTGCCTGGAAAATTCTCAACAAAGAAAATATTCTGCGACAAAAGATTTCTTAGATATTACTTCCGGGAAACAATGGGAACTTTTGATTTACAATGATTATGAAGCTGTAATGCCGATCCCTTTTGTAAAGAAATATGGTGTTAAAATCGTACATAATCCAAGGCTGTGCCAGCAATTAGGAATATTTTCTCCTGAAGATAGTATCGAAGTTAATGAAAAATTTTTGCATTTTTTAAATGAAAATTATTTAGTAAGGATTTATACATTTAATGACACCAATTGCTTTAACTCAAAAATTGAATTAAAAAATAATTTTATTATTTATCCTGATTTATATCAAAATGTATATGCGAAATATTCTCCTAAAAGAAAACGGAAATTAAGACTAGATGAGGAAACTTCTGCTAATTCTGAAATAAAAGAGATTACTTATGAGGAGGCAAAAAACTTTATAAAAGCCAATTTTATCGGAACCAAAAATGAAGATGATACACTTAGCTTTATGAAGATTTTTGAATTATTTTTTAAAATGAAGTATCTTAAATTTTCAGCTTTCTATTATAAGTCGAAAATTATTAATATAATAGTCACTTTTTTTGATAAAAATACGGTTGCTCTTTTAGGAACTTTCAATGATAAAGAATATGTAAAATTATCGGGAGCCTCTGTTTTAATTGATAAAGCTATAAAAGAGGACATTCAGACTCACATCTTTGATTTTGAAGGAGGAAGCTTACCCAACATTGAAGAATTCTTCCGTGGCTTTCGTCCAGAGTTGAAGCCGTATAGTATTACAGAGAGTTCTAAAAAAGAATTGTTTAGAAAGCTTTTGAAACTCATTTTGAATGGTAAATTTTTCAAAAATTAATTGAACTGTTATTTAGATTTATTCTAATTGGGAGATTATTTTGTAACTTTATAGTAAATTATTACATAAGATCTAATGTTAAAGCAAATTCGAAACTATAAGCTGCCATATATTGTTTACAATTTTTTTAATAAAAGTAAATTAAAACATAATATCCCATTATATAAAAAGTACGGAATCAATAAAAATTACTTTTCAAGTATTTCCAGCAAAGATTTTGCTCATCTTCCTGAGAATGAAAGAAAAGTAGATGCCCATGCATTATCGGGAACCTCTTTTTACAAAAATCTTACTGAGGATAACAAAAAGAGTGTAATCAGTTTTGATGATAAAGGATATCTTATTCTAAGAAATTACCTAAGCTCTGAAACGGCTGATAAAATCAATGCAGAAATCGATCAGTTAATGGCAAACGGAACAATCAAATTCCGCTATGGAGGGAAATTAATGTTTGTCATTCATCATTCTGAGATCATTAAAAATATTGGAGATAATAAAGAACTTTTGGAATTTCTTTCCGTTCTAATAGATGGACAGGCAAAACTTTTTCAAAGCATTAATTTCATCAACGGAAGCCAGCAAAAGACACATTCTGATAGTATTCATATGACCACTTATCCTTTAGGAGGACTTTTGGGAGTATGGATTGCTTTAGAAGATATTGATGAAAGTAACGGAGCCTTACATTATATTCCTGAAAGTCATAAACTTCCTTATTTTTTAAATTCAGATTATGACAATGAAGGAAATAGCCTAAGAATTGGTAAGAAAAGCTATAAAGCATATGAAGAATTCCTTGAAAAAAAGGTGAAAGAATTAGACCTTAAAAAAGAAATTTTCAAGGCTAAAAAAGGAGATTTATTAATATGGCACGCCAATATTCTTCATGGCGGAGAGCCCCATTTAGATAAATCACGAACTAGAAAGAGTTTAGTTTACCATTATTTTGATGAAAATAGTGTTTGTTATCATGAGGTTACCCAGCGTCCTGCGCTTTTTGAATTGTAAAATATTTACTCATATTTTTATCATTGAATTTAAATTAACAGACATCACCTAAAATGCTTAAAAAAGGTAATCCTCTTTTTGTTTATTTCCTTTCTATCTACTTATGTATCATGTCCTATTATTTATATACTCACCAGTATTATAATGTAGACATAGAAGCATACATGGGCTTAGTGTATAAAGCAGAATATCCCGAGATGGGAATTAAAGAGATTCATGAAAAAGTATATACTGAATTGAAGGAGAAAAATCCAAAACACTTTGTATATGACTTATCTCACGAAGAGATTGCGAAAGGTGAAAATACTTATTATAAAGTTTTAGCAGAAAATCCCAAAGCATATGAAGAAGAATTACAACTTTTCTCTGTAAAACCTTTTTTTAATTTTATCAATTTAATATTTTTCAAGCTCGGTTTTGAAGCTTCAACTTCAATATTTTTGGTTTCTATAATTTCTTATGTTTTGATTCTTCTATTAGTTTTTAGATTTTTGACTAACATTTTAAGGAATCAAAATCTGGCAGTATTCATTACAATTATTTTATCATTATTCAAGCCTTTTCTAGAATCTAGCAGACATGCTTCACCGGATAATTTAGCTTGTTTGTTGCTTTTATTGAGTTTTTATTATTTTATTTTTAGAAAAAACTTTCTTCTTGCTACAATTTTTGCAATGCTTTGCATTTTTACAAGACCCGAATATTATATTTTTTATTCGTTTGTTTTTCTACTGATATTTGTATACAGAAAAAGCCTTAGAATCTCTGTTCGCGATTTGTGTTTTTCTTACTTTTATATAGGTTCTTCTTTTTTTCTTATACAATATTTTAATCAAATTTCGTGGTCAACATTATTCATGAATCAATTTACCCAGGTTCAGATTTATCCAATATCAAATCCTGACCCTTTTTATTTTTCTTCTTATTTTAATTTTTTAAAGAGCAATATATTGCTTGAGTTTAATGGCTCTTACTTTCCAATTTTATTACTTTTCATCACTATAATTCTTGCTGCTAATTTCAATGTTAAAAATCCAAAACTTAAACTTTACAGTTTATTTTTTGCAAGTATATATATAGCCGTTTTTATTCGCTTTTTAATATTTCCCAGTTTAGTCAATAGAATGATGTTGGGATATTATCTCCTAATAATTTTAGCTTTAATTTATATTCAATTCTCAAAAGAAGGTATTTTAAAAAAGAAAAATATAGAAATCAATTATTCTTCATAATACCATTGAATTGTACCTTTATATAAATTAAAAAGTAGGGGGGAATTCAGAAAATATTAGTAATTTTGCTACCTCAAATTATGACAAATTTTTCAGGATATCTGCCCTATGCATTTGCATTAATTATTGCAATTCCTTTCTTGGTTTTACTAAGACAGTTTGTATTCACTTACATTAAACTTAAAGAACAGGAAATTAAATTACTTTCGGTAAAATCAAATTCAGAAAACAAGACGCAGGCGTATGAAAGAATGACCTTGTTTTTGGAAAGAATAAAACCTTCAAACTTAGTTCAAAGGTTCAATAAAGATCTGGCGAGTCACGAGTTTATTTTCCTTACCGAAAAGACAATTAATGAAGAATTTGAATATAATTCTTCTCAGCAATTATATGTTACGAAAAATTCATGGCAAAATATTGTTGATTCTAAAAATGCAGTAATAGATTTGCTTCATAAAACATATGACGGATTGAATGGGAATGCTAATCTTGAAGAATTTAAGACCATTTTCATCATGAATTATATGGAAAGTGAAGATTATATTTCAATAACGATTGAAGATTTAAGAAGAGAAATTATAATAATAGCTTAACTAAAAATAAAATTTTAAATAAAATGATTCCAAATTTTAAAGCACATCCATGGCATGGGATTTCTGCGGGAGAAGATGCGCCAAATGTTGTAAATGTTTTCGTGGAGATCGTTCCTTCAGATACTATTAAATATGAAGTAGATAAAGAAACAGGATTTTTAAAGGTTGACAGACCTCAGAAATTCTCAAATATCATTCCTGCATTGTATGGTTTCGTTCCTAGAACATACTGCGATCAGGCGGTAATGGATTTGGCTATTGAAAGAGGTGCAAATGATGTTACAATGGGAGATCATGATCCACTTGATATCTGTGTCTTGAGTTCTCATAATATTCATTCAGGAGGTCTGTTGATGGAAGCTATTCCAATCGGTGGATTCAAAATGATTGACGGAGGAGAAGCTGATGACAAGATCGTTGCTGTAATGATCGGAGATCACGCTTTTGGCCACTACAGAGATATTTCTGAATTGCCTGAAGCTGAAGTGAAAAGATTGATGCACTACTTCCTGACATACAAAAACTTACCGGATGAGCCTGCAAAATGCAGAATTCAAGAAGTGTACGGAGCAGATCACGCAAGAAAAGTAATCAAAGCTTCTCAGGATGATTATGCTAATAAATATGGAGGATAAGATTCTCTTTATTTGATTATAAATTAAAGGATAAATGATTTTTCATTTATCCTTTTTTATTGAAGTCCTGCAAGATACTGCATTAATGTTTTCAACGTGTTGTATTATTTTATTAAAATCCTTGGGAATTATTTATTATATTTAATACTCTATTACCAAAAAAATATTAAACTATGGACTTATTTGTGTTAGTACCAATTTTTGGTGTCATTGCTTTGCTGTATACCTTTATTCAGAGCAATTGGGTAAGTAAGCAGGATGCCGGAAATGACAAAATGAAAGTTATCAGCGGACATATCGCTGACGGTGCAATGGCTTTTCTAAAGGCTGAGTACAAAATTTTAACTTATTTCGTAGTAATTGTAGCTATTCTTTTAGCGGTGATGGGTATGAGCAATGCGAACTCTCACTGGAGTATCGGGATTGCTTTTGCTGTTGGAGCTATATTTTCGGCATCTGCAGGCTTTATCGGAATGAAAATCGCAACAAAAGCCAATGTAAGAACGGCAGAAGCTGCTAGAACGTCACTTTCCAAAGCGCTTAAAGTTTCTTTTACAGGAGGTTCTGTAATGGGAATGGGGGTTGCCGGCTTGGCCGTTTTAGGACTGGGTTCTTTATTTTTAATCATCAAACAGATTTTTGCACCGGATGCTCCCGTAGATTCTCACGAAATGGAAAGAACCATTGAGGTCTTAACCGGATTTTCTTTAGGAGCAGAATCCATTGCTCTTTTTGCAAGAGTAGGAGGCGGAATTTATACTAAAGCTGCAGATGTTGGGGCAGATCTGGTAGGAAAGGTAGAAGCCGGAATTCCGGAAGACGATCCTCGCAATCCGGCAACAATCGCAGATAACGTTGGTGATAATGTAGGAGACGTTGCAGGAATGGGAGCCGATTTATTCGGTTCTTATGTGGCGACAGTTTTAGCAACCATGGTTTTAGGAAGAGAAACGATCTCTGAAGATTCTTTTGGAGGTTTTGCCCCAATTCTTCTCCCAATGCTGATTGCAGGAACCGGAATTATATTTTCTATGATAGGAACTCTATTTGTCAGAATTAATGATAATGAAGATTCCTCTACGTCAAGCGTACAAAACGCATTAAATCTAGGAAACTGGGGAAGTATCGTTATTACCGCCATAGCTTCTTATTTTCTGGTTACTTATATTTTACCGGAGAAAATGGTACTGAGAGGTCAGGAATTTACTAAAATGGGTGTTTTTGGAGCCATTATGGTAGGATTGGTAGTCGGTACATTGATGAGTATCATTACAGAATATTATACTGCAATAGGGAAAAGACCGGTTTCCAGTATTGTAAGACAATCTTCAACAGGTCATGCGACCAATATTATTGGCGGATTAGCGGTTGGAATGGAATCTACTTTACTTCCAATTATTGTTTTAGCTGGTGGAATTTATGGCTCTTATTTATGTGCAGGATTATATGGTGTTGCTATTGCTGCTGCTGGTATGATGGCAACAACCGCAATGCAATTGGCAATCGATGCTTTTGGTCCTATTGCAGATAATGCAGGTGGAATTGCCGAAATGAGTGAATTGCCAAAAGAAGTCCGTGAAAAAACAGATATTTTAGATGCTGTCGGAAATACTACCGCAGCAACGGGAAAAGGGTTTGCTATCGCTTCAGCGGCATTAACGGCTTTAGCCTTATTTGCAGCTTTTGTAGGGATTGCAGGCATCGACGGGATTGATATTTACAGAGCCGATGTTTTGGCTGGATTATTTGTGGGAGGGATGATCCCTTTTATATTTTCTTCATTGGCTATTACTGCGGTTGGACAGGCTGCAATGGCCATGGTAGAAGAAGTTCGCAGGCAATTTCGTGAAATTCCCGGGATTTTGGAAGGAAAAGCACAACCTGAATATGAAAAATGTGTTGCCATTTCTACCGATGCTTCCATCAGGAAAATGATGCTTCCGGGAGCCATTGCTATTATTTCACCATTATTAATTGGATTTATTTTTGGACCTGAAGTTTTGGGTGGGTTTTTAGCAGGAGCTACTGTGTGCGGGGTTCTTATGGGGATGTTCCAGAACAATGCAGGCGGAGCTTGGGATAATGCTAAAAAATCATTTGAAAAAGGAGTCGACATCAATGGACAAACATATTATAAAGGATCTGAACCTCATAAAGCTTCTGTTACAGGAGATACCGTAGGAGATCCGTTCAAAGATACTTCGGGGCCATCGATGAATATTTTGATTAAATTAATGTCTATCGTTTCTTTGGTTATCGCACCGACTTTAGCAACGTTGCATAAAGATAAAATAGAAGCCAACAGGAAAGCAAAAATTGAGGCTTTAACTGGCGTTTCAGGACTTGGTTCTGCAATAGATACTCATAACGGAGCAATTGTATTAAATCCAAAAGAAATTAAAGGCTACGTCAATGAAAACGGTGATTTTGTTTATGATACTGGAAATATTAAAGAAGTTGAACTAAAAGGAGGAAAGAAAATTTCAATAGGAGAAGGAAGTCAATTGTATCAGTTGTATAATTCGGTGAAACAAAAAGATCAGAGAATTTTAGATGCAAATAACTGGTATACCATTGAAAACTTATATTTTGAAACAGGTTCAAGTGATTTAAAAGCAGGTTCAGAAGTTCAGTTATTGAATTTGGTTGAAATTATGACCGCCTATCCGGACCTGAAAATAAAATTAGGAGGCTATACTGACAATTCAGGAAATGATGAAAGTAACCAAAAATTATCCAATTTAAGAGCTCAAACGGCAAAACTTAAATTACTAGAATTAGGAATAGCTGCAGATAGAGTAGAAGCAGAAGGATATGGTTCTCAGCATCCCGTTTGTGCAGCTAACGATACCGATGAGTGCAAGGCGAAAAACCGAAGAATTGATGTAAGGGTTCTTTCTTTTTAATTAAATACCAATTAAAGTATAAAGCACTGTAATTGCAGTGCTTTTTTATGTAGAATCTTGACCCTATTTTTAGAGATTTTTTCTCAAATACTCTAAAGCATCAATAATCAGATCATCTTTTTTTGCAAAACTGAATCTTATATAATCTGAATTTGTTTTAGAATTATAAAATGCAGAAACAGGGAGACAAGATACTTTTTTCTCTACAGTCAGCCATTTGGAGAATTCTACGTCAGTCATTGTTTTGGAAATACTTCTGAAATTAACGACCTGAAAGAAACTTCCCTGTGCTTTTTGCTCAACCTGCAAAGGAGTGTATTGGATAAGTTCATTAAAAATATCTCTTTTATCCTGCATGGCTTTCCTGTTTTCTTCGGGATCAAATACTTCTAAATATTTTGCAACCGCATACTGAGCCGGAGCATTGGTACTGAAAGAAATATACTGTTGGTAGTTTCTGAAATTATTTAATAAATCCTCTGCAGCAAGCAGGTAACTTACCTTCCAGCCGGTTGCATGAAACATTTTTCCGAAAGAAAATATGCAAAAGGTTCTTTTTCTTAGATCCGGATGAAGAAACGAACTATAATGTTCAATATCATCATAACAATATATATCATAGATCTCTTCTGAGATTAAGTAAATTTCCTGATCTTTAATTAATTCATATAATTGATTCCAGTCATTTTGATTCCAGATTTTACCGGTGGGATTTTGGGGAGAATTTACAATAATCGCTTTAGTTTTTTCAGAAATGCAGCTTTGAAGTTTGTCCCAATTAATGGTGAAATCACATTCCAGATCATAATAGACCGGAAAGCCTCCATTTAGAACAATTGAAGGAGCATAGGTATAGTAAGAGGGTTGTATTACAATGACTTCATCTCCTTGATTAAGAATAGATTTTAAAGAAGTATATAAAGCAAACGTTGAACAGGGAACAATATTTACTTCTCCTTTTTTTATGACAATACTATTCTTTCTTTTGGCATTGAATTTAATAATATTATCAATCAGTAAAGCATTCCCTTCGAGGGATTCATAGCTGTGACTGACACAGTCTGCAGATTCTTTCAGATAATATCGTAATCTGCTGTCGACTTCAAAATCAGGCAAACCTAAAGACAGATCGAAACTTCCGTGCTTTCTGGCGAGCTCAGACATTTCTGTAAAAAAAGAAAAATGATTAAATCCGTAAAGTTCTTGCATCTATTTTGCATTTAAATCAAATATAATAAATTTTGGATTTCAGTAAAGAATAAATATATTTTGCTATTTTTAAGAAAATTATTTTAAATGAAAAAGTTAATCATTCCGGTGTTAGCTGCAGTTTTACTTACAAGCTGCGGAGTTTCTAAAGTTTCTACGGAAACGTCCGGCACATCTGTTATTTCCCCTAAAACATATAACAAAGCCTTTCAGACTGCTTATAAGGAGATTAAGGCAGAAGATCTAAAGAAAAACTTATATGTAATTGCTTCCGATGAAATGGAGGGAAGAGATACCGGAAGTCCGGGACAGAAAAGAGCAGGTGAATACATGATTAATTATTATAAAAACTTAGGTATTTCTTACCCAAAAGCATTAGGGTCGTATTATCAGAAGGTTCCGGCTGATTTTATGAAACAGAGAGGGGGCGGAAATCTTCCTGATTCTGAAAATATTTTGGCATTCATAGAAGGAAGTGAAAAACCTGAGGAAATTGTTGTGATTTCAGGGCATTATGATCACGTAGGAACAAGAAACGGAATCGTGTATAACGGTGCGGATGATGATGGAAGCGGAACCGTTGCCGTAATGGAAATTGCAAAGGCTTTCCAGAGTGCTAAAAAGGCAGGGAAAGGACCTAAAAGATCGATCTTATTCCTTCACGTGACAGGAGAGGAGCATGGTTTATTTGGTTCAGAATACTATACAGATAATCCTGTATTTCCTTTGGCCAATACAGTTGTCGATTTAAATATTGATATGATAGGACGTGATGATCCTGAAAACAGGGGGAAACAATACGTATATGTAATCGGTTCAGATATGTTGAGTTCACAATTAAAAGTAATTAATGAAGCCGCTAACAAAACAACAAATAATCTGGAATTAAATTATAAGTATGATGACCCGAATGATCCTCAAAGATTATACTACAGATCTGATCATTATAATTTTGCTAAAAACAATGTTCCGGTAGCATTTTTCTTTGACGGAATTCATGAAGATTACCACAAGCCAACAGATGATGTTGAAAAAATTGATTACAACTTACTGGCAAAAAGAACGCAATTAGTTTTTGCAACAGCCTGGGAACTGGCCAACAGAAAAGACAGAATCGTAGTAGATAAAAAATAATCTGCAATCAAAAAAACTCAAGGACAAATTTGTTGAATCATACAGTTTGTCCTTTTTTATTTTAAAATAATATCATTAAATATGAAACAGGAAATCAAATCAATACGTCCGTTTATAGGATCAGAAAACTTTGAGATCAGCCGGAGTTTTTATAAAGATTTGGGCTTTGAAGAAATTATTTTAGAACCTAAATTATCACTGTTTACATGGGATAATTTGGGATTTTATTTGCAGGATGCCTATGTAAAAGACTGGGTTGATAATACCATGCTTTTTATAGAAGTAGGGAATGTTGATGAGTTTTGGGAAGGTCTCCAACAATTAAACCTTGAGAAATATGAAGGAGTAAAACTGACTCCGCCACGAACGATGACCTGGGGAAAAGAATGTTTCGTTCATGATCCGGCCGGTATTTTATGGCATTTTGGTGAATTCTTCACTCAATAATTTTAAAAAGAGATATGATTTAGATCTAAACTTTGGTAATCCTGATAAATGTCAGGATGTTTTTATTTTTATTGATTCTAAATAAATATAAATTTGTATCAACAAAAAAATTACTAAAACACATATCTAATCATATCCATATCAATTTTTGTTTTTTGAACCGACAGACCATTGTCGGTTTTTTTATTTCTGATAAAGAGATTTTCTGTATTCAATGCCCCACTTAGCAATTTCGTCAATAATAGGCTGTATTGTTCTTCCATATTCTGTCACTTCATATTCTACAGTTACAGGTTTTGTATCCAGTACAGTACGTTTGATCAGATGATTGATCTCCATATCCTGAAGCTCTTTTGAAAGCATTTTAGCGGCAATACCGTCAATTTCTCTCAAAAGATCCATAAAACGCATATTCCCTCCCTGCAATAGAGTTCCTAAAATGTGGAATTTCCATTTACCTGACAGAATTTCCATAGCATCTTTAATAGCATTCATTCTGTTCTTACAGACTAATGATGTATTTAAATTGGCGACCTTTTTCATTCCTTAGTTTGTTTAAATTCGAAGATGTAAATGTATGAAAATAATCAGGTAGTTTCCTAGAGGAAACTAGTTTCCAAAAGGAAATTTATTGTGAAAATGTAATGATTAAATACTAGATTTGCAGCTAATAGTAAATATGTATAAAATATTATCATGATTAACAAAATGATAAACTACAAAATACTAACATTCTTGTTCCTTACCGTAACGCTAAGCAGTTGCAACGGACAGAACGATAAAAGTAAAAAAATGGAAAACAAAACTACTAACCCATTATTATGTGACCCTGCTACAGGGGTCTGTGAAACACCAGGAGAAAAATTGGACAATGGGTATGTCAAAACAAATGAAAAACCAGTGAAAGTTATTTATTTTACCGATCCCATCTGCTCTTCTTGCTGGGGAATTGAACCTCAATTGAGAAAGTTAAAATTAGAATACGGAAACAGCGTAGAAATAGAATACAGAATGGGAGGTCTTCTTCCGGACTGGAGCTACAACAGTGGAGGAATCAGCAAACCCGCAGATGTTGCCCATCATTGGGATGAAGTAAGCGGATATTATGATATGCCCATCGACGGAGATGTATGGTTAAAAGATCCTTTGGATTCTTCTTACCCACCTTCAATTGCGTTTAAAGCAGCTCAGCTTCAGGATAAATCTAAAGCATTGGATTTTATGAGAGAGCTTCGTGAAATGGTATTTTTAAAGAAAAAAAATATCGCTAAATGGGAACATATTGCTGCTGCTGCTGAAAAAGTAGGATTAGATACGAATAAATTAAAAGCAGATTTTGAAGGAAAAGCAAAAGACCTTTTCCAGGAAGATCTGAAATTGGCAAGAGAAATGGGTGTTCGTGGTTTCCCTACGATGTTCTTTACGAACGGAGATGGAAACAGAGAAACAGTATATGGTTCAAAACCATACGCTTTTTATGAAACCGCTATCTTAAAAATAAACTCAGATACAAAAAAATCTGAATATTCTAAAAACTGGGAAAGTCTTTTTTCAAAATATCATTCCCTTACAGCAAAAGAATTTTCAGAATTATCAGGAACACCAAGAGTTGAAAGCGAAAAACTTTTAAATGACCTTGCAACTAAAGGAACTCTTGAAAAATTTACGACAAAGAACGGTTCAATCTGGACTTTAAAATCGTAATTAACTACAATCATATTTAGCAAGTTTTACCGAAGGTTCTTATGGATCTTCGGTATTTTTATAATTACATTCCCGGCCAATACAAGACATTGAATGCATGTCCGTCCGGATCGGTAAAACCAAATGTATATCCTTCTTCTATTATATATGGTGCTGCAGAGATTGTGCCGCCAGCTTTTTCCACTACTTTTACCCATTCATCAACTTCTTCCTTACTTTGGGCAGAAAGGCTGAAAATGATTTCATTTCCGGTTTTTAAATCAGAAAATTTCATTTTTGTATTATTCTCAAGAATATCTTTTAGAAAAAAATTGATGATAAAGTTATTTTCTCCAAAGGAAAAGCTTATCAACTGATCAGACTTTACAGAATTATCTGCTGTAAAGCCCAATTCTTCATAAAACTTTGTGGTTCTTTCAAGATTAGAAATAGGCAGGTTGGCCCAGATTTGTTTTGTTTTCATAAGATTTTGATTTAGTGTAATGCTGTGATTTTAGAATGAAAATTTCAGACCAATTTCATTTTGGCTACATCAATATCCGTTTTGGCAACTTTAATCTTTGGATAAGTTCAGAATTTTGTCATGTAATTTTAAAACAAGAAAAAATGAAAACAATTTTCATAACAGGTGCCTCAACAGGACTAGGAAAAACAACAGCAAAATTATTTCAAAGCAGAGGATGGAACGTCATCGCAACAATGAGAAATCCGGAAGCTGAAACAGAACTGAATCAATTGGAAAACGTGACCCTTCTTCCATTAGATGTTACGAATTTAGAACAAATTCAGACAACAGTAAAAAAAGCGTTGGAGTCCAATGATATTGATTTGGTGTTCAATAATGCGGGATATGGTTTAATCGGACCTTTGGAAGCTTTAAATGATGATCAGATCCTGAAACAATTAGATACTAATTTATTAGGTGTGATTCGTGTTACAAAAGAATTTATCCCTTATTTCAGAGAAAGAAAAAGCGGAATGTTCATTACAACAACATCCATTGGAGGTTTAATTGCTTTTCCATTAGGTTCAACCTATCATGCGACAAAATGGGCACTTGAAGGATGGAGCGAAAGTTTGGCGTATGAATTAAACACATTCGGAGTGGATGTAAAAACAGTTTCTCCGGGGGGAATCAAGACCGATTTCATCAGCCGTTCTTTAGACATGGGAACGAAACCTGAATATCAAGACATGATAGATACGATGTTTTCTAATACAGAAACCATGATGGAAGGTGCTTCTGAGCCTGAACTGATTGCTGAAGTAGTGTATGAAGCTGCTACAGACGGTAAAAAGCAGTTGAGATATGTTGCAGGAGAAGATGCTAAAGCATTATATGCACAACGACTGAATATGGGAGCAGAAGCATTCAGGGAACAATTCGGTAAACAGTTTATTTAATTCCATCGCTTGAATGTCTCAGATTAACGAATGAGACATTCAGGCTTTAATACACATTTCACTTCTTTTTAATACCTTTAATTATGGAAAAGAAAGATTATTCTCCTTTAAAGATTTCATCGATCTCAGAACTTCATCAGATACTGAACGTTCCGAAACCGCTTCATCCACTAATAAGCCTGGTAGATAATACAAAGATGAGCGTCGATAAATGTTATCTTGACCGAAGTTTCACACTAGGTTTTTATAAGATTTCTTATAAGTTTTCAAAAAACGGAAAGATGGGGTACGGACAAGGATATTATGATTTTAATGAAGGCGGAATGATGTTTACCGCTCCAAATCAGGTACTGACAACAGACGAAAATGCCGAATATTTTGGATATACTGTATTTATTCATCCTGATTTTTTAAGGAATTATCCTTTAGCAAAGAACATCAAAAAGTATGGCTTCTTCTCTTATGATACGAATGAAGCATTGCATTTATCCGAAAAAGAAAAGACTTTAATTGTCGGAATATTGAATAATATTAATGAAGAACTGAATACGGCTATTGACGATATAAGCCAGGATGTTATTATTTCTTATCTGGAAGTTCTATTGAATTACAGCAATCGTTTTTATAAAAGACAGTTCATTACCCGAAAAGTAGTGAGTCATGACCTTCTTTCCAGAATGGAAGATTTTTTAGAAGGCTATTTTGATTCTCAGAAAACTCTTACACAAGGACTGCCTACGGTAGATTTTTTAGCTTCCGAATTACATCTGTCATCACATTATCTAAGTGATATGCTTCGTAATCTGACCGGTAAAAATGCTCAGCAACACATTCATGAAAAACTTATAGAAAAAGCAAAAGATTACCTTACTACGACCAATTTTTCTATATCTGAAGTGGCTTATCAACTAGGATTTGAACATTCTCAGTCTTTCAATAAGTTATTTAAGAAGAAAACAGATATGACTCCTTTGAGTTATAAGCAGTCATTCAACTAGTTATAAAAGAATCCGTTCTTTAGGAACGGATTCAGTAGATAAAAACATCTCATTTTTTTAATTAGACAACAATAAAAAAGCACAGCCGACAATGCTGTGCTTAAATTTTTATAAATTTAATTGCAATTTCAAAACTGAAAAAAGCAAAAATTGATTTCATTTCAGATTTATTACATAGTAAATGTAGTAATAATTTTAATGCAAAACATTAATTTAATGTTAAAGTTAACAAGTTACTAACAATTTACTGTGGATAAAGTGTGCTGGTAGAATTGCCTAGAATAATCCCTTCCACAAAGATTTTCATAAAATAGTACTCAGTAATTTATCTATTCCATTGTGAATCAATTAAATTTTTATACATTTGAGAAATTTCACACATATGAGACAAATTTTTATTTTAGTTTCTTTTATCTTTTCATCATATTTACTAAATGCTCAAATCTCATTTCCCTACAACAGAGCATGGGGAACGTACGTAGGGGGTACCGGAAATTTACTATCTGATGAATACAAAGTGGGAACAAATATATTTCATGATTCTCAAAATAATATCTATACCAACTCACAGACCACTATACAGAGTGGGTATCAGAGCAGCTATTATAATCAGTTTGTGTTAGGAGGAAATAATTGTGATATCTCTTATAATATAAATCTGTATCATGCGGTATTCGGAAATTCGGGAGCGATGACTTATGCAGGTTATAAAGGTTCTGATACGGCAACAAACAGTAATTTTGAAATTCTAAGAGGCGTTGATCCGCAGAATAATAAATATGTATTGAAAGGATATAATAGTATTGTAAATAACCTTTCTACTCCAGGGGTTTGGCTAACTCAAAATCAGAATGTACCTTCAAATAAAACATTTACTCTTTCAAAATATTCTCCTTCCGGAACTTTATTATGGACAACCTACCTTCCTAAAACAAATTCATCAAGAGCAATGATGCTCAGATTTGATCAGGATAACAATGTATATCTGGAGGGATCTACAGATGAAAACATTCCGGATCTTACTACTTCAGGGGTGTTTATTGAAAATTTCATCAATTATCAGGTTACTACAGTTGTAGGAACAAATAGCTATCTGGTAAAGCTTAACAGTTCAGGACAGAAAGTATGGGCAACTTATTCTCCTCCTATTTTTGATTACGAATACTATGAAGGGTATATTTACACTGCTTCGCAATATGCTCCTTCAATGCCGGGAAGTTATACCGATTCAGGTACTTTTCAGTCTACAGGAAATGCTAAAAACTTGATTACTAAAATCAATAGTACAACAGGACAAAAAGAATGGGGTACATTTTACGGAACTCCTACCTCTTCAAATACTTACACCGGAGTAGGAATTTATGGTATCGAAGTAAGTTCTACAGGAATCTATGTGTCCGGCGAAAATTCAGATACAAATTATCCAACTTATTTCGCAACAAACGGAGCTTTTAAACCGCAAATGACGGGTTCCGGAGATCTTTTCTTAAGTAAATTTGATTTTACAGGAAACAGGGTCTGGAGTACTTATTTCGGAACCAATGGCTATGATATTAATTTAGGATTCAATAACTTGTCTGTTTACGAGAACAAAATTATTGTCACCGGTAATCAATATGGAGCTTCAGATAATATCTCTACTCAAAATGCTTTTTTAACTACGATTCCTAATGCATCGCCAAACTGGACGAATATGTACTTTGCTGAGTTTGACGATACAGGTGCGAGAATGTGGTGTTCATATTATGGCGGACCGGGAACCAGTTTCTGGGGAGAATATATTATCCCTCAATTTTTAAATGATGGTTCTTTTATTATTTATGGTACAACAGGAGCTGCGACAGGGATAGGAACTTCCAACGGAGCTTTCCCAACCATGATCAATCCATCCGTTCAGCAGCCTTTTGGTTATATTGCAAAATTTGTTTCAAAAGAAGCGCTCTCGACATCTGAAGCTACAGAGTCTGCAGATCTTGTACTTTATGATAATCCCAACAATGGAAATTATTATTTAAAAGGAAATATCCTTGAAGAAAAGCAAACTTTCATTAAGCTTTTAGATATGTCCGGAAGATTAATCGCAGAACAAAAATTGGAAAAAAATAAAATTAATTTCATTCAAATGAAAGGAAGGCTTTCAACAGGAAATTATATACTTCAGGTTCTTTCTGATAAAGCAGAGCAGATTAAAGTTTTTAAAATGACTGTAAAATAATGTAAAGATCTATAAAACAATAAAAAAGGAAGCAAATTTTGCTTCCTTTTTTAGATATGTATTAAACTATATTCTATAATTTCTCTGCTACATACTTCGCGGTATGTGATTTTTTATTCTTTGCCAAATCTTCAGGGGTTCCTGTAAAAACTACTTCACCGCCATATTTTCCGGCTTCCGGACCAATATCAATAATGTAATCGGCACTTTTGATAATATCCGGCTGATGTTCAATCACAATTACAGAATGTCCTAAATCAATCAACGCCTGTAAGGATTTCAGTAATTTTTTAATATCATGAAAATGAAGACCGGTAGAAGGTTCATCAAAAATAAACAGGGTTTTATCTGTGGTAACTCCTTTTACTAGGAATGAAGCTAACTTTACACGCTGTGCTTCACCTCCGGAAAGGGTAGAAGAACTCTGCCCCAGTTGTAAATATCCTAAACCAACATCCTGTAAAGGTCTTAGCTTGGTAACGATTTTATCTTCATGATTATCTTTGAAAAATTCTAAAGCTTCATCAACGGTCATATGAAGAATGTCTGAAATATTCTTCTCATCGTATTTTACCTCAAGGATTTCGTTCTTAAAACGGGTTCCTTTACAAACTTCACATTCCAGCTCGATATCTGCCATGAACTGCATTGAAACATTGATGACTCCTTCACCTTTACATTCATCGCATCTTCCGCCATCTACATTGAAAGAAAAATGCTTAGGTTTATAGCCCATCATTTTTGCTACCTTTTGTTTAGCAAACAAATCTCTGATGTCGTCGTATGCTTTCAGATAGGTTACAGGATTAGATCTTGAAGATTTCCCAATAGGGTTCTGGTCAATCAGCTCAATATGCTTGATAAGTTTCTTTGGAAACTCCACTGAATCATAATCCCCTTTTTTACCGCCCATTCCTAATTGGATCTGGATGTCGTTGGTAAGAATTTCTTTCATTAAAGTAGATTTTCCACTTCCTGACACTCCTGAAATAACCACAAGATTTTCTAACGGAACATCTACATCAATATTTTTAAGATTATTTTGACGGGCTCCTTTTATATGGATCCATTCTTTGGCTTTTCTGCGCTTTGCAGGTACTTCAATCTCCAGCCTTCCTGTCAAATATTTTGACGTTAAAGTATCTGCGTCTTTCAGTTCTTTATAATCACCGGCAAAAACAAGTTCACCACCTAAATAACCAGCTTCCGGACCAATATCAATGATGTAATCTGCTGCTCTCATCACGTCCTCATCGTGTTCTACAACGATCACAGTATTTCCGAGATCACGAAGATTCAGTAGTACTTCGATCAGATTCTCTGTATCCCTGGAGTGAAGACCGATTGAAGGTTCATCCAGAATATAAATTGATCCTACCAAAGAACTTCCTAAGCTTGTAGCAAGGTTAATTCTCTGGCTTTCCCCTCCTGAAAGCGTATTGGACGTTCTGTTTAATGTTAAATATCCTAACCCCACTTTTAATAAGAATTCAAGTCGGGTCGTGATTTCATATAATAATCTTTTGGCAACTTCCTGATCGTGATCAGATAGCTTTAGGTCTTTTATTAACGGGAAAAGCTCATCTAAAGGAAGTTCGATCATCGACTGGATATTGTGTCCGTCAATTTTCACCCAGCTTGTTTCTTCACGTAATCTTAATCCTTCACAAGTCGGGCAAAGTGTTTTCCCACGGTATCTGGAAAGCATCACACGATACTGGATTTTATATAAATTTTCTTCCAGCATCTGGAAGAAGTTATTTACTGATGGAAATGTTTTGCTTCCGTCACCTTTCCAAAGGTAGGTTTTCTGTTCTTTGGTTAACTGGTGATAAGGCTTATGAATAGGGAAGTCTTTTGCTTTTTTAATGAAGTCTTTTTTCCATTCGCTCATTGTTTCCCCTTTCCAGGAAGCAACGGCATCTTCAAAAATAGACAATGTTTTATTCGGGATCACCAAATCTTCATCAATTCCGATTACTTTTCCGTAGCCTTCACAAGTAGGACACGCTCCGTAAGGATTATTAAAGCTGAAAAAATGAACGTTCGGTTCCAGGAATTCTATTCCGTCAAGTTCGAATTTATTTGAAAATTCTTTAATTTTTCCGGTTTCAATATTCTTCAAAGCGCAATAACCACGGCCTTCATAGAAAGCCATCTGGATAGAATCTGCCAATCTTTGAAGGAAGTTTTCATCTTCTTCATAAGAGAAACGATCGATGACCAGATTGATTTCCATTCCTTTTTCAGGCGTAAAACCAAAGCTTTCCAAATCTTCAATTCCGGCTACATTTCCATTGATTTCCAATCTTGTGAATCCAGCCAATTTTAAAACATTTAAGTTTTCTCCAAAATTCGCTATATCGTATTCATAAGGAGCCGTCAATAAAAAGGCAGTATCTTTTTTAGAAGATTTAATAAAATCTACCACATCAGAAACCGAATCTTTTTTGACTTCTTCACCTGAAACCGGAGAAAATGTTTTCCCGATTCTTGCGAAAAGAAGTTTCATATAATCGTAAATCTCCGTTGAAGTTCCTACTGTTGATCGCGGATTTGAAGAAATTACCTTCTGCTGAATGGCAATGGAAGGAGCTAATCCTTTAATATCATCAACTTTCGGCTTTTCTAATTTGCCCAAAAACTGACGTGCATAAGAGCTTAAACTCTCAACATAGCGTCTTTGTCCTTCCGCATAAATGGTATCAAAAGCCAGTGAAGATTTTCCACTTCCGGAAACTCCTGTGATGACAATTAGTTTATTTTTAGGGATGAGTACATCTATGTGTTTCAGATTATTAAGATGTGCATTCTTAACAAAAATCTGTTTTTTAATATCTATATCTGTAGTTGAAGCCATAGTAAAATTAAGACTAACAAAATTACGAATTTTTACGGGAATATTGGCATCACAAAATTCTTAATTAAACAGATATCTTTTACTTATAACCTTACCCTTTTCATAGCTTAAATAGTTTAATTTTAAATGTTTTTACACTGTATGACAACAATCATTTTGTGATGTAAGTAAACTCCGCTACTTTTGGGGACTTTTAAAAATGACCAAAATTTAAAAGTAAATACCGTTATGATTAAGAAAATAGGCAGTCTTTTCCTTATTGGATCTGTGTTTTTTGTAAAAGCTCAGGAAAAAACTTCTGATATTGAAACGATTGAAATTCAGGGAAAATTCATTTCTACACCCTATAAATCTGCCAACCAAAATATTACTGTAATTACAAAAGAAGAAATTGCAAATTCACCCGCCAAAAGCATAGATGAAGTGCTGCAGCAGGTTGCCGGAATGGACATCAGAAGGAGAGGAGCCAATGGAGTGCAGAGTGATGTTTCTTTTAGAGGAAGTTCTTTTGAACAGGTGCTCCTTCTTATCAACGGGATCCGAATGAATGATTCGCAAACCGGTCACAATTCTCTGAATATTCCTGTTGATTTGGCAGATGTAGAAAGAATAGAGGTCATAAAAGGACCTGCAGCAAGAAGGTTTGGGCAAAATGCTTATGCAGGAGCAATTAATATCATTACAAAAATTAATCCCGGTAAAAAAGTAAAGATCAATGCTGAAGCAGGAGATTTTGAAACGTATGGATTAGGACTTAGTGCTAATTTAGGAGGAGAGAAATTCTCAAACTCATTAAATATGAGTTCGAATTCTTCCCAAGGATATATGCATAATACGGATTATGATATCCGGAATGTTTTTTACCAGAGTCAGCTGAAAATAAAAGACGGAGATATCAAATTACAGGCAGGTTTTTCAGAGAAAAAGTTTGGAGCAAACGGATTTTATTCATCTCCTTTGGCAACAGAGCAGTATGAAGAACTTCAGTCTTCTATTATAAGTTTGGCTCACAGACAAAGCTTTGGAAAGTTTAAACTGAATTCTAATGTATATTGGAGAAGAGGACAGGATATGTATCTTTTCAACCGTGAGAAACCTGAGATTTACAGAAATATGCACATTGGTAATAATGTAGGTGGTGAAGTGAATTCAAGCTATGATTGGGGATTGGGAACCACCGGTATCGGAGTGGAATTAAGAAAGGAATTTCTGGCAAGTAATAATTTAGGAAACAGAGAACGATTTGTATCCCAGGTTTTCTTTGAGCATTATTTCTCATTCTTTGATAAGAAGCTTAATATTTCTCCCGGAATTTCATGGGCAAATTATTCTAATGAAGGGAATTTCTTTTATCCCGGGCTGGATGTAGGATATAACTTTAACAGCAATAATAAAGTCTATGGAAATATTTCAAAAGTTCATAGAGTTCCTACGTTTACCGACTTGTATTACGTAAGTAAAACAGAGCAGGGAAATCCTAATTTGGAGCCGGAAAGCGCTTTATATGCAGAAGTAGGATATCAGTATCAGACTAAAAGTATTTTAGCTAAAGTAAGTGGTTTTCTAAGGAATTCCAACAATGCGATTGACTGGACGAAAATTGCTTTAAATAACCTTGTTTGGTACGCTAATAACGTGGGAGATATGGAAGTAAAAGGAATAGAAGTTGAAGTAAATCATCAGGTGTTAAACTGGCTGAAATATTCTGCCGGATATACCTATCTGGATAATGATTTTAAACAGCCAAAAGATCTTGTTTCAAGGTATACATTAGATAATCTAAAACATCAGGTGATTGCAAAACTGGAGACAAAATTCCTGAAAAACTTCACCAACGAAATTGTTTACAGATACAATGAAAGATTAAATAATGGAAGTTACAACTTACTGGATGAAAAAATAAGTTTCGCCAAAAAAGATTTTTCAGTGTATGTTTTAGTTAATAATATAACGAATACAGAATATACTGAAACGTTTGGAGTGAAAATGCCAAAAAGATGGTTTCATCTTGGATTTACCTATAGTATCAATATTAAGTAAATGTTAATTGATGATGAATTAAAGTTAATATTACGAAATTGTTAATTCGATTACATTTGCAAAAATTTTTTCAAGATGAAACTTTTTCTAAGTCTTAGTTTACTTTTAAGCCTTACCTTTATTAAAGCCCAGGAACATATTTCCGGATTTGGCGCATTGACTTTAACTTACAAGTTTCACCCGAAATTTTTCCTTTACGCAGAAGGTCAGATGAGAAGTATTAACGATTTTACTTACCCTGATTATTATGAGATAAAAGGTGGAGTTGGGTATAATCTTACTAAAAATCACAAACCATTCATTGGTTTAGGGAGATATGCAACCTATACAGATCATGCAATCAACAAAGAAGAATTCAGGGTATGGTTGCAAGACGTAATTGATATTAAAAAAGGCATCGTAAAATTTGAAAACCGTTTTCGTGCCGAGAAAAGCTGGTTTTATGAACCTCAGACTGATAAAAGCTCACAAAGAATGCGTTACCGTTACCGTTTGAACGTGAGTGTTCCTTTAAATGCTAAAGAAGTGAAAAAAGGGACTGTATTTGCAAATGCATACGACGAAGTATTTTTCGTAACACCAATGAAACCTACTTTTGCAAGAAACAGAGTATACGGAGGATTCGGGTATCAGATTGATAACAATATAGGAATTGCAGCCGGATACCTTTGGCAAAGAGAATTTGAAGCAAAAGGAAACAAAAATTTACATTTTACCTATCTTGCTTTAAATATCAATATTGACGGTACAAATCATCCGGTGAAAACGTTTGATTATCCTGGAGCAGATTAATTTTCTAAACAGAACACATAAATTTAAGGCATTAAGAAATAAACTTCTTGATGCCTTAATTATTTTTATAACGTAAAGATTCTGTATCTGAGTTTAATATTTTTCGATCAGATAGCGGTATGCTTTCAGATATTTATTGAACCTTTTAATATCTCTTGCTGTAAGCTCTCGATTAACTCTTCTCAAATCCATATTATCTCGAAGATCATTCATTTTTACAGCAACAGCCAAAGGAGATCTTTCGGTTCTTTTGATAAAATCATCATATTCTTCTTCCGGATCGTACTTCGTAAGGCAACTTACTGCAAAAATAATATATTCGGGAAACCCCTCACTTCTTAAATAATCCAGGCTGAATTCGGAAGGATGATCTTCAACAACATCATGTAGAACGCCTACTATTTTTTCATCAGTAGTTTTCCCATATTCCATCACACGCATTACGTGAGCTATATAAGGAGCGTGATATTTGTCGGTTTGTCCTTTATGTGCTTTAGTAGCTATTTTAATTGCTTTATGAAGCAGTTCTTCTTTTGTCATTTCAATGAAATAGATTACAAAAATAAAAAATGCTTCAACATTTCAAAACATTTGTGTTTAATTTTTTTCTTCAGTTTTACACAATTTTCATAGAGATTTTTTCCGCTTATATTAAATGTAAAATTTCAAAAATTATTTTAGTGAAATTAAATCAGAATGCATTCATATTTTCATGATATTCCAATGGAATTAATTAATAATTTCATAATTTTAGGAGCCAATCATTAAATAAAAATATAGGTTTTTCATTTTTATACAAAATTTTAGTTATTTTTATATAAACACTTAGTCTATGGAACCTGTAAAACATATCCTGAATGATGTTTGGGATAAGTATCCAGAAGTCTTATCTAATCAGCATGTAGTAGAAAGTATTCCTGAAATAGAGCGGCTTATTGCTGAATTATTTACTTTAGGCCCGTTTTATTACTATACATTGCATGTTGAAAACAGTACTCTGAGTAATTTCAGTGATAATATTTTATTCATGCACGGCTTAGATACATATCCTCAACATTTAAAAGATATTATAGATCTGATCCATCCGGATGATTTAGCTTTTGTAATGGAAGCTGAAGCCTGGACTTTAGAAACGTATAAAGAAATTGGATTTGAATATCAAATGAATTTGAAGTCCGGATACTGCTTTCGGATGAAAACAAAAGAAAATACGTACGAATTATTTCATCATCAAGCCATTCATACGCTAAAAGATCAAAATGGGAAGCTGGTGCAGACTATAAATATTCATACCAATATTCAGCATCTTTCGCATGAAAATAATTATGTAGTGACCGTTTCGGGCATCGGAACAAGGCACGATTTTTATCAAAAAACCTTACGCCCCGAATGGTTTGCTTTAAACATTACCGATCGGCTTACGAAAAGAGAACTGGAAATTTTTGTATTATTAATCAAAGGATACAGTGACAAAGAAATCGCAGATACGATCATTGTCTCCTATCATACAGTTCGTACCCATCACAAAAATATTCTGAAGAAAACCAAAAGCAAAAACAGCAAAGAACTTATCAAAAAAGGATTAATTCAAGGTTTTCTGTAAGCTTTCGTGCTCTATATTTTATAATTAAAAACAGCTTATTTTTTTTTTGAAAGGAGTTTCAATTTTCCAGGAGGTGTTGAATTTAAGATTTTATATTCTGTTGTATCTATTCTTTTATCTTTCAGACAAGCATACATCTCAAGATTTTCCGGCTTTACAATAAGCATTGTATACATATTTTTTCGCTTGGCTTTTTTTGTTGTGCTACTATCAACAATTTTCATATTTAAAGTATCTTTCTTAAGTTTAAGAGAAGGCACTTTTTTCTCTGTACTCTGAGCTGATAATGAAATAGAGGCGAATATAATGGGAACCAATAATAATTTCATGAGCTATATTTTTTGAATGGACTTAAACTCAACCACAAAAGATACAAAAGCTATTTATATAGATATTACTAAATTCTCAAAAGAATAAAAATCAAAGATTTTTAAAGATTTGTGTACTTTTCAGTTTAATGATAAGCTTTAATTTATAGTATATAAATCTTTTGTGTCTTTTGTGGTTAAATAAAAAGTTTAAATTGTTTTATATAAGACAACTCAGCAGGTCCAATTATTACATTTGAAATTCATTTTTTTGAAAAACAGAAAACGTCCCAAAAAATAGGACGTTTAAAAATCAATTGTATGGTAAAAGACTAATAAGCTCCTTTATCAATAAAGTGAGCAGCTACTTTTTCAGTTAATGCCACCACATTTGGATGATTAGTATATTTTGTAAATCTTCTCAATCCGGAAAGCATCATTCTTTGTTCATCACCTTCTGCGAAAGAAACAATTCCTTCTTTGGCAGCTACGATGATTTTCTCAACCGCTTTGTAAAGGTTTAATTGAGCCATTGCAGCTTCTACTGAATCAGCAGAGAAGTGTTTTTCTGCTCTCAATACTGCAGATTCTGCCATGTAAATCTGGTTAAGAATTTCAGAAGCATTCAATAATAAATGTTGCTGTTTTTCAATATCCATCATATATTTTTGAAGAGCAGCTCCGGAAACCATTAAGAATACTTTCTTAAGATTAGCAATAATTGATTTTTCTTCACTCATGAATGCAGAATAATCAGGAACTTCAAATGATGGAATTCCCATCAATTCTTTGCTGATAGCCATTGCCGGAGATAATAGATCTAATTCTCCTTTCATTGCTCTTTTGATTAGCATTCCAACTGCTAAAAGCCTGTTGATTTCGTTAGTTCCTTCATAAATTCTACCGATTCTTGCATCTCTCCATGCAGATTCCATTGGAGTATCTTCTGAGAATCCCATTCCTCCGTAAATCTGAATTCCTTCATCAGCTGTATTTTGAGTAAGATCCGATACAAAAACTTTTAGGATAGAAGCTTCTACTGCAAATTCTTCAACCCCTTTTAATTCAGCCTGTTGGTGATCCATTCCTCCTGCAACCAATTCTGCAATTTTATCTTCAACATTTTTTGCCAAACGGTAAGAACCTGCTTCACTTACGAAAACACCTGTTGACATTTCTGCAATTTTCTTTCTGATTGCTCCGAAAGTTGAAATAGAAACTCCAAACTGTTTTCTTTCGTTTGAATATTGAATAGAGTGATTTAAAATTCTTCTTTGTCCGTCAAGATTTGCTGCAGCTAATTTAATTCTACCAACATTTAATGCGTTCAAAGCTATTTTGAAACCATTGTTTCTTTCCCCCAACATATTTTCTACAGGAACTTTCATATCATTAAAGAAAACCTGACGGGTAGAAGAAGAACGGATTCCTAATTTATGTTCTTCCTCACCAAAAGTTAAACTTTCAGGATTCTCCAATTCTGAACGGTTGATTACGAAACCTGTGATGTTTTTATCATCATCAATTTTCGCAAACAAAGTGAAAGTATCTGCAAAACCTGCGTTCGAAATCCACATTTTTTGTCCGTTGATGATGTAATGTTTTCCGTCTTCAGACAATCTTGCTCTTGTTTTTCCTGAATTGGCATCTGAACCAGCATCCGGTTCAGTTAAACAATAAGCTCCGAATTTTGTTCCGGTCGCTAAATCCGGAAGATATTTCTTTTTCAATTCTTCACTTCCGTAAAGAAGAGTTGGAAGTGTTCCGATTCCTGTGTGTGCTCCATAAGCTGTTGCTAATGAACCGTTTCCTCCCGAAACATAGTCGCAAGCCAACATGGTGCTCACGAATCCCATTCCAAGACCTCCGTATTCTTCAGGAACTGTGATTCCTAATAATCCCATTTCACCTAACTGACGCATTGTCTGTTCTGTCAATGCATAATCTTTTTTCTCAAAACGATCGTGATGAGGAATTACTTCTCTATCGATAAATTCTTTCGCAGAATCACGAAGCATTTTTTGTTCTTCACTCAGTTCTTCAAGACTGAAAATTTCGTTTGCAGGAATTTCTTTGATCAGGAATTCTCCACCTTTTAATATATTTCCCATTTAATATTTGATTTTTTTCTTATTATTTTTTGAGACTTTTAGATTATAGACGGATAGAGAATAGACTTTTTATCCTTTATCAAAATCATTTTATTGTCTAATTCTATCAGTTTATTATCTTTTTAGTCTTTATTAAGCATATTTTGAAATACCATTGTTGCTCTTTGAAATTCTTCAATTTTAATTTCAAAGATTTCGCAATTTTCATCAGATAAATATTTTCTATGATTTGCTAACAATTGAGTTTGCAATTCAAATGATGAACCCAAAGAAATATCTAAAAAATGACTAAAAGACCTATTTGTTCTGCTTGAACCTTCAGCAATATTTGAAGGAATGGAAATTGAGCATCGATCCATTTGGCTTTTCAACCCATATTTTTCATAAGTTGGAAAAGTATCGGTAAGGTCTAATGTCTCTCTTGATAATTCCATACCCATTTTCCAAATTTTGAGCTTTTTAAAATTGTGTCTTTTAAAATCATTCATCATTTCTTTGTGTGTCTTAATCTATTATCTATCCGTCTATTTTCTTTTTAGTCTTTAAAGAAGTTCAAAAATTGAAGCCGCTCCTTGTCCTGTTCCCACACACATAGAAACCATTCCGTATTTGTTTCCGCGTTTTCTCATTTCGTCAAGAAGCTGAACGGTTAATTTTGTTCCTGTACATCCAAGTGGGTGACCAAGAGCGATTGCACCTCCGTTCACATTTAAGATATCAGGATTTAGTCCTAATTCTTTTTTGATGGCAACAGATTGAGATGCGAATGCTTCATTTAGCTCAATTAATTCAATATCTTTTAATTCTAAACCTGCTTGTTTCAATGCTTTTGGAATCGCATAGATTGGTCCCATTCCCATGATTCTTGGCTCTAATCCGGCGGCAGCATAAGCGACTAATCTTGCTTCGGGTTGCAGTCCTAATTCTTTTACCATTTCCTCACTCATTACCATGACGAAAGCTGCTCCGTCACTCATTTGAGAAGAGTTTCCGGCAGTTACGCTTCCTCCGTTGGCGAAAACTGGTCTTAATTTAGCCAAACCAGCCAATGAAGTATCTGCTCTCGGGCCTTCATCAACAGAGAAATCAAACTTTTTAGTCTGCATTTTCTGGTTTTCATCTAGGAAATTATACTCAACTGGGATCGGAACAATTTGTTTGGCAAATCTACCTTCCTGATTCGCTTTTAAAGCTTTCATGTGAGATTCAAAAGCAAACTGGTCCTGTTCTTCTCTTGTGATATTGTATTGTTTTGCAACTTCTTCTGCGGTATAACCCATTCCCCAATAATAATCAGGATTAGTTTTTGCGATATCCGTTTCCGGAACCGGTTTGTAACCACCCATCGGAATATAAGACATCGATTCTGTTCCCCCTGCAATAATACAATCAGCCATTCCGGCCTGAATTTTTGCAGACGCAATGGCAATCGCCTCACTTCCTGATGCACAATATCTGTTTACCGTAACTCCCGGAACTTTGTCTGTATTTAAACCCATCAAAGAGATTAAGCGAGCCACATTTAAGCCTTGTTCGGCTTCCGGCATTGCATTTCCTACGATAAGGTCATCAATTCTGTTTTTATCTAATTGTGGAAGTTCAGCCATTAATTTTTCAATTACGGTTGCCGCCATTACATCGGGTCTTGTAAATCTTAAACTTCCTTTTGGAGCTTTTCCAACGGCAGTTCTGAACCCCTTTACTATATATGCTGTTTTCATTTGTTTGTATTGATGTATTTACGTAAAATGTATTTATGATTTAAAATGCTTGAGTATTTAATTTCTGCTTCAATTTTGTTAACATATTTTGTATATGTTTGATTTCAGTATAAATAATATTAAAATCATCATTTTTAAAGAATTCCAAATCATTCGCAATTAAAATTTGAGTTTCAAATTCAAATGAAGAACCTAAGGCAATATTCAGGAAATGTGAAAATTGAGCGTTTGTATCTCGTCCTGCACCTTCAGCAATATTAGAAGGAATTGAATATAAACTTCTTCTTGACTGTGAAGTCAAACCGAACATTTCGTCTTTTGGAAAATTATTTGAAGCCAAGTAAAATATTTTACAAAGTTTCATTGATTTTGACCAAACTTCTAAATCTCTAAAGTTGTGCATCGTTAATACATTAATACTTTTTACATTTTACAGAAGAATCTAATTTCTTAGCGGTTTACCATTCTGTAACATATACTGAATTCTCTCCAATGTTTTTCTTTCACCACAAAGCTGTAAGAATGTTTCTCTTTCAAGATTCAATAAGTATTGTTCAGTAACAACGGTTGGTTCAGAAAGATTTCCTCCAACCATTACATTTGCTAATTTGTCTGCGATTTTCTTATCGTGTGCAGAGATGAAGTTTCCGGTTAACATTTGGTCAGTTCCAACGTAGAACATCCCTAATGCATCTTTTCCTAAAACTTTTACTTTCTGTTCGATAGGTTGTGTATAGCCTTGTTCAGCTAATAGTTTTGCTACTTTTTTAGCTTCAGCAATTTGTCTGTTTTTACTTACGGAAACGATGTCTTTTCCTTTTTCAAGAATTCCCATATCATAAGCTTCATAGGCAGAAGTTGCTACTTTACCCATTGCGATATTCATGAAAGCTTCACGAAGTCTGTTATTTTTCACATCATCACTGTGGAATTCTCTTGAGGTTCTCAATGTCAGTTCTTTTGTCCCACCACCACCAGGAATTACACCAACTCCAGTTTCAACCAGTCCAATATAAGTTTCTGCTGCTGCAACGACTCTGTCGGCGTGCATAGTCATTTCACAACCACCACCAAGTGTCATTCCGTGAGGAGCAACTACGACAGGAATAGAGGAGTAGCGAACTCTCATCATCGACTTCTGGAAATAAGCGATTGCCATATTCAAATCATCCCAATCCTGCTCAATTGCCATCATCAAGATCATTGCTAAATTCGCCCCTACAGAGAAATTAGTCCCTTGATTTCCGATTACTAAACCGTCATATTCTTTTTCAGCTAAATCAATCGCTCTGTTCAATCCATCCAGAACTTCGCCTCCAAGAGAATTCATTTTAGAACGAATCTCGAAGTTAATGATTCCGTCACCTAAATCTTCAATTGCAGCACCGGAATTACTCCAAAGCGTTTTGTTTTTTCTGATATTATCTAAAATAATGAAAGCATCCTGTCCAGGAATTTTGTTGTATTCCCCTGAGTTTTTATCTACATAAATGCTTTGTCCTTCATCATTTACTTTATAAAAAGTCTCTACATTTTTCACCCAGTCTGAAATCTGATACCCGGCTTCTGTAGCCAGTTCAATACCTTTCTGAACACCAACAGCATCCCATATTTCAAAAGGTCCGTTCTCCCAACCGAAACCAGCTCTCATAGCATCATCGATTTTGTAAACTTCATCTGAAATTTCAGGAACTTTATGAGAAACATAAGCGAATAATGCTCCTAAAGATTTTCTGTACAATTCTCCGGCTTTATCTTTTCCACCAATTAAGACTTTAAATCTGTCGATCGGCTTATCAATATTTTTAGTTAATTCTAAAGTCGGGAAAGAAGATTTTCCCTGAAGTTCGTATTCTAAAGTATCAAGATTTAATCCGTGAATTTCAGATTTTCCTTCTGCATTTTTCACTTTTTTGTAGAAACCTTGTTCTGTTTTTGAACCTAGCCATTTATTATCAACCATTTTCTGGATGTAATCTGGAAGCGCAAAAACATTGTTGAAATCATTAGCTTCGGCCCCACTTTGACGAACACCATTGGCTACCATTACCAAAGTATCCAATCCAACTACGTCTGCTGTTCTGAATGTAGCCGATTTTGGACGACCGATTACCGGACCTGTCAATTTATCAACTTCAGAAACCGTTAATCCTAATTTCTGAACATTATGAAGCAAATCCATCATCGAGAATACCCCGATTCTGTTGGCGATAAATGCAGGAGTATCTTTTGCTAAAACGGTTGTTTTTCCTAAGAATTTTGCTCCGTAATTCATGTAGAAATCAATGATTTCCGGATTTGTATCGTTTGTTGGAATAATCTCTAAAAGAGGAAGGTATCTCACAGGATTAAAGAAGTGAGTTCCTGCAAAGTAATGTTTGAAATCGTCGCTTCTTCCTTCCACCAACATATTAATTGGAATGCCTGAAGTATTTGAAGAAACTAAAGTTCCAGGCTTTCTGAACTGTTCGATTTTTTCGTAAACGGATTTTTTGATGTCTAGTCTTTCAACTACCACTTCAATAATCCAGTCTGTATTTTTTATTTTAGGTAAATCATCATCAAAATTTCCAACTTTAATTCTATCTGCAAATTTTGGAGAATAGAGTAGAGCCGGGCTTGCTTTTTTAAGTTTTTCAAAGTTTTCAGAAGCGATTCTGTTTCTTACCGCTTTATCATCTTTGGTCAAACCTTTCTTCTGTTCTGCTTCAGAGAGTTCAAAAGGAACGATATCCAAAAGCGAAACTTCTACACCAATATTGGCGAAGTGAGCCGCAATACCGCTTCCCATAATTCCTGAACCAAGAACTGTAACGTGTTTGATTCTTCTTTTCATTTGATTTATTATTTGTAATTGTTTTAATTCTTTTATCATTCAGTTCAATGTCAATATTAATATCTAATAGATTCTTCCTTCATCAGAATGACGTGACGCAAAATTATTTTCGATTGTTTAAGTCTGTGGCTATTTTCATGATTTCACACATTACTTCTTTGAATGTATCCATTTTTTCAGGTGAAATCTTTTCCATCACTCTTTTATTAAAATTGACCACAACTTCTTTAGACATGTTTCTGGAACTCAATCCTTTATCGGTAAGTTTAATAATCACTTCACGTTTATCGGTCGTTGTTTTTTCCTTATAGATATATCCGTTGTCTTCTAAAAGTTTGATAATTCTTGTAAGAGAGGTTGGTTCTATTGCCATTTTAGGACCTAGATTCGTACTTCTTGTTCCTTCTTTAGGGTCTATTTTAAGAAGAGTAAGGGCTTGTACAGCCGTAGAATCATGCTCCTGAGCCAATTCTGTGTACATTTTAGAAACAGCTAACCAGGTCTGTTTTAAAATTAAATCTACATTTTCTATTTTATCCTTATTATCCATCAATATTTTGTTGTAATGGTTTTACCCAAATTTAATAAATATTATGCATGCATAATATTTATTAACGTTAAAATTTGTTAATACGCTGAAAATAAAATGGTTAAATTATATGATAAGCATAATACTATGCATGCATAGTATGTGAAATATCTAAATAAAAAAGGGGATTAATAAATGGTTTTCACGAAATTAACGATTTCTTCAAAAGATTCGCATTGCTGGTTTGAAGAATTACCTGAAATTAACCAAAAGTTGTCCTGAAACTCAAAATTTAGAGCAGAAAGATCTTTTTGGAAGTTTTTTTGAAGCAAAGAATATAACATTTCTTTATAAAAATCCGGGGCGATGATTCTAGGTGCTACAAATTTGTCATTAATCTGAAATAAAGAAGCATTAGTCAATTCTTCATGTTGCAGCAAAATATCTTCAACAATTCCTGAATATAAATGTTTGTCTTTTACATACCAGATTTTGTCCGCAAATTCTTTCGCCAGACGCCAATCGTGAGAGGAAAATAATATTAATTTGTTTTGTTCCTGAGCTAATTTACGGAGTGTTTTTAAGATAATGATCTTATTTTTCTCGTCTAAATGGGTTGTAGGTTCATCAAGAATAATAATAGGAGAGTTCTGTGTTAAGGCTCTTCCTATAAAAGCTTTCTGAAGATTTCCGTCGGAAAGGTTTTTAAGTAAAGTATCTTTATATTGTACCAGATCAAGCTTCTCTATAATATGTGAGACTTCTTCCCGGTCTTCTTTTTTAAGCTCAAAATAAAAAGGATAATAAATGTATTTCCCCAATGAAATCAAGTCTTCAACCGTATAATTTTGCGGAATAATAGACTTTGAAAAAACAACCGCTATATTCTCAGCAATTTCTTTAACGGAAAGATTTTTTACATTTTTATTATGAATAGAAATTTCACCGTTTAAAAGTGGAATCTGATGTAAAATAGATTTGATTAAAGTTGTTTTTCCTACACCGTTATTACCAATTAACAGGCATACTTCTCCCAAATTCAAATGTGCTGTTGCATTTGAAATTAAGGTTTTGCTGTAGCCGATGTTTGCTTGGTTGATTTGTAGGTGCATACTTAAACAGATATAAAAATAATAAATAGGATAAGAGGAATAAGACTAAAAATACAATAGAGAAATTTGTTTTTTTTGATTTTCCATAAGCTATATCCTCCTAGAATTAAAGAACCCCAAAATGCCGCAGGAATTCCTATCATAAACCACCAATTGTGACCATATGAATAAATCCAATGTTTATCTAAGTTCATTCTAAACAATTTTGAATATTCCAGAAAAACTACACTTATGACAAACAAGATAATGTTTGCAATAATTAATTGTTTTTGTGTAATTCTAATATTCATTTTTGTTTTCTTTTGTTTGTCATGCTGAAAGCATCTCTACAAAGTTAGTCTAGATTCCTACGGAATGACAAAGTGGATACTTTATTTTTACATTTAATCATAAAAAATATTCTTAATCATCTGCGCAATCTGCCAAATCAGCGAGAGATATCAAAATTAGCGATAAACCCATTTATCATTCATTCTTACACTTTATTCTGTTTCAAAAGCATCATCAAAATTACAGGAATTCCGAAAACAGAACTTATTACATTTAAAGGAATCTGTGTTTTTTCTGCTATGATTGAGAAGAACAGCATCATCAGCATTCCTAAAAACATATTTAAAATCCATTGCTGCCAAAGTTTTGACGGATTATAGATTAACCTGCAAAAGTGCGGAACAATGATCCCTATAAACAAAATAGGGCCTAAAAATGCTGTAACAGATGCAGAAAGCAGGGAAGAAGCAACAATAATGAATATTTTAAGCTGATTCAAATTGACTCCCAAACTTTGGGCATATGAATTTCCTAATGAATTTCCGATCAAAGGTTTTATACTTTTAAAACAGATAAATAAGCCTAGTACAACCAAAATAGATAATACACAGATCTGATTTCTTGACACCATGTTATTCGCTCCGAAAGACCACAAAATATAGTTTTTTAAACTTTGATTTTCGGCATAAAACTGAAGAAGAGAAACTATCGCTCCAGCAAAAGCCGAAACCAAAAATCCAAATATAATGAGGTATGATTTATCCTGAAATTTATTAGACATTGATAATAAAATCAACATCAACAATAGACTTCCTACAATGGCTGCTAAACTTAGAAAACTGTTTTGCAGAAATTCAGGAATCAGAATGTCATGTGAAAAGAAGATATAAAAAGCGACAGATAAACTTGCTACAGAAGTTATCCCTAAAATATCCGGTCCCGCCAAAGGGTTCTGAAAATATTCCTGCATCAAAAAACCTGATGTGGGAATTGAAATTCCTGCCAAAAGCATTACCAATACGCGATTTACCCGGATTTCAGCAATTTGGCTGTTTGCTGAATCCTGAAAAAAATCCTGAAAATGTAAACTTAAAAATCCTGTGTTAAGGTTGATCATCATCAAAATAATAATTCCGATAATGATGAAAAAACAAATACTTTTAAATTGAGCTCCCACAGATTACACAGATTTTTTCAGATGCTTACATTCAATAATTAATGAAAGTAGGTAACAAATAATAAAAATTAATAATGGGATATAAAATAACGGGAAATTAAATTTATCCCAAGAAAATAACATTAAACGATTACAAATTGGAATTAATAAGAATATCAACGACAAAAAATTAAGAAAAAAAATAGTTTTTGTTGATTTTTTATTCATGCTATAAGTTACCAGAGCTAAACCAATAATTCCATAAATTGTCCATTTTAAGGTATCTAAATCAAAAAAAGAAGCGAATAAAAGAAAACCTAACGGTATTGCCATCATACTTCCCATCAAAAAAATAAAAAAATAGGAAACTAGTCCGATAATTCTAATTCTATTAATCATTTTAATTTAAAAGCCTAACATTTTTTATATCTGTTAGATATAAGGTTTATTTTAACAAAGAATTGATTTTCTCGTTTAACTGCTCTTCACTGATCATTCCTAATGTTTCATCAGTTTTATCACCTCTTCTCATGAATGTAAAAGGAATTGCATTTCCAGTCCATTCTTTGAAGTTCTTTTTGAAGAAATCGCCATCCATAAGTTGTCCATCTACAAGAACTGTATGATCCTGAATTCCGTGTTCTGCTACAAAACGGGGAACTTCTGTATTCCATGCTTCTTTCTGGTCTAAGCTTATAAAGGTAATTTTTACAGGCTTTCCTTTCAGTTCCTCAATTTTATTTTTAAAATGCGGTATCTCTTTTACACAAGGTCCGCACCAAGTGGCAAAAAAATTGGTTACATATAATGTATCGTTCTTTTTGTTTAAATATTCGGAAACTTTATCCAGTGTAAGCATTTTTAACGGTACAACTGCTGAAGGCGGTTCCGGAGCTGAAATAGAATCTGTTGCCATAGCAGTTTCATCACTTTTCTGACTTTCTTTTTTGCAACTTGCCAAAGCAAATACAACAAGCGTGGATAAAATTATCTTCTTCATAAATTATTTTTTATCTATTTTTGAATTGAGGTATGGAACAACAAATCTATAAGGGGAAACTGACGCAGTTTCATTGGTTAAAAATAGCGAAAAAGGTAGAACTGACCAAAAATACTTTTTCTCTGGAGTTTGAAATTCCTGAGAATTTAAAGGCGAATTTTAAATTTGAAGCCGGGCAGTTTGTAAGTTTAAAATTTCAGTCTCATGGTGAAGATATCATTAATGATTATTCAATGACTTCGGCACCTTATGAGAAAAAAATATCGTTGGGAATAAAAGTAAATTCTCCTGATGGAGCCACATCAGAATTGTTTAAAAATTATCAGGTAGGAGATGAAATTCTGGTAAGTGAACCAAGCGGAAGGTTTACATTGGTTTCTAAGCCCAGTGAATTCAGAACGATCGTGGGTTTTGCTGCAGGAATAGGAATTACCCCTATTTTAAGTCATTTTAAAAATATTCTTCATAATGAACCGAGAACGAGATTGTTTTTATTTTTTGGAAATAAAAGTTCTCAGGATCTAATTTATAGAGAACAATTGGATAATCTTGCCAGAACCTGTGGTGACCGGTTGCAGATTTTCTATTTTTTTTCAAGGGAAAAAACAGCTAACAATTTTTTCTATGGAAGGCTGGATGAAAAAAAACTGGCTTTAATCATCAATCAGATCCTTCATCTGGATGATACGGATGAGGAATCTACAATCTGGGATGCTGTAGATGATGTTTTGATCTGCGGGAAAGGAGAGATGATTAAAACATTGGCCAATGCTTGTTATCATCACGGTATTCCGAAAAAAAACATTCATTTTGAACTTTTTGAAGAGTTTAATGATGATATTTATCCTTTAGAAAAAGAATTTCCTCTTATTAAAAATGTAGAAATGGAATTCAGAATATTAGGTCAGCAATATAAAACTGAACTTCCAACCAATGAGGAAAAAATTCTTCAGCAGTTGCTCATTCAGAAATTTCCTGTACCATACTCCTGTAAATCGGGAATTTGCGGAAGCTGCGAATGTATTTTGGAAGAAGGAGAGGTTGAATTATTGGAAAACGAATATTTAACGGAAAAAGAAGAGGAGAGAGGACATATTTTAGCCTGTATGTCTATTGCTAAAAGTAAAAAAATAAAGCTTAACTTTGATCTTAGTTGAGAATTCTAAAAAACATATATAGACTTTTTGTTTCGTCAATAGAACTTGGTGTTTTATTGATTATTCTGGCTAATGCATGGGTTTTTGCTCTTACGAACGGAAGAACCTATACCAAAATATCTAAAATTCCTCCGAGAGAAGTCGCTCTTGTTCTGGGAACTTCCCCTAAAATGAGATCGGGAATTTCCAATCCGTATTTTACGAAAAGAATGGATGCGGCCGCTTTACTTTATCATCACGGTAAAATCAAGAAAATCATTGTAAGCGGAGAAAAAAGTAAAGGGTATAACGAACCTGCTGCCATGAAAAATTATCTGGTATACGAAGAAGGAGTGCCTGAAGAAATTATCATTGAAGATCCTAAAGGGTTTAATACGTATAAAAGTATTTTACGCTGTAAAAATGTATATAAAGGAAAACACGTGATTATTGTATCACAGGGTTTTCATAATCTTCGTGCCTTGTTTTTTGCAAGAAATAATAATATGAATGCTCTTGGATTTGATGCTCAGGATGTAAATAAGCCCGAAAGCTACTACAGAAACCAGTTCAGAGAAGTTTTCGCAAGAGTGGCTGCTGTAGTGTATTATATTCTGGGAATATCTCCTGATTAGAAAGGATAACCGAAACCAAGATTAAAGGTAGGCTTCAAAGGATTAAATTCTTTAAATCTCCACTTGTCTCCGTCTGGTTTATTAGGATCATAGATTTTATAAGCAAAATCAAATCTGAGTTTGATATAGGCAATATTCACTCTTATTCCGACACCACTTCCGATACCGACTTGCTTTAGAAACTTACCGAATTTAAACTGATCATTGAATCCGTTATCTCTTAAACTCCAGATATTTCCTATATCTGTAAAAATAGCTCCTTCATACATATCGTTAAAAGGAACTCGATATTCTATATTAGTCGTTAATTTCAGATTATCCATTACGTAAGTACGTACTTTTTCATCAACCTGAGAATCTGCAGGTCCCAAACCTCCAAAAACGGTCCAGGCTCTGATGTCATTCGGTCCACCATTGATATAAGAACGGATTACCGGCATTGAAGAAGAATTTCCATAAGGAATTCCAATTCCCATAAATTGTCTTAATACTAAGGTCTGATCCCCAAACTTAAAATATTTTCTTATATCAAAATCAAATTTTATAAACTGAGAATAAGGAACTCCAAATATTGTACGCTGCGGATTGGAAGCGACGATACCACTTTCTTCTCTTTTTTGATTAAAAATGCTCGGAATATTTCCTGCAAATTCTACTTTTCCATTAAAATAGAAAGGGTTTTCATAGTCTTTTTTTCCAATTTCATTATAAATAAAATTGTAGATCATTGAAGAAATAATTACATCCTGTGTCTGTCTGTCCTTATTAATTAAAGACTGGTGAAAACTGTTCAGATTACTTGTTTGCTCTGTATTAAGACTGTTTCTATAAGCGTTATTATTAATGATCATTCCTGAAACATCATCTCCGGAAAGCAAGCCGCTATCATACTTTAGTTTTGTATCAGGATCAAATAAAAAATAGTCAGCATACACTTCATCCCTGATTTTTGCATCATTCACAAAGTAATCATAGTAAGCATTCTTATTCTTTGTTAAACTCAGCTGAAGATTGAATAAAGTCAGTTTATGAGTAATCCTGTCGTTGACATTGGCCGCATAATTCAATCCTGTATTGAAGTTGATTCTTCCCAATCCAATATTATTCTGAATAGATGCCCCCAAAAGAATAGAAGTAGTAGGAGTATAACGCTTAGGAATCAGTTTATAATAATTAAAAGGCACTAATAGTCTTGGAAAATTAAGCGCAGCCTGAGCTGTTAATTCATATGCTAAAATTCTCGTATCTAAATTTTTAGGGTTTTTAACGGATCCGAAAGTTCCCGCAACGCTGGTCGATAAGTTTTCTGCCCCTCCAAAAATATTTCGGGTTACCAAATCAACAGACGGTGCAACCCCAAAATTCAGAATAGGAGAGTAGTTAACGTCAGTCGCTACTTTGATATCATATTTTTCAAGCGGTTTCAAAACATAGAGAACATCAACAATGCTGTCATTAGGAGATTTTCCGCCACCACTTCTTAAAGAATCTTTTGCTTTAAGAATACTGAAGTTATTCATTGATAATAAATTCCTCTTAGTTACATCAAGCTGTTTCTGATCATAAATAGAGTTTGGAGCTACAATGATTGATCTCCATATTGCAGGAGTTTTGTACTGTTCATTAATTTTATGAAACCTGATCCTTCTTAGGCTGTCTTTTTTTGTGTTTTTGGGAAAATCACTCATTCTGTTTACTATTGCAACATCTACGTTTCCGATTGTTGCAATTTTGTAAGGCGTATTGACAGAGTCTTTATGAATTTCTAAAGTTAAAGGCACATTTTTAGTGCTTTTCAGAGAATCGGCCACAAAACCAACTTCTTCTCCTGAAGCATTAAATTTATAATACCCTTGATTTCTCATTACTTCATTGATTCTACTCACTTCTTTTTCCAGTACAGTCTGGTCAAGAATTTGCCCTGATCGGATAAGACTTTTGTGTATATTCAGCTGATAGTTACCTTTTATACCCGGATCAGGAATGTTATAATAATATTCTTTAATGAATGTGGGATCATTATGCTGAATATAATAGATCGTCTGAGCCTTTTTAGAAGTGGAATCTGTGATATTTTTAAACTTCACCTTTGCATCCCAATATCCTCTGTAACCCATCCTGTTTTCAATAGATTCTGCCCCTTTTTCTGTTCTTGTCGGATCTAAAATAACCGGTGCGGTTCCCCAGTTGTGATACAGCCTGTCCATAAACAAGCTTTTTCCCACGCTGTTTTTCATGTCATACTTCAGGAAAAGAGAATCTCTGAGTTTTTGATCTCTCATTTCATTGGGATAGGTCATGTATTCAGTAAAAAACTCGTCATATTTAGGATCAGCAGCATTATACAGCCATAAACTTAATGGCATAAAAAGAAACTGTTTTTTATTCGGTTTTTGCTGTACATACCCTTTTAATTCATTATCAAAAGGTTTCTTTTCATCTTCGAACTCAAATGAATTTTTAGTAAGCAAATATTCTCCGTCAGGAACTTTTTTGGTGGTGCTACATGCATAAAGTAGCCCTACAAATGTTGCAAATGATATAATTTTATAATATTTTTGAGGAGAATTCATAAAATGCTTACAGCTCATACAATAAAAATTTTACAGTCTTTAGATAAAAAGAAGTTCAGACAAAAATACAATTTGTTTTTGGTTGAAGGTAATAAAACCATTCGAGAACTCTTCAATTCTAATTTTAAAATTAAAGAAATATTCTCTACCGATCCACAAAAACTGGACCATAGCAATGTGCCTGTTACTCATATCTCTGAAAATGAATTGAAAAAAATAAGTTTTCTGATGAATCCTAAAGATTCTGTAGCCGTTTGTTGGCTAAATGAGGAACAGGAAGAAATTGTAGATAAAAAAATACAGCTTGTATTAGATGGTATTCAGGATCCTGGAAATTTAGGAACAATTATTCGTCTTGCAGACTGGTTCGGAATAGAACAGATCGTTTGCAGTGAAGATACTGTTGATTTTTACAATCCAAAAGTTATTCAGGCTACGATGGGATCATTCACAAGGGTAAATGTTGTGTATACCAATCTTACAGAATACCTTTCAAACACTAAAAATGTAAATGTGGGAACCGATATGGAAGGTGAAAACATCTATTCGTTTGAAAGGCCTGAAAATTTAAATTTAATTTTAGGAAATGAAGGCAACGGGATGCGTCCTGAAACTGAAAAATGGGTTCAAAAAAACATTACCATTCCAAGGTTCGGGAAATCTCAGTCTACGGAAAGCCTTAATGTTTCTATGGCAGCTGGAATTATTTTAGGACAATTATTTTCCAAATAAAAAAAGAGGTTAGAAACAATATTATTTCTAACCTCTTTTTCTAAATCAATTGTTCCAGACTCGAAACACTTTTATTTTTTTGATATTCTTCAAGTTTCTTTCTTACCATTTTTAAAGCAATGGGAGCAATATATATTAAAGCAGCGCCTATCAGTTTTTTCTTCCAGTTAGAGCTTCCCATATTTTTTTTTGCATAATTTCCTACAAGAGCAGTCACTCCCAATTTCACTACACTATCCAAAGCATTTCCTTTGAATGCAGAAGTGGCAATTCCTAAAGCCGTATTTTTATTCATAAATACATCCTTCACTTCTGTGGCAAGCTGTTTGGCAATTACATCTTTTCTTAGGACAATCTTCTCGTCGCCGTCTTCATCCACTTTCTCCTGAAGATACTGATCGGTAAGACCGTTTGTAAATGCACTTAAGCTCTCTTTTGTATTTTTGAATGTTAAAAGCCCTTCTAAATCATTAATTTCATTTTTTAATAATTTCTTCTTGATTCTTAACTCCTGTATGCTCTCATATTTTGCACTCATGGTTTAATGATTTAAAAATTTTATTACCTTATCTGCTACAGAATATACTATTTTTTGTTTGAAAGCCACAATAAAAATCATAATAATGAAATAAAATGCAGCAACAATTAAAAAACCGTAAGAAGTATTGTCCAGTGCTTTTCCTATAAGAAATGCTATTCCAAAATTAAAAAGAATAATGAAAAACGCAAAAGCAACCAGCAAGATCACAAGATAAGTAATAATACCCGCAGAAAGGGAAGATTTTTCTGTAGCTTCCAATTTTAGCAGGTCTATTCTTTTCGATGCATATTCTTTAATAGTTTCTATCATTGTTTTTGTTTAAAGTTACAAAAAAAGGAACTTTCATTCACAAAGTTCCTTTTTATAATTTATTCAAAAAAATAAATTATTTATGATTTCAGATCATTCAATTCTGCTTCTACATCTTTTACAACGTCTGTAGTTTTAGCAACAATCTGATCTTTATATTTGTCATAACCATCTTTTACGGTATGAGCTACACTATTTGCTGTTTCTTTGAAAGTAGATGATATATTGCTATACTGATCTTTTACTTTTTCAGAAACTTCTCCGTACTTATTTTTAGCCTGATCTTTCAGATCATTTGCTTTATTTTTAATTTTTTTTCTTGTTTCTTTACCTTCTTCCGGAGCATAAAGCATTCCCAAAATAACTCCCGCAGCTGCTCCTGCAAGTAGTCCTGCCAAAATTCCCGCTGTATTGTTTCCTTTTCTAGACATTTCTTGTTTTTTTAATAGTTAATAAAAATTAGTTTTTACGATAAAAATAGTTACAATTAATATACCAAAGGTCAAAAAAATGCTAATAAAAATTGTTAAATCTTCTGAATATAAGCCAGTATTGTGTCTATTGTCTGTTCTTTGGTAAGAAGGCTGTTGTCAATGACAGTGGCGTCTTCGGACTGCCTTAATGGCGCAATTTCTCTTTCGCTGTCTATTCTGTCACGTTCTAGTAAATTTTCTTTTACCTGCTGTTCTTCAGCCTGTATTCCCAAACCTAAAAGTTCCTGATATCTTCTTTTAGTTCTTTCGTCGATGCTTGCGGTAAGAAAAAATTTGTAATCGGCATTGGGAAGAACTACTGTTCCTATATCTCTTCCATCCATAATGATTCCTCCTTTTTCAGCTAATGAACGTTGTGACTGGAGTAAAAAGTCTCTTACTTCTTTTTGTTTGGCCACTAAGCTTACATTATCTGAAACCTCGTTGGTTCTTATCTGTTTAGAAATATCAATATGATTAAGGAAAAGAACAAGCTCATTCTCTATATTTTTAAATTCCAGTTCAATCTGATCCAAAGAAGAGAATAATTCGTTCAGATTGATTGTTCCATCTTCATTAAGGCAATTCTGAAGAGCAAACCACGTCACACCTCTGTAAAGGGCTCCGGTATCTAAATGAATAATCCCAAGTTTTTGGGCGATAACTTTAGATATTGAGCTTTTTCCGGTAGAGGAGTACCCATCAATTGCAATTACAGGTTTTTTCATACCGCAAATTTCAAGAAATTTTCTTAAAAAGCAAGAAACCTTAAGAGATTTTCTTAAGGTTTCTTCAAATATATTGTTAAAATTTCGAATCTGATTAATATCCAGCATGACTGGTGAGATCCACAGATATACCTATCTGATTGACATTGGATGAGTTGTTATATCTTGTATGTGCATAATCAATTCTGAATCTTGAAAGTTTGATTCCAAAACCACCGGAAAGTCCTGCAAAGTTTCTTTGATCGGCAACAGCCAATTCATTTCCTCTTTTTACATTATATCCTAATCTAATATTAAAGCTTTTTTCAGGGAAAAGTTCGGCTCCGATAGAAAAGTGATCGGCAATTTTTCTTCCGATGTTCACTTCCTGTCCGTCTACATTATATTGTGAAGAAATATCAAACTGTTGAACATCATGAGCGGTAATGGTAACTGCCAAAGGAATAGTCTTTAAGATTTTTGTATATCCTAAATCTATTCTGAAAGGAAGATTTTCTCTTGTTCCGTTAAATGATTTAAATTGATATCCGAAATTTCTTGCCACTGCAGAGACTACTTCCTTAGTTTTTTTATTATGATAGGTGATACCTGCAGTTCCGGAAATAGCAGAAGAGGTATAGTTATCAATCTTTGAAGTAATGAAGTTTAATCCCCCTCCAATCGTCCAGTCTTCTTCAAACTGATAGGCATATCCTGCTCCGATGGCTACATCGGAAGCTGAGAATTCTCCGTTTTCAAAACCACTTTCGTCTGTTCTGGGAATATTGCCATAGCTCATATAACGGGCGTTTATGGTCGCCATGTGCCCATTGTCAAAGTCTTTGGCGTAGGCTATGGTTCCATATTTTGAATCAGCCAGATAGGCCGCCCCGTTTACAGAAAGCTGTTGATCTGAATCTTTATTTAATAGTGCCGGATTTGCTATTGCAAAGGAAACATCATAATCTCTTATCGTAATTGCATCTCCTCCTAAAGCTGCTTGTCTAGCAGATACAGGAATATTTAAGAATGGATAAACATTTGTTCCTGTTTGTGCATAAGAAACAATTCCTGACAGAAATAATGAAAAAATGATAATTTTCTTCAATTCAATTTATAATTAATGCAAAAATAATCCTTTTTCTTAGGTGTCAAAATATTTAGAACATTATTTACACCTAAATATTTTTCTTTTTACAATATTTTTAATGATTATATTTGCAGCATCAAATTTAAAAGAATTTGGTTCTAAAAGAAACTCTTAAAAATAAAAGATGAAATATAAAAGAATCCTTCTAAAACTTAGTGGTGAAGCCTTAATGGGAAACAGACAATATGGTATTGATAATGAAAGGCTGCAGGAATATGCTTTGGAGATCAAAAAGGTTGTAGATAAAGGATGCGAAATTGCTATTGTAATTGGAGGAGGTAATATTTTCCGTGGAGTGGCAGGAGCTGCTAAAGGAATGGACAGAGTGCAGGGAGATTATATGGGAATGCTTGCCACCGTAATCAACGGAATGGCTCTACAAGGTGCTTTGGAAGATGCGGGAATCAAAACAAGACTTCAGTCTGCCATTGAAATGGATAAGGTAGCTGAACCTTTCATCAAAAGAAGAGCGGTAAGACATCTTGAAAAAGGGAGAGTGGTAATCTTCGGAGCAGGTACAGGTAACCCCTATTTCACAACAGATACGGCTGCAACGCTAAGAGCTATCGAAATTGGAGCGGATGTAATTTTAAAAGGAACAAGAGTAGACGGAATCTACGACAGCGATCCTGAAAAAAATGAGAACGCTGTAAAATATAATTCATTATCTTTCGACGAGGTTTATGCTAAGAATCTTAAAGTGATGGATATGACAGCATTTACTTTAAGCCACGAAAATAAATTGCCAATTATTGTTTTTGATATGAATAAAGATGGTAATTTAGGGAGAATTGTGGATGGAGAGAATGTTGGTACTTTAGTAGATTTGTAATTAGGGAGCAAATAATAGATTTTAGGAATTAAGGTTTTTAATAATTAAAAATACTATTACCTTATTACTAATCATTTAAAAATGTGCAATTTATCAAATTTTTATTATATAATGGAAGAATTAGATCTTATATTAGAATCTGTAAAACATGACATGGATGCAGCGGTAAAACATTTGGATCATGCGTTTCAAAGAATTAGAGCAGGACGTGCTTCTACAGCTATGGTTCAGGATGTGATGGTAGAATACTATGGAGCAATGACTCCCATCAACCAGGTTGCTAACGTTTCTGTACCGGATGCCATGACGATTTCTATTCAACCTTGGGATGCAAAAGCAATTAATGATATTGAAAAAGCAATCATCAATTCAAACTTAGGTTTTGCCCCTTCAAATAACGGAATCAATATTATCCTTAATGTACCGCCTTTAACGGAGGAAAGAAGAAGAGATTTAGCAAAACAAGCTAAAGTAGAAGCTGAGAACACTAAAATTGTAGTAAGAAATGCAAGACAGGACGGTTTAAAAGAACTAAAAAAACTAGAAGGTGTTTCTGAAGATGTTGTAAAAGGAATAGAAGCAGAAATTCAGGTATTTACAGACAAATATGTTAAGCTTTGTGATGAGCATTTGAAAGCGAAAGAAGCAGACATTATGAAAGTCTAACTTTCTAAAAAGAATATAAAAATAAAAAGAGGTTCTCAAGTGAGAGCCTCTTTCTTTTTATGAGTATTTAAATCGTTCAAAAGTCTGCCAATATTTATCTTTATAAATATGATATTCTATTTTTAATTTATCAGAATATCTAGATATAATTTCATAGGTAATTCTGGACGACTCTCTAAATTCTCTGCATGCAAAGAAAATTTCTCTCAAATTATCTGCTGTTTCTCTGCCAATATTTAGATAGCCTTCTGTATCAATAAGCATATTGCTTAACTCTTCTTCAAAAGCGTTCATCGAATGATTGTCTTCGGGAGTTGGAAGCCCTTGGTTATCTTCTCCTTCATAATAGATTTCTATCTTTAAAACCCATGGATGAGATGCTTTATGGTCCCATTCCAAAACCGTGGTATTGGCAATCGCAAAATAAGGTTTTCCGTTGCTGAGAGCCGCTTCAAAACTTCCCCAGTTATCTTTTTGAGCCGAATATCTTTTATGTTGGTATTTTTGTTCGAATTCGCTTTCTCTCCATGCAAGATAATCTTTCAGTTTGGCAATAGGAATAAGTTCTACATTCTCCGGATTGTTTCCTTTTATTTGCAAATGATCAATAATGGTTGCAGAAGACAATTCGCCAAGAAGATTATTAAGATAGATATAAACCCCGTTTACAATGATATCTTTTTCAGCTTCGTTGAATTCATCATATATTATTGTAAGATCTATTTCATCAGGGTAGTCATCATCATAAGTTGCATAAAAAGATAAATTTTCTGCAGAAAAAGTATGATTCTCCATATTGATCTGAAACTTGGAAATATTGACTTCAGGTTTGAGTGCCGTGAATTTCCAATTATCAATATTGGGTGCTGATTTTATAAGGTCCTCTACAAAGACAATATTTTTAATGTTTGTATCTGCTGTAAGGATAAGTTCAGCCGTCTGGCTGTCATGCATTCCTGTAAGGAAATAAATTCCGTCTTTAATTTGGGTTAATTTTGAGGTCATTTTATCAAAAAAGACTTCTTCTACCTTTTCGCCGTCATGTACTGCTTTCCAGAATTTTTTGTGGTTTGCCGAAAACCAGTCCCAAAATTCTGTATTTGTAGCAATATTTTCGTTTTTAGAAGGGAACATTCTACGTAAAAACTTCATCTATTGTGTATTTCTTGTATCTATTTGTATTAGTACAAAAATAGGAAAGATGTTTTGAAAAACAGACTATTTTAAATTAAATTTCTTAATTATTTATAATTTTTTGGTTAATTTTTTAAAATATTTATATTTTAATTGCTGATTTTATTTACCAGTTATTAAGTCCGTTTTCAAGAGCTTTTTTATAATTTTCTTCATCGAAGCTATACAGGTCGGGTGATTTATAAGCCCCACCACGGCGCTGTTCATCGAGTTTTCTAAGAATCCCGAGGTTTTTAATTTTTCTATAAAAATTCCCTCGATTAAGCTCTTTTCCCAAAATAGCTTCATATAGTTTTTGGACTTCAGGTAAAGTGAATTTTTCAGGAAGAAGATTATAACCAATAGGCTTAATAGCAATCTTTTCTCTTAAAGTAAGCAAAGCCTTCTCGATAATTTCGCGGTGATCCATTGCCAGTTCAATCTCAGGAAGTTCACTTAAATAGATCCATTCGCAGGTTTCACTCATTTCGTCGGCTACAGGATGTAGTTTTGTTGCATTATAAAGTGCGTAGAAACCAATTGTGATAAATCTCTGTTTTTGAAATAATGTTTCATCAAAATCTTCAAAATAAAACTCACTTCGATTCTTCTTTCCAAAAACACCGAATTCTTCAAGATAAGAAACCGTCACGCCAGCTCTTTCCTTCAAAAGCCTTACAATAGCTTCGTCCAGATCTTCATCCCTTCGAATGTAACCTCCAGGAAGCATCCATTGTTTTCTGTAGTTCATTTTCAGAAGCAGAACTTTCAGTTCATTATTATCAAACCCGAAAATCACGGGATCCGTCGATATATGAGGCAAAAAGATTTCTTTTGCTTCTGAAGATTTCTCTAAAAATTGCTGTTTAGAATCCATACTAAATAAGTGGTATAATCTGAGAGCACAAAGGTAAGATTTAATTTCTGAGATCATTCTAAAAATTACTTCCTACTTCAGTGAAATTCATATATTTTACCGATTCGCTATACATTTATTAAAAAAAACGAAATTTAAAAGTATAATATCAAATAAAAAGGAATTACCTTTAACCTCTTTTTATTTTAAATGAATGACTATGACGAATGAAGTAAAAACAAAAAGCAGGAATTATACTATTCCTCTTATTACCATTACGCTTTTATTTTTTATGTGGGGTTTCATTACCTGTATGAATGACATCCTGATTCCTTATCTGAAACAGCTTTTTAAACTGACTTTCTTTGAATCGATGTTGGTGCAGTTCTGTTTCTTTGGAGCTTATTTTATAGGCTCATTAATTTATTTCCTGATCTCAACTTCGAGCGGAGATCCCATTAACAAAGTAGGCTATAAAAAAGGAATTCTTTTCGGAATTTTCCTTGCAGCTTTAGGATGTGTTTTGTTTTATCCTGCAGCTACTTTCTCGTCTTACGGGTTGTTTTTAGGAGCTTTGTTTGTTTTAGGATTAGGATTTACGGTTTTGCAGATCACTGCAAATGCTTATGTTTCTCTTTTAGGTTCGGAAGAATCTGCATCCAGTAGATTGAATATGACCCAAGCCTTCAATGCGTTCGGAACGACTATCGCTCCGGTTTTGGGTGGACATTTAATTTTTGAATTTTTCTCTGCTGCAGACGGATCTTTCAGTGCGGTGGCAACGAGAATTCCTTATTTAATCTTTGCAGCAATTTTACTTTTAGTTGCTTTATTGATTTCAAGAGTGAAACTTCCATCTTTTCAGACTGCGGAAGAAGAGATTGAGAAAGGTTTTGGAGCTTTCAAGTTTACTCATTTAAAATTTGGGGTTTTTGCCATGTTTTGTTACGTTGGTGGGGAAGTAGCCGTAGGAAGCTTTATCATCAGCTTTTTAGAACAGCCTCAGGTGATGAACCTTAATGAGGTTGTAAGTAAAAACTACCTTTCTTTATATTGGGGAGGCGCAATGATTGGTCGATTTTTGGGAGCAATTTCTTTGAATCAATCCATTAGCCAGTCGAAAAAAGCAATCTATATGTTGGGAGCGGCAACGTTGGTGTTCCTAGTTATTTTCAGTATTGTTGACTTAACTTTTTCACAAATCAGTTTCTTCTTGGTGTTCATTGTTCTTAATTTTATTGCCTTCTTTATTGGAAAGGCAGCACCAGCAAGAACACTATCAATCTTTGCAGCGGTTAACGTAGTTTTGCTTATCTCTGCAATGGTAAATCATGGAGAGTTGGCTATGTACAGTATTTTAGGGATTGGTATTTTCAACTCTATCATGTTCTCGAATATTTATACATTGGCAATTTCAGGATTAGGCAAATATACAAGCCAAGGATCTTCATTAGTGGTAATGGCAATTTTGGGTGGGGCGATCGTTCCTATTTTCCAAGGATATCTTGCTGATCATTACGGAGTGCAGCATTCCTTCATTATTCCTGTATTCTGTTATTTAGTAATTTTGATTTTTGGAGCATATTGCACTAAATATTTGAGTCATGTTCAGCATGATGCAGATGCAAAATCCGGACATTAAAAATGATTTTATATAAAAGAAAAACCTGCTTAAGAGCAGGTTTTTTTATTGTCAAAGATATTTGAATCTTATCTTTTTATAATCTTTTTAGTGCTTACATTTCCTTTAGCATCTGTAATTTTTAAAATGTATACTCCGGAAGGAACATCTTTAATATCGATTCTGTTATTCTGATTAACAGCTCTAGAAACAACTTTACCACTTAACTCATATACGACAGCTTCTTTAATCTCTGTATCACTTTTTATATTGATAAAATCTGAGGTAGGATTAGGATATATTGTTAATTTAGGTTTAGACACTGTTTCAGAAACAGCGAGTGTAGCATCTTTTATAATCACTACTTTATTTCCTGTAGATGCAAAAGCATAACAGCCATTACCACAAGTAATAAGACTTTTCACATTTCCGAAAGCCTGCGAAATGGGTAAGCTATCGGTCAGCAAAAATGTATTAGGATTAAATCTTTTAAAAGTTATATTTCCCGAATAATCATAACTTGCAAATGCTACTTTGTTATAATAGGTATCGTAAGCAACCGGACCATAAACATTACTAAACTGCCCGATTACAAAAGGCGCTGTAGTTGCATCTACAACTTTTCCGTCAATAGAGTACATTTTATTGTCATGATAAATAAAGTCCAGATAAAAGCTGTTTAAAACACTTTGGGTAACTCCAAGATTGGTAACCCCTGAACTGTTTACAGACAATCTTCTGATCCCGAATTCTGTTGTTTCGTTGTTATAGCCAATAAGCGCATTAGGACCAGTGAATTCAATTTTATTACTTCCGGTATGATCAGGAGTTGTTGTGGGTCTCATCACTCCGTTATCGTAAATTGCAATACCTTCATGCTTTGGCGAGTAACCATTATTTTTTCGGGCAACAGCTATTGTTCCGGGTTGACCGGGCATTACTTCTATATCTTCTACATAGAAAGGTCCAGTAGTAGGATCTGCTCCCAAAGTAAACTGAATATCTGCCGTTTGTGTTGCGACATCAAACCTGCGGACAATAGATGCTCCACTGAAACCGGAATAAATATACTGTCCATTATCTGAAATGGCTAAAAATGTAGGTTCACTTCCTATAAATACAGTATTATCCAACGTGATTGTATTAGGATTAATGATTCCTATACTGTTTCCGTTTGAGCCATTTGCACTGGGAATTGAAGCATAGATTTTATTAGTATTAGAATCATAAACCAGATCATTGGCTGTTAAATCAAGTGTAAAAACCTGAAGCTGGGCACATGCAGCTACACTGATTCCGAAAAATAGAGCGGATAGATTTTTTTTCATGTAAATTATGTTTTTCCTTTAAAAAATTAATTTTCCAAAGATAATATTTTTTTCAAATCACATCTATGGGAATTGCATAGTTTCATAAAGATTTAATAATAGAAAATAAAAAAATCCGGAAAACCCGGATTTTAAATTATTGATATCTTTTATGCTCTTTACTTTTTGAAAATCTTTTCGTGATAGGTTTCAAGAGAGATTTGTATTTCTCAGCATCAAAAAGCTGCGAATCAGCAAGGGCTTTATAAGTCATCCAGACTCCAAAGGGTAATAGCACCATATTTGGAAGCCAGGAAGCTAAATAAGGATTCATTTTTCCTGACCAAGCCAGGTTTTCCATACTTACATTAATAATATAGAAAATAATGAATATTACAATGGCTATGATTACAGGTAATCCCATTCCTCCTTTTCTGATAATAGAACCTAAACTTGCTCCGATCAAAAAGAATATAACACAAGTGAAAGAATAGGTGACGATTCTCTGTTGATACATCACTACTTTTCCAAAATATTTTACACTCGGGTTTATTTCGTTATTTTTGGTTTCCAGAGTCGCTTTTAAGTTATCTAATCTGTTGTAAGCATTAGAGATCATTTCAAGCTTTTTCTCTCCTTTTACAGTATCAAGTTTTATCTGTTGTTTTGCTGCTATTTTAGATTTGCTTTTATCCATATACGTAACAACGGTATTCACCTGATTCAGGACGTCCCCATTTACAGTATTAAAATAAGACGCATTGTCTTTTTTACTTTTTTCAATGGTTTTATTCAGCTCGCGATAGGTCTGGAAACGGTAATCATCCGTAATCTGTTCTTCTTCAATGGCTTTGTTGATCAGTTCGCTGACATCAAAGTGGGAAACTAAGGTATCAAATTTAATGACCTGATCAGGCTGCTTAAGCCTTGCATTGTCTCCTTTACCTGCGAAATTATCTTCAGTTACATAACCGTCATAAAGTTCAAGTTTTAAGAAGTTTTTATTCGCCGGAGTTACAAACTTTCCTTTTTTAGCAACAATCGTCTGCTGATTTTCGTAGGTACTTGCTTTTTTATGTACAAAAACACCTTCAATATCTTTCCCGTCTTCACCGTAAATTTTATCAAACTTCACCATATAGCCGGGGAGCTGATCGATAAACTGACCGGGAGTAAAATTCAAAGCAGGCTTTGTCTGGGCGATATTGAAAAGCATATTTTTTGCTTTTCTCTGAAAGTCAGGAATAATATCATTTGAAAAGAAGTAAAGCATGATGGCAAGCACCGTCGCAACCCCAAAAAGAGGAGCCATTACTCTTGTTAACGAAATTCCCGCTGCTTTCATTGCTGCAAGCTCATACCGTTCACCAAATTCTCCAAAGGACATGATACTCGCCAAAAGTATGGTAAGTGGTAATACCATACTGATAACACTTACTCCGAGATAAAACAGAAGCTTAACGATTTGAAACGTTGTAAGCCCTTTTCCCATAAACTGACCTAATTGTACCCAGATGATATTGACAATGAAGATAAAAAACAATACACTGAAAATAAAGAAAAAGGGACCAAAAAAGGTTTTTATGATATAGCGGTCTAATATTTTAAACATTTGCCAAAATTAAAAAAAAAGCCACAAAGTTGTTCTTTGCGACTTTATATATTTTATAGATTCCTGTTATAATTCTGTAATGATATAATTTTTGAACTTATTTTTATCAAAAATAAACATATTAGGATCTAAGTTTTGATTCTCTTTATACTCTTTGATGGCAATAATAGCAATATCTTTATTATTTCCGTGCTGTTCCAGCTTTAGCATTTGCTTTTTAGCCGAGTTTACGAAAATATAGACAGCTTCCAGTCCGTTATCCTTTACAGGAGTCAGTTTTATAAAATCAGCGCTTACTCCGTCTACTGTTTTTTTACCATTGTAAGTTACATTATAATCTTTTCTGTAGGTAGTTAAATAATTGATAGGAGAGAACATAGCAGCACTTCCGTTAGGTTTTGCAACGGTAACTTCCATATCTTCCGTATTAATATTGTAAATTTTGTTTCCATCAAAAATCTGTTCTGTACCCATGATTTTCAATTTATATTTATCTCCGGCTGCATAATAGATTCCAGGTTCTGTTTTGGAAACCTGTCCGTTCACCCCGCTTCCAAAAGAGAATTTGAAGTAAGAATTTTTCTTAGAATTATAATTTGCAGTTACATCATCCAGTATTTTTTTAGCTTTTGCATCAATTTTTTGTGCGCTTGCCAATCCTACTGTTCCTACAACCAAACCACTCAGTATAATTTTTGAAATAATATTTTTCATTTTTTTATTTATAATATATAGATATTTTAGAATGATAAAGGTTAAACTATCGTTTTATCCTTTACTTACGCAGATCTTCCAAAAACTGTTCCAAAGAATGGAGATCCCCAATAATCACTTCTCTTGCTTTAGCGCCGTTAAATCCGCCAACAATTCCGCTTGCTTCAAGCTGATCCATAATTCTTCCGGCTCTGTTATATCCCAGTTTTAATTGTCTTTGAAGCATAGAAGTAGAACCTTGCTGTGTAGAAACAATAATTCTTGCAGCCTCTTCAAATAAAGCATCTTTTTCATTAGGATCAAAAGCTCCGACTGTACTTGATGATTCTTCAGAAACATATTCAGGAAGCAGAAGAGCAGAAGCGTATCCTTTTTGCTCCCCAATAAACTCTGCCAGTCTTTCTACTTCAGGAGTATCTACAAAAGCACACTGAAGTCTTAAAATTTCGTTTCCGTTAAAGTAAAGCATATCTCCTTTACCAATCAGCTGATCTGCCCCTGTAGAATCAAGAATCGTTCTGGAATCTACACTTGAAATTACCCTGAATGCTGCTCTCGCCGGGAAGTTAGCTTTGATCATCCCCGTAATCACATTTACAGAAGGTCTTTGCGTTGCAACAATTAAGTGAATACCTACTGCTCTTGCCAACTGTGCTAATCTGGCAATCGGTAATTCCACTTCTTTTCCGGCAGTCATGATCAGGTCGGCAAACTCATCTACCACCAAAACAATATAAGGTAAATATCTGTGTCCGTTTTCAGGATTAAGCTTTCTTTCCGTGAATTTTTTGTTGTATTCTTTTAAGTTTTTACAAAATGCATTTTTAAGCAAATCATATCTTGTATCCATCTCTATACAAAGAGAGTTCAGCGTATTAATTACTTTATTCGTATCTGTAATGATTGCTTCCTCTGCATCCGGAAGTTTGGCCAGATAATGTCTTTCAATTTTTGAATATAAAGAAAGTTCCACTTTTTTAGGATCCACCATTACGAATTTCAATTCGCTAGGATGCTTTTTGTAGAGTAGGGAAGTTAAGATCGCGTTGATCCCTACTGATTTTCCCTGACCGGTTGCTCCCGCCATCAGTAAGTGAGGCATTTTTGATAAATCGGCCATGAAGATCTCATTCGAGATCGTTTTACCGAAAACCACAGGAAGATCCATATCCGTATTCTGGAATTTCTGAGAAGCAATTACTGAACGCATAGAAACCATGGTAGGATTTTTTCTCGGAACTTCAATCCCAATCGTTCCTTTACCCGGCATTGGTGCAATGATTCTGATTCCTAATGCAGATAAATTCAGAGCAATATCATCCTGTAATTTTTTAATTGCAGCTACTCTGATCCCTGCTTCAGGTACAATTTCATACAACGTAACTGTTGGTCCGATCGTAGCTTTAATTTCAGCAATTCCTACATTAAAGTTTTTAAGAAGTCCTACAATTTTATTTTTGTTTTCTTCTAATTCTTCTTTATTGATAGAAATTTCTTCGTTTCCGTAATCTTTCAAAAGATCTACAGGAGGCATCTGGAATTTAGCAAGGTCTAATTTATGATCATACAAACCATGTTTTTCTACAAGTTCTTGCGATTGTTTATCAGATTCATCCAAAATATCAATAACCGGAGCTACTTCTACATTGAATTTAATATCTTCTTCAATTGGTTTCTGCGATATTACAGGTTTACTTTCAAAAGCATCTGCAGGACTTACAACAGGAATTGAAGGCTTTGTATTAAGATTTAAATTAATAGACTGTGTAATTTCTTTATCATTCTCAAATGAAGTCTGATTAGGAGTAGAAATCGTTTCAATAACTGGAGAAGAAGGGATTTCTGTAAAATCTTTTGTCGTTTCTATTGGCTCTTCAGTAACTTTTGGAGTCACCATTTCTGTAACCGTTACATTATTCTCAAGAACTTCTTCCTCCAGTTCTTCGTCGGCTTCAAAGTTCTCTTCAGAACTTGGCATCATAGATTTTACTCTTCCGATTGTGTTTTCATTAATTTCACCCAATTTTGCTTTTACAGCACTTGGACGTAAATTGAATTCTAAAATGAAATATAAAGCAATACTTGCCACCAATACCAACCACATTCCCACATCTCCTATAAGAGCGTTTAAAGAATCCATGATCTGATATCCATACACTCCGCTTAGTACGCCTCCCTGATTTTTTGTAAATGCTGCTCCAAAGAAAATAGGAAGCCAGCAAATGAAAAACAAAGAATGGCCTATTGTTTTCCAGGGCTTAAAATAATTTTTTTTCAGAATAAGCGTTCCAACAACGAATACTAAAAAGGCAATAATGAAAGAGGCGATTCCTATACTTTCAAAAATGAAAATATTACCCAGCCAGTCTCCGATCTTTCCAAAAAGGTTAGAAGACTTTATGGTTTTATCGAGCATGGTTCCTGCCTGGCTTTGATCTGATTTCCAGTTCATCAGATAGGAGATGAACGAAAACGTAAGGATAATTGAAAAAAGTATAAAAATAAGCCCGAAGAATATACGCGGCTTCGATAATATTTTGCCTTTATCAGGCGATTCCTGTGTTTTTGTTTGCGTCTTATTCATAATATCAATGTGGGCAAATTTAATGTTTTTTGAACATTAAAAGATAATTTTGATTTCTAAATTTTAGATGGTAATTTAATAGTATTTTCTTAAAAAGGCCTGGTTTTTTAGCGGAAATTTGGCAAGACTTTCATTCTGAACAGATAGAGGATTGCAATAAGATCCATAGCTTTTATTAATCATTAACGATAGGATATTAATATTTAAATTTTTCTTAATATATTTTCAGTTATTAAGAATGAATCAAAATAAGGTTTTACAGGCCTTCAACTGACAAATGACAGTTTTTTTTATCTACCTTTTCATTAATCATCCTTATTTTTGCATGTCAAGTATATAAAATCATGAAGAAGATCCAGGATATTCTTATTTCGACCAGGACAATGGCTGTATTGCTGCTGGTTTATGCATTTGCTATGGCCTATGCAACGTTCTTAGAAAACGACTATGGAACACCTACAGCAAAAGCACTGATTTATGAAGCAAAATGGTTTGAGCTCATAATGATTTTGCTTATTTTAAACTTCATTGGAAATATCGGAAGATATAGACTTTGGAAAAGAGAGAAATGGCCGGTGCTGGTTTTTCACTTAGCGTTTATCTTTATCTTCATCGGAGGTGCTATCACAAGATACATCAGTTTTGAAGGTCAGATGCACATCAGAGAAGGGGAAACTTCTAACGAAATTGTAACGGATAAAACGTTCTTAAAAGTTCAGATTGAAGAAAAAGGAGACGTTCTTAATTATCAGGATATTCCTTATTTGATGTCTCCATTGCACAAAGATCTTGAAGCTACGTATGATTATCACGGGAAAGAAGTGAAAGTGGTAGCAAAAGAATATGTTCAGAGAAAGAAAGACAGTCTTTTGGCAGATGCTAATGGAGCTGAATACCTTCATTTAGTTTCTACAGGGAACACCGGAAGACAGAATATTTATATCAAACCGGGAGAAACGAAGTCTATCAACGGAACATTGGTTACCTTCAACAGACCTATTGAAGGAGCCGTTGAGTTTAAAAATGAAAACGGACAATTATTCATTAAAACTCCTGTAGATGCAGCCTATATGACCATGGCAACGAAAGCTACAGGAAATACTGTAAAAGACCAGTTTCAGCCTTTAGCTTTAAGAAGCTTATATACGATCAATGAATTAAAACTGGTTGTTCCTGAAGGATTGAAAAAAGGAAGATTAATGGCGATTGAAGGAGACAGAAAAAAAGATCAGAATGTTCCTGATATGCTTACCGTTGAACTTCAAGGACCAAAAACTAAACAATTAGTAGACCTGTCTGTTGAAAAAGGAAATCCAAACGCTTACAAACAGGTGACTATGGATGGACTGAACATCATGGTAGGATTCGGTCCAAAGATTTACAATACGCCTTTTGCCCTTAAATTAGATGATTTCGTAATGGAAACATATCCGGGAAGTTCATCTCCAAGTGCGTATGAAAGCCACGTAAAAATTGTAGACGAAGGAAAAGAAACTCCTTATAAAATATATATGAACCACGTTCTTAATCATAAAGGATACCGTTTCTTCCAGTCAAGTTTCGATCCGGACAGAATGGGAACAGTACTTTCTGTAAATCACGATTATTGGGGAACTCTGATCTCTTATATCGGATATGCATTATTATTTGGTGGAATGTTTGTTATATTCTTCTGGAAAGGAACACACTTCTGGAAACTGAATAAAATGTTGAAAGATGTGAATAAGAAAAGAGCTGCTGGTATATTACTGCTTTTCTTAAGCTTAGGATTAAATGCTCAAAAAATTGAAACACACGGTACAACAGACGGAAGCAGAGAACATGTTCATGTAGAAGGAGAAGCTCATAATCACGCACAGACTTCTGAAACGGTTCGTCCACAAGGGGCACAGCCATTTACGAAAATGAAAGTGGTTACTGCAGACGAAATTATTGCAAGAAATAAGATCAGCAAAGAGCATGCAGATAAATTTGGTTACCTTTTGGTTCAGAATTTTGAAGGAAGAATTGTTCCTATTAATACTGAAGCTCTGGATGTTTTAAGAAAATTATACAAGAAAGACGAGTTCAAAGGAACAGACGGAAAATATCTGACGGCTAACCAGTGGTTTTTATCTGTGAATACAGATACACCAAGCTGGACAATGGTTCCGATGATTAAAGTCGGTTCAAAAGGAGGTGATGAGTTAAAAAATAAAACTAAGGCGAATGATGATGAGTATACCTCATTAATGAACCTTTTTCCGGCAGATGCTAATGGTAATTTAACATACATTCTGGAACATGATTACAACATTGCTTTCCGTAAAAAACCTGCTGAGCAGACCAATTACGATAAAGAAGTAATTGCTGTTAACGAAAGAGTTCAGATTTTTAATGAATTTTTCAGTGGTCAGTTTATGAGAATTGTTCCTGTGAAAAATGATGCAAACCACACTTGGCATTCTTGGCTTGACCAAAAATTTGAACCGGATATGGAATCTCAGCAAGTGATGGGACCTTACTTTGCAGAAGTGTTGCAGGCTCAGCAATCAGGAAACTGGAGCAAAGCTGATAAAGAACTGGCAAAACTTTCTGCCTACCAGCAAAAATGGGGTAAAGCAGTAGTTCCTGCAAAATCTAAAGTTGATCTTGAGGTTTTCCTGAATGAAGTGAACCTTAATTTTAAATTGTTAATTTTCTATACAATAGTTGGAGGTTTATTATTGATCTTAGGGTTTATTGAATTATTTAAATCCAGAAAAGTTTTAAATAAAATCATTAAAGTAATTATTGCCCTTGGAATCATCGGATATGTTTTCCATTTCCTAGGATTAGTGGCAAGATGGTATATTTCAGGTCACGCACCTTGGAGTAACGGATATGAAGCGATTATCTTCATTTCTTGGGTAGGAATTACAGCCGGTTTAATCCTGTATAGAAACTCAAATGCATTGATTCCTGCAGCAGGATTTATGGTTGCGGTAATTATGATGGGGTTTGCTCACGGAGGTTCAGCGCTTGACCCGCAAATCACACCGCTTGTTCCGGTATTGAAATCGTATTGGTTGATTGTTCACGTGGCTATTATTACATCAAGTTACGGATTCTTTGCCTTGTCAATGATTATTGCAGTATTGAGCTTAGTATTCTATATTATTTCAAACAAAGAAACCTACAAAATTCACCACGATACAACCTTGAAGGAATTGGTAATTGTTTCTGAAATGTCTTTAACTATCGGTTTATTTGCTTTAACAGTAGGAAACTTCTTAGGAGGAATCTGGGCAAACGAATCTTGGGGTAGATACTGGAGCTGGGATCCGAAAGAAACATGGGCATTTATCTCAATCATGGTGTATGCTTTTGTATTACACATGAGATTAGTTCCTGGATTGAGAAGCAAATGGGCGTTCCACGTTGCCACAATGTTTGCATTCTGTTCTATGGTAATGACTTATTTTGGGGTTAACTACTATCTAAGCGGACTTCACTCGTATGCAGCAGGAGATCCGGTTCCGGTTCCGGCTTGGGTATATATCGGACTTGGAACAATGCTGGCATTAGCAGTGGTATCTTATCTTAAATTTAAAGCTTTAAATAAGAAATAAATTTAAAACATCATAAAAATTAAAATCCCGGAAATAGACTTTCCGGGATTTTTTTGTGTTGTTTAATTTCTATATTTCAATTCAGAAGAAATAGAAAATATCTAAAAAATAGGGAGTTGAAATTCAAAAAATAATAATACCTTTATGATATCAAAATAATATCAAATAAAAATCACATTATGGAAAAAGTCTTAAAACCAATGTCCGGCTACTTAGCTTTAGTAATATGCCTGATACTTTTTGTAGCTGCTATTTATCTTTTTGTAACAGGAGTCGACCGCAACATTACGTTCGTTGTTCTGGCTATTCTTTGCTTTCTTGTTTCATGTTTTTTCTTGAAAGGATTAATGATTATTCAGCCTAATCACTCAAGAGTATTGAACTTCTTCGGAAAATATGTAGGAACAGTAAAAGAAAACGGAATGTTTTTTATCAACCCATTGTATTCTTCCCAAAGAATGAGTCTGCGATCTGAAAACTTACAAGGACAGACCTTGAAAGTAAATGACAAAATGGGAAACCCGATTGAAATTGCGGTAGTAATCGTATGGAAAGTAGGAGATACTTACAAAGCAGCTTTTGATGTAGAACGTTATTCAGATTTCGTAAAAATGCAGAGCGAAGCAGCGGTGCGTCATTTGGCAATGAGCTTTCCTTACGACAACTTAGAAGACGATCATGCTCCGATTACTTTGAGAGAAGGAGGCGACAAGATCAATTCAATTCTGGAACAGGAACTTACAGACCGTCTTTCAAAAGCCGGAATTGTGATTCAGGAAGCCAGAATTTCACACCTTGCTTATGCTTCAGAAATTGCCGGAGCCATGCTTCAAAGACAACAGGCAACCGCAATCGTAGCCGCAAGAACGAAGATCGTAGAAGGCGCTGTAGGAATGGTAGATTTAGCCTTGAAAAAGCTATCTGAAGAAAATATAGTAGAGCTTGATGATGAAAGAAAAGCGGCCATGGTCAGCAACTTAATGGTCGTTTTATGTGGTGAAAAAGCAGCAACCCCCATCTTAAATGCCGGAACTTTATATAATTAAAAGCAAGCAACAAAAATCAAAAAATGAAATCAGATAAAACTCAAACTTCTTCCGAAAGCAAAAGCAAAAAATCTTTTGTAATAAGGATAGATGAGTCTACTTACAAACTTCTGGAAAAATGGGCAAATGATGAATTCAGAAGCGTAAATGGGCAGATTGAGTATTTGCTTCATCAAAACTTAATCGATTCCGGAAGAAAGAAAAAAGAATAACCTTAATTAACCTTTAACTGTCATTTTAATAAGCAAAACCAAGCTTATACTGACAAAAGAAAAAGCAGAGATATTTCTCTGCTTTTTACATTTCATATACCAATTAAATTAATCAAAAATCGATGTAAAATAATTACTTATAATACTCCAGAAATTTTTCCCCAAAAAGTAAATCAGGGTAGAAGTAATGATTCCCTTCACGGTAAAGAAGATAATTCCGCCTATTCCAAACTTCTTTACCAAGCTCTTCCATTTAGAATTTTTCTTTACTTCTTCAGATTCCTTTACTACTTTATTATTTTCCATTTCTGAAATTCAATTATTTACTCTACAAAGATAATCATGTTTATAATTAGTCCAAATAAAAAATGAGTTAAAAAAAATTAAATTTTGAGGTTCGCATAATATTTTTATCTTTAGAGAAAACGAAAAGTAAAATTTTTATGTCTAAAAAAATAAAGGATTTCGGAATCGAAAAAACACTGAAAAACTTAGGAATTAAAGAAGAGAACAGAGGAACTTCGGTAGGCGGAAAATATTTCGCATCAGGAAAAACAATAGAAAGTTTTTCGCCAGTAGATGGTAATTTGATTGCTAAAATAAAGACTTCCGGAGAATCAGACTATGATAAGGTGATCGAAATGGCTGAAAAAGCGTTTAAAGAATTCAGGTTGATGCCGGCTCCTAAGAGAGGGGAAATCGTAAGACAACTAGGACAAAAACTTAGACAATACAAAGATGATCTGGGAAAACTGGTTTCTTATGAAATGGGTAAATCTTTACAGGAAGGTTTGGGTGAAGTGCAGGAAATGATCGATATCTGTGATTTCGCAGTAGGAGTTTCCAGACAACTTCACGGATATACAATGCACTCGGAAAGACCGGGACACAGAATGTATGAGCAATATCATCCGCTTGGAATCGTTGGAATCATTACAGCGTTCAACTTTCCGGTAGCAGTCTGGTCTTGGAATACCGCTTTAGCATGGATTTGTGGTAACGTTACCATTTGGAAGCCTTCAGAAAAAACACCACTTTGTGCGATTGCCTGTCAGAATATCATGAACGAAGTAATCAAGGAAAACAATCTTCCTGAAGGTATTTCAAGTGTATTGGTGGCAGATCATGAAATTGGGCAGAAATTAGTTGATGACAAAAGAGTTTCTTTGGTTTCTTTCACAGGTTCTACAAGAGTAGGAAGAATGGTTTCTACAAATGTTGCTCAAAGATTCGGAAAATCTATCCTTGAATTAGGTGGTAATAACGCCATTATCATTTCTAAAGATGCAGATATCGATATGTCAATCATTGGAGCTGTTTTTGGAGCCGTTGGAACAGCTGGTCAAAGATGTACTTCTACAAGAAGGTTAATCATTCATGAAGACGTTTATGATGAAGTGAAAAACAGATTGGAAAAAGCTTACGGACAATTAAAAATCGGAAATCCATTAGATGAAACCAATCACGTAGGACCACTTATCGATATGGACGCAGTAAACATGTATCAGGAAGCCATTAAAAAAGGTAAAAAAGAAGGCGCAAAATTCATCGTTGAAGGTGAAGTTTTAAAAGGAAAAGGATACGAATCTGGTTGCTACGTAAAACCTTGTATCGCAGAGGTGAAAAACTCTTACGAAATCGTTCAGCATGAGACTTTCGCACCGATTTTATATTTAATCAAATACAAAACATTAGAAGAAGCGATTGCTATCCAAAACGATGTTCCTCAGGGATTATCGTCTGCAATCATGACGCAGAACTTAAGAGAAGCAGAATTATTCCTTTCTCAAGCAGGTTCAGACTGTGGAATTGCGAACGTAAATATCGGAACATCCGGAGCAGAAATCGGAGGAGCTTTCGGAGGTGAAAAAGAAACCGGAGGCGGTAGAGAATCGGGTTCAGACGTTTGGAAATATTATATGAGAAGACAAACCAATACTATAAATTACACAGCACAACTTCCTTTAGCACAGGGAATTAAATTTGACTTATAAAAGTTTTAATTCTAATTAAAACAATTTAAATTCAGGGATTTAGATATACAGAAATTACCAGTCACTAATTTCTAAATCTCTGAATTCCTTAATCACTAACAAAAAAATATGGAACACACAACAATTGATATACAAGCAAATAAAGTAAAAGAAACAATAGGAAGACATGTCTTGGCAGATGGTTTTGACTTCGTGATGGATATTGAAAAATCTCACGGATCTTGGCTTTACGACAAGCTTACGAACAGAGAATATTTAGATATGTTTTCGATGTTTGCTTCCGCTTCAATAGGCTACAATCATCCTTATATCGTTGAGAAATCAGCTTGGTTAGGAAAAATGGCCGTTAACAAGCCTACTTTGGCTGATGTTTATTCAGAAGAATACGCTCACTTTTTAGAAGTTTTTGAAAGAGTGGTGATTCCTGAAGAATTACAGTATGCTTTCTTTATTGAAGGAGGAACTTTAGGCGTAGAGAACGCCATGAAAGCCTGTTTCGACTGGAAAACCAGAAAGAATTTTGAAAAAGGTCTTAACCAGGAAGCCGGAATCTGTATCCATTTCAGACAGGCATTCCATGGAAGAAGCGGATATACATTAAGTTTAACAAACACTTCAGATCCAAGAAAATATCAATATTTTCCGATGTTTGAGTGGCCTAGAATCTTAAATCCTAAATTGAGCTTCCCCATCACAGAAGAAAACCTTGAGGAAACAATTAAGAACGAAAGACTGGCATTAATTCAGATTGAAGAAGCTATTCTGATGAATCCTGATAAAGTAGCTTGTATCATTATTGAGCCTATTCAGGCAGAAGGTGGTGACAATCATTTCAGAGATGAATTTTTATTAGGATTGAGAAAAATCTGTGATGATAATGAAATTTTATTGATCTTTGACGAAGTTCAGACTGGAATCGGGATTACAGGAAAAATGTGGGCTTTCCAGCATTTTACTGCAAAACCGGATATTATCTCTTTCGGGAAAAAAGCACAGGTTTGTGGGGTTTTAGCCAATAAAGAGAAATTTGATGAAATTCCAGATAACGTTTTCAGAGAAAGCTCAAGAATCAATTCTACCTTTGGAGGAAACTTTATTGATATGCTTCGTTTTCAATTGGTAATGGAGGTGATAGAAAAGGAAGATCTTGTAGAAAATGCAAGAATTGTTGGTGATTACCTGTTGGATGAATTAAAAAAATTAGCAGAAAAATATCCTGAAAAATTATCAAATGCAAGAGGGAAAGGATTGATGTGTGCGATTGATCTTCCTACTGCTGAGCAAAGAAATACATTGAGAGACGAACTATGGAATGACGGAATGATCATTCTTTCTTGTGGAGATCAGTCACTTAGATTCAGACCTCATTTAAATGTAACCAAGGAAGAAATTCAACTTGCGATAGGAAAAATAGAGAGTAATATTAACAAAATTTAAAATCCGGATTTGGGATTTTAAAAAATTTGTCATATATTTAGATACTCAAACGGAATAGAATATGGAAAGAAGCACAAGAGTATCAGTTTTTGAAAGTGACAAATCTACAGAAATTCAGTTAATCAAATCTAAGTTAGACGATGCGCAGATTACAAATGCGGTAGAAAACAATTATCTGACTTTTACAACAACACCTACAGCGACTTCGCTAAAAGTGATGGTTAAACTCGAAGATGAAAAAAAAGCATTTGATATTATCGATGCTTATCTTCAGCAAAGTGAAAATCAATAAAAAACAATTTCATAATTTTAAATTTTACTACTTCGAACCGAAAATTAATTTCAATTAGTTTTCGGTTTTTTGATTTTTCTTTTAAAAAAAATTAGGAAATTATTTTAAATAAATATAAACGTTTAGATTACCTTAATCTATGAATATGTCAATCTTTTAATTAAAATTATAAACAATGGATTCAGAAATTAAACTAAGAAAGGCAGAAATTGAAGACAGAAATATAATCTGGAACATTTTGCAACAGGCAATTGAAAGAAGAAGGCAAGACGGAAGTACACAATGGCAGCAAGGTTATCCCAATATGGATACCGTAGAAAGTGACATTGCAAAAGGTTTCGGGTATGTAATGACCGTAGACGGAGAAATTGCAGTATATGCCGCATTAATTATGAATGATGAGCCTGCTTACAGCACAATAGAAGGCGAGTGGCTAAGCAACGGAGAATTTGTTGTGGTACACAGAGTAGCTGTAGATGAGAAATTTGCGGGTCAGGGAATGGTAAAAAAATTATTTGATCATATTGAAGAATTCACGAGATCAAATGGAATTCAGAGCGTTAAAGTTGATACCAATTATGATAATATTGCCATGTTAAAAATTCTTGAAGGGAAAGGATATTCTTATTGCGGAGAGGTTTTTCTGTCCGGCGGAATGAGAAAGGCTTTTGAGAAGATTATAATTTAAGCCAAAAGTTAAATCTACTTTCATTGAATTTTTAAAAGACCCAATATCGAGAAACTCTATTGGGTTTGTTCGTTTAGTTCTGAACTAATTTTTACATTTGTTCAAATTTATATACCATGCATAAGAGTATAGAGATTGATGAAAAAATTTTTCAGGATGCTGTAAAGTTCTATGGCACCATTTTCAACGTACCTCCATTAGCTTCTAAAATTTACGCCTATCTGCTTTTTGATTATGAAAAGGTAGGGATAACTTTTGATGAGTTTGTGGAAGTTCTTTCTGCAAGCAAAAGTTCGGTTTCTACCAGTATATCTTTATTACTGAAAGCCCAGCTCATTGTAGATCACAATAAAATGGATGAAAGGAAAAGGTATTTTTTCATCAATGATGAATATAAGAAAATAAGATTTGAAAAAATAGTTCAAAAGATGCAAGACGAATTAAAACTACTAGATGACTTAGATCAATTTAAAAAAAATCATGACAATGTACACAACGAAAAAATGGAAGCTTACAAAGCTCTTTTAAATAAAAACATACTTAATATTCAGGAATCTCTTAATAAACTTTAAAATGAACAGTAAACTAGTTATACTTTCTGTTGCAGCGCTTTCACTCACAGCCTGCAAAAAAGAAGCTCCGAAGCAGGATGGTGCAAAACCATATCCTGTAGTGAACGTGGAGTCAAAAAATATAGTCGGCTATCAGACTTTTCCTGCTACCATTCAGGGGAGAGTCAATAATGATGTTCGTGCTAAAATACAGGGATACATTACGCAGGTTTTGGTAGATGAAGGACAATACGTTACGAAGGGACAGCCTTTATTCCGTCTTGAGACCAATATTTTAAGTGAAAATGCTGCCGCTTCCAAAGCTGGAATCGGTGCTGCAGAATCTACTATTGCTGCCGCTCAGGCTTCCGTAAATGCCGCTCAGGTGGAAGTGAACAAATTGAAACCGCTTGTTCAAAAAAATATCATCAGTAATGTTCAGTTACAGACCGCTCAGGCAAATTTAGCTCAGGCTCAGGCTCAGTTACAACAGGCCAATGCTGCAAAAAGACAGGCTGTTGCCAATTATAAAGGAGTAGAAGCCAATATTGAATATTCAATTATCCGTGCGCCTATTTCCGGAGTTATCGGAAAACTTCCTTTAAAAGTTGGGAGCTTAGTAGGACCGACAGATCAGACGGCTCTAACTACCATTTCAGATACCTCTCAACTATATGCCTACTTTTCTATGAATGAAAAGGAGTATTTTGATTTCTTAGAAAAATCTCCGGGAGCTTCTTTATCTGAAAAAATTAAAAACCTTCCATTAGTAGAATTACAACTGGCAAACGGAAGTATTTACGGAGAAAAAGGTAGAATTGAAACCATGACAGGACAGATTGATGCTACAACAGGTACCATTCAGTTCAGAGTAGGTTTCTCAAACCCTCAAAAACTTTTAAGTAATGGTAATAGTGGAACGATCAGATTACCAAAAACATACGAAAACGTTTTAGTTGTTCCGGAAAGTGCTACTTACGAACAACAAGGTATTGTTTACGTTTATAAAGTAGAAAAAGATACTGCTAAAAATGTTGTCATCAATGTAATTGACAGAATCGACAATATGGCTCTGATCAAATCAGGAGTTAATAAAGGCGAAACAATCGTGGCGGCCGGTATTGGAGGTCTAAAAGCAGGAACAGCAGTAAAGCCACAACCTGTGAAAATGGATAGTCTTGTTCAATCAATAAAACCGAAATTCTAAAATGATTAAAAATTTTATAAACCGACCGGTTTTATCCACGGTAATCTCGATTATGATCGTGATTCTCGGGGTTTTGGGATTGATCTCACTGCCGGTTACACAGTATCCTGATATTGCGCCTCCTACAGTAAGTGTTTCTACATCGTACACAGGAGCCAATGCGGAAACTGTGATGAAGAGTGTTGTTGTACCTTTGGAAGAACAGATCAACGGGGTGGAAGGTATGGATTATATCACTTCTACAGCCGGAAACGATGGTTCTGCACAGATTCAGGTGTTCTTTAAACAGGGAATTGATCCGGATATTGCTGCGGTAAACGTACAAAACCGTGTAGCCAGAGCAACTCCTTTGTTGCCAAGTGAAGTTACACGTTCCGGGGTTGTTACTCAAAAGCAGCAAACAAGTGCTTTGATGTATATGTCATTCTATTCTGAAAATAAAGATCTAGATGATGTATACCTTCAAAACTTCTTAAATATTAATATTATTCCAAATCTAAAAAGGATTAATGGAGTAGGTGATGCCAACGTTTTCGGAGGTAAGAACTACTCAATGAGAATCTGGTTGGATCCTGCTAAAATGGCTGCATACGGAGTAACTCCTACTGATGTTACCAATGCAATCAATGAGCAGAGTAGAGAAGCTGCTGCCGGTTCTATCGGGCAAAACAGTGGAAGCTCATTCGAATATATCATTAAATATGTTGGTAAATTCAACGACAAGGAACAGTATGATAATATTATCATTAAATCTCTTGCCGACGGACAAAACTTAATGCTGAAAGATATTGCTAAAGTAGAATTAGCAGGACAGTCTTATACTGGAATTGGGGAAAATGGCAATAGCCCATCGATCAGTATGGGGATCTTCCAGACTCCGGGTTCCAACGCTCAGGAAATTATTAAAAATATTAAAACGTATCTAAAATCTGCGGAAGGAAGCTTTCCAAAAGGAATTAAATATACGTTCAACTTTGATACGAATGAATTCTTAGATGCCTCTATTGATAAGGTGGTTCATACCTTAATTGAAGCTTTCATTCTTGTATTTATTGTAGTATATATTTTCCTTCAGGATTTCAGATCTACTTTGATTCCGGCAATTGCGGTTCCGGTTTCTATTGTGGGAACCTTTTTCTTCCTGAATTTATTTGGATATTCATTAAACTTACTGACGTTATTCGCTTTGGTATTGGCGATCGGTATTGTTGTGGATGATGCCATTGTCGTCGTCGAGGCCGTTCACGCCAAGATGGAGCACGGTATTTCTGATGCTAAAAAAGCAACGGTGGAAGCAATGGACGAAATTACAGGTGCCATCATTTCAATTACCTTGGTAATGGCGGCGGTATTCGTTCCGGTAACCTTTATTACAGGACCAACCGGAGTTTTCTACCAACAGTTTGGGATCACGTTGATCATTGCGATCATTATCTCTGCGATCAACGCTTTGACTTTAAGTCCAGTTTTATGTTCATTATTCTTAAAACCTCATGAAGCTCATCATGAAGAATATAAAAACAAGAATTTTCTTCAGAAATTCTTCTATAAGTTCAATATTGCATTTAAAACAGCTACAGAACGTTACGGAAGAGGATTTGTATTCTTGTTAAGACATAAATGGGTTACGTTGATCATCTTTGCAGTAACTGGCGGTATCTTATACTGGGCAAGTACGACTATGAAAAAAGGTTTCGTACCTACAGAAGACAGAGGGATCATCTTTACAGATGTTCAGCTTCCTCCGGGAGCATCTATGGAAAGAACTTACAACGCTTTGAAAACCCTTCAGGCAAAAGCTTTAAAAGTGCCGGGAGTACAAAACGTAACGATCTCTACAGGTAGAGGTTTCTTATCTGGAAACGGAAGTAACAATGGTCTTGCTTTCATTAAATTAAAACCATTTGACGAAAGGAAAAAAGACGGACAGACTTCCGAAGATATTACCAAAAAACTATTTGGAATTTCAGGAGCTGTTCCCGATGCAAAAGTTGTATTCTTCCAGCCACCGAGTGTACCTGGTTTTGGTAACAGTGCCGGTTTTGAAATGGTATTATTGGATAAAGCAGGTGGAGAATATGCAGACTTAGATAATAAAATGAATGAATTCATCGGTAAACTGATGCAAAGACCGGAAATTGAATTTGCCCAGTCTTCATTCAACACAAAATATCCTCAGTATGAAATGCAGGTAAACGTACCATTGGCTAAGCAAATGGGTGTTTCTGTAAGTGATATCTTGGCTACAATGCAGGGATATATCGGAGGGATTTATACTGCTGACTTCACCAAATACGGAAAACAGTTCAGAGTAATGGTTCAGGCGCTTCCTGACAACAGAAAAAGCATTGATAATCTTAATGAACTTTACGTGAAAACAGGTTCTGGAGCGATGTCACCGATCTCTCAGTTTATTTCAATGAAAAAAGCATACGGACCACAATCTGTAAGCCGTTATAACCTGTTTACTTCGGTAAAAATTACTGGTGCAAACTCTGCAGGATACAGTTCCGGGGACGCGATTGCAGCCGTTCAACAGGTAGCTAGTGAAACATTGAACCAAAATTATGACGTAGAATTTACAGGACTTACGAGAGAAGAGTTAAATTCAGGATCTCAAACCTTATTGATCTTCGGACTAAGTTTGATTTTCGTTTACTTCATCCTTTCTGCACAATATGAAAGTTACATTCTTCCACTTATTGTGGTAATTTCTCTTCCTCTTGGGGTAATGGGAGCTTACTTCGGACAGAAGATCATGGGATTGGAAAATAATATTTACTTCCAGATCGCATTGATCATGTTGGTCGGATTATTGGCAAAAAACGCGATTTTGATTGTAGAATTTGCTGTTCAGAGAAGACACCACGGAGAAACCATTGTCATGTCTGCAATTAATGCTGCAAAAGCAAGGTTAAGACCGATTCTGATGACCTCATTTGCATTCATCTTCGGTTTATTACCATTGGTGTTAGCAAGCGGAATTGGAGCAGTTGGTAACCGTTCCATTGCAACCGGTGCGGCAATAGGATTGTTGATAGGAACCATTTTAGGATTATTTGTAATCCCTGTATTATATGTGATTTTTGAATATTTACAGGAGAAAATCAAGCCTATCAAAAAAGAAGAAATCAATTTAGCAGAATAAAATTAAAGTTAAAGAAATTAGGAGCTGGCATAAAATATAAAACCAGCTTCTAATTTCTAAACTCTAACTTCTAATAATAAATAATGAAGAGTTTATTAAACATCATAAAAGGAATAACATTTTCAGTCGCAATTCTTGCAGCCATATCATCTTGTATGGCGAGAAAAGAATACCACAGACCGGATAATGTTGTTGACGAAAAACTGTATCGTACAGACATGCTTCCTGCAGACAGTACGAACATTTCGAATGTTTCTTGGAAAGAGATCTTCACAGATCCTATTCTTCAGGGGCACATTTCAAAAGCTTTGGAAAACAACCTGGATATCAGAATTGCTTTACAGAGCATCAATTCTGCCGAAGCTTATCTGAAACAAAGTAAAGCCGCTTACGAACCAACGGTAACAGTTGGTCCCGGTTATACTTTCCAGACTCAGTCTTTGAATACACAGACCGGACAGTTATTCGGGCAAAGAAGATATATCAATCAGCTGGATCTTACGGCAAGTATTGGTTTTGAAGCTGATCTTTGGGGAAAATTAAAAGCACAGGAAAAAGCTCAGATGGCTGCCTATTTAGGAACAGTTGCAGCCCACAAAGCGGTAAAAAGTGATTTGATTTCTTCCATTGCTTCTGCATATTATCAGTTATTGACATATGACGAGCAGAAAAAAATTATCACAGAAACCATTAAAGTTCGTGAGCAGAATTTAGAAACGACAAAAGCTTTGAAAGTTTCAGGAACAGTTACAGAAGTTGCTGTTCAGCAAAGTGAGGCTTTAGTTTATAATGCAAAATCTTTATTAATTGACATCGATACTCAAATTCAATTGCTGGAAAACACAATGAGTTTGTTATTGGGAGAACCTTCTCAGTCGATTCAAAGATCATCTCTGGAATCTCAAAATGTTCCGATTGATTTAAAATTAGGATATCCGGCTCAATTATTGGCAAACAGACCAGATGTAATGAGAGCGGAATATAATTTAATGAATGCTTTTGAATTAACCAATTCAGCAAAAGCGCAGTTTTATCCAACTTTAAAAATCACAGGAAGCGGAGGATTACAGTCGATGGATATTGATCATTTATTTAATGTCAACTCATTATTTGCAAGTGTTGTGGCAGGTTTGGCTCAGCCAATTTTAAATAAAAGAACCATTAAAACGAATTACGAAGTAAGCCTTGCCAATCAGGAAACCGCGTATCTGAATTTCAGAAAAACGGTCCTTACGGCAGGAAAAGAGGTTTCGGATGCAATCCGTGTATTCTCGGTTCAGGATTCTTATATTGAATTAAAACAAAAAGAACTGGATTCCTATAAAAAGTCTGTAGATTACTCTCAGGAATTGGTAAACTATGGGATGGCCAATTACCTTGAAGTACTTAATGCAAGCGTAAATTCTTTAAATGCAGAATTGAATATCGCCAATGCAAAATACAGTAAGATGAAAGCCGGAGTAGATCTTTATCAGGCTCTTGGCGGCGGTTGGAAATAGTTTCTAATATTAAGTAGTGAAAGCGTGTGTTGATTAATTTTAATGCACGCTTTTTATATCATTTAATCATAGCCTGAGATAAGATTTCACATCACGAAGTGATCGTCAAAGCTCCAATTGATTAAAGTCTTTCTCGCTTAAAAAGTAAGTTGAAAAATAAAATCTTTACGTTAAAAAATAATTAAATTATTAAACCGTTTATTATTAACGAAGCGGAGTGTATGAAGAACTTCAATCTGGTTTAATTATACCTTGCAGATTTTACAGATTACACAGATGTTTATGTTTTATAATGGATATCTTAAAACGTCTTCAATTGAGTGCAAAAAAATCTTTTGAGCTAAGAAATAACCTTTTGGGAGAATATTTAGAAAATTTAATAAAAATAATAAGGTAAATTAGTATACTAATCTAAATATGATTAAATTATAGTTGATGATGTTTAGATATATACTTTGAATAACAATGAAAATAAGATATGCAAAGACAAATTAAAACAGGGGCTGAATCAAAAGTTAACATTATAATTAATTAATTTTATGAAATACAGATATATTGTATTTTGGGGAATTTTTATAGCTTATTTTATATTTGTGCACCCCTGCATAATATATTATAATACACCCCATTCCAGCAATAATACACCTAATGGAATCCTCGCCTTATTTTTTCTGGCATCAAGCTTCATTCTTTGGGGGATTGTATTAGGATTTACACTGCGGCCGATTTTAAAAAATGGCATTTTAGCTAAAAGAAATTTTACATATATTAATCAGTCAGGAAGAAGGGTTCAAGGTTTTATCCAGGAATCCAAATTGCTTAAAACGCATCAGTCCGGCTGGGTCTCAAGGGAAATTATTTTTGAAATAATTAATTTTTCCGGGCAAAAAATTCGGCATAAAATGACGATTAATGACACTCGTCCACAAGAGAGCAGGTTTGAAACAGGAAAGGTTATTTATTTAAAAGTTGATCCCGATTTCAAAAGAAATCCTTACTTTTTTTTAGAAGGTTCTCAATCGAAAGTAAACCCTATTCTATTAGTGATATGGTTTGCATTCTTCGCCGGAGTAGTTGCTTATTACTATTATGCCTACACTACAGAAAACGGTGGTTTGGGTTGGCGATTTCTGGAGTTATTTCATCCACTGCTTCTCATCCCCACCTGTTTTATCGTTTTTGTAGGATTGATTTATTTTTTTATTAAGGTTTTTGTAATGGGCAATAAACAATTAAAGAACAATTGCAATTAAAATTTTGGGGAGAGAAAGCCACCGCTCATATTATTGAGGTAAAACAAACCGGAAACTACCTTAATAATCAGCCACAGGTAAAATATACTCTTGAGTTTAAAGACAAAAAAGGAAAATTGATACAAGTCGCTAAAAAAGAATTTGTTTCTTTAACGGATATTGGACATGTTTCTTCACTAAAAGAAAAAGACATATTTTATTTACCGGATAATCCTGAAAAATTTAACTTTTTTGACGAAATTAATAATTAAATTCTAATGAAAAATATTCTCTTCATCCCTATACTACTATTCATTTTGGTTGGTTGTAAAGATTTTAAAAAAAGTATTGATGATACTTTGGATACAGCCAGCACAGCTGGTAATTCTCAAAGCGAAAATTTACCAGAAGGGTCGAACAATAATTCTTTTTCTACTGATACAACTCTCGTAACTAAAGAATCTGTAAATAAATTAATTCCCTTCACTTCTCAAAAAGAAAAATTGGAAAAAGCAGAAGAACAGCTTCGTAAACTCCCTCAATTCGCAGGTAAATCCATTTTCATTTATGAATTTATTCATTTTTATGATGATGGAAGGATCATTACGACACTCCAAAATCCTGAAAATCCGAACTACGTTGATGAATATACCTATGAAAATGAAGAATGGCAGGATCCCAAACCTGTTATCTTATCCAAAAGTGATGATGTAAAAGGCGGTCTTGTCAACCTGAATAAACTTCCTTTTCATAATGCCAATAATATTTACAAAACTCTTTTAGAAAAAAGGAAAGAAATTGGGAGTGATTCGGATGATTATACAATCTATGCAGGAACCAGAGGAAACAAAATTAACTGGTATCCTGAATCAATAGATAATGAGCGTTCTGTATATAACATTGAATATCACGAAGACGGAACCCTGAAATCTTTTGAACAAAAGTAAGATGATTTATGGAATAATTAAAGAAAAGGGAATTCAGGGCACTTAGAAATCAAAATGAGGATATCTGGAAACTATTGAGTTGTATATTTTTGATAGATTTATTTAAAACATTTGATAAAGAAGATTTCAGAAGTCTTGCATAAATTGGAAATATAAAGTGTCAGCTAACGCAATGGGATTTAATAGTATTGGACATCAAATTCATTATTTAGATTTTATAAAAGAGAACTATTTTACTTTGGTGAAAATTTAGAAAACCTTTATTGAGAATGTTTCCCTAGGAGTTAATTTATAAAACTTACATTTTATCTAGTTTTGATTTAAATTAATGCGAATTTAAATGATTGATTATTAATATTTTAATTGTAAATTTTCATTTTTATTTGTATTTATGTAGTTAACTACGTAGTTTTGTACATAAATAAAAGATGATGCTAGAAATCAAAACAATAAATAATACGTATTCAGAATCAGTGATAGATCTAATTCTGACTATTCAGCAGAAAGAATTCAATGTTCCGATTACCATAGAAGACCAGCCGGATCTCATGCAGATTGAAGAATTTTATTTTGCCAGTGGAGGTGGTTTTTGGGGAGCTTTCATAGATGGAGAACTTGTCGGAACTATTGCTTTGGTAAAATTTGATAAAAATGCTGCCGCCATCCGAAAAATGTTTGTGAAAAAGGAATTCAGAGGAAAAGAACGCAATATCGCTCAGAAGCTATTGGAAATCCTGATCGATTACTGCTATGAAAACGGAATAGAAGAAGTATATTTGGGAACCGTATCGATACTTAAAGCAGCGTTGTGTTTTTATGAACGAAATCACTTTAAAATCATTGACAAGGAATTGCTACCTGCAAAATTTCCTTTGATGAGTGCCGATAATGTATTTTGCTTTCTCGATCTAAAATCATAACCTATGAATGTCATTAATGAATCCGGAACCCTTGCTTTATCAACACGATTACAACGTCTCAGTGAGCAGCTACGTAAAGACGGAGCTTTAGTGTATAAAGAATTCGGAATCGATTTTGAACCTAAATACTTTCCGGTCATCTTTACTCTACATCATAAACAAACGCTGAGTGTGGTAGAAATTGCCAATGAAATAGGATATACCCATCCTTCCACTATCAGTCTTTTAAAAGAGCTTGAAAAACAGCAAATGATTCAGTCCAGAAAAGATAAGACAGATGAACGGAAACGTTTGATAGAATTAGCACCAAAAGGAATTGAACTGATCGAAAAAATGAAACCGGTCTGGGAAATCATCTCAAAAGTATTGGGTGAAATTGCTGATAATGAAAATCATTTACTGAAAGCAATTAATGAGGCGGAAGAAAAAATTGCAAATCAGTCGTTCTTGCAGCGGGTTTTGCAATTGAAGAATGAAGAGAAAAATAATTTTTAAAGCAATAAACGAAATTTATAGAAGATAAAAACATAAGTATTTTCTTGTGCTGAATGTCCTATAAAATAATCGATATAACATCTTTTTAAAAGACTGTTGATTTTTAAAAAGAAATGATTTCATAGATGTAGATTATGACCTATTAATTTTTATTTTTTAAAATATAATTTTATCACTATGACGGGAATAAAAAAATCCGTATAATTGCAATACAAAAAAAATCTATGAAAAAAACAGTACAATTTTTAACAATTTTAGCTTTAATTTTTACATTTTTTAGCTGTAGCTCTACAATGGAAGATGAAACTATGGAACATGCAACAAAGCAATCGTCAAGAAATAGCTTAAGTAACCAGCAAAAAGAAGTTTTCACTTATAATGTAGTTAGCTTATATCGCTTTATGAAAAATAATAAACATTTTTATACAACAAATTATGCAGAAGGAACTTCAGCAGGTTATAACTTTGAAGGAGAATTAGGCAAATTATATGTACCTAAACCAGAATATTATCCTAATGGGGTAATGTTTGGTAATCCAATACTAAGATGGAGACACAAGACAACTGGAGATCGTTTAATAACTAATGGTTCTGATGAATTACTTCCTATGCTATATACAAATTCAAATGTTTTTCCAAATAACATTGTATATCCTGGTTCACCTAATGGAACTTGGATATATGAAGGAATCCTAGGATATGGACCGTCAACTCATGTTGCTCCTATTACTATAGCAATTTACAGATATTATAATCCTTCTTTGAATAATCACTTATTTACTGCAAATATTAATGAACTTGGTGCAGGAGGAGGAATGGGTTATTCACCTGAAGGCTTTTCATTTGCACTATATAATAACTAGAAACATAATCAAAAAATTAAATCCCGCTATAATAGCGGGATTTAATTTTAACGCTTTATAATTAATTTGAGAAAAAATGGATTAAACTTATTGAAATTGATAAATAATTTCTATTTTTGCAATCATTAAAAAATATATTGGGGAATTAGCTCATCTGGCTAGAGCGTTAGACTGGCAGTCTAAAGGTGACGGGTTCGATCCCCGTATTCTCCACCGCTTAAGCCCCTTTCTTATAAAGGGTTTTGTTTTTAATATCTAATAAAATTATTAGATATTAAAAACTTAAAATTTGAATGTAAAATATGATAATTTCAGAAAATGCATGTCAATTAATTATTCCTCTAAATATATTCAAATCCATCAAACGAATTTTCTAAAACCAGATTTTATGAATTTGATTACAATATTAATTGAAATTAAATCTTTCTTTAATTACTGAAAAATAAACATTTCAAAAAGCCTAAGAAATTAAATTAAAATTATATATTTGCCAAATTCAAACTCAACAAGATTTATTTCATAAAACTTTTATTACACTATGAAGAAACTTTTTTTACTCTTATTAACAGCTTTTTTATTTATTGGATGTAGTTCAGATGACGATACTATTTATGATTTTATCGGGACTTGGCATGGAACATACGAAGGAAGTGATAAAGGAGTGTGGAATATTGTTGTAGCAACGGACGGAAAAGTTACCGGAACGATGCATTCTGATCTGAATCAGGAAAATTATAATATTTCAGGAAATCTTAGTACTTCAGGAGATTTAAACGCTGTAGTAGGTCTTCCGTCTGACGGAGAATTCAGAGGGAATCTTACCGTAGATAAGGTAGGAAACGGAAGTTGGGTAAATTCAGTACCGACGCCTGGAAGATCAGGAACATGGAAAGGAGAAAAAGATAAAAATTAAGATTTTAAAATATAGAGAAAAACCGGAAAAGTAAATTTTCCGGTTTTTTTTTGTTTCCAATTCATTTAATTTAACAGATCCTAAATAATATATAATGCTCCAAATGTATATATTTGCAATACATCATTAAACAATGGCAGCATATGAGATTGGGATTATTTGAAAATCATTTAAGAATACGTCAATTATCTATTTTACTGATTGCATCCTCAATAATTATTTCCTGTGGAAGTTCAAAAAACGTTGCTGAAAAAAATAAATCCGTTACAAGAACGGAAAACCTTAGAAAACTAGATTCAAAGTTCGATGGTAAGGTATCCAAATCCATCAATTCTATTTTAAAAGATGCCGAAAAATATATTGGAACCCCATATAAATTTGGAGGAAATACCTCTTCAGGCTTTGATTGCTCAGGATTTACTGTAAAAGTATTTGAAGAAAATGATTTTAAACTTCCAAGAAGATCTTCTGATCAGGCTTCAGCAGGAAAAGAGATTGATATTAATGAAGTAAAACCCGGAGACCTCTTATTTTTTGCCACCGCTGGCGGAAGCAGAGTTTCCCATGTCGGTATTGTTCATGATATCGGAAGTGATGGAGAAGTAAAATTTATTCATGCTTCTACCTCAAAAGGAGTAATCATTTCTTCACTCAATGAAAAGTACTGGAATAAAGCCTATCTGCATGCTCAAAGAGTATTATAAATCCACTTTTATCCTATTGATTTTTTCGCTGACTGCATTTTTTATAAAAGAGCAAAAACTAAAGGAATTATTCAAACTTTTATAGCTTGCATGGTTCAGAATAAGATCAACTTTTTTGTATATTTGGCGAAATAATTTTAAACAAGAAACATGTCGTTACAACAAACTATTGAAAATATCTGGGACAACAGAGAATTATTGCAGAATGAAGACAGCCAAAAGGCTATCAGAGAGGTTATTTCTTTGGTTGATAAAGGAGAACTTCGTACGGCTGAACCTACAGAAAACGGATGGCAGGTAAACGAATGGGTGAAGAAAGCTGTAGTAATGTATTTTCCGATCCAAAAGATGGAAACTATTGAAGTAGGTCCTTTTGAATTTCATGATAAAATGCCTTTGAAGAGAAATTATGCTGAAAAAGGAGTGAGAGTTGTACCGCATGCAGTAGCAAGAGAAGGAGCTTATATTGCACCGGGTGTAATCATGATGCCTTCTTATGTAAATATCGGGGCTTACGTAGATTCTGGAACAATGGTCGATACTTGGGCTACTGTGGGAAGCTGCGCACAGATCGGTAAAAACGTTCACTTAAGTGGAGGTGTTGGTATCGGTGGTGTATTAGAGCCACTTCAGGCTGCTCCGGTAATCATTGAAGATGACTGTTTCATCGGATCAAGATGTATCGTAGTAGAAGGAGTTCACGTAGAAAAAGAAGCCGTTTTGGGAGCAAACGTTGTGTTAACAGCTTCAACTAAAATTATTGACGTTACAGGTCCTGAACCTATTGAAATTAAAGGAAGAGTTCCTGCACGTTCAGTAGTAATTCCAGGAAGTTATACAAAACAATATCCGGCAGGAGAATATCAGGTTCCTTGTGCTTTGATCATCGGTCAGAGAAAAGAATCTACAGATAAAAAAACATCTCTTAATGATGCATTGAGAGAAAACAATGTAGCAGTTTAAATTCATACTAAAACTATGGCCATTCCTAAACAGATCTTTCAGACCTTTAAAACCGATAAGCTGCCTTGGCTTACGAAGTTCCATATCAAAAGAATGCTTAAGAAAAATCCGGAATATCAGTATCATTTCTATGATGATAAAAGGATTACCGAGTTCTTTAAAGATGAATTTCCGCCTGAATATCTGAAAGCCTACAACAGGTTGACCATAGGAGCGGCAAAAGCCGACTTTTTCAGATATGCGATCCTGTACAAAAAAGGAGGAGTATATCTGGATATCGACAGTGGAATCAATATTCCTTTACGGAAACTGATTCGCGAAGACGATACTGCGTTAGTTACGGATGAAGATCCGCCAACATATTATGTACAATGGGGTCTGGTGTATGAAGCCGGACACCCATTTCTACAAAGAACATTAGAAAATATACTGGATAACATTAAGAACAATCCATATCCTCACAATGTTCATAAAACCACTGGTCCAACAGTTTATACAGACTCAATTAAAGAATGTCTTAAAGAAAATCCAAATATCCCGTACAGGTTTTTAGGGCCTCATTATGACAACAAAATGCAGTTTAAATATAAACTTGGAAAATTCTTCCTTTATAAAGACAAATCCGAACACTGGAAAAAGAAACAGCTTACTCAAAACATCATAAGACCTGAGAATGAAGATAGCGTATGATGCAAAGCGTTTTTTCCATAACACTTCAGGATTAGGAAACTATTCCCGTGATCTGATTCGTATTTTGTCAAAGTATTTTCCTGAAAACGAATATATTTTATTACACAAAAACAAATCGGAAAGAGGAGCAGATATTCTGGAAAATTCTAGCGTTGAGTTCATTGAGACATCCAAAGGAAATATGTCACGCCAGTTCAAAATGGGGAAGGATGCACAGAGACAAAATGCTGATATTTTCCATGGATTATCCGGTGAATTACCTTTAAAATGGGATCAAAAACCGATAAAAAAAATCGTCACCATTCACGATTTGATTTTTGTAAGATATCCTCAATATTATTCCTTTTTTGACCGCAAAATTCACTTTTGGAAGTTTAAAAAAGCAGCGAATACTGCTGATAAAATCATTGCAATCTCAGAACAGACAAAAAGAGATATTATCCAGTTTTTAAAAGTTCCTGAATCGAAAATCGAAGTGATTTATCAGGGCTGTCACAAAGCTTTTAAGGAAGAACAGTCTCATGAATTTATTCAGGCCACAAAAGAAAAATTTAATCTGCCTGAAAGATTTATTTTAAATGTCGGAACAATAGAAGACCGTAAAAACCTTTTAAATGTTGTAAAAGGAATTCACGGAACCAATATTCCATTAATCGTAGTCGGAAAGAAAACAAAATATTATCAAAAAATAGCAGGCTTTATTCAGAAGAACAAAATGGAAAAGCAGCTTCATTTCTTAGAAGGAGTTTCTATGGATGAACTCGCTGTTATTTATAAATTAGCCGATGTTTTTGTCTATCCAAGCTTTTTTGAAGGCTTCGGAATTCCTGTCATAGAAGCACTTTTTTCAAAAACCGTTACCATTACCAGTAATACAAGTTGTCTTCCGGAAGCAGGAGGTCCTGATTCGGTTTATATAGATCCGAACAATCATTTAGATATTCAGTCAAAAATAAAATTTTTGTGGGAGAACGAATCTGAAAGAAAACGTCGTGCTGATAAGGGTTTTGAATTTGTTCAGAAGTTCAATGACAAACCTATTGCCAACGAACTGATAACTCTATACAGAAAAATTATTTCGTAAAATTCTTGGCAGTTTAAAAATAAGTCCTACATTTGTACCATAAAATTTCAACAATGAAACCCAATTTTTTAACAGTACATCATTATCACCATCATATCTGCTAGACGGAATTGATTGAGATATACTATGTTAAAAATCAAAATAATTAAAAACCGTCTGAGTAAATAGACGGTTTTTTTGTTTCTAAATTTTTCCGGGAAATTTTTTCAATTCAACCATTTTTATTTACTCAGACACAACAAAAGTGAAATGAGTAAATTAAAAATAGCGATACAAAAAAGCGGACGGCTTTACGAAGAATCTCTTCAGCTCCTCAAAGACTGCGGTATTTTCATCAACAACGGAAAAGACCAACTCAAAGTTTCTGTAGACAATTTCCCTATGGAAATCATGTACTTAAGAAATTCGGATATTCCTCAATATCTGGAAGATGGAGTCGTTGACATTGCCATTGTCGGGGAAAATCTTTTAGTCGAAAAACAAAAGAACATTGAGATTATTCAACCTCTTGGTTTCTCAAAATGCAGAGTTTCTCTAGCGATTCCAAAGGAAATTGAAACCGATGATATCAATTATTTTCAGGGGAAAAAAATTGCGACCTCTTATCCAAATACCCTTAAAAACTTTCTTCAGAAAAATAATGTTTCAGCAGATATTCACATCATTTCAGGCTCAGTAGAAATCGCTCCTAATATCGGTCTTGCTGATGGAATCTGCGATATTGTAAGCTCCGGAAGTACTTTATTTAAAAACGGATTAAGGGAAACCATTACCCTGTTAAAATCTGAAGCTGTACTTGCAAAAACCTCACAATTGAACCAGAAAAAAATATCTGTTTTAGAGAAATTCCTGTTTAGAATCAAAGCGGTTTTAAAGGCAAAAAACTCAAAATATATTCTGATGAATGTTCCTAATGAGAAGATTGATCTTATTTCAAAAATACTTCCTGTTTTGAAAAGTCCTACGGTAATTCCTTTGGCAGAAAAAGGGTGGAGCAGTATTCATTCAGTAATTGATGAAGAGCGTTTCTGGGAAGTTATTGACGAACTGAAAGACAACGGAGCACAAGATATTTTGATAATTCCAATCGATAAAATGGTGATTTAATATGAAAATTAATAGATATCCTCAAAAAGAAAACTGGTCGAAATTAGTAAAAAGACCGGTTTTACAAAGAGAGAAACTCACAGAATTAATTGCTGTGATTTTTAATGAAGTTGAAAAAAACGGAGATCAGGCTTTACTTGATTTTAATAAAAAATTTGATGGAACAGAAATCCAAAATATAAAAATTTCGGAAGAAGAAATAGAAAATGCAGTAAACCAGATTAGTAATGAATTAAAACAAGCTATTCAGCAGGCAAAAGAAAATATCACAGCATTTCACGCTTCCCAAAATACTGAAAAAGAAAAAATTGAGACTACAAAAGGAGTCGTTTGCTGGAGAGAAAACAGAGCTATAGAAAAGGTTGGAATTTATATTCCGGGAGGAACAGCGCCCTTATTTTCTACAGTTCTTATGCTTGCCATTCCTGCTCAGTTAGCAGGTTGTAAAGAAATCATTTTATGTACTCCTCCAGATAAAAACGGAAATATTAATCCGGCAATTTTATATACCGCAAAACTTTGCGGAGTGACTCAACTTTTTAAAGTAGGTGGAGCACAGGCAATTGCAGCAATGACTTTAGGAACAGAAAGTATCCCTAATGTTTATAAAATATTTGGGCCCGGAAATCAGTATGTTGTAGCCGCGAAAGAATTTGCTCAAAATTATAATGTAGCCATCGATATGCCTGCAGGACCGAGTGAAGTTTTGGTTATTGCAAATGAAAAAGCTATTCCTGCATTCTGTGCCGTAGATCTGCTTTCTCAGGCGGAACACGGAAGTGACAGTCAGGTAGTTTTTCTTTCAACAGATGAAGAAATTTTTAACCGGACGATTGAAGAAACGGAAAAACAGCTTAAAGAGCTTCCCAGAAATGAATTGGCTAAAGAAGCCCTTAAAAACAGTCATTTCATTTTATTAAGTACCTTGGAAGAAGCATTTGAATTCAGTAATTTATATGCTCCGGAACACTTGATTTTGGCATTGGAAGACTTTGAAAATTATATTCCAAAAATTCAAAATGCAGGTTCTGTTTTCCTTGGAAATTATTCTTGTGAAAGTGCTGGAGATTATGCAAGCGGGACTAATCATACGCTTCCAACCAACGGATTTGCAAAGAATTACAGCGGAGTTTCTTTAGACAGCTTTGTAAAGAAAATCACATTTCAGAATCTATCCAAAGAAGGACTTCAGAATTTAGGAAAAACAATAGAAATCATGGCAGAAGCAGAAGGATTATTTGCTCATAAAAATGCCGTAAGTATCAGATTAAAAAAAGAAAATGAAAGAGTTTAATATCAATACATTAGTAAGAAAAAATATCTTAGAACTGCAGCCATACATCAGTTTCAGAGATAATAATGAATTTGAAAACCCGGTTTTACTGGATGCCAATGAAAGTCCGTTTGGAGAACTGAACCGCTATCCGGACTCTACGCAGAAAGAACTAAAACAAAAGCTTTCTGAGATCAAAAATATTTCGGCGAGTCAGATTGCAGTCGGAAATGGAAGTGATGAATTGATTGACTTAATCATAAAAGTTTTCTGCGAGCCGAAAAAAGATTCAATATTAATGATGAATCCTTCTTTTGCGATGTATGGATTTTATGCGTCTATCAATGAAAATAAAGTCATCAAACTAGATTTAAATGAAAATTTTGAGATCGTAAAAGATGATTTTCTTACCATTTCAAATGATTTTAAATCCAAAATATTTTTCTTGTGCTCACCGAATAATCCAACCGGAAATTCTATAGAAGATATTGAATTTTATATTCAAAATTTCAAGGGGATTGTAGTGGTCGATGAAGCTTATATCGAATTTTCAGGAAAAAAATCCTGTACAGAATTATTAGATAAATATCCTAATCTGATCGTTCTTCAGACGTTTTCAAAAGCTTGGGGAATGGCAGGAACAAGAGTTGGGATTGCTTATTCTTCACAAGAAATTATTAAGCTGATCAATACAGTAAAAGCTCCTTATAATGTCAATTCATTAAGTTTAAATAAAATAGTTGAAATAATTAGTAAACAAGAGGTTGTAAATTCAAATATAAAAAATACTTTAAATGAAATTGCCTGGCTTAAAAATGAATTTCAGTCTGTAAAATGTATTAAAAAAATATATCCGACAGATGCCAATTTCTTTTTAATCGAATTTGAAAACGTAGAAAAAATCTATGAAAAGCTATTGGAAAATGAAATTCTGACTAGCAAAAGAAGTCCGCAAATTCCGAACTGTATCAGAATTAATGTTGGAAATCGGGAAGAAAATACTCAATTAATTCAAGTTTTAAAACAGTGCCAAACCTTATAGGTTTTTAAAACCTATAAGGTTTGATAAAGTAGAAAAATAACAGATTGACAATTATTTAGAAATGAAAAAAGTATTGTTTATAGATCGTGACGGAACTTTAATTTTAGAACCATCCACAGATTTTCAGGTTGACTCTTTAGAAAAACTGGAATTCTATCCAGGAGTTTTTCAGAATCTTTCAAAAATTGCGAAGGAACTTGATTTTGAACTGGTCATAGTAACCAATCAGGATGGGTTGGGAACAGAGAGTTTTCTCTATGAAGATTTTATAAAACCTCATGAAAAGATACTAAAAGCGTTTAAAAATGAAGGAATTATTTTTAATGACATTCTGATCGATAAAAGCTTTGAAAGTGAAAATTTACCTACAAGAAAGCCCGGAATCGGAATGTTGGGAAAATATATCTACGGAGATTATGATCTTGAAAATTCATTTGTGATCGGAGATCGGTTGACAGATATTCAACTGGCGAAAAATTTAAACTCAAAAGTAATTTTCATTAACAAGATTCAGAATGAAAATGCAGAATTAACAACTGAAAATTGGAATGAAATCTACCAATATTTAAAACAAATTCCCCGAAAATCTAAAGTATCAAGAAAAACCAATGAAACCGATATTAAAATTGAAGTAAATCTTGATGGAAACGGAAATTCTGACATTTCAACCGGTTTACATTTTTTCGATCACATGTTGGAACAGATTTCAAGACACGGCAATTTAGACCTGAAAATTAAAGTGAATGGAGATTTACAGGTAGATGAGCATCACACGATTGAAGATACGGGAATTGTCTTAGGAGAAGCTATTCTAAAAGCGTTGGGAAAGAAGAAAGGGATTGAAAGATATGGTTTTCTGCTTCCTATGGACGATTGTTTAGCGCAAGTCGCTCTTGATTTCGGAGGACGTTCATGGCTGGTTTGGAACGCTGAGTTTACACGTGAAAAAATCGGAGATGTTCCGACTGAAATGTTTGAGCATTTCTTTAAATCTTTCACAGATTCTGCTAAGTGTAATCTGAATATTAAAGTAGAAGGAGAAAATGAACACCACAAGATTGAATCTATTTTTAAAGCCTTCGCAAAAGCAATCAAAATGGCGGTTAATCAATCCGATCAGAATTTTAATTTACCCTCAACAAAAGGAAGTCTATAGCATGATAGCGATTATAAAATACAACGGCGGAAACGTCAATTCCGTACAGAATGCTTTAAACAGATTAGGAGCAGAATCAATTATTACGGATGATTTTGAGCTGATTAAAAAGGCAGATAAAGTGATTTTCCCGGGAGTTGGAGAAGCATCTTCTACTATGAACAATTTAAAAGAAAAAGGGTTAGACCAATTAATTCCTACGTTAAAACAGCCGGTTTTAGGAATTTGTTTAGGAATGCAACTGATGTGTAAAAACAATGAAGAAGGAAACACTGTAGGGATGGGAATTTTTGATATTAATGTAAAAAGATTTCCTGCGATAGATATCGTTCCTCAGATGGGATGGAATACGATTTCAGATTTTAGATCCTCTGTTTTTTCTGGAATTAAAGAGGGTGATGATGTCTATTTTGTTCACAGCTACTATTGTGAGCTCTCAGAGAATACAACATCTGTTTGTGATTACATATTGCCTTTCAGCGCGTCTTTGCAAAAAGATAATTTTTATGCGATGCAGTTTCACCCTGAAAAATCAGGCAGAATAGGAAGTCAGTTATTAAATAACTTTTTAAAACTTTAACCATGCGAATTATCCCTGCAATTGATATTATCGACGGAAAATGTGTCCGTCTGTCAAAAGGAGATTACGGAACAAAAAAAATATACAATGAAAATCCAGTAGAAGTAGCCAAAGAATTTGAAAATTTTGGAATTAAGTTTCTGCACTTGGTTGATTTGGATGGAGCAAAATCCAAGCATATTATCAATCAAAAAGTATTGGAAAATATTGCCAGAGAAACCTCTTTAGAAATTGATTTTGGCGGTGGCTTAAAGACGTTAGAAGATATAGAAATCGCTTTTAATTCAGGAGCAAAACAAATTACGATCGGAAGTATTGCTATGCAAAATCCGAAGTTTTGTTTTGACTTAATTAAAAAATACGGTTCAGAAAAAATTATTCTCGGAGCCGACTGTGAAAATAGAAAAATAAAAACTTCAGGCTGGCTGGAAGAAAGTAATCAGGATGTCATTGATTTTATTCTTCAATATCAGCAAAAAGGAGTGAAAAATGTAATCTGTACCGATATTTCAAAAGATGGAATGTTGAAAGGAGCTTCAACCGATTTATACAAAGAAATTTTAAGGAAAACTTCCATTCAGTTGGTCGCAAGTGGCGGAATCTCTTGTATTGAAGATGTTTATGAGATGAAAAAAATCGGGTGTTCCGCAACGATTATCGGAAAAGCGATTTATGAAGGAAGAATTGAGTTGAAAGAACTGCAAAAATTGATTGAAAATGCTTAAAAAGAGAATCATTCCCTGTTTGGATATCAAAGACGGAACAACAGTAAAAGGAATCAATTTTGAAGGGTTGAGAAATGCCGGAAATCCCATTGAGCTGGCAAAGAAATATGAAAAAGATGGTGCAGATGAACTGGTTTTCCTGGATATTACGGCTACAATAGAAGAACGAAAAACTTTTGTAGAATTGGTAAAAGAAATTGCAAAAGAGCTAGGTATTCCTTTTACTGTAGGAGGCGGAATTTCAGCCGTTGAAGACGTAAGAAAATTACTGGAAGCCGGAGCAGATAAAATAAGCATCAATTCTTCTGCGGTTAAAAATCCACAATTAATCTCGGAGTTATCCAACGAATTTGGAAGCCAATGTATCGTTGTCGCGATTGATACAAAATTTGTTAATGGTTCAGATTGGGTTCATGTGAAAGGAGGAAGGGAAATTACGGGTTTAAAAACGTTGGATTGGGCAAAAAAAGCAGAGGAATTAGGAGCAGGAGAAATTCTTTTAACTTCAATGGATGGTGACGGAACTAAAAATGGTTTTGACTTAAGAATTACAAAACTGATCTCCGAAAACGTATATATTCCGGTCATTGCTTCTGGTGGCGCAGGAAAAATTGAAGATTTTGAAACCGTTTTTAATGAAACAAAAGCAACAGGCGGTTTGGCGGCAAGTATTTTTCATTTTGGAGAAGTGAAAATTCAGGATTTGAAAAATGAATTGAAATCTAAAAAAATTGCAGTACGATGAACATAAATTTTAATAAAAGCGAAGGCTTAGTTCCTGTCATTATTCAGGATGACAGAACATTACAGGTTCTCATGTTAGGCTATATGAATGAAGAAGCCTTTGAAAAGACTAAAAACGAAGGAATTGTCACGTTTTTCAGCCGTTCAAAAAACAGACTCTGGACAAAAGGGGAAGAATCAGGCAATTTTTTAACGGTAAAAAATATTGAAATTGATTGTGATAACGATACGATTTTAATTAGAGCTGTTCCTAAAAGTGTAGTTTGTCATACCGGAAGTTTCGGTTGCTTTGGAGATAAAAATCCGAAAGGTTTTCTCTATGAATTAGAAGAGAAAATCAACCAAAGAATTGATGAAAAAGTGGAAGATTCTTATACGTATTCATTATTTCAGAGAGGAATGAATAAAGTAGCTCAAAAAGTAGGAGAGGAAGCGGTAGAACTAGTCATTGAAGCAAAAGATAACAATGATGATTTATTTAAAAATGAAGCAGCTGATTTACTTTATCATTATTTAATTCTGTTAAAAGCTAAAAATATTAGTTTAGAAAATATTGAGGAAATATTATTGAATCGCAATAAATAAACTGTAATTTTATATCTTATTAAAAACTAATTATCATGTCAGAAAACGAAAAGAAGGAAAATCCTCAGTTAATCAATAATGAGGAAGATAATCTAAAATCAGTTAGCCAGAAAGGAGGAACACGTGGAGGAAAAGTACCTAATAACGGAGCCGCAAAGAGCGGTACTACAGGAGGATAAAAAGAAAGGGGCTAATTATAATTAGCTCCTTTCTTTTTTATATAGAATATTTTACTTAATTAAAAACTTTCTCACAGCAGTTTTACCTTCAGATTTGATAATCCCTAAATAAGCTCCTTTCTTGAGCATTGAAACATTGATCTTTGTTTCATTTTCTGTTGTAAACAAAGATCTTCCGGATAAATCTGTAACCTCAAAATGAAAATTTTTAATATCATGAGGAAGTTCAATATTTAAAATATCTTTTGCCGGATTAGGATAAATTCTCACAGCATCCAGTGTATTGATCGAAATATCAGATGTTGACAATGATGTTGTACTTGCGATTGCAAAATGCTGAAGTGCTCCAACAGAAGCTTTTCCTACATTATAAACATAAGTGGGATCTACATTGGCAAAAGTATCATTTACCGTATGTTCATTGTAGCTTCTTGTTGTTTCATAAAAACCAGTAATAATATCTCCTTTATTTTCAAAAGGCATATAATCTGAAGAATACGCATTTGACATATTGATTTGAAGCGGCGAATATAATGTCGTACAAGTTGCTAGTTGCTGAGTAAACGATAACGAAGCCGCATCATTTCCGGTTTGTCCGCTCTGATCACTTTCACAATTAATTGTATTGTTTGTATTTCCTATTTTCCCACCTACCTGATCAATATTAAATATTACCCGTAAGTTCAACTGGCGAACATTATTCTGGAATACCACATTATTAACATAATGAGTACTACCCACCAAACCTTGTTCTTCTCCTGAAAAATGAATAAACTTAATAGAATATTCCGTAGGAACGTCTTTCAGAATTCTTGCAGCTTCAAGCATTATCGAAGTTCCACTTCCGTTATCACTTACACCAGGTCCTACTATCGTATCGTAATGCCCACAGATAATCACATAGATATTTGGATATAAAGTTCCTGTTTTAGTAATAATCAGGTTTTTTGACGTAGAGCTTCCGTAGGTAAAAGAATCTTCTGTAATCTGACTCGCATCGTAGCCGAATGACTGGTATTTTGTTTTAAGCCAATCCAGTGCGTTGGTATTTGCCGTAGAACCGGTAGTTTTCACTCCTAGATTACCAAACTCCTGCAAAAGAGTCGTGACATTCGTCTGAGAAACCTGATTGGCCCTCGTTTGATAAGCCTGAATAAAACTTTGTGCCTTACTGCAAAACCCGACAACTGATAACAATAGGAGAGTACTGATCTTTTTCACTGGAAATCCTCGATTTTAAACGTTATTAATAAAGGACAAATGTAGATAATAAAAAAATCCCGAGCAAAAAACCCGGGATTTATATTGATAACAAAAATTTTACATTATTTTACTTGATCTACAACTGCTTTGAAAGCTTCAGGGTGATTCATTGCTAAATCTGCTAAAACTTTTCTGTTAAGCTCAATGTTGTTCTTTTTAAGAGCTCCCATAAATTGAGAGTAAGACATTCCGTGTACTCTAGCTCCCGCGTTGATACGAGTGATCCAAAGTGCTCTGAAGTTTCTTTTCTTCTCTTTTCTACCACGGTAAGCATATTGCATTGCTTTTTCTACCGCGTTTTTAGCTACCGTCCAAACGTTCTTTCTTCTACCGAAAAAACCTTTAGCTTGCTTTAAAATTTTCTTTCTGCGAGCTCTTGAAGCTACTGCATTTACTGATCTTGGCATAATTTAAATTGTTTTTTTGAAATGTGCGGTAATTGTTTCATTACTCTTAGTTGCTCCATTTCAGGGTTAAATTGTTGAATTTGTTTGAATTCTTATAAACCGAATATAGATTTATAAAAACTACTTAATTGCTAATTGACGTTGAACGCTTTTCTCATCCACTTTAGCTACGTAAGAAGTGCTAGTAAGATTTCTCTTCTGCTTAGTTTCTTTCTTAGTTAAGATGTGGCTTTTGTAAGCATTTTTTCTTTTGATCTTACCTGTTCCAGTAAGAGCAAAACGCTTTTTAGCACCTGATTTCGTTTTTAATTTTGGCATTGTTTTGCTTTTTATTGTTTTGTTATCAATATCTGTAGTGGTTCCCTATAATAGGAATAATAGTCTGCAAAATTAAGAAAAAAAATCGATATATGAACACGCTTTAGTGTAATATTTTGCGCTTTTCAATACAGAAAAAAGAGACTTCTAAAAGAAATCTCTTTTTATATGGCTCAATCAGTAGATATTGATACTACTGAAATCTTTTTTTAAATTATTTTGCTGGTTTTTTAGGACTCATCATCATAATCATCCTCTTTCCTTCAAGCTTAGGAAGCTGGTCTACTTTTCCAACGTGCTCAAGTTCCTGAGCCAGTTTTAGAAGCAAGATTTCTCCCTGATCTTTAAAGATAATCGAACGTCCTTTAAAAAATACGTAGGTTTTTAATTTTGAACCTTCTTCAAGGAATTTTTCAGCATGCTTTTTCTTGAATTCGTAATCGTGTTCATCAGTCTGAGGTCCGAAACGGATCTCTTTTACAACCACTTTTACTTGCTTAGCTTTTAGTTCCTTTTGCTTTTTCTTTTGCTCATATAAGAATTTTTTGTATTCTAATATTCTTGCAATAAACGGTTCTGCCTTATCGGAAATTACTACTAGATCCAATTCTTGTTCCGCAGCAATTTGTCTTGCTTTGTCAATTGGATAAATTCCCGGCTCTACGTTATCGCCCACTAAACGAAGCTCTCTCACACGAATTTTATCGTTGATCAAGTGTAAGTCCTCCTGTACAGGACGTCTTTGTGGGCCCCTGTTGTTAAATCTTTGTGCTATTGTATTATAATTTTATTGGTTAACTTTCTATTTTATATAAATCATTCTGAATGAAAATTAAGTTTAATAATTTATTCAGAATGATATTTTTTAGATTTAAGCTTTAAACTCAAATCCTGTTTTTGACTGTTCTTTAAAATAAGTGACAAAGTTCTCGATACTCATTGCTCCTAAATCTCCTTCACCACGTCTTCTTACAGAAATTGTGCCATCATTTTCTTCATTTTCTCCCACTACAATCATGAATGGAATCTTCTTCAATTCTGCATCACGGATCTTTTTACCCGTTTTCTCGTTTCTGTCATCAATTAATCCGCTAATATCGTGATTTTCCAATAATTGAGAAACTTTTTTAGCATAATCTACATATTTCTCACTGATTGGCAAGATAATGAACTGATCTGGGGCTAGCCACAATGGGAAATCTCCTGCTGTATTTTCAATTAAAATCGCAATAAATCTTTCCATAGAACCGAATGGCGCTCTGTGAATCATTACCGGTCTGTGCTTTTCTCCATCATTTCCAGTATACCAAAGATCGAATCTTTCCGGTAAGTTATAATCTACCTGAATGGTTCCTAATTGCCATTTTCTTCCTAAAGCATCTTTCACCATGAAATCCAGTTTAGGACCGTAGAATGCCGCTTCACCGTATTCAGTTACTGTATTTAATCCTTTTTCAGTAGCAGCGGTTACGATTGCATTTTCAGCTTTCTCCCAGTTTTCATCGGTTCCGATATATTTTTCTTTATTATTCGGATCTCTTAATGAAATCTGTGCCGTAAAATCAGCAAAACCTAATGAACCGAAAACATAAAGAACCAAATCGATCGTTTTCTTAAATTCATCCATCAACTGATCCGGAGTACAGAATAAATGTGCATCATCCTGAGTAAAACCACGAACTCTCGTTAAGCCGTGAAGCTCACCACTTTGCTCATATCTGTAAACCGTACCAAATTCGGCATATCTTTTAGGTAAGTCTCTGTAGCTCCATTGCGAGGTTTTATAAATTTCACAGTGATGCGGACAGTTCATTGGCTTCAGCATAAATTCTTCTCCTTCATTCGGAGTTTTGATAGGCTGGAAGCTATCTGCTCCATATTTATCCCAGTGTCCTGAAGTTACATATAATTCTTTTGCTCCGATGTGCGGAGAAATTACAAACTCGTACCCTGCTTTTTTCTGAGCTTCAGAAAGGAAATTTTCTAATTTTTTTCTCAAAGCAGCTCCTTTTGGTAACCATAAAGGCAATCCCTGACCAACTTTTTCAGAAAAAGCAAAAATTCCCAGTTCTTTACCTAATTTTCTGTGATCTCTTTTTTTAGCTTCTTCTAAAAGCTCTAGATATTCTGTTAAATCTTTCTGTTTTGGGAAAGAAATACCATAAACTCTCGTTAATTGAGGATTGTTTTCATTTCCTCTCCAATAAGCTCCTGCTGCATTTAAAATCTTCATTGCCTTCACAATACTTGTGTTCGGAATGTGTCCTCCACGACAAAGATCTGTGAAATCGTCGTGTGTAACGAAAGTGATTTCTCCATCATTAAGATTAGAAATCAATTCCACCTTATAAGGATTATCTGCATACACTTTTAAAGCTTCTTCTTTAGAAACCGGATACAAAGAGAATGTAGAACCTTTTTTAGCGTTTTCTAAAACCTTTTTTTCAATTTTTTCAAAATCTTTATCAGACAAACTTTCGTCACCGAAATCTACATCATAATAAAATCCTTTTTCGATTGCAGGACCGATTGTCAACTTAGCGTTAGGATAAAATTCAAGGATAGCCTGCGCCAAAAGGTGGGCAGAAGAATGCCAGAAAGCTTTCTTTCCAAGATCATCGTTCCAAGTCAACAGCTGTACCGTAGAATCCGTGGTTATAGGCGTGGTTGTCTCTACTTGTTTGTCGTTTACAACTGCGGAGATGGTATTTCTAGCCAATCCCTCGCTTATAGATTTTGCCACATCTAGCGGAGTAACTCCCGCCTCGAATTCTTTGACGCTATTGTCTGGAAGTGTAATTTTTATCATTGTTTACTAAGAAATTTTAAGATGCAAAAATACGCATTTTTTAGTTAAAATACTATATTCGCATATACTTAAACCCAGAATTAATATTAAATAATGAAAAAAATATTTTCAACATTCACTATTATCATTTCTATATTCAGTTTTTCTCAGAAGAATACTTCAAAATTTTCGGTCACTTATAACAAAAACATTGAAACCTATTTTCTTGCAGAAATCCTTTCAGCAGGGCATAGAAGAAACAATAAAGACTTTGAATTATATAAAATTAAAGATTGTTCAGGCTATCAACCCATCGTTAAAAAAGCATTAGATAAATTCGGACATTTAAAAAACGCTCCCATTTCTGTAGCTACAGCAGAACTTAATGATGTCATCATGGAAAAATACGGTTTGGGGAATGATGCTCTGATGAAATCATTAGTGTACCATCAGGAATTCCCTTCAAAAGATTGGAAAAATGATTATGAATTTGAGTTTTTCCGCTTAAATAAAGAACAAAATGAAGAAGTAACTCTTTTAATTAAAAACTATCTTAATGAACTTTCAAAATTTTATACCCAAGAGAAAATAGGAGCGTTTTTCAATGAAAATAAAGACTTTTACCAAGGTGCAATAAATGAATATAATAAACAGATTCCTGCAGGTTTTACCAACGCAATGGAGCAGTTTTATGGTGAAACATTCAATCAGTATGTTATTCTCATTTCACCCATGATGATGTGGCCTATTTCTGACGGAGAAGGAAGGGGAATTGGAACTGATCTTGTTCTAAAATCCGGCGCGAAAAATATTTATGAGATCGCAAGTCCTTTTGTGAAAGTTGAAAAAGCAGGACAATTCGGATACGATAACCAGTTTCAGGCGAGGTTTTTAAGTGTACATGAGTTTGGACATTCATTTGTCAATAAGGAAGTCTATAAACATTCCGAAAAACTTCAGAAGTTTAAAGAATTGTTTGAGAAATCAAATTTGAAGGAAACCATGATTAAAATCGGTGGTTACGGAGATTATGAAACGTGTGTAGCTGAACATCTGGTAAGACTGGGAGAAATTCAAACCGCAAAAATTCAGAAAGATTTTGAAAGAGCAATAAAACTTGAAGAATATCATTTAAAGAACAATTTCATCTTTTTGCCTAAATTGGAAGAGAAAATAAAAGAGTATAACTCCAACAGAGCGAAATACAAAACTTTTGGTGATTTTGTCCCGCAATTACTTGAAGTTTTTGAAAACAGCAATATTGATTTTATAAATTCTGAACTGGAGAAAGTGAAAAAGTAATCTTTAAAGCATTTTTTTTGATAATTTATTTAACCATTAAGGAATTAAGAAAATTAAGTTGAAAGCCTTTATGCTATAAAATCTATTTAGCCATTTGATTTTCTTCATTTACCTTAATTCCTTAATGGTTCAAAATAAAACGTTGCTATAAGAAAATCAATGATTTCTCTTATACCTCACTTTTTCCTTAATAATTTCAATGACATCCACATTTCTCACTTTAGATTTTACCCACCCGTGAATATCTATATAAAACAAAGATCTCCGGTAATATTCATTCCCGGCAAAGACTTCTAATTTTTTATCAAACTCTCTAAAGGAGTCCAATTGCTTATCTGGCGTCAAATTATTCAGGTTTTTGAAAAATGTAATGCTTTCGAAATGGAATTCATCCGGCTTTTTCATCTTTTTAGCAAACTTCAATATCGCCTTTATAAATTCATCATAATCCTCATCATTTCCCGACTCATGTTTCGCCATTAAAATCAAAATCCTTGTGTGAAACAGTAAGTCTTCCTGTACATTTCCTTTAGATTCAATTACTTTTAATGAGTATTTTATTGATTCTTTAAACTTTTTACTTCCAAAAAACATTGCCGCCATTTTTAGGTAAAGAATCATAAAATGGTGTTCGTCTATTTTATCCCGAAGCCTTTCCATTTTCAGTTCAATTTCTGGAATTAATTTGGAGCCTGAAAAGAATTCACCTTTCACAAAGTGAATATTCATTAAAGTATTATAATGAGTCAGAAAAACAAGAGATTGTATGTTTTCATTTTGAGCAAAACTTGAAGAGGAAACCACTTTATTAAAATCTTTAAAACTTTCTTCCAAAATATCAATATTTCCATAAAGAAACAGGATTTTTAGTAGGTAAGTATTGCCCTTGATATACCAAACCGGATGACTCATGATCATCTCCGGATTTTTATGAAACAGATCTACCCATTGATAAGCATATTTCAAGGTATATTTATACTCCTGAAGCAACTGATTTTTCCATACATGGGCTTTAAAATACCATAGTTTTTCAGTAAAATTCAGTTTTTCAAAATTAATTTTCTGAATCTGAGCATTAAAGATTTCCATGATTTCAGCTCTGTCTTCATTATTTTTCACATATCCATGCGTCAGCATTTCACTATATAATTTCAACGATAGATTAGAAAGTTCTGTGGCATAGTGATTCTGTTTGCTGATTTCCGTAGATTGTTGTATCAATTCATCGGCGCGTCCTTCAATACTTCGCGTAATAAACTGAGATTCAATTACCTTTTCCAGATCAATAATTTCTGATGCAATGCTTTTTTCGTCCAGTTCTAAAGCAGACTGCTTGGTTTTGTCTAAAATCTTCAACGCTTGTTTATAAAGCCCTTTTTGATATAAAATATTCGCAAAATCTAACTGCTCGCGTAATTGTATTCTGTAATTCTGATGACTTGGATTCATTCTCAGACTTATCAGAATTTGTTTATAAAGATGCGCCTTCAGATTGGATAATTGTTGTTTGGTAGAAATTTTCTTATCAAGAATGATATTTTCATCATATTCTTTCATCTTATCAATTTCTGAAAACAGGAGAAGAAATTTTGCATCTACATTTATTCCGAGACGGTTTACATAGAGCTTGAATTGCCTTTTTTCGGAGGTCGTTAACGACTTAATCAATACAAATAAAAAATCTTTCTGCAATTCTGCCATTGTAAATATTTGGAATTTAATATAATGATACTCAAATTATTGGAATAAAAAATCAATATTTTGAGTATTGTAATTTTTATAAAAAACGAAAATTCAAAAACCTTTCAACTTTCTAGTTTTGAATCAAAATTAAATAAAAACTTCATTATGAGTTCCGAAAAAGTTGAAATTTTTGATACCACGTTGCGTGATGGAGAGCAAGTCCCGGGTTGTAAATTAAATACAGAACAAAAATTAATTATTGCCGAAAAACTGGACGAGCTCGGTGTAGATGTTATCGAAGCTGGTTTCCCAATTTCCAGCCCAGGAGATTTTCATTCCGTTTCGGAGATTTCAAAGCTGGTAAAAAACGCAAAGGTCTGCGGATTAACAAGAGCCAACCAAAAAGATATTGATACTGCTGCAGAAGCCCTAAGATACGCCAAAAGACCAAGAATACATACAGGAATCGGAACTTCTGATTCTCATATCAAATTCAAATTCAATTCGAACAGAGAAGATATTATCGAAAGAGCGGTTCAGGCTGTAAAATACGCTAAAACCTTTGTAGAAGATGTGGAATTCTATGCTGAAGATGCAGGAAGAACAGATAACGATTATTTAGCACAAGTTTGTGAAGCTGTTATCAAAGCCGGAGCTACAGTTCTGAATATTCCTGATACAACCGGATATTGTCTGCCTGAAGAGTATGGCGAAAAAATAAAATATTTGAGAGAAAATGTAAAAGGCATTGACAAGGCAATCCTGTCTTGTCACTGTCATAACGATTTGGGAATGGCAACCGCAAATTCTATTGCTGGAATCGTGAACGGAGCCAGACAGATCGAATGTACCATCAACGGACTTGGAGAAAGAGCAGGAAATACAGCGTTGGAAGAAGTTGTAATGATTCTTAGACAGCATCCACATTTAAAATTATATACTGACGTTCAGTCCAGAATGCTCAATCCTATGAGTATTCTGGTTTCTGAATTGATGGGAATGTCTGTGCAGCCCAATAAAGCAATAGTTGGTGCAAATGCATTTGCTCACAGTTCAGGAATTCATCAGGATGGCGTGATTAAAAACAGAGAAACTTACGAAATTATCGATCCGGAAGAAGTAGGTGTAAACGCTTCAACGATTGTATTGACAGCAAGAAGCGGGCGTTCTGCTTTGGCTTACCGATTCAAACATATTGGTGTGGATGTTACTAAAAACGAACTTGACTTCTTATATCAGGAATTTTTGAAAGTTGCTGACATGAAAAAAGAAGTCGATAATGATGATTTAAGTTCCATCATCGAAAGAGTGACAAGAAAAATAGGGTAGGATCATTGATTTAACTGTGCTAAAATTAAAATGAACAACAATAAAAAAACACTTTTTGACAAAGTTTGGGATGCTCATGTTGTAGAAACTATTCCAGACGGACCTCAAATTATATACATCGACAAACATCTGATTCACGAAGTAACAAGCCCACAAGCTTTTGCCGAGCTAGAATCTAGAAATTTAGAAATTTTCAGACCTAACCAAATTGTAGCAACTGCCGATCACAATGTTCCGACCTTGGATCAGGACAAACCGATTCGTGATGATTCTTCAAGAAATCAGGTGGAGCAGCTCACAGAAAACTGCAAGAAAAACAATATTGAATTGTATGGTTTAGGGCATCAATATCAAGGCATTGTACACATTATTGCTCCAGAATTGGGCGTTACGCAACCCGGAATGAGTATTGTTTGCGGAGACAGCCATACTTCTACCCATGGCGCTTTTGGTTCTATTGCTTTTGGAATAGGAACCAGTCAGGTGGCGCAGGTTTTTGCCAGCCAGTGTTTATTGCTGAACAAACCAAAATCGATGAGAATTACCGTAAATGGTCAATTAAATAGAAATGTTCAGCCTAAGGATGTGATTTTATATATCATTTCAAAAGTCGGAACCGATAGCGGAACTGGGTATTTCTGTGAATATGCCGGAAATGTTTTTGAAGAAATGTCGATGGAAGGCAGAATGACGGTTTGTAATATGAGCATTGAAATGGGTGCTCGCGGAGGAATGATTGCTCCTGATGAAACCACTTTCAACTATGTTAAAGGGAGAACTTTCGCTCCAAAAGGGGAAGAATGGGAAGAGAAATTAGAGTATTGGAAAACCTTAAAAACAGATGATGAAGCTGTTTTTGATGCCGAGTTTTCTTTCGACGCATCAGAAATCTATCCAATGATTACCTACGGAACCAATCCGGGAATGGGTATTTCTATCAACCAGAATATTCCGGATCCTCAGAATGAATCTGAAAAAAAGGCTTTAAAGTATATGGGATTAAAAGCCGGGCAAGCACTATCTGATATTGCAGTGAATTATGTTTTCATCGGAAGCTGTACCAATGCAAGAATCGAAGATTTTCGTTCTGCAGCTAATTATATTAAAGGAAAAAGTAAATCTGAACATGTTCAGGCTTTAATTGTTCCCGGATCTCAACAGGTTGTAAAACAGATATTTGAAGAAGGATTAGATGAAATTTTCAACGAGGCAGGTTTTCAGATCAGACAACCGGGCTGTTCTGCCTGTCTAGCAATGAATGACGATAAAATTCCGGAAGGAGAGTACTGTGTTTCAACTTCCAACAGAAATTTTGAAGGAAGACAAGGACAGGGAGCCAGAACGATTTTAGCAAGTCCTTTAATGGCGGCAAAGGTTGCGATTGAAGGAAAAATTTCAGTCTTTGAAAACTAATTTAAGGTGAATTTCACATTAATAATTTAACACAATGCAAAAATTAGTCATTATAAAATCCCGGGCCATTCCTTTGCCGGTAGAAAATATAGATACAGACCAGATTATTCCTGCCAGATTTTTAAAAAGTATTGATAAAAACGGTTTCGGAGATAATCTTTTCAGAGATTGGAGATACAATGTTCATACGGATGAACCCAATCCTGATTTTGTTTTGAATAATCCAAAGTACAGCGGTGAAATCCTTGTTGCAGGAAACAATTTCGGTTGCGGAAGCAGTCGTGAGCACGCGGCTTGGTCTTTAACAGATTATGGTTTTAAAGTTGTTATTTCAAGTTTTTTCGCCGATATTTTTAAGGGAAATGCTTTAAACAACGGATTATTGCCTGTAAAGGTTTCGGAAGAATTTTTAAAAGAAATTTTATCCGACATTACTGAAAATCCTGAAAAAGAAATTCTGATTGATGTTGAGAAACAAACGATTACTTTCAATGATAAAAGTGAAAATTTTGAAATTGATTCTTATAAAAAAATATGTCTGATCAACGGTTATGATGATATTGACTTTTTAATCAGCAGAAAACAAGCCATTCAGGAATTTGAATTAAAAACACAAAAAGTATATGAAAACTGATTTTAATATTGCCGTTCTTCCAGGAGACGGAATCGGACCGGAAGTGGTGAATGAAAGCATTAAGATTTTAAATGCGATTGCCGAAGCTTTTCATTATAAATTTGAATTTAAACAGGGCTTAGTAGGGGCTGAAGCAATTTTCCAAACGGGAAATCCATTACCTGATGAAACATTGGCGATCTGCAAGGAATCTGATGCTGTCCTTTTTGGAGCCATTGGAGATCCTTCTTTTGATAATAATCCTGATGCAAAAGTTCGTCCTGAGCAGGGTTTATTAAAACTTCGTAAAGAATTGGGACTTTTCGCCAATATCAGACCTTTACAAACGTATAATTCTCTGATTGAAAAAAGCCCTTTGAAAAGAGAAATTATTGAAGGAGCTGATATTCAGATATTCAGGGAACTGGTGAGCGGGATTTATTTTGGTGAAAAATTTACGGATGAGGAAGCGGGTTATGCTTATGATATTTGTAAATATAACCGTGATGAAATTGTACCTATCATTCACATGGCTTTCCAAGAAGCACAAAAGCGAAGAAAAAAACTGACTTTAATTGATAAAGCCAATGTTTTGGATACCTCCAGATTATGGAGAAAAGTCTGCAAGGAAATTGCAGCAGAATATCCGGATGTAGAGCTTGATTTTATGTTTGTAGATAATGCAGCCATGCAATTGATTTTAAATCCGAAACAGTTTGATGTGATCGTTACAGAAAATATGTTTGGAGATATTATTTCTGACGAAGCGAGCGTAATTGGAGGTTCTATCGGTTTACTTCCGTCTGCTTCCATCGGGAATGGGAATGCCATGTTTGAGCCTATTCACGGTTCTTATCCACAGGCAAAAGGAAAAGGAATTGCCAATCCGATTGCTTCTATCTTAAGTACAGCCATGATGCTTGATTATTTAAAACTGGATCATGCTGCTGAAAAGTTAAGAGAATCTGTAGAGCATGCGATAGAAAACAAATATGTTACGATAGACCTCAATGCAGAACAGCCTTATTCTACAAGTGAAGTGGGCAGTTTTATTTCGGATTATATTAAATATTCCGAAAAGACGTATTATAATTTTGAGAATGTGAAAATCGGAAAATCTACGATTGTATAATAAAGTGAATTGTCAATTTTGCTTCGTAAGTCAATAGTCAAAATAGTTAGGGTAGTTCACGAGCGGAGCGAATTGACCACTGTCAGTTCATTATTGTGTTTGACTTTTATTTTTATATTTTTTTAAGGTTTCAGCTCATTGAGCTGAAACCTTTTTTTTATTTAAAGCTTGTTTTAAATTTGATTAAATATTACAAAATCATCATTTGTTTTTGACGCAAAGTTTCTATTTATCTTGCGTATTAGAGTAAGTGAGCCAAGAATCATCAACAAGTTGATTGGATGAAGCTGGGTTTTCGAGCTTCGCGAAGCAAATTTTATTTGCCTTTGCTTTCTAAAAAAATATAAAGTTGAATTAATAAAACTTTGCGTTTAAAATAATAGAGCCATAAAAATTTAAACGACTATACACAATTTTACACCATTGTCATTCTGACGAAAGAAGAATCTCATGATAGCTTAGATTCTTCATTTCACTGCGTTACATTCAGAATGACAGAATCATAGTTTTGCTTTAGAAATCAATTATTAATTTTTTACATGCCTAAAAATTAGATATTTTAAAATCTTGTTGAAATTTTAGATTAATCCTGCTATCTTAATATTCACCATTAACAAAAAAATCCACCTTAGAAAGATGGATTTTTTTGTTATTTTTCAGTGTTATCTGTTTTTCCTGATTTGTTTTTTGAAGATTTCTGAACATCTTCTTCATCAATATCAGGTGGATTCGTTTTCTTTGACGAAGCAGGAATATCGGGGAAATCCTGATTTTGCTTTTTCGTTTCTGCACTGTTCGCAGATTCTTTGTTTTTGTCGTTTCCTTTGGTGTCCATAACTTTACATTTTTATGGTTACTATCATTCAAAGGGTTTGCCAAAAAGAAAATTGGAATGAACTAACCGCCGGTTTTTCCTGATTTATTCGTTGATGCTTTCGGAAGATCTTCTTTTTCAACCTTCTTAGGAAGATTAATTTCTGTATTTTCTTCTTTTTTAGAAGTTTTTTCGTTTTCTGTTGCCATGGTTTTATTTTTAAAGACCTAAGATACCAATTTTTCCTGTCTGATCTTCAATTTTATAATTTAATGCCTTTGCTAAAACGAAAATACTATTCAGATTTTCCATCAATTGTTTATGACCTTCTGATCTCAGTTTATTTTGATCTACAGACTTAGCAGCCGCTTCTTTTGCTTTTTGTGTCACATTTTTGATATCTTTTTCAGAAATCCTGTTGAAAAAAGAATCATCTAATGACTGGATTTCCACGCTGGGCGTAATTCTTATGTCCGCTTCCGGAAGATCAGTAATAATGAGTTTTTTATTGATTGAATCAACCTTGATCTTCATTTTATTAAGATCGTAAGAAACCTGTGCATTGGTCTTGGTATAAGTAATGATGCTATTGCTTGAAACTTCTTTTCCGAAAAATTCGTACCCCATTTTTGTCTTCTGCATGGTAGAAAAATCTTGCTCAATTACCACCATTTTATTCATTTTGGCAATCTGATTGGTCAGAATATAATAATCTGACTGTTCTGTTTTTCCTCCAAGATTCAGGCAGGATTTCAATCCAAAAAATAATAAGATCATCAACAAGGCTCCTGCTGAGAAAGGTATTATGAATCTGATATTTTTCAAATCTGTTATTTTAAAATTTCATTGATTACCGACTGGTCGTCTTTCTTCAGAATATTCACCAAATCTCTTTCGATATATCCTGTCGTAGGCATTTCTATGATTCTTCCGATTTCTTTACCGTATTTTTCTACAATAATCGTGGGAACTTTCTGAATATTATAACGGCCTTCGTCTCCTGTGGGAGATTCTTTTTTACGGTTTACCGCAATAATCGTAAGCTTATTATCAGGATATTTTACTTCCTCCAGAATTTTCATCAATCTTGGGAAATCTCTATGACTGTCCTCACACCATGTTCCCATGAAAACCGTGATATTATAGGAATTGATTTTCTCCTTTTTAAGATCATTAATTGCTTTCTGATCTATTGCATATTCATCATGCTCTTTCACATACCAGTCTGCATATGGTGCTTTCAGGAACTGCTCTTTTAATTGGTTTCCCAAAAGCATTTTGCCGTCATTTGTTGTTTCAACCTCGCGGTTTACGACTACTTTCTGAGCAATGAAGTGTTGAGCTGTAAAAGCCAAACAGGAAATCACGGCAACATTTGTAATGAGTTTTTTCATATTATTTTTCGATAATTGTCTTCAAATCAGCTGGAGAATAATATTTGTTTTTCAAGACTTTATGATCTGCCTGTCTGTACACATTAAATTTCTCACCCGATTTTTCATAAAATGATTCTACGTCTTTTGCTTTGTAAAATTCAACGGTTTCCTGAGCCTGTTCTTCATTGTCGCAAGCTTTTGACATATTGGAACGCTGAACTTCGTTGAATAGTTCTACAAATTTGCTGCCAAGTCCGAATTCCAGTGCCGCACCGCTTAAAACATATTGTAAATCACACAATGCATCAGCAATTTCTACGATATCATTGTCTGCGATCGCCTGTTTCAATTCGTTTAATTCTTCCTGTAAAAGTTCAACTCTAAGGCTGCATCTTTCCGGTGAAGGAATTTGTGGCGTATCTAAAATAGGGGCTTTGAAAGTTGTGTGGAATTCTGCTACCTGGTTCAGACTATCAATTTTATCCATGAATATTTTTTATTTAAAGCAAATATAAAAAACGATTTTGAGAAATTTACCACGCTTCTCTGAATAAAATCTCATCCTGCTGAATTGCTGTATCTTCCAATTAAAAAATCCACAGCTCATGACTGTGGATCTATTTAAACGATAGGGGTATTTTTTTTAGGCGACTATATAAAATTTTACAGCATTGTCATTCTGACGAAGGAAGAATCTCACTATAGCATAGATTCTTCATTTCACTGCGTTACATTCAGAATGACAGAGTCATCATAATTTGGATAGCAGGATTGTATATAATTGCCATTTTTTAATTCAATGATTATAATTCCTGATATTCCCAAATCCCTGAAATATCTAAAACAGTCAATCCAGGCTGCTTTTCTCCATAGCTGAAAACTCCTATATAGTTGGATTTACAGGATTCACATTGAGTTCCAAAGTATAATGTAGGCAGCTCATTCACCGTTAATTCTCCAAAATGAATTCTTCCCGGAGATGTTGTCTTCACTACATTATTATTTAAAAGCTCAGTTTTCGTTAATACCTTGTCTTCATTGTAGAGCTGAAAGATTGGAAATCCGGATTCATAGGGAGTTATTTCAAGTACATTTATGTGATTACAGGTATTGCAGGTAAACTTTACTATTACCAACGGAACAATCTCATCGTTTGTAAAGTAGTCTTTTGCAATAAGGGCTTTTTTACCCAGAATTATTTTGTTTACTATCGAATGCATTCAGGTTTGTTTATTTTTGGATCACTGTACCCACCAAATTATTATATTTCCCGCTCGGACTTTTTTTTATGGTAATTTTGATATACCCTTCCTGGGCTAATTTATTCCATGTTTTCTGATATCCTGTTGTAGCATCAATAGGAATTTTCCACATGTTCTGTACACCTCCTCCAACTTGACCAAACCAAGGAATAATATCTGCAATTTGAGATTTGAAAGGTAGTGAATTATTTAACACTTCTATTTCGTAATAGAAATCATAGGCACTTTCAGGTTGATTTAAGGCTCTCTGTGAAAAGGTATAGACGTATCCATTAATGATCGGGCTTGTAAAGCTTCCTCCTAAAGTAGGAACTCCAGTTCCGTTATAAGTACCGATCGCACCGCTGTATCTGTCAAATTTTTGCCCTGCCTGAAAAGGGACATCATCAACGATATTATATCCTCCGTTTGCAGGTGGCCATCCTCCGTTTAAATTATCTGCTTTAAAAAGAGATTCTAATTCTCCCCATTTTCCTTGCTTATAGAGTGTAAATATGCGATCTCTTGTTGGCTGACTGACTTTTCCTCCGGTATCATAAGTTGCTGCAAATTCGTTGGCACTTTTGTAGAATACCGTTTGAACATTGGGGATATGTGGTTCTACCTCACTATCCGAATTACAGGCAATTGATAAGAAAGCTGTTGATAAAAAAAATAAATACTTAAATAAATGTTTCATATAAAAATTTTAAATTATGTAACAGACAATGATGAGCTGATCGCTCATCCTGATAACTTGTCAGAAAAGATTTCATGTCTGATCTTCTTACATTTTTACAGGAAGTTATTATATAATATCCCTTTTCAAATCATCTGAATTGAAAATACATGGTAAAATAAAATCAGGGAAAATAATAGTACCTGTTTTCTAAAAATATATTTCAGAGCTTCCCTTAAAGACAAGTCGGGTAGGCGGTACAATAAGAATAATTTCGGTGATAAAATTAAATAAAAAATTCATTTGACTATTATTTTTTTTAAGAAAATTTAACATTTGTACATTCATAATTATTTTTAAAAGAATATTTAATATTTATATTGAATTGATTTTAAATTTAATATCAGGAATAAAGGCTCCTGTTTTTAAAACAAAAAACTGCCTGTTTTCACAGGCAGTCCTACAATAAATGCAGTAAAATGTTATTAGTTTTTAATGAATCTCTTAGAAACCTCTCCAATCTGAATAATATAAGCGCCTTTGATAAGACTGCTAACATTTACAGAGCCTCTTTCAAGTTTTCCTGAATTAATTAGTTTTCCACCCATGTCGAAGATTTTATAATCTTCTGAAGCCGAATTTGAAATATGTAATATATCTCTAGCCGGATTCGGATACACCTTGATATCTGTTGCCAGATCTTTAGTATCAAGTATGTCTCCTCTTCCGGATGAAACAATATTCAAGGTGTAATCTTCTACTTGTCCGTATGTATACGTTCCGCAAGAAGATGAAGGTACTGAGCTGTACTGCATCATTACTCTCATTCTTGTGTTTCCAAGTGTTGCTGTTGCAGGAATTGTGATAGATCCCGTTGCCGGAGTGGTTGTAGAACCTGTTTTAGACCACGCCAGTTCCCCGCTGTCTGTGAAATCACCGTCTCCGTTATAATCAATATAAACGGCATAAGCTTCACTGTAAACTGTTGATGTCCAAACCGGAGTTACAGAAATGGTATACGCAGAACCTCTTGTTACATTGGTTGAAACCGAAGTGAAGTTTTCATAACCGGCAGTTCCTGTAGAAGTGTTATTAATAGTTCCGAATTTCACGTTTCCAATTCTTTCGTCTGCTGTATTATTGGCAGAAGCTGAACAGTAAGAAACTGTACTTCCTGCAAGAGTCGTTACAGAAACCGTATTGCTTGAAGGTGAAGCATTTCCTGCTGCATCTTTTGCTTTTACAGTAAAGCTGTACGTTGTAGAAGGAGTCAAACTTGTTACAGTATAAGAAGTAGATGCTGTGGAACCGATCAATGAAGCGCCCTGATATACATCGTAACCTGTAACTGCTACGTTATCTGTTGCTCCTGACCAAGAAAGATTTGTGCTTGTAGAAGTAGTGCCTGAAGCTGCTAATGTAGGTGCTGTAGGAGCCACAGTATCTGAAGATCCTGAACCTGCATTCACAGTAATATTTGCGTTGTTTACGTCGAAGAAAATATGGTTTGAACCTTTTACCATGATTCTTCCTGTAGTGGTAGAAACATTAGGAATCGTTACTGCCTGAGTCCCGTCATTTGGAGTTCCAGCTAGTAGAGTAGTCCATGTATTTCCGCTGTCTGTAGACCAAAGAATATCTACGTTGGCTGCGTTTACATTATTCGCTGTAGTTCCGGCTACATTCCAGGTTACTGTTTGGGAAGTTCCTCCGGAATAAGTTGTTGCTGAATTTTGCGAGCTAACACTGAAAGGGCCGGCTGTACCGTTTACCGTAATTATTGCATCATCAGAATTATTTCCGGAACCCCCGGCTCTGTTGTCACGAACCGTAAATCTGAAATTATAGGTTCTGGCTACGTTAGATAAAGCTTCCACTGTAATTTCTGAGCCTGCTGTTGTGGTTGCTCCCGCCAACACAGATGCCATTCTCGGGAAGTATCTCGTTGGAGTTGTTTGTGGAGTCCAGGATCTGAACGTTGGTCCCGTAGCTTTTGTAGCACTTGCTGCAGAACTAGCCCCTGTTTGTGATGAAGATGCATTATCCATCTGTTCCCAAATATAGGTTAGAGAATCTCCGTTGGCATCAGTTCCGGAACCTGTTAACATAAACGGTGTTCCTTTCGGAATGGTATAATCTGAACCTGCATTGGCTGTAGGAATTGAATTTCCTGTAGATGTATTTACAGAGCAGGTTTTAGCTTTTATATTATTGGTAATCTGCTGTACACTGATCGCATGAAAGAAAGAGTCTGAATGTGCCTGAATATCCTGACTTGTAATTCCGGCATATCCCATAATGGTTGATCCTGAACCTGGTTCCATATTTGCTCCCGTTCCTTCATTACTCATTGAGAAGGTGTGATTTCCACCAAACTGATGTCCCATTTCGTGAGCTACATAATCAATATCGAAGTTATCACCGGAAGGAATTGCATCAGCAGGAGAGGTGTAACCGCTTCCTTTTGAACCGTTTGTACAGATACAGCCGATACAACCTGCATTTCCGCCACCTCCTGAAGCTCCGAATAAGTGACCGATATCGTAGTTAGCTTCTCCGATTACCGATGTTAAGGTACTTTGAAGCTGAGAATTCCAGCTGCTCATTCCTGAAGCTGCGGAATAAGGATCAGTAGAAGCATTAGTATAAATTACCGCATCGTTATTGGCAATTAAAACCATTCTTGCTGCAAAGTCTTTTTCAAAAACTCCGTTTACACGGGTCATGGTATTATTCATTGCTGCCAAAGCATTGGCTTTTGTTCCTCCGAAATAGGTTGTATATTCTCCTGTACAGGATAATGCGAGTCTGAATGTTCTCAACAACGCATCGTCTGCATTAGGTCTTGCCGCAATATTTGTAGTAATTGCCGCTCCTTTCTGAGCAACATCAATGACACTGCATTCAAATTTACTCAGATCATCTTTTTTATCAGACTTTTTGTACACTACATAAGTAGAAAGATCTTTTGTATAAGGCTCGATAAAAACAGCTGATTTATCACCATAAATTTCCATTGATGACAATCCTAAGGGGGAAATACTGAAATAGACTGTAGAATTAGGATCTTCCAACCCTGTTCCTACATAAGATTTAATGTTTGGATATTTCGCTGCAAGTTCAGGCGCAAAGTTGGAATTCTCTCTTACTTTAAAGTTTTCCATTTTTCCTTCAGAATTCGGGAAGGAGATAATGATTGTTGATTTTTCTCCTGCTGCCAGTCTTTTGGGAGCTTTTGCTAGAACATTTTTAAGCCCGTTAATATCCAGACTGAAAACTCTGGGAGTAGTAATGGAAGACTTGTTTTCGAAAATTTCTGAAGTTGTTTTTCTTGAGCCTTCAGACCAAAGACGGTCGGTTTGCGCGAAAGAAATGCCTGAGATCAGAAGCACTCCAATCATCGATAATTGTTTTCTCATATAATCTTTATTTTGTTTGTGGAATATCAAAGCTAATAAAAATTATATTATGAAAAACAAAGTTTTTTAAGAAAATTTTAGACTATTCATTTAAAATATTATGCAATACATTGAAAATGGTTTAAATATTATTTTTTCTGAAAAAGAAAATAGCACACGCAAAATACGTATGCTATTAGGTTATTAATAATATAATTCTAATTTTTAAAACTTATAGTTTAGAGTCGGTTTATACAAAACTTAAACTCTATTTTTTACAGATCTTAAATAATTTAGTAGCATTTTCTTCAAACTAACTCCATTATTTTCTGTTCCGAAAGTAAAATTACTTTGTAATATCTCTACCAATAACCAATCTCTGGATCTCAGAAGTACCTTCTCCGATTGTACAAAGCTTAGAATCTCTATAGAATTTCTCAGCAGGGAAGTCTTTTGTATATCCATAACCTCCGAAGATCTGAACGGCGTTATTAGCAATTCTTACACAAGCTTCAGAAGCATATAGTTTTGCCATTGCTCCTTCTTTTGTCATTTTTTGTTTAGCATTCTTCAATGTTGCCGCTCTTTGAATCAAAAGCTCAGAAGCATCGATTTCAGTGGCCATATCTGCTAACATGAAATTGATCGCCTGGAATTGAGAAATTGATTTCCCGAACTGATGTCTTTCTTTAGCATATTTTAAAGCTGATTTATAAGCTCCTCTAGCTGTTCCTAAACTTAATGCAGCGATAGAAATTCTACCTCCGTCAAGAATTTTCATCGCCTGTTTGAAACCTTCACCCACTTCTCCTAAACGGTGAGAATCTGGTACACGAACGTTATCAAAGATCAATTCAGCTGTTTCTGAAGCTCTCATTCCCAGTTTGTTTTCTTTTTTACCAGAAGTAAAACCAGGCATTCCTTTTTCCAATACAAAAGCCGTTGAGTTATTTTTAGCTCCTTTTTCACCTGTTCTTGTCATTACTACTGCAATATCTCCGGAAATCGCGTGTGTAATAAAGTTTTTAGCCCCACTAATGATCCAGTCATCGCCATCTCTCACAGCAGTTGTAGACATTCCTCCTGAATCTGAACCTGTATTATGCTCCGTCAATCCCCAAGCTCCGATTACTTTACCTGAAGCTAACTGAGGAAGCCACTTGTTTCTTTGTTCTTCATTTCCGAATTCATAGATATGATTGGTACAAAGAGAGTTGTGAGCCGCCACAGAAAGACCGATAGACGGATCTACCTGAGAAATCTCGTCAAGAATCGCAACATATTCATGATAACCAAGACCAGAACCTCCGTACTGCTCAGGAACAACAATCCCCATAAAACCCATTTCACCTAACTGATGAAACAAATCTTTAGGAAAAGTCTGGCTTTCATCCCACTCCATAATATTAGGTCTGATATTCTTCTCAGCAAATTCTCTTGCTGTTTCCGCTATCATTTTAATGTTGTCAATAGTCTCTGTATTCATAATAGATAATAGTTAGTTCCCAAAGATAAATAAATTGGCGGAACGTCCAAAAAAATTATTTTTTCCATACTAATTCATAAACAAAGCTTTAGTTTTCAATTTTTTATATTCTGATATTTAATGATTTTTTAATAAATTTTTCTAAAAAACAAGTCTAATAATTTACTAATTTTGCCTTCCAATATTAAAACATGAAAAAACTTCTACTCCCTGTAATTTTGATTTCATCGTATTTTGCAGCACAGGCTCCTGCAGGATATTATGACAGCGCAACCGGATTGAGCGGTTATGCGCTGAAATCAAAGCTTCATGACATTATTTCTGCAAAGAATATCAACTGGCATTACAGTGATCTTACCAATTATTATAACCAGACAGATTTAGATAAATATTATGACTACGGTCCCAGTAATACGACTATTTTATTAGATATTTATTCTGAAATTCCGACAGGACCGGATGCGTATGAATACACCACCGCAAATATTATTGGAAGCGCAAGTGCAGAAGGACAGGGCTGGAACCGTGAGCACATGATGCCTCAAAGTACATTCTACAGCAATTACCCTATGTATTCTGATCTGTTTTATGTAGTTCCTACAGATGCAAGAATCAATCAGTTAAGGAGCAATTATCCATACGGAATTGCGGGTTCTACAACCTTTTATACCTTTACCAATACTTCCAGAATCGGAAACTGTGCCATTCCGGGAATAACTTATACAGGCCGTGTTTACGAACCTATCAATGAGTTTAAGGGAGATGTTGCGAGAAGTTTATTATATTTTGCTGTAAGATACGAGGGTAAATTAGGAACTTTCAATTTTAACAATAATGCAAACCCGGCTTCTGATACTAATCCATTGGATGGAACGGAAGAAAGAGCGTTTGATCCCGCTTACATTGCCATGCTTCTTCAATGGAATCAGCAAGATCCGGTTTCTCAAAGGGAAATCGACAGAAACAATGAAGTGTATGCTATACAGAAAAACAGAAATCCTTTTATTGATAATCCGGCTTGGGTAAATGCAATCTGGGGACAGACTCCTGATACGGTTGCACCACAAGCTCCTACCAACTTAAGCGTAACTCAAAACAGCGCTTATTTCACCACATTAAGCTGGACTCCTAGTTCAAGCACAGATGTAATTGGCTATAAAATCTACCAAAACGGGACTTTAGTTGGAGCAACGAAAAATACAACTTTCAGTGTAGATCATTTAACACCTTCAACAGCGTATACTTTTACCGTTAAAGCTTATGATAACGGCTATCTGCTTTCTTCAGACAGTAACGTAGCCTCTGCAACAACTTTAGCTACTGACAGCTATGCTAAAGATCTGATGATTACAAAATATCTAGAAGGCACTTCAAATAACAAAGGATTAGAAATTACCAATAAAACAGGGCATCCCGTAAACCTGAGCGATTACAGATTATCCATTCAGTTTTCAAGCGGAAGCAGTTATTATTTTCCGGCCCCTTACGAATTGGAAGGCATTGTTCAGAATAACGAAACATTTGTAGTACTTCATCCAGAAGCTAATTTTTCCTGTTACACCATAGGTCAGGCAAAATTTGTAACCGCAGCGCCACAGATGACGTATTCAGGAAGCCAGTATCTGGAATTAAGATATCAGTCAACAACAGTAGATGCAATTGGTGTTTACGGCACAAGTAATTCTTCAACATTAGGAAACGTTTCTTTGTACAGAAAATCAACGGTAACACAACCAACGACAAGCTTTGCCATTTCAGAGTGGGACTCTTACGCAAGCAACTATTGTCAGAACTTAGGATCGTTATCAACTTCAGATCTTATTACTTCCCATGAAGAAGGGCTTAAGATTTATCCGAATCCTGCTAACGAAAATATTTTTGTAAGCGGAAAAACGGAAGAGATAAAATCTGCACAAATTTTAGACTACTCAGGAAAAGTGATTTCTACAGAAAAAGTTCCGTTCAGAAACAAAAAGAACATTTCTGTTCAGCATTTATCTACAGGTTCTTATTTATTAAAACTTGATGAGAAAATCTATCCGTTTATCAAAAAGTAGGTTTATACTTTTACTATAACAACAAAAACCGCCAGAAATTTTCTGACGGTTTTTTTTAATTTATTAGAGAAACTAATTTTAGAAATCTAGCGTAATTGAAGCTCTTACAGCAGCTCCCATGATAGGTCTCGCCATTCTGATATCTCCGGTTCCTGTGAGTGGAGATCTTGGATCACCTTCTGTAATCCCAATCGTGTTGAAAATATTCGTTCCGTCAACCGCAAGTCTTATTTTTCCTAACTGATAAGAAGTTCCGGCTCCGAATTCTGAAAATGAAGGCAGGATATTTTTATCCGTATTCGCTTCATCCTGGAAACGTTTACCATAGTAATTCATGCTTACATACGCTCTCCATTGTTTTGTTATATTCACGGCCGGAGTAATATTAAAATAGAATTTCGGCATTCTTCTTACAGTATTTCCGTCATAATCAAAGAAATTACCTGCTGCATCCATTCCTGTGAAGTTTTTATATTTCGGATTCTGAATTGTTCCGTTGAAAGTCACTTCCAGCAAATTATTGAATAATCTTGCATACCCTTCCAATTCCAATCCATAGTTAGTGGTATTGGCAAATTTATTTTCAGAAGTTCCGTCAGAGAATACATCGGTGAATGAAAGATTTTTCAAAGTAGAGTAGAATGGAATCACCGCAACATCAAATGTTCGTGAATAGTATTTATATCCAACTTCCAATTGATTCGTAGTTACCGGTTTTATTGCAGACAAATCATTCATATTATTATAGTATGCCTCTTCATTCGGAGATCTGAATCCATTAGAAAAACGGGCATACACCGCATTTTCTTTATTGATTTTATAATTCAATGCTGTTGTGAAAGACACTCTGTTTACATCGTAGTACCAATAGGTATATTTATTTCCTAACACCGCCATATTATCATCGGCTGTAGTTGTTAAGAAAGAATGCGTTCCGTCTGTTGTCAGTCCTGAATTATTCAAATTTGAAGTAGTTGTATTGACGCCATATCCTTTATAAGAATCTTTGCTATAACGGATCCCTCCATTAAAACTCAAATTATCGGTGATATTATAATCTAAATTCAAATACAAATCATTCAGACTTCCCTGAATTTGAGAATCTCTAACGAGGAATGACATGTCTGTAACTCCGTTATAAGTTTTAGAATATCCCGTACTTGATGGCGTTAAGGAAGTATCAACCAAATTCAAAAGTTCCGGGCGATCCATTGCCGTTGTTAAAATATTGCTCCAGTTCCAGTATTGATGAGACTTCCAGTTCGATTTATAAAAACCTGCCGTTACATTTCCTTTATCAAATTTATAATTGAACTGTAAATCATTGACAAAGTTATTCATCTGTTTATCAATGGCCCAGAAACCTAATTTCTGAACATACGCAGGATTTACAATCGCTCCGTTACTTACCAATGAATACTGATAATTATTTCCCGTGATCCCTTCCGACTGAGCAAAATCAGCCATCGTTTGAGGTCCTCCAGCCGGGAAAATTCCGGTATAGTTCATATTGATATTCGTATACCTTGTTTTATTGACCACAGAGAAATTATTTCCCAGATCATATTTAAATTCAGCTCCTAACACATCAACTCTCGGATGAATCCCGTCTTCTAAGTTTCTGTTGAAAAATCCTCCTCCCGCTTGCGGAATATTCAACTGACTGATTGCTCTATAGCTGTATGTTCCGTAGTTAGCATCAAATCCAGGGAATTCTTTCAAGTCATTTCCATTTTGAGACAAAGGAATAGGAAGGAAGAAGGTATTTCTGTCATCCAATTTTTTATAATATACTTTAGCATACCCTTTATCGAAGACATATTTAAGATTCATTCTCACCTGTCCGCCATTATTGGCTTTAAAACCTGTTTTTCTGATTCCGTTATCTGTTCTGTAAAAGCCACCGACATTGAAGAATAACTTATCCTGTACCAAAGCACCACCTAAATTGACATCAGTACGCATCAAACCATAAGTACTGGTCTCCAGTTTTGCGGTTCCTTTAAAATCATTGCTCCCTTCCTTTGTAATAAAGTTGATCAGACCTCCGGGAGAATTATTAGCATAAATAGACCCTGAACCTCCTCTCAATGCCTCCAGTCTGCTTACCGAATTATCTACACGGAAGAAATTATCTGCATTGGCAAACTGCAACGCTCCGTCTTCAAAAACCGGAAGTCCGTCTTCCTGAACCTGTACAAATTCATATGCTCCTGCAGAAGGAATCCCTCTGGCAAAAAGATTGTTTCCAACTTCACCACCCGAAGTTTCCACAGCAAACCCCGGAACTCTCTGTAACAAAGCAGCCGCACTGATCGGGTTTTGCTTCTGAATTTCTTTCGCTGTAAAAGTGGAAATTGCTGTACTGGATTCTATTTTCTTTTTTGGATTGGAGTTTCCTGTAATTACTACCTGATCAATAGATGCCGTTCTCGTAGAATCCTGTGGAGTCGTTTCCTGAGCATACGTATTATTAAAATACAGTGTTGCAATTCCGGCAAGTAAAAAGATCGTTTTTTTTTTTCATAGCCTTGATAATTTATAGTTAGTTTAATTTTGATTTTGATTTTGATTCAATTTGAGATACACTCCATTCGTCCATCCAAAACCATCCTGATTAGGATATTCTCCGCCTCCTGCAACCGTTTCTATATCTAATGCATTGTATTTTTCCATCAATTTTCCTGTGTTTTTATACACTCTTTCTACATTCGCGCACCAGTTATTTTTAATCTTTTCAGCTAAACCATCGAAACCATAATTTTTCATTGATCTAAAGCCCAACCATTGATATGGCGCCCAAGCATTCGGAAGATCCCATTGCTGTCCGGTTTTCTTTGTAGTGGTCACCAATCCGCCTTGATACAGAAATTTTTCTTCGATATTTTTTGCCACGGATTTTGCCTGCTCTTCATTTGCCAATCCCAGAAATAAGGGATAAAGAACTGCAATATGCTCAGATGAGGTGGTTCTATTTTTTTTCAGGTGATAATCCTTATAAGTTCCGGAATTTCCGTCCCAGAAATACTTGTCGATCATCTGCTTTCTGCTTTCTGCTTTTTCTTTGAAAATATTTTCTTTTTCTGGTAAATTATTGAGTGATGAGGATTTCACTAATGTTGTTTCCAAGTGCCACAACAGGCAATTCAGATCAATTTGAGCCAAATTCAGAGTTTCAATCGTTTGTATATTTTCTCCGTCTGCAAACCATCTGCTGGAAAAATCCCAACCCGATTCACAGGCACTTCTGATATTTCGGTAAAACTCTTCTCCGGCATTCTCAGCATCTTCAATATCTATTAAATAACTTTCAGGACGCGGTGCATTTTCTTCATCGTAATATCTGTTTAAAATATCTCCGTTACTGGTTTTCAAAACTCTTTCGGAACTTAAGCCATTTTCTAATCTTTCAACACCCTTCATCCAGAAAGCATATTCTTTTTCTAAAGTATCATGATAGTTGATATAAATATTTTCATCCTTTGTCGTTTCAAAAAGCAGATCCAGCATCAGCGAAAAATAGGGTGGTTGAGAACGGCTTAAAAAATGCGTCCGGCTCGCATTTGGAACAAATCCAACAGTCTGAATTAAATAAGAGCAGTTCTCAATAATGTTTTCCATCATCTCAATTCTTCCCGAAGCTTGTAAACCGAGCATGATATAGTAACTATCCCAATAGAAAAACTCATTAAAACGTCCTCCTGGAACGATATAAGGCTTTGGGAGCTTCAATAAAGTTCCTTTTTCTTCGTAAGCGGTTCTCGTCAGTTCATCCCAAAGTTTTTCAATATGCTCTTCTATTGGCAATTGCTGTTCTCTGTGAATCGAAACTTTCGCTCCTAAAAAGTCGAAATTGGACAGTATAAATGCCTTCAGATCAAAATTTCCCGACTGTTTTTCCGTTTCATATTTTGCATTTATTTCATCGATTGGAAATAACGGAACCGCATCGGTCATCATCTTCTGGTCTTCGAAAATTTTTGACCGTTGTACATCATCAAAAAGATCCTTGATTTCGTTTATGTATAATTGTTTATTCATCTTTATTTTTTTGGATTTATTTTTAATTTATTCATGAAAATGGCCGAAATAATCAACAGGGAAAGGGGGATTAATGAAAGGTAAAATGCCTGCTGTCCACTGAATTCCTGAAATACAAAACCGGTAATTATCGATCCGATTGTTCCTCCGATTGCAGAGAAAACGACAATCAAACCTGACATGGCACTGTGTAAATATTTGGGAATAGATGCTAAAATGACAGAGTTGATACTTGGATATATCGGAGCCAATAAGCCTCCCATTAAAGGAAATAAGTACACAACCAATGGAGCATTTAACCACGTTGTTCCTTCATCGATATTAATATGATGAGTTAATGGAAGTACCAATAAAATACTTATAGCAAAACCAACCACACAAAAAGACACTACATAGATCCAGCTGAATTTTTTTGAAAAGAAACCCGACAAAAACCTTCCCAATGCGAAAGCTCCTGCCAAAACGGCTCCCGCCTGAATACTCATCGAAGTCGGAACTTTTAGAATTTCTTTATAAAAAGTAGGAGTCCAGGTCTGGAAACTTTGTTCAACCAAAACGAAAAGGAATGCACACAGTAAAAAGAACAACACTTTTCTATACCCAAACAGACTCGTACTGTTTCTTAAATCGCCCAGCAAATCTGTTTTTTCACTTTTTGCTTCATGCTCGTCTAGTTTTGTCAAGAATAAAAACAAAAATGACAAGCTTGAAATTCCTCCCAGTACCCAATATACATTCAGCCAATGGGTCGATCTTGGATTATGGTCATCTATGAACAAACTAAATAAAACATTTCCCATTAATACGCCGATCATAAAAAAACCTTCCAGATAACCCATAAAACTTGAATGCTCCTTATCTGTATTTGTCACCAATCCGATGGAGGTAAAGACTGAAATTTTAATTAAAGCGAAAGAAATTCCGACAATGGTAAATAAGAGTTTAAAAAACCAGAAATCATTGGTGAAAGGCATTACAAAACACATACAGCTCACCAACAATAAAGCAATCAGCATTGATTTTTTGATTCCGATCTTTGGTAAAAATGAGGACAGAATGAATGAGCAGATTGCAATCGGTAAATCTTTGAAACCTTCCAAAACACTCGCATGAGACTTGGAAATACCAAAGTTTTGCTGAACCTGAAGAATTACGGTTCCTACAGAATTTAGGAGAATCGCAAAAACGAAATAATTTAAAAATAAAACTGCTTTAATATTGAAATTTTTCATTCATATAATTTCTTGTGGGCTAAGATAGAAGCATTTGACTTCACATTAATTTAACATGATAAATCAATATTTGAACTATATTAATATAATTATTATTTTAGTCAATAAAATTTGATTAATTAAATGAAAGTCACTTTTGAAAGGGTAGTCCCCGATGAAAAGAGCTCTTTTCGCACGATTCACAACAATTCGCCTATTTCAGAATTCAAATGGGAATACCATTATCATCCCGAAATTGAACTTGTCTGCGTGATTTCCGGGAACGGAACCCGACATGTTGGTTATCATAAAAGCAATTATACGAATGGTGATCTGGTGTTAATCGGATCCAATATTCCGCATTCAGGTTTTGGCTTGAATTCTATTGATCCGCATGAAGAAATTGTGCTTCAGTTCAAAGATGAAATTCTGCAATTTCCGCAGCAGGAAATAGAGGCGAGGTCAATAAAAAATCTTTTGGAGTTATCAAAATATGGAATTCACTTTCACGATGAGGTGCATAAAACAATGCTTCCAAAATTGAAACTCATGTTGAAATCAGAAGGATATAAAAGGTATTTATTATTGCTTGAAATTTTGTTTGAACTTTCAAAATGTGAACATTATGAGCTTCTGAACAAGGAAATCATGCCTTATACCATTATCTCTAAGAACAAAACACGCCTTGAAAATATTTTCACTTACGTAGAACATCACTATGATAAAGAAATCAATATTGAAGATGTCGCAAAACTGGCGAATCTGACATTGCCTGCTTTCTGCAATTTTTTCAAAAAAGCGACACAGATCACCTTTACAGAATTTGTGAACCGATATAGAATTAATAAAGCCTGTTTATTGATGGCACAGGATAAAAGTATTTCAGAGTGCAGTTACAGCTGTGGTTTTAATAATGTAACGTATTTCAACAGAATGTTTAAAAAATACACAGAGAAAACCCCTTCAGAATTCATTAAGAACTTTGCGCATAATAAAGTGAATATAGATTTGAAAGTAGAAGATGAGGTGAAAATTAAGGCTTCATTCTGATAAATTCAAACATTATCTCACCATTTTATATAGGAAAATCAGATTATTGATATAAGCAGATTCACTAATAATCAATATCTATAAGTCTTTCTGCTTATATTTTTTATTTATAAGTAATTATGCTTATATTTGCAAAATGATAGCGGTCATTACCGGAGATATTATAAATTCACAACACGCGGAAACAGAAGTTTGGATCACCAGACTTAAAAATCTTCTCGAAAATTGGGGAAGCGCTCCTCACACATGGGAAATCTACAGAGGAGATGAGTTTCAGTTCAAATGTAATATAGATGCCGTTTTCTGGCGTTTCTTAGCCATAAAATCATTAATAAAAAGTCAGGAAAATTTAGACGTACGAATTGCCATTGGAATTGGGGAAGAAAATTTTTCTTCTGAAAAAATTACAGAATCCAACGGGACAGCCTATGTACATTCAGGAAGATTACTAAATGACTTAAAAAACGACGGTCACACCGTTGCTATCAAAACCTCTAATGATTCAGTAAATAAAGATTTGAACATCCTTCTTAAATGGTCATCAAAGGATTTTGACAATTGGACAATGGCGACTTCAGAAATCATCCACGAGATGATTATGAATCAAGATATTACACAGGAAGACCTGGCAAAAAGGTTTAACATATCACAATCCTCCATAAGCCAGCGACTGAAACGTGCAAACTACGAGCTTATTGTAGAGACTAATCAATATTTTAGAAAGAAAATTTCAGAACTGTAAGATGATTTTTATTCAACTCATATTGGCACACTTACTCGGAGACTTTATTCTTCAGCCAAATTCTTGGGTTGCAGAGAAGGAAAACAAAAAACTTAATAGTAAATATTTGTACCTTCATATTCTGATTCACACCATTTTAAGTTTTATTTTTCTTTGGAATGTAAAACTTTGGTGGGTAGCCGCTTTGGTGGGGATTTCACACTTGATTATCGATGCTGCAAAACTGAGTTTTCAGACCAGTAAAAATAAAAAAAACTGGTTTTTCATCGATCAGGCTTTACATATTGTAGTAATTACAGGAGTTTCTTTTTGCTTTAACGAATTTAATTTAGAATTTTTAAAAGATCAGAACTTCTTAAAAATATTGATGGCAGTACTGTTTTTAACGACACCAGCATCAATTTTTATTAAAATATTACTGTCTTCATGGACGCCCGTTCCGGAGACAATCAGCAATATACAAACCGAATCTTTATCAAGTGCCGGAAAATATATTGGAATTTTAGAACGTTTACTCGTTTTCACTTTTATCATGGTGAATCACTGGGAAGGCGTAGGTTTTATGGTGGCTGCAAAATCTGTTTTCAGATTCAGCGACTTGGCACAGGCCAAACAAAGAAAACTGACAGAATATGTACTCATTGGTACATTACTGAGCTTTGGAATGGCTGTTTTAACAGGAATTTTAATTAAACAATAAAATAAATCTAGTAAGAAATGGAAAAGAAAGAAATGTTGTACGAAGGGAAAGCAAAACAGGTATTTGCTACCGATAATCCTGATCAAGTAGTTGTACGTTTCAAAGACGATGCTACAGCATTTAATGCTCAAAAAAGAGGATCTGTTGATTTGAAAGGCGAAATGAACAATGCCATCACAACGCTTATTTTTGAATATTTGAATGAAAAAGGGATTAAGACTCATTTCATTAAACAATTGAACGAAAGAGAGCAGTTGGTAAGAAAAGTATCTATTATTCCTTTAGAAATGGTAGTGAGAAACTATTCTGCAGGAAGTATGGCTCAAAGATTAGGAGTGGAAGAAGGAATTAAATCTCCGGTTACCATCTTCGATATCTGCTACAAAAAAGACGAATTAGGAGATCCGCTTATCAACGATCACCACGCTGTTTTCTTAGGTGCTGCAACGTATGAAGAGCTTGATGAAATGTATGAATTAACTTCAGACATCAACGAAATCCTGATCGATCTATTTGACAAAATGAACATCATTCTTGTTGACTTCAAAATTGAATTAGGAAAAACTTCTGACGGTGAGATCATCTTAGCTGACGAAATTTCTCCTGACACTTGCAGACTTTGGGATAAAGATACTATGAAAAAACTGGATAAAGACAGATTCAGAAGAGATCTTGGTGAAGTTACTGAGGCGTATGTTGAGATCTACAACAGATTGAAGACTTTACTAGGTAAATAATTAGGCTAGAAGCCAGAAGTTGGAGGCTGGAAGTTTTCGGCAAAAATAGAAAGTTTAGTGATAAACTTCAGACTTCGAGCTCCCAGCTTCCATCATCAAAATTTAGAAAAAATAGAAATGAAAAGTTTAGACATTCATAAAAGTGAATATTTAAAACAGTTTGAAACTCAAACCTACGGAAGAAATCTTTTCAGAACGCAGGAAGAAGAAAGACTGGATGCTCCCAATGAGGAGTGTGGTATCTTCGGAATGTATTCTGATGACGATCTGGATACGTTTTCTCTTTCACAGTTCGGGCTTTTTGCATTACAGCACAGAGGCCAGGAAGCTTGTGGTATTTCAGTATTAAAAGACGGGAAAATCACTAACATGAAAGATGAAGGGTTGGTTTTGGACGTTTATAAAGAGATCCCTGATCCCGAAACTTTTATGGGAAATTCTGCAATCGGACATACACGTTATACGACTGCAGGAGATAAAAAGAAGTATAATTTCCAGCCATTTTTCGCGAAAAACGAATATGACCAGATTATCCTTTCAATCGCGCATAATGGTAACCTTACCAATGCAAAAGAACTGAAGGCTCAATTAGAAGCTGAAGGTGTTGTTTTCAGAGCAACTTCGGATTCTGAGGTTATTTTAAGATTGATTCAAAAAAACCTTGATTTAGGACTTCGTGGAGCGATCAAAGCAACCATGGAGAAAATCGAAGGAGCCTATTCAGTGGTGGGAATGACGAGAAATAAATTCTTTGCATTCAGAGATTTCAACGGAATCAGACCTTTGGTTTTAGGAGCTATCAACGAAAATTCTTACGTTGTTGCTTCAGAATCTGTGGCTTTAGATGCTGTTGGCGCTCAATATGTTCGTGATATTTTACCGGGAGAAATCATTTACACTAATGAAAACGAGCCTGGAAAACTTCACTCCATTATGGTTGACGAAGCGAAGGCTAAGCAAAGAATCTGTTCTTTCGAGTACATTTATTTTGCAAGACCTGACTCTTCTTTAGAAAATATCAACGTTTACGAAATCAGAGAAAAGTCTGGAGAGAAAATCTGGGAACAGGCTCCTGTAGAAGCAGATTTAGTCATTGGAGTTCCTGATTCGGGAGTTCCGGCTGCAATCGGTTTTGCTAAAGCTTCGGGGATTCCTTTCCGTCCGGTTCTGATTAAAAACAGATATATCGGAAGAAGTTTCATCGTACCGACTCAGGAAATGAGAGAAAGAGTAGTGAATCTGAAGCTTAATCCTATTATTTCTGAAATCAAGGATAAAAGAGTAGTCATTATCGACGATTCTATCGTTCGTGGAACTACGTCTAAAAGATTGGTTAAAATCCTTAAAGATGCAGGGGTGAAAGAAATCCACTTCAGAAGTGTTTCTCCACCAATTATTGCTCCTTGTTATTTAGGAATTGATACCCCATCAAAAGATGATTTGATTTCCGCAAATATGACAACCGAAGAACTTAGAAATTATTTAGGAGTAGATTCTTTAGAATTTTTAAGCATAGATAATTTAAAGAGCATTTTAGGCTCTGCGAATCACTGCTTCGGATGTTTCACAGAAGAATATCCTGTAGGAAAAGGAGAAGAATTAGAGTTATTTAATTAATCTTTCTTTTAATGATATAAAAAAGTCTGACTTAAAAATTAAGTCAGACTTTTTTTATTGAAAACAAAACTGTTTAGTTGAATTTGTACGCTAAACCTATTTGGAATACATTATTTTTTCCTTCCGCTTGTACACCTCCAGATTCCTTAGCGATATCTGTTACACCAGCAACAAATCTAGCTGTAACGCCAAAATTATTAGTAATATAATACCCTGCTCCAATACCGATTCCAAAATCGAAACTTTTGATATAATCATTAGCTTTTACAGATGCAGATTGATATTTGAATTTAGAGTCTATTAAAAAACTAAATTGTGGACCTGCTTCTAAGTAAAGATTGGGAAGAGCGTTATACTGAAACATTACAGGAACGGAAATATAGCTTAAATTCACTTTTAAATCTTCCATTCCATCTGCTTTTGCTCCTAATCCGTTGTATAAAACCTCTGGCTGAACACTAAAACTTGATGCAACAGGAATGTTGGCAAACAAACCTCCATAAAATCCAGCTTTAGCTTTAGAATCTCCACCAGAAATACTTGATACATTCAAGCCAGCTTTTGCACCAAATGATACTGGTGAAGCTGAAGCTTTTTGTTGAGCGAATGTTAAAGAACTGATTGCAATAGTAAGTCCTAGAAATACTTTTTTCATAATTATTATTTTTAGATTAATGATTTGTACTATTTTTAAACATCAATATGCAAATTTCTTGCCAAAATTTATTAATTTAATTTATTATCTATAAAAAAATGCATACATTTTATTTAAAAATAAAATAGAGAAATAGTTTGTTTTCAGTTGTATCCAAACAAAAATGCCAGACTTAAAAGTAAGCCTGACATTTTTTATTGAAATTAAAATTTGTTTTCTGAATGATAAACTGTCCTAGAATTTAAATGCTAATCCAACCTGGAATACATTATTTCTTACAGCATCTCCGTTATTATTCTTATAGATATCTGTCGCTCCGGCAACATATCTCGCCGTAAGACCAATATTATCTGTAAAATAATATCCTGCTCCAATACCCACACCGAAATTGAACGAGTTGAAGTCATCTGTACTTAAATCCGTAGTTTGAGAACCGTTGGAGTTTCCGTTTGTAGAGCTCTTGAATTTATCTTTCGCACTTACAATGAAACCAAACTCAGGACCTGCTTCTAAATAAAAATTAGGAACAAATTTGTACTGGAACATTAAAGGCACTGTAATATATCCTAAGTTTCTTGAAGATTCTGTGGTATAGGTATTTCCTAGAATAACATCTTTTGTCGTTACTTTTGCTCCTAAGTCACTATACAAAACCTCTGGCTGAATGCTGAATGAACTAGCCACCGGAATGTTAGCAAAAACACCTGCATTAAAACCAATTTTAGATTTCTGATCATCTAATCCCTGATCTTTGGAAAGAGAAGCAACGTTCATTCCGGCTTTAATACCAAACTGAACCGGACTCGATGAAGATTTTGTCTGCTGCGCAAACGCCAATGAACTTGCCATTACGGCTAATCCTAAAATTAACTTTTTCATAATTTCAAATTTTTAGTGCTACTATTTTTAAATTTTACTACTTCTTGATTTTCATCAGACGGGGAGTATCTTTCAAATTGCTTGCCAAAAATAAAAACAGAAAAAAACCAATAAAAAAACCGTCAAACGACTTGACGGCTATATTTTATATAAAACTGATATTCAATAAAATAAAAATAGTTTTAAAATACTCTTTAGAACAGTTCTAAATTCTATTTTTCATTAAAAACTGCTTTAAAAAATTAAATAAAACAACTAAGCATTGTTTAATTTTCTATAAAAACTCAATGTTTCTATAATATTTTTCTGGTTGGATTGATGGTCAAAAACAGATATTCCAATTCCTGAAAGTAAAGAGAAGTTGATTTTACTGTCTACATTCTTTTTATCATTTAATAATAAAGCAAAAATATCTTCATCTTTAAAGTCACTGATATCTAAATATGGATAATATTTTTGAACATTTTCAATAATAACTTTTGCATCTTCTTCGGATAAAAGACCTTCAAGATAAGAAAGATGTGCTTCACAGATCATTCCGGCTGCAACTGCTTCTCCGTGAAGAATAGGATTTCCCTGACTCAGACATAAACTTTCGATTGCATGTCCAATCGTATGAGCGAAGTTTAGCGTTTTCCTGATATTTTTCTCATGAAAATCCTGCTCTACAACATTCTGCTTAATATTCATTGATGCCTGAATATGAGGAATTATAGTTTCTGTATCTAATTTGTTTATATGAATAAGGTTTTCCCAATGGGTTTTATCAGCAATCAATCCATGTTTTAGCATTTCTGCAAATCCGCTTCTTAATTCTTTGAAGGGAAGGGTTTCTAAAAATTTAGGATAGATAAAAATTTGTTCTGGGAAGGTAAAAGTTCCTACCATATTTTTAAAATGCATCAAATCAATTCCGGTTTTTCCTCCTATAGAAGCATCGCACATTGATAATAGGGTGGTAGGAATATTGATAAACTGAATTCCTCTTTTATAAGTAGAAGCTACAAAACCTCCCATATCTGTAATCACACCGCCACCAAGATTGATAACTAATGCTTTTCTGTCTGCCTGCATTTCTGTCAAGATCTCCCAAAGCTGATTGGCAGTCTGGATATTTTTCATTTCTTCTCCTGCTTCTATCTCAAGAATTTCAAACCCTAAGTCCGTCTCCATGTTTCCTAAAAGGATAGGAAGACAATATTCATGGGTGTTTTCATCAACAAGAATAAAAATTTTGCTAAACGTATTTTCGTGTAAGAATTCGTTTAATTGAGAAAAGTTATCATTTAATATTGTTATCATTTTCAGATTTTCTGTGGGGTTAATTATAAAACTATATTGCAAAGTTATGATTCTTAATTTTTAACTCGTTATTAAATTACTATCTTTGCACAAATATTTAGCATGAGCAGAGACAATAATTCAGGAAGACCAAAGAAACCAAGAAGTTCAACAAGAAATAATTCTGATGATTCTCGTGCTTCAAGATCAGGAAATTCCGGAGCTAAACCTTTCAAAAAATCTTTTCCTAAAGCAGGAGAAAGAAATTCAGATTCCAGAAAGAGTAGTGGTACAAGTTACCAGGACAGAATGGATAAGAAGTTTGGGAAAACTGAACAAACAGACTTTATTACCAATTCGAGTGAAGAAAAAAAATCTTTTGGAAAATCTGCACCTAAAAGAGGAGGAAGCAGACCCAATAGCTTTGACACTAGAGATAAATATGAAAGAGGCAGCTTAAAATACGGTAGAAGGCCGGGAAGTGGAGATGACAGAAATCAGGATGGTGCAAAATCTTTCGTACAAAAAAGAAGACTGAACAAAATAGAAAAAGATATTCATAAGGATACCATTCGTCTTAATAAATATATTGCCAATTCAGGAATTTGCAGCAGAAGAGAAGCGGATGAACTGATCACTCAAGGTTTAGTTGAAGTAAACGGCAAAGTGGTAACTGAAATGGGATATCAGGTTCAGAAAACGGATAAAGTAGTTTTTGACGGACAAAATATCACTCCTGAGAAGCCGGTTTACGTTCTTTTGAACAAACCAAAAGGATATATTTCTACCACAAAAGATGATAAAGCAAGAAAAACTGTAATGGATTTAGTAGCCAATGCTTCTCCTTATCGCGTTTTTCCTGTAGGAAGACTTGACAGATCAACAACAGGGGTTATCCTTTTAACAAATGACGGACACATGACCAAGAAGTTGACTCACCCATCATTTGATGCAAAAAAGATCTATCATGTAACGTTAGATAAAAAGTTAACTCATGAGGATATGAAGTTAATTGCGGAAGGAATTCGTTTGGACGAAGGAATCGCGGTTGTAGATCAGATCTCTTTCATTGAAGGGAAACCTAAAACTGAAGTAGGTATCGAGATCCACATCGGATGGAACCGTGTAATCAGAAGAATTTTCCAACGATTAGGATATGAAGTGGAAGCTCTTGACAGAGTAATGTTTGCCGGATTGACGAAGAAGAATATCAAAAGAGGACACTGGAGAATTCTTACAGAACTAGAAGTTAACAATCTTAAAATGCTTTAATTAATAAAGTAATTTTAAAATCAAATAAAAAAAGACGCTGAAAAATTCAGCGTCTTTTTTATTTTCTATCTGCCATTCGATTACCAGCTAAAGAGATTCTTCATTGCGCTGCGCTTCATTCAGAATGACAAACTACAGATATTAATTTATTGAGGTAAAAGCATAAATCATAAGCAGAAAAATTTTCCACAGCTTGAAAAACTCATAATTTATAATTCATAACTAAAACTAAAAACTATCCTAAAATGGTCACCCCTTTCTGGATCATTTCGTAAATAGCATCTCTTCCATTTTCAGGCTTTACATTCACTGCTTTGGTTCCTTTAAAATGTAAGCACGTAACATATCCGTTCGCAGCAGCATCCAGGCAAGTGAATTTTACACAGTAATCCATCGCTAAACCAACGATTTCTACCAGTTGTATTTCATGATATTTCAAGAAATCATCCAGCCCTGTTTTCATAAAGTGATTGTTATCCTGAAAACCGCTGTAGCTGTCTATTTCAGTATTTTTACCTTTCTGAATGATATGCGTTACTTTTTCTCTGTTCAGATCTTTATGAAATTCTGCACCGAAAGTTCCCTGTACACAATGATCTGGCCACATAAACTGAGGAACACCATTTAAAATAATGCTTTCACCCACTTTTCTGTCATTATTGCTTGCAAAACTTTTATGATTTGAAGGATGCCAATCCTGTGTCAGTACAATCTGATCGTACTCATTTTCTTCCATCAGAAGATTAATATAAGGAATAACTTCATTTGCTCCCGGAACAGCCAATGCACCTCCTTCACAAAAATCGTTCTGTACATCGACTATTATTAATGCTTTTTTCATATTTTGAATTCTCGAATTTTTGATAAATTTACAAAAACTAATCTTCAAAAATTTGTCCAAAAATTAATTTTCGGACAAATCGGCATTGTAGCAATAAAGACAATCATTATCGCGTATTTCAGATATACCATATCAATAGCTTATCTTTGCACAAAATAAGTTTTTTATGTCATTTGAATCTTTAGGATTATCACACAATATTATTCATTCTGTTAAAAAATTGGGGTATTTAAAGCCATTTCCTATTCAGGAGCAGGCTGTTCCTGTTATTTTACAGGGAAAAGATCTGATGGGAATTGCGCAGACAGGTTCCGGAAAAACGGCTTGTTTTGTGATGCCGATCTTAGAAAAACTACAGAATACCGAAGTTAAAAAAGACAGAAATGTTCAGGTTTTAGTATTGGTTCCTACAAGAGAACTGGCTATTCAGATTGATGAAGTTTTCAGAGCTTTTACAGAAAACTTAAAACGTGAGGTTCGTACTATGGCTGTTTATGGGGGAGTTTCCATCAATCCGCAAATGAAGGGTGCGTTTGGAGTAGAAGTTCTTATCGCAACACCCGGTCGTTTGTTAGATTTAATTGAGCACAACGCATTGAGTATCTCCAGAATCCAGCATTTGGTTATTGATGAAGCTGATAAAATGTTTCAGTTAGGTTTTGGTGAAGAAATGAATAAGCTTTTTGCCATGATACCCGTAGCAAAACAAGTAACGTTGTTTTCTGCGACTTTAAATGACAAGGTTTCCGAAATGAAGGAACGTTTATCAATCAACCCTACGATTATTGAAATCAAAAAAGAAGAAGTTGAAATTGATACTATCGAACAGTTGGCTTATCATGTTTCACCCGAAAATAAAGGCCCTTTTTTACGTTATTTAATTAAAGAAAAAAACATTGAAAAAGCTTTAATTTTTGTTTCTTCTACAAGATCAGCCGATAATCTGGTAGAAAAACTAAAGAAAAATAAAATAAAAGCGGTTGCCATTCACAGTCAAAAATCGCAGGGTGCACGTAGAAACAATTTAGAAGAATTTAAAGGAAAAGGCGCTCAGATTCTGGTTGCCACAGATTTAATTGGCCGCGGAATCCATATTGATGCTTTACCTTATGTTATCAATTATGAGTTGCCACGTTCCCCTTTAGACTATATTCACCGTATCGGTAGAACCGGTCGTGCGAATGAAAAAGGAGCTGCGATAAATATCCTGACAGACGATGAATTACAGCATTTCCGTGTGATTCAAAAGAAAATGGGGAAGAAAATACCATTACAAAGAACAGAAGATATTAATCTGCACGGTTATTAATCTCTGATTTTACATAAAAAAGCTTCAATTTTTATAGAATTGAAGCTTTTTTCATATTTGAAATTCTCGGATTTTTGATAAATTTACAAAAACTAATTCTCAAAATTCGTCCAAAGCCCAATTGTATGGACCCCATCGAAATTTCATGAAAACATTTACCATTGTTCGCGGATTATTTGACACCAGAAAGCGGTCATTAATGATCGACAAAAATTTTATAAAGTTTGAAAATAAAGACCATAATAATGATCTTTTCAGCATTATCAATAAAGAAGATATTGCCGGAATCCGTTATGGTATTCATTTCATCAGAGGATACAGAATGACCATTGGACGGGAGTATCAGATTTTTATCAGGGATCAGTATGGTAAAGAACTTAAAATATTTTTTAAACTATTCTATGGTAGAAAATTAAATGAGAAACACACATTATATTCTGATATTGTTGATGCTTTATGGGAACATTTCATAAGTGATCTTGTTAAAAATTATCTTGAAAAATTCCGTAATAATGAAGAATGTACCATTGCGGGAATTCGTATTTTTAAAGACAGAATTGTATTTGATAAAAAAGAAATAGCATTGGAAGATATCGCCATAAAAAAATACCATCACCATTTTATAATACATTCTAAAAACGACCACTATAAAAATAAAATGCTTTATTATTTAAAAGATAAAGATGCTGTAATTGTATTAACCTTACTCAATCACATAACAAAAAATGAATAATATAGACCAAAAAAGATTTCCTATCGGTGAATTTCTACAGCCCGAAAACATTACTCGTGAACAATTAACAGACGCGATTGATACCATCAGCGATTTCCCGAAAAGGCTGAAAAAACTGGTAGAAAATATGTCAGATGAACAACTGGACACTCCTTACAGAGAAGGAGGATGGACGATACGACAGGTTATCAATCATCTTGCTGATAGTCATATTAATAGTTTCACAAGATTTAAACTGGCATTAACCGAGGATAATCCTACCATAAAACCCTATGAAGAGGCAAAATGGGCTGAATTAGCAGACAGTGTAACAATGCCTATAAAACCTGCTTTAAGAATGATTAAAGGAACGCATCAAAGATGGTCGGTTTTATTAAAAAGCTTATCTGAAGAACAGTTCAACAGAACTTTTCATCATCCGGAACAAAATATAAATTATACCCTGAAAAACAGTGCCACTTTATACGCTTGGCATTGTAATCATCATTTTGCCCATATTGAAAACCTGAAGAACGAAAAAGGTTGGTAAGAAAGACGCTTCATAACAAATACTTTTTTGATGAGATCAAAGTAAGGATCTCTAATCTATCTGCTGATTCTGAAAAGAAATGGGGCCAAATGAACGCTGCCCAAATGCTGCATCATTGTGATCTGGTATTGCAGGTTCCTCTTCAAAATATCAAGCTTCCGCAGATCAATCCTGTTTTTAAAGCAATAGGTATTCTTACAAAAAAGGAAATGCAAATTTTTAATAACGGAATTCCTCATAATATGCCTACTTTTCAAAAACTAATCGTTAATTTTGAATGTAGTTTTGAAGAAACCCGAAATAAGCTCTTAAAAACATTGGATCTTTATTGGGAAGCCTTTGAAAAAGAACGTTTACCCAAAGAGCATGTTCTCTTTGGAACCATGAAAAATAAGGACTGGGGATTTTTGGAATACAAACATCTCAACCATCATCTTAAACAATTTAATGTATGAGTTTTTTTGATAAAATATTCGGCGGAAAAGAAGAAGCAAAAGAGCAGAAATCATTTTGGAAGAAAATAGAATCCGAAGATGATCTTAAAATTGCTATTGAAAATTCTTATGCTTACAAAATTGCCATATTTAAACATTCAACAAGTTGTTTTATCAGCAAAACAGTCTTGAGAAATTTTGAAAAAGATATAGAAAGTATTGAAAATACTGACGATATAGCAGATCTGTATTTTTTAGATTTATTGGCCTACAGACCGCTTTCCAATAAAATAGCGGAAGATCTGGAAATAAGACATGAAAGCCCTCAATTGCTTGTCATAGAGAACGGAAAGGTAATTAACCATGCTTCCCATCAAGATATATCTATAAATCAATTATCATAATGAAAAATATTAATACCTATTTAGCAAACATTCTCGAAGTTCCCGTAGAAAATGTAAGTACATGCAGCCTTCATTATGAGATAAAAAAAGTGGCTAAGAACGATTTTCTTTTGCAATACGGAGAAATCTGCCGATACAATTTTTTTGTAGAAAAGGGCCTTATCAAAATGTATTCTATCGATAAAAACGGGAAAGAACACATTATACAGTTTGCTCCGGAAAGCTGGCTGATTTCTGACAGAAGCAGTCTTTATTTCAATGAAAAATCGGTATATTACATAGAAGCTGTGGAAGATTCTGAGGTTTTATTGCTACAGCCTGATTTCTTCAAAAAGCTGGTAGAACAGTTTCCGAATATTGCTCCAAAGAATGACATTCTGCTTCAGAAGCATGTAAGAAGCCTTCAAAACAGGATCAATTCTTTATTGGGAGAAACTGCTGAAGAAAGATACCTTAGATTTATAAAAATGTATCCGGATTTGTTATTAAGAGTTCCGCAATGGATGATCGCTTCTTATTTAGGGATAACTCCTGAAAGTTTAAGCCGTGTAAGAAAGGAACTGGCAAAAAAGAATTTTGTAACCGATAAATAAAAGTGGAATCACTTTGTTTGCAGAGATATAAAATCATTTTCTTTTTAGAAAGTGATTTTTTTTATGCACTGATTTCAAAGCTTGGCTGCTTACCTTCATTTACCATACTTTTATAGTATTCTGAAGGGGTTTTGCCTATTATCTCTTTAAAATAGCGGTTAAAAGATGACTTTGACTTAAAACCGGCTTCGTAAGCAAAAGATAAAAAGTTAATATTCTCTTCTTTTTCAATTGCTTTTTCTACTATATTTTTAAAATATTCAATACGGTATTCGTTAATATAACGGTAGAATGGTTTGTGTTTGTATCCGTTCAGCATTTCGCTGATCTGGTATTTATTGATCTCTGTTTTTAATGCAAGTTGATCGAGATTCAGGTCACAGTCTCTGTACAATTGTTTCTGCCTCACAGACTGATCCATCTTTTGCCAAAGTTCACTGAATTTTATTTCGTAATCAACCGTTTTTAACGATGTATCTTCTCCAATAAAGTCTTGATTGAATGTTACTTGAATATCTTTATTTAAATCAACTTTTGAAGATGCAGACATTTCGGTTTTTAAACTTTTCCTTACAATTAAAAGACAGATGACCAATAGTAAAAAGTAAGCGACACTTCTTATCGACAGGTTTATCAATTGGTTTTCTTCAGGATAAAGATAAAGCAGGGTCTTGGAAGCAATTACTCCTAATTCCATGATAAGAATACAGTAAGAAATTCTGTTAATGACATCATATTCTACCTTTTCAAGATTTTCCTTCTTATTTTTTCCGGCAATTAAAATACTTTTTAGAGGATAATACAGATTAATCGAAAATATTAAGTATAAACTGAAATTATTATACAGATCGAGCAGCTTTTGATCTACGTGATTTAAAATAACAAATACACAGGAAATGGTGAAATAAGCGATCATTAAAACAAAAAGCGGAATAAAAATATACCATTTTCCCGCCACAGAAAATTCTTTTTTTGTCTTGCTTAAAGTGTATAAATAGATCAAAGGACCATAACAAACGCCAATGAACGTATTCATTTGCTGTCTGATACTTTCATCAAGGATAAAATTGAATATAACGAACTTAATTGTCAAGTGAACAGCAATCGCTGAAAGCAGGAAAATAAAAAGATAATTCGATACCGATTTTCTTTCCCTGAACTGTAAAAGCCAAAGCGCCACCAATGCCTGAAAAGCCCCAATAATAACTATATATTGCATTCTTCCTTAGGTTTTCACAAAATAAATACAAAATTCTCATTTCATCATTCTGAAGTCTATTATTTATCTATTAAAAATCTTATTCACCATTTAATATTGAGTTCATAAATAAATAACAAACAGTTAAACAAAATTAAAATACTGGAAATCAAATAATTAAAAGTATTATTCCAACGAGTGACACGTTACCGATTCTGGTTTTTTCCTTCGGACGAATAGAAGTGATCCGTACCCCAAATTTGCATCAAAAAAAAATCTATGAACAATTCAATTGGTTTTTCAAAACAAAAGTCAAGAATCATTCAGATATCCGCATTTTTTCTGATGGCATCTTTGGGAACCATTCATGCACAGTCAATCAGAGGAACTGTTGTAGGTAAAACAAATGGAGCACTTCCGGGAGCCAATATTTCAATTGTGGATGCAGATGCGAAAGCAGTTTCAGCATTAGACGGAGATTTCAACCTTCTTTCACCCAAATTGGGAGAGATCAACCTGAAAGTAGAGTATATCGGGTATGAAACAAAAATTTTCCCGATCACTATAAAGGAAGGAACCAACGATATTGGTTACATTACGATTGCTCCTGAAGAGAAAAAGAACAAGGAGAAAGTAAACGATATTCAGCAGGTGGTTATTTCAAGACCTAATGCTTTAACTCAGGCTAAAGCTTACGAGATCAAGAAAAACAACAACGCCATCATGGAGGTAATTGCTGCCGATGCGATCGGAAAACTTCCCGACAGAAATGCTGCAGAAGCGGTACAAAGAGTTCAGGGTGTTGCTGTGGCAAGATATCATGGAGAAGCGGATCAGGCAACGGTAAGAGGAACTCCTTTTTACTGGACATCGGCTCTGTTTAACGGAAACAGATTGCCAAGTGCCAATGTCATGGGAAACAGATCATTTGTTTTAGATGTTGTTCCGTCTGAATTGATTCAGTTTGTACAGGTTTCAAAGGCAGTAACTCCGGATATGGATGCCGATGCTATTGGAGGAAGTATCAATTTTATTACCAGAACTACACCCGCAAGAAAAACATTAATCGTGAGTGGAGCAGGTGGCTATAATACCTTTTCGCATAACGGAACTTATAATGGTTCGATTGTATATGGTGACCGTTTTTTCAAAAATAAATTAGGAGTAATCTTATCGGGAGCGATCTGGGACAGACAATGGGGAGCGGATGCTTTTGATGTCACTTATAATACCGGATTATCCAATGATACAGAACGTAAGTCTATCAATACAGTGATGATGAAGCGTTATATGGGGACCAGAAGAACGATCGGACTCAATGGTGGTTTAGAATATAAATTTAATGCCAATAACAAGGTGTATTTCCGTGGAATGTACAATAAGTTTGATGACATTCGCCCTGTATACGAATCTTATGTAGACTATACCAATAAGAGGTATCAGTATAATTTCAGATATTCTCATTATCAGACAGAATTATACGGAATGGAATTGGGAGGGGAACATACTTTAGCTCCAAAATTAAGCTTGGATTGGATGGCAAGCAATTATCAGGCAAATTACTTCTTAGACACTCCGCCTACAAATGATACGAAAGGGCTTCCTATTGCCACTTTCAGACAGAAAATCAATGGTGGTTTTAATAATTTAACCAATGGAAGAAGATATTGGGGCTTCGATTCTCCCACCGGAACAGGAGGTAATTATTTAGATTACAGTTCAGATGTTTCCGATCCGGCAGAAGTGATGAGCGCCGATAAATTATTGCTTTCTCAATTAGTTATTGCAAAATTGGATAACAATGAGCGTGACAGAATAGCAAGAGTTAATCTAAAGTATGAGCTTAATCCTAGTATCACATTAAAAGTAGGAGCAAAATACAGAACAAAACAGAGAAACAGTACTTACGGATATAATCAGGTGTATGCTCCGACTACAGCCAATTTATTAAGCTTATCCCAACTATCAACAGAGCAGGCTGCGCAGGGAACACAGTTCTTGGGAGGAATGAATAATAATTTAGATGCTTATATTATGAATCCGCCAACGAAAGGGCAACTTTTTGATTTGTTCTCTCCGGGCTTCTTATCACAAAATAACTTCAAAGATTTTTCCAGTGCAGCGGGTAATGCAACAAGCGTTTACAATGGTGAGGAAAATGTAATGGCGACTTATGCAATGGCAGAAATAAAAGCATCTGAGAATTTTAAAATTATCGGAGGTTTTAGAAATGAATCTACCAGATTATCATTGTACGGTTCAAAATCTACACAACAAGGAACAACAGCAGTTATTTCCCCTTCAACGGTAGAAAGTAATTACAATGCTTTCTTACCAATGTTACACATGAAATATAATTTCACACCAAAAGCTAACGTAAGATTTGCCTATACAAGATCATTTGTAAGACCAAATTTTGGAGATATGTCTCCGGGAGTGAGCATCGACAACACCACAAGTCCAAACGTGATTACCAAAGGAAATCCCGACCTGAAACCTACATTCAGTGACAACTTCGATGTAATGGGAGAATACTATTTTGACAATATTGGTCTTCTTTCAGGAGGCGTATTTTATAAAAAAGTATCAGATGTTGTTTTTAATGATGCTTCTATGATGAATCTTGACGGAACCAACTATCTTGTAAAGCAGGCTAAAAACCTTAATGATGCAAATTTAGTAGGCTTTGAAGCAGGAATCAACAAACGTTTCGATTTCTTACCCGGCTTTTTCAGTGGTTTCGGAGTAGAATTCAATTATACATACATCGATTCAAAGGTGGATGTTCAAAGAACTGACGGTAGTTTAACTTCTGATCGAACCACATTACCTAACCAGTCTAAAAATATGTTTAATGCCATTCTATACTATGAAAACAGTAAGTTGATGGTTCGTCTTGCCGCCAATTACAGAGGTAAATCTGTAGAGTCTATTAACCAGCAATTGGGAAGTCAATATTACATCTGGTCCGATAAAAACTTTACGATAGATTTCTCTGCAAGCTACGATATCTCTAAGAAAGTTAAGCTATTTGTAGAGTTAAATAACATCAACAACGAAAGTTTAAGACAATACATGGGAGATAACAAACAAAGAATTACTTCTCACGAATGGTACGGAAGCAGAGGACAGTTGGGAATTCGTTGGCAGGTATTTTAATCTAAAATCTTATTATAAAAATGAAAAAAATAATTTTAACATTGGCAATCGCTACATTGGGAGTTTCAGTACAGGCGCAAATAAAAGACAGCGCAAGACGTGTCGTAAAGATGGAAGGTGCCTATAATTTCAGAGATACAGGAGGATATAAAACCACTGATGGAAAAGAAGTTGCTTTGGGAAAAGTATTCAGAAGTGATGCAATCGACAAATTATCGGATAAGGATTTAAAAACTTTTAAAGATAAAAAAATCGTAACCGTAGTAGACTTCAGAGGCGTGGAAGAGGCAAAAAAAGCACAGGACAGACTTCCAGCAAACACTTCTTACATTCTTTGTCCTGCAGGAAGCAATAATCTTCCTACCGCTCAGGATATGGCAAAATTCTTAAAAGACAAGAATTTCCTGTTTGATATGTATGGAGAAGGAGGATTGCCTTATTTTGGAGAAAGATACAGAACTTTATTTGTTCAGTTATTAACCTTAAAACCGGATGAAGCATTACTTTTCCATTGTACGGGAGGACGTGACAGAACCGGAATGGCATCCGCTTTATTCTTAAATATTTTAGGAGTTCCTCAAGATGTAATTGAAAATGATTATGTTGCTTCCAATTACTATCTGGCTAAAAATCCAACCATGAAAGGAATGTATTCAGGGCTTTCAAAAATGTCAGGATTAACGGAAGCTGAAATCAAACAGCAAATGGAATTGAGACCTGAATTGATCAGAAATTTCTTCGCCGCCATCAATAAGAAATACGGAAACGTAGAAAATTTCTTTCAGATAGAAATGGGAATCGGACCGAGAGAAATTGCAGTTTTAAAACAGAAATATCTTAAATAGTCAATTGTAAAAGATCAATTTACTTTGCCTGTCAATTTTACTAAATCTTACTTCAAATTCTTCGTTGACCTGCGAAGCAAAATTGACAATTGACTATTTTTAAAAAGACCTAGTTAGATTTTTATTAAAATAAGCCGTGTAGAATCTTCTCACGGCTTATTTATTCTCAGAAATTTTTAAATGAAAACTTTTCTGCAAATCACTCCAGGCGCCACCGTTGTAAACATTTTTAAAGCCTTTTTCTTTTAAAATACTTTCTACTTTTACACTTCGTAAACCATGTGAACACACTGTGATATATGTTTTATCAGGATCAAGTTCAATATATCTTTCTCTGATCGTTCCTAGAGAGATATTCTGCGAACCTTCAATATGGCCGGTTTCATACTCTTTTTCCGTTCTTACATCCAGAATGATCGCTCCGTTTTTAATTAATTTATCCAAACCATCGTCTAATGTTTGATATTTATATACGCGATACACCATATAGATCAGCAAAGCAATTCCGCAAAAAAACAATATATTTTTCATAGTTTGCTTAATATTTTTTTATCAATATAAAATGTTCCGAACGGAATAATACACGCCAAAAGTACTTTCCAGGTGATTTCTTTAAATTTCCAGTTCTGTTCAACGCCAACGCTTAACGTATTGAATAAGAACAGGAGAAATAGAGAACCGTGAATAGGTCCCATCATCTTTACAAAAGCCGGATTGTCAAATCCATATTTCATGGGAACGGCTATAAATACTAAGGTTAACAAAGAAATCCCTTCAAGAATCGCAATGATTCTTAAACGTCCGATTTTGGTTTTAAATAAATTAAGCATAATTATCTGAAATAAGGTCTGTTAGCAAGAGGAGAGAAGGGCCACGGAATGGCAATAAAGATGATGAGTAAAGCAATCAGAAAGTAAATCAGCATCGTTTTAAACTTCTCTTTATCAGTTTCTTTTCTTTTTGAAACGGCTGATCCGATGGTAATTAAAATAATTGAAAACAACATCAGAAAAATGTGAATGAGTCCGAAAAATAAAAGATCAAAAGATTCCTTCGCTTCGTTGAAATTCTTCCAAAAGTATTTAACGATCTGACTTTGAGAATACAATGTAATCCCCAACACCAACTGAATATGGGCAATTGTTGCTGTCCAGTGTCTCACAGAATTATCCATCTTTGAAAATACTTTATTTGAAAAATAGCCTTGATACGCTCTGTAAACAGAATATAATAAACTCATTAAAACCAGCCATCGAAAAGTGGAATGCAAAAAGGTAAGTGTCTGATACATCATCAAATTTTTATGAACCGGACAAAGGTATAACAAAAACATACTAAATAGTATGTTTTTAGCTAAAAAAATTATTTCAACGTATCGAAATAAGACTTAAGTCCTTTTAAATAAACCAGATAAACTGATTTTGAATTTTCTAATTTCCCTAAATTCCGCACTCCCCAATAACCGGATAAGACAAAAACAGCCACTTCTTTTGCATTCACACCTGCTTTTACAATTCCTGTTTCTTTTCCTTTTTCAATAGAATCAATCATGGTGTTTTCCCACTGCTGGGAAAGATGGTTCAGAGCTTTTGTAAATTCAATATTCCAGGGAGCCATTTCCTGAGTAAAATTGGAAGCGGGACAACCGTATTCAACCTTTAAGTTTTCGTTTTCGATCAATAAATTATACATTAATTCATAAATCGCATCCAACGGATTTACAACCGTTTGAAAAGGTTCAATAAAAGTATTTTTGAAGTTGGGAATCATGAGTTCATTGATGATCGCCAAACCCATTTCGTCTTTGGTTTTAAAGTGATAATAGAAAGCCCCTTTCGTCACCTGGGTGGTGGCAATAATCTCATCTACACTAGTGGTTTGATACCCATTGACGTAGATAAGCTCAAAAGCTTTCTGGAGAATATTGAGACGGGTTGCTTCCGATTTTTTCATAAAATACCAGCTGGTCTTTTTTACAAAGGAACGATATTTTAATGAAGAAAAAAAGAACTGTCCGGAAACAGCTCTTTTCTGATGATACATTTAAGGGATTATTCTTTCTGCTCTCAGTTTTTCAAATACATCAAGGAAAGATCTTTCCGTATTCTGATATTCACTGAAACCTAAATTTCGGCTGTTGGTCATATCACACATCACTTCAAGAGGTCTTCCCAAATCAAGATCTGTATGCCATGCTGAAGATAAGCGGTTCAGATTTTCTTCTTTTAACTGGTATTTCTGGGCAATATTCTTCCAGATTTCCTGATCATTTTCCATTTCTTTTTCCAAAGGCCTGATCTGATCTTCAAATCCTACCGCTTCAACTCCAAACCAATCGGCTAATCTCTGCCAAAGCCATTTCCAACGGAATACATCTCCGTTCGCAATATTAAAAGCCGTATTTTCCGCTGATTCTGTAGTCGAAGCCCAAACCAATTGTTTAGCTAAAATTCTGGCGTCTGTTACATCTGAAACTCCGTTCCATTGCTCGAAAGATCCGGGCCAGATAAACTTTCTTCCGGTTTCCTTACAGATACTTGCATACACCGCCAGTGTAGAAGCAATATTCATCAGGTTTCCGATCGCGTAACCCACTACAGTATGCGGTCTGTGAATACTCCAAGTAAAACCGTCTCTTTCTGAGGCTTTATACACTTCATCTTCCTGAGCATAATAAAAATTAGGTAACGGAAGTCTCGGATGCTCTTCTCTTACGGGAGTTTCAGGCAGTTTCCCTTCTTTTGCATAGGCTTCGAACGGGCCTAAATAATGTTTCAAACCTGTTACCAAAGCAACATGCTGTACCGATTTTTTAGGGGATAAAACATCTAGTAAGTTTCGGACTAATGCACTGTTTACACGAATATTTTCCTCTTCCGTATCATTTCTCATCCAGGTAGTAAAATAAACATGAGTAGGAGAGATGCCTTCCAAAGCATTTTCCAGACTTTTAACATCCAATAGATCTGCTTTTATCGGAATTAAGCCTTCAAGTGCATTATTCGGATTTCTAGACAGTCCATACGTTGTCCAACCTTGTGAAATCAGTTTCTGGGCAAGATTGCTTCCTGTAATTCCGGTAGCTCCGACTACCAGTGCCGTATTTTTGTTTTCCATAATAGTAAAATTTATTTCACAAAATTATGGTGAGAAACAGGCTGAAACACTTGACCTAGATCATGTGTTTCTCTTGATCTGGATCAAGTTTATTGAGTGGAGATCTTTTTACGGATTCTGCTTACCGTTTCAGGCGCCAATCCCAGAAAAGAAGCAATAAGATTGTGCGGAACCCGCTGAATAACTTCAGGATTTCTCTGAGCAAACTGGGTATATTTTTCTTCAGCTGTAAAACTGTTGGAAACAATCAGCCGATAATCTTTCGTTACCAGACTGTTTTGATATAAGATCCTGAAATAACGGTCCATGACAGGAATGGTAAGCATCAGGTTTTCATATTCTTCACGGGTGATCATCAACAGCTCTGTTTCTTCAATAGCATCAATATTCAGTACCGATTTTTCCTGATTGATAAAGCTGTTGAAATCTGAGATCCACCAACCTTCAAAGGCAAACATATTGATGTGCTCATTTCCTTTTTCATCCATAAAATAAGACTTTAAAAGGCCTTTACTTACAAACGAAAGACATTTGCAGATCTCTCCTTCCTGCAATAAATATTGCTTTTTCCGAAGTTTTTTAAAGGTGAAAAACGACTGCAGTTCATTCTTCTGTGCTTCCGTTACATCCACCTTATTCTGAATATGGGAAAGGAGAGTCTCAAACATGAGGAAAATATTTATTCAAAAATACTATTTTTCAAAATCATAAAAATTCAGTCCCACTTCTTCATTTTTCGTCTTAACAACTTTTGTATTTAACGGATAAAAAATAAACTCGGCTGCTCCACGAATTTTCGCATCCAAAAGGTGACCTGCCAAAGCAGTATAATCTTCTCTTCCTAAAGTGATGTGCAAATGTAGCATGAGCTTTCCTTCAATTTCAGAGACGTTTCCTGAAACATTGGTTACTTCCATCTGTTCTTTAAATGTTTTATCAACATAAGACTTGGTAGAAGGAGTGAAGAAGCGTAGAGTAGCTTCATTCACAGCTCCGATTCCGGTAACTTCACCTGCCTGAATATGCTGACTATTTACAAAATCGGTTAATGATTCCACAATACTGGCTTTATCCTGTACACTGACAATATAGGTGGTATCAACTTTTCTGGCAGACCAGTTTTTTCCTTTTAAATTCTGTGCGTTCATAAGATGAGTCGTTACAATGAATAAAAATAAAATATTCCGGATATTTTTCACTGAATGTTATTTTCAGGTTTATATTTTTCATAAAACCAAAACAGTCCGAACAGGTAGAACGAATGTAATAACTGTGCTTCAATTGCCGACCAGTTTTCAATGGAGCAGCTTCCTAAAATCAAAATACTCATGACAGTCAAAGCTCCGTACAGCGTATATTTTGTTTTGAAATTAACCAATAACAAAATACCGAGAATGGCTTCCACAACAGGTAAAAGATAACTGAAAGGCACAATTAAAGCTGTCGGAATTGCAGATTTTTCCATACTCGTAACCATCCATTCGCTGAATGTCTGAAGTTTTGGCAAGCGAACCAAGCCGTGCCCCAACAACGAAACCGCAACCGGAAGTCTCAGAAAAAAGAAAGCCGTTTTAAAATCTTTCATATTTTTTATTTTTATGGGTAAAATAGAACTTCTAACTTTTTTACCTAGCCCTTTTTACCTAAAAACTGAATAATTCCAATCACATCCTGTTTTCCAAAACCTTCATCATGAGCCGACTGGTAAGTTTCAATCAAAGTTTTTGATAAAGGAAAATCTGCTCCGGCATTTTTTGCCAGTAAGATGTCTTTTAACATTAAATCTAATGCAAAAGCCGGATCATAATTATCTTCTATCAATAATGGCGTTTTTACCTTTGTAGCACCGCTTCCGCTTGCACTTTCGTTGATGATTTCCAACATATCTTTTCTTTCAATTCCCAATTTATCTGAAAACAGAATGGTTTCTGCCAATCCCTGATAAATCGTTGAAATAAAATAATTAACGGATAATTTGGCAGCAATTCCTTTTCCGTTTTCGCCCAAATGCTTGATCGTTTTTCCTAATTTTTGAAGGTAAGGTTCTGCACGTGTAAGATCTTTTTCTTCACCACCCACCATAATAATCAATGTTCCGTCTGCCGCAGGTTTTGTACTTCCCGCAACGGGTGCGTCAATAAATCCGGCTTCTTTTATTTTCACAGCACTTGAGATTTCATTGGTCGCTTCCGGAGAAATCGTACTCATGTCTACAAAAAGTTTCCCTGTGATATTCTGACTTAAAACTTCTTCATACACAGCTTTTACCGCAGTGTCATTCGTAAGCATGGTGAAAATAACATCACTGTTTTTTACCACTTCAGAAACACTATTATAAACAATTGATTTTTCTTTAAAATCTTCTGCTTTTGCTATGGTTCTGTTAAAAACAGCAAGCTCAAAACCTGCTTTTTCTAAATTTTTCGCCATCGGATGTCCCATATTTCCCAGTCCGATAAAGCCTATTTTTTCTGCATTCATTTTTTTACTTTAAATAAATTACTTGATATGAGTATAAAAATCAGGAGTAGGATTTAAGCTTTTATTCTGCCATTGATGCCAATACGGATAAATAGGAGGGATTTCGCTCGCTTTGTCCAGCTTTTCAACTTGTTCCCTGGTAAGATTCCAGCCTACTGCCTCTAAATTTTGCTTTAATTGTTCTTCATTTCTGGCTCCTATAATGATACTTGAAACCGTAGGACGCTGAAGCAGCCAGTTGAGAGCAATCTGAGCAATATTTTTACCCACTTCGGCAGCAACTTCTTCCAACGCATCAATGGTATTGTAAAAAATCTCTTCCTGAACCACAGCTTCCGGAACAGGACTTCCTCCCTGTGCAATACGGCTGTTCTGCGGAACCGGTTTGTTTCTTCCGTATTTTCCGCTCAGACGTCCGGATGAAAGGGGAGACCAGACAATAGCTCCTACATTCTGATCTAATCCGAGAGGCATCAGTTCCCATTCGTACTCACGGTTGGCTAAAGAATAATAGACCTGATGTGCAATGTATTTGCTCCAACCGTATTTTTCTGAAATTCCCATCGATTTCATCAAATGCCAACCTGAAAAATTAGATGCCGCAATATAACGGACTTTTCCGCTGGTTACTAATTCATCAAGAACTTTCAGGGTTTCTTCGACAGGAGTATTTCCGTCGAATCCGTGCATATGATAAATATCTATATAATCTGTTCCTAATCGTTGCAGGCTTCCTTCAATCTGTTTCAAAATATGTGCTCTTGAAGAACCCTGATTGAGCGGATTTTCACCAAACGTAAAAGTAGTTTTGGTAGATAAAATAAGCTGATCACGGGGAATTCCTTCTATGGCTTTTCCGAGAACGCTCTCAGATTTTCCATTGGAATAAATATCGGCCGTATCAAATAAATTGACTCCGGCATCCAAACAGATATTAATCAATCTATTGGCTTCATCAGCCTGAGTGCTTCCCCAAGCTTTGAAAAAATCGCCTTCACCGCCAAATGTGGCAGTTCCGAAGCTTAGAACAGGAACCTTTAGTCCTGATTTTCCTAAAAATCTATATTCCATTTTTACTTCTTTTTTATTGACTTTTCAGTTTTTTCATAAATTCCATGATTGCAGGTCTCAATTCCTCAAACAATGGATGCTGCTTGTTTTTGATCATCACTTCAGTAAAAAGTTTTAATCCTAAAGCGAATTCATGTGCCGTATTTTCGTCTTCAAAGATTTTCTTCGACTGTATTACTTCAAAAATATGAAATAAACTGTCGTGATTTTCAAAATCAAATTCTAAAGTTCTACCGCCTTCTGAACCGTCTTTTAATGATAATTCCTGAAGGGTAAGATGGTATTTATTGTTTCTTTTTTCCATAATGATAAAGTGAAATTTGAATAATCAATTTGCAATTTTTGAATTACGCATTGACCATTCAAATTTTTAGCTTAAAAATTATTAACTAGTTCGTTTATTGTATTTATTTCTTCTTTGCTTAGAATAATTTCAACAGCTTTTGCATTCTGAACCGCCTGTTCTGCATTTCTCGCTCCGGCTAAAGCGATGGTAATTCCCGGTCTTTCGATGGTCCAGCGCAAAACTAACTGTCCTAAAGTCGCATTGTGTGCTTCTGCGATTGGTTTTATCTGATCTAAAAGTGCATTGGTCTTTTCAATAAATTCAGGCTGGAAATGCTTGTGACTGGCACGGTGATCTCCTTCCTGAAACTGATATCCGTTATAGATTTTTCCGGTCAGCAAACCTCTCTCCAACGGACTGTACGCTAAAATTGATTTATTATTTTCAATGCAATACGGCACCGTTTCTTCTTCAATTCCACGGTTTACCATACTGAAAGGAATCTGATTGGAAACCAGATTCAATGTTTTCTCCGCTTCTGCCATTTGTTGGGCATTGTAATTACAAACTCCTGCAAAACGTACTTTTCCCTGCTCAATCAGTCTGGAAACCGCTTCAAACGTCTCATCAATCGGCGTAGTAGAATCCGGCCAGTGAATCTGATAGAGATCGATATAATCTGTTCCCAATCTTTGTAAGCTCTGTTCGCATTCATAAATAATGCTTTCTTTTCCTGCATATTTATAGACATCAATATCTTTTCCGTCATTATTTTTACTGTGCATGGCAAAATCACCTTTTGCGAGATCCCAACGCATTCCGAATTTTGTCAGGATCTGAACCTTGTCACGGGAAATCCCTTTGATGGCTTCTCCCACAATTTCTTCGCTCGTTCCCTGTCCGTAAATCGGAGCGGTATCTATGGAAGTTACTCCCACGTCATAAGATGCTTTGATGGCTTCAACAGCTTCATTTCTATCTGTGCTTCCCCACATCCAGCCTCCTGCAGCCCAAGCTCCAAAAGTAATAGCCGATACTTTTAAATCACTGTTTCCTAATTTTCTGTAAATCATTCTTATTTATTATTTGTTTTTATTTTCACTACCCAATAAGGCGGTTTTCTCAGATCTTTTCCGTCATTAAAACTGGGTAGTCTGTTCCATTGTCCTAAAGTAACATATACATAGCCATTCCGATAGGCTAAACCATCGGGCCAGACAAAATTTTCTTTGTCGTGAGAAAGCAATTTAAATGTTCTATCCTTACTTCTCTGAACAATAGATTGTTGTTCAAAAGCTCCAAAGAAAATATTCCCTTTTTCATCCTCTGCCAATCCGTCGCAAGCCGGATGTTCTCCTTCAAATTTCACAGCGTTTTCAATCTGCTGTTCTGTTGTCTCAAAATTGCTTATAATTTCCGTTGAAATACTATAAAGCTTCCTGCCTGTAATGGTTGTCCAGTACAATGTTTTTTCATTAGGACTTATGGCAATACCGTCAGCTCCGCCATTAGGAAAAGTCTGGTTTTTAAAATCATATACTTTAGGCTCTCCTTCCAGAAATCCCATAAAACCGGCTTCCGGAGAAGTTGAAAAATGATTGAGTAAAACTTCTTTTGCTTTCCCTGTTGCAATATCCAGCACTACCAAAGAATAATGCTGACCAAATCCTGAATTAGCAATATACACCGTTCCAGATTTCCCGTGGGAAAGATCAACACGAAGATCATTGTAATGCGCATCATCTGCCAACACAGGTTTCGGAATAATCACCGAATGCAGTATTTTTTTTGTATTGATGTCGATCGCAACTACTTTTGCCGCACCTTCAGGAATTTCCTTTATTCCGGAGCGTTTTCCATCATCTAAAACCCAAAGAACATCATTTTTATCAATATACATTCCATGGGGTGAAACCAGCCAGTCTTTATAAGGCTTTGTACCTGGATAGACATACTCTTTATTGGGAAAGGGAATTAACTGATCATTCACCAGTTCTGCCAAAGCAAATTCTTTATGATTATCAGCATGACGGGGAAATCCTAAAAAGACACGGTTTTCAGAACTCACGGCAATTCCCGACGGATCCGGATTTGGCGGATAGATTTTTGTAACAACTTCATAAGTTGTCTGTGCATTTGAAAAGAAGGTCATTCCTACCAAGCAAAAACTTAAAAAAATTGTTCTCATTGTTTGTTTTTTATTTGGTAAAAGCTCCTTTACTGACTTTTTTTCCGGCTTTATATACAGAGACTATTTTTCTTGTGTCTTTAATCTTTTTTGCAGGATTACCGTCAACTACGATGAAATCTGCTGTTTTTCCGACCTCAAGAGTTCCGAAATCCTTATCAATTTTTAAAGCTTTTGCTGAGTTTTTTGTTGCTACTGTTAAAGCCTGAAGAGGAGTTAATCCTGCCTCTGTCATAAGCTGTAATTCCAAATGTTCTGAAAATCCTTGTGCTCTTAAAGGCATCGCCCCGCTGTCTGTTCCCATCGCTACTAAAATTCCTGCATCAAAAACTTTTTTAAGATTTTGTTTAGCAATTTCAAAAGCTTTCATATTCTTTGTAAAATTCAGGGAATTTTTAAGATCATTCTGATATTTTTCAGAAGTAATCATTTCGTAAACACCCGGTTCAAGGGAATTTTTAAAGAAAGGATCATTGATCCATTCCGGTTTTTTGGCATAAATAAAAGCAAACTCATCCAGAGAAAGGGTAGGAATATAGACAATTCCCTTTGCTTTCATCTGAGCCAGAGTAGTATCGTCAATGACTTCACTTCTGATACTGTGTCCGATAATATCAATACCATCTGCAACTAATTTTTTCAGGTCAGAAAGATAATAAACGTGTGCAGCAACTCTTAGATTTCTTTTATGTGATTGTTCGATGATGGCTTTATAGATTTCAGGCTTGATTTTAATCTTATATTTTCCGTTAAAATCATCCACCCAAATCTTTACAAGTTCGGGATGTACTTTTGCCAGACTGTCCATTTCGGCAGGAATCTGAGCTACAGAAGTTGGCCGGAAAACTTTATCCATCGCAAAATCGAGTGGTGGAGCTCCGTTGGCAACTCCGAAACCATATCCTGCGGAATGAATTCTTGCTCCTTCGATTTCTCCTTTTGCAGATCGGTCTCTCAAACCGCTTTCAAACAAAAGAGGACGGTCTGTTCCCATCACCATTATATTCAATACTCCGTAATTCTGGTATTTTTTTAATTGTGAAAGGATATTTTCTTCAGTATAGTTTTCAGGTTTTGTAGTCGTTCCTTTTAAAGTTCCGATATGGGAATGGGCAGAAATCAAAGCGGGAATAATAGTTTTTCCTTTTAAGTCTACTGTTTGAGCATCTTTATCTGAAATATCATTTCCTATTTGGGCAATTTTCCCGTTTTTAACTAAAATTTTTGTGTTTTCAATGGGATTTCCTCCGTTTCCGTCTATCAACCGGACGTTTTCCAGTAATAAAATTTCATTTGAAGCCTCCGGATTTTCTTTATTTTTCTGATTGCAGAAAAGAAGTAAAAAACTGGCCAATAAGGCTCCTGATATTTTGGTTAGCATCTTCATATCTGACATGTTTTTGGTTGTTGTAAAATTGAAAAGGGAACAAGAATAAATACAACCGGAAACTATATTTAGAAAATAATTTTTTCGGTCTATACAAATTTTGCTAAAAAAATTCATTTTAAGGTTGTAAAAATCATTTAACATATTGTAACTTTAGGTTATGAAACGAAAACAGTTCGAGCCTTTGGAAATTGATGTGTTTGAAACATCTGTTTATCCTTTTCCCAATCACAGTCACACCTATTATGAAATGGTCTACATCTTCAAAGGATGCGGAAATCATTATTTCAATAAATTGGTAATTCCCTATAAAGCCGGAGATCTTTATTTGATTTCTCCCGAAGACGAACATTTTTTTGAGATTAAAAAATCCACTAAGTTCTGTTTCATCAAATTCAATGACAGTTATTTTGAAACCAATAAGCATCTTTCACCGGATAATCTTACCACAACTTCTCCGGTTGATATTATGCGGAATCCTTTGTTAAAGGAAGAAAAACTGAGCTTTGATGAACCCTGCAAGACGATTCTGAAAAAAACGGTTGAAAATATTATTGAGTACAACGGATTTCACAAAGTTTCAGATTCTCCGATCATGTTTTTCCAGATTTTATCCCTGTTTGGATTAATTCGTGAAGCGTCCGCAAAATTTTTAAATATTAATGTAGAAAGCGGAACCATTAAAAAAGATGATCTTATTTCTTACATTCATCAAAACATTTACAGTCCGGAACTTATAAGAATTAATGCGATTTCTAAGCATTTTAATATTTCAGACACTTATTTTGGAGCCTATTTTAAAAGAAATTTTGAAGTTTCTTACCGGAAATACATCACAGATTATAAATTGAAATTGATTGAAAGAAGGATTCAGGCGGGACAAATGACCATGAAGCAGATCGCATTTGAATTTGGTTTTACCGACGAAAGTCATTTAACCAATTATTTTAAAAAGCAGCTGAACATTAATCCTTCCGATTATAAATTTCAGCATACCTCATAAGTTGATAAAACGAATTTTTCTTTGTTACAATTTTTAAAATCAATAAAACTTACGGAAATTTGCAAAAAATAAATCAATGAAGGTAATAGATTTTGAGCGTTGGAACAGAAAGGAGCACTTTGAATTTTTTTCGAGCATGAAAAGCCCGTATTTCGGCTTTACAACAGAGGTTGACTGTACAAAGGCGTATGATTTTGCTAAGGAAAACGGGGAGTCTTTTTATGCGGTTTATCTTTATAAATCAATGGTCGCGATCAATACAGTAGATGAACTGAAGCTCAGAATTGTAGATGGAAATGTAGTGTTATATGATGAAGTTCACGTCGGAGGAACCATCGGAAGACCAGATGGAACGTTTGGATTTTCATTTTTTCATTATTCTCCGGATTTTGAAACTTTTAATAAAAGTTTACAGGAAGAGATACAGTCTGTTCAAAATTCTACGGGTTTAGGAATCAGTAATGATGTTTTACCGATCAATCACATCAGACACACTACCATTCCCTGGAATTCTTTCAGTGCCATTTTACATCCGACCAATTTTGATCCTAAAGAATGTATTCCGAAAATCGCCTTTGGAAAATTCAGTATCAGAAACGGAAGAAAATTCATGCCGGTATCGATAGAAGCTCACCACGGATTAGCAGATGGTCTTCATCTTGCGAAGTATATTGAAGAATTTCAAAAACAGCTGGATCTTTAAATAATAACCACAAAAGTCACAAAAGATATTTATAAAGCTATTAATTAGATCGTAAAAGTTCTCAAAAGAATAAAAATCAAAGATTTTTAAAAACTTTCAGATTCTTTTTCAGCTTAATAATCAACTTTATACAGCATATAAATCTTTTGTGACTTTTGTGGTTGAATAAAAAGTTCAAACTCGTTTATTGCTATTAAGATTTTTCATTTTTAGGAATATTGTACGCTTCATTAAACAGATGATTAGGTTTCAGATACACCACATTGTTCTGAAAATCAAGAATGCTATTGAAACGCTTCAGAACTTCACCTCCTAAAAAGTTTGTACTAAAACCTGCAGGCTGATTATATGAATTGATCTGAGCCGGGACATTTTTCAAGACATATTTCCCGAAGATCAATTTCTCATTAAGTACCGTTTCCATAGGAATAGCGTCTTTATTTGAATTATACACCACCGTTTTTGCGATTACAGGTAAATCTACTTTTGGATAGCCACTTTTTGTAATTAAAGCATTATCCAATATCAATGTTTTTTGAAATCCTGAATCAAATAAGAACCTGTTTTTATATTTTTTATTGTTGACTTCCATTTCTACATTGATGCAGAAATGTTCTTTCATCAGTTCCATTTCAAATTTTTCGTAGTCTTTGCTTATTTTAGGACGTTTAGTGTGAACGACAATGATGTTTTTGTCATAATCTATTTCTACCACTTTACCGTCAAAAGCATTCCAGCCAAACATACCGTCACATCCGTGTCCTGTTGTTTCAATCGGATAAACCTGCTGATGTTTCCATTCCAGATTTCCTACAGCGAAATCATTATTACTGATATCCTTCATCGTTAATTGTTTTCCGGCAGGATTCAGGTATTTTTTTATAGCATCTTTTATCAGATAAAAACCTGTTGCTCCGGTATCAAACATTAAATCAACATCATCTTTATGATTAAGTTTTCCTTTAAGCTTTATGTTATTCTGCTCTGTAAGAACGAAAGAAAGAGTATCTCTCTGAACAGGTTTAGCTTTAGAAAAGTTTTTGATCTCCGGACTTTCAAATCTGGTAAGACAGGAATCTTTTCCTTTAAACAGGACTATAAAATCAAATTTTTCGTCTGGTTTCAACTTAACTTCAATAGAGTCTATATCGGTTTTTAGTTTTACGTTTTTAAACTTTACATTTTTTCCTGTAGTATAAGTATCGGGTTTTACTTTAGGATTTAAAAACCAGTTTGTTTTTAATTCATTGTTTTCGATGATTGTTACTTCCTGTGCATTAGATTTTACAACAGGCAATTTTTTTTGTGAAAATACCAGAGTAGAGCTTATTATAAAAAGGGTAGATATAGACAGTTTCATTGTATGAATTTGTTTAGGGTTATTTATTTACAAATATAAACCAACTCACTAAGTAAAGAAATAAAAAAGAGTGAAACTCAATAGCAATAATCAGTTTTTTTTATAAACTTTTGGCAAATTCAAATTTTTTTCAAAATTTAATAGTTACTTTACGTTTTTAAATATAAGTATGTCTTCAAAAAGTTTTTCAAGTCTGTGTCAGAAGATCTTCAAGGGTCGATTTTCTGCTTTGTTCAGTATTTTAGTGTTATACATTTCATTGTCTTTTTTAATAAGGACAGGTTTTCTTATTGTTTCGATAAAAGATGTAGATTTTAATATTTTCTCTGTTTTAAGGGCTTTTATTACTGGTTTTCTTTTTGATTTTACAATAGGATCATTATTTATGTTGCTGTACGCAGCATATCTTTTTGTTCTTCCCAAGAGGTTTATTGGCTCTCTTTTTGACAAAATTTTCAGCTATTTTTATTTTACGCTTATTTTCATTATCATTTATTTCAGTCTCTTGGCAGAAATTCCGTTTTGGGATGAATTTGGAGCTAGATTCAACTTTATTGCAGTAGATTATCTGATCTATACTTATGAAGTCGTAGAAAACATCAACCAGTCATATCCTTTACCGCTTATTGCAGGTGTTTTGATTCTTTTAATTGTCTTAACTTTTGTTGTATTTAAAAAATTAAAGGTTTTCAGAAATACTTTTACAGACAAAAAGCCGTTTGCTTCACGGGCAAAATATTTCCTGCCCCTTGCTGCGATCACTGTAGTTTTAGCAATGGTTTTGAAAAATAAGCAGGCAGAATTCAGCAATAATTTAATTGTTAATGAATTAGGAAAAAACGGAGCATTTTCTTTTGTAACTGCTTTTAAATCGAATGAACTAGATTATCAGACATTCTATCCGAAAGTATCGGATCAGGAAGCTTATAAAACATTAAAGCAAAACCTTATACAAAATAACCAAAGCTATACCTCTACACAATACGATGATATTTCAAGACTTACAAAAGGAGAGAATGAGCAAAATCCGAATATCATCCTGATTGCTATTGAAAGCTTCAGTGCTGATTTCTTAACTGCTTTCGGAAATAAGAATAATCTTACTCCGAATTACGATAAAATGGCCAACGAAAGTGTATTTTTTACTAATTTATACTCAACAGGAACAAGAACGGTAAGAGGAATGGAAGCCTTAACTTTATGTGTTCCTCCAACACCGGGAAACAGTATTGTAAGAAGACCTAATAATCAAAATTTATTCTCAATTTCTACTGTTTTACAATCGAAAAAATATCAACCTTATTTCATTTACGGAGGAGACGGTTATTTTGACAATATGAATAACTTCTTTGGAGGACAGGGTTTTGATATTGTAGACAGAGACAGAGGAAACCCATTATCTGATGAAATTAAAACCAAAAGATATGCGATAGAAGACAAAGACGTCAATTTTGAAAATGCATGGGGAATCTGTGACGAAGATCTTTATAAGCAATCTATAAAATATGCTGATAAAAGCAGTCAGGAAAACAAACCTTTTTTCCAGTTTGTTATGACAACATCTAACCACAAACCTTATACTTTCCCAAATGGTAAGATCGATCTTCCGCAAGGAGACAGAGATGCTGCGGTGAAGTATACAGACTATGCTTTAGGACAGTTTATTGCTACGGCTAAAACAAAACCTTGGTTCAAGAACACTGTATTTTTAATTGTTGCAGATCATTGTGCAAGCAGTGCCGGAAAATGGGAGATCAATATTGCAAAACACCACATTCCTGCGATTATTTACAACCTGAATCATACACCGGAGAAAATAGACCGTCTGACTTCTCAAATTGATCTTATGCCAACATTATTCGGATATTTAAACTGGAATTACACTACAAGTCTGTATGGAAAAGATATTAATCAGACAAAACCAGGTGAAGAAAGAGCCTTCTTAGGAAATTACAGAACATTGGGATTATTAAAAAACAATGTATTCACGCAGATTGATGACAGAAAGAGAGTAAAGCAATTTAATGTGACCGGAGCAGATCAGTCACTATCTGAAGTAAAGTCTAAAAACAACAATTTGGTTGCAGAAACCATTGCTTACTATCAAACAGCAAGCGAAAGATTTAAAAACGGAAAAATGAAGCAGAAATAAGCTGATTTTTCAATATAAAAAAAACTCTTCTCTATATTTTAGAGAAGAGTTTTTATTTGAATCTTATGTTTTTTTAATAACCATTAAGGTATTAAGAAAGTTAAGATCTATTTGTTATATTATAAAATAAGGTCATTTTCACCTTAATGAATCTCAATTTCTTAATGGTTGAAATCTATACATACATCATTTTTAATTTTGAAATCATAATGACATTTATATAAAATAATATTCGATTAAAATTCTAGAATAGATTTATCAAGATCATGATATAACAATACTTTCCAATGATTTTCAATGGCTTCTTTCTGCCATTTCACTCTTAGTTCCATCGCTTTTTTTCCATCAAAATCACTTTTATAAGCAAGATGATATTTTAAATAAGATTCCTGTGGAAGATTATCCGCTCCGTAAAAAACCGTTTCATTATTTTCTTTAATCCAGAAAACCTGCATAAAAGGCGTGTGACCTCCAACTACTTCAAAAGAAATCTCATCAGTAATCTGACCTTGATCTTCATCCATCCAAACAATATTATCCAGTTCAATCAGTTTTTCCAGCGTGTCAAAGTCAAAAGAATGATTTCCTTGATTTTCCATAGCGAAATCCAGTTCTCTTTTTTGAATATAGATTTCTGCGTTGGGAAAAGTCGCTTCAAAACCATTTCCGTTTCTTGTAATCACTGTTTCGATATGATCTTTATGAAGATGTGATAACAAAACTTTCGTTACCTGATTGGGATTAATATTTTCTTTGCTGAGAATTTCAGAAATTACAGTTTCTCCATTTTCATTTTTCCATCCAATTCCGGCATCCAGCAGAATAACATCATTTTCTGTAATAATTAAAAAAGGAGTGACCGACATTTTAATTCCTTTAATCAGATCCTTATTTTCATCTGTTAAAAGCGTAAAATCTTTGGTCTTGTTGGTAGAAAAATTTCCTTCTTTTAATGGTATAATTTTCATACCACAAAGTTCTTCATAATTTTTAAAATAAAGAAAGCTTTTTCTCAATACAGATCATTGGTAAAAGCGATTATCACTTAAGATTATAAATTATTTAAAAGTTTATTTAACATTTTAATCAAGTCTACATCAAAAGAGTGTAATCGATTGCTTTTTGACAGTTCTTTGTCAAAAATTAGTAATAAAAATTTAAACTAATCTTATGGAAAATTCGCAACAATGGTCTCGCAGAAAATTTTTAACAACACTTGGAGGAGCAGGAGCTGTATTAATGCTCAATCCATTATTATCCTGGACAACTTCCGAAATTGATCCCAGAGTTGCGAAAATCGTTGCCAATACTATAGGAATTGATACTCACAATCATATTGATGTTCCTTTAAATGCTAAAGAATTACCCGGTCCTAAAGTAGATTTAATGGGCGAAATGAAAAAATCAGGATTATCTGCGATCAGTATGACTTTTGCCGTAGATTATCAGAAATTAGAAAATCCGGGAGATGCTTACAACAGATTCATTACAGGACTTGACGCAATGGATGTCATTCTTAAGGACAACGGGATGAAACGTTCATTAAATTTTTCAGATTTAAAATCCTATCATAAAAAACATATTCCTACCGTAATTCAGTCCGTGGAAGGAGGCCATTTTCTGGAAGGAAAAATAGATCGGTTACATATTGCTTACGAAAGAGGACTTCGACAGTTAGGACTGTTGCATGATAATGATGCCTCAGTTCCGTTAGGAGATGTGTATACCAGTAAGCCACAATTTGGTGGACTCACTTCATTTGGTTCCGATATTATCAAAGAATGCAATAAAATGGGAATCTTGATTGATCTTGCGCATGCTAATAACGAGACTATCGATATGGCTCTTAAAGTAACAACAAAACCTGTTTTAATTTCTCACACAGGACTTGACTCTCAATTGGGGAATAATGAATTCATGGCTAAAATGATGAAGCCAAGGCTTATCAGTAAAGAACAGGCAAAAATTGTTGCAGAAGCAGGCGGAGTAATTGGAGTTTGGACCCATTTAGCAGAAACACCTTTAGACCATGCAAAAAATATAAGAGCATTAGTAGATGTTATCGGCATCGATCACGTTTGTATCGGAACAGACACAAAGCTGACTCCTGCTTACCGATCCCCAAATGAATCAAAGCCTAAACCCAACGGAAATCAAGAGGAAAAGAAACAGGATTCCGAAAGAAAAAAAGAAGAAAGAGTCGGGGAAAGAACCCATCTTGCATGGAAAGACCAGAAAGAAGGTTTTTATTATACCGTTGTAGAGGCTTTATTGAAAACAGGATTTACAGAAAGTGAAATTGAAAAAATAGGAGGCGGAAATTTCTGCAGAGTTTTTGATGCTGCAACGAAATAAATCATGGTAATTATATACAATTTTACATTAATCCTGCTATCTCAACTAGTATGACTCTGTCATTCTGAATGTAGCGCAGTGAAATGAAGAATCTAAGCTATCATGAGATTCTTTTTGCGTCAGAATGACAATGGTGTAAAATTGTATAGAGTCACCTAAATTATATCTAAAATTACTTTTTATAAATTACAAAAACCTTCAAAATCATTAAAAAATGGATAGTGGCGGAAGACCAAAAAGTTTAACCTCCCTCAAATTCCAATAATTAAATTCAATAATCCTTACCTTTGAATTTCCTGTTTCCGATTGATAGCATTAATTTGTCAATTAATTATTAACAATCTGAAATAGGGGAAAACTCACCCTTTCTATAACTAAATTTGTAGCAAATTTTTACTATGCAGATGAATTCTACCAGCGGTATCTCTCGTACTGTCATTTGGTTGATGTCCGTGATTTCAGGACTTGTTGTTGCCAATAATTATTATAACCAACCTTTGTTGGCTCTTATTTCAGAAGATTTACATGTTCCGGAAAGTGCGGCAAGTAAAATTTCAGTTCTTACACAACTTGGCTATGCAGCCGGACTATTATTAATTGTTCCTTTAGGAGATAAGCTTTTCCGAAAAAAACTGATTTTAGTAGATTTGGTTTTGGTTTTTGCTTCATTGCTATGGATGACTTTCGCTCAGGAATTATGGATGCTGTATGCAGCCAGTTTGCTGATCGGTGCAACATCGGTCATTCCGCAATTATTTGTTCCGATAGCGGCAGAATTGTCTTCAGATAAAGAAAAATCTTCAAATATCGGGATTGTCATGTCCGGATTATTACTTGGAATTCTTTTATCCAGATTCGTAGGTGGAATCGTTGGAGAAATGTGGGGTTGGAGAGCCATGTTCGGAATTGCAGCCGGAATCATGGTTTTGGTATGGTTTGCAGTCTATAAAATGTTGCCTGATTTACAGCCTAATTTCAAAGGAACTTACAGAGAATTAATGAAATCTGTTTTCCATCTGGCAAAAACTCAGCCCGTTTTACGATTGGCTTCTTTTCGTGGTGCGATGGCTTTCGGATCGATGTGTGCATTATTTACCACATTGGTCTTTCACATGGAAAAACCGCCTTTTAATGCCGGTTCATCAGTTGTCGGGAGTTTCGGATTGGCAGGAGCCGTCGGAGCTTTAGCAGCCGCGAAAGTGGGAAAACTTCAGCGTTTTTTAGATCTGGATAGAATTATTTTATATTCCCTTCTGATAGTATTGGGAAGCTGGGCTTTCACTTATTTTGCAGGAGAAACGTATTGGGGACTCATTGTTGGCGTTATTTTGGTCGATCTGGGAGTACAGTCAAGCCACATTATGAATCAGACCAATTATTTTTTAATAAAATCCAATGCGGTCAACCGATTAAATACAGTGTATATGGTGTCTTATTTCATCGGAGGTTCTCTGGGAACATGGACAGCTTCTGTCGCCTGGCAATACGCACAATGGAGTGGAGTTTGTGCTGTAGGAGCAACAATGGGAATATTGGCCTTAATCGCACACTTATTATTCAGCAGAAGATTAAGTTTGAACTAACTTTGTAATTATAAATTCAATTAAAAATAAATAAAATGAAAATAGAAATCTGGTCGGATGTGATGTGTCCGTTCTGTTATATAGGAAAAAACAATTTTGAACAGGCTTTGGCAAAATTACCTTTCAAAGACGAAGTGGAAATAGAGTGGAAGAGCTTTCAGCTTGATCCTACTTTAGACCCGAAAGAAACTAAAAATACGATCGAATATTTCAAAGAGAAAAAAGGCTTTCCGGAAGCACAGGCACAGCAAATGATTGGTCAGGTTGCGCAGATGGGAAAAGGAGCTGGAATTGATTTTAATTTTGAAAAAGCTTTAATTACAAATACTTTCTCGGCTCACAAGCTTTTGCATCTGGCAAAAAAATACAATAAAGCCAACGAGATGGAAGAAGCTTTATTCATTGCCCATTTTATTGACGGGAAAAATGTAGGAGATATTGAAACACTGGTTTCTCTAGCTGAATCTTTAGGGATCGATAAAGAAGAAGCACAACAGGCTGTAACCTCTGAAGAATTCGATTATGAGATCAATCAGGACATTCTTGAAGCAAGAAATAATGGGGTTTCCGGAGTTCCTTTCTTTATTCTGAACGGAAAATATGCCGTTTCGGGAGCTCAACCTGTAGAACTTTTTGAAAACGCTCTTCAGCAAACGTATACCGAAACTGTTACTCCTCTGAAAAACCTGTCAGACAAAGGAGCTTCTTGTGATACGGACGGATGTGAAATTTAATTTTTAGAGGGATACATGATAACGATCAATAACGAACATCAATTTGCTCTTGAAGATACGCTTTTCGTTTTTGCTTTGGATTCCGAAGCCGGAAAGGTTTTTAATGATAAAAACAAACTGATTACAGGTATCGGTAAAGTAAATGCTGCGATGGAGCTTACTAAAGAAATTCACCGAAGAAAGCCTAAATTAATCGTAAACTTAGGTTCTGCAGGAAGTAAAAATTTTCATAAAGGAGAAGTGATTTGCTGTACAAAATTCATTCAGCGCGATATGGATGTGAGAGGTCTCGGATTCAGTTTATATGAAACTCCTCTTTCCGGAATTCCTCCCGTTTTAGAATATGGATTAAAGAAAAATGATCTTCCCGAAGGAGTTTGCGGAAGTGGCGACAGTTTTGAAATGAACCATTCTGAAACTGATTATAATATTGTAGATATGGAAGCTTATCCGTTAGCGTTAATTGCTATGAAAGAAAATATTCCGTTTCTATGCTTAAAATATATTTCTGATGATGCAGGAAGTGACGCCGCCGATGACTGGACGGTACAAGTTCATTTAGCTTCTGAAGCGTTTAAAAAAATTCTATTTTCGTAACTTTAAAATCTGAAGAATTTCTTCAGATTTTGTTTTTTAATAAACACTTAAATGAGAGTTAATTTTTACAAACCCGATCATCCAATTCTTGAAAAATATATTGAAGGATATTATTTTATCTCAAAAGATGATTCTGCTGCAACCTTGAATTACCTTACATTTCCGGATAATTATTTTATTATTTCAGCTTGCGAAAACGTTTCTTTTTTCCGCGATCAAAACAAGGTGGAAATTTCTGCATCCGAAGAGGAAAATATTTTTATAGACTTTGTTTCACGCTGCAATTCTCCTGTGGAAATTCATTATAAACAGCCCATCAACGAAATTACCGTTTATTTTAAACCTTTAGGAATTTATCATTTTTTCAGTTCTGAGGAAAGCAGGTTTTTAGAAAAGGAAATTATTTCATCCGATTTTACGGAACTGATGAAAATGATTTTGGCTAAAAAAGACAGAAGAAACCAGATAGAAACACTCGAAAACTATTGGCTTTCAAAATATAAAGAAAAAGAAATGCCTGTCATTGAATCGGTTGTCAATGCTTTATATTCAGACTTAAAAATTGAAGAAATTGCAGCAAAACATGGTATTTCAAGACAGTATGTAAATAAAATAAGCAAAAAATATTTAGGAAAATCAGCCTCGGAATTCAGAAAAATTCAGCGTTTCAGAAATGCTGTTTCTTTAAATAAAAGCGTGAAAAATTTGACTGAACTTTCTTACGAAAACCTTTTTTATGACCAGTCACATTTCATTAAGAGCTTTAAAGATTTAACGAAAATTCAGCCGCATACATTTTTCGAAAATGTAAATATAGAAGAAAAAAATCTTTGGTTTTTTATCTGAGTTTCCATTTTTACAATTATGGTTTTCCCTCTCCGGCTATTTTTGTATCAAATTAAATCATCAATGAAAAAAATATGTCTTGTAAGCTCAATTTTACTGTGTTCATCAATCTTGGCTCAAAGTAATAAAACAAAAATTCTGACCGAAATTTCAGAAAAAATCAAAGAAAACTATATTGATGAAAAGTTTTTTAAAAGTATTGATTCATTATTTCAGAGTGAAATGAAATCCGAAAACTTCAATTCATTAGATGAAAAAGATTTTGCTGCAAACCTTACACAAAAGCTGAGAACAGTGACAAAAGATAAGCACTTTTTCGTTAAATACTTACCCAATTATTCTACCCAGAATAAAATTTCAGAGAAAGAGCAGGAAAAGCAAAATAATTTCAGCAACAGTCTTGAGAATTTTGGATTTGAAAAAGTGGAAAGACTGGAAGGCAATATCGGATATATTAATTATAAAGGGTTTGCAGCACAAAAATCCAGCGCAAAAGCTTTAGAAGCTGCCATGAATTTTGTTGAAAATACAAATGCTCTGATCATAGACCTGCGGGAAAACGGAGGCGGAGACAATGCAATGCTTATTGAGTTCTGCAGTTATTTTTTCGATAAAAAAACAGATTTATACACCACTTATTTCCGAAATTCAGGAAAAACAGTCAGAAACAGAACAAAATCAAACGTTTCAGGGAAAAAATATCTCAACAAAAATATTTATTTTCTTACCAGTCAAAAAACATTCTCTGCAGGAGAGGCTTTTGCCTATTTTTTGCAGGAAAGAAAGTTAGCGACTGCCATTGGTGAAAAAACCGGAGGCGCCGCCAATCCTGTCGATCATTATTATATTGAGAACCAATATCTTTTATTGGTTCCGGATGGAAAAATAACATCTACATATTCAGGGAAAAACTGGGAGCATACCGGAGTAATTCCCGACACAATCGTGACTCAGGAAAATGCCTTAAGAACAGCTCATTTATTAGCTTTACAGGAAATTGTAAAAAATAAAACAAAAACTGAACTTTCGGAAAGTGATATCAAAAATCTTATGATTAAACTAAAACAATAATTCAGCAAAATAATGTCAATACTCATCAAAAAAGCATCCATAAAAGATTTGGAAACCCTTCAAAATCTTGGAAGAGAAACCTTTTATGAAACTTTTTCAGCCCATAATTCCGAAGAAGAAATGCAGAATTACCTCAATAAAAGCTTTGCTTCAGAAAAATTAACAGCAGAAATCAATCATCCGGAATCTCAATTTTTTATTGCCTGGGAAGAAGATGTTCCCGTTGGATATTTAAAAGTAAACTCAGGAAAAGTACAGACCGAATTACAGGACGAAACTTCTCTTGAAATTGAAAGAATCTATGTAAAAAGCAGCCATCACGGTAAAAAAGTAGGACAGATTTTATATGAAAAAGCTTTAGAAATCGCTCAGGAAGAGAACAAAAAATACCTTTGGTTAGGAGTCTGGGAAGAAAACCTGAGAGCGGTTAATTTCTACAGAAAAAATGGCTTTGTTCAGTTTGATACCCATATTTTCAAATTAGGAAATGAAGAGCAGACCGATCTGATGATGAAAAAAACACTTCATTAAAAATATAATCTAAGAATCGTAAAGACTTGTTATGTTTTTGCGATTCTTGGACAAAGCAGATTACAATAATTTCTTTAGATTTTCGGAAAGAATTTCTACACTTTTTTCCATTTCATGAGTATTCAGATTCCCAAAACCGAGTCTCATAGCTGTTAATTCCTGATTTTGATATAAAAGAGTTTTGGGAATAAAAAGATTGTTCTGTAAACAGTTTCTGCTGAGCTGCATCAGATTGATCTTAGCATTCAGTTTCATCCATATTGCAAGACCTCCCGCAGGTTTTTGAAAATGGACAAATTCTCCAATATTCTCCTGAATCAGCTCTGCAAAACGATCTCTTCTTTCCTGATAAATTTTCAATGATTTCTTTAAATAACGGTTGATTTCTCCTTCCGCAATCATTTCCCCTAATACATGTTCCATCAGAATATCGCCTTGCCGATCGATAATTCCCAGATATTTTCTCATTTCGGTCATGAGATTTTCCGGAGCAACAATGAAACCGGTACGAAAACCGGGAGCCAAAGATTTCCCGAAAGAACCGATGTAAATCACCATGCCGTTTGTGTCTGCACTGGCAAGAGGAAGAATGGGACTTTTATCATAATGAAAATCGTAATCGTAATCATCTTCAAGAATAATAAATCCGAACTCATTGGCAAGATTCAATAATTCTAATCTTCGTTGAGCACTTAGAGTAACCGTTGTAGGATAGTGATGATGTGGCGTCAGATACAGCATCCTGATTTTTTTCCGTTTACAGATTTCTCTCACTTCATCTACATTAATTCCTTCTTCATCAATTGGAATCGTAACAATATTGACCCCCGCTTTCTGAAAGATCATATTTACAGAAAAATAACTCAAAGCTCCCACTAAAACAGTATCACCTTCTGATAATAAGATCTCGGAAGCAATATAAATGCTCATTTCCGTACTTCGGGTAATAAGCAGGTTATGGTTTGAAATCGGTAATCCTCTTGACAAATTGAGGTACTGAGAAAGGTGTTTCTTGAAAAACTCACTCCCGTCCTGATTATAGTGTCCTATTTTATGGGCTCTTCTCTTTAAAGTCGAGCTGTAAATCCTGGATTGTTGATCGATCTGAGTTAAACGGATATCCGGAGAACCGTCATTTAAAATAAATTCACAATCTGAATGCTCAAAAGGGTTGTCTAGAATATTAGAAGTTTTAAAACTAAATCCTGTGAATTTTGGATAATTTTTGAGGTTTATTTTATTGAAATCATCAAAATCAAGTGGTTTTTCATCATTTTTACCGATAATAAAAGTTCCTTTATTGGGCAAGCTTTCTACCCAACCTTGAGCAAAAAGTTCATCATACACCGCAACAATGGTATTCCTGTGAACTTCCAAAGTCTGACTTAAGGTTCTTGTTCCCGGAAGTTTGGTTCCAAAGGGTAAAAAACCTCTTTGAATTGCATTAATCAGTTGATTCGTGATCTGCATATAAATGGCAGATTCGGAATCTCTGTCAATTTTAATAAAACTTTTATAAGGAATTTCAACCGGACTATTCATAATATAAAAACTGGCACCAATGAACCATCCGGCAATATACTACTTTTGAACCAAAACAAAAAAAGAATGGAATTTTACAATCTTTTAGAAAAAGTAGTTCAGCACAATGAAACCCATGCCAAATGGCTGAACACTCTCTCCTTTATGGAAAATGCCGGAGCAAGAAAAATTTCTGCCTGTGAGCATCCTACAGAAGTTAGCTTAATTCAGTTAAAACACGCAGCAGAAGAACACCGTCATGCCTATTATCTGAAAAAGCAGATTCTTAAAATTAATTCTGAGTACTGTAAAACATACAACAGCAATGAACTTTTAGCTTCAGTTGCTACCAGACAATATCTTCATTCGCTTGACATTAAAGCCTGCAAATATCTTCAGCAGGTTTTTCAACTGACGAAAGAAGAATTAAAATATGCAGCTTATCTTTTTGTCACTTATGCGATCGAGGTTCGTGCCGATGAATTATACCCTGTTTATCAGGAAATCCTCACTAAAACCTCTTCAAAAATCATGGTAAAATCGATTATTCTTGAAGAGGAAGGGCATTTGGAAGAAATGATCAACCAGCTCGATGAATTCTCGGAGGACTGGAAAAAGCATGCTGAAGTTGTTTTAACGATTGAAAAAGAGCTTCATGAGCAATGGATCAATGCCATTTCACAGGAAGTTTTAGAATTAAATTATGCTTAATCAGTTCCTTCATTTTCAGGAAGCTTTAGAAAAAAGAAAAGAAAACGGAACCTTAAGAATTTTAAAATCTCAACAAAAAGGAATTGACTTTTATTCTAATGATTATCTGGGATTGGCAGGAAATACAGATTTTCAAAATATTTTATTAAAAAATGTCTTAGAAAATCCAAAATTACTGAAAGGAAGTACGGGATCTAGATTAATAAGTGGTAACAGCAGTGTCATTACAGAAACTGAATCATTTCTAGCGAAAGAACATGGCTATCCGTCTGCATTGCTTTTTCCATCAGGTTACAATGCCAATTTGGCTTTATTTTCAGCGCTTCCAACACGTCATGATATAATGATTGTTGATGAAAAAATTCACCGTTCGGTACATGATGCCTGTAAAATTTCAAATGCTAAAAAACTGAAATTTAAGCATAATGACATTGAAGATTTAGAACAGGTTTTAAAGAAGCAAAACGGACTTTGTTACGTTGCTATTGAAAGTTTATATTCAATGGACGGCGATTTTGCTCCCATTAATGAAATTGTTGAAATCACGGAAAAATATAATGCTCACCTGATTGTAGATGAAGCACATGCTTTTGGAGTTTTCGGATATGGCTTGGTTAATGAATTTCAGCTTCAAAATAAAGTTTTAGCAACCGTTATCACGTATGGAAAAGCTCTTGGAAGTCATGGAGCCGCAGTTTTAAGTAATGATCTGATAAAATCTTACCTCGTTAATTTCTCATCACCCTTTATTTATACGACTTCTGCCCATGATTTTCTCTGGAACAGTATTCTGGAAGGGTATAATTTTTTAAATGCGAATAAGAGATTATCTGGTAAGCTTCAGGAGAATATTAAAATTTTCCGTGATCAGAATTTAAACAGTCTGTCTTCGGAAAAAAGTCCGATTCAGGCGATCATCATTCCTGATAACCATCAATTAAGAAACTTAAAAGAGATTTTATCTGAAAATGGATTTTTAACTTATGCCGTTTTGAGCCCGGCTGTAAAGGAAGGAACAGAGCGACTGAGAATCTGCCTTCATAGTTTCAATACGGAAGAAGAGATTCTTGGTTTAACGAAGATTATTAAAGGTTTTGTTAAAGGGATAAATATTTAGAATCATGAATGTAGCAGTAAAAACAAAAAAAAGTATACAAAAACGAATTTTCATCACCGGAATCGGAACAGAAATAGGAAAAACCGTCTGTTCAGCTGTTTTAACGAAATATTTCAATGCGGATTACTGGAAACCGGTACAATCAGGAGATCTGGATCTTTCTGACAGTATGAAGATTTCAAATTGGGTAGGAGAAAATACGGTTTGTCATTCAGAAACGTATCGTTTTCAATTGGTGGCATCTCCCCATCAATCGGCCAAAGAGGAAGGAATTACCATAGATTTAAATGAATTTAAACTTCCCGATACCTCAAACAACCTTATCGTAGAAGGAGCAGGAGGTTTAATGGTTCCTTTAAACGATAATGAATTTATCATTGATTTAATTGAAAGATTAGGTCTTCCTGTTGCATTGGTCGTGAGAAATTATTTAGGCTGCATCAATCATACGTTGTTATCAATTTCAGCTTTGGAGCAAAAGAAAATAAAGCTTGAATACGTCATCCTTAACGGAAATTTCCCGCAAGACACTGAAAGAATAATCTGCAAAAACATTCCATCTGAAACAAAAATTATAAGAATTCCTGATCTGGAAAACATAACGAAAGAAAGTATAGACAACATTGTAAAACAATTAGAAAAAATAGACTCATGGATAAGAAACCACTAAGAAATGACTGGACAAAGGAAGAAATAGAGGAAATATACAATCTTCCGCTCCTAGAACTTATATACAAAGCAGCCACAGTTCACCGTGAATGGCATAATCCTGAAGAAGTACAAATGTCCACTTTATTATCAATAAAAACAGGTGGCTGTCCTGAAGACTGTTCGTATTGCGGACAGGCAGCGCGTTATCACACCAACATCAAAGTTCAGGCATTACTTCCTACGGAACAGGTCATTGAACACGCCAAAAAAGCAAAAGACGGAGGCTCATCCCGTTTCTGTATGGCTGCAGCATGGAGAGAAGTCCGCAACAACCGTGATTTTAACCGGGTGATCGACATGGTAAAAGGGGTAAATGATTTGGGAATGGAAGTTTGCTGTACATTGGGGATGTTGACAGAAGAACAGGCAATCCGTCTTCAGGAAGCAGGTTTATATGCTTACAATCACAATCTTGATACGTCTGAACAGTATTATGAAGAGATTATCTCTACAAGAACTTTTGATAACAGAATTAACACTATTAATAATGTAAGAAAAGCAGGAATCACCGTTTGTTCCGGAGGAATTATAGGTCTTGGAGAAACACACAGAGACCGAATTTCTATGCTGTTAACATTAGCTACAATGCCCAAACATCCGGAATCTGTTCCTATCAATGCTTTAGCAAGAGTAGAAGGAACTCCGCTTCAGGACAATGAAAAAACCAATACCTGGGAAATGGTAAGAATGATTGCCACTGCAAGAATTATCATGCCTTCCTCTATGGTTCGTCTGAGCGCCGGAAGAATAGAAATGACAGAGTTTGAACAGGGATGGTGCTTTATGGCCGGAGCAAATTCCATTTTTACCGGAGAGAGAGAAACTTTATTGGTAACACCCAATCCCGGAGTTTCAGAAGATATGCAGCTATTGCAGACTTTAGGATTAAAACCCATGAAAAGAGCAACAGAAAAAGCGATGGATCAGTTTGAAAACTGGAAATCAACCTGTTAATTTTTAATTCTTTCAATTTAAAAAAATGAATTTACAGCAACGTGATAAGCGTGTCAACTGGCATCCTTATACTCAAATGAAAACTGCAGAAGATGCCGTTCCTATTGTAAAAGGAAAAGGCGTTTATCTTTTTGATGACGAAGGAAAACAATATATTGATGCTGTTTCTTCCTGGTGGGTTACTTTACATGGCCACGCTCATCCGTACATTGCCCAGAAAGTTTCGGAACAGCTCCATACGTTGGAACAGGTTATTTTTGCAGGCTTCACCCATGAACCAGCGATACAGCTTTCAGAAAATTTATTACAACTCTTACCCGACAATCAGGAGAAAGTCTTTTATTCTGATAATGGTTCAACAGCAGTGGAAGTCGCTTTGAAAATGTGTATTCAGTTTGCCTACAACCAAGGGAAAGAAAAGACAAAGATTCTTGCTTTTAAAGATGCTTATCATGGAGATACTTTCGGAGCCATGTCTGTAAGCGGAAGAAGTGTCTGGACAAAACCATTTGGAGAAATGCTTTTTGATGTCGTATTCATCGATACGCCAACTTCTGACAATCTAGAGAATCTAAAATCTCAAATAAAAGATATTGCTGATGAAATTGCCTGCTTTATTTACGAACCACTCGTTCAGGGAGCAGCAGGAATGCTGATGCACCACCCGGAAGACTTATCCGAATTAATGAAATTTTGTAAAGAACAGAACATTTTACTCATTCAGGACGAAGTTTTCACGGGCTTCGGAAGAACGGGGAAATTATTTGCAGCCGATTATCTTACGGAAAAACCCGACATCATGTGTTTCTCAAAAGGATTGACCGGAGGAACCATGCCTATGGGAATTACCACTTCCTCCAGCGAAATTTTCAATGCTTTTTTGTCAGAAGATAAATACAAAACTTTATTTCACGGACATTCTTTTACAGCAAATCCATTAGCCTGTACAGCAGCTTTAACAAGCATGGAACTTTTATTGAGTAAAGAAACTCAGGAAAAGATCAATTTAATTCATGAAAAACATAAAGAGTTTTCTAAAACTCTGCAGCAGCATTCACGAGTTGAAAACGTTCGTCAGACAGGAACAATTTTAGCATGGGATTTTAAAACAGAACAGGGAACTTCTTATTTCAATACCATCGGTAAGTTTTTCTATAAAGAATTTTTACACAGAGGAATCATTATGCGGCCTTTAGGAAACGTAATGTATCTTGTGCCTCCTTATTGTATAGCCTCTGAAGATCTTGATTATATATATGATACTGTTTTGCAGGTTCTGGATATGAAATTTGATTAAAAATCTTTCAACAAAATGTCTCCGGAAATATTCGGAGACATTTTTTATATGATCTGATAACTTTCTTTAATACTGTTCATTACAAAAATACTTTTTGTTTGCCCGATTCCTTCTATTTCAGAAAGTTTATTGACAAAGAATTCATGGAAGTCATCCATATTTGCTGCCAGTATTTTCAGCATAAAATCAAACTCACCACTAATGTTGTAAAATTCCACGACTTCTTTAAGCTTACCGACCTGTTCAATAAAAACGCCTGCTGTTTTTTTGTTATGAACATTTAAGGCAACCATACAAATCACCACCATTCCCTTATTGATCTTTTTGCGATCTACAACCGTTGTATATCCTTTAATGATGCCCAGTTTCTCCAGTCGCTTTATCCGTTCATGAGTGGGAGTAGGGCTCAAATTGATTCTTACCGCAATATCACGAATACTCAGTTTTGCATCTTTCTGTAATATCCGTAAAATAGACAGGTCTTTCTCGTCCGGAATATAAATTTCAGTAGCCATACGTTCTGTATTATAAATTTATTTAAAGCTTAAAAAGAACATTTATTCTTTTTAATATTCAAATATAAATATATTGTTCTAAATTAATATTAAAATTTCATAATAAGTTCTATTAAAATTAATTTTGCAAAACAAAAATATAGTCATAATGCAGCCTAAAAAAAATCTTATTTTAATATTAGCATCTATCGGAACTTTCGTTGAAGCACTGGATATTGCCATTATTAATTTAACCATACCATCTATTCAGTCACAGTTCAATATCACGGAAAATACTGTGCAATGGCTGCAAACGTTATACGTTCTTTTCTTTGGGGGATTTTTAATTATCGGAGGCAAGCTTTCAGATCAATTGGGGCGTAAAAAGATCTTCCTCATTGGAGGAACAATCTTTATGCTGACATCTCTGGGAGCAGGAATGTCAACTAATTTTCAAACTTTAGCTATATTCAGAGCGCTTCAGGGATTGGGTGCTGCTTTTATTATGCCTTCTGCATTATCTATTGTTACCCATACTTTTCAAAAAGACCAGGAAAGAAATCATGCATTAGGTATTTTCAGTGCTTTTGCGGCAATCGGATCCGGGAGCGGTCTTTCTATTGGAGGAATTATCAGTACGTATTTAAGCTGGCATTGGGTATTTTTGATCAATGTTCCTATTCTTTTCATCACCATCATATTATCTTATAAATTCCTTCCTTCAGATATAAAGAACAGCAATCGTACATCAACAGATACTGTTTCCGGTATTCTTCTGGTTTTAGGTTTATTGCTGTTAACGTATGGAACTCATGAATTCATTCATATTCAGGAAAGACCTTTTATAATTTCAGGTTCTATTATTTTATCTGTTTTATTATTAGCTGCATTCATTTATCGTTTAAAAAATATCTCCAATCCATTAATTGACCTTAAGCTTTTTTCTCATACCTCTTTAGTGACTTCCAATCTTGTATTTCTGTCTTTAGGAGCATTTTTTATCTCTTTTTTATTCCTTATCTCTCTTATGCTGCAAAAAGATATGGGATATAGTGCTGCAAGCTCAGGATTAATGCTTGTTCCTTTCAGTATATTATCAGCTCTCATTGCAAAGTTCGCTTTACCCAATATTTCAAAAAAGTTAAGTTCAGTACAAATTGGAATTTTAGGATGGTCATTTATGCTTACAGGAGCTTTATGTTTAATTCTTGCCATCTATTTTCATCATTCAACGGTTTTAGTTTTAATGGGTGCTGCCTGTATTTCAGGAATCGGAATGACTTTGTGCTTTACAAGTTTATCTGTTCTGGGAATTCGCGATGTTGAGCCCCAACAGTACGGAGTCGCTTCCAGCCTTACCAGTACAAGTTATTTTTTAGGAGCGGGAATTGGTTTATCTTTTATGACTTTAATGGTTCAATTTTTCCCATCAGAGTGGGCTGTAAGTAATTTATCTCTGTTTATTCTTTTTATAGATGGAGCGATCGCTATTCTTATCCTCCTGTTTTTCATTATAAAAGAGTATAAAATTATGCGGGAATCTCTCGATTATTAATAATAATTTATAACTATTAAGTGAAATAATATTTTTAATTTTATAGAAATAAATAGACTATGAAAAAGATTTTATTACCACTTAGTATTTCTTTGGGAGCCCTCATCTCTGCTCAGGAAAAGTCTGAAGCTCCGGTTATTGACACTACAAAAGCGTGGAGTATACAAGGTCAGAATACCTTAATGCTCAATCAGGCTGCATTCTCTAATTGGGTCGGCGGGGGAGCCAATAACGTAGGATGGCTTGCCGGAGTCAATTACAATCTTACTTACGAAAAAGGAAAAGATCTCTGGGAAAATATTATCATTTTAGGCTATGGACAAAACAATACAAAAGGAATAGGTACAAGAAAGACACAGGATGTCATCAACCTTTCTACAAACTATGGTAGAGAATTCGCAGAACACTGGTACATTTCCGGAGGAGCAAGTTTACAGACACAATTTGCTGCCGGTTATGAAGACGGTAACAACCCTGAAGCTGCAAAAATTTCCAATTTTATGGCTCCCGGTTATCTGAATCTAGGTGCAGGTGTAACCTATCGTCCAAATGACAATTTCACCATGACCTTAAGACCCGCCAATGCCAGATGGACTTTCGTATTAGATAAAGATTTACAATATGCAGGAACTTACGGTCTCAAAAACGACGGAGATTCTTCATTATTCCAGTTTGGTTTTCTGGGAACTGCCATATATAAGGTAAAGATCATGGAAAACATCAATTTAACCAATACAGGTTCTGTTTTCTCCAATTATCTGGATCACCCCGAAAGATTGGTACTTTCATATAGCGGAGTACTTAATATGAAGATCAATAAATTTATTTCTACCAATGTAACATTAGATCTACTGTATGACCATAACCAGATTCAGAAAACACAGCTGAAACAAACCTTAGGAGTAGGGTTCGCTTACAATTTTGACAACGGAAAAAAGAGATCCGAAAACAAAGACAATCAGTCATGGTTGAAAAAATAAGAGAGTCATTGACTAAAAAACCTCAGATATTTTCCAAAATAAGGGTTTTCATTTAAGTCATCTGAGTAAATTAATCACAAAACAATGATGTATTTAACCGGAAAATGAACCGAAGATTAATTTTAAAATAAACGGTAATTTTTCCTTTCACTTTTTTAACATTTAGAAAATCAGCCCAATAAAACAAAAACGAAATCCTCATCAAATACCATTTATATTAATGAAATATTAAATCATAAAAATATTTCATTATTTTTTCAAAAAATATATAATCGTATTGTTATTATTCATATCTTAGTGATGTATTAATCATATAAAATTACATTCATGAAAAATTTGAAAAAATTAAACAGAAACGAGTTGAAAACTATTTCAGGAAACGGACTACTTGATAACATCGGTGGTTTAGTAACAGGTTTAGGTGGTGCTGTAGGTGGCGCTATCGGCGGCCTAGGAGGAGTAGTTGGTGGTGTTGTAGGTGGAGTAGTAGGAACTGTAGGTGGTGCTGTAACTGGTGCTACTGGAGTTTTAGAAACTACACTATGCAATGTTCAGTGCGTTGTTAACGGTATTGTCGTTATCAAGGTTCTTAATTGCGGATCTACTTGTTAAGAAATAACTAAGTTTAGTAAGGTATAACCGCTCTTTAAAGAGCGGTTTTTTTATGCTGAAAATTTATGATGAGCTTCTCAGAAATGATATTTGAGCTTTAGAGAAAAGCATACGAAAGGATTAATTTTTATTTTTACTAGATTTAATTATTAATCTGTTTTATAATGAATCAAATGGAAGCTTTAAAAACAATAAGTTATTCAGGAATTTTTCTGTCTTGTTTTTCTGAGGAAAGTACGAAATGTATCCATTCCACGCCGGAACATGTTTTGGTTTATTTATATTCTGGTGAACAGATTATTGAAGACAGAAATAAAACAATAAAGCTGAAAGCAGGAGAGTGCGCCCTGGTTCGCAGAGATCACCGGCTTAAAATGTATAAAAACGGTACCGGAAATGATCTCTACAAAGGAATTTCCCTGACGTTTAAACGAAATATTTTGCGCGAATTTTACAGTGATCTAAATAAAGCCGAAATCCCGAAGAACATCAATATTTCAGATACAAATGTTTTTAAAATTCAGCCAGATACAGCTATTACAAGCCTTTTTCAGTCACTTACTCCCTATTTTGACAGCCATGTGAAACCTACCGAAACGATTACACATCTCAAATTACTGGAAGGAATTTATGCTTTATTAAATACTGATGAACAGTTTTATCCCATCTTATTCGATTTTGCCGAACCCTGGAAGGTAGATATTCTGGAATTTCTTAATGATAATTATATGGATGAACTTTCTATGGAAGAGATCGCTTCCTTTACAGGACGAAGTCTGGCCACGTTTAAAAGGGATTTCAAAAAAATAAGCGCCCTTACTCCTCAGAAATGGATTATAAAAAAACGTCTTGAAATGGCCTATGTAAAGCTAAAAGAAGAAGGCAAAAAAGTACATGATGTCTATTTTGAAGTCGGTTTCAAAAATCCGTCTCATTTTTCAACAGCCTTTAAAAAGCAGTACGGTGTTCCTCCAACAGAAATTTAACTTTCACTAAGCATATTGAGCTTCTCAGAAAACAAATTTGAGCTCTGCAGAAAAGTCATTACGAAGCTTTCTCTCTAACTTTGTATAAAGAAATAGAGATGGTACAGGAAGATATTTTTACAGAATTATTGAATGGTGAAAAAATTTCACCAGATCATCCACAAATAAGCAGATTAAGAGAAGAATCTTATAAAGTAAGAGAATTTCTGATACAGATGAATAATTCTTCCGATCCTGAAGAAATATCACAACTGCTTAGCCGCATATTAGATAAAAATACAGAAAATGTTGCCGTTTTCACCCCCATTTATATCAATTATGGAAAGAACATCAGCATCGGAAAAAATGTGTTTATCAATTTCGACTGTACATTCCTCGCATTAGGTGGAATTACGATTGAAGATGATGTACTGATCGGTCCCAAGGTAAGTCTTATTACAGAAAACCATCCATTAGAGCCTGAATATAGAAAAGGATTGGTAGGCAAATCCATTCATATCAAAAAGAATGCGTGGATTGGAGCCAACGCAACAATTCTGCCGGGAGTTACCATTGGAAAAAATGCAGTAGTTGCGGCAGGAGCTGTAGTTTCAAAAGATGTTCCCGACAATATGGTAGTTGGAGGTATTCCTGCAAAAATCATTAAAACTATTCCTTAAAAAAATGAATCAAAAATACTTAACAAAAGCTACCACCTTTAGTATAGCAATTCTTTCACTGATGTGTTGTAGCTTTATAAAAAGCCAAAATAAAATGAATACAAAAATCCCAAAAATCAGCAGTTTCCCTACAGGCGAAGAAAATACAGGATATGCACAATATTTCACAGGAAAATCCTGGCTTGCTCCGTTAACAAAAAATAGCGATCTGAATGTTCCTCTGTCTAATGTAACCTTCGAACCTGGAAGCAGAAACAACTGGCACAGTCATACCGGAGGACAACTTCTGATTGTGGTAGGCGGTGAAGGATTATATCAGGAAAGAGGAAAACCGGCAATTCATCTTAAATCCGGAGATATTGTAGAAATTGCTCCCAACGTAGAGCATTGGCACGGCGCCACCTCAAAAAGCTGGTTCTCACATCTGGCAACCAACGGAAACCCAAAAACCAACGAAAATATTTGGCTGGAACCCGTAACCGATGAAGTTTACAATGAAGCCAACCTTGAAATAAAAAAATAATGAATACCCAAAAGTGGAAATTCAGCATTTTTGGAAGAAAGAAAAGCTAAAGGCTTAAAAGATCTTGAAAGCAAAAAAATCGTCGTTGAGAATAATCCGCCAAATAAATACGAACAAGGCAGAACCGTCTTGGAAATTTTAACCCAAACAGTAGATCAAGAAATATTAAAAAAAATGAAATAGAAAATGAAAAGCATAAAATTATTGGCAATGGCTGCAGTGTTTGTATTTGGCCAGTCAGATGGTCAGAAAAATTCAAAATCAGAAAAAATGAATGACACTAAACAACATTATACCTTTCATTTAAGTGATCAGGTGACCCGTCAGAAAGTTACATTTAAAAACCGTTACGGGATCATATTATCAGGAGATTTGTATCTTCCAAAAAATATAAGCCGTGAAAAACTACCTGCATTGGCAATTAGCGGACCTTTCGGAGCTGTGAAAGAACAATCTTCAGGTTTATACGCCAATGAAATGGCACAAAAAGGTTTTGCTGTTATTGCTTTCGATCCTTCTTATACAGGTGAAAGTGGAGGAGAGCCCCGTAATATCGCTTCTTCCGACATCAATACCGAGGATTTCAGCGCGGCTGTAGATTTTTTGGGACTTCAAAAAAATGTTGACAGAAGTAAAATTGGCATTATCGGAATCTGCGGTTTCGGAGGCTTTGCATTAAACGCAACAGCTGTAGATAAGCGTGTAAAAGCTGTAGCTACAACCAGTATGTATGATATTCCAAGAGTGGCTTCAAAAGGGTATTATGATAAGGTTACATTAGAAGAGCGTACAAAAACACTGGAACAAATGAGCCAACAGCGCTGGAAAGATGCAGAAACAGGAGTAACTGCGCCCGGACCGCGTTCTAATGCCGAAAAATTAAAAGGGGACGAACCACAATTTGTTAAAGATTATTTTGATTACTACCGAACTCCAAGAGGTTTTCATGAACGATCCATCAATTCAAACGGAGCCTGGAAAGCAACCAGCGGATTTTCCCTGATGAATATGCCGATCCTTACCTATATTAAAGAAATTTCGCCAAGACCAGTTTTGATAATTGCAGGTGAAAATGCCCATTCAAGATATTTTAGTGAAGATATTTATAAAGCGGCTTCCGAACCTAAAGAATTGATGATTATTCCTAACGCGGTGCATGTTGACTTATATGATAGGTTAGATAAAATTCCTTTTGATAAACTGCAACGTTTCTTTAATGAAAATTTAAAATAATTCTTTTTTTGAATGAGAAAAAAACCTTCTTTAATAATTTTTAAGGAAGGTTTTTTATTTTAATTAAGATAAGCTTAAACATCCTAAAATCATCATTACCATATTAATTTTATAAAATATTGAAATTTATTTGAAGAAAAAGGAATAGATATGTGGTTATTTATAACTATATGTTTAAATTCAATCTTCAAAATTATGGTAACTGACAAATTGGGAAATGAAATTTATGATCGAATGAGAAAAAACAGATTTATTCTTTTTAAAGCAATAATTTTTATATTATTTTTTTTGTCAATCAGCTTAGTCCACGCTCAGAAAGCAGATTCAGCTTACGTGGCGGCTTATCATCAAAAAATGTGGGTAACAGGCTATATCTCTACAAGTACTTTACAGCTAAATAGGGATAATACTACTTTTTCACCCAATTATCCTATAAATGCAGGAGTAGGTTTAGGTATAAGAAACACAATGGTTAATTTTCTATTGGGACATAGTATCATTCCTTTAAAAGGAAGTGAGTATGGAAAAACGAAATCCACTGATTTACAAATACATAATTACGGAAGGAATTACGTTGTAGATCTTTACTATCAAAAATATAAGGGATTTTATACAGAAGATAAAAAAATAATTAATCTATTCCCCGATCTTTCTGTTCAGCAGATAGGTGCAGAAGGAACATACATTTTCAACGGCAACAAATTCTCAGCAAAGGCAGCTTTTGAACAAAGTGAAAAGCAGAAAGCTTCTGTTGGGAGTTTTTTATTGGGAGGTGGTGCCTATTGGCATAGGGTAGTACCAATATTGGATAATGACATCGATAGCAATACACCATTTGATAATTTACAATTGGGAGTCAATGGGGGATATGCATATTCTTGGGTGATTGACAAACATTGGCTTCTTACAGGGATGGCAACTATAGGGGCTAATTTTGGTAATGAGACGGCAGCTTTAAAAGATGGTAAAATAAAAATATATCCTACTGCCTTAGCACGGGCTGCTTCTACATATCATAGAGATGATTGGTCGTTATCTTTTTCAATGCTTATTAATAACAAGGTCGCTTACCCCAAAGCGGGAAGTTCATTTGATCTTACCACTTTGAGTATGCAGCTTTCCTACGTTAAACAAATCGATGGTATCTTTAAAAAAGTGAAATAAATATTACCTATTGGTCAATTTCATAGACTCTGAACCATATCGTTCACCTGTGTTAGGATATTCCTGGACTATCATATTGACAGCTTTGATTTCTTCTTCCGTTAACACAATTTCCACAGCCTGCACATTGTGTTGGAGAAATTCTTGTTTTTTTGTTCCGGGTATAGGAATAATATCATCACCTTGCCCTAACAGCCAAGCAAGGGCCAATTGGGTTGTTGTAATACCTTTTGAATTTGCAAATTCCGAAAGAGCCTTAACAAGTTTTCGATTATTTTCCATATGTTCGTATTGAAAGCGTGGTAATTTCGACCTAGAGTCATCTGGTGCAATATTCAACAAGTCAAAGTTTTCAGTAAGCATACCTCTACCCAATGGAGAAAAAGGTATAAGTGACATCTTATATTTTCTAACTGCCGGTAATATTTTACTTTCAACATCCCTTGTAAGCACCGAGTATTCACTTTGTAATGCGGTGATAGGATGAATTACGTTTGCCCTTTCTATGCTTTTTTCCGATGATTCACAAATACCTAAATATCTTATTTTACCTTCCTTCACAAGTAGACTCATTGCACCAATACTTTCTTCTATAGGAATTTTGGGATCTATGCGGTGTAAATAATACAGATCTATATAATCCACATTTAATCTCTTTAAGCTAAGTTCTACCGCTTTGCGCATATAAGCTGGGGAACCATCAACCTGATTGGAAAAAGATGTAGCTGTTAGATCATATTTAAATCCAAATTTAGTTGCAATGAAAATCTTATCTCTATTAGGTTTCAAAACCTTTGAAAGAAGCTTTTCATTTTCTCCCCCACCATAAAAGTCTGCTGTATCCCAGAAATTAATACCCAAATCTAAAGCTTTGTGTAAGGTTCGGATACTTTCACTATCATCTTTTTGACCATAAGCGTGGGACATTCCCATACAACCTAATCCTATAGCGGAGACTTTTTCCAATGTATTTCCTAATGTTCTAAATTTCATAATACTTTTTATAGTTGAATATTTGTAGGCGTATAATATTTAAATGCATTCCAATTATATTGATCATTTTCTTTATCAATATAACCTAATCCTGGCCATGGTAAATGAGAGGACATTAACAATGTTTTATTAGCGAAACTTTCTTCCAATAATCGAATACGTGTTTTTATTCCTTGATTAAAATCTACATCTAAGCAAACACCCCAGTCAGGTTGTGCGACCATTAACGGAGTATGGAAAACATCAACTATATTTTTCACCGACTTTTCTTCTGAAGTAATAGTGAAAATAGTTTGTCCGGGTGTGTGACCAACGGCCAGTTCTGTTTGGATGAAACCAAATAATTTCTCCCCCGGTTCAAATTTTTCTAGTTTGGAATCAATTTTCTCAAGAATATTCTTGGTAAAACTAACGGTAGCTTTTATTTGTTCTGCACTTAATTTGCTATGGGAAAAATCAGGAATATCGGACATCCAAAAATCATATTCTTTTTTTGCGATATGATATTTTGCGTTGGGGAAATTTTGTGTTCTATCTAAAGATATAATTCCACCAATATGATCCCGATGCCCATGCGTTATAAGTATGTTAGTTATGGACCTGGGGTCAATTCCTGCATGTATTAAATTTTCTAAAAGTTTTCCCTGATTATCTCCAAAATGTTTACCCATACCGGCATCTATTAAAATAGTTTTGTCAGATTTTTGTATTAGCATAATATTGATGCCCAGATCAATGATATTTTTTTGTAGATGTAATTTCTCCGCTCCAGCCTCAAAATCTATCTTAGAAACCATTGGAGCGAATGTAGGTTGAGCTTTATCAAAAGTCATTTGACCGTCTGAAAATAAAAGAAAATCTATTTTACCCAAATGAACTACGAGGGGGGCAATAAGCGCCTTGTTCTTAACTTTAGATTTATCTATTATCGTTTGTCCCATTGTGCTTGGTGTTAACAGCAGACTACTTGCTATAGTTGCTAATTTTATTGCATTTCGTCTATTCATTTTTTTAATTTTAGACAAAATTATCCTGATAATTTTACTTTTACAAGTACCTACTTTTATGTACTTTAGCTACTAAAAAGAAACTATTGCTGATTTTCAAAGTATAAAATTTGAATTATGGACAAAAAAAATGTGACAGAACCAATATGCGCCGTGGATTTCGCATTTAGAAGGATTGGTGGAAAATACAAAGGTCGTATTTTGTGGTATATTTTTAATCATGAAGTATTGCGTTTTGGCGAGTTGAAAAGATACATGGATGATATTACCACTAAAATGCTCACACAAACTCTGCGAGAACTTGAAAGTGATGGACTATTGCATAGGAAAGTATATCAAGAAGTACCACCAAAAGTAGAATATACACTCACAGAAACCAGTGAAAAATTAATACCGTTTATCAATCAATTACGTGAATGGGGGGTAGCTCAAATGATAAAAGCAAAAATACCGGTACGGAAACATTAATGAGGTTCTTGCTCCAAATTTCAGAAAAGCGGTGGTTTCAAAAATTATTTAATTTTTCTAAGAGGTCTTATCCTTTATTGTTGAGTTCAAAGTTTGTATTAAAAGAATACTTTCCTAATCTATTGATATGCTCAAAAGGAGCAGGAGAAATATGTTCAGAAATAGTGTTGTAGGCTTTTTAATTTAAAAATTAATGTTTTTGGATGGTATTGAATGATTCCGTACCTTTATTCGATGACGAAGTCTCCCGAAAATGGAACGGAAAAAGAATCCACTATCGAGAGGAGGGAAGTATAGAAAAAACCAAAATCTACAAAGACAGAAAATTGATTTCTACGAAATAATTTGTAGAACCTGTTTAAAAATTAAAAAACCACAGTCACTTAGCGGACGACGTATTTTTTGCTGTCTATGTATCTGTACTCTTGTGTCAATCCACCAAATCCATATGCGTCTGCTTTAACTTCCTCTACATAAACGTAACTTTCGGTATGCAAATTTCCAAGAAATTTTCCCATTAGTGAAAAGACGGCTTTTATGTACATTGCCTTTTCGTCCTTAAGGTTGGTGGACTCTGTAATTTTAATGTCCAGATAAAAGCTTTTTAAGCTCTGGTCTTTCAGGCTTTTTTTGTTTACAAACCAACTGTTTTCAGAGATGTAAGTAACTGTAATGGCTGTTACTTCGGGTTTCTTCTTTAAATGCAAAGCCGTAAGTTCCGTAAGTTCGTTTACAAGAGTTTGAGTCAGTTCAGTGTTTTCCTGTCCACTGATTTTCAAATTTAAGATTGGCATAACAATTTTTTTGAGTTAATGGTCCAAAATTAAGAGTAACGTTTGACTAATTTATTCACCTATGTGAAGATTTTAATCGGCTTAAGGATTGAGGTTTTATGCCTAAATAGGAGGCAATATGATATTGGGAAACTAATTGCTCAATATTTGGGAACAGTTCCAATGTTAGTTTAAATCTTTCTAACGCTTGGTCTTTGAGGAATGTAGTTTCACGTTTACATTTTCTGATAAAATAAGTATCTGAAATGTATTTGGAAAGTTTTAGCCATTCCATATTTTGGGACATTATTGAGTCAAGTTGCTGTCTAGACAAACAGAAAATCGTACTGTCTGAAAGTGCCTGAATGTTACAATTTGTTTTTTCACTTGTTAGGAAACTTGTAAGTGCACAAGCAATTGTGTTTGGAAAATAAAAATCATTGTTATGTTCTTCGACTTTGCTGTAAACAAACGAGCGCAAAACACCTTCTTTTACAAAACCAACAAAATTACAAGTCTGTCCTTCTTGAATAAGAAATTCATTTTTAGAGATTTTACGTTCTGTTACAAGCTCTAATAAGCTTTGAATGGAACTTTCTTTAATTCCAACCGTATCAGCAAGTATTGATTTTATAAATTCCATATGTCTTCTCCTGTCCTGTGTTTCTTCACAATTGCTAATTTATGAAAAAAGCCGATTTTCAAAGTATGAAATTTGAATTATGGACAAAAAAATGTGACAGAAATCAATATGTGCCGGGGATTTCGCATTTAGAAGGATTGGAAATAACTATTCAATAGCGTAATGACATACGAAAATAAAAGTATGTGATGTAGGTGTACTATGAGTTCTAACAAACATACAATTACTACTTAAATAACAAGCATTTAATTAATAATGCAAAATATATAAACCTATTATATTTAACATAATATAAATTATAGGATTTTATTTTCACCTGATATAGGAGAGCCTAGATTGCTATTTTCAGTCCCTTTTTCTATATTTGTTTCCTATTCAAAATAAATATGAATCATTCGAGCTGTTTACCTCCACCAGTAATTTAATATTTCCAAATTTGATTTGAAGTATTTCTCACGCAGATACATTTTATCTGTTGGTTTTTCGTACTTCAGATTCTGATTAAAATATTTAATTACTCATCTTTTATACAGTTCATTTTCAAATGAAAAAATCATATTTATTATTGCATCTGGCCGTAATGCTGGCTGGATTTACAGGTGTATTCGGAAAATTAATTTCCCTTAATGAAGGTCTTTTGGTTTGGTACCGCCTTTTATTTTCATCCATCATTTTATTTATTATTTTAAAACTGCTGAGAATCCCCTTTACGATTTCTACTCAGGAAAAACTCCGTATATCCAAAGTTGGATTGCTTATTACCATGCACTGGATTTTCTTTTATGCAAGTATCAAATACTCAAATATTTCAATTGGTGTAGTTTGCTATTGTCTGACAAGTTTTTTCACGGCAATCTTTAAACCTTTGATAGATCGGGAAAAATTTAAAGTTTCCGAATTATTGCTTAGTACTTTAACCCTTTTAGGAATCAGCCTTATTTTTCATTTTGATGCTTCTTATCAGTTAGGAATTTGTTTAGGCGTTATTTCATCGGCGTTTGGCGCCCTTTATACCATTTATAATAACCGTCTGGTTCGGCATTTTGATAGCAAGATCATTAACTATTATCAGATGGTCGCCGGAACCGCTATTTTAGGCCTTTTTATGCCCATTTACCTCCATTTTTTCCATTCAGAACGCATAGTTCCTGACTTAAAAGATACGGGATATTTGGTGTTTTTGGCGTTGTTTTGTACTGTCGGTCTGTATGTTACATTTGCTGAAGTTTTGAAAAAAATTCCGGCATTTACCGTGAACCTGACCTTTAATTTAGAACCAATATATGCCATCATTATGGCATTTTTATTCTTTGATGAAAGCAAAGAAGTCAATATTTCCTTTTATATAGGGCTTTTATTTATCATTACTTCAGTTATTTTACAGACTTTCATTTCAATTAAGAAGAAATAAATACTATTTCCCGGGACAGCCAAAAATTCCATAAATGATTATCATTAAGTAAAATTAATGCAGAAATATTTATGGAAAGCCCTGTTAATCCCGGGATTTTATTGATTTATATAAAATATCTTCATAAAAATTTGCGTAGCCAAATAACTTCATTTAAATTTGTAGCCAAATAACTACACAATGAATTTAAGACGAGATGTATTTCAGGCGATTGCCGATCCTACCCGAAGATCAATATTGATGTTGGTTGCAGCACAATCTATGACGGCAGGTGCAATTGCTTCGAACTTTGATACCGCAAGACCTACAGTTTCAAAGCATCTTCAAATCCTTACAGAATGTGAATTATTGAAGTCTGAGCAAAACGGTCGCGAAATTATCTACCATTTAAATCCAATAAAAATGAAAGAAATTGCAGATTTTATTGAACCTTTCCGTAAAATGTGGGACGAAAAATTCAATAAGTTAGAAGAAGTCATGAAAGCCTACCAGAATAAAAAAGATGCGTGATATGAAGTACATGTTCTTATAACACGTCTCCCGTATCTCGAACCTAATTACTCAAAATATGGAACTCAAAACAAAAATACACGCCGAAGACGGAAAGCAGGAAATCTTCATCACCCGGGAATTCGATCTGCCTGTTGAATTGCTTTTCAAAGCATATACAGAAGCCGAACTTTTCGAACAATGGATGGGAACAAAAGTGACAAAATTCGAAAATAAACAACACGGAAGTTACCGATTTGAAACCTCAAATCCACAAGGCGAAGTAGCTTTCAGCGCCAATGGAACGATTCATGAAATTGTTCACAATGAGAAAATTACAAGAACTTTTCAAATGGAAAACACTCCTTTTCCGCCTCAGTTTGAGTTTCTTGAATTTGAAAAAATCACTGATACCACAAGTAAAATAACGATTCAGACCATCTATAAATCTATAGATTTCAGAGACCAGATGCTGAAATTACCGTTTGCACAGGGCATTAATATGGCTCATAACCGTCTGCAGGAATTATTTAAATCATGAGAGATTCGAGTTTTTGAATTTTGAATTATACAGCTTATACAACTCACAACTCGTAGCCCGAAACACCAAAACCCAAATTATATGAATCCAAAAGTTGATTTCTTCTTTGATAAAGCCGCACAATGGCAAAAGGAATTTGAAAAACTAAGAGCAATCGCTCTGGAAACCCAGCTTGCAGAAGATCTAAAATGGGGATGTCCTTGCTATACTTATGAAGGAAAAAATATTTTCTTAATTCATGGTTTTAAAGAATATTGTGCACTCCTCTTTTTTAAAGGCGCTTTAATGAAAGATCCTGCCAATATTTTAATTCAACAGACTGAAAATGTACAGGCTGCGAGACAGATCCGTTTTACTGATTTGCAACAAATCCTTGATTTAGAAAAAACTCTCAAGGAATATATGTTTGAAGCCGTAGAAGTTGAAGAATCCGGAGCTAAAGTCGAAATGAAGAAAACCAGAGAATTTGAAATGCCTGAAGAATTTCAGCAGAGACTGGATGAAGATTCAGTATTAAAAGAAGCATTCGAAGCTTTAACACCGGGAAGACAACGCGCTTATCTACTCTACTTTTCTTCTGCAAAACAATCCAGGACCAGAACAGCCAGAATTGAAAAATATATTCCGGAAATTCTTAATGGAAAAGGATTGAATGATTAAAATCTTAAACTTCGAGACATGGAAACACAAAACAAATTTCAGAAAAGAAATAAAATTATCTATTGGATTTTCACCCTTTGGATGTCACTAGGAATGGTTTCAACAGCTATTGTCCAACTGATCAGAAACAAGGACGAACTGGCCAACTTCGCCAATCTTGGATACCCTTCTTATTTAATGCCTATTATTGGAATCTGGAAAATACTGGGAGCTATCGCTATTCTGATCCCAAAATTTCCATTATTGAAGGAATGGGCTTATGCAGGATTTTTCTTTGTAATGTCCGGAGCTGTTATCTCTCATTGTATTGTTAGTGATACATTTAGCAAAACATTTCCTGCAATTTTACTGCTTGTGCTGGTAATTATTTCTTGGTATTTTAGACCTGCCGAAAGAAAAATATCTATTGCAGATTAATACTACCACCAAAATAGAATTCAATATGAGCACAAAGAAACTCTCCTCAACACAAAACGAAGAATTGCTGAAGATTCTCCAACTTCGTTTTGAAAAAAATATGAGCCGCCATAAAGGTATCGATTGGGATAAAATTCAGGAAAAGCTTGAAAAAAACAATGAAAAATTATGGTCGCTCCACAGAATGGAAGAAACAGAAGGTGAGCCTGATGTTATTGGTTATGATAAAAAAACTGATGAATATATCTTCTTCGACTGTTCACCCGAAAGTCCGAAACGCAGAAGTCTTTGCTACGATTATCCGGCTTGGGAAGCCCGAAAAGCCAATAAACCGGAAAATAATGTTATTGATACTGCCTCAGAGATGGGCATTGAACTCCTCACCGAAGAGCAATATCGTCAGCTTCAGGAATTAGGAAAATTTGATCTGAAAACTTCAAGCTGGGTAAAAACGCCTGCGTCAATCAGAGAATTAGGAGGCGCAATATTCTGTGATCGCCGTTACAATACGGTCTTCATTTATCATAATGGTGCTGATTCTTATTATGCTGCAAGAGGTTTCCGAGGATGTTTAAAAGTTTAGTTTTTAGATGCATTCCATAATAAAATGATTATTTTAGTACCTTCGAAATTTATCTAACACAACAAAAAGGATTATGAAAAAGTTGATCTTATTAGGTTCACTATCAGTTTTCTTAATGAACTGTAACAAAAAAACAGAAACAACAGCTCCAAAAGCGGAAACAGATTCTACAGTGACTACAGAAAAGGTAGTTGATACTTTAGGACCTAAATCTTTCTGCTATATGGGTGTAACCGGAAAAGATTCTGTATTTGCCAATATTGATGACAATCTGGGAACGATTACCGGAAAAATGTCTTACAAAAACTTTGAAAAAGACAGTAACAAAGGAGATATTTCCGGTTATAAATCAGGAGATACCTTAAAACTGACTTACGAATTTGTATCTGAAGGCAGAAAAAGTGCAAGAGATATATTCTTTATTCAAAAAGACAATACTTTAACAGAAGGTATTGGCGAACATAAAGAAGAAAACGGACAGGTAAAATATGCAAGCGAGAAAAAAATCAGCTATAAAGACGGTCAAAAACTGGAAGCCGCTGATTGCAATCTTGTAAATAAAGCTTTAAAATAAAGAAAAATGCAACTTTAATAAGTTGCATTTTTTTATAGTTCTGCTTGGATGATCTCGATAAAATCATTCACAGGCTGATCTTCGGTATTCCAGGAAGTAATAAGACGGATAGCTGAAGAGTTTTCGTCCATTTTTTTCCAGACATAAAATTCAAATTTTTCAGACAATTTCTCAATCAGCTCATTGCTCAAAACCGGGAAAATCTGATTGGTATACGTATCTGAAAGAAACTGTACTCCCCTTTCTTTCATGGCATTTTTGATCTTCATTGCCTGCTGATTTGCATGTTTTGCCAACTCAAAGTACAAATCATTTTTCATCAATTCTAAAAATTGAATTCCTAACAATCTTCCTTTTGCCAGCAACGCTCCTTTCTGTTTGATATTGAAAGCAAAATCCTGCTGAAGTTCCGGATTATTAATGACAATTGCTTCACCAATTAAAGCACCATTTTTAGTTCCTCCCAAATAGAAAACATCGGTAAGTTCGGCTACTTTTTCCAGCGTCAGATCACTGATTTCGGAAGTTAAACCATGTCCCATTCTAGCACCATCCATAAATAAATACAGCTTGTTTTCTTTACAGAATTTCGAAAGTGCTTCCAGTTCTCCTAGCGTATAAATCGTTCCCAGCTCTGTAGAATTGGAAATATACACCAACTTCGGCATTACCTGATGCGGAACATTTCTGTGATTTTCCAGAGTCGGAATGATATCTTCAGGAGTCAGTTTCCCGTCTTCTTTTTCTATTCCTAAAATCTTATGTCCTGTTGCTTCAATGGCTCCCGTTTCATTATTAAGAATATGTCCTGTAGCTGCAGAAACCGCACATTGATAAGGTCTTAAAATAGAAGAAATTACAATGAGATTGGCCTGAGTTCCACCCGAAACAAAATAGATCTCCGAATCTGATTTTTTTATTCTTTGTTTAATTAACTCTTTAGCCTTTAAAGAATACTGATCTTCTCCGTAACCTGCCTGCTGATCTTTATTATGCTCTAAAAGCGCCTGTAAAATATTAGGATGACAACCCTCCGAATAATCGTTTTTGAATGAAAATTTCATAGAGTAAAATTAAAAAAACTTAAAATAACAACCGTCAATAATTCATAATATTTTGTTAGATTTGTAACGAAAATCATCTAACATTTTGAAAACAACATTAACCGAAGAAAACTATCTGAAAGCTTTATTTCATTTAGTAGACAGTGAAAGCAAAGTAACGATTAATGAACTCAGCAAATTTTTGAATGTAAAAATGCCGAGTGTTAACAATATGATGAAGAAATTTGCAGAAAAAGGCTGGGTAATCTATGAAACCTACAAACCTCTCATCGTTACCGAAAAAGGACGTCGTGAAGCGGCTTTGGTCGTAAGAAAACACAGACTTACGGAGATGTTCTTAGTTAAAAAAATGAATTTCGGCTGGGAAAATGTTCATGAAATTGCAGAACAATTGGAACACGTACATTCTACTATTTTTTTTGATAAAATGGATGAAATTCTTGATTATCCCAAATTCGACCCTCACGGAGAACCGATTCCTGATAAAGACGGAAATATCATTGCTCAGGATTTACAAAAACTCAGCAACTGTGAACTTGGAGAAGCTGTAATCTTTGCTTCTGTCACCCTTTCTGATGATGCATTTCTTAATTATTTAACAGAAAGAAATCTATTGCTGAACAAGAAAATAAAGATCATAAAAATTGAAAATTTCGACAAATCCATTACCATAGAAGTGGATGGGAAACAGGAGGTTTTGAGTAGAAAAGCAACAGAAAAAATATTGGTAAAGAAATAGATTGAAAGTTTATTTTCAATCTATTTCTTCATTATGGAATCTTAAACTGACTTTAGGCTATTGTTCAAAATTTCGGAAACTATTTCAATTTCTTCCACTGTATTGAAATAATGCGGTGATAATCTTACAATTCCGTTGATATTTTTATTCGTAAAATCAATTAAGGCAGAATTCTTATACGTTACGGAAAAGAATACGTTATTTTCTTTCAGTACTTTCTGAATATTCTCCAGATCTCCGTTTGGTTCGCAAAAGGTAATGATACTGCTCAGATTATTTCCCTGATCCCAAACCTGAAATCCGCTGTTTCTTAGATTTCCCCGAAGTCTTTCAGATAAACCTTTATTATAATGTTCGATAGCATGTATCCCAATAGTATTCGCATATTTTAAAGCTTCAGTAAATCCTAATAGAGAAGCATAAGAGATTTCCCAGTGCTCGAATCGTTTTGCGGTTTTAAACAATTCATAATTGTCATATTCCGTCCAATTGGCCCCTCTCATATCCAATAATAAAGGAGCATAATTCTGTTCCAGTATTTTATCCGAAACATATAAAAATCCTGTTCCTCTTGGTCCTCTCATGAATTTTCTGCCTGTTGCCGTTAAAAAATCACAGCCTATTTTTTCAACATCCACAAACATCTGTCCGATGGACTGACACGCATCTACTAAATACAGAACATCATATTTTTTGCAGATTTCCCCAACACTCTCCACATCCTGAATCAATCCTGAATTGGTTGGAATATGAGTGACTGCAACCAACTTTGGGTTATGCTTTTTAATTAAATTTTCCAGATCTTCCAAATCAAGCTCATGATCTGAACGTTTTTTTGTTCTGATAATTTTTAGATTTAATTTTTTCTGAAGTGAAATAAATGTGATCTGATTAGAAATATAATCGTCAATTGTAGTAATAATCACATCTCCTTCTTTAAAAACAATACTGGATAATGCTTTGGTATAAGCGTCTGTAGCACTTGTGGCAAAAGCAATATTTGAAGATTTGCAGTTAATCAGTTTAGCCGTTTCATCATAAAAGCTTTCAAGCAGTTCCGCATTTCTATTAGCAACTTCATAGCCTCCGAACTGTTCTTCCTGCTTTAGATAATCAATCATTGAATCTACTACATGTACTGGCATTAGCGAAGATCCCGCATTGTTCAGAAAGATCTTGTCATCTGATAACCCTCTGATGTCCTGTCTTATTATATCTACATTCATATTTTATTGAATATTATAAAACAATTTTACACAAAAAATCCCGAATTTATAATACCGGGATTTATTTTTTTTCAAGCTATATCATGGTTAATCCAAAACACTCCAACCTCTTTTCGGATTGGTATTGGAAGAAACCTCCTGTTCGTTTACAATAATGTTTTCTTTTCTCTGACCAATATAATCCAGTTCGCTCAGTTTTGAGAAGATAATTTCCAGACTTCTCAGCATCTGCTGAATATACAATAAAGGTTCGCCACAATTGTGATGATCATAGTTTGTTTCTGCGACAATTGATAATTGGTTTAGCAAAGTATGAGGAGCAATTTCGCTCCATTCTAAGCTATAATTCAGCATCTCTTCCAATTCTGCCGGTACCAGAACCTGTGTAGCATTGTATAAATTAAGAGCTAACTTAGCAAAAGATTCAATTAAAAATACGGGTGGTTGCCAAGGCGTAATATTTCTAAACTGGAAATACATGTCGGCAAAAGTTGTAATCATCGTGTTACACAAAAATTTAACATTCTGTGCCAATGCTGTATTCTGGTTTTTATGGGATGCTTTCTGAATAATTTTAAAAGCGTATTGCTGCAGATTACCAATTGATTTTGCAAAACCATTATAATAGTTCAGCAATGCAGGATGGCTCTGAACGGAAGTACAAGGCGGAATAAAATTTGAATCCACCTGTGCAATATTTCCTTTTAAATCCACTTTTCCAACAATCAGATAATTCCCTCCTGAATAACTGCTGTTCAAAGAGGTTACCGGAAGTAATTCGATATGATAATTCGATTGTGCATTCGGGTGTCTCGGTGGAATTTCTTCGGGATCAATATCTCCGAAAGGTACTTTATCGAAAGGATTTACCGAAATCAAAATATAATATTCTCCGTCTGCCTGTTCTTCGTTCATCGATTTTGCCAATGACTTCACACTTACTCTACGGTCATTAAGCTCAACTCTGTATCCGGCTAATGTAACGGCACTGCAATGTTTTATAAAGAGCTGAACATCATTGGTTGCTGTATTATGAACATCAAAAATCGTTTTGTCTGTAAATTCATTAGGAATAGGCAAAAGTCCGTAATTATAATTGGTAATCCCTAATGAATTGGAATCTCTGATGGTATCAATTAAAAAATTATCCTGATCATTTAAATGTCGCTGGGAAACTTTCATTCCGTCGACCCAATTGATCGCAAAATGTTTAATAGGCTGTATCATATTAAATACTTTTAAAATTTGTGTGTGTTATGATTTTTTAGCAATTCCTTCTTCTGCATGATGAATTACTCTTTTGCAAATAACAACTTCATTTTCTGAAATACTATTTGCTGAAATATCCTGATCGAAATTGATGTATTTTCTAAAACTGAAAAATGATTTTTTGGTATAAAAAATCCAATAATAAGGTTCTTGTTCATTATCTGAAAGATGAATAACAGATCCCGGATTTTTGTGGTTATAATCATCTACAACTCTATAAAACCAATCCCCGAAAGTAACTCCTGTCGGCAGCGTTTTAGCTTTAATTCTGAATCGGTTAGATTCTTCCAGATTTTTACTTAATTCCACATTCAGTACCATCAATCTGTCGAAATCTGCACCTTCAAAATCCGGAAGCTTCTGATCCGGAGAATATCTCCATGTCTTATAAATATCGACAGGAATACTGATAAACTGAACGTAACAATAATGAAATACCAGTGGAACAAGGAAAACAAATGCACTGGTTGCAGACATTACCGGATAACCTGTTCCCATACTCATCCAGTTAAAGATCAAAGTAAACAGATAACCTCCGAATACAATACATGTCAAAGAAAGTACAGATTCAAACAATACACTCATTGAAAAGGAATCAATATGCTTTTTAAAGTATCTGTCCAAAAGATTAACATGGATAATCCCCAAAATAAAATAAATAATCTGAGCGATCAGATACCAATAAGGATTAAAGGAATTTCCCGAGAAACCAAAAAAACCAGGTACAGCTATACACAAGCTGCACAGAAGAACGTATATAATAATGGTTTTAATTTTTATAGCAGGCTTATTCCTTCTGATTATTCCCAAAATAACCATCATGATGACTGCAATTAAAGGCATTAAAATATATCTTAAAAATATACCTTTTACTGAAGAGATTTCCATTTGTCTTTTTTCAATTAATAATGTATCGGTTGGTGTCTGTAAATATAATAAAATATTTTAGAGGAATGTGGAGTAACCAAGGCGGTTCGCATTTCTTTCATCGTCCTCCAAGGCGAATGAATATTCCTGTTTTTCTGTGATGAAATTTTCTTTCACATCTACACTTACCGGCAAAAAGTAATCGTATAGTGTATAAAGAACTTTTCTAAACGGACTTCCATCTATAAACTTTTTCATCTCCGAATATGGAATAGGTCCTATATTAACGACCCAGTTCCTTTGCCCGTCCATATGAGTACCACTCGGAATATAAGTCACTCCCAGTCTGGAGTTCCCAAGCAGCATCGAATCATCATTCTCCTCTATTTTGTCTATTACATTCGGAGTAAAAGTAACTTCTACCGGCATCTGAAGAAAAGCAGTCATGCATCTTTCAAACCATCTTTTATCTCCCCTGATCTGATGAAAAAACGGTAATATATAGATGAAAATATAAGCGTTTTGCTTGTCAAGCATTTCCACTAAAGGCCAAAGTTCACTGATTGTATCTAACAATGAATCTGTATCACTGGAAATATCAAAATCGAATTCTTTAAGCAAGGCACTAATTTCAGTAAAGAAAATCTCCAACTCAAAGGGTTTGAAGAACTTTCTTGCATCTTCCTCTACTCTTTTTTGTTTACGAATCTCTTTAACAACAGTTTCTACATTCTTTCTGGATGTTCCCAAAGAAGGAGGATGAAATAACCCTTCAGGAAGATAATCATAAATCCCTTCCCGATATGTTTCTATAGTAAAGACCTCTTCATCAAAACCTAAAAAGTGACTTGAAATACCTTTTATATCCTTCAAATAAGCTCTATCATTAATTCCAAGACGGTCAATAAAAATATTACTTACAGCTCTATGGTATTTTAATAGATTAACAGCCACAGCTTCAGCTTTGAAATCTGTCTGCAGCTTATTGTAATTCATTTCTACAATATTGTTCTCATACATAGTGTTTCCTGTGATTTTGGGCATGTAAAGGTAATATATCTCGCAGTATTGAAAAAATATTTTCTCAAATAATTTTTAATTAAAAATACTAATTTAATCCCATTTAAAAGAATAATCTATACAATTATCCGTGAAAATACGGTAAAAGGTATAGAATCACTCAATGTAAACCACCCTTTCATTCTAAAATAATCACGAAATAAGTTAATAGAAAACTTATTTAGATTAAATTTTATTAACATCCTGGAGGACAAGAATTCTGTCATATATAATTCTACTTCGAAAACTGAGCCGTATCTTTGCACTCTGAAAATGTTATTTACAATGAAAAGTATGTATTCTAAAATTCTGATTTTAGCTTTCATGGCATCTTCGCTTTATTCTTATGCGTGGGGACTGACTGGACACAGAATTATTGCAGAAATTGCAGAAAATCATCTTTCCGGAAAGGCAAGAAGAGAAATTAAAAAAATTATGGGCAGAGAACGCCTTGCGTATTGGGCAAACTGGCCGGACTTCATTAAATCTGATACTACAGGTGCATGGAAGCAGGCTTCAGCTTGGCATTATGTAAACATTGATCCTCAGACAGATTTCAAAGCTTTTGAAAAAAACTTAGAAGCTCAGGCCGGACCAAGTTTATACACTCAGGTAAAAGTATTATCTAGCCAGATTAAAGATGAAAAAACTTCTGAAAAAGACAGAAAAATCGCTTTAATTTTCCTTATCCATATCATGGGAGATCTTGCACAGCCTTTACATGTAGGAAGAGCTGAAGATTTGGGAGGAAACAAAATCAACGTTACTTATTTTGGCGAAAAAACAAATTTACATTCAGTTTGGGACGGAAAATTGGTGGATTCTCAAAAATACAGCTATACAGAATATTCAAAATTACTGGATATTAAGTCTAAAGATGAAGTAGCTAAAATTCAGTCAGGAACGGTAGAAGACTGGTTGTATGATTCTCATCAAATCGCTAATAAGATCTATGCACAGACTCCCAACGATTCAAAATTAGCATACGATTACCAGTACAAATTCAATGATACTATGGAGAGACAGCTTCTATACGGAGGTTTGAGACTTGCCAAATTACTGAATGATCTTTTTTAAAATGATTTAAATATATCATTAACTCTATAAATATAAGCGGAACTTTGGTTTCGCTTTTTTTATTTCCTCAGTTCAAATAAAAATCATTTGTAACGGTTAAAACGATTGGTACAGAATCCAGTAAAAATTAACACAGTTTTTAGAGTTAAAATTTAATTAAAAAACACTTCTTGGTACGATTTTTTCAAAATATCTTACCAGATAGCAACCTATAAAATCGCTATTCTGTGTCACGAGAGCCATAATTTACAACTATTTTCTCAATTGTAATTTAAATAAATAAAAAATAATTGAAACATGTGTAACCTTTTTACCTTTTCAAACGTATAATATATAGTAACTCTTTTTTGAGGAAAAAATAGATGAGACAATTAAAAATCACTAAGCAGGTTACCAACAGGGAAACTGCTTCATTAGACAAGTATTTGCAGGAAATTGGTAAAGTTGAACTAATCACTGCGGACGAAGAAGTAGAATTGGCACAAAAAATTCGTGCGGGCGACAGAGCAGCACTAGAGAAGTTAATCAAAGCCAACCTTCGTTTCGTAGTATCGGTTTCTAAACAGTACCAAAATCAAGGTCTTTCTTTACCCGATTTGATCAATGAAGGTAACTTAGGACTTATGAAAGCGGCAAAAAGGTATGATGAAACAAGAGGTTTCAAATTTATCTCTTACGCGGTATGGTGGATTCGTCAATCAATTTTACAGGCTTTGGCTGAACAGTCGAGAATTGTAAGATTGCCATTGAACAAAATCGGTTCCATCAATAAAATCAACAAAGCATACGCTCACCTTGAGCAGGAAAATGAAAGACCACCTTCTCCCGAAGAATTGGCTGAAGTTCTTGACATGAGCGAGGAAGATATTAAAGAATCTATGAAAAACTCCGGAAGACACCTGTCTATGGATGCGCCTTTAGTAGAAGGTGAAGATTCTAATCTTTATGATGTATTACGTTCTGGAGAATCTCCAAGTCCGGATAAAGATTTAATGCTTGAGTCTCTACAAATCGAGATTGAAAGAGCATTGAATACTTTAACTCCAAGAGAGGCTGATTTGGTAAGATTATACTTCGGATTGAACGGAAAACACCCGATGACTTTAGAAGAAATTGGTGAAACTTTTGATCTTACCAGAGAGAGAGTTCGTCAGATCAAAGAAAAAGCGATCAAGAGATTGAAACACAATACCAGAAGTAAGATCCTGAAATCTTATTTAGGTAAATAATTTTACGCAAAAATTTACTAGGCGGAGTTTGATTTTCAGACTCCGTTTTTTATTTTTATCCAATGAATAATTTATTTTTTTTCATTGGGGGATTTCTCCTGTTATGGATTGCTACTAATACCGCAATTTACTTCTACTTGAAATATAAAAGAAAACTTTTCTTTGAATATATAAAGGATAAAAAATATACCTTAGTTCCTAATATAGAAACTGAAATTGAAGGATATTCTAAATTTGGATCAAAAATAAGCTATAGAAAAGCCGATATTATATTTTTGGAAGAAAATATTTTCCTTTGTTCATTCAATAAACCGATCATCCAGCTTACAAAAAATCAGGATTTTTTCCCAAACATCCATTATAAATATACTTATAATTCAAAAACAAGGTTAGAAGACAGGCTCGAAATAAAAAATACAGATGAAAGCTTGAAAATATATCTAAATTTTAAAAATAAGAATTTTGATCTGGATCAACTTTTCAATAATCAGATACAGTAATTTTAAAGTAAATTCGACTTCAATTTTTCAGAATAAAAATTATCTTAATCTTAATAACCATGAAAAAAACACTTATTACCTCTACTTTATTTTTATTAATCATTTCTTGTAGTGAAAGTAGTTCAGAAAATAAGCCACTTGTAGAAAATACTGTGGATAATGCCGATTCTTCTATAAAAAATTCGTTTGAGAGCGGCAGTAGATATGAGCAAAATATGATTGATAAAATTTATTCTGAATTAATCAAAAATGACAAAAAATTATCGACTCTTGATGATAAGATCTTAAAAGCATATGAAAACCAAAGAAAAGTTCTCGAGTATTACAATGTAGTCCTTGATAAATCAGATGGTTATTATCAAGATGCAATTCATTTAACGAATACTATAAATGATTCTATTCTAAAACATCAGATTGAAAACGAGATCAGAGCAAATTCTGAGAAGTATAATGAAAAGACCAGAAACATTCAGAATTTAATTTCAAGGCTCAATAAAAATGAGCAGGATATAAATAGCTTTTACACCGCTTTCAAAATCAGAAAAACCCTGCCGAAAATTGAAAAATATCAAAATGCCCATCCTTTAAAAACAAATAGCTTAGAAAATTTTATCAAAAAACAAAATCAGTTATTGAATGAACTGAAAAATTTAAAATAATGAATTCAATTTCAATCATCGGAGCGGGAATCGGAGGATTAACACTTGGTAATATTCTGCAACAGCATAATTTCGATTTTACCATTTACGAATCGGCACCTGAAATAAAACCCGTCGGTTCAGGAATTATGATGGCCATCAATGCAATGCAGATTTTTGAAACATTAGGTTTAAAAGAAAAAATTGAAAAAGCAGGAAATAAAATTCACGGAATTTCTGTGACTGATGAAAAACTGAAACTCATTTCGAAAACGAATGTGTTGAAGCTTGAAAAAAAATACAACTCCTGCAATGTAGCAATCCACAGAGCTGATTTGCAGAGAATTTTAGCTGAAAACATTGGTTTTGAAAACATTAAACTGAATCATTCTTTAAAAGAAATTCAAACGAATAAAAATTATCTTATCAACTTTGAAAACGGAACTGAAGTTGAAAGTGCAACCGTTTTCGGAGCAGATGGAATTCATTCAAAAATAAGAAATCAGATCTTTGGAACAGGAACCCTCCGCAACACCGGACAAATCTGCTGGAGAGGCTTGGTTGAGTTTGACTTGCCTGAACAATTTCATCATGAAGCGATTGAAGCTTGGGGCAAAGGAAAACGTTTCGGTTTCGTTAAAATGACAGACCGAAAAATATATTGGTATGCTGTTATTAATAAAAGAATACACAAACGTTATAACAGTTTGTCTGAAAACTTTCACGGTTTCGATCCATTAATCATCGATATTATTGAATCTACTTTGCAGGAAAATATTATTCTTAATGATATTATAGATCTCTCTCCTATTCCCAATTGGCATTCCGGAAATCTTTGTTTGATTGGTGATGCTGCTCATTCGACAACGCCTAATTTAGGACAAGGTGCTTGTCAGGCCATTGAAGACGCGTATATTATTGGAAAATTACTAGAGAAAAATAAAGATTTTAATTTCATTTTTGAGCAATTTCAGAAGATCAGAAGAAAAAAAGTAGATCATGTTGTCAATACAAGCCTCAAAATCGGGCAGATTTCTCAATGGGAAAAAGGAACTCATTTACGAAATCTTATGATGAGATTAATTCCTGAAAATATTAATCAACAAATGGTAGAAAGGGTTATAAAATTAGAAATGTAAAAGTATTTATCAGTTAAAAATCATTTAACAAAGACTAATAATATTTCATTGTGCCGAAAATGAATTTTTATTAACCTTTCCTGAAAAATCAAACTACTTTTCTATTTTTGTTCAAATGACTTAGATTAAATGATTCTTATAAAAACCTTTAAGTTTGAATCGAACTTAGAATACGTAAGCTCCTATTTAAAAGAGATGCATATTCCGCATTTCGCAGATTTTAAAAACAACTCTTTACTTTCAGAAGAAAAAACAAAAGATCAGATTTTAAAAATAATAGCGGATTTACAGATTGATGAAAATGACGTAGAACCTGAAGAAGCCCTTATCGAAGGTTATAAAGAATGGAATGAGAATATGTATAACCCCGGATATTATACAGGGGGAAAATCTCCTTCATTCAATTCCGATAAAAACAATTATTTAACATATGCCATTCTAACTTTTATATCTGGTTTGGCCTGCCTGGTTGAGGAAATTAATTCTAAAAACTTTAGCAAAACCGCATTTTGGGTATTTGCTTTAATTATCTCCCTTATCAGCTTTTCCCTACTTTATCAATATTTGAAATATAAAAAAAGAAACTCAAAATGAGTTTCTTTTGTCATTAATAGGTTAAAGTAATTCCGGCTCCCCATCCCATTTCATTATCGTAATTTCCGGAAACAGATACCCACTTTTGTAAGATATACCGTAATCCTGTGGTAAATTCGCCATCAGAATTTAAACTGAAATTTCCTCTTAATCTTCTGGAAAGCGGGATATCTTCCCTGCTCAATTCGAGTAAAACTTTTCCGTTCTGATCAACACTTGCATCGGCTGTCACCAACATAGGCAAGAGGTATTGCATCCCGACAATAAAGTTGGCTTTATTTTTAGAAGCTGTTTGCTGCCCAAACCAGGTTTTCTTTCCATGAAAATCCATTCCCATTTCTTCTGTCATCTGTCTTTCCATAATTTCATGGTTTTTCTGAATTCTGAATCCTGCATAAGGAAGTGCCCATTGGAATTTCCCTAAGAATCGTCCGACTTTCATACTTCCTTCAAAATGATCAAAATTCCAATTGGAATGAAACTCGTTAAGGTTTGCCCATCTTGGTCCGAACATCGTCATGGTTTCTGCATGGAGTTTATTACTCTGCAGATCAAGCATCGCCATAGAGCTTACCATCCTGTTATCTTTCATAAAGTCTTTCCATACCAGTTTTCTGTTCGGAAGCTGTGGATTCGGTTTTGAGTTTTCATAACTGAAAATTCTTCCCATTCCTGCCATCATGTGATATAAAATATGGCAGTGAAAAAACCAGTCACCATCCTGACTCGCTGCAAATTCAATGGTATTGGTTTCCATCGGCATGATATCTACTACATTTTTAAGCGGTGAATATTCTCCTTTTGAATTAATCAACCTGAAATCATGACCATGAAGGTGCATCGGATGACGCATCATGGAATTATTGTACATGGTAATTCTCAGGATTTCTCCTTTTTTTATCATTATTTTATCTGTTTCTGTAACGGTCTTGTTGTCTAAAGTCCACAGATAATGATTCATATTTCCCTCTAAAGTAAACTTCAGTTCACGAACATTTTCCGTCGGAAGAATTGTTTTTTCAGGAGATTTTAAAATATTGTAAGATAATCTTTTAATTGATTTTTCTTCCTGCATATTCATTCCGGAATGATTCGAATGATCTTCACTTTCTTTCTCTTTGGTTTTAATCCCCATCATTTCATTGATGTGCTTCATCGTCATTTTTCGCTGGCTTTCAGGAAGTTCAGGATACATTACTTCATTCATGTCCATCATCTGATTTCCCATCGTCATATTCATTGGCTTCATATTTCCGCTCATCTCCATCATGCTGTTCATCATTTTCATCCCTTCAAAGAGCTTTAATCTCGGTAAATTCGGAGCTTCTACTTTATCTCCTGAACCTAACCAAAGTGAGGCATGGCCAATTCTGTCTTCTGAAGTAGCACGGAATTCAAAGCTTTTATTTTCAGGAATAGTCACTTCAATATCATAAGTTTCAGAAACACCGACAATCAGGCGGTCAACTTCAATCGGAACCACATCGTTTCCGTCATTTCCTATGACTTTTATTTTCCCACCTCCGAAATTCAGCCAGAAATAAGTAGAAGAACCTCCGTTTGCCACTCTTAATCTGACTTTATCACCTGCTTTTAACTGAGAATATTCAGAACTGGGCTGCCCGTTGATTAGAAATTTATCGTAATACACATCACTTACATCCATTGCCTCCATTCTCTTCCATTCGTTCAGGGCTTTTGTCCCGAAGTTTCCTGATTTAATGGCTTCCCAGTAACTCTGCACCGCGTTTTTTTTAATCGCATACCAATCTGTATTCGCCATATGGAGCCTCCTTGCAATCTGCATTGGGTCATCATCACTCCAATCGCCTAATAAGACCGGAATTTCCTTTGTATACTCTATTTTTGGTTCGCCTTCTCTTTTTTGGAAGACTAAAATTCCGTTCATTCCGATCTGTTCCTGTAAACCTACATGGGAATGATACCAATAGGTTCCGTTTTGGGAGATTTTAAATTTATACAGATGGGTTTCTCCCGGTTGTACAGGTTTTGTAGTCAGATAAGGAACTCCATCCTGTTCGTTAGGTAAGATCACTCCATGCCAATGAAAACCGGTATTTTCTTTCAGCATATTGTGAAGGTAAATTTCTGCGGTATCTCCTTCCGTGAAATACAGTGTAGGAGCCTGTAATCTCCCGTTCACAGCAATTGCTCTCCTATTTTTACCTGTAAAATTTACAATGGTATCTTTTACATAAAGATCATAGCGAACTGTTCTTCCTCCAAAGCTTATCTTACCATTTTCTGAATTTCTTTTTAAAACAGAATTTTTAGTTTCAGGTTCAAATTGAGATTGAGGTTGAGAATGGTTTTCAACTTCAACTAATTCCATTCCGCATTTCGGGCATTTTCCGGGTTTATCGGAAATCACTTCCGGATGCATGGAACAGGTATATTTTTGAGGTTGAGACTGAGATAAAGTTTGAGCTTTATTTTTAGAATTTAAATTAGGCTTGATGTTATCTGCTTTATTAGCCATCTTCATTTTTTTAACATCATTTTTGTTCTCAACTTTAGTCTTAGCCTTATTTCTAATTTCTTTTGATTTTATCTCTGGTTTAGGTGGAGTTTTCACTTCCGGTTTAGCTACAACTTTCGGAGTGACAACTACAGTTTTCTTCCTTAAAGTCATTCCGCATTTTGGGCAGTCACCCGGTTTTGAGGAAACAATTTCAGGATCCATCGGACATGTAAAATATGTTTTTGTCGTCTGTGAAAAATTAAAGACGGAGAATAAAAGCATCAGAAACATTATTATCTTTTTCATAATATTTCGAAGTTTTTAAAATTGTATAGTTTTAAATTAATCAGCAAAGAGTACAAATATTTTCTTGAAATTATTGAGAATATTTTTCGTCTGTAGAAGCATTTCACTGAGTAAAGATTTCGAAAATTTTTAATTTAATTTCCAAAAAAAACCTTAAAGCTGATTCTAATTAAAACTATACAACTTGTTATTTTAAATAAAATAGATCAATTATTTAATCTCTGACTTTACACTTCCGCATGAAAGCATAGAACTTCCATAATAAGGGTTTATGATTTTCTTTTCGTCGCTCAGCCAGCTTCCGTCTGCCATAGGACAATATTGAACGTAGATAGGATTTTCAGACAGTTTAAATTCTTTAGTAAGCGCAATCATATTGTCTGAAAGGTTCAAGAAAGTTTCTCTCTGTGTGCTTATATTTCTTGCTTCCGAAATAGCCGTAGCATCTTTTCTCAGGATATTTAAATTCCCTTCTGAAACCTGCTTATAATCAATTACAGAAGCCGTTTTAATGAATTCTGCCGCCGCTTTTGAAGTTTTATCTGCATCATCTGAAGCCAATGCAGATTTCATAGTGATATAATTCTGATAAAGCTTAGAAACCTGAGCATCTTTTTTAGACTGTGCTGAAAGAGAAATTATTGAGAATAAAGATAATGCTACTGTAATGATATATTTTTTCATTGTATTAAATTTTAGAATTAATTTTTAAAGAATAAGATTTTCTGATCGCAAAATGCGACAGGTCGTGTCGTTCGTAATGATATGGCTATCAAACGACTGACGAATTTTAAATTCTGAAATTACAATGAGTAATATAGATGGGAAGCGCCCGGTTTTCCGGCGGCGCATTGATTTGAATCTGAGTAAATTTTATCGATGAAAAAGACCGATCGATGAAGAAAAAATCATGATTTAAAACTTCCGGAAACTGTTTTAAAAAATCAATTTTAAGCAGATCCGATTTTTGCGAATCATCAACTTTTACAATTTTGATTTCGGTTTTGCAGCAGTCTTTTTTGGTTTTGACTCCGCATTTGCTGCAGATATCATCCACTTTCTGACTTATAGAAGCCAATTCTTTCATGCAATAATGTACACTGAATACCGCTCCGGAAGAAAATCCGAAGTAGAAAACAGAAAACAGTATGGCAAGAATCTTTTTCATTGAGACAAAGGTAAAAATATCTTTACTATGATGGTTATAGAATTTTGTATTGTTGTTATAAAATTCGGGAAATAAAAAAGCTTCTGAAATTTTCAGAAGCTTTTGTTTTATAGTTTGAATTCTAATTTAAGATTGAAAAATCTTCCTGTAAGACGAACCGGAACCGGATACATCAAGTTGGAATTATAATCGGTAATCCATTGATTAGCAACCGTATTATTAATATTAAAGGCATTGAAAACCTGAACCCCTAATGTCAACTCTTCAAAATTACTCCAGAAACCGTACGTTTTTTTGTTGTCTTTTCTGTCGATAAATACTTTAGAAAGTCCAAGATCTACTCTTTTGTATGAAGGTAATGTATTCTGATACTGATAAGGATCTGTAAATACAGGTGCTCCGTTTGGTAATCCCATTGCATAGACCAAAGTAAGGTTTACACGCATTGAAGGGAAACTCGGCATATAATCCTGATAGAACATAGCAAATCTCAGTCTCTGATCTGTAGGTCTCGGAATATTTCCTCTTCCATCAATATTTTCGTATGCTCTTGCATAACTCGCAGACAACCATGAATCTATTCCCGGAACAAATTCACCATATAATCTGGTATCAATTCCATAGGCATAACCGGAAGCATTGTTCTGACCCGAGTAACGGATTCTGACATTGTCCATATAATAAGGGATAACATTATCCATTTTCTTATAATAAAGCTCTGTAGTCAGCTTAAATGGTCGGTCATACATCTCAAATTCGTAATCATTTGCCAATACAAGCTGTATGGAACGCTGAGATTTTATATCTGAATTGAAGTTACCTTCTAGGTCTTTAATTTCTTTGTAAAAAGGTGACTGGTAATAAATACCTCCATTTACTTTAAACAACATATCTGAATCCCAATCCGGTTTTATGGCAAACTGGAATCTCGGAGAAAAAATGGTTTCTTTATTAAAACTCCAATTGGCAACTCTTGCTCCTACATTTACAAATACTTTACTGCTTCCCCAATAGAATTTCTGAGAATATTGTGCATACGCAGATAATCTTGTCGGCTCAATATGATTTTTTCCTGATATACTGTAGAACAGCTCAAGATCTGCTTCATTAAGTCTGGGATCAAGAATATTGGCAGGTCTTGGAGTACTGTATCCTGCAGAATCTACCAGCTTCCATTCATTCGTAAGGTCTTTCAGGTTTTCTTTTTCATATTTAAAACCCACCTCAAAATCTGAATTTACATTGGGTGAAAATCTTGCTCTGAACTGTGTTCCGTATGTTCTTACAAAAAGATCATTTCTTGCACTTTCAATCTGCCCTCCTACATCATACGAAACAACGGGAGCTCCTGTTGTCTGGTCAAAAGTCTGAAGTTCGTATTGGGAATGAATGGTATAATACTCTTTTTCTCTGTTCTGATAAGAAAAGCTGTCTAGGGTAAATCTCCATTTATCTGATGGTTTATAGTTCATAGAGAACGTTCCCATCATATTTTTATACATATCCTCTTCTCTTCCCGCATATCCAATATTAACGGTAATAGGCTGCTGAAGGCTTCCGAAAGTTACGCTTTTTGCTTTAGGCACCATTTCATAGTCATTCTTAGAATAATATCCGATGAATGAAAGTGAAAATTTATCGCTGACATGGTAGTTGATATACGACTGGAAATCCCAATAGGTAGGGTTGAAATCGGTATCTTCATTTAAAGTATTCAATACCAAATTGGTATTTCTGTACCTTCCTGAAAATAAAGCGGTCAGCTTCTTGTTTTTTGAAGCTAAACCAGTTGTTAATCTTCCTCCGATAAGACTTGCTTCTCCGGAAAGTTCAAACTTCTTAGGTTCTCTGTAGTAAATATTCAGGGCGGAAGACATTTTATCTCCATACCTTGCTTCGAAACCTCCGGCTGAAAAGTTGACTGTAGAAACCATATCCGGATTGATGATACTCATCCCTTCCTGCTGAGAATTTCTGATCAGAAAAGGACGGTAAATTTCAATATCATTGATGTAGATAAGGTTTTCATCATAGTTTCCACCACGAACCATATATTGGGAAGACAGCTCTGTATTGGAGTTTACGGAAGGTAATGTTTTAAGGATCCCTTCAATACCTCCTGAAATACTGGCAACATTCTTAGCATCTTTTGCTGAAATTTTCACAGCAGAAAGATCGGATGTATTTCCTGTTTGTTTCTGGAAAACGACTTCTTCAATATAGTTAACTCTAGTTGTTGCAGTATCTTTCTTTTTAGTCTGGGAAAATACAAACAGAGGCGCCAACAGGCTCAATGGTAAAACTAGTTTTTTCAAACGAAATATTTTAAAATTTCAAACGGTTAATTTATAACTTTTATTTTATTATTTGGCTCTGCAGGAAAACTTTTGACCATTCTTCCACAAATTTTTCAGGTAAATTCTTTTCTTTTATGGCAGCAATGCACGTAAATACATCATTATCACCTTTTGTAAGGTAGTAAACCTGTGATTCTGTAGTTTTTGAATCTTTATAAGAATCAGCTTCCATCGTAAACAGAATGTACTCCCGTTCATTTTGTTTATTTCTGGCTAATTCTTTTATTCTTAGATTTTTGGTTTTTGACTTACTCAATTTTTTATGATTATCAAAAAAAGTCTGCAATGGAACTGAAGCCAGATTTTTAGAAACTAATTTTGTAACAATAATGTCATAGTTATCCCAATTTTGACCTTTCGGAATGTATTCCATCATGATCATCTGATCATTTTCCTGTTTTTCTTCCAGATGAAGATTGTATTTTTCAGGTAAAGAAAATTGTAAAGAATCTCTTTTTTGGGCATACACAGACAAAGAAAAAGAGAGTGATAGGAACAATAAAAATTTCTTCATTATAAAATAGCTTCTCTTACTCTTGTCAGTTTTTGTAATAAGTCTTCTAATAAATCAAGTCTTAACATATTCGCTCCATCAGATAAAGCAGTTTCCGGAGTTGGATGGGTTTCTATGAAAATTCCGTCTGCTCCTACAGCAATTCCTGCTTTGGCTACGGTTTCGATAAGTTCCGGTCTACCTCCCGTAACACCTGAGCTTTGGTTCGGCTGTTGCAAAGAATGGGTAACATCCAGAATAACCGGAGCATATTCTCTCATGGTAGGAATTCCTCTGTAATCTACAATAAGATCTGTGTATCCGAAAGAATTTCCTCTTTCAATAATAGCAACTCTTGGGTTATCAGAGTCTGTAATTTTCTGAACGGCAAATTTCATAGATTCCGGAGAAAGGAATTGTCCTTTTTTCAAACTCACACATTTTCCTGTTTTTGCTGCAGCCACCAAAAGGTCTGTCTGACGTACTAAGAAAGCAGGAATCTGCAGAACATCCACATATTGAGCTGCCAAAGCCGCATGTTCGTTCTCATGAATATCTGTAGTTGTCGGAATATTGAAAGTTTCTCCTACTTTTTTAAGGATTTCCAAAGATTTTTCTTCACCAATCGTTGTAAAAGAGTCTACTCTGCTTCTGTTTGCTTTTTTGAAACTCCCTTTAAAAATGTATGGAATATTATATTTATTGGTTAATTCTACCACTTTTTCGGCAATTCTAAGAGCCATATCTTCGCCTTCAATAATACAAGGACCGGCAATAAGGAAAAAGTTTTTTGAATCTTTGTGATGAATATTATCTAAATACTGAATCATTTTATTTTTTATTAAAAAGTTCAGTAAAAATACTGAGAAAGTTTCAGAATCGGAAATTATTTGATGTCTTTAACAGACTATGGTGGTAATAGTTTTATTCTTTGGGATTTTTTATTCTGATTCTTTTTTTATTCTCGCAGATGACACAGATTGCGCAGATTTTTTTTACCATAAACTCTGCATAGTCTGTGGGAGAATTTAAACTAGAATTTCTTTAAAATCTTTTCAAACGTATTAATATTTCTGCTGGTAAACTGATCTTTCAGGCTTTTTTTACCCAAAATTTTTCCAAAAGTAGAATCCAGAGTATTTCCTTTAGGAACTTGCCAATAAAAGATATCCTTTACTATTTTAGCATCTTCATTATCGGTTTTTGAAGCGTTTTCAAATTCCTGCATTAAAACTTTTTCAACACCAGCGTTTCCAACAAAAGTATAGGAATGAAGATCTTCATTTTTTTCAAAAGGATTTCCGTTCCAAAACTGTTCTATTTCTTCCTGAGATTTAATAAACAGGTAAGCCTCATATTCGAAATGTTCAGACATAGATTTTTCCAAAATTTCTTTTAATTCTCCTGCTTTTTTATCTGATGAAAAGACAATATTTCCGGAAGCCAGAATAGAAACCACATCATTCATTCCTTCATTTTTGAATACCTGACAAACTTCTGCCATTTTCATATTGGTTCCTTTTACATTGACTCCGCGGAGAAAAGCACAGTATTTCATAGGTTGAACTGTTAAGATGTTGAGTTGTTATATTATTTAATTTTTTCGTATAAATTATAATCTGTTCCGGATGGTTTTAAATGATAAATTTTTTCCAGGATTTTATTCTGACTGTTCAGATGATCCTTGATACGAAATTCTTTTAAAAGTCTATAATGAGATTTATAATATTCAGCATCTTTTCCGGTAAACAGATCTTTATAGGAAAGCAGGTATTTAGGTTCTCTTTTCTTTACAGTATTAATCCAGTAATTGGTTTTATCTTTTTTAATTTCTTCCTGAATCTGTTTATCAACCAACCCTACTTCATCGATTGTTTTTAATTTAGAAAAATAAGGAACATAACCTGCCGGTTCAAGCAGAATCCATTGTTTTTTATCTTTTTCGTACAGATCCAGATAAAGCCCGATCGATCTTCTGTAGTTCCATTCTCCGTTTCCTGTTGCTATAGAATGTACGGTCTGAAAAGCCAACATAGGAAGGATATAGAAAACAATAAGCGCGCTTAGCCAAAGGTTTCTTTTTTCTTTCTGCTCCAACACAAATATAAGAACCGGCACAAAAAGCAGAATCTGTGGCACCCAATAATACCAATCGAAAAGACTTTTCTGTGAAAGAAAAATAATCTGCTTCGTCCACGCAAAAATAAAGATCATCCACAGGAATTTATTTCTTTGGGTATGTTCTTTCTGTCTTATTATAAAGACGAAACATACGATTTCAAAAACCGCGACAAGAATGGTAAAAGGATTGAAATCTCCCGGTAATTTGAGCATTCCCCAAAAGTTACCGTAGTTCAGTCTGAAATAATCCCAGTTTTGCTGTAAAGTGAAGTTATTGTCATATCGTAGTTTCTTGGCAACGATTGTATTGTTGATCAGTTCTCCAAAATAAAACCAGTTAAATGCTAATGCAATACTGATTCCCAAAGCTCCTCCCAGAACGAAACTCCATTTTATTTTTCGATTCCAAAAAGTATCTATAAGGAAAACAATTCCTAAAAAAATAACAGAATCTATTCTAGTAAATAAAATTAAAACCGGTAAAATAAGTAAAGCCCATTTCTTTTCTTTTTTAAAGCCATAATACAGCAAAGCCATTTCTAAAAAAAACAGAATTCCGTATTCCATCCCTAAGATCGAAATCTTAATGGAAGGGGGAAGTATACCAAAAAGAAATATAAAGATTGCTTTGTGCCAAGGATTTTTAAAAAGCAGATGGGAAAGGAATAAACTTCCTATGCTAAACAGCACGGTATTAAAAATAAGTAACGGTTCTATAAAGTTTTCTTTTCCAAAAATAAGGTTGAAAAAATAGGATACAAAAACATATAAATGGGTCGTAGAAGCTGAAATTTTCGTTGCCCCGTTGAAGCCTATGACTCCATAATCCATAAGGTTCTGCGCCACCCTCCAAGTAATAAAAGCGTCTTCCTGAATATGATGGGTAAGCAAAAAGTAAAGTTTTACAATAATTGCAAAAAAGAGGGCATAAACGGGAAGGTTTTTATTTTTAGATTCGGTCATTCTGTATTTTTAATTGATACAAAGATAATTTTAAAATTTCTGAATATCAACAAATAAAAAACGGAACCGAAGTTCCGTTTTAAAAATATTTACTGTGTTGCTTTTATAATTGCATTGGTAATCTGCTCTTCTTTTTCTTTGGAGTAAGTGGAGTCATAAGGTTCCATTACATCAAATAAATACTGATAGAAAGGCGTTATCTTTTGTACTTTTTCAGATTCTTTCATGGCTTTTTCTTTACCCATTTCTTTAAGATTTTCTACAAATCTGTTGAATCTGCTGTCAATAGGTTCTATTGATTTTACCAGATAATTATACGCTTTATCTTTCTGTCCTATTTTTCTATATCCATCGGTAACCGCTGAAACGACAAGTGAATATTCCATAGGCTTGCTTCTCATATCTCTGCCTATTAGTTTTTGGTCATGAGGACTTAACTTCATATAATATTCGTATTCTTCGAAGATTCCTTTTTTAAGCACTTCTGCTAATTTCAAGGCTTTCTGCTCCTGACCGGCAACGATATATCCGTATACCATAGAACTTAATGAACGAGGATCATTGAACTTTTCTGCAGGAATTTCTTTTGCAGCAAGATCCAGTAATTCTAAAGCTTTTGCTTTTTGTCCGCTTAATGCTAATGCTGCTGCTGCTCTACTTGCAGAACTTCTGTAGCTTAGGATATTTGAAGTCGCTGTTTCATCAAAATGAGTATTCAGATCTTTGAAATTACCCCATCTGTAGTTTTTAACCACATTATAAAGCGAATTTCCATCTACTCTTCCTAAATCTCCGTCCGCAGTTGGAGGGGTGTGAATCGGTACCAATCTGTAACTGAATCCGTCAAACTGTAAGTATTCATCAAGGTAGAAAATATTTTCACTGTCATAGATTCCTCCTGAAGAGAAGCTTACCGGTCTTTTCCAGTCAAAGTTCGCAAGAAGGTCAAGCATCATCAGATTACTCTTATATAGTGTATTTGCCTTATAATTGATCATAATCTGATTCGCTGCATTTGGAAGATCAGCTGCATTGATGATTCCTGCTTTTACCGCATTTTCTTTATTTACAGGTAAAATAAATTTGGTTACTGGAAGGATATTGTATTTTTCATATTTCTCTTCTCCAAAATACATTTTCAACAATTCATCTTTTTCAGGAGATTTCATTTTGATGAAGTTTAGAGCTTCTTTTAATGTGATAGAATCCTGAGTAAGATATTTTCTGAATGACTGGAATTCGGTTTCCGGAGCTCCCTGTTGTTTTAGCATTGAGAAGAATCCTTCCCAATCTTCTTTTTTCATCAGATAAATCTGATCATTTACTCCGTCTCTGTAGTCATCATGAGTAAGAACTCCAGGAATTCCTGCTGCATTGTAGGTTCTTCTCTTCACCTGATCCAGGTTCCAAGGAGTAGATGCCAAAGTAAAGTTAACCACTTTCACATCATCACGGAATCTTTCTGTCTCCTGAATTGCCCAAACCGGATAAGTATCGTTGTCCCCGTATACGAATAAAACACCGTCTTTAGGTAGAGATTTTAAGATTGAATATCCGTAGTCATAAGATGTATATCTGTTGTGTCTGTTGTGTACATTATAATTCTGGAAGCCCATCATAAATGGAACTCCTAATAACACAACACCCGCCACCATATTGGCTGCATTAGATTTTACTTTAGATTGTATGAACCAAAGAATAGCTCCTGCTCCCAAACCGATCCATATTGCAAAAACGTAGAACGAGCCAACCATTGCATAATCTCTTTCTCTTGGTTCAAAAGGTTTTACTCCTGTATAGAAAATAATCCCCACACTCATTATAATAAAGATGGAAAGCATAGCATAGAATCTTCCGAAATCTCTGTTTAACTGGAAAAAGAATCCAATCAAACCTAAAATTAACGGTAAGAAGAAAAACTTAACAGTACTTTCATTCTTATATTTTGCAGGCATTGCTTCCTGATTTCCCCACATTGCGTTATCAATAAAAGGGATTCCAGAGATCCAGTTTCCTCTTGTATTTTCAGTGCTTCCTTCTAAATCATTTTGTCTTCCAACAAAATTCCAGAACAAGTATCTTACAAAATAATATCCGTTTTGGAATGTGATAAAGTAATCCATATTCTGAGCAAGTGAAGGCTTCTGTACGTTAATCAGATCATAAGGTTTTACTTTAAGGTAATCCGATGCTGTAATCGTTCCGTCTTCATATTTTCCTCTCAGCTCTTCAAAAATCTGTTTTGCCTGCGGATCATCAGCAATATCTGCATTGTCATAGTTGAATGTAAAATCAGGCGCACCATACATAGAAATGTAATTGGCCATTACCTGTTTATCTTCACTAAACATTCTAGGCATCAAGCTTACATGCGACTTGCTAAATACATAGTTGAATCTGTCTCCGGTTTTTCTGTACGTTCCGCTCTTTTCGTCTTTCTCGTAAATATCACCAGTTTTAACTGTTTTAAAGCTTCCGTCTTCATTTTTCTCAATTCCTTTTGCATCTAAAAACGCAGTATAGTTTTGCCCGTATATCGTAGGCCAGTCCCCATATTGTTCTCTGTTATAATAATCCAGCATACCAATTGCCGTATCAGGATCATTAAGGTTCATTGGCGGATTTGCATTCGCTCTGATAGGAATCACCATCCAGCAAGAGAAACCGATAATCATATAAACGATAGATAATGAAATCGTCTGAAATACATTCTTTTTAGATTTTCTTGCATACTTGATAAGGAAGTAGCAAATCGCAACCATTAAAATAAATGCAACGATTGTTCCTGAATGGAAAGGAAGTCCTAAACCATTTACAAAGAAAATCTCAAGCTTACCGAACATCGTCATGATCAATGGGAAGATAATTTTGAAAACTATAATTAAAATTCCCAGAGTAATCAAGTTAGCCCAGATAAAATTCTTCCAGGTAAACTTATAGTTTCTTGCATAATACACTAAGCAAACTGCCGGAATTGCCAACATACACATCATATGCACCCCTACAGAAAGACCAAGAATGAAGAAAATAAGAATAATCCATCTTTCGTTGGCAGCATCTTTATATTCATTCTCCCATTTAGTAATCAACCAAACCAATAAAGCAATAAACATAGAAGCCATAGAATATACTTCTCCTTCTACCGCAGAAAACCAGAATGTATCTGAAAAGGTAAAGCATAAAGCCCCTACCGCCCCTGCAAAAAGAATAGAAATTTCCTGATGTTTTGTTACTTCTTCAAAATCTTTGTTCAGAAGTCTTCTTACCAAATGAGTGATCGTCCAGAACAAAAACAAAATTGTAAATGCACTGAATAATGCAGACATTCCATTAATAACAATTGAATAATGCTCACCATTTCCAAAAGCAAAAATAGCTGCTACTGCGCCCACAATCTGGAACAAGGCTGCTCCCGGTGCGTGTGTCACTTCCAGCTTTACTGCCGAAGAAATATATTCCCCACAATCCCAAAAACTAAAATTGGGCTCTATGGTCGAAAGGTAAGTGAAAAATGCAATGACAAAAATCACCCATCCGAGAAAGGTGTTCCATTGCCTAAAAGTCCAGTTTTTCATAGTATAAAATCAATTATGCGAAAATAATGTTTTTAGATCATTCTATGGGGATTTTAACAAAATTTAAAAATTTTGGCGTAGTATTTGCCAAGCCTGTATAGCGAAAATTACAAAATAAAAATTTTTTTTTATTTAATCAATAGTTTGAAACCCAACAAAAGTTTAAAAATTATTTATTTTTTTGTATTTTTGCCGTCAGATTTTTATTGAAAATAACAAATAATGAGTAATGTTTACGATAATATCCTTGGCCTAATAGGAAACACTCCTATGGTGAAGCTAAATACTGTTACGAAAGATATTCCCGCAACCGTTTATGCCAAGTTAGAATCATATAATCCTGGACATTCCACTAAAGATAGAATTGCACTTCACATTATAGAAAACGCTGAAAAAAAAGGCTTATTAAAAGAAGATTCTGTAGTTGTAGAAACTACTTCCGGAAATACCGGTTTTTCTATTGCAATGGTTTGCATCATTAAAGGATATAAATGTATACTTGCTGTAAGTGACAAGACAAAGCCAGAAAAAATAGCTTATCTGAAAGCACTTGGAGCTACGGTGTATATATGCCCTGCAAATGTACCTGCAGATGACCCTAGATCTTATTATGAAGTTGCTAAAAGAATCGCTTCAGAAACACCAAATTCAGTTTACATCAATCAGTATTTTAATGAACTCAATATTGATGCACACTACCAGACAACAGGACCTGAAATTTGGGAACAGACAGAAGGTAAGATCACTCACCTTTTTGCCTGCACTGGAACAGGTGGAACTTTATCCGGATCAGCTAAATTCTTAAAAGAAAAAAATCCTGATATCAAAGTAATAGGGGTAGATGCCGACGGTTCTATTCTTAAAAGCTATCATGAGACAGGTGAGATTCACAAAGAAGATGTTCACCCTTATCAGATCGAGGGAATGGGAAAAAATTTAATTCCTTCTGCCCTGCTTTTTGATAAAATTGATGAATTTGTAAGAGTAAATGATGAAATGTCTGCTTACAGAACCCGAGAAATTGCTTTAAAAGAAGCGATCATGGGTGGATATACTACAGGAGCAGTTACCCAGGCATTGATGCAATATGCACAATCTCATGAATTTGCCGAAAATGATATCGTTGTTTTAATCTATCCTGATCATGGGTCAAGATACATTACCAAAGTGTACAGCGACAAATGGATGGCAGAACAGGGATTTGTCAATAACTGTGTACATAATTATGATGAAGTTTTCAAAACGGAATTCATCAAATAAGAAGAAATAAATTTATTATACAAATCAAGCCTTTTTTGTAGATCTCAAAAGGCTTTTTTACTTAAAAATTACTAATAAAATGTTGGATATTTTTGAAAGAATAAAAGAAAATCCAGGACCTCTTGGACAATTTGCAGACTACGGAGAAGGTTATTTTATTTTCCCTAGATTAGAAGGTCCTATCGGTCCTAGAATGCAGTTCCAAGGAAGAGAAGTAATTTTCTGGAGTGCAAATGATTACTTAGGAATGTGTAATCACCCGGAAGTTTTAGAAGCGGATGCAAAAGCTGCTGCAGAATTCGGAATGTTCTATCCTATGGGAGCAAGAGCAATGTCGGGAGAAACAGAACAACACTTACAGCTGGAAAGAGAATTGGCTGATTTTGTTCAGAAAGAATCTGCTTATCTTTTAAATTTTGGTTACCAGGGAATGGTTTCTACCATTGATGCTTTGGTAGGAAGAAATGACGTAATCGTTTATGATGTGGATTCCCACGCTTGTATCGTAGACGGAGTAAGACTTCACGCGGGTAAAAGATTTACTTACAAGCACAATAATATTGAAAGTTTAGAAAAAAACCTTCAGAGAGCAACAAAAGTAGCTCAGGAAACAGGAGGAGGAATTCTTGTTATCACAGAAGGAGTTTTCGGAATGAGAGGACAACAAGGTAAACTTAAAGAAATCTGTGAACTAAAATCAAAATACCAATTCAGACTTTTAGTAGATGATGCACATGGTTTCGGAACACTGGGTAAAACAGGAGCCGGAGCTGGAGAAGAGCAAGGTTGTCAGGATCAGATTGATGTTTACTTCTCAACTTTTGCTAAATCTATGGCTGGTTTCGGAGCTTTCCTTGCAGGAGACAAAGAAATCATCAGATATCTGAAATTTAATTTAAGATCTCAAATTTTCGCTAAATCTTTAACGATGCCAATGGTAATCGGAGGGTTAAAAAGATTAGAGCTTTTAAGAACAAGACCAGAGATCAAAGCAAAACTTTGGGAAAATGTAAATAAACTGCAAAGCGGTCTTAAAGAAAGAGGGTTCAATATTGGAGATACCAATACTTGTGTAACTCCGGTTATGATGCAGGGAACTCCGGTAGAAGCTACTCTATTGGTAAAAGACTTGAGAGAGAAATACGGAATCTTCACATCTGTAGTGGTTTACCCTGTAATTCCTAAAGGAATGATTCTACTAAGATTAATTCCAACAGCATCTCATACCGATGCAGAAATTAATGAAACTCTTGCAGCATTTGAAGCCATTCACGACAAATTAGTAAGTGGTTACTATAAAGAGCAGGAACAAAAATTATTAGAAGAACAAGGTTTAAATTTCAAACCGATTTAATAATAAAAAATAAAAAAACCACTGAAATTCACTCAGTGGTTTTTTATAAATAATATTCTATAAAACTAAATTTATACAATAAATAATTAATGAAGCTGAGAGGTTATGTTTTGGGGATTACATCTGCAATTTCTTACGGATTGCTTCCTATTTTTATTTTACCTATTAAGCATGCTCACTTTTCTTTAGATATTACTTTATTCTATAGATTCCTGTTTTCGGCTTTAATGATTGGAGGTTATTTATTGTATTCCAAAGAAAGCTTTCTGATCAGCAAAAAAGAATTATTGATATTTGCTGTTCTCGGAATTTGCTATGCCCTTTCCTCAGAATTTTTATTTTTAGGATATGATTATCTTACCCCAGGAATTGCATCAACCGTTCTGTTTATCTATCCGGTTATTGTAGCCCTCATCATGTTTTTCTTTTATAAAGAGAAACTGACAAAGCTTTCCATAGGATCATTACTCTTGGCTTTTGCAGGAGTTATTATACTTTGTTTAAAAGGAAACAGTTTAGAAATCAATTATCTGGGTTTAGGAATTGTGATGCTAAGTTCCCTATTTTATGCATTGTATATTGTCATCGTAAACAAATCCAATATACAGGCTTCAGGATTTAAACTTTCATTTTATTCCATGCTGTTTACTTCCGGTTTTTTTATGACAAAGGCATTGATGGGAAATGAATCTTTTCTCATTCCGTCAACACACACTTTTTTCAATTTTTTAATTTTCGCTTTCCTTACAACAGTTATTTCAAGTTTGTGTCTGGTCTATGCAATTAAAGATATTGGTTCAACTCCGGCAGCAATTTTAGGAGCATTGGAACCGGTAGTTGCTGTACTGATTAGTGTTTCAATGTTTCATGAAAAGTTTACTTTTAATCTGTTCTTAGGAATCATTTTAATTTTAACCGGAGTTATATTGAACGTTATTTCGGACAATAAGAAATCAATTAAAATTGAAAAATAAAAGAATATTATTCAAAATACACCATCCATAAAAATTCAATTATTTAAAATAAATTTGTAAAAATTTTCTCTTGAAAGATCTGCTTCTCATCACTCCGCCTTTTACCCAGCTTAATACTCCTTATCCTGCGACAGCTTATATTAAAGGTTTTTTAAACACCAAAAATATTTCAAGCTATCAGATTGATTTGGGGATCGAAGTTATTTTAAGTTTATTTTCAAAAGACGGAATTCAGAAAATTTTTGACAAAGAAATTGATGCTGAGACCGTTTCAGAAAATTCACAAAGAATTTTTGCGTTAAGAAATGAATATTTAAAAACCATCGATCAGGTCATTTCCTTTTTACAAGGTAAAACTCCGACTTTGGCAAGACAGATTTGCTCTATGAACTTCTTGCCTGAAGCTTCCAGATTTAATCAGCTTGATGATATGGAATTCGCCTTCGGAAATATGGGTCTTCAGGATAAAGCTAAACATTTGGCTACCTTATATTTAGAAGATCTGTCCGATTATATTGTCGAAAATGTTGATTCTGATTTTGGGTTCAGCAGATATGCAGAAAGATTAGGAAAAAGTGCCAATTCTTTTGATGAATTATATTCAAAACTATCAGATCATCAAACATTTATTGATGATTTTACGCTAAAAATTCTTAAGGAAAAATTAGAATTAACTCAACCGAAATTGGTTTGTTTCTCCATTCCCTTTCCTGGAAACTTATACTCAGCTTTTCGAGCTGCCAAGTTTATCAAAGAGAATTATCCCAATACAAAAATTGCAATGGGTGGAGGTTTTCCCAATACCGAATTGCGGGAAGTCAAAGACAAAAGAGTTTTTGAGTTTTTTGATTTTATCACTTTAGATGATGGCGAAGTTCCTCTTGAATTACTTTACGAAAACATTTCTCAACCTGAGCAAAGTGAAAAATCTCAGTACAAAAGAACTTTTTTAATTGAAAATCAAGAAGTTACTTACAAAAATAATTCAAAAAGACACGACTATAAACAATCAGAAATCGGAACTCCCGATTATACTGATTTACAATTAGATAAATATATTTCAGTTATAGAAATTGCTAATCCGATGCACAGCTTATGGAGCGACGGAAGATGGAATAAACTGACGATGGCTCATGGTTGCTATTGGGGAAAATGTACTTTCTGTGATATTTCTTTAGATTACATAAAAATTTACGAGCCTATTTCAGCAAAAATTTTAGTTGACCGAATGGAAGAGTTGATCCAGACGACAGGTGAAACTGGATTCCATTTTGTGGATGAAGCTGCTCCACCCGCTTTGATGAGAGAAGTTGCTTTAGAAATTTTACGAAGAAATCTGGTGGTAACGTGGTGGACCAATATTCGTTTCGAAAAAAGTTTTACCCGCGACCTATGTTTCTTATTAAAACTTTCAGGATGCGTTGCTGTTTCCGGCGGTCTTGAAGTGGCAAGTGACAGATTGCTAAAATTAATTGACAAAGGAATATCCGTAGAAAAGGTTGCTCAGGTAACAAGAAATTTTACAGAAGCAGGGATTATGATTCATGCTTATCTGATGTATGGCTACCCTACTCAGACCATTCAGGAAACCGTTGATTCTTTGGAAATGGTGCGTCAGTTATTTGAAATGGGAATTCTTCAGAGTGGATTTTGGCATCAATTCGCCATGACCGCTCATTCACCTGTCGGATTAAATCCTGAAGAATTTGGAGTGACACCTATCAAACAGGAAATTTTGTTTGCCAACAATGATATTGATTTTACAGACAAAACCGGAATCGATCATGGCAAATTTAGTTTTGGGTTAAAAAAATCTTTGTTCAATTATATGCACGGAATTAATTTTGAGCTTCCCCTTCAGGAATGGTTTGATTTTAAAATTCCGAAAACAACGGTTCACCCAGATCATATTCATGACTGTTTATTGGAAGATCATAATTTTAAATTTAAAGGAAACTCAAAAATTGTTTTTTTAACGAAAAACGTAATCGCTGAGAATCGCGTAAAAACAAAAAAGAAATACCAATACCCGTACACGCAACTTACATTCCACTTAAAAACGAATGTTGTTTCTATAGATTTGGAACAAAACCAAGCAGGATGGCTGGTAAAAACCCTTAAAGAAAATGCTATAGAAATATCGAAAAATATTACACTTCAACAACTTAAAACCAATTTTGAAGAAAATTTCGAAGATTTTGAATTATTCTGGTTCTCAAAACCGATACAGCAATTGAAAGAAAACGGAGTGATTTTGAGTTTATAATGTTTTTAATTTTCTGAGCTTAAAACTACTAAATCATATAAAATTAAAAATCCTGAAAGATTATTTTCAGGATTTTTTTATTTAAACAAAGATAATTTTATTTTTCAACGCCATCTTTTTTCACTTCACCAACAATTATCTTATCCTGATTTTTAATAAAGCTAGGATCTAAAATTGCCATTCGTTCAGCAATTGCTTTGTAAGTTGGAAATTTTAAGATTGAGGCCCGACCGGACATTTCTCTATAAAGCGTAAAAATTTTCCCACCGGCAGTTTTGATCTGTTTTGTAGTGGTAATATATTTTCCGATGTATTTACTATTGGCATCATAGATCTCAATATCTACAAAAGTTTTCTCTGAAATGGTATCGTCTGAACCAAAACTTACTGGCAAATTAGTAAAGTAACCTACTGGTTTACCGTTACTTAAAATTTCCCCTACGCTATTTACGGTAATATTCAGCTTATCAATTTTGCTTCTTGTGGTATAAGCATCCTTTGTTTTGGTATCGAGCTTTCTTTTAGGTGAATTATTGAATAACTCATCAAGGTTTTTAACATTAATACCCTTATTATCAATAAGTTTTAATCCTTTAATAGAAGTATATACCGCTGATCTTTCTTCACCCGAAAATGCAGATGGAGAAATATAATCGAGTTCTAATGTTTTATCCCGGTTATAAACCCTGTTTAATTTAATGTAACTGTCTCTTACAGAATCTACTACACTTTTATCTATAAATTCTATCGTATAAATGGGAGTCTCTTTCAGATCCAAAAAAGTATATTCATTAGATTTATTTGAAACCTTCGCCACATGTACTCCGTCGATACTGACAATTCCTCTTTTGGTCTTAATTTCCTGAGCTTTTAATAAAAATCCCAGAATTGTAAATAAAATGATTAAACTTCTTTTCATAAAATCAGATTTTTACATGAAATAAAAAAAGTGTAACCAAAGTTACACTTTCTTGAAAATATATTTAGCTTTTCATTTAATTATTCACAAAGGATGATTCCTTTATCATGATTAAATTCTACAACACCGCTTTTGATTGTGTAAGAAAAAACAGAATCTTTATCGCTTTCTTTTGTAAAGTTTTTTGCATATGCTTCATCAATAGAGTTTGCATACAATTTTACTTTACCACCAATTAATGAAGAAACAATTCCTGCGTGGTTTTTCATGATGTGAAACTCACCATTTTTTCCAGGCAACAATACTGAGTTTACTTCTCCTTCAAAAACTACGTATTCTGGTGTTAAAATTTTTATATTCATTTTAATTTAGATTTGAAGATTTCAGATTTCAGATTTCAGACAACTTAAAAGTCTCATGTCTAGTATCTGCTATCTTTATGTCTAATTTATTAAGCGTTATCCGCTAACATTTTCTGTCCAGCTTCGATAGCTTCCTCGATCGTTCCTTTCAAGTTGAAAGCAGCTTCCGGTAAGTGATCTAATTCACCATCCATAATCATGTTGAATCCTTTGATGGTATCTTTGATATCTACCAATGATCCCGGAATACCTGTAAACTGTTCTGCTACGTGGAAAGGCTGAGATAAGAATCTCTGAACTTTTCTTGCACGGTAAACAATTGCTTTATCTTCTTCAGAAAGTTCTTCCATACCAAGGATTGCGATGATATCCTGAAGAGCTTTGTATCTCTGAAGAATTTCTTTTACTCTCTGAGCACAGTTGTAGTGATCGTTTCCTAAAATTTCAGGATTCAGGATTCTAGAAGTAGAAGAAAGAGGATCTACCGCTGGGTAAATACCTAATGAAGCAATCTTTCTATCTAATACTGTGGTTGCATCCAAGTGAGCAAACGTAGTTGCAGGAGCCGGGTCAGTTAAGTCATCCGCAGGTACGTAAACCGCTTGTACTGAAGTAATTGAACCGTTTTTAGTTGAAGTAATTCTTTCCTGCATCGCACCCATTTCAGAAGCAAGTGTCGGTTGATAACCTACCGCAGATGGCATACGACCAAGAAGTGCAGATACCTCAGAACCAGCCTGTGTAAAACGGAAGATGTTGTCTACGAAGAAAAGTACGTCTCTACCTTGCCCGCTTTCTCCACCGTCTCTGTAGTACTCAGCTAATGTAAGACCAGAAAGTGCTACTCTAGCTCTTGCACCAGGTGGCTCGTTCATCTGTCCGAAAACGAATGCAGCTTTTGAATCTTTCATAGCTTCTAAATCTACTTTAGAAAGATCCCAACCTCCGTTTTCCATAGAGTGCATGAAATCATCACCGTATTTAATAATACCTGATTCTAGCATCTCTCTCAAAAGGTCATTTCCTTCTCTCGTTCTTTCACCTACTCCGGCAAAAACAGAAAGACCTCCGTGTCCTTTTGCAATATTGTTAATCAACTCCTGAATCAATACTGTTTTACCTACACCTGCACCACCGAACAAACCAATTTTACCTCCTTTTGCGTAAGGCTCAACTAAGTCGATTACTTTAATACCTGTAAATAAAACTTCTGCAGAAGTTGAAAGTTGATCAAATTTTGGAGCTGGTCTGTGAATTGGCAGACCACCTTCATTAGAAATATTTTGAAGTCCGTCGATAGCATCACCAACAACGTTGAATAGTCTTCCGTTTACAGCCTCTCCGATTGGCATCATAATAGGATTTCCGTATCCAATTACGTCTTGCCCTCTTTTAAGACCGTCAGTAGCGTCCATTGCGATACATCTTACTGTATCTTCGCCAATATGTTGTTCTACCTCTAAAACTACTTTTTCACCGTTTTCTTTTGTAATTTCTAACGCGTCATAGATAGCTGGAACTGATTCCACATCACTGAAGACAACGTCGATTACCGGACCAATAATTTGAGAAATTTTACCTTTAATTTGGTTTGCCATTGCTAAATTTTTTCTTGGTGCAAATATAATGATTCTTCATAAACTCACAATTGGTAAAAAAGAGATTTTTATCATACTTTTGAGAGAATCTAAAATTTGGATTTTATTATTTATTTTTTTTACAAAACCTTTCGTAAAATTACAATATACAAAGATTATATAAAGTATAAAAACTCTGAGCCGGATTTGAATAATAGATATCATAAAAATCATAACTTGAAAATAACTCTTGCCATATAATAGCAAATAATTTTAAAGGCTTTATATTTGCAGTCAAAATTTTTCCCTTTTGAAAGCTTTCAAAAATTTCACAGAGTATACTTCTCAAAAACCTTTAGCATTATCTTTAGGAATGTTTGACGGGGTGCATCTTGGTCATAAAAGTATTATAGATGAGTTGATTAAGGTAGGTACAGAGAACAATTTAGAAACTGCTGTCCTTACTTTTTGGCCACATCCGAGATTTGTTTTTAATCCAAATGAAGATCTTAAACTTCTGAATACATTGGAAGAAAAGAAGTTTTTAATGGAAAAATATTCTATTGAAAATTTATTTTTAAAGGAATTTGATGAAGAATTCAGAAACTTAACGGGTGAAGAATTTGTTCGTCAAATTTTAATTGATAAGTTAAATGTAAAATATCTTATCATTGGTTACGATCATTCTTTCGGGAAAAATAAAAGCGGAAACTTTGAATTGCTTCAAAGACTGTCAAAAGAACTTGATTTTGAAGTAGAACAAATGGAAGCGATCAATATTCATGAAAATAATATCAGTTCTACCAAAGTTCGAAATGCACTTTTAGCAGGAAACATTAAAGAGGCCAATGAAATGTTGGGATACTCCTACTCTGTTTCCGGTACGGTTGTTCACGGGAAAAAGATCGGAAGAACAATAGGTTACCCAACCGCCAATATAGCAACAGAGTCTATCAAACTTTTACCAAAAAAAGGAGCCTATATTGTTGAAGTTTTTGTAAAAGGCCAACAATATAAAGGTATGCTGAGCATTGGAACCAACCCAACAGTGAATGGAGAAAAATTAACGGTTGAAGTTTATATCCTTGATTTTGAGGGTGATATTTATGATGAAAAAATTACCGTGAAATTCAGAGATTTTCTTCATGACGAAATCAAATTCGAAGGACTTGAGAAGTTGATTGAAAGGCTTGACGAAGATAAAAGACTTACAGAAGAGTTTTCATTCTAAGAATAAAAAAACGGGACAGAATTCCTATGCAGGGTGTTGGATATTGAAAGTCAGACTTTTAATTAAACTCACCTATCAAACCGATAAACTTATTTCACAACTAAAGAAATTAAAATTCTCTAAATAAATTTCTTACAATAATAAACCTCTCTTAAATTGCATTAAAAGAGGTCGTATATTTTAATTTTTCTTAGAAAATAAAAAGTTGCGATGTTGTACGATGTTTTTTAATCTTCTAATTCAATAGGATTGTAACCTTTTTGGTCTTTTTCATTTATTCTCTGTCTTTCTTTTTGGTCTTGAGAAAATACAGTTCCCATGCTTTCCATTTGGAATTTAACATTTTCTTTAAAACTCGTTCTAGCCTGAACTAATTCTTTTTTTGTAACTAGCTTAGCATTCTGATAATGCCTCCCTGTAACATTTACCACTTTTCCTTTTAAATTCAAATTGGGTACTGATTTTACCAATTCAAAATCATAATCTCCCGTTTTATCTGTTATTTTCACGATTAAACCGGGAAGTCCACTAAATTTATTAGGACCGTAAGGAAGGGGAATATCGGTTGAATACCATGCGATCCAATCTCTTCCTTTATATCGTACCTCTGCTTTTTTACAAGCAATAGAATTAATTATCTTGGTTTCATTAATAAGTTTCCAATTATTAATTACAGGACTGTTATAAGATAGCAACGTCATTCCAACTGGCTCATAATACTGGGAATTCTCGTTGGTCTGAATAATTAAAAAGTTAGATTTTGACACCGGTATGTTGGTTAAATCAATGTGCCCTTTATCTACATTATATTTTGCCATAAAAAGAGAATCAAATTTCAATTTATTTTCACTGATAAAAAAGGCACGGCTATCACTTACCTGTAATGAGAAAAGTTCTTTAACAATATAATCCTTAGCCAGCGTATTCGGTTTGTATTGAAGTAAATAAGTAAATTTTCCCCGTAATGAATCACTTTTAGCTGCCTGAGAAAACGATAGAGAAAAAACGAATAAAAATATTATTCTTAAAAATTGTTTTTTTGTAAAATTCATATTTTTTTCTTTAGGAAAAACCGTTCAAAAAATCTTATTTTTACATGGATAAACAGAGAGATTTTTGTTTATTTAATTTTACTAAAAATTTTAAAAAAATTGTCAAAATAATTTTTGAACGGTCAGTAGTATTATTTTAGATTAAATATTTAATCTAAGCCAATTTAATTAAATAATAATTAAGGATTAAAAGTACTATCAATCATACAATAATTATTCTGAATTTGCTCTGCCCAGTATATCCATTGCATAGGTGTCCAATCCTGACAAGTATATGCGGCTGTACATGTTACAGAAACAGCGAGACATTGACGCTGTTTTTTATTTTTGGCATTTGAAGTTTTTGTAATTTGTCTGCTTGAAACAACTTCTTTATTGTTTTGTGATTTTTTATCACTTTCTTTCACTGAAGTGACTGTATTTGCACTAATAAAACTTGCTGTAAAAATTCCAGCAATCAAAATAATTTTTTTCATTGTAATAAATTTTTTAAAAAGTTAAATTTGTGTTTAAACGTAATGTGCACTTGGTTTGAACTTTTCAAAGAAAAGAAATAACAAGAAAGCACAAAAATAAAATAGGAATAAAAGTCACTTTTAATAGAAAATTTATTATTTTGAATATTAAATTAAATACTAATAATCAATACATTATATAATAATTATTTCACATAATTTTGATTTAAATTATATTTAATATCTCTTCTTTTGCTTTTTTGGTCAAAGAATTAAATACCAGATCATACGACTGATCGATCATTTTTAAAATCAAATCCCTTTTCAAACCATCTACCATTACGGAGTTCCAATGTGTTTTATTCATGTGAAATGCCCCTGTGATTTGCGGATATTGTTCACGGAGTTCAGCACTCCATTCCGGATCGGTTTTTACATTGATTCCTAAAGGTTGTTTTTCTAGAGCCATCAGTAAAAACATTTTCGTTCCCACTTTCATTACAAGCGTTTCATTATCGAAAGGAAAACTTTCAGTCACTCCTTTTTTGGCAAGGCAATAGTCTAAAATTTCGTTGGCATCCATATTTTGTGAGCAGTCTTGTGATTTTTTATAAAACTTTACTTCAAATTTAGTAAATTTAAGAAAGAAACATCATCACTACAAACAACACAATTTTATGAAAGCTTTGGTCATCGGCGCTACAGGTGCTACAGGAAAAGATCTGGTCAATCAGTTACTCAATGATAAGGATTTTGAAACAGTAGATGTTTTTGTCAGAAAACCAATTGATATTCAAAACAATAAGCTCAACGTCCATATTGTCAATTTTGAAAAACCTGAGGAATGGAAAAACAGCGTAACAGGAGATGTTGCCTTTTCCTGTCTGGGAACCACTTTAAAAGCGGCCGGAAGTAAAGAGGCTCAGCGAAAAGTGGATTACGATTATCAATACGAATTTGCAAAAGCTGCCAAAGAAAATAACGTAGAGGATTATATTTTAGTCTCGGCTTACGGAGCCAATCCGAAATCTAAGATCTTTTATTCTAAAATGAAAGGAGAACTGGAAGAAGCTGTAAAACAGCTTCATTTTACTAAAATCACCATTTTCAAACCCGGAATACTGGAAAGAAAGGATTCAGACAGAGTCGGAGAAGTGTTAGGAAGCAGAATTGTAAAATTTGCCAATAAATTAGGCTTATTGGAAAGTCAAAAGCCTTTACCTACCAATATTTTAGCTAAAGCAATGATTAAATCTTCTAAGATAAAAAGCAACGGCTACTCTAGTATTAAACTGGGAAATATCTTTTGTTTTGCTGAGAAAAGTAATGAGTAATCCCGAATAAATTTTATAAACTCTTATTCATATAAAAATTTCAACCCCACTTAACCAAATTTTATCAAGTTAAGTGGGGTTGAAAATAATTATTTATTAATCTTTCTTATTTCAAATACTTCGTAATTGCTTCATCCGTTGGTTTTGTAGAACTTACAAAAGAATCGATAAGCTTTCCGTTTTCGTCAATTAAGAATTTTGTAAAGTTCCAAGCGATTGTTGAATTTTTTACTCCGTTTAATTCTTTTTCTGTTAAATATTTAAAGATGGGAGCTGTATCATCGCCTTTTACAGAAACTTTTGCCGCCATTGGGAAAGTTACTCCATAGTTTTTTTGACAAAAAGCTCCTATTTCATGGTTTGTTCCAGGTTCCTGTCCTCCAAAATTATTTGCAGGGAAGCCAACCACCACTACTTTATCTTTATATTCTTCATATACTTTTTCAAGATCAGCGTATTGCGGAGTAAATCCACATTCTGAAGCTGTATTTACGATAAGGATTTTCTTACCTTTAAAATCTGCAAAATTGATTTGTTTTCCTTCTTCCAAGGCATCAACTTTAAAATCATAAATTGATTTTCCCATAAGTTCTTTGGTTTTAGCTTTAGACACTTCGCTTTTTTTCTGAGCGCAACTATTCAAAAATGCTACAAAGGAAAGTAGCAGTATAAAGAGCTTTTTCATTTTTTATTATTTTATTTAGAACTTGAAAATATTGGCCGGAAATACTTTATTGATTTCTATTTTGTTTAATAACAACACATAATCACCATCTTTTTTAGGACTCGAAGATTCTATTCTGAAAGGCATCTCAAGATTTCCCACTTTTCTGTAATCAGAATAATCTAATGTTTCCTCTTTTTTTATTTCTCTCAGCAACATATAGGTTTTGCTGTCAAAATAATAAATGTTTTTGTTGACATTTTTAGTTAATTCAACTTTGTAGCAATAAATATTCCCGATTTTTTCTTTTCCTGCATATTTTGCTTCAAATCCTTTATTTTCCCAATCTATAAAATCATTATCAAAACTTTCAGGTTTATAATCCGCATATTCCTGAAGTTTATTGGTTGCATAATTCATCGCATACCCTTTTACTCCATCATAGCCTTCAATAGCAGTTTCCTTATTATTAATCGTTAAAACCGTTTTCGTAAGATTAGGACGCTGCTGATAAATTTTGATCGGATATTCATCTTTGATTCCTAAAATTACCTTTCCTTGGAGTAATACTGAATTTAACAACTTCCAATTCGTTAATCCTCCTGACAATTCAATGTTTTTATCTATAATTTCCTTTGCTGTCTGAGCCAAAGAGAAATGCGAAAATGCCAGGACGAAAACTAAAAGTAACTTCTTCATTAATTTTATTTATAAATTCAAATATAAGGCTTTTTTAATTTGAAAGTTTGAAAATGAAGCAATTTGAAAATCCAATTCTAACACTACATTTTCAAATTAACTTTCTTGCTTTTTCTAGATCTTCCGGTGTATCGATCCCCACTCCGATAAAATTGGTTTCTATCAGCTTGATTTTCATTCCATATTCAAGATAACGGATGCATTCTATTTTTTCAGAGATTTCCAGCGGTTTCATTTCCAATTTTGAAAACTGAATCAAAGCATGTTTTCTGAAAGCATACACTCCTATGTGTTTAAAATAATCTACTTTATAAGAAATTTCCCGGTGAAAAGGAATAACAGAACGACTGAAATATAAGGCAAAACCATTATTATCTGTAATTACTTTTACATTATTAGGGTTTTCAATTTCCTCTTTTTCAGTCAGTTTTATTTTTAATGAAGCTAAAGAGATTTCCTGATTATCATCATTATGAAAAACTTCAATCAGCTGTTGTAAAGGTTCTAATTTAAGGAAAGGTTCATCTCCCTGAACATTGATCACAATATCACAGTCAATATTCTGTACCGCTTCTGCAATACGGTCGCTTCCTGTTTCGTGTTGACCTGTCATGACCGCATTTCCTCCATTTTGTACAATTTCATCAAAAATAATTTCTGAGTCTGTTGCTACAAAAACTTCATCAAATAAACCTGTTTCCACAACATTCTGATAGGTTGTCGTAATAACTGTTTTCTCACCTAACATCTGCATCAGCTTTGCAGGAAAACGACTTGCTTCATAACGAGCAGGAATAACTGCGATAATTTTCATTAAATTGAGGATTAATCTTTATTATTATACTTAAAAAAATAAACAATTTCAGGATCTGAAGAATCACTATTGAAAAAAGTTACTTCAGGCTTGTTTTTAAGTTTTATTCCATTGAATTTAGCTCTTATAATATTATTAGCCAACAACTTAAGTTCAATAGAAACAAAATCCGGATCATAATCGAATTTATCAAAATCAGAAGCTTTGATTATCTTCATAAACAATTGATAATTAATAGAATCTTTTGTTTTATATGTAAATCCATAATTATATCCTAAACCATCAAATTTAAATAATTGAGAACCTTTATCGAACTCAAAATTTCTAAATCTTTCTAATTTTGAACGACAGTTTTTTAATAATCCCCATTGTGAATCTGAAATAGGCTTTGGAAGATCACCGATTTTTTTTACAACAAATTCATTTCCATCTATCAAACCGGGATATACAGCAAATGTATTTTTATTTATGATAAGTTTATTCAATTTTTTATCTGGTCCTAAATCCAGTTCTAAAATTTTGACACTGTCTTTGTCTTTAATAACTTTAGCATCGGCTGTTCCGTATTTGCTTGAAAATTTATATCTATTAAAATACGTATGCTTTATAGTAATAGAATCACATGCTTTATCGATAGGATAAAGCACGTAATCATCTTTTTTGCATGAAATTACAATAATACTTATGAGAAGTATAAATATACTTTCTTTAAAGTATTTCATAGTTTAAGTTATTTCAAAGCATTCAAAGCATTCTCTAATTTCGGCATCATTGCAGAAATCTCATCCGTTGCCAAACCTCCTACAGAAGCTCTGAACCAAGGCTCAGATTTCTCTTCTCCGAAAGCAGAGAAAGGAACCAAAGCCACTCCTGCCTCATTGATTAAATAGAATACCAAATCAGAAGAATTCTCGATAACTGCTCTATCTGGTTTAGTTTTTCCGATATAATCTAATTTGATTGTAAGATAAAGTGCTCCCATCGGTTCAATACTGTCAACAGCAAGACCTTTTCCTTTTAAATCCTGGATTCCACCGTGAAGAACTTTTAAGCTAGCTTCCAGTTTTCCTTTGAAATCTTCAACGAAAGCATTTACTTCTTCCGGATTTTCGTAATATTTTGCAGTAGCTTCCTGTTCCGGTTTTGGTGCCCAAGCTCCAACGTGCGTTAGAAGAGCTTTCATTTTATCCAAAATATGAGCCGGACCGAATCCCCATCCTACACGAACTCCAGTCGCAGCAAGGCATTTTGAGATCCCGTCAATATAAATTGTATAGTCTCTCATTTCAGGGAAAAGAGAAACAGGATCTACGTGTTCTGCACCAAAAGTAAGGTTAGAATAGATTTGGTCATACATTAAGTATAACGGCTTTTCGTCTTCTCCTCTTTTCTTATTTTCTTCTAAAATTAGCTCACAAATCTCTGAAAGCTGCTCTTTTGTGAACATTGTTCCTGTTGGGTTCAATGGAGAACAAAGCGCCACTAAAACCGCTCCTGATAAATGAGGTCTTAAATCATCCGCAGTCGGAAGAAAATTATTTTCAGGGGTTGTCTTCACTTCTACAGCATCTGCTGAAGTAAGGTAAGCATAGTGATTATTGTTCCAAGATGGTGTAGGATACACTACTTTATCTCCTTCATCAACGATTGTTTTGTAAACCGCATAGATCAATGGTCTTGAACCTGCCGTAATCAAAATATCGTTTGGTGAATAATCAAGATTCCATCTGGTTTTTAAGTCTTTAGAAACTTCTTTTCTTAAAGATAAAAGTCCGTTTGCAGGCGGATAATTTGTCAGATTATTCTGATAAGCTTTCTGAATTTCCTCCTTCAATTTTGCAGGGATCGGATAAATATTAGAATTTAAATCACCAATCGTAAGATTCGCAATCTCCGCTCCTTTTGCCTTTAAATCATTTACTTCATTACCAATTTTTACAATTTCAGAACCAATCAGGTTCGCCGCTAATTTTGAAACTTTCACTTTATTTTAAATTTAGAATTATATTTATTAAAATTATGAGTTATCAATTATGAATTATAAGTTTTAATCACTTTAAAAAAGAGTAACAAGCTCATAATTCATAATTTAAAACTTATAACTCTTTATTTACGTTAGTTGTAAATCATTTTTTACCTGGTTAATTTTCTCTTCCAAAGATTTTAATTTTTCTCTGAAATCTGCTTCAGAGGTAATAGAATCTTTTACAGATACATAAAATTTAATCTTTGGTTCTGTTCCTGAAGGTCTTACACAAACTTTCGTTCCGTCCTGAGTGTAATAGATCAATACATTCGATTTTGGAATATCATCCATTACTTTTTTCTCATTTGCAGAAACAATGAAATTGGTTTGTTCTTTAAAGTCTTTCACTTGTTCAACCAATGAACCTGCCAATTCTTTCGGTGGGTTTTCACGGAAATTCTTCATCATATTCTGAATTTCTTCTGCTCCGTCTCTTCCCTTTCTTACAAGGTTGATCAACCCTTCGTAGTACATTCCCAATTCCTGATAGATTTCGATCATGTATTGGTACATTGTTCTTCCGTTAGCTTTACACCAAGCTGCAATTTCGCAGGCTAAAAGGATACTTCCGCAAGAATCTTTATCACGAACGAAATCTCCGGTCATGAATCCGAAACTTTCTTCTCCTCCACAAATGAATTTTTCTTTTCCTTCGAAATCACGAATCATTTTCCCAATCCATTTGAATCCGGTTAATCCAACTTTGCAGTCAACTCCGAATTTTTGGGCAATATCAAAGAAAATATCTGAAGTTACGATCGTAGAACCAATGAATTCTTTTCCTGTAATCTTTCCTTGCTTTTGCCATTCATTCAAAATGTAATAGGTAAGGATTGTATTGGTTTGGTTTCCATTTAACAATTCAATTTCTCCATCCAGATTTCTAACTGCAATACCCAATCTGTCACCATCCGGATCTGTTCCGATCACGATATCTGCGTTTGTAATTTTAGCAAGATCCATTGCCATTTCCAATGCAGCCGGTTCTTCAGGGTTTGGAGAAGCTACTGTCGGGAAATTTCCACTAGGAATCATTTGTTCTCTAACTAAATCTACTTTTTTGAAACCTGCTTTTTCTAATGCTTTTGGCACCGTTGTATAAGTTGTTCCGTGGATGGATGTGAAAACAATATTTAAATTTCCTTTACCAACATCCTGATAGGTAGAATTTTCGATACATGCATCGATATAAACGTCGTCCTGCTCTTCACCTACCCATTCGATCAAATCATCATTTCCGTTAAATTTAATTTCTTCAAATTTTACAGAATATACTTCATTGATAATCGCTTCATCATTTGGCGGAACGATTTGCGCTCCGTCATTCCAATATACTTTGTAACCGTTATATTCCGGTGGATTGTGAGAAGCTGTCAACACAATTCCTCCATTACATTTTTTATCTCGTACTGTAAAAGACAATTCCGGAGTCGGTCTGTGATTTTTGAACAGCAATACTTTAATTCCGTTTGCCGTCAAAACATCTGCTACCAATTTTCCGAATTCTTTTGAGTTATTTCTAACATCATAAGCAATCGCAACTTTGATTTCTTCTCCTTCAAACTGCTTTAACATATAATTCGCAAGTCCCTGTGTTGCTTGACCTAACGTGTATTTATTTAAACGATTGGTTCCGACACCCATAACCCCTCTCATTCCTCCTGTTCCAAACTCCAATTCTCTGTAAAAAGAATCTTCCAGATCTGGAGAATTGCTGTCTATTAATGATTGAACAGCATCTCTTGTCTCCTTATCGAAGGTATCAGCTAACCAAAGTTTAGCCTTTTCTAATGTTGTCATATTTGTATTTTATTATTTGTAAAGTTCCAGTTTTAATTTATTTTTTGCTTTGCCATTTCAAGAAACGTAAAATCTGTTTTTATATTTTAAAAGAGATTCTTCATTTCACTTATTGACAGAAAGATTCTAGTCTAATTTTTTATTTTCCACTCGTGTATCTTTATCTATTTTAAAAGCACGAATCGGGTCATTATAATACAGAAGCTTTGCCGTATTCTGAACGTGGCCTTTTAATGAATCTTTTACATTAACTTCTGCATAATTTCCGTTTTTAGAATCAATTTTCAGATTTTCTATCTTCCAATAAGGAGCAATCAAACTTGCTGTATCAGAGATCTTTATCACTGCATTTTTCGTTTGTCCCAAGAAATTAGCTCTACTTCTGTTCAGCATCTCAACTTCTGCTCTTCTTGTATTTACAGAACCCATAAATGTAGCATAATTTTTTAAATTTAATCTGAAATTATCAGTCTTAATTTCGCTAGAAATATTCATTTCTACGGAATCCGATATGGCCACTTTTTCCAGATTATATTTTGAATAAATGGTCACATTATAAAAATCTACTCCTTTTGTTCCTCTTTTTTCTTTAATGGAAAGTGTTTTATCTTCTACATCAACATCAAGATTATTGGCAATATTTGGATAGGTTTCTATTTCTACAAAGTTTTTAGATCCTCTTGCATAAAAAACCCTGAACTTCCCATCCAGGTCCAGATTTACGAATTCCGGAACATCCACATTTTTTCTTTCAATATTTCCTTTTGGAGAAACTTTCCCACAAGAAACGACAGCAACCAAAGCGAATGTGTACAATATTTTTTTCATATTCAATTAAAATATTTCATATAAAATCAGACTTATCACAGAACTTTCTACCATCATCAAAACATAAAGAACTGATACTCTCCAGAGTAATCCTGGTTTTGAGTATGAATTTTTAAAAGCAGTCCAATAAGTAATTGCCGGAAAAAGAATAGAAAGACCGAATACGATTTTATCAATGATAGTAAAGATTTTTTCAACAGGTTTCCATAAACCGATCAAACTTACCATATCACTCAGCAAAAATAAGATTAAAATTCCTAAAAGACTCACAGTTCCTATGATAAAATGTTCTGCAATATTCAATTTTATTCTTCTGAACAGAAAATAACCGTTTGCTCCTAACATTGGAATCAATACAAACAATATTACTTTAGAATATTTTGAGAAAAAATCTTTTACATACAGAACATCGTCTGTAAGTGTTTCTGCAGGAGCCAATTTTGCATAATAGTGATAGCTTAAGACATTAAAACCAAAAAGAATCAGTAACAACGAAATAAAATTGTTGTATCTGATTCTTTTTCCTGAAATATAATTCATCGCCGTTGTCCCGGGTCTGAACAAAATATTTTTTAAAGTATGGAAGAATTTAGCTTCAACATGCCAAATGGATCCGAGAATATCATTTTTGATGAGTGAATGTACCGTTATTCTTGCTGTGTCAGATTTCTGTCCGCAATGAGCACAAAACTCACCGGAGATTGAATGACTACAGTTCAAACAACTTTTTTTATTCATTCTTCAAATTAAAACATCACTTTTAATTTTTTATTTTCCTATAAAACCATGTTGTAGGCTTTTTTGATAATGATGATAATAATAAATAATTTTTATCTAAATAAGAAATATTCATTACAACAGTGTCTTTATCAGTATTGTATTTTAATTTTAATACGTTTTTTTTTTTCGATAATCACCTTTCAAATCCATGGATGTAAAAGTCTGGTTATCATTAAAAATTAAAGTTCCGGTTCCTTTCTTAGAATTATTCTCTTTAGCTTTTAAGGTATCGGTATTATTGATTACACCTTCATAAACTTCAATAAACTCCCATGCTCCCACAACATTTTTTGACTTACATGAAGATAAAAATAAAAAGACAATAACAATTAATGATAATTTAAAAAATTTCATTTTAAACATCAATTAATTAAATTACTTCATCAATATTATAATTCTTATGCTCTCTGTTTGTTCTGATAATCATTTCCCCTAAAAATCCTGCTACGAAAAGCAATGTTCCCATAATCATCATTGTTAAGGCGATGAAAAACCAAGGATTATTAGTAATTAAATGACCGTAAATTCCTCTGGCAACGTCAATCAATTTTGAAATTCCTAACCACAGTGCCGAAAGAAAACCTACAATAAACATCAAAGTTCCTACTGCTCCAAAGAAATGCATTGGTCTTCCTCCGAAACGACTTACAAACCAAAGTGTTACCAAATCCAGAAAACCTCTGATAAATCTTTCTGTTCCGAATTTTGAAGTTCCGTAAGGTCTCGCCTGATGCTGAACTTCTTTTTCTGTAATTCTTCTGAAACCCGCATTGGCAGCCAAAACTGGAATGTAACGGTGCATATCTCCGTATACATCAATGGTTTTTACCACCTGTTTTTTGTATGCTTTTAATCCGCAATTGAAATCATGAAGATACACTCCCGAAACTTTTCTTGCTGCTGCGTTGAATAATTTTGACGGAACATTTTTCGTCATTACATTATCAAAACGTTTCTTTTTCCAACCAGAAACAATGTCATAATTTTCATTAACAACCATTGCATACAATTCCGGAATTTCTTCCGGAAAATCCTGTAAATCAGCATCCATTGTAATAATTACATCTCCATTTGTTCTTTCAAAAGCGGCATGTAATGCCTGTGATTTTCCGTAATTTTTGGAGAATTTTATGGCGTGAATCTGAGGATGCTGAACCTTCATATTTTCAATGATGCTCCAGGATAAATCTGTACTTCCGTCATCTACAAACCAAATTTCATAGGATAAATTGTTTGACTGGCAAACATTATTGATCCTAGAAAAAAGTTCTTCCAAAGAAGCTTCTTCGTTCAGTAACGGAATAACTATAGATAAATTCATTTAATTTTTAAATAAAATAATTATTGATTTTCGATTTCGGGATGAACAGTTTTTGTTCTGAAAAATGCCCCGAAAAACACTGACAAAACTACGTAAAATATCAGAATTGCTGCAAAATATCCTGAAAAATGACTTATCGTAAGCATATCTTTCCCTTTTACAGTCTCCGGATTGAATCTCTGAAGACCTTCTTTATATTTCACCTCCAGCTCATCAATATCTTTTTGATGTTTTAAAATCTTTTTTGCAGAAGTGTATTCCGCATCAAGTTCCGCTTTTTGTCTTGTTACATATTGATAATTCAGAAGCTTTTTTGCATCTGTATCTACAAAGTTTAAAAATGCATAAATACTGAAGACCGAAAGAATTCCTCCAATGAACATCGGAACAAATGCTCTTTTGAATGCATCCTTAAAACTTACCTCTCTATGGGTGTTCCAATAGGATTTCACAGACCAAAAAGCTGTGATTGCATATAAAATAGGTAAAACGAAAGCATTGGCTTTCAGTGAAATATCAAAATAATTGATTCCTGAGAAAAAATAATACACTACAAAAAAAACAACCATTGTAGCGATAAAAAGTATAATTCCTAATGTTGATGGACTTTTCGTCATATTTAAATTTTTTGAAAAAAGTTGAAAAATTATTGTTCTAAATTTCAATTATTTAGCTCTATTACTCGTGTTCTTCAACTATTTTTTCTTTAATAATGTTTTGAAGTTTATAAAATATTCCTAACTTTGCAACGGCAAGTCCTAAACAACCAGCTCCTGAGAATCCTCCAGGGTGGGAACGCAGCAAAGGTAATCGGTCGTAGCGGTGTGATTTAGGTAGCTTGCCATTTTTTTTTGGTTTAAGTTGAAGAGAGGTAATTTGAAGATTATCTTTTTTTATGTCTAAACTTTCTAACATTGCTATTCTAATTTTCAAATTACCTTTCAATATTTATTTAAAATTCGAACTCCTCTCCTAATTTTGGTAAAACAAGTTCTACATTTTTATCAGCAAAATGCTTCAATGCACTTTCGTGATTAATTTCAATGGCAGGGAATGTATCAAAGTGACACCCGATTACTTTCGGAGTTTTTAATAATTCTGCTGCTGCAAAAGCTGCTTTTCTTGGGCACATTGTATAATGACTCCCAATAGGAAGGATAGAAAGGTCTAAATTCCCATATAATCTTGGAAATAGTTCCATATCTGCCATTACTCCTGTATCACCAGCCAAATAAATGTTTTTACCTTCAGGAAGTCTGAAAATATATCCTACAGGAACGCCTCCGTAGCTTCCATCAGGAAAAGAACTTGTATGGTGAGCCGGAACCATAGAAATTTTAAGATCATCGATTTTTGCCGATCCTCCTAAGTTTACATCATCTTTATTTTTTGCTGTTTTGAAATATGCACAGATTTCAGGAACAGCAATAATTGTTGCTTCCGGATGAAACTGTAATACTTCTGCTACATCAGCGATATGGTCTCCGTGCGCATGAGTCAGCAAAATATAATCGATTTTATGAGCTGAGATATCAAAACCCGATTCTGCTTTTTTATAGTTGTAAAAAGGGTCGCTCAAGATTGTTTTGTCTTTGTAAGTGAACAAAAAACAGTTTTGTCCTAAGTATTGTATTTTCATAATTTTTATATTAATAAAGCTAAAAGTAAAACTGTATAAACAGAACCAATACTATTTATTACAAAATAAAATGTATCTGTTTTGTTATTCTTAAATAAAGAAATTATTGCCGGAATTACGAATAAGGTATACATAATAAAAAGAGGAATTATTAAATATCCAAATCCCATCGGACCTCCATCTTCTTTAAATGTTATTAAAGTTAAATAAATAAAAAACGGACTGAAAATCAATATAAAAATTGATAATATTATGTTACCATTTTTTATTATCTTATTATCCATTTATTTTTGTGGAAATTTATCTTCAATTAATCTCAGGTTAATTCCATGTTCAAGATAAGCTTTACAGCCATCAAGAACCGTTGTGAAACCTCCTGTATTGTCATTAATCGTTTTTAACAGCTCTTCTCCTTTCTGAGAAAATCCGTAACTTTTAATAACAACCAGAGTTCCTTTTTCCATTTCTCTGAATTCGTAGTCTACATGGGTTGAAGGTTCTCCCCAAACTGTTTTTATCAATTGATTTTGAACAATCTGATTGACGGTAACATCTGTTTTCACTCCATACATTTCCCATTCCCATATCACCGTCTTCCCTTCTTCTAATTTCCCTGTTGATTTTGTAAACCAAAAATGAGTGGTCACTTCAGGATTGATGAACGCTTCAAAAACATCCTCAATCGGCTTTCTGATCAGCATTTGAGCTTCAACGTAGACATTTGAATTCATAATTTTATATTTTAATGAAAAAAGTTAAGTCCAAACGCGGTAAGAAGAGCCATTACGAAAGTCATGATTCCCACTTGTTTTAAGAAAGGATCAAGCTCTCTCGGATTTTTTACGGCCAAGATCTGTCTTCTCAGTTTCATTAATGGAAGCATTAAAATCATTACAATGAAAACGTAATAATTTTGTGTCTGGAAGAATCCGTTTACTGCCAAAAACATTAAAATCAAGATTAATGGTAACTGCAATAAGATCATTTCGTAAATCATTGCATTTTTGAATCCGATTCTCAACGCAAAACTATTTTTACCTGATTGTTTATCGCTTTCGATATCTCTCATGTTATTCAGGTTTAAAACAGCCATACTCATCATTCCGATTGCTGTTCCCGGTAATAGCATATCCCAGCTGAACGTTTTTGTAAACAGGAAATAACTTCCGCAAACAGAAACCAATCCAAAAAAGATGAATACGAAGATATCTCCCAATCCCATATATCCGTAAGGCTTTTTACCTACTGTATAACCAATCGCTGCTAAAATACTTGCCACTCCCAACCCAATGAAAATATAGAATTCTTTCATGTAATTTGGAATAAATGCGACATATAAAAGCGCAACTGTTGCTACAAAAGATAAGACAGAGAAAAGAATTACTGCATTTTTCATTTGTTTTGCGGTAATTTTTCCTGAAGCCACTGCTCTTGCTTCTGCTTCTGAGGCTCTTTTTGCATCTGTTCCTTTTATACCGTCTCCATAATCATTAGCGTAATTTGAAAGAACCTGATACAGCAAAGTTACAACCAATGCCAATGCAAAGATCTTCCAGTCCCAAATTCCTCCTTCACCATAAAGCCTCCATTTTGCAATGAAAGCTCCCATTATAATTCCGCTCATTGAAAGCGGTAATGTTCTAAGCCTTGCGGCTTTTATCCAATCTGTCATATATTATAATTCATAAGCGATAATTGGTAAATGATACCATTAAGCATCATTTATAAATTATCAATTATATTTTTTTATGATATCCATTTATCTTTTCCGAAATCCGGCTTTCTTTTTTCTAAGAATGCGTTTCTTCCTTCTTTTGCTTCTTCGGTCATATAAGCCAAACGAGTCGCTTCACCTGCAAAAACCTGCTGACCCACCATTCCGTCATCGGTAAGGTTCATTGCAAATTTCAGCATTCTGATAGAAGTCGGAGATTTTGCTAAAATTTCCTGAGCCCATTCATAAGCGGTATCTTCTAATTCATCGTGAGGAATTACTGCATTTACCATTCCCATTTCGAAAGCTTCCTGAGCAGAATAGTTTCTCCCTAGAAAGAAAATTTCACGAGCTTTTTTCTGTCCAACCATTTTTGCTAAGTAAGCTGAACCATATCCTCCGTCAAAACTTGTAACATCTGCATCGGTCTGTTTGAAGATTGCATGTTCTTTACTCGCCAACGTTAAATCACAAACTACATGAAGAGAATGTCCTCCACCAACTGCCCATCCTGGAACCACTGCAATAACAGCTTTTGGCATGAAACGAATCAAACGCTGAACTTCTAAAATATTTAAACGGTGTCTTCCATCTTCTCCTACATATCCCTGATGTCCTCTTGCTTTTTGATCACCACCACTGCAGAACGCCCAACCTCCGTCTTTTGGACTTGGCCCTTCTCCTGAAAGCAATACCACACCTATTGATGGATCTTCTGAAGCATCATAAAAAGCATCGTATAATTCTGAAGTAGTTTTAGGTCTGAAAGCGTTGCGAATTTCCGGTCTGTTGAAAGCAATTCTCGCTACACCATTACATTTTTTGTACGTAATATCATCGTATTCTTTGACGGTTTTCCACTCGATCATTTTTGTAAAAATTTTTCTCAAAGATACGGAATTGCAGAGAATTTTAACATTGATTTTTGATGAGAATAGTTGGAAAAAAATTGATTTGGCTTTTCCTAAAAAATTATTATGAAATGATCTTTCAACATTCATATTCATAAAAAAACCGAAACAATCTGTTTCGGTTTTATATTTAATTTTGCTGTATGAAATTATTTAGGCTGTTTTGCTTGAATTTCAGCTTCTTTAGCTTTCATTTCCGTATACTTTGCCTGATTTTTAATAATCCCATAAATATCTTTCAATGTAGAAATGGCATCTAAATTTTCAGGTTGAACCTTATACCAGCTTTCAGCATAGGGTAAAGCCTCATTAAATCTAGCTTTTCTAACTTCTATTAATTTAGTTGCATCATCTGGCTTACTTTTTCTGAGTGCATTAATTTCTTTTACTGCCGCATCATCATCCCCAATAGCTGTATATACTAAATTTTGATAGGCATTATTAAGCAATTTAATATCACTTCCTGCAAGCCCAACAGATTTTTTAAATGATTCTAAAGCTTCATTTTTTAAAGCAGGATTTTTAGACTGCAAAACACCTAAATTATACCAGTTGGTAGCATCATTAGGATTTTTAGCCAACTGTTCTTTCAAGTTTTGCATAAATTTATCTGTATTTCCAGATGCATATAATGCACTACCCTGATATTCTTTCAATTTAGCATTATTCGGATATTTCGCCAATCCTTTTTCGATGATCGCCAACGCTTCGTCATTTTTCTTAGCATTTAATAATAACGTTGACAAAGTTTCATATAAATCCGGCTCTACACTTTTAGTTTGCTCCGTTTTAAAATCAGAATAATCAGGATTTTTTTTCATTAATTCCCAAGTATTTTTATCTAAAGGAACAATCTGTCCTGTTTTCTTATCTTTTGCTGAATAAGTGGTTTGAATACCTGTATATCCTGAATTAATTAAGTCAGTATAAATTTTTATCGCAGGATCTATACTATTTCCTAAAGCATAGCTCAAACCAGCATAATACATATACGTTTTATCATCTTGTCCGCTACTTTTTAACAGCTCATACACTTCTATAAACTTTGGCGCTGCAACAGTATAGTTTTTAGCATTATAGGCATCCATTGCCGTTTTGTTAGCAGCCTGTAGCTTTGCATTCACATCTTCTTTTTGCCCAAAAACAAAAGCAGATGCAACGATAGCCATACCTAGAATTAGTTTCTTCATAATAACTATTTTATATTAATTGTACAATTTTATTCTTCTGAATCAGAATTCTCAGTTTCCTCCGTAGAGTTTTCATTTTCTACCTGAGGCGTTTCTGTATCGTTTTCTTGGTTATCAGCTACAGTTTCTGTTCCTTCCTCATTTTCTTCAGAATCTTCTTCTACTACATCTTTATCCATTTCTACTTTTGCGATAGCCGCAATTTCGTCATTTTTCTTAAGGTTAATCATTCTTACCCCTTGTGTATTTCTACCCATTACTCTCATCTCATCCATATTCATACGAATAGCAACACCAGATTTATTGATAATCATCAATCCGTCTTCATCTGTTACATTTTGAATAGCGATCAGGTTTCCTGTTTTTTCGGTAATGTTCAGGGTAATAACTCCTTTTCCTCCTCTGTTGGTAATTCTATAATCCTCTACAGCAGTTCTCTTACCATATCCTTTTTCAGATACTACAAGAACCGTTTCATTCTCCACATCGTTCACAACAATCATACCAATTGCTTCATCATCATCTTCCATGGCAATACCACGAACTCCGATAGAACCTCTTCCTACTTCTCTTACTTTTTCTTCAGGGAAACGGATACATTTACCATTTTTAGTAGCAATCATGATCTGAGAAGTTCCATTTGTTAAGTAAGCTCCTAACAACTGGTCATTATCTCTAATTTCAATTGCATTTACTCCATTTACTCTCGGTCTGGAATAAGCCTCAAGAGAAGTTTTCTTGATCGTACCATTTTTGGTTACCATCACCACACTCATTTGATTTACATATTCAGAATCTTTTAAGTTATTAGTTCTGATATATGCTTTAATCTTATCGTCCGGTTCAATGTTTATTAAGTTTTGTACCGCCCTTCCTTTTGCTGTTTTAGAACCTTCAGGAATTTCAAATACTCTTAACCAATAACATCTTCCTTTTTCTGTGAAGAATAACATATACTGGTGGTTGGTTGCAGAAACAATGTATTCCAAAAAGTCAGAATCTCTTGTTGTTGCCGCTTTGTTTCCTACCCCACCTCTACTTTGAATTTTATATTCTGAAAGCAAAGTTCTCTTAATATAACCCGCATGAGAAATTGTAAGAACTACAGATTCGTTCGGAATAATATCTTCGATAGACATTTCCCCTCCTGAATAGTCAATTTCAGTTCTTCTTTCGTCACCGTATTTTTCTTTAACTTCAGCTAATTCATCTTTAATGATCTGGAATCTTCTCGGTTCATTCGCCAAAATATCTTCTAAATCCTCAATTTCTTTCATGATTGCATCGTACTCATCACGGATTTTATCAAGCTCCATTCCTGTCAAACGAGCAAGACGTAGGTCTAGAATCGCCTGAGCCTGAATTTCAGAAAGTTCGAATGCTTCTATCAATCCTTCTTTTGCAGCCTGTGGATTTGCAGAGTGGCGGATAATTGAGATTGCTCTGTCTAAGGAATCCTGAGTTCCGATCACTTTCATGAATCCTTCTAAGATATGCGCTCTCTCTTTCGCTTTTTTAAGCTCATATTGAGTTCTTCTTACAATTATTTCATGTCTGTGCTCTACAAAATGGTGAATGATATCTTTTAGGTTTAATTGTTCCGGTCTTCCGTGAACCAAAGCAATATTATTAACACTAAATGATGTCTGAAGCGCAGTATATTTATATAATAAGTTTAAAACAACGTTTGGAATCGCATCGTTTTTCAATTCATAAACGATACGAAGACCTCTTCTGTCTGACTCATCTCTGATTTCGTAAATCCCTGTGATTTTTTCATCTTTAACAAGCTCAGCGGTTCTTGCAATCATCTCCGCCTTATTCACCTGATAAGGAACCTCGTTTACGATAATTGCATTTCTGTTTCCGATTTCCTCGAAAGCAACTTTAGCTCTAAGAACCACCCTACCACGGCCTGTGTGGAAAGCATCTCTTACTCCATCATATCCATAGATAATCCCTCCTGTAGGGAAATCCGGAGCAATGATATGCTGCATTAATTCGTCAATCGTAATTTCTCTGTTATCAATGTAAGCACTAATTGCATTTACAGCTTCCGTCAAATTATGAGGCGCCATATTTGTTGCCATCCCTACTGCAATACCAGAAGTTCCGTTTACCAAAAGGTTAGGGATTTTTGAAGGCATTACGGTTGGCTCTGTTAAACTATCATCGAAGTTATTCTGGAAATCTACCGTTTCTTTATCTAAGTCTGAAAGAATCTCATCAGAGATTTTTTTCAATCTTGCTTCAGTATAACGCATTGCTGCAGGCGGGTCACCGTCCATGGAACCGAAGTTACCCTGCCCATCAACCTGAGGATAACGTAAGCTCCAGTCCTGAGCCATTCTTACCATTGCATCATAAACAGAGGAGTCTCCGTGCGGGTGATATTTACCTAAAACGTCTCCAACAATTCTCGCAGATTTTAAATATTTTCTATTAGAAAAAACCCCTAATCCATACATACCATAAAGTACTCTTCTATGAACGGGCTTCAAGCCGTCTCTTACATCAGGTAACGCTCTTGAAACGATAACCGACATCGAATAATCGATATAAGACGACTTCATTTCATCAACAATGTTGATAGGAATCAGTCTTTCTCCTTCTTTTTGCATAAACAAATTTTATTATAATGATAGTCAGACCCTTAGCTGTGTGTCTGAAAATTATTCATTTCGAATTTTTATTAACGGGCTAATTTACGAAAAATTTGCCGATTTTTGCAGTAAAATTTATCCACAGAATCTTAAAAATTCATAAAATATGAGCATACTGAGTGTAACTTTCCATTGTCCTAAAACTCATCTTGAAGAATGGGAAAATTATATTGATGAAACATTGGTTTTAATGACGGAAAATTTGATAGATGTCGATAAATATATCCTTTCTGAAGTACACAGTGATTATATTGATGAAGGAAAAAACTTTAATCTTCTTTTGCTTTTCGACAATGATGAACTGAGAGATGATTTCGTAAAAAGTGAATTGGAAAATATCGCAGAAAGAATAGAAGCGAAATTCGGGCAGGAAGTCATGATTTTTAACACTTTTCTTAATCCAAAAAAATCTAGGTTTTAATCTAAATAAAGTAAAAGCACTGAAAACTTTTTCAGTGCTTTTTATTTTAACTACCATCTATGATGTCCAAAACCTCTGTGATATCCATTATGGTATCCGCCATGATATCCTCCGTGACCGTAAACATATACTCTATCAACATATCTAGGTCCGTACATTCTATATCTTACCGGAGCCCGGCTTACATAGTTCTCTGGAACCATACATGAGGTAAGGGTGAAAAACAATACCAATACGCTCATGATTTTAATTAAATTTTTCATTTTGTTGTTCTTTCAACTTCATCATAAAAAGATCAATAGGAATGCCCAAGTACAAATTAATTATTAAAATAAAATTAAAAAGCTTAAAGTTTATTTTAAAAAGTAAAGCATAGTTCGTATAGAGTATAAAAACAAAAAAATGACTGTTTTTGACAGTCATTTTTTATTTTTATAATTTCACTATAATTACCGGTCTATTATGAACACGGTGCGGTCTGTGAGAATAATATCTTGGTCTTACCGGTTCGTAATAATATCTTTTATAATGATGTCTCGGTGGTCTGTGATAAACTACCGGTCTATAGTACGGTCTGCGCGGACCCTGATAGTAATGTTTCGAATGTTTCGGACCGTGACCATACCCATGTCCATGACCGTGCCCTCTCTGCATTGGTGACGCCTGATAATACGCGAAGGAAAATACAATTAAGAAAAATCCTAACGCTTTAGTTAAAAAATTCATAACAAGTTGTTTTCAAATTACAATGAGAAAACTTACAATACTAATGCCAATAATGCATTATTGTTGAATTGTATAAATATTTTAAGAAACTTTATTATATTTTTACTATTTAAAAAATCACTTCACTCCTCTTTTCCAGCATGATAACATCTTTCCACTCTCCTTTTAATTTGCCTAATTTTTTTCTCATCCCTACTATTCGGAAACCATTTTTCTGATGAAATCTTAGAGAGGCTTCATTTTCAGAGAAGATATTTGCCTGTAAAGTCCAGAATCCGTGGTTTTCGCTATCCAAAATCATTTTCTTTAGTAAAACCGAACCCAAACCTTTCCCTTGGTAATTATCTTCAAAATAAATACTCACTTCTGCAACTCCTTTATATACCTCTCTTTTGCTGACAGGTTTTAGAGCACACCAACCTACGACTTCATTGGTTTCATTTTCCAAAACCCAACGGCAATCATTGAAATAATCCATATTCCATGCTTCTGCGGTAGGCACTGTGGTTTCAAAAGTGGCCATTCCTCCGTTTACTCCCTGCTGAAATATTTCTAATACTCTTGCTTCATCACTGGGAAGCATTTCTCTCAATTCGTAGTTCATTTTATTTTAATGATATTTACGTTTATTTTTTCTTTTAATTCTGGAATAATGGGTTTGCTTATCTTTTTCATCTTCGGAAATTACACTGATATTTCCATCTACTTCAAGTATAGATAGCTTTACATTTTTTATTCCGTCTACTCCATGCTCTCTAATCGCTTCTTCCAGTTCATCCTTGGTGATCTTAACCTCATCTAAAGCTTTCTGAATGACAACTCCATCTTTAATTAAAATTACAGGATCTTCTTCCATGAAAGTTTTAAACGACGGATGACCAAACATTAATCTTTTTAAGATAAAATTGGCGGCAAACAGTACCAAAGCAGCAATCAATCCTCCCTGTAAAGATGTATCGGGTCCCACCATTGCATTCTGAACCGCATTAGAAATCAGCAGAAGTAAAACTACATCTCCTGCATTAAGCTGAGAAAGCTGATTTTTACCAAACAAACGGATAGCGACCACCATGAAGAGGTAAACACAAAGGGAACGGACAACAACATCTAAAATGGGATTCACAATAGTTTTTTATACTATCAAATGTATTAATTTTTTGTTTTGAATAGTGAAAAAATAAAATTTCAAATAACAGATACTGTATATTTCATCTTGTATCGATAGAAATAAAAAACCGCCTTATAAAAAACGGTTTAGACGATTACGGACATTGCCCGATCGGAACTGTACTGCAAACTGTTTTATTTAATTTTTCACAGTAAACACAATATTGTTTTGGCTGCCCTCCGTACACAGACTTCAGTTCTGTTTTTGTAAGTTTCTTTACATTTTTCATATCGTTTTAATTTTGTGGATTAAAATTAAAACACAAATCGCCTTCAGCTCTTATACATTTCTGTTTAATCTTTTCACAATTTACACCTCAAAAAAAGCCACACAGAATTTCTGCATGGCAATTTTAATATATAAAAGATCTTATGAACCTTATTCGCTGTCGATTTCTACCGTAACAGGCATTACATACGTATATGCCAATGTATCTTTATTTATTTTGTTCGGTTTCACCTTCATGTTAGTCAGCACATTTTCTATTTCTTTACTTACATTTTTACAATCTCCCGTAGAATGTACGTTAATAATTTTCCCGTTTTCAGCAATCTCAAATTTCACTTCCGAATTCACAACTCCTTGTTTATATTCATAATTTGCAAAATCAAAATTACCAATCAGTTCACTTCTTATTTCATTTAATGTTTCATTTCTATTAAGTTGAACTTCTTCAATTACATTATTGTTTATATTCTGAGCTTTCACAGTATTAATTAAAGATATGCATCCGCCAACTAAAAAAGAAACTACAAATATTTGAATTTTATTTTTCATAACCACCTGATTTTAAATATTATTATAAACTTATTTACTATTTCTTTATCAAAGATATATAAAATAATTCATATTAATTTCACATTCAGTTAACATTCAATTAACATTAAAAATTAAATAATTGATTTTCAACGCTATAAAAATTTAAAATAATTAAAAATTTAACATTGGAAGCCAAAAAAAATGACTTTAAATCATCCAAATAATTCTCATATCCATAAGTATCAGCAGGTATTAGCTTTTGAGAATTTATAAATAACCAAATACCAAAAAGAGAAAATAAATAACACACTTATAAATAGGTTTTCAAACTGAAAAAATTCAAAAATATTCACCAAAATTAATTTATTAACGCAATAGCAAAGAGAAATTTGAATTAAAATAAGTAAAATCAGAAGCCATATCTTTTTCAATCTGATTTTAAAATACTTAAAGAGATAAGAGCTTATTACAGAAAAAAACAAAAAATAAATAATCCACCAAAATGAAATTCTGAAAATACCAAAACCAAAAGTACCTTCAGTTTCCATTTCTAAATACGTAAAATCCTCATATCGTGAACCTGAATAAAAAGGAAAAATAAATTCTTTTGCAATTAAAATTGCATTCAATATTGACAAAAGAATAAAATTTAAAATAATTAGTTTTTTCATGTATATGGTTTCTATAAAAATAAAAAAAGAATCTGCTTTCACAAATTCTTTTATATAATTAAATAATTGATATTTTTACTCCAATTCCCGCTTCAAGAACTTCCCTGTCAAACTCTTCTTCGATTTCACGATTTCCTCAGGAGTTCCCTGCGCAACGATCTGTCCACCGTGCTTTCCTCCTTCCGGACCAACATCAATAATATGATCGGCAAGTTTAATCACATCCATATTATGTTCAATAATGATGAAGGAGTTTCCTAATTCTACTAATTGATTAATCGCATCCATCAGGATTTTTACATCTTCAAAATGAAGTCCCGTTGTCGGTTCATCAAGAATGTATAATGTATTTCCGGTTTGGCGTTTTGCTAGTTCCGTTGCCAACTTAATACGTTGTGCTTCTCCCCCTGAAAGTGTTGTCGACTGCTGTCCTAAAGTAATATATCCTAAACCAACATCCTGCAATGTTTTTACTTTCGCAAAGATCTTAGGAATCGGCTGGAAAAATTCTACCGCTTCATCAATCGTCATATCCAGCACATCGGAAATTGATTTTCCTTTGTAACGAACCTCCAGTGTCTCTCTGTTAAAACGTTTTCCGTTACAAGTCTCACAATGAACATAAACATCCGGTAAGAAATTCATTTCAATTACTTTCAGTCCGCCTCCCTGACAAGTTTCGCATCTTCCGCCTTTTACGTTGAAAGAGAACCTTCCCGGTTTATAACCACGGATTTTAGATTCGGGCAATTCTGCAAAAAGATTTCTGATATCTGTAAACATCCCTGTATATGTCGCAGGATTCGAACGTGGTGTTCTGCCAATCGGAGTCTGGTCTACATCTACAATTTTATCAATGTTTTCAAGACCTTCAATTTTCTTGTACGGCAAAGGTTCCTGAACTGCTCTGTAGAAATGTTTATTTAAGATCGGATACAAAGTCCCGTTAATTAAAGAAGATTTTCCGCTTCCTGAAATCCCTGAAACAACAACTAATTTTCCCAGAGGAATATCTAAGGTAACATTTTTCAGGTTGTTCCCTGTTGCTCCTTTTAAAACTATATTTTTACCGTTTCCTGCACGTCTTTCTGCTGGAACTTCGATCTTTCTTTTTCCGTTGATGTACTGAGCCGTAATCGTATCGGCTTTCAATAAATCTTTTGGTTTTCCCTGCCAAAGAATCTCTCCTCCGAATTTTCCGGCTCTCGGACCAATATCCAATACCTCATCCGCTTCAAGAATCATGTCTTTGTCGTGTTCTACCACCAAAACAGAATTCCCGATGTCACGAAGGTTCTTTAATGAATTGATAAGTCTTTCATTATCTCTCTGGTGTAATCCGATACTTGGCTCATCCAAGATATATAGGACATTCACTAATTGAGATCCGATCTGAGTCGCCAGACGAATTCTTTGAGATTCTCCACCGGAAAGGGTTTTTGAACTTCTGCTCAGACTTAAATAATCCAGACCAACATCCAATAAGAACTGAAGTCTGGTTTCAATCTCTTTTAAAATTTCATGCGCGATAATTGCATTTTTCTCAGAGAACTTATCTTTAACATCAGCAAGCCAGTCTTTTAAATCAACTAAACTTAATGCATTCACCTCAGCAATATTTTTTCCGTCGATTTTAAAACTTAAGCTTGAAGGCTGAAGACGGGTTCCTTTACATTCAGGACAAGTCTCTTCTGTCGTGAAATGTCTTTCGAGCAAAATCGCTTCGTAGGATTCTCTTTCCTCAATCAATTCTTCCATAAAAGGAATCAACCCATCAAAACTTATTTTGATCTTCTTGGTAATTCCTGCATATTTTAAGTCTTTGTTAAATTCTTTATGACAGCCATTGTACATATAATCCAACGCTTCTGCCGGAATATCCTGAAAAGGAGTTGTTAATCCCAACCCGAAAATTTCAAGAATATTTTTAATCTGAGAAAGAATCCATTTATTTGATTTAATATCTTCCAAAGGCAATAAACCTCCCTGGTTAATGGATAGTTTCGGATTTTCAACAAAGTAATCGGTATTGATCTTTTTGATGGTTCCTAATCCTTTACAACTTGGGCAGCTTCCCTTCGGAGAGTTAAAGGAAAATGTATTCGGTTCCGGAAGTGCCAATGAATGACCGGTTTCGGCATCCATTAAGTTTTTAGAGAAATATTCAATCTCCGTACTTCCCAGCTTTTGAATTCCAATCAGTCCTTCTCCCATTTCCATTGCCGTTCGCAACGATTTTTCCATTCTTGCCTCAGAAGCACTTTCCCCAATGATCCAACGGTCGATTACAATATCGATGTCGTGGGTTTTGTAACGGTCAAGCTTTAAATCATATTCAATATCCGTCAATTCTCCGTCAATTCTTGCCTGTCCGTACCCTTTCTTCGCCATTTGTACGAAAAGCTCATGATAATGACCTTTTCTGGATCGAACAACAGGCGCCATCAACATGATCTTTTCGCCTTTATAGTTTTCTTTAATAGCTTCAAGGATTTGATCTTCCGTATAGCTTACCAGTTTTTGCCCTGTTATTTGAGAATAAGCATCTGAAACTCTTGCATACAAAAGACGTAAATAATCATACAATTCCGTAACGGTTCCTACCGTTGAACGTGGATTTTTATTTGTGGTTTTCTGTTCTATAGCAATAACAGGAGATAATCCTTCAATTTTATCAACATCAGGACGCTCCAAACCTCCCAAAAACTGTCTTGCATAGGCAGAAAATGTTTCGATATAACGACGCTGACCTTCTGCAAAGATGGTATCAAACGCCAATGAGGATTTTCCGCTTCCCGAAAGTCCGGTAATTACTACCAATTCGTTGCGCGGAATTTTTACATTAATGTTTTTAAGATTATGCTCACGTGCGCCGTAAACTTCTATATATTCTGTTGATTTACTCATAATTTGGGGTGACTTTACCTGAAAATCACGATGTGCAAAATTACGGAATTTTATGGAATTTTTAATGGTAAAAAGTATTTGTTAACGAACAACCGATTGTCTTTTTTTATTCGAATTGGATAAAGTAGTTGTTGGTCTTCGATTACTGAGTAATAAAGCAAAAACCGATGAAAAATTCACCGGTTCTTTGTATTGTAAAGATTTAATTTTTAATAATCTCCAAAATCGGAATCTTCGTTACTTACCTTTACCAGATACTCTATTCCGTCTATTGCTTTTGAAATAATCCGGTTTCTAAGCATATTGGCCATATTCTCCCAATACATTCTTCCGTAAAAAGAATAGTTTTGAGGAATGATCTCTACTTCTACCGTACGGACAAAACCTTCTTTAGGTTTATTGCTGATCATTGTTCCTCTGGTTACCCTTACTTCTTTCAATTCATCCTTCAGTACCATTCTGCAATAGTTTTTCACATCTTCCAAAGAAATGATCTTATCTCTGGTAGTTAAAGCATATTTATACGCCTGAATACTGTCTGTTCCTTTTTGTTCTTCTGCTCCTCCTATGGTTTCGGTAAGAAGCACCAACATTTGAGATTTTAACTGATTGGAAAGTTCAGTTCCGGGACGCATATGATTTGCCAAAGTAGAATGCGTTACCCAAAATGAAGCATAGGTATGATCTGTTTTATCAACAGGTTCCATGATCACATAGTTCAGTTCCTGCTTGATGTTTCTTTTAGCATTATTTACTTTTTGGATCATAGACTTCATTCTGTCTGACATTTCACTCAGGATCCCTTTTACATTATCTCTGTTCAATAGAGAAAAAGCGGCAATTTCATCTCGGGTCAGTTCCAGAACACTAGCGATCATGTCTACGGCATTTCTGTTTGAAAAACGTTCCATTCCACCTTTTCTTACGGTGTAGAGTCCCTTCTTCAGATCATCGCTTGGCGTAAAAGGAATTTCTGTATATTTTCTGCCATCGCCGTCCTGAACTTCATCCACGTATAAGAAATGTTCTCCGTCATCTGTTACCAAAGGAATATTATTCCCCATAATATCAAGACTGTATTCTGTTTTCTTCCAGCCTCTGTTATAGATAGGAAATGCATTGAGTACAAATGAAAAGTTGTCTAAGATCTCTGCAGAAAACTGTGGCGGAAATTCAAAAGTAAGCCATAGGAATCTTTTCCCGTCGATATATTTAATGATTTCCTCTTTGTAATCAAGGAAGCTTAAATTTTCAGGCAGCTTTCCTGCTTCTGTAAATAAACTCTCGGATATTCCTCTTACCTCTATAAATTTATGATGATAAATGCTTTTAACATCTTCTATGATCTTATTCTGGATAGACTGCTCTTTAAACATTTGCTCATAGCCGTCTGTTTCGTTACTTTTCAAATACGTTAAACCTTCCCGTACAAACAACGGATTGTTGTTACTCGTCACCGTAATGTACGGAAGCAGCTTATATACAAAATCCATATGCTCAAAAGCAGGATTGGAGCAATAAATACTTAGATTTTTAGGAAATTTTTCGCTGCTGTATTTTGAGACATTAATTCCTATTGTAACTTTCCTGTAATCTTCAGGCCTTCCCTGAAATCTTGCGATGGGAATTTTATTGAGCCTGTCATCAATCCCATAACAAGTGTTTCCTACAAACATTACAGAAGTCTGCGCTTTATTAATCCTTACATTTCCTACCGGAGTAAAAGGAATATTAATCTGCTTATCTGATTCCGATTTTACCGTAGAAATCATCTGCTTTCTAAAGAAAAACTCTGTATGCTCCAACAAAACCTCCGTAGATTCTGTAGGATTTGTAAAGGCCACTGCATGAGCAGGAACCGGATGAGTATAAATAGACGGAGTAAGAAGCTTTGCCAGTTTTTCTAAAATTCTGGCATTTACCGTCTGTATTTCGTTGTTCGCTTTAAAAACTTCAGTACTGAATGCATCAATTAATAATTTTACAAAAGGATCTAAAGACTGCGGACTTTTTAATCCCCAGACTTTAGTAGCATTCTGCAGCATTCTTGCTTTTACTGATTCTTTGGAATATATATTCTGATCTAAATTCATAATTTCTGATTACCATTAAAAAACTTAATCAATAGACATCGGGCTCAAAAACAACTCTGAAGAAAAGCTAAAACGCTCTCCCGTCATTTCCATTTTTGCATTAATGGCTATTTTTACTTTTTTCTTAATTTCTGTGTGCTCTTTTGTATCGTAGTTGTGCTCTACAAACTGAATGTGCGCCTCAATTTGTGGCTGTACGATTCTGGGTTCGTATTCCTGTATCTGTCTTTTCAGACTCTTAATGAAAACGTTTTCCCAAACAGCACTGGTAACTCCATTATCGAATTCCAGATTCCAAACATCGTTTCCGTAATTTTCATCATATCTGTTTTCGCCTTTTTTGGTGGTTATCAGCAACATAATGTTGTGGGCAATACTTTCACCCATGTCGCAGGTATCAATACTTCCCCCTTCCGTCATTAATGTTGATGGTACAAAAGGCATTCTGTAATTTGGTGTGTCCATGATTCAACTTCTGTGTTTTATTTCATACTTCTTATTTACTTGAAAGGAAATACCAAATTAAACATTTTTCACGAAATAGCGGATTATATGATTTTAAAATTGTTATATGCCATGTAATTTATCTCCAGAAACACTCCGATAATTCCCAGCAAGTTGCGGGATATTATGGTAAAAATTTTAAATCGGTTTGTTTTTGAGTAAGAAAAAAGCTGCCAAACGTATTCAGGCAGCTTTTAAAACATATTTTTTCTTAATTAAACGAAGATCTTTCTCCTTATCTTCTTTTTAAAATATTATTCTTCTATTTTTTTATTTCTATTGATAAAATAATAAACAGGAAGCCCGAGAATAACCATTAAGAATCCAGGCCACGTATATTGTTGCTTATAAATTAAAAGTAAAATGCAGAATCCTGTCCCGATCAATAGGTAAATAACCGGTGTGACCGGATATAACCATGTTTTATACTGTCTTTCAAGATCGGGCTGTTTGTATCTTAAATAAATCACTCCAAAAACGGTAATCATATAAAACAATACAATCACGAAAGAGATCATATCCAGAAGATTTCCGTACTGACCGCTCAAACAAAGCAAAGAAGCCCAAATCCCCTGCATCCATAATGCATTGGCAGGAACTTCATTTTTATTGTTTTTTTCAGCCTGCTTAAAGAACATCCCGTCTTTTGCCATCGTCTGGAAAACTCTTGCTCCGGCAAGGATCAGCCCGTTATTACAGCCAAAAGTAGAGATCATTACCAGCACTGCAATAATTACCGTTCCTGCGCTTCCGAAAATAAAGTGAGAAGCTGCAACCGCTACCCGGTCGTTTTCAGCAAATGCAATGGAATCTCTGTCTAATGCGTTTAGGTATACATAATTAACAGCGATATATAAAATCATGACAGCGGTTGTTCCGTAGATCATTGATTTCACTACATTTTTCTTAGGGTTTTCAATTTCCCCTGAAACAAAGGTCACACTTTCCCAAGCCACAGAACTGAATACAGAACCTACCATTGCCGCAGCAATTCCGCCCATTAAAGTCATTCCATCGATAGGTTGCCAACCTTCTTTCAGGAAGTTCCCGAGAAGATCTTTTTTAAGGTTATTAAAAGAATCCGTTCCCAAACTGAAGTTTTCAGCCATATGCGAAACATCTACCAGAATAAAACCTGCGGCAATCAGCCCCACTAAAGCAATGATTTTAGAGCCTGTAAAGATGTTCTGCAGTAGTTTTCCGCTTTCTACCCCTCTTGTGTTGATATATGTAAGCAGAATAATAATAGCAATTGCCAGAATCTGGATCCAGGTAATTTTAAACTCCCCGCTCTGGAAAATAGGTGCCGCGTCATTCAAAGCCGGAACCAAATAGGCTGTAAATTTACCAAAAGCCATTGCCACTGCTGCAATCGTTCCTGTCTGGATTACCGTAAACAATCCCCATCCGTACAGGAAACCCATCTTTTTTCCAAAAATTTCTTTAAGATAGGTATATTGCCCACCCGCTTTGGGATACAGCGCAGAAAGCTCTCCATAGCTGATTGCTGCAGCAACGGTCATGATCCCCGTAATTACCCATACAACGATGAGCCAGAATCCTGAGCCTAAGTTTCGCATCATATCGGCGCTTACGATAAAGATTCCGCTTCCAATCATAGATCCCATTACAAGCATAATGGCATCCCAAAGTTTTAGTTTTTTCTGCATAGTGAAGTATAGGCCTCAAATATAAATAAATATGCCATTGCGTTTTAAATTTTGTTTTAAATTTCAGAATTAACCTGTTTTTTATCAATTTTTTCGCCCGTTATGATTCAATTTTTATTAGTACTTTTGAAAAAAATATTAAAAATGAAATTCAAAGCGATATTATTTGCAGTAGCAGTAAGTGCATCTACTTTAGCTTTTGCACAGGAATCAAAAAAAGCAGGGCCACCGGCAGGAAACGCTCTTGTAGGTGATACTTACGGAGGAGGTGTAGCTTCAAATACAGAATCTAAAGCCATCTCTGTAGATAAACTAAGCAAAAAGCTTAAAAAAGAGAAAAAAGTAGAAAACGTTGCGATAAAAGGAAAAGTAACTGATGTTTGCGATAAAAAAGGATGTTGGTTAACGATTCAGACAGATGACAATTCTAAGTTTTTCGTAAAAATGAAAGATTATGCATTCTTCGTTCCTACTGCCCTGAAAGGTAAAACAGTAGTAATGGACGGAACTGCTGAAAGAAAAGTAACTTCTATAGATGAGCAGAAGCATTATGCTGAAGATGCTAAAAGACCTCAATCTGAGATCGACGCGATCACAACTCCGAAAGAGGAAATCAGATTTGTAGCCAACGGAATTAAGGTGGTAAACTAAAAAAACAATTTTGTCATTCTGAACGAAATCAAGAATCTTAGATTTATCTTATCATAAAATGACAACAGTATAAAAAAAGCGGAACAATTTGTTCCGCTTTTTTTAGTCTTCTATCGTAAAGCTTACTTCCGCATCCAGTTTAGGATATTTAGTTGCCGAAATAAATTTCTTTCCTGTACAGTCTATTTCCAACCAGCCTTTTCGCTGTTTTACATCTCCTACTTCCATTACAAAAGGTACAAAAGATATTTCATCCTTCCCTTCTTCTTTTATTTCCCTGTATTGTACTGCTACATCAAGGATACATTCGTGTTCTGTATTTAGTTTTACATTTCTGTATATAATATCATAATGGGTTTCCCTGTTCTCCGGAATGTTAAGATAGTTTTCCCATCCGTCAGTTCCGGAATTAAGCTCACTAATCGCTTTCAACCCATAATACAACGCAATGGTATAAAACTTTCTTGTTCCCTGTCTGGTGTAGTCATCTACAAAATGCCCTCCTTCAAATAAAATGGTAGGCATTCCGGCCTTAATGAAATTATCTCCTGTAGACGTAGGATAAAATTCATCCGAATATCTACCGATCTGATCTGGGATCATTTCTTTTAAATGATGATAAACATCAGCGATTACCGCCATACATTTTTTTCTGTTTTCAGTCACTGTTCTTTCAACATCTTCAGAAGGCGCCAGGAACGATAAGGTCGCAGGATGAATTCCGTCTGTCGTAAAAATTGTTCTTTGCTCATGAAGATTCAGAGCATAGTCATATTTCCTGGAAGCTACTGCTTTTTTAAGGAATTTAATCTCGGTACTCGCTTCATTATGGAAATCTCTGTTTAAGTCAATATCTGCTGCATTCAGTCTTGTCCATCTTTCCGAACCATCCGGATTGAGCATAAAAATAAAATCCAGTTGAATTTTACTAAACAATTCTTCCTTCAGTTCAGGAGCTTTATCCAGTGTTGTAAGCAAATCGAACATTGCATGAGTTGCGTTCGATTCGTTTCCGTGCATCTGTGACCATGCAAGAACAGCAATATTACCGTTTCCAATAGTTAGTTTATAAATAGGCTTTCCTAAATAGGACTTTCCAATTTCTTGGATGTAATCGCTTAGATTCTCCCGTAGGTAAGAAAATAATTTTTCAGGGGAAATATAGCGATTAGGAAAATCAGGATTCTTCTGATAGATCTGTTCAAAGTTCATTCTGTAATAATTTACAAGAGTCAAATTTAGCCATTTTTAGGAGAAAAATAAAATTAACATTTGTAATTAAGTTAAACAATGTGAATTGTCAGAATGTCTGTGGATAAAATTGTGGATTAACAATAATTCAAATCAACCTATTTATAACATTTAAAATCAGATAGTTATGAATTCTATCTAAATGTTTATTTTAATTATACTTTAATTGCAATTTAGCCTATTTATCAACATTTGGGTGTAATTCTGTTAAACATAAAAAAATGTGGAAAACAGTGTTGATAACTAAATTATACAAATGTAAATTGTTGATAATTTGGCGGCGAAATTTAAATTTTTGCTTCTTTTTTGGAGTTTACATTAAATTATAAGTTGTTTAAGATGTTCAATTCAATGAATAAATATTACCCAATGAAATTAAAGTCAAAAAACACCTGAAAGTAGTTGTTTAAAGGTAATATATCCGTTAATTATAAAGCTCTATAGTTGAATTTAGTAATGTAATCAGTGGTTTACACTATCTCCTACCCCAAAAGGAAGAATATTACCTGTAAAAGCTTTTAATAGGCCATTAATTGGATCTTTACCGAATCCAGTATCTTACCAATAGCTATTATCACATTTATTTCATCTTTTACTCGAAATAGAATGTAAAAAAGTGAATTTTGGGGAAAATTTGTTTATTAAAAATCATAGTTTAATTTTATAAACATTGTAAATAGCTGTTTATTAGTGTATTATTAATGTTTACAAATGTATTGTCAATAAGTTTAAAATTGTTTACATTTGTATTTCATAGTTGTAAACTTTATTTTTACATTTGTAAAGTTATTTAAAACCTGTTTTATGAGTTTAAACGAGAGAATTTCCAAGGTTATAGAATATTCCAATCTTACGCCTTCTGAATTTGCAGACGAAATAGATGTGCAGCGTTCTTCCATTTCCCATATCACTTCGGGAAGAAACAAACCTTCTTTGGAATTTATCATAAAAATAAAATCCAGCTTTCCGGAGATTCTTTGGGATTGGCTGGTAACAGGTGAAGGCAAGATGCTGAAATCTGATCTGCACGAAACGGAAGAAGCTCCGGAAGAAAAAATTGAAGAGGAAACAGCAAAGCCTACTTCCCTTCCCGATCTTTTCACGATGATGAACAATGACGAAGATTTCGGAACTGAAGAACCTGAAATAATCACTCCAAAACCAAGTCTTGGAGAATCGTTTATACCGCATCAAAGTACAGTACAGGAAAAAATATCCGATTCTCAGAGATTAGAGAATTCGCATCAGCAGAATATAAATCAAATAACTGGAAATCAACAAGGTAAGATAAAACGAATTGTTATCTTCTACGAAAATGGGAAATTTGAAAGTTTCGAGCCATAAAAAACCTGATCAAGGGGAAAGACCAGGTTAAAAAAATATTTGAGAAGAAACTAAAGCTAGCGCTTTATATTTTTTAGCTTATTTTGTTAAAATGTTGCAATCATCTTACTTATTTTCGTGATGAACAACTAATGTACAAAATAAATATTAAATAAACAATAAAAAACTAATTACAATGTTATTTATATACATTTTAAATACTTTTACTAGTTATACTCCATTATTATTCAGTAACCATAAAAAAGCTCTACAAAACTTGTAGAGCTTTTATTATTTTTTAAAGTAAGAAAAGATTATTTCCCTTTTCTTCTTTCCAGTTCTTTTTTAATAAGACCAAGTTCTCTTCCTGTCTGTCCGGCAACAGAGGTATTTTCCTGAGCTCTTCTTGTAAGGTAAGGAACTACATCTTTTACAGGCCCGTAAGGAAGGTATTTTGCTACATTATAGCCTTTATCAGACAGGTAGAATGTAATATTATCACTCATCCCGTAAAGCTGCCCAAAATATACATGAGCATTCCCGTTTTCAAGGTTTTTAGCCTTCATTTTATCCATGATCAGCTCGGAAGAGATCTCGTTGTGCGTTCCAAAGAAGGCAGAAACTTTATCTAAGTGATTCATGACAAAATCAATTCCTGCATTGTAGTTTTTATCTGAAGATTCTTTATTTGGCTGAATAGGATCTGCATATCCTTTTTCTGCTGCTCTGGCTCTTTCTTTTTCCATATAAGCACCACGAACAATTTTATATCCGATAAAGTATCCTTTTTCTCTTGCTCTCTGAAGATTTTCCTCCATATATTCCAATCTTCCGGTTCTGTACATCTGGATGGTATTCCAAACAATAGGTTTTTCCCGATTGTACTTCTCCATCATTTCTTCACACAAATGATCTGCTGCATCCTGCATCCATGTTTCTTCTGCATCTACCATTACTTTTTTATCATTTTCATGGCATAATTTACATACTTCATCAAACCTTCTTACGACTCTTTCCCATTCTTCTTTCTGGCTGGAAGTAAGCTCTGCATTTTTACCAACCGCTTCATATAAATCGATTCTACCGAAAGCAGTAGGTTTAAAAACAATAAAAGGAATCGCAGGATTTCCTACCGAAAATCTTACAATATCTTTAATCTCTTTACAAACCGCATCGAAAGTTGCCTCATCTTCTTTACCTTCAATTGAATAATCGAAAATACTTCCTACTCCTCTTTTGAACAACTGCTTTACCACTTTCATGCTTTCTTCACGGGTTTCACCACCACAAAACTGCTCAAACAATGTGTTTTTTACAATTCCGGTAACAAAAGGAAAGTCATTATGAACGGTAAAATTAAGAACAGAAGTTCCGATTTTAGTGAGTGAAGGCTGCTCAATCATTTTGAACATCCAATACGCTTTCTTTAACTGTGCGTCAGATTTATCTGCAAATGCAACTTTAGTATCGTTAAAAATGGGCATTACAATTATATAGTTTAGGGTTCTGCAAAGGTAAGCATAACCTGAGTTTTTTTAAAGATTTTTTTCTATAATTTACCTTCTATTCCGTTTAAAAGCATAGCGATAATTCCTACAAAAACCCAAAATCTCAAGATATTGAGTGTTAGGAATTTACTTTTTCTTGAATGGTTCAGCAGAAGATAAATACAAAGAATGAATACGAATAATCCTCCTGTAAAATAGTAGGCCATAAAGCCGGAAATCCCTGTACGGGTAATCAGTTTCATGGAAACCGCCATCGTAATGATAAGCAATGAAATGATAATGATTTTTGTATTCTTACTTTTAAAATAGTTCGGAATGGTAATGTATCCAAATGCATTGTCTACACTTTTCGTTAAAGTATCTTTTACAATATCAATGCATAAAAGGATAAGAAACAGAAAGATTGCCATCAACAATACTTTTTTTGAAAAGGTTCCGTAATAGACCATCATTCCAAAGAAAGGATAGAGTGTAAGGCTTACAAAAGTGAGATTGTTTAATATTAAAATACGACTCAGCTTATGACTGTAAAACCACATAAAGAATTGGTAAACCACAAAAAATAAAAATACTCTATGGGAAATCAACCAGGCAACTCCCAAAGAAAGGATGCTTAAAAACAGATAGGCATATAAAAAGTATTTCTGTTTGATGAAGCTTTGGATTCTGGTTCTGAATGGTTTTACTACATGGTCTTTTTCAAAATCATAGAACTGATTGATAATTCCTCCTGCGAGAATGGTAAGTACTGTGCAGAAAATGATGCCATGAACCTTAAAATCAAAGACGAATTTTCTGAAGTTTTCGTCCTGATTGAAAAGGAAAAACGTAGAAACATATAAGGCAAATGTAAGCAGAGCAGCAACAAAAAAGCGAGCTCCTAAAAGAAAGCCCACAAATTGTGAAAATCTGTAAAATAAAGATTTCTGAATATAATTTTTCTGTTGGAAAGTTTCTTTTTCAGAATTCATTCCAGGATGTTTAAAATCTGTAAATCACCTCTTTTTGGAAGCCGTCAAGCATTTTTTCAGCTTTTTCGTAGTCTTGGGTAAAGCCTAGAATATATCCTCCGCCACCACTTCCGCAAAGTTTCAGATAGTAGGCATTAGAGTCTAATCCTTTTTTCCAGATATTAAAAATACTTTCAGGAATCATCGGACGGAAATGTTCATACGCCCAATGGGAAAGCTTTTTAAGGTTTCTAAAGAAAGGATTCATATCTTTTTTAAGGAAAGATTCTATACAGGCATTATTATAGCGTATAAATTCTTCTTTCAATGTTTTACGGAAACCTTCTGTCTTCATTTTTTCGAAGAAGATCTGAATCATAGGTCCTGTTTCACCTGTAATTCCTGAATCTATCAAGAAAATAGCTCCTTTTCCAGCCTGACCTTCCGGAATAGCCACTTTGTCTAAATTCTCTTTATTTTCAATAAGAATCGGAAGATTCATATAACAAATCAAAGGATCCATTCCTGAGCTTTTTCCATGGAAATAGCTCTCCATTTCTCCAAAAACGGCCTTTAGATTCTTTAAATTTTCTTTGGAAATCGTTTCCGGATTAAGTTTTTCAACTGAATATTTTTCAAAAATAGCTGCTACCAAAGCTCCTGAACTTCCTACTCCATATCCTTGTGGAATATTAGAATCGAAAAAAAGTCCGTTAGAAATATCATTTTTAAAACGGTCAATATCAAGCTTAAAGTCTTCTGAAAAGCTTAAATCAGCTAAATAATCTGAATATTTCTGTAGATGATAGTTTGATTTTTTTTCAAATTCTGAAGCAAGATCAGAGTATTTTAAAGTTCCTTTATAAAAACTGTAAGGTACTACCAAACCTTGGGAATCTTCAATCATTCCGTATTCACCGAACAAAATTATTTTTGCGTAGAATAAAGGGTTTGTCATTTCTTTAAAACAATTTTAAAACTTTATTTATGTTTCTTTATGCAAAGTTACTATAATTCTGCTGAATATTAACAAATTTTAAGCCATACTCGATTAGATCTTAGATTTTAAAAATCTTATAAGAATAGCTCCTACCGCAAAAAACGCTGACATTGTGATGAACGCATACTGCATGTTATGAAATTTCTGGATAAACACACTGAAAATAAGCATTCCACAAATGATCGCAATTTTTTCAAGCACATCGTAAAAACTGAAATAGGTTGTGTTTTCCATCGAGTTTTCTGGAAGAAGTTTAGAATATGTAGATCTCGACATCGCCTGAAGACCTCCCATTACCAAACCTATTAAACCTGCCAATCCATAAAACTGAAGCTGAAGATTAGGATTTTCTTTGTTTAATGAATACGCTGATAAACAACAGATAATCCAGATAATTACGGCTATAGTAATTACATTTTTGTTTCCAATCTTTTTGGAAAGTTTTGAGAAGAGAAAAGCTCCGAAGATCGCGATAATCTGAATAACCAAAATGGTAATGATCAGTTTGTATTTGTCTGCTTCTTTCGGGAAAATAACAGTACTTCCAAAAGGCACTGCCATTAAGAAAATGGTCTGCATTCCTACACTGTAAAAGAAAAAACTAGACAGGAAGAATTTTAGCCCTCTATCTGAAAAAAGCTTGTTCCCCACTCTAAAAAGTTCTTTGAAACTTTCTTTAGCAATGTCTTTATAAAAACTGAAATTATCCTTTAATACTTCAAAAAAGCCTCCTTGTTCTTCATGCTTTTTAAAGATGTTTTTATAGTTTAAAAGTACTAAATCTTTAGGCAATTTTTCTTTTACATCTCCAAACTGAGGTAAGTGTTTGAATGTATATTGTGAGAAACCAAACCACCAAGCTCCTGTTAACAAAAAGCTTACTCTTATGTATATTTTAGCTTGTTCCGGACCTTTTGCAACCATCTGAATCAACACTAAACAGATAATTAATAATACAACGGAACCGATATATCCATAAATATATCCTTTAGCAGAAAGTGCATCCTGTTTTTCAGGAGTTGCAATATCCGGTAAAAATGAATTGTAAAACACTAAACTTCCCCAAAATCCGACACTGGCCGTAATACTGAAAAGTAATCCTAAGAATATGTTTTCCATACCTGTAAACATTGCTAATCCCATACAGGAAGTCGCTCCCAGATAACAGAAAAACTGAAGAAAGGATTTTTTATTCCCGATGGTATCTGCCAAAGAGGAAAGAAATGGTGATAAAAACACCACTAAAATAAATGAAATAGCATAGGAAAAGCTTAAAATCGCTTCTGGTTCATAGGCATCCCCAAATATTTTAATCATATTTCTCACCGGAATTTCCTGAATTTCTTTTGCTTCGGGAACATATTCTTTTTTATTGTAAGCCGTCGTAAGAATGGTATAATAAATAGGAAATATTGCAGATGTAATGACCAGTGAATATACTGAATTTGCCCAGTCATAGACTGCCCAGGCTTTCATTATTTTAGGATTATTCTTTATAATTTGAGGTTGTGGATTCTCAATTTCAGACATTTCAAAAAAGTATTAGTAGCACAAAAATAACAAAACCTCTGAATATTCGGGAGTTTTTATTTTTTTTCGGCGAAATTTTATTATTAAGTTAAAGTTCGAAGGTTTTTCAGGCTGTATTTTGGCTTGTTTTATTCCAATAATCTAAAAACAAAACTCGGAAAGCTATGCTTTCCGAGTTTTTATCTACTATTTAAAAAAAATATTACATATTCTCAATAACGATAGCCGAAGCACCGCCTCCTCCATTACAGATCGCTGCAGCACCATATTTAGCATTGTTTTGTTTTAGTACATTGATCAAAGTAACAATGATTCTAGAACCTGAGCTTCCCAGTGGGTGACCAAGAGCAACCGCTCCTCCGTTTACGTTTACTTTTGAAGCATCTAATCCTAAGATTTTATTGTTTGCCAATCCTACCACAGAGAACGCTTCGTTAAATTCGAAGAAATCGATATCTGTAAGTTCTAATCCTGCTTTTTTAAGGGCAATAGGTAGAGCTTTTGAAGGTGCAGTCGTGAAATCTTCAGGTGCCTGTGCAGCATCAGCATAAGAAATGATCTTTGCTAATGGCTTAAGACCTAATTCTTCCATTTTCTCTTTAGAAACAAGGATTAAAGCTGAAGCACCATCATTAAGCGTAGATGCGTTTGCTGCTGTTACTGTTCCTCCTTCTTTTTTGAAAACTGTAGGAAGTGTCGGCAATCTATCAAAGTTTACTGCTTTATATTCTTCATCTTCTGCAAAAATAACAGGTTCTCCTTTTCTTTGAGGAATTGAAACCGGTACTACTTCTTCAGCAAATTTCCCTTCGCTCCAAGCTTTTGCAGATCTTTTGTAAGATTCGATTGCGAAATTATCCTGATCTTCTCTTGTAATGTTGTAGTCTGTAGCACATTTCTCTGCGCAAACTCCCATATGAACTTTGTTATAAACGTCTGTAAGTCCGTCAAGAACCATTCCGTCCAACATTTTTACATCTCCTAATTTTGTCGCATTTCTTGCATTATAATAGTGAGGAACTGAAGACATGTTTTCCATACCTCCTGCAACGATTACGTCTGCATCACCTGCTTTAATTGCCTGTGCAGCCATAGAAACCGCTTTCATTCCTGAAGCACAAACTTTGTTTACCGTAGTAGATGGAGTCTCAATAGAAAGTCCAGCTCCTAAAGCAACCTGACGAGCCGGAGCCTGTCCTTCACCTGCCTGTAGAACATTTCCCATATAGATTTCCTGAACCAGTTTCGGGTCAAGACCAATTTTATCTAATGCTCCTTTTACAGCCACAGATCCTAATTTTGTAGCAGGAACTGTAGATAAGCTTCCCATAAAACTTCCCATAGGGGTTCTTACTGCGGAAACAATGAATACTTCTTTCATGTCTATACTTTTATTTTTTATTAATTTTTGAACCTTTCGGTTATATATGTTTTAATTCTTCGTATTGTTTTTAACCAAAATCATTAAGAAAGCGCCTAAAAATTCTACAATCCAGCCCCATTTTAATGTAACCACGCCTGCAAATGTTTCTCTCCATGATTTAAATGGTAAAAAGCTGAAATATTCCAGCGACTGAAATCTAATGGCAAATAAGGTGAAGCAGAATAACAGCAATAATAGAATTCCGAAGATTTTCCCTATTTTTATGTTATTATTTACAATACCGAAAACAGCACAAGCGGATAAAATCCAGCATGTAATGGCTAAATAATGATCAAGCTTCCAATAATTCCAATTTCCAATAATGGGAACATGAACTAAGGGCAAAAAACTACCGATAATCACTAAAATTAACCCTCCTAATTGAATATTTTTCATATTTCTTAAAGTGCCAAAATACAAAAAAAAACACACTTAAAATCAGTGTGTTCTAAAAACCTGTTATTTATAAACAATCAATTATTAATAATAAAATTTTTAAAATAAATTTAAATAATTCATAATAAAACATATTAATTTTTGTTAACTTAAAAATTAATATAAAGCAATTCTAAACCAATTTGAATCCCATATTTATTATTTATCTTGGCATTATCATTAAAAATCGAAGTAAAATCTTTCTTTATAAATACATTTAAAGCTCCATATCCTAAAGATAGTTTCCCACCAAAAAGAAAGTTATTTACAGACCCATTAATGTTTTCTCGGTAGTTAACTTTATGGTCTTCAAAATTCTTATAAAGAATCTGACTCTGAGAAAGATATCTTACTCCTCCGTAAACTCCTGCTGAAATTCTAAAATTTCCCTTGGAATTATCCAGCATCTTTTCATTATTTTCAGTGGTATATTTAGGATTAAGAACAAAAACAAAGTCAACAGGAACTGTAATATAATTATTAATAATTCTTGAATTTCTCAAATACCCGGCCGTAAAATCCTCCAAAGATAGCTGACGATCCTGCTGAACTACCACTTTAGAATCCGCCATTTTATATGTATCAGTTCTCAATCCTAAACCGATTCTATAAAACACAGGCGAAGTAAGCTTTCCAAATTGCCTCGTAGCACGGTATTCGAAAACAAGAGAAGTAGATCTTCCGAACATCGCTTCAGATGAACTGTTTCCCAACGCCAGAGAACCGGCAGATTTGGTAAGATTGGTAAAACCGAAAGAGATATTAAAATCATCTCCTTTCAACAGTTCTTTTTTTGTTTTTTTATTGTCTCTTAAGCTCAAAACCGCATTGTTCTGTGTAAATCCGACCCTATCGAAAACCTTTCCTTTTCCCATTACCGAGTTTTTTACAAGCTCTTTGGTGGCTTCTTCCAAAGCAACTTTCTGATGGTCTACTTTATCGTTAATGATCTCTTCATATTTTTTTGCTACTTCTGTTCGCTGTTTCTGTTTTTCTTCTGAAGAGAGCTTATTTTCTTTAAATGTTTTATCCAGTGCATCCAGCTCATCATTCATTTTAGCTTTTTCTGAGACGATAATACTGTCTATTTTTTTGGAATAGTTACGCATCTGAATATCCGTATAAGGTCTTTCCTGAGATTTGGCATAAGAAAATGCCAGTACAGCTGAGAGTAAAGCAAGTTTTGTTTTCATGTTATATTTTTTCATTTTTAGGCAATATTTTACTTCCGTCCGGATTTTTTAAGGACGATTTTGATTTAATAATGATCGGTTTCTGATTAATTTTATTTCGTCTTCACTGAATCTGAAATAACCGTAAATCCAAGGATTTTTAGAGAATTGGGACCTTTAATTTTTATTTTGCTCATATCAATCACTCCGAATTTTCGTTGGTCATTGTAACTTTCTTCTCTGGTTTTATCCAATTCTCTTCCAACAAGCAAATCATCTGCGCTTATATAAGATGTTTTTTTTCGTTCGGCTAAGAGAGGTTTTACAGGATTTAGTTCTTGTTTTTCAATTAAACTTACCGGAGCTTCTGTGGTTGTATTTTTTTTCTCTGTCAGAAGTATTTCTTCAGGTTGTTCTATTCTTACAGATAGGTTTTCTTTATCTGAAGAATAATTTGGGCGCTTATTATTTTTATCTGTTTGAAAAGAAGGCCGGTTTTCCAGATTATTTTCATTTGCAACCATCGTTTTCTCTTGTTTTCCCTCGAGTTTCAGAACATTTTCCGACGTTTTTTGAGTAATCTTTATGATATCGGTTTGAGAATGAGAATCTGAATTAAAATAACGCAGACTTCCCAAAGAAATTAAAAGAGCAATAACCGCGGCATATTTCCACCCATGAAAAGATGGTTTTAATATGATTTCAGGCTTTTCATCCAACTCTCTTTCCAATCTGTCCCAAAGATCGGAAGAAGGCTGTATTTCGAGCTCTTCGTAGCCGGATTTTAATTTATTTAGCGTATTGTTTTTCATCTTTCTTTTGTTTTAAAAAATCTGCAATCCATTTCTTAGATTTACTCAGCTGGCTTTTGCTTGTGCCTTCAGAAATATTAAGAATTTCTGCAATTTCATAATGTTTTTTCTCTTCAAAAACATATAAGTTGAAAATCAATCTGTATCCATCCGGCATTTTAGCAAAAATTTCATTCATATTGATTTCCTCTGCTTCTTCTTCCCAATCTTCATCAATAGTTCCAATCTCATTTATTTCAACATCTGTATACAGTATATTTTTGCTTTTCCTGATGAAATTTATCGAATTATTGACCACAATTTTCCTAAACCAAAACGGAAAGCTTTTCCATTCTCTACAGTCATCAATTTTTGAAAAACAGGTAAAAAAAGAATTCATCAGAATATCTTCCGCATCATGAAGATTATTGACATAAGAATTTGAAATGGCCAGCATTTTTGCCGAAAACATTTCGTAAAGAGCTTTCTGCCCTTTTCGATCCTGTTTTTTTGCCAGTTTAAAACTCTCTTCTAAATTCTTCATGTATCTGTTTCTATCTATAAGACGTGATGTTTTTTAAAGGGTTGCCTGAAAGACAAAAAAAATTGCACTTTTTTGAAAGTGCAATTTAATCTATTAATTATCAATGCTATAATTTTAATGCTTTACATCAGCAATCTCTTCCGGATTGTGCTTATGTTTAAAAATAACAGCAAATAACACTGCTACAACCAATGCATAACCAGCAAAAATATACCAAGATGTCTCCCATCCTGCAAGCTGTAAAGCAGGATCTGTCTGAGAAAAGACATAATGATTTACTATTTCCTGAGCTCCCAACATTCCAATTGTTGCTCCGAAACCATTGGTCATCATCATAAATACTCCCTGTGCGCTTGAACGTATACTTTTATCGGTTTCTTTATCCACAAAAAGAGATCCTGAAACATTGAAAAAGTCAAAAGCAATTCCATACACAATCATAGACAGAACAAACATCCAGACTCCGCCACCAGGATTTCCAAGTCCAAATAATCCGAATCTTAAAACCCAGGCAAACATTGCCATCAGCATTACTTTTTTAATACCAAATCTCTTTAAAAAGAACGGAATCAAAAGAATACATACTGTTTCTGAAACCTGTGATAGCGAAATCAGTGCATTCGCATGATTGGCGCCCCATGTTTCTTTAAATGAAGGGATATCTTTAAAGCTTGTGATGAATGGATTTGCATATCCGTTTGTGATCTGAAGTGAAACTCCAAGAAGCATAGAAAAGATAAAGAAAATTGCCATTTTTCTATCTTTAAACAGGCTAAAAGCTTTTAATCCTAAGGCATCGTAAAGGCTTTTCTTCTCATCACTTTTATTAACCGGACACTGAGGTAGCGTGAAGGAATACAAAAATAAAGCAATCCCTAAAACTCCGGAAACAAAAAACTGAAAATAACTATTCTGATATCCTGTAAAATCTACGAAAAGCATAGCACAAATAAACCCAATCGTCCCAAAAGTACGGATTGGAGGAAATGCTTTAATGGTATCATAGTTATTATTCACCAGAATAGTATAAGCTACTGAGTTTGACAGCGCAATTGAAGGCATGTAAAACATCACACTTAAACTATATAAAGTAAAAAGTTTTGTAAAGTCTACATTATTTCCAGCTGACATTCCATAGTATCCGGCAGCAATCAAGAATCCGGCAGCAAGTAAATGACAAATTCCCAGCAATCTCTGTGCTTGTATCCATCGGTCTGCAATAATCCCCATAATTGCCGGCATAAAAATAGAAACAATTCCCTGCATCGCATAGAATAATCCTATTTTAGAACCCAAACCTACAGAGCCTAAATAGTTCCCCATAGATGTCAGATAAGCTCCCCAAACTGCAAACTGAAGAAAATTCAGAATGGTCAGACGTAATTTTAAATTCATAAGTCAGTATAAAATATCTCTTTTAATCAATTTTCTTTTTTCTCCTCTTGATTTCTTCCTGAATCTCTAAGGCAGTATCATAATCTTCTTCTTTTACGGCTTCTTCCAACAATTTTTGAAGCTCTTCCATAGAAACCGATTTCAAATTATCTTCTGTAGAAACTGTTTCTGAAAACGATTGCTCTTCTTTCGCCACTTCTTCAAGTTCAAGAAGAATTCCAGCTTCATTTAATACTTGCTGTGTTGTAAAAATAGGAGCATCAAATCTCACCGCCATTGCGACTGCATCAGAAGTTCTGGCATCAAGGATTAATTCTTCTTCCGTCGCTTTGTTTTTAAAGTTGATATTTGAAAAGAAAACGCCGTCTACAATCTGATAAATGATCACAGAGACTAGTTCATAATTTGCCGATACGATAAATTTTGTGAATAAATCATGTGTAAGAGGACGAGGCGGATGAATATCTTTCTCCAGACCAAGAGAAATGGATTGTGCCTCGAAATTTCCTATAACAACAGGTAATTTTATATGTGTTTCTTCATGTTCCAATAACAATGCGTACGCTCCTGATTGGGTCTGGCTGTACGATATTCCGCGAATAATTAGCTGTTTATAATCCATAACTACAAATATAAACTAATTTTTCATAGTTGTTTTTACTTTTTTAGACAAAAATAAAAGCCCGGAAGCCGAGCTTTTATCTGTATTTTGAAGGTTTGTAAATCGTGAATTATCTGAACTTTCGAAGTTTAATTTTCATCATTGACTTCTAAATCAAATTCACTATTAATTTTATCCTTTTAATGCTTTGATTTTTTCTGTTAGTGCAGGAATAATCTGGAAAGCATCTCCTACTACACCGTAGTCAGCTGATTTGAAGAACGGAGCTTCTGCATCACTGTTGATTACTACGATTGTTTTAGAAGAGTTAACTCCAGCCAAATGCTGAATAGCCCCAGAAATACCAACTGCAATATAAAGATTCGGAGAAATTGCTTTTCCTGTCTGCCCTACGTGTTCTGTATGAGGTCTCCAACCGATATCTGAAACCGGCTTAGAGCAAGCTGTAGCAGCACCTAAAACGTTTGCTAATTCTTCAATCATTCCCCAGTTTTCAGGACCTTTCAATCCTCTTCCTGCAGACACTACGATTTCAGCTTCTTTTAAGTCTAATTTCCCTGAACTCTGCTCGTGAGAAATCACTTTTGTATCTTCGTTAGCTACTGAAAGATTTTTAACTTCTTCTGAACCAGAAACAGCATTTTCTTTAACACCAAAAGCATTTTGAGAAACTGTAATAATTACAGCCGTTCCTTCTGCTTTTGCATGCATAAAACCTTTTCCAGAGAAAGATTTTCTTTTCACCTGAAAAGGAGAAAGACTTTCCGGAGCAGCAATTGCATTGGTAATTAAAGAATGTCCGTTCATGATCGCCAACATTGGAGCGATAGAAGAAGCATCTGTTGTGTGAGGGAAAACTATAATATTTCCGTTTGCCACTTCACTTACAGCTTGTGCATAAGCTTTAGCTGAGAAACTTTTCAACCCTTCGTCTTTGATGTTAATCACATTTGATGCTCCATATTTGTATAATAAATCTGAAGAATCTGTTGGGTTTACAGAGATCGCCGTCACTGTTTCACCAGCCTGATCTGCGATCGCTTTAGCATAAGCAACTGCTTCAAAAGCTGCTTTTTTGTAAACTCCGTTTATATTTTCTGCGTATACGAATACTGCCATTTTGTTTAAATTTAAAAATTAAAAGATTTAATGATTAAAAGATTAGATCACTTTTGCTTCTTCGTGAAGTAATCTTACCAATTCATCCAAATTATCCGGAGAAACCAATTTTACAGCAGCTCTTGGCGGAACACTGTCATAAGAAACTCCCTGAACTTTCACTTCTGAAGAAGTTGGCTCAACGACCTGCAAAGGTTTTGTTCTTGCAGACATAATTCCTCTCATGTTTGGAATAATCAAATCTTTTTCATCTACCAATCCTTTCTGACCAGCGATTACAGCAGGTAATTTTACAGAAATAGTTTCTTTACCTCCTTCAATTTCTCTTACAGCAGTAGCTTCGTTTCCATTTACATCAAGACCTACAGATGCGTTTACGAAAGGCTGGTTTAGCAACTGAGCCACCATTCCCGGAACTGAACCACCGTTATAGTCGATTGATTCTTTACCGCAAAGGATTAGATCATATCCTCCATTCTGAGCCACTGCAGCAATTTCTTTTGCTGTAGAATAGCTGTCTTTAGGGTCTAAATTTACTCTTATCGCATCATTTGCTCCGATTGCCAAAGCTTTTCTTACTACAGGTTCTGTAGCTGCATCTCCTACGTTAATTACCGTTACAGTAGCTCCTTGAGATTCCTGAAGTTTAACCGCTTTTGTCAGCCCAAATTCATCCAACGGATTGATTACCCACTGAATTCCGTTTTTGTCGAAAGCAGATTTGTCTGCTGTGAAGTTAATTTTGGAAGTAGTATCCGGAACACTACTAATACAAACTAATATTTTCATGTGTACTATTTTATTGTTTCTCTTTTGTATAAAAAATTAGGGATTTTTATACCGAGATTTTGTTTGAATTAATTTTTGCTAATATAAATAAAATATATATTATGCATGCATAATACTTATTATTTTACTATTCAGCGCATTAGATGTACTTATTTACCTGGTTGAGATGCCCTAAACTCTATCTTACTTGGTAAAACTCTCGGATTCATTCTTAAAATATCTAAAACCAAATTCCCCATATCTTCCGGCTGAATCTTCCATGCGTCTTTTTCTGATGGATTATTTCCATTAAAATGTGTGGCAACTGATCCGGGCATAATTACGGTCGATTTAATGTTATATTTTCTCAGATCAATCATTGCTGCCTGTGTAAATCCTACAACACCGAATTTTGAAGCATTGTACCCCGTTCCGTTTTCAAAGAAATTGGCTCCTGCCAAACTTGAAATGGTAATATAATACCCTTCTGACTTTTTCAATTCTTCCATAGAGGCTTTTAATGTGTAGAAAACACCTGTTAAATTCGTTTCGATCATATCATTCCATTCTTCCGCAGAAAGCTGATCTACGGGTTTAAAAATCCCTAATCCTGCATTTGCGATCACAAAGTCCAGTCTTCCGAATTTTTCTTTGATATATTTTATAGCTTCATTTTCACTTTCAAGGCTTCTCACGTCGGAAACAATTCCTAAAACATTTTGAGAAACCTGTTTTAAATCTTGTTCAGCTTTTTCTACATCATCTCTTTTTCTTCCTGAAAATGCCACCGAAATACCGTTTTCCAGTAAAATTTTTGAAATTCCAAAACCTATTCCTTTTGTTCCTCCTGTTATATAAGCTACTTTATTTTCTGTCATATTTTATAATTTTAAGTTCTTAAAAATAATAAAAACGCCCCAAACGGAGCGTTTTTAACAGATAAGATTTATCATCTTATTTCTATTTTCTAACAAATTTCTCAGTAGAAATTCCGTTTTCTGTTTCAACATTCAGTATATATGTTCCAGCCGGAAGGTTTCTAACATCCACTCTGTTATTTTCAAATCTTACAGCCTGTTTTCTTCCTGTAAGATCTACCACAGAAACGGCATTGATTTTAGCATCTGTTTGGATATTTAAAATATCTGAAGTTGGGTTTGGATAAATAGCAATCTTATAATCTGGCATTTTTCTTTCTTTCTTTCTTTCTTTCTTTCTTTCTTTCTTTCTTTCTTTCTTTCTTTCTTTCTTTCTTTCTTTCTTTCTTTCTTTCTTTCTTTCTTTCCCATCAAGATCCAAGACCATATTAGTCTGATCCAGATTTCTTGCAAATGTTGATGAAGTTCTAGTTGGAGAACTATGAACATCAAGTTCAGCAGGATCAAATCCAGACACTGTTGTTGCGCCCGTCACAGATAAAGTAAGATCAGTACCTGCTATATTATACGTAATTACTCCTGTTGTTTTATTATAGTTATATCCTAATATCACCCTAGTACTTGCAGGATAAGTATTGGTTGTTAAACCTGTAATATTATAAAATCCATTTGAGTTGGATCTGCAGTAATGTTCAAATAAGCTCTAACATCAATCGTTTTTGTTTGCGAATTGTATACAATTCCAACGATTCCATCACTAGCTCCAAAATAGTTATACCAGAAAAATGCTTATTAATAGATGTTCCTGTATAAACTTCAAAAGAGCCCTTTATTGTATTATTTCCAGTAGTTCTGATTATAAACATATCTTGATGACGTAGCTGTTCCATCAGACCCTCCAATAACTTACAAATAGTTAGCATGTGTCGCATCACCTGCAACAATCTGATAATTAGCGATTGCTCCATTATAAAGATTCATTCCTCCCTGTCCGGCTGCAGACATAGAAGCAGACACATTCCCAAGTGTATAAGAATTATAATTATCCGATTCTAAGACCTGGGCAGACAACGTAAAGCATACAGAAAGTGACAGGCTCAATAGTAAAAGTTTTTTCATAATATATTCATTTTAAATTAAATACGTGCTAAAAGTAAAAAAAATATTCAATAAAAAAAAATAATTCCACTCAAAATGAAAAATCCTTAAGAAAACTCTTAAGGATTTTATTATTTCCGGTAATTATTTTGAATAATTCTCAAAAAACAAAGGAATACTTTCAATTCCTTTATAGAAATTGAATAGTCCATAATGTTCATTTGGAGAATGGATCGCATCAGAATCTAAACCAAATCCCATTAGTACAGATTTAGCGCCTAAAACCTGTTCAAACATTGCTGTAATAGGAATACTTCCACCTCCTCTGTATGGAAGAACCTCTTTTCCGAATGAAGATTCCATGGCTTGTTTTGCAGCTAAGAATTCTTTTGTATCTGTAGGCAATACGTAAGGCATTCCTCCATGATAAGGTGTAATTTTTACTTTTACATTATCTGGAGCGATTTTTTCAAAATATTTAGTGAATTTCTCTGTAATCTCTTCCGGTGTTTGATAAGGAACCAAACGCATTGAAATTTTTGCGGAAGCTTTTGAAGGAATTACCGTTTTAGCTCCTTCTCCTGTATAACCGCCCCAAATTCCGTTACAGTCTAAAGTTGGACGGATAGATGTTCTTTCAAGGGTTGTATACCCTTTTTCACCTTCTACTCCGCTCAATCCAATAGATTCTTTGAATTCTTCAGGATTGTCTTTCAATTTATTCATATCTGCTCTGTCAGGATCTGAAACGGTTTCTACATTATCATAGAATCCGTCAATGGTAATGTGACCATCATCATCGATTAGCTTCGCGATCATTCTTGAAAGCACATGAATAGGATTGGGAACTGCTCCTCCGTAAAGTCCCGAATGCAGATCCCTGTTTGGGCCTTCAATTTCTACTTCTACATAGCTCAATCCTCTCAATCCTGTTGTAACAGTAGGCTGTTCGTTGCTGTAAATATGCGTATCAGAAATTAGAATACAGTCGCAAGATAATTTCTCTTTATTTTCATTAACGAAATCTCCTAGACTTACAGAACCCACTTCTTCTTCTCCTTCTAAAATAAATTTAACGTTACAAGGAAGTGTATTGGTTTTCATCATCGCTTCAAACGCTTTCAAATGCATAAAGAACTGGCCTTTATCATCCGCAGAACCTCTTGCGAAGATAGCACCTTCCGGATGAAGTGGAGTCTTTTCAATATAAGGTTCAAATGGTGGTTTCGTCCATAATTCTAACGGATCAGCCGGCTGAACATCATAATGTCCGTATACTAAAACTGTTGGCAAATTTTCATTCAGAAATTTTTCACCAAAAACGATAGGATATCCTTTCGTCTGGCAAACTTCTACATTATCTGCTCCCGCATTTTTAAGGTGTGCCGCCACTACATCTGCACATTTCAAAACGTCATCTTTATACGCCGGATCTGCAGAAATAGAAGGAATTCTCAATAACTCAAATAACTCATCTACGAAACGTTGTTTGTTTTCGTTGATGTAATTTAATGTCTCTTGCATTGTAAAATAATATTTTGTTAAAAGTAAAAAATTTGCCCCGCAGAGACAAACAAAAACATATAATTTTGCTCAGGTTTATTATAGCTTGAATATTAAATATGTATCAATTTTAATTCAAAAAAAATGTCTCACATTTCTGCGAGACATTCTTTATATTGTACTACCAATTAGTGTTCAGCTTTAGGAGCTTGAGCTTCTGCCGGTTTTGCAGGAGTAGCCGCACTGTCAGTTTTTGGAGCTGCAGCCTCATGTTTTTCACCAGTAGCTTCATGACCGTGAGCTTCACCTTGCGGATCATCTGAATATCTTTCAGCGCCTTCTTCAAGCTTTAAAGTATTCTTATTACCACCCGCCTGAATTTTTTTACAGCTTACAGCAACAGTTGCAATGGCTAAACATATAACTAATTTTTTCATATGTAAGATTTATTTTTTTTAAGTCATATGAAATCGTATTATTCTGGTCTACTATAACCATTTTTAAAATCAAACGATTTCCTATTTAAATTTTTAATTGCCCAAAATTAAGAAATCCTACATTTTTCGGCAACATTTTTATACTGATTTTACTATTATTTTTCCTTTTTTGGATTGTGTAAAAATAAGATACTCATCTCCTCCGTCTTTTAAACCGTATTTCTTCTTGATTTCGTCTGGTTTTAAAGGATAATTCTTAGATATAATATTAAACTGACTTTTCTTTTTAATCTGTTTATTATCAACCATTTCAATTTCTAAAATTCTTCCGGGAAAATCTTCTACTTTTTCATTTGAAGTATAAAGATGTGTATTTGGATGAAGCTTTTTCAAATTGAACCTTTCCGAAATCAAATTAAAAATCCCAGCTTTTAAAATTGAATTATTAGGAATATAAAGAAACTTTTCAGGCTCAGCATATTCTGAATGAGCATTTTCTTCCTGTCCAAATGTATAAGTGAAAGTAGATTCTCCACTTTCTAAATTCACACAATTACAGATAATTTCTCCCGAATTTCCATTAGATAAAAAGACAACCACCTCTTTTACAGCATTTTTCAATGCAATAATATCAATCCTTGAAATGTCCTGTAAAACGGAAACAAGGTATTTCAAATCGATAAGCGGAGACAATTTTATGACCACTTCATCAGATATCGAAAGCAGCTTTTCCTGAATTTCAAGGATGTTCGGTGATAAATCTTCTAATAAGAATACTTTGTTTTTATTGTTATCTCTTCGGGCAGGGTCTAAATAAATCACATCATATTTTTCTTCATTTTCATTAAGAAAATCCTCTAATTTCTGATTGATAAATTTTGCTTTTCTTCCTAAAACAGCCCAATTATTCTTAACAATTTCTAAAAGTTCAGCATTTTGCTCAACGAGAGTAACTTCATCAAAATTTTCAGATAAATAATAAGCATCAATCCCGAAACCGCTCGTAAGGTCAATAAACTTTTTACCTTTTAAAATTTCAGATTTGTAGACTGCTGTTTTTTCTGAAGAAGCCTGTTCCAGATTAAGTTGTGGAGGAAAAATAATTCCTTCTTTTAATAAAAACGGAAACTTTTTCTGCGCCACTTGCTTTCCTTTGATTTGCTGAACGATTTCCTGTATCGAAACCTCGGAAAACGGGGATTTTTTCAATAATAAGGAATGCAAATCCGTATTTAGATTTGCATTGATGTATTTTTGAATTTCTTCTTTTAGAATTTCTTTATTCACAGATTTTTCTAGATTAATACAAATAATTTTGTTTTATCTTTTATAAAAAATATAATCCGTCAATATCGGATCTATTCCTTTTTGCCTTAATTGAGAATTGATTTGCCCTCTATGATAAGTTGAGTGATTGATCGCCTGAAAAAGCATTTCAAAAATAGTATTCTCAAATTGTCTTCCTCGCGAATTTTGATATGCTATTTCTTTATCTAAATCAGATTTTTCAATAATTTCGATACTTTTTTCAAAATTTTGTTGGTTGATTTCATCTAAATTATCAAAAGGATGAATTTGCCAAACTTCAAATGATTTTTCATTTAAAATTCTTGAGTTCCATACTTGTTGAGCATTCAAAATATGATTGATTAAACTGATTGTTTTTTCATCAATTTTTTCAAAATTTTCGGCAATAACTTTTATCATCTCTCTATTGAAATGATAAGTATATTCAAATAAATCAATCAGCTTTTCATTCATCATTCAAACATTTCAGCCCAACGAACAGCTTTAATTCTTGTTTCGTTATATAATTCCTCAGCTATTTTTTTAGCCTCTAATTTCGGATATAAATTCACTCCAATCAGCTTTATTTTTCCCTCTTCTACCCATCTTTGTTCTTCTATTGCATGATCATAGATCTTCTTTTGAACAACTCCTTGCTTTAAAAGCTCAAGATACCCTCCTGCTTTTTCAATTTCTACGAATAATGCCCAAGATTTTTCTGCAATTTGCTGCGTAACATCTTCTACATAATAACTTCCGTTGGAAGCATCTTCAAAAACATTAATGATACTTTCATAAGCCAATACAATCTGCTGTTTGAAAGAAATTTCTTCAGAGTTTTCTGTACTTCTGTCTACTAAATAATTATTACTGAAAACCGCATCAGCTCCACCAATCATTGCAGACGCCAATTCTAAAGTCGAACGAATCAAATTGTTCTCATTATCCGAAACCGCTTTATTTCTCAAAGAAGTTTCTGCAAAAATATATGGAATTTCATCCAAACCATATTCTTTAGATAATTGATTGAAAACCATTTTAAAGGCTCTCAGTTTCGCCATTTCAAAGAAATAGTTTCCTCCTATAGCGATTCTGAAAATCAGTTTATTTAGGATTTCGGCTCCATAAACTTCAACCAATTCTTTTGTTTTGGCCAAAGCAATACCTAACTGTTGGTAGATCGCAGCTCCTGCATTTTGATGAAGGGAAATATCTACACAAATATTTCTTTTAAACTCTTTTGCCAATAGCTCTTTTACCAACTGGTCATTGATTGTCGCTTCTTTTTCATCAAATACATCAATCAAAGAAAAGTATTGATCTTCTTCTTTTGGACTTATATGTCCTGCCAAATCAAGGTTGTCAACGAAAATTGTTTTTTCTTCCAAATTTTCTACATTTTGATCTAAAATAAATGCAAAAACATCTTCTTCCAGACTTTCGTGATATCTTGCTACCAAATGAGTGCTTTCTTCTATTTTCGGAAGGTTTACCAATGGTTTTTGTACCGAATCATAGTAAGGCTTCACTGTAATTCCTTCTAAGTTTTCTTTGGAAAGAACGGAATAAATATCTTCTGTTTTAAGCTGTTTTTTTACTAAATTTTCCCAGGCTGTATTTGACATAGTTCTATTTTGAGTTGTGAATCGTGATGAGTAAATCCGCTTTGCTTGCTAATTTTTAAAATCAATTTACAAAGCAAAATTCACTATCAGCAATTCTTTTTTTTAAAATTATTTTTTAGCATTTGCGCTGTCAACAACCAAAATAAAAATCTCTTCATTCGGTTTTTTCATAAAATAATTTTCTCTTGCGTATTTTTCTTTTTCAGATTTATTGTTCATCAATTTTTTATAAAACGTATCATTTTTTTCGTATTCGGTTTTATAATATTGAAGTTGGTCTTCGTATTTGCTAATTTCACCATTCAGTTCATTAATTACCAAAAACGAAGTTTTATCAAAGAAAATCATCCATACCAGAAACAGGCAAATGGTAAGCGTATATTTATTCAAAACATATTTTTGAATAAGCTTAAAAGTTTCAGACTTTGGCTGGATGTCTTTAATAAGTTTGTTTTCTTTCATTTTAATGTTTTCTCAACGAATTTTTAATAACAGTAGTTAAAAAATCAATCGCTACGGAATTTTGCTTCATATTCGGGATAATAAGATCTGCCTCGTTTTTTGAAGGTTCAATAAATTCCTGATGCATCGGCTTCAAAGTTGTCTGATAACGGTGCAATACCTCATTCAAGTCTCTTCCTCTTTCCTGAGTATCTCTCCTAATCCTCCTGATCAGTCTTTCATCGGAGTCTGCATGAACGAATACTTTTAAATCGAATTCTTTTAGTAATTCTTTGTTGGTAAGTACCAAAATTCCTTCTACAACCAATACATTTTTAGGTTCTACAGTTACATGATCTCCCGTTCTTCCATGCGTTACAAAGCTATAGATCGGCTGTTCAATCGGTTCATTGTTTTTTAAAGCTTTCACATGTTTTATCAACAGATCAAAATCGATGGATTTGGGATGATCATAATTTAACGCTTCTCTTTCCACTAATGTAAGATTATGATTATCATGATAATAATTATCCTGTGAAAGGATATTCATTCCTTCGATGTCAAGCTGCTGAATGATCTTATCAACAACTGTAGTTTTGCCGGATCCTGTACCTCCAGCAATTCCTATTACAAGCATTCTTTTTTGTTTCTTTATAGTTTTTACAAATATACTATTTTAGATGAATGCAAATAAAATAATTGAAGATGCTTTTCTTGCAGCACTATCTGTAGAGTAATATTTATTCTGTTCTATTGCATTAGCAAATGATGAGTCTTTTACCTGATCAACAACACCAAAAGTATTTCCTCAATTTAAAATTTCTTCCGAAATTTGATTGTTTTAACTGGAAATTATGGAAATCAAAAATATAGATCATCTTGTATTAACGGTTGCAGATATTGACAAAACCGTAGAGTTTTACACTCAGGTTTTGGGTTTTGAAGTCGTTACTTTCGGAGACAACAGAAAAGCGCTGACTTTTGGCAATCAAAAAATCAACCTTCATCAAAAAGGAAAAGAGTTCGAGCCTAAAGCAGAACATCCGACTTCCGGTTCAGCAGATTTATGTTTTATTTCAAGTACAGATGTTTATGAAGTTGTAGAAGAACTGAAACAAAAGAATGTTGAAATTATAGAAGGAATTGTAGAAAGAACGGGAGCACTAGGAAAAATAAAATCGGTATATTTCAGAGATCCAGATTTGAATTTGATTGAAGTGAGTAATTATATACATATTGATTAAAAAATAGAAATCGTATTTAGATACTTACTCCGTGAATATTCTTCACTTCCGCCATTACAAAAGTACTATGGGTACTTCCGATAGAATCTACAGAGCCTAGTTTATTAAAAACAAAATCCTGGTAGTGTTTCATATCTCTTACCTGTACTTTCAACAGGAAATCAAAATCTCCGGATATGTTATAACATTCCGCCACTTCATCAATCTGTAAAATGTCTTCAACAAATCGGTTCCCCACAGAACGGTCATGGATTTTCAGTTTTACCTGACAGAACACTGTAAACCCCCGATTCAGTTTTTCTGCTTCCAGAACGGCTGCATAATGTTTAATATATCCATCCTGCTCTAGTCTTTTCATCCGTTCAAAAACAGGTGAAGTAGAGAGGTTAACTTCTTTTGCCAGCTCTTTTACCGTCAGTTTTGCATTTTTTTGAAGGATTCTCAACAGTTGAAGATCCTTTTCATCTAGTCTTTCCACAGAATAATATTCTTTTTTCGGTTTCAATTTTCAAATTTAAAGAATAATAATCTTCCAAAAACAAATAAAACAAAACAAAATTCTTATTTCAATCATTAAATCAAATCAATATACTTTAATTACTATTTTTGAATCCTATTTTGTTCTTTAAAATACTTCATCAAACGGAAAAGGTTTTACTTAAGGTAAATTAATAGGGAATCGTGTGAGAATCACGAACTGTCGCGCAACTGTAAGTAACACATTAAGGTTTTTGTCCACGTATATCCACTGTGTAAACGGGAAGGATGACAATAACTGTTACAAGTCAGGAAACCTGCCTATTCCGAATTGACAATGCTCTCGCGGTTTGGAGTTTTTGGTTAGAAAGATGATATTTGGAAAACGTATTTGAGTCTTTAATTTTTAAACGCAAAGATTTTTTTATGATGACTTCTTATTTTTTAAGGAGCAAAGAATTGCGACTTTGTCGCTGATGAAGCGTATGAATATAACGTTCGCTTCTTACCATCAATGAAATTGATTCTTCTTTGCTCACTTAAGTTATAAAGAAGGTTTAATTAAAAAATTTGCGTCAAAAAAAATAAAAAACTTCCAATTTTTATAGAAAAAAACGTCTTTACTATATCTTACCTATTCCACAAAACTTTTTCCCCGACAGCATTACGAAGCATCAGAAGAACTTTTAAAATCATTATCTAATTTAAAAGTTGTAAGAAAATGCAAACACACCTTCTTGGCTATCCGCGTATTGGTAGCAACAGAGAACTCAAAAAAGCCTGCGAGCAATATTGGACAGGCAAAATCGAATTAAGCGATCTATTAGAAGTCGGAAAAACCATTACTCAAAGTAATTGGAAACTTCAGCAGGAAGCAGGAATTGATCTTATTCCCTGTAATGATTTTTCGTATTACGATCAGGTTTTGGACATGACTTTGACGGTTGGAGCCATTCCTGAACGTTACCAGGAAATAGCCTTAAAAAAATCTGAACTTGATGTCTATTTTGCCATGGCAAGAGGTTTCCAGAAAGACGGCTTGGATATTACCGCAATGGAAATGACAAAATGGTTCGATACCAATTACCATTACATCGTTCCAGAGTTTCAGAAAAACCAGGAATTTAAATTATTCTCTAATAAAATCAGTAAAGAATTTTTCAGTGCAAAACAGGCAGGAATTAATGCAAAACCAGTAATTATCGGTTTGCTTACTTATTTATTATTAGGAAAAGAAAAAGAAGAAGGTTTTGATAAATTAGATTTAGCCCAAAACTTACTTCCTGTTTATATTCAAATTGTAAAGGAACTTGAAAATCATGGCGCGAAATATATTCAGTTTGATGAGCCTTTTTTAGCTTTAGATTTAACTAAAAAAGCAAAGGAAACCTACCAGTTTATTTATGCTGAAATCAGAAAACAGTTCCCTAAACTAAAATTTATTGTTGCTACTTATTTTGAAGGGCTAAAAGATAATCTTTCATTGGCTACTTCCCTTCCTGTCGATGTTTTACATATTGATTTGGTTCGTTGCCCTGAACAATTGGACGAAGTTTTAGATAATATTCCTAATCATTTAAGCCTTTCTTTGGGTGTTGTAGATGGCAGAAATATCTGGAAAAATGATTTTCAGCATTCTTTACAATTCATTAAAAAAGCCGTTCAAAAAATCGGTTCGGAAAGGGTTTTCATCGCTCCGTCGTGTTCGTTATTACACGCTCCTTTCGATCTTGATTCTGAGAAAAATGAAGAGGTTTTATCTTCTGAGATCAAACAATGGATGGCTTTTGCCAAGCAGAAAGTCTATGAGGTTGTTAATCTAAAAAAATTGGCTTCAGAAAACCCGGATTACAATACGTTACAGATTTTAGCAGAAAACAAAAAGGCTATTGAAAACCGTAAAACATCTGCATTAATCCATAATCAAAATGTGAAAAACCGCGTGGATGTAACAACCAAAGAGGATGCGCAGAGAAATTCACCATTTACGATAAGAAAAGAAACTCAGCAGGACGTATTACAGCTTCCTTTGTTTCCCACAACCACTATCGGTTCATTTCCGCAGACAAAAGAGGTCAGAAACTGGCGTTCAAAATTCAAAAAAGGGGAATTGAATGCAGAGCAATATGATAGTTTGTTAAAACAGGAAACCGAAAGGACGATTCGTTGGCAGGAAGAAATCGGGATTGATGTGCTGGTTCACGGAGAATTCGAAAGAAACGATATGGTTGAATATTTCGGGGAACAATTGGCCGGATTTGTATTTACTCAAAACGGATGGGTTCAAAGTTATGGAAGCCGTTGCGTGAAACCTCCTGTAATTTTCGGAGACGTTTACAGACCGAATCCAATGACGGTTTACTGGTCAGAATATGCTCAGTCTTTAACAAAAAAATGGGTAAAAGGAATGTTGACGGGACCTGTAACGATCCTTCAATGGTCTTTTGTTCGTAATGATCAACCTCGTTCGTTAACCTGCAAACAGATTGCATGGGCAATTCGCGATGAAGTAAATGACCTGGAAAAAGCAGGGATCAGAATTATCCAGATTGATGAACCTGCGATTCGTGAAGGACTTCCATTAAGAACATCCGACTGGCAGAATTATCTGAAATGGGCCGTTGAAGCGTTCAGAATCTCAGCAAGCGGTGTGGAAGATGCGACACAGATTCATACACACATGTGCTATTCTGAATTTAATGATATTATTCAAAATATCGCTGATATGGATGCCGATGTGATTACGATAGAATGCTCCAGAAGCCAGATGGAACTGTTGAATGCTTTTGCAGATTTCAAATATCCGAACGAGATCGGACCGGGAGTTTATGATATTCATTCTCCAAGAGTTCCATCCAAAGAGGAAATGGTGGAATTGCTGAAAAAAGCTCAAGCCGTTATTCCTGTACAGCAACTCTGGGTAAATCCTGATTGTGGTTTGAAAACCCGTCACTGGGATGAAACAGAAAAGGCATTGATTGCGATGGTGGAAGCTTCGAGGGAGGCGAGTAAAGAGTTTGCTTTGGAGACGCTTTAATTCTCTATTTGATATTTATTTTTTGGGAGCCTTTTGGGGGCTCTTTTTTATTTACAACTTGTTAATTATAAAATATGAAAGCAATAATATTTTATTTAATTTTATAGATTGATTAAAGACAATAAAATGATTAACCAAGAAAACTTATATCAACTTTTATATAAAGAAAATTGGAAGGAAATATTAGATATATTATATGAAGAAAAGGAAAACATAAAAAATGACACACTTCTTACGTTTGCTTCAAAGACCTTTGAAAATGAGTTTCTAAAAAAAGTTCAGGAATATGAAATCGATAAGATAGAAATCCCTGACTACTTACAGACAATGTATATATTACATCATGGTAAATTTTATACTCTTTCTGATGAAAATTATAAACAATTAATAGTGGAAATTGTGAAACGAAAATCCGTACAAGAAGCATATCTCTACGCTATCAAATTTCCAGAAGAAGAGATTTGTAAAGATATAATTTCAAAATACGAACACGAAAAAATAAAAGAAGAAGGTTTAAAGTTAAAGAAAGTTGAAAAATTGCCTGTGAATTGGATAGAAATTTATAATAGATTATTTGAAATTATAAATCATCCAGAAGATACTGCAACTTATTTTTCTGGACCTCGATTTATTGATACTGTAAGAAAATTTGAACCATATTTTCCAACTTATCCTCAATTTATTGAACAAAGAAATAATGAAGGTAAAAGCACAAGCAGAAAAATATTTTATTATGATATCCTTTTAGGATTAAATGAAAATTCTAGAAATAATATAATCAAAAGAATTTTGGAGATTCTTAAACCTTTCGAAGCAAATAAGGTACAACAAATAGAAAATATTATTGGAGGAGAAATTGTAACTATACCTTCTTCTTTAGAACAAAAAAAAGAAAATAAAAATCCTACAATATTTATTTCTTATTCTTGGGATAATGAAGAACATAAAAAATGGGTACTTGATCTTTCTGATAAACTATGCACCGATGGAATAAATGTTATTTTAGACAGATATTATTTAACTCCAGGAAAAAATTTACCCCATTTTGTAGAAAATAATCTGAATAAAGCAAATAGGATAATAATTATATTCACACCTAATTATAAATTAAAAGCTGATAAAAGAACTGGCGGAGTCGGTTATGAATATTCTATAATGAATGTTGACCTATATGCAAATCAAACTTCAAATGAAAAAATAATTCCGCTTTTAAGGTCAGGTTCAACAGAAGATAGCATTCCCACATTTATGAGACAATTTATTCATATTGATGCAAGAAATGATGAAAATTTTTTAAATAGCTACAATGACTTGGTAAGAGAAATCTATAATGAACCCGAAATTAAAAAACCTGAATTAGGAACAAAACCAATTTTTTAATAATAACATATATTAAAAAATTAGAAGGAATTTTATTAAAGAATAATAAACCAATAAGAATAAACACAAAACAAATTAATAATCAAAAACTTACAATTTTATCAATTAATTTCCTTAATTTTGCACCCCGAAAATAAGGATAGAAAATATGAAAAAAATTGGCGAGCACAGAAAACTTTTAGGAGTTGAGCAGAATGTAACTCTAAAAGAGCTGAAAACCATTTACAGAAATGCGATGAAAGATACGCATCCTGATAAATTTGTCAATGATGAAGCCGGGCAACTGGAAGCGGAAGAAAAAAGCAAATCGGTGATTGAAGCTTACCATTTTTTAGTAAGTATCAATCCGGAAACTCAGGAAAAATACAAAGAAGAATACACGGAAACGATTACCAAATCTAATATTCAGGATTTTTATCTTGAGAAATCGATCCTTACTGTTCAGCATTTGAATGGAGTTTCATACGAATATATGGGTGTTCCGAAAAACACGTATATCAAGATGATCAATTCCGATTCTCCAAGCCGTTTTGCAAGAAGACATATCTATGGAAATTTTGTTTACAGAAAAGCTGGTGAAGTAATGCAGGATTAATTCTGAAAACAATTTATAGTATAAAATAAATAAACCGTACCTCAATGAGATACGGTTTTTCCTTTATCTTTTTGAACATTTAAATTCCATTCAGATACGTTTTTATCGTTTCCAATACTCCAAAACGGTCATTGGAACAGGCTTCAAACTTAGCCACTTCTTTTACCGAAGGATGCGCATTTTCCATAGCGTAGGAATAATGGGCGTTTTTAAGCATTTCAATATCGTTCAGATAGTCGCCGAAAGCCATCGTCTGTTCCGGAAGAATATTTAAAGATTTCTGTAGCTTTTCAATCGCATTTCCTTTGTTGGTATGCTTATTCATAATATCCAGCCAGTTTTTTCCGGAAACGACTACTACCAAGTCTTCATCTTCAAACTTTTTCAAAACAGGGTATAAAAATTCTTCAGAGCTTATAGGGTGATAGACCGCAATTTTAAAAACTGAGTCATCAACTTCCTGGGTAAGGTCTTCCCTCTTTTTATTTTGAATATAGTATTTGGAAAAATAATCTACAAATGTCTTGTCAGTGCTTTCGTAATAGGAACTTTCTTTAGCGCTTAAAACTGCTCTCGCATCAGGAATTGCCCTTACCGCGCGAACAATATTGGCAATTGAGTTTTGGCTTAGCTTATCCGCAAAGATTTCTTCATTTTTATAGACTACATAACCTCCATTTTCGGCAATGAATCCTATTTCGTTCTGAATTTCGCCGAAATATTTGGTAATTCCCGACATCTGTCTTCCACTTGCGGGAACAAAAAGAATATCCCTTTTTTTCAGTTCTTCATATACCTTTGGAAAATCCGGGCTTACTTCATATTTTGAATTCAGGAAAGTCCCATCCATATCGGTTACAATCAGTTTTATATCCTTCATAAAATTCTTTTTTTTCTTCTTCTTATTTCTAAAACCTTATACAAATATAGACTTTAAAATCTTAAAGGCTGGTTCAGGTTTTATTACAAATAGGGTCTTTAATTTTAATTTTTTTTAATACAACTATCAGAGAGAATCATTAATTAATTAGGTAGTTAAATTCTTTTCTGTATTGTGACGGGCTTTTTCCCGTGTATTCCTTAAAGGTTTTATTAAAGTAACTGAAATTATTAAACCCTGATTCAAAACAGACATCCGTAATACTTAACGGCTGTTCTGCGAGGAGTTTTAATGAATGGGTAATCCTGTATTCATTCACAAACTGTGTAAAAGTTTTATTGGTTATTTTCTTAAAGTAGCGGCAAAAAGAAGGTACTCTCATACTCGCCAGATCAGAAATCTGCTCCAATGTAATCTGTTCTTTAAAATTATCTTTTACAAAGTTGAAAATATGGTTGATTCTCTCATTATCTTCCACTTGGGTCTGAAGATAATATTTACCGGCATTCAAAATCCTGTATTCATTGGTTGAAGCGAGTTCTTCCAAAATTTTAAGAAATTTCATCAATTTATCCAAAGAAGAGGATTCATGCATGTCTACAATTTTTAATCCTATTTCTTTTTTTATATTTTCAGAGAATACAATGCCTGCTTTCGCTTTTTCCAGCAGAATGGTAATTTTCTGCATTTCGGGTAAGCTCCAGATGTCTTCACCTAAGAAATCTGGTTTAAACTGGATTACCATTTCATACTCATTATTGGTATTTTCATTGGTCATTCCGCAATGCGGGAGGTTGGTTCCCATCAACACTAAGTCTCCATCTGAAAAATAAGAGATATTACTCCCAATTTGCCTTTTTCCCGAACCTCCACAAACAAAAATAAGCTCAATTTCAGGATGATAATGCCAAACATGAGATTTAATATTTTCGTTTTTCAGAAATCTTAAACTGGTAAAACTGCTTCCTATATTAGGTTTTACCGCTTCAAAGGCGGGATGGGAATGTTTCATATTAAAGGAATAATTTCATACACAAAATTAACAATTAATATTCAAATAATTAACTTAAAGGTTAAAATAGTACATAAATATGAAAATTGTATGGTAGAATGCGATAACTAAGTCTTCTAAATTTGCAGTATTAACAAATGAAAAAATAAATATTATGAAAAAAGTATTTAGATCAGCTTTAATGATAGGGTTCTTATCTATTTCGGCAAGTATGATGGGTAAGGACAGGGACTTTTCTCTTTCATTTGGAAAAACGGAAGCAGAAACTGTAAAATTTGAAGTATCAAATGCAAAAAACGTATCTGTAGTTGTATATAATGATACGTTTGGTGAATTGTTTTCTGAAGATTTGAATTCAGACGGGAACGTTATAAAATCTTATAATTTTAAAGATCTTGATGCAGGAGTGTATTATTTGCTGGTAGAATCGGACTGGAAAATAGAAAAATATAAAATTAAGGTAAGTGCAGATAATAAGGTTATCATTGATAAAAAACCTGTTGCAGAAATTACCAAACCTGAGTTTCAGGTAAACGGAAATAAAGTAAAAATGCTTTTATCCGGTTTAAAAAATACAGCGAAGATCTCTGTATCTGATTTTTCAGGGAATGTTTATTATAACAAAACAAAGTCTGCAACCGACGGGAAACTTGAGGTTACTTTTGATCTGAATCCTGAAGCAGCCGATAACTACATCATCAGTGTAGAACAAAGCGGAAAAGTTTTTAATCAAACAATCAGTTTAAAATAGATATTTCAAAACTGATACAAAAGATATTTTTATATAGTTTAATTTTAGAGTCAGGTTTTGCTGAAATTTTCAGAGAAAATCTGGCTTTTTTTCTTTTGAACTACTAGAGTTTTCTATTATTCATCCTCCTCCTCTTCTTTTAATTTGAATATTGTTTATACTCAATATGTTTAAACTAATATTAAAATTAACCACAAAAGATGCAAAAGATATTTATAAAGATATGATCAGATAATAAAAGTGCTCAAAAGAATAAAAATCAAAGATTTTTAAAGACTTATACGTTTTTCTTTTCAGTTTAACGATAAACTTTAAGATAATTATAGAAGTTTACATTAATCCTGCTGTCTTAATTATTATGACTCTGTCATTCTGAATGTAAAGCAGTGAAATGAAGAATCTAAGCTATAGTGAGATTCTTCCTTCATCAGTGTGACACTGTATGTTGATGCCATATTTTATATAGATCTTTTGAGGCTAAATAAAAAGTTTAAACAGGTTATTGATAATATTTATTAAATCATTTCTTAGGAGCTTACAGCTCCTCATTCACTAAATTATATTGACAAAAAAAACCGTATCATTTCTGATACGGTTTTTGAGTTAATTAAAGGTTGTTATAGTTAGTCTACGTGTTTCGAAGTAAATCCGTCTTCACTTAGCTCTCTGTGTACATAGTCAGCTTTCATTTCAGCTTCGTAGTCTACTTTTTCGTGTTTGCCCATTCTTCTTAAGATAGAGTCAAACAATGAATATACTACCGGTACAATAATCAACGTAAGGAATAATGATGAGGTCAAACCACCGATGATTACCCAAGCTAATCCGTTGTTCATCTCCGCTCCTGCTCCTTTTGCAATCGCAATCGGGATCATACCAAAGATCATCGCAATCGTAGTCATCAGGATTGGACGAAGACGTGCGTGGTTGGCTTGAATCAAGGCGTCATGCGTATTCGCTCCTGCCGCTTTTCTCATATTGGCAAAGTCGACAATCATAATCGCGTTCTTCGCCACCAAACCAATCAACATGATCATCCCCAACATCGTAAAGATGTTCAATGAGTTTCCGGTGATGGCAAGAATTACCATTACCCCGATCAATGCCAATGGAATTGAGAATAGTACCACAAACGGATATACAAATGAGTCATATAATGAAACCATTACCAGATATACTAATACGATAGCCGCCATCAATGCGATTCCTAAAGTACCGAAACCTTCGGTCTGGTTTTCCATATCACCACTCCAGATATACGTTACTCCGGCAGGTTTTGTTTTTTCATTATCCATGAACATTGCAGCCCATTCATTGGCAACATCTCCTACAGGACGGCCTACTACTTTAGATTTTACCTTTACAGAAGGTGCTTTATCTCTACGCTCCAGCAAACTTGGTCCGGAACCCATTTTCACATCTGCAAACTGGCTCAGTCTGATCTGCTCTCCCTGAGAGTTGGTGAACATCAGATTTCTTACATCATCAATCGATTTTCTGTTGGCGTCTCCAAAACGGATATTAATATCGTATTCATATTCTCCAGCTCTGAATTTCCCGTCTGTATTTCCACTGAATGCGGTCTGCATCGTTTGTCCTACGCTTGAAAGATTTAAGCCTAAAGAAGCCATTTTATCTCTGTCTATATTTACCTGAACTTCCGGATTTCCAGAGTCCGTTGATAATTCGGCATCTACTGATCCCGGAACTTTTTTAAGCAATTCAAGAATTCTGTTCGCTTCTTTATTTGCCGTTTCGTTATCCTGAGCCGTTACCACCATTTCAATCGGTGCATTATCTGCTCCCATTAATCCGATTGGTGCTGTTTTAAATTCAACTCCGGTAAATTTCTCTTCTAACGCTCTTTTGATTTTTGCAGATTTGATATCTGTGCTTTCATTACGTTCAGATTTATCTACCAAAATCACCTGAATTTCTGACTGATACAAAGTTGCCTGTGCTCCACCAAATCCTGATGACTGCTGACCAACTGTTGTAATCATATCTACAACATCTTTATCATTTCTAAGATATTTCTCAACAGCCAAGGTTACCTGGTTTGTTTTCTCTATCGAAGCATCTTTTGGCAATTCCATCTGAACAAGGAACTGTCCTCTGTCCATTTTAGGGAAGAATTCTCCCCCGATAAATCCGAATGCCACCAACATGAATGAAGAGATCAAAATAATAAATGTGATCACAACAGTCATTATTCTTCTAAGTGTTGTTTTCAGACACCATTCCAAAATCCCGGTAATCCAGTGTGTGAATTTTTCCAGTTGCTTTTCAAACCAAAGGATAAATTTCTCAAAAGGGTTTTTACCTGAAAGGTGTACCAACTTACCATATCTTGATGATAACCAAGGAATAATTGTAAATGACGCCAATAAGGACAACAGTGTTGCAATAACCACGGTCACACAGAACTGTGCCAAGATATCGGAAACTAACCCGGAACTCATCGCAATCGGTAAGAATACCACCACAATTACCAAAGTAATCGCCGTTACGGTAAACCCAATCTCCGAAGCTCCATCATACGCAGCACGGATCCTGCTTTTTCCCATCTCCATGTGGCGATATACGTTTTCCAATACCACAATCGCGTCATCCACAAGAATACCCACCACGAGCGAAAGTCCCAGTAAACTCATTAAGTTTAAGGTATATCCCATCAAATACATTCCGATTACTGTAGCAATCAATGACATCGGAATCGAAACCATTACAATGAACGCATTTCTGATATTGTGAAGGAATAATAACATTACCACTGCTACCAAGATAATCGCCAAGAATAAGTCAAAGATTACGTGATCGGCAGCTTCAAGTGTAAAGTCTGTAGTATCATCTACAATATTTACTTTGATCGCCTGAGTTTTATAATTGCCTTCAACCTGAGCAATGGTTTTCTTAACTAACTCTGAAACCGACACCGCATTGGCATCCGATTGTTTTTTTACCTGAAGTAAAATCGTTGAATTCTGGTTGTATCTTGCTACTTTTTCTACATCTTTCTGCGTATCAAAAACCGTTGCAACATCAGACAAACGAACCTGAGCTCCATTTTTATTGGAAACTACAAGATTATTCATTTCCTGAACATTTTTATACTTTCCAGAAAGTCTGATCGTAGATCTTGAAGTTCTGGTTTTCAAAGCACCTGTCGGGAAATCTAAGTTTGAAGAAAGAATCGCCTGCTGTACGTCTGCAACGGCAACACCATATCCCTGCATTTTCTTTTCATCCAGATTCACCTGAATTTCTCTTTCTTGTCCTCCTACAAGAGTAACCTGAGCAACTCCGTTTACACGGGAAAATACGGGCTCTATTTTTTTATCTAAAAGATCATAAAGATCCTTGTTATTAAGTTTGTTACTGGAAATACTCAATGTCATGATCGGCAAATCATCCAATGAGAATTTCTGTAACGATGGCGGATCTGCATCATCCGGAAGGTCAGCTAAAATAGCATTTACCTTTCTCTGTGCGTCGTTCAACGCATAGTTTACATCGGCACCTGTATTCAGCTGAACCATGATTACCGATAAACTTTCGTAAGATGAAGATTCTACCTTTTTCACGTTCTCCAAAGAGCCAACAGCATCTTCAATTTTTCTGGTCACCGATGTTTCCACCTCACTTGGGGAAGCTCCCGGATATACCGTAGAAATGGTTACCATATTGGTTTCAAACTTCGGAATCAACTCGTACCCCATCATGGAATAACTTAGTAAACCACCCAGCGTAAGTATCGTAAATAATACGATAACCAGCGATGGCCTTTTAATGGATATTTCTGCTAACTTCATCTTCTGCTTACTTTACGATATTGATTTTTGAACCGTTGTCAAGGTTGATCTGTCCACTGGTAATTACCTGTTCACCACCATTCAATCCACTTAGGATCTGAACTTTATCTCCATATACTTTTCCGGTTTGAACTTTAATTAGCTTAGCAGTACCATTGCTTACAACAAATAACTGTCCTGAACTTACCCCATTTACGAAGGCTTCTGCAGGAACTGTCAACATATTCTGCGTTTCTGCACCGTGATTTGTTTTAAATATAGCAGTTGCATACATCCCTGCTTTAAGATTTCCTCTGTTCTGAACTTCAATTTCAACAGGGAAATTTAAAGAAGCATCACTTTTAGGAGCAATGAAAGTAATTCTTCCGCTGAAAGATTCTCCAGGAAGAACATTTACATTAATGGCCACTTCCTGACCTAATGCAATTTTCCCAACCTGACTTTCGTCTACTAATACAGATAATTTAAGGGAATTGATATTTACAATTTCAAACAGGGAAGTTCCCGGAGATACAACAGTTCCCGGCTCTACCATTTTTTTATTGATAGTACCGCTGATTCCTGCTCTTACATTGGTATCGTTTACTTTAACACTCTGAGCTTTTACTGCTGCCTGAGCATTTTTCAACTGTAGCCTTGAGTTATCAAGCTGTTGTTTTGTAACACCACCTGTTTTATATGCGTTTTCGTAACGCTGATTATCAATGATCGCATTTTGTAAATTATTTTGAGCCTGAGTAACATCTACTTCAATAGCATCTCTTTTAATTGTTGCCAATGTCTGCCCTGCTGAAACTCTTGATCCTTCCTTCACCAAAACACTTACAATACGTCCTGAAATTTCAGAAGACTGGTTCATTTCCTGTTTAGGAATGAAAGTTCCGTTAGCAGAATAATCTGTATCAATATTTTCTCTAGCTGCCGTTATTACGTTAACGTTGATCTTATCAACCTGCTTAGCAACTTCTTTTACTTCCTGTGTCTGTTTTTCCTTATTGCCAGCAATTTTATACGCTGCCAAACCTACCAATACCGCCGCGACGATAATATATATTAAAGTTTTTTTCATTTTCGTTTATTATAAGTTTTGTAGTGTGTTCAATTCTCCTTTTGCTTTAATAAGCTTAATTTCAGCCTGCTTATAGTCTAATAAAGCGTTTGCATAGTTTTGTTTAGCCTGAGTCAGTGCATTTTCAGCATCAAGTAAATCTGTAAGTGTTGCTAAACCGTTTTGATAGTTAGACTGAGTATTTTTCTGAACTCTTTCTGCCAATCCTACATTATCTTTCATACTGTCGATATTTATCAATGCATTTTCCATATTGGTAATGGCATTTTTATAATCTAAACTTAAGTTTAGCTGAGTATTCTGAATATCCTGATCCAGATCCTGAATATCGATTTCTGCCTGGTTGATCTTCGCTTTTGTAGCTCCTCCTGTAAAGATTGGAATGCTTACATTTAAACCAATCGCAGAATAATCACTCCAAAGTACTCCATTTTTAAGACCGTTTGTCAAAGGAAATTTTGATCCGTTTGCTCCCCATCCGTAGTTTGCTGTCAAACTCACTGTAGGATAAAGGTAAGCCTCAGTTGCTTTTTTGTTGAAAACCAGCAATTCTCTGTTTTTATTCAAAACTTTTAAGTCTGTACGGTCATCAAGATTTACTATACTTGCAAGCAATTCCGGTTTTGGTTCGATTGTTTTCTCTTCCAGTTCAATATCTGTACTGATTGGAATTCCCATATAAAACTTCAACGCATTTTTTGAAAGCTCAACAGAATTGATCAACGTCTGCTTGTTCGAACCTATATTCGTTAACTGAACATTGGTTCTGTCCAGATCAATTGCTTTAGCCAACCCATTATCTACAAGACTTTTAATTACATTTCTCGTTCTTTCTGTATTGGCATAGCTTGCTTCTACCGTTTTCAAATTTTCTTCCTGTACAAATACCTGATAATAAGCCGTTGCTACATTTTCAATCAATTGTTCATTGGTCAACTGCGCATTCAGAATATAGAATTCTCTGGTTGTTTTTGCTGCTTTAAGTCCTGTGAATACTCTTTGGTCAAAAATTGCCTGTTGAAGCTGTACAGAAGCCGTTGAGCTCCAAGGCTGCCCTAACTGAGCCGTGATTCTCTGCCCTCCAAATTCAAGCAAAGACTCTTGAATAAGAGGATTATAAGTTAAACCTGCGTTTGCTGTTACCTGTGGTAAAGCACCTGCTTTGGCTTCATCAATCTTATATTCGGCTTTTTTGATCTGTAAAGCAGCTTTTTTTGCCTCCGCTTTGTTCTGAAGTGCCTGTTTTATGGCCTCTTGCAAAGAAATCTGCTGCTGCGCAGATACCGATGAAAAACCGAAAATCATACATGCAGCCGCTATCCCAATTTTTAGCTTATTTGCAGTTATACACTTTCTTTTCATAATTTTATACTCGTTTATTTTTTTAATGTAGTTGTATTATTTTAAATGTTTTTATTTCTAAAGGACGAATCATTTCTTAAAATACTTTAACATTTTTTTATTTTTTAAATAACATATTCAAAATAATTCCTTTTCTCTCAGAAATGATCTTATCAAATTCCTCATCACTGATGATGAGATTTTCCATTAGTAAGGGTCTTATTGCACTGGGAAAAACCAATAACGAAATCATATTCAGAACAAACTGAATGGGCTCCATTTTCTCAATAGCTCCCCTTTCCATTTCCTGTTCAATATCGTTATATAATTTTTTCAGCTCATCTTCTTCAATATCTCTTTTATGACAGTTTCCTTTATTGATCTGTGATACAATATAAGTTTCCAAATACGGATACTGAAGACTTGTAGACAAGCTTCCTTCGATAAACTGAGCTATCTTTTCTTTAAAAGGCAGATCAGAATTCATTATTATTTCAGATTTTTCCTTCTCTACTTTTTGCGCTTCATCAAAAATGATCTGAATCAGATTATCTCTGGAACGGAAATAATAATTAATAAGCGTTCTGTTAACACCTGCTGCATCAGCAATTTCCTGAGTAGTGGCATCAAACTTCCCCTTCACAAAGAATAAATTCTTCGTTGTCTCTTTGATCAATTCTTGCGTTTGGTCTTTTTTGGCTTGATTTGACATTATTGTTAAACAATTTTGTGCAAATTTAATTCAAAAATCATTTTTGACAAAATTGTTAAACAAAAAAATTAAACAAAATTGTATGACTTGCATCATATTTTTTTCCAAGAAAGCTATAGAAACAAAAAAAGCGAGCAGAAATTTCTGCTCGCTTTTTTTATTGTTATATTCATTAAAGGAGTTTAATTTTATCCTCCTCGATATCGATAATCTTATCTTTATACAATCCTCCGATTGCTTTTTTGAAGTTCTTTTTACTCATCTGAATCTCATCTTTAATCTCTTCAGGAGTAGACTTATCCGAAAGATAAAGCAAACCGTAGTTTTCTTCTAATTTATCCAGGATCTTCTTTTTAAACTCATCAATATTCTCAAAACCTTGAGGCTGTAAAGAAACGTCTATTTTTCCATCTTCTCTGATTTCTTTGATATATCCTGATTCTTCTGACAGAGGATATAATTTTTTGAAAACATCTGAATTATAAATTAATCCGATATATTTTTTATTAATCACAACATTCCAGCCCAATTCGCTTTCATTCATCATGATCAGATCCACTTTATCTCCTTTTTGAAAAGGTAAATCCTGATATTGCGGATTTCTTTTGAATTTGGTAGTTCCTGTGATCAAGTCTAAATCTTCATCTACATAGATGTATACCAAATACCTTTTTCCTTCTATGATTTTAGATTTCTGCTGTTTATAAGGAATGAATAAGTCTTTAATAATGCCCCAATCCATAAAAGCACCACTTGGAAGACTCTGAACACAGCTCATTACCGCAAACTCTCCTACTTCTGCTAAAGGAATTTCTGTAGTTGCTTTCAGTTTATGATCATCCTGATATACGAAAACTTCTATTTCATCACCAATTTCTTTTTCATCCTGTGTGAAGATTTTAGGTAAAAAAGCCTTTTCAGTATCATCAGTTAAGATCCATCCTGAATTGTTTTTATCTGAAATTTTTAAAGTCTGAGTTTTTCCGGGTTGCATTAATGTAAAATTAGCTGACAAAGGTACGGAAATATAAAGGGAAATTGCAAAACTGAAAATTATGTCATAAAAAAGAGAGGTATTGCAACCTCTCTTCTCTATTTTTATTTTTAAGAATTTGAAACAAAATCCATCAACTCTCGTTTGCTGCTTTCAAAATCAAACGCATCACAAACGATAAAATATTTATGCTTATCGACGCAATTATTAAATATGGATTTTGCCAAAGACAATTTATTTTTATCAAAACTCATTTCCTTTACCAAAGCCTGAATCTGCTGAGAAGAGAACATCGTTGTACGCATCAGCTGTCTTATCATTGAGAGTCTGCTGTCATCAAATCTTGCATTTTTCTGAAGCATAGAAAGAAATTCACCGAAAGATTTATGATCCATAACATTAGCATAATTTCCTCCGCTATTCCAATTATTTCCTTGATTTCCATAAGGAGTATTCCAGATATCATTCCAGTTATTAAAACCATAAGATTGGTTTTGAACAGGATAAGAATCTAATAGATACAACCCTTTATTGGTGAAAAAATCCAAAACCAGTCTGCTGTTATTACGGACATTTAAAGTTGTTCTGTATAATAAATACCCATTTTCATAAATAGAGATTGGAATTCTTCCGGATGGCAAATCAAAAAATCTAAATTTTCCGGAATTATTAGCTATAAACTGATCTCCTAACTCTACACTAAATATTCCCTGCTCCGGAATTCTGAGAAAAACTTCAGAATAGCCATAATCTGTATTCCATTGATATTTTGAGTTTTTAAAACCCGATCCATTATTTTGACTTTGATTTCTAAAACCTGAATTATTGTTAATTATAGCCTCAGTTCTTTTAGTATTTGGAGATTCTATCTCTGTTTTTGAGGCTTCATTTTTTAAAAGTTCTCCTACTTTTCCTGCTTCCTGTGCGAATGAATGAATTCCTGTAAGAAACATCAAACCGATAAAAATATTCTTCATAAGTAATTTTTTAATTTACAATCTCCATTTTTATGCCAAAAAAAGAGAAACCATAAATATGGTTTCTCTTTTTGTATATATAATTATTTTTCAATTACATATGAATCGGTCTCTTCGCCGTAGCATCCAGTGCAGCCTCTTTAATAGCTTCTGCATAAGTTGGGTGAGCGTGAGAACTTCTTGCGATATCTTCAGCACTTGCTCGGAATTCCATAGCAATTACTCCTTCAGCGATAAGGTCAGCAGCTCTTGCTCCTACGATGTGCATTCCTAAAACTTCGTCAGTTTTTTCGTCAGCAATAATTTTAACTAATCCATCAACATCACCACTTGCACGGCTTCTTCCTAACGCTCTCATTGGGAAAGATCCAACTTTGTAAGCTACCCCTTCTTCTTTCAATTGCTCTTCAGTTTTACCAACTCCTGCAACTTCAGGCCAAGTGTAAACAACTCCCGGAATCAAGTTATAATTAACGTGAGGTTTTTGTACAGCTAAAGTCTCCGCAACGAAAACTCCTTCCTCTTCAGCTTTGTGAGCCAACATTGCTCCTTTAATAACATCCCCTATTGCATAGATATTAGCAACATTTGTCTGTAAGTGGTCGTTTGTTTTCACTCTTCCTCTTTCGTCAAGTTCAACACCCGCTTTCTCCAATCCAAGACCTTCTGTATAAGGTTTTCTGCCTACAGAAACTAAACAGTAATCTCCTTCTACAACTACCTCTTCTCCTTTTTTATCTTTAGCAGTGATTTTTACTGTATCTCCGTTTCTTTCAACTGCAGAAACCGCTGTAGAAAGCATAAATTTCATTCCTTGCTTTTTAAGAACTTTAGTTAATTCCTTGCTTAAAGCTCCATCCATTCCAGGGATGATTTTATCCATAAATTCAACAACAGTTACTTGAGCTCCTAATCTCAAATAAACCGAACCAAGTTCAAGACCAATAACTCCGCCACCGATAACTACCAAATGCTTAGGAATTTCCTTAAGATTTAAAGCTTCTGTAGAAGTAATTACTCTTTTTTTATCAATTGAAATAAAAGGTAAAGAAGATGGTTTAGAACCTGTTGCGATGATTGTATATTTAGATTCGATCGTTTCAGTAGAACCGTCGTTTTTCGTTACTTTGATCTGAGTAGCAGATTCGAAGCTTCCCACTCCTTCAAAAACAGTGATTTTGTTTTTGTTCATCAGATAGCTGATTCCGTCTGTATTTTGCTTGATCACCTCATTTTTACGCTCAATCATTCTTGCGATATCAGCTTGAGGCTCATTGATAATGATTCCGTGACCCGCGAAATTGTGCTTTGCATTTTCAAAATGCTCAGAGCTGTCCAAAAGTGCTTTTGAAGGAATACACCCAACATTAAGGCAAGTTCCTCCTAAAGTAGGATATTTTTCAATAATTGCTGTTGTGAAACCTAATTGTGCAGCACGGATTGCAGCAACATAACCACCAGGACCAGAACCGATTACGGTAACATCGAATTGACTCATGTTATTTTATGAATTTGTTTATTATTAACTTTCTTAATTCTTACAAATTTAACGATTAATTACCACGTGAGAAAGTGAGATTTGTCAATTTTTGGATAGAAATTTTGAATATAGAAATTACAGATCTACGCGCAATTTCCCTTGACCAAATTCTCCTCTACTATCAAAATAAGAACCTCCATACACATACCATTCAAGGCTTTCAAGGAATTCTACAGCATTTTCAGGAGTTATGTTTGGACGGTCTTTTTTCGAGACAATTCCTTTGTACCATCTTCCGGATTTGGAAAAACTCTCATATTCCACGAAATAATGAATCCATATTCTTTGACAAAGTTTACACTGCTGAATACTTACTTCTCCATATCTTCCGTTCGTATGATCTATCCCTAATTCAGAACTTCTGTATTCTGTATAATCTGATGTAGGTTTTTCACAAGCGCATCCTAGTTTCTGAATTGTATTCATTGGGAAATATTGATTTAGATAAAATTAAAGAGGTCAAATGTAAGAAAATAAGCTCCATCAAGGCAAATATGACGATTCCTATTTCATCAGATCCAACAAAACCTTTTCGTATTTATCCAAAATAATTTCTTTAGAAAATCTTGATTTTATAGAGTCTTTAATAGAACCACTGTCATAACTTTCATGTAAAATTTTAATAATTTTTTGCGAAAAATCATCATAGTTTTCAATATCTGAAATTTCTCCATTGATACGGTTCTGAATAATCTCATTGATTCCTCCCGGACAATTATTAACCAAAGAATACGTTCCACAAGCTCCGGCTTCTAATAAAACATTCGGAAAACCTTCATATCTTGAAGAGAGAATAAACAGATCAGCATATTTCAGAAACTGATAGGGATTCTCCTGTCTTCCATGAAAAATAACTTTTTTTAAGTCTAAAAATTCTTTCATCTGATGGAGTATTTCCCGATCTTTACCGTCTCCCAAAATATGCAGCAGAATATTTTCGTTTTTAAGTCTGGAAAATACTTTTAATAAATTATCAAAACCTTTTCTTTCAGATAAATTTCCGATGGCCACAACGTTTTTATAATTGTATTTAAAACATTCCGGCTTATTTGAAAGTGTCAATTTTTCTTCAATAAAATCAAAATCGACAGGATTATTTATTTTAATGATTTTCTTTTCTTTTACGTTGAAATTATCGATCAGATCTTTCTTCATATCATCACTTTGTGCAATGATTTGCTGATAGTTATTGTAAAAGCTATAGAAAAATTTTATTTCTTTTCTGGTAACGTGGTGGGAAACTACATTCGTTTCTCTTGCAATGAATTTTGTTCTCGGGAAAAGTTTAACAAATAATGATAAATAGGCATTTACTTCACCAAAACCTGAAAATACAATATCGGGTTTTCTTCGGTAAATTTCTCTTAAAATAGGCTTTAATGAATGTCGGATTCGTTCTGTATCTACATCAATGATCTCAACATCATTCTTAAGAAAATTAAGATAACCACCTTGTTTACGTAAAAGCAATATTTTAGGTTCAAAACGATCTCTGGAAAGATGATTTGCAATGGTGGTAATGATTCTTTCTGCGCCTCCGGTTTCCAGATCCGGCAGAATAAATATGACAGAAATCTTTTTCATTATATCAAAAAACCTTACCTATCAATCAGGTAAGGTTTATATTTTTAGTTAGCAACGTCGCTAATGAATTTTATTCTGAGCATTCTAACTTCTTCATCAGAAAGTTCATCTCCAAATTCATCTAATAAAACCTTCATACTATCGCTTTCAGATTCGTTCATGAATTCCATGAAGCCATCTACGATATCTTCGTCAAAATTGTCTTCAATATAATAATCGATATTCAATTTAGTACCCTGATAAACAATACGTTCCATTTCTTTCAACAATTCATCCATCGAAAGATTTTTGGCTCTTGCTATATCTTCAAGATCAATTTTTTTATCGGTACTCTGAATAATGAAAACCTTGTGGCTGGATTTGTTAGCCACCTGTTTCAATACCATATCCTGAGTACGCTCAATATTATTATCTTCTACGTATTTATTAATAAAATCAGCAAATTCTTTGCCGTATTTTTTGGCCTTTCCTTCCCCTACTCCATAAATTTTCGTAATCTCATCTACAGTAATAGGATACTGAACAGTCATATCTTCCAAACTCGGATCCATAAATACCGTGTAGGGAGGAATTCCATGCTTTTTGGCAACTTTCTTTCTTAAATCTTTTAATAAAGTAAATAGATTCTGGTCTAGTCCTCCAGCAGATTGTTGTTGAATCTGGTCACTTTCTGCTTTTGTTTGAGACAAATCAAACTCTCTGTCTTCTGCAATCAGGAATGAATGTTCCAACTTGCCTTCCAAAACCAATTTCCCTTTTTCAGTAATTTTTAAAACACCATAAGTTTCAATATCTTTTTGTAAGAAGTTTTGAACTGTCGCCTGTCTTAAAATGGTCTTCCAGTGATTATCTTTTTCGTCTGTTCCAAAACCGAAATAAGAAGTTTGCTCTAATTTATACGATTTTGTTACTGCATTTTCTTTACCTGCAATCACCGAAATCAGATCTTTAGCTTTGAATTTTTCTCCGGTCTCTTTGATAAGCTCCAATACTTTCTTCAAATCATCTGTTGCATCCTTCATTTTTGGCGGATTTGATGAATTATCACACATTTTTGCTCCATCGCCATTAATCGGATCGAAGTTTTCGCCAAAATAATATAGGATATATTGTCTTCTGCTCATTGAAGTTTCGGCGTAACCAACCACCTCATTCAATAACTGCAACCCAATTTCTCTTTCAGAAACAGGTTTTTGAGCTAAGAATTTTTCCAGTTTCTCAATGTCTTTCGGATCATAGAATGCCAGACAATGCCCTTCTCCACCATCTCTTCCTGCACGTCCGGTTTCCTGGTAATAACTTTCCAGAGATTTTGGGAAATCATAATGAATTACAAAACGAACGTCTGGTTTGTCAATCCCCATTCCGAAAGCGATTGTAGCAACAATCACATCTACATCTTCCATCAGGAATTTATCCTGATTCGCCACTCTTATTTTCTGATCAAGACCTGCATGGTAAGGCAAAGCATTGATTCCGTTTACTTGTAAAAGCTGAGCAAATTCTTCAACTTTTCTTCGGCTTAAACAGTATACAATCCCGGATTTCCCTTTATGCAGATTAATAAATTTAACGATTTCTTTATCTACATTTACCTTTGGTTGTACTTCATAATAAAGATTCGGTCTGTTGAAGCTTTCCTTAAAGACCAAAGCATTGCTCATACCCAAAGTTTTCTGAATATCATCCTGAACTTTAGGGGTCGCCGTCGCAGTTAACGCAATTACAGGAACATCTGCAATTTTATCGATAATTGATTTCAGATTTCTGTATTCCGGCCTGAAATCATGCCCCCATTCTGAGATACAGTGCGCTTCGTCAATAGCAAAGAAAGAAATTTTCACTTCTTTCAAAAAGTCTAAATAATCATCTTTAATTAAAGATTCCGGAGCTACATAAAGAAGTTTGGTCTTACCACTTTTAATATCATCAAAGACCTGTTTGGTCTGTGTTTTATTTAAAGATGAATTTAAAACATGTGCAACTCCATCGTCAGATGACAGTCCGTTTACTGCATCTACCTGGTTTTTCATTAACGCTATTAACGGCGAAACTACTATTGCCGTGCCTTCCGAAATAAGTGCCGGAAGCTGATAACATAAGGATTTCCCTCCTCCTGTAGGCATCAAAACAAATATATCCTTCCCGTTCAACAGGTTTTCTATGATTTGCTCTTGCTGCCCTTTGAAAGTAGAAAACCCGAAATATTTTTTCAATTCGCCTGATAAATTGGCTTTTTTTGCGCTCATCTAATTTTCTATTGCTAAATTTGCATCTAACCCAAAGTTATGAATTTTTCGCTTAAAATAAAAGTGAACGAATTTATTAAAAATAAAATTTATATTAAATATCCTTTTTAAAATATATTATTTTTTAAGAGATTTTTTGTAGACCTTATAAAAGTAAAATGGAAAAAGCCAATATCATTTCGATAGCAAAAAGTACTTTAGAAATAGAAATTTCAGAGCTTGAAAAACTAAAAAACAGACTTGACGAAGATTTTGTACAAGCTGTCGAAACTATACATTCTGCACAGGGGAAACTCATTGTTGTAGGAATCGGAAAATCTGCACACGTTGGAAATAAGATCGTTGCAACATTAAATTCAACAGGAACTCCTTCTCAGTTTCTTCATGCTTCGGAAGCTATTCACGGAGATTTAGGGGTTATTCAGAAACAGGATGTTGTTTTATGTATTTCGCAATCCGGAAACTCTCCGGAAATTGTAAATCTTGTTCCTTATTTAAAAGATTATTCTTCTTCATTAATAGGAATGACAGGCAATAAAAACAGTAAACTGGCAGAATTTTCCAATATTATTTTAAATACTCATGTTGATTTAGAAGCTTGCCCGAATAAACTGGCTCCTACAAGTTCTACTACTTTACAAATGGCCCTTGGAGATGCTCTTGCTGTTTCTTTAATGGAAATGAATGATTTCAAAGCGAATGATTTTGCAAAATTCCATCCGGGAGGAAGTTTAGGTAAAAACCTGATTTCAAAGGTGAATGATTTTCTTTCATCGCAAAAACCACAGGTTACGGAAAATGACACAGTGAAAGATGTAATTATTTCAATCAGCAGCTCAAGACACGGAATCACCGTTGTCACTAAAGAAGATGAAATTATTGGAGTAATTACCGACGGAGATTTAAGAAGAATGCTCATGAAAGGGGATGATATTTCTAAAGTCCTGGCAAAAGATATTATGTCTGCTCATCCCAAAACGATCGAGAAAAATGCTCTGGCAAAAGATGCCATGAAAATTTTAAAAGAAAATAATATTGGGCAGCTTATAGTAACAGAAAATGGAAAGTATTTCGGAATTATTGATCTGCATAAATTGCTGGATGAAGGGATAAATTAGAAGTCGGCAATCTACTTCTGATTTCTACCCCAAACTTCTTTAAATATTTCATAAATTTGAAGCCTTAAAAAAATAATATTCTGTGAGTGATGCTAAAGACATGTCCTTCCTTGGGCATATTGGAGAATTAAGAGGTCATCTTATCCGCTCGATTATTGCTATTATCATCGCAGCTTTTGCTGTCGGCTTTAACATCAACTGGATTATGGATCATATTTTTTTTGGTCCTACCAGAAATGATTTTCTGACGTTTAAAGTTGTTAATCATTTTTCTCAAATGATTTTAGGTGAAAACAGTATTCATCTTCCAAAGGATTTTCCTGTTCGTGCCAGTAAACTTTATCAGCAGTTTAATGTGATGATGGCGGTTTCTATTTTTGGAGGGATGGTTGCGGCATTTCCTTATATTGTTTGGGAACTTTGGAGATTCATTGGTCCTGCTTTACATCCTAAAGAAAGAAAAAACTCTATTCTCATCATCAATTCTGTCTGGATTCTGTTTATGACAGGGGTTTTATGCGGATATTTTTTAATCCTTCCTTTTGCTGTCAATTTTGGAGTTATTTTCAAGATTTCAGATATTATTGTTCCTTTGTATGACCTGAGTGATTATACTACCTTATTCTTACAGGTTGTTTTGGGAATGGGAGTGATTTTTTTATTTCCAATCCTTATTTATTTCCTTACATCCATTGGAATTCTAACTCCTCAGTTTATGAAAACCTATCGTCGTCATGCCATTGTTTTAATTATGGTGGTAGCGGCAATTATTACTCCTGCTGATGTTTTAAGTATGATAATGGCGGCATTACCTTTGTTGTTATTATATGAGTTTAGTATTATCATGTGTTCTTATACCTATAAAAAAGCTCAGAAACGTGCAGGAAATCTTCCGGCAGTTCAGAAATAGTTTGGTACATCATTTAAAATATATTCCCGCAGATTGTTCTGCGGGATTTTTTTATGATTAAATCGGTTTAAACTGATCTTACAATTAACCACAAAAGATACAAAAGCGATTATCAGATAATAAAAGCAACTCAAAAGAATAAAAATTAAAGATTTTCAAAGACTTGTGCGTTCTTGTTTTCATTTTAATGATAAACTTTAATATAGTATATAAATCTTTTGTGGCTTTTGTGGTTAAATAAAAAGTTGAAACAGGTTTATTATCAGTATTAATAATTAAGAAGTAACAAAATTTTATTTCTAACGTCTAATCAAAACAATGTAATAATTCATACTTTCTGAATTTAGAAACAATTAATTATTTATTTTTGACCGATTAATTTAATTTCAAATGAAAAAACTGACATACACCCTTTTATTTGCTTCAGGACTTGCTTTTGGACAATTTTTTGAGAAAGATAAAACTTTCACGAAGCAGGATACTTTAAAAGGTTCAAATACGATATTCCGAAACTTTTGGGATGTAAAGAAATATGACCTGTCTGTAGAGCCTGATTTTGTGCAAAAAAGCATTAAGGGAAACAATACCATCAGTTTTGAAATTATTAAAGATGTCACCAACCCTACCTTTCAGATTGATTTACAACAACCGATGAAAGCTGATAAAATAACCGCAAGTTTTCCGATCTCAGAAAACAAGCAGGATGGTGATTTCATCTGGGTCAAAGCAAAAAAAAGCTTCAAAAAGGGAGAAAAATATACGATTGATGTAGCCTATTCAGGAAATCCCACGATTGCCAAACATGCTCCTTGGGACGGAGGATGGGTTTTCACAAATGACCAGAACGGAAACCCATGGATGAGCGTGGCCGATGAAGGAATCGGAGCTTCAATCTGGCTACCTACAAAAGATATCTGGAGCGATGAACCTGATAATGGAGTTGTGATGAAAATTATCACTCCGAAAGATTTAGTGGGTGTCGGAAACGGAAGATTAATCAATACAAAAACGACCGGAGATAAAACCACTTACACCTGGGAAGTAAAAAATCCGATCAATGCCTACTCTATTATTCCGAATATTGGAAAGTATGTGAATTTTAAAGATACTTTCAACGGAGAGAAAGGGAAGCTTGATCTTGATTACTGGGTTTTGGATTACAATTTAGAGAAAGCAAAAAAACAGTTTCAACAGGTAAAACCGATGCTTTCTGCCTTTGAATATTGGTTTGGAGCGTATCCTTTTTATGAGGATTCTTATAAGCTGGTAGATTCTCCTTATCTGGGAATGGAGCATCAAAGCAGCGTCGCCTATGGAAATCAATATCTGAACGGATATTTAGGAAATGATCTTTCGGGAACGGGAGTCGGACTAAACTGGGATTATATCATTATTCATGAAAGCGGTCACGAATGGTTTGCCAATAATATTACTGCAAAAGATCAAGCAGACATGTGGGTTCATGAAGGTTTCACGATGTATTCCGAAGTTCTTTTTACCGAAAAATACATGGATAAGAAGTCGGCCGACCTGTATGCTGTAGGAATCAGAAGCAGCATAGAAAATGATATTCCGATCATCGGGAAATACGGGGTAAGAAATGAAGGAAGCGGAGATATGTATTATAAGGGAGCGAGTATGATCCATACCATTCGCCAGGTGATTGATAATGATGACAAATTCAGACAGATCTTAAGAGGCTTAAATAAAGACTTTTACCATAAAACAGTTACGACTGAAGAAATTGAAAATTACATTTCAAAAAAAGCCGGAATCGACTTTTCAAGTGTGTTTAACCAGTATTTAAGAACAACAAAAATCCCAACACTGGAATATTCCCAAACCGGAAATGTTTTGAAATTCCGTTATACGAATGTTGTTAAAAACTTCAAACTTCCTGTAAAAATTGACGGGGAGCAAGTGATTAATCCGACAGAAGAATGGCAGACTGTAAAACTGAAAAAAGAAACTCCTGTGGAGTTCAATAACGCTTATTACATTAATTATGTAAAATCTTAATTAATAATGGAATAAAAGAGAGCAAAACTGAACATTTGCTCTTCTTTTTTATCGTTTAGACCACATTTTTAGTTTTAAGAAAACTTTAATACACAGATCCGTAACAAATTCATTAAAAAAACAACTATTTAACTATAATTTAAACTCAATGAAAAAAATCGCACTTAGTTTAGGGATTTTAGCTACTTTTTGGGTTAACGCTCAATCTATTAAGACGACCATTGATCTCGTCAATGTAAAAAATGATAAGGTTGCCGTAACCATGGAGTTCCCGAAAATGAAATCGGGAGATGTGAAATTCCATTTTCCGAAAACGGTTCCCGGAACGTATTCTTTAGATGATTACGGAAGATTTGTAGAGGGCATCAAGTTTTTTGATAATAAAGGAAAAGAAATAGCTTTTACGAAAGTTAATGATAATACCTACTCTCTTAAAAATGCTCAGAATCTAAGTAAAATCACTTATCTGGTGAATGATAGTTTTGATGACGAAATGAATACAGCAAAGCATAAAGCCGTATTTTCTCCTTCAGGAACTGATATTGAAGCAGGAAAAGTATATCTGATCAATACGCACGGTTTTGTCGGATATATCGATAATATGCAGGATGTGCCTTATCAGCTGATCATTCAGAAGCCTACAGATTTTTACGGAACCACTGCTTTGGTAGATCAGGATAATTCTGAATCTACAGATACCTTTACATTGGCAAATTATGCTAAAGTAACTGATTCACCATTAATGTACACAAAACCGGATTATGTAACTTTCAATGCAGGAGGAATGGATCTTGTATTAGGAGTGTATTCCCCAACAGGAAAATACAAAGCGGCAGATTTTAAAGATAATTTAGAAAAGATGGTTGTTGCTCAGAAGAAATTTTTGGGTGATATGAATACCAATAAAAAATATGCGATTATGCTTTACCTTTCTGGTGGAGACGGGCCGCAAATTAAAGGTTTCGGAGCATTGGAGCATCATGAGTCAACCAGCGTTGTGTTACCTGAAATGATGCCTAAAGAAGCGATCGACAAAACGATTACTGATGTGGTTTCTCACGAGTTTTTCCATACGGTAAACCCGTTAAAAACACATTCTGAAGAAATTCATTACTTTGATTATGCAGATCCGAAAATGTCTCAGCATTTATGGATGTATGAAGGAGGAACGGAGTATTTTGCCAACTTATTTCAGATTCAGGAAGGATTGATCACCAAAGATGAATTCCTTCAAAGAATGAATGAAAAAATTACCAATTCTAAGAACTATAATGATACTATGCCTTTTACGGTAATGAGTAAAAATGTTCTTCTGGATGAATATAAAGACCAATACAGAAATGTATATGAAAAAGGAGCTCTCCTTGCCATGTGTCTTGATATTGAGCTGAGAAAATTATCTAACGGCGAAATGGGTTACCGTGATATGATCAGAAAACTTTCTCAAAGATTCGGAGAAAACAAACCATTTAAAGATGATCAGCTTATTGACGAATTGGTAACCGTTACTGGTTATCCTCAGGTAAAAGATTTCTATAATAAATATATTGCAGGAAGCGAACCTACTCCGTATGAACAATATCTGAAAATGGTCGGTGTAGAAATCAGAAAAAAAGAAACACCACCTATTTTCTGGTTCATCAAAGATCCTAACCAAACGGGGTATAATGATAAAAACAATACTTTTGTATTTGATGAAAGCTCGGCATTGTCACCATTTTCAAAAAGCATTGGTTTCAAAGCTACGGATGAAATTGTTGCATTAGATGGCAAAACGATCAACATCCAGAATGTACAGGCATTTATAGATTATTCTAAAACGATTAAAGAAGGCCAAGACGTTACGGTTACCATTTTAAGAAACAATAACAAAATGGAGCTGAAAGGAAAAGCAATTCTTGATAAAATGACAATGGAAAGTCTACAATTCAAAGCCAATCCGACCGCAGAAGAACAAAAACTTCAAACCCAATGGTTAACGGGTAAAAAATAAACGAAAAGCGAGGATATTTCCTCGCTTTTTTATTTATAAATGTTTTCTGTTGAGAACCTTTAAAACTAAGGATTAAATATATTTTTGTGAATAGCTTAACCATTAAGATGCTTTAAGGTTTTTAGAATATTAAGTTGAGCTTCACTTTCATTAAGTCATTAACTGTGCTTATAAAAATCTTTGATTTTCCTTAAATTAACTTAATACCTTAATGGTTTAAATAAATTCAAAAATTTTAAGCTTTCTCTTCTTCAGTTTTCTTAATTGTAATTCTGAAAGTAGTTCCCTTCCCTACTTCTGTCTGAACAATTTTGATATCCCCGTTATGATATTCCTGAACTACTCTTTTAGCTAATGACAAACCCAATCCCCAACCGCGTTTTTTGGTAGAATATCCCGGTTTGAAAGCACTCCTTGCCTGTTGTTTGGTCATTCCACTTCCGTCGTCTTTTACTTCAACGATAATATTTTTATTTCTTTCAAAAACGGTCATGAGTAAGTTTCCCTGTCCTTTCATCGCATCTACCGCATTCTTCACCAGATTCTCGATCACCCAGCTCATCAGTATTTTATTATGCGGAACAAAAATAGTATAGGTAGGCTGATGTAACGTAAAATTAATTTTTCTGGAAATTCTTGTTTTCAGATAATCATAATTTTCCTGAATGGTTTCATTAAAGTTTTTATCATTAAGCTCCGGAACAGAACCTATTTTAGAAAATCTTTCAGAGATGGTTCGTAAACGTTCAATATCTTTTTCAATTTCATGTACGCCTTCAGATTCAGGATTATCAAGCTTCATAATCTCCATCCATCCGATCATCGAAGAAAGAGGAGTTCCGATCTGATGCGCCGTTTCTTTCGCTAACCCTGCCCAAAGATAGCCTTCGTCTGTTTTCTTAACTGTTCTCAAAAACCAAAAAGAAAACAGGAAATAAGACAGTACAAAAATCCCTAGTAAAAAAGGAAAATACTGAAGATTATTAAGGATTCCTGAATTGTCATAATATACAAATTGATTATTTCCATCAGGAACTTTAATCTCAATAGAAGGATAACTTTTAGCCATTTTCTTTGCTAAAACCACAATTTGTTCCGGGTCATTTTCAATATCCTGAGGAATATTTTTATGCACCATAATCTGATCATTCTTATCTAAAATAATTAGAGGAATTGTTGTATTAGAACTGTAGATTTGAAGAAGTAAGGCCTGAATCTCTAAACTTGGAGTCTTTACTTCCTGTTGAAATTTCAGGGCACTCACCAAAATATCAACCCTTTTTACTTCTTCTTTCTTCAAATAATTAACGACGAGCGTTGAAGCTATCACGATAGATACAACGACCAGCGTCATGAGAGAAAAAATAAACCAGTTGTTGAATCTGGAAAATATAGATTTCTTTTTCAAAGTAAACTATTTTAAAACATTCAGGATTTTCTGAAGTTCTGTACTTCCGCTTCCCTGGTAATTGTTGATAATAATCGAAAATACATATTTTTTCCCATCTTTTGCTGTGTAAAAACCTGCAAATGATTTGGTATCTTTCATCGTACCACTTTTCATTTTAAGACCGTTATCCTGAACCGGAAAACCATCGTAATACGCATCAAACCAAGATTGCTTTTTGGTATACAGTAAAGCCTGAACTTCCGCTTTTGCAGAAACATAATTTTGAGGAGAAAGTCCACTTCCGTCCGCAAAATTGATCATATTTCCATTAATTCCTTTTGACTTCCAGAATTCTTTAAGATAAGCTACTCCGCTTTTAAAGCTGGAATCTCCTTTTTTCTCTTTTCCTAATGTTTTAACCAGTGTTTCCCCATACATATTCACACTTTTTCTCAAAAACCAAAAGACAATTTTATCCAATGTAGGCGATTGATAGGTAAGAATAATGTTATTTTTAGGAGAAGGCATTATTACTTTTCCTTCGATTTCAAGCTGAGAATTAGTGATTACTTTTCCTGAAAAACCTATTCCCGATTCTTTCAGCCATTGTTTTACTTCTACGCCTAGCTGTAAAGGAGGATTCGGTACGGAACCTGAAACAGTGATTGTTTTTCCTGCAGGTAAAGTTCCGTTAATTAAAGCAACATCAGAATAGGGAGCGGTAAAAACCAGACTCTGATCAGAATTCCCTCCTGTTTTCAGATCATTCAGCCATTTTATACCGGCTAAAGGATAGGAAAAATTCTTAAAATCGGTTCCATTCATATTCATGTCGAATTGATTTTCCCTCCAGTTCACACTCCAAACTCCTGCTCCGTAATAGTTCCCTAAATCGTCCCAAGGCCAGCCTCCGGGAATCGTCTGATGATCAAAATAGGAATCATCAATAATTAAATCTCCTGAAATTTTTGTAATTCCGGCGTTTTTTATGGCTTCAAGAAGCTTCTTTTTAAAATTTTCAGGTTTATAAGACTCATATCTCCAGCTTCCCAACGTAGGATCTCCGTTTGAGCTGATAAAAAGATTTCCGTTCAGATTTCCTCCTGAAATGCTTCCTGAATAACTTGATATTGTTTTATAAGTATATTCCTTTCCTAAAGTTTCCAAAGCTGCTGCTGCCGTAAAGATCTTCTGGGTAGAAGCCGTAGAAAACCCTTTATTCCCTTGATATTCATAAATAAGCCTGCCATCTTCATCGGATACATAAAATGATAAATTAGAAGCAATCGCTCCCGAAGAATTCATCAGGTCTTTTGTAGCTGCATCCAGTTTTTGGGCAACATCCTGAGCAAAAACAACCTGTGTTGAAAGTATAAGAACCGCGAATGTTTTCTTCATTGCATCAATGTTTATTCAAATATAATTAAAAACTACAATTCGCTTCCTGTTTCTATCTCGTAAGGTTCTTTGTCTTTCTCAAAAATTCTTGTTAATTCATTCCCTTCAACCGTAATTTTATCCCCTATTCTTCTGATCCAGTTTCCTTCACGCAATCCGACAACTTTTACATCATTCTGCGTTAAAAATTCTTTGATTCTGGTTTCTCTAGTTTCTCCATTATGCTTCAAGTCCGGATTTGGATCTAAATAGTGCGGATTTAAATTAAAAGGAACCAATCCCATACAGTCAAAACTCGGCGGATAGACAATCGGCATATCATTCGTTGTTTTCATGTTCAGTCCTCCGATGTTACTTCCGGCGCTGCATCCCAAATAAGGTTTATCACTTTCAACATTTTGTTTTAAAACAGACATTAGACCTTCCTCATGCAGTGTTTTTACCAACAAAAAAGTATTTCCACCTCCTGTAAAGTATCCTTTCGCATTATTTAATGCTTCAATTTTGTCTTCAAACCCGTGAAGACCTTTTACTTTTATATTGATTGTTTCAAAGAAAGAACGCGCTTTTGCTGTGTACTCATCATGAGAAATTCCGCTTGGTCTTGCAAAAGGAACAAATACGATCTCATCTATTCCATTATATAATTGAATTAATTCTTCTCTTAGATATTCCAGATATTCTCCTCCAAAAAGCGTGGAAGTTGAAGCCAATATGATGTTCATATAAAATATATTGATTAAAAAAGTTCAAATACAAAGATAGCTGAAACCGTACCGAATCAAAAATTTCGATAAAAAAACATTTGATCTTCTTAAATTTTTCTAAAAAAACTTAAGGGTTCTAAAATTTACACTTTTATGGAATTATTATTGAACTTTACCCAGCACAACTCGAAAATATAAGATTATGAAAATGATTAAAATGAACACAAAAAGCTTATTCTTAGGTTTATTATTCGCAGGAGGTTTAGGTTTTGTAAACGCTCAGACAACGCAAACCGACACAAACGCTACGGCAAAAACATCTCAAACAGGTAGCAATGCTACCATTGAGGGGCTTAAAAAACAAATTGAGGCCAATCCGAAAGATACCAATGCATTAGCACAATTAGCAACAGCTTACCAGGAAGCCTCAGACTGGACGAATGCAGTGGATACATGGAAAAAAATATCGGTTTTGCTACCGGATTGGGCACCGTCATATTATAGCCAGGCCTATGCTTATCAGTCTGCAAAAGATGATGTAAATGCAAAAATTGCTTATGAAAAGTATATTGCCACCGTAAAACCTGAAGAGGTGGAGCAAAATAAGAAAAATCTGGCCTATGCTTATTTTTATCTTGCTTTTTCCGAGCAGAAAAATGATCCGAACAAGGCCAAAGAGCACATTGCTAAATCTATACAGTATGATCCCAGCAATCAGGATGCTGTAAAGCTTAGCAAAGTTTTAAATTCATAGTTGCAAAGGTTCAGAAAATTTCTGAACCTTTTTTATTTTAGTTTCTTCCCGAAAAACTCAGTTTCACCATGCAGATGACGGATAATTTTTTCAACATTCCGTTGAATGCTTTCTTCTGTCTTGAGATTATTAATATATTTAATAAGTTCTGATTTTCTTGAAGGAATCAGTTCTTCAAAATTTTTCTGGGCTACAGGATTTTCTTTGATTGCCTGATCTAATTGGGGATGAATGGAAATCGTTCTGTCTGAAGCATCATATTCAATACAGATTTCTATGTTTTCACCAATCCGTTTCGGTGAATCTTTCAGCATGATCATATTGATATACAATCGCCACTCTCCCAGATATTTCATGAGGTTTTGGGTATATTCTTTTCCATTTACAGTGCCTTTTACAGGGATAGGACTTTTATTTCTGTCCGAAGTTTCAAAAATTTCTTTTAAAATTTCTTCAGGAATATATACAAAAGGATTGATTCCGATGATTTCCAGTTTTGCTGTGAATAGGTTTTTCATTGAAATGAATTTAATGATTTTTTCTGTATTTCATGTAGGCAATCTAAACCACCCGTCAAAAATTCAATGAATTTTTGATACCCCTCCAGAGAAGGGGAATTGTTTCTTACACCGATTAGCTTTGTTTTGATTGTAGCAATTTTAAACTAAACCCCGGAAACACGAATCCCGAATCTCGCTTTAAATTAATTTTCCACTCACAAAGGAATCGTTATCTTTGCACAAATAAATCTATACAACAAATGAAATTTTTTATTGACACAGCCAATTTAGAGCAAATTAAAGAAGCGAAAGATCTTGGAATTTTAGATGGTGTTACTACCAATCCTTCATTAATGGCAAAAGAAGGAATCCAGGGAGCTGAAGCGATCAGAAATCACTACAAAGCAATCTGCGAAATCGTAGACGGAGATATTTCTGCGGAAGTTCTTTCTACAACTTACGAAGAAATGATTAAAGAAGGTGACGAATTGGCGGCAATCCACCCGAATATCGTTGTTAAGATTCCTATGATTAAAGATGGGATCAAAGCGTTAAAATATTTTTCTGATAAAGGGATCAGAACGAACTGTACATTAATTTTCTCTCCGGGACAAGCTCTTTTAGCAGCTAAAGCAGGTGCTACTTATGTTTCTCCTTTCTTGGGAAGATTAGATGATATTAGTACTGACGGATTAAACTTAATTCAGGAGATCAGATTAATTTTTGATAATTATATGTATGAAACTGAAATCTTAGCAGCTTCTATCCGTCACTCAATGCATATCATTGATTGTGCTAAAATTGGTGCAGATGTTATCACTTCTCCACTTCCTCCGATCTTGAGCTTATTGAAGCACCCATTAACAGACAGCGGATTGGCTCAATTTATTGCAGATTCTCAGAAATTAGCTTAATAGAATTTTTCTTTTAAGTTTAAATAAACAAAAAGCGCGAAACTTTCAGTTTCGCGCTTTTATTATTTGAGTAAATACAGCTCAAGAACATTATTGTTTTTTGCATTTTCTTCCTTTGCATTCTTTTCTCGATCCCTGAGAATTTTCTCCATATCCAACGGTTTCCCGCTTTCATCGATCATTGTTATTTTCGTATTTCCAGACATCATCTGGCGCATGCCTTTGGTAGGATTATTTCTATAATCCATAAACTGTTTTTTATATTTATCCTGGTCGATTTCAAAAAGACTTCCGAAAATTTTCTTTTCTCCATCACTTTTCCATTCCTGATCATTAGGAATTTTCTTAATTCCCTTTAAGACAAAAGAATGGGATTGTGTATTATCTTCTACTTTAATAATCATTCCAGGTAATCCATAAAATTTATAGGGACCATCCTGAATAGGAAGATCCGGCACAAACCAGGCTGTCCATTTTCTCCCTGCAAAATTTACACTTGCTTTCTGAGCATTGAATTCACCGATTTTTTCTTTTTCAGGAAGTATTTTCCAGTCCAGTTTTCTTTGATCCTTAACTTTATAATAATCTACATCTAATTGATTGAAAAATAAAACTTTATAATCCGGATAAGATTTCTCTACAGAAAAAGATATTTTCCCATAATCTATCCCGGTAAAATCCCGCATTTTTTTTGCTATCCTGTCTTCCCTTATTGAATCTGCTGCAAAACGTTTCTGGCTATAAAATTTTGATCCTTTTTTAGCGATATCTAAATACATGATTTCCTGATCTGTAGTATTTCTATCTGTAGAATCTGTCACAAACTTATATTCATAAATAAACCGTTGATTCTGAGCGACCATAAAAACACTGAAAAATGAAAAAATTCCAAAAATAATTCTCTTCATATTGATTTTTTTCAAAGATAATTTTTTAAAATAAAAGTTGAACTTATTTATAATAAAAAAGCAGAATAAACTTACTATTTATCCTGCTTCAATATAAAATATATGTAATTAATTTACTAAATCCGGTTCAATGGGGTTATTGTTTTTAGCAAGAGATTCTTTGGTTCTTTTTTCCATTTCCCTGAACACCTGATTAGGATCTGAAATCTCTTTTCCGTCAGCTGTTTTCGTTTTAAAAACCATTTTGGTATTGGCGTCATTCTTCATCATCATTTCTCTCATATTTTTCGTAGGATCATTCACGTAGGCTTTCCAGGCTTTTTTAAACTGATCTTTTGTCACTTCAATTTCTTTACCTCCCATTCCGAATAATTTAATGTTTTCAGGTAAGGTAAGCTCTTTTTCCTCACTGTTATTACGTTGCAGAACTTTGTTCCCTATCAAAGTCATGACATGAGAACCTGTTGTATCTTCTATTTTCACGATCAGACCAGGCAATCCATAAAAAGTGTATGGCCCATCCTGAAAAGGAAGATCACTGGCAAACCAGGCAATCCACTCTCTTCCGCCAAAGCTTGTAGTGGCTTTCTGAGTCATGTATTCCCCTATTTTTTGCTTATCAGACTGTATTTTCCATTCAGGCTTTTTATCTTCCTTTATCTTGTAAGAATCACTTGAAATGTTTCTGAAAAGATAAGTTTTAAAATCAGGATAAGATTTAGTTACCCGATAAGAAACCTGCCCCGGTTTTTCTCTTTTGTTGATACTTATATTTCCCGAAAACGCTTTAATCTGCTTCTCCAGATCCGCTCTTTGAGTGGAATCCGCAACAAATTTATCACGGCTGTAATAGGAAGATCCGGTTTTATCGATATCCAGATACATCATCTCCGTTTTTATATCCGTTTTCTCATTAGAGTCAGGAATAAACTTATATTCATAAAAGAATCTGTTAATCTGGGCATTGGCAATAAGTGCAGCCAAAATAAAACTAAGGGCTAAAAGTTTTTTCATTTTTTACGAATTAATACGTGATAATTTCCATTCTTTTGGCATAAGATCTATTGTTTTCACCTGCTACACGGCTTACTTTAAAGACTTTGATATTAGTAGGTGAATTGAAGTCTTTCGGATCGCTCTGATAAGCCATAAATTCTTCTTTACTTACTTTTTTTCCATTAACATACAGTTCAGGAACATCTACATTGATGGCAAGTAAAGCCGTTTTTCCTACAGGAGATTTTTTATTATTATCGTCTTCAATGTTGACACCATATAAATTGACTACCTTATTTAAACTGTTATCTACTTTAAAGATCGCAAAATTGTTTTTGTTAGGTCTATTTTGTTGCAACTCCTGAATTTTTTTAGCATCTTTTTTCAGGAGCTCTTTTTCAGTTTCAGATAGCGGTTTTTTATCATAGTCTCTGTTTTTAGAAAACTTTTCATCAAAGGCATATCCTTTTCTGTCCGCTTCTATAGTCTGGGTTATTTTTTGTTTATCCTCAGCAGCTCTTTTTATGGCATCCTGTCTTTTCTTTTCAGCTCCGTTATAGAAGGTTTCAAGATCTTTTTGTGCTGCTTCTCCAATTTTCTCAGCTTCTTTTTCGGCTTTTCTTGCTGCCTTTTCAGCCTGTTTTATTTTTCTTTTAAATGCAGGAGAATTCACCATTGCTTCTGCTTTTTTCGCTGCTTTTTCGGCTTCTGCTATTTTTCTCTTAAACTCTGGAGAATTAACCATCGCTTCTGCTTCTTTAGCTTTCTTTTCTGCTTCAGCAATTTTCATTTTAAATTCCGGTGAATCATAGTATTTTTCAACACTGCTGTAGTGATCTTCAAGAGCTTTCAGATTATTTTTATACTTATCTGAATTTACAATTTCATCAATCTGATCAGATAAAGCTTCTATTTCATTTTGCTTGGCTTCAAATTCTGGGGTCTCAGTTTTTTTAGATTTTATCAGCTTTTGAATTTCTGCACTCTTTTGACTGATTTTTTCACTGATTTTGTTAATTCTCTCGTGATCTTCTCTCAACGCTTCATTATAAAGATCCCCTTTTTTCAGCTGTTCCTGAAAAAAATCTTCACCCGCATTTGGTCGTATGGTATCTTTTTTAATTTGAGAAACCGCTTTCTCTATTTCAAGATTGGTCTTGGCTATTTCTTTGTTCTTCGCATTCACCATATAGGCAAAAGCTACTGTGAACACTACTGGTAAGGCTAAAATTCTTCGCGCATACCCGAATTTCGTCTGTGATTTCTGTAACATTGTTAATCGCTTTTTTAGATTGGAACTTAGAAACGGACTCGTCGCTGGTAACTCTACTCCGGAAAAGTGACTAGCTAAAAGCATCTGCGCAAATGCTTTCGTGTCCGATTGTTTTACGGCTTTTTTATCAGCCAGATATTCATGTATTAAATTAATTTCTTTTTTAATAAGATGGTAAAATGGATTGAACCAGAATACCGAGGTGATAATTTCTAAAATGATCTTATCAAACGTATGTTTCTGTTCGATATGTACCATTTCATGCTTTAAGATCTGTTTTCCTATTTCTGAATTCAATGTGATAGAATTCTTCCAGAACAGGTTTTTAAAATAGGAAAAAGGAGCATCTGTAAGATCTGTTCGATAAAAGTTTATCCCTCCGATGTTTTCTCTTTCAAATTGGTTTTTTAGTTCATGTATTTTGAAGGTTCCGTAAATGAATTTTCCTAAAAAATACAGGGAAACGATTCCTAAAACTGAAAAGCTAAGTGTATAATATAAGTTTTCATGGGTATTTGTATTTTGTGATGGGCTAAAGTTCTGCACTTTATCGATCAGCATATAGATATTCTGATTGACCTCAATGGTAAAGTCTTCTAGCTTTATCAAGGGAAGCAATAACGAAATCAGTATCGAAAACAACAGATAAAACCTATTGTAATGGTGAAAAGTCTTGTCCTTGAGCGAGAGATAATAATATCCCAGCAAAACGCCTGAACAAATAACCACTTTTAAGATATAGAATAATGCTTCCATGATTGAGATATTATAAATCGTCTTTTCTAGTTTTTGTATTGATAGAAATTTCGCCTGTCATTTTTCCGTTTTCCGTATTCTTTTTCACATTGATAGATTCTATTTGATCTCCTTTCAAGAGTTTCAGGTCTTCTCTTGAGACTTCTTTTCCATCAATAATAACTTTCATATTTTCATTCCAAGCATCTTTTCCATTAATATAAATTCTAGAAACATCTCCATCAATTTTAGAAACTCCTGAAGCTGAAAATTTATCTCCATCTAGGTTATATCTTATTGTGTTTGCCGTAATTTTCACTGCACTAGGCGGGGTGTAGTTGAAATTATATGAAAAAGATTTTCCATTTTCTGCCTCTAATTTCGCCTTACCTGCTTCCCATCTCGCTTTTTCACTCTGAATTCTTGCTTTTTCTCCGGCTTCTCTAGCTTTTTCAGCTAATTTTTTGGCTTTTTTCATTTCTCTTTCAGCCTTTTTGCTGTAAGCCGAATATTTCAGATCATTGATCTTAAATACTTTAATTTGAGGAGCACGTGGTGCATTTGGCGGACTCGGAGGCGTTGGAGGAACTACGAACACTGCTCCCTTTTCAAGTTCAGGGAAATCAGGCATCTCAAACTTCAGATCTTTTACATCCTTCATTCGGTTTTTCCATTGGTCTGAATTGAAGAATTCCTCAACATTCATTTCTTTACCATTCACCTTTATTCTGGTCAATGATTTTTGAAAATCTCCCGAATTCGTAATTTTTGCTATCTCCCCCGAAAGCTGTGCTATTTCATCTACATTTTTATCGAATTCTTTAGTTTCAGGCTTTAATTGTTTCAGCTCTTTACTTTTCTCTTCGATTTTTTTACCCAGTTCCGCTATTTTTTTCTCATCATTTGTCTTTTTATAAATCTTTATGGATTCATTTTTAGTATGATCAGGTCGTATTGTGTCTTTTTTGATTTGAGAAACTGCTTTCTCTATTTCAAGATTGGTCTTGGCTATTTCTTTGTTCTTCGCATTCACCATATAGGCAAAAGCTACTGTGAACACTACCGGTAAGGCTAAAATTCTTCGCGCATACCCGAATTTTGTCTGTGATTTCTGTAACATTGTTAATCGCTTTTTTAGATTGGAACTCAAAAACGGACTCGTCGCCGGTAACTCTACTCCGGAAAAGTGACTGGCTAAAAGCATCTGCGCAAATGCTTTCGTGTCCGATTGTTTTACGGCTTTTTTATCAGCCAGATATTCATGTATTAAATTAATTTCTTTTTTAATAAGATGGTAAAATGGATTGAACCAGAATACCGAGGTGATAATTTCTAAAATGATCTTATCAAACGTATGTTTCTGTTCGATATGCACCATTTCATGCTTTAAGATCTGCTTTCCTATTTCTGAATTCAATGTGATGGAATTCTTCCAGAACAGGTTTTTAAAATAGGAAAAAGGGGCATCGGTAAGATCTGTTCGGTAAAAGTTGATCCCTTCGATGTTTTCTCTTTCAAATTTGTTTTTCAGTTCATGTATTTTGAAGGTTCCGTAGATGAATTTTCCTAAAAAATATAAGGAAACGATTCCTAAAACTGAGAAAGTAAATGTATAATATAAGTTTTCATGGGTATTTGTATTTTCTGATGGGCTAAAATTCTGCACTTTATCGATCAGCATATAGATATTCTGATTGACCTCAATGGTAAAGTCTTCTAGCTTTATCAAGGGAAGCAGTAACGAAATCAATATCGAAAACAACAGATAAAACCTATTGTAATGGTGAAAAGTCTTGTCCTTGAGCGAGAGATAATAATATCCCAGCAAAACGCCTGAACAAATAATCACTTTTAAAATGTAGAATAACACTTCCATGATTGGGTAATTGCTTTAATCAAATGATAATATTGCCTGCCATATTCTTTTCACGGACTGATTTCTCTAAAATATAGAAATCAACCAATCCCACAGCTGAAAAAATATTTCTATAATAAATGCTGTCATTGCTTATGTTTTTATTGAGGTTAATATTCTGTACCTTTTACTAACGTCTTGTCTTGTAAAGACAACTGAACCTATGAAAATGTTACAGAGCCACCTCTTTTAAATATTAGCTTTTCTTTTTAAGCTCATTTAATAACATTTCCAAATCTTCTACACTCATTTCATTTTTTTCTACCAGAAAAGAAACCGCACTTTTATAAGAGCCTTTAAAATAATTTTTCACAAGGCTTTTCATCGTCTTCCCGGAATATTGTTCCTGAGTAACCAAAGGAAAATATTCATGCTGTCTTCCGATCACATTATAATCAACAAATTCTTTATCCTTCAATACTTTTAGTATTGTAGAAACTGTATTGGTATGAGGTTTCGGTTCCGGAAACAGATCAAGAATATCTTTTAAAAATCCTTTTTCTATTTTCCATACATATTGCATTACCTGTTCTTCCGCTTTCGTAAGAGTTTGAATTTTCATATTCCAATGTTTAATACTATTATAATATAGAGTCAATTCTATATCACTAACAAATTAGTTATACAAATATAGAATTAAATTCTTTTTCAACAACTATTTTTTTAGTGATAAAAGAAAATTAAATTATATCAAACTGAAAATCAATTAAATAAATTTAAATACAACTCAATATTTTTATTAAAAACAAATATCCTGATATATTTAATCTTCACAAAAAATGCTTTATTACACTAAAAATTCTTAAAACATGTTAAATTTTATTAAATAAAATTAAAATGAAGTTGTATAAAGTGAGAAAATATATTTATTTTAGTGCCTTAAAAATTTCTCATGAAAAGATATAATTTATTGATTGTACTATTACTACTTGCTTTTAATTTAGCGACTGCACAAAAAAATTCTCCTGCAGCAGACTTCAGCGCGATAGGAGAAGCTAAAACAAAAATAGAAAACACGGTTCCTTTGGTTCTTGAGCACCTTAAGGTGATTGCAGATAAAGAAGGAGACAACAGCATTTACACCAACGGAAAAACTGCATTAGGAAAAGAGTATGCAATTTTACAATCTGAATTCTGGTTATATAATGGGAATATGTCTAACTGTATTCTAAACAATTCTTCTAAAAAAGCGAAGAAATGTATGCAGTACCACACACAGTATTTAAGAAATACATTCATCAACTATAACAACTACATCAGCTATATCACAAAGAAAAACGGATATATCGGAGTAGACAGTGATATTAAAAAGGATTTCACTCCTTCAGAAATCACTAAAAAGCTGGGTGATGCTTATTATGTAGCAAGCGAAGCTTCACAAAGAATGAAAGGAACTCAGAGAAAAGAATTCCTTGAGCAACCAAAATCTGATGACTATAAGCTTAAACCTTATGCTGAAGTAGCACAATAATATAAAATCCCACTTTAAACGGTGGGATTTTTTTTATGTCTAACAGTTTTAAATTTCGCCCAAAAAAAGAGAACAACAATTTTATAAACTTACACCCAAAATATTCCCCAAATACCAAACCAAGATAAAATTCTTATAAAAATTACGACTTTGTCTTTTCCTTGAAAAAAGATACAGTCTTTAAAAAATCTTTCATGTTGTTATATTTACAATCAAACTACCATTAATAAAAAATATATTAATTAAGGTTTTCCGTAACAATGAATAAAAATTAATTCTTATCCTTGTAGAAGATTGCAATCACACAAATAACTTAAAAAAATTAAAGTTTTATGAAAAAAATTATTTTGTTAGCAGCTTTCGGAGTTGCTGGTTTAGTAAGTGCTAAAGACAACGAAAAAGTTGATAAGAAAACAGAAGTACCTAAAAAAAACTGAACAAAAAGCCGTAGTTAGAGAATGCGGAGTTGTTGTGACTTACTGGGTAGGTGGTCAGGTTGTTGGAACTCAGCTTATCACCTCTGATCAGCCGGATTTAGAAAGTTGTCAGAACTTTCAAACAGGAGTTAAAGTAGCTTTGTGGGCTGCTGGTTACTGGTTAACTTAATTCAATTAATAAATAACCACTCTCAGCACACTCAGTTGAGAGTGGTTTTACTATAAAAATATTTTATGAAAAAGATAATTTTTTTTGCTTTACTTCTTATTTCAAGCTTTCTTTTCTCACAACAAATCCATATAAAATATCTTAGGGTTTTATCTTCTTTTGCTACTTCTCACGAAGATCTCTATATTAGAAACAATCAAATACTATCCATTCAGGACTCGATTATTACACAAAATAAATTAACTGATTCATGGACTATGTCAGTTAATTTGGATAACGGACGAAAACCAATTAAACAATATTTCGTATCAGATATAAATAACGAATCAGAAAGAAATATCTTTTTCACTTCTAGTGTAGAAAGTAAGGAGTTCTTTATTTATGACAAAGTCCCAAAACCTGATTGGAAAATTGATGAAAAAGAAACAAAAAAAATTCTCGGTTACAATTGTATTAAAGCAACTGGCATATTCCGCGGATCAAAAGTTACGGCATACTTTACCAAAGAATTACCTTATTCAGCGGGACCATTTAAATTTTTTGGCCTACCTGGCTTAATTTTAGATATTAGAACAGACAATAAAGATCACGACATTTGGAAGGCAGAATCGGTGGATATCAATGATAAAAGCGCGGTTGTTTTTAAACCGCAATTCCTAAATAAAGAAAAATTAAGTTTAAAAGAATATGTCGAAGCTAAAGAAGCTCACATGAATAAAATATTTGCAAAGGTTACAGACAATTTGCCTAAAACTGACAGCAAAGTACAAGTAACCAATAATCAAAGGTTTACAGTTGAACAAAAATATGAATGGGAAAATTAAATCCTTAAGCTCTCAAAACTTATATCTTTCAAAACAGACAATGGTACTTTGGAAATTTCAAAGTAAGATAACAAAAAACGGTGTAACTTGTGTTACACCGTTTTTTAATTTAGTAGCGGGAACCGGACTCGAACCGATGACCTTCGGGTTATGAGCCCGACGAGCTACCTACTGCTCCATCCCGCGTTATTGTGTTGCAAATATACAACAATATTTTTAAATTCCTAATTTTTCTTTTAAATAAAGGATTTTTATCAAAACTATTTTATTATTTGTATCTTTGTTATATGGCAAAAATACTAAGAATTTATCCGGAAAACCCACAGGAAAACCTTATTAATGAGGTGATTAAAACCCTGAATAATGGCGGACTTATTATATATCCTTCCGATACAATTTATGCATTGGGCTGTAATATTTTTGACATCAAAGCCATGGAAAAACTGGCCCAACTGAAAAAAATCAAATTAGAAAAGGCCCAGTTCTCTATAATTTGTAATAATCTTAGCCATCTTTCAGACTTTACAAGACCTATTGATACTTCGGTATTCAGGTTTTTAAAAAGCCACCTTCCCGGTCCGTTCACATTTATCCTGGAAGCGAATAAAAGTTTGCCTTTAGCTTATAAAGGACATAAAACAATCGGGATTCGTGTTCCCGACCACTCTATTCCGCAGCTTATTGTTGAAAAACTAGGCCATCCTATTGCTTCAACTTCCATTAGAGATGATGATGAAATTATCGAATATTCTACCGATCCCGAGCTTATTGCGGAAAAGTATGATCATTTGGTAGATATCGTCATCGATTCCGGATATGGGGATAATGTAGCTTCTACGATTGTGGATCTTACTTCCGGGGAACCTGAACTTATTCGTCAAGGAAAAGGAATATTATAAATTCCGGACTTATATTAAACTTCTATTTTTTTTATGAAAATAATAACATCTCCTGCAAAACTAATGAACGTGGAGAACTCAACCGATCTGTTGAGAAGCACTACTCCAAAATTCATTGAGGAAGCAGCATTTATACACTCTTATTTAAAACAAAAATCTCCAAAATATCTTTCTGAACTGATGGAGATTTCTCCTAAACTGGCAGATGAAAACTGGGAAAGAAACCAAAAATGGAAAGCAAAACCGGCTGCCAAAGAATCTGCTCCTGCAATGTATGCTTTTACAGGTGAAGTGTACAGAGGATTAGACGCAAAAACGCTAGACAAAGATGCTGTAGACTATTTACAGAAAAACTACAGAATACTTTCCGGTTTATATGGACTTCTAAAGCCTTCTGATAAAGTAATGCTTTACAGGCTTGAAATGGGTCGTCCTTTTGAGTTCGATCAATATAAAAACCTGTATGAGTTCTGGAAAGAAAAAGTGACAGAGCTGCTGAATACGGAAATGAAAAAGAATGAAGTTCTCCTTCACTTATGCAGCAACGAATACGGAAAAGTAATTGACCGAAAGAAGTTGAACCATAAAGTCATCGATTTTGATTTCTACGAATTAAAAGATGGAAAACTTAAAACTATTGTTGTTTATACAAAACACGCAAGAGGTTTGGTGGTAAGATTCTGTGCTGAAACCAATGCTAAAACATTAGATGATGTAAAAGCATTCAACTATGAGGGCTACAGAATTGATGAAGAAAAATCGACGGATACCAACCTTGTTTTCACAAGATAGATGACAATTTTAGAATTTAAAAGACATTTTAAAAGAGAGCTTTCTGAACTTTATACGGAATCTGAAAGCGCTTTTTTATCTGCTGTTTTTGTTCAGAAGATCGTAGGTTTTGACAGCTTTCATCAAAGAAGATTTTCTGATCAGGAATTACTGATTCAGGATGAAGAAAATCTTTTGCAGATTATTTCAGAATTAAAAACCAGCAGACCTTATCAACAGATTTTAGGAGAAACAGAATTCTATGGGATGAAGTTTTTCGTGAACGAACATGTTCTGATTCCAAGGCCTGAAACGGAAGAATTACTGGAATTTGCCATTCATAAAATACATGAAGCCATTGTTATTCTGAATGCAGCGGAGCAAAATGAAGAATCTCGAGATTCCTCGTTCCTCGGAATGACAAAAAGAACGCTAAAGATTCTGGATATCGGAACTGGAAGCGGAATCATTCCTTTGGTCTTAAAAAAGCATTTTCCGGAAACAGAAGTTACTTCTATTGATTTTTCTGAAAAAGCTTTGGAAACGGCTAAAAAGAATGCAGACTTTCATCAACTTGCCATTACCTTTATTCATGCAGATTATCTGAATTTTGAATTGGAACAGAATTTTGATGTGATCATTTCAAATCCACCTTATATCGGAATTGAGGAAGAGCATGAAATCGCTGATTCTGTTAAAGAATTTGAACCTAAAATGGCTCTTTTCTCCCCTACTTCCGACGCTTTGATCTTTTACCGGAAAATTGCAGAGGATGCAGAGAAATACCTTAATAACAATGGATTATTGTTTTTAGAAATTAATCAGAAACTAGGTCCTGAAACGTTAGAACTTTATGCTACAGATTTTTCAGAAGCTTTATTAATAAAGGATTTATCTGAGAATGACCGTTTTATTTTTGGGAAAAAGTAATTTCCTTTTAAAAACCCCACATAATTTTATAAAGAATATCACTCACATTTATATATCATAAGCTTATATTATAGATTAACTTAAAAACTATAAATTAATAACTTTTTAAACCAGAAACACAATGAGAAAATCTATTGTTCTTTTATCTTTTCTTGCTTTTTCAGGCAAAATGTATTCTCAGAATATTTTTCCTGTCAAATTAGACAATTGCAAAACTGAAAAATTCTGTCTGGACTGTGGAGACATAAAGGCCGGGTACAATGAAGAAGAATTTCAAAAGATTAATGATAAACTTAATAAAACATTAAATCTAAAAGGTTTATCTGGTGCCATAAAATTTCAAGTATTAGTTGATTCTAAAGGTAAGGCATGTGTATTGAGCCATACTGATCAATCTAATAATTTAATCACTCAAAAAATAATAGAGGAGCTAAATAAGTTTAAGAATTGGACACCTGCAATTACTGAAAACAAGAAGGAAGAGAAGAGTTCTATCAATATTATATTTATTGTTAAAGACAATGCAATAAAAGGGAATATTGAAAGAGTCGACATGAATGCTTTTAAAAAATCATTTGACAATCCAACAAAACCAGAAATCTTCAATAAAAATTATACGTATAAAAATGAGCATCTAAACGATTATAAAATTACTGTATGGAATTCTAAAAATTCTGATCTTCCTAATAATATGACCGATAACATTGCCATTGATAATGATGGAGTAATTTGGTTAACGGTTGATGAGGGATTAGTAAAGTTTGATGGTTTTAAATTTATAAATGCGGAACAAAACATTACAGACAAAGGAAAATTCTTCGGTTATTATGCAATAGCTTCAGATAATAGCAACAATAAGTGGGTATATGGTGGTAAGAATATTTACAGCTACAATGGGCAAAACTGGACTAAATATGATAAACAAACTATAGGAATTGACGGAGCTTATGAGATTATAAATAACAAAAAAACCGATGAGGTATATTTTTGTTCGGATGAAGGCTTAACTATTTTCAAAAATGGGAAATGGACAAATCTTAACAAAGATAAAATAAAAGAACTTCCAACAAACAGAGTTGCATTTGCAGCAAAAGACTCTAAAAACAGGTTATGGATTGGTACGTTTCAAGGGACTATTATGATCGACGAAAATGGAAAGGCTACCAGTTTTGAAAATTCAGACACTTTGCTGAATGGAAAATGTATAACTTCCATGGATGAGGATGAAAATGGCAACCTATATTTTACATTATATGAATTGAAAAGAGCTGATAAAGAAAAAGTAAATAATAATGAAGGAATTGCTATAAGATCAAATGATGGAACTTTTAAACAATTCACTACAGATAATTCAGGAATGCCTTTTAATCATGCAAACTGTGTTGTATATGATAAAAAGGATAAAGTTATTTGGATTTCTACCGACAGAGCAGGTTTAGTTCGTTATGATTTAAAGGGAAATTGGGAAAATTATCATAATGAAAATTCAGAAATTCCCACCTCTTATATCTCAACGATGAAAATGGATAATGATGGGAATTTATATTTAGCAACAAGACAAGGTTTGGTTAAAATTGAAAAAAAATAACGGAAATAATTTCTGAACAAGTAACTATCAATGGATACAGGATATATTAGATATTTTAGCTAATATTTCTTTGTAAAAAATAGAGAAGAAGCTTGAAATTAAATAAAAAGAGCAATTTTTTTGCTGCTGTTCACATGCATAAATTTTATTTTTCAGTACACAAATATGCAATTCAAAAATGAATTGCATTTTTTCTGCCTGCAAGTGATTTTCATTTTTTTGAATCCTGTTTTGTGAACATAATTTTTCAAAAAACAGGATTCTACGATTAAAAAATTCACAACATAGTTATTAAAAACATCCATAAACAGACACATTATTAACAATTTTATAAGAATTTTCACAACAAAATGATTTATATTTATAATTTATATATATTTGTATGTAATCGATTACATTTTATCAATTAAAAATTAAAACCGAACAATAACTATCAATCATGAAAAAAATATTGATTTGCTTTGCATTTGTTCTTAGTACAGCATTTGTAAAGTCACAGATAACGATTACACAAACAGTAGGCTGGTTAGAGTCTGCTTATATAAAATGGAATCCTGTAAGTAGTGCAGAAAGTTATAGGGTCTATTATTCCGGAAACGGAATTACCAATAAACTGATCGACACCCAACTTATAAGAAGCTACGGTTCTTATTTCAGAGCCGATATTCCGGGATTGAGTGCAGGAAATTATACTTTTAAAGTGGTTCCTGTAACCAACAATACGGAAGGAACAGGCACTACCACTTCTTCTGTAACTGTACTAGCACAAGACCGTACCGGTTTTGCCCATAGTGACGGCAGAGTTCCCGGGGCTTACAATTTAGATGGTACTTTAAAGGCTAATGCGGTCGTTTTATATATAACACCGGATACGAAAAATACAGTTTCTTTAAACGTTACCGGAGCCAATTCCAATCCTTGTGTTGGGCTTCAAACGATCTTAGATGGTTTCAAGAAGGGAAATGACACTCGTCCTCTTGCCGTAAGATTTATTGGCAATATTACCGATCCAAGTTATTTACTGAATGGCGATGCGGTAGTTGAAAACAACAAAAACGCTTCGAGTTCGATCACTTTAGAAGGAATCGGATCTGATGCTTTGATTAACGGATGGGGAATCAGAATTAAAAATGCAACTAATATTGAAGTCCGAAATCTCGGATTTATGCTTACAGATGCCAGTGAAGGTGATAATCTGAGTTTACAACAGGATAATACTTATATTTGGGCACACAATAATGATCTTTTCTACGGAAAACCCGGTGGTGATGCAGATCAGGCGAAAGGTGACGGTGCATTGGATGCTAAGAAATCAACCTACATTACATTTTCCTACAATCACTTTTGGGATAATGGAAAAAGCTGTCTTCTGGGCTTAAGTGAAGATACGACTTCCGGTCTTTACATCACTTATCATCATAACTGGTTTGATCATTCAGATTCCAGACATCCGCGTATTCGATTTTATTCTGCTCATGTGTACAATAATTATTATGACGGTAATTCAAAATATGGGGTCGGTTCTACCATGGGATCTTCCGTTTTTGTGGAAGGAAATTACTTTAGAAACTGTAAATACCCTGTTCTTACTTCTAAACAAGGGACAGATATCGCCAACGGATCTGTAGGAACTTTTTCAAGCGAAAACGGAGGTGTTGTAAAGGCCTATAATAATTTTATGACAGGTCAGAATGCTTTTATTCCTTATAATGCATCTACTGCAGCGAGTCAGTTTGACGCGTATGTAGCATCAACCAGAAATGAAGTTTTAAGTACTCAGATTAAGGCTTTCCAGGGAGCGGGAACTTATAATAATTTTGATACTAATTCTTCTCTTTACATCAACTCTATGACTCCGGATTCTCCTACAGTAGCAAGAGATAAAACGATACAATATTCCGGTAGAATTTCTGGAGGAGATATCAGCTGGACATTCAATAATGCTACAGATGATACTTCTGATGCCGTGAATACCGGATTAATGTCTCTGCTTCAAAATTATACTTCTTCAATGGTTTTTGTACAGGGAGATTCAGGCTCTTCAACTTCAGGGCAAACGTTGCTTATTGCTTCAAATAATAGTCAAACCGTTGCTTCCGGAACAGCCATAAGCCCAATGATCTTTACCTGGGGAGGAACTGCAACGGATGCGAGTGTGTCTGGTCTGCCAAGTTCAGGGATAAGCTTCGTAAAAAACACAACAAACAAAACGGTAACTGTTTCCGGAACTCCTACTGCAAATATTAGCTTTACCATTACCACAACCGGTACTTCGGGAACTTCAGTTTCAGGAACGGGAAGCATTACAGTAACTACAACCGGAACCAATCCTCAAGGAAATGAAGTTCATAATTTTACTACATCAGCATTAAGCAGTTCATTCTATACATTCACATCAGCAAATATGAATTCTACGGATGGATCTGCAAGTTATGACGGTCTTAGTTTAACGAAAAGACTGAAAATAGAATCATCAACTACTATTTCCTATTCAACGAGCGCTGCTTCATCTTTAACTTTAGTTTTTGATCCGACATTCTCAGGAACAATAAAAGTGGATGGAACGTCTTATACGGCAAGCTCCGGTATTGTAAGCATTCCGAGTATTGCGGCAGGTTCTCACTCTATCACAAAAGGAAGTGTTGCGAATCTTTATTATATCAAAACTCAATACCAGTCTGCCCTTACTTCAAGACTGTCACAGGAAGAAGTTTCCGAGCCAAAAGCAGTTATCTATCCTAATCCTGTACAGAATGTATTCAGCTTATCAACAGATTCGGAGATTGAATCGATTACCATTACCAACAGCACAGGAAGAGTAATGAAAGAAATCAGAGGAAATGTTCAGAAAGTGGATATCAGCAATTTTGAAAGCGGGGTTTATTTAGTATTAATTAAAACCAACAAAGGATTACTTCAGCAGAAAGTAATAAAGAAATAAAAAAATAGTCTTAATAAATATTTGTTAGCCGTCTTTATCATCATGATAAGGGCGGTTTTTTATATCAAAAAAATAACCAGTGACTGCTCACTGGTTACATCTTATCTTATATTATCTTAATATATTTACTATTCAAATAAGAAACTAATACTTATGAACCGTATAATATTAATTGGGAATGGTTTTGATTTAGCCCATGGCATGAAAACTAGTTATGTAAATTTTATAGATGATTATTGGAAAACAAAAAGAAAAGAAATATTTGATGATTATATTGGTCAACACTATAAAGATGATTGTATTTCTATAGATAGGGTGCCTAACATATCATTTTCAGAACCTGAAAATGATTATCAAAATATTTTAAGAAGCTTAAGCAACATAGGTAGTAAATTAACTTATACGAATTATTTTTTTGAAATTCTCAATAGAAATAAATCTTCAAAAAATTGGGTAGATATAGAAAATGATTATTATTTTTCATTAAAAAACTGTTATAAAAAGTCTTCTAATTATAGAATAACAAATATATATACAATAACAAAACTAAATAAAGAATTTGCTGTTATAGAATCTCTATTAGAAGCGTATCTCACGAAGGTTCAAAAAGAATTTTCTACAAGATTCCCTAGTACTTCTGAGGAAACGAATTTTAAAAGATCAATTTACAATATAATATATTCCGATTTTAATCTTAGAGATTTTTCCGAATCATCTATTAATCATCTAACGGAAGAAATTTTTCAAAAAATCTATTCTAATATTAAAGACTTAGAAGAAGGTAATCTTCACATTCAAGAACTTGATTTATCAGATAGAGAAACTAGATTGTATCAGTCATTAGCTGGATTAAAAGATAAAAAAAGAAAAATAAAAGAATTGTTGTCATCTGAGGTATCACCTAATTATTTTCGATATAGACCAAAAGAAATATTATTTGTAAACTTCAATTATACATCAACTGAGAGGCACTACAATGATGCTCCAACTGATAATGAATTTGATGAAAGGATTTCTACAGATATAGTTCATATTCATGGAGTATTAAATAACAAAACAGACAATAAAGTAATTTTTGGTTTTGGAGATGAAATTGATAAAGATTATTTGGAAATTGAAAATCTTAATGATAATGAATATTTACAAAATATTAAATCAATGAAATATCTTGAAAGTGATTCTTATAAAAGATTACTTGAATTTATAAACTCAAATAATTATCAAGTATTTATTTTTGGTCATTCTTGTGGTATTTCAGATAGAACTTTATTAAATACTTTATTTGAACATAAAAATTGTAGTTCTATAAAGCCATATTATCGTCAAAAAGATGATGGAACAGATAATTATAGTGAAATGATTAAAAATATTTCTAGAAACTTTACTGATAAAGCCTCAATGCGAGACAAAGTAGTTAATAAGAAATATACAAATCCACTATTTAGATAACAAAATGGAGAACTCTGTGTTCTCCATTTTTTATGATTGTAATGTTGTTTAATTATTTTTTTGGTATAGATTACTATTATTATCTTAATAATTTCTATCTGATCTTCTTATTCACAAAGATCTGATAGGCTAAATAGATCAAAGGAAGTGACATAATTCCCAGGAACAACATATTACTCATTGCCAACTGAGGATGCATAACAACAGAATATACCAATCCGAAAAATGCTCCTCCTAAATGGGCAGAATGTCCCAGATTATCCCATTGTTTAGGATTCAGCATCATATAGACTGAATACCCAAAATACAGTGTTCCGAAAAGCCATCCCGGCAAAAAGTTGACACTGATCTCATTCGGAGCCATGGCAATAGAGGCAAAGATAATTCCGGAAACTGCCCCCGAAGCTCCAATTGCAGAATACCACGGTTGGTTCTGATAAATCAATAAGCTAAAAAGGTTTCCAAGCAGCAAAGATCCAAAATAGATAATTAAAAAACCTATATCTCCAAAAAACAGAGTAACTGCCTCCTGAAATAAATATAAGGAAAGCATATTGAAAAACAGATGCATAAAGTCCGCATGAAGAAAACCTGAAGTTACAAGCCTCATGTACTCTTTTCTGTTTTTAATTGCACCTACATTGAATTTGTATTTTTCAAAATACTGCGCATTATTTAATCCAATATAGCTATATATACAGGTTGCTGCAATGGTAACTAAAACAATAGGACTCATCATATTTCCAACATTTTAATTTTCTGTGTTCTCATCACTCTGGAACAGATCTCCAATAGTACCACCATCATCATCTCCTTCAAAACGTTCCGGCTCTTCATACACTTCAGGTTCCTCTTCTTCAGGCTCAGGAATTGTGATATTGATCGACTTTACTTTAAATTTAGTGAACTGATTTCCGATGGCTTTTATTCCTTTTACGGCAATAAATTCATCAATGTTTATCGTTTCGGGGTCGCGTTCTTTCCCTTTGTCTTTTGCAAAAATAATTTCAGCAGAAGCGTTATCTGCCACAATAATACTTTCGATAAAAGACTTTGGATGTTCTGAAGGCATGAAAGTCTGAGGATTCGTATTATTTTCAAGCAAGAATCTTTTAATGAAATAAATTTCTTTTTCCCCGTCATAATAAATGCACGTCACGGGTTGCTGCGGTCTCCATTTCTCAAGAACCAAATACTCATCATCGAAACGGTTTCCGAGATCAAAGCTTACCAGTTTTGCTTCTCCGTTTGTATTGATCGTTAAGATCTTATCATCCCCTTTAAAGCTTCCCAATAAAGTTCCTCTTACATCTGCATTTAATCTTCTTACGGTTTCATCAAACCAGATTTTTCTTGGTGCCAAAGTAGAAACTCCTTCTTCCTTCATGTCTACTTTCTTCACCGAATATTTGGTTACCAGATTTCCTTTGGAATCTCTTCCTTTAATGGCTAATTCAGAGAAATCGATATCCATTTTATTCTTTCTGATTCTAGGGTTGGGCTTTAAAAGCACACTTACTGTTTCTGCTTCTCCATTTGGATTGGCAGAGAAATAAAGCGTTTCTGATCCTTTTTTATCTGAAGCTAAAGGATAATCCGTATTTCGCGTTACTCCTGTTACGGAAAAACGTTTCATATAATACGGTCCTTCTCTTCCTTCACGATAGATCATGTTGTAAACCGTTCTTTTATCGTTCTTCTTCCAAATGGCTACGTGAAGAATATCTTTTCCGATGAATGTTTTTGCTTCTACTTTTACGACTTTCATACTTCCGTCTTTTCTGAACGTAATAATGTCGTCAATATCTGAACAGTCGAATAAATACTGGTCTTTTTTCAGGGAAGTTCCTATGAAACCTTCTTCAAAATTGGCATAGAATTTTTCGTTCGCTACGGCAACTTTTGTCGCATCGATGGTATCAAAAATTCTTAATTCTGTTTTTCTTTGTCTGTCTTTTCCGTATTTTTTCTGAATATTCAGGAAATAATCAATAGCATATGTAATAAGATGCTCCAGATGATGTTTTACCTGCTCTATTTTCCCTTCAAGAGCAGCAATATTTTCTTTAAATTTATCTAAATCAAATCTTGAGATTCTTTTGATTCTGATTTCCGTAAGTCTTAAAATATCTTCTTCTGTAACAGCTCTTAAAAGATGCTTCGTATGAGGTTTTAAGCCTTCATCGATTGTCTTTAAAACTTCTTCCCAGCTTTTAACTTCTTCTATATCGTGATAGATCCTGTTTTCAATAAAGATTCTTTCCAATGAAGAGAAATGCCAGCTCTCTTGCAACTCATGAAGTTCTATCTCAAGCTCGCTTTTAAGTAATGAAACTGTATGATCTGCGTTTCTTCTTAAAATCTCAGAAACATTCAGGAACATAGGTTTATCTCCAACAATAACGCAGGCATTCGGAGAAATAGTAACCTGACAATCGGTAAACGCGTATAATGCATCAATTGTTTTATCAGGTGACGAATCATTAGGAAGATGAATCAGAATTTCTACTTTATCTGAGGTATTGTCTTCAATTTTTTTGATTTTAATCTTTCCTTTTTCGTTGGCTTTTAAGATAGAATCAATAAGATCTCCCGTATTTTTAGAAAAAGGAAGCTCAGTAATCATCAAAGTATGCTTATCTACCTGATTGATTCTTGCTCTGGCTCTTACTTTCCCGCCTCTGTGACCATCGTTATATTCGGAAACATCTAAAAAACCTGCGGTAAGAAAATCCGGAAATAATTCAAACTTTTTGCCTTTTAAATAGGCAACGGAAGCATTAATTAGTTCATTAAAGTTATGAGGAAGAATTTTTGTAGAAAGCCCTACTCCAATCCCTTCAACTCCCTGTGCCAAAAGCAGCGGGAATTTTACAGGTAAATCTACCGGTTCGTTGTTTCTTCCGTCATACGATTTCGTCCATTCCGTCGTTTTAGGATTAAAAACTACTTCCAGCGCAAAAGGAGTCAGTCTTGCTTCAATATATCTCGCAGCGGCAGCAGAATCTCCCGTATAGATATTCCCCCAGTTTCCCTGAGTGTCTATCAGCAGTTCTTTTTGCCCGATTCCCACCATTGCATCGGTAATAGAAGCATCCCCATGCGGGTGATATTTCATCGTATTCCCTACAATGTTGGCAACTTTGTTGTAGCGCCCGTCTTCCAGCTCTCTCATGGAATGCATTATCCTTCTCTGAACGGGTTTAAAACCATCAAATACTGACGGAATTGCCCTGTCTAAAATCACATAAGAAGCATAATCCAGAAACCAATCTTTATAAAGCCCGGAAACTTTTTTCAGGCTCTCACCTTCATGCGAGTTCTCTTCTATCATCATTTAATTAACTCTTTTTTCTCGTTATTAGTTTTTACTACTTTATTTAGAGAGAATTTTAAATCTTTTATTTCTTTTTTAGACAGGTATGATATTTCGTATTTCAACATGGTAGAACCTGTATTTTTACTGGATACCTTTACATAGAGTCTCTTGATCAGAAACATATCTACAATTTCGTAGCTGATAAGTTTGTATTTTGGAAACTCATCACTTAATGGTTTGTTGATAAAAGGAACAATATTCCTGTTCCTGAAATTCAAAGCTTCACCATCGCTGTCGTACTCAAAAATCTGCCTTCCAATAACATAGAAAGTACACAACATTGCAGCAGGTATAGCTATAAAAAGATAGCTAAGGTCTCCTAAAATATTGAGTCTGTCTTCTAAAAAGAAAGCAATTATACCACCCACCAAAATCAACAACAGCATCATATTAATGAAGTTATATATTGCAATTTTACTGCGGTTACTTATTCTCATATAGCCGTTCTATTTTTTCTAATAATCTATTTTCTAATCTACAATTTCTTTATTTTGAATGTCCTGATCTTCTACTACCAGATTTTCTAAAATGAAAGTCTGTCTGTCAGGAGTATTTTTACCCATATAGAATTCCAAAAGCTGCTCTATTGTTTGGTCTTTTCCTAATACAACAGGTTCCAGTCTTATATCTTTTCCTATGAAGTGTTTAAACTCATCCGGAGATATTTCTCCCAATCCCTTAAATCGGGTAATTTCAGGATTTTTCCCCAGTTCATTCAGAGCTTTTACCCTTTCCAGTTCGCTGTAGCAATATCTGGTCTCTTTCTTATTCCTTACCCTGAACAAAGGGGTCTGCAGAATATAAAGGTGCCCGTTTTTAATAATATCCGGGAAAAACTGTAAGAAGAAAGTAATCATCAGTAATCGGATGTGCATTCCGTCTACATCCGCATCGGTTGCAATGATTACCTGATTGTATCTTAAATCTTCCAGACTTTCTTCAATATTTAAAGCGGCCTGAAGCAAATTGAACTCTTCATTTTCATATACTACCTTTTTCGTAAGACCATAACAGTTTAATGGTTTACCTTTTAATGAAAATACAGCTTGGGTCTCTACATCTCTGGATTTTGTGATTGATCCGGATGCAGAGTCTCCCTCGGTAATGAATATCTGCGTTTCTGCCTTTCTTTCTGCTTTCTGATCGTTGTAATGCTGTCTGCAGTCACGAAGCTTTTTATTGTGAAGAGATACTTTTTTTGCTCTTTCCCTTGCCAGTTTCTGGATTCCCGAAAGTTCCTTTCTTTCTCTTTCGGAAATTAAGATTTTTCTTTGAATTGCATCAGCAACTTCCGGATTTTTATGCAAAAAATTATCTAACTTACTCTTTAAGAAGTCAATAATGAAAGTTCTTACCGTTGGTCCATTAGGTCCAATGTCATTTGATCCCAGTTTTGTTTTGGTCTGAGATTCAAAAACAGGCTCTTCTACATTGATGGAAACCGCTGCAACAATTGATTTTCTGACATCTGACGCATCAAAGTTTTTATTGAAAAACTCACGGATTGTTTTTACATATGCTTCACGGAAGGCATTCAAATGTGTTCCTCCCTGTGTGGTATTCTGCCCGTTGACGAAAGAGAAATAGGTTTCGGTCTGCGATTTATCCGTATGCGTAATCGCTACTTCTATGTCATTGTCTTTTAAATGAACAATAGGATACAATGTTTCATTCTCCAGTTCTTCATCCAATAGATCCTTAAGACCATTTTCAGAATAAAATTTTTCTCCGTTGAAAAGAATCGTAAGTCCCGGATTCAGGTACGCATAATTACGGAGCATTCTTTCGATATACTCTTTTCTGAATTTAAAATGAAGGAAAATCTCACCATCAGGAATGAAAGAAATCTCAGTACCGTTTCGATCCGAAGTATCTTTTTCATCAAAATCTTCTGTAATTAATCCTCTCGAAAATTCGGCAACCTTCATTTTCCCGTCCCGGAAAGATCTTACACGGAAATATTCTGACAAGGCATTTACCGCTTTGGTTCCTACCCCGTTCAGACCTACCGATTTTTTGAAGGCTTTGCTGTCATACTTACCTCCTGTGTTCATTTTAGAAACAGCATCCACCACTTTACCCAGCGGAATACCACGACCAAAGTCACGAATGGTAACTTTACCATCGTCCAATTTTATTTCAATTCTTTTACCAGATTTCATTCTGAACTCATCAATAGAGTTATCCAGAATTTCTTTTAGTAAAATATAAATACCGTCATCAGCAGAAGATCCGTCTCCCAACTTCCCGATGTACATTCCGGGACGTAAACGTATGTGTTCCTGCCAATCAAGGGTTCTGATATTATCTTCGGAATAGATTGGGTTTATTTCTTGTGACATATGTAATTTCAGCAAACATACAAAAATACAAAATTGGATAAAATTACACCGATAGAAATTATTTATTTTTTCTTAATTTGAAGCACCAAAAAATAAATTATCAGCACCAAACTCACCTTCTTATTAATTATGATATCAAAGAAAGAGAAGTTTTTGAATAAAATAATCATTCTATTTTTTATTCTGATCTTTTCTCCATTTTTTTGTCAGATCCCGGTTTGATCAACTACAACGAAAGTGACGGCCTGAACAGTTCTTATACTTACCGTATGAAGCAGGATGCTCATGGTTTTATGTGGATAGGTACAGACAATGGTCTTTTTCGTTTTGACGGTAAAGAATTTAAGCAATATGGCAGAAAAGAAGGCCTGAAGAATATTGAGGTCATCAGCTGTGAACCTTTACCTAACGGTGAAATTTTCATCGTTCCTTTTCTGAATGATTTCTCTTATCTGAAAAATGGCAAAATCATCAGTTCCCGTTATAATAAATATCTGTCTGATCAATTTTCCAATTATGTTCCCATTATCACAAGAAACAACAATACACTTTATTTACATACGATCAATAATCCTAAAGATATATTCGTTTACGAAAATGAGCATTTAAAAAAATATCATGTATCTATTGATTACAAAAACATATCATTACATGCTTTCAAATTTGATTATCATACAAATACTTTATACTTAAAAGAAGCTTTTGGTGACTCTATCATTATCTACAACATTATTACTAAAAAACAGGAATCTCTGTTTATTGGCAAAAGCTATTTTGTTTGTAACAAGGATAATCTCTTCGTCTTCTATGATGAAAAAACACTTGATGTTTACAAATTACAAGGGACTTCCCGTTTTAAAAAAATTCATTCTTATCCATTAAAAGGTAAAGTTTTCCATTCTATTATTGATAAGAATAATAAATTGTGGCTCAACATGGTGAATGGTGGTGTCTTATTCTTTAATCAATCATTACTTGATGAAAGCAAACCATTAAAACCACCTGTAACCTTACTGAAAGATCATGTCATACAGTATGTTTTTGTAGACAGAGACGATAATATCTGGTTCGGCCTGAGAGATAATGGTATTTTTTTCATCAGTAAAGTTTTTTTTGCGAATTATATCAACCAACCTTTAAAAAATAATTCTGAATATATCAAAACAATCAGCACAAACGGTAACAATATTATTATAGGATATGACAAGGCTGCAGGCGCTATCTACCAAAACGGAAGATTAAGGAAAATTGTTTTTGATTCATCTGATAAAACGGAGAATAAAACGTTATACACTCACAAGAATATCATATTCTTTGGACTTACGTCTAAGGTCATCATTTATGATACTTCTAGCCATCAAAGTATCACCTTACGGCAAAATCCTAAATATATTGTTCCTTACGCGGCTAGCTCAGTGCTTTTATGTGCCGCTTCAGGACTCTATCTGTACGATATAAAAAGTAAAAAAAACGGATACAATTTCTACAGACAGAACATATACCCGCTCTTCCTTATACTCAAGACAGTATTTTAGTCGGTGACTTCAGCAATTTGTATAAGCTCAATATAAAAACAAAAAGAAAAGTCCTGTTTTTGAAGGAATATTATTTTACCGATATTAAAAAAATAAATAAAAATCTCTTTATAGGAGCAACCAACACGTATGGAGTTGTTCTTTTCAACAGAAAAGGCATTGTACAGAAAATTACTGAAAACAATGGCCTAATCAGCAATCAAGTAAAGAGAATAGACATTGAATCCCCTACGGTTTTTTGGGCAAGCACCAATTACGGAATATCTAGGATCGAACTAAAAGGAAATAAGATACAAACCAATAATTTCACCCAAACAGACGGGCTTCCTTCTAATGTTGTTGCAGGATCTGTGATCAGAAACGATTCTATTTTTATAGGCACCTCAAGAGGATTAGCTATTTTTTCAATTGAAAGTTTGCTCACACAAAAAAAGTTCATCAACAAGAAGGTAATCATTAATTCTGTAAAAATCGGAGATAAAGAATACTTTGATCTGACTCAAAAGCTGGAAGGTTTTACTCCTGATGATGTGGTTTTCAACCTCAGTTTTCTAGATTACGCTTCGCAAGGAAAAATCAGCTACAAGTATCAAGTGACAGGACTGAGTAATGAATGGCAGGTAAGCAACTCATCAAAAATTATTCTGAATTCTCTCCCTCCAGGCAAGTATATACTTAAGGTTTTTGGATTAAGTTATAATGAAAGACGATCTTATACTTCTACCGATCTTGCTTTTGAAATCAAACCTCATCTCTGGCAAACATGGTGGTTTAAATTGATCATAGTGCTTCTTTTAGTGATGATCATGATTACAGCCAGTGAGCTGTATTCTCATAGAAAACGTAATAAGAAACTTGAAACGCTTAATTATGAGAAAAAGATTGCAGAATTGGAATTACAGGCCATTAAAGCACAGATCAATCCTCATTTTATTTACAATTGCCTCAATTCCATTCAGTTTTTACTGTATAAAAAGGATTATGGGGAAGTAGAAAATTATCTGAATTCTTTCTCACAAATGATCCGGAAAACGCTTCATTATTCAGAGAAAACCTTCATGCCTATACACGAGGAAATGGAGTATCTTTCTTTGTATTTAAATATGGAAAAACTCCGTTCAAAAGATCTATTCGATTATGAGATTTCCTCCTCTGAAACCGTAAATAAAAACTGGAATATTCCCTCTTTACTGATACAGCCTTTTGTAGAAAATGCTATTAAACACGGGATTTCTGGTCTTAAAGACAGAAAAGGCCATATTGGAATTTATTTTGATCATACTGGTTCAACATTAAAGACAACCATTGAAGATAATGGCAAAGGAATTGAAAATCTTTCTGAATCTTTTGCGAAAAAGCATTCCTTTGGGGTAAAGCTGTCTCAAAAAAGGATTGAAACCTTCAAACAGCTTTTTGATACCGAAATTACTTTAGAGGTTATAGATCTTTCAGAACACAACAAACAGGGAACACAAATTAACCTATATATAATAACAAATGAAAACACAAGTGTGCATCATTGATGATGAAAAAGACGGCAGAGAGTATATCGCTTTGCTATTACAAAATGAATTTCCCGAGATCCAAATCGATTTTCAGGCTTCAGGTATTGAAGAAGCATTCATTTATCTTACTAAAAACTCACCGGATATTTTATTCTTAGATATCCAGCTGAATGACGGCACGGCTTTCGACCTGCTGTCAAAATTTAAAGAACTTTCTTCACAGATTATTTTTATCACAGCTTATGAAAATTTTGCCATCCAGGCCATTAAGAACGGCGCTACTGATTATCTTTTGAAGCCTATTAAAAAAATAGATTTCATTATTGCCGTCAACAAAGCTTTGGACAATATGAAAAGAAATAAAACATTTTCATTCAGCACTGCCCAGGATAATAAAATAAGTTTACCTACTCTTCAGGGTTTTAAAATGATTAATATTCCTGATATTGTTCATTGTGAAGCAGATTCCAGCTATACGACCTTTTATCTTGCTGATAAATCGAAAATAATGGTTTCTAAGACACTGCATGAGTTTGAAGAAGTGTTGGCAGACCACAATTTCTTCAGAATACACCACAAGCATCTTATCAATCTTTCTCATTTACAGGAATATATTAAGGGAAAAGGAGGACAGGTTGTAATGAGCGACAACTCTACCCTGAATGTATCTACCCGTAAAAAGAATGATTTTTTAGAAAAACTGAAACTATAAGGTAAATATTTATTTTTTCGATATCCATTTTAAGAAGCTTTCTTACCGGAAGCTTCTTATCTTTTTATACGGTTATGGAAGGATCTTAAGCGGTTACTTTTTTAGAATACGCACTTATTAGATAAAGCAATGTTTCTGTAACGATCTTTTTTACTTTGGTCTCACATTCACATTAAATAATATGATTATGAGAAAAACTTTACCTGAAATTTCAACAAAAGAATATTTCAAACTACTAACCTTAAAGTTTTTATTGGTTTTTGATGCACAAAACCAATCTTTTATGATGAAAAAATATTTCTTAGCATTTTACATGATATTAGGAAGTTTCCTTCTTCATGCACAGGCACCTTGCAGTGACTTCAACTCTACTACCAATCCTGCAGGAAATTGGGTGGCAGCACCTTATCCGGATGGCAATGTATATACCTCTTTTTCTTCGTCTACTCCTGCAGATGGTTCCCAATATTTAGTCCTTGGTGATGGTTCAGGTTCTTCCTGGTATCTCAATACTACCGACTTTAAATATATTGGAGAAATATACCAAGGGCAATGCCTTTCTTTTGATTTTTATCTAAAAGATGACGGTGGATACGGAAGTCCTATTTATCCTACTATAAACCTTTCTGACGGTATCAGTACCATTACATTTGTTTCCAGTACAGCTGTAACGCCCGGAAGCGGATGGATCACTGTAAAAGCACCTATTCAATTTGCTAACGGATCACTTACACCACCGAGTAACGCCTACGGTAGCTGGCAAATGAATGGCTATACACCTGCAGCATTTGACAATGTACTGATGACTGGTACTATATTAGGACTTTGTCCTGACTATTACCCTAGCCCAAGTGAAATTGTGTATTATGACAATATCTGTATCACTGATTGTGGTGGCTGTAGCGCAGATTTTAAACTTACGACTTCTTTTAATACTACGAATCATTCTGCTATTGCTGATCTTTCTATTATCAACCCGTCAATATCTTCCACTCCTGGCAATCCGGGAAGCAGCTATATAGTATCATGGGGAGACGGAGCGATTACAAGCCCTTATATTTTGCCTTCCGTATCTCATACCTACAGCGATCCGGGCAGCTACACGATCTGCGTTACGGAAGTGAAAGAAAAAGAAATCGTCTGTAAAAAATGTATTACTTTCTGTTACAGTGAAAGCGAAGGAAAAACGATAGTTCAAAAATCCAGCACTACCCTTCCTGATTGGAAAAACATTGCAAAAGCAGAACTTGAGAATACAAATGAACTCGCCAGAGAATATGCTCTCATTCCTAATCCTGCAAAAAATTATGTTGATCTGCAAACCAACCTTTCCGCAAAAAGCACAGTGTCTGTGAAGATCATAAGTCTTGTAGGAGAAACTGTTCTGGAAAAGTCTGAAAAGGTAAACAACGGCCGTCAAGCCATCAGGCTTAATACCGAAAAGCTGATTCAAGGGACCTACATTGTAGAAATTCAATCAAACGGAAAAGTAAGTTCACAAAAACTTATCATCTCTAAATAATATTAAATAATGCAAAACAAAAGGCTGTCTTTCGACAGCCTTTCTTTATATCTTAATTTTGAATCATTAATATCCGTCACCATCCAAAAGATTACCCAAACCGCCTAAGATACTTCCCTGTTCTTTATTCTTAGTCGTTCCGTACTGTAAAATTCTGCTGGCCAATCTTGAAATAGGCAAAGTCTGAATCCAAACTTTTCCGGGACCTCTTAGCTGGGCAAAGAATAATCCTTCCCCTCCGAAAATCGTATTTTTGATCCCTCCTACAAACTGAATATCATAATCTACGGTATGGGTAAAAGCAACAATACATCCTGTATCTATTTTCAGGATCTCTCCCGGCTGAAGCTCTTTTTCAATTACGTGTCCTCCACTATGTACAAAGGTCATCCCGTCACCTTCCAGTTTCTGCATGATAAATCCTTCCCCTCCGAAAAGTCCTGTTCCCAGCTTCTTCTGGAATTCAATCCCTACCGTTACCCCTTTCGCAGCACAAAGGAAACTGTCTTTCTGACAGATTACTTTACCTCCAAGTTCGCTCAGATCAAAAGGAATGATTTTCCCGGTATAAGGAGCGGCAAAAGTGACGTGTCTTTTATCTGAAGAAGTATTCGTAAATACGGTCATAAAAAGATTCTCTCCGGTAAGCATTCTCTTTCCCGCAGAAAACAGCTTCCCCATCAGTCCCTTTTCTGTTCCGTCTCCAAATAAGGTTTCCATTTGTATCCCGTCTTTCATCATCATAAAACTTCCCGGCTCTGCAATCACGCTTTCTCTTGGATCCAGCTCAATTTCCACACATTGCATTTCTTCCCCGTAAATTTTATAATCTATTTCATGATTAATCATAGTGTTCAAAGTAATTTAAAGTTATTCGCTACAATATTAACATTTTTTACATTCCGTTTTGAAAAAATAAATTAAATTCGGTGTGATTAAAAAATTCAAGTTCATGATTCAACTTCCTTTATCTAAACTTTCCAATATCGGAACCACTATATTCAGCCAGATGACGCAGCTTGCCAATGAAAATGAAGCCATCAATCTATCACAGGGATTCCCGGATTTTATGCCCGATGCTGAGCTCCTGAATTATGTAGATCATTTTATCAAAAAAGGATTCAATCAGTATGCTCCTATGGGAGGAATGATCGGTTTAAAGGAAGAAATTGCAAGGAAAATTGAAAACGCTCATCAGGCAATATATCATCCTGATACAGAAATAACGGTTACTGCGGGCGGAACACAGGCTATTTTCACCGCTATTGCCACCTTTGTAAAAAAAGAGGATGAGGTCATTATTTTTGAACCGGCTTATGACTGCTATGAACCTACCGTTGAACTTTTCGGAGGAATTGTAAAACGTTTTGAAATGAAAGCCCCTGATTATGAGATCGACTGGAATATCGTTAAGAATCTGGTTTCAGATAAAACCAAAATGATAATCCTGAACAATCCTAACAACCCTTCAGGAAAGATCTTAAAAGAAAAAGACATTCAGGAATTAATAAACATCGTAAAGGGAACTTCAATTCTGATTCTGAGCGATGAGGTGTATGAAAATATCGTTTTCGATGGAAAGCAGCATTTAAGTATCTGTAAATACCCTGAATTAAAAGAAAGAAGCCTTTTGGTAGCCTCGTTCGGAAAACTGTTTCACGTGACGGGCTGGAAAGTCGGTTACTGCGCAGCTCCTAAAAACCTGACCGATGAATTCAGAAAGATTCATCAGTTCAATGTTTTTTCTGTTAACACACCTATTCAACTGGCTTTAGCAGAGTATATGAAAAATGATGAGCATTATAATCAGCTGAATCAGTTTTTTCAGGAAAAGAGAGACTTTTTAAGACAGGGACTGGCAACCACCTCTTTTGAGCTTTTAGATTGCGAAGGAACATATTTCCAGGCTTTGAAGTATGATAAGATCTCTGATAAAAACGATTTCGACTTCGCCAGTGAATTAACGATCAGTCATAAAGTGGCAAGTGTTCCGTTCTCTTCCTTCTATAAAAACAAGCTGAATGAGCACGTCATCCGTCTGTGTTTTGCCAAAAAGCAGGAAACACTGGAAAAAGCCATTGAAAACCTTGCTAAGATATAATACTGTTTAAACTTTTTATTTAACCACAAAAGGCACAAAAGATGTATATAATCCATTTAATGGTAATCATTAGGCTGAAAAAGAACGCCTAAATCTTTAAAAATATTTGATTTTTATCCTTTTGAGTACTTTCAGTATCTCATAGCATCTGTATCAATAGCTTTTGTGGTTAATTTTAATAGTAGTTTAAACATACTTATAATCAAACTACATCAATGGAGAAAAAAGCCTTGCCAAATGCTCAAAAAAGACTTTAGCCTTTGGTCTTTTTCTCCATTCACTTAATGACAGCTCTGTACAGTCTTTCATATCTTCAAGGAATACAGCTTCCAATTTTTGATTCGTTTCCTGATCAAAGATTAGGGTGTTCACTTCAAAGTTCAGCTCCTGGCTCCGCACATCCATATTTGCAGTTCCAACGCTTGAAAAATCATTGTCCACGATCATTGTTTTCGCATGAATAAATCCTTTTTTATAAAAAAATATACGGACTTTATTTTCCATAAGCTCTTCGTAATAAGAATACGCAGCTGAATTTACCATGATAGAATCTCCTTTTTCGGGAACCATCAGTCTTACATCCAGCCCGGCCTGTGCAACCTGTTTTATGGCATTTAAAATCGTTTCTACAGGAATGAAATAAGGAGTTACAATATAAACCCTTTTCTTTGCCGCTAAAATAGCCGAGCTCGTACTCATCATGATAACCGGAGTCGTATCCGGACCACTTGCAGCGACCTGCACCAGCTTATTTCCCTCGTACTCTTCATGATAATCGAAATAGTCTTTAGACAATTGAGGTATTTTTTCCGTAGCAAACACCCAGTTGGTAAGAAAAAGGAACTGAAAATAAAATGCAGAATTCCCTTTGAGATAAAGATGAATATCCCTCCAGTACTGCTTCGAATTGGGATTGATATATTTATCCGAAACATTGATCCCGCCAGTGAACACTTCCTTACCGTCTATAATGATGATCTTTCGGTGATCCCTGTAATTCACTCTGTTTGCTAAAAGCCTGAATGTAATTGTATTCACTGGAGAAACCTTAATTCCCGCATCTCTAAGTTTCCTGATCATCTTCTTTCCGATCTTTCCGCTTCCCATTGCATCATATAAAAAACGGATGATAAGTCCTTCTTTAGCTTTCAGGATAAGCAGGTCGGCTAACTGATTACCAACCGTATCATTCTCATAAATATAATACTCCAGGTGGATATGATGCTTAGCCTTGCGGATACAGTCAAACACCTTGGCAAACTTTTCTTCTCCGTTCACCAGGATTTGCACTTCGTTTTTTGAGGACAGAGGAGAATAGGCAGCATTATAAAGGAAATTGATGGTGGTGATATACTCTTTCAGCCGATCTTCGTTTGCCTGTACCGAGTCCTGATGGGTCGTTTCGATATAATTATGAATATCCTTGTAGATCTCTTCATTGATCTCAAACTTAAAATTGTAGAATTTGTTCTTCCTGTAGTTCACCCCGAAAACAAAATAGATCACGATTCCTGCCACGGGAATAAAAATAATCAGCAGAAGATACGCCAGAGTCTTGCTCGTAGTTTTCGTATCCATAATGATCTTGGCTGCAAGAAGAATAACAGCAGCAAAATAGATGACTTCTGCAATGAGCAGCACATACGGGAACTGATCTAAAAACTCTTTCATCATAAGGATATGACAACCCTGTTTTTACATTGACCTAATAAAGATATAAAAAAAGCGGTAGAAAACTACCGCCTGTTTTTTAAAAGAACATTCCTCCCGAAACTTCTATCCTTTGAGCATTGATCCAGCCTGCTTCCTCCGTACACAGAAAAGCAACTACCCCTCCGATGTCATCCGGCAAACCTGCTCTTCCTAAAGCCGTATTTCCTGCTACAATGGCATTCACATGCTCATCATCCCTTGTTCTTCCGCCTCCGAAATCAGTTTCGATAGCTCCCGGAGCAACAGCATTAGCCTTAATCTTTCTTGCTCCCAATTCCTTCGCCATATATTTCGTCAGCATTTCAACTCCGGCTTTCATTGATCCGTAAACCGAAGACCCCGGTAAAGCAAACCTTGCCAGTCCTGAAGAAACATTTATAATTCCACCTCCGTTATTAATGAAAGGTAAAAACTTCTGAGTCAGGAAAAATACCCCTTTGAAGTGAATATCTACCATATCGTCCAGCTGTTCTTCAGTAACTTCAGTGATCGGTGAATACAGAGCAGTTCCCGCATTATTGACTAAGTAATCAATGTTACGGCTTCCTGTATTTTCTTCCAGATGATCTCCTACCTGCTTTATAAAAGCATCAAAACTTTTGATATCTTTGGTATCGAGCTGATAAGCGATTGCTTTTCTTCCCAACGCCTGAATTTCTTCTACAACATGATCAGCTTCTTCCTTACTGCTTTTATACGTAATGATGACGTCTAGTCCTTTTTGCGCGATTTTCAGTGCTGAGTTTTTTCCTAGTCCGCGGCTCCCTCCGGTTACCAATGCGATTTTTGTTCTTGTTTCCATTTATTGTTTGTTTTTGATGGTACAAAGTTCTGACAATTCAGGGATGATGTGTTTGCTCGAATCAAACTGAAATTTGCAAAATTCAAATCATGAACGAAATTCCAGCGGAGCCAGTGACGTTTTCTTTTTAAAGAAATTCGAAAAATGGGCTATTTGTTCAAAACCTAAAGAGTAAGCAATTTCTGAAACATTCCATTTCGTCTGCTTCAAAAGTATTTTGGCTTCCTGCACAATTCTTTCAGCAATGATTTCAGTTGTCGTTTTCCCGGTGCTTTCCTTTAATTTTTTATTCAGATAATTAACGTGCACAGACAGCCTGTCTGCATAGTCCTTTGCGCTTTTCAACTGCAGTCTCTGATCTGAATTCTCAATTGGAAACTGCCTCTCCAGCAGCTCTATAAACAATGAAACCACCCGCAGTGAAGCGTCATTCGAGGTTGATAATTTAGAGGCCGGCTGTAGTTTCTGACCGTAGTGAATCAGCTCCAGCACATAGTTCCTGATCAGGTCATATTTAAAGATATAATCCGAATCGATCTCTTTTTTGATCCTGCCATACAGATGCTCTATCTCATCGGCAAGCTCATCATCAATTTCAAACAAAGGAATATTCCCCGGCTGAAAAATCGGTAGGTCTTCAAGCGTACTGTGAGACTTGTCCTTTATAAAGAAATCTTCCGTAAATACACAAAAACTCCCCGACTGATGCGGATCTTCCGGCACCCAGTGATAAGGAACTTTAGGTGTAGCAAACAGTAAAGCATTCTTTTCGATCTGGATGATCTTATCGGCATATTCCGCACGGTTACGTCCTCGGATGAGGCTTATCTTATAATATTTCCTTCTGTTATAAGGCATTTCAGCCGTCGTCTTTACCCTTTCAATGGTCTGTGCTATATCAAATACATTAAAATGACCAATGTCTTTATGCAGCCCTTTCGGAAAGATCGTTTCTATATCCGTTCCCAGTTTTGCTGTCATTTCCTTGTAGAAATCATCCAGCGAAGTATATGAAGTATGGGCGGTTGTTTCCATAATGTCGATTTGTAAAAATCAAATGTACAAAATAAATACAATTAACATCTCAGGTTATTTTTTAGGCGGCTATATACCATTTTACACCATTGTCATTCTGACGAAGGAAGAATCTCATAATAGCTTAGATTCTTCATTTCACTGCGTTACATTCAGAATGACAGAATCATCATAATAAAGACAGCAGAATGAATGTAAAATTGTATATAATTATCTTTGGCGACTATACAATTTTACACCATTGTCATTCTGACGAAGGAAGAATCTCATGATAGCTTAGATTCTTCATTTCACTGCGTTGCATTCAGAATGACAGAGTCGGTAGAATGAAGACAGCGGAATGAATGTAAAATTATATCTAATTATCTTTGGCGGCTATATACCATTTTACACCATTGTCATTCTGACGAAGGAAGAATCTCATGATAGCTTAGATTCTTCATTTCACTGTGTTGCATTCAGAATGACAGAGTCAGCAGAATGAAGACAGCAGAATGAATGTAAAATTGTATATAATTATCTTTTTTAATTCTAAATCACAATTCCTCCTATCATTTCCAGCACCCACTTCCCCTCTTTATATTCAGCTGCATAATCATTCTGATAACTGCTTCCCGACTTTGAAATATAAAATCTATTGGCATTATTCGGGTCTCTTTTCATGTTGGAGACGCCGTTTCTCGTCACATCCGTTATTCTCGTATAATAGGTTCTTTTCTTATCATCTTTAGAGATAAAAAGAACTCTCATTTCAGGGCTGATCTGATGAAAATAGTCACAGTCACTCTTAAATACTTCAAAAGTATAATGACTTTTTTTAAAATCTATATCTTCGGCATAAGAAGGCAGCAGCAAAGTATAAAGCTCTGAAAACTTATTCTTTTCAGATTTAAATAGCGGATTCATATCCTCAAAATCATTGATTCCATCACCGTCAGTGTCTTTGTTATCAGGATTTAAAGCAAAAGCCTCTTCAAAAATATCATTATAACCGTCCTGATCAGAATCTTTCATCAAATCATCCAGTTTTATTTTGAATAACTTTCCGTCTTCAATAGCCGAATAATCATCGTATCCCGGCAGACCGGGAACCTTAATGATTTTCACCAAACTTCCTTCAAACTGCAGATACCCATCTTTAATGATAGGCTTTTCCTGAATGTCATTGATATAATAATGACTGAAACTTAATCCTAAAAAATAAGCAGAAGGCTTATCATTTTCGATTTTCAGCAGCCAAAATCCTAGTTCGCTACTTCCTAATGCGTACAAAATGGTTCCATCCCGATAGTACCCTGAATATGAAAAATAGTCCGGAAACTTTTCATTAAAGAGTTTATATTTTTCTTTGTTGGCCTTTACTTTTTCTTCAGAAAATCCATCCCTAAATTCCAGACTGTCTTTTTTAAAGCTTCTGTATTCTTTAAGATCTATAATCTGAAGATATTCCGGTTTTTTCTCAAGAATTTCCTTCACCGTGTAAGGCTTTTTCTCAACATATACAGGCTTTTCTTCTTTGGTAATAAAACAATGCTCTTCAATATTATTTTTCGAACATGAAACGACTAAAGCAAAAGCAATAAAATATAAAATCCTCATCTATTAAAAGTTTCACAGAGGAATGCAAAAAGCGCTCCCAAAATACATCGGAAGCGCTTTTCATTTATAACTAACTTTAATATTTTCTTATACGTTGAATCTAAAGTGCATGATGTCTCCATCTTTCACGATATATTCTTTACCTTCTACAGAAAGTTTTCCGGCTTCTTTTACTTTCGCTTCAGATCCGTACTGCATATAATCATCATACTTGATCACTTCTGCACGGATGAACCCTTTTTCAAAGTCTGTGTGAATCACACCAGCCGCTTGAGGAGCCGTCCAGCCCTGTCCGATCGTCCACGCTCTTACTTCTTTAACTCCTGCCGTAAAATACGTCTGAAGTTTTAATAGGTCGTACGCTTTTCTGATCAGACGGTTTACTCCCGGTTCTGTAAGACCTAATTCTTCAAGGAAGATCTCTCTTTCCTCAAAAGTCTCCAGTTCATTGATATCTGCTTCGATCTGAGCGGCCAATACTACGGTTTCAGCACCTTCTCCTTTCGCCATTTCTTCAATTTTACCAATCCACTCGTTTCCGTTCTTAATAGAATTTTCATCTACATTACAAACGTAAAGAACCGGCTTATTGGTCAGCAACTGTACTTCACCGATCACTGATGCTGTAAAATCATCTGTTGCAAATTCTCTGGCATTTCTACCATCCTCAAGATGTTTCTGAAGATTCTGAAGTGTTTCATACGTCAGAATATCCTCTTTCTTTCCGGATTTGATGAATTTTTTAGCTTTCTCCACTGCTTTCCCTACTGTTTCAAGGTCTTTCAGCTGAAGTTCAATATCAATAATTTCTTTATCTCTTAACGGATCTACCGAACCTTCTACGTGAATGATATTACCGTTGTCAAAGCATCTTAGAACGTGGATGATCGCTTCACACTCACGAATGTTCGCCAAGAACTGGTTTCCTAACCCCTCTCCTTTACTTGCTCCTTTTACAAGACCTGCAATATCAACAATCTCAACAACAGCTGGTAAAACTCTCTCGGGTTTTACGATTTTTTCCAGTTCAAACAATCTCTGATCCGGTACAGAAACCGTTCCTAAGTTCGGTTCAATGGTACAGAAAGGATAGTTTGCAGACTGTGCTTTTGCGTTGCTCAGACAGTTAAAAAGAGTTGATTTACCTACATTCGGTAAGCCTACGATTCCACATTTCATATTGTAAAATTCTAAGTTTAAGGTTTAAAGTTCAATGCAAAAAAACTTTAAACATTGAACATTGAATTTTAAGTGTGCAAAGATAGTGAAATTATAGGGAGTTTCATAATAAAAAATCCACCGGTCTTCCGGCAGATTTTTTAAAGAATGGTAAAAAGTTGTTTTTTTATGGTTACGGATTATTACCCGTTGCATTCTGAGCCAGCGGAACATCATTCGGGGCTTCCTGCAATGCTTTATCCAAAGTAAACAGAGATTCATCGGTCGCACGGTCGCCTCCGGCAATTTTCAGTTTATCAATCAGGTTCTGAGCCAATGTTTCCTCTTCAATCTGCTCCTGAACGAACCACTGCATAAAATTCCAGGTAGCCCAGTCTTTTTCTTCCAATGACAGGTCCACGATCTTATAGATGGCTGTTGTATTGTCTACCTCATGTTTGAATACCCCGTCAAAACATGCGGATAATGATTTAGGATCGCTTGGAGGAGCCGGAATAGCCTCTACTTTCGGTTTTCCCCCTCTGTTCAGGATGTATTCCATGAATTTTATAGAATGGTTTCTTTCTTCCTGGGCGTGGCGGTACAGGAAATTGGCAATTCCCTGATAGCCTTTGTCGTCTGCCCATATTCCGTATGATAAGAAAACGTGAGAGGCATGAATTTCTTTATTCATCTGCGCACTTAATGCTTTTTCCACCGTAGGCGAAAGTCTGTTGGTATTCATAAGTCATATTTTTTGTGATTAGTAGAGATGATGCAAAAATGATTCCGATACCGTATTTCATTTTACATAATGTAAAAACAATACACAAACAAACTACTGAATAACAACAATTTAACATTGTAATTTATAGTTATTCTAAAATATAAAAGCAGCCCCGTTATGAGCTGCTTTTTATTTCATTTGATATCGTAACTGTTGATCTTATTTCATCTTTCTGGCCGTATAATCACTTTCATTTCCCAATCTGTCAATCGCTTTTATAGCAATGGCAGTCAGCTTCTTCCCTTCCTTAAACTTCGGAAGCTCTTTTGAAAGCTGATCCAGCGTTAGAATCTCCGTTTCCCACACGCCGTCGTACTGGCTGAAAAGTACCCACTGAAAAACTTCCCCGATATTTTTCGTACTCCAGTTCACCTGTATGATGCTTCCGCTTTCGGTACTGAACAAGGTAGGCTTCTGCAAAGGCACAGATACAATCCAAGGAGTTTTGGGCACCAAAGCTTTTTCTTTATATGGACCGTTCTTCAGTGCCGGGAGCATATTTGCATTTTTTGTCAGCCCGGCAATGCTCCAGTGGATTTCTCCTGCATCATTTTTTAAGATCTGCCTGGAGATCTCAATCTGATTCCTGATTTCTGTAGGACGGTCCGGAGAGCGTACTTCAACGGTATTCAGTCCCGGCCACAGGTGGCGTTTCATTGTATTTTCAGACTGCCACCAGTTCAATAAAGCTTCAAATCCCTGCCCTTTGGAATCGATGGTCCAGTACAGCTGGGGAGAGAAATAATCTACCCATCCTTTATTCAGCCAGAGCTTGGCATCGGCATACAGCTCATCGTATTGGGAAGACCCTGTAATCCCTTCAGGATAACCCGGTTTCCAGATCCCGAACGGACTGATCCCGAATCTTACGTAGCTTTTCTCTGCGTGAATTTCTTTACATATTCTTTCAACAAATTTATTCACGTTGTCTCTTCTCCAGTCGGCTCTTGTTAAGGTTCCGCCGCTGCTTACATAAGCATTCCAGGTTTTGCTGTCCGGAAAATCCGCTCCCCTGTTGTAGGTGGCATACGGATAGAAATAATCATCAAAATGCACCGCATCAATATCATACCGCTTTACAATATCCTTTACCACATTAGAAACATGACCCTGAGTTTTAGGATCTGCAGGATCCAGCCAGTACATCCCGTTTTTTAATTTGATCACAATATCCGAAAGCTTATTCACCATAGAAAGGCTGTTCGGTGTGCCTCCATTGGCATGATGGGCACGGTAAGGATTCAGCCAGACATGAAGCTCCAATCCCCTTTTATGCGCTTCTTCAATCCAGAACTGTAAAGGATCATAATTCGGATAAGGGGCTTTTCCCGTTTCCCCCGTCAGAAAGTATGACCACGGTTCTATATTGCTTGTATATAAAGCATCAGCGGAAGGTCTCACCTGGAAGATTACGGCATTGAAATTATTCTCTTTCAGCATATCCAGCATACTGATTGCTTCTGCTTTCTGTTGATCCACTGTCAGACTGTTTTTGGAAGGCCAGTTGATATTCGCTACACTGGCAATCCATACGCCTCTGAACTCCCTTCTGATCTCGGGAAGATTGGTTCTGAAATCTTCTTCAGCAGGTATCGCTGTCTTTGTAACCGCCTTTAAAGAGTCTTTTTTGGCTGCAGACACAGGTTGTGGTATATTTTTATGCTGTATGGGTTTTACAGGGTCTGCCAGCGTCTTGGAGCTGCTGCATGAAGCGAAAACACCCAGTAAGAATAGTAATTTTAATTGATTCCCTTTCATCGTTTGAAAAACTGCCTTAAATTATATTTCGTTTAATTAAAAATGAAAAATAAACATTTTCTTTTATTCTAAACTAAAAAAGCCCCGAAAAAATCGAGGCTTTAGATATAGTTAAGAATTTCAGATTATGCTTTTGCTCCTCTTTCCACTCTTTTTCTTTCTTCTTCAGAAAGGATTTTCTTTCTCATACGGATGAAGTTTGGAGTTACCTCGATCGCTTCATCGCCCTGGATATATTCCATACATTCTTCAAGAGAGAATAAGATTTTTGGTGCTACACCGGTATCTTTATCTTTACCCGAAGCTCTCATGTTGTTCAGCTGTTTTGCTTCTACGATGTTTACAACAAGGTCACCCGGCTTATTCTGCTCCCCGATGATCATCCCTGCATAGATCTCCTCACCCGGATCTACGAAGAACTTCCCTCTGTCCTGTAGTTTAGCAATAGAATATTCAGTTGCAGGCCCCTGTGTTTTGCTGATCAATACTCCATTGTTTCTTCCCGGAATAGCGCCTTTGAAAGGCTTGTATTCTGTGAAACGGTGTGCCATAATAGCTTCCCCTGCAGTAGCGGTCAACATCTGAGAACGCAATCCGATCAATCCTCTTGAAGGAATTTCGAATTCCATGTGCTGCATCTCCCCTTTAGTTTCCATAATGTGAAGATCTCCTTTTCTCTGCGTTGCCAAATCGATCACTCTTGAAGCAAATTCTTCAGGAACGTCAACAACTAAAGATTCATACGGCTCTAATTTTTGTCCATTTTCATCTTCTCTCAAAATAACCTGTGGCTGACCAATGGTCATTTCATACCCTTCTCTTCTCATCGTTTCGATCAAAACTGACAAGTGAAGAATCCCTCTACCGAATACTAAGAAAGTGTTCGCATCATCAGTCTGCTGAACTCTTAATGCCAGGTTCTTCTCTAATTCTTTCGTTAATCTTTCTTTCAGGTGATTAGAAGTTACATACTTACCATCTTTACCGAAGAAAGGTGAATTGTTGATAGAGAACGTCATGTTCAGGGTAGGCTCATCAATTGCCGTTCTTTCCAATGGCTCAGGATTTTCAAGATCTACAAACGAATCTCCGATCTGGAAAGCATCAAAACCTACTACCGCACAGATATCTCCTGCTTTTACTTCAGTTACTTTTTTCTTTCCTAATCCTTCGAAAACGTATAGTTCTTTTACTTTTCCTTTTACCACTTTTCCGTCTGCCTGTGCAAGACCGATCCATTGAGATTCCTTAAGCTCCCCTCTTGTTACTTTTCCGATCGCAATTCTTCCCAAGAAAGAAGAGAAATCAAGAGAAGTGATCTGCATCTGAAGGTTACCTTCAGTTACTTTAGGTTCCGGAACATATTGTAAAATACCATCCAATAACGGTAAAATATCTTCTGTCTGTTCTAATGAAGTGTTGAACCATCCTTGCTTAGAAGAACCGTAGAACGTTGGGAAATCCAATTGCTCCTCAGTAGCCTCAAGGTTGAAGAACAGATCAAATACCTGATCGTGAACCTCATCCGGACGGCAGTTTGGCTTATCAACTTTGTTGATCACTACCAATGGTCTTAGTCCTAGTTCCAATGCTTTCTGAAGTACGAATCTTGTCTGTGGCATTGGTCCTTCGAACGCATCCACCAACAAAATAACCCCGTCAGCCATTTTCAATACTCTTTCTACTTCCCCACCAAAATCGGCGTGACCAGGAGTATCGATTACGTTAATTTTCGTGTCTTTATAAGTAACAGAAATATTCTTGGATAAGATCGTGATCCCTCTTTCTCTTTCAAGATCATTGTTATCCATAATTAATTCTCCACTCTCCTGGTTTTCTCTGAAAATATTGGTAGCGTGGATGATTTTGTCAACCAAGGTAGTCTTACCGTGGTCAACGTGTGCGATAATCGCAATATTTCTAATGTTTTGCATAAAAGATTTTTACGGGTGCAAAAATAGTGATTTTTAATGAAAAACTCACTAATAAGTTTTGATAATTAACAAATTCATAATGAGAAGGTTAAAACAAAAGCCTTTCTTAAGCCCCTACCATTGAGCTTATTATCATCATATTACAACTAAAAACTGTAAATCCCAGATTAAGTTTTTATGACCAATCTCAATATTTTTTTTCAAAAAAGTAAATCAAAGCGGCCTGAATTAAAACAATGAATCCGAATTTCAGTAAAAACGAAGTCTTGGAAATCTTGTGCCGGAAGATCAGCATCGCCACAGCAGATCCGATGCTTCCGCCCAGAAAAGAGACTCCCAATAAAGTACGTTCGGGTATTCTCCGGTGGTGCAGGACTGCCTTCCTTTTGTCCAGCCCGAAAAGAATACCACTGAAAATATTGATGAAAAGAAATACATAAATCATTGCCGCAAAGCTAAATAAAAAAAGAGTGTTACAACAACACTCTTCTTTTTTCATTTATACGCATAGCATTATTTCGCACGGATCCTGTGGTGGAGCTTCTCCGCAAACAATGTCAAACGAACCGCAGCTGCTTGAGTCACCTGTTCCCCATCCCCACTGAAGCACACACGTCTGTGGATTTTTACATCTTACCATTCCTTTAGCAATTCCCCCCTGAATTGATCTCATTTCACTGCGTGAAACTTTTTTTAATTTTTTCATGATTTATTTTTGATTAGTTTGAGTGATAAATGTATAAAAATATTTTCAGGAAAAAAGGGTTTTAGTGAAAATATTTCATTTTTTGATGAATTATTTTCATCAAAACCTTTATACTTACTTTGCCTTCAATTTTTTTTGTTTATTTCTTAAGATTTCTAGTAAACAAACTTAAAAAATAAAGCCTGAGAAAAACTCAGGCTTTATTTTTTATCATAAAATCATTTTTCTATATGCTAATAACTTGTTTTATCGTATTAAAAAATGCCTGATAAAAAGAAGAATCCTGAGCATAGAGTTTATACAGTTCGAGTTCTTGCTTTCTCTGTTGCGCCATCACATCATCAAGAATTTTCTTTAAAGCCAATTCTCTGTTTTGGTCATCAACATTTTGTGCAACTTTCATTTCAAAATCAGGGTGCGCCTGTACAGATTTGCTTAAAGACAAGAATTTTACCCTTTGATCTTCTGGTGTCGCTTCCCAACCCTGAAACCATCTCTCATTAAAACCATTAATAATTGCGTCTAGCTCATCTTTTTCTTCTTCTCCGTGAGCACCTCTAGCATTAGGATTTTGAGGTCTTAGTTCTGTTTCTTCATCATCCAGATTAATAGAAACATTAAGCTTGGTACGTTCTAATCCATAAGTTGAGAGATCAACAGACTCAAGCAATTCATCCAGCAAATCTGATTGCGTATCTTTTACCGCCATTTTAGGAATCAGGAATTTCAGAAACCAGAATAATGATTCCCAGCCTGTATATTTAAAATCTACTGATAACAGAGAAGCCACTTGTCCATAAATCTTTACAAACTGCTTCGCTTTAATTTTATAATCTGCTTTTTGTTTATCATCCAAGTCTAGTTCATCCGCAAATCTTTTAGCAGAAACATCAATAATGGGACTTAAAAGTTGTGCATCTGCACCTTTAAAATATTTCTCATTAAAATCATCTACTTCCGATTGTTCATAGATTCCGGAATCGTCCAAACTATCTTTCAGTTCGTGCAGTACATTAATATCTGTAGCACCGCTCAGGCTGGTTGCCGTGTAAAATGGATCAAATGATTTCTGAATATCTTCAATAGAGTTAAAGAAATCCAAAACAAATAAATCCTCTGTCTTTTTATTGAGTTTATTGGCAGAACGGTTTAATCGTGATAAAGTCTGTACTGCCAATACACCTTGTAGTTTTTTATCTACATACATTACCGAAAGTTTCGGCTGGTCAAATCCTGTCAGATATTTATTCGCAACTACAAGCATTCGGTATTCATCGGTATCAAACTGGTCTTTGGTTTCACTCTCAGAAAAACCATTCATTTGAGCTTCTGTATATTTAATACCATCAACTTCTTTTTCTCCCGAAAAGGCAATCACAATTTTAAATGGATTTCCTCTTTTAGCCAACAGCTGGTTCAAAGCCTGATAGTATCGGATGGCTGATTCGATGCTTTGCGTTACTACCATTGCTTTGGCTTTACCGCTTAGCTTTTTCTGATTGACCACAGCACTGGTAAAATGATCCAGCATAATCTCGGCTTTCGTGCCAATAGTCTGTTTATGTTTTTCTACATATGCTTTCAATTTTTTCTGCGCTTTGGAAGTATCAAACAATGGATTATCTTCTATAGACTTTTCCAGCTCATAATAGCTTTTATAAGTCGTATAATTAGCCAAAACATCTAAGATAAACCCTTCTTCAATCGCCTGTTTCATAGAATACAGATGAAATGGTTTAAATGAACCATCCTCCTGCTTCACTCCAAACTTCTCCAAAGTCGAATTTTTAGGAGTAGCTGTAAAAGCAAAATAAGAAGCATTTTTGGTCATCTTTCTCGCGTGCATTGCTTGCAGCATCATATCCTGATAGTCTTCAGCATCTACATCTTCACCTTTGTTGCCAATGGCTTCATTCAGTTTATCTGCTGAACTTCCTGATTGCGAACTATGCGCTTCATCAATAATCACTGCAAATTGCTTTCCTGTCATATCTGCAATTCCATCGATGATAAAAGGAAACTTTTGAATCGTTGTAATAATAATCCTTTTCCCATTTTCCAAAGCCGATTTTAAATCAGCAGCTTTATAGGCCGGCGCCACAATATTTTTTACTTCTGAAAACTCCTTGATATTATCTCTCAACTGTTTGTCTAGTAATCTTCGGTCAGTTACTACAATCACCGAATCAAAGAGTGGTTGATTCACCGATTTATTTCCAGCTACGGCTTCATTTTTCGGATAAGCTTCTATGAGTTGATATGCCAACCAGGTAATCGAATTGGATTTTCCCGAACCCGCACTGTGCTGAATGAGATAAGTTTTTCCAGCACCGTTTTGTGAAGTATCTTTTAACAGCCCTCGAACCACATCTAGCTGGTGGTAACGTGGAAAGTATAACGTTTTCTTGCTCAAAGCATCATTTTCACCTCCATCAAAACGCACAAAATGCTGAATAATATTGGCAACACTTTCCCTCTTCAAAATATCCTGCCAGAAATAGGTCGTCTTATGACCAAATGGATTGGGTGGATTGCCCTTACCATAATTATCTCCCAGATTGAAAGGCAGAAAGAAAGTCTTGGCACCATCCAGCTTGGTGGTCATATAGATTTCGTCTGTATCTACTGCAAAATGTACGATACATCTACCAAAGTTCAATAGAGGCTGTGTAGTATCTCTTTTATTTTTATATTGATTGACACCGTGAACTTTTGCATTCTGACCCGTCCAGCGGTTCTTCAATTCTATGGTGGAAATGGGAATACCATTGATAAAAATTACCATATCGATTTCCTCCAGAGGATTGGAAACCGAATACCGCAATTGCCTTGTCACACTGAACTGGTTCTTTTCAAAATTATCTTTGATACTCTGACTGCTATTTTGCAAAGGCGCCACATAAAACAACGTAAAATGCGCATCATCTACCGCTAAACCTTTTCTCAACAACCTGAGAATGCCATACTTCTTTACAAGCTTATCGAAACGGTCAAGAATTTTTATTTTCCAGTCGCTTTGGCGTTTGAGTTTTTCCAGCTCTTCTGATTGTGTCTGCTCCAGAAAATCCCAAAAGCGCACCTCATCCAAACCATATCTTGGGTTGTAATCTGATGGGTTGCCGATGCGATAACCATTACCTGCATATGTAGCGGTAGGCTCAGCAACAGTTCCGTTTTTTATATCTTCGGTCGAAATACCACAGAGCGCTTTTTCTATGGCAGTTTCAAGTGCGAGTTCGTTAGTTTTACTGGTCATTAAGATTTATAGGCTTATTATTAAACTTCCACGTTTCAAAAACTAAATTTAGTAATTTCTCCTGTCTTTGATTAATAGATTCTTTATCCCATTTTTTAAATTCAAAACCGTAATCACTTTTAAATCTATTCACAGCAGTGTTTGCACCTATCTGAAATTCATCGTCAAGAAGTTGAGTAGAAATAATTCCAGAATTTTTATACTCATTTTGTTTCTTTTCAAACCAATCGTTACTCAAATCATTGAAATTATTGACTGCTTGATTTATTGTTGACTCAATCAAAGTAACGTTTCCTAAACGATATACGTAATTAGAATAATCGTGTTTACTTTCAAATTCCTCAGTTAAAACATCATTCTTTGGAGTTTGAGGTAATATATGTTCAATTTGTAAATTATACAGATAATCTTTTCCTTTTATCGGAAAATTAGATTTTGATAATATTGTATTCTCAATCATTCCCAATACATATCTTTCTCTGTAAAGTGGACTATAATGATAGTGAGTTAAAGTTGGGAATTTAACTAAAAATTCACCTAACCTTTCTTTGATATAAGGTACCATATTTTGTTCGATAACTTCTGCGACCTCATCAATAGTATTTTTATTTCTGAGTTTTATTGCCCATCTGGTAAATTGATTTTCATTATTTTTCGCTTGAATTCCTAAACTCACACTATAAAAAAAGAAACTTTCTATTTGCTTGCCTAAATACTCAATAACATCTGTAGTTGCTCTTTCATTAAGTGCCATCAATAGGATGAGATGTTGTCTCGATTTATATTTATTAATAAATCCTATGTTGGTAATATTAGGATATTCTCCACCGTCTTTTACTAATTCTGTTGCAATAACTAAATCCGAATACCTTTTAGACATTTTTTTTAACTCCTTAGCAAAAATAAGTGGTTGAGTTTCATACTTAGTATCATTTCTACCTCTTTCAGATAAAAACCATTTATAAATATCATCTTCTCTTAGAATTCCATCATAGTATCTGGACATTAAAAAATATCTAAGAAATCGTAAAGGCGTGTTGTCTTCTTTACATTTTTGAAGATTATGAACTATATCTTTCCATATATCCTTTATGTGATTAAAATCCGCAGGTTTAGCTTTACTAAACAAAAGATTTTTCACCAAATCCATTGCATTGAGCCCAGCTCCCCTTTGATTAATTGTTTCGAAAATCTTTAATGCACTACTTAAATTTTCTGATTCAATTAGAACTAATTCTATTTTAGTGAGAAAATATTTTGCATAGTTCGTTATTGCCTCAACGCTATCATTTAAATAAGTCTCTAAATGATTCTTGATTTTATAGTAGGCTTGCTCCATCTTAATAATCGAAGGAGACTTCAAATCAGTGAAATCCGTTTTAGAAATTAATGATTCCAAATAACCTTTACTTTCTTCATACTGCAATTCTAACCGCATTTGAGTTTCATCACTATCCATATCAAAATCAGATAGAAGTTCCTCAATATTTTTAAGATATTGCTCTTGCTTTCTGTCTAAATCAACTTCTTGTAATAAATCACGAAAGGCACATAAAGTGAGAATTATTGTAGTAAGTCTCTGTTGTCCATCTATAACATCAAACTTTTCTTTATTAGCTACAATAATTATTGACCCAATGAAGTAACCTTTTTGTTTTGTTACGTCTTCATCGTATTCATTATCTATATCTATCAGAAACTGTTCTACCTGATCTTCTGGTTTCCAAACATATTCTCTTTGATAATCCGGGACTATAAAGAAATAATCTTTTAATTTTGATATACTTTTAACTTGTGCGTCTATTTCCATTATCTATAAGTTCTTTTTACAACAATTCTATAATCTGGTTTCCAATCTGTATTTTCACACGCGGTGATTATTCTATTATCATTATAATGTTCACTATCTGCTTTTCTGTCTTGTTGTACTTTTTCCAATTTAAGATAAACATTTGAGTCTTCTATTTCTTTTAATGAAAACTTCGTTTGTGAATGGTTATGACAACATACTAATACTCGCCAGGGCTGAGAATGTATAGTATGAAAATCTACAAATTCAGGAAGTCTTTTATTTTCATATATATTTTTAACAATCAATGGTCTCACAATTGAACAACCAAGTTGTTGTTCATTATATTCTCTAGAGCATTTATCTCTTCCACGATGTAAAAAATTGTCAACACCATTATAAAAAAGATAATAAGGAATTGCTCCAAAATTTTCAAGTTCAGATAATAATTCCCATTGTTGTTTTTCTTTTTGAGCATAGAAAAGAGAATGATATCTTCTATCTTTTTTCAAAAGTTTTGCCTGTAAAGGATACCAAATATATTGATCAATTTCAGTTTCGACAAACAGATCTATATCACTGCCTGTAATAGATTCTTTGTAACCTGATCTTGCATAAACATCAAAATTATTTAGATAATTATTCTGATGATACTCCACAATATCGGCTATAATATCATTCGTGATTCCTTCTTCTTTATCGTTTAAACCTAGAGAATGTTTTCGACAGATTCTTTTCCAAACCTTATCTGCTATTTCTTCAAAAAGTTGACAGCGAAGAGACATTGCTAGAAAACTCATAACTATTTATAATTCGTTTAAAAATCACCTCCAAATATTTGCTGTCTGTGCATTATACACATTCACTTTACAATCAAATTTATATTGAATATTTTTGATATGTTCTAAATCTGCTTCAGAATAAACTCCAATATAAATACTAAATAGTTTTTCTCCAGACTGTGCACCACGCAATGAAGCTTTATTTACAGCGTCAATAATATGTTCATCATATTCACCAAAATTGAAACCGAAAGAAACCAAAGAACCTGTAATTTTAGACAAGCTCTCGTAACAGAATGTCAAATATCTATTATGGTAAATATGATTAAGCTTCTCAGTTCCGTTTCCTGCTGTGACAAATATTGGATATTCTTTATTATCCATTCGTTCTTTAATGTTGTCTAGTAGATATTTACTATCTCTGTAAACTTCTTTCTCTATTTCTGTTCCTGTGTCAAAAATCGGGAGAGTTCCGTGTAAATAGTAAACAGTTTGCTCTTCTTTATACTTACCCCATAATAGTTCTCCAAATTCGGCATCTTCTCCTCTTCGGGTTTCTACCGGATTTAAATGTTCTCTCCCAAAACCATCTATTGAACTATGCGGATTATTTCTCATTAAAATCCAATACAAAAGCAAATCATAATTAGTAGAAAACACTTTTCCACCATTAGATAAATATTCCTGTAGGAAATTGTAACAAGATTGGCTTTCAGCATCAGGTACAGCAAAGACGTGTTCGGGATGTAAGGAACTGACTGCTTCAATTAAACTTTCTTGTAGTCGTTGATTGGCGTCCTGCAATGCTTTTACCATTACTCCGGTATCATCAAATGTTTTGGCTATTTCGATAAAATTATCAAGTTGTCTCATTACCAATTCGAAATTCTTGGTGTTGATAACTTCAAACAACTTTGATAAAGTAGCATCTTCTAATTTTTCAATAAAATCATAAAGCGCATTATAGGAAAATATTTTATGGTCGTACGCCATACTAAAACCATTTCCCATTATTAAATGTTTGGGATAAGATCTTTTATTTAGTTTTTTAATAACTGATTGATAATCTTGAAGATCATCAAATTTAAAATCTTTAGGAATGTTGTCTTTTGCCATAAGTTAATTTTCGTTTCTTGGTTATCATTTTTAGTTTATATACTTTTTCAATTTCTCTCTAATAATCTTCTCATCTTCATCTTTATTCCTCAACAACCGTTTCCCATTCGTATGAGCAAATTCCGAATAATCAAACTCAATTAATTCCAATTCATTTCTGGGTATTTCAAGCGGTTCAGCTTTGGTTTGCAACCGCTTCTTCTCGGCTTTGGGCTGTATCTGTGTTCTTTTTTCTCTTCCAAAAAACCAATTTGTGTTTTTTGTTTTTCTTTCAGCAATTAGATGGGGTAAAAGATGTAGCTCGTTTCGCTCATCCAACTGTCGTAAAACTTTCCTGATGGGCAAACCGTTTTTCTCATCCTTAGAAAAGATATTTGCCTCAATGAAGTAGGGCATCAAATCTTTCGCAGGAATTATGGATACTGATGGATTATTGTAAAAATAATCTTTAACCACTTTTTGAATTGCTCTCACCTTTTCCATTGTTCCTTTAATTAATTTTCACCTTCCCCGTCACCACCTGATCAATCAGCACCGTTTTATACTCCTTCAGCTTTTCTATTTCCTGCTCTTTTAACGTTATGGCTTTAGCGATTTTTGCTTCTATGTCTTCTAGGTAGATTACTATTTGTGTTTGTTCTGCTAATGGAGAAATTGGAAAATAAAAGTTTTTTAAATTTTGGAAATTTAATCCTTCTCGTCCTCCTCCTTGTTGCTGGAAGAATACTTGGAACTGACCTAAAGAAGAACTTAGTAATAAATTTAAGTAGTTCGGGTAGATATTTTTAGGCCTTACTATACATACGTGCTGATTCACATTAGCTTCAAAATCATATTTAAAAATATTACAACGTCCAATTGAGCCCCCTGTTATATTTAAAAGAATATCATTCTTTTGAACCTTACTATTTGACATTTCTCTATGTGTTTTTTCAGCAATGTAAGCAACATTCCCAAATTCAAAACGGTCAAAGTAGACGTTTTGACTTCTTAGTAATGGAATACCTTCATCTAAATAAGTAGTTGCTCCTCCCGACGGTGTAATTCCACTTCCTATTTTGCTTGCGTGATACTTCAACTTCCTCACCTCCCAATGTTCCGGAATTTCCCCAATCCAATCCACACCGCTATCTTTCATCGCTACGGTAGCATCCAAACCTTTGGTTACGGCTTCCTGTATCAGGATTTGTCGGCGTTCTTTGAGCAGCTCTATTTCTTTTTGGCGGATGCCAATGGTCTGGTCTATCTTGGCAGTTTTATTATCAAGAAATTCGGCAATGGCTTGTTGTTCATCAAATGATGGTACAACCAGATGAGAGTCTGCCAAATCACTATAATTAATTGTCTGTCTTACTCCAGCACCTAACGTTTTCATAAAAACAATATCATACATTCTAAGAAGCCATCTGTAATAATTTTTGTTTAATCCTTTTTTACTTTGTAGAATAATATAACCCGAACTCACGACAACATTAATTGTTGATAGCCCAATTCGTAAGCTTTTTAAGTCATAATTCATATTAAGTGGATTCAACAGAAATTCTCCTTCGTTTAAAACTTGGTAAGATAATTTTGTTGCTTCTGTAATCTTTTCATCATCTTTATAAACAACTTCTCCAAAACTTATAGAACCAGAATTTAAAGAAGCATCCGTAATTTTTCTTTTCTCTTTAAAGAGTCTTTTAAATCTTACAACTTCCCATCCCTCAGGAATTTCCCTAATCCAATCTGCACCGCTGTCTTTATAGGCTTCGTATCTTTTCATCTGCTAAAAATTTAAGATTTCTGCCAACAATCCATCACCTTCTTTTTCCAGTGCCAAAATATCCTCGGTTACTTCTTCCAAAGAACGCAAAGGGGCAGGCTGGTAAAAATATTTATTAAAGCTCAGCTCATAGCCAATTTTTACGCTGTCCAGCGCCATCCAGCTTTCTTCGGCATAAGGTTGCACTTCCCGCAGATAATAATCCTGTATATTTTCTTTCAGCGGGATGCTTTCGCTGTCACGCAGGTCGCTTTCGGTTTCATAAATGATATATTCGCCTTTCGCTTTGTTTGCAAAATACCCGTAATAAGACAGGTCTTTTTCTGTACAGCCCAAAAATTCCAACAGAGCATCCAGCTTTTGTCCGTTCAGCTTTTCGGTTTTTTTGATGACTTTCTCTGCCGTTTCATCATACCAGCTCACGGCATCTAAAATTTGTTTCTTTTCAGAGGCAGACAGTTTGGTTTTATCCTGTTTCAGCACTTCATCTACTTTCGCAGTGAAAATATTGAAGTTGGTAAATTCGGCTGTTCCCAAAACTTCCATCAGTCGCACCGCATTCTGGTACAGTTCTTCCTGCTTTTGCCAAGCTTCCTTTTTCAGAAAGGCAGTCAGTTGTTTGGCATTGATGTTTAGTTCGTGCTTGTCGATATAGTCGGCAATGGCTTTTTTGTGAGCTTCCAATCCGCTGTAAACTTCCATTCCGTACTGCTCAAAAAGATACTGTGAAAACTCAGGCTGTGACTTGTCCCATTTTAGTACTTCAATTTTTTCTTTAGTAAACTGGGCTTTCAATCGCTTCGGTCTTTCGATATTGATTTTATAATACCCAAAATCACGGTTGTCAAATACCTTGCTCGCCAGTTTTTGTTCGCCCTTTTTTTCCTTTTCACTCAGCTCTAGATAGCAGTTTACAATATCACTGATATGCGTTTTGCTGAGTTCACAGTTTTTATTCCCAAGATTCTTGCGCAGTTTCTGATACATTTCGCTGGCATCAATCAGCTGTACTTTTCCTTTTCGTTGCGCAGGTTTGTTATTGGTCAATATCCAGATATAGGTGGTAATTCCCGTATTGTAAAAGATATTGTTCGGCAACTGAATAATCACATCCAGCAAATCATTTTCAATAATATAGCGTCTGATATTGCTCTCGCCACCGCCGGCATCACCTGTAAACAGGCTCGAACCGTTATGTACCGAAGCAATACGGCTTCCGATTTTGTTTTTATCGGTCAGGGCTTTCATCTTGTCCACCATTTCCATCAGAAACAGCAACTGCCCGTCACTCGAACGAGGTACGGCATCCACATCTTCTTCCTCGCCCCAGTAATTTTTCAGTTTAATCTTAAAACGGTTGTCAATAACGTATTTTCCGTCTTTGATGTATTTCTGTTCACTCGCCCAGCTTTTTCCGTATGGCGGATTAGAAAGCATAAAGTCGAACTTCGTTCCTGCAAATTCATCGGTAGAAAGCGTAGAACCCACCTTGATATGCCCCGGGTCTTTGCCCTTGATCATCATATCCGATTTACAGATGGCGTAGGTTTCATCATTCACTTCCTTCCCAAACATATACACAGAAGTATTAGTCGCTTTGATTTCCCCCTCGGAATCGGTAATGAAATTTTCAGACTCCGTCAGCATTCCACCCGTTCCGCAAGCAGGATCATAAATCGTAATCACAGAAGGAATTTGATTTTTAATCGGTTCAAAAACCATATGGGTCATCAGATCAATTACTTCTCTCGGCGTATAGTGTTCTCCTGCTTCCTCATTGTTTTCCTCATTGAATTTGCGGATCAGCTCTTCAAAAACATAACCCATTCCAAGATTGGTCAACGCAGGCAGTTTTCTACCACCGGAATCCAGCTTTTCAAAAGGTGTCAGATTAATATCTGGCGATGTAAATTTCTCCAGTACATCCAGCAAAACATCTTTGTCTGCCATATGTTTGATTTGTGCACGCAGATTAAATTTGCTGATGATTTCCTGTACGTTGGCACTGAAACCATTCAGATAATCTTCAAAATTCCCCAATAAAATTTGTTGACTGTTGGTCGCATTACCGTGTAGGCTCTGCAAAGTCCATTCGCTGGTGTTGTAGAAAACATAGCCTGAAGCGGCGGTCATTCCCTTATCATCCCATTCAGTAAACTTCATTGTATTTTTTTGGAATTCCACCTCTTCCAAAACGTGTTGCTTGGTAGACTCTAATAGCGCATCTAATCTTCTCAAAACTACCATTGGCAGGATAACATCCCTATATTTTCCTCTTACATAAACGTCTCTCAGACAGTCATCGGCAATGCTCCAGATAAAGGAGACTAATCTATTGTGTACAGCGTGATTCATTATAATTATTTGTTGCCACTATTCCCTAATACAGTAGAACAGCAATATTCTGTTTATTGATTATTATCAATAATTTTATAAAGCCTCAAATATAGCTAAAAAAGACATTTTTATCTTTATAGTTTCCCATAAATCCGTCTACAAATGATAACAAAAAATCTCCACCCTTTCGGGTAGAGATCACACTTAAATCAAAGTCAGGCTTCCGAGATAGGCACTGTTGCAGGCAAGCGTTTTTTTCGCGTTATGAAAAAACATCCAAAGCTGAATTTCCTTTCCTGCATACGTGGCCGGCAGTGTAAGACCTGCTGTCAATACATTCCTTTCTGCCACCGATTCGAAAATTTCAAAACTTTCCAGTTCCTCACAATAGCAGATGACACTGGCCAGATCGGTAGCATCTACATTGCCCTGTGCTGAATTATCTTCCCAGTTCAGGCTGATCCCGTTTCCGGCTTGCGGAGTGGCGGTTACATTCTGAAATCCTGTCAGATCGCCTTTGGTGATCAGTACTTTATTATACATCAGTTCGGCAACATCCCCTACCATCTGTACCGCTTCACTGATGGTGTATGAAACCGCCAGGTTCACTCTGGATCTGGAGCCGCTTCCCGATCCGAAATATTTGGCCTGGATACTTTTAACGGGCTGAAGAAAGCTGATCACCAGCTTAAACTTGGTCTGCTGTACAAGCTGTCTTTCACTTGGAGGTCTGCTGTTGGGCTTGGGAATACTTCTGATGATATCCTGTCCGCGCCAGTTGGCCCCTACTACTGTTCCTACTTTTCCGGAGAATCCTCCCAGAATTCCTTTTGTTATTCTTGCCATTTGTTTGTGTTTTATGGGTTAACTGAGACGAAGGTATAACGGAAAAGTTCATTTTCAATCACTTGCGAAAACAATGACCGGTATTGAATGGTTTTGACCGATACTGACCGGTATTGTACCCCATTTCTTCGGGTCTTCTTCGAGAACGCTTCGGGAGGGCTTCGGAAAAATGGGGGGGGGGTTCCGAAGAGTTTCCGAAGGACTCCCGAAGGATTTGTGTAAAAAAACGAAGAATTTTATTTCTATCAATGATCTTTTTTGAAACATGAAAATTCGAAAGATATCCTCAATGTTCTTAATACCTTAATGGTTAAAAAAATAAACTTTAAAGTAAAAAATTAAGAATTATTTTATCTATATCAATGAGTTTTTGAAACATGAAGGAAATTAAGAAATTAAGAAAAGAAGGATTATACTACTCTTTTTAAACATGAAAATTTGAAAGACATTCTTAATGATATTAATACCTTAATGGTTAAAAAAATAAGCTTTAAATTAAAAATTTAGAATTATTTTACCTCTATCGATGATCTTTTTGAAACATGAAGAACATGAAGGAATTAAGAAAATGATGGATTATACTACTCTTTTTAAATATGAAAATTCGAAAGACATTCTTAATACCCTTAATACCTTAATGGTTGAAAAAATAAATCTTAATATTAAAAATGAAGAATTTTATTTCTATCGATGATGTTTTTGAAACATGAAGGAGTATACTATTATTTTTAAGTATGAAAATTCGAAAGATCTTCTTAATTTATTAATGATTTAATGGTTTTAATGATGTATAGATCTATTCCTCTAAATTCAGGCTCTTTATGATTCAGATGAATCAATTTCAGACAAAAAAATACCCTTATTTTTTAAGGGTATTTTTGAAAAACGATTTGGGATAAAATATTTTCCTTCCGATCTTAACATACGGGATATGTTGGGATTTCCGGATGCGGAACAGGGTGCTGTCGCTCACGTTCAGGAGCCTTTTCAGATCGGCATTGTCGTAGTACCCGAAATCACCGTTCCGGTGCTCTCTCAGCGTGTATAAAATTTCTTCAAAAACGGCCAGCACGGTGGCCAGCAGTTCCTCGTCATGAATGGGAATACCTGATTTCTTTTTCATACTGTGTTTTTTTAGAGGTAAAAGAATCAAGTTTTTGTGTTCCTTATATTTCAAACGAAAGGGATTTAATTTTATTGTATCAAAGTTATGAACACAAAATGAAAAAATCATTGATACTTTACAAAAACAACGGATTATTGTTTCCCATTTACCAAACGGCAGCAAAACAATCCATACTCCCATTATACTATGTAAAAGATCATTTGCTTATAAAGGATTGTTTTTCTGACCGGGTAGGCAAAAATGTTTATTTAAAATGGATTTCGAAAAAAATCACAGAGATTTGCATCGAATGTGACATTATAGTGACAGGTTTGAGTGTTGGACCCATATATTTTTGAATGAAGACCATCTAAAAAGAATGGCTGGAAACCTGAAAGGTTGGATGACTCTATATCATTTTACCCCATTGTCATTCTGACGAAGGAAGAATCTCATGATCGCTTAGATTCTTCATTTCACTGCGTTACATTCAGAATGACAGCCTAATAATAATTAAGACAGCAGAATTATTGTAAAATTGTATATGATTACCTAAAATAATTTATTTCCCTGATTACCCACACGATATCGTAATCATCAAAAACATTCGTACTAAATAGGTACCTTTTATCATCATTCTGGATTTGAAGGAGGTTTAATTTTTGTTGATGTTACTATTTTTTATCATTCTTTTAAAGATCTGATATTTTCTATAAAGGTCTAAATGTCTATTTCAACGCTAAAAATGTCCCGTTCGCCTATTTAATAGATGATCGCTGATTAGATATACAATATGTTTGTACTATAAATTACTTAAAAAAATATAATGAAAACACGATCAGATTTTTACAAAAAAGTAATCATTGCACTTGCGATAACAATGTCTTTAACATCGGGTGTATCGTCATTACAGGCACAGCAACTTTCAGAAGGGAAAGAGAGTCTTATTGATACTTCAGTCAGTTCTCAATTTCAAAATACAAAAAAAATCAGGGCGGGTCTACTTGATGTAGGCTATGCCGAGGTTGGACCCAAAACCGGAAAACCCGTCATATTGCTACACGGATGGCCCTATGATATCCATAGTTTTGAAAAATCTTCCGGACTGCTGGCAGCAAAAGGATATCGGGTATTGGTTCCCTATCTCAGAGGTTACGGAACCACCACTTTTGTATCTCCGGAAACTCTGCGAAACGGTCAACAATCTGCCGTAGCCCTCGATATTATTGCATTCATGGATGCCCTGAAAATAGACAAAGCCGTTATTGGCGGTTTTGACTGGGGGGCAAGAACCGCCGATATTATGGCTGCTCTATGGCCTGAACGTGTGTCTGCTCTTGTAGCTGTGAGCGGATATCTGATTGGAAGTCCAAAGGCAAATGAAAATCCTCTTCCGCCCAATGCAGAGTTCTTATGGTGGTATCAATATTATTTTGCAACGGAAAGAGGATATAAAGGCTATAAGAACAATACGGAAGCTTTTAACAGACTGATCTGGAAAACCGCATCACCTAAGTGGTCATTTGATGAAGAAACCTACCAGCGTTCTGCCAAAGCATTTGACAATCCTGATCATGTGGATATTGTTATTCATAATTACCGTTGGCGCCTGGGATTAGCCCCTGGAGAAAAGCAGTATGACGAGCTGGAAGCTCAACTTGCAAAATCACCAGACATCCGGGTACCTACCGTTACCCTTGAAGGTGATGCCAATGGTGCTGCATTTCCGCTTCCTGAAAACTATGTTTCTAAATATAAAGGGAAATATGTACATCATACATTAAAAGGAGGAATAGGACACAACTTGCCACAAGAGGCCCCAAAGGAATTTGCAGATGCTATTGTTGAGGCAGATTCTTTGTCCAGATAATGTACAGACCTGAGAATTGACCTGTCTCCATTACATATAACGGGTATTAAAAAACAGGCTATCCAGGGATTATTTGTGAAAGAAATTTTTATTTTACCTCATCTGTATCTCTGCACTAGATAGAAAAAAGCTGCCTTATAAAAAGGCAGCTTCAAAGATTTTATAGTCTAACAATATTATTTTTTAGCTTTTACGTCTACAGCGATTTCGATGTCTTTGCTGATCATCCATTCTGCAGGGTCTGCTTCAGAAGTTCCGAATTTGATCCCCCAGTCTGCTCTGTTCACAGTAAATTTAGCCTGAATAGCTGCTGTACCTTCTGCAACATCTACTTTAGCCGGGAACGTAACGTTCATTGTTTTTCCGGATAGTGTAAGGTTTCCGCTTACTGTTTTGTTAGCTCCAGCTACTGCATCTTTCGGTGCTTCTTTAAGATCTGTTACGCTGGTAATTTTAAAGTCAGAAGTCGGGTTTTTTGCTGTATCGAAGAAGTCAGGATTTTTCAGGTGAGCTTCAAGATCTGCAGGTTTTTTATCTTTTTCAGTTACTGAAGCCGGGTCTACTTTAAGAGAGTTCATATCGATTACGAAGTTTCCTGCTGCTACAGCTCCGTTTTCAACACTTAGATCACCAGATTTTACGGTAAGAGTTCCCCAACGAGGAGCCATTCCTCCTTTGTGGAATGCTTTCCAGTTTACTACAGATGCTACTGTATCTACTGCCAATACTTCTCCTTTGCTTTCTGCTACCGTCTGCTCAGTACCTGTAGCTGCTGCTTCAGCCGATTTTTCTTTGTTACAAGATGCCGCCAGCAATCCTACTCCTACTAATGCGATTACACTAAGTTTTTTCATATTATTTTATTGTTTAAAAAGTTCGTTCTAAATATAAGCAAAATGAAATATCCGGCAAGGCTTTCATTCTGTTTCCTCTTTTGAGGAGTCAAAGATAGAGAGATCAGCAGGTAAGTTTTATTACCATAGATCAATAAATTCAGCATATAGCAGATTATTTTTTCCTTTTTCATGACCAAAATACCTGCTGAACCATCTCGCAGGATTTATTTTTAATAATATTTTAATATGGTTTAAGCTGATAACCATTGCAATAAAGTATCAAATCGCGTACTTTTATCTATGAATATTTCAAATGAATATTTTTCTTTAACATGTCAAAAAAACTCATTTCTTTTCTATTGGTGCTGATTGCCCTCGGTCATTTCCGGGCACAGGATAAGGCAGAAAAAGCACTGGAGGTATTTTCAGAGAAATATCCTCAGGAAAAAATACATCTGGTCTTCAATAAAAAAAACTATATCGCCGGAGAAAACCTCTGGTTCAAATCTTTTGTATTTGACGGATATGAACTTTCGCCCGTTTCCACCTCTCTATTTGTAGAGCTGTATGACAGCAACAAGATACAGATCAGCAAGAAGATCTTTCCTTTAGTAAACGGACAGGGCAACGGCAATATCATGCTGCCTGAAAGTATGAAAGAAGGCATCTATTATGTAAGAGCCTATACTACTTGGATGGCCAACTTCAATGAGGATTTCCAAACATTGAGACCCATTATTGTCTATAATCCTTCTTCTCCCCAAAAGCTGGTACCGGATGATCATGAGAAATGGACCGCTTCCGCATATCCGGAAAGCGGAACTTTTATAGATGGCATTAACACTAAATTTGCAGTCCGCCTGCAATCCAAAGGCCTCACTCCGTCTGACTGGAGCGGCTATGTAGTAGATGCAGAAAAACCGGATGTGAAGATTACTTCTTTTAAAGGGTTTGATCAGAATGTAGGAGCTTTTTCACTCACCCCAAAAACAGGAAAAAAATACAGACTTATCGTCAATGATACTAAAGGAAACCAGCAGACCCTCGATCTTCCGAGTGTATCGGATAGCGGAATCCATCTTCAGGTGACCAGTACTAACGAAGCCGTAAAGTTTTCTTTACAATCCAAAAACATTGCTCCCGGCACTGTGTATAAGGTGATTGCCATGATGAGCAACCAACTGGTTTTTAAAGTAAAGTCGGTAAAGATTCTGGAACAAAGCTATTCTATCCCTACCAATCAGCTTATCAACGGGATTTTACAACTTACGGTATTTGATGAAAAGGAAAATGTTTTAGCTCAAAGACTTTGCTTTGTGCAGCCCGATCAGTTAAAAATAAAAAAACCGGCACTTCAGTCTTTATCGCTTAACGAAGCCCCGAGAGCATCCAATTCATTTACTATTGGTCAAAGTCCTGATGACGAAGGATATTCCGTACTGGTATTGGACGGAAATTCGGAGAGTTCGGAAGATGAAAACAGTTTGCTGAGCACTTTATGGTTAACAGGGGATATCCGTTCAAAGATCTATACGCCGGCTCAATATTTTACCCCCAATCATAATTCAGAAGCATTAGATGCTCTTCTGCTGACCGAAACCTGGAAAAGATTTGACTGGAAAACGATCATGGCCGGAACCTACCCTACGATCAGCTATCAGCCTCAGCCTTATATTTCGTATAAAGGAAAAGTAAGTATTCAGGGAAAACCGGCTCCCAATACAGCTATGAATCTTTTATTCAACATGCCGGATAAAGGGATAAAGCTGTATCAGGTGAAAACGGATGCCAACGGTTTCTTTTCTTTAAGAGGGCTGATCTTTGAAGACGCCATCAAGTTTTCTTATCAGCTCAACGATCCTAAGATTCCGAAAGAGCAGGTACAGGTTATTTTTCAGCCGGATTATGCTTTTATTCCTTTTAAAGGAAGCCTTCCTTCAAGCAATTATATTCTGGCAGACCGTGCTGCTGAAGATCAGCCTACAGCCGAGGTCAAACGTTATATGGTAACAAAAAGCACCCAAAGCAGCATTAACGAGAAAGCTACTCTTATTGAGGAAGTAAAGCTGATCAAATCTGCAAAAGATAAAACCCGTGAACTTAATGAAAAGCTAAGCGGACCTTTATTTCAGGGAGCCAATGAAACTGTTTTCGATTTTGTAAATGACAACAACAACTCTGCACAGGGATTCCAAAACGTCCTGCAGTGGCTGCAGGGAAGAGTTGCCGGACTGACCCTGGAGATGGATATGGGCAATTACATTCCGAAATTAAGAGGAAGCACAGTAAGCATCTATCTGGATGAAATGAGGATAGATCCGTCACAGGTAAGTACTATTTCCACATCAGATATTGCTATGATAAAGGTGATTAAAGATTATTTCGCAGGCGGCTTTGGAGGTGGCGGCGGTGGCGCAATTGCTATCTACACCCGCAGAGGTGGCATTACAGGTTCTGTAAGCAATTCTACCGTCCCTTCGAAACTGAAACAGATCACCCTAAATGGTTTCGACAAGGAAACTCCATTTGTAAGCCCTGTATATGGTAATGATAATTTTAACAGCATTTCACAGGATCTCCGAACCACCCTCTACTGGAACCCGAATCTACAGGCACAGCCTAAAGAACCAAGCACAGTACAGTTCTTTAATAATGATGAAGCGAAAAGCTATAAAGTGATTATCATGGGATTCGATAGTAAAAACTATACGCCTGTGTATTATAATGAAAGTATTAAATAGAGCCATTTTTAAAGGAAAAGCAGTACGAAGGGTACTGCTTTTTTGTTTTGGGATCTGTTATTTTTACGAAGAATCTGAGAACTTATCGTTTTTATATACTGAAAAGGCATTCTATTTTCTACTATTGAAGTTGTAGACATTTTCTGGATGATTTTTCTTTTCTTCCTCAAAATCCTTTTGCATCTTTCTGTTATTTTCTATTTTTTGCCAATCCTTACTATATTTCCAATATCTAACATCATCGATATTGTATTTGTCATCATTATTATTAGTGCTTGATGATCTTTGTTTAAAATAGTAATTTCTTATTTTTTTTGATAGACTTTCCATATCATAAGAATTATTATAATTTGGCCCCATCCAATTTAGTAAAAGAGAGTCATTTTGTTTTGTTCCAAGATAGCAAGTTGCATTATAATACCATTTATATTTTTTATCGGACATTAGCTGCTCATTCGTTGGATTCTTTGCAATAATAATGGCAGCAATTTTTTTATAATCCGGACTATATACAATAGTATCTACTATTATTTGAGTGGACTCATCATATTCTTTAGAATAAAAAGATTCCTGATGATCTTTTACAAAACCTTGAATATGAAATACAATATTTGCACTATCTGAAGAATATTTCTTCTTATTTATTATAGTATTGTTCACATATTCTTTGGGAGTTTTTTTGTAGAATTTAAACTCATACCATCCATAAATGTAAGTCTCCCCGAAGGTTGGACATTATTACACCCTCATTTTGTATTGTAAAACTATAAAATATTTCATAATGTTTTTGGTGTTGAGGAATTTTGTTGAAAAGGAGAAAACTCAATGCTGGA
>NZ_JAERSE020000010.1 GCF_016735585.2 Chryseobacterium tagetis
TGTAAGTCTCCCCGAAGGTTGGACATTATTACACCCTCATTTTGTATTGTAAAACTATAAAATATTTCATAATGTTTTTGGTGTTGAGGAATTTTGTTGAAAAGGAGAAAACTCAATGCTGGAATCCGGCGTGGTCGAGTTTTCCTTTTTCAATAAATACTGTGTTGGAGAAATATTCCCTAAGCTTTCGTGTGGCCTTTTGTTATTGTAATGTTCCAACCATTCTGCGGTAATTTCTCGTACTTCTACCAAATTGTTGAAAATTCTTGCATCCAAAACTTCGGTTCGGTAGCTGCGATTGAATCGCTCAATAAAAGCATTTTGTGTTGGTTTTCCAGGTTGGATATATCGGATTTCAACCCTATGCTTATGACACCAATTTGTAAAAACGCTACTCGTAAACTCGGGACCATTATCTGTTCGAATTGCTTTCGGTTTGCCTCGTTCTTTTACAATCCAATCTAATAAATTCGTCATATGCATCGCTCCGATGGAAAGTCCAATCTCAATCCAAATTGCTTCTCTGTTGTAATCATCAATAATGTTCAGTGTTCTAAATCTTCTCGAATTGAAAAGCGCATCACTCATAAAATCCATACTCCAAACCTCATTGTAGCTGCTTGGAACTTCCAGATTTTTTCGTTCTCTCGAAGCCAATCTTCTTCTGCATTTTCTCAAGAGGTTCAATTCTAATTTTTTGTAAACACGGTAAACCTTCTTGTGATTCCAACCAAAACCCTGATTCCTCAGACTATAAAACATTTTCTTGAATCCATAGCTTGGATGTTTCTCCGAAAGTTCATTCAGACAACCAATTAGCTCCGTATCTTCCTTTCTATGGGACTGATAATAGTAACTGCTTCTTTCCAAATTCAGAGATTTACACGCCTGCCGAATGTTTATCGGATATTCTGATACAAGATAATTCACAACTTCTCGCTTGGTAGCAGGCTTTACCACTTTTTTGACAAAATGTCTTTCAGAGCTTCATGTTCCAGGCTCAAATTGGCAAACATCTTCTTCAAACGATTATTCTCAGATTCCAATTCCTTGATTTTCTGCAGTTCTTTTGTCGAAGTTATCCCACCAAATTTCTTTTTCCAATCGTGCAAGGTTTGGTAGTGGAAACCATATTTTCTAGACAATTCTTTTGCGGTCTGTCCCGACTCATATTCTTTCAAAATTGCCAAAATTTGGCTGTCTGTAAATTTACTTATTCTCATATCCTAAAATTAATTGTTTTTTCTAGTTAATCTTAGGGTTATAAATTGTCCAGTTTTTAGGGAAACTTACAG
>NZ_JAERSE020000002.1 GCF_016735585.2 Chryseobacterium tagetis
TATTTTTAAAAAGTTTTGTTTGTTTTCTTTCGTATCTCTAAAGTGATTTTCTTAATCTTTATGCCCACCTAAAGGCTCTTCTGCGCTTACTGATTTTCTCTCGTTTTCAGTGGGGCAAAGATATGCTCTTTCAATAATACAAAACAAACTTTGTTAACATAAAATTTAAACGGAAACCAAATTGTGGGAAACTTTTACATTTAACTATCTGATCCATTTTCATTTAAATAAAAAGCTATACTTATCCACAATGGCAAAAATGATTTGTCTTTCTTCCTTGAAATAATTTCTCAGCTGATTTTGATAATGGATAGCACATTTATTTGGAGGGATTCTATTGTGAGATATTAAACCTTGCGGGTTTAAATTGTAGAGAAATATTAGCTTTCGATTGAAATGATTGTTACCTCTTATACTATATAGTATATCTATAGCCCCGATCGCAGCATTTGTTTGAGCTCATTTTCTTTTGGGAAAGAAAATAGCGAGTGCGGAGAGCGGGATAAAGCTCCAAAAAAATATTGATTGATGAATGTGTATTAATACTATATACTAGTGAGTGCAAAGAATGTTTCTTTTTTAGAAACAGTGTGGTTTATTTTCCTGATCAGAAAAATCGTTTGATAAGCAGCTTATATATAGAATATCCTATCAGACATCCGATAGCATCTGCTACAACATCGAGAGTTTCCATGGATCTCCCGAGTCCCATTTCCTCCTGAAGGATTTCTGTAAGGAACCCGTAAATAAGAATAATTTGAAAAAAGTAATAGAACTTGATTTTAGGAAAAGTCGCCATGAAGCAAAAACCAAGCATCGCGAATATGCTTAGATGTAAAACTTTGTCAATACCGTCGAACATAAACCAGTATTCCTGATTTTCCTGCCCCGGCTTCAACAGCATATAAGTAAGAAATGCCCAATAAATGGGCAAAATCTTACTAAATATTTTTGAAATCCTATCCAATGATAGCTTGGTATTCTTCTGCAGAAAGTAATTCTGAATGATCTGCACCTTCAGCTATTTCTAATTTAATAATCCATCCGTCTCCATAAGGATCTGAATTTAATAATTCCGGCTGATCTTCTAAGTCTGAGTTAAATTCAATAACTTTTCCTGAGATAGGCAAGAATAAATCTGAAACTGTTTTTACAGCTTCTACACTTCCGAAAACGTCTCCTCCATTAAGCTCATCATCTACAGTATCTACATCTACGTATACGATATCTCCCAACTCTCCTTGAGCGAAGTCTGTAATACCGATTGTAGCAACGTTACCTTCAATCTTAATCCATTCGTGATCTTTAGTGTACTTTAATTCTGATGGTGTGTTCATTTTTATTTTTTTATGTCAACAAATTTATTCAAAATAGATAAATGCTCAAAGGAAATAGAGAAATATTTATTACGGAGATTAAAGTTGTTGGTTTACAGGGAATTTTTAAGTTTTTATTAATTTATTCTTCTGCAATCTTGCTTTTATCCAGCAATTCATGAAATGTCTGGCAGTCTAATTTTTTAGTACTGCTCTGTTTTCTTTTTATCGTAATATTGAATTTACCGAAATACAATTCTTTTAATTCTGTGTCCGGACAAAATAATTTATTAATATTATCCATATTTGCATTTACTGCTTTAATTTCTTTGTTTTGGGAAAATTCTACCTGACCATCTTTTTCAAATAGTGAAACGTATTGATAGGTCATTACAAAATCATTCGTTTCTACTTTTTTCAAGGTTTTGTCTGAACTTTCATAGCTTAGAATTGCCGTAGAAATAAGGGTTCCATTAACCAGAAAGTGTGCTAACATGGAAGACCAAAGTCCAACGTTAAGAACCAACCAGATTAACACCAGCGCCAATCCTGCCGTTCCTATAATACTGGGATATGAAGATAAGCTGAAAAGGTCATACAACTTGTAATGCATTAAACTGAATAATAAAGCATTTACGAAGTAGGAATATTTCCGGAAATTATTTTTAGTTTTTAATTCAAAAAGAATGATGAAAAGTATTAATAGAGGAATCAGAAAATAGCTCTGCTGCATGATCACAAAAAATGCAATTCCAAAATAACTTATATATTTTAAATACTTTTTCCCTGTAAAAGCTCCCCGAAAAAAGAGTTCTTCGGAAACAGGGGCAAACAAGCCCCCACCAAGAATCATGACAATTACATTAACATCATTAAATCTAGTCTCTCTGGAAGATGCATCTATTATTTTAAAATGATCCAGAATAATTGCAAGAAGGGTAAAGCAGATGAATGCAGGGATTCCAATTTTCAATAAATAATTTTCTTTGTGCGTTTTCTTTTCTACGGTTTCCATGGTTTTTAGTAAAATGAAAGGTACATTTCAAAACATACCTTTTTATTGATTTTAATTAATATTATTTGCTTTTCAAAGATAATGAAAGCTTTATTTATGATCCAAAACAGGTAAACATTCTATTTAAATAAAAACTCCCTTTCTACAGTATAGAAAGGGAGCAATGATTTTCTTGAATTTACTTTTTATAATCCACCGGAATCTCCAAACGTAAACGTTGCTGAGATCCCTGCTCTGATTGTAGATAACGGGAATGCCGTAGATATTTTATATTTTGAAGTAAGCTGCTCATAGAATAATCTTAAGTTCAGGTTTTCTGAAACATTGTAGTCTGCAGAAAGTTTGATGTTCATTACTTTCTGACCACCTGTAACCTGAGAGTCATTCAATAAAATATTCATAATACTAGTCTGGCCGTCTCTCAATGAAATATCTCCTCTGATGTTAAGGTCGCTTCCTTTAGATCTGGCTCCTCTTGTATTTGCCATTCCCAATCTGAAGTTTCGAATAATGTATCCTAGTCTCACTACATATTCTTTGTTTGATTCTTCAGTAAGGGTGTGGTTTACCAATCCTAATAACAGCATTCTGTTTTTGTTGTACTGTATTCCAAACTGCATATTGTTTCTCATGGTAACATCTATCCCGATAAGCGGAGAAAAAGATTCTAAATAGGTGGCCTGTGAGAAAGTATAAGGATTAATATAATCACCATTCACATCTTTATCATTACCTGAACTCCCAATATTGTAGTAATCAATACTTGACTGAATACCCGTTGCAGTGTACGTAGCGCTATAAGCATGTGAAAGATCAAACTTCGTAAACTGTCCGTTAATGACTGGAATATTTTTCAATCCTGAATAGGTAATTTTCCAGTTAGGGATTGGGATTCCTGCTTTTTTAGCATTTCCGATTGCTTTTGGAGACTTTCCTTCTACCGCCGCTCTAAAGGCAGGAATTAAAACGTAAGCATTCGCTATACTATGTCCTTCCGTAAAGCCATCTGCATTTAACGGACCTCCCATTTGCTGGGAAATAGCAATTGCATTTGCTCTAATGGCCTGATAAATTGCTGCTCCGTCTTTGAATGCTGTATTGATTGCGACTACTGTATTCGAATACGTCACAAAATCATTAGCGAAAGAGAAATCATGATTTGCATATGCTAAATTCTGAGGGTCGTTATACCCCGACTGCGAGAAGTTTCTATTGAAGGTATGAAGAACATTGAAATCTACTCTGAAATCACTAATTGGGACAAACTGAAGATCTGCTCTTAATTCTTTTGTCGACATCTGAATATAAGGATCCGTCATCAACGAGGAACCACTTACCCAGCCGTTTTCGACTGCTACTCTTCTGATATCTGACTGTGATCCTAATAAGAATCCGGCAGTTGGCCCTCCCAAAGTCTGTCCATACCCATACCAGTTTGGAGCAGAAAGAAGTCCTGGAACTACTGTTCCGTTGTTTTCTGTATAATCAAAGTTCAGCTGTTTGAATGAAGTCATGAAATTCGCTATACTCTGTAAAGGCGTCAGTTTGTTTTTGAATTTGTAATTCTTGTATTTATATTTATTTTTTTCCCAAGCTAATGTATTTACATTATTCAAAGAATCAATTTCTCTTCTTCTCTTCTGCTGTTTAGCTGAAATATTCTGGAAATATTTAAACTGGCTAAAGAATTTCGGAAGATCCGCACTCGCTTTAGCTGTTATTACATTTGTATTCTGACCGATGGATCCTAAACTTCCTTCCGGACTTGAAAGTAAAGCTGTAGATCTCGCATTCCAGTTATAGGTAAACCCATATCCCAATTCCGCATCAATGAAATCTAAATATGGAAGATACTTGAATGGTAACTGATATCCTAGCTGTACTTTATGATTATACAAAACAGGTCTTCCTGCTCTGAACACATTTCCGAAAATGGAACTGTTATCCATCGTATTGACATCAATGTTATCATTCAAAGTTCTCGTAAGTGAGTTGATCTGAATTTTTAAAGATTTCGTAAGGGCAAATTCTAAACCGTACTGCCAACCAAAATAGAAGTTTCTATTTTTAATAACATCAAAATTACTTCCGAAGTTTCCTGAAAGTATAGATTCGATATCTCTAAATTCAAGTTCATTGTAATTTCTGTCAATCTCCGTTCTGAAAGATAATTTTGTAGGAATCGGATTAAAATTAAACTCTTTTGCCCATCTCAGATATTTTGTTGATTTTGCGGTATCGCTGATCAATTTATTAAAAGGTCTGATCACCCAAGGCTTGAAATTATAATTATAATCTACATATCCTCTGAAGTATTGTCTGTAATTCTTCTTGGTATAAATATCTCTGTAATAGTCATCATTATAAACCGCCGTCATAGTAACGTTTTCTACATCATAGAATTTCGGTTTTCTAGCCTGGTTTACTCTTTCTTTGTGCATATTCACAACTCCGATACTTCTTTGCTGTGTATATGTTCTTGCTACTTTTTTAAGCTCTTCTTTATTCGCCGCTTTATTAAACTCAACATCGGTATCCAACGGATTGTATTTAGGATCTTCGATTGTTTGAGAATAAGAATAGTTCAATGGAATTTTCATCCCACTTTTTTCCGGTAATAATTTATCTACATTAATAGCAGTATTAATACTGAACGCAGATTGTGAAGATTGGCTTCTTTCAGCCGGTTTTGAATCTATGTTTCCGAAACCAACAGAACTGTACGAAGCACTTGTATTTACCGTTGCGAAATCTCCAAGGTTAAAATTCAAACTTGCATTTCCTGCGTAACCTCCATCATTTTCAATTTCAGAAAGACGAATTTCATTTACCCACAATACTCTTCCTTTACTATTAATAGTTCCTCGCGGCAAATTTCTTACCCCGATCATGATCGTGGTAATATTTCCAAGAGAAGGTCTACCCTTGATGTAGATATCTTTATTATCATGACTAAACTGTGCGTCCCTAGTTCTTGCGGTTATATTATCAGGAGACTGCTTATCTCTTCTGATCTTTGCATCTACAAAATCCTGAATTGCAAAATCCACATCGTTCTCCATCGGCCAAATTTCTAAAGGAGCCGTTGCCGTACTGGGTGTATATTTTACAGAAGATTCATATTCATAATAATTATCTGTAGCATCGCTTCCGAAACGGATGAAGAACTTCAAATTATTATCAACACCTGAAGCCATAGGACTATCTAAGTTTTCAGCATGTAAGAAAAGTTTCAATTTTTTATACCTTCTCATATCAAGCGTTGTATTCTTGAATACTCCTCTTGCTTCCAGATCCATGTTTTTTACCTTCATATATAATGAAGCTTCATTCTGTCTCTGCGCTCCCGCATTCCCACTCAAAACCTGTCTGTCGATTCCCGGTGGCAAGACGTATGGAGGCTGGTTTAATCCATTTTCTTCAATATTAACGCTACCTACCTCGAAGTTATCATTCATTGTATCACTTCCCGCTGTACCTTCTGTAGAAGAGTTTACTGTTTCGCTGGCAATTTTGTTTGGATACCTTCTCCAGTCAGAACGAACTAAGTCCATGGTTCCGAATCTTAAAGTAGATGTATTGTCGAATCCTGTTAATAATAGTCTTGCAAATCTTACATTATTAAGAACAGCTGGAGAATGATCTCCTTCTGTTGCAACATATTGTGAAACCGGAATTCTGAATAAAAACCATTTCACATCAGACGACTGCCCATTCTGGAAATTTGCTTTTACAGTTTTTACGTCTACTATATTATTCTGTCCTAAAGCAAGACTTGCCTGATCCAAGTTTACTTCATACTGGTTGTAGTTTTCACTTTGATCTAAATTGTAATCTTTGTTGATATCTTCTGCATCCGGAGTCTGTGATGAAACTTCCAGGGAATTGCTTTTAGAGTTTCCTTCAGGTCCTCTGAAATATTTGTAACGCTCAACAATTGAAGCGGCCTGAGTTCCTGTAAATTTATCTGACATATAGAATAAGAAATCATCCACTGCAGGGTCAGACAAATTGGTAACCGGGTTTGTAAATGTATTTCCAAATCTAGCGGCTTCCTGATCAGATGTTAAACCATCATATCCTGCATCCTGCACCGTTCTGTCAGTTCCTTCACTAGAGAAAGCATATAAAACAGGAGGTTGTTTTGGCTGGATACCCCAGTTTGAATTGGTGGTAGTTGATGTTGAAGATGGTGTAGGCAGTCCGTTTTCATACTGCATATAGCCATCTTTCAGGATGTCTTCAGACACGTTTCCTAAATGTAATAATAGCTTAGGGGTATTTCCCGGATTACTCAATGGTTTTCCGTCAGCATAAGGATCCATTAACCAGAATTCAACATATTCGATGTTTGAATTGACAAAGTTGGAAACACTGATCGGTCTCATGATTCCTCCCCATCTTTGCTGTGTAGTTTCTGAACCTGGATTTACGTTGTAAGGCCCTTTTTCCTGAGGATAATATGAAATATCAAATGTATTGGTAAACGTCTGTTCACCCGCCACAAAATCTCTGTTGTTGTAAATTTCAGAAAGCTGTACCCTTCTCGAAGCGTGGTTGGAAACAGACTGAGCTGTAATTCCTGTAGGTGCTTTACCTCCTACTCCCCAGAATCTAGGATCGATACTATACCAAGATAGCAATCCTCTTCCATTTCCACCTGTAATATCATTATTTGGCGGCACCGTATTGAACGGAATCTGTGTATTTTTTTCAGGCTTTGATGACAAGCTCCAAGCTGCAGGTTCTTTTAACGAAATTTTTGAAGTGGTTTGTTCAAAGTCATCAATGTAAGATTGATTGTCTGTTCCTTTATTTAATCCTGGTAATAAATAGGCAGCTTCCATTTTGAAATTCAAATTAGAAGGCGCCTCGGTATTTACCAAAGGAATTTTATCTGTTAATCTTGTCAGGAATGGCAATTGATTATTATACATCAAATTAACTCCTGCCATGGTATTGTTTACAGCTTCCTGTCCGTAATTCACCTTTTGGGTAAGTGGTGACTCAGAATAATTAACAACCGTACCTCCTACAATGAAGTTTTCGCTGAACCTTCTTTCTAAGTTCAATCCTAAAAATCTTTTTCTCTGCGTATTGAATGTTAATTGATTTTCTAAAGCGATATTAATAGCCTGGCCAGATTGTTTTACCTGCTCGTTGATAATGGTAACAGTTCCCAACATATAATCAACGGTATAGTCTACTCCTTCCGTCAATTGTACTCCATTTGCCGAAACTTTTACAGATCCTTGCGGAACGTTTACTGCTCCTAATGAAATCCCTTGTCCTGTTGTTCCTTTGTAACGACCTTCCAACGTATATCTTTGTGACAGGTTACTGTATGTTGCTGCCTGCTTCTGCTTATCATACAGGTCACTAAATACATACTGAGGATTATTACTTCCCAAAGCATTCTGTATATTACTTCCAAAAGGCTGTACTTTGGTAAAAATAACTTTCCCGGTTTCCGGTCGTATAGTAATTCCGTTGACAAAGTCAAAGATACCATCTCCTGTTGTCCCTCCACTGTTTGACTGAAGGTCACCATTACTATTTAAACGATCCCAGTTCATTAACTTCAGCAAGTTGATATCCTGAACATTCGTATTGGGTAGATAATTAACTTTACCTCCGGTTTGTGCATCTCTATAGTTAACATTTAAGATAAATCCATCCTGACTTACCTGTCCTGCATCTAATGAATAAATATTCTTCATCATCAGATCCCACATAGGAGACTCTACATTTACCGTAGAGTTTGATTTCAAAAGTTTAGAAACCAATACAGTACTTTCTTCAGAAAACTCTCCTACTTTGTACACCTGATTTGTTCCGTTTACCGTATATGAATAGGAAACCGCCAATAGCTGCTGATCGTTTAGCTTTTGGTTTAATGAAATATATCCAAGCTGTGGCTGAAAGGTATATTCATTAGTATTTAATCTTCTTGCTTTTTTATTAAAAATAAATTGTTCTCCGTTGGTATAAGGTTGTGTACTTCCCGGGAATGTTCCCCCCTGTAAAACATCACCATAATTCGTTCCCGGGTCTCTGGTTCCCATCGTTGTAGAGATCGCATTATACAACCCGTTCTGTGAGTTGTCCGGCGTTCCGGCTGCTCCTTCTCCCAAGTCTCGGATCCCGACTATACTTTTCTGATAGGCAAGATTACTGTTTCCTTGGTCCAATACCCAAACTTCTAATCTTGTAATATTGATTCTGGAATTAATCTGAGGATAATTAAGTAATGCATTATCATATCCGTCTAAGAAATAATGTCCCAAAAAGTAATGCTGATTGTCTTCATAATCGATCGCATTTATTTTGAAGGTATTCATTACCCCACCTCCTTGAACAACAATATTTCTGGCTTCACCCTGTTGTTGGGAAAGTACTACGGTTCCGTATGTTTTCCCTAACTGGAATTCCGTTTTCACCCCGAACAATGACTCGGAACCACGAATAAGACTGGTAGACAACGGCATATTAACGTTACCGAATTCTACTCTTTTTATAATCTTATCTTCACCACCTGCTCCGGGAGAATTTACATCTCCAAGTCCTTTAGACTGTAGATCTTTCCAGCTTCCTTTTGCCTGCCATACCAGGTTCATTTTGTTCTCAAACGCAAAACCACTCTGGGTATCGTAATTGGCTTTTAACTGAAGGTTTTCCCCTACTTTTCCTAAAAGTCCTAACTGGATTCTCTGGTTGATATCAAAGGTAAAACTTGTTCTGTTTTGAGGCAGAATTAATGGGTTGTCAATTTTCTGGTACAATCCTCCGAAATCAAAAGAAGCAAACCCTGAAGGAATGATTTCTATTTTATTGCTTCCGAAAATCGTTTCAAAAAGCCTGTTTCTGATCGTTAAAGCAGGAATTAATCCCTTCTTTAGTGCGTCAGATTTATCTTTTCTGTACAATAAGCTGTATCGGTCTGATTTTTCTTTATAGTAAGCCTTAGACTGCGTTGCCAGCAAAAATTCTTTATACTCTTCCGGAGACATCGCCGTAGGAACTCCTGTTACAATATTTCCAACTTTAGGATATACGAGATACATCCCTGTTTTTATATCATAAAATGCTTCGTATTGAGTAGGATCAGGTAATTCATAATCCTTTTGTATAGTATTTCCTGTCGCAGGATTTTCTTGTCCGAATGTATTGATGGAAATACACAGAAAAGACAGGAACAAGAATATGTTGAAATATTTATGAGTTGTCACCAAATGTTAAATGTTTTTTAAAATTTGTTTTACCAATTCTTCTACCGAAATACTTGGATTTTGTTTAATTATTTTATCCGCAATTTTCTCACTCATTCGTTTAGGAATCCCCAAAACTTCTAATGCAGATAACGATTCATCTTTAATTTTATTATCTACAAATGTAGAAATATTTTCTTCTGAAGTATTGAATTTTTGGACTTTATCCTTCAAATCCACAATAATTCTTTCTGCTGTTTTCGCCCCTATTCCTTTGGCTTTTTGTATTAAAGCGCTGTTTCCGGAAAGTACTCCAGAAGCAATTTCATTAAGGCTAAAAGTAGAGAGTAAAATCAAGGCAGATACAGCTCCTACTCCATTAACGCTTATTAACAAATTAAACATTTCTTTTTCAGAACGAGTGTTAAAACCGAAAAGCAAATGAGCGTCTTCCCGGATGATCTGTTGAATAAAGAGAAAAGTTTGCTGATTCAGAGTAAGTTGTTGGGAAGTTAGCAAACTGATTCCCACGTAATACCCTACCCCCTGCACATTAATGACTGCATACGTAGGTGTAAGCTCCTGAACAGTTCCTTGTAAAGAAAATATCATGATTAATTTTTAAAACTCCCAAATATAGCAAATTAAACTAAGTAATGTTTTCATTTCACGGACGAATGATTTTTAACTTAATTTTTTATCAAAAAACCAATAGAATCTTTAAATAAAAAAAGACTCCAAAAATATGGAGTCTTTTTTATTCGTTTTTGCTATAAAGCAATATCAATATTATTTCTTATCTTTTTTCTCTCTTCTTTGAGCATCAAGAACAGCAACCGTTGCCAAGTTTACAATTTCATCTACGCTTGAACGCATCTGTAAAACGTGAACAGGTTGTTTCAGTCCCATCAAAATTGGACCTATAACCTGAGCAACTTTCATCCCTCTTATGATTTTGTAGGATAAGTTTGCACTTTCTAGATTCGGGAAGATAAAAGTATTTGCAGGTGTTGTTTCCAGTTTTGAGAAAGGATAATCACTTAAATGATCAGCATTCATCGCAAAATCCGGCTGAATTTCACCATCCACAATCATTTTAGGATATTTCTCGTGAAGAATACTTACTGCTTTTGCTACTTTTTTAGAAGTATCAGAGATTGCTGCGAAATTTTCAAATCCTAACATCGCGATTCTCGGTTCAATAGCAAATGATCTCACCGTAAATTCTGCCATTTTAGCAATATTTACCAAGTCATCCGCAGTTGGATTCTGATTGATTGAGGTATCTGCGAAGAAAATAGGTTTCTTTTCTGATAAAATCATCATCATTGCGGCTACTTTATCAACTCCTTTTTCTCTTTCAATCACTTCTAAAACCGGTCTTAGTACAGAAGTATAATTTTTAGAGAAACCGATGATCAATCCGTCTGTATCTCCATGTTTCAGCATCAAAGGACCGAAATAATCTCTCTGACGAACAAATCTTTTCGCTTTGTACTCGTTCATCCCTTTTCTCTGACGAAGTTTCCAAAGTGTATCTCTGTATTTCTTTCTGTTTTCTTTCTGGTCGTCATCACTTGGATCGATGATCGGAACATTCAGATTGATTCCGAAACGTTCCATCTGTTCCTGAATATATTTTTTATTCCCTAAAAGACTTGGGAAAGCAATTCCTTCTTCGTAAAGAATCTGAGCCGCTTTCAATACATTATATTCTTCAGCATTTCCTAAAGTGATTCTTTTCGGATTGGCTTTTGCACGGCTTTGCATCATTCTTACCAATTTCTCATCTCTTCCCATTCTGTCCAGAAGGTGATGTTCATATTCTTCGAAATCGGTAATTGTTTTTCTTGCCACTCCGCTATCAATGGCAGCTTTTGCCACTGCACTCGATACTTTTGTGATCAATCTGTTATCAAATGGCTTCGGAATAAAGTATTCTCTTCCGAATTGTAAATTCTGAACATTATACGCTAAAATTACAGCTTCAGGAACTGGTTCTTTCGCCAGATTAGCAATTGCATGAACTGCCGCTAATTTCATTTCTTCATTAATTCCTTTTGCCTGAACATCTAATGCCCCACGGAAAATATATGGGAAACCAAGTACATTATTAACCTGGTTAGGATAATCACTTCTTCCTGTTGCCATGATTACATCTGGACGAGTTTCAAGCGCCAAATCGTAAGCAATTTCCGGATCCGGGTTTGCCAAAGCGAAAACAATAGGGTTTTCATTCATGCTTAAAAGCATTTCAGGAGTCATTACATTTCCTTTTGACAATCCTACAAAAACATCAGAACCTTTTACGGCATCTTCTAATGTTTCAATATCTGTATTAGCGATGAAATCTAATTTTTCAGGAGTAAGATTTTCTCTTTTATGATTAATAACTCCTTTACTGTCGCACATCAACACATTTTCTCTTTTCAGTCCTAAAGAGATATACAGATTGGTACAGGCAATCGCAGCAGCTCCTGCTCCGTTTACCACCATTTTTATTTCTTCAATTTTTTTGTTGGCGATTTGCAAAGAGTTGATCAATGCCGCCGCAGAAATAATCGCTGTTCCGTGCTGATCATCGTGCATCAAAGGAATATCCAGCTCTTCTTTCAGTCTTTGTTCAATATAAAAAGCTTCAGGCGCTTTAATATCTTCAAGGTTGATTCCTCCAAAAGTAGGAGCGATCCCTTTTACGATCTCAATAAATTTGTCCGGATCTTTTTCATCAATTTCAATATCAAATACATTAATATCTGCAAAAATCTTGAACAAAAGACCTTTCCCTTCCATTACAGGCTTAGAAGCTTCTGCTCCGATGTCACCTAATCCTAACACAGCAGTACCGTTAGAAATAACAGCTACCAGATTTCCTTTTCCTGTATAATCATAAACAGTTTCCGGTTTTTCATGAATTTCCATACAAGGAACGGCAACTCCAGGAGAATACGCCAATGACAAATCTCTCTGAGATGAGTGCGGTTTTGAAGGAATCACTTCAATTTTTCCTTTAGGTTCTGTTTTATGATAGTCTAACGCGGCCTGGTTAAAGTTCTTCTCGTCGCGGTTATTTTTACTTGACATAGAATTTTATTTTTTTATTTATAGTATATATTTAATGTGGTAATCTACTAAGCTCTCAATAGGCTTTTGTACGATTTGACCCACATTTAAATGAAGCTCTGCAGCTGCAGAACGTAGAATATTTTCATAATAATAAGCTATAGAACCAATAAAGTTGATTTCAGCCTCTTTTGATTCCTCATAAGGAAGAACCTGGTAATCAAAAAAATTCATCATTTCATCGAAAACCATTTTCTGAAAGTAAGGATGATCTTTCCTCTCAACAACAAATTTATTAAAATTTGCCAAATAAGCATTAGGTCTGGCAGTATGATACATGTTTTTCAATGCTTCATCTACCGTAAGCTTATACGTTTTTTCGAACTCACAAGATAAGTCATGAGGAAGTTTTTGCATAAAGAATCTTCGTACAAGTTGTTTTCCAATTGCACTCCCACTTCCTTCATCTCCTACAAGAAATCCTAAAGAAGGAAGTTTAATTTTTAAATTCTCTCCGTCGAAATAACATGAGTTGGAACCTGTTCCTAAGATGCAAACAATAGCAGGTTTCCCTCTGTAAGCTGCATAAGCTGCAGCCGTAAGATCTTCTTTTGCATGAATCTGTGCCTGTGTAAAAAACTTTTTCAGTTCCCGTTCAATGATCGCACAGTTTTCAGGTATTCCACAGCCGGAACCGTAGAAAAACACTTTGGTTATTGAGTTTTTAACTGATCCCAAACTGATATTCTTTTCAATTTCAGGAACAATAAGATGTGCTGCAATATTATTTGGATTAAAACCAATGGTTTCGGTTTTTAAAAAGACTTTGTTAAAATCATCTAGAATTACCCAATCACATTTTGTAGAGCCACCATCAACAATAGCAACCATATTTTAGATTTTAGTTTAAGGATGCTAAATTATGAATTTATCTTCAAACCGTCTCACAAACACATGGGAAGCTTTTCAAAATTACTAATGTTTTATATCAGCTTTTTTTTCGTTGAACTGTAATAACCAGTCTTCTATTTCATCTTCTAAGTAGGAAGCCTGCAAAATCATTGCATTGATAAAATCATCAGGAACGGGTTCTCCACTGGAATTCTCGAGATTCCACAATTCATCAGACATATTTTCGTATTCACTGTACACTCTTTTGAACCGAGAATTTTGTCTTTCAAGAGCCTCAATATTTTTCTGCTGAAGCTGGAATTTTCTGTATTTGTTTTGACTTTTCATACAAATATTATTAAAGATTTTGATAAAAAAAATGATAAAATACGATCAAACCCGCATTACAAGATAGAAAAAACGCCCAACACAAACTGTTGAAAATGAATTTATTATCAGGTTACATTTATATTGTTCTGAGTAATAAATTTAAAAAGATTTTTGATTCAAAAAAAATATTTAACATCTTTTTTCACTGTTTAACATATAGTTATAAATTTGCAGTTCATATCAATTGAATGAGAGAGTTACTACTACGTCAAAAACAAATTTTATTCTTCATCATAGCCGGAGGTCTTAGTGCTATTGTTGAGATTGGAAGCTTTAAAGTTTTCAGCACCCAACTTCCCAGTATGTTTCCTGGAGAAACCAATTTTCATGGGATTCACTATCCTTTAAGTAATATTTTATCTACAAGCTGTGGGATCATTACCAATTATTTTCTGAGTATATGGTTTGTTTTTGAAAGAGGAAAGCATTCGAAGAAAAAGGAGTTCGCATATTTCATGCTGGTCTCTTTTATTTCGACCTTATTAAGTCTTAGCTTTTTCCAGTTTTTTTACAGTTTTATTTTTAAAGACAACATCAATTTAATTTTATATACATTAAGTCCGGAAATGATTAGCAAGATTGCCGCAATTTTATTAGTTTCGGTACTCAATTACTCAATAAAGAAGAAAGTAATTTTTAACGGATAACCTGTGGGAAAGATTCTAAATTATCTCTGGAGATTTTGGCTTTTGATTTTGGCTTTTTTTTTAACGATATTCTTCGGACTTTTCGTTTATATTTTATCTTTTAGTAAAAAGCATTACAAATACGCATATAAACTGATCCGTTTCTGGAGCTACGGAATGTTCTACGGAATGGGATTGCGACATGAAATCACCAATCTTTCCAATCAGCAACTCGAAAAAGGGAAACAATATGTGATCATTTCCAATCATACTTCCATTATGGATATTATGCTGACGTGTATTTTGTTCCCGCATCATCCAATTTGCTTTGTCGGAAAAAAGGAACTGGTGAAGATCCCTATTTTCGGAACCATATATAAAAGGATCTGCGTGATGGTAGACAGAAGCAGTGCGAGAAGTCGTGCCGATGTTTACAGAAGATGTGCGGAAAAAATGGAAGAAGGCTGCAGTATTGTGATCTTCCCGGAAGGCGGAGTTCCTGATGATACTTCTATTATTTTAGATGAATTCAAAGATGGCGCATTTACGTTGTCATCCAAACACAATTCTCCTATTGTCATTCATACATTTATCGGGTTAAAGGAAATTTTTCCTTTCGAAAGTTCTAAGGGGTACCCCGGCAAAGTGAAGGTTTTTTACAATGGTATTTTAGAACCTTCAAATTCTCCAAAAGATTTAAAATTGTCAGCTTTTGAGACAATAAAAAAAACTTTAGTTAAATACTCTTAATCAAAGAAATAATCTATATTTGTTTTCGAAATTTTAACTAACTATGTCTAATACAAATCAGCCAACTAATTACCCTGCATTATATACCCTTGTTCTGGTATTTTTCTTTTGGGGTTTTATTGCAGCGGGAAATAGTATTTTTATTCCTTTCTGTAAAAATTATTTTTCTCTGGATCAGTTCCAGTCTCAGTTAATCGACTTTGCGTTTTATACTGCTTATTTCCTTGGAGCTTTATTCCTTTTCATTTTCAGTACCATAAAAGGGATTGATATTATTGGAAAATGGGGATATAAAAAAAGTATTGTCTATGGACTTCTTTTATCTGCCATTGGTGCCGCTATTATGATTATTGCTGTTAAAAGCAATGTATATTACGGAATGCTTGTTGGTCTTTTTGTTGTGGCATTAGGATTCTCAATTCAGCAAACCGCAGCTAATCCGTTTGCTGTTTTGCTTGGTGATCCTAAAACAGGAACCAGTAGACAAAATTTAGCTGGTGGGATTAATTCTTTTGGAACATCTATCGGGCCAATTATTGTGGGACTTGCACTATTCGGAACAACAGCCACCGTAGACGACGATCAAATAAAGCATCTTGCACTTGATAAAGTTATTTTGCTTTACACAGCAGTAGGTGCTCTATTTCTTATTGCTGCAGGAGTTTTCTATTTTTCGAAAAAATTACCTGACGGAATCTCTACCGAACCGATGGAAAAGGCTGGGAAAGCAAGAAAAACTTTGGTTGTGATGACAATTTTAGTGATTTTATGTTTTGTTCCGGTATTTGGAAGTTACAATTCTGATGAAGGCAAAAAAGTAGAAGCATTAAATAATGAAATAAATATCATTAACAGCAGCATCAAGCAAGAAAAAGACAGCACCAAAATTGCTGAATATAATGCCACATTAGAAAATAAGAAAACAGAATTACACAGTGTAAAACATCCTTTAGAGAAAAAGAGAATGATGTATCTGGGAGGTGCCTTACTTATAGTTATAGCTTCTCTTTTATTTGCCAATACAAGCTCTAAAAAGAATCATGAAGGTTGGGGAGCAATGAAATATCCACAACTTGTTTTGGGAATGATTGCCATTCTTTCTTATGTAGGAGTAGAGGTTGCTATCGGAAGTAATCTAGGTGAATTATTAAGTATGCCAGAATTTGGAGCTCATCAATCATCCGATCTTGCCCCTTATATTTCAATGTATTGGGGAAGTTTAATGATTGGAAGATGGGCAGGAGCTATTAGTGTTTTCAATCTTAACAAGCAGCAACAAATGATCGCGACAATTGTAGTTCCTTTTATTGCATTTTTAGTCATCATTGGAATCAATACAATTGCACAGAAAGACATGACTCATTTGTATTATTATGTAATATGTATTGTTATTCAAGTCATCTTATTCTTGGTAAGTAAAAACAAACCGGCTCTTACTTTAATTATCTTCGGATTATTCGGAGTTTTGGCAATGATTATAGGTTTATTAACAACCGGAAACATTGCAATTTACGCTTTCCTTTCAGGAGGGTTGGCTTGTAGTATTATGTGGCCTTCAATTTTCACACTTGCAATTACTGGCTTAGGTAAATATACAGCACAAGGCTCTGCATTCTTAGTAATGATGATTCTTGGTGGTGGTATCATTCCTCCATTACAAGGTAAATTGGCTGATATTATTGGAATCCACAGTTCATATTTTATTCCTGTACTGTGTTTTGCATATATTACTATATTTGCATATCTAGCTAAACAAGCATTATCTAAACAAGGAATTAATGTTGACGTTTTAGAATCTGAAGGTGGTCATTAATATAAACAACATATATATGAAGAAAAGATTTTGGGCGGGTTTATTACTTGCCCAATTTCTTTTATTTTTTGTTTTCTCCAAATCAGTTTGGATGATTTCTTTCTTTGAAAGTCTTTTTGAAATTCAGAAAAAAACTCATCAACTACTTTTTTCATGGATTCCTTTTTCGGTGGGAGATGTTTTATATGTAATCTTAGGGATTTTCATTTTGTATACCATCATTAAGCTTTTTAAAAAGAAGGAAAGAAACAGAGCAATAATAAAATTTCTCTTTGTTATTAATGTTCTTTATTTCTGCTATCAGGTATTTTGGGGAATGTTGTATTTTCAGCCCCCCATTCTCTATAAGCTTTCAAGTCAAAAAGAACCGGATATAAACAAAGCAAAAATATTGGCTTTAAAATATCTTGAAAAATGTAAAGCAAGCAGAACAATGGTAAAAGAAGATAAGAATGGTGTTTTCATTATTTCCGATCTCACCTCTCTTCAATTAGAAATCCTACAAAGACAAAAGACAATACCTGGATACATTTCTTCTAAAAAGGTTTCCTCTGTTAATTCATTTAAGCCAAGTATATTCAAAAGCGTGATGAGTTTTACCGGTATTCTTGGATATTATAATCCTTTTACCGCAGAAGCCCAATACAACCCGCAACCTCCAGCCACAACAATACCTTTTACCTCTGCCCATGAAAGCTCCCATCAATTAGGTTTTGCCAGAGAACAGGAAGCGAATTTTATAGGTTATTTAATAGGAATTAACTCTACCAATTCAGACCTGCGCTACAGCACCGAATATTTCACTTTAAAAAGCCTTTTAAGGTTCATTATAGAAGAAGATCCTTCTTTTGTAAAATCGGTACAGAAAAACTACTCTGAAGGCATGAAAAGAGACCGGGCATTTGAAAAATCATTCATCCTGAAACATCAAAGCTGGTTAGACGATTTCTTTGGATTTACCAACAATCTTTTTCTTAAAAGCAATCAGCAGGAAGGATCTGTTACCTATTCTTACTTTATCGATCTATTGCTGAACTACGAAAATAATACATAAAAAAAGAATCGTATCAGGCGATACGATTCTAAAAACACAAATGATGAAAAAAAATTTATTACCTTGACTTGTTCCCTCATTCAAGGCGTTGTAAAAGTACAACAATATTTATAAAAAAAAAACTTATTTTCTTTTTTTATAAAGTTTTATGAAAAATTTAAGATTTCTTGAATTTATTTTAAGTTTTTTTTACAATTTTAAATAATTCACCATTAAGATACTTATTTATTATAAGAAAAATACAAGATTCCTCTTTTTAAACAATAATATCCATATAGAAGAATAGATATATTTTGTTTCTTAATTTGATTGAGATTAGCACTAAAATTATAAAGTTTACCTAAAGACAAAATAAACACCTAAAAAGTTCAGAGAAAGAAAATAAAATTGAAACCTCGTAAATCCAATAAAAGAAATTATACTTATATCATAAATAAAAAACGCAACTATTTCTAGTTGCGTTTTTAGTAGCGGGAACCGGACTCGAACCGATGACCTTCGGGTTATGAGCCCGACGAGCTACCTACTGCTCCATCCCGCGGTGTATTTTTGAGTGCCTACCGAAAGCACTTTTTGTAGCGAAGACGGGAATTGAACCCGTGACCTCAGGGTTATGAATCCTGCGCTCTAACCAACTGAGCTACCTCGCCTTTTTCGTGGTGCAAATATATAAATTATTTCTTACCCTCCAAAATTATTTTGCATTAAAATATTCTAAAACATTTCCCACGTGCTCTGGCTTACTGATTATCTTATTGTTAGCATCTAAAATAAAATACGTTGGTGTAGCGTGAACATTATACGTTTCCGAGTATGAACTATTCCATCCCTTCAATTCTGAATCATTGATCCAAGGAAAGGCCGCTATTTTACTTGTATATGAGCTTTTATCTACATCTAAAGACAATCCTATAACCTGAACATTTTTAGCCTGTAATTCCTTGTATTTAGCAAGTAACTGCGGAAGCTCATTTTCACAATGCGAACAAGTAGATGACCAGAAAATAATAATCTTTTTATCTGCCTTTACATCATGAATTGATTTCGCAGTAGTATTGACAGCAGACTGGAACTTATAGTTAGGAAAAACAGCTCCTAATTCCACATTTGCATTAGACTTTAATGTAGATGCTAATCTGTCTGTAATCGTACATTTAAGGCCTTTAGCAAGCGTCAAATATTTGCTTTTGAATTCGGACATATCATATACATCAAAAATGTCTATTAATTCTGATAAAACGGTTTGTCCACGCGGCGTTTCTACCTTTAATCTGTCCAATAATTTATCTACAGAGGCCGTAACATTGGTATTGCCTCCATTATTCAAATAAGCCACCAATATAGGTCTTAATAAAGACGAAGTTTCAAGCATATCATTCGACTTATCTATAAAGTTAACGATATCGTCCTGAGAAACCTTTTTCGTGTTTTCAGTAGATAGATATTTATTATAGTTTGTATTATAGTAGCTTACAAAAGGAAATTTTGATGCTTCTGCGATATCACTTCCTGTCAGTCTTCCTATTTCAACCTTTAATGCTTTACCAAAGTCTGTATTATCTTTATAGTATTCTTTTATTTGGGATAATGCAGGAAGTATAACTTCTTTTTTCTGAGACAATTCCTGAATACTGCTCATTAAAATATTAGCATCATCAAGATAAATGATGTCTTTTACTTTACTGCCATCAGCATCAAGTTTAATATTGACATTTTTATTTTCAGAAATAAATGAAACAGCACTATTGGTATTAGGAAAATATGCTTTCATCATTCCCGAATAAGCTTTTGGATACTTAAATGTCCATATATTATTTTTCTTCTGCTCTTTCGTAACAATAATATCTTTAGATCCGTTAAGTGTATATAAAATAGCATCATTCTCTTTAAATCCTTCAGGTGCCTGAATGGTTACTGAAAACTGAGCATGGATAGACAACGCGGTCATCATCCCAGACAATAAAAGTATCTTTTTCATAGGGTAAAAATAAAAAAACTCTCTGACTAATCAGAGAGTTTACTATTATTTTAATAAAATTTTTATATTTTCTGGCTTTTATACTTTTTTGTAAAAAATACAATAAGCAACATCGCTACGATTCCTAGCACATAAACATACATATCAATTGGTGAAGCCTGAGCTCCCGGAGTTCCTCCTCCAACTCCTCCCGGAGGATTTGGGTTTGTTGGTGTTTGTGCGTTAAAAATTGTATGCATTAGCAAACATAATGGGAATACTAATTTTAAATAAATCTTTTTCATAATTATCTTACAATTTTTGAGGTTACTCTTTCTCCTTTTTCAGACACTGCGTTTACAACATAGACTACTTTAACTTTTTTATCTAAATTTAAATCAAAGTCTCCTTTTGCATTCACTCCTTTTTGAGAGAGAACCAATTTGCCACTCATATCAAACACATTAATTTCTGCTGTTTTCCATGATGGATCAAATCTTACGAAATATCCGTCTGTATCTGGATTATAAATAACCATTGTTTTTGCAGACTTATTTACTTCTGAAGTTGCTAAAGTTCCAGAATTAGGAGCTCCATAGTATAGATCATACTCAACTCCGTTTGCATTACCGTTTGCAGTAATCACAGCTCCTTGAGTAGCAGCAGTTACATTAGCATCAGTAGATTTTTTATAATAGAATCCTTCACCTGCAGAAAGAACATGAGTTCCATTTGCAACTAAAGCCGCATTTTCTCTAATTTCGAATTTAAAGGAAACAATACTTGGATCATAATTCACCATTTTTATATTTTTCCCTTTAAAGTTAACTTCATTAGCTTCGTTAATGTACATCCAGTAATTAACATTGTTCAAGTCATATCCTCCGTTTACAGGATCTTCTTCAAAAGTTCCTAGTGAACTGCTTGATGTAATTACCTGAGCTTTAACTGCTGCCGAATGTCCTGAAATAGTAGTTGGAGATACAATATAATAAGTTCTAGCTACTTCGTTTCCGTTAGCATCCAGACCAATAACTCCTAATTGCTTTAAAGTACCACTTGCCCCATTTTTATTGGCAGTCACAGAATAAGGAGTTGTAGCAGCATTTCTTGAATAGTAGTTAAATCTACGAAGATTTGCTAAGTTTAAGTTAGGCTGTGTAACATTGTCATTCAATTTAACAACAAATGTTCCATAAGGTCTAATCATAGCATAATCAACATCTCCCGCCAAAGCTCCTCCACCAAAAGTGATGAATTTATACGCAGAAGCACCTCCACCTCCAGTAGTAGAATACTGTACACCTTGATATTCTAATCGAACTCCGTAAATATTACTTAAATAGTTACCATCAGAGTTTGTTTGATTAACCCCCAGATTACTCAAATCTAAGTTAGTCATGAACGGGTTACCAAACTGATAGATATTTTTTCCAAAATTACCAGTCCAAACTCCTGCAGAAGCACTAAAGCCATCTTGCAAATAAGTATTGTACTTTTCGTTTACTGGGTTTATAGCATTCCCTCCTGTTCCGAAGTTAACATTTGCTCCAGCATTTGCTAAAGAAACAGTTGTATTAACATCAGAAACAGGTCTTCCAACCATTGTTCTAGTATTACCGGAAACATTTAATCCGCTTCCACCTACAATATAATAGGCGTAAGGACTTACATCAGCTCCCATAGTAGTGTTCAGCCCCGAAGGTAGATTGTGGAAGTACACATTTGTGTTATCCCAATAAAGGATTTCGTTTTTAGACCCCCTAACAGTAGTAAAGGTTTTTCCTAGTTCAGCTCCGCTATTAGCGTTTAATGATGCAATTGTCTTTCCGTAGAAAGGCATTCCCATTTGCTGATAATCACCATGACTTACTGCTCTGTATTCCTGATTTACAACACCTGTTATTTTATCCTGAGGTAAACCAGAGATAAATAACTGTCCATAAGTGTAAACTGGAGTAGCAGTAGAGGAATTGGTATTAACAGAAGCGTAAGCTGTAGCCTGATTAAGTTTGTTAACAAAAGAGCCACCAGCATTTCCTGTTGTGATTTCAGCACCTGATGTATCTAAATTTCTGAAAACATCAGTTGCGGCTCCTTGAACCATAAAGTTTCCGTGGTTTTCAACGATTCCGTTTCCTTTCGTTTCTACTCCACCCCCACTATAGACCAAGGTACCTTGACTTACAAAAACATTTGCCGAATTGTCGATGTGCAGTAGCTGCGCCTGAACAGAACACATCGTAGCCAAAAGTGCTATAGTAAATAAATTTTTTTTCATTGTATAATATTTTTATGTGTTATTATAATAAAATACCTATGCAAATATATAATTTTTTTTTAAACAAAAACTATAAAAATCATTTAGTTAGCAAAATATTATCATCCGTTAGTATGATTTCCTTTTGTTCACCGATATCAAACATATAATCTTCAAGCACTTTTTCTGTGGTTCCTCTAAGACCTCTTGCTCCCAATCCTTTTTCCATTGTTTCTTCTACAATCTTCTCAATGGCTTCATCCGTAAAGGTAAGTTTAGTGGCATCCATCTTGAAAAGCTCAACAAATTGATTCACAATTGAATTCTTTGGTTCCTTCATAATTCTTACCATTGTTTCTTTGGTAAGTTTTTCCAAATAAGTAATGATGGGGAATCTTCCCAAAAGTTCAGGAATCAATCCAAAAGATCTTAAATCTATTGCATTAATATTTCTTAATACATACTCATTTTCGTCTACTTTGTTTATTTTTTCAGAGCTGAAACCAATTGCCTGCTTATTCATTCTTCGCTCAATGATTTCTTTAATACCGTCAAAAGCTCCTCCTGCAATAAATAAAATATTCTGAGTATTTACCTGGATATATTTCTGATCGGGATGTTTTCTTCCTCCTTGTGGCGGAACATTAACAATACTTCCTTCCAATAATTTCAATAAACCTTGCTGCACCCCTTCTCCTGAAACGTCTCTTGTAATGCTAGGATTATCAGATTTTCTTGCAATTTTATCTATTTCATCAATAAATACAATCCCTTTTTCTGCTTTTTCAACATCATAATCAGCCACCATCAAAAGTCTTGACAGGATACTTTCGACATCTTCTCCTACATAACCCGCTTCTGTAAGAATTGTTGCATCTACAATACAAAACGGAACGTTCAGCTCACGGGCAATGGTTTTTGCCAATAAAGTTTTTCCGGTTCCTGTTTCACCAATCATGATGATATTTGACTTTTCCAGCTCAACTTCTCTATTTTCATCTTTAGCATGAAGCAACCTCTTATAATGATTATAAACGGCTATAGAAAGTTGTTTTTTGGCTTGATCCTGCCCAATGACATACTGATCCAAAAAGCCTTTAATTTCTTTAGGTTTCTTTAGCTCCTCAATACTTTCGGCTGGAGAATATCCTGTTTTAGAAGTACTGTCTTTAACGATTGAATGTGCTTGTTCGATACAATTTTCACAAATAAAACCATTCTGCCCAGAAATCAGCATCTGTACTTCATTTCTTTTTTTACCGCAGAATGAACATTGATTTGAGTTCATTTTATATAAATATATTATTAAAGAAAATCGTAAAAAATTACTTTTTTACGATCTCTTTTATGTGTTAAGAATTAATAATTGAATTTTGAATTTCTGTATATTCTTCTACAGATAATTGAAGTCTTTCGTTTCTGAAATTCATATCTTCCATTTTATTTAAAGGAATCAAATGAATATGTGCATGAGGAACTTCCAGTCCCACTACAGCAACTCCCACTCTTATACAAGGAATTGCATTTTTCACTTTCTTAGCCACTTCCTGAGCAAATCCCCAAAGATTTTTATATTCTTCGCTATCCAGATCAAAAATCAGGTCTACCTCTTTTTTAGGAACGACCAAGGTATGTCCTTTTACTAAAGGCATTGCATCTAAAAATGCAACAAAGTTTTCGTCTTCAGCAATTTTATAAGCCGGTATTTCTCCGTTAATTATTTTTGTGAATATTGTGCTCATTATTTCTAAGGATTTAGTTTCTTACAGAGTGATTTCCAATACTTCGAAAGACAGTTTGTTTCCGTTTGGTAAAGTAATTTCAGCCGTTTCGCCTACTACTTTACCTAATAAACCTTTAGCAATAGGTGTATTTACAGAAATTTTCCCAGATTTCAGATCACTTTCGTTGTCCGGAACCAAAGTAAATACCTGCTCTTGTTTTGTGCCATTATTTTTAAGTCTCACCGTTGTCAGAATTGAAACTTTAGAAGTATCTAATTGGCTTTCATCTATAATTTTAGAAGTAGAAATAACATCTTTTAATTTAGAAATCCTCATTTCAAGCATTCCCTGCGCTTCTTTAGCGGCATCATATTCAGCATTTTCAGACAAGTCCCCCTTGTCTCTGGCTTCTGCAATCTGCTGGGTAATTTTAGGTCTTTCTATAGTTTCCAACTGTTCTAGCTCAGCTTTCATTTTGTCTAATCCCTCCTTTGTAACATAGCTTGCCATAATTTTCAAAATTTAGTTTTAGTATAAAAAAATAATCCGACATTTGTCGGACAATGTTTTCGTGTAATAATCGTTTATTTTTACAAATATATAAAAATTTAAATTGAAATGAAAAAAACTTTTTCAATCCTATTTATTTTAACAATACTGATTTTCAGTAATTTAAGCTTGAACTCATGCGGAAGAACTCAAGACACGGTAAGCTGTTTCCCAAGCAGCCCAATCAATGTTACATTAAATCTGAATCTTCCCGCCTACTATAATCTTAATAACACCGGAGGATGGATTTATATCAACGAGCAGCAATCCGGAACCAGAGGGTTAATTGCTGTAAGAACTTCCGGCTCTTCTTTTAAAATATATGACCGAAATGCCCCTCATCTTTGTCCTGATACCAACACGACTCTTGAAGTAAAAGATGATATCAGCATTATCTGTCCGAAAGATGATGCCAAGTGGATTCTTCTGACTGGGCAGCCTGCCAATCAGGTTACCGGACTGCCTCCTAAAACCTATACGTATACCTATGATACTTCATCAAATATTTTAAACATCTATTATTAATATGAAAGTTGTTATACAGAGAGTTTCAGAATCCAGCGTAAAAGTAGATGGTGCCATCGTAGGTGAAATCGGAAAAGGACTGATGCTTTTGGTAGGAATTGATGAAAATGACGAAAAAACAGATGCAGACTGGATCGTTCAGAAAATTTTAAATCTCAGAATTTTCGGAGATGAAGATGACAAACTCAACCTTTCTGTACAGGATATTAAAGGTGAAATCCTTTGTATAAGTCAGTTTACACTGATTGCTGATTACAAAAAAGGAAACCGCCCTTCTTTCATTAAAGCAGCAAAACCGGATAAAGCTATTCCTCTTTTTGATTATTTTAAAGAACAGATCTCAAAATCCGGACTCAAAACGGAAAGCGGAATTTTTGGAGCGGATATGAAGGTTTCATTAATCAATGACGGTCCCGTAACGATTGTGATGGATTCCATTACAAAAGCTTAATTTTACAACAAAATATAATTTATATAAAGAAATGAAAAAAACATTAGCGACTTTGGCTCTACTTGCCGGATTTACGGCTTCTTTTGCTCAAAAGTCTTATACTGATGAGCAGAAAGCATCTTATTATATCGGTCTTGATATTGCTCAGAACATGAAAAGACAAGGATTCACTGTAGATCCGGATCTTATGGCCCAAGCTTTAAAAGATGAGTTTTCTGATAAAGCAAAATTATTTCCAAAGGAAGAAATGGGTACTTTTCTACAAGAATTCATGCAGAAGCAAAATGAAAAAAAGCAGGCTGAAGCACAGGTAAAAGCAGGAGAAAACAAGAAAAAAGGAGCGGAATTCTCAGCTAAAAACAAGCTTAACAAGAAAATAACAACTACTGCAAGTGGTTTACAATATGAAGTTCTGCAACCTGGTGACGGAAAAGCAAAACCGACTGCTTCCAGTACAGCCAATGTAAAATACACAGGAAAACTGATGGACGGAACTGTTTTTGACAGTACAGATAATCACGGAGGACAACCAATGGAGATGGGGCTTTCCGGTGTAATTAAAGGTTGGACAGAAGGAATTCAGTTAATGACAAAAGGAGCAAAATACAGATTTTACATTCCTTCAGATTTAGCTTACGGTGACAATGGAGCCGGTGGAGTAATTCCTCCGGGAGCAACTCTTATTTTCGATATCGAACTGGTAGATTTTAAATAAAACTATCATTAAAATAAAAAGCAGCCTTTCAATTTTCTTGAAAGGCTGCTTTTTTATCTTACAAAATTATTTCGCAGGTACGCTGCTGAAATTAAGTGCAATTTTTATATTCATATCAGAACTTGTCTGATTTTTCAGTTCGTAAACCGTTCTTACGGTAAGACCTGTGCTTTTTACAACCTCATCTAAGAAACCCGTATCATTTAAATCTAAATTTAAGCTTGATGAACTTGTAGAGATATTAGATCTTGAAGCAACTAGTCTTTCACCAGTTCCGCTTGAGGAAACATAGACTTTGATTGATTTAAAATCATTAAGACTTCCATTGGAAGGGGTAACAACAGATACTTTTGCATCAGAAATCCTTACATCTTTTATTTTAGCATTATTATTTCCTCCAAACCAAGTCTGAACATTGGATGCTGTTGCCGTAGAAGACACTTCTTTATCTGCAGGCACTCCTGTAGAAATTAATACATTGGCTGTATAAGGGAATGTATTCTGAACAAGAGACTGTACCGTTCCGCAGCTTACCAAAGCCACAGAAGCAATTATAGCTGTTGAAAATATCTTTTTCATAATAATTTATTTACAAATTCACTTGCATAAACTATACCAAATCTATTCTATTTTCACAGAAAAAGCTCCGGTAATTGCACCGTCTGCCATATTGTTTTTTCCTATAATAAGCCATACTTCACCTTTTTCCGGAATATCATAGGTAATCTCCCTTCCAAAAGGTCCGTCCATCTTTCCGTCCGGAAGTTTGATCTGATTGATTCTTATGTTGAAATCATTTTGCTTCGTAATGATTTTTGCTTTCAACTGAGATTTTGAATAGTTTGAAATTTTAAGGATCAGTTTATCATAATCTTTGGTAAATTCTTCCTGTATTTGTATAGGAAAATTATTTCTTTCTACGGTTTTCATGATGACCCTGCCCTTTTTTTCTTCAGCAGTAATCGTATTGTTTGCCTCAGAAATCGTGTCTGCACTTTTAGCATCTTCTTTCTTTACCGTTGAATCTGCTTTATATTCAGATTTTTCTTTTACACTTACAGAATCATACGTTTTTATTTCTGTGTTTTTTACTTCTTTTTTACAAGAGAACAAAAGAACCGGAATGATGAACAGCAACTTTTTCATATGTTATTTTTTAATGGATTCGTAGTATAAAATTTTGGACAGGAATGTGGTTTTATCACTTTCCACTCTATCATAATTAATCTTTGTCTTCATCTCTTTCGGAAAAGCCTGTTCCAACACCTCATCATTATAATTCAGGGAATGCAGGAATTCAAAATTCCCTTTATGATTCCCGATATTATATTGTGTCGCCATTCCGCCCCAATTGAAATAACTGCAAACCAAAATCATTCCATAGAAATACCACAGCATCTGATTGAACAGAAAAGCATTGGTTTTTTGTTTCTGAATTTTGATGAAAGTAATTACCAGTCCAATAATACTCAATACTAAAAATGCATATACACCGAGTCTTTTATATGTTAATCCTAACTCCTGAACATATTCCGTGTTTTTAGCCATCGCAGAAAATATTAAAACCGAATTCAGAACCACCCATATTTTAGCAAGTGTTTTTAGTATTCCCGCATTTTTATCAAAATTAAAAGCTCCTTTGAAATAGAACATAATGACTGCAATTGCCATAACAATACTGAATATGACAGCCACTACTCTTTCATGGGTTTCATCTGAAAGCTGGGACGGTGTTTTCGGAGCTTCATAGAATTGTTCGTAGTTATAGGTGAAGATAAAGAATAAAAGCATCACATTTAAGACTAAAAATGTTATGATACCGCTGGTTCTTTCCAGATTAAACGTCATAAAACTAAAAGATGCCTTTTGAGATCTTTGCTGAACCGAGAAGGTATTGTTTAAGTAATAATTTTGTTTGTAGATAAATCTTTCCACAGAAAAATTCCAGAAATTGAAGGCGATAAAGAATCCTAAAATAGCAAGCCCGAAGAAATCAAGGAAATTAAAGTCAAATTCAATATTTTCGAAAAGAGTGGCAAAATGATTACTTCCATAGGTATAGATACAGAAGAACACGATAATGAAAATAGCCGGAATCAGAATAATAGCGATCGTTTTCTGCAATATTCCTGATGTATTGAATTTCGGAAGCCATTTCTCAAAACTGAAAAAACGGCAAATAAAAGTGAAGAAATTCGTCACAAAAACCGGAATGATAAAAAGAGATTTTAATTTCCGTGTTTTTGACTTAAGCCCCAGAAATAAGAGAGAAGCTGCCAAAGCTAAAAGTGAGGGAAAGTCACGGTACCATGCAAATGCAAAACTTGATAAAACGGAAGCTGCAAACAGAATATAAAACGTCTGGGTTTTATTTTTCTTTGGGGCAGTAAAAAAGGTAAGCAAGGCATAGACAATTCCGAGGATTCCCAGATTAATTCCCGGTGTTTCTCCATAAAAAAGCACAACGAAAAGTACGGTTGTCAAAAGAATAAGATGATACGTTTTCATAAGTAAAGTTTTAATAAATAGAGTTTAATAAAGAACAGGAGTTTCTTTTTGTCTGAAAAAGTCATGGAGATGTTCAAAATTCTGCCAGAGCAGCGCCTCAAAATCCAAATGATGAAATGTTCTCATGTTTTGCCCTTTTCGGTAAGCATTCTTATACATTCTCATATATTCAGGAAGGATAAGGGTTCCCAGTACAATGGCAGCCAAAAGGTGTGCATTGAGTTTTCCGTTTCCCAACAGAAGATACTGCATGGCGATTTCTTCTTCAAATTGGGTTCCTATGCCTGTTATCAAATGATGCACATCATGATTTTCCATCTTGGGAATCATTGAAAAGCCATGTTTCTTATAAAATTCACCTAACTTTCTTCCTAAAGAGTCTTTATGAAACTCCAGCAATTGTTTTTCATTAAACTGCCATTGTCTTTTCTTCTTCTTAAAATAGGTTCTATAGAGTTTTTGTGTTTTGTCGTAAATGAAGAGTAAGAATTTGACGCGTAGTTTTTTCATAATTTTATTTTAATAATCAATTAGACATCCATAAATAAATGATACAGGAATATTAATCAAAAGCATCGATGCAGATTTAAGGCAGATTTTCAGTTTAGATTGGTATAAGACCCCATAAGTAAGCAAGGAAAAAAATACCATGGCATTGATTAGTGTGAATACACAAAGAATCAAACCGCCGAAAACAGCAAATTCAGTCATTATCCCCGAAAACAAGCTGAAAAACAAAATACTCCCTCCTAAAAAGGAAAATATAAATACCCATTTTCCAATATTTAAAATATTTTTATCACTCATCATTTATCCTTTAATTAAAGTAATCAGCAAAAGCTTTTTCAGGAAATCTTTTCTAGTCATGCTTTTCTTATGTATTAACTTCCTGCAAACGGACTCCCAAAAATCCCTACTGCCAGTTCTATCCAGATAAGAATGAGAGCAAGAATCACTGTTCCGCAAATAATGAATTTAACCGCAAGCGTTTTTTCAGAATTAATCACCCAATTGATGACTCCGGCCGTTCCAAAAAGTAAAATTGCTGCGATCATAAAATCCGGTAAAGACCAGTTGAAGCCCTGTATAAAGAGTGTACAGAAAAAAGCTGCTGCCAGTAGTAAGGCAGGAACAGCGAAAATCAGAATGTTGGTTGGTTTTAGTGTTTTCATATTATTACAATTTACAAAGCACTTTGAAATACAAAGTTAAAATTCAAAAAAAAATAGATCTTATATTCCTAATAATTTTTCAAGTGCATTTAAATGTTCCGTAAATGCCAATCTTCCGGCTTGTGTTACCCGGTAAGAGGTCTTTGGCTTTTTTCCTACAAATTCTTTTTTTACTTCTATATAATTAGACTTTTCCAGTGCACTGCTATGACTTGCCAGATTGCCGTCTGTAATTTCCAAAAGGTTTTTCATCTCCGAAAAATCAACCCAGTCGTTCACCATAAGAACAGACATAATGCCCAATCTTACACGACTTTCAAATTCTTTGTTGAGTTGATTTATCTTGATCATTTTTAATTTTCTTTAGGAAAGCATTGAGGCCCAATCGCCCCGCCTCCATATTCTAACATTAAGTTTCTATTTACCAGAATATACTCACACTTGCAATTATATTCACTTCTATCTGTTTTACTATCTTGAAAAATATTAAATGAATACATTCCAAGACCACTCCTTTTAAAACCAATTTTTATGGGCTTACCATCTTCTACAGATATACAATTAGCTTTATCCAATCTTTTTTTTAATTCTGTAACTTCTTTTACATTCCACTTTAACAAGCTTCTTAGATCATCTTTTTGCAAAACATCAGTACTTATATCCCATTCCTGATATATTACATGAGACCTAGACAAAGAATCTTTAGATATTACCTGGAGCCTTGCAAGAGTATTATCATCTTTGAATTCTATATCTACCCAATAATCTTCAGGCTTTATATGATTATAATAATGTATTAATTCTGAAATTTCTTTTTCTTTAGAATAATATTTATCTTTAAGCTCTGAAGCAGAATACTTTTTATCAAAACTTCCAAAAGCCGCTGCAACCATAAAGGACATCACTGCAAAACCAATTATCAATAATCCACCTACAGAAGCTAGAATAATTAAGAAGTATTTCAGAAACTTGTTCATCCTATTTATACTTCTTATGCATAATCAATCCATACACCACATGCAGTACGCCAAAGCCAATCATCCAGAAAAGCAATCCCCAACCCAAAAAGAAAAGGGAAATCAAGCCTAAAACAATTTCAAAATATCCCAAATATTTTACATCTGTTAAAGTATACCGTTCTGCACTTACCAAAGCCAATCCATAAAAAATCAGCGTTGCCGGAGCAATAAAAACGAAAAGATGATGATAAAGAAGCGCCAGACAAAAAAATCCTCCCGCCACCAAAGGCACTGCAAAAGTAATCAAAAGTCTTTTGGTTGTAGCATCCCATATCTTCAATCCTTTCTTTTTACTCTTGCTTGCTGTAAAAATATACCCGCTAAGAAGAGCAGCTGCTAAAATAACAAGCCCAATTACCACAAGTTCTTTTACCAATGACGGCCCGAAAACGTTTCTTTCCCCGTCAAAGTAATCAATCCCTTCTCTCTGAAAAACAAAATAGACATAGATTGCTCCTATAATGGCAGACAACCCGGCAAATACTCCAGACAGTCCGCTAAGAGAAATAAATCTTGAAGAACGCTCCATCATAGAACGTATATGAGATAAGTCTTCCTGATAGTTTTTTGATTCCATATAAAGAACTTTGAAATACAAAGTTAATAAAGAAAAAGAAATATCCAAATAAATTTGGATATTTTACTATATAAATCTGCAAAGCCAAAAAGGGATGGTAATAGTTTTTTATTTCAATACGTCTCCTTAAGCCCTATCAAACAGAAAAAATCTACAAGTGATCTTTAAGAAATGTTCTTCAGGCGATCACTCCACTTCTCCAATATTTCTTTTCCCTCATCATCGGTAAGGCGATCAACCGAAAAATGGATTTCGGAAGGCAATACGGAAAATCCAACAAATTCGAGAATACCTGTTTTAATGGGATGCAGGATATCGTCTATCTTACCATATCTTTCTGCAACGTAATTCTTTTCGGGACCACCTGTCGTTATAGACAGCAAAGCTTTTCGTCCTTTCAGCAAACCCGATTCGTAGATTTTTCCGTTATCATAGAACTTACCCATCGTAAAAACTTTATCTACCCAACCTTTTAGGAGAGCAGGAACAGAAAACCACCAAAGCGGAAACTGCCATATCATTACATCACACCAAAATACTTTATCCTGCTCCGTTTGTATGTCTTCTGCGAATGTATTGTTATGGAAAGCGAAGACCTCTTCATGCTGCTGGTTAAAATGTGCTTTATCTTTTTCTCCCTTAAAATTTCCTCTGCCCGAAACAGGATTAAAATCCATACGGTACAGATCAGACGTCTTCACTTCATGCCCTGCTTGCTGCAAGGCTTCAATAGCAGTCCGGAAAAGCACTGCATTAAAACTATTCGGCTCCGGATGCGCTAATACGATTAATATTTTCATTGTTTCTTTAGAATTAAATTAAACTATCATAATTATAGTTGCAAAATTATTTTGAGTCCTTTACATTTGCAATACCTATCGAAATAGATAGGTGGAAAAAACAGGTACGGTATGAAAGCAGAATGTATTGGTGACTATGTAACATTGCAAGGAAAAAATTATCCCTGCACCGTAAGTCTGACGATGGATCTTGTCGGCGGAAAGTGGAAAGCCGTGATCCTTTATCATTTAAAAGACGGAATGAAAAGATACAATGAGCTTCGTAAGGAAATTCCCTCCGTTACCGAAATGACATTAAGCCTGCAACTGAAGCAATTGGAAAAAGACGGTCTGATATCCCGAAAAGTCTATGGTAAAAAGCCGCCCATCAAAGTTGTTTACAGCTTAACCAATTTAGGAAACAGCTTTGTTCCTGTTCTGGAAGCCATTACTGAATGGGGCAATAAAGTCGTTACCGAAAAAGGAGAATTCATATCGGCCGAAGGATAAAAAAAGCACAAGAGGTTTTCAGGAAAAGTACTTGTGCTTTTTGTTTATATAATACTGTGGATAATCTTATTGCAAAATTCCGAATTTCCTGTTTTTAAAATCAATAACTATTTTCTTATCAAGAAAAAATACATTTCCGATAATTCCATCAATTTTATCATTCTCAAATCCAAAAAGATCATTGTCGGAATACCAAAGTTCTTTTGTTTTAAATTTATTTTTCCCAATAAAAATTTGCTTGTCAATTTCAACGGATTTTACAATTAAAGGATTGTTAAAGTTTTTGATATTTAAACTATCACCCGCTTTTGAACCACTAATCAGTTTTTCAAAATTTTTCCTGTAAGTAAATATCGGAAAGATGCTTGCTCCGCTATCATACTGAAAATGATAGGTTATTTCATCAATGTTTAACGGAATTATTGGTTTATTATTGATAATATTAATATCTACAAAAACTGTCTTTTCAATTTGTTTTTTAGAAAGCTGATCCGTTACTAAAATTTGATTTTTAGGAAAGTCAATTATTAGAATCTTGTCCTGAAAGATATCTGCACCCACAACTCCGCAAACCTCATCCTGCTCAAAATTTAGAAGCCCCATAAGTTTGTAGTTACTCTTCTCAAATTCTCCAATTTTAATATTTTGATTTTCAATAGAAAAAATCTGATGGCCCGCCGCTTCTGAATTTTTATCAATTTTACGATCTTTAATGAATTGAGCATTTTCAAAACATTTATCATAAATCAAAGTTGTATTTGCCCCCAGATCAAATTGAAATCTGTATTCTTTATTTTCAATTTTAAAGGGAACACTCATCGCTATCTTTTCAATTAATTTTCCATTCAGAGAATCTTTTTCCCATTTAAAATCTATTTTTTGAGCATAGGCATTCTGAATCTGACATAAAAATAAAACCAATAAAACTACTGTTTTCTTCATAATTTAGCTTATAAGATAGGATTTGAATGATACTGTCTGTAGCCAGACAGTTTAGTTATTTTACGAATATAAAACTTTTCACTGAGATCAAAAGCACAAGAGGTTTTCAGGAAAAGTACTTGTGCTTTTTGAGAAAACCTCTTGTGCTTTTGGTAAGCTCGTGCGATGTAGTTACAAAAGGCTTCAGGTAAAAATAATACTGAAATGATAAATTAAAAGGAAACTTATCTTCGATCTCAGTTTATTGTGATGTGATATATTCAAAAAAAACAAAGGGCATCTTAACAAATGTCCTTATCTGTTATATAGAGGTTAATGAGCATACATAGTCTCCCATTCAAACGATTTTTCAAGACCGGGCCTTTTTTGAAAAGTTCCATTTTCAATTTTGGTTCCCTGTGGCATGCTGTTTACAATATCGGTCATTTCTTTATGAAGTAAAGCTTCTTTCATTTCCACAAATTCCTTCATATTCATTTTAGGATAGCGGTCTAGTTTTGGAGTAAAATTTATATCCGGGTCAACGGATAATTCTACTTTTTCAGCTTTCCATATATTGAAGTTTTTATTATTCTCTCTGACATCCAAGATCACTCCCGGAAGCCCGAAGAATTTAAAAGGTCCTACAGAGTAAGGCAGCTCTTTCGTAAAATAGGCAGTTACTTCCGACCCTCTAAAATTAGCCGTTGCTTTTATGCAATGATACCCAAGGATTTTATTTGTTTTCGTCTCGTCAATTTTCCAGACCGGTTTGGCTACGTTATCATGAATAAAGTATTTCATTTCCCTATTTAAACCAGTAAAAAAGAAATCTTTTGTTTTTCCATTATCAGTAATTTTTGAAATAAAATAATTTTTACTCACAGGCTTACTGCTTTTCTTAATTGCTGATGTAGTACCTCCGGAATTAAAACTAATAATAGAATCCTGAATTGAAATCACATAAAGATCTTCATATAAGGTCGCAATAGGTGATCTGACATGATAATATTTTACATGGACCTGCTGAGCAAGTCCATGCGTAAAAAACACTATAAATGAAATCGTAAAAGTTATTCTTTTTAAAATCAGATTATATATTTTACAAATTCTGCAATATTTCACTTTTAAAACTTATAATTTTTAGTAAAATCACTTCCATTTGCAACCGAAGTATTCTCATTTATTACAACAGTATTATCTTTCTCTATTTTATAACTTACTGATATATTTGCTCCTGCGCCACTATTAATGACTTGTATGTCATTTGCAATTCCATATGCGACGGGTTCGGTGGTTTCGATAACATAGGTTGTAGTACCTCCTATGAAATCAGCTTTATCAAGGCTAACAGAGGATTCACCTGTTTTTACAACATTATTCACCTTCCAAACATCAAATTTGCCTCCCAAAGTTTGGCTCACAGCTACTATAGATACAAAATCTTCATTACCAACACCTACTAAAGTGACTGTGATTTTATAATTATTTGTATTAGTTGCAGTATCATCATCTCCTCCTGAACATGAACTAAACAAGACAAACAAACTGAAAAGAGACAGAATAAACAGAATTTTTTTTGATCGATTTTTTTTCATTTTTATTTTTTTTTAGTTAATAATACTATAGCAAAAATAGAGTTCCTTAGTCATCTACAACAAATAAAAACACACTCAATAACACTCAAGAGTATAATCAAGTATATTCTATTCGATTCATAAGAGGTTATTACATTATTCTGACGATTTTATTACAATAGTTTTTCGAAAAATAATATCTTGATCATGTAGTTAAAACAAAAAAAACCACTGAAATATCAGCGGTTCATTTCTTTTTTCTTTATTCAATTTTATTTTGCTCTCAGTCTTTCTTTGATCGCCTGTATATTCTTTTTAGCAGAATCTTCCAAGATAAGACTTGCACTCATATGGATTCTTGCTGGCATCAATTCGTTGAAGTGATCTGTTCCTTCCCAGGAAACTTTCTTGATCAAAGCCAAAGCTTCTTCACTTCTTGAAGAAAGGGTATTCAAGAACTTTTCAAGCTGAGCATCCATTTCTTCTATGGATTCAGAAACCGAATGGTAAATATTATGCTGTTCCGCCCATACTGCTGATCTGAAATCTGCATCAATGGCCATCGCTGAGAATTGTGATTTTCCTATTTTTCTTTCTACATAAGGCCCGATAACGAAAGGTCCGATTCCTAAATTGATCTCCGTTAAAGCCAAAGCAGAATCTTTTGTTGCAAAGCAGTAATCAGCACCGCAAGCAAGACCTACTCCACCTCCGGTTGTTTTTCCCTGAACTCTTACGACAACAATTTTCCCGCAATTTCTCATCGCGTTAAGTACTTTAGCAAAACCTCCAAAAAACTGTGTAGAAGCTTCTAGCTCTTCAATTGCTAATAACTCATCAAAGCTTGCTCCTGCACAGAATGCTTTTTCACCTTCGCTTTTAACAAGAATGGCTTTTACTTCAGGTTTAGCTCCTTCTTCAAGGATTGTCTGAGCCAGCTTTTCAAGAATAGCCCCGGGAAGAGCATTACTTTTTGCAGTTCCGAACGTAATTTCGGCAATAGTATTTTTAATTTCTGATGTTACAAAATCACTCATTTTTAGTATCTATTGGATTTATACAAAAATACTAAATAAAGGGCTTTTGAGAAAACTAAACCCACATTTTTGCCTTTAAAGAGGTCTATTTTTTTATTTGGAGTTTTTATTTTTTCCCATACAGCAATATCCTTTTGAAAGCATAAATAGCAGGAAACTGTTTAAATCTTTTTTCTATGCGCTTTTTATAGTCATCAATGAATTGTTGTCTGGTATTTCCTTGCAGCCTTTCCAGGTACGGAATCAATGCTGAACCGGAAATAAACTGAAAAAGCTTTTCAGCATCTTCGGCAATGATTGGATAGACTCTGATTGAAATCTGTAAATCTTTCAGGCCATATTGAAACATCATTCCTGAATATTCATCAAGGCTTAGCACTGGAGAAACTCTGTTCCAATGCTGCAGAGCGGTTGCATACGGTTCTTCTGAGGCTAGCTGAAACAGAATCTGATTGAGAATATTTTCTGCCTGAAGCGGCATTTGTATGGCAAACTGCCCGTTTTCGCTTAATAAGGAAAGCAGTTTTGGAAACAGCTTTTCATGATTATCCGACCATTGTAAGGCGGCATTGCTGAAGATCAAATCCCATGTATCTTTAGAGCCATAGAGTTCTTCAACAGTTTTTTGTTCAAACCTTAATCGTTCGTTTTTAAACGCTTGAGATTTGGCCAACATTTCCGCAGAGGAATCGATTCCTAAAAATTGAGCATCCGGAAATTTTTCTGAAAGGATATGGGTCTGCTCTCCGGTTCCGCAACCGATGTCAATGGCTTTCTTCAATCCATCAGGCGAGATAAGCTTCATCAGATCAAAGAAAGGAAGGTAACGTACATCCTTAAACTGGTTATAGACTTCAGGATTCCAAGGCATATTAATTTGTATTTGGTGATTTAGTGTGTATTCAGAGCCAGAATATATTTATCAATATAGAGCTGTTTTTCTTTTGATTTGTATTGCTGGATATATCTCGGGTGTTCCAACACGGTCATTTTTTCGAAAAGATGAGCTTCCTTATTTAGTTTTGAAATAAAATCTGCATTTTTCTTTCCTAAAATAAAGACCTCTGATGTATCCAGATTTAAGCTGATATGTTCCTTTAAGGATTGGATCATAAAGTCTTTCACATCGGTAAAGAGCTCTTTGTCATCATAGTAATTGGCATTCAGCCAGCCGTTTTTGGATTTTCTTACGATGGCCAAAGGAAATGGGGAATTAATATAGATATTTTTATAAAATTCCTGTGCACCTCCATATTCCTCGATCATATCGTATATAAAAACCGAAGAAACTTCGTGGGTATGCGCAGATTTCATTTTAATTCCGCAAACACTTTCCAGACGTTTGGTATCGGTAAAAGGAACTCCGGTAACTCCTGCTCCATGACGGCTCGGATTGATTCCGATAATGAATTTTCTTCTGTCTGAATCGTTATAATATTGATGATAAAACTTTTGCATAACGGTCATGGTTTCGGGATTATCCAGATATGGATTCAGCACCTGAAAGTCTTCCGGCAGCGATCCTGAATAGTGCAAGCTTTTATTAAACTCAATGACCTTTTCTGCAAAAGTTTTATTCATGTTTAGTCTTTAAGAAAAACGAAACTTTCAGGCTGATCATCACTATCATCGTCATCATAATCTTCATCGTCTCCTTCTTCACTTAAAGCCAATTCAATATCAATAAACTGAATATATAAACCGCAAACGTTCTCATTGGCATCATACCCGAAATATACAGGATAAGTCCCATCACCAAAACCACTTGCAAACATTGGAATCTGATAATTTGTATTGGGAACCCTCCAGTTGATCCAATCTCCTGCATCTCTCTGGTTGTTGGGATGATCTTTATAGCTTTGGGCAAAAATTTCAGCAAAATAATCATCGTACATATTGTCTAGCTCTGATTCATCCACAAATTTATCCACAAAAGGAAGTACTTCTGCATCGGTAATACAGCCTAAACCGGCATCCACACCAAATCCAAAGAAATCGTCTTCGGTTACGTCTTCCAACTCTTCAATTCCGACCAAAGCTTCTCTGTAAACAACAGGTTTTTCTTTGGTAAATTCAACTTTTACCACAGCATAACGGTCGCCCCAATCTTCAGATTTCACCACCGCAATAGTCACAGGGAAATCTCCTTTCGGAGCCTGAATAAAGTATGGAGATTGATTTCCATTTAGAGAAACCAACGGATCTCTCACCACCACTTTTCCTGAAGGAAGAGAAACATTTCCGATTTCCATGGTTTCCAATTTCTGATCCACAATTTCATTTGAAGTAAAATAGGTTTCCAAATCGGTCGGGCAAACCAAAATATTTTTTACTTCTGCATATTTCTGCATCCAGTTATCATCCATTTTTCAATATTTTAAATTTGGTTGAATTAATAATTAAAAGTACAGTTTATTTATTCTGCTTCAAATTCTTCTTCCTGCTTTAATCCTCTAATAAATGTTTCGAAGTCTTTTGCCAGAAAAGTTTTTTTGAAATCACTCTCCTGATCTACATGTACCACCTGAGGTTCTCCGTTTTTTCCGCATTCGGAATAATCCAAAAGAATCATATCATGTCCTGCTGAAGGACAGTCGCAAATATAAATACCATCGGCAGGATATCCCCATTCATCGATCATAAATTGGCTTCCCAACTCGCCACACACGGAATATTTTTTGCTTTTTCCAATCGCCATAATTCCTGTAATGGCTACATGATCTTCCGCCCAGGAAACACTTTCTGTGGTGGGAAAACATGGTTTATTCACCAATCCCCCGTTTTGTAGTCTCATCAATTCTATATAAGATCCCGGAAGCTGATACCCCAATTTATGTTCAACTTCAGCAATTATTTCATCACCTGGAAAATCTTCAATATAATCTTTTGATGAGTAACTGCATTCACTCCAAAAATTTGTAAAGTCAAAATCTTTGAAAAACCTTAATTCCATAGTATTTTATTTATTAAAAGTAGCTACATCAAATATCTATATTATTTTTGAAATAGATATCGTTTTTTTTAACATTCTAATGCTTTATATTTTCCCAATACTACTTTTTTTATCTAAAAGTCATCTTGTAAACGGGTTACAAAAATTTATATTAATAAAGATTAATCTATCAAATAAAAATCCCTTTTAAACTGGGTCTAAAAGGGATTTGTTATATTTCGAATTAAATCAATCCAAATTGTTCAAAGTGGTGGGTGAAATGCTTTTTATGCATCAATTCCCACATTTCTTTATTCAGTTTTCCGAAAACAAAATTCATATGTTCTGCATGTGGATTTTCTTTGTAATAAATAGAGAATCTTTTCAGGGTATCCATGAAAGAGATTTTTGCAGCTTCAAGATTTTTATGTCTCAACTCCAATAGCTTTTCATCTTCTGCCAAAAACGGCGCCGGGAAATCTTTCGGCATCTTTCTGTGATTGTAAAGAGAATCCTGCCATTTTTCCAATTGTTCTTCCGGAGTAAAGCATTTGTCTGCTTCCGGCTCACCAAGACTTACCAACACTCCGTGCTCTAAATGCTCAATCATTTGCTGAGGAGACATCTTACCCCAACTTGGCTGAGTAGATTCCGTTAAGCCATTCAATGTTTTTTGAATGTTCTTTAAGTTCAGATCGATGAATGGAGAATGTTTTGCCACCAATGTTAAAATGGTCGCTACACAAACCACCTCATCTCTTTGGTTTACCACTTCAACCAACCATTTTACAACACCGGAAGGAATGTTTCTTCCTTTCACTCCTCTGTTGATTTTTTCTTTCGCTGTTAAGTAAACCGTAATCGTATCTCCTGCATAAACAGGCTTGAAGAATGAACAGTTTTCCAATCCGTAGTTGGCGATAACCGGTCCTTTTTTACCTGAAACGAACAATCCTGCCGCTGCAGAAAGGATGAAATATCCGTGAGCAACCGTTTTATCAAAGATAGTTCCAGTTAAGCTTGTTGCATCTGTGTGTGCATAGAAATGATCCCAAGAAACGTTAGAGAAATTCACGATATCTGCATCAGTAACTGTTCTTCCTGCTGTTTCTAAAGAATCTCCAACTTCAACTTCCTCAAAATATTTCTGGAAAGGATGTTTATCTGAGTATTTTTTCTCAGCGCCTTGTTGATAAATTTTTGTAATTGCTGTCAACGTATCCGGAGAACCCTGAATCGCCGTTTTTTGAAGGAAAAAATGAAGACCGCCTAAACCGCCCATTTCCTCACCACCTCCTGCTCTTCCGGGACCACCATGCATCAAAGTAGGAAGCGGAGAACCGTGACCTGTACTTTCTTTCGCATTGTCTCTGTTTAACACGAAAATTCTTCCGTGCTGAGAAGCCATTTTCCAAGAAGTTTCTGCTACGAAATTGTCGTCATGAGAAATGATAGATCCTACCAAACTTCCTTTTCCTCTTTTTGCCAACGCTGCCGCTTCTTCTGCATCTTTGTAAGGCATCAAAGTAGAAACCGGTCCGAAAGCTTCGACATCGTGAGAGATATTTTTCGTAAATGGAGCATCATTTAAGAACAGTTTCGGACTCATAAATGCACCATTTTCATAGTTTGCATCTACCAGTTCATGTTGTCCGTCATAAACTAATTCCGTTTCAGCCTTTAATAAGTTTACTTTTCTTAAAACTTCATCATATTGCTGTTTTCCAACCAAAGATCCCATTCTTGTTTCTCTGCTTAATGGGTTCCCTATTTTTGTCTGGTCTAAAGCTTTAGACAAAGCATTCTGAACATCCCCAATTAAATTTTCAGGAACGATAATTCTTCTGATTGCCGTACATTTTTGTCCGGCTTTTGTTGTCATTTCGTTACGAACTTCTTTGATGAACAAATCAAACTCAGTAGTTCCCGGTTTTGCATCTAATCCAAGAATTGAACAGTTCAAAGAATCTGCTTCCATGTTGAAACGAACCGCGTTTCCTGCTATTGACGGTAAAGATTTTAATTTTCTACCTGTAGTTGCAGAACCTGTAAACAATACAGAATCTCCATCCTTAATATAATCCAAGATATTTCCCGGTTCACCACAAACCAGCTGAACCGCTCCTTCAGGAAGAATTCCGCTTTCAATCATATCTTGGAAAACCGCGTTTGTTAAATAAGAACCATAAGGAGAAGGTTTCACGATCGAAGGAACGCCTGCCAATAAAGAGGTTGATAATTTCTCTAACATTCCCCAAACCGGAAAGTTGTACGCGTTGATCTGTACAGAAACTCCTTCACTTGGAGTCAGGATATGAGTTCCCAAGAAAGTTCCATTAGCAGAAATCTTCTGAGTTTCCCCATCTACCCAGAACGGAGTATTTGGAAGCATTCTTTTTGCCAATCCTGAATAAGTGAAGAAAGTACCGAAACCTCCTTCGATATCTACCCAAGAATCAACATGAGTTGCTCCTGTTTTGTAAGATAAATCGTAATATTTTTTCTTTCTTTCTAATAAGTAAAGGGCTACTTTTTTCAACATTTCTCCACGGTCGTAGAACGTCATAGATGAAAGGTTTTTGTAACCAATTGTTCTTCCGTAGTCAAGCGCCTGTTCAAAATTCAGACCTTCTGTATCGGAAACAGCAACCTGCTCACCATTTACAGCATTGTATAAAGGAATCCCGTTTCCGTTTCCTTCTACCCATTCACCGTAGATATAGTTTTTTAACTTTTCCATATAGTTTTTACTTTAATAATGTATCCGTTTAACAGTGTATGAATGATTCTTTACTTTGTTCAGAATGACAAGCACAAAATTGCCATAAATGATACATTTTATATTGTTATATTTTTAATTTTTTGGTTCCTGATACGGAAACAACTTTACCAAGCCTTCATACAAACTTCTGTGCAGAATGGTTGCGTGATTGTCTGTTTCCATCATTTTATATTCTACCGTCCAGTTTTTCTTATTTGCTTTTTTCAGAACATCATATAAATCTTCTGCATCTTTTACCATCACCGGATGTTCACCTTTTCCGACAGAAACATAAATAAATTTCTTCGTATCCGGAATGTTGGCTAATAATTGAGGAGCCTGTTTTAAAAGGCTTTCATCATCCCACCACAAACTCGGACTGATGATAAAATAATTGTTAAACATTTCAGGCTTTTTCAGCAAAATTTCTGTTGCTAAAAGCCCACCCAATGACTGACCAAATAAATAGTTTTCAGTTATTTTAAACTGGCTTTCGATATATGTTTTTAATTCTTTTTCTAAAAACCCGATGAACTTATCTGAATGTCCTGTTGTAGGATAATCTTTCTGTAAGTCTTTTAGATCTGTATGGAATGTAAAGTCTCTTTTTCTGTCAATATTGGCTATTCCTACCACAATAGTTTCCGGCATGGAATACATTTGATTAAAGAATTGGATCAACCCCGTAACATGAATAAAATCTTCGTTCATGCTTCCATCTAGAAGATAAATGACCGGATGTGATTTCTTTTTATCAAAATTTTGCGGAAGATAGATGTTTAAAGTCCTTTCTTCATTTAAAATCTTAGACTTTATAGTTCTGATTTCTCCAATAGTCAATGGTTTTACATTTCCGGTCTGGGCAAAAGCTACGGATTGAAATGCAAGGAGAATACTGCAGAATATAATTAGCTTTTTAATCATGTTTTTTCTTAATTAATTGTCTTTTCCAAACCTCATAGGTTTTAGAAATCTGAGGTTTAGATGGGACTCATTATTTCACATCGTCCCAAATGCTGTAATCAACAACTTTCGTAGGAATCTGCTGAACATATTCTGTAAATGGTTTGCAAGGCAAAATCGCGTCTTTTCCCTCTCTTGCTAATTCCTGATATAACCTTGTTCCTTCTGTTTTCCATTTTATCATTTCATCGGAAACATCACGAATGATCTTTGCAGGACTTCCAACAATCAATTTTCTTGGTTCACATCTGAAGTTGGCAGGAACAAAAGCTAATGCACCGATGATACATTCGTCACCGATAACCGCTTTATCCATCACCACCGAGTTCATTCCAACCAGACAGTTTTTTCCAATATGTCCGGAATGAATAATTGCTCCATGACCTATATGTGCAGATTCTTCCAAAATGGTTTCAATCCCTGGGAAAACATGAAGGGTGCAGTTTTCTTGAACATTTGCACCATCCTTGATGATAATTTTACCCCAGTCGCCACGAATAACCGCGTTTGGACCGATATAAACTTCTTCGCCAATTTCCACATTTCCAATAATCACTGCTTGCGGATGAATGTAAGCAGAAGGTTTGATGATGGGACGAATTCCGTGATATGAGTAAATATTCATAATTTTAATTTGAAAATTTGAGAATGAGTTAATTTGAAAATTATTTTTAACGCAAAACCCGTAAAGTTTTTTTGAAAATATTTCTGCATATTTTCCGTCCGCAAAGGCGTTTCACTTAGCAAAGGCAGAATGTTAAAATTAATGAGCTAATTTAAAATTAAAAATGTGTTCTTAATATTATTTTCAAATTCTCAAATTAGCACATTTTCAAATTAAACTCTTTCAATTACCATTGCGTAACCTTGTCCGACTCCGATACAAAGGGTACACAATGCATATTTTTTATTTTGTTTCTGAAGTTCTATTGCAGCAGAACCTACGATTCTTGCTCCGGAAACTCCAAGTGGGTGACCGATTGCAATAGCTCCTCCGTTTGGATTAATTCTTGAATCATCATCTTTTAATCCTAATGTTCTCGTTACAGCTAAAGCCTGAGCAGCAAACGCTTCATTCAATTCGATAATATCCATATCATCTAATGAAAGATTCAGTCTTTTTAGTAATTTCTGAGTTGCCTCAACCGGACCAATTCCCATAATTCTTGGTTCAACACCTGCAACAGATGATCCTAAGATCTTAGCTTTAGGTTTTAAACCGTATTTTTTTACAGCTTCTTCACTTGCTAAAATAAGTGCTGCTGCTCCGTCATTCATTCCTGAAGCGTTTCCGGCAGTTACCGTTCCTTCTTTTCTGAAAGCCGGACGAAGTTTTCCTAATCCTTCCATTGAAGAAGTAGGTTTGATGAATTCGTCTGTATCGAAGATTTTCGGTTCTCCTTTTCTTTGAGGAATTTCAACTTTTACGATCTCTTCTGCCAATCTTCCACTTTGTTGAGCTTTAGTTGCTTTTTGTTGAGACCAAAGCGCAAATTTATCCTGATCTTCACGGCTGATGTTGTGCATATCTGCTAGGTTTTCAGCAGTATCTCCCATTCCGTCAACTCCGTATAATTCTTTCATTTTCGGATTGATGAATCTCCAGCCGAAAGTGGTATCAAACATCTGACTGTCTCTACCGAAAGCCGCACTTGGTTTTGACATTACATACGGAGAACGCGTCATGTGTTCTACTCCACCTGCAATGTAAATCTCACCTTCTCCAGCAGCAATTGAACGGAAAGCATTTGCTACAGCAGACATTCCTGATGCACACAATCTGTTTACTGTCTCTCCTCCAATTTTGTAAGGAAGTCCAGCCAATAAAAGCCCCATTCTTGCTACGTTTCTGTTGTCTTCACCTGCCTGATTAGCACATCCGAAAATAACGTCCTCGATTTCCTCGACAGGAACTTCAGGGTTTCTTGCTACCACTTCTTTAATAACAATCGATGCTAAATCATCTGCTCTTACTTCCGATAGGCCTCCCTGTAATTTTGAAATGGGAGTTCTCACATAGTCTATAATGTATACGTTGTTCATAATTTTAATTTGAAAATTTGAGAATGAGACCATTTAAAATTATCATACTCTCTTTTCTATTTATTTGTTTTTATTTCTTATTTCAAAAACCTGTTGTAAAGTATAAGGTTCGTATTTGAAATCTTTTCCGAACATTCTTTGAGCATCTTCTTCAACGGTAGAATCAAATCCGGCCTCTTTTCTCCTTTTATTTACATTCTTAGGATCTTTAACAGGCCATATAAAATTGATAAAAATTTGTTTTCCATTTTTATCTTTTGTCATTTCTCCTTTCCCTTGTGTTCCGTAGATCTGTTCTTTGTTTACATTCATCAGATATCTGTCTTCCATCATTGCCACCCATGTAAAAGGAATTTCTTTCTTTTTTCCCGCTTCTTTAATAAGAGGCAGATATTTTCCAATTTTTGTTGAATGCTGGATGACATACCATGCCGCCTGATTGGTAGGTTCCCCTACAAGCGTCTTGCCCGGATAGCCATATTGGGAAATAATGTTTTCAATTTTCTGCATATTCAAACTGTCATGTTCTGCGACCAACTGCCAGTTTTTCTTTTCAAACTCTTCTTTGTCAATATTCAGATCTTTCAGCAATTTCTCTCTTTTCTCCGGAGTTATTTCGGAATCAAAAAGCATTCTGTAGCCCTGATCGACTTTCATGATCTCATCGAGTTCTTTTTTCAAAGTTTCATTTACTTTCTGCTGAGCATTGATCAGAAAGGTTGAAAGCATGAAAAGCAGAAAAAACATTTTTCTCATATTGCTTAATTTGGTATTTGGCTGGTGTTTTTACAAATCGGTCACTTTTTTTCCAATTTTATAGACTGTTCCTACAAATTTTGCAATCAGTTCTTCATTTTGATTGGTAATTTTAATATCATAAACAGCGGTTTTTCTGGTATCATTTACCAAAATGCTTTCTGCTCTGAAAATATCACCTTCTCTTCCGGCTTTGGTGAAATTGATCGTTACACTTAATGCGACTGCTGCATTTCCGTCATTGTTTGAGGAAAAAGCGAAGGCCGAATCTGCAAAAGCAAACGTTACTCCTCCGTGAACTGTTCCCAATCCGTTAAGCATTTGTTTGGTGATCTGCATTTCAATTAAAGCATAGTTTTCTTTAATATCAATGATTCTGATTCCTAAAAATTGGGAGAAATAATCTTTCTCCATCATATAATCTACAACCTGTCTTGGATTCATTTTTAATTTATGCTTGTTATTTCTTCATATAATTCATCAACCAATCTGTCATAAATACTCATGGTTTTCCCAAGAATTACCTGTTCGTATGTAAGATGCTCAGAATTTGATGGATTTTCAGATGGATAAGGAGCATTTATGTCAACGCCATGCTCATTAGCTAATCTTTTGATCAGCCCACGATATTTATCATTGAATTCACCTAATAATTCAAGTTTTTCCTGATAATCACTTATCATAGTAAGCTCCTGAACCATGTATTCTTTTTCAATCATGAGCCTTGTTTCTAATTCGGCTCTGAATGCATCTATATTCATACTATTAATTTAGTTTACGTAATAGCGGGCTTTGTCTATATCTTTCTTCCTGATATTCTTCGTAAAGATTTTGAAGAGTTTCGGAGATTTTTGCATATCCTATTTCCTGTCCCCAAGCTAATAATCCTTTTGGATAATTTACTCCTTTCTGCATGGCCAATTCCAGATCTTCATCATTGGCAACACCTAATCTTTTTGCTTCAACCGCTTCATTGATCAACATGGAGATAATTCTCAAAAATATTTGCTGATAAAGTGCATCGTCTTTTTCTGCAACAGGTTTTTCTGCTCCTTCAGCATAATCGTAGAAACCTTTTCCTGTTTTTCTACCGTGAAGTTTGGCTTCCGACATTCTTTGCTGAAGAAGAGAGGGTTTGTATTTCGGATCGTAGAAATATTCGTTGTACACTGTTTTCGTTACTGAGAAATTCACATCAACCCCAATAAGATCCATCAATTCAAAAGGTCCCATTTTGAAGTTTCCAATTGTTTTCATAGCTTCATCTACCTGTTCTACCGTTGCGATGTTCTCTTCAACAATTCTCAGACCTTCCCCATAGTAAGGACGGGCAATTCTGTTCACAATAAATCCTGGAATATCTTTAGCAATCACAGGAGTTTTCCCCCAATCTTTCATGAGATTGCAGATTTTTTCCGCTAATGATTTTTCTGTTAATAAAGATGGAATAACCTCAACTAAAGGCATTAATGGAGCCGGATTGAAAAAGTGAATTCCGATGAAACGCTCCGGTTTTTGTAATTCCGCACCCAGAGAGGTAATGGAAATAGAGGATGTATTAGAACCAATGATACAGCTTTCTGAAACGTGTTTCTCTAATTCTGTGAAAACTTTGGTTTTAATTTCTTTGTTTTCGATGATGGCTTCAATGATCAATTCGCAATCTTTGAAATCCTTCAATTCTGTAGCGATGGAAATATTAGCTAAAATTTCAGTCATTTTCTCTCCTGAAATTTTTTGTTTATCAACCAATTTGGTCAATGTTTTTTCCAAACCTACGGTTGCCGTTTCTACTTGTTTTGCGTTGGCATCATAAACCCAAACTTTGCATCCGTTCGTTGCGGCTACTTGTGCAATGCCGATTCCCATGGTTCCGGCACCGATAATTCCTACATTTTTCATTTTTTATAGATGTTAGAAGCTAGAAGTTAGAAGCTAGACTTTTGCTAATTTCTAACCTCTAATTTCTAAATTCTATAATTTTTATCTTCCTTTATAATTAGGTTTTCTTTTTTCTAGAAAGGCACTTACCCCTTCTTTAAAATCTTCTGTTTCTGCAGCTTCCTGCTGTAAATCTCCCTCTAGCTCCAATTGTTCTTTCAATGTATTGTTGTAAGAAGCAGCGAATGCTTTTTTGGTTAATTTAATAGCTGCGGTCGGCATATTGGCCATTTTTTCAAGGATTTCCATTGATTTTGGAAGAAAATCTTCTTCATTGAAAACTTCTGCAACCAAACCATAAGATTTCGCTTCTTCAGCAGATAATCTTTTCCCTGTAAATGTTAAATAGTTTGCCAATTGTCTTCCTAATAGTTTGGGTAAGTAATACGTTCCCCCTGTATCAGGAATTAACCCAATATTTGAAAATGCCTGAGCAAAATATGATTTATCAACCGCCAAAACGAAATCAGAAATTAAGGCTAACATCGCTCCTGCGCCTACTGCAGGACCGTTTACCAATGCAACGACAGGTTTTCTGCAACGTGTGATTTCTGTAACCAAAGGATTGTAGTAGTCGGTTACGATTTTTCTGATAATGTCATTGTCATGATGTTCATTACCCTGTACAAAAGCATCATCCAAATTCTGACCAGAGCAAAACGCTCTTCCCCTTCCTGAAATCGCCACACATCTTACCGTTTCGTCTTCACTACATTCTTTAATAAAATCTTTTAAATCTGATAAAGACGGCTTTGTAAGCGCATTCATAGTTTCCGGCTGATTGAGGTAAGCTATTTTAAGTTTTCCGTCAAAATGCGATTCAATGTCAAGTTGTGTGTACATATTAAATTGGTTATTAATAGGTTAATATTAAAAATGATTGTTTTATAAAATTAATCATTTTTAATGACATTTAAAATAGTCAAAAGGCTCTAAACAATCTAAACATTGATAAGATGCCTTACATAAAGTAGATCCGAATCTACTGATCTGTTTGGTATGCTCAGAACCACAACGAGGGCATTTCTTCGGTTTCCCAATATGATGCTCGTCTGCTCCTTTTTCGGGAGGTGTGATTCCGTAAACACGAAGTTTTTCTCTCGCTTCATCTGTCAACCAATCTGTTGTCCAAATCGGAAACATTTTGGTGACTACTTTCGCTTCCCAACCGTTTTCTTTCATCATTTTGATGATGTCTTCTTCGATTGTGAACATCGCGGGACAGGCAGAATAGGTAGGCGTAATGATAACTTCACAAGTTTTTTCACCTGTAATATTTGCTTCTCTCACGATCCCCAATTCCACGATATCAATCACTGGAATTTCCGGGTCAGGAATTGTTTTTAATAAATCTAAAAGCTGATTCATATTTTAATTCTTATCAGAATCAAGAATTGTTTTCATTGGGTTCTGATAATTCAAATTATCTGTTATTCCGTTATGATTCTGATCTTTTAAAATAATCAGAGTATCTCCTTTTTTAAAATTATTTTTCAGTTGTAAAGATGCTTTATAATTAATAACCTCATCTTTATCTCCATGAAAAATAATGACAGGAGACGTAACGGTTTTTAAATATTTATTGGTTTCAAAATTATATTTTAAAAGAAACTTAGGAAGAAATGAAAATTTCTGATCCATTTCATCTTCCATACTGAAATAAGGCGCCTGTAAAATCAACAGTTTTGCATTTTTCTGCGATGCCAACTTTGAAGCCAGCCCAGTTCCAACTGAATATCCTAAAATAATAATCTTGTTTTTGGGGTATCGTTTTCCAAGTTCATCATACGCAAGTTCAACATCTGAAAATAATTGATCTTTACTATTGATTTCATCCTCACTTTTTCCGTAACCTCTGTAATCCAACATGAAAACATCGTAATTCATCTTGTTGTAAAGTTCAGCTACTTCACCCCACCCATTTATTGAACCCCCGTTTCCGTGAAGGTAAAAAATCACCCCTTTCGGATTTTGAGTTTTAAATAAAACTGAGTTTAATTTCTTTTGATCTTTTGTATAAATTGTGAGTTCTTCAAAGTCATTTTTAAAATTAAATGAATAATTTTTCTGCAACTTTTCAGGATGAAAAATTATTTTTTCCTGATAAAAAAACACAATCACACAAAGCATTGCATAAGCAAAGAGAAAAAAAGCAATTATCCACAGAAGTACTTTCATTTCTTACCAAGTACAACCCGGATACGCTCTCTGCATATACTGTAATTCACAAAGGATGAAACCAAAATACTCTGTATGGTATCCTGTTCGTGATTTTGGCTGCATAAAAGGATTCGTAGGATATTCTAACCCGAAATCTGCAAAATCTTTCTGTGTAATTGAAACAAATTCTTCATAAAGAGCATCCGTATTCGGAGCAATATTCAAAGCTACCAAATCTTCTTCGCCTTCTGTTTTTGCGAATAATCCTTTTGTATATTCCCAGATATTTTCAATTGCCTTTACCAAACGGGATTTACTTTCTTCTGTACCCTGAGCGAAAATTTTCATCCAAGACGAAGCGTGAGTATAATGATATCTTACTTCTTTCAAAGATTTTTGAGCGATAGCAGAAAGTTCTTCATCCGCAGAATTTGATAGTGCTTCATACATTAATTTCTGATACACTGCGAAAACGTATACTTTTAAAATGGTCTGAGCATAATCTTCGTTGGGAAGTTCTGTCCAGTGTGCATTTACATATTCGTGCTCGTATCTTAAAAATGCCAAATCATCTTCACTTTTCCCGTTATCAATCACTCTTGAAGCGTAAACATAAAAGTTATTTGCTTGACCAAGTTCATCCAACGCGATGTTCGTTAATGCAATATCTTCCTCCAAATAAGGACCTTCACCGCACCACGCAGACAAACGCTGTCCCATAATGAAACTGTCGTCTGCTAGTTTTAATAAATAATTATATAATGGGTTCATTGTTTAATTTTTTGTAAAATGTAAAAAGTTAGATGTAGAATGTCCTTTTTACAGCTAACATTTTACAGAAGATTACATATTTTTTACGTCGTTTGGAATCTCATAGAAAGTTGGATGACGGTATAATTTGTCATCAGCAGGATCGAAGAATGCTTCTTTATCCACTCCTTCTGAAGTCACAATATATTTACTTGGAACTACCCAAACAGAAGTTCCTTCTTTTCTTCTTGTATAAACGTCTCTTGCATTCTGCAAAGCCATTTCTGCTGTTGGTGCCTGTACAATTCCAACGTGTTTGTGAGATAATCCCGGTTTAGTCTGAATAAACACTTCCCACATATCTAAATTTGCCATAATTCAATTTGAAAATTAGGTAATTTGAAAATTTGAGAATTAAGTAACTTGAAAATTAATACATAATAATAGTATTTTCAAATTAGCACATTTTCAAATTATCTCATTATTTATATTACTTCTTTTTGTTGTTTTTCCGCAAAAGCCACTGCCGCTTCTTTTACCCAAGAATTTTCTCTCTGAGCTTTTCTCTTTGTTTCGATACGTTTTTTGTTTGCAGGACCGTTTCCTTTTAAGATTTCCATGAATTCATCCCAAGGAAGTTCTCCGAAATCGTAATGCTGTCTTTCCTCATTCCATTTCAGATCTTTATCCGGAACTGTTAATCCTAAGAATTCAGCCTGAGAAACGGTAACATCGATAAATCTCTGACGAAGACTGTCGTTACTTTCTCTTTTTACTCTGTAATTCATAGAGATTTTAGAGTTTGGTGAGCTGTCATCATTTGGACCAAACATCATTAAAGCCGGCCACCAGAAACGGTTTAATGAAGCCTGAGCCATTTCTTTCTGTTGTTTGGTACCACGACAAAGCGCCATCAAAATTTCGTACCCTTGTCTTTGGTGGAAAGATTCTTCTTTACAGATTTTCACCATCGCTCTTGAATAAGGACCGTAAGAATTTCCCATCAACATTACCTGATTCATAATCGCAGCACCATCAACCAACCAACCGATAGCACCAATATCTGCCCAGCTCAATGTCGGATAATTGAAAATACTTGAATATTTTGCTTTTCCTTCCAGCATATCGTCGTAAGTTGCATCTCTATCTGCTCTGATGGTTCCGTTTCCTAGAGTTTCAGTTGCAGAATAAAGGTATAAACCGTGACCTGCTTCATCCTGAACTTTAGCCAGAAGAGCCATTTTTCTCCTCAATGAAGGCGCTCTGGAAATCCAGTTGGCTTCCGGCAACATCCCTACGATCTCAGAATGTGCGTGCTGTGAAATCTGACGAACCAATAATTTTCTGTAATCATCCGGCATTACATCTTTTGGTTCCACTTTATTTTCGTCGTGTACGTATTGTACGAATTTTTCTAAATCCATAATCTTTGAATTTGAAAATTTGAAAATTTGAGAATGTATCAATTAATTTTCAAATTAACACATTAGCATATTTTCAAATTCTATTAAACATCATAATTAAGCATCACCACATTCGTTGTAGGGTGACATTGACAGGTAAGAACGTAACCTCTGGCTACTTCTTCTTCGGTAAGCGCGTAGTTTTTTTCCATGAAAACTTCACCTTCTAAAACTTCTGCTTTACACGTACAACAAACTCCTCCTTTACAAGCGAAAGGTACAGGAAGATTGTCTTTCAATGCTTTATCTAAGATACTCTCTTTTTTGGAATTCAAGTGGAACGAATATTCATCATCATCAATGATAACCGTTACCATACTTTCTATATTGGCAATGGCTTTGAATTCATCACTCATTTCCTCCGTATTTTCTTCGTCAGGAGCAGTAAAGTATTCAAACAAAACCTGAATTGCCGGTACTTTTTTATCTTTCTTTAAATAATCTGCGATGCCTTTGATCATTTCTGAAGGTCCGCAAATGAAAAATGTAGATTCTTTTACATCAATATCTGCATATCTTTCAAACAATAAGTCTAACTTTTCAGGAGAAATTCTTCCTTCAAAAATCGGATCTTCATGTTTTTCACGGCTTACCAAATAAATAACTTTCAATCTTCCGTTAAAAGTTTCTACTAACTTATCGATTTCAGCCTTTTTCATCACATGACTCATGCTTCTGTTGCTGTAAAACAGGTATGCATTTGAATTCGGCTCCTGATAAAGACTTTCTTTGATATTTGACAACACTGGAGAAATTCCGCTTCCTGCAGCCAAACCAACATAAGTTTTCACATTTGTAGGGTGATAAGATGTATTGAAACCACCCATTGGAGGCATTACTTCAAGAATTTCATCCATGTGAAGATGCTCATTGAAATACCCCGAAACTTTCCCGTTCTCCAATAATTTCACCAATACTTCAAGTGTATTATTTTTTTCACTCGGCGCATTGCAGATTGAATAAGAACGTCTCTCCTCATTCCCGTTAATCATCATTCGGAAATTAAGATACTGCCCCTGCTTGAATCTGAATTTATCTTTCAGCTCTTCAGGAATTTCTACTGCTACGTTTACCGCATCAGGAGTATCTTTCTGAACTTTAACAGTTTTAAGTTTATAAAATGAATTCATTATTTTTTAAGTATTCTATTAATTTTTCCACCTTCGCACTTTGGCAGGCTGTCCTGAGCATGAACTTTCACTTTTGTGGTGATTCCTACTCTCTTTTTTATTTCGTTTTCTATGCTTTTTTGAAAATTTCCGACAAAAATAGCATAATCATCGGTATTTTGATTTAAATTTTTCGAAGCAATTAATTCATCATCAATTTCAACATCAATATCCAGTGCAACACACATCTGTTCTTTTTCAATGGGTGTCAAATAGTAATTCGGAACCACTCCTTCTACATGAGAAAACGCTTCTTCAACCTGACTTGGATATACATTCACTCCTCTTACAATCAGCATATCATCAGCTCTTCCAAGAATAGGTTTCATTTTGACCATTGTTCGTTTACCACTTTCATCATAATAAAGACTCGTGATGTCGTTCGTCCAGTAACGTAAAAGCGGCATTGCTTTTTTCGTTAAAGTGGTAATCACTAAAACACCTTCTTCACCGAACGGAACAGGTTCTTTTGTAACCGGATCTAAAATTTCAGGATAAAAATGATCTTCCCAAATATAAGCTCCGCCTTTTTCCTCAAAATCTTCCATCGAAACACCAGGACCTATAATTTCACTTAACCCATAAATATTAGTTGCGTGAACTCCTAATCTTTCTTCAATATGATGTCTTATAATTTCCGTCCAAGGTTCTGAACCTAGAACCGCATATTTTAAACTGATCTCGTCTGCAGAAATTCCGCGGTTGGCAAATTCGTCTGCAATGGTCAATGCATAGGATGGTGAACAGCAAATCACTTCCGGTTTAAAGTCCATGATTAGATCTACCTGTCTTGCCGTCATTCCCCCAGAAATCGGAAGAACACTCATTCCTAATTTCTCTGCTCCGTAATGAAGTCCCAGTCCGCCAGTGAAAATTCCGTAACCATATGCATTGTGTAGCTGCATTCCCGGTTTTGCCCCCGCTGCTCTCAGAGATCTAGCCACTACTTCGCTGAACAGATCAACGTCTTCTTTTGTATATCCAACAACCGTTGGCTTTCCTGTAGTTCCGCTTGAACAGTGAATTCTTTGTAATTCATTTTTCGGAACGGTAAATAATCCGAACGGATAGTTATCTCTTAAATCCTGTTTGTAAGTAATCGGAAGTTTCGTAATATCTTCAATCGACCTTATATCTTGTGGAGATATTCCTGATTCATTAAATTTTCCTTTATAAAATTCCGACTTCTCCCCAAGATAGTCTACCAATTTAGCCAATCGCTCAGATTGAAGCTGTCTCAACTGGTCGAGCTTTAAATATTCAACTGAAAAATCCATATCTTTAACTAACTAACATTTGTTAGGTAAAATTAAAAAGATTTTGGAAGTTGGCAAAGATTTTTATGATTTTTATCATATTTTGAATGATTCTAAATAACTAAATAAAGGTCGAGACTAAGTCTAAGGTAGATTCCATAATGGTTTTATTATTCTGAACAAAACTAAAATGTAGTGAAGAATTTCTCTAAATGTCTAATTAACAGTTTTTTTTCTTCCTTAAAAACAACAAATTTTCGTATAAAAATGGAGATTCTTCCTTCGTCAGAATGACAAAAAAGGCGTTTATATCTTCTGATTTCCTAAAAGCCCAAAAAGAATTTTATCCCGAATCTCATCTGTGATTTCAGAGCCGGATTCAATATTTCTTTTGAACCAGAAATAAGAATTGTTGAGAGTATGAAGGATAAAGCGTGTGGTAAAAGCAGGAGATTTAAGTTCCCAATTTTCAGCTTTGTAAATTTCAGAAATTAAATCTTCTACTTCTTGCTGATAGTTTTTTCTTAATTCTACAAATTCAGGAAGTCTTTCTTCCAGGTGTTTCCACTCGTTGGAATAAATATGGGTAACATCCCTGTTCTTTAAAACCACAGATAAATGCTTGTCCAGAAAAAGATTAAGTTTTTCTTTTGGTGGAATAGTGGTGTTTTTCACTTCCTGAAGTTCATCGAAAAACTCTTGTGCAATGCCAAAACAGATCCATTCCAGAATTTCTTCCTTTGAACGGATGTGTGCATATAAAGAAGCCGCCTTAATATTAAGTTTTGTTGCCAAATCCCTAACAGAACTGCCCATATAGCCTTTTTCTTTAAAAAGCTCTACTGCAACGTCTAATATTTTCCTTTGTTTTTCTTTAAGCTCCATCTGGTAAAACGCAAAAGTAATTATTTTGATTTTAATATTTTGATTTTCATGCTATGATTTTTGATGTGATGATTTTCATTCTAAATTCATTTAAGATTTAAAAGGATTTTATAATTCACTATTTTATTAAACCTGACTGTTCTTCCGATAATTTTCATTTAAATCTCTATGAATCGGAAATTTTGTCTTTTTAAGGCTAATTAAAATACATAATTCGGAAATTTTGTCTGTAATTTTTAAAAATTCAACAATTGAACAGTTTTTGAGATAAAGTAATCGAATTAAATGATTAAATAAGATTGAGGACATCAGAAATTAGAAAATCGGATTTAAAATTTAACATTTATTTGACTCTTATGGTCTGAAATCTGATGTCTACAATCTAATAATGAAAACTAAAAAGTAAAGAATCAAAAAATATACAAATATGAACTTAAACCAATATACAGTAAAATCACAAGAAGCTATTCAAGCTGCGCAACAAGTGGCCATGGAATTTGGCAACCAGCAAATTGAACCTCAACATTTATTGGAAGGAATTTTCCAAGTAGATGAAAATATATCGCCTTTCTTATTAAAAAAATCTGAAGCAGATGCTACATTAGTAAGAGAGCGCAATCGTGAAAATTTAGAAAAACTTCCTAAAGTACAGGGAGGAAATATTTATCTCTCACAATCGGCAAATAAAGTTTTGCTTGATGCTCCCAACATTGCTAAAAAAATGGGTGACGAATATGTGACGATCGAACATTTATGGCTTTCTCTTTTAGAAACAAGTTCAGAAGTTTCGAAAATGCTGAAAGATATGGGCGTTACAAAAAACCTTTTGGAAGGTGCTATCAAAGAATTAAGAAAAGGAAGCAAGGCTACTTCGGCAAGTTCAGAAGAGACTTATCAGTCTTTGAATAAATATGCTAAAAACTTCAACGAATTAGCTGCAGAAGGAAAACTCGACCCGGTAATCGGTCGTGATGAAGAAATCAGAAGGGTTTTACAGATTCTTTCAAGAAGAACCAAAAACAATCCTATTCTGATCGGTGAACCGGGAGTTGGTAAAACAGCTATTGCTGAAGGGATTGCTCACCGAATTATCAATGGTGATGTTCCTGAAAATCTGATGGACAAAACATTGTATTCATTGGATATGGGAGCTCTGATTGCCGGTGCAAAATATAAAGGTGAGTTTGAAGAACGTCTGAAATCTGTAGTAAACGAGGTGATCAAATCAGACGGACAGATTATTTTGTTCATTGACGAGATTCACACACTGGTCGGGGCCGGAGGTGGTGAAGGAGCAATGGATGCAGCCAATATTTTGAAACCTGCTTTAGCAAGAGGAGAATTAAGAGCCATCGGTGCAACAACCTTGAATGAGTATCAGAAATATTTTGAAAAAGATAAAGCATTAGAAAGACGTTTCCAGAAAGTAATGGTGGAAGAACCTGATACAGAATCGGCAATTTCCATTCTTCGTGGAATTAAAGATAAATATGAAGCTCACCACAAAGTAAGAATTAAAGATGAAGCAATTATTGCTGCGGTGGAAATGTCTCAACGATATATTTCAGATAGATTTTTACCGGATAAAGCGATTGACCTTATTGATGAAGCTTCGGCGAAATTGAGGATGGAAATCAATTCAAAACCGGAAGAACTGGATGTTTTAGACAGAAGATTAATGCAGTTGGAAATTGAACTGGCAGCGATTTCAAGGGAAGGAAATCAGACCAAAATAGATCATTTAAAAGAAGATATTGCGAAGATTTCTGAACAGAGAAATGAAATTAATGCAAAATGGCTGAAAGAGAAACAAAAATCTGAGGATTTAACTCAGATTAAAAAAGATATAGAGTCTCTGAAATTAGAGGCCGAAAGAGCTTCCAGAGCCGGAGATTATGCAAAGGTTGCTGAAATTCAATATGGAAAACTTCGTGAAAAAGAGGAAGAACTTTCTAAACTTGAAATTGAGATGCAAAACCATCAGAATGAATTAATCAAAGAAGAAGTAACTTCTGAAAACATTTCTGAGGTGATTGCAAAATGGACAGGAATTCCTGTAACCAAACTTCTACAATCTGAAAGAGAAAAATTGTTAAGTCTTGAAACCGAACTTCACCATCGTGTTGTGGGTCAGGACGAAGCCATTACTGCTGTTGCAGATGCGATCAGAAGAAACAGAGCAGGATTAAGTGATGATAAGAAACCCATCGGATCGTTCTTATTCTTAGGAACCACCGGTGTCGGAAAAACTGAGCTGGCAAAAGCTTTGGCTGAGTTTTTATTCGATGATGAAAATAATATGACGAGAATCGATATGAGTGAATATCAGGAACGTCATTCGGTTTCGAGATTGGTGGGAGCGCCTCCTGGATATGTTGGGTATGATGAAGGCGGACAATTAACAGAAGCGGTAAGAAGAAGACCTTATTCTGTAGTGCTTCTGGATGAGATTGAAAAAGCACATCCTGATGTTTTCAATACTTTACTTCAGGTTTTGGATGACGGTCGTTTGACAGACAACAAAGGAAGGGTGGTGAATTTCAAAAACTCAATCATCATTATGACTTCGAATTTAGGTTCACACTTAATTCAGGAGAATTTTGAGAACATTACTGATGAAAACCAGGATGAGATTGTTGATAAAACGAAAGATGAAGTGTTTGATTTATTGAAGCAGACCTTACGTCCGGAATTTTTAAACAGAATTGATGAAATTGTACTGTTCCAGCCTTTAAGAAAAAAAGAAATCGGAAAAATTGTTACGTATCAGTTGAGAGGATTCAATGATATGCTGGCAAAACGTAATATCATCATGACTGCAACTCAGGATGCTGTAGATTATCTGATGAATAAAGGATATGATCCTGCTTTCGGAGCAAGACCATTGAAGAGAGTGATTCAACAGGAAGTTCTCAATAAATTATCAAGAGAGATTCTTGCAGGAAATGTAAATGACGGTGACAGAATCACTTTAGATTATTTCGAGGAAACAGGTTTGGTTTTCAGACCTGCTGAACAATAAGTAGTTTTTTTCATATATTATTTTTGAAGAATTTCCGCAGATTTTTTGTCTGCGGAAATTCTATTTTATAACACATCAACTGTAAAATAAGCAAATTCCATTGTAGCCAACCTTGAAATCAACAATGTCTCTATTTTATATTCACTAATTCTACATCAAAAATGATGGTAGCACCTGCAGGAATTGCTGGTCCGGCACCGTTATCTCCATAAGCCAAATCTGAAGGAATGTAAAATCTGTATTTAGATCCTTTGCTCATGAGTTGGATACCTTCTGTCCATCCTTTGATTACCGCACCCAGATTAATATCCATTGGCTCGCCTCCATTTTTGTCAGTAGAGTCGAAAACAGTTCCATCCAGAAGCTTTCCAGTATATTTTACCTGTACAATATCTGTTGCTTTTGGTTTTGTTTTACCATCACCTTCCTGCAACACTTCATATTGTAAACCTGAAGCTGTAGTTTTTACTTTAGGATTACTTTTATTTTTTGTAAGAAAATCCAGACCTTTTTTCTTATTTTCATCTGCTTGCATCCCCGCTGCAGCTTGCTTTTTTTCATGTTGCTTCTGCATAAATTCCTGCATAAAGGTTGTCATTTCTTCGGCTGGCATCAACTTTTTTGTCCCATTCATTTCTTCTTTAATAGCCTGAGCCAAAAGATCTGCATCTACCTTGAAGCCTTCTTGTTTCATGTTTTGAGCAATACTTAAACCTATATAATAAGACGCTTTCTGATCATCTGTATATTTGCTGTCGTCTTGTTTGTCATCTTTATGAGCACATGAAATACTAAATGTTGCTATGCAAAATAATGCGATAGTGTGTCTTTTCATTTTATAATTTTTTTATGTTTAACCTATTACATAATCGCCGCAAATCTATCATTTATTCCAGAGTTTTTCATCGTATAAATTTTTCAAATTATCATATAGGTTGTAATTCGTTGAAAACCCATCATCCATATTTTTATATTTTATTTTTTTCTAACATCAAATTTTAGAAATTTTGTAAATATATATTTGTAATAAGTGATGTAGATCTGGTCTGCGGCACTATTTTTTTATGATAAGTCATATCCAATCCATCCAATAAACACAATCCGTAAAAACACGGATTTTTAAATCGGAAAAAAACCATGTCGCATTACGTTTTTTTTTCAGAGATTTGCACTAATTATTCATAAACACTAATAAAATGGACCCTAACGAAAACAATCACCTAAATAATCTTACCGCTAAAGTACCTTCTGAACTTATTCAGAGTTTAGTTGACAATTACCGCTCAAATCAGTTGGTATGTATCAACGAAGGTCTGGGAATAGAAGATGCACATTCTATCTGGTTTGATCTTGTAACTTTAAAAAAATTCATCACAGAGATAGAAGATGCTGCTAAGAATCTTGAGGTACCTGTTCCTGAGGAAAATTTAGGGATTCGTTTTTATTATGCCGCTTATCCTGAAGTTCCTCAAGAGCCTATCCCGGAAAGCTGTTCTAAAAAACATACTTTAGTTCTGGTTCCTACAAAAAAAGAGGATGATCAAAACTATGATTTCAACCCTTTTGAAGATCAAGAAAATGTATTGGCAGTAACCACCGGAAGAATGGCTTTGGCACAGAATCATGGATATTTAATTCCACCAGGAGCTTCTAATGTTGAGTCTTATTAATTTATTTTTTAATTAATGACAGATTTCCAAATATTACTACAAAGTTGCATGGGACTGAGCGAAGGCATTGCTGCATTAGCTTCAATTCTATATTTTAAAAGCATAAAGAAAAGTCACTATCTGTACTTTTCTTTATTTCTTATTTTTATTTTTTGTTGTGAAATGTTTGGAAAATTTGCTGACCAGTACGTTTCTTATTCCAAAATTTCATTTTTCAATTATTTTGTTATTCCATTAGAATTCATATTCTTTTATTGGTTATACGCTTGGAAGTCTTTAAATAAGAAAAATCTCTTTTTCATATTTACATCTTTGTATCTTTTATCATTTATTCCTCATGAGTTATATTTTAATGTTTTAAAGAACAAAGTTATTTACTCATTCACTTATACATTTGGTAGTTTTCTCCTCATGTTTTTGGTAGTGATGGAGTATTATAAGCAAATTAATTCTGACAACATTTTACATTTTGCAAAAAACAGAATGTTTTACATCAATATTGGGGTAACTTTGTTTTATATCGGGACACTTCCGTTTTGGGCATTTTACTTCCAGCTATACGAACACAGAGAAATTTGGGATATCTATTTTAGCTACTTTCTGATATCCGGAATTATGATGTATCTGTTATTTGCAAGTTCATTTATATGGGGAAAACAGAATTATTCTTAACGATTGCTTTATTCAACCTGTTTTTTGTATTCTTTATTGTAGCTGTGATGATTTACATTAGAAAATATCAGCAGAGAAAAAAAGAATATTTGAATGAGATTGAAATAAACAACGAAATTCATCAGAAAGAATTGCTTGCTACCCAGCTTGAAATTCAACAGGCAACCATGCAACAAATTGGAAGGGAGCTGCATGATAATATAGGACAGAAACTTACTTTGGTAAGTCTTTATACTCAGCAAATGTTATATGAGAATAAAGTTCCGGAAGCCAGTGAGAGAATTGAGCAGGTTTCACAAATTATCAATCAGTCGTTACAGGACCTGCGAAGTCTTTCAAAAACCCTGACTGACGATAATATTAATAAGAAAGAAATTATAACACTTATACAGGAAGAAGTAGATAATACGAATTCGTTTAAAAAGTGTAATATCGTTTTTGAGCATAATTTTGAGAAATTAGATTTAAGTTTTATCCATAAAAATGTACTGCTTAGAATTACTCAGGAATTTATTCAGAACAGCATTAAACATTCTCAATGTAAGAATATTTATATTCAATTAAATACTTCCGAAGATCTTCTTTGGGATTTGGAAATTAATGATGACGGAGTAGGTTTTGACACCTCAAAAACGCTTAACCACGGTATTGGTCTTACCAATATGAAAAACCGGGCGAAAATCATTAATGCCGATTTCACTATAGAAAGTGAGAAAAATAAAGGAACACAAGTTAAAATAATTTTAAAAAGAGATTCATGAAAAAGACGATAGTAATTGTAGACGATCACGTGCTTATTGCCAAGGCTTTGGAAGGAATTATTGATAATTTTAGTGACTTCGAAGTGATTTATGTTGCCGAAAACGGAAAAGATCTTATTCAAAAGTTTGAAGAAAAAAATCCGATTCCCGACATTATCCTTTTAGATATCAGTATGCCGATCATGGATGGTTTTGAAACCGTAACATGGCTTCAGGAAAATCATCCGGACATTAAAGTAATGGCTTTGAGTATGCAGGGAGATGATAAGAGTGTCATAAAAATGGTGAAGAACGGAGCAAAAGGCTACCTTCTGAAAAACACCCACCCAAAAGATCTGGAAGAAGCGTTGACCAGGCTTAACAAAGACGGGTATTTTTATCCGGAATGGGCTTCAAAGATCATTCTCTCTAACCTCAACAATCATCACGATTCGGATACGAATGTAAAAATTTCAGATCGCGAAAAAGAATTTTTAAAATATACGGTCACAGAACTCAGTTATAAAGAAATTGCAGAAAAAATGTGCTGCAGCCCAAGAACAGTGGAAAGCTACCGCGATCAGCTTTGCGAAAAACTGGATCTAAAAACCCGGGTTGGGCTCGCTATCTATGCCATTAAAAATGGTTTTGCAGAATCTTAAGACAACACAAAAACACATTCAATTATATATTTAACTCAAGGAAGCCTTTCTCTAAAAACAAGAGAGAGGTTTTTGATTTCTTCTTTTAATTGAAGCCTAAAACAGAAAAAGCCTGAGAAATTCTCAGGCTTTTTATTTATAAGTTTTTTGAATTATTATCCGGTGTGTAATCCATGAAAAGACCACCATCTAAATTGATTGATTTCACTTTCTTCTTGATAGGAATCGTAAGAACAGTTTTTGTCTGATCTTTTTCCCAAACAGAAGGAGAAAAATGAAGGGTTTCCACATCACCGTCTTCATATTTGATTTTTGCATCAAAAGGAATGGCAAAACCACCTACGTTATCTACCCTGACGGAGAGAAGATTATTTTGCTGCGCTGCAGCTCCTATTTTTAAATCAATATAATTGTTGGTGTAGAACCAGTTATTAAAGAACCAATTCAAATTCTTACCGGATCCGGTATTCATTGAGTTAAAATAATCCCATGGAATCGGATGTTTCCCGTTCCAGTTATCCATATAGTGATGGAGTGCTTTTTTAAATAACTCATCTCCTAAATAGTCTTTCAGAGCCAGGTAAGATAAAGAAGCCTTTACATAAGAATTGTTTCCGTACCCTGCTCCACTTACCTGAGTGCTCATTGTAATAATCGGCTGATCCTGCTCTGAAGAAGGATCATTAATCCATCTTTTTACACGGAAGTTTTTGTAAAATTCCTGTGCAGCTGCTTCTCCGTTTTCATCAATTCCGATCAGATATTCTAAAGTGGTTGCCCAACCTTCATCCATGAAGGCATAGCGTGTTTCATTAATTCCCATATAAAAAGGGAAATAGGTATGTGCAATTTCGTGATCTGCCGTTAATCGTGCATCCTGAAGATCATCAGGAATACTTGTATCATTGATCATCATAGGATATTCCATATCTGCATATCCCTGAATGGCGGTCATTGCATTATATGGATATTCAACACCCGGCCAGTTTTTGGAAAACCAGTCCAGATTATACCTCATCCAGTCTACATAATGTTCAAAGTCTTTGGCTCCGTTTTTATATCCTGACTGAACACTTACTCTTTTTGTTTTCAGCTGTACACTTGCTGCATCCCAAGTGTAATGTTTACTTAAAGCAAAACAAAAATCGGTAATATGATTGGCTTTAAATTTCCATACATTCCATTTATTCGGTTTCGTGACTTTCCCCGATTTCATTTCCTGTTCAGAGGCAATGTTCACTACTTTATCACTTTTTAAAGAAGCTTTATATCTTTTCAGGTATTCCGGCTGAAGAACCGCCTCTGGATTGAGAAAATCTCCGGTTGCCCAGACTACATAATTTTTCGGAGCCGTAATCGCAAACGAATAATCATTGAAGTCATTATAAAACTCCTGTCTGTCTGAATGCGGAAGCATATCCCAACCATTGTAATCATCATAAACAGAAACTCTCGGGAAAGAATAAGCTACATAAAATGTCTCAGGATCAATCTGCCCTTCTCTTCCGCTTTGAACAGAAAGAGGATACTCCCACTCTATTTTAATTTCAGCTTTTGACTTTGATTTTAAAACAGAATTCAGTTTGACTTTCTCTACCGTTCCCCAATCATCGCTATTGATGTTATATTTTTCACCATTTACAATGAATGATTTGATGTTTAATCCTGATGATAAAAAGTCTTTGGAAACAAATCCTGATCTCGGCGACTGAGGTTTGTGCAAGTTATTCACAAATCGTATAGCCAGGTCATTCAGGTCATTCGGACTGTTATTGCTGTAAACGATCGTTTCTTTTCCGGAAACTATTTTCGTTGCGCCATCCACTTTTACCTCAACATTGTAAATCCCTTTATTTTGCCAATAGTTTTTCCCCGGCGCTCCCGACATACTTCTCGTTCCGTTTTCATACGCCTTTTTTATATTTCTCGGCATATAAAGATCCTGAGCAGAAACCTGCTGCAAGGTAACGATCATTAATAGCCCAGAAAGAAACTGTTTCATATTCCTAATTTTATTAATTAGTGTCAAAATTAAGGAAAATGTGACATAGAAAGCATATTCATTCAGTTATAGAGAGTATTTAATGAAAATAATTCTTTATTAATATGTTACAGACGCTCTTGTTCATCTGTTTTCTTGATGGTCTTAACATTTTTCACAGACTGGTTTCCGAAATTGAATTTTAAAGAAAACGTAAAACCCTGTGTATCCTGATAATCCAAAAAGTAATTATCCTGATTCGCATATTTGGTACTTATTGTCTGTTTCATGGTTCTGAAAATATCATTAAACACAAAGCTTGCCTCCAGTTTTTTATTGAAGAATTTTCTGTTCATCACAAAATAAGCAGACCAGCATTCCGAGATCCTGAATGTTCCCTGTATTCCAGGAGAGTAATAATTGTGCCCCACTTCCATTTTCCAGTCACTGTCTTTATCCAGTGTAAAAGAGGTGGAAATACTGGAAACCCAGTTCCAGACTTTGTTCTTATAAAGAATATCATCTACTCCTTTGAAATAATTCTCATTGTGTTCCAGATTCTCTGAAAGAACTAAATTCCACCAAGGTTTAACCTGAAAATTCTTATATAAACTCAATCCATAAGCCTGCCCTTTTTCAATATTGGTAAAGTAATAGATCAGATTATTCGAGCTCGGTTCCTGAAAGGAAATTTCCATCGACGGATAGAGCTCTTTTCTGTAATAAAGATCCACATTCCATTCTTTCCACGAATAAGTGAGGTTCAGATTATGGATAATGGTCGCTTTCAGTTTGGGATCTCCCTGAAAATAAGAGAACAGGTTATAATAAGATTTAGCAGGATTCAGCCAAGAATAGGAAGGCCGGCTAATTCTTTTTCCATATGAAAATCCGAATTCCTGCTTATTTTCAGTTGTATATTGTACATAAGCTGTTGGAAATAAGCTCCAGTAATTATTTTTATTGATCTCATGAGGTTCTGAAACCACCCCTTCCAAGTCTGTCATTTCCGCACGAAGCCCCCCTTTGAAACTCCATTTATCAAGATTATAGGCAAGAGAAGAATAAAGCGCAAAATTTTGTTCCTTGTAATCAAAAATATTGCTTTTTGCAGGTCTGTATTCAAACTGTCCGTTTTCATTATCCGAGAAATCCAATTGACTGTTTGTTTTCACAAAACTGTATTTCACTCCCGACTCCAGTTCGAATTTATCCTTTTTCCACTGATAATCAAGCTGCGTGGAATAAAGCTGAATATTACTTTTATTATTTGTTAAAAAATTTCTTTCTTCCGGTGTCTGATTAACAAAATCGAGATACGTCAGAACATTCTGATATTTCCGGGAATTATTTCCGGTAAAATAATTAATCCAGCTGAGACTACTGTTTTTGTTTAACTTTCTGTCGACCTGAAAGCTTAGTGAATTGTTGATGCTTCTTGAATAATGATCATTAATCGTAAGATAATTCGATTCCGCTATATTCTGATTATTATAAATCAAAGTAGGTACATTGTACGTCCCGAAAGATTTCGGACTGAAATATCCGGAATAATTGAGGCTTATATTCGTGAGACTGTCTGCTTCGTATTCAATATTAAAATTGACCGTATTCTGGTTGTTGTTTTTATCCTTTCTGTTCATGGTACTGATCCATCTCGTCTGATCTTCCTGATAATTCACATAATCTGTTCCCTCACGGAAATACGTTCCTGCTCCTCTGTAATAACTTCCCATCACCGAAAGCTTATCTTTTTTATAATACTGGGAAATTCCTACATTTCCTTTTGCATATTGCGTCTGAACATATTTTGAAGAGATTACGCCACGATATCCTTCGATCTTATTTTTCTTCATTACAATATTCAGGACCGCGCTTCCCTGAGCTTCATATTTTGCGGGCGGATTTGTGATAACTTCAACAGATTTCACCTCATCACCCTGTGTATTTTCAAGCAGATTTTTCAGTTCATCGCCTGTCAGCATTATTTTTTTATCATTGATCGTGACTAAGATCCCAGTACCTCCTTTCACCGCCAAAACATCATTATTCACGGTTACATTTGGCGTTTTTTTCAGGATTTCCCAGGCATTGAGCGAAGAAATATTGCTGTTTTCCACATTGAATTCTAATCTGTCGACCTTTCTTTTCACTACAGGCTTCTTTTTGATCAAAGTAACCTCTTCAATATCTTTCTGATTACTTTTTAAAACAATATCAAGTGTTGGCTGTTGTTCTATATCAAAACTCTTTTCGAAATACTCGTATTCCGGATTTTTAACCGTTATTTTTATTGGATTTGCGGAAATCCCTTCCAATATAAAATTTCCTTGAGTATCAGTATTTAGTGTTTTGATCAATATATTTTGAGAATCATACACTTCAACAGTTACAGAGGACAGTTTTTTCTGTTCAGCATTGGAAACCGTTCCTTCAATTCTTTGTTTTTGTGAAAACAGTAAAACCGGGAAACACAGAAATAAAATAATTTTATACATCTTCTAATTTTTTACGGAATTATTATGAAGCAAAATTCCATATTGTTATCAAGAATTTCGGTTAACAGAAGGTTAATGGCGGGTTAATATCCATTAGGAAAAGACTAAATTTTTATCTTTGTTTTAATGATTTCTAAAAGTAAATATCTTATTTCGCTGTTTGCCTTCCTTTTTCTCCTGTTGTTGGGGATCCAGGTCTATTTCATGTATAAAACGTATCTGGTAAAAGAACGGGATATCTACAGAACGATCCATCAAGGTTTGACAAACTACACCGACAAACTGGAAGAAGTAAGTAAAGTAAAAGATGTTTCTATTGAAGATGATCTGCAAAGAATTTTTATTAAATACCGCGATAAAAAAATCAGCAAAAAAGAGTTTCTGGGGTATTTTGAGCAAAACAAAAGAAACACAGAACCCCAAATAAGTAAGTATATAGACAACCATTTTAAAAAGGAAGGTTATAAAATCGCTGCCAAAATTCAATATACTTCCATCCTCTCTCTTCCTGAAAAAACTCCGCTCATCGATAAACCTGTTATTTTATATGAAACAAAGAATAAATTAAAAAAAACAGGGATTGCAAGTTCGGGAAAATGGGAAACCTCTTCTACATCTACTACAGATGGTCAATTCAACAAAAGAGATTCTTTTCTGGTTGAAAGCATTACTGAATTTGAAATTTTAAATATTAAAACTATCGTATTTAAAGAGCTTATTTTGCTTTTTTCATGCTGCTTTTTACTGCTTGCAAGTGTTTTAGCCCTCTTTATTTTCACGGTTAAGAATTTAATCAAACAACAGAAACAGGTAGAAGTTCTTCATACGGTAGTTGACAATATTTCGCATGAATTTAAAACGCCTATTGCCACGCTGAAAATTGCAGCAAAAGCTTTGAAAAAAGACTGGAATCCTGAAACCCTTCCTCTGATAGACCGACAGATCAGCCGTCTGGAAAGCCTTATGCAGCAGCTTCACAAGGATGAAGCAGGAGAGATCCTTTTGATTAAACCTGAAGACTGGGATTTTTTTATTCAGGATTTAGCCTTTACCTATCCGGAGATTACATTTGATTCTGAAATCAAGGTTGAGAAAGAGCTTCCGTTTGATAAAAGCCTTTTGGAAACCATCATTAAAAATCTTTGTGAAAACAGTGTAAAATATGGAGCTTCTTCAGTAAAGATCAACATTCTGGATCTTCACGAGAATCTTACGATAGAGATTTCTGATAACGGTGAAGGTATAGAGAAGAAAGAGCTTAAAAATATCTTTGAAAAGTTCTACAGAATTCAATCGAATAATATTCATAATACGAAAGGATTGGGATTAGGACTGTATTTCGTAAAAAAAATCATCGATCAGTACAGAGGAAAGATTGAGGTCATTTCTCAACCCAAAGAAGGAACTCTTTTTAAAATAAATTTACCCTATGAAAATTAAGATCCTTTTAGCAGAAGACGATTCCGATTTCGGAATGATCCTGAAGCAGTATCTGGAACTGGAGGATTTTGAAGTCGCTTGGTTTCAGAACCCCAAAGATATTACAGAGATTTTAAAGTCTGATTTTTCTTTTCATATTGGGATTTTGGATATCATGATGCCTCATATTGACGGATTTTCACTGGCTAAAATGATTTTGAAGGAGAAACCTGATTTTCCCATCCTGTTTTTAACTGCAAAAAATCAAAAAATCGATCGGTTAACAGGTTTAAAAATCGGAGCCGACGATTATATTTCCAAACCCTGCGATCCTGAAGAGCTTATTTTGAGAATTAAGAATATTCTTAAAAGAACGTTATCCACAACTACAGAAACGCAAGTAAAGATTGGAAATTATTTTTTAGATACGGAAAAACTTCTCCTTTCTCATCAAGACGGAAATATTCGCTTAACGATCCGTGAACAGCAGCTTTTGCTTTATCTTTTAAAACACAATCAAAAAACAATAAAAAGAGAGGATATTCTGAATAATCTGTGGGAAACCAATGATTATTTTACGGGAAGAAGCCTTGATGTTTTTATCAGCAGACTAAGAAAATATTTCATCAATGACCCTGAAATCAAAATCCAATCCCTGAGAGGAATTGGATTTGAAATAGATTTTCCGACGAACTAATCTTTATTTAAAAAGAAAGGTCTACCAACACCGGGAAGTGATCCGACGGATACAGTAAATTTTCTCTTCTGTCGTTGATATGTCTGTGAGATTTTATTTTGAATCCTTTTACAAAAATATAGTCGATTCTTTCTTTGGGAACTTCGTTTACATTAAAATCTGTGAATGTTCCTACAGGTCCATAATGTTTGGTTTCTGAATGATAAAAAGAATCCGTTAAATTCTGAGAAAGTATTTTAATAGGTTCGCTATCATCTGTTAAATTGAAATCACCACTCAACGTTACCGGTAAGTTTTTAGGATTAATTTCTTTGATCTTCTTTAAAATTAAATCCGCAGATTTCACTCTTGCCACATTTCCGATGTGATCGAAGTGAAGATTAAGCGCCATAAATTCTTTTTTAGACTTCTTGTCTTTGAAAACAGCATATGTACACACTCTGTTGTAAGCTGCATCCCAACCTTTTGAAGGTTTCTCAGGAGTTTCAGACAACCAGAATGTTCCGGAATTGATCACCTGAAGTCTGTTGGTATCATAGAAAATAGCCGAAAACTCTCCTTTTTCTTTTCCATCATCTCTTCCTACTCCTACATAATCATAGTTTTTCAACCCGTTTTTAATGTCTTTCATTTGCTGAGGAAGGGCTTCCTGCACTCCGAAATAATCGGGATGATAATAGCTCATTAAATCGATAGCATCCTGCTTCCTCTGCGTCCAGGCATTATCTTTATCCGATTCTACCTGAAGCCTGATGTTGAAACTCATTACTTTCAGATCCTGAGAAAAATTGAGGATGAAAAGTAATACCAATAGTCCTGAAAATTTAAATTTCATTATTCTTAATTAAAAAGTTAAACAAAAATAAAACAAATGTCTCACAAAGAAGCAATGAATGCGGATTTATTATATAAACAAAAAAACTCCGGAAAATTTTCCGGAGCCTAAATATCTGAATTATTTTTATTTAGTCAATTAAATTCCTCTGAACCTTTTTTTAAATCACTTTTTATTTGCCAGACTGATCATCAGAACTCCAGCTGTTGTTTTTAAGGTTCACATCAGGAATCTGAGAATTAGGGTCCAGTTTTACCTGAGCAATTTCTTTGGTTGAATTGATTTTAAAGGTCCATTCCGTATTTCGTTTCCAGACTTCTACCGGTAATTTTACAATTTGTTCCGTTCCGTCTTTAAATTTCACCTGAACCGTTGTAGGCATCGGTAATTGTCCTAGGTTTTCAACCGTAATCTGCGCTCCGTTTTTAAAGTCATCATTTACATACTTTACATTTTTTACAGACTGATCGATTTTCCATTTATTGATAAACCAGCCTCTCCAGAACCAACTAAGCTCTTCTCCGGAAACATTTTCCATCGTATGGAAAAAATCCCAAGGGGTAGGATGTTTGAAAGCCCAACGATCGATATACGTTCTGAATGCTTTATCGAATTTCTCAGGTCCAAGAATCGAATTTCTTAACACTTCCAGTCCAAGACCCGGTTTATAATATGCTAAAACACCGATGCTTCTTTCTTTCATATTATCCGGTCCTACCATGATCGGCTCGAAATTATCATTCATCAGAAAACCTCCCATTTGGGCAATATTTTTCTTTTCATAATACTCTCCTTTATTGAACGCTTCTGTGGAAAGTTCATTGATAAAAGTATTAAAACCTTCATCCATCCAAGCAAATAATCTTTCATTGGAACCTACGATCATCGGGAACCAATTGTGCCCGAACTCATGATCTGTAACCCCCCAAAGATCACCTCCTTTAGAGTTCATATGGCAGAAAACAATTCCCGGATACTCCATTCCTCCTTCATTTCCTGCAACATTGGTTGCAGCGGGATATGTATATTCATACCATTTCGATGAATAATGCTCGATCGCTGCCTTTGTATATTCCGTTGATCTTCCCCAAGCTTTTTCTCCTGCACTTTCTACAGGATATGCCGAAATTGCCACAGATTTTTTACCGCTCGGAAGATTAATTCTCGCAGCATCTAAAATAAACGCTGAAGAAGATGCCCATGCAAAATCTCTTGTCTGATTAATTTTAAATTTCCATGTTTTTGTTCCTGTTGACTGATTTTTACCCAATTCGGATTCTGGGCGGATCATTACTGTTTTGTCACTGTTTCTGGCTTCTTCCCATCTTTTATTTTCTTCTTTTGTGTACACTTCTTTTGCATTCAGCAATTCTCCGGAAGCAACTACATATTGATTGGCAGGAACGGTGATGTTGGCTGTAATATTTCCATATTCCAGATAGAATTCAGAAGCTCCAAGATAAGGCAATGTATTCCATCCCAAAACATCATCATACACACACATTCTTGGATACCATTGAGCCATCGTGAAGATTTTCCCATTCTTGGTATCCTGTATTCCCATTCTGTCAGATCCGTATTGTGGAGAAAGGAAAGTATATTCAATTTTTATTTTTGCCACTCCGCCGTTAGGTTTAAGCTCTTCAGGAAGGTCGATCTGCATTCTGGTATCCGTGATGGTATACTTTACGTCTTTCCCGTTATATTTTACAGACTTTATTTTATATCCTCCCTCAAATTCTTCACCATGAGCTCCATTTCTGCTTCCCGACATAGGTACTACAGCATTTCCTCTTGAGTTTTTTTCAAATAAATTCTGATCCAGCTGCAGCCATAGAAAACCCATCCTGTCCGGACTATTGTTCGTATACGTAATCTCTGCAGTTCCGGCAATTTCATTTTTAGCTTCATTAAGGCTTACATTCAGATGATAATCTGCAGAATTTTGCCAATATGCATGTCCCGGCTGTCCGCTTGCCGATCTGGTTGCAGTCCCGGTTTGTGGGTAGAAAAATGGCTTAAATACTTCTACATAATCATATTTTGGTGATTCCTGAGCATATGTCGGCTGCGCAAAAAGAGCAACGGCAACGGCTGAAATAAGGGTTGGAAGTTTAAAGTTCATTGAAATTCTTTTTATAATAGGTAAAAAAAATCCCGGAATCGTTACAAATCCGGGGAATTAATATCACTTTTAAATCAATTTGATTTTTTAGCTTTAATCATTGCTTCCAAAGCATCCCACATTTCCTGAGGAATGTCTTCAAGCATATTGAATTCTCCTGCACCCTGCAACCACTCTCCACCATCAATCGTTACCACTTCTCCATTCATGTAAGCAGAATAATCCGAAACTAAATAAGCAGCTAAATTTGCCAATTCCTGATGTTCTCCTACTCTTCTCAACGGAACTTTTTTCTTCATATCAAATTTTTCCTGCAGATCTCCCGGAAGCAATCTGTCCCAAGCTCCTTTTGTAGGGAAAGGTCCCGGAGCAATTGCATTAAAACGGATTCCATATTTTGCCCATTCTACGGCAAGAGATCTTGTCATAGCCAACACGCCCGCTTTTGCACAGGCAGATGGAACTACGTATGCAGAACCTGTCCAAGAATAAGTCGTAACAATATTTAAAACCGTACCCGGAGTTTTTGAATCGATCCAATGTTTCCCGATAGAAAGGGTACAGTTTTTTGTTCCTTTTAAAACAATATCTAAAATAGAATCAAAAGCGGAATGGGTTAATCTTTCTGTTGGAGAGATAAAATTTCCTGCCGCATTATTCAATAAAATATCAATTCTTCCGAATTCTTTTAAAGCAGCTTCTTTCATTGCTTCCACCTCATCCCAGTTTCTTACGTCACAAGCTATACAAAGAACTTTTCCTCCGGTTTCATCTTCCAGTTCTTTGGCTGTCCCTTGTAATTTTTCTAAATTCCTTGAAGTGATCACCACTTTTGCGCCCAATTGAAGGAAATATTTAGTCATTGCTTTTCCAAGACCGCTTCCTCCTCCTGTTACGATGGCTACTTTATCTTTCAGTGCGTCTTCACGCAGCATCGGTTGTGTATAAAGATTCATACGTTTTATTTTTTCTTAAAAATAATAAATATTGAAACGCTAATCTGTAAAATGTATCAAGAAATGATGCAACAAATAATTGTTTTTGAATAAGTACGGATAAAAAACAAAACAACCTGACGAAAATTCATCAGGCTGTTTTATATTGAACAAGATTAAATTAATTAAGAAGCAACAACTGTTCCTTTGAAAGAAAGAGTTTTTGGAGTTTTGCTGTCACTTGTAGTAACATTAACTGTTTTCATAAACGCTCCTGCATTTGCTGCATTGTAACTAGCTTCTACAAATCCTTTTTTCCCCGGAAGGATTGGAGTTTTTGTATAATCAGCAGTTGTACATCCGCAAGATGGCGCTACATTTTCAATAACGATTGGCTTATTAGATGTATTTGTAAATTCGAATCTGATTGCTTTTGGCTTTCCCTGAGGAATATTTCCAACGTCAATAGATTCTGATTTCCATTTGATGGCATCTGCAAGTACTCTTACTACTGGTGAATTGTCAGTTGGTAATACGTTTGCATAAAACGGAGAGCATGCTAAAACTGCCAAAAGTGCTGTAATTTTTAAATTTTTCATGAGTATAAATTTTAATAATTATAAAAAGCTGATGATTATTTCTTTCGATGAAGCAAATGTAAGATGAATATGAATACAACTTGTTAATTGCTTTCAAACATTTGTTAATAAGTTGTTAATGATCAAAATTTAATAGATATTTTTGGATAATATTGTTTCTGCAAAATGGAAATAAAAAGACTTAATATTATCATAACTCTCGGGTTTGTAGCGATTATCGGAATTCTGATAACCCAACTCTTATGGACCCGACAAGCTTATAATTTAGAAGATCAAAAATTCAATCAAAAAGTAAATATTGCATTACTGGAAGTGGTGGAAAAGCTTTCCGGTGGAAAAACTTCTTTTGCGGAAAATCCTGTCCAGAATATTTCTAATGATTATTACGTAGTTAATATTAATAATGAATTTCACCCTGCCGTTTTAGAACATTATTTAAAAACAGAATTTACCCGTTTTCAGATCAATACCAATTACGTATACGCTTTATACAATTGTCATAGTGACAAAATGATGTATGGGAAATTCATTTCTAAAAATCAGGAACCCCCGAATTATAAGGTCATTCAATTTCCGAAACATAAAAATCTGGTTTATTATTTTTCTATCCGGTTTCCTGATAAGACAACGTACCTGATCAGCTCGCTCCGTTTTTGGTATTTACTGACATTCGCTTTAATTATTATTTTGTTGGTGTATGTCTATTCGATTTACACGATTATCCAGCAGAAAAAATTCTCAGAGTTGCAGCGAGATTTTATTAATAATATGACGCATGAGTTTAAAACTCCTCTTTCGTCTATTCTTTTAGCTTCCGAAGCATTGACAAAGCAGGATCAGGTAAAAGGAGATCCTAAATTACAAACCTATACTTCCATTATTACCGATCAAAGTCATAAGCTCAATAATCACATTGAAAAAATATTGAATATTGCTAAAAATGATGCTTCAGGTTTATCATTAAAGCCTCAGAGAATCATTTTGCTTCCTTTCATTCAGGAGATTGTAAACAATGTAAAACACAAGAATGAAAACCTTTCTATTGAAATAAATATCGACAGTAACATTTCTATTATTGCCGATGAATTCCACTTTAGTAATATCATTTACAATATTTTAGATAACTCCATTAAATATTGTGAAACCAATCCTGTTATTACTATTTCTTCGTTTAAAGATTCAAAAGGCTTATATTTAAAGTTTAAAGACAACGGGATCGGAATTCCTGCTAAAAACATTCCTCATATTTTTGATAAATTTTACCGGGTAAATACAAAGAAAAGTGATGAGGTAAATGGTTTCGGACTGGGCTTATTTTATGTAAAAAAGATCGTTCAGCAACACAACTGGAAGATTTCAGTTGAAAATAACAGCGATAAAGGAATTACCACCTCTCTGTTTTTACCATTTTAAATAATTAAGGTGCAATACATGGAGAAATCTAAAATTTTATATGCCGAAGACGACAACACAATCGCTTTTCTGGTTCAGGACAGCCTGGAAAGCTATTATGATATTTCATGCTATCCCGATGGAAAATCAGCCATGGAAGCATTTAATAAAGGAAGTTTCGACATTTGCCTTTTAGATATAATGATGCCGGAAATGAACGGTTTTGAACTGGCAGAATATATCCGCAGCAAAAATTCTGAAATTCCTATTATTTTTATTTCTGCAAAAGCTTTAAAAGAAGATCGAATTAAAGGATTAAAGATCGGTGCGGATGATTATTTGGTAAAGCCTTTCAGCATTGAAGAGCTGATCCTGAAAATTGAAGTTTTCCTGAAACGTTCAAAGAAAACAGAACCAGCTCCTCAAAAATATAAAGTGGGGCAATATGATTTCGATCCCAAAAACTACACGTTACAGACTCTGGAAAATACAATAACACTCACCCAAAGAGAATCGGAATTGCTTTTATATTTTATTCGCAATAAAAATACAGTGCTTAAAAGACAGGATATTCTGAAAGCGATTTGGGGCGATGACGATTATTTTATGGGACGAAGCCTCGATGTTTTTATTTCAAGATTAAGGAAAATTTTTGTCGATGAACAGAGTATTATGATTGAGAATATTCATGGGATCGGTTTCCGTTTTTCCGAAAAATAAATCTTCACTGGTTTACATCAAAAAAAGAATAGCTCATTGTTCTTTTGAATTTATATACATTTACTTTTTGAAAAAATATTCATCCATGAAAAGGTCAGGAACTCCTATTTTTCTTCTTTTATTATGTTTTAGTTTACATGGTAAAGCTCAGAAATTTGAAAAACTTTATCAATATGTAAATCCTCTGATAGGAACAGAAAAAATGGGACACACCTATCCCGGTGCGACAACACCGTTCGGAGCCGTACAGTTAAGTCCCGAAACAGATACCATTTCTTACGAACTGAACGGAAAATATAATGGTGAAGTGTATAAATATTGTGCAGGTTACCGCTACGAAGACAAAACGATTACAGGTTTCAGTTCAACCCATTTCAGCGGAACAGGACATTCTGATCTGGGAGATTTCTTAGTAATGCCTACCGTGGGAAAACTACAGCTGAATCCAGGAATGGCAACTCATCCTGAAAACGGATACAGAAGCAGATTTTCTCACCAGAATGAAAAAGCAGAAGCCGGATATTATAAAGTAAAGCTTGATGACTACAATATTTTAGCAGAACTTACCTCAACAACAAGAGTCGGAGTTCATCGATATACTTTCCCGAAATCTGATCAGGCGCACATTATTCTGGATCTGATGGCCGGAATTTATAATTATGACGGGAAAAACGTCTGGACCTATGTTCGTGTAGAAAACGGAAACATCATTACCGGATACCGACAGACCAATGGATGGGCGAGAACGAGAACGGTTTATTTTGCGATGAAATTTTCAAAGCCTTTTAAATCTTACGGTCAGAAAAACTATGACGGAAAGCAAGTATATAATGGGTTTTGGAGAAAATTTGATCAGTCCAAAAACTTTCCGGAAATCGCAGGAAAAAACCTGAAAATTTATTTTGATTTTGATACCAAAGAGAATGAGGCGATTGAAGTTAAACTAGCAATTTCACCAGTAAGCCAAACCAACGCACTGGAAAATCTGGAAAAAGAAGCTGGAAATCTATCTTTTGATCAGATAAAAGCACAAACACAGGAAACCTGGAATAAAGAATTAAATAAAATTGTCATTAAAGGTTCTGAAACCGAGAAAACGAACTTTTATACCGCCATGTACCATACTTTTATCAATCCGACCACTTATAATGATATAAACGGAGAATATAAAGGCTTGGATCAGAATACCCATAAAGCAGAAAATTTCACAAACTATACAACGTTTTCCCTTTGGGATACGTATCGTGCGCTTCATCCTTTCTTCAACATCATTCAACCTAAAAGAAACGGTGATATGGTGAAATCGATGATAGCTCATTATGATCAGTTTTCTATGAAAATGCTTCCGATCTGGTCACATTATGCAAATGACAACTGGTGCATGAGTGGTTATCACAGTGTAAGTGTGGTTGCAGATGCCATTATTAAAGGAAATTATGATGGTGATGCAAAAGAAGCGTTGAAAGCCTGTGTCGCAACGGCCAACAAAAGAGACTATGAAGGAATCGGACAATATATCGATCTGGGATATATTCCTGCCGAGAAAAATGGAACTTCAGTTTCCAACACTCTGGAATATGCCTATGACGACTGGGCAATTGCTCAGTTAGCCAAACATTTGGGCGAAACCGAAATTTACAATCAATTTATCAAACGTTCTGAAAACTGGAAAAACAATTTTGATGCAACCGTCGGGTTTATGCGCCCCCGTTTGGCAGATGGAAGTTTTAAGAAAGATTTTAATGCATTAAGTACTCATGGACAAGGTTTTATTGAAGGAAACTCATGGAATTACAGTTTCTTTGTTCCTCAAAATCCGGATGAACTTATTGGTTTAATGGGTGGAAAGAAAAAATTCGCTTCAAAACTGGATGAACTGTTCACCATGCATTTACCGGACGAATTTTTCGCAGATACTGAAGATATTACGAGAGAAGGAATTATCGGCGGATATGTTCACGGAAATGAACCTGCACATCATGTTGCCTACCTTTACAATTGGGCAGGACAGCCTTGGAAAACTCAAGCACAGATTCGTCATATTCTGGAAATGCAATACAAAGCGACTCCTGACGGATTGGGAGGAAATGATGATACCGGACAAATGAGCGCCTGGTATATTTTGAGCTCGCTAGGTTTTTATCCTGTTGCTCCCGGATCCGAAGATTACGCCATTGGAAGTCCCGCTATTGATCATGCGGTTTTAAATCTAGAAAACGGAAAAACATTTGAAATTGAAGCCATTGATCAAAGTCCAAAAAATGTATATGTTCAGAAAATTCTTTTGAACGGAAAAGAGATCAGGAATTTCACCTTGAAGCATTCTGATATTATGAATGGTGGAAATTTGAGCTTTTATATGGGTTCAAAACCAAGAAAATAAACTACCTCTTGTCACTACGTAGGAATCTAAGCAAAATAATTAGGACTGCCTAGATTCCTACGGAATGACAATATTGTGTGTTAATCTCCCTTTGAATTTAATAGATAATTCTGTTTTATACTTATTATTAACTGTTCTAAATCTCCATTTATCATTTTATCTCTCGCAGATTTGGCTGATTACGCAGATCATTATGTTATAAATAATGCACAATCTGTAATTTGCATACGACAATCGTCATTTTGCATACATCCGGTTTTTAATTTCTGCTGAATTTTGTATCAATAAAATTTAACGATATGAAATTGAATCAGGTAAAATTAGGAAATCAGGGATTAGTAGTTCCCAATATTGGTTTAGGATGTATGGGAATGACAGGTTTTGGCGATGTAGATATGTATGGCAAATCCGACGAGAAAGAAGCTATTGCAACCATTCACCGCTCTTTGGAATTGGGTGGAAATTTTCTGGACACTGCAGACTTATATGGTCCTTTCATAAATGAACAGTTGATTGCAAAAGCGATTGAAGGAAATCGTGACCAATATATCATCGCTACAAAATTTGGTTGGGAAATTGATGACAACGATCAGATCACCTGGAAAATCAAAGGGAATAAAGATTATGTAAAAAAATCTGTCGAACGTTCTTTGAAAAACTTAAAGACAGATTATATTGATTTGTATTATATGCATCGTCTCGATAAAAACACCCCTATTGAAGAAACTGTGGAAGCAATGAGCGATCTGGTAAAAGAGGGAAAGATCGGTTATATCGGCTTGTCAGAAGTATCTTCTGAAACGGTAAGAAGAGCACACGCTGTTCATCCGGTTTCTGCAGTACAAAGTGAATATTCTTTATTTGAAAGAACCGTTGAAGAGAAAGGAGTTATTAAAACATTAAACGAATTAGGAATTGGCTTTGTTGCCTATTCTCCATTAGGAAGAGGATTTTTATCCGGAAATATCAAAACTATAAATGATTTGCCGGAAAATGATTTCAGAAGAGGAATACCCCGTTTTCAAAGAGAACATTTCCAAAAAAATATTGAATTGGTGGAAGCGATTGAAAATATGGCGAAAGAAAAAGAAATCACATCTTCTCAATTAGCTTTGGCCTGGATTATCAGCAAAGGAATTCTTCCTATTCCTGGAACAAAACGCAGAAAATATCTGGAACAAAATATTGATGCTTCAAAAATCGAATTAACCGAAGCAGAACTTCAGAAATTGGAGAGTATCGTACCTTTGGGAACAGATACAGGCGCTCCTTATGATGAATTCAGTATGGGATTATTGGATTATTAATCCGTAACTTTAACTATTTAAGATCAAAACCTCATAGATTTTGAAAATCTATGAGGTTTCTATAAAAACTGCTTAAAAATTCTCCTTCAAAATTTACAGTAATGAACACTATACAATCTATTTCAGCATTTCATAAACTGCTTTCTCTTCCCGAGCCAAAGCATCCGATGGTAAGTGTCATCAATCTTTCTGAAAGTATTTTTATTGAAGATGATATCTGGAAAGGGTTTGTAAGCAGGTATTATTGTGTTGCCCTGAAACGGAATGCCAAAGGAAAAATAAAATACGGTCAGCAGCATTACGATTACGATAAAGGAGTCCTAAGCTTTACCGCTCCCAGTCAGGTTCAGTATCTGGATCTAAAAACAATGGAATGTGAAAACACGGGGTATCTTTTGATTTTTCATGAAGATTTTCTGCTGAAACATACTTTAGCTAAAACGATTTCTTCTTACGGATTTTTCTCTTATGCCGTGAATGAAGCGTTGCATTTATCTGAAGATGAAGAAAATGATCTGCTTGAAATCATGTATAAAATTGACAAAGAATGTCAACATATCGATCATCACACCCAAGAAATTATTTTGTCGCAAATTGAGTTGCTACTGAATTATTCCAAACGTTTTTACGAGAGACAGTTCATCACCCGAAAAAGTGGAAACCATCAGCTGCTGACAAAATTTGAAACTTATCTTAATGAGTATTTTGATAAAGAATCTTCTGAAAAAGGTCTTCTAACTGTTCATCAGATTGCCGAAGCAATGAACCTTTCGCCTAATTACTTAAGTGATTTGTTACGTGTTCACACCGGACAAAATACCCAGCAACACATTCATGAAAAGCTGATCAGCAAGGCAAAAGAAAAACTTTCAACAACAGAATTATCGGTGAGTGAAATTGCTTATGAACTCGGTTTTGAGCATTCACAATCGTTCAGTACGCTGTTTAAAAAGAAAACGAATATGTCGCCTTTGGAATTCCGGCAGTCTTTTAATTAAAATATTTCTCCCGTTGATTGAGCAGATAATTATATTAAAAAATCTGCATCATCTGCTAAATCTGCGAGAGTTTAAATTAAAATCCCTTTAAACGTCACTCTATTTTATCTGACCGAAGTATTTTCAAAAACATCTTCTCTGATATTACTCTTATGCTTTCTTCCCCATTCAGAAAGTGACATAATCACTGTTTTTAAAGTACGGCTGTAATCTGTAGAAATATATTCTACCACAACAGGTGTCTGTTCCGCATGCACAACTCTTTTTACAAAGCCATTCAGCTCTAAGTCTTTCAACTCGTTTGATAAAACCTTTGCCGAAATTCCTGAAATCATTCTCTGTAATTCATTAAAACGGACATTTCCCAGTTCCTGTAAAACAATAATGATCTTCAGCTTCCACTTTCCTCCGATTACATAAATTGCATCTTCTACAGCAGAAAGATTTTCACTGCAATTGGCTCTGCAAGGAGCATCTTGAATTTCAACGGAAGTATTGATTGGATTTTCCATAACATTCATTTTTAAATAACTAACCAAAAAGTTACTACTAACCTTTTGTTCACTACTAACTTTTCAAAAGCAAATATACATAATTTTGCTAAAGAAATTTTAATCAAAAAAAATGAAAAACATACTTCACATTATTTCAAGTCCAAGAACAAATGGATCAGCAAGCAGAACATTAGGAACTGCTATAGAAGAAAAGCTACAGGCAGCCTATCCGGAACATGCCATTACCACATTGGATTTACTGAAAAATCCGTTTCCGCATTTGGGAGAAGAACAGGTTGATTCATGGTTTATTCCAGCAGAAAACAGAACTCCGGCACAAAATGAGGCCGTAAAACGATCCGATGAAGCAATTGAACAACTTCACGCTTCCGATATTATCGTAATCTCTGTTCCTATTTACAATTTTGGAATTCCTTCAACTTTGAAAGCCTATATCGACCACATTGCCCGCGGCGGAATGACATTCCAATATTCTGAAAACGGTTTTGAAGGGTTAGTAAAAAACAAAAAAGCGTATATCGCTGTTGCCAGTGGTTCTGTATTTTCTGAAGGCGATTATCAGTCTTATGATTTCGTGGTTCCGTATCTGAAAAGCGTCCTTGGCTTTATCGGAATTACTGATATAAGTGTTTTCCGTGCGGAAGGTCTAGGATTGCCGCATCTTCAGGATACAGCATTGGAAAAAGGTATTGAAAGCATTGTCATTGCTTAATTAACTGTTAGATAATTTTCTCTCGCAGATTGAGCAGATAATGCAGATTTTTTTAATGTAGTTATCCGCAAAATTTGCTCAATCTGCGGGATTTAAATTTAGACTAAAGATTTCAAAATAAAAAAGCGGGCTAAAGCCCGCTTCTATTAATATTATTCTTTCACTTCAAAAAGCAAGCGCTCTCCGAATTTTTCTTCATTAATGTTACCGTTTTCAAAAACCAGATTTCCGTTAACAAAAGTATGCGTCACTTTAGAATGGAAATTCATTCCTTCCAGTGGGCTCCAACCACATTTGTAAAGAACATTTTCTTTTTCTACCGTCCAGTCTTCATTTAAATCTACCAAAACCAAATCGGCTTTATAGCCTTCTCTGATGAATCCTCTCTTTTCAATTCTGAATAAAATCGCAGGATTATGAGCCATTTTTTCAACGATTCTTTCCAAAGAAATTTTCCCGTTTCTGTAATTTTCCAACATTACGACCAAAGAATGTTGTACCAATGGCGCTCCTGAAGGGCATTTTGTATACACATTCTGTTTTTCTTCCCAAGTATGGGGAGCGTGGTCGGTTGCAATTACATCAATTCTGTCATCAAGCAACGCTTCCCAAAGTCCGTCTTTATCTTTCTGAGTTTTTACAGCAGGATTCCATTTAATTAATCCTCCTCTCGTTTCATAATCTTCATTTGTGAATGTCAAATGGTGAACACAAACTTCTGCTGTTATTTTTTTATCTTTTAAAGGAATATCATTTCTGAAAAGTTCAGTCTCAATGGCCGTTGATAAATGAAAAACGTGAAGTCTTGCTCCAGTTTTTTTCGCCAGTTCAATCGCTTTTGAAGAAGATTTATAACATGCTTCCTCACTTCTGATCAGATGATGAAATTTCACAGGAATATCTTCTCCATATTCATCCAGATATTTTTGAGTATTGGCTCTGATTGTAGCTTCATCTTCACAGTGAACCGCAATCAGCATCTTGGTATTGCTAAAAATATTTTCCAATGTTTCGGGATTGTCAACCAACATATTTCCTGTAGAAGAACCTAGAAATAATTTGATTCCCGGAACATTTCTCGGATTTGTTTTTAAGACTTCTTCCAAATTATCATTGGTTCCTCCCATCATAAACCCGTAATTGGCGAATGATTTTTGAGAAGCAATTTCATATTTATCGGCCAATAATTCCTGAGTTACTGCATTCGGAACTGTATTTGGCTGCTCAATAAAACTAGTTGTTCCTCCTGCAATTGCAGCTCTTGATTCACTTTCAATATCCCCTTTATGCGTCAAACCCGGCTCACGAAAATGCACCTGATCATCAATAACTCCCGGCAAAAGATATTTTCCTGAGGCATCAATGACTTGATCTGCTCCTTCAGAAATTTGGGAATCTATTTTGGAAATTAAATCATTTTCAATTAAAATATCACCTTCAACAATTTTGCCTTCGTTGACGATTTTTACATTTTTGATTAAGGTCTTCATTTACTTTTTTAGATTTTTATACCAGATTCTATTTCCGAGATTCCGGTGGATTTTCATTTTAAGCAAAATTAAGATTTATGAATGAATTTTAATATCACTGGTTAAAAATCAATTTCTAAATATTTACATTTGCATAAAATTTCACATCTTGAAAAAACTTCTCAACGAGACTATTATATATGGAATTGGGGCGATAATGCCGAGGATAATTGTCGTTTTACTTAATTATTTATTTATTAAAAATATTGATAACAGTGCGTTTGCCATCTTTACCAACCTATATGCACTGATATCATTCGTTAACATCGTTCTTTCTTTCGGTTTTGAAACAGCCTATTTTAGATTTTCATCAGATAAAGAAAATGAACAAAAAGTCTTCAATACTTCTTTTTGGTTTTTGACAGGGTTATCAACTGTTTTCTTAATCTTAGTCTTATTATTTAACCAACCCATTGCCGATCTTTTTGATTATTCAAATACTCCGGAATTTATCCGCTGGTTCGCATGGATTGCTTTCTTTGATAATATTCTGGTGATTCCTTTGGCGTGGTTCAGATTCCATAACAGACCTGTAAAATATACGGCAGTAAGAGTTATACAGGCCGTTTTCCAAAGTGCTTTTGCGATTGCTCTATTTCTTTATATTCCTCAGGAGCTTTCTCTGAAATTAGGGATGAAAGAAAAGGTTTCGTATCCTTTCTACAGTAATTTGGCTGCAAGTTTTGTCGGTGTTTTATTGGTTGTTCCCGTTATTTTAAAAGTAAAACTCCAGTTTTCAAAAGATCTTTTTCTTCAAATGATCAAATATTCCTGGCCCATTATGATTGCTGGTTTGGCATTTATGGTCAATGAAAATTTTGATAAATTCATTCAACGGTTTTTAATTGAAGATTCTGACGCTGGTGCTTATGGTGGATGTTATAAAATGGCCGTTCTGATGACCCTTTTTGTAACCGCTTACAGAATGGGAATTGAGCCTTTTTTCTTTAAACAAATGAATAATGAAAACGCTAAAAAAACATATGCAAAAGTAACGGAATATTTTTCATTCTTCGCATCAATAGTAGCATTGGGCATTATTGCTAATGTTTCTTGGATAAAGCTATTATTGGTTCCAAACAGTTCTTACTGGATTGCGATTAACATCATTCCAATTATTGTTATTGCAAATTTATTCTTCGGAATTTATTACAATCTTTCCACATGGTATAAAGTAACCGACAGAACAAGAGTCGGCACCTATATTTCCTGGACAGGAGCCATTATCACGATTGTTTTAAACTTAACTCTTTTAAAGACTTATGGTTTCATGGTGTCCGCTTGGGTAACTTTAGCTGCCTATTTTTCGATGATGATCCTTTCATATTGGTTAGGTCAGAAATACTACCCTATTCCTTATAGAATGAAGAAAATTTCTTTTTTCATTTTACTTTTAGCTGTTTTTAGCTACGTAATCGTAGAATTTTTCGATTATAATATATGGGTCGGAAATTTATTATTCTTAGTTTATGCAGGAGCTTTAATTTACTCCGAAAAAGATATGTTGTTATCAAGAATCAAAAGATAAATTTGATCTTTTTCAATTTTAAACAAATATTTAAAAAGATATAAATCATACTTCATCATTGATATTAATTCCTATCTTTAACCTTATTATTAAAAACTAACTAAAAAAACATATTTATATAGTTTATGAAAATTATTGTTCCGATGGCTGGACGTGGTTCCAGATTGCGTCCACATACATTAACTGTTCCAAAACCTCTTATCCCTATTGCAGGAAAACCGATTGTACAAAGATTGGTAGAGGATATTGCTAAAGTTGCCGGCGAAAAAATTGAAGAAGTAGCATTTATTATAGGAGATTTTGGTCCGGAGATTGAAAAATCTTTGATTCATATAGCTGAAAAACTAGGTGCAAAAGGAAGCATTTACTATCAGAACGATCCTCTTGGGACAGCTCATGCAATCAAATGTGCAGAGCAATCGATGAGTGGTGATGTTGTGATTGCTTTTGCAGATACTTTATTCCGTGCAGATTTTGTTTTAGATAAAAACTCAGACGGTGTAATCTGGGTAAAAAGCGTAGAAGATCCTTCAGCTTTTGGAGTCGTAAAATTGGATAACTACGGATTTATTACAGATTTTGTAGAAAAACCGACAACTTTCGTTTCAGACTTGGCAATTATTGGAATTTATTACTTCAACAGCGCTGAAAAACTGATGGACGAAATCAACTATATCATGGAAAATGATATTAAAAACGGTGGCGAATATCAATTAACAACGGCATTGGAAAATCTTAGAGCTAAAGGGGCAAAGTTTACACTAGGAAAAGTAAATGACTGGATGGATTGCGGAAACAAAAATGCTACCGTAGAAACCAATAGCAAAATTTTAGAATACGAAAAAGAAGAGATGTCTCACTTTCCGGCTTCTGCCCAAATAGAGAATTCTTTGATTATTCAGCCGTGCTTTATTGGTGAAAATGTAAAAATTTCAAACTCTAAAATCGGTCCCGGAGTTTCTTTAGGAAACAATACCGTAATAGTGAACTCTAATATTGAAAACTCATTGATCCAGGAAAATACCAAAATCAATCATGGTAACTTGTCCAATTCAATGATTGGAAATTCGGCTCAGTATTTCGGTGTAGCGAGAGAAATTTCATTAGGAGACTATTCAGTATTGGATTTTTTATCTAAATAATCCTTCTGATTTAATAGAATAGCCAAACCACACAAAATGTTTTGTGTGGTTTGGCGTTAATATTGCAAAGCATTTATTTAAATTTGAATATGAACAAATGGATCGCCTCAGTACTTTTTATTCTGGTTTTATTTTCCTGTAAGACCAGAAAAACCGTTGAACAAAATGCGGGAGAAAAAGACAGTATTCAAGTCGAAAAACCTAAAGATGACAAACCTGTTGATGTTGGTGAAAACATACACGATCCTCTCGCTTTTTATGAAAAAGTTTATATTCACCCTCAATTTGAATCTCTAAAAATAAGCAGTAAAATTACCGCTGACAATATCAAAGTAAGTCCTTTAGATGCTACTATTTATATAGAAACAGATAAAAAAATATTTGCATCAATCAATTTCTTATTCATCAATGCCGCTCGTGCGCTTATTACTCCGGAAGGAATAAAAGCAATGGATAAATACAATAAAAATTATATTGATTCTGATTTCGATTATCTTAATAATTTACTGAATGTAAATTTCATAGACTATAAAAATTTAGAAAACCTGTTGATAGGAAGAACTTTTTTTACCATTAAAGGTCGAAATTCACGGCTTACTCAAAATATGGAGGGGTATCAACTCGCCTCAATTTCCAATATAAAAATACAAACAGGAGAAACGACCAGAGAATATAAAATTGTCCTTCAATATTCTCCAGATTACGATCTTATCCATACTAAACTGCAGGATGCAAACTCCGACGATTCTATGGAAATTTTGTATGATGGCTGGGAAACTTATCAGAATGAAATTCGCCTTCCAAAAAATGTTAAAATAATTATAAAAGGATCAAAAAACAGTCAAATTTTACTGGAAAATACGAAATTTGATTTTTCGAGGATGGATACACGCTATTCTGTACCATCTAATTATAAGAAAATTGAGATTAAATGATTAAAAAATTTAGCTTTTTAATAGGTATTTTGTTGTTTGGATTGCACTACGGACAAGATGGGCAAAAAAAAGAACAGCTACAAAAACAGAACGCCGAACTTAAAAAACAAATTGCACAGATAAATACCGATTTAGCAAAAACAAGAAGCGAATCAAAGCTTTCCATTGCTTATCTCACTAATGTCAATAAAAAATTAGTTTTAAGAGAAAAAGTTTACAATAACACTCAAAAAGAAAAGAGATTCATTGAAGATGAGATCTACTTACGTCAATTAGAGATCAATCGTCAAAACAGGGAACTTGCCATCTTAAGAAAGAACTACGCTGAAGTTTTAGTAAACGCATATAAAAATAAAGGGGTACAGAACAAAGTAACCTTTATCCTTTCTTCAAAAAACTTGGGTGAAGCCCTTAGAAGAGTACAATACCTGAAACAATATTCAGATTATCAGGATAAAAAAGCAGCTGAAATAACGACCGCTGCCACACAAATACAAAAGTCTATTGCCCAGAAAAAGAAATCTGCAGATGAAAAAGAAAACCTTTTGACGACACAGAAAAAAGATTTGACCACCATTAATGCAGAACGTGTACAAAAGGAACAACTGGTTGCAGAATTCAAAAAGAATGAAGCTAAAATTACTGCAGAGTTAAAACAAAAACAAGTTCAATCCAAAGCTTTAGAAGGCCAAATCAGAGCGATTATTGCAGAAGAAATAAGAATAGCAAAAGTAGAAGAAGAAGCCAGAAAAAAAGCCGAAGCTGAAAAAATCCGTTTGGCAAAGATTGCTGCTGATAGAGAAAAAGCAAGAATTGAAGCAGAGGCAAAAGCAAAAGCAGAAGCACTAGAAAGAGAAAGAAAACTGGCAGAAGCGGAAGCTAAAAAAGCATCAGAACTAGCAGCTAAACGTGCAGAAGAAGAAAGAAAACGTACTGAAGAAGCTGCAAAAGCAGAATCTAACAGCAGAGATGAAGCCAGAAAGGTTGCAGCTAAAAAAGCATCTGATGAAGCAGCATTAAAAGCCAAAGAAGCAACTGACAAATTAAATGCAGCAAGAGCTGCCGAAGATGAATTAGCGAGAAAAAAAGAAGCTGATAAAAAAGCTGCAGAATCAAAAGCGATGACAAACTTTGGAGTTTCTACCGTTGCCGGAAATAATTTCGCATCGAATAAAGGAAAAATGTCAATGCCAATTGCAGGAACCATTACTCACAGATTCGGAAGACAGCCACACCCTGTGTTCAAAAACATTATGGAAGAAAATAACGGAATTAAAATATCCGTATCGAAAGGTGCCGTTGCAAGATGTGTATTCCCGGGAACCGTTTCTTCTATACTGCAGGCTTCGGACGGAACAAAAACAGTAATTATAAAGCACGGTGATTATTTCACCCTTTATTCTAACCTGAGTAGCAACTCTGTATCTAAAAACCAACAGGTTTCTGCGGGTACTCCGGTAGGTACAGTAGCCCAGGATTTTGACGGCACGTATACTCTTGATTTCCAGGTATGGAACGGCAGCACGCCAGTTGATCCATTAGGTTGGGTTTCTTACTAAAAAAGTTTAACTTTGTAAAAATTTTAGAAATGAACACATTAACAATATTAGCCTTATCTTGGCAACATATCCTAATCGTAGCAATATTGCTTGTACTACTTTTCGGAGGTAAAAAAATCCCTGAATTAATGAGAGGAGTTGGTTCTGGTATTAAAGAATTTAAAGATGCCGTAAAAGAAGAAGACAAACCTGGTTCTGAAAACAAAACCAATACTTCAAACGATAATACGACTTCTAGCAACTAAAATTCTAACTCATTTTTAAATGAATTTTACAGAAATCGCATGGAATATCTTCAATCAATCTATTGAAGACTACCACGTACATGATAATGTCAACACTCTAATCAATAATCCATACGAAAAAGACAGTTTGGAACGGATTTTGTATGCAAAAAACTGGATTGATACCGTTCAATGGCATTTGGAAGATATAATTAGAGATGAAAATATTAATCCGACTGAAGCTCTTCAGCTGAAGAGAACTATAGACCAATCCAATCAGAAAAGAACTGATTTGGTGGAATTTATTGACAGTTGGTTTTTAAAAAAATATGAAAGTATAATTCCTGAATCTGATGCAAAAATCAATACGGAAACTCCCGCTTGGGCAGTAGACAGATTATCGATACTTGCATTAAAGATTTATCACATGTCGTTAGAAGCTAATAGAGAATCTGCCTCTGAGGAGCATCGTTTAAATTGTCAAGAAAAATTAAACGTTCTTCTTATGCAAAAAGAGGATTTATCGACTTCTATCAATCAGTTGCTTACTGATATTGAGAACGGTAACGTTAAGATGAAAGTGTACAAACAAATGAAAATGTACAACGATGAAAGTCTTAACCCAATCCTTTATCAAAAGGGGCAAAAATGAAAAAATTACTTTTTTTTGGAATATTGATCACAACGATTTCTTCTTGTGCAACGGAAAAGCTTAATCTTTCCCCGTTGACAAGTAATTTCTATAGCGAATCCAAAGGTTCTGACAACAATACAGGATCAGGAAAATCGTTTGAGATCAATATAAAGAAAAATGTAAATGCCTCAGAAATATCGAATTTAATTTCAACCTTTCCTACATTCAAGAGTAATAGTATAAATGAAGAAGTGACAAGCTTAAAATACAGCCTTCAAAATTATTTATACGCTATCGAATCCAATAATATAGCCGGAAAAAACAGAGCTGTCAAAAGCTTCGAGAGATCCTATAAAAAAATTCAGAAATTAAGATCCAGCCTTGGTAAAGACGATGACGAAGTTCTGAATAGATACTTGGTAAGACTTAAAACGAATATCTCGGTAATAGAAGACTCTTTAAGAGGAAATTAAAATGAGAATTATTAATGATTAAAATTCAGGCGGAAGCCAACGTTCCCACAGAACATGGTACTTTCCGAATGATTGCATTCTCAGAAAACGAAAATGACTGGATGCCACATATGGCAATTATAGCGGAAAATACAGATTTTTCCAAACCAGTTAATGTACGTTTTCATTCAGAATGTATAACCGGAGAAGTTTTCCATTCAAAAAAATGTGAATGTGGTCAGCAATTAGATGCTGCTATGAAATATATTCACGAAAACGGTGGAATCATCATTTACCTTAGACAAGAAGGAAGAAATATTGGCATCATCAATAAGCTAAAAGCATATTCTCTTCAGGAAAAAGGTTTTGACACCGTGGAAGCCAACCTAAAACTAGGCCTTCCTGCAGACGACAGAAACTTTGGGGTTGCCATAGAAATATTAAACCTTTTGGATATAAAAGATATTAATCTTCTTACCAACAATCCTGAGAAAGTAAAATACGTTACAGAAAGTAACATACACCTCAATTCAAGAATCCCTTTACAAATTCCGGCTAATGAAATAAGTAAAGGATACTTAAAAACAAAGAAAGATTATTTTGGTCATCTGCTTGATGATAATGATAACTAGTAAAATCAAAAGCTCCAGGATTTCTCCCGGAGCTTTCTTTTTTAATTATTTATAAAAAAACTGAAAAGATATTTCTTTGACTGAAATGATTAATTAACTTTCGTTTTAATCACTTTAGATTCATCAAGGTTGTAATATTTTACAACTGCATTATAATCGCTGTAATCTACTGTAGCTGCAGTTCCTTTTGCCGGACTGGCAGGAACAAGTACAACTCTGAATGTCTGATTAGTTAAATACTGATTTGTTTCTGCAGATGTCATTTGAGTAGACTGATTAAAGTTAGCAGCTGTACTAATCCTTACCTCACTTGTATTAAATTGAAAATTATAATCTAGTTCTCTTCCTGTAGGCAAATTTTGTACATCATCTAAATAATAGGTCTTAGGTACACTTTGCCAGTAGTTCCCTACTTTTCTATATACTAAAACCACATCTGAACTTTGGATATTAATATCCATAATAAGTGTAAAAGGGTTACTACCAGAAGAAGAAAACGTTCCTGTAGCATCTCTCATTATAGGATACGTATCGTTATCCTGATATGGAGTATTGTTATCATTATTATCACAGCTGAATATGAATAAGCTTACAAAAGCTAACATTAAAAGCGGAAAGAATTTTTTCATTTTATAAAAGTTTAGTTATTTATTTATAAAACGTATTCAAAACATATACCAAAAAACTCAAAAACATTCTTTACTGTGATTTTTTTAATCGTATTTTTGTTCTTATTCAAAAATTATGAACAAATCAGTATTTAATTTACTCATCATATTTCTGTTTATAGGCAGTATGGCAAATGCTCAATACCAGCCTAAAAACACTTCAAAGGCCTATTTGGATAAAGCACAACAATGGGTAAATAAAACTTACAATAGTCTTTCACAAGATGAAAAGCTGGGACAACTTTTTATTGTCGCATTATATACCAATAAGGATGACAGTCACATCAATCAGGTAAGAAATATTGTCATAAACGATAAAATCGGAGGTTTAATTCTGATGCAGGATGATGCAGCGAAAGAAATAAACCTTGTTAATGAGTTTCAGCAAAAATCTAAAGTCCCTTTAATGATCGGAATGGATGCAGAATGGGGAGTATATCAAAGAATCGCAGCGGCACACAAATTTCCTTGGGCAATGACCTTAGGAGCTATTCAGGACAAAAACCTGATTTATCAGATGTCTTCAAAAATTGCGGAAGATTGTAAGAGAATGGGAATTAACTGGGATTTCGCACCGGTTGTAGACGTCAATACCAATCCAAACAACCCAATTATCGGCAACAGAAGCTTTGGTTCTGAAGTTCAGAATGTAATCAGTTCTGCTTTGGCTTACTCAAACGGACTTCAGGATAACAATATCCTTGCTGCGATCAAACATTTTCCCGGACATGGAGATACCAATACAGATTCACATCTTGACCTTCCGGTTGTTTCACATAATTTAGAGAGACTTAATACGATTGAGCTTGCTCCTTTCAAAGCTTTAATGAATAAAGGAATTGGTGGCGTAATGGTTGCTCACTTATATGTTCCAAGCCTGGAATCAGGAAAAGGAATTCCTGCTTCCGTATCAAAGAATATCATTACAGGATTACTTAAAGAGAAGTTAGGTTACAAAGGATTGATCATTACAGATGCTCTGAACATGGGAGCTGTAGCCAATAAATACAATCCGGGAGAACTTGATGCAATGGCTTTTAAAGCAGGAAATGACATCATGCTTTTCTCGCAGGGTGTTGCAGAAGGAAAAAAACTGATTCAGAAAGCGATTGACAACGGAGAAATACCACAATCAAGAGTAGAAGAAAGTGTAAAGAAAATCCTTTTGACAAAATATTTCTTAGGATTGTATCAATATTCCCCTAAAGATCCTGAAAACATCAATTTTGACTTAAATAATGATACGCATCAAACGTTAGTTCAGAATCTGTATTCAAATGCATTGACTTTATTAAAGGATGATAAAAAACTCCTTCCGTTAACCGGAAAACAAATTTATTACGTTCCATTGGAAGAAGCTCCGTATCAGACTTTCGCCAACCAATTAGGATCAAATATTACTATTAAAAAGTCAAACGAAATCAGTACAATTCCGGCTAATGCTACGGTAATTGTGGGTCTTCACAAAGATAATTCTACGGCTTATAAGCCTTATAAGATCTCAGCAGAATCCAAAAAGATCATAGAAGATTTAGCTAAAAAACAAAATGTAATCCTGAATGTTTTCGGAAGCGCTTATGCCTTGAAAGACATTGATATTTCAAAAATTTCAACGGTATTGATCTCTTATGAAAACAATGATGATTCTATGACAGCAACTGCAAACGCACTTAACGGAAAAACAAAAATTTCAGGCAGACTTCCTGTTTTAGTCAATGATAAACTGAAACCAGGAATGGGAATCGACCTGAAAGCAAAATCAAATAATTAGTCCCTACCAAACAAACTATAAAATGAAAATAGGTATACTTTGCTATCCAACCTACGGAGGAAGCGGAATTGTAGCAACAGAACTCGGAATGTCACTTGCCAACAAAGGCTATGAAGTACACTTTATCAGTTCGGCGCTGCCTGCAAGATTAGATATTACCAATCCGAATATTTTCTTTCACAAAGTAAATGTTCAGACCTATCCCCTTTTTCAATATCAACCTTATGATATTGCATTAAGTTCGATGATCTATCGTGTTGTTAATTTATATAAATTAGATCTCCTTCATGCTCATTATGCAATTCCTTACGCGTATGCAGCTTTTACGGCAAAACAGATGCTTCGTGAAGATAATAATGATATTCCTTTGGTAACCACACTTCACGGAACTGATATTACTTTAGTAGGACAACATCCTAGCTATAAACATGCGGTAGAATTTTCAATCAATAAATCTGACGCCATCACTTCAGTTTCAGAAAGTTTAAAAAAAGATACGCTGCAGTTTTTCAATATTAAAAAGGAAATTCAGGTGATTACCAACTTCATCGATAATTCCGAATTTGACGAATGCAATGAATGCCAGAGAACACAATTTGCGAATCCTGATGAGAAGATTTTAATTCACGTTTCCAATCTAAGACCGGTAAAACGTGTTGAAGAAGTTTTGCAAATTTTTAAAAATGTTGAGAAAAAGGTAAAATCTAAATTGATTATCATTGGAGAAGGTCCGGATATGGAGAAAATCAATCAGTTTTTAGAAGAAAATCCAGAGCTGATTTCAAAAATCCGTCTTTTAGGAAAAGTCAATGATCTCTATAGAATTCTTCAGCTTTCCGATGTCTTTTTATTGCCTTCTGAGCAGGAAAGTTTTGGTTTGGCCGCATTGGAAGCAATGGCTGCTTATACTCCGGTGATCAGTTCAAATGCAGGAGGAATTCCGGAGGTGAACATTCAGGGAGAAACCGGATTCTTAGCCGAAATAGGAAATGTAGAAGCGATGAGTAATTACTGTATCAAATTATTAAGCAACGATGAACTTTTAGCAAAAATGAAGCTTAATGCAAAAGAGCAGGCAGTAAAATTTGATTTAAAAAACATCCTTCCTATTTACGAAGAAATGTACAAAACGACTATTGAAAACTTTAAGCTGACCACTGAAGAATCAGTCTCTCAGTAAAATTCGGTTTACATATAGAAATCAAAACTGTTCAGAGTAATTCTGAACAGTTTTTTTTATTTCATTACTAATGAATGTATTAAATTCATAAATTAGCAGTGCACAAACACAAATTATGAACGAAAAGCTTCTCCAATATCTTTGGAATTTTAAGGTTTTCAACAATTTTGATTTTAAAGATACCCATGGAAACCCTGTTGAAATTCTGAATTTCGGAAGATGGAATACCGATTCCGGACCCGACTTTCTCATGGCAACCATTAAAGCTAAAAATGTAATTCTTATCGGAAACATTGAACTCCATGTGAAATCTTCTGATTGGATTTTTCACCAGCATTCTCATGATCCTAATTATCAGAATATCATTCTTCATGTTGTTTTTCAGCATGACATTGAAATTGAAGAATTTACGGATAAAGATATTCCCACTTTAGAGCTTATAAATTATATTGATGAGCGCAATATTAATAAGTACAAAGAATTCACTAATGGAAATAAGTTTATTTCTTGTAAACATCTTTTTACTCCTAATAAAATTCCCCTTTTCTTTCATGAAGAAAATGTTTTAAAAAAGCTTCAGGAAAAATCTATCTCCATTGAACAGGATCTTGAAAAATCAAAAAATAATTTCGAGGCCGTACTTTTCCATCATCTCGCCTATTCTTTCGGACTAAAAGTAAATGCATTCATTTTTAAACAGATTGCGGAGAGCATAGATTTTTCCATTATCAATAAAATCAGACAAAATAAGATCCAGCTTGAAGCTTTATTTTTCGGGATTTCAGGCTGGCTTGAAAAACCGATTGATACCCAAATGCATCTATGGAAACGCGAATTTGATTTTCTCACTGCAAAATTTCAACTTCCTGCGATTACAATTCATCCTAAATTTCTAAGATTAAGACCTCCGAACTTTCCTACCATCCGGCTTTCTCAGCTGGCAGATCTTTATTTTCAGCATCAGAATCTTTTTTCAAAAATGATCTTGGCACAAAGTAGCGAAGAACTGTACGAAATTTTTAACAAGATAAAAGCTTCAGAATATTGGGATGATAAATTCAATTTCGGAAAAAAGTCAACTATCAACCAGCCTAAAATGATGAGCAAAGATTTTATCAATCTGATAATTCTCAACACCGTATTACCGATAAAATATACCTATCACAAGTACCATCATGAAGAAATATCTGATGAAATTATAAAATTTTATAAAAGTTTACCTCCCGAAAAAAATACAGTGATCAAAAACTGGGAAAAACTGAAAATGAAAACTTCAACTTCTTTAGAAAGTCAAAGTCTGATTTATCACTTCAAAAGCAATTGTGAAAAGAAAAATTGCTTAAATTGCGGTATTGGTTTTAAAATTTTAAAAGAGATATAAAAATGCTGGGCAACATCCGACATAAAATGGAAAGAGAATGGTTTGGTGTTCTTACGAGAACAGGAGCTAAACTGGGAATTCCCGTTTCAAGATTAAGAATATTTTTCATTTATTCCACTTTTGCAACAGCCGGTTTTTTCTTTCTCATCTACCTGGGTTTAGCATTTACCATCTGGATTAAAGATATTTTTATTACCCGAAGACCTAATGTTTTTGATTTATAACTATGGAATTTCTACAAATTACGTCTCCTGAAGATTACAGAGTTCAGGAAATTTATAAATCTTATTCAACCACATTTCCGGAAGATGAAAGAAGGGACTGGATTCCTTTTATCCAGCTTTTCAGTCATCCGAATGTAAAAGTGATTTCTGTAATGCATGAAGCAAAAAATATTGGATATCTGATTATCTGGGAGCTCAGTCATTTTGTTTTCGTAGAACATTTCGAGGTATTCGAAGAATTCAGAAGTCAGAAATTAGGCTCTTATATTACCGGTTATTTATTTGAAAATTATCCTAGAATTATTTTGGAAATAGAGCCTGAACATTTAGGAGACGATGCTAAAAGACGTTATGCATTTTATCAGAAAAATAATTTCAAACTGATCGATGAGATGTATGTGCAACCAAGTTATGGTGAAGGAAAAAATACTCTTAAACTTTGGCTTCTGGCAAACTATTCTCCCGAGAATATAAAAGAAATTAAAGAAGAAATTTACGATATCGTTTATCACTAAATAAAAAAAGCCGGAATTAATTCCGGCTTTTTTAGTTCACTTGATATTCCAGCTTTATGGTAATACTCGCTTCTTTTTCTTTAGAAGACGTATTGAAAGTTCCGCCATAAGAGTAATCTTCATTTGAATTTGGAGCGGTAATCTGTATTACTCCCATTGTCGCTTTTTTAAGATTCCCCAAACTGCTTCCTGAGTTTTCGGCAATTTTTTCAGCTCGTTCTTTAGCATCTTTTGTTGCAGAAGCAATCATTTCCTGTTTTACAGTAGAAAGCTTGGTATAAAAATAAGAAGGTGAAGAAGAAGTAAATTCAATCCCGCGATTGATAATTTCAGTAATATTTCTGGAAAGGTTTTCAATTTTAGCGACTTCCTTACTTTCGATGGAAACCGTCTGAGTTAAATTATACCCTGAAAATTCTCCCTGAACATTATTCCCATTAGAATCAGTATAATTTCTAAACTGCTTTTGAATATCAACAGATGAAAAAACAATTTCATTCTGTTTCACTCCTTTTGAGAGCAAATAGTCATTAATCATTTTTCTACTTGCAGCCAATTCGTCATAAGCCGATTTCAAATCAATATTATTTTTTGAGAAACTTCCAGACCAAGTAATAAGATCTGAAGTAAATTGCTTGGTACCTAAACCGGTTACAGAAATCGTATTTTCAGATTTATTCCGGTTTTTGATAGCGTTTCCTAAAAGTCCTAAGCCGATAATAAAGCCCAGTGAAGCAACTGCAATAGCAATAATAGTTTTATTCATTTTGTATCTGTGATTTGATACTCAATCATCAATTATTATTCCGAAGTGCAATTATTATCGGCTAATTAATCACTTAACTTATTTATTTTCTGATATTCTGCAAAGACAGCCTGCAATTCATAAGAAATAGCTCCCAGTTTAAAATCTTTCCTGTATCTTTTAGAAAGCTTTTTTACTTTCTCTGCATGAACAAGAAATTTATCGATCTGCTCTTCATCCATTCCATATTTTTTCAAAAAATTTAAATCGACTTCATTTTTAACTCTTTGAAGAAAGTTTTGCGTTTCATAGAAATTGGGCGTTGTAATCTTAGGTTTAGTTGCTTTCTTGGCCAGTCCTATTGCTCCGGCAATCATTCCCAGAACATCCACCTGACCCGCCTTGAAATCATGTCCTTCAAAGCTTTTTGGGATTGTATTTGTTGGTACAGCCTCCGTCATTGGAGATTTCATATAAGTCTCCATTGAAGATTTTAAAGATGCTAATTTTCTGGAATCATTTAGATATTTGCTGTCTTTTTTAATATCTCCTGTCGGTTTATATTCAATTTTCACTTCGGGAATCAATATTTCCGAACGTTTAAGAAAAATAGTAAGATTAGTTTTAAAATTTTCTTCGGAAACATGAATCTGTGATCGATAGAAATCTTCTTTTACAAACCTGATTTCATCTCCTAAATTGGCTTCAATGGTAAATTTCCCCAAAGCGTCACTATATTCACTCGTATTGTTCGAAATATTGATGACCAAAACCTTACTTAGACTGAGGTTCTGTTCATCCAAAACGAGTCCGGAAATTTTTTGTTGGGCAAAAATAAAAGTCCCGATAAAGCAAAATAATACACCTAAAAAAGCTTTCATCATTTACTTTTGAGTTTGGGGAGCCCTATAAGAAGATATTCTTACCAATACTCCACGTTGAAACCTCATCAGATCCGCATCACTGCAATACCCGTATTTTAAAATATTCTTTCTTTCAAAACCTCCTGCAAAAACATAGTAAATAAAATTCTGGATTAAAGGCTTTTCAATTTTTAAATCTATAAAATACTGTTCTCCCAACGCAGAAATCAGATACTTCATCAAGTCTACATCATCCCATTTATTTTTAACTTTTCCGATAGAAAAGCCTTCTCCTTTAGGCTGAACAAATTGTCCAGGTCTCGCCGCCAAAACCCTCGGATCAGATTTCTGGGATATATAAAGAGCCAGTTCATTTTTCAGCTTTTGAACTTTTTTCTGTTGATTTAAATTTTTAGCATCGATCTTCAGATCTCCGGTTATTCCTTTTTTGATCTCTACCTCATCAATTAGGGTAGCCGCTTTTATCAAAATAACCTGTAGTGAAGAACTTAGATTATCTTCACTCACTTTTTTACTTACTCTTTCATAGCCAACCTTTACAAAACGGAGTTCATCACCTACTCTTCCGGAAATCATGAAATGACCGTCATTATTGGAGACAACAGTCTCGTTAGTTCTTATATTGATTACCGTAGCATCAGTTAATTCTACCCCATCTTCAGTATTGATTTTACCGAAAATATAGTTTTGGGCATTCATGTTGATGAAAAATAAGACGAAAAAAGTAAAAAGTAACTTTATTTTCACGGACAGTTTTTTATAAAGCAAAGCTAAAGCTATTTTTAATGCAAACCATAAGTTTAACCACAGTTAACTGGTTTTAGCAATTCTTTTAGAGTTTTAAAATCAAAACTGTTAAAATAGCCCCCGAAATTTGTTAAAATTTAAGCCATATTTAACTAAATTGCAGGTTCAATTCTATTCAAAAAATGCAAAATTCTTATACAGTTATCAATGCTTCAGCGGGTTCAGGGAAAACTTATGCACTTGTTCAGCGGCTTTTGATGATCTGTCTTCGGTATCCTAATCAGCAGCAGTCGATCAGGAATATTTTAGCGTTGACCTTTACCAACAAAGCAGCCAATGAAATGAAGGAAAGAATTTTGTCGTGGCTGGGAAATTTTACCGCCGAGAATTTTGCTGAAAACGGGGATTTAAAAAACATCCAAAAGGCATTTGAAGAGGAAGGACTGAAAATTACGATTGATGAACTGCATCTGAGAGCAAAAAAATTGCTGGATTATGTTCTTCACAATTACTCTACTTTAAACATCGGAACGATTGACCGTTTCAATTCGCGACTGGTAAGAAGTTTCTCTTATGAATTGGGATTAGCAAAAAATTTCAACCTTGAGATCGAAGCTGAACCGTTTTTGATAGAAGCCGTTGATAAAATGCTTGATCAGATCGGAGAAAACGACGTTATCTCGAATTCTTTCATGGATTATATAGATTACAGTTTAGAAAATAACGAGAGAATTAATTTAAATAAAAACCTTTATGATTCGGCGAAAGAATTTGTAAAAGACATTCATTATGAACATCTTAAAAGCAACAAAGATTTCGACAATACGAATTATGAAAACATCAAAAATACGCTCCGGAAAGAGATTATTTTAAATAAAAAGCAGGCCTCAGAACTTGCCACACAATCCATTGATCTTTTTAAATCAAGAAATATTGAGATTGAAGATTTTGCACAGGGAAAAAACGGAATTGGGGGATTTTTCACTAAAGTTTTAGATTTTTACAATCAGAAAAGAGCCGGTTTTCCTTTTCCTACGACTGCCGAAGAATCTGTTGTTAATAATTACAGAAAAGGAGCTGCCACAAAATCAAAAAATAAGGAAGCTGAAATCTTAGAAATTCTGGAACAACTGCTTGAAAACAGAATGCAGCTGATTCTTTTATATATTGAAACCCAGAAAAAAGAGAAAATCTTATCGGCTCTTCTTCCTTTAAAAGTAAACAAAGACATTCAGGACGAATTGAAAAAAATTGAGGAGGAAAATGATCTGGTTTTGCTTTCAAAATTTAATATTCTTATTAATGAAAACCTTAGAAACGAACCATCTGCTTTCATCTATGAAAAAGTAGGTTCTCAGTTTCAGCATTATTTCTTTGATGAGTTTCAGGATACTTCAGAGCTTCAGTGGCAGAATTTTGTTCCGTTAAGAGATCATTCTGTTTCTACGGAAAATACTTCATTTACTTTAGTAGGTGATCCTAAGCAGAGTATTTACCGTTTCCGCGGTGGCAAAAGTAAATTGATGCTGGATATTATCAACAAAAAAGAAATCGCTCCTAAAGAAGCGGAACTTTTAGTTTTGAAAGATAACTGGCGAAGCGCCAAAAACATTGTTCAGTTCAATAATGAATTGTATGAATTTCATTCCCGAGAGCTGAATGAAGAGCATAAAAATATTTTCGGAACCGATGGAAAGCAAAACCCAAAATCCGGAATTGATGGTCGTGTAAAGGTGAACTTAATAGAAAATCTTACCAACGAAGAGTTCTATACCGATACTTCTGCAAGAATGCAGAAAGACATTCAGGAAAGTCTGAATAATGGGTTCAAATTTTCTGACATCACCATTCTCTGTCGGGGAAATTTCGATATTTTCAGTTATTCTCAAAAATTAGGAAATCTGAAGGTCAATTATAGAGGCGAAGAAACCAATATTAAAACGATTTCCGACAAAGGACTTACGCTGGAATTATCCAGTACCCTGAAAGCGGTCATTGAATTCTTAAAGTGGGAAACCAATCCAAAGAACAAGCCTAATTTAATCATGATGATGTATCATCTGAATAAACTGGGAAGAATTCACATGGCAGATTTCACACTGGAAATGAAAGAAATTCTGGAGATTGAAACCCATGAAGAAATTTCACAGTTCATTCAAAAGAAATATTCTTTACAGCTCAGACAGGATAATTTCCCAAGATTCAATCTGTATAATTTTGTAGAATATTATATCAATGAGTTTTCTGTTGAAAATAAAGAGACCGACTTCCTATTGAACTTTTTAGAAATGCTTTTTAATTTCACCCAAAGTGCAGGTGCAAGTACGAAAGAGTTTTTAAAGTATTGGGATGAGGAAGCTTCTTCTTATACCATTCAGGCTTCGGAAAATATCGATGCTATCCAGATCATGACCATTCATAAAGCAAAAGGTTTAGAGTTTCCGATTGTCTTTATTCCGATGATGAATAAAAACCGTGATGCTGAATTTACCAACTGGTTTGAAACGAGTGAGAATACTGCTCTGAAATCAGTAAATATCAATCAATTCAGTAAAAATCTTGAAGTCTATGATGAGGAGATTGAAAAATTCAACAAACAGAATGCTTATAAAAATTTAGTCGACCGATTGTGTTTACAGTATGTTGCTACAACACGACCTGTAGAACAGTTATTTTTTTATATTCAAAAGGCTAATAAAACATCAAATAATCTTGAGCTTCTGGAGTTTTTACAATCTAAAAACACCGAAAATCTTGATGAATTTGATTTGTATGAAACCTATCCTGAAATGCTGATAAAGCATACCAAAGATAAAACTTCACAGTTTGAAACTAAAAACATCAACAATCTAAAAAATATCAACGAAAAAAGTACATCAATCAAAATTGCGACACCTTCCAAAAATTATCAGGTAAGAAATGAGAAAGTAAGAATTGGACTTTTCGTTCATGAATTATTATCGAAAATCAATACCGAAAAAGACATTACCAAAGTGCTGGAAAGTTATGTTTTAGAGGGACAAATTACAATAGAAGAAAAAGACGAGATTCAAAATACCTTAGAACAAATTATCAGAACCTATTCTGAATTTTTTGATGAAAAATGGGACGTTATCAACGAAAAGGATATTATGATTTCTGAAAATGGAGAAAGCAGAATGTATCGACCCGACCGAATGCTGAAGAGTGATGAAGGGTATATTATTGTAGATTTTAAAACGGGAGAAGAAACCGAGAAAAATGATAAACAGATTGAGAATTATAAACGAATTCTGGAAAGCTTAGGAAGGAAAGTTTTGAAGACACAGCTGATTTATTTATAGGATTCAACTCGCTGAATCAGCTAACATCTATAAAAAAGGTTTCGGCGGCATCGAAGATGCCGCCGAAACTTATTATTAATAAATTAAAGTCCAATTAAGCTGTCGGATCCGGAGTGAAAACTCTCTGAGCCAATTCCTGATCAAAAAGATATAATGCAGAAGGATTATCACATACCATTTTGATTTTAGTCACCAACTGTGATGCACTTGCTTCTTCTTCTACCTGCTCGTTGATGAACCACTGTAAGAATGAAGTAGTCGCAAAATCTCCTTCTTCGTTAGCATTTTTTACGATATTAAAAATACTTTTTGTTACGATTTTCTCATGAGCCAATGCTTTTTCAAAAATATCTGTAGCATTTTCAAATTCGTGAGGGGGTTTTGCAATCTCTCCCATAATAATTTCACCTCCCACATCATTTAAATAATCAAACATTTTATCGGCATGCATCAATTCTTCTTTGCTCTGAACTCTGAAGTAATTGGCAATTCCGTCAAGATCTTTACTTGAAAACCAAGCAGACATTGAAAGATAATATTGAGCAGCATATTGTTCGTTACCTATTTGTTCGTTAATTAATTTTGCAATTTTCTCGCTAACCATACGTAATAAATTTATAGTCAAAATTAGGGAATAAAAGCCCGAAATCAAAAATTTTAATTAAAATTAATAGAAAAAGGACGGAAATACATCCGCCCTTCTAACATTAAAAAATCAAAATTATAAACTATTAATTTGCTTCGGGAGCAGCCGTAGTCATCGGCTTTTTCATCATTTTTCCTCCTTTCATTCCTCTGTCTTTCATCGCCACTCTTCTTTGCTCCATTTTAGCTTGTCTGTCAGCTTGCCATTTATCATACTGGGTTGGAGTTAAGATTTTTTTCATATCTGCATCCATCTGTGCTCTTTTAGCTTTCATCTCCTCCATTCTAGCCTGTCTTACTTCTTTGTTTTTATCAAACTCAGCTTTCATTTCAGCTTTTCTTTTCTCCTGTAACGCTTTGATCTGTGCTACCTGAGACTGGTTCAGATTCAGATCTTTCTGCATCTGATCAATATGCTCCTGTTCTTTCTGAGCTCTTTTCTGTTGAAATTCCGCTCTTTTTGCTTCTCTTTCCTGCGGAGTTGTATTCGTTTGTTGTGCCATTGCAAAACTTCCCATTCCGATAAATGCTATCGCTAAAATTAATTTTTTCATCTTTAAAAATATTTAATTATTTATTTTATATCTTTTTGATTATTAGTTAAAATGAAAGTTAAATTAAAAAAATACATAAATAATGTTAAATTTTAATATTAAATAACAAATCATAAAATAAAAAAAAGAGCAGATCCTAAAATCTGCCCTCACACCACTTAAATATAAATATATGAAAATTTAATTTTTCGCAAATCCGTTTCGGAAACCACCGTTTCCTCGGTTTTCATTTCCTCTATTTTGCTCTCTTGGAGCTGCATTTTCACTTCTTCTGGAGCCTCCTTCATTTCTAAAACCTCCCCCGTTATTTTCTCTTCTTGGAGTACTTTCTCTTCTCACATCACCACCTCTGAATCCTCCGTTGTTTCCATTGTTATCAGCTCTTTCGCTGCGGAAGCCTCCATTATTATTTCTTACCCCTCCATTCACATCACCGTTTCCTCTGAAACCGCCGTTATTTCTCACTCCTCCATTATCAGTTCTGAAACCCGAATTGTTATTTCTGACTTCATTCTGATTTCGGAATCCTCCACCGTTATTTCCGTCTCTTACAGGTCCTCTGAAACCGTTATTAGGTCTTTGGCTTCTCACAATACTAATGGTCGGATTATCCATTCTTCTGAATTTAGCTCTATCTACTCTGTAAATATTAATATTCACATTTCTGTATCTAGGCATCGGTCTGCAGATTGCAGCATAATGTGTTCTTCTATAGTTCTGGAAGTATATAACTGGGCTGTATCCTCTATAATAGTTATTTTGGAAAGTCACAAAAACTCTAGGACCCAAAATTCTTTCCAATGCATAGAATCTATCGTAATACCATCTGTCCGGATTATATCTGTAAAAATTATTCCACGTAGAGAAACTTACATATAGATTGTTCAGTCTCAGCACCTGATCGATTTGCAAACGAGACAATCTGTTCTGAGCAAAAAAGACATTCCAATTGATACTTACGATGCTGTTCCTGTATTCGTTATAGTTACTTTGGTAATAATCCTGAGGATAATAATCTTGAGGATAGTTGTAATAATAATCATCAGGGAAATAATTCTGATCATCCTGATCACTGTAATATCCGTCATTCTGATAATATCCGTCATCATCGCCCCATCCATTATTTGGATATTGCTGAGCAAACGACAAAGCCGCAAAACTCATGGCAAAACCTATTAATATTTTTTTCATTTCAAATAGTTGTTAATTGGTTATAATATAGTAGAATATCTTTATTCTATCTTTTGGATATGAATACAAAAAAGAAGTTAAATCTCACGATAAAACTTCTTTTAATTTATTATTAACCAACTGATAATCAATTGTTAAATTTACATCCTTCCACTATCTCTCACCCAATCTGAGATTTTACTATTGAAAAGTTGTTTTTCTTTTAGCTCTTCAAGATTCAGATGCATTCTATACCGCCAATAATGTGGAAATACTGCCGGATTATTAATTCTTTCATTATCAATTTTTGGATTGGTAAGCTCCGGGTCTGTCGCCAAAAATTCCTGAATAGGGAAAATTGCCATGATAGCCTCACTATAAAGATGCTGTTTCATAATGATTTCAGCTAAATAAGAATCCAATTCTTCAGGTGCTTTTCCATATTGAATTAATTGTTGATTAAAGTATTTCTGAATTAAAGCTGAATCTTCTTTCCACCATTGTCTTAAGGTAGAACTGTCATGTGAAGAAGCTGTAACAACATTCAGATAACTTGCATTTTTCGGATCATAAAAAGGAATATTTTCTGCCGGCATTCGTTGAATTTTCAGGGCAATAATCCCTAATTCATCCATTACTACAGGAACACAGGCAGGAACCAATCCTAAATCCTCTCCACAGATAAGCATTTCTGTTGCATTCAGTATCATCGGAAGTTTTTCCATCGCCTGTTCATACCAAAGATGATCTTGTCTTCTGAAAAAATAATCGTGGTAAAGATCATAAATAGGCTGCTTCTCTTCTTCTCTTAAATATTTATAAGAGTCTGTGCCATATACATTAAATCTCGGATGATATACTTTTTGTCCGTCTCTTTCTTCTTCTAAGAACAACACATTCGCGCACAGAGCAAGTAATTGTTCTTCAATTGCACCCTGCGGATTTTTTTTAAAGAAATTTGCTAATTTTCGCTGGGTATCGAATTCTTCTTTAAATGAATAAGTTCCGTCCTGATTACTGTTGATGAATTCAAGTACCTTTCCGCTATTTTCACCAAAATAATCCCAAAGAATTTGGTCATTGATGAATGGCTTACAATATCGATTGAAATCAAAAGGAATATTCCAGGCTTTAAATTCTTCCAATATCACCGGAACTGCAGGATAAAAATATCCTAAAATACCCTGTGTAGCTGAAACCGGCATTCTCCAGATTCTGAAAAATCCTAAAATATGATCAATCCTCATTGCATCGAAATACTGTTCCAATGCTTTGAATCGGTTTTTCCACCAGGTATAGTTATCAGCCTTCATGGCTTCCCAATTATAGGTAGGGAATTCCCAGTTTTGTCCCAATGCAGTAAACTGATCCGGCGGTGCTCCTGCCTGAAAATCCATTCCGAAAAGATCTGGTTCCGTCCATGCTTCTACAGAGTACCGGTAAATTCCGATCGGAAGATCTCCTTTTACAGAAATCCCTAAACTATGAGTATAGTCTATTGCATCTTTTAACTGTTTATGGAGCTGATATTGTACCCAAGCATGAAGCATTGCAGCATCATAATCTTTACTTTTAGTACTAAAGAAAGGAGTTATTTTACCTGCAATATATTTTTTATGGGTTTTCCATTCATTGAAATTCGGAGTTTTATATTTATCTCTTAATACACAAAATGCAGAATATGGAAGAAGCCAGGTTTCGTTGTCTTTTATAAACTTTTTGAAACCTCTGTCTTTATAAATCTTATCTTTATCTTCAGTAAAAACAGCTTTCAAATATTTCCATTTCGCAGAAATCATTTTTTCGTAATCAATTAATTCTAATGAATTTAATGATTCTTTTTCTGTTTCAAATTCTTCAACTAAATCCTTCGGTAATTCAAAATCAAGATTTTCTAATGAAATATATTGCGGATGCAAAGCATATACTGAAACAGCTGCATAAGGATAAGAGTCCGTCCATGAATAATTAGCCGTTGTATCATTAATCGGCAGAATCTGAATGATTCCTAAATTCGTTTCTTTCGTCCAGTCTGCCAGTTTTTTCATATCAGAAAATTCTCCCACTCCAAAACCATCATTGGTTCTTAATGAAAAAACAGGAACCGCCACTCCTGCTGCATGGTACATCTGGTATGATTTGAATTTAAAATAATGATTGGAGACAATCTGCAGAATTTCCTTTGATTGATTAGGAACTGTGAATCTGTTTTCACCATTTTCCACATCAATCACTTTTCCTTCATTGATATCGTAAATACAATATTTGAATTGAATATATTCATTTTCAGGAATTTCAACAGATGCTTCCCAGATTCCAAAGTCTGTCTGAGATAAATGAATTACCTTATTATAATCCCAATTTCCTAAAGAAGCAGTACTTCCGAACAATACAATTTTCCAGTTCGGATTGTAAATAGGAGCTTCAATTCTGAATAAATGGGTATGTTTTTTTAAGACAGTAATTTTCTCCGGAGAAAACTGATTCAGCTTATTGTAAAGAATTTTATTATTCAGGTAATTTTCGGGGAAGTTTTTGTTATTCCACTCATCAAAAATGATGAATTCTTTATAGTTGTGCGGAAAATTAAGATGATGTTTAACAAATTCTGTTCTCAAAAGAATTCCTTTGCCATCCACCAACTGATATTGATAAGAAGCCGATTTTGAAAAGTAATCCACTTCACATTTCCACAAATCGTTTTCTGTATAAAACATAGAATGAGTTTGAGACGCAGTACCTCCTTCATGAATGACGACCTGCAACTTTTCTCCAACTTTAGCTCTATAACCTACATTAAAGTATAGCTTCATTTATATTTTTTTATAAAAATACGTTATAATCTCTAAAAATAAAATTTAATAAATATCAAATATTCATTAAAAAACCTTCTCAAAATGCTTGAAAAGGTTTCTAAGTTTTAGACAAAGTTAAAGATTATTCTGTAACTAAAATTTTCTTGTTTAATAATGCTTTTCCGGATTCATCAGTAATATTGATCAAATAAGCTCCGTTCACTAAATTTTTGAGATACACCTGCTGGTTTAATGAACCATCTCTTACCGATAAACTCTGCTTCATGATACTTTTTCCGGACAAATCAAAAACAGTCATTGTAAGCTTTCCTTTTACCGATTTATCATTTACATTTACAGTAATGTAATGCTCATCTACACGAGTCGGATAAATATCCAGATTTGCCAAGGCATTGCCAGAAGTCATTCTATCGTTTGCAAAATATTTACTTGCAAGGTCATAAATATGCAGGTTTTGCTCTCCGGCAAGTTGCTTGGCCTGCAGATTTTTCAGATCAACTTCGTATAAAGCAGCTCCTTTTGCACTTGCAACAACGACTTTACCTTGTGAGTTCACTGCAGCACCATTTACCGAATAATTTTCAGGAATTCCAGAAATCTTTCCTACGAATTTAGCCTTTAGTTCTTTTGTTGAAATTTTGAAAACATTGCCTGAAGCTGAAAAAACATAAAAGTTATTCTCTGCATCTGCAATCATATCGCCTCCAAAACCAGTTTCAAGAGCTGTAAAAGAATTTTTTGCATTATCAAGATCATCTTTAATAATTCCTAGATCATTAACTACGTAACGATTTCCTTTCTTGCTGATCTGTAAGAACTGAGTTCCTGAGTTATTAATGGCATATATATTTCCGTCATATCCGGTTGCCATTCTCGTGATATGTGAATTAATATCACAAGAAGTTACTCTCACAATATCATTTTCCACCAGTGTAATTTCTTTTGTTTTCGCATTTAAAACATAAATATTCGATGAAAACATAGGCATATACACCAGATTATTACTGAAAGCATCGTATGCTAATGTCGCAATTGAGGCAGTCTGAGAATTATTGTAGGCATTTTTATCTTCAGTTACCCAGCCGTTTCTTATCTGCGAAAATACTTTTGGTGAAGACGTTTCTGTAAAAATACTTTCACCGGAAACACCTTTTGTTCCGTCAATAGCACGGAAATCATTGAAAACAATATTTGGAGTGTCTTTTCCTACCAAAGCGAAAAAATCCTGTTGTGCTGAAGCATTTGCTCCTATCAAAAGTAAAAATAAAGGGAATAAATGTTTTTTCATAGTATATAAATTTTGCTTTAATCATTTTAGTATGACTAAGTTACATAATTTATAGATTGAATTTGAAAAATTTTTAATTAATAGTTATTCTACTCTCTTTCTCATTCCGTAGGAATCTAAGCAACGATTTTAAATAATAAATCTCTACAAAATAGATCTAGATTCCTACAGAATGACAAACTAAGAGATTATTCAGAATGGCAGTAATACATAAAAAACTCTCGCAGATTTTGCGGATTTAGCAGATGATTATGTCTAAAAATCTGCGTAATCTGTAAAATCTGCGAGAGATATATTTAAAGTTAAACTCTAATTCTAATTCAAAACGTAAGTTGTTCCGTCTCTTCCGTCTTTCAGTTCGATACCCTCTGCAAGAAGTTTATCACGAATTTGATCTGAAAGTTCGAAGTTTTTGGATTTTCTTGCCTGATTTCTCAGTTCAATTAACACCTGTAATGTCTGATCCAGCTTTTCATTGTTATTTTCTTCAATAGCCTGCAATCCTAAGACATCAAAAACAAGGGCATTTAAAGTAGATTTTAATTCCTCTAAATCCTTAGTTGAGATGGTTTCTTTAGCATCATTTAAAGCAAAAATATATTTTACTGCTTCAAATAAGTGAGCAATCAGAACAGGAGAGTTGAAATCATCTGTTAAAGCATCATAAGCTTTATTTTTCCATTCTTCAAAACTGAAGCCTGATTGTTTTTCGTCATTAGGGACAATTGAGTTTAATACTTTAATAGCTTCCATTAATCTAACGAAACCTTTTTCACTTGCCAGCATCGCATCATTAGAAATATCCAAAACACTTCTGTAATGAGCCTGTAGAAAACAAAAACGTACAATCGCCGGATGGAAAGGTTTTTCAAAGAAATCATTTTCACCCGTTACCAATTGCATAGGCAAAATATAATTCCCTGTTGATTTACTCATACGCTGAGCATTCATTGTCAACATATTTGCATGCATCCAGTAATTTACCGGAGCGGTATCATTGCAAGCTTTTCCCTGAGCGATTTCACATTCGTGGTGAGGGAATTTCAGATCCATTCCTCCTCCGTGAATATCGAAAGTCTCTCCCAGATATTTAGTGCTCATTGCTGTACATTCAAGATGCCATCCCGGGAAACCTTCTCCCCAAGGCGAATTCCATCTCATAATGTGCGCCGGAGAAGCTTTTTTCCAAAGGGCGAAATCCTGTGGATTTTTCTTTTCACCCTGTCCGTCTAAGTCACGGGTATTCGCGAAAAGCTCTTCAATATTTCTTTTTGAAAGTTCACCGTAGTTTAAGCCTCTTCTGTTGTATTCCAACACATCAAAATATACAGAACCGTTGCTTTCATAAGCGAATCCTCTTTCAATTAATTTTTGAGTCAATTCAATTTGCTCAACGATGTGACCAGTTGCTGTCGGCTCGATATTCGGAGGCAATAAATTGAAAATATCCAATACTTTATGAAAATCTACTGTGTATTTTTGTACGATTTCCATAGGTTCCAGCTTTTCAAGACGGGTTTGTTTAACGAATCTATCGTTATTTACATCGCCATCATCGGTAAGGTGACCTGCATCTGTGATATTTCTTACGTATCTTACTTTATACCCAAGATGCATTAAGCTTCTGTAAATAAAGTCGAAGGAAAGGAAAGTTCTTACATTTCCCAAATGCACATTGCTGTAAACGGTAGGTCCACAAACATACATTCCAACATTTCCTTCTAAAATGGGTTTAAATATTTCTTTTTCGCCTGCAAGCGAGTTGTATATTTTTAGTTGCATTGATTTAAATTAAAAGATGTAATGATTTATAAATTTAGTTTAAAGTTTAATGAGTAAAAGGGTTTCGTCTTTTAACAGCAGCATTTACAGCAACAACAAATAATGGTTGTTACAAAAATCTTATCTGAAACTTTTTTAAATTTTATCATTATTAAATTGCTTTTAAATGATGTTGTAAGTGCTCAATATAATCATTAATGATATATTCCAATGTGAATATTTTAGTTTCTGTCTTCGTCATATCACAGGTTCTTTGCAGATCCTCATCAGAAATATTTTCAACAACGTTTACAATCTGCAGATTTAAAAATTTCCAAAGATTAATAATATCCGAAGTTGGAACATTCTGATAATTCTGCGCTTTCACCCAAAAATTCTGATCATAGACAATATTCTCATTTTCTTTATACTGAGTAATTACAAATCTTCTGATATTTGATAAAGCACTATCACAAAGATGGCCTAAAATTTCTTTTTTTGACCATTTTTCAGGAGAAATTTTAGCAGACCATTGTTCTTCTGAAATATTTCCGAACCTTTGCAGCTCTTCGTTGACAATATTTTTAAGAATCTTATAGTCCATAATTACCTTAATTAATAATCCAATTTAGCATGACTTCCTACATAATGTAAGAATTCCTGCCTTGTAATAGGATTGGTTCTGAAAATCCCACTCAATTCTGCTGTTATCGTAGAACTTGCCGTATCTTTAATTCCTCTACAATTTACGCAAAGATGCTTTGCATCGATGATACAAGCGACATCTTTTGTTCCCAACGCTTCTTTTAAAGCATCCACAATCTGCATGGTCAGTCTTTCCTGAACCTGTGGTCTTTTTGCATAATAATCAACTATTCTGTTGATTTTTGAAAGGCCGATCACTTCTCCGTTCGAAATATAAGCAACGTGCGCTCTTCCGATGATCGGCAAAAAGTGATGTTCACAGAATGAATATACGGTAATGTCTTTTTCCACCAACATCTGGCGGTATTTATATTTGTTTGAAAATGTAGAAATTCCCGGTTTATTTTCCGGAAGAAGGCCTCCAAAAATTTCATTTACATACATCTTTGCCACACGTTTCGGAGAGTCTTTCAATGAATCATCGGTCATATCCATCCCTAATGTTTCCATGATTTCCCCAAAAAGTTTTGTAATTTTCTCTACTTTCTCTTCTGGCGATTTATCAAAAGCATCTTTCCTTATAGGCGTATGTTCTTTTCCAGTGAAAATATCATCGTCGTTATCAGTAAAATCAACCATTTTTATTTAATTTGCACAAAAATACGGATAAAATCGGTTCCATTTATTTGAATCCGACTGAAAAAATTATCTTTTAACCCACACTTTCATTATAAGCTATGATTATTGTTCAAGAAGTACAAAACGAAACTCAAAAAAAGGAATTTTTAGAATTTCCGGCAAGACTTTATCAGCATGATCAAAATTATATCAGACCTCGAAATATCGATATTGAAGATGTTTTTAATCCTGAGAAAAATAAATTCTTTAAAAAAGGAGAATGTGTAAGGTTTCTCTTTAAAAATAAACATAATGAGACGATAGGCAAAGTTGCAGTTTTCATTAATGACACTTATGAACAGAAACAACCCACCGGCGGATTTGGATTTTTTGATTGCATTAATGATCAGGAAACTGCAAATTTTATCTTTGACCATTGCAAAAAATGGCTTCAACAGAGAGGAATGGAAGCTATGGATGGACCGATAAACTTCGGTGAACGTGATAAGTTCTGGGGACTTGTCATTGAAGGATATGTTGAACCTCTGTTTGGGATGAATTATAACTTCCCTTATTACAAAGAGCTTTTTGAAAATTATGGCTTCAACATCTATTTTGAACAGCTTTGTTTTTCCAGACCCATTTTTGCAGAAGTATCGAGAGTTTTCACTGTAATGCACTCGAAACACAGCAAAAATCCTGATATCTCAGCAAGGCCAATGACAAAAACTAATCTAGGAAAATTTGCCAAAGATTTTACTGAGATTTACAATAAAGCTTGGGCAGCACATGGTGAAGGAAAATGTTTGGATGAAACAAAGACATTGAAAATGTTCAATACCATGAAACCTATCATTAACGAGCATATTTCCTGGTTTGTATATGAAAAGGAAAAGCCAATTGCGATGTGGATGAATCTTCCGGACACCAACCAATGGATTAAATATTTAAACGGAAAATTCGGAATTTGGGAAAAGCTTAAATTTCTTTGGGTGAAAAAGTTTAAGAAAAATGAAAAAATGATAGGAATCGTTTTTGGAATCATCCCCGAATGGCAAAAAAAAGGTATTGAAGGATATATGATCTGGGAAGGAACTCAGCATTTGAGAAAACATACTGATTTTAAGGTTACAGAAATGCAATGGATTGGTGATTTTAATCCTAAGATGATAAAGATTGCTGAGAATCTGGATACAACGGTGACAAGAAAATTGGCAACCTATCGTTATCTATTTGATAGGGATAAGGAATTTGAGAGACATCCTGAATTATAATTAAAAATAAACCTCATGAATTCAGCATCTATGCCAATTACTTTTTTCTGTCATTTTCTATTTATAAATTATCCTAATAATTTTTTATTTACGGTTCAAAAAATGAGAAATATATAAAAAATGAGGTATTTAACTAATCATTATTAATACCTAGAAATTAATCACATATATTTTCGTAATTTTGAATATTATAGAAAATTTATAATTATTATGAAAAAGAAAATTACAGTAATCTTCAGTATACTATACGTCACACTTTCAGCACAACAAGCCAATGCATTTTCTTACAATGGGGGGCTATTTGCAGAGAGATCAATGTACCAAGTACCATCAAATAATGCAAAAAGAAATTTATCTTATGATGAGATACAAGGGACACCATATTATGAGAAAAATTTTTCATTAGCTAAATTTGTAATCCCTGAAAACGTAGAAACAGCACCAGCAAGATATAATATTTATTTAGATGAAGTAGAATTTATAAAAGATGATAAAACATATGCTCTACCACCAGATAGTCCATTTAAGAAAATTGAATTCATTAATACTGGGGAAACATTAGTAAAACTTAATAATGGAGATGAATTAAGTGGCTATTTTTTTGAAATTGTAAATGGTAAATATTCTCTTTATAAAAAATTGAAAATGAAATTTAATGATTTCGTTCCTGCACCAAATTCTTATGCAATGGACAAACCTGCAAATTTTCATAGTTTTGATCCTCTTTTTTATATCAGAACAGAAAAAGGATTCATCAAAAAACCTAAAAATCAGAAAGAAATCATCGAACAAATTCCTGATAAAAAGGATGTTTTAACTACATTTTTCAAAGAAAATAAAATAAAATTTGATAAAGAAGAAGATCTTAAAAAATTGGTTAATTTTTTAAATCAAAACTAAAAATATAAGCCTTGTAAAATTACAAGGCTTTTTATTTTAAAACAACTCCCCCGCTACTTTCTTAATATTATCACTTTTTCCCATTGAATAAAAATGCAGAACAGGAACTCCGAAATCCAGCAATTCTCTACATTGATTAATCGCCCACTCAATTCCGATTTGTTTTACCGCTTCATTATTCTTTGCTTTTTCCACTTCATTAATTAATTCTTCAGGTAAATCGATTTTGAAGATTTGAGGTAACACTTTTAAATGTTTTTTCGTTGCGATCGGTTTAATGCCTGGAATAATTGGTACAGTAATTCCCATTTCACGAGCTTTTGTTACAAACTCGATATATTTTTTATTGTCAAAAAACATTTGGGTAACAATATAATCTGCTCCTGCATCCACTTTTTGTTTCAGCCATTTCAGATCATAGTTCATAGAAGGTGCTTCCATATGTTTTTCAGGATAACCGGCAACTCCGATGCAGAATTTATTATGTTCATCACATACCTCATCCTGATTGTGAAGATATTTCCCTCTTCCTAAATCATTAATCTGATTTACCAAATCCATTGCACTTGCATGACCTCCGTTTGTTGGCTCAAAATACTGATGTCCTTTCATTGCATCACCACGCAAAGCCATTACATTATCAATTCCAAGGTACATACAGTCAACTAAAAGATATTCTGTTTCTTCCTTTGTAAAACCTCCGCAAAGCAAGTGTGGAACTGTATCTACATTATATTTATGTTGAATCGCTGCACAAATTCCCAGTGTTCCGGGACGCATTCTTGTGAGACGGCGTTCCATCAAACCATTTCCTTTGTCAATGTAAATATATTCTTCTCTGGAAGTCGTCACATCAATAAATGGAGGGTTAAATTCCATCAAAGGATCAATATTGGTATATAAATCCTCAATCCCTATTCCTTTTTGTGGAGGAACCACTTCTAGAGAAAAAAGTGTTTTGCCATTGGCATTTTTTATATGGTCGGTAATTTTCATTTAAATATTATTAATCTATTTTTTATATGTTTTTTAGTTTTTATAAATCCAGTCCGTGACCAGAGTATTGGAATCTCCGCATTCATCATAGGAATCAAGAGAAAATGAAATTTTAAATCTGTATTTTTTATCATTAAAGGCTTCAAAGAATTTGCTGCTTTGCAAGACTTCAAAATCAGATTTAATATTTACATCATAAATATAGGTTTGACCTGGTTTAAGAGATATAGATTTATCCTTATAAGTAAAGCAGTCAATATCTTTTTTCGCCAACGAAAAAGCTTCAAAAGACTGAGTTTTTTCATTGTATAATTCTAATTCTGTTACTCTCATATTGCAGAAATTAATCTCTTTGGGAATTTTGAAAGATTTATCATCACTGTTTTTAATCAATAATTTAAACTTGCCTACTTGCTTTAGATTTTCAGCATTTACAGCAGCCAGATAATTACATTTCTGTGTGTATGCAAAAATGTTCATGATTAAAAATAAAATGATGATTAGTTTTTTCATAATTAAATTCCGTCTGCTAAGTTAGGTGAGAGCCATTTCTTCGCCTCTTGCAAAGAAATCCCTTTTCTTTCTGCATAATCTTTTAACTGGTCTTCTGCAATTTTCCCCAACCCGAAATACCTCGCATGCGGGCTTCCAAAATAATATCCGGAAACCGCCGCAGTTGGAAACATCGCTAAACTTTCTGTCAGGTAAACTCCGATTTCCTCTTCCACTTTCAACAGATCCCAGATTGCGTGTTTTTCCAAATGATCAGGACAAGCCGGATAACCCGGAGCGGGACGAATTCCTTTATATTTTTCAGCAATTAATTCTTCGTTGCTTAAATTTTCTTGATTCGCATAACCCCAATATTCAGTTCTTACTTTTTTATGTAAAAATTCAGCATAAGCTTCTGCAAAACGGTCCGCCAAAGCCTTTACCATGATCGCATTGTAATCATCATTTGCTTTTTCATATTCTTCTGCCAATTCATCGGTTCCGAAACCTGTGGTTACACAAAAAGCACCCATATAATCGGTTTTTCCTGAACTTTGAGGAGCAATAAAATCACTTAGAGCCAAATAATCTTTTCCTTTTGAACGCTGAGCTTGTTGTCTTAAGGTTAAGAATTTTACTTTCTGTTCATTATTCTCATCGAAGATCAGAATATCATCGGTTTCATTAGAATTAGCTTTGAAGATTCCGAAAATAGCTTTTGCCGTTAATAATTTTTCGTCTAAAATTCTCTTTAAAATAACCTGAGCATCTTTAAAGAGTTCTTTTGCCTGAACTCCTACCACCTCATCTTCCAGAATATTCGGATATTTCCCATGAAGATCCCAGCTTCTGAAAAATGGTGACCAGTCGATAAAAGGCAATAATTCTCTTAAGTCCTGATTTTCAAAAATCTGAATTCCTAATTGATTTGGGGTGAAAATTTCTTCATTTTCCCAATCGATTTTAAATTTATCTTTTCGGGCATCTTCAATCGAAACATAGTCTTTATCTACCTGTCTGTTCAGGAATTTTTCTCTGAACTCCGAATAGTCACTTTTTAAATCTGAAACATATTCTTTATTTCTGTCTCCCAACAACGAACTTACCACATTTACGGCTCGGGAAGCATCATTGACGTGAACGACTGCATTTTTATATTTTAAATCGATTTTCACAGCGGTATGCGCTTTTGAAGTGGTTGCACCTCCTATTAATAAAGGAAAATCTAAATTCTGTCTTTCCAATTCTGAAGCGATATAGACCATTTCGTCCAAACTTGGCGTGATCAAACCACTCAAACCAATTACATCAACCTGATGATCAATTGCTGCCTGAATAATTTTTTCAGCAGGAACCATGACTCCCAAATCGACAATTTCGTAGTTATTACACCCCAAAACCACACTCACAATATTTTTGCCGATATCGTGAACATCACCTTTTACGGTTGCCATCAAAATTTTTCCGTTGGCTTTCTGTGTCTGATCTTTTTCAGCTTCAATAAATGGCTGTAAATAGGCCACTGCTTTTTTCATTACACGAGCCGATTTTACAACCTGCGGAAGGAACATTTTCCCACTTCCGAACAAATCTCCGACAACGCCCATTCCGGTCATCAAATTGACCTCGATAACATGAAGGGGTTTTTCAGATTGTAATCTCGCTTCTTCTACATCTTCTTCAATAAAACGGTCGATTCCCTTCACCAGAGAATGGGTAATTCTCTCCTGCAAAGAGTGTGTACGCCATTCCAGCTCTTCAACTTTTTCTTTTTTAACCGCTTTATTGCGTTCTGAATAATCTAAAAGACGCTCTGTAGCATCTTCTCTTTTATCAAGAATTACGTCTTCAACAAGTTCTAAAAGTTCTTTATTAATTTCATCATAAACTTCAAGTAAAGCCGGATTTACAATTCCCATGTTCATTCCAGCCTGAATAGCATGATATAAGAAAACCGAGTGCATAGCTTCTCTCACCGTATCATTTCCACGGAACGAGAAAGAAACATTAGAAACTCCTCCACTCACAGAAGCATAAGGAAGATTCTGACGAACCCATCTCGTTGCTTCAATGAAATCGATTGCGTTTCTGCGGTGTTCATCCATTCCCGTTGCTACAGGGAAAATATTTAAATCGAAAATAATATCTTCGGCAGGAAAACGAACAACTTCAGTAAGTATTTTATAACTTCTTTCGCAGATTTCGAGACGTCTTTCGTATGTATCGGCTTGTCCAACCTCATCGAACGCCATTACAATAACTGCCGCACCGTATCTTTTAACCGCTTTTGCCTGTTTGATAAATTCTTCTTCACCACCTTTTAAACTGATGGAATTGACAACACATTTTCCCTGTGCAACCTGTAATCCGGCTTCTAAAATTTCCCATTTTGACGAGTCGATCATCAAAGGAATTCTTGAAATATCAGGTTCGGAGGCAATTAAATTTAAAAATTTAATCATAGAAGCTTTTCCATCGATCAATCCGTCATCAAAATTGACATCAAGAATCTGAGCACCTCCATCTACCTGATCTCTTGCGATATCTAAGGCTTCAGAAAATTTCTCTTCTTTAATTAATCGTAAAAACTTTTTAGATCCGGCAACATTGGTTCTTTCACCAACGTTGATAAAATTAGTTTCCGGTGTAATAATCAAAGGCTCAAGCCCTGATAATCTTAAATATTTCATCAACTTATTCTTCTAAAATATAGTATGCGTTATTCGCATTTTGCTTCAGCAAATCCACATGTTTGCCTAAAGCGGTGAAAATCGGAAACCGTTTGTAAGCCAAATTATGCTCTCTGGCAAATTCTTCGATTTCTTCTGTAATTTCATTATAATATAAATAGCTGTAATTCGGGAAAAGATGATGGGCAACATGAAAGTTGAAATTTCCCAACACATTTCGCACAAACCAGTTATTTTCTTTTAAATCATTCGTGACTTCAAACTGATGATGAAGCCAACTGAATGGCAGTCCGTTTTTTTCATCCAGTTTCGGAAAAGCATTATCTGGAAGCGGATGTAATGGCAACAACACAAAAAGTGCAAAAATACTTGCTGCAATGACCTGTAAAAACCAAGCTCCCAACGCCAAACCGATGGATACTTTAAAAAATAAAATCGGAACAGCAATCTGATAGAAAAAGTAAAACAGTTTATAAGCAACCATTTTAATTTTTTCTTTTGTCGGAATGGCTCCCTGTGTTTTCAGAATCACTCTTTCCTTATCGAAAAAGTCTCTAAAATCTCTGATAAACATCCAATTGAACAGATATAAAGGATACACCAAAAAGAAAAAGAAATGCTGATATTTCTGAACACCTTTCGCTTTAATCCACGGAACGATTAATAAAAGTCCGCTTTGCTCGATGTCGGTATCCCAACCATCAACATTCGGATAAGCGTGATGTGCTGCAATGTGTCTTTTTTTCCAGATGTAGGAATTAGCTCCCACAAAATCGAAAATCTGCAACACCAGATTGTTTAATCTTTTGCTTTTGTAAATATTGTTGTGGGCAGCTTCGTGAATCAGATTTAAATAAATCAACACCAAGGAAATTCCCATCAACACAAAACTCGAAACATAAATCCACGGCTTATCAGCATTAAAAAGAGCAAACCCATATAACCCGAAATAGATCAAAGGCAAAATAATGGCTTTGATCTGAATATAAAGATCCCTGTTTTCGGGAATGGCTTCTACGCGCTGGTTCACTTTTTTTCTTAGTTCATTAAACAGTTTTGCATCCTCTGAATCTTTTAAGTAAATCGGCTTTTCCATATTATTAAATTTGTGTGATATTTAAATATAATATTAAAAACCGTTTCTTTTATTATCGATTCAATAAAAAAAATCTATTAAATCAGACAAATTCCTTCAATTTTCTTGGTGGATATTGTGAAACCAAATCACCAATTGCTTTGATATGCTCCGGTGTTGTTCCGCAGCAACCTCCAATAATGTTGATTAATCCTTTTTCCACATATTCTTTAATCTGACTTGCCATATCTTCCGGAGTTTCATCATATTTCCCGAAAGCATTTGGTAAACCTGCATTCGGATAAGCCGAAACAGCAAATTCTGAATTGTGAGCTAAAGTCTCCAAATACGGTGTCAATTGGTTTGCTCCCAAAGCGCAATTGAAACCGACACTTAATAAATTCAAATGAGAAACCGAGATTAAAAATGCTTCTGCAGTTTGTCCGCTCAACGTCCTTCCTGAAGCATCGGTAATGGTTCCGGAAACCATGATTGGAATTTTGATTCCTCTTTCGTCCTGAAGTTCATCAATAGCAAATAATGCTGCTTTTGCATTTAATGTATCGAAGATTGTCTCTACCAATAAAATATCTGAACCTCCGTCTAATAAAGCCTCACATTGTTGTTTGTAAGCGACTCTCAATTCTTCAAATGTAATGGCTCTATAACCCGGATCGTTTACATCAGGACTTAAGCTTGCCGTTCTGTTTGTAGGTCCGATAGATCCTGCTACAAATCTTGGTTTATCAGGATTTTGAGCGGTGAATTCGTCACATACTTTTCTTGCAATTTTTGCAGATTCATAGTTTAATTCATACACTAATTCTTCCATGTGGTAATCTGCCATCGCAATCGTTGTTCCGGAAAACGTATTGGTTTCCAAAATATCTGCTCCAGCTTCCAAGTATTTCCTGTGGACTTCTTCAATTGCTTGGGGCTGCGTTAATGACAACAAATCATTGTTTCCTTTCACCGGATGTTCCCAGTCTTTAAAACGCTCGCCACGATAATCTTCTTCTTCGAATTTATATCGCTGAAGCATGGTTCCCATTGCCCCGTCGAGAACTAAAATTCTTTCGGATAAAGCTTTATATAGTTGTTCTGAATTTTTCATTGTATGTTTGGGCTAAAGCCCATTTTATATTTCGTTATTTTTAAACGGGCTAAAGCCCGTTTCTATTGAATTAATCCAATGCCTGTTTTAAATCTGCAATGATATCATCCACATTTTCCAGACCTACGGAACAACGAACCAAACCTGCCGTAATTCCCACTTCATTTCTTTCTTCATCTGATAATTTGGAGTGCGTTGTAGAAGCCGGATGCGTAACAATCGTTCTTGTATCACCAAGATTTGCAGAAAGGGAACACATTTTAATGTTATCTAAAAAGTTTCTTCCGCCTTCAATTCCGCCTTTGATTTCAAATGCTACAATATTTCCACCTAGTTTCATTTGCTTTTTCGCCACTTCATAACTTGGATGTGATGGCAAGAAAGGATATTTCACCAATTCTACATTTGGGTGACTTTCTAAAAACTCAGCAACCTTTAAAGCATTTTCACAGTGTTTTTCAACACGGATTGCCAAAGTTTCTAAACTTTTTGATAAAACCCAAGCGTTAAAAGGTGACATTGCAGGACCTGTATTTCTTGCAAAAAGATAAATTTCACGAATCAGATCTTCTCTTCCAACTGCTACTCCACCTAAAACACGACCTTGACCGTCAATTAATTTTGTTGCGGAATGTACCACAATATCTGCTCCATATTTTATGGGTTGTTGTAAATAAGGTGTTGCGAAACAGTTATCCACAATGAAAATCAGATTGTGTTTCTTTGCGATTTGTCCGAAAAATTCTAAATCTAAAACTTCAATCGCAGGATTGGTCGGGGTTTCCAGGTATAGAATTTTCGTATTCGGCTGAATATATTTTTCTACGTTCTCCGCATCTTCCGCTTTGAAATAGGTGGTTTCAATATTCCATTTTGGGAAATATTTTGTGAATAACGTGTGCGTCGAGCCAAAAACCGATTGACAACTTACGATATGATCTCCAGCATTTAACAAAGTAGCAAAAGTTGAATAAATGGCTGCCATTCCCGTCGCAAAAGCATATCCTGCTTCTGCGCCTTCCATTTTGGCGATTTTATCAGTGAATTCCGTTACATTCGGATTTGAAAATCGACTGTACAAATTCTTTGGTTTTTCTTCTGCAAAACTCGCTCTCATATCTTCTGCATCCTGAAAAATAAAACTGGATGTAAGGTATAAAGGGGTTGAATGCTCATCAAACTGAGTTCTTTCAGTCTGGGTTCTTATCGCGAAGGTTTCAAAATTTTCCATAGAGTTTTAATATGTAGTAATGTATCTGTTTGGTAATATCACTATGAGATTTTCAGAATGACAATAATAATCAATACTACTCAACTTCTACATTATTAAATTGTTATATTAATTATTTTGTTTCACTTAGTCTTAAAATATCTCCGAAAACTCCTCTTGCCGTAACTTTTGCTCCGGCTCCGGCTCCCATGATTACGATTGGATTCTCTCCATAGCTTTCGGTATAAATTTCGAAAATAGAATCTGAACCTTTCAGCTGTCCTAAAGCTGATGTTGCAGGAACAGAAACCAATTTTACATCGAGTTCACCTTTTTCTTTTTGCAGGTCTCCGTGTAAATCTCCAACGTATCTTAACACATGTCCCGGTTTCTGATTCTCTTTAATTTTCTGATATTCTTCATCCAGTTCTTCCAGTCTTGAAAGGAATTCCGATTTTGAAACGGATAACAAAGTTTCCGGAACTAAATTCTGAATGTTGATATCTTCAAATTCATTAATTAAATCTAATTCTCTCGCCAAGATCAATAATTTTCTTGCTACATCATTTCCGGATAAATCTTCTCTAGGATCTGGTTCTGTATATCCTTTTTCTAATGCCTCATTGATGATGGTTGAAAATTTATCGTTTCTTAAAGAAAAATTATTGAAAACATAGCTCAATGTTCCTGAGAAAACACCTTTAATTCTTGTAATATTCTCTCCTGAAAGGTGTAATAATTTTATCGTGTCAATCAATGGCAAACCTGCTCCCACATTGGTTTCGTATAGATACTGTTTTTTATTTTTCTCTAACGATTTTCTTAAACTTCTGTAGCTCGCTATCGGAAGTGTATTATAGATTTTATTTGATGAAACAATATCAAAACCATTCTCTACAAATACATCGTAATGCTTTACAAAGTCTTTACTGGCCGTATTATCTACCATTACCAGATTTTCCAGATGATGTTCTTTTGCATAGCTGATCAATCCTTCTACACTAGATACTGTTTGAGAATAATTCACTTTCTGTCTCCAGTCACTTCCAAAACCGCCTTTATTTAAAGCCATTTTTTTAGAATTCGCAATCGCAACGATTTTCAACTGTAATCTTTTTCTCGTCAAAATATCGTGTGAAGAATCTAAAATCTGCTCTACCAAAGTTCCGCCTACATTTCCGTGTCCTATTAAAGCTAAATGAACCACTTTTGGTTTTCCATAGATCTCAGTTTCTATAATATTTTTTGTAATCTCAGTCTGATTATCTGTTACCACTATATTTACTCTTCCTGCAGATGCTATTTGGTTTAACAGTAACGGGAAAATTTTATTTCTCTGAAGCTCGGAAAGGATTTTATTGTAATTTTCAGATACAAAGCCGATCACTGCTACATTATTGATACTGTAGATATTACTTACCGCTCCTTTTGTTTTTTCATTTTTAAATTCTTCAGAAAGAACACGTACTGCATCTTCCGCATCATTTTCGTCTACCAAAACAGAAATCCCGTTCTCAATGGCTTGCTGAGAAATTACTCCTACACTGATTCCGGTATCATTCAGTACTTTAAAAATTCTGGAATCCACTCCAATCTGTCCGAGGAAATCTTTTCCCTCAAAATTTACCAATGCTTTGTTTCGATAGATGTTTATAATATCTGATGTTGTCATATTTTCAGAATAGGTTTTATTATATTATTTAGTTGTTTGTACTCCATTAAAAAGGCGTCGTGCCCATGAATTGATTCTATCTCGTGATAGAAAACATTTTCCTTTTTCGTTTTCAGCTTTTCAAAGCACATTCGAATCTCGGATGCCGGAAAAAACAAGTCTGTATCTACTGAGATCAGGTGCATTCGTGCTTCGATTTTTTCCAGTTTTTGTTCATCTGCATTGATATTCATCAGTAAATGGTTCATTAGCTTATAAGACTTCAAACTAAATCTTTCGTTTAATGAATTTCCATGATAAATGAGCCAATCTTCCGACTCCAATCGCTGTTTTTCCTGATTATATTTGTTTTGAAATCTGTTATTTAAAGATTCTGGTGTTCTGTAACAGAGCATCGCATGGATTCTGGCTTTCTGTAAAGGTTCATCGTTCTGATCTAATAAGAATTTCTGAACCAGACATTGTGCGTGAAGCCAGTCATGAGTTTTGAAATCGCAGGCAACAGGAATAAAGATTTCGGCTAAATGTGGATTTTTCACTAACATTTCCCAGCCGATTCCTCCTCCTAAAGAGCCTCCAATAATGGCGTGTACACTTTTAATATTTAAAATTTCAAGACCTTTTAAAAAGATATTGGCAATATCTGAAGGCGTGAAATCTTCGTATTCATCAATAAAAAAATCATCGTAACCGTTTCCAGGAATATTGAAACACAGAACCGTGTATATATTCGTATCTATGACCTGATCTTCCCCAATCAGTTGTTTCCACCATCCGTTTTCCCCTGCAACATTGGAGTTTCCGGTTAAGGCATGGTTTACTAAAATGATCGGTGCTGAAAACAGGTCTTTCCCGAAAAACTGATAGCTCAACGGGATATTGTATTCTTTTAAAGAATCTGTCTGATACGTAAAATCAATATAGTTTAGTTCTGTTTTCAATTCTATTATATATTTTAATACAATTGAAAATGCCACAGGAAATGGCTGAAAAGAACTTCAGTAAGTTATCTGTCCAAAAATAAATCTGGTAGAACGTAGCACCTTCTTTGCTTTCGCAAAGGGTTGCTAAGGTTTCACAGGGTCTAATCCCTCAACCTTTCTTGATAACATTTTCAATATTTGAATGATCGAATGGTGCAAAGGTATAACATTTCTTTTATATATTAAAATAAATTATTTTAAAGCTCAGAAACCCTATTCAATAAAGGCCTATCTGTGAATATTAAATTTTATTCAGATTCAGAATGTTGGAATTTTTTCTCAAAAAAACTACCTTCGTATTGAAAAATGCTGAACTATGAGTGCTGAAAAACAAAGACTACGAGATCCCAACTGGAAAAACTGGGGTCCCTATGTAAGCAACCGACAGTGGGGAAATGTGCGTGAAGATTACAGTTCTAACGGGGATGCATGGAATTTCGCCAGTCATGATGCTGCAGAAAGCTACGCCTACCGTTGGGGAGAGGAAGGAATTGCCGGAATCTCCGATGTAAAACAGCTTTTCTGTTTTGCCCTTTCTTTCTGGAACAAGAAAGATAAAATCGTAAAGGAACGTCTCTTCGGTCTGAGCAATCCTGAAGGAAATCACGGGGAAGACATCAAAGAAATTTTTTATTACCTGGATAATACACCTACACACAGCTATATGAAGATGGTGTATAAATATCCTATCAATGCCTTTCCTTATGATAAAATTCGTTCTGAAAACGCCAAGAGAAGCAAAAAGGAATCGGAATATGAGATCATTGATACCGGAATTTTCGACAATGATGAATACTTTGACATCTTCATTGAATATGCCAAAGCAGATCATAATGATATTTTAGTAAGAATCACTGTTTGTAACAGAAGTGAAATCAATGCGCCTATCGTGATTGCGCCTGCAATTTGGTTTAGAAATAACTGGAAATGGGGATACAATACCTATAAAGGTCAGTTCAATGCAGGAAATGACGGAACTATCGATATCAATCATGACAGCATTTCCATTAAAAAGTTTTATTCACGAAACAATAATGCCCAAAGCGTTTTTTGTGAAAATGAAACCAACAATCCGAAATTATATGGAGCTCCTTACCCTGGAAATACTTATTTCAAGGACGGAATTAATGATCATATCGTCTACGGAAGCAATACTGTAAATCCTGAAAAAACAGGGACAAAAGCTTCATTCCTGATTGATGAAACTATCGAAGGAGGAACTTCTAAAACTTTTGATTTCAGGCTGTCACCCAATAGTCTGGATGAGCCGTTTGATCAGTTTGACCAGATATTTGCCCAAAGATTGGATGAAGCCAATGAATTTTATAACGAAATTCAGAGTGATGTTGTAGATGATGATGAAAAAAATGTGCAAAGACAGGCTTTTGCAGGTCTACTTTGGAATAAACAGTTCTATCATTACAATGTCGGAAAATGGCTGAAAGGCGATCCTAATTTTGATGCTCCAAGAGATTTCAACAATTATGTCCGAAATACGGAATGGAATCATATGCATAACAAAGACATCATTTCCATGCCTGATAAATGGGAATATCCGTGGTATGCGACTTGGGATTTGGCATTTCACTGTGTTCCTTTTTCCATTATTGATGGTGAGTTTGCGAAAGGACAGCTTCTTTTGCTGACGAAGGAATGGTATATGCATCCGAACGGGCAGCTTCCTGCTTATGAATGGAATTTAAGTGATGTGAATCCGCCTGTACATGCATGGTCATGTTTCCGTGTTTTTAAAATTGATGAAAAGCAAAACGGCAAACCGGATCTTTTATTTTTAGAGAAAGTTTTCCAGAAACTTCTTTTGAATTTCACATGGTGGGTGAACCGAAAAGATAAAAACGGTAAAAATATTTTCGGAGGAGGTTTCCTGGGACTCGACAACATCGGTGCATTTGACCGGAATATGGAATTAAAAGATGGTCAACATCTTGAACAAGCCGACGGAACAAGCTGGATGGCAATGTACGCATTAAATATGATGCGAATTGCCATGGAGCTAGCTCAATATTATCAGGTGTATGAGGATATGGCTATCAAATTCTTTGAGCATTATCTTTATATCGCAGAAGCAATGGAAAATCTGGGTGAAGGAACAAAAGGTCTCTGGAATGAAGAGGACGGATTTTTCTATGATGTTTTGCAGCTTGGAAACGGCGACAGTGTGTCTTTAAAATTAAGAAGTATTGTAGGGCTGATTCCGATGTTTGCCGTAGAGATTGTTGATCATAAGTTATTAGAAAATATGCCCAACTTCACCGCAAGAATGGAATGGATTCTAAAAAATAAGCCGGAGCTTACCAAACTTGTTTCCCACTGGGATGAAGAAGGACACGGAAGAAAACACCTCATGAGTATTCTCCGTAAGAATAGATTAACAAAGGTTTTGACAAGAATGCTTGACGAAAAGGAATTTTTGAGCACATACGGAATTCGTGCCATGTCGAAAGTATATGAAGAAAATCCGTTTGTATTTTCGGTGCATGGAACTGAAAATGTAGTGTATTATACTCCGGCTGAAAGTGACAGTAGAATGTTTGGAGGAAACAGCAACTGGAGAGGTCCGATTTGGTTTCCTATCAATTTCCTGATCGTAGAAAGTTTACAGCGTTTCCATTATTATTACGGAAACAGTCTGAAAGTAGAATTCCCGACCGGAAGTGGCGATAAACGAAATCTTGATGAAGTTGCTCAGAATATAAGCAACAGATTATGCTCTATCTTTTTAAAGGATGAACACGGACAGCGTCCGTTCAATGGAGGAAATCCTAAGTTTAATTATGACGAAAACTTTAGAGATTATATCACCTTCTTTGAATATTTCCACGGTGACAATGGTCGCGGAGTCGGTGCATCACATCAGACAGGATGGACAGCAACGGTTGCGAAACTGATGAAACCGAGATTAATGTAAATAAAAAAATTAGGGTATTAGAACTGAACACAATGTTCAAATTCTAATACCCTAAAATACTAGTAATAGTATTTTAATTCTAATTAGTAACCTGTTCTCCGTTTACAAAAACTTCGTACCCTATTTCTACATTAGGTTCTAATGTTTTAGAAACAGAACAGTATTTTTCAAAAGATAATTGTGCTGCCTTCAGTGCTTTTTTAGGATCAACATTTCCTTCCAATAGAAATTTCACCTTAATCGCTTTGAATGGTTTTGCGTCTTCAACAGGAATACGCTCTCCTTCTACCTCAGCTTTAAAACCTGTAATTTCCTGTCTTTGTTTTTTCAGGATAGAAACTACATCAATTCCGCTGCATCCTGCAACCGCCATTAAAACACTTTCCATTGGAGAAACTCCTTTTGCTCCCGGCTGAGAAGTATTATCCAGTAAAATTGAATTCCCTTGTGAGTTGGTACATTCAAATAAAAAATCGTCGTTGAGTCTGTTAAGTGTTATTTTCATTATTCCTTTTCGCTTTTTGCAAAATTATAAAATTCCTCTGGCTTTTATCTCAAGATACTTATTGATCACATCGATATTTAAGTTTTCAGGAAGTGTATATACTGAATAAATACCATATTTTCTGAGTTCCTGAATGATCAGTTTTTTCTCAAACTCAAATTTTTCAGCAACAATTTCATCATAGATCTCCTGCATATTTTCAGGATTTTTATGCATTAATGTCTGTATCTCTGAGTTTTTAAAGAACACGACAACCAGCAAATGGTTTTTGGCAATTCCGCGAAGATATTTTAACTGCCTATTTAGTCCATCTAATGTTTCAAAATTGGTAAACAGTAAGACTAAACTTCTTTGGTTGAGCGAAAATTTTACATCCTGATACAGCCTGTTGAAATCACTTTCAAAAAAATCTGTTTTAACGTTGTATAAAGCTTCGGAAATTTTCTTGAGCTGTCCTGATTTATTATCTGCAGCTACTCTGTTTTCTGTTTTTTTAGAGAAAGTCATCATTCCTGCCCTGTCTCCTTTTTTCAGAATGATATGAGATAAAGCCATTGTTGCATTGATCGAATAATCAAGAAGACTTAATCCGTTGAACGGCATTTTCATTGTTCTTCCTTTATCAATCAGCATAAAAATACGTTGAGCTTTTTCATCCTGAAACTGATTTACCATCAATCGATTGGCTTTGGAAGTTGCTTTCCAGTTGATGGTTCTTACATCATCTCCGGGAACATATTCTTTGATCTGCTCAAATTCCATGGTATGTCCCAGTTTTCGTATTTTTTTGATTCCTCCCAGTAAAAACTCGTTTTGAAGCGCCATCAATTCATATTTTCTTAAATGAATAAACGACGGATAAGAAGGAAGCATCGCATCTTTCTGAAAGGTAAATCTTTTGGCAACCAGTCCTAAAGGGGAAGAAACAAAAATATTTAAGGCTCCAAAGCTGTATTCACCTCGTTCTTTAGGTTCTAAAATGTATTCAAAAAATGAATTTCTGCCTGCTTCAATATTTTTTTCGATTATGAAATCTCTTTTCTGAAACTGAAAAGGAATCTCATCGATCACTTTTACATGAATTTTAAATCTGTAGTTGTTTTTAATATCAATTTTCACAGGATTTTCATCACCGTTTGACAATTTCTCGGGCAATATTCTCTGTGACTGAACGCCTTCTTTTTTATTAAAAACAAAGAGATAATCTATCATTACCGCCAGAAAAACAACCAACAACAAAGCATGCGCAACGATCATCAGAAAAGGAAAGAAAAATGCAAAAACATAGATCATCCCCACTCCGATGAGTGTGAAAAAAAAGCGTGTATTGATGTATAAATTCTTCATTTCTTTTTAAGGTTGCAGGTTTTAGATTTTAGGTTGCAGGTTTGTGACGGTTAAAGCTTTTGGTTATTTTAAAGAATTAATTAATCCGTTTAGCATTTTTGAAATTTCAATTATATCTTCGTTTAGTTTTAAATAGTTTGTTTCATTTAAAAAATGAAGATTTCTTGAAATAATTAATTGAGTTTCAACTCCGCACAGCTTCCTCTTGAAATTTTTAAAAACTGAAGATAATCCGGTTTACTTCTTCTAGAATTTCCTTCAGCAATATTTGACGGAATTGAAACCGCTGCTCTTCTTATTTGAGATTTTAATCCAAATGTTTCGTCCTTAGGAAACGTTTCTGTGATTTTATAAATTTCAGTTACAAAATCAATAGATTTTTGCCAAACTAAAAGCTCTTTAAAATTAGCCATTCCTTAACCCATTAAAGATGATTCATTAAACTATAATCTGCTACCTTTTACCTGTTACCTATCTAGGAATCTCTATTCCTTCTAAAATCTGTCTGATAATTTCATCGGCAGTCAATCCTTCCATTTCTCTTTCCGGCGATACGATTACTCTGTGTCTTAATACTGCATAACTTGCTTCTTTGATGTCTTCCGGAGTTACGAAATCTCTTCCTCTTAATGCAGCAAAAGCTTTTGAAGCCGTCAGTAATGCTAAACTTGCTCTTGGAGAAGCTCCTAAATACAAAAACTGGTTTTCTCTGGTATTGATAATGATTTTAGCGATATATTCTATCAACTGAGATTCTACAATGATCTCTTTTATCAAATGCTGATAGTTTTTAAGCTGCTGAGCTGTAATGACGCGTTCTACAACTTCTGTTTTATCTTCTTTTTTACTTTCGTGCTGGTTTTTAATGATGGCTATTTCCTGCTCAAGATTCGGATATTTTACATTGATCTTGAAAAGAAAACGGTCAAGCTGCGCTTCGGGAAGTCTATAAGTCCCTTCATGTTCGATCGGGTTTTGAGTAGCCACAACTAAGAACGGTTCATCCATTATATAACGGGTTCCATCCATTGTGATCTGTCTTTCTTCCATTACTTCAAAAAGAGCCGACTGTGTTTTAGCCGGTGATCTGTTGATCTCATCAATCAGAACAAAGTTGGAAAAGATAGGTCCTTTTTTAAATTCAAATTCTGAATTTTTCACACTGAAAACAGAGGTTCCCAAAATATCTGAAGGCATCAGATCGGGAGTAAACTGAATTCTGCTGAAATCTACATCGATCGTTTTTGCCAGTAATTTTGCCGTAATCGTTTTTGCGACTCCCGGAACTCCTTCTATAAGAACATGACCGTTCGACAGCAATGCCGCCAAAAGATGTTCGATCATATCTTCCTGACCAACGATTACTTTAGCGATTTCAGTTTTTACTTTCTCTAAACTTGCACGAAGTTCGATCATGTCTAAACGCGACTGAAAATCCCCTTCTTTTTTTTCGATATCTACAGAGGTCTGATTGTCTAAATTTGGGCTTTCAAAATTATCCATACTATTATGTTTTTCAATCTCAATAATATAACTGTTTAATTATAAGATTCTTTGAGTTGCTCGGAATAACAATTACATTATTATAGATTACAAGATTTGTTATATTTTAATTATTTCATCCAACAGTTTATTCATCCTTACAAGATCTTCTTTCATTACATTGGAATAAGGATTTTGTCCTTTCTTGATCAGCGTAATTGCCTCAATAATCATTTCTAATGGTTTTCCTGTTTTTAAATGAAGCTTTTTGGCAAAATCCTCATCCAGATTCTGAGTATCTATTAAAAGATCAAGTCTTATTTTATTTAAAAAATACTGGGCTTTTTTTGCCATCATATCATGGAAATCTCCTTCTTGAAGGTATAAATTCCCAATGCTTTTTACAAATTCTGCGGAAGTATTTTTTAAGGGTTCTATTATTGGGACTACTCTCTGTTTTCTTTTGGCATTGAAGAAAATAAATAATACCAAACCTCCTAAAAACACCCACCAAGCATATTTGAGTGCCGGATTTGACAGGATAAATCTCATAAAGAACCTCGATTCTTTGGTATTACTTTCTACAAACCAAAGTGTATCTCTATCCTGAAGGTAAGAAAATACATCCTGAAAATATTTTACATTTCCTTTTTTCAGCAAATAATAATTCGTCAGGAATAAAGGCTCACAATGTACATAAAAAGTCCCTTTTCCAAATTTTGCCTTGATAAAATTTGCTTGATCCTTATTATTTTTTTCTGCCGTTTTTCCCAGTATCTCAACTCCGGGTCTCACATAGGAGAAACCTCTTCCCGAAGGGAATTTATCTAAGTGAATAAAATCTCCCTGGTATTTTTTATCGGTAAGCTTTAAATAATTCTGCTCTTCAAAAGAAATCTGGGAATCATAATAACCGATACTGTCTGAAACAGTTTGCGGAAGCTGGCTTACAATAATCATTGCATCGGAACCTTTGGAAACCTGATCCATTATTTTTTTCCAGGATTCCATGTCGATTTCGCTTTCAATGACGAGAATATTGTGAGCCGGTTTATTTTTATTCTGATTGTAAAACTCATAAGCCGAAACATCAACTTTTTTCAGTTTTCCATTGAAGAGGTCTTTGCTTTCATGGTTGAAAACAAATAATCCGAAAGGAGACTTTTCTTCCACATCAAAATTCTTGCGCCAATCTGTAACTTCTTTTTTGTTTACTTCAAGCAATGCCAATATCACCATAATAATGATGAATACCAAAGCATATATTTTGAAAGTCTTGTTCATTTTCCTAAAATTAATTACAATTTAAAAGCTTGATATTGTTGTTTGAATCTGGCATAGTCTTCTTTATCGATCCCGAATTCACCATACCACACATAATCGAATATATAAGACAGTTTTGAAAATTCACTTTTCAGATGCTGTTCTTTTAATTCGGCTACATAGTCTTTATTGGTTTTTTCAGGATTCCAGACAATGATTTTTTTATCGCTCAGTTTTTTTAGAATATATAGAAACTGATATCGAATAGCTGAACGGTATTCTCCGTTGTTTTCAAACTGAGCAATACTTTCCGGAAAATTGATCTCATGAATATTTTCGTGAAGTTCTTTCTCAGCAATATCCAGCTTCTTGTTTTTTCTGCCGAAAATAAAGCTGCCGTCTTTTCCCAATAGATATTTAATAATGAAATATAATAGAAAACCTACCAAAACAATGGCAAATAAACGGATTAAAACATCTGTAAATTTTGCAGAACTGCTTAAGCTTGTTTTCCCAAAAATACTTTCTATTAATCTGATGATTTTCTTCTGAAGCTTTTCCCAAAAAGATTCTCTGGGTTTTGATACGGAATAGTCAAATTCACTTCCCTTATATCTCGACTGTATATTTTCTTTAATTTTCTTTGGATATACCGTATTCTCTGTCACCGGTTTTTTCAGCAATAAGGAATCTGCACGGTTCATTCCTTTATAATGTTCTTCACTTAAAGAATCTACCACTACTGTTTCAATAGTACTAGAAGGTTCGCCTTCCTGTGCAAAAGAAAGCCCACTCATTATAAAAAGAAAAAAAAGAATGATTTTATTCATTTATTCCGATCGTATCAATTTCTGCCAATTCTACTTTCTGATGAAGATCTGTTCTGCTGTCATAATACATCAAACCAGCGTTTACATATAGCATATTTGAGGTAAAAAACGAAACCAGTAATGATACTCCATAAAGGATAAAAAATAGTACTCCAAATCCTCCACCAAGAGGATTCTGTTCAAAACTTCCATCCGGAGCTGTAGTGGATAACGTAGCGAAAAATATAACCATCGGAATGGCCGTAAAGATCATCGAAATGATATACAAGATAAGTGAAATAATAATGGTACTTCCCCAATATTTCCAGTAAGGAGAACCTTCTCTCGCATTCGGATAAGAAAACTGAGCTCTTATCGAATAACTCAAACTTTCAAAGAAACCTCTCGTTGAGCTGAAATAGTCATACATTAAAAATGTAACCACATTAAAAAGCGTAGGTCCTACCAAACACATGATAAAAATACCGATCACAAGAAAAACCAATACATAGGAAATCCCCATAACGATCATTGACAAAGGGGTAACAATAAATGTCATCCCTAAACATAAGATGATTATTTTTTTGAAATTTCTTTTAAAATCCCCCAGAATATCATCTGTTTTGATTTTGTTTTCACCTGCTGCCAATCTTTTTAAGTAAAAGACCGGATAAAGATAATTGACGATCATCAGAATCATAAACAATATAAACGTAATGATTCCGGTCGCAAAAAACATCCCAAAATTATTCTGAAAATAATTTTCGAAGTAATAACTCTGTCCGCTGATATTTGATCCTAAAATCTGTCCAAAAAGTTCTTTAAAACCAAAAATAAAAACGACGACCATCAAAATAAGAAGGAGACCGTTTAGTAAAATATAATTCTTGAAATAATTTTTACCATAAAGCTTAAAGAAAGAAAAACTGTCACTTATAAATGTTCCGAAGTCTCTTTTTTTATAAAACTGCATCATCTGTGTGTTTATTAATTTTTTTATTTACAATATGCGGGTACACAAAATAGTATCCTCCTATGATTGCCAGTGATCCGAAAATAATAATGATATTTAAAATCCAGGGCATACTCAAAGCATGTCTCGTTACATAGCCTTCAATAATTCCGGCACATATCGTAAAAGGCACTGTGCTCAGGAATATTTTAAATGAATCTCTAAATCCTATTTTACATGAATTGAATCTGGAAAGTGTTTTCGGAAACAAAATAGAAGCTCCTAAAATCAATCCGCACATAGCTTCTACAACCATTGAAAAAATTTCAAAGACGCCGTGAAGCCAGATTCCTCTCGCACTGTCCTGCAAAGCTCCGTATTCCGAAAAGAAATACTGAAAAGAACCGAGCATGATGCTGTTTGACAATAAAGCAAACAAAGTTCCTACTCCACCAAAAATTCCATACAGGTAAAGTTTTGCTCCTACACCGATATTATTGAAAATAATCCCAATCGTACTTCCCCAAGTAGAACCACTCTGATAAACTCCTACTGCATTTCCTTTCTTTATATTTTCGATCGTCATGTTCACATAATCTTCTCCAAGAATAATATTGGCAAAGTCTTTATCATACATGGCCGAAACCACTCCCATTGCAGTAAAAAGAATAAAAAAGAGAAAAGCGTACAAAAGATACCTCCTGTATTGAAATACCAGAAGGGGGACTTCGGTTTTAAAGAAATAAGTAATACGATTTTCTTCTACTCTTTTCGTTTTATAAATTTTCTGATAAATCTGAGAAGAGAGATGATTTAAGTAAACCGTAGTATTACTTTTGGGATAGTAAGTCTGTGCAAAAGAAAGATCATTGATGAGATTAATGTACAGCGAAGAAAGGTCGTCAGGATTTTTTTTAATTTTCCCCTGAATAACCTGCTCAATTCCCAACCATTTTTCTTTATTTTGTTTAATGAAATAAACTTCTCTCATAATTGTAAGGCTAAAATAATAAAAAATATGTCTCAAATTGCGATTAATACCTCACAAAATGTCAATATTAATTTTAATGTTGCGAGCGTGGGCGAAAGGATGCTTGCTTTTATCATCGACCTACTGATAAAAATTGCTTATGTGATCGTTATCTTTTATTTATTTTTCAACGTATTGGATTTAGGCTACTTACTGGATGGGCTGGATCAATGGTCACAAATGGCAATCTACATCGCCATTACTTTTCCTGTTTACATTTATCCGCTGGTATTGGAAAGCCTTATGGAAGGACAGACTCCCGGCAAAAGAGCTTTAAAAATACGAGTGGTAAAAATTGATGGCTATCAGGCAAGTTTTGGGGATTATATGATTCGTTGGGTATTCAGAATTGTAGATACTTTATTTGTAGGAGTGATCGGCATTATTTCAATGGTTATTTCTAAAAATAATCAGCGTTTGGGAGATATTGCTTCAGGAACAGCGGTTATTTCCCTTAAAAACAGTATTAATATTTCCCATACCATCCTGGAAAATATACAGGATGACTATATTCCGTCTTTTCCACAGGTAATTGCTTTAAGCGATAATGATATGAGAATCATTAAAGACAACTATCAAAAAGCATTAAGAATAGACGACAGACATATCATTAATAAACTTTCCGAAAAAATAAAAAGCCTTCTCAAGCTGGAAACAGATCCTAAAATGACCGAAAGACAGTTCATAGGAATTATTATTAAGGATTATAATTATTATACAGGAAAGGACAGTTAGTAAATTGACCATTTTCAACTCCTTTTCTTTTCTTGATCTACATCAAAACACCATCGGTGTGGTTTTTGTACTTTTACGTATCATTAAAACTTAGATTATGAGATTCGAAAACAATCAGTCAGGAAACGGCGGAGTTCTTACTTTAAATAACGAGATTAAAGAAATCGGCAGATTAACTTATACTATTTTCCCTGAAGAAAATAAGTTTATTATTTCTTTTGTCCTGGTTCATCCTGAATTTGAAGGTCGCGGAATGGGAAAATATCTAGTGGAAGAAGCCATTAAATTTGCAAGAGAAAACAACTGGAAAGTATATCCTCATTGCTCTTATGCAAGATCTGTAATGATGAGGATGAATGATGTAGAAGATATTTTTTTAAAGAACTAAAACCTCGTTCACCAAGATCTCTTCAATATTATCTGGATAATCTACCTTCAGATGTTGATCGCCGTTCACCCATTTTTCTATTTCTTCAAGCCGTAAAACCTTTGAATTAGGAATTCCCATTTTGTCCAGTGCACAAGCATTACACTCCTGTTCATATTGATTATGAATAGGAATAACGAATAATTTCTTATCCATAAAAAGTGCTTCAGCCGGACTTTCAAAACCTGCATTGCAAAGAATTCCGTCACAGTTTTCAAAAGATTTTAAATACTGAATTTCATCAATAGGAAAAACCTCAACATTATTTTCGCTGAACTGAAGTTTTGTATATTTTGAAAAAACCTTCCATTCAACAGGAATCTGTTTTAAAACTTTAATGATATTTTCATCCGAAAAGCTTGGAAGATACACTAGATAAAACCCTTTTTTATCCGGATTAAGGTTTCTTATTTTCTTTCTGATAACAGGTTTTTTAATTTGCGGATGATAATTTTCAAAATGAAAACCAATTTTCCGATCGCTTGGAACGTAATATTTCAAAACCAGTTCTCCGACAAAATCTTTCTTTTCAGGTTTAGGAGTTTCTTTAAACAACATTGACGCTTGATGACTGAGCTCAATCATAGGAAGTTTTTTCAGTTTGCAAGCCCACCCCGTTAAAGGTTCATAATCATTGATGATCAGATCATATTGTGAAAGTTCTATTTCTCTGATTGTTTTTATGGCCTTAAAAAAATCATTATCAAAAAATGTTTTTTTGTATGATAAACCACCTGTTTTATCATAAAGCAGCGAAATTCCTTTATGTTGAAAATTAACATCAAAATCAGCCTTTAATTGAGATTGATGACCACTGATCAAAGTATCGACCTGTGCGTACTTTTTTAAAATAGGAACAATTTCCTGTGCTCTTGCTACGTGTCCGTTTCCTGTTCCCTGAAATGCATATAATATTTTCATTGAGAAAAATTGGTTACCAGTTTCAAAAGCTCTTCATTGGGAATGTCCTGAATTTCTTCTGTTTCATCATCTGCAAGCAAATGTTTATGCTCTTCGTAGTAAAAGATCTTCCATTCATTATCGTTATACTCCAAAGCAGAAAGATTTTCTATCCAGTCTCCGGAATTAAGATAAATACAAGATCCTTTTTTAGTCACTACTTCACGAATCTGCGGTTGATGAATATGACCACAAACCACATAATCATAATGATTGTCGATGGCCAGTTCAGAAGCCGTTAATTCAAAATCGCCAATATACTTGACCGCTTTTTTTACGTTATTTTTAATTTTTTTGGAAAACGAGTATTTTTCTCTACCCATTTTCTCCAAAAACCAATTTACAACATTATTGATTACAATCAGCAAATCATATCCTTTTCCACCCAGTTTTGCAATCCATTTGGAATGCTGCACCGATGCATCGAATACGTCTCCGTGAAAGATCCAGGTTTTTTTGTCGTTAATATCTAAGCAGATTTTATTACAGACTTTTAATTTTCCCAATTCAAAATCTGTAAACTTCCGGAACATTTCGTCGTGGTTTCCGGTAATATAGAATACTTCAGTATTTTTTGTAGCCAAAGAAAGAATTTTCTTGATGACTTTTAAATGAGGTTTAGGAAAGTAAGACTTTTTGAATTGCCAAATATCAATGATATCTCCATTCAAAACTAAAGTTTTAGGCTGAATGGAATTCAAATATTTTAATAATTCTTTAGCCTTACATCCATAAGTCCCCAAATGTACATCCGAAATGACAACCAATTCAATGTTTCTCTTCATAGATGATTTTATGCAAAGAAACTAATTGAAAATTAACTGTATATGAATGCTATGTTATTTTTTATAGAGAGTTCATTAGCTCTTCTGTAATTTCCATGTTGTGATATACGTTCTGTACATCATCATCATCTTCGAAACGCTCAAGCATTTTCATATTTGCTTTGAACTGTTCTTCGTTTACTTCTTTTGTATTGTTTGGAATTCTTTGTAATTCTGCACTTTTTGCTTCTATTCCCAATTCATCCAATTTGTGAGACAAAGATCCGAAATCTTCAAAAGCAGTCGTAATCATTACTTCTTCTTCATCTTTTTCTACATCTTCTGCTCCACCGTCGATCATTTCCATTTCAAAATCATCCCAATCCATTTTAATTTGAGCTAAATCGATTGTGAAAATTCCTTTTCTATCAAAAATAAATGCCAATTCACCGTTCTTTCCAAGGTTTCCGTCAAACTTATTGAAAATAGCTCTTACATTAGCAACTGTTCTTGTTGTATTGTTTGTAGTACATTCTACGAAAAAAGCAACACCGCCTTGCCCATATCCTTCATAAGTAATTTCTTCATAGTTTTCCGCATCTGCACCACTTGCCTTTTTAATGGCTCTTTCTACATTATCTTTCGGCATGTTTGCCCCTTTCGCATTCTGGATACATCTTCTCAATGCCGGATTCGATTCAGGATCTGTTCCACCAGCTTTAACTGCTAACGCAATATCTTTACCAATTTTAGAGAAAGTTTTGGCCATCTTATCCCATCTGGCCATTTTAGAAGCTTTTCTATATTCAAACGCTCTTCCCATTTTTATTTTAAATTTTCCACAAAATTAATTAAAAGTCAACAAAAAAAAAATACCCCCAAAAAATTGGAGGTATTTATTATTTAGAAAAATTAATTATTTTTTCTTTTTAGCTGGAGCTTTTTTAGCCGGAGCCTTTTTAGCTGAAGCTTTTTTGATAACTGGTTTAGTAGCTACCACGATATCGTTTTTCTTGTAAGTTTCCCAATCTGCACCTGAGATTGCTCTTACAATAACTTTTCTGTCAGCTTGTCTTTCCGCATCTGAAGCAGTTGCAGGAACAGTAGCCTCTTGAGAACCGATACCGATAGACTTAAGAGTGTTAGGGTTGATACCTCTAGCCTCTAAAGCTGAAACTACAGAAGCAGCTCTTTGTCTAGATAAGTTCAAGTTGTAAGCAGCAGAACCTTTAGCATCTGTCATACCTACTACTAGGAAGTTAGCTTGATCAGCTTCTTTGATAATTCTAGCTGCTGTATCTAACTTACCGCTTGATTCTGGTCTGATTGTAGCTTTGTTGAAATCAAATAAGATATCTTTCAATGTCTCGTTGATCTTCACTACTGGTGGTTCAGCTGGTTTAGGACAACCATTGTATTCAGGTAAACCAGGAACTGTAGGACAAGCATCATCTTTATCTAAGATACCGTCACCATCTGTATCTGGCCAAGGACAACCATTGTTTTCAGCAGGACCTGCTACTGTAGGACAAGCATCATCTTTGTCGATAATACCGTCACCATCTGTATCTGGCCAAGGACAACCGTTGTTTTCAACTGGACCAGCAACATCTGGACACTGATCGTCTTTATCTGGAATACCATCACCGTCTGTATCAGGACATCCTTGGAATTCTGGTAAACCTGGTGTATCAGGGCAAAGATCGTCTTTATCTAAGATACCATCTTTATCTCTGTCTCTGTTACCAAATCTAAAGTTCAAAGATGCTGAAGCTTGCCAGAAGTTAGCATAGTTTGCTTTATCTCCAGGAGTTGAAACATAGTCACCTTGAACACCTAAACCGAAGTTTTTAGTTACCCAAAAGTTAACACCTGCACCTGTAGAAACTGTAAAGTGGTTTGCTTTCCCGTTTTCGTTACCATTATCTCCATTTCCTATAAATTCTCCGTTCGCATCGGTTCTAGGAAAAGTAAGAGATGTATAGTCATGTCTTAAATAGTTAGCACCAACTCTCAAATATGGATCGAACCAAGATTCTTCATTCCATAAAAGACCTGCTGCTTTAGCTTGGAAACCAAGACCAGTCATTAACATGAACTCTTTACCCATGTTAAATCTCTTGTTCTCAACATTTCCTACAGAAGTCTGCCAGTCGATAACTAAACCTTTACCAATGTTTCTAGCTACAATAAGCTTAGACAATGGTGGAGTAATAGAGAAGTTGTTCACATTGAACATTGTCTTCGTCAAATTATTAGCAGAGAACGTATTACTGAAATTACCTCTTTGTGCCAAATGGTTCTCAGCGTGAGCACCAACTCCGATCAACCAAGGGTTGTTGGTCGTCTGAGCGAACACAGTAGAAGCAACAGTAAGCGCCAATGCTGAAATTCCTAATTTTAGATTTTTCATAGAATTAAATGATTAAATAATTGATAATGCAAAATAAATATAATTTTTCTTTATATACAAAGTTTTTTGGATGATTTTTAACTTTTCTTTAATATTCTATCTAGGTTTCGTTTATTTTCTCTATCTTTTATGCTTTCCCTTTTATCAAAGAGTTTTTTCCCTCTTCCTAGGGCAATTAAGACCTTTGCTTTTCCCTTGTCGTTGATATATAGTTTTAAAGGTATTACTGTATTTCCCGCATCCTTTAATTTCTTCTCAAGTTTTTGCAATTCTTTTTTGTGCAAGAGCAATTTCCGTTCCCTTTTTGTTTTGTGATTATAAAAAGTCCCCAATTTATACTCGTCAATCATCATATTAATAATGTATAATTCCCCATCAATAAATTGACAGAACGATTCTGTAATGGAAGCCTTAGATGAGCGCAAAGATTTTATTTCTGTACCTGTAAGAACCATTCCTGCTTCATATTCTTCCATGATTTCGTACTCGAATCTGGCTCTTTTATTTAATATATTGACCGTTTTTTCAATCTTCATTTTTAAAAATCCTTATAAAGAAATGTGTAAGAGTTTAATATCGCTACACTTAAAAAATTATTAAGCCGTCCAATCTGAACCATAGCATTTATTAAATTTAATTGATGAAATATATAAAAAATACCCCATATTTAAAAACTTGACTATTAAATTATTACGAAATACCCAAATTCTTTTCGTATTTTTGCGCCAAATTTACAAAACTATATGTTAACAGTATCTAACTTATCTTTACAATTCGGGAAAAGAGTTCTTTTTGACGAGGTAAACATTATGTTTACGAAAGGAAACTGCTACGGGATTATCGGAGCAAATGGTGCAGGAAAGTCTACATTCCTTAAAATATTAACAGGAAAGCAGGATCCTACAACTGGAAATGTATCTTTGGAACCCGGAAAAAGGATGTCTGTTCTTGAGCAGGATCACTTTGCATTTGATCAATACAATGTTCTTGAAGCTGTTTTAAGAGGTAACAAGAAATTATTCGAGATAAAAGAGGAAATGGATGCGCTATATGCAAAAGAAGATTTCTCTGATGAAGACGGAATTAAAGCTGGTGAACTAGGTGTAATCTATGATGAAATGGGAGGATGGACAGCAGAATCTGATGCACAGACCATGCTTTCAAACGTTGGAATCAAAGATGATATGCACTGGCAAATGATGAGCGAATTAGAGAACAAGGACAAAGTAAAAGTTCTTTTGGCTCAGGCGCTTTTCGGAAATCCGGATGTACTTATTCTGGACGAACCTACGAATGACCTTGACATTGATACCATTTCTTGGCTGGAAGATTTCTTGGCAGATTATGAAAATACAGTAATCGTTGTCTCTCACGACCGTCACTTCTTAGATACGGTTTGTACGCACATCGGTGACTTGGATTATGCGAAACTTAACCTTTATACAGGTAACTACTCTTTCTGGTACCAAGCTTCTCAGTTAGCAACAAGACAAAGAGCTCAGGCTAATAAAAAAGCGGAAGAAAAGAAGAAAGAACTTCAGGACTTCATCGCGAGATTCAGTTCAAACGTTGCAAAAGCTAAACAGGCTACTGCAAGAAAGAAAATGATCGATAAATTGAACATCGATGATATTAAACCATCTTCAAGAAGATATCCTGCCATCATTTTCGAAATGGAAAGAGAAGCAGGAGATCAGATCTTAGATGTAAAAGGTCTTGAAAAAACAAAGGACGGAGAATTATTATTCTCAAACATCGATTTAAATCTTAAAAAAGGAGATAAAGTTGCCGTATTGTCTAAAAACTCATTGGCAATCACAGAATTTTTCGAAATTTTAGCAGGAAACGTTGAAGCTGATAAAGGCACTGTTGCTTGGGGAGTTACCACGAACCAATCTCACATGCCTTTGGACAACACCAATTTCTTCCAGGAAGATCTTAGTCTAGTTGACTGGTTGAGACAATTCACAAAAAATGATGAGGAGCGTCACGAAGAATTCGTAAGAGGATTCTTAGGAAGAATGCTTTTCTCAGGTGATGAAGCTTTGAAATCTTGTAAAGTACTTTCCGGAGGTGAAAAAATGAGATGTATGTTCAGCAGAATGATGCTTCAGAAAGCGAACATCCTTTTATTAGATGAACCTACGAACCACTTAGACCTTGAAAGTATTACAACGTTGAACAACTCATTGTCCAACTTCAAAGGAAATCTTTTATTGGCTTCTCATGACCACGAAATGCTTTCGACTGTCTGTAACAGAATCATCGAGCTGACTCCCAACGGAATCATCGACAGAGAAATGACTTACGACGAATACCTTGCTGATAAAAAGGTAAAAGAATTAAGAGAAAAAATGTATTCTTAATCTTTAACGGTATTAAAAATTCATATAAAAAACTCCTCAAAGTTGATCTTTGAGGAGTTTTTATTTCTATATTAAACTCTGTATTCGGTTAAACTATTTAGTTAGTTTAGCAGTAGGCAAAGAAACCGTTCCAGGATCTTTCCAAAGACCATCTTTTTCAGCGCGTTTTTTTACAGCCTCAGCTCTTTTATTACTATCCGGATGCGAGTTAAACATCTTCTGAAATCCAGTCTGAGCTTCCCCTCCTTCAGAAAGCAACGCCAGCTTTTTAAATGCTGTATACGCTCCTACCACATTGTATTTATTCGCTTTCATAAAGTCATAGGAATAAGTATCTGCTTCAGACTCCTGCTTTTTACTGTGAGAAGCATCAAGAAAAGCATTAGCCATTTTTCCGACCTGGCTGTCATTCAGAGTTGCTACGGTACCTGAAGCGGAAGAAGCGGCGTCCAGAGCGGCAGCTTTTAAGTAGGCAGACTTCATCGCATCTTTTGTATCCTGATTCTTCACATGACCGATTTCATGACCGATTACGGCTAATAATTCTTCATCCGTCATAATATCCATTAATGAGGAAAATACACGAACACTTCCGTCTGCGCAGGCAAATGCATTAATATCTTTTACCAAATACACTTTGTAATTCAGATTGAGCCCATCCTGGCTTTTATGTTTTCCAAAAAGTTTGTTTAGTCTGATCGTATAAGGATCTTTTGCTCCTGCTACCTTATTATTTTTATCCATCCAGTCAACAGATTCTTTGGATAATTTTATAGCGTCTTCGTTTGTGAATGTGAGAGCTTTTGCTCCGTTAGAAACAACTCCTGCTGCTTTTCCTAAATTGATTTTTTGCGCGTTGATCGAAAATACCGCCCCGATGAACATCAGGCAGAATGTAATTTTTTTCATAATTGTTATTTTAATTTGGACCGCGAAGATAGTTATTTTTATGCTAATTTTAATGTTAAAATTCCTGAACCGCAGCTTGAATGTATTTTTTTAATCTTAGGCTTTTAAAACTTTTTTCCCTATTTTTGTAAGATGAGTCAAAAATGGATTTACAAGCCGGAACCGGATGAAGATATTGTAGACAGATTAAGTTCGTCACTTGGTTTTGGAACTTTTGAATCTAAACTCCTCGTTCTTAGAGGCATTGACAATTATCAGAAGGCTCGGGAATTTTTCAAACCTAATCTTAACGATATTCACAGTCCTTTTTTAATGGCCGATATGCAAAAAGCTGTTGAGCGTATTGCTACTGCTATTGAAAATGGAGAGAAAATATTGGTGTACGGAGATTACGATGTAGATGGAACTACGGCTGTAGCTTTGATGTACCTATACCTCAGCAAAATTGTTGAGAAAAAATATTTAGACTATTACATTCCCGACAGAAATTCTGAAGGATATGGAATTTCAACGGAAGGAATTGATTTTGCAAAAGAAAATGGCTTTTCATTAATTATTGCTCTCGATTGTGGAATCAAAGCTTTGGATATGATAAGCTATGCTCAGAATCTGGGTGTCGATTTTATCATTTGTGATCACCATTTACCCGGAGAAGAAATTCCAAATGCGGTAGCGGTTCTTGATCCTAAAAGGACTGACTGCAGGTACCCATTTAAGGAACTTTCCGGTTGCGGAGTCGGTTTCAAACTTTGTCAGGGATTAAATACTATTTATAAAATTCCTGAAGCGGAATTATTTGAATTAACAGATTTGCTGGCCATTTCGATTGCAGCTGATATTGTTTCTATGACAGGGGAAAACAGGGTTTTAGCTAAAATGGGACTTAAAATTTTACGTAAAACTAGAAATTTAGGTTTAAGATTATTAATTCCTGAAGATAAACTGTCTCATTTTGAAATTTCAAATATTGTTTTTGAAATTGCTCCAAAGATAAATGCGGCAGGAAGAATTTCTCATGGTAAAGCGGCTGTAGAGCTTATGGTTTCAGATAATCTAAAGCATGCCCATCAAATCGTAAGTGATATCATGAACCTCAACGATGAAAGAAGAGAACTTGATATGAATTCTACTCTTTCCGCACTCAATCAGATTATAGAATCTCAACAACAGGCAAAACACAGCACCATTGTTTATCATCCCGAATGGAACAAAGGAGTGATTGGAATTGTTGCTTCCCGACTGATTGAAACCTATTATAAGCCTACTCTTGTTTTCACTGACGGAAATAATGGGGAAATGGTAGCTTCTGCAAGGTCTGTTTCTGATTTTGATGTACATGAAGCGTTGGATTTGTGCTCAGAATATTTTTTAAAGTTTGGAGGACATCATGCAGCAGCAGGACTTTCGATGGAAAAAGAGAAGTTTGAAGCTTTCAAAGAGAAATTTGAAAGAATCGTTTCAGAAAAAATTCAGGAACATCAAAAAGAACCTTCTATCAACATTGATACAGAAATTCAGGTTGAAGATATTAATCGTGATTTCATCAACTTTCATAGAAAACTGGCGCCTTTCGGGCCACACAATATGAAGCCTATCTTTTCCATGAGTAACCAGAAGCTTTCCGGTTATTTGAAAACAATGGGAAAGGATAATAATCATCTTAAATTTTATATCAGACAAGATTCTACCAACAGAAACATAGAGTGTGTCGGTTTTAAACTGGGCCAATTTGCTGAAGAGTTTAAAAACAAAAACTTCGATATCGCCTTTACTTTGGAAGAAAACCACTGGAAAGGTAATGTGACTCATTATTTGAATATTAAAGACGTAAAGTTCAGAGATCATTAATTATTTTATTTGTCATGAAAAAAGTAGGTCTTTTCTTTGGATCTTTTAATCCTATTCATATCGGTCATCTGATTCTTGCTAATTATATTTTAGAGAATTCAGATATGAATGAAGTTTGGTTTGTAGTAAGTCCTCAAAATCCTTTTAAGGATAAAAAGACATTACTAAATGATCACAACCGGCTTGATATGGTGGAACTGGCTCTTAAAAACTATCCTAATATTAAGGCTTCGAATGTTGAATTTTCTCTTCCTAAGCCAAGTTATACGATTGATACTTTAGTATATCTTAACGAAAAATATCCTCAGTATTCTTTCAGCCTGATTATGGGAGAAGATAATTTAAAGAGTCTTCACAAATGGAAAAATGCAGATTATCTGATCAAAAATTATCACATCATCGTATATCCCAGAATTCCTGAAGATGAAGCAAAAGTACCCGAATATCAGCAGCATGAAAATATTTCTCTGATCAAAGCTCCCATTATAGAACTTTCTGCGACAGAGATTCGAAATATGATCAAAGAGAATAAAAATGTAAGACCCATGCTTCCACCAGAGGTTTTTGAATATCTGGACGGCAGCAGTTTTTATAAATAGAAGTTAGACAAATTATACAATGGATTTTCTCGAAAAAATTTTCGCAAAATATACGCAAGAACAAGTTATTAAATGGTTTAAGCGAATTTGCTTAGCTGAAGCATTATCATGGTTTTTTCTTTTTTCTGCTATGATCTGGATTCGCGTTGATCCTCATGGCATTATTCCCATTGTTTATATCAGTACTATTGGCAGTATTCATGGCTTATTTTTCACTATATATCTTGTATTCTTACCTTCTATGAGGAAAATATTCGTTTGGGATGATGAAGATTTTGTGTTTTCATTAATCTCTGCTTTTTTCCCTTTTGCGACCATTTGGATCGATAAAAAACTAGCTCGTTTCGATAGAGAATAATTTTTTTTTTTCATTTTTATCTCATTCCCTGTAACAAAATCTATGGTACAGTTGTCTTATTATGTAGATAATCAAAAAATTTAAAAAATCAAAACGAAATTTTAACCACTGTAAATCAGAAAGTTAAAATCAATCCAAAAACATTTCCAGTACTTTGTATTGCATAATACTTAATTTATTATATATCTTTGCAATGTTAAATAATAACAAATACAAGCTATTAAAATATAAAAACCACTCTAAAAATAAGATCATGAAAACGCCTATTCTCATCGCAGCCCTATTTTTCAGCGGATTGACTCTCGCCCAACAGAAGAAGCAGGATACTGCAAAGACTCAAAATATAGAAGCCGTTACTTTAAAGAAACAGGTATTCAAAAAGCAAAGCGACCGTTTTGTATATGATGTTGCAGCATCTCCTGTAGCAAAAGGAAACACAACATTTGATCTTTTAAAGCAAACTCCTCTTCTGTCTACAACTGATGATAAAACATTAAAGATTGCAGGAAAGAATAATGCTCTGATCTACATCAACGGGAGAAAAACCAATATGGATGCAGATTCTCTGGTCCAATTTTTAAAGAACACTCCAGCAGAAAATATTCAGAAAATTGAAGTGATTACTGTTCCGGGAAGCGAATATCAGGTAGAATCTTCAGATGGTATCATCAATATTATCCTGAAAAAGAAAATGAGCGACGGTCTGAATGGCAATATGAGAATGGCAAATTCTCAAAACAAATACAATGCTAGTTCTGCCAGTTTTTCAGCAAACTACAGAAAGGATAAACTGGGGATAAGTGCCAATTTAAATGGGGGAGAAAATATTGATGCACAACAATATGTTTTAAGAAACGGTAATGCTTCTTCATCTAATGAGTCTACAGGGAATATTGACGATCCAAACAAGTTTATTGGTGGTTATCTGAATATTGATTATCAATTAACAGAAAAGAGTAATTTGGGTTTAACATGGAACTCTTCGGCTAATAAAAGTTATAATTCAACGGTAAGCTTATTTAATACGATTCGTTCATTAGATCCGGATACTCAGGAATATAATATTAATTATACCAATTCTAGAAATAAAGAAGATGCGCGTTCTTACAACAATTCTGTCAACTTGAATTATGAGTTAAAGACTGATTCTTTAGGAAGTAAATTGAATGTAAATACAGCTTACCTAAATTACAAAAGGTTCCAGTTTACAGACAACAAAACTTTTTATGCCGATGCTTTAGGAAATAATCTGAGTATAGATCCAGCGCAGACTATTTATCAAAATCTTCCTCAGAAAATCAATAATTTCTCCGGAATGGTAGATTATATTCAGAAGTTTAAAAATGATCTTACTATTTCAATTGGTGGAAATTATAACAAAACAAAAACCGATAATGATACCAAAAACGATACATATAAAAATGGTGAAGAACCGGAATTTAATCCCAATCATTTTATATATGATGAAAACATCTATGGATTTTATTTAACTGCTGAAAAAAAGTTCTCCGATAAATTCTCTGGAAAAATCGGAACAAGATATGAGATCACCAATAGTTTAGGAACTTCTGACAATGCAGCTCCTGAATACAAAAGAATTGAAAGGAACTACAATAATTTACTTCCATATGTAAGTTTAAATTATGCAATCAATGATAAAAACAATATTTCGTATGCATTTTCCAGCAGAATGAGAAGACCAAGCTTTTGGGAGCTTAACCCTGTAAGAAATATTCTTACCGAAGATAATTACACACAAAACAACCCGTTTGTGAAAGCTTCTTCCACCTACAATCAGGAACTGACCTATATGTTTAAAAACTCTTATTTCCTGATTTTAAATCATTCCTTATTCAAAGATGTGATTACACAGGTTCCTTTACAGAGAGATATTCTGAAAGAAAGAAGGGATGCCAACGGAAATGTTGTTCTGGATCCGGTTACCAATCAACCGATTATGGATTCTCATAAGCAATTGAGATACATCCGAACTAATTTTGGTAATAAGCAGGAAATGTCTGCAATGGTTGGAGTTCAAAGATCGTTCTTTAATCAATATCTGACAACAAATTTCAATATTGGGGTTCAGAGAAATGTAAATGACGGAAGTTTAAGCGTAGATCCTACTTCAGGAGACGTATTTCCGACTTATGAAAATAAAATAAGCTCTACGAGTATTATCATTCAAACGAACAATACTATTCGATTAGATAAAAAGAAAACATGGTTTTTAGGCATCAATTATTTCTTTGTGGATAAGCAGCAGATTGAACTGGGACTTCTTAAAAATCTAATGAGTTTAGATGTAAGTTTAAAGAAAAACTGGAATGACTGGACTTTTGCCCTGAATCTAACTGATGTTTTAAGAACCAACATCGTAGAAATAGAAGATTATCAAGCCAACGGAAACTACAATTATGTAAGAAACGACCAGTTCAGAAGAGGGGGAACATTCAGTATCACTTACAATTTCGGAAACCAGAAAGTAAAGAAAGTAAGATCAATAGAAGGCGCTTCAGACGCTATCAAAAGCAGAACACGTTAATACACAATCATTCTTCATATAATTTATTTTGTACAAAGACCCGCCGAGAAATTGGTGGGTTTTGTTTTAATATTATAAAAAAACAAAAACGCCTTGAAATAATCAAAGCGTTTTTATTTTTAATTTATTCTGATTTAAAAACTTCAGTTCTTTCCGAAACTCCATTGGCATTGAAAGCTTCAATCTGGAAATAGTAAGCGTCTGTTCTGTCGGCTCCGGTAAAGAAATATTCATTTTTACCATACACCATGATGCTTCCGTATAACTTGTCCGGAGATTTCCCCCAATAAATTACATATCCGTCTGCATCAGAATTCTGTTGCCACTTCATCCAGATACTTCTTCTTTCACCGTATTTTTTAGGATCAGCTCTTAACGGAACAAAATTCTGAACTTTTGGAGGAACTGTTCCCGCTCCTTTTCCGAATACTCTGAAACCGCTCAATGCAAATTTTCCGGTGGGCATTTTTAAGTTTTCCATTTTCAGAAATCTTGCTTTTGCAGGTTTTTCAAGTTCTACATAATCGTGAGGAACGTCTTTCGTATTTTTACTTTTGTCTACAATAACATTCCATTTTTTACCATCATTTGAACCGTAGATTTTATACTGATGCATTTTGCCTAAGGTTTTGCCCATGAACTCAACATCCTGATCCGCATAATTGATCTGAATGGCATTAATGGTAGAAACTTCGCCTAAATCCGTCTGAAACCATTCTCCCGAATTCCCTGTTTTTGCACTCCAATACGTTTTAATATCTTCATCTACTGCATAATTGGAATGATAGCCACCCAATGTAGACGAAACCTGAACCGGTTTATCATAATTCAGCAACATCCAGCCAGCAAATAAGCCTTTTGAAAAATCTTTTCCCTGTGCATATTGCGGAAGATAAGTCGGATAATCTCCATAAGCGGTGTTACAATACATAACATCATCTTTATCGAATCCGGCCGGCCAAATTCCCAGACGTCTTTCAAAATTATTTTTAGTGGAAATAAAAATTGTTGAAATATGCCACCAGTTTTTGTAATTATCTTCAAAAGTAGCTCCGTGTCCTGCTCCTCTTGCAAAACCTCCCGGTTTATAGGAAAACGGATTGTGCTGTTGGTATTCAAAGCCTTCTAAAGGTTTATCACTTACATACACTCCGTCAGAATATCCGCTAAACTCAGTTGCAGGAGCTCCGTACTGCATATAATATTTTCCGTTGTGCTTTGTCATCCACGCACCTTCTACAAAAGGCTGTAAGAAAACATTGTCGTTATATTCCCCGAATCTTTCCCAACCGTGATCTTCTGGTTTCAATCTTAAAATAGGCTTTACAAAACCCTCTGACTGCAATGTTTTTGTCTTGATCTCAGTTCCTAATAATGGCCATTCATTACTTGATCCCCAATACAGATACAATTTGTTTTTATCTTCATCATAATGAAAAGCAGGATCCCAAGCTCCGACTTTTAGTGTATCAACTGCTATTTTCCAATCATCTTTTGTTGGATTTGTACTTTTCCAGATAGGGAAATCCTGTTCCCAGGTAGAGCCAAAAACATATAAAGTATCTTTCATGGCCCAAACTGCAGGAGCATTCAGGTCATGAATATATTTATTATCTCTGAGAAATTTTCTTTTTACAAATTTCCAGTCCAGCATATCATCACTGTACCAATATCCTTCCTGATTGGTTGAAAAAAGAAACAGTTTATTTTTAAAATTGACAATTACCGGATCGGCAGTAGCACGGTGTTTCCCCTGTTTTGAAAAAACTTCAAACGGAGTATATCCGTAATCGATGTTGATAGGATTACAGAATGTTTTTTGCTGAGCATAAGAGAATATGGCAACCAAAACTCCTAGACTTATCATTAACTTTTTTATCATAATAACCAATTTCATTCCTGCAAATTTAGCCTATTTTTTTGAAGCTTATCTTAAATAAAAAACTTCTGACCAATACGATCAGAAGCTTTATATATCTATTTAGATTCAAATTATTTTTTCGGTAAGAAAATCTCAGCAAGCATACAGCGTGCGCTACCTCCTCCGTTTACTTCGATGGTGTTCAGATCTGAGTAAATAATTTCACAATGTTTTTCTATTGCGGCTACCTGATCTGCGTTTAAAGATTGATAGGCAGTCTGGCTCATTACCAAAAACTTCTCTCCCTCTTTGTTCTGAACCTGAAGCATATTTCCTGCAAACTGCTGCATTTGGTTCTCAGAAATTTCAATGATTTCTTTTCCTGAGTTTTTAATGGTTTCAGCTACATTTTCTCTTTCCAGCTTATCATCGATACAATCTAAACAAATGACAACAAACTGATCTGCAACACACATCATGACATTGGTATGATAAATCGGAAGTCTTTCTTCTCCTACCGTTTGATATGAATGAAAAACGATCGGCGTAAAGCCATATTTTTCACAAAATTCTCTGAATAGATTTTCATCTAATCTTAAAGAAACTGAACCGTAAGCAATTTTATTATCGTGATCGAAAATCATACTTCCTGTTCCTTCCAAAAAGTGCCCCTGAGTTTCCGGAAATGACCAGTCGTCGATTTCAGTGACTTCAAAACCCTGATTCTGGATACTTTCTATGATATCGTCTCTTCTCTCTACTCTTCTGTTTGAAGCAAACATCGGATATAGAACTACCTTTCCGTCTTTATGGAAACTTACCCAGTTATTTGGGAAGATAGAATCCGGAGTATGCGGATCTAATGTATCTTTTATTGTAATGACATTAATTCCTTTAGATTTAAGTTTTCCTACAAATGTATTAAACTCAGCCAAAGCCTTGGATTGAATATCAGAACCTGTCTGCTCAATCTGAAAATAATTATTCTTCGCCGTCTCCGCATTATAACCGAACGCTATCGGCTCTATCATTAATACTGTATCTGTTGTTTGCATTTTAATTTGATTTAAGTTCTTCAACATTCTTATTCTCTGACTAATGGCATTGTTGAGCATCTCAATAAACCTCCCATTTTAGAAATTTCTCTGTAAGGAATTTCTTCCACAGTCATTCCCCATTCGTTTCTAAGATGATTATTCATTCTTGTAAATGCTTTGTCAGAAACAACAATCTCCGGTGAGATCGAAAAGATATTCGGAACCATCTCAAACATTTCTTCAGCAGTAACATGGAAACAGTTCTCTTCCCCAAAAATATCTATGATCAGTCGATAATCACTTTCGTCTACAAAACCATCTTTATAAATGATACATTTGTCTTTTCCAATCGGGTTAAAAGTACAATCCAGATGTAAAATTCCTTCATACGGAACTTTATCATTCTTTTTTAATTCAAGATCAATAATTCTTTTTTTAGGAAAATATTCTTTAAGAATTTCGATGGCATATTCGTTAGTTCTTGCTGTTTTATAGCTTCTGTAATCTTCGCTGAAGCATGTTCCTATAAAAAGAAAATCATCCCAAACAATAACATCTCCACCTTCAATATGAGCGGTTTCCGGAAGGTTGATAATTTTTCTCCAGGCTACTTTTTCAAAAACTGTTTTATAAGCTCCCTGCTCATCTGCTCTGTCTGCAATTACATTTGAGATAATCATTTTATCATCAATCACAAACGCAACATCTCTTGCAAATACCTGATTATAGTCTTTTATAATTTCCGGGCGCAGCACTTCAACATCATACTTTTTTAACACAGCCTCAAAAGCATTCATTTCATTAATAATATCAGCTTCCTTCGGATACATATTATGCTCTATCGTGTAATAAGATTTGGCATCATAACTTTCTTCCAATGTAGGAACAGCTCCCATTGAATTGGGTTGTCCTAAAACTACAGATTTCAGCCTTCCCGTTTCATTTTTTATATTTAGTCTCATAAAGATTTATGCAATGTTACAAATATAAGTAAAGGTCTGTATTTGCGAAACTTTTCAAATATTTTCCGACAGAATTTAATTTTAACTATGAATTGACTTAAATACAGTTATTTACTAATGTTAATTTAAAAAATACAGTTTTTACTATCAATTCTAAAAGATTTTTCAGATATTTATTTATCAATCTATTATTGGGTATTCAATTTTACATAAAATTCATCTGATATTTCATCTCTTTTTCATTGACTAGAGTTTTTAAATGAGTCGAAACCAACTGTTTTTTCAATGCCTAATTATGAAGATCTGTTTTTCCTTTTTATAATGATAAAAATTATCACGGTTAGGATTTAAAAGAAAAGAGCCCTTCTGTTTATCAATAAAAAAATCCCAAAGTAAAAACCTTGGGATTTTCATTTTTATGAAAAGTCAATATTATCTGTTCGCGATATTGATATAATCTCTTTGCTGAGCTCCTTGGTAAACCTGTCTTGGTCTTCCGATTGGGTCTCCTTTTAATCTCATTTCTTTCCACTGAGCAATCCATCCTGGAAGTCTTCCTAATGCAAACATTACTGTAAACATTTCTGTAGGAATTCCTAACGCTCTGTAGATGATTCCTGAATAGAAATCTACGTTTGGATATAGTTTTCTTTCGATGAAGTACTCGTCTTCCAGCGCTACTTTTTCTAACTGCATTGCAATGTCAAGAGCTTTGTCTTCAATTCCTAACGCTGCTAATAAATCGTCTGCTGCCTTCTTGATGATTTTTGCTCTTGGGTCGAAGTTTTTGTATACTCTGTGTCCGAATCCCATCAAACGGAAGCTATCATTCTTATCTTTAGCTTTTGCAACCCATTTGTTAACATCTCCACCATCTTTTTCAATTAATTCAAGCATTTCGATAACCGCCTGGTTTGCCCCTCCGTGAAGTGGTCCCCAAAGTGCAGAAATACCCGCAGAAACAGAGGCAAAAAGACCTGTATGAGCAGAACCTACCATTCTTACAGTAGATGTAGAACAGTTTTGCTCGTGGTCTGCATGAAGAATTAATAATTTATCTAGTGCTTCAGTTACTACAGGGTTGATTTCAAATTCTTCGTTTGGTAATCTGAAAGCCATTTTATAGAAGTTCTCAACATAGCTTAAACTATTATCTCCGTGGTTAAGCGGTAAGCCTAAAGTTTTTCTGTACGTCCAAGCACAAAGGTGAGCAAATTTAGCGATCAGCAATTCAGCAGCTAAATCCATCTCTTCTTTAGAGTTTACGTTAACAGCCTTTGGATTAAAAGCCGTTAAAGCAGAAGTCAAAGTAGATAAAACTCCCATTGGGTGAGCAGAACGAGGGAAAGCATCGATGATTTTTTTCATCTCCTCTGCTACGAAGTTATATTTTTTGATGTTACCGTTGAAGGTATTAAATTGGTCTTGAGTTGGTAATTCACCGTGCAATAAAAGGTACATTACCTCTGTGAAGTTAGATTTCTCAGCAATCTGCTCGATAGGATAACCTCTGTAGAATAATTCTCCTTTGTCTCCGTCTAAGTAAGTGATGTCACTAAGTGTAGCTCCGGTGTTTTTATAACCTAAATCTAATGTGATTAAACCTGTCTGGTCTCTTAATTTTGAAATATCGATCCCTCTGTCCCCGATAGTACTATCTACGATAGGATATTCATACGAATTACCTGCGTAATTCAATATTACTTTGTTGTCTGACATTATTTAATTTATTTTTCTTTAAATATACTACTTATTATAAAATACGGCAAACAAAAAATTTCGCTTGCCGTTATTTATAAATTCAATTATCTTTTTATTTTAAATGCTTCTAATCCTGGGAAAATTGCAGTTTCACCTAAAGCTTCTTCTATTCTTAATAGCTGGTTGTATTTTGCCATTCTATCTGATCTTGAAGCAGAACCCGTTTTGATTTGGCCACAGTTCATTGCTACTGCTAAGTCAGCAATTGTAGAGTCTTCAGTTTCACCAGATCTGTGAGACATTACAGAGGTAAATTTGTTATGTTGTGCCATCTGTACTGCAGCCATTGTTTCAGAAAGAGAACCGATTTGGTTTACTTTTACAAGGATTGAGTTCGCAATTCCTTCTTTTACTCCTCTTGACAATCTGTCTACGTTTGTTACGAATAAATCATCACCAACAAGCTGTACTCTGTCTCCAATTTTTTCAGTTAACATTTTCCATCCTTCCCAGTCATTTTCCTGCATACCATCTTCAATAGAAATGATTGGATATTTATTTGCCAATTCAGCTAGGTAAGAAACCTGCTCGCTGCTTGTAAACTGAGCTGCATCCGGAGTCTGGAATTTTCTATAATCATATATTCCGTCTTTGTAGAATTCTGAAGCGGCACAATCTAAAGCGATCATTACATCATCACCTGGCTTATACCCTGCTTTTTCAATGGCCTGAAGCAAAGTATCCAAAGCATCTTCAGTTCCTGTGAATGTAGGAGCAAAACCTCCTTCATCACCTACTGCAGTGGACAATCCTCTTGAATGTAAAATAGCTTTTAGGTTATGGAAAATTTCAGTTCCTTTTCTCAATGCGTGAGAGAAAGAGTCTGCTTTTACCGGCATTACCATAAATTCCTGGAAAGCAATCGGGGCATCTGAGTGAGAACCACCGTTGATTACATTCATCATCGGAACCGGAAGCGTATTTGCGTTTACTCCTCCTACATATTTGTATAATGGCAATCTTAGTTCTGTTGCAGCAGCTTTTGCAGCAGCCAAAGAAACTCCTAAAATAGCATTAGCACCTAGATTTCCTTTATTTTTAGTTCCGTCAAGATCAATCATAATCTGATCGATAAGGTTCTGATCAAAAACCGGAAGACCTACCAATTCAGGAGCAATTACTTCTCTTACATTTTCTACAGCTTTAGAAACCCCTTTCCCCATCCATTCTGAACCACCATCACGCAATTCAACTGCTTCATGTTCTCCGGTAGATGCTCCAGAAGGTACCGCAGCACGACCCATCGCACCACTTTCTGTAAATACATCTACTTCAACTGTAGGATTACCTCTTGAATCCAAAATTTGTCTCGCTTCTATGTAAGAAATGTAACTCATTTTTGTTTATTTTATAGTTCAGACAAATTTAATCAATTTTTAACTTTTAGAGGCAATACAGAGGGAATTTATCTACTTATTCCAAGTTAAATTTTAGTTAATTTTAAGATTATAATAATGTATAGTTTGAAACTCGAAAACAATAAGGTTCATATTTAAATTTCAGGCTTCTTATAAATCTATTTTGAAGAACAAATGAGTTCCGTTTTCTATAGTAACTTCACAATGCCCGTTTTGCTCTTTCATTCTTCGTTTCATATTTCGAAGCCCATTTCCTTCAGGTTTTTCATGATTGATACCGATTCCGTTGTCGGATATTTTCATCATGAATTCTTTTTCGTTTTGAACGAAAGAAAGTTTTAATTGATTAGACTGGCTATGCTTATAAGCATTATTCAAAGCTTCTTTTAAACACAAAAATAAATTCCTTCTCTGTTCTGTAGAAATCATTGTTTCAGAAACTACATTTTCACTTTCTGTGGTAAGCTGAATTTTTGTTTTCTTAAGAAAATTTTGCGCATACATTTTTGAATAATCTGTGAAACTTCCTAAGGTATCATTTTCTGAGTTTAAACTCCAAAGCATTTCTCTCATGGAAAGATTCATTTCTTCGGAGGTTTTTAAAAGTTCATCGATGTCACTTTTCAAATTATCATCTTCAGCTCGTTGTTTCAAAAATTCTGCATGAAGTTTTAATGCAGAAATTCCGGCACCGAGATCATCGTGCATATCGTGAGAAATTCTTTCCCGTTCTTTTTCTATTGATTTTTGTTTTTCAAGTTCTTTTTGAAGGAGCTGGTTTTGGTGTTCTGATTCTTTGAGCTGTTTTTCTTTTAAGTAAAGAAGCTGTTTTCTGTTGTACATTAATACCACAAAAATAATGAAGCCTGTAAAGAACATCATTATGAGTACAGCAAGGATATAAGTTGCTTTAATTTCTTCGGGGAGTTCTTTCATTTTGTGCAAATATTAATCCTATTAAAAATAAAAAATATACCATAATATTAATGACTGAAAACACGGTTATCAAAAAACTTAAAAGTTGAGAATCATTTTTCTGTAAAAAATACATAGGTATCGCCCGGAAAATAAAAAACACAGACCAAATCAGCAAGCCAGAACTTATCCAGAATAAAAAATGTTTTGTAATTCTTTTTTCATCAACATTCTTAAGTTTGTACATAAACCAAGCTATTGAAAAAAATATAAAAAGAACCGGAAGACTTATAATTGAAATAAAATTTAATTTTCCTAGTTCAGTTTTCTGAAAAATGTAAATATTAAAAAGAATAAATATACTACAAAAACAAACTGTCAAAATTTTGAAAATATTATTTGGAATACTTTTATAATAGATTGTTCCAAAATAACAAACAGAAATAAGGATATATCCCAAAAACAATATATTCCTATTACAATTTACCAGAAAAGGAAAATTAACAGGAATGATATCCACTACAATAATTAGCAGCAGATATAGAAAAAAGAAAAATTGTTGTTTTGATTTATTTTTACTTATCCAAAGATAAATTGAATATAAGAAACAGATCAAAACAACAATTTCATAAACTCTATTTAAGGACATTGCTGAGGGCAAAGAGAGTTCATATCATAATCATTAAGCCCCTGAATCGGCTTTCCTGACGAATCTTCGGCATCAGTAAGAGTTGTTAACTGTCCAATATTATTTCCGTATTTCTGAATATAATAACTCTTATTTTTTGTAAGTGCAATTTTTTCAGGATCTACTACCTCGGCTAACTTAAAGTTCAATTGTTTAAATTTTACCGGCATATATCTATCATGGGCTTCAATTCCTCCTTGCTGCCTTGCAAAATCTATCGCATCTATTTTTAAATATTCTGTATTATCTTTTGTAGAACAAAATTGATTAATAACAGGTTTAATATTGTTTTTATAATCTTCATACATTATTTGAAAATCTTCAGGGCTCACTTCAACTGTACCTGAGTTTACAGACATCACTCCATAGTATTTATCTCCTATTAATTTATCATTACCATCAAAATAACTTAATAAGATATATAATTTTCCATCATAACTTTGCAAATCGCTATATTTTGCTCCAAATTTATTTTGGTTAAACTGAACAAAATAAAGCCTTATTAAAGATATTTTATTATTTTTCTGAAGCACGTCACATATTTCTTGCCATTCTCTTTTATCTAAAATAAATTCATCATTCTTTATTAAATTCAATTTCACAAGTTCATTGTATGTATTTTGTTTGAATGACACCCCCATTTTTCCGGCCATAAGAGTTGGTACAGGATCATATTTTGGACTATATGCATTAAATCCTTTTTGATTACTACAGCTTATCAACAGCAAGAAAAGTATTGCTCCGCACAAATTTTTAATTGTTCTCATGGTTTCTTAGTTTTTAAAATGGTTAAATTTATTAATAGCCTCCACTTTATTATTGACGTGAAGTTTTCTGTAGATATTCCCAACGTGTTTTTTTACGGTATCGATGCTGATGAATTTTTTATCCGCGATTTCTTTGTAGAGAAGACCTTGCGATAAAAGCTCAAGAACTTCTTTTTCCCGTTCGGTGAGTTCATCAAAACCTTTTACTTCTGAAGATTTTCTTTCGAAATGATGCAAGACTTTCCGGGCTATGGAAAAGCTCATGGGTGCACCGCCATTGTAAACGTCGCGGATAGAGGTAAGTATTTTATCCATACTTTCTCCTTTAATCAGGTAACCGGTTGCCCCAGCTTTTAAAGAATTGAAAATTTTGTCGTCATCGTCAAAACTTGTGCACATGATGAACTGCGTCTTTGGCATTTCCTTACGCAGCTTTTCAATGATGTCTATTCCAAGCATATCTTGCAGCTGAATATCCATCATCACTACATCCGGAGAAATATCTGAAAGTTTTTTCAATGCTTCATTCCCATCAAAAAACTGGGCAACAACTTTCATGTCATCCTGATAATCGATGACTTTCTTTAACGCATTGTTGTAGTTTTTTTCATCTTCTACGATGGCTATGGAAATGTTCATGTTTTGTGATTTTGTCTGAAACAAATTTCAACAGAAAACAAAGCCGAAACAATTACACGTTTGGGTAATATTAAAGTTTTGAGTTCACAGGTATTGGTTTAGTTTTTGTTTTTATTAAATTTAACAAAATTTCTCTTATTATAGAAAACAATTGTTATCAATACATTAAAAATAAAAATCATGAAAAAAGGTCTAGTTATAGCAATTTCAGCAGTTGCTTTGTCGTTAATCAGCTGTAAAAAGAATGAAAGCGGAAATAAGAATGTTTTAAAAGCAGAGGATTCAACGGCTGTTTTAGCTGACAACGGAAAAATTGATTCAACCATCAATTATAATATTGATGTCAACGGAAAAAAAAGTATCAAAACAGATTATGTATATAAAGCAACTGACGGAACTTTGGTAAAGGTTGTCTTCAACTACAAGGAAAACACAGTGAGCATAAGAAGTAATAATAAAACTTTTATCCTAAACAAAGTTGAATCCAAAGGAAACGAGACAACTTATGAGAAAATGGACATGAAAGCCACTGTAAAGAAAGACAGTCTTATTTTGGACCAGGGAAATAATATCATTGAACTGGCAAAAACCAAAATCTAAAGTATAAAAAAACCGTTCAGAAATCTGAACGGTTTTTTATTTATACCTGAATGAATATTATTCTTCAGTTTTTTCTTCTGTAGAATCAGCAGCTTCAGCCGTAGGCTCAGCAGCTTTTTCTTCTACTACAGGAGCTTCAGCAACTACAGCTTCTTTCTTAGTAGCTGTTGTAGATCTTCTGCTTCTTCTTGTAGTCTTCTTCTCTTCAGCATTAGGATTATAAAGCTCATTGAAGTCTACCAATTCGATAAGAGCAGTATCAGCAGCATCACCTGGTCTGAAACCTGTTTTGATGATTCTTGTATAACCACCGTTTCTCTCTGCGATTTTAGGAGCTACAGTTCTGAATAATTCTGTAACTGCTTCTTTATTTTGAAGATATGAAAAAACAATTCTTCTGTTGTGTGTAGTATCTTCTTTTGCTTTTGTTAATAGAGGCTCAACATATACTCTTAAAGCCTTAGCTTTAGCTACAGTAGTGTTGATTCTTTTATGCTCAATTAGAGAACAAGCCATATTAGAAAGTAAAGCGCTTCTGTGAGAAGCTGTTCTTCCTAAGTGATTGAATTTTTTACCGTGTCTCATTATTAATTAATTATCAGCGTCTAATTTATATTTTGCAACGTCGAAACCGAAGTTAAGACCTTTTGAATGCACTAATTCTTCTAGTTCTGTCAAAGATTTTTTACCAAAATTTCTGAATTTCATCAAATCAGACTTACTGTAAGAAACCAATTCTCCAAGAGTTTCTACTTCAGCTGCTTTCAGACAGTTTAGGGCTCTTACAGAAAGATCCATATCTGCTAATTTAGACTTAAGTAGTTGTCTTGTATGAAGAGTTTCTTCATCATATTGGATAGATGCTTTTACAGCTTCTGTTTCAAGCGTGATTCTCTCATCAGAGAACAACATGAAGTGATAAATTAATATCTTAGAAGCTTCTGTTAAAGCATTCTGAGGACTGATAGATCCGTCAGTTTCTATATCTAATACAAGTTTTTCGTAGTCTGTTTTTTGCTCTACACGATAATTTTCAATGCTATATTGTACTTTCTTAATCGGAGTAAAAATAGAATCAATAGCAATAGTACCTACAGGTGCATTGTTTGACTTATTTTGTTCTGAAGGAACATATCCTCTACCTTTTTCAATGTTGAAAGTAATTTCGAAAGTAACATCAGAATTTAGGTTGCAGATTAATAGATCCGGGTTTAAAACCTCAAATCCACTGATTGCTTTTCCTAAATCTCCGGCAGTGATCACTGTTTGTCCCGAAACTTTAGCAACTACCTGCTCATTAGCCTGGTTTTCTGCTGTAGCTTTTAATCTTACCTGCTTAAGGTTAAGGATAATTTCGGTAACATCTTCGATTACTCCTGGAATAGTTGAAAATTCGTGCTCTACACCTTCTATTTTGATAGATGAAATAGCATATCCTTCCAGAGAAGAAAGCAACACTCTTCTCAAAGCATTACCTATTGTAAGCCCGAAACCTGGTTCTAGAGGTCTGAATTCGAATTGACCTTTAAATTCATCAGAGTTAAGTAAAATTACTTTATCGGGTTTTATGAATTGTAAAATTGCCATATTATTGGGTTGAGCAAAAATTTGATTAAAAAATTATTTAGAGTAAAGTTCGACGATAAGGTTCTCCTTGATGTCTTCCGGAATTTGGATTCTTTCAGGAGCAGAAATGAAGGTACCTTCTTTCTTCTCATCGTTGAATTGTAACCACTCATAATTTGATTTAGAAGCTAATGCATTTGTAACAACTTCAAGAGACTTAGACTTTTCTCTTACAGCGATTACATCACCAGCTTTTACCAAATATGAAGGGATATTAAGAATTTCTCCGTTCACAGTAATGTGTCTGTGAGAAGTTAACTGTCTAGCAGCAGATCTAGTTTTAGCAAAACCTAATCTGTATACTACGTTATCCAATCTTGATTCGCAAAGTTGCAATAGAACTTCACCTGTTACACCTTTACTTCTGTGTGCTTTATCAAATAGGTTAGCAAACTGTCTTTCTAAAATACCGTAAGTATATTTAGCTTTTTGTTTTTCCGCTAACTGAACTGCATATTCTGATTTTTTAGCACCTCTTCTTTTGTTAGGACCATGTTGTCCTGGCGGTTGGTTTTTTCTTTTCTCGAAGTTTTTGTCATCTCCGTAGATTGCAGCACCAAACTTTCTAGCAATCTTAGTTTTAGGTCCAATATATCTTGCCATAATGGGTAAATTCTAAAAATTAAACTCTTCTTCTTTTTGGTGGTCTACATCCGTTGTGTGGCATAGGAGTCACATCAACGATTTCGCTAACTTCAATTCCTGAATTGTGAATAGTTCTGATTGCAGATTCTCTACCTGCACCTGGACCTTTCACAAACACCTTTACTCTTCTTAAACCAGCTTCGTGAGCTACAGCAGAGCAATTTTCAGCTGCCATTTGAGCAGCAAATGGAGTATTCTTTTTAGAACCTCTGAATCCCATTTTACCGGCAGAAGCCCAAGAGATAACCTCTCCGTTTTTATTTGTTAAAGAAATGATGATGTTATTGAAAGAAGCCTGAATATGCGCTTCACCAATAGCTTCAACTTTTACTTTTCTTTTTTTAACTACTTTAGTTTGTTTTGCCATAATTCCTAACGATTATTTACTAGCTTTTTTCTTGTTAGCAACAGTTTTTCTCTTTCCTTTACGGGTTCTAGAGTTGTTTTTCGTTCTCTGGCCTCTTAAAGGTAATCCAAGTCTGTGACGTATTCCTCGTTGGCATCCTATGTCCATCAATCTCTTGATGTTCAATTGCACTTCAGATCTAAGCTCTCCTTCCACTTTTACGTTTTCTGAGATATAAGTTCTGATTGCAGCCAATTCATCGTCATTCCATTCGTTGACTTTCTTGTCTTCGCTGATACCGGCAGCCTTAAGGATTTCAGAAGAAGTACTTCTTCCAACTCCGTAGATGTAAGTTAAACCGATAACGCCTCTTTTGTTTTTTGGTAAATCAATACCTGAAATTCTCGCCATAATTTAATTTTAGCCTTGTCTTTGTTTAAATTTTGGGTTTTTCTTGTTGATTACAAATAGTACACCTTTTCTGCGTACGATTTTGCAATCAGCGCTTCTTTTTTTAATTGATGCTCTTACTTTCATTTTGATAGTATTTATTTTTTAACAATAGCCAAATGGAACATACGCTCCATTTGGCAGATTGTTTTTAATATCTAAATGTGATTCTCCCTTTTGTTAAATCATAGGGAGACATTTCTAATTTCACCTTATCACCAGGCAAAAGTTTAATATAATGCATTCGCATTTTACCAGAAATATGAGCAATAAGTATATGCCCATTCTCTAGTTCTACACGGAACTGAGCGTTCGAAAGTGCTTCCGTTATAACGCCGTCTTGTTCAATATGTTTTTGTTTTGCCATAAATTAATATCCAGTCGTTCTTGATAATTTAGACTGCATTAAGCCATCATAATGATGGTTCAGCAGATATGTATTAATCTGTTGAACGGTATCCAAAATTACACCCACCATAATCAATAGTGATGTTCCCCCGAAAAATAGGGCGAACGCATCTGTCTGAACAAAGGTTCCATGCACAATTGCCGGAAGGATTGCAAAGATAGACAAAAATATTGCACCAGGCAAGGTAATTTTTGATAAAATATCATCTAAATAATCAGCGGTCTCTTTTCCGGGTCTTACTTTCGGTACTAAACCTCCATTTCTCTTCAAATCATCAGCCATTTGGTTTACCGGAATTGTAATCGCAGTATAGAAGAACGAGAAGATAATAATTAATAGCGCGAACAATACATTGTACTGCCAGCTAAAAACATTCTTAAAACCTGCAAGAAAAGTATTAGACTCATCTACTTTCGTTAATAAACCAGGTACGAACATCAATGCCTGAGCAAAGATAATCGGCATTACACCTGCAGCATTAACTTTCAATGGAATCCACTGTCTTGCTCCTTGCATAAGATTTCTGTTTACACCTCCTCTTGCTTGAGCTCTGCTTACATACTGAATTGGAATTTTTCTAACAGCAACAGATAGTACTACTGCCAATAGAACAACCAACATCCAGAAAATTACTTCAATAAGGATCATGATAGATCCCATTCCTCCTTTTCCGTTCTGCACTGCCATTTCCTGTACGAATGCTTCTGGTAATCTTGAAAGGATTCCTACCATAATAAGGATAGAAATACCGTTTCCGATACCTTTGTCGGTGATTTTCTCACCCAACCACATTGCAAATACTGAACCACCTACCAAGATTACAATACTTGGTAACCAGAACATAATAGAATTTGGCTCTACATAATATGCAGACGAGAACTGAGCATAAGGTAAAAACAATTGAGTAATAGAAGTTAAATAAGACGGTGCCTGTACAAGACAAACTCCGATCGTTAACCATCTAGTAATTTGATTCAATGTATTTCTACCTGACTCTCCATCTTTCTGAAGTTTCTGAAGATAAGGAATAGCCATCCCCATCAACTGAACAATAATAGAAGCAGAAATATAAGGCATGATACCCAACGCCATTACGGAAGCGTGGCTGAAAGCTCCCCCCGTAAACGACGAAAGCAAGCCAAGGAGACCTGCTCCTTGCTTGTTACCGCCTTGATTTTTATAATGCTCTAAGAGATCTCCTACTTCTGCAAGGTTAATTGCAGGTAAAGAGATATAAGATGCGAATCTATACACAAGGATAATACCTAAAGTAAAGATAATTTTATCTCTAAGTTCCTTTAAGCTCCAAATATTTTTTAATGTTTGTATAAATTCTTTCATTAGTTACTATTATAAGGTAATTGCTTTTCCACCTGCTTTAGCAATAAGCTCTTCAGCAGATTTAGTGAATTTGTCAGCAGAGATAGAAACCGCAGATTTCAACTCTCCTCTACCCATAATTTTCACTAATTCGTTTTTAGTAATTAATCCGTTTTCAATCATAACTTCTCTTGTAATATCTCCAGTGATAGATTTATTCTCGATTAAAGTTTGAATTGTATCAAGGTTAATTCCTCTAAACTCTTTTCTGTTTACATTTTTGAATCCGAATTTCGGTAATCTTCTTTGTAAAGGCATCTGACCTCCTTCAAAACCGATTTTCTGAGAATAACCAGCTCTTGCTTTCTGTCCTTTGTGACCTTTAGTAGCAGTACCTCCTTTTCCAGTACCCTGACCTCTACCAATTCTTTTTGAATTGAAAGTAGATCCTGCAGCTGGTTTTATGTTGTTTAAATTCATTTTAAAATTATTTTAAAAATTATTTTTGAACTTCAAGTAAGTGACTAACTGCAGCTATCATTCCTAAGATAGAAGGAGTAGCTTCGTGTTCTACAACTTGGTGAAGTTTCTTTAATCCTAATGCTTCAAGCGTTCTCTTTTGGGTTTTTGTTCTACCAATAGCGCTTCTTACTTGCTTTACTTTAATTGTTGCCATTGTTTATATATTAACCGTTAAACACTTTAGTTAGAGAAACTCCTCTCATTCTAGCGATCTCTTCTGGTCTTCTAATATCCAATAACGCTTTGAAAGTAGCTTTCACCACGTTGTGAGGGTTAGAAGATCCTTTAGATTTTGAAAGGATATCGTGAATACCAGCTGATTCAAGTACCGCTCTTACCGCACCTCCGGCGATAAGCCCTGTACCATGAGAAGCAGGTCTTAAGAAGATATCAGCACCTCCGTATCTAGCAGTAGTTTGGTGAGGAATTGTGTGGTTCATTACAGGAACTTTCACAAGGTTTTTCTTAGCGTCTTCAACTGCTTTAGCAATTGCAGAAGCAACCTCTTTAGATTTTCCTAATCCATAACCGATAACTCCTTCTTCGTTACCTACAACTACGATAGCAGAGAATCCGAAAGCTCTACCTCCTTTAGTTACTTTTGTTACTCTGTTAACAGCTACGAGACGATCTTTAAGTTCTAATCCTCCCGGTTTTACTCTTTCTATATTATCTAGTCCTAACATATTTTCCGAAATTTAATGATTAGAATTTAAGTCCACCTTCTCTCGCACCATCAGCTAGAGCTTTTACTCTTCCGTGGTATACGAATCCGTTTCTATCAAATACAATAGTTTCAATTCCTGCAGCGATAGCTTTAGCAGCAATAGCTTTACCTACAGCAGCAGAAACTTCAGATTTTGTTCCGTTAGCATCAACTCCTTTCTCTCTAGAAGAAGCAGAAGCTAAAGTTTTTCCACTGTTATCGTCGATTAACTGAGCGTAAATTTCCTTATTACTTTTGTATACAGATAATCTTGGCAATTCAGAAGATCCAGAGATTTTCCCTCTTACTCTTCTTTTTATTCTTATTCTTTTTTCTAATTTACTTAATGCCATAATACTTATAATTTATTAAGCAGATTTACCAGCTTTACGTCTAACAATTTCTCCTACGAATTTCACACCTTTTCCTTTGTATGGCTCAGGTTTTCTGAAAGAACGGATCTTTGCAGCTACCATCCCTAGAAGTTGGTTGTCGTGAGACGTTAAAGTAATAATTGGGTTTTTACCTTTTTCAGTCAATGTATCAACTTTTACTTCGTTTGGAAGTTCTAGTACAATACCGTGAGAGAATCCTAAAGCTAACTCAAGTTTTTGACCTGCGTGAGAAGCTCTGTATCCTACCCCTACTAGTTCTAGTTTCTTTTCGAAACCTGTATTTACACCAACAATCATGTTGTTGATCAACGCTCTGTATAAACCGTGAAGCGCTTTATGTTGTTTAGTATCAGATGGTCTGTTAACGTTCAGTTCGCCATCTTTCTGTTCTATAGTAATTCCTGCTGTAAGCTCCTGAGAAAGTTCTCCTTTAGGACCTTTTACAGTAACTACACCACCGTTTTCAGTGATTGTAATTCCTGCAGGAATTGTTATAATTGCTTTACCAATTCTTGACATTTTCCTTTGATTAAAAATTAATAAACATAGCAGATTACTTCACCGCCTACTTTTTCTTCTCTAGCTTTCTTGTCTGTCATTACTCCTTTAGAAGTAGAGATGATAGAAATACCCAAACCGTTTAGTACTCTTGGAAGTTCACCAGAACCTTTGTACTGTCTCAAACCTGGTCTTGAAGCTCTTTGAATAGACTTAATAGCAGGCTTGCTAGTTTGTTTGTCGTACTTTAAAGCGATTTTGATTGTTCCTTGAACAGCGCTATCTTCAAACTTGTAGTTTAAGATATACCCTTGATCAAATAAAATCTTAGTAATCTCCTTTTTGATTTTCGATGCAGGAATTTCCACCACTTTGTGGCCTGCGCTTTGTGCGTTCCTTACTCTAGTTAGGAAATCTGAAATTGGATCTGTTACCATTTTTCTTTTATAAATTATTGGTTAAAGAACAATCAGTTTTGCAAAGACTTGAAGAGTAAAATATCAGACTTCAGAAATCTTCGGTCTGATATTTTTTATCTTTAGTATCTGAACAACTTAATTGTCCCGATTTTTTAATTAGTAATTATTACCAACTAGCTTTTTTAACTCCCGGGATAAGACCGTTGTTTGCCATTTCTCTGAAAGTTACTCTGGAAATACCGAACGTTCTCATGTATCCTCTTGGTCTACCTGTTAGTTTACATCTGTTGTGTAATCTTACAGGAGAAGCATTTTTAGGCAATTTTTGAAGTCCTTCGTAATCACCAGCTTCTTTAAGAGCTTGTCTTTTAGCAGCGTATTTAGCAACTAGTGCTTCTCTTTTGCGCTCACGCGCTTTCATTGATTCTTTAGCCATTTCTTAGTTCTTTTTAAATGGTAAACCGAAGTGAGTTAATAATGCTTTTGCTTCTTTATCTGTTTTCGCAGTAGTAACGAAAGTGATGTCCATCCCTTGGATTTTTTTCACTTTGTCGATTACGATCTCAGGGAAGATGATTTGCTCAGTGATACCTAAGTTATAGTTACCTCTACCATCAAATCCGTCAGCTTTAATACCAGAGAAATCTCTAATACGTGGCAATGCAGAAGAAGTTAATCTATCTAAGAACTCATACATTTTATTTGCTCTAAGAGTAACTTTAGCACCTACAGGCATACCTTTTCTCAATTTGAAAGCAGCTTCGTCTTTCTTAGAGATAGTACCTACAGCCTTCTGACCAGTGATGTTTGTTAATTCTTCAACAGCATAATCGATGATTTTTTTGTCAGCAGTAGCGTCTCCTAAACCTTGAGATAAAATGATTTTCTCAAGTTTTGGTACCTGCATTACTGATTTGTATCCGAATTCTTCCATCATTGCTGGAACAATCGTTTCTTTATATGCTTTTTTGGGTCTTGCTATATATTCCATGTGTTATTTAAAATTATAAAGTTTCACCCGTTTTTTTGTTGATTCTTACTTTTTTATCTCCTTCGATTTTGAAACCGATTTTGATAGCTTTTCCGTCTTTTCCAACTAAAGCTACGTTAGAGATATGAATAGAAGCTTCTTTTTCAACGATTCCTCCTTGAGGATTTGAAGCTGAAGGCTTAACGTGTTTTTTGATAATGTTAAGTCCTGCAACAACTACTCTAGGGTCTCTTCCTTCTTTTTTGATCACTTCAATAACTTCACCAGTACTACCTTTAAGACCTTTCTTACCTGTAGTTACGATTACGTTATCTCCTCTTTTTATTTTTAACTTTGACATTTTTTTAAAATTTTAAATATTAAAGTACTTCAGGAGCTAATGAAATGATTTTCATATATTCTTTGTCTCTCAACTCACGAGCAACTGGTCCGAAAACACGAGTTCCTCTCATTTCTCCCGCTGCGTTTAGTAATACACAAGCATTGTCTTCGAATTTGATGTATGAACCATCTTTTCTTCTAACTGCTTTTTTAGTTCTTACTACTACAGCTTTAGATACCTGACCTTTTTTAGCGTTTCCTGATGGTGTAGAATCTTTGATAGTAACAACGATTTTATCACCAACTGAAGCATATCTTCTTCTGGTTCCTCCCAGAACTCTGATAACCAATACCTCTTTAGCACCTGTGTTATCAGCAACTTTTAATCTTGATTCTGTTTGTAACATTATTACTTAGCTTTTTCAATGATTCTTACTAATCTCCATCTTTTGTTCTTGCTCAAAGGTCTAGTTTCAGAAATTAAAACTGTATCTCCTTCGTTACATTCGTTGTTCTCGTCGTGTGCAGTATATTTTTTCGTTTTCAATACGAATTTACCATACATCGGGTGCTTGATTCTCATCGTTTCACTAACAACAATAGTCTTTTCCATTTTATTGCTGGAAACCACTCCGATTCTTTCTTTTCTTAAATTTCTATCCATTGTAAAATGAAATTATTGTTTGTTAGTTAACTCTGTGTTTAATCTTGCGATTGTCTTTCTCAAATCTCTGATTTGAATCGGGTTTTCAACTGGGCTGATTTTGTGAGCCAATTTCAATTTTTGGTATTGAGCTTTAGCTTCAGTCAACTGAGTTTGAATATCTCCCGCGCTTAAATTTTTAATATCAGCTTTTTTCATTGTATTCAAAGATTATAGAGGTTTAACAAAATCGTTAGCAACTACGAATTTAGTAACTACTGGTAATTTCTGTGCCGCAAGTCTAAGAGCTTCTTTCGCTACTTCGTAAGGAACTCCACCGATTTCGAACATAATTTTACCTGGTTTTACTACAGCTACCCAATATTCCACAGCACCTTTACCTTTACCCATACGTACTTCCGCAGGTTTTTTAGTAATTGGCTTATCTGGGAAGATTTTGATCCATAGCTGACCTTCTCTCTTCATATATCTTGTCGCAGCAATACGAGCCGCTTCAATTTGTCGTGCAGTGATCCAAGCACCTTCTGTTGCTTTGATTCCGAAAGTTCCATAAGCAAGTTGATTACCTCTCTGAGCAATCCCCTTCATCTTCATCTTATGTACTCTACGGAACTTGGTTCTTTTTGGTTGTAACATAATTTTCTAAATTTTAGATTTTAGATTTTAGATTTTAGATTTTAAAAAAGTAACGGCAATTTAAAATTCAAAATTTACGATCTAAAATTTTTAATTATTATTGTTTCTTCTTGGTTTTCTGTTGTCTCTATCGCCTCTCTCTCTGTTTCCTCCTCCTGATGGCCCTTTCTTCTGTTGTCCCACTAGTGGAGAAAGTTCTCTTTTACCGTAAACTTCTCCTTTCATGATCCAAACTTTAACTCCTAACTTACCGTACTGAGTTAATGCTTCACCGATATGGTAATCGATATCTGCTCTGAAAGTAGACAATGGGATTCTTCCTTCTTTGAAAGATTCTGATCTTGCCATTTCAGCACCGTTCAATCTTCCTGAGATTTGAACTTTGATACCTTCAGCACCCATTCTCATTGTACCTGCCATAGCCATTTTAACAGCTCTTCTGTAAGAGATTCTGTTTTCAATTTGCTTAGCAATGCTATCAGCTACCAATACTGCATCTAGTTCAGGTCTTTTGATTTCGAAAATGTTGATTTGAATATCCTTACCTGTAAGTTTTTTCAATTCTTCTTTCAATTTATCAACTTCCTGACCTCCTTTACCGATGATAAGTCCCGGTCTAGCAGTAGTGATTGTAACTGTAACTAATTTAAGTGTTCTTTCAATATAAATTTTTGAAATACCACCTTTAGATAATCTAGCTTCAAGGTATCTTCTGATTTTGTAGTCTTCAGCGATTCTGTCTCCATAATCGTTTCCACCGAACCAGTTAGAATCCCATCCTCTGATGATACCTAATCTATTACCAATTGGATTTGTCTTCTGTCCCATACCTTGATTATTTTTCTTTTGTACCTAAGATTAGTGTAATGTGGTTTGATCTTTTTCTGATTCTATAACCTCTTCCTTGTGGAGCTGGTCTTAGTCTCTTCAATTGTCTTGCACTGTCTACAAAAATTTCTTTAACGATAAGGTTTGCCTCTTCAATATCAGCACCTTCGTTTTTCGCTTGCCAGTTTGCCATTGCAGAAAGTAAAACTTTCTCCAATTTGTTTGAAGCGTCTTTTTTAGAATATTTTAGAATGTATAAAGCTTTGTCTACTTCTACTCCTCTGATGATATCAGCTACTAATCTCATTTTTCTTGGAGAAGACGGGCAATCATTATGTAATGCTTTTACTACATCTTGATTTGTTAATTTACGTGCTAATGCACTTTCTCTTTTTCTTGATCCCATGATTATCTGCTTCCTTTGTTTTTGTTACCACCATGACCTCTGAAAGATCTTGTTGGAGAAAATTCGCCTAACTTGTGACCTACCATGTTTTCTGTAACATAAACTGGAATAAAAGATTTCCCGTTGTGTACAGCAATAGTTTGCCCTACGAAGTCTGGAGAGATCATCGATGCTCTAGACCAAGTTTTGATAACTGTTTTCTTGTTAGCTTCTATATTTGCCTGAACCTTCTTATCTAAAGTATGATGAATGAACGGTCCTTTCTTAAGTGATCTTGCCATAATTATTTTCTTTTAGATACGATGTAACGGTTAGACACTTTGTTTTTCTTTCTAGTTTTGTAACCTTTAGATGGTTTACCGTTTCTAGATCTTGGGTGACCTCCAGAAGAACGTCCTTCACCACCTCCCATTGGGTGATCTACAGGGTTCATTACAACTGCTCTTGTTCTAGGTCTTCTACCTAACCATCTGCTTCTACCAGCCTTACCTGATACAGTTAATTGGTGATCAGAGTTAGAAACTGAACCAATCATTGCATAACATTCAGTAAGGATCATTCTAGATTCTCCTGAAGGCAACTTGATGATTGCATATTTTCCGTCTCTTGAAGTCAATTGAGCTGAAGAACCAGCACTTCTTGCTAAAATAGCACCTTGACCTGGCTTCATTTCAACACAAGAAATTACAGTACCTAATGGAATGTTTTTCAACTTCATTGCGTTCCCTACATTTGGTTCTACGCTTTCACCAGAAATTACTTTCTGATCAACTTTGATACCGTTTGGAGCGATGATATATCTCTTCTCTCCGTCTGCGTACTCTAATAAAGCGATAAATGCAGTTCTGTTTGGATCATACTCTACAGATTTTACAGTTGCTTCAACGTTTGCTTTGTTTCTTTTGAAGTCAATAATTCTGTATTTCTTTTTGTGTCCACCTCCGGTGTAACGCATGGTCATTTTACCTGTTTGGTTACGTCCACCTGACTTTTTAATACCAACTGTTAGAGATTTCTCTGGTTTGTTGGTAGTAATTTCCTCAAAATTGTTTACAATTCTGAATCTCTGTCCCGGGGTGATAGGTTTTAATTTTCTAACAGACATTACTATTATTTATAATTAATAATTAATTTACAGCAAAAATATCGATAACCTCACCTTCAGCAAGTTTGATTACCGCTTTTTTCAATTTGTTTGTCTTTCCTACTTGAAGACCTTTTTTAGTGTATTTCGAAGAAACCTTCGGAGCATAAATCATTGTGTTAACGTCTGCTACTTTTACACCGTAAGCTGCTTCAACAGCCTTTTTGATCTCGATTTTATTCGCCTTAGTGTTTACTAAGAAAGAATAAGAACCTCTTAAATCTGTAAGGTAATTAGCCTTTTCTGAGATAACTGGTTTAATAATAACTGACATGATTTATTTCTTTAAATTTTCCTGGAATTTTTCAACTGCACCTTCGAAGAATACAATCTCACCTGCATTTACTAAGTCATAAGAACTTACTTCGTTGAAGTTCATTACTTTAGTTTTAGGTAAGTTTCTTGAAGACAAATACACATTCTTGTTAGCTTCAGGAAGAATGAATAAAGATTTTTTACCGTTCAATGTCAATGCATCTAACAAAGTAATGAAATCTTTAGTCTTAGGAGCGTTTAAGCTCACATCTTCTAAAACTTTGATGCTGTTGTCTCTCATTTTCTGAGATAAAACAGATTTCTTAGCCAATCTCTTAAGAGCTTTGTTCAATTTGAATCTGTAGTCTCTTGGTTTTGGTCCGAATACTCTACCTCCACCTCTGAAAGTTGGAGATTTAATATCACCATATCTAGCAGAACCAGATCCTTTTTGCTTCTTAAGCTTTTTAGTAGAAGCAGTAATTTCGCTTCTTTCTTTTGCTTTATGAGTCCCTTGTCTTTGTGCAGCAAGGTACTGTTTAACTTCTAAGTAAACCGCGTGCTGATTTGGCTCAATTCCGAATACTGTTTCGTCTAGAGTTACTTTTCTTCCGGTCTCTTTTCCTGATGTATTTAATACTACTAGTTCCATTTTCTGATAATTACATAAGAATTTTTAGCTCCCGGAACAGCACCTTTTACTACTAAAAGATTTTGTTCTTGATCCACTTTTAATACTTGAAGGTTTTGAACAGTTACCTGCTTACCTCCCATTCTTCCAGCCATTCTCATCCCTTTGAATACTCTTGAAGGGTCTGAACCAGCACCGATAGAACCTGGAGCTCTAAGTCTGTTGTGCTGACCATGAGTTGCCTGCATTACACCTCCAAATCCGTGTCTTTTAACAACACCTTGGAAACCTTTACCTTTAGAAGTTCCAGTTACATCTACATATTCACCTTCGATGAATAGATCAACTTTCACTTCCTCTCCTACTTTAGCTTCAGTAAACCCATCGTGGAATTCTACTAATTTAGCTTTAGGAGCAGAACCAGCCTTTTTGAAATGACCAGCTAACGCTTTACCAACGTTCTTCTCACTCTTGTCATCGAAACCTAATTGAACAGCTGCATAACCGTCAACTTCTAAGGTTCTGACCTGTAAAATCGAGCATGGACCTGCTTGAATAACTGTACAAGGAATGTTTTTTCCTTCTTCGTTAAACAAAGATGTCATACCGATTTTTTTACCAATAATACCTGACATTGTTTATGTTATAATAAAATTTATCCTTTATTTATCACCATTTTTAAGGAGTCTGAAGTAATTTCTACTTTTGATATAGGCATACTACGCCCCTAAAATGAGTGTGCAAATGTATGAATAATTTTGAAACCTACAAATATTTACAACAAAATATTTTGATTTTTAATCAATTAGGTAATTTTAGGAAAATTGAGGCTGAATTTTAGTGAAAATATTTTTGAATTACGGAAAATTTAAAAATGAGTTGATTTTTATTTAACAATTACACTTACTCCAATTTCTTCAAGATTATTTTTATCTTCTTCTAAAATGTCATTATCTGTAATCAGATAATCGATTTTATCCAGATCGGCAATTTTACCGAAACCTTTTTTATTTAACTTGGAAGAGTCTGCAAGAATGACAACCTTATCAGAACACTCGATCATCAGTTGATTCAAATGTGCTTCTGCAGCATTGGATGTGCTGATCCCGAAATCCATATCGATTCCGTCAACCCCAAGAAATAATTTATTACACGAAAACTGTTTCAGAATAGTTTCAGAAATAGAACCAACAATCGAAGTTGAGCTTTTTCTTACTTCACCTCCCAGTTGTATAATATTAATGTTAGGATTATTACAAAGCTCAATTGCAACACGCAAAGAAGAAGTCAAAACAGTAAGCGGACCAAAATTGACAAGCATTCTTGCCAAATAATGCATTGTTGTTCCGGAAGCCAGAATAATACAGTCATTTTCCTGAATTAAAGACAAAGCCCCTTTCGCAATATTCTGTTTCGCTTCTACATTGATACTTTCTTTCTCATCAACATTTTTTTCATAAGCATATCTTACATGCTTACTTGCTCCCCCATGATTTCGGAAAAGCAGCCCTAAACTTTCAAGATAGTTTAGATCCTTTCGAATTGTAACAGACGAAACATTAAACTTCTCACACAAATCCTGCACAAGAACATGATCATTATGATCCAGTTCCTTCAATATATCATTGTGTCTAGGCAGTAATTTTTCCATTTTGTTTCGTTTCATCAAAAATACCATTTTTATTTTGATTCGAAAAATTTCATTTATTTTCTTTTTGGTTTCGTTTTTAATTTATACATTTGAAAACGAAACATAACGAAATATTATGAAACGAAACGAAGAACTCAGCAAATTAACAACCGTCAAAGAATGGGATTTCATTATAATAGGTGGTGGAGCGAGTGGTTTAGGTTCGGCATTAGATGCTACAAGCAGAGGATTTAAAACGTTACTGTTGGAGTCGCATGACTTTGCGAAAGCAACTTCCAGCAGAAGTACCAAATTGGTACACGGAGGAGTACGATATTTAGCACAGGGAGATATTGGCTTGGTAAAAGAAGCATTGAAAGAGAGAGGTTTACTGGCAAAAAACGCAGCACATGTTGTTAAAAACCAATCTTTTATTATTCCAAACTATACTTGGTGGGGAGGAATTTATTATAAAATAGGACTTTCCGTTTATGATTTCCTTGCCGGAAAACTAAGTTTAGGAAGAACAAAATATATCAGCAAATCGAAAACCGTTGAAAAACTTCCTACTATAGAACAAAAAGGTTTGGCAAGCGGAGTGGTCTACCAGGACGGACAGTTTGATGATGCAAGACTGGCCATCAATTTAGCACAAACAATTACTGAAAAAGGAGGAACTGTAGTTAATTACATTAAAGTGATTAATTTAATTAAAAACGATTCCAATATAATAACAGGAGTTGTTGCAGAAGACCAGTTCACGAAAGAGCAGTTCGAAATCAAAACGAAAGTAGTTATCAACGCAACAGGAGTTTTCACGAATGATATATTAAATATGAATAATCCGAAACACGGAAAATTCGTAGTTCCGAGTCAGGGAATTCATTTGGTTTTGGATAAATCTTTCTTAAAAAGCGACGACGCAATCATGATTCCGAAAACATCAGACGGAAGAGTTTTATTTGTCGTTCCGTGGCATGACCGAGCTTTGGTAGGAACAACCGATACGTTATTGGAAAGCGAAAGTTTCGAACCGAGAGCTTTGGAAGATGAAATTAAATTCGTTTTAAATACAGCAAGACAATATTTAGCTAAAAAACCAACTCGCGAAGATGTTAAATCTGTTTTCGCAGGACTTCGGCCTCTTGCTGCTCCAAAAGACGGAAGCAAAAGCACAAAAGAAGTTTCGAGAAGTCATAAAGTCGTAACTTCCGACACCGGATTGGTTTCCATTATCGGAGGAAAGTGGACAACTTATCGTAAGATGGCAGAAGATACCATTGATAAGGCAATGCAAGTTCACAACTTAGGAACTACCACTTCTAAAACAGAACATCTTTCGATTCATGGAAATGTGAAACCGGAAACTGTTGACAGAACCAATCATCTGTATGTATACGGTGCAGATATTCCCGAAATCAAAAAACTACAGCAGAGCAATCCTGAATTTTCAGAAAAGATACATCCTGATCATCCATTCACAGTCGCGGAAGCAATTTGGGCTATCCGAAGCGAAATGGCACAAACCATTGAAGATATTTTAGCACGAAGAGTCCGACTTTTATTTTTAGATGCAAGAGCAGCAATCGACAGTGCGCATAAGATTGCGCTCATCATCGCAAAAGAAAACGGACATTCTGAGGAATGGGCACATGAACAGGAAAATGAGTTTATCGAATTGGCGAGAGGATATTTATTGACTCCTTACTCTCCAAGATCCATTTAATCTTAATTACTATCATAGCATGAGTAAAAAGTTAATTCTCGCTCTGGACCAAGGGACAACGTCGTCAAGAGCCATTTTATTCAATCACAGCGGAGAAATAGAATATGTTTCTCAGAAAAGTTTTGAACAAATATTTCCTACCCCGGGTTGGGTAGAACATGATCCTAATGAAATCTGGTCTTCTCAGGTTTCCGTAGCGGCGGAAGTAATTGCCAAAGCCGGAATTTCCGGAAGAGAAGTTGCCGCCATCGGGATTACTAATCAGCGTGAAACTACCGTCGTCTGGGATACAGAAACAGGAGAACCTGTTTACAACGCAATTGTATGGCAAGACAGAAGAACCGCGAAATATTGCGACGAATTAAAAGAACAAGGTCATGCTGAAACCATTAAAGAAAAAACAGGTCTTGTATTGGATGCTTATTTTTCGGCTACTAAACTGAAGTGGATTTTAGACAATGTAGAAGGAGCAAGAGAAAAAGCAGAAGCTGGACAACTTTGTTTCGGAACAGTTGATACTTTCTTAGTCTGGAAACTTACACGCGGAAAAATGTTCATTACCGATGTTTCGAATGCAAGCAGAACCATGCTTTTGAATATCCATACTTTGGATTGGGACAATGATTTATTGGAATTATTCAATATTCCAAGAGCGATTTTACCAGAAGTAAAGCAAAGCAGTGAAATCTACGGAGAAACAGCCACTACTCTATTTTCCACAAAAATTCCGATTGCAGGAATTGCAGGAGATCAACAGGCTGCACTTTTCGGACAAATGTGTACAACTCCCGGAATGGTAAAAAATACGTACGGAACCGGTTGCTTCCTTTTAATGAATACAGGAACTGAAGCCGTTGCATCAAAAAACAATTTATTGACAACCGTTGCCTGGAAAATTAATGAAGAAGTCAACTATGCTTTGGAAGGAAGTGTATTTGTAGGCGGAGCCGCAATTCAATGGTTGAGAGATGGATTAAAGTTGATTCAGTCGGCAGAAGAAGTAAATGCTTTAGCACAATCCGTAGATGATAATGGCGGTGTTTATTTTGTTCCTGCTCTCACAGGTTTAGGTGCGCCTCACTGGGATCAGTATGCTCGTGGAACAATCTTTGGCGTAACCCGCGGAACAACAGACGGACACATTGCAAGAGCAACTTTAGAAGGAATTGCCTTTCAGGTTTATGATATTGTAAAATCAATGGAAGCAGATTCCGGAAGAGAAAGTTTGGAATTAAGAGTTGATGGCGGAGCCTCTGCAAGCGATATTTTAATGCAGATTCAGTCAGATATTTTCGGATTTAAAATTACAAGACCAAAAACATTGGAAACAACTGCGTTGGGAGCTGCTTACCTTGCCGGACTTGCCGTTGGATATTGGGAAAGTATTGATGAAATTCAGTCTCAATGGATCGTTGATAAAGATTTTCATCCACAATTGGAAAGAGAAGCAGTTGATAAAATGGTCAACACCTGGAACAAAGCGGTTCAACGCTCTCAAAACTGGATTGAAGATTAATCATATTTAAAACAAAATTAAAACTATGACTCCATTTGTAGCAGAAATAATCGGCACCATGCTGATGATACTTTTAGGAAACGGCGTAGTGGCAAACGTTGTTTTGAAAGATACCAAAGGAAATAATTCCGGATGGATCGTGATTACGACAGCTTGGGCATTGGCAGTTTTCGTAGGCGTGACGGTTGCTGGACCAGTCAGCGGAGCGCATTTGAATCCGGCAGTGACTTTAGGATTGGCCTTTGCGGGAAAATTCTCATGGGATCTGGTTCCGACTTATATCGCAGGAGAAATGATTGGTGCGATGTTGGGAGCTTTCCTTGTTTGGTTATTTAATAAAGATCATTTTGCCATCACAGAAGATGAAGGTGCAAAATTGGCTTGTTTCAGTACAGGTCCGGCAATTAGAAAACCGCTTTCCAATATCATTAGTGAAATTATCGGAACTTTCGTTTTGGTATTTGTGATTTTCCATTTTGCAGATCCAAGTGTTACTTTACATAATGATCCTACCGCAAAAATTGGTTTAGGAAGCGTTGGTGCTTTACCTGTTACCTTTTTGGTTTGGGCAATTGGATTGTCCTTAGGAGGAACAACGGGTTATGCCATCAATCCGGCCAGAGATCTCGGGCCAAGAATTATGTATGCCATTCTTCCCGTGAAAGGAAGCAGTGATTGGGGATACGCCTGGATTCCAATTGCAGGCCCCATCATCGGAGCCGCTCTTGCAGCATTACTATACTGCCTTATAACTTAATCGACAGTTTAAACAATGAAAAAACTCTTTTATATATGCCTGATTGTATTGGGCACAGGAAATCTTTTGGCCCAGGAAAACACAGAACCTCAAGAAGACAGCAGATTGGATTTCACCGCAAACATTCAGAACAATCACCTTTGGAGAGGTTTAATTATTACAGACAAACCTGTGGTGATGGGAAATCTTTCCTACGCTTTGGATAAAGACAAAAAATGGAAAGTCGGAATTTGGGGAGCTTCAGCTTTGGCGGATGACAAAGACAACACCCATTACAAGGAAATCAATTATTATGTACAGTTTTCCAACGGAAGATTTTACATCGGATTATGGGATCTGTTTAATTCAAGAAACATAAATACAGCCGTTGCTTCGGATGATATTTTTAATTATTCCAACAGAAAAACGGCTCATATTATTGACTTGAGAACGAATTATACGTTCGGGCCCTCATTTCCTTTAAATATTGAAGCAGACATCATGTTGTACGGAGGAGCAAATGCAGGAGAAGTTGTTTTGGAACCGGACGGAAGCTATAAAAAGAATAAATATTCAACATACGTTCAGGCAAGCTATCCAGTGATTAAAGATAAAAAAGTAAATCTTGATGCTTTTGTGGGAGCAGGTTTTGCTTTAAATGACAAAAAATTTCTTTATGGAAACGGGGAGAACAGTTTTGATATTGTAAACGTTGGAGTAAAGGCAACCAAAACTTTAAAAATTACGGATCATTACAATCTTCCGGTTGCTATGATGGCCATGTGGAATCCATCTAATAAGTTCGCAAGAATACAATTGGCAGCAACGGTATTTTAAATACAAATTGTTAGTAATTCATAAACCATCTCAAAAAGAGATGGTTTATTGTTTTTTTGAATTGTTCAGCAATCCATTCCAAAAGCAATACCTCACATATAGAGAAAATGGCAAAACTTATTTATTAGAAATATTGAAGCAGTTATTAGAAAATAATACACACTTACTAAATGGTAATTACTTTCGGGGTTTGATTTAAATAGATTCGTAATACAAAATCATTAAATATTTAGTTATTATGAACAAAAAACTATTCAACATCAAGAACATTATTACAGGAGCAATGATACTCTCTGCCGGAGCAGTCAATGCACAACAATGGGACATCATCGGTAATCTGGGTACCAACAGTTCCAACTATGTTGGTACCATTGATGATGCTACTTTATTTTTAAGAACCAATGGACAAAAAGACGATGGTGGGCAAGCGTATTTAAATGCTGCAGGCTCCTTTGTTGTAGAATCTACAAATAACACTAATGATATTAAAGGAAAAGGGAACATTGTTGCCGGAACAAAACATGTACTCGGCAGCAATACAAATTCCTCTATAGTCGGAGGATGGGGACATCAATTAACTGAATCTGGAGGTGCAAATTTTGTAACTGGCCAATCCAACATCATATTAAACGGAGCTGGAAAATCTGTAGCAATGGGATGGAAGAATACCATAAGAGCGACCAATCAATTTGCTATTGGAGTGGGAATTGATTTAACAACAGAATATTCAGGAGGATTTGGAATTGATCTGGCAGCTACCGGCAACCGATCTTTTGTTTTTGGAGCAAATGTAAAAAATGACATTCCTTATTCTGTTATGTTTGGGCTTTCAAAAATCCCAACAATGCTCATTAAAGATCAAATGGTAGGCGTACGAACGACAGTACCGACTGCAAATTTTCACACAGTTGGAACGGTTAGGCTTGAGAGTCTTCCTAGTGGTTCAGGAAAAGCATTGGTAGTAGATGCAAACGGGAATGTAATGGTTGCTACAACTACTGTAGCAAAACAAGCAAATGATGAAACCGTCACTGAGTTACAAAGCCAAATCGATGATCTTAAACAGGAGCTTATAGACTTAAAAAATCTTTTAAAACAAACCAGTGTAAAGGATATTTCCTCAAATAACAATGCAATACTTTATCAAAACGCCCCCAATCCCAGCAAAGGCGAAACCAATATTAAATACTATCTTCCTGCTGATAGCAAAAACAGCAGTATAGAAATCTATTCTGTATCTGGACAGTTGGTAAAATCTCTTCCCATCAGAATGACCGGCGAAGGCAGTATAGCCTTAAACAATATGAAATCTGGAATGTATTTGTACAAATTATCTATTAACGGTAAAACCATTGACACAAAAAAAATGCTTATTAACGACTAATTCAATAGAGATTAATATAAGGTACCACCGCTAGCGGTGGTTTTTTTGTTATTATTTCTTACTTTTAATGTATGAAAAAAAACTTTTCGATCCTCTTTCTATTACTTCTTGTATTTTCCTGCAGTAAGAAGGAAAATCATTCCTATGGTTTTTATTACTGGAAAACCAGGCTTACTTTAAATGAAACCGAAAAGAAAACACTGAATCAATCTCCAACACCTTATTTATATACCCGCTTTTTTGATGTAGATAAAATTGATAACAAGTTTCAGCCTGTAGGAGTCATTACCAAAGACAAAAGTTTTGAAACGGGGAAAAAGATCGTTCCGACAGTTTTCATTACCAACCGCACTTTTCTCTACATTAAAAAAGATGAAACCGCTTTCCTAGCCAAAAGTGTATATGAACTTATTCAAAAGAAAACTGCCGAATATCATTTAGCGGTTCATAATGAAATCCAAATCGACTGTGACTGGACTGCCGGAACGCGGGATGATTATTTTAAATTTTTAAAAGAATTAAAAAAAATATCGGGGAAAGAAATTACCTGTACACTCCGGCTTCATCAGGTAAAAGATAAAAGCCAGACAGGAATTCCTCCCGTAGAGAAAGTGTACCTCATGTGCTACTCCACTTCTTCACCATTGGAAAATTCTGATAAGAATTCTATTCTCGATGTCAGTATTTTGAAAAGTTATCTTTCAAAAATTGATGAATATCCGATCAAAAAAATTGAAGTTGCCTTACCCATTTATTCATGGGGAATTGTGACCAATCATCTGGAGAAGCATAAACTCATTAATGCTTTGTCTAAAAAAGATCTCGAAAATCCTAATTTTAAAAAGATTTCAGAAAACACAGCAGAAGTTCTGAAAGACGGATTTTATTTTGGTCATTATTTAAATAAAGGCTTTACTATAAAAATTGAAGAGATTTCTGATGACCAACTAAAAGAGGTCGTTCAGTTTCTTGACAATAAAATCTCAAATTTTAACATCATATATTATCAATTAGATAGTAAATTTGTATCCAATCAAGATTTTAATTTTTAAAATCGACATTAAAAAACACCATATTATAATGAAAAAGTATATTCTTTCACTTAGTGTTCTGGCACTTTTTTATACAAAGTCAAACGCCTGTGCATGGTCTGATCCCGATTATGAGTATTTCAACCTATTTACACAGAGTATTATTAAGGACAAATCCTATTTGCCTTTTTTACTTAGTTATTCCACCAGATTTTACGACCAATACAAACAAGGGGTAATTCCGGATGAAAATATAGATTCCTGGAAAAAATTCTTCAACAATCAGCTTTCTTATTCAGAAACAGATTATCTTGTTCATAAGATCAGCCTGAATGATCTTAATGATTTAAAGAAAGGAACTCCCAATAATCCTCTCTTGAAAAAACTCGGTACCGGATTTTATCAGAAGTATAAGGAAGGAATCGATTATTTGATTGAAGCTAAATATCTGGAGCCTTATATGAGCATCAACTTTGTAGAGAATGAAAATTCATTTTACTACAATGGAAGCAATAAAGATAAGAATGCCACAAATCTTGATTATAACAAAACAATTGCAGCATTAACTTCATTATACAATGCTGCAAGGAATCCTGAAATCAAACAGCGATACGGATACCAGCTTGTCCGTTTCAATCATTACACAAGAAATTATGACGCTGCAACGCAGGCTTTCAAGAATTATGTTCAGCCTGTCAAATTAAAAGGGACGCCTTACTTTATGGCCCTTGATCAGCTTGCGGGCGCACAAAGAGGACTGGAAATGAATTCTGATGCCAACTGGAATTTCTTTCAGGTTTTCATGAACAGCAAAAGCCGTAAAGAATCTGCATTTGTTTCTATGAAACTTTCGGATACCGCATCTTTTAATAATATTATGAAAAGAGCCGGAACGAATGAAGAGAAAAACATGGCTTACTTTCTTTTAGGTTATGAAGATTTCAACAACCCCATTCCGATCATGGAAAAGATGTTTGAGATCGATCCGAATTCTGAAATCCTGAAAGTGATGGCGGTAAGAAGCATCAACGAACTTGAAAGAAGCTATCTTCCTATTTATTATTATTCCGACAATAAGAATACTGCTGTTCAGAAAAATCCAGCTGATAAAACTTCACCCGAAGTTCCGGTGGTGAAGGAAGAGAAACTTTCTTTCTGGCAAAAAATTGTCCGCTTTTTTAAAAACCTTTTCGGAGGTTCAAAGTCTGATAAGGATAAAACTGAAAACAAAGCCGACCAAAGTGATGATGAATTACTGGAAAACCCAAACAGGATTCCAGTCTTCTCGAAAAACAATTATTGGTATGATGAAAAGACCAAAGACTATTTGGATGATCTGGAAAAATTCACCAATAAGACCAAAGAAAAATCCAGTGACGAATACTGGCAGATTGCAGATGCTTACCTGAAATTCTTGAAAAAAGACTATAAAGAAAGTACTGAAATCTTAGACGATATTAAAACCAGCAATCCGGAATATCTTGAACAGATCAAGAGAATGAAAGTACTGAACGATATTGTCTCTCAGCCTAAAATTGATGCAGAATATGAAGATCATCTTATGAAAGATTATGCAGAGTATTTTGTGGAAAAAGAAGTCAAAAAAGACAGCACGAATACAGATGATTATGATTATTATGGTTCTGTTCCGTCAACAAAAGATTTCCTGAAAGATGTTTTGGCAAACCGTTATTTCCTTCAGGGGGAAGATGGAAAATCGTTCCTGATGAACAATAAGCTTTCCGACTTACAGTACAATCCGAATTTGAGTCTGGTAAAAAGCGTGGAAGTTTTCTACAGAAAACCGAATAAAACTCAGTTTGAACAACAAATCATTGCTAAGAACATGGATAATGTCGGCAATATTGAAGCATTTTTCGCCACAATTTACGGTGACAGAGCCATGAGAACTGCCGATTTTGAGAAAGCGAAATCTTATTATCAGAAAGCACAGAGCTTCGCCGGAATTCCTAGGGAGGATTATGAGAAGTACAATCCGACGACCGGTAAATATGAAAAACTGGTGTATGACGGAACCAATTATGACGGCTTTAATAATATTTCTGATTATATCTTCGGACACAATGTCTGGGAAAGCTTCGGAAGTCCGGATGATCAAAGTATGGAAAATGAGAATTACACCGCATTTCCTTTTATTAAACCTAAAATGAATAAACTGGAACTTGCCGATGCTTTAATTCAGCTTAAAAAAATAGGAAACGGAAAAGATGAGAAATCTGCAAAAGCCAATCAACTGATCGGAAATCTTTTATATAATACTTCTATTTTGGGATATTACAGACAGGTTTTCGTGATGGATATTGATAACAGCAACGGAGGAAAGTATGACTTCTGGCAGACTGAACAAAAAAATCCATATCAGTATTATTATAAAAATTTCTTAGACAGATCTTTCATCGAACCGGATAATTTTGATCTAGCTATCAATTATTATAAAAAAGCATTAAATCTTTCCGGAAATAAGGAAGAGAAAGCAAGAATACTTTTCCAGATGGCAAGTGCCGAACAGGGAAAATATTATCAGTATGAAGCCAAAAACCAAGCGAATATTGATTACTCAGACCCTAAGTGGTCTGAAAAAACAGATGCCCATCAAAAAGAGATGGACAACATTAAAAATCAAAAATACAGAACGTATTTTGCATTGCTGAAAACACAGTATGCGAATACAGAGACAGCCAAGAATCTTATCGGAAGCTGCTCTTACTTCGGATATTTCATGAAGTAATAATTGATAAACATTGAAAAATAAAACCCCGCAAATTGTGGGGTTTTATTTTCTTGGTATTTCTTTGGAGAAAATCTATATATTTTTCTGCTGTTGTTTTTGCAGCCATTCTTCATGTTTTCTTTTGAAGAATTCATGTTTGTAATCCTGATTTCTCTGTGCTGCATCTATTGAATGGGAAGTATGTATATCGGCATCTTCTTTGGCAAATTGAGATAGTTGTTCATAATAGCAATGTAGCTGGTCTAATTCCTTTTCTGTGAGGTCTTCGATATCTACAATTCTGTTACTTGCTTTTTCATTGGCCGCAATCAGTTCATTCAGCTTTATCTGAATTGCTTTGGAATCTTTGTTCTGCGATTTTTGAATTAAAAATACCATTAAAAATGTAATAATGGTAGTTCCGGTATTGATGACCAATTGCCATGTTTCGGAGTAATTAAAAACCGGTCCCGAAATAGCCCAAATAACTACAATAGTTGTAGCACCAATGAAAGCATATGAACTTCCCGTAAATCTTGTTGCCCAGTTTGAAAATTTTTCGAAAATGTTATTATTTGCCATAGCTATATTAGTTTTACCGAATTTTAACCATCAAAAACTCCGCCGAAGTTGGCAGAGCTTGAATTAAATTAATGGGTTTATTATTCATATTTCATTGCCTTATCCCTTTCGATCGGGTTATTAGTCTTACGAAACATTTCCTGAAGCTTTTTACTGAGATCATTGAACTGTTCTGCTTTGGTTATTTTTGTACCCATGACAAACATTTCGCCCTGCATATTTTCTTTGAAATCTCGCCTCATATCCTGAAGTGGATCATTATAAAAATCCAGTTTTTTCTTCATTCTTATTTTTTCGGATACTTCCAAAGGTTTCGTTCCGTAATAGGTTTCTATAAATCCAACCGTATCATAAGTTTCCTTCAAATTTTTGTTTTTAACCAATGTAAAAATGAAATTGGAACCTGAGTCCTCAAGCTGAAAGATCAATCCCGGAAGTCCTCTGAATTTATACGGACCTTCAGATAATGTTATGTCTTTGTTAAACCACGCTACCCAACTTCTTCCTCCGAAATTAGCCGTTGCTTTTTGCAGGGTATATTCTCCAAATTTTTTCGTTTCATTCGTCAAATTCCACGAAATTTTATCTTCTGTCGGAAAGGTAAACATATCATGCCCTATTAATTCGTAATTCTGGTTTTTATAGGAGTTTCTTTCGTGTTTTACAGAAGGAAACCAGCTTCCATAATGATGCCCGTAATTTCCTGTAGTTTTGTTGATTGAATCGGATCTCAAATAATCGTATTCATAAAATTTCACTTCTTTCGGATTGATATCTAATACGAAGTTCAGTTTTTCATGCTGACTTTGGGTAGAGTCCATTTTAAACTGCAATTCATAGATAAATCTCTGTGTCTGTGCATGGACGCAGTAACTCATCATGATCATTAATAAAAGTATTCTTTTCATAGTTCTATTTTTAACAAATGTACAAATTAAATAGAACCTTGCAATACATAATAGTATTAAATTTAAAATATTAATTAAAGACAAAATAAAAATCCGTCCCAAAAAGGAACGGATTTTTTATAATCATTAGTGTGCAATTATCACACTTTAATTTCTACGTCTACACCTGAAGGAAGTTCTAATTTCATTAGAGCATCAACAGTTTTAGAAGAAGAAGAGTAGATATCCATTAGTCTCTTGTGAGCTGATAATTGGAACTGCTCTCTTGCTTTCTTGTTTACGTGCGGAGATCTCAACACAGTGAAGATTCTCTTGTTCGTTGGCAATGGAATTGGACCGTTTACAACAGCACCAGTAGCCTTTACCGTTTTTACGATTTTCTCAGCAGACTTGTCTACCAAGTTATAATCGTAAGATTTTAGTTTTATTCTGATTCTTTGTGACATTTCTTGTACTTTAAAAATTAACCTTTTGCTTTAGCAATAATATCTTCAGCAACGTTTTGAGGAGTAGCTTGGTACTTCTCTAATTCCATAGAAGAAGTAGCTCTTCCTGATGAAAGTGTTCTTAGAGTAGTAACATATCCGAACATTTCAGATAATGGAACTGAACCTTTAATTACAACGGCACCGTTCTTTTCTTCTTGTCCACTGATAGTACCTCTTCTCTTGTTAAGGTCACCAATGATGTTACCCATATATTCTTCCGGAGTTACAACCTCCAATTTCATAATAGGCTCCATGATTACTGGCTTAGCAGCACGTCCCGCTTCTTTGAATCCTAATTTTGCAGCCATTTCGAAAGAAAGAGCATCAGAATCCACCGCGTGGAAAGATCCGTCTTTAAGAGTAACTTTAATACCTTCAACTTCGAAACCAGCCAAAGGACCGTTCTTCATTGCAGCTTTAAAGCCTTTTTCAATTGCAGGAACAAATTCTCTAGGAACGTTACCACCTTTGATCTCATTGATGAATTCTAAACCAACTTTACCTTCGTCTGCAGGTCCTAGTTCAAATACAATGTCAGCGAATTTACCTTTACCACCAGATTGTTTTTTGTAAACTTCTCTGTGTTGAGCAACTCTTGTTAAGTTTTCTTTGTATTCTACCTGAGGTTGTCCTTGGTTTACTTCAACTTTGAATTCTCTCTTCATACGGTCAACAATGATATCCAAGTGAAGCTCACCCATACCAGAGATAATCGTTTGGCCAGAAGCCTCGTCAGTTCTTACTGTAAACGTTGGATCTTCTTCAGCCAATTTAGCTAGAGCGTTACCCATTTTATCTTGGTCAGCTTTAGTTTTAGGCTCAACAGCGATACCAATTACCGGATCAGGGAAAACCATCGATTCAAGAACGATTGGGTTTTTCTCATCACACATAGTATCACCAGTTTTGATAGATTTGAATCCTACCGCAGCACCAATATCACCAGCTTCAATATATTCTACTGGGTTTTGCTTGTTAGCGTGCATCTGATAGATTCTAGAGATTCTTTCTTTATCTCCTGAACGAGTGTTCAAGATATAAGAACCTGCATCTAGTCTTCCAGAGTATGCTCTGAAGAATGCTAATCTTCCCACAAATGGGTCAGTAGCAATCTTAAATGCTAGTGCAGAGAAAGGCTCATCTACAGATGGTTTTCTTGTGATTTCAGCGTCAGTTCTTGGGTCAGTACCTTTGATATCATCTTTATCCAATGGAGAAGGCAAGTATTTACATACTGCATCCAACATAAACTGTACTCCTTTATTCTTGAATGAAGAACCACAAGTCATTGGAATAATAGATAAATCGATAGTAGCAGCTCTCAATGCAGCATTGATTTCTTCTTCTGTAATTGAATCTGGATCTTCGAAGAATTTCTCCATCAAAGTTTCATCATATTCAGAAACAGCTTCTACTAATTTCTCTCTATATTCAAGAACTTCATCTTTCATGTCTTCAGGAATTGGAACTACCTCGAAAGTAGCACCTTGTCCAGCTTCATCCCAGATGATCGCTCTGTTTTTGATCAAGTCAACAACACCTTTGAAATCCTCTTCAGCACCGATTGGTAAAACGATTGGAACTGCGTTTGATCCTAACATAGTCTTAACCTGGTTTACCACGTTAAGGAAGTCAGCACCTTGTCTGTCCATTTTGTTTACAAATCCCATTCTAGCAACTTTATAGTTGTCAGCAAGTCTCCAGTTTGTTTCAGACTGAGGCTCTACTCCATCTACTGCTGAGAATAAGAATACCAATCCATCTAATACTCTCAAAGATCTGTTTACTTCTACTGTGAAGTCAACGTGTCCCGGTGTATCGATGATGTTGAAATGGTAAGGTTTAGTTTCTGGTAAAGCTTTTCCTTGATCTGTTGGAAAGTTCCAAGAACAAGTAGTTGCAGCAGAAGTAATAGTAATACCTCTTTCTGCTTCCTGCTCCATCCAGTCCATTGTAGAAGCACCATCGTGAACTTCTCCAATTTTGTGGTTTACACCTGTATAGAATAAAATTCTTTCTGTAGTGGTAGTTTTACCTGCATCAATGTGAGCAGCAATACCAATATTTCTTGTAAATTTAAGATCTCTACCCATTTCAGATTAGAATTTAAAGTGTGAAAACGCCTTGTTAGCTTCCGCCATTTTGTGAGTATCACTTTTCTTTTTAAATGCAGCACCTTCTTCTCTTGAAGCAGCTACTACTTCATTAGCCAATTTCAAAGCCATAGACTTATCATTTCTCTTTTTAGAGTAGCTAATTAACCATTTCATTGCCATAGAAATTTTTCTATCAGCTCTGATTGGCATAGGAATCTGGAAGTTAGCTCCACCTACTCTTCTAGAACGTACTTCTACGTGAGGCATAACGTTAGTTAATGCATCTTTCCAGATTTCTAGTGCAGTTTTCTCAGTTTCTCCTTTTTTAGTTTCTACGATATCTAATGCATCATAGAAAATTTTGAATGCGATTGACTTCTTACCGTCAAGCATTAGGTTGTTTACGAATCTTGTTACCAATTGATCATTAAACTTTGGATCTGGTAACAACGGTCTTTTTTTCGCTTTCGTCTTTCTCATTGCTTCTGTACCTTATTTAATGATTATTTTTTCTTTCCTTTAGCTGGTGCAGCTGGTGCCTGACCTGGTTTAGGTCTCTTAGCTCCATACTTAGATCTTCTCTGTGTTCTTCCATTTACACCTGCAGTGTCTAATGCACCTCTTACGATGTGGTAACGTACTCCCGGTAGGTCTTTCACCCTTCCGCCTCTAACCAATACTATCGAGTGCTCCTGTAGATTGTGTCCTTCGCCCGGGATATAGGCATTCACTTCTTTACCGTTAGAAAGTCTTACCCTTGCAACTTTTCTAAGTGCAGAGTTAGGTTTCTTCGGTGTAGTAGTATATACTCTCGTACATACACCACGTCTTTGTGGACAAGAATCTAGGGCAGCCGATTTGCTCTTCTTGGCAAGCGTGGCTCTTCCTTTTCTTACTAATTGTTGAATAGTAGGCATTTAATTGCTTTTTATTTTAGGGTGCAAAAATAGTAATATTTTTTTAATTAACAAGCAGTTAGGAAGAAATAATATTTTATTTTAAAAAATAATTAACAGACACTTGCATTTAATCTACGATTGTGACTTGCACATTTCGATTCCAGTTAAAATTCCTAATATTTACCTTTAGTTGTTGTAGATTATTAAGATCAATAGAATAGATTGCAACTTCATCTACACCTACTGTTGTTCTATCATTAATCTTTAGAACCCCTGCTTTTTTCCAAGTTTTAGGAACATGTCCCTGAAACCATTCGTCATATATAATAGCAATCGTAAACTCATTATCTTTAGTATATTTATTCAAAAAAGACTCAAAATCATCATCAGGAGGTCTCTTATTTTCACCAAAAGGAATCATTTCTACTGATCCTAACCCAACAATATCCAGCAGATGAATATCTGTATAATAAGTAATAGCCCCTATATCATTTGCAACGACTTTCGATTCATTATAATAGGCATTAAGGAATTTTGCCGATTGAAATTGCTGTTCATAAATATTTTTACCTCCCATATCCAAAAGCATATGGGCAAAGGAAAATTTATAAATTAATAAAACAGAATTAATAACTATTAATCCCAGCATCAGTTTTTCTTTTTTAATACTGCTTTTAAAATCCACAAAAAAAACTTTCATTTTAGGAATCAATGCCATACAAAACCCAACAAGAATATAAGCTTCATACCTAAACATTCCTTTAAAATCTGCAAACATGGAATGACAAACCACCAGCAATGAAAAGACAATAATTAGAAAATTGTCTTTAACAACCTTATTAAAGCCAACTTTATTTTTAAAACCTCTTAAGATTAAGATCATACTTATTATAATAGGAAAGAATCCTATTTTGTAAAAACTTGCATTGAATAAAAAATTATCCAGAAGAATTGTTTTTAGCTGAACCGGAAGATTAGAATCAAAACTAAATTTCGTTCCTTTTACAACAACCGAGTTGGGAAAGAAATACCCATCATGCTGATAATTAAAGTATCCAAAAATTATAATCGGGATAAATCCTGTCAATAAAACCAGGATCGCTGTTTTCCATTTTTTGATTAAAATAAATACAAAAGCAAGAATCATAAAATAGAACATACTTTCAAAACGTACCACTCCCATCAACAGGAGCGAAAAATAAAATCCAAAAACAGCCCATTTATTTTCAACTTTTGAAAGGCAGAAAATGTTGACTACGATTAGAAAAACATGAAAGACATGCTCCATCCCAGATAACACCTGCAAATGCAGCACAGAAAAAAACAACGTAAACAACACAGAAAGAACAACACTTTGTGCTTTCTCAAAAACTCCCGAAAAATATTGATTAAGAAAATAAACAGTCCCAATCCCCAAAACAACATTAAAATACAGCGGTATTTGATCGTTATTTCCAAAAACCTTAATTAGAACACTTAATAAATAAGTAAACAAAGGTGAGGAAGAAGTAGAAGAAAACTGATACTGCGTAACTCCCCATACATCATGTAAGGCAAAATTCTTTGCGATTGCCAAATGAATATAAGCATCATCAAGTGGATATATATAATGAGTGTCCGTTTTCAGAAGCACATTTATATAATATCCCAGACAGACACCGAAGAATACCATAGATATTATAAAAAAGCTCTTTAAACTAGTGCCTGAAGCTGTCCTCATATTTTAAATACATTATAAAGATCTCAAAGATAAGTATCATCTATTATATTTAGCTACAGTTCGGCACGGTATTTCCTACCTTTGTGGTATATAAATAATGAACCTATGAAAAACGCAAGTATTATTGGATTAAAAGAAGCCGATTGCAAGAAAATTGCAGAAAAATTAAATGTCCTTCTGGCTAACTATTCTGTCTTTTATCAAAACACAAGAGGCTCTCACTGGAACATCAAAGGTGAACAGTTTTTCACATTGCATCCAAAATTTGAGGAGCTTTACAACAGTTTAGTCCTTAAAATAGATGAAATTGCAGAAAGAATTTTAACATTAGGAGCAACACCTGCACATAATTATTCTGATTATCTGAAAGTTGCAACCATTAAAGAAAGCCAGGAAGTAAGCGACGGAACCAAAAGTGTGGAAATCATTTTAAACTCTTTTAAAGTGGTTATCGATCTTCAAAGAGAACTATTGGACATCACCGACAAAGCAGGAGACGAAGGTACTAACTCTCAAATGAGCGATTACATCACTGAACAAGAGAAAGAAGTCTGGATGTACAACTCTTATCTTGGAAAGTAAACATAAAAAATTATCCTAAAAAATTAAAAAAATCACCTTACATTTAGGTGATTTTATTTTTATTAATTAAATTTGCGTACAAAATACACAATTATGCACAACATTCGATTAAACTCCATTTTAGATAATGATTTCTATAAAATAACCATGCAAAATGCTGTGGTAAAATTATTCCCAAGCTCTATTGTAAAATACGAATTCATCAACAGAGGAAAACATCAGTTTCCTGAAGGCTTTGATGTTGCTTTAAGAGAAACTGTTAATAAAATGGCTGAACTTAAATTAACAAAGGACGAAAAAAAGTTCATGGCAAAAACCTGTCCTTACATCGACCTTCCCTATCTGGATTTTCTTGAAGGCTATCATTATGACCCTTCCGAAGTAAAAATAGTTCAGACCGGAAGCGATCTTTCTGTAACGGTAGAAGGTCTTTGGTACAGAACGATTCTTTGGGAAGTTCCATTATTGGCTTTAATCAGCGAACTTCATTATGAAATGAATCACATGGAAAGAGATTCCAATGAAGTGGTAATGAGCAAAACTCTGGAAAAAGCTGATGCATTAGGAAACTTAGGAGTCAATTTTGCAGAATTTGGGACAAGAAGAAGACATTCTTATAAAGTACAGAATCTTGTAATGGAAGCATTGACCCAAAAGAAAGATTCAACATTTATCGGAAGTTCAAATGTACATTTCGCCATGAAATACGGAGTAAAACCTATTGGAACTCACGCTCACGAATGGTTCATGTTCCACGCTGCTGAATATGGCTTTAAAATGGCTAACGAATTAGCTTTGGAACACTGGGTAGATGTCTACAGAGGAGATTTAGGAGTTGCACTTTCTGACACCTATACAACTGATGTTTTCTTCCAGCAATTCGATAAAAAATTTGCAAAACTTTTCGATGGTGTTCGTCATGACAGTGGTGATCCCCTGGAATTTGCAGATAAAACAATTGCTCATTACCAAAAACACGGAATCAATCCATTATTTAAATACATCATTTTCTCCGATGCTTTAAACTTGGAAAAAGTAGAAGAAATTACCAATTATTGCAGAGGAAAAATCGGAATATCTTTCGGAATCGGAACCAATTTAACGAATGATGTAGGTTTAAAACCAATGAATATCGTCATGAAACTGATCGGAGTTCAGGCTCCTAATCAAGAATGGATTCCAACAGTAAAACTTTCTGACGAGCACGGAAAATACACTGGAGATCCTAAAATGATTGAATTGGCAAAAGAATTTTTGAGAATTAATGATTAAAAAGTTGCAAGCTACTATTTAATGAGGGTTAAACATTCAATTGTTATACTACTGCTACTTCTCTCCTGCAACAAGAGTGACTATAAACTTAATAAGTTTACAGAAATTAATGTTTATAACGAGGAGCAGATTAATAATTTCATACAGTTTTTTATTAAAAATTTAAATGATAAAAATGATTTCTTATCAACCGCAGTAAATATGAAATTTTATGGTAGTAAACTTGAAAAAGCCCCACTTATATTAAACCCTGAAAGATGGATGACCACAAAGACACAACGGGATTCCTTAATAAATAATGATGACTGGATTTTTATAAAACAACAAGTAAATGATACAAGAGGGTATTCTATTCATCAAAAAAAATTCAAACAAAAGATTCTCAACTCTGATTCTCTGAAAAAAGAAAATTTAAAATTCAATCATTGGCAAAATAAAAAAGCAGATTCTCTGAAATTGAGAAATATACAAAAACTCAAAAGGTATATATCGCAGGAGATGCCTACAGAATATTATAACTACATTAAAAAGTCCACCCCTATTTTACATATCGACAAACCTATATTTTTAAAAAACAAAAACAGAGTTATTTTTTCCTATTACAGCTACACAGGGCCTTTAAGCGCATATAGTGAAATGGCTGTCTATGAATTTAAAAATGGAAAATGGTTTAAGATTAAAACCATCTCTACATCAATCAGCTAAAATTCAGAAATTTGCAAATCCATAATTAAAACTAACCATCCGAAACCAACTTAAAAATGAAAAAATCATTACTTTATCTTACAATTGCTTTTACGCTCACATCATGCATCACCTACACAAAAGGTCAAGACGGAAAAGACGGAAAACCGGGAGTGAGTGGAAAAAATGGAGATTCTAATAATTCAAAAACAAGTTTTAATCAAAATCTTGCAGATTCTTTAGGAGCTGATAAATACGGAATGAAAGCATACACGATTGTAATGCTAACAACTGGAACAACCAAAATAGAGGACAAAGCAAAGATAAGCGAACTAATGAAAGGACATTTATCCAATATAGAAAAACTAGCCGATGAAGGAAAAATTATTATAGCAGGACCGTTCAGAGAAGACAACAAACAGCATTTTGAAGGAATGTTCATCTTTAATACTAAATCAAAAGAAGAAGCCGAAAAATGGGTAAAAACGGATCCCGCAGTTCAGTCCGGAGTTTTTGGGTATGAGATTTTTCCATGGTATGGTTCGGCGGCATTACCAATGTATTTGAAGCATCATAAAGAGATTTCGAAAGAGAATCCGTAATCATGAAAATCTTCTCCACACTTTCTTTATTATTCATTTTATTAAACAGCTGCAAAAAGCAGCCTTCAGTTTTTAAAATTGAAATAAAGGATGCTAACAAGAATATTGTTGACGAGCTAAAGCAAATACATAATTTCGACCAACCAGGATTTCTATATGGCGATCAAAAATACGAAGTTTGGAAAAGCTGTTCAGGAGAATGGGGAGGAACGGTTTATTTTAAAAATAAACAAACCCAAGTCATTCATTATGCCATTGCAAGTTGTCCCGTTTCCGTAAACAAAATAGACGGAAAATACTATGTTTCCAATTCTTCAAATCATATGATCGGAAATTCTGACATTTTAGAAATTACTGATCCCGAAAAAATGGAAATAACCAAGAGTATCCCCGTTTATCATCCAGATATTATTACAAGAGAATATGAAGCAAAATCTCGTTTAGGAACAAAAAGAATAATCGATTCCAGCCAAGTAATCATTGCAACAAGTTTTGTTTATAACAAAAAACTTTACTCTATTCTTACTAACATCCAAGGGACTAAAACAACCGTATCTGAGTTACAAAACCACAAATTCAAAACAATAGCAGAACTTCCTGAAAAATTATTTTATTCCGAACCAATAATTATAAAAGAATCCGAAAACCATCAAAAACTTTATTTCCAAAATCCGAAAAGCGGAATTTTAGAAATAAAGAACAACATTTTGAAACTCACGTTTTACAATAAATAATCTTTGAAAAACTTTAAACCTCACAAATCCTGTGAGGTTTTATTATATTTATAAAAAACAAAAACCAACATGAAAACCATCGAAGAAGTTCTGAAAAAATTAGACGAGATCATTATCTGGTGCAAGGAAAATAAAAGTCCGGCAGGATATTTTGCGTGCACCTATAGAATTATGACCGCTCAGGTTTTGAAAGGAATTCAGCAGAAAAAATTTGAAGACAATATAAGAATGACCTTACTGGATCTTGCTTTTGCCCAAAGATATCTTGAAGCATGGGAAAATTATCAGAAAGGTAAAAAATGTACCAACGCATGGTATGTAGCTTTTGAAGCTGCAAAAAATAAAGACCTTCTCATTTTACAGCATATTTTCTTAGGCATGAATGCACATATCAATTTAGATCTGGGAATTTCTGCCGCTTCAATAATGCCATACAGAAAAATAAATCCTTTAAAAACGGACTTTGAAAACATCAATAATGTTATCGCTTCCATCAATCAAAAAGTTCAGGATTCTTTAAATAAAATTTGCTATCCTGTAGAATTGATCGATAAAATTTCAAACGGAAAAGACAACACCGTTTTAGACTTTGCAATTTCTAAAGCCAGAGATACTTCCTGGGCAACAGCAGTTATTGCTTCAAGCACTCCAAATTTTTTGAGAGACTCCGTTATTGGAATCGTAGATTATGCTGCAGCAAAAGTGGCAACCCAGATTGTAAATCCAAAAATTCTGACTCCCGCTATACTCAAAGAATTAAAAAAATGCGAAAGCAATGATATCGTGAAAAATATCGAAATACTGGCTTCAATAAAGAATGTTTAAATACATCCATTCGAAAATGGTGGAAGTTCTGGTGAAAAATTTTACGGTTTCCCATAAAAGAAATACACGTTCGTTTTTGTAATTTTGAAAAATGGAAATGAGTTATTTGATTATCGGATTTATTGTCGGAGGAATTTTAGGAGGTATTGTCCTGTATTTCATACTGAAATCATCTATGGTTTCCAGAACTTCTCTTGATGAACTCACTCGTCAAAACATTGAAACTGCTTCCGATCTGAAAAACTCAAATGAAAAAAATCAGGATCTTCAAACTCAGGTTTCGAAAGAAAAAGATTCCTATTTATTACTCAATGATCATTTTAACGATCTTAAAAATGAGTTTGCAAAAATATCTGCAGAATACACCTCTATCCAATCTCAGTTCGAAGATCAAAAAGCCATCCTTTTCAATCAGACTCATCAGATTGAAAAGCTTTTAATCGAGAAACAAGACCTTATTGCTAAAAATGCAGAACTTTCAGCATTGAATCAAAATCTTAAAACTTCTCTGGAAACCCAGAAAGAAGAAATTTCAAAAATACAGGAAGAAGGAAAACTTCAATTTGAGAATTTAGCCAATAAAATCCTTGAAGAAAAAAGCGCGAAATTCACCTCTTTAAATCAAACCCAGTTAAAAACAATTCTGGAACCTTTTCAGGAAAAAATAAATGAGCTCAAAAATAAGGTGAATGAAGCTTATGAAAAGGAAAATAAAGAACGCTTTTCTCTGGCTGAAAAAGTAAAAGAACTGGCTTTACTCAATCAGCAGATTTCTGAAGATGCCAAAAAACTGACAAAAGCATTAAAAGGGGAAAGTAAAACTCAGGGAAACTGGGGTGAAATGATTCTGGAAAGTATTTTAGAAAAATCCGGACTGGTAAAAGGCCGCGAATATTTTCTTGAACACGAGCTTCGAGATGAAGATAACAAAGCTCTTTTCTCCGAATTTTCGGGCAAAAAAATGCGTCCGGATGCCGTTGTAAAATATCCTGATGAAAGAAATGTCATTATCGATTCAAAAGTATCTTTAACGGCTTTTACAGAACTTGTAGATGAAACTGATGCGGAGATTTATCAGATAAAAATCAATCAGCATCTCGGCTCCATTAAAAACCACATTACCCAGTTAAGCCAGAAAGCATATGACGATTATGGTAAATCTTTAGATTTTGTGATGATGTTTATTCCTAGTGAACCGGCTTATATTGCGGCTATGCAAGCAGACCAGAATCTATGGAATTTCGCTTATGAAAAGAGAATATTGCTGCTAAATCCCAGTAATTTAATTACTTCTTTAAAACTTATTGCCGATCTTTGGAAAAGAGAGTACCAAAACAGAAATTCCATTGAAATCGCAGAACGCGGGGCAAAACTTTACGATAAATTCTCGAGCTTTGTAGAAAATCTTGAAAAAGTCGGTAAAAATATAGATCAGGCCAAGAATGTTTACAATGATGCATTCAAACAACTATATACAGGAAACGACAATCTGATTGTTCAGACTCAAAAACTTAAATCTTTAGGAATCAAAAACAAAAAAGAAATTCCACAAAGCCTGATCGACAATTCGCAACATCCATTAGAATCTTAAAACAATATGATAGAAAGTTTTCAAAACGAAAAGATAAAAAATCTCACCAAACTCATCACAGACAACCGTCACAGAAAAAAATCGAATGTTTTTGTTGTAGAAGGTGATCAGGAAAATGAAAGAGCTCAGCAATTCAATTTTGAGCCTGTGGAGTTTTATATCTGTGAAAGTATTTTCAAAGGAAAAACTCCTGCCGGAAAGATTCACTTTGTTAATGATAAAGTGTATGAAAAAATAGCATACAGAGGAAGCTCTGAAGGAATCATCGGTGTTTATAAAACTAAAAATGAAGATCTATTATCCTTTAAGCCAAAAGAAAACTCAACCATAATTATTGTAGAAGGAATAGAAAAACCGGGAAATTTAGGCGCAATACTAAGAAGCTGTGAAGCTTTCGGGATAGATGCATTGATTGTTTCTGACGGGAAAACCGACTTTTACAATCCCAATGTCATCCGTTCAAGTGTAGGTTGCTTATTCGGCATGAATGTATTTCAGTCGGAAAACGGAAAAACATTAGATTTCTTAGAAAAAAATCAATTCAACATCTACACAACCATTATGGATGAAACTGCTGAAAATCTCCCGAAAAGAGATTTCACGCAGAAGTCTGCCATTGTTTTCGGAACAGAACATTCCGGGTTAAGTGATTTTTGGTTGGGCAAAGGAAAGAATACCTTGATTCCCATGAGCGGAAGTATTGATTCTTTAAACCTGAGCAATGCAGTGGCAATTACCTGTTATGAGGCACTGAGACAAAAGATGATTTAAAAAACATCTTTACATTGAAAACAATAAAAAAACCGCTTCATAAATGAGGCGGTTCTTTTATCGTAAGATAAGTTAGAATTATTTCTTAACTTCTTCTTTTTTAACTTCAGTAGTTGTAGTCTTAACTGCAGTAGAATCACCAGCTTTAGCAGCAGTAGAATCTGTAGTTGGAGCAACAGCTGTAGAATCTGTAGTTGGAGCAACTGCAGTTGAATCTGTAGTTACAGCAGTAGAATCTGTAGTTTCAGTTGTAGCTTCACCTTTCTTACAAGCAACTAAAGAGATAGCAGCGATAGCAGCTACGAATAATGACTTTTTCATAATAAATTAAATTTAATTTTGTTAATATTGTTTTATAAAACTCTTTTCTGTTCTGTTATTTGAACAAGACAAAGGTAGAGCAGATAGAAAATTTGTGTATGAAAAATAATTGTAATACTTTTGTAAAACAATTTTACAAATAAACACAACTGAATTTCAATAACTTAATCATTTAAACATAAATTGACAGATTTAGATCTATTGCATTTTGAGCAGCTAAAAAAGGACGTACAAGCTCAATATCTGGAACAACACACCCCTTCTTTTGATGATATTTCAAAATGGAAGGGTATTGATATCATTTATTTCCAAGAAGATCTTCGTAAAAAAGCAAAAGGCAACATCAGCGAAAAGTCTTTTTACACTTACTTCAAAACTTCTCCCGTCACCAAATTACCGCGTATCGATATGCTCAATTTATTGAGTATTTATACGGGTTATGAGTCTTGGTACGAATTCAAAAAGCAACACCTTTTTGCCGGAGAATTACTCACAGAAGATGAAAATCTGGATGAAGAAGACCTTAAGGAATTGGAAAAAACGATCTCAGCGTCCCTTAATTTACCTAAAACAGAAAATTCAACAGAAAAAACGGAATTTAAAGTTCAAGAAAACATTGATTTACAAAAATCAAATACTGAAAATCAAATAGTTAATAAAAATTCAGAAAAACACCAAACTGCTGATATTGAGATTCAGAAACCTAAGAAAAATTTCGTCAAAAAGAATGCATGGGCAATCATTACCTCAATTTTGATTCTTATTACAGGGCTACTTGGATTTAAAGATACAATTTTTCAAAAAACATATACTTATTGTTTTACCGATGCTGATCGAGCTGTTTCTGTAATGAACACGATTGAGATCAAAGTGATCAAGGAAAATGAGTCTCCTATCCTTTATAAAATAAAGCCCGGTGAATGTTTTCGTTATTCCACTAAAGATAAAAATCTGAAATTACAGATATCCGCTCCTTTTTACGAAGATCTGGAGGTTAACAGGAGCCTAGAAAATGCTCCTGAAGAGGAAATGATAGAATTAAAGCCTGATGATTACAAAATGGCGGTCAATTATTTCTCTATAAAAGACGCCAATGGAAATCCTGAATTGCTGAAACAGAAACGTAAGCAGCTGGATAACCTTATCAGCAACAACGCCATTATATATCAGGTTTATGACAATGCAACCTATGGTATTGAAACTTTAGACAAACAAAAATACATCACTCTAGTAACCACCCCTACCACTTCTCTTAAAAACTTAAGTGTAATTGAGATGAAAAGAGAGAAAGGAAAAATAGTATCTATCAAATTTAAAATTGCTAATACAGATGAAAATAATAAATAACCTTTTAGTCTTGGCAGTAATGCTTTTCAGTTTAGCATCATGTAGCAAAAAAAACGCTGAAATAAGCGATTTAGATAAATTAAGAAACAGCAATAACAGAAAAACATATCCTGCTGTACAGATGGACAGCGCACAGGCTATCAACTTTATTACCAAACAGAAAGTTCAGGAATTACTGGATCTTTCCACCCTTTATCTTTCTGGAAATAAAGACACCGAAATTGATACTGTTATCTATTCTCAGATGGAAAGCTATTTCAATAAGCCGGATAGTCTTACCTTTAGAAGATTATTTAAAGAATTAGACAGCTTAAAGGTAAAAGCCGTAAAAGTGAACAATCTGGAAGTTTATAAAGATGTTCACAAGAAAGACACCTTGGATTTTGCAAAATTCAGTGTAGAATATTTTGACAATAAGAACAAATCTATTGGTGTTTTCGAGAAAAACGCACAGTATATTTTACAATCTGCACCCGTAAAGTTTAAAAAAGAGTTTAAGTTCTATTTCTTAAATTTTTATTCTAAGCCCTTACCAAAAGACAGCACATCGGTCGGAGTTACCAAATAGTCGAGCGGGATATCATTTTCCCAGACGTCATCGATATTTTCATCGGGGTTAAAATAATTAACTCCGATTTTTTTTACTTCTTTGGAAAGATTTTCGAAGAAACCATCATAAAAACCCTTTCCATACCCTACCCTGTTTCCCTTTTTATCACAATACAACAGAGGTGTGATCACATAATTAAAAAAATCTTCTCCGGAATCTTCATTAGAGGCAGGTTCAGGAATCCCCCAATTGCTGGTTTCAAAAACAGTATCGGGAAAAACTTCAATTGTAATCAATGTATCTGCGACAACTTTCGGCACAAAGACACGGATATTCTGCTCCAAAAAATAATCGATGAATAATTGGGTATCAATTTCCTTTCTTTCTAAAATAGGAATGAAAATATGAACCTTCTCCCCTTCTTCAGGTTTAAAGTAATTAATAAAATTTTCAAAGATCTTTTCAGATAACAAGAAAGCCTCATCAGTTGACAAGGCTTTTCTTTTTTGGGTATATTCTTTTCTAAGCTCGGCTTTTAACATTGTGTATGTATTTAAGCTTCTAAAATTTTATATAATTTGTCTGACAAACGAACTCTGAAAGGTAATTCAAAAGTGATCTGATCTCCAGCTTTCGCTGTATTGTTAAAATCTCCATTCACAAAAATCTGGGTAATGGTAATTTCCTGATCTCCTGTAGTTGGTCCTGAAATCAACACTTTATCTCCCACTGAAAGCTCTTTATTTTCAATTAGGAACTGAGCAATTTTTGATTTTGAATAATAATGCTCTGCCTTTCCGATTAATGTCTTCTTAACTTTTATTTTCTGACGAATATCTTTCGTTTCTGGTTTTGCTTTTGCCAAAGGCTCAGTTGATAGATCTCCTGAATTTTTAAACTTCAAGGCATCAGATTTTCCTTTTCTGAAAACTTTATTACCAACCTGTAATCCTTTTCTTAATTTTACCTGCTCATCCCAAGATAAATGAATGGTTTCAAGACATTCGGTAGAACAAGTATTTTCCATTGCGGCTTTACATTCATCACACTGAATAAACAACAAATGACAAGCATCATTGGCACAATTCGTATGATTGTCGCAAGGTTTTCCACATTGGTGACATTGTGAAATAATATCATCCGTGATTCTCTCTCCTAAACGATGATCGAATACAAAGTTCTTACCTATGAATTTACTTTTTATTCCTTCTTCTTTGATCTGACGGGTATATTCAATAATTCCGCCTTCCAATTGGAAAACATTTTTAAACCCTTGATGTTTAAAGTAGGCACTTGCTTTTTCACAACGAATCCCACCGGTACAATACATCAAAAGGTTTTTATCTTCTTTAAAATCCTGTAATTGATCGTTAATGATTGGCAAACTTTCTCTGAAATTTTCTACATCCGGAGTAATTGCTCCTTCAAAATGCCCTACTTCACTTTCATAGTGATTTCTAAAATCAACTACAATCGTATTTGGATCTTCAAGCATATCATTGAACTCCTGAGCTTTTAAATGAATTCCTTTATTGGTCACATCAAAAGTTTCATCATTCAAACCGTCTGCAACGATCTTATTTCTGACTTTGATGGTTAATTTTAAAAAAGAGTGATTATCCTGCTCAACGGCAACATTCAAACGAATGCCTTTCATAAAGTCATACACTTCCAACGTCTCGCGAAATGCGTCAAACTGATCCGCCGGAACACTCATCTGAGCATTAATTCCTTCATGAGCAACATAAATACGACCCAATGCATCTAGTGCATTCCAGGCTATAAATAAATCGTCGCGAAATTTTTTGGGATCTTGAATTTTGGCATACGCATAGAAAGACAATGTAAGACGTTCCTTACCAGCTTCATCAATAAGTTGAGCTCTTTCTTCTGCGCTTAAGGTGTTGTACAGTTGCATGCTATAAACGTTTTAAGTGAGAAAAATTTTTGCAAAGATAATCATTTTAAAATTAAGTGCCATTTTACGAAATGGTGATTAATATCAATCTCTTTTTATTGAGTAAAGACAAGTTTTGGAATGGAATTTTTATTATTAATGACTGAATTTAACTTTTAAATCTGTTTATTCGTCTTACAATAGGTCATATTGGCATTTAATAAAATTTTAAGATTAGTTAATAGTGACAAATAATTACCACATAACCGCTAAAATAATGTTATTGTAGTTAAATTTTAGTTAAAACTGAAACATTTAATACCAATTGCATACCTATTTAGCATTAAATTTGTTTACAATAAAACGAGAGAATAAATAACATAAATAATTAAGAAAGATATACAATGAAGAGTACTTTAAAAAAACTATTACCATTTGCAGTAGTAGGCGTTATGTCCGGAGCTACTACCGTTGGAGCATTACAATATTTCAATCATGATTCCAACAACGGAGACCAATCATATTTTACAAAATCAGCATCCAATGTTTCTTTTGCAGGAATGAATACCGGAGCAGTAGGTGAAGATTTCGTAAAAGCAGCGAAAACAACAGTTCCTGCTGTAGTTACCATTAAGAATTATCAATCAAGATCGACGAGCAGAGCTTCGGAACAGGATCTTTTTGACTTCTTCTTTGGTCCTCAGAATGGAAGAGGCCAGCAAAAACAGCAGCAACAAGCTCCTGACAATATGCCATCAGGAATGGGGTCCGGAGTGATCATTTCACCGGATGGTTATATTATTTCCAACAACCACGTGGTAGCGGGAGCAAATAAGCTTGAGGTGGTTTTAAGCAACAAAAAATCTTATATAGCAACATTAATTGGAACTGACCCTAATACAGATATTTCTTTATTAAAAATTGAAGAAAAAGGATTGCCTTATTTGAATTTTGCCAATTCTGACAATATCGATGTCGGACAATGGGTTCTTGCCGTCGGAAATCCGCTTGGATTAAATTCCACAGTAACTGCCGGTATCGTTTCTGCTAAAGGAAGAGGAATCGGAATTTTAAGTTCACAAGGAAAAGCAGCCAACCCGATCGAAAGTTTTATTCAGACAGATGCTGCAATTAATCCTGGAAATTCAGGAGGAGCTTTGGTGAATACTAATGGAGAACTTATCGGTATCAACTCGGCGATTCAGTCTACCACAGGCTATTATCAGGGGTACGGATTTGCAGTTCCTTCAAACTTAGCGAGAAAAATTGTTGAAGACATTAAGAAATTCGGTATTGTACAAAGAGGATTCCTTGGAGTAACCACCATAGATCTTTCAAACGATCAGCTAGTAGCTTCTTATAATAAAGATCAAAAAGCCAATATAAAAGTTGGATCCGGTATGTATGTTACAGGATTTGGAGAAAATAGTGGTGCAGAAGATGCAGGGATCAAAAAAGGAGATATCATCACCAAAATTGATACTTATACGATCACAGATTTCGCAGATCTTTCAGCTGCCATCGGAAGCAAAAGACCTGGTGACAAAGTACAGGTTACTTACTTAAGAAACGGTAAAGAAAATGTAACTACAGCTACACTTAGAGATCAGAAAGGAGGCACTTCCACAAGAACGAAAGCAGACCTTAGCGTTTCTGAAAAAATCGGAGCAGAATTTAAGCCATTAGACGAAAGATTCAAAACGGATTATGGATTAAATAGCGGAGTTATTGCAAACAATGTAACAGAAGGAGGTGAAATAGCGAAAATCGGAATTGTAGATAATTATATCGTCATTGAAATTAACGGGAAACCGGTAAACTCACAAAAAGATGTTGAGAAAATCCTTGATAAATATTCAGGAAATGTACAGGTGAAATTTGTGGATGCTTACGGACAAATCTACACAAGAGGTTTCAAAATGCCTTAATTGAAGAGCTAAACTTAAACTTCATACACAAAAAACGCTGCAGATTGCAGCGTTTTTTTTATTTAGATTTATTCATTTTTTCAGCAATTCTTTTTTTCTTACTTCGTTCATACAGCACTTCGACAATTTTTCCTCCAATCCAAGAGAATGGAAAAAAGGTCAGGAAAATTGAAATTTTATAAAATGTAGGATGATACGGAAAAATAACAACATCCAACATCGCTATAAACAGCATGATGAAACCGATAAGAATAGCATAAGCTACTTTAGCATATTTAACGATAATTGCTGTTGCCACCCCTCCTATCGTAGTTCCTAAACCGGAAATAAACAAAAGAAAACCGAAGAACGCTTCATTATCCTTCATGCTCTGAAGAAATCTCTGCCAATGCTCAAACGGAGCAAAAGCATCAAAAGTAACCCATTGAGGAAATACTCTTATCCCAAGAGTAATAATAAGCCCCGCAATACCGAGCCCTACAATAATCGCCAATGTATTTCTTAAAAAGTTCATTAATTCTTAATCCTGATGAGCAATCATAGAAATTTCGATATCAACATTCTTTGGCAAGCAAGAAACCTGAACGGTCTCACGAGCCGGATAGCTGTCTGCATCTAAGTAAGAAGCATAGATATCATTCATTACTGCAAAATCATCCATATTCTTAAGGAAAATAGTCGCTTTTACAACGTTTTTAAATGTCATTCCAGCTTCTGTAAGAATCGCTTCAAGGTTTTTCATTACTTGATGTGTTTCTTTTTCAATTCCTTCTACCAATTTACCAGTTGCAGGATCTACAGGGATCTGTCCGGAGATATACAAAACTCCATTAGCAAAGTTCGCTTGTGAGTAAGGTCCGATAGCTGCAGGTGCATTAACTGTGTTGATTATTTTTTTCATTAGAATTTATTTTGGGTGCAAATATAAAATTTATATTCTATTTCTCTTATCCAATATCATTTCTATCTTAGAAAGGTGCGTTTGGCTGTGTAAAGCTTCTGTCTTTATACTTCAATGCATCGCTTAAGATATTCGCTTTTATCCCGATAAAGAAGTCATATACTTTGTATCGTCCAAAAGGAACCCAGTTAAAATTAATGGTAAAACTTCGTTGATCTCTTGAAAAGCCAATACGCGTTAAAGCCAGATCTTTAGTTACCAAATCATAATGAGTACTTCCGGTAATATTCCAGTATGGAGTTAATTTAATACTTCCATCAAGTCCCAATGAAGCCATTTTAGTTGGTGTTCTTGATAACCCTTTTGAATATTGATAGTTTGTACTTACATTCAATGTCCAAGCCTGATCAAAATGAGCGTAATTATCGTCATCAAAATAATAGACCTCATTTCGGATCTCTCCTTTAGCCGGATATTTTTTAGGATAATCTACCTTCTCACCAAAAATTTCACTGCTTAAAGGATAAGACATCTGTACATTGAAACCCTGTAAACTAAAGTGACCAAACTCCTCAGTTCTTATTCCTGTATCTTCTCCCGGAGCAAATAAAATTCTATATGGGTCTAAAGATAAACTTGTATTTACAGTCAATTTGTTATTAAAAAAAGATGACTGCCCGTTTATGGTCATTATTGACCAAGGGTGGTCTTTTGCAGCAAAGTTATAATTTCCTGCAAAACTTAATGACTCAAACAATTTCACTTTTTTCACTCCTGTAGAATCACTTTTTGATTTCACCTTCATTTCAATATTGTTTCCAATATTAAAGTTAAGCGCACCTACCATTCCGGTAGTCGGAGATCCGATAATCCCGTTATTTTCAAAAATAGAATATGGAGTAAGAGCACCATTGGCAGCATAATAATTTTTATAATACCCGAATTTTGCATCTCCGAAATCCGGAGAATACGTAAATCCTATACTTGGGGTTATCATATGTCGTATCGCCTCAATAGTCGATCCTTTTTTAAAGTTTGCCTGACCGTATAAGGTAGTCTGAACACTTGCAGTAGTAGAGAATGTAGAATACCCTGCAATTTTTTTATTCATCTGATTGACTACTTCATTTTCAACAGGGTCATAATATTTAGTAAGTGTTTTTGTCGTTAAAGCATTATCAATATTAGCTCCTAAACTGAACGTAAAATATTTTGCAATCGTAGTATTCGTACCCAATGTAATATTATTTTTCACACCGGTTTGCAAATCATCCCACATTGCTTTTTTAAATAATTCGCCGCTGGTTGTCTGAACATAATTATTAAGATTCAAACTTGTATTCACGGTCATATTTTCAAGAAGGCCACTTCTCGTTCCCGTTTTTGACTTGAATAAATAAAACTGATTGATGGCCACGTTCATCTGAGGAAGTCGTAAATCCGAAAGTCCCGTCGCGAAGTTCTGAGAATAAGAAGCCGTTCCTGTAATGGTAACGGGTAATGTAAGAAATCTCTTGGTAAGCGTTAAGGTAGAGTTCTGTTGCGTTCTCAACACACTCTGATCCATTATATAATTATTGTTTACTGTATTATTATAGAATGTTTCACTCGTTGCATTAACAGAAGCAGAAAATGTTAAAAATGGATTTGCCTTTGTATCCTGTGTGTGGGTCCAAGCAATCCTATACGTTCCTGTTTCACTATAATTATCAAGTCCTTTTATTCCTCTAATGGTTTTTCCTATATCCGCCGAAAAGCTTCCCGAATATCTGTATTTTTTCAAATAATGCATTTCGGGGCGTAGAGTCCAGCTTCCTTTTGTATAAATATCTGCTAAAACTTTCAAGTCGAAATGCTCTCCGATAGGTTGGTAATATCCGATTCCATTTAAAAAGAATCCTACATCCTGTCGTTCCCCAAAACTCGGAATTAAAATCCCCGCCGATCTTTTAGAAGAGAAAGGAAGGATTGCAAAAGGCATAATCAAAGGAGTCGGAATCTCCTCAATATACATTCTGATTGGCCCTGTTACAATCTGGGAATTTGTTTTTGTTTTAATTAATTTAATATTGGAAGCCCTCATTTTATAATCGGGCAACGTATCTTTCTTTTGAAGAAAGAAAGCATCCGTCGTGTAATCTCCGTTCTTCATCGCAAATACACTGTCACTGTATTTCTTTGTCTTTTCTGCTATAATCACCCCTTCACTTTCTTCAGTACGCGCATTATAGGCAATAGCCTGCTTCGTTTTGGTATTATAACTAAATTCTGTGGTTTCGTATTTTTTTCCTCCTTGGTTGGTAATTACATTTTCTATAATCTTTCCGGAAGCATCCTGTTTTCCTCTTGCGTAAATCAGATTTCTGTTATGATCTATCGAGATATAATCTGCATCGATCTGCATATCCTGATATTTCACCTGAGCATTTCTCAGTAGATACGTCATTTTATTCTGAGGATCGCTGCGTTCTTCATCAGCTTTTGTTCTCAGAATATCATCTAAAGATTCTTTTTTTACAACAATGGTATCCTTTTGGATAATAGTATCATTAACCGCACTTTTAGGCAATTTTTCAGGTGTTTTTTGTGCTAAAAAATTGTTAAAAATTAGGATAATTAAAATTTGTAATATATTTTTGGAGACGGTTTTGGCCAATTTTATGTTATATAATTAAGGTTCAAAATTAATATAATTTTTAAAACTGTAAGATGTACAAACAAAATTTTAAAATAATTTTATCATTTCTTGCGATACTCCTTTTCAACTTTTCCTTTGCTCAAAAAAAATTCACCGTAGTCTTAGACGCTGGTCATGGCGGAGGAGATATAGGAGCTAACAGAAATTATTCCGACATAGGTCTTGTACAAGAAAAAGACATTACGCTCGGCGTCGTGCTTAAACTCGGGGCAATGCTTGAGAAAAATAAAGATTTCAAAGTCATTTACACCCGGAAGATTGATGAGTATCCTTCTTTAACGGACAGAACCAATATTGCCAACAGAAGCAAGGCAGATTTATTCATTTCTGTACATGTCAACTCATCTCCTAGTAAAACTGCTACCGCAAAAGGAACTGAAACTTTTGTACAAGGTCCTGCCCAAAACAGAGAAAACTTAGAAGTTGCCAAGCAGGAAAACAATGTGATCTATCTGGATGAAAAAGACAAGGAAACATTCTCATCTTACGATTCCTCATCACCGGAGTCATTAATTGCCCTAAAACTACAGCAGAGTAAATATCTTGAGAACAGTCTTATCCTGGGAACTTTTGTTGAAGATAATTTTGCTAAAACGGGAAGATATTCCCGCGGTGTAAAACAGGAAAACCTGCATATTTTAAGAAGAAGTGCCATGCCTTCTATCTTAGTCGAAACCGGCTTTGTCAACAATTATGATGATGCTGCTTTTTTATATTCCGAAAAAGGTCAGCTAGAAACGGCGGAAAATATCTACCAAGCAATCATTGATTACAAAAAAGCGGTTGACAGAAAAACTTCGTCCGGTGTCATCGTAAAAAAACCAGAGCCTGAAAAACCTGCTGAAGTAGCATTAAAAAATGATTTCAGAATACTGCTTATTACTTCTTCTGTAAAATACAATGACGGAGATCCTGCTTTAAAAGGACTTAATTATATTCTTACGATCAAAGAAGGCGGTATCTACAAATATTACTACAGTGTGACGAATATGGCCTCTACAAGAGATATCAATCTTAGAACCGCAAAAGATGCCGGATTTAAAAATGCATTCGCAGTCGGATTTATGCCTAATCAGAAGCTAAGTACAGGTTATTATACGATTGAGTTATACGTTGGGTCAGACAAGCTGAGCAGCAATTCATTTATTCTTCAGTCACTTAAAGATGTAGAGAGAAACAAATCCAATGGAGTTTTCTATTACACCTATGGGAAAGAGGATTCTTTAGAGGGTGCTATAGACCTTCAAAAGGATCTGGAGAAGAAAGGAATTAAGAATACTGTTATTCAGAAGGTTTACAAATAGATTAAAAAAATAATTTTGAAGTTTAAAAGTTTATTTATACTTTTGCAACCTCAAAATTTGGCCTATTCGTCTAGTGGTTAGGACTCAAGATTTTCATTCTTGCAACAGGGGTTCGATTCCCCTATAGGCTACCAAATTTAAGATATATATTAACTCGCGAGAGGATAAATTTAAAACCAAAAAATATTTTAAAAATTTTAAAAATAAATTTGGTAGATAAAAAAAAAGTTTATACTTTTGCACTCACATTTGAACGATATGGCAAATCATAAATCAGCATTAAAGAGAATTAGACAGAACGAAGTAAGAAAAGTTCGTAACAGATACTATCACAAGACTGCTAGAACAGCTATGAAAGTATTGAGAAATGAAGCAGATAAAGCTGTTGCTTCAGAACAATTGCCAAAAGTTATCGCTTTGTTGGATAAATTAGCTAAGAAAAATATTATCCACAAAAATAAAGCTGCTAACTTGAAAAGCAAATTAACTAAGCACGTTAATAAACTAGCTTAATAAGTATAGTTGGCCCGTTCGTCTATCGGTTAGGACCTCAGATTTTCATTCTGGTAAGAGGGGTTCGATTCCCCTACGGGCTACTAAAATTAATTACTACTAACCGAGTAATTGATATAAGAGTTGAAACTTATAAAAACAAAACACTAACCCTGTAATTCATTTTACAGTTTGGTAGATGGCCCGTTCGTCTATCGGTTAGGACCTCAGATTTTCATTCTGGTAAGAGGGGTTCGATTCCCCTACGGGCTACTTAAAAAGAGATTCATTTTTTGGATCTCTTTTTTTTATTTTCCTTAGTGAGTTAAAAAACGTCTATCACGAATGACATATATTTAACTTTGCTTCTGTTTATAAGACCTTTTATAATTAAAAATCAGTTTACTTATTCAGAGAAATTCATTTAGAATGTATACCTTTGTAATTCATCAGATGATATGATGTATTTTACAGTATGCAAATCCAAAGAAAAACATTAGCACAAGAAGTAGCAGATCGATTGACTGAAGGAATCATTAATAATGAATTCGCTGTTGGTGAAAAATTGCCTACCGAACCAGAATTAATGAAGATCTACGGTGTGGGTCGTTCAAGTATTCGTGAAGCGATCAAAATACTTTCGATTAAAGGAATATTGGATGTACATCAAGGCGTAGGAACTTTTGTTATTTCAAACACGATCCATGAATCTTTGGAATCACAGATGGATAAAGCAGAGATTCAAGATGTGCAGGAAGTCCGTTCTTTGCTGGATGCCAAGATTGCCGCTAAAGCAGCCCTAAACAGAAACGAAGAACAGTTGAGAAACATCAAAGTTTATTTGGACCAAAGAAATACACTGGCAACGGAAAATAGAGATTTAGAATGTTATCAGGCTGATATTAATTTTCACGTTGCTATTGCAGAAGCCTGTGGTAATATTCTTCTAAAAGAAATCTACACCATTGCAAGTTCGCATATCCTGAGATCATTTGAAAGCAGTCATAATGATACGGAATCTTTCATCATTTCGCAGGATGTTCACAAGCGCCTTTATTTAGCGATAGAAAACCAAAATGCGGAGGAAGCTGCATTGATCGCTCAGCAAATTGTTGACCGGATTTATTAAAAATTAACTTTTAACAAAATTCATCAGATGACCTGATGAATTATAAATTATTATGGAAAACAGTACCACAACAACCATTGACACGACTAAAATTGTCTACCCTATTTTATTTATGATTAGTTTTTCACATTTTTTGAATGACCTGATCCAATCTACAATTCCTTCACTCTACCCGATCATGAAAGGGGAATTTAATTTATCTTTTGCCCAAATCGGAATTATTACCTTAGTATTCCAACTTACGGCTTCAATTCTACAGCCGTTCATCGGAATTTATACTGATAAAAAACCAAATCCGAGATCATTGGCTATCGGAATGGGACTGTCTATGGCAGGATTGTTATTATTGGCAGCAGCACATCAGTATTATGTGATTTTGATCGCTGTCGGATTAATCGGAATGGGATCATCCGTTTTTCACCCTGAAGCATCAAGAGTGGCTCAATTGGCTTCCGGAGGGCAAAAAGGACTGGCTCAATCGATCTTTCAGGTGGGCGGAAATTCAGGAAGTGCTATTGGTCCTTTACTGGTGGCTTTAATTATACTTCCATTAGGCCAAGGTTATGTAGGGCTATTTGCCATCGCAGCATTTATAGGGATCATTGTATTGTGGAGAATCGGAAACTGGTACGCAGAAAGATTAAGTCTGAAAAAATCAGCAAAACATCCGAGTGATATTATCCATATCAATCTTTCTCGTAAAAAAGTTATTTTCTCAATCACTATCTTACTGGCGCTGGTTTTCTCAAAATATATTTATCTGGCATCAATGACGAATTATTTTACTTTCTTCCTGATCGATAAATTTCACATCTCAGTAAAAGATTCTCAACTGTACTTATTCATGTTTCTTGCAGCCGTTGCAGTCGGAACAATTTTAGGAGGAAAATTAGGAGACAAATACGGAAGAAAAAAAATCATCTGGATCTCAATCTTGGGAGCTGCTCCGTTCACGCTTTTTTTACCTTATCTATCCTTATTCTGGACGATTGCATTTGCCGTTATCATCGGATTGATTATTGCTTCGGCATTTTCTGCGATCCTCGTATTTGCAACAGATCTTTTACCTAATAAAATAGGATTGGTTGCCGGATTATTTTTCGGATTTATGTTTGGAATGGGTGGTATCGGTTCGGCGGTATTAGGTGCTGTTGCAGATGATACGAGCATTGAATATGTATTTAAAATCTGTGCATTTCTACCTTTAATGGGAATCATTACGGCATTTTTACCTAACCTTAAGAAATAAACCTTTTTAAACTCTTTATTTAACCACAAAAGGCACAAAAGATTTTATAGTTTATCATTAAGCTGAAAAAAGAACCCAAAGTATTTAAAAATCTTTGATTTTATTCTTTTGAGTACATTCAATATCTGATAGCATCTGTATAAATAGCTTTTGTGTCTTTTGTGGTTAATTTTAATTGAGACAGATACAATAAAAAACCTCCACCAAGACACAGGTGGAGGTCAACAAAAAGGATATGCTACTAAAGATTTAGTTTTTAATCACTTTCTGCTGATAGACTGCTTTCTCGGTTTTTGCAACTAAGAGATACATTCCTTTAGGAAGCATACTCACATTTACCTGTCCATTGCTGAACGGTGCATTAACCAATTTACCAGACATATCATACACAGAAATGTTCAAAACCTTCTCTTGAGTATGAATATTCAGAATATCAGTCACCGGATTCGGATAGATACTGAATTCTAATTTTTTCACTTCAGTGGTTGCCAACACTGAAGTTGTACTTGCTACTTCTATTGTTTTTTCAATCAGTTTTCCGTTGGAATTGAAGCTTATTACAATATTGGCCGTTCCGTTTCCTACCGGAGTGATTACCAACTCATCATTCGTATTGATTTCTGCAGAAACAATACCAGGATTGCTGTTTGACTTCACTGTTTTCACAATTGCCGCCGATAAGTTATCCGTATCAGAAATCTCAGGTTTCAGATCTATTGTTGTTACAGAATTGGCATTTACCTGTGAAGGAAGCGTATTTTTGATCGTAGGTAAAGTGTTATCCGGGAAAACAGCCAGCGCCGGGAACCAATAGTAATCATTTAAAACTTTTGTATTCGTGATCGATCCGGTATTGCTGTCATATGTATGAATCCAGTTTTTCTGATAATGTGCTCCATAACCGCTTTCTGTGGTATTCACAATGATTTCATCCGTTACAGGATGTACTCTCAACCCAGCTCCGTAAGGAATCTGTTTGTATGTTCCTGTCTGTCCTGGAAGCACTGCAAAACTTTCATTAAAGGTTTTATTCGTCACATCAAATTTTACAATCTGAATTCCTGAAACAAAACTGTTGACAGAATTGATCCAGTACAAAGTATTGTTCTGGTTACTTGCTGCAAAGCTTCCCGCGTTCCATGCTCCCCAAGATCCTAAATATTTTGTCGTAGGAATATTATACGTCGTTGTTGCAAAAGTTAAAGGATTAATATTGACAAGCTTCTGATCCTGGATCGCCCAAACGCTTCCGTCTTTTGCCTGAACTACTGAATGATAAGCTCCTGCAATTGTTGCAATCACTGTATCAGTATTTGGATTAATTACCAAAATTCCAGTAGTCTGTTTTACGGCAAATACATATTGAGAGGTTCTGATCATATTTCCGATCTGTCCTGCATAAGCACTTCCTCCTCCCGTTGTAGGAATTAAATTTCCAACCGTCATATTATCGATATCAAAAGTAAAGACTCCTGTAGAAGCTCCGATATATCCTTTGTGTTCGTTTACCCCAACAAAAGATCTTCCATCTCCTCCACCGATCGAATTAAATCCTGCAATTTTCTGCATCGTCTGAGCATTCGCAACCACCAATCTTCCACCCGGAGTATATTGCGTATCTCCTCCGTCTGCTGCCTGTTTTGAAATAAAATAAAACTTATCCCCATAAATAGTTCCGTATTGGGTAGTCGCACCAAAAGCATGATTGTTGTTTGCATTGCTGTATACTCTGTAGTTTACATTTCCATTGTTGTCAATGAAATTTACAGAACCATTGGTATGACCAAACCATTCTTCATTGACCATGAAATATCCGCTTGTGAAGTTGGTTGAAGCCACATAAGGTGAGACCGGAGTAAATGTTGTAGCAATAGGTTCAGAATTGAATGAAGGATTATAATTCCAAACATCATAAGAACCGTTGACCAACGTTCTTCCTGTTGCACCCACTCCAGAATATCCGAAATCCGGATCCGTAGGATCTTTTACCCAATACGACCAGTATCCGTTGGTAGTCCATCCGGATTGCCAGTGATCTGCAGCATCTGCAGCCGTATACTCATCAAAATCGTAAGAAGTCGTATTGACAATTCCTCCTACCGGATAATAAGGGTATGTGGTATTCCCACTTTTGTAAAGGGCATTGGTTCCGGTTCCGTTTAAATCAAAACCTAAACCTCCGATAGCGGTTCCAAACTGAGTTCCCTGATAAAGAAGAGAAAAAAATCGGTGATCTGCACTGGCAATTGCTTTCAGCATATCTTCACCGGTTGCCGTTCCGTTCCATCTGAATCCCCACACCAAAGCATCAGGATTTTTGCTGTCGTTCCATTGTACGACAAACGCCGCTTCGTTGGTTCCTGTTCCTACCCAATACTGGATATCGGAAAAGTTGATCGTAGCAGCATTTTTAGCCGTCAGATTCTTATTACCGGAATTCTGTTGAATGTCATTTCGGGGGACTCCCTGTACTTTTATCTGGGCATTCGTAAAAAATGCGAACAGAAAAAGCATTGTTAAAAGATAAAACTTTTTCATTTTTTGAGGTATTATAAATATTTTGATTGTTGAATTTTAATTAAGATGCAGGTCATAAGCTCCCGCTACTTCCGTAGAAACTTCTCCTAGCCATCCCGCTTCCTGGTTAGTTCCTGTATACACTTTTACAAAATCAATTCCCGGAAGCTTTACATATTTTCCATTTCTGTCAACCGCCCACGAAATATCAATATTCGAGGCCTCATCATTATTCGGAGCATTGTCTGCATATCCGAAATCATAGGATTTCCCAACCCAATAAGCGCCCGTTCCGCTTTGATCATAAAAATTATTCAGAAGTTTGGTTCCGGTAAGCGCGTAAGAAGTCCCCGAAAGCCACTGTGGATAGTAGCTTTGAGCATGGAAGGTATTCTTCGTTTTATATCCTGAATTCCCCAGATTATCCTCCCATTTCAGATATTCTACATCGGTTTGCCAAAAATCACTTCCGGGAACGGGCGTTTTATTTTCATTGGGTTTATAATAGGTGATGGTATAATTTTTTACAGTTGTGTTTTTAAAATATTCGCTTCCTGCGATTTCGTACCATTCGTCTTCATCAGGTTTCCCGTTTTTGTTCCGGTCGTAAGCAACCATGATGATTCCCGGTTCGCAGGATCCTGAACGGGGTTCATTGGCATCATTCCCCCAGAATGCATTTCCAAGGATTTTAAAATCTCTTCCGTCCATATTCGGAATGGTATGATCAAAGCCAAAAGTCACATATCCTCCGAAACCTCCCAAAGAGATCATAGAAGAGTTCTCTCCTACCAGAGAAGCTTTAGCTTTTTGAAGCATTTTATCCGAAGTATCCCCGTTTATATATTCTGGAATCTCATTCATGAACTGACCAATCGCAGGACGGAAATCGAAAACATTGGAAATATATTTACTGAAATTTCCCACTTCATGGTTGACGATAATTTTTGAATTGTACGTTTTGGTACTTCCGTTGGATTCAATCTTTAAGGTCAGAGGATAGGTCTTCACTACCGGACTGATAAATTCTAATTGAGAATCCTGAGAAATAATAGAATCATTGATACTCCATGTAAAATTTCCGGCAATTTTAGGATCTATATTCAATACCTTAAAACGGTCGATCGTATAGGATTCTTTCAGACCTGTAAATGCAGAATCATCTTCATCATTATCACTTTTACAGGCTACGACAGCACTCGCAAAAGCAAGGGAGGCACAAGTTATTTTTAAGAATTTTATTGTATTTCGTTTCATATTTCAATGCTGGTTATTTGTATAAAAAGGAGAAGTGTGCAGGGATATTCCCGCCTTCGGTCTTCCATTTGAAGTGTCCGTATTTATCGAAGCAATAGACATATCCGGTCGACACATAGTTTCTGGCATCGGTAAGGTAAATATCTTCCGTAATGGGATTTACGGCAATTCCGTAAGGTGATTTTATAGCATCCACATATTCCTGATCAATAATCTTATTGGAAATGATTTGTTCCGTTTTCACATCTATAATTCCAAAAGTTTTTGTGTAGGCATGAGTGTTATAATTGAATTCGTTTCCGTAGTAATACAGCTTATCGTTGACGATGGTCATTTCACTTACCGAGACGTGAAAATCTTTTTTGATTGCTCCGGTGGCTGCATCCACTAAATATAAACTTGAAGGAACGGTATAATAATCCCCTCTCGAGCTTACATACAGATCTCCGTAATTGTCTTTTTTAAGACGATGAAGATTGATGGCAACGTCTATTTTTTTAGTTTCGGTAAAAGAAGTAAGATCGATCACAGAAACGGTTTTATCATAATTCGGAACAATATACCCTCCGGAATTGGCAACGAATAACTGATTCCCCACAATATCCATTTCTTCCGGCTGATAACCTACCGTCACTTCGCGTTGTATGGAAAGGGAAACAGTATCAATTTCCACCACTTTTCCTTTCGGTGCATTAGGATTGATGTCAACCGGACCTGCATAGCTGCTTGCGTACGCTTTCCCGTTTTTGAACACCATATATCTACAGTTCTGCAAAGGAATGGTCTTGATACGCTTTGTTGTTTTGGCATCCATGACCTCAATCTTATTAGATACATTCACGACCACATACAATTTACTTCCGTAGATCTGAATATCATTTCCTACATCACCCAACTCCTTTACCACAGTCGGGTTGATCTCTGCATAAATATTCCGGTGATAGGTTCCCGTTGTATAATCAAAGAAATCAAGCGTACATTTGTTGCTACCCATATTTCCTTCGTTCAGCACATAGAATCCTTTGATAGCTGTATTTTCCGGCTGTGCAAGACCTGCCACAACCTCTTCACGCGGAATATATTCATCCGTTCTACAGGACATAAGTGAAAACAGGGTAATGATCAGTAAGTAAAAATTTAATTTTTTCATAATGTAAAGCTTACAATCAGTTTAAAAGTTCTTCCGGGCATCGGGTAATTATTGACCACATCATAATATTGGTTCAGCACATTGTTTACTTCAAAACTTGCTTTAATGAAGTGTTCTCCCCATTTTATTTTTCTCTGAACAGAAAGATCGTGGGTGTACCAAGGCTGGATATAATTGAACTGAATATTATTCTGCTGGCCGTCGTAGCGCTCTCCTACATACATAAAACTGTAATTGAAGCTCCAGTCTTTATAATCTGCCATCATAACGAAATTTCCGCTGTGCCACGGCGTATAGGGAATCTGGTCTCCGAAATAAGATTCGCTTCTGTCTGAAAAATCTCTTGCACTTTGAAAAGTGTAATTGATCTGCGGTTTTAAAGTCACTTTTCCTAATTCCAGATTGGCCTGAACATGAACATCGGTTCCTATAATTTCAACATTCCCGAGATTGATCATCGGCCAACGGAAAAGATTTCCCGTAGGAGCGGCAATGATCTTATCTTCCACTTTATTAAAATACCCATCCGCTTTGGCGTACAGTAATTTTAGAATCCCGCTTTTAAATTGTTTTTCATACGTGAACCCTACATTATACTGATTGGTAAATTCAGGTTTAAGCGCAACATTCCCAATAACCGTATAATACAGATCATTGAAAGTCGGCATTCTGAAAATTCTTTTGTAAAAAGCTCTGACCGTAAAATCTTTGGTCTTAAAAGGATTATAAGAAAGAAAAGCAGCGGGTGTCCATTCCCTTTTATCGGGAGATTTGGAATTGATTTCCACCTCTTCATGTACAAAAGTTCCCAGAATACTTCCCAGGAATTTTAATCTTCCGATCTGATATCTTGTCGCAAACGCAACCAGAGAAGTATACCGTACCGGATAAGAAAAATTATAAAGATCCGCATCCAGCGTATTATACTGAAAATCGGCACTTGCACTTACATCCCAATCTTTGGTGATCGAATATAAATTGGAAGAAGAAACATACAGTTCTCTCTGAATATAGGTATTACGAACCGGGTAAGCCGTTTCCTTAGAAAGCGTGTCGGCATAAAAAGTATAATCGTAAGCAAATTTCGCCTTCAGCTGAGTTTCGAATTTGGGGAATATTTTTTTCCTGATACTTCCCTGAACAAAATAGTTCTCATCCGTAAGACGCTGTCCGCGACCTCCGAAGCGGTTGTTAACAATCGCTGCTGGAATTCCTCTATCAGACAGATATCCATATCCTCTTACAGACCATTCTCCGTCTTTCATTTTTCCGTTGAGGGCGGTTTCAAAACGTTTCGATTTTATATCGGAATCAAATCTTTTGGCGATCGTATCATTCGCAACAGCACCGTCCGGATATTTCTTTTTATATCTGAATTTATAAATACCGTCACTCTGAAGAAATTCGGAACTGAAGCTTGCCGAAATTTGATCTGAAATTTTCTGCTCTAAACGGAAAGAAGGGTTAAAAAGATCGATCGAACTGTTTTTAAACTTAACAACCAGATTCGTTTTTCTGTTCCCTTTGAAGCTGGGAATCTTAGGCTGCAAATAAATCGAGCCCGAAGAACCGAAATCGGTTGCCGGCTGAAAAATTTCACTTTTCTGACCATTATACAGAGAAATCTCTTCCAGATCATCCAGAGAAAATCTTCCCAGATCTACGATACCGTTTTGAGCATTACCGATTCTTATCCCGTCATAGAAAACCCCGACATGCTGACTTCCCATACTTCGGATATTGATCGTTTTCAGTCCGCCAATTCCTCCGTAATCTTTAATCTGAACTCCGGCAAAATAACGCAGTGCATCGGCTACAGACTGGCTGTTCAGTCTTTCCAGCTGCTCTCCTGCCAATGTCTGGGCGGGAAGAATTTCTTTAAAGTTCTTTTTCTGAAGATGTACAGGAACAATCGACTGTTCCTTCACCGTATCTTTTTTAGATTGTGAAAATATAAGGGATGATGTTAACACAAAAACTGCGAAAACAACCTTCTGAAGTTGAGATGTAAAAAATGTAGTCACCATTAGCTCATTTCGAATAATGATGACGCTAATGGATATAAGAATACAACGACAAAGTACAGTTGTATACTGCACAGAATCAATGATGTCCTAAGCTTTATTCCACGAAAGCGTCAAACGTTAAATCTTCTGGCAGGTCTTCTGACTTACTCCGTTTTTGAAATCCTTCCCATTAAAAAAAACAGTGGATATACTTATCAAAAACTTGTTTTGTGGAGCTTACAGCAGCGGGTCTGTTCCGGATTTTCACCGGATTCCCTTTTAAGCGCTTTTTATGGCTCACCAGATTGCGGCAAAGATAGAAAATAAATCATAGCATCAAAATTAAATTTAACACTATGATTTTCAATTAAATAAACATAAAGCTTAATTTACTTCATTCTCTTTTTTTTAACGCAAAGACTTTATTTCTATTCTGAATATTTTGAAGGAGCAAAGAATGAATCCATTTAAAATGGATTCGATGAAGCGTACACTATAGACACAGCTTCATCAAACAGCATCGCTGTTCCTCTTTGCTCACTTCAATAAAAAGGCCTTTAAATAAAATCTTTGCGTTTAAAATAATCCAGCCAGATCTCCATTTTTCATATAAAGCATTTCCTACAGTATTGGACAATGGGTTCGATGAAGCGTACACGATAGACATAGCTTCATCAAATAACATCGCTGTTCCTCTTTGCTCACTTCAATAAAAAGACCTTTAAATAAAATCTTTGCGTTTAAAAGAATTCAGCTAGATCCCGATATTCAGGAAAATACTGAAACGTGACTTCGCTTCAATATCCCCTCCTGCCAAATGTGAATAAGCAGGAAGCATCAATTCACTTCCCAGACTGAACTTTTTATAGGAAGCCTCAAATCCCAGTTTCCCATATAAAGCACTTCCCGCTGTATTGGGCAAAACCTCATCAAACTGTTTATTCCGGTCATACACTTCACCCTGCAAACCCGCTTTTCCGGAGAAGATCATTATATCATTTCCAAAGAACTGGTAAAAACCTGTCGCTGCGTAATTCCACTGGTTTCCGAAGCGGTAATATTTTTTATTTTCGGTTTTTACCGTGTAATCCGTATTTAGCAAAACAGCGACTTTGTTTTTCTGAAATTTATAGTTCAGCACCATCTGGTAATCCCAGCTTCCCGTTCCCAGCTGAAAACTTGGATTGACACCCGAAATCCCCTTTTCATCAAATTTTCCAAACGGAACTTTCACCCCGACTCCGCCGTTCAGCTGATGGATATTCTCTTTTGAATTCAGAAACTGATAAATTCCCATCAGGTTCAGGTCTCCGATTCCGCTGATATTAATATCACCCTGCAAGGTTTTCTTTTCATGAAAATGAAACGGCAGACTTGCATACACATTCAGTTTTTTCGTCAGAGGAATTTTACCCCAAAGCTGAATGGTATTGAAATACTGATCCTGCGTTAAGTCTTTTACAAACAGATTTTCCTTCGCTTTGTAATGCTGGGCAAAATATTTGATCCCGACAAACTGGGGATTCAGTAAAGATTCAAAACCGGACGAGCCGTTTCCTGCGGCGCAACCACAGGCATCACAGTCATCAAAAACCACAGGATTGAAAGGATGGAAAATATAAAGGCTGTCATTCATTGTTTTAGCCTGAAATATATTCAATAGCTGGAAGCTTATCATTAAAAATATCTTCTTCATTTATTCTGCAAATTTGGGGTTAGAGATAAAATTCTTATCCGAAAGAGTTTTCAGAAAAGCAATGATTAATTGTTTTTCCTGAGTTGTCATGGCAATTCCCAGATGTCCGTTCTGTTTCAGCTGTGGGTCAAGATTCACGTTGTCTTCTACATTATCCGAGTAGAAATTAAGAACGGCATCCAGCGTGTAAAATCTCCCGTCATGCATATAAGGCGCCGTATATTCTACATTTCGTAAACTTGGTACCCGGAATTTCATCCAGTCATTCTGATCAAGCGTTACTCGATAACGTCCTGCATCTTTAAACTGTGTATTGTAATACATTCCCGTATTTCTGAAGCTTTCATCCGTAAACAGCTCTCCACTGTGACAGGAAGCACATTTCTGCTGAAATAAACTCATTCCCTGTGCTTCTTCTGAAGAGAAACTTTCTTTTCCCTGTTTCACCCTGTCATATCTGGAATCTGCGGAGATCATGGTAGCCATAAACTGAGACAAAGCCTTCAGCACTCTTTCTCCTGTAATAGTCTCATCTCCATAAGCCGCTTTAAAAAGTTTTTTATACTTGGCATCTGAACTCAGTTTTGACACTACTTCCGGCATCGAGCTATCCATCTCATCTTCATTGGTGATCGGGATGATCGGCTGTTCATTCAGATTATGAATGACTCCGTCCCACATATATCTTTTTAAAAAAGCCATATTCTGAACCGGCGGTGCATTCCGTATGCCTATTCTGTCATCTATTCCGTGGCTCACCGTGTGACCGTGATGGGTAAAAGCGTTTTCCTGTATATGACAGAAGCCACAGGAAATGGTATTGTTCCGCGAAAGCCTTCCTTCGTAGAATAGCTTTCTCCCCAGTTCCACTCCGTTTTTTGTGACAGGATTTCCCGAAGTATCAAAAGTCATCTCCGGAAAGTAGGAAGGAAACGAGAGATTGTACACCTCATCTTTTTCCAACGGTTCCATCACCTCATCGGAACACGATACAAAACTTAGAAAGAATAAGAGTAATACTCCTGTTTTAAGTATTTTAATCATTGTGAACGTGATCTACTTTAAACATTTTCGTCAGATTATTCGTTACATTCACCAAATGCTGACTGGAACCCATCATCATATAATTCGCTGCGCTTAAAACCAACGGAGTTTCTCCACTCAGGTATTGATTAAGATCGGCCAAAATATGAACAGAAGGGGTAATCCGGCCGGTTACTCTGGCCGTTGTCGGAAGGCTCAACGTAATTTCCCGGTAAAGATCCGGAGTTCCGTTGTCCGTTACATTTCCCATATTTCCGGTATGGTTCATGAATTCCGTATCGGGAGAGCCTGTTCCATATTTTCCTTCCAGTTTTACGAAAACATATCCTGCTGCCCATGACCACGACATTCCTTTTTGTTTGGCTTTATTCCAGAATTCGGCCTGTCCGTCCTGTCCTAATAAATAAGCATTCTGGCTGATTCCCAACCCGAACTTTACTTTTTTATAATTGTTCTTGGGAACTTCATTCAGATTAATGTAAACAATTCCTGCAACGGCATCATCCTGATCGATAATGAAAGCGCCTTTATCGGGGTTATTCTCATTATACTTAAATTCATTTCCGTTCTCATCGATCAGACTGATATTGCTGATTACATATTTTATATTGGAAAACTGATGCTTCTGTCCCTGTGAAGACGTTTGTGTGGTCTGATTCAAAACAATATCCCCAAGATTATTAAACCCATTCTCAAATTTGAGCTGAAGATTTCCTTTTGTATCTGTGGATGAATCGTCTTCATCGTTGTTACGGCAGGAGATAAAAGTGAGAAAAGTAAAGGCAATAAGGGATAATGACAAAAATTTATACATTTTCATTGTTGATTTTTTTAAGTTGAAATTTTTAATAGAAAGTCGGTTGAATAAAAAATTATTCATGTATAACCACAAAAGTCTGCACAGCATAAAGCGCCCCCACTTTGTCATTCCGTAGGAATCTAAGCAGAGTTTTAGAAATTATTCCGTGAAAAACCTTGCCGAGATTCCTACGGAATGACAACTACACGTTTAATTTCTAAAAATTTAGCTATAAAAACTCTTGCAGTAAAACAAGATTTGAAAAAGCAATTTAAAAAACCGGAGGTCTGAAAATGTGTTGTAAAAACAGAAAGGAATACGCGGTTTCATAAAGAAAATCAGAATTTGAAAAGAAAGCGTTTTCTGTCGGGTCGATTTCGGTAATTTCAGGAAGAACGTAAATATCCAGTAATTTTTGTCCTGAATTTTTTGTTTTGTTTTGAGGGGAAGAATCGGTATCATTAGTTTTCGCAATTTCTTTGCTCAGGTAACATTTCCCGTTACAGTGCAGCTCAGGATTGCTTTTGTTGATACACAATACCTCAGAGATATAATCATAATTTACAGCATACTCCACCAGTGGAATCAGGGGCCTGAATACCACAAATAAAGTGAGAAATATGCTGCAAATTAAGTTCATTCAATCATTATTTTTTGCTGATCGCTTCTTCGTATCTTCTGCTGATTTCCTTCCAGTTCGTTACGTTCCAGATCGCAGCTAAATAATCTGCTCTTTTGTTCTGATATTTCAGATAGTAAGCGTGCTCCCAGACATCAATTCCGAAAATAGGAGTTCCTTTCTCTTCCACTACATCCATCAGAGGGTTGTCCTGATTCGGTGTTGACGAAACGAATAATTTTCCGCTTTTATCTACAGCCAACCAAGCCCATCCTGAACCAAAACGGTCTGCCCCGGCTTTAGCCATTTTTTCTTTGAAGGCATCCATACTTCCGAAAGCATCATTGATCGCTTTTGCAAGCTTTTCAGAAGGTTTTGTATTCTTTTCAGGGGTTAAAACCGTCCAGAACAGTTCGTGATTATAGTGACCTCCCGCATTATTTCTTACTGCAGGCGGCAGCTTTGATACATTCGACATGATCTGAAACAAAGTCTGTTTCTCCTGTGGAGTTCCTGCAATGGCTTTATTCAAATTCGCTACATACGCAGCCGCATGTTTCGAATAGTGAATTTCCATGGTCTGGGCATCAATACTTCCTTCCAATGCATTGTATGCATACGGCAAAGGTGTCTGTTTGAACTGCGCAAAGGCAAACTGCGCCGCGAAAACTGCACTTAAAGCAGCTACTTTTAAAATTTTCATAATGCTTTGTTTTTTAGTGTTAAACAATTTTTATTTTAATAATTTCCTGATATCTTCAATTAATATTTCTCTATCCGGATGATACTTCCCTGTCAGTTGCGGGGTCTTTCCTTCCGGATCTCCGTAATTCAATCCTGAATAGTAAAGAATCGGCATATTCTCTTTGTTGTATCGACAGCGGATGTTCCCTTCTTTATCTACAAGAGCAATCATCCCGCTATGGTTAAGACTTTCACTTTCATCTTCTTTATCTCCTACGTAAATATTGAACTGATCAGCCAGTTTTCCGATATACTCTCTGTTCCCCGTCAGGAAATGCCAGTTCGGAGATTTCGCCCCGATTCTTTTGGCGTGTTCTTTCAGTAGTTCGGGAGTATCATTTTCGGGGTCTATGCTTATTGAAATGATTCCGAAATCAGGATTGTTGATCTCGTCCTCAATCGCTCTCATATTCGTATTCATTACAGGACAGATCGTAGGGCATTTGCTGAAGAAGAATTCTACCAGATATACTTTTCCCAGCATATCTTTATTGGTGATCTTTTTATTATTCTGATCCGTCAGTTGAAAGTTAGGGACTTTCATTACTGTATACAAATTCTTTTTAAAGTATCCCATTCCTACCCCAATCCCCAGAAAAAGCAAGGCAATAACAGCAATAGGAATAATTACTTTACTTTTTGTATTGTTTGGCTTTTTATTTTTGGACATACTTCTCAGGATTTTTCTTGAATTCGTCTCTACAGTAAGCACTGCAAAAACCGTACGTTTTATTTTTATAGACTGCAGTATCCTTCATATCAGACTCCGTCGGCATATTACAGATCGGGTCTACGGCGTTGGCAAATTTTATTTTTTTCGCATCGGATTTCGCCGTTGTATTGCTTTTTTTATGTTTTACTTTAGGGGTTTCCTGAGCACAGGCCATCAACGAAACCGACAGTAAAGCCGTTAAAATAATTTTTGATTTCATTTTAATTTTAAATTGAAATTAATAATCGTATTGAATGAAAATTGATAGGTTTTAACTAATTCTATTGGTTTTGTTTTGTTTAAACACAAAGATCGCCAGGATTTTATAATCCAGAATACTTTTTTCTTTAGTACGCAAGGGCTTTAACAATTAGCAAAGATGAATCCTTATAAAAACAAAAAACTAAGAATTTAGTTTAAAATAAAATTAAGCTAAAGGAGGATGGAATATTCGGGAAGAATATTCTGAAGTATGAGCATTGAGATAGTCCGGGTTTATCTCTTTGACCGGAATTTCGAATTGTTTTTTATCTGAAAATGAAAGAATTTCATGGGACAGGAAAACATCTAACCCTGCAATTTTCACGTTTTGGCTGTTGCTAGACTGCTTTTCTGTTTTCGCCAGTTCTTTTTCAACGTAGCATTTTCCTTTACAGGTTGATTGGGGAACATTTCTGTTCTCACAAAGATTTTTCACAATGTAATCGTAATTAACCGCGTAATTAATCAACGGCAAAACGGGGCGTAATGCTATCGTGAAAACAATGAATATGGAAATGAAAAACTTCAACGATCAATTCTGTGTTACAAATATACTACTGTATTTTGTTTTTATGATTGATTTATGATGAAAGTCATTGTTATTTTATTTGTACTCCTGATTGTCCTTAGATTTTTTTTGCTCTCGCTGATTGGGCTGATTATGCAGATCTTTACATTCTAACTTAAAAAAAGAAAATATGCGCAATCATCTGCCAAATCTGCGGATCTGCGGGAGAGAAAATTTTATAATAACTTTCCCACAGATTACACAGATCGTTGAAATCATTTTAATATCCAAGAGATCTGTTTACCACTTATTTCATGAATGCTAATTGGATGTAGATTTTTTTCTCTCGCTGATTAGGCAGATTATGCAGATCTATATATTCTAAATTAAAAAAAGAAAATATGCGAAATCATCCGGAGAGAAAATAAATTCGGCTAAAGCCAAATTGAATGAATGCCAATAAAAAACGGGCTAAAGCCCGTTCCTATTGATGATTTAAAATCGTTTTATTTTATATTTAAATTTTGAAACGCCATATTTTAAACTTCCAGCATCCATCTTCCTGCTTCCAAACTCATTAAAATTTCATCCGCTGGATTCTTACCGCATTTAAAATAGCCAATAAGGCAACTCCCACATCGGCAAACACAGCTTCCCACATCGTTGCCAATCCTCCTGCTCCCAGCACAAGAACAATTGCTTTGATTGCAAACGCCAGCGTAATATTCTGCCAGACTATTTTTTTAGTTTGTTTCCCTATATTGATCGCCATCGGAATTTTACTCGGCATATCATCCTGAATGACAACATCTGCCGTTTCAATGGTTGCATCACTTCCTAGTCCGCCCATGGCAATTCCCACATCACTTAAAGCAACTACCGGTGCATCATTCACTCCGTCTCCTACAAAGGCAACGGTCTGGTTTTTCGCTTTGATTTCTTTTACCTTGTTTACTTTATCTTCAGGCAAAAGATCTCCGTACGCATTCTGAATTCCCAAGGTATCGGCAACATACTGTACAACGGAGGTTTTGTCGCCGCTCAGCATGGTAGTTTTTACACCTAGCGATTTCAATTTATTGATGGTTAATTGCGCATCGGTTTTGATAGAATCTGCGATCGTTAAATATCCCACAAATTTTTTATCGTAGGCCACGGCGATTAACGTATAGACAATTTTTTCAGGGTTGATGCTGTGACTGATATTGAAGACATCCATCAGTTTGAAATTCCCGACCAGTAGTTCTTTCCCGTTGATGGTTGCTTTCAGGCCTTGTCCTGCAATTTCTTCCACATTTTCCAGAGGGATGGAGTGATCGATTTCTCCTACATATTCATGGATGGCGGTTGCAACGGGATGCGAACTTTTACTTTCCAAGGCATTGACGAGTTTTAAAATTTCGTCTTTATTATATTCAGTAGAAAAGTCTACCTGCTGTACTTTGAAAACACCTTCCGTCATCGTTCCCGTTTTGTCCATCACTACATTCTGAACATTTGCCAGCACATCGAGGAAATTACTTCCTTTGAATAAAATCCCGTTCCGGCTTCCTGCTCCTATTCCTCCGAAATATCCCAACGGAATAGAAATCACCAATGCACAAGGGCAGGAAATTACCAGGAATACCAATGCTCTGTACAGCCATGTTTTAAACTGATAATCTTCTACAAACAAATACGGTAATAGTGTAATTCCTATAGCCAGAAATACTACAATGGGGGTGTAAATTTTCGCAAATTTTCTGATGAATAATTCTGTGGGGGCTTTCTGAGCCGTAGCATTCTGAACCAATTCTAAAATCTTGCTCAGCTTACTGTCTTTATAAGCGGTCGTTACTTTAACCTGACTCACGGTATTTAAATTAATCATCCCCGCCAAGACGGTTTCTCCTTTGGTTTTTGTATCCGGTTTGCTTTCCCCGGTCAATGCGGATGTATTGAATGATGCCGTTTCGGATAATAATTCTCCGTCCAGACCCAGTTTTTCACCGGATTTCAACTGAATGATGTCACCGATATTTACTTTTTCAGCTTTTACGGTTTCTGGTTTGCCGTCTTTTAAAACGGTTACCTCATCGGGACGCTGATCGAGTAAGGATTTGATATTGCTTTTTGCTCTGGTCACCGCCATTGCCTGAAAGACTTCCCCCACCGAATAGAAAAGCATTACCGCAACACCTTCGGGATATTCTCCGATGGCAAAAGCACCTACGGTCGCAATTCCCATTAAGAAAAACTCAGAAAAAACATCTCCTTTTGTGATGCTTTCATAAGCTTCTTTTAAAACAGGAAGACCAACGGGAATGTAGGCAACCAGATACCACACCAAACGAACCCAGCCGGTAAACCAACCGGGTTTTATATAATAATCTAAAGCGATCCCTATGAGTAATAATGCAAAAGAGACCACTGCAGGGAGAAACATCTGAAATACAGACTGATCTCCTGTATCATGGGAATGGCCGTGATCGTGATCATGCCCTTCATGATTGTGTTCTTTTTTCGGTTTTGTGCTGCAGCATTCTTCCATAACTTAAAAATTTTAATCAAAATTAAGGGTAAACAGAATGCAACACTATTGCAAACTTTCAAGACAGTTTTCACAGATTCCTTTGGCAAAGAGTCTTATTTCATCGATTCTAAAATTGGTCTGTATATTTTCAGGGAAGGAAATATCTTCTTTGCAGGTGGTCTGTTTGCAGATCTTGCAGTAGAAATGAAGATGCCAGTCTTTGTGGGTATTTTCATCACACCCGTCATGGCAAAGTTTGTATTTGGTAGTGGAATTCTCCTGAATACTGTGAACCACCCCTTTTTCTTCAAAGGTCTTCAGTGTTCTGTAAATCGTTGTACGATCGGCATTTTCGAAATGGTTTTCGATTTCAGATAAAGACATGGCCGCTTCTTGAGAACTCAAAAAATCATACACCAAAATTCTCATGCTTGTGGGCTTGGTATTTTTATTTATCAGTTTATCTTCGATGTGCGTTTTCATTCTTCGGGGTTTTGTGTACTTCTCTCAAAGTTAGTTGTTTTTTCAATGTTTTCATCATTGGCTGCTTCTGTTTACATCTATCAGCCATTTACTAAGTATGCAAAAGTATTTCCAAAGGTATTGCAATCCTATTGCAAATAGGGATGAAGCAGGTTCTTTACTCTCTGTACACGGTCTTCAACAGGCTGAAAGGGGTTCATCAAGTGCTTACACGGGGTTCCTAACTGGTAATCAGGGGTATGACACCCCCAAACCGGCGGTCCGGAACCTCCTGTCACCGGTTATCAAAGCCCAAGCAGGTACTTCACAACCCCTTTTTACCGGTTGATCACCTCCCTACAGGGGGTTCGAAACCACCCCTTACCCACTTCGGAACCGGCTGCAGGGACTTCGAAACCTCCTTCAACAAAAAAGCCACTACATGATGCAGTGGCTTTCTCTCTTTCGAGAAATTTAAAAACTAAACTATAAGTTCGGATTGTTCTCTATTTCCTTCTGCGGAATGGAGAACAAATAATATCTGCTGTTGGCTACGAAAGCTGACTGATCCGGGAATGCAAAAATGGTATGCCCTCTTCCGTTCACTGTTTTTACAACCCCGTCCGGAGTAGTGATCTGCACCTGAACAGCCTGCCCGTTTGTATCGGTAAACGGCTTTCTCACGACAGTTCCCTGGGTTCTGATAATGTCTGACAATCCAAATCCTTCCCCAAACAGTTCTTTTCTTCTTTCAATTAAAACTTCTTTAATGACATCATTCTGCGCCAAAGAACCTGAATACTGATTGGCATTTCTGGCCAGCTTCAATTGGTTTAAAACGGTGACAGCATTCGTTACATTTCCGCTTCTGGCTTCGGCTTCGGCTTCAATCAAATACATTTCAGCGGCTCTCATGAAAACGATATCAGCAATCAGATTGGCTTTAAATTTAAACTTAGCATATCGTAAAAGGCCTTCTCTTCCCGGATTTCCGTCCCATGAGAACAGGGAATAACGGATATCATTGGTATCAAACAAATCTTTGAAGTAAGGGTCTGCCATAAAGCTGTAATAATAGCTTCCTGATGAGGATACATCTAAAAAGTGGAACGCATAACTTTCACCCGACTGTTCCTGCGTTTGCCCGTGTCCCCAGATCCATTCTCCGTTGCTGATGTCATTGAACCCGTCTTTATATTTTTCGGCAGTCATCAGAGCATATCCGTTTCTTGCAATTTTTGCAGAAGCTGCCGCTTTTGCCCAGTCGCCTGTATTTAGATAAACTCTTGCCAATAATCCGTTTACAACAGATCTGTCGATTTTGTCTTTGTTATTTCGTGAATAGTTCTGAAGCAGATTGTCTGCGTCTGTAAGATCGCTTTTAATTAAAGTATAAATTTCTTCCAGGCTGGCTTTTTTCTTTCCTACAGAGCTTGTGGTTGTCGGTTCTGTATAAATCGGAGCCGTTAATGCCGTTTTATCTTTTAAATAACTGAACTGGTAGAAACTCGCGAGATTTAAATAACAAAATGCTCTCAAAGCCTTTGCCTGACCTTTCACCTGATCTTTTTTGTCCTGACTACCTTCCACTCCGTCAATTCTTGCCAGAACATTATTCATATTATTGATGGTAGAATACAGCAAGCTCCAGATGAAAAGCGGTCTGCTTCCTGTATTATTCACCAAATCTGTGAAAGCATACGCTCCGGGAAAACCGTATTTATTGGTTAAAACCGCCACATCGCTTCCCATCGCATCGCTGGTTCTCAGTACCGTTGAGTATCCGATGTTGGAATAGGTAGTCCCGTCATCATTAAATTTTGCCCAGGTTCCATTAATGACTGTTTCTGCACTTTCTGCTGTTTTGAAAACCTCCTCTTCATTCGCCTGATTGGTAGGAGCCGTTTCCAGATCACTTTCACAGCTTGCTAAAGACAATGCCGTGATTAGTGCAAAAGATATATATATTAATTTTTTCATTGTTTTCATTTTAAATATTAAAGAGTTGCCTGTACCCCGAAAGTGATTGTTCTCATCGCAGGATATCTGTAATAAGTTGTTCCGTCCAGGGTCTGCTCAGGATCCATTCCTTTGTGTTTATAGAATGTTAAAAGGTTTTCTGCCTGAACGTATACTCTGAATTTCTTCAATCCGATTTTTTCAAAATAATCTGACGGAAGGGTATATCCCAAACTCACATTTTTCACTCTTGCATACGTTCCTGAGTATAAGAATCTGGATGATGTTGAAGTCCAGTTATTAGTTGTCGTACTTAATTTTGGCACGTCTGTATAAGGATTTTCTGGAGTCCATCTGTTCAGCATTTCCGAGCTCCACGCTCTTCCTGCTGAACTTCCGTTATGCATCATCATCGTATAATCGGTATCTAAAATTTTTCCTCCGATCGCAAATGATACTAAGGTGGAGAAATCAAAGTTTTTGTATGCCAAGCTGGTCGTAATCCCTCCCATTACTTTCGGAAGTGATGAGCCCTGTAATGTTTTCGTTGCTTTTGCATATTCCGATGTGGTTCCTTCTACGGTATTTCCGTTTGCATCTGTGGTGATGGTTTTCCAAAGCGGATTTCCGTTGTTGGGATCTACTCCCATCCATTCCGGAATATAGAAATCATAAACTGAACCTCCTACCTGCAAGAGTTTGGTTCCACTTACAATAGAACCTTTCGGAAGTTTGGTGATCTCATTTTTTAATGTACTTAAATTCACATCTACATTCCATTCAAAATCTTTTGTTTTGATAGGCGTGGTGAATAATGAAAACTCAAAACCTGTATTTTTCAGCTCTCCAATATTCGCCTGATATTCGCTAAATCCTAATGATGGTGCCAAAGGCATTCCGAATAAAAGGTCTTTACTTTTTCGCTGGAAATATTCTACATTCCCTTTAATTCTGTTATTTAAAATCGCAAATTCAACACCTGCATTCAAATTGAGATTGGTTTCCCATTTCAGATCCGGAGTCGGCAGCTTGCTCGCCACAGTTCCCCCTTCTCCCAGGTTATTGTAAAAGGCATACAGACTCTGGTAAGCATAATAGGTACTTAGTTTATCATTTCCCTGACCTCCGTAACTTGCACGAAGGGTTAACTGGTTGAAGATATTTAGATTTTTAATGAAATCTTCATTGGATGCTTTCCAAGAACCACCAACCGACCAGAATGTTCCCCATCTGTTTTCGGGAGAGAATCTTGAAGATCCGTCTGATCTTACCGATCCTGAAACAAAGTATCTGTTTTTGTAATCATATTCTACTTTTCCCAAAAAGCTCAGTAATCCTAACTGATCGCTATTTCCCGTGAAGCTCCCCAGTAATGCCGCCGCATCTGGCTCATAATAATACGGCAATGAGAACTGGCTTCTGCTTCCTGAAATTGTCTGGTATTCGTAATGATAAAATTCCTGACCACCCAAAATATTGATGTGATGCTGCCCGAATCTTTTATCGTACGTCAGAATATTACTTGTTGTATAAGACAACGTTCTTGAATTGGTTTTCGTCACCGAACCTCCGATTTCAGCCCCTTCTCCCAATAACGGGTTGGTATAATAATGACCATTGTAGTTGATCAAATCCACTGAAAAGCTTGATCTGAATTTCAATTCCGGCAGGAACGTAAATTCTGCAAATCCTTTTCCTGAGAAGTTGTCTTCTCTGTTTTCGTTTTTATCCAAAGGCAGGGTTGCAGCTGCATTTTCATTCTGCAAAGCACTTGTAGGTCTGTATTTTCCGAAATCATAAATATAATTTCCGCTTCCATCCAGTTTGTAGCTTCCGTCTGCATTTCTTTCATAGTAAGGATAGAACGACGGAATGATTCTCGCCGCATTGATCACGTTATCCGTTCTCGAATCTGATGAAGGCGGAGCTTCCTGAAGGCTGTTGGTATAGGCTAAGTTCGCTCCTACATTCAGCCATTTTTTGACCTCGGAATTGATCTTTAATCTTGTGCTGTATTTTTTAAATCCAGATTCAATCGCTATCCCTTTATCATCCAAATACCCTAAAGAGAAAAAATAATTGCTTTTTTCATTTCCTCCGCTGAAATCCAGATCTACCTGATTCCTTGAAGCTGTTCTCTGCAAAATATCTTTCCAGTTGTCATTCCATAAGGCAGTTGCTCCCGGCAAAAGCTTTCCGTCTGTTCCTACAGGTTTTGCATAGTTAATCCCATAAGGATTGATGCCTAAAGCGTTTACCAAATTATCCGTTGCCATTTGCGCCGCCTGTTGGGAAGATACCTGGCTTGATGTGTATCCGTTTCTCAGAGCCTCCCAATACAACTGAAAATATTGATCGGTGGTTACCTGCTCATAATCCTTCACTGCTCTGCTTGAGAAACCCTGGCTTATATTAAAGTTTACTCTCGCTTCGCCTTTTTTTCCGGATTTTGTGGTAACGATGATTACCCCGTTTGCTCCTCTGGAACCGTACAATGAACTTGCCGTAGCGTCTTTCAGTACGCTGATGGATTCAATATCATTGGGACTGATCGAGTTGATGTTTCCATCGAAAGGAATTCCATCTACCACAAACAGCGGATTGCTCGACGCACTGATAGAACCAATTCCACGGATTCTGATAGAAGCAGTAGAACCCGGCTGTCCCGAAGAACTTACCGCCTGAAGTCCCGGAACCTGCCCTTCCAACGCTTTTGTGATGTTGGTAACAGGTCTGTTATTAATTTTTTCACTTGAAATAGTCGCTACCGAACCTGTATAACTGTTTTTTTTAGCTTTTCCGTAAGCTACGACCACCACTTCATCTATTTCTTTTTCATGAAGTGTATCTTTTTTTATTTCCTGACCATTTACATTGACCACTCCCAGAAAGAATGCAGCAACTGGCGGAATCCAAACTTTAGAAATAATTAAACTTTTATTAATCATAATCAATTTTATTTGCTATTTATTAAATATTAGCCTTTTATAAAAAAGACAGCAAACAGCATCAATAATCATGATTAACGCTTTGCTCATCTGTCCTTTTTCAAGGCTGAATGTAACACCTTGCACGATGCAGGTTGTTAAGATTTCACAGGGTCAGTTCCCTCCATCTTTCTTTATAAGCCGTTGCAAATCTAAAAACAAAAAGTCTACAAAACAAGTAGACTTTAAAAATTTAAATATAAATTTTATAAAAATTAACGTAATTTTATTTTAAAACCTACAAAAATAGAGAGTTATAAAAAATGTTAAATTTTTAAATATGAGAAATATCATTAAAAATAATGCAATGAATAAAAATATACTGCAATTGGGATTTTGAATAAGATTTCTATCTTCATTTTGAGCAGATGTCTGAGTTTTACGAACGTTCTCGATCCATTTTTCTTCATTTCATTTCGAAAAACACTCGAACTGACGTACGATTAATTCAAAAAACTTTTTAATTTTATAGAATGAAAGTTTTAATTGTCAACGGGCCTAATCTTAACTTATTAGGAACAAGGGAGCCGGAAATTTACGGAACAACTTCAATGGAGGATTATCTGGAAGGATTACAATCTGAATTTAGTTCTCATGAGATCTTTTATTACCAGTCAAATATTGAAGGGGAAATCATTAACAGACTTCAATTAGATGATTTTGATGCTTTAATAATTAATCCCGGAGCTTTTACGCATTATTCTTATGCTATTGCAGATTGTTTGAAGAATATCCGAAAGCCGAAAGTGGAAGTTCATATCAGCAATATTTATAAAAGGGAAGAGTTTCGCCAGAAGTCTGTAACGGCTGCGAATAGTGATGCTGTTTTGTCTGGGTTTGGAATGGAGGGTTACAGGCTGGCTGTTTTGAGTTTGAAATAAATAATGCTATCCCGCAGATTTCACAGATGACGCAGATGTTTGTAAATAATTATATGCTAATCTTAAAGAAGGAAATATAAAATAAAAACCTCATCAAATGATGAGGTTTTCTTATTTTTAGTTTGTTGTTTGCTCTTGTAACTGAGGCCCTGAAGGAATCAATTTTTTCCCTTCTTCTGTATTACAATACTGCTCAAAGTTCTTGATGTATCTTGCCGCCAAGTCTTTTGCTTTTTCTTCCCATTCTGAAGCATCGTTATAAGTATCTCTAGGATCAAGGATACCTTCAGATACGTTTGGTAATGCTGTCGGAATTTCAAGATTCATGATAGGAACGATTGTTTTAGGTGCATTTTCGATAGAACCGTCGATAATTGCATCAATAATTGCTCTTGTATCTTTCAAAGAAATTCTTTTCCCTGTACCGTTCCAACCTGTGTTTACCAAGTAAGCTTTTGCACCATGCTCTTTCATTTTCCCGATCAATGTTTTTGAATACATTGTTGGGTGTAATGTTAAGAATGCTTCTCCAAATGCCGGAGAGAAAGATGGTTCCGGTTCAGTAATTCCTCTTTCCGTTCCTGCTAATTTTGATGTATATCCGCAAAGGAAGTGGTATTGTGCCTGATCTTCATTCAACACAGAAACCGGAGGCAATACTCCGAATGCGTCTGCAGAAAGGTAAACAATCTTCTTCGCGTGTCCCGCTTTTGAAGGCAAAACAATTTTATTGATATGATAAATCGGATAAGAAACTCTTGTGTTCTCAGTGATAGATCCGTCTGTATAATCAGCTACGCCATTATTTACTACAACGTTTTCCAATAATGCATCTCTTTTGATTGCAGCGAAAATGTCCGGTTCTTTTTCAGCAGAAAGGTCGATTACTTTTGCATAGCAACCTCCTTCATAGTTGAATACTCCGTTGTTATCCCAACCATGTTCGTCATCACCAATAAGGTATCTTTTCGGGTCTGCAGATAATGTTGTTTTTCCTGTTCCTGAAAGTCCGAAGAAAAGAGCAACATCTCCTTCTTCACCTACGTTTGCAGAACAGTGCATAGAAGCCATTCCTTTTAATGGAAGATAGTAGTTCATCATCGCGAACATTCCTTTCTTCATTTCTCCACCATACCAAGTTCCTCCAATGATCTGAATCTTTTCAGTAAGATTGAACATTACAAAGTTTTCAGAGTTTAATCCCTGAGCTTCCCAGTTCGGGTTTGTTGTTTTAGAACCGTTGATTACAGTGAAATCCGGCTCTCCGAAGTTTTCCAACTCGTAGTGAGAAGGACGGATAAACATATTAGTAACGAAATGCGCCTGCCACGCTACTTCAACGATGAACCTTACTTTTAATCTTGTGTCTACGTTTGTTCCACAGAAAGCATCTACTACATAGATTTTTTTCGCATCAGAAAGTTGGTTCAGCACTAAATCTTTACAAGATGTAAAAATCTCCGGTGTTGTTGGCAAGTTTACTTTACCATCCCAGAAAATTGTTTCTCTTGTAACATCATCCTGAACTATATATCTATCTTTAGGTGAACGACCTGTGAAAATTCCAGTTTTTACCGATACCGCACCAGACTCTGTAAGCTCAGCTTTTTCAAACCCCTGATTATCAGGAGAAACTTCAGCCTGATATAATTCTTCATACGAAGGATTACATATTACTTCATAGTCTCCTTTAATCCCTAATTTTTCTAAATCTTGGATGATTTTAGCGTTTTTCATTTTACTTATATTTTTCTATTTCTTTTCTTGTTCAACAAAATTAATATTAATTAATTGTTAAAAGTGGTCTAAATATAATGATATAAGTCAGAATGGCAAATAAAAAAACAAGTTTGTAAAAAACTTATTATCAATCGATTAAATCGGAATACTCAAAAATTGTGCGAAAACCTTTTCCCCAAAAATAGTCCTTAAAGCCCTCAAATTTTGAGCTCATTACAAAATCTCCGCCCCAAGCACCCAAACTTTTTATAAATACCGGACAATCAGCGAACAACCGCTCTTTAACTGTCGGAATTTCAAGAAAATCAGAAATTCTTTGCTCATGAATCAACATTAGTTGAGAAAAATTTTTCAATTCATTACATAGTAAAATATTTCTTGTAAGATTCGAAAATTCATCAACCCGATTTTGAGACCTTCTTTTTGACTTGTAAAGGTTGATTCCTTCACGGCTATCCTGCTTCTGATTTAAGTGAATAAAAATAAGCTCATTTTTAAAAGGAGGATCAAAATTCACCTTTTCATATTTAATCTCTGGAACGCTCTGAAAAAGGACAGCAGATTTCTCTTTTGCCACCGCAATATCATAACCGCTCCCTCCTAAGCTTATCTTATTTAAATGGAAAGGATCAATCTGTGCCCATTCCGCAAGATTGGTCATTAAAGTGGAACTACTGCCCAAACCGTAATCTGCAGGAAACTGAAGATTAGTCTTTAAATGATAGGTAAAGTTATTTTTGAATTTAATAGTAGGAAGTGCTTGAACGTTTTTTAATGTTTTTAAAATAAATTCAGCACTTGATGGAATATTGGTTTCTAAAATCTGCCAGTTTTGGTAATCTATGGCAACTTTTAACCAGAGTTTGTTTTGATGATAGGCTTCCCAAAAAATCAGAGATTTTTCATCATCTTTTTCTTCAAAAGAAAACTCTTGTCCCAACTTGGTAGGTACCGCTAAGACAAGAGCTCCATCCATTGCGAAATATTCTGAAGTAAGCATTAGCTTTCCCGGTGAAAATATCTCGCCCATGATTTTTTATTTAATTTAGATTGCAGAAGCTACGTCTACCGAACCATCAATTTTCTTGATCAATCCTTGTAGCGTTTTTCCAGGACCCACTTCAATAAAGTTAGTTGCCCCATCTTTAATCATATTTTGAACTGATTGTGTCCATTTTACAGGACCTGTCAATTGTGCAATTAAGTTCTGCTTGATTTCTTCAGGATTTGTCACAGCCGTAGTTGTGATATTCTGATACACAGGAATTGTTGCATTTCTGAATTTTGTCTGCTCAATTGCAGCCGCCAATCTTTCTTGTGCAGGTTGCATCAATGGAGAATGGAATGCACCGTTTACAGGTAACAACAATGCTCTTTTCGCTCCTGCTTCTTTTAATTTCACGCAAGCTTCTTCAACAGCAGCCGTTTCACCAGAAATTACCAATTGTCCAGGACAGTTGTAATTGGCAGGAACTACGATTCCACTGATTTGTGCGCAGATCTCTTCCACTTTAGCATCTTCCAATCCTAAAATAGCTGCCATAGAACTTGGATTTGCATCACAAGCTGCCTGCATCGCTTTAGCTCTTTCGGAAACCAGCTTCAGACCATCATCAAAAGATAAAACTCCATTGGCAACTAACGCTGAAAATTCTCCTAAAGAATGTCCTGCAACCATTTCAGCTCCAAGACCGTTTACTGCTTTAAGCGCAGCCACTGAATGTATAAAAATTGAAGGTTGGGTAACCTCAGTCTTTTTAAGATCTTCATCTACTCCATTAAACATAATAGAAAGAATATCGAACCCTAAAATTTCATTGGCAGATTCCATCAAGTCCTTAATGTCTTTTCTAGAATCATACAATTCTTTTCCCATTCCTATGAACTGAGAACCCTGCCCAGGAAATACAAGTGCTTTCATGTACTGATTTAAATATTTTGCAAATATAAGTATAATTAAGAATATCTTTAAGTGAATTAAATCATTTAAGGAACTAACCTAATCACTCTATAGCCAGTATTTACGTAAGCACCATTGGCTTTTGACTTTACAAATTCAAATTTGGTCGCCAACTGAGTCTGTACTTTATTCATTTGTCTGAAGATCTCTCCTTTTTTATTTTCTCTTGTCAGCATGTCATTCACAACATCGAACCCGATAATAGCATATTTCGGAGGCGTTTTGCAATATTTACTTTTGTACGCTGCTAAAATTTCTTTTTCGAAGCTGCCGTCTGCATTAATTTTTCTATCCATAAGATAGACTAAATTCGCCTGACTAAGCTCATCTACTTTTTTCTCAAAAACAGGTGCATAATACATACTGAATGCTTTTATTCCCTGTACGTCTTTGGAAAGCGAAATTACTTTATTTGCAAAAGCTTCTCCCACGTCATTACTGTCATTGGCTAAAATAGCAATCACAGGAGCAGACTGTCCCGTCATCATATTCTGATCTAATTGAATTTCAGAAGCTGAATTAACGATCACCACATTAGGTTTTTTAAGCACTTTTTCTAAACCGCTCTTGATATAATTTGCATTCGTTTTTTTACTGTCTGCAACAATATAAATTTTCTGATCAGAGTAAGTACCTCTTACTTCATCCACTATTTTATCTGCATAGGTCTGATCGTTTGTTTCTACAATGATCAGGTTGCTATAGTTATATAATTCCGGAGAGTTGGCAAAAGGAGCAACAATCGGTATTTTTTGATTTTTCGTAAAGTCTAAAACATCAATGACATTTGACTTGAAGAACGGGCCGATAATCAAATCCGTATTATCAGGATTGATTTGTGTCAAAGAGCTTTTAAAAGTTCCCTCGTTACCGGAATCCACGATCTTAATTTCCAGCTTCTGACCGTTTCTTGCGTTTCTTTCGATGGCAACTTTTGCCCCTGTAAGGAAATCCATCGCCATGGTTCTATACTGCGTTTCGTTGGTACTGTATCCGAAAGGAAGCATTAAAACAACACTTAAAGCATCTCCGTTTTTCTTTATATAAGCAGGATCTTGTTTTTTGATTTTTAAAACCATTCCCGCTTTTAATCCGTGTGATAAATCAGGGTTCAGAGCGATTAATTCATCAATAGAGATTCCGAATTTATTTACAATAGAGAAAACCGTATCTCCCTGCTGAACGGTATAGGTAACGAAATCGTCCCCTGCAACAGCTTCTGAGGTTGTAACAGTTTTTGCACTTCCTGAATCCATTTTCTCTTTTGAGTTAACTGGTTCAGAAGCTATGTCTGTATTTGTTTTTTTAACGATAATTTTTTCTCCCGGCTTCAATCCTCTTTCTTCTAACCCTGGGTTTAAAGTAAATAATTCTTTTTGGGTAATGTTGAATTGTTTTGAAACTCTATAGTAATTATCTTTGGCCTGTATAACGTATTCTCCGTCTGCAACGGTATTAGTATCGGCAGGTTTCTCAACAGGTTTAGAGGTTACTGTTGGTGTAGTTACAGCAACATGTTGTTCATTTCCTCCATATTTTTTGATGTTTTCTAGAGGTAAAGTGATCTCGTCTCCTATTTTCATGTGAGACTCAAGATCAGGATTGAGCGTTCTAAGATCTGCTTCGGAAATATGGTATTGCTTCGTAATTCCGTAGATGGTCTGTTTCGGCTGTAAAATAATTTTCCCCGACTGAGAAGCAGTATTTGTCTTTGGTTTTTCAACAGTGGTTGTTTTAGACACTGAAGCCGTTCCTGATTTCACTGTTAAAATATCACCAATAGCCAATTTCCCTTCTTTAAATTTAGGGTTCAGTTTAAGTAATTCATCGACAGTTATTCCGTATTTTTTAGCAATATTGTAAGGAGTATCTCCTTTAACAACGGTATGTGATTTCTGAGCAGATGCTCCTAAAACCATACATAAACTGGACAAAATAAAAAACCTCTTTATCATAATAGATCGTTATTATTTACAAAAATACTTCTTTAAAATTAAATGGCAACAATAATCAATTTGGATTCCTGAACCACCATTTCTTCTAAACAAGTTTCAAGCCATGAATACCCAAAGTCAGCAAAAAACACGCTAAAATTGTAGACTCTTTCCTGCCAGTTTTTGGAAGGATGTACATCCAGAAACAGGTTTTCCAATCTTTCCAGTAATTCGCTTTGTTTTATTTTTTCTGCATGAAGAAGACGTTTTTTCATTCTGTTAAATGATTTCAGTTGTCTCACCTCTTCTGCTTTCACCATATTTCCAAAAGATTTTTCTGTAGTTTCTGCAACAGCTTTCAGTTCAGAAAAATTATTGACCAACAGGTTTTCTTTTTCTTCTAACAGTCTTAGAATACTATTATCTTCAACTATTTTATGATTGATAATGGTAGTGAAGTTTTCAAAGAAATCCTCTATTTTAAGATTCAGCTTCTGAATTTTCCCGATTGTCTTTTCTTTTAAAAACAGCATTGAATTTCTCGGAATGAGAACCGGAAAAGAAATATTTATTTTTTTGAAATAATCTTTCAACTCCAGCCAATACATGATCTCTGCATTTCCTCCGATATAAGCCAAATTAGGTAAAACACATTCCTGATACACCGGACGCATCAAAGCATTGGGACTGAATTTTTCAGGAGTGCTTTCCAGTTCGTTCAAAATTTCTTCTTCCGTGAACGAAATATTTTTATCTACAACAAAATAGTTTTTCCCATCAAAATCAATTCGGTCTCTAGTTTCTGAAAGATAAAACAAATTAATCTCACGGGGGTTTACCTGAACTTTTCCGTATTTCTCGGTAAGGAAATCAACTTTTTCTTTGGACGCTTTATTTAAGCCAAAATTCAGCAGCTCATCTTTGAAAATATCTTTAACCTGATTTTTAAGTTCTTTTGAGTCTCCGTCCAAAATCAACAATCCAAATTCAGAGAACAGTCTGTTTACCAAAATCCTGATCGCATCTGTCAGTGTATTTCCTGTTTTGTAAGATTCTTTTAACATCAAAATCAATTCTGTCCCAAAAATAGAATCTTTGAATTCTTTCTCAAATTCTGAAATAAAGTGGGTATCATGAATATGGATTCTTCCTACAGCACCACCCGATTTTTCGTTGGTTTCGTAATAATTGGCTTCTGTTTTAAAATGGTTGATCTCCACAAAATCGTGATCTTCTGAAGCCATCCAGTATACCGGAACAAAATTAAAATCCGGAAAGTTTTCTTTTAAGTATGTACATGTTTTTACCGTTTGTAAAATCTTGTACACAAAGAAAGCCGGGCCCGAAAAGAGATTAAGCTGATGACCTGTAGTGATTGTGAATGTATTCGGCTGCTTTAAGCTCTCTAAATGTTCTTGCTGTTTCGAAGAAAGCTTAACATCTGAAAGCTGCTTTTCGAGAGCATTAAATAAAACCGTTCTTTGTTCTGAAGAAAAAGCATTCTGCTTTACATAAATCTGATTTCTAAAATTATCTATAGAAAATGTATTTTCTTCAAATCCCTCAATTTTCTGATTCAAAAAGTCTTTTACTAACTGAGGAATGCTTTGTATATCCTGAAATGATATTTTATTAATAGTTTTCAACCTGGTGTAAATTTTAGTTGAACATATACCATACTATTCCGATATTTAACCTAAAGTCATAGGTAGGATAATGTGGAAATGCATATGCTTTGTTGTGTGAAAGAAGGGTTCCAACTTGTTGCCCCTCTATAAAAAAGAACATTTTTTTAACCTTCATATTGAAATACGCATCAATCATAGGCTGTCCTCCAATTGAGAAAGAGTTTGCAGAAGGTAAAATGTATTCGTTAAGTATCGGGAAATATTCTCTCGATGCAAATTTTGAGAAATAATAGGCTTTTATACCCACCTGAACTTCTGCAGCGTCTTTAAATGCTTTTGCCTGATAAAAGAAATTGGCTCTTCCAATAAAGCTTGGCATTGGTAAAAGATCTTTATTAGTCAGTGCATTTTGAATCTGTACTCTTGTATTCAGATGAAATTTACCATAACTAAAGGTAGCATCTCCTCCGATCTGAGAAATGTTCAATGAGCTATTGCTTTGCTGAGGCTTTGCACTGCTATCAAAATAGGTGTAATTATCTATTCTAAAATAATTGACAAACAATTCTGTTTTAAACCATTTCAAATTAATATTACCTCCAATCTCTGTCACAGTTTGATTTTTAGCATCCTGCAAATAATAATTGAACTTTTTATACACAGAAGTATTCATCAGATAATTGAAAGACGGATAAACACTCTGGAAATTCACTTTTGCATTGACAAAGTAATCTTTTATCGGTTCAAATTTTAAGTTGTTCGTTGTTTTAAGGTAGGTTCCGAACTGGCTTCCATTAGAAAATTCAAGAAATGAGTTCAACTGGATTTTGTCTAATAATTTAACCTGTAAATTTCCGACTGCACCAATTCTGTTTTCTTTAAGCTCATTAGGAATGACAAGATCTGTCAGCGAAACTTCTGAAGCACCAAATTTTAACATTTGATATCGAACCCCTGCATCAAGTTTGAATTTTTCATTATCAAAAACCAAACTGAATGTGTTGCTAAAGTTATCTGAATATTTTTTTGAGACATACGGTACTCCATTCACAATTTCAGCAGGAAGGCTGTACCAATAAGATTCTAAGCTTGTCTGTCCATAATAATATTTATTTCCTTCATGAGAAAGGGTATGTCTTATTTTAAACGGAAACTTTTCTGAATTAAAAGGTGTTAACTGGTGAGTTAAATAGTATCTTCTATAGGAAAACTGTGAGCTTGAAGTCGCGAGATTAACCTGAACATTCTGTCTGTTGCTTGAATTGCTATCTCCGGTCTGAAAAACACTGTCAATGGCGATTCCTCCGTTTTCCTGATTGTTTACATTCTGATGTAAGTAATGGGCAAATAATTCATAATTTCCTTTTTTAGAAACATAGTGCCCTGAAAACAAGGTATTATTATTCGCCGCCAAAGTATTTCTGTATAAACCTTGGGAACGAAGTCCCATATATTCTAATGCAAAATTAAATCTCTTCCCTATATTTTGGGTATAAGTAGATTTCAGAGCTGCTCCATTTTTCATTGCATTATGATATACAAATGTTGCGGTAGGTGTTTTCACATCATAATAGTGGACATCATCAACGCCTAAAATCCCATACGACTTGTTGGTTGGAAGTAAGGCAAGGTTTTGTTCTGCATTCACTTCATAAGACAAGGGATTGAATCCAGAGCCTATATTCGCAAGCTGAGCTTTTCCAAAGTTATCTCTGTTATTGTATTGTGAAAAAACATTTGTTTTATCAAACGTCAATACGGTATCAAAAACCTTCTTTTCACCATATTGCTTTTGATATAAGTAATCGTTAATCGTAGGCTTAAATATTTTTAAAGAGTCTTTTTTCCCTGAATCAATGATTAAGGAGTCTCCTTCTCTTTTGGGAGCCACTTTTTTATCTTTAGTATTAACAATTTGAGCATGAGCTGTAAAACCCAGAAAGAGTATGATAAGAAATATGTATTTCATTTATTGCTTTTGTGTAGCAAAAATAAGAAATAATGGGGAATAAAAAACCCCGTCTTTTGACGGGGTTCTCATAATAATTAAGAAATTTAATTAATTTTTCACTAATACAAATTGGTTTCCAGTAGAAGATCCTGCAGCACCAGAAAAATTAAGATTAGAAATATTTATAGCCCCAGTACAAAAGTTTACTGTTCCACTACCACTAAGAGACAGCGTACCAGTTGTTCCTCCATAATTAAAAGGCTCATTAGAAACTAACTGAACGCTACCATCATTTGCAACAGTTACAAGCATGTAAGATGTACTTGCATTGCTAATATAAGGATTGTTAGTTGATAATATCTTAAACTGATTAGCTGCTAGCCCCGGCTGTACAGTAACCAAATCACCTGCTTCATAGTCTTCCCAAGTATCAGTTACAACTTTATAGGTTCCTGTAAATGGAGCCATGTTAAAATCACATGATTTTGTATATCTTAAAATATAAGTCTGGTCAAACGTTGCATTAGGAATTGATGAAGACTGTAATTTAAACACAATTACTTTTGCCTCAACAGTTGCAGTAGCCTCAAGAAGTTTTACTTGGAATTGGCCACCAATTTGACCTGCATTTACAGTAACCTCTGGAGCTACAATTTGAAAGTCAACACCTTCAACCGCTGTTGAAACAGTTTTATCAACAACTAATTTAACTTGCGCAGCTCCTGATAAAGACTGCACTGTTCCAAAATCAATATTTGCTATCGTCGATCCTGTGCCTTGTTTTACAACAGCTTCACCATTTACTCCTTTATTAAAATGTAAGTAAGGTTGCCCTTCATAAACTTCTGCCTCATCTTTACAACTGCTAAGTAAAAAAATAAAAGAGGCTAATATTAAAAACGCAATTTTTTTCATAAGTTTTGTTCTAATTAATTATATCCAGGGTTTTGTTGAACATTAGGATTCGCATTAATCTCATCCAACGGAATAGGAAGCGTAAATCTATAATCGCTAGCAGGTAAAGTTAATGGTAAATTCTGGTTATCGTCATCATACTTATCTCTATCTATTCCAACACCAGCTGCTACTCCCATTCTTTTCAAATCCAAATAACGGTGTCCTTCAAAACATAACTCTCTTCTTCTTTCTAAAAGTATATCTGCATATGCTTGTTGAGCAGACGTATATGTAATTGTAGCTGCTAAACTTCCTTTAGACCTAGTACCTCTGATTGTTCTCACACGGGTAGCCGCTGTTGTCAAATCACCTTCGTGAACAGCAACTTCAGCCAAAATAAGATACATTTCAGATAGTCTAAACATTTTAATGTCATTTCTCAATCTCATAGTAGCACTAGCTAAAGATCCTGATTTACCCGGATATTTATTAATCACAATAACATCATCTTCTCTAGGATTTGGTCCTGTTGGATATAATTGATCAAACTGACTAGATCCGTCAACAAATACATCTTTTCTGATGTCGCCACCTGGAATTTGATCATCAATAAGATCATATAATTTTCTACTCATATCGAAAGTAACTGATCCATCGATATCTGTCGAGTTGGTTGTCCATAGACTAGCAATATTTGACCAAGAACCTACAGCACTATTAGGTCTATATAAAGACCATAAAATCTCTCCTCTTGCTGTATCGTTCCAAATTGTAGGATAAGCTGTAGGATTAGATAATGATAAACCACTAGTAGTAACGGCAGCAGTAGCATTAAGCTTTGCATTAACATCATCCCCTTTATAATTGTAATATCTTGCAGCAATAGCATTGATAGCAGGCTTCTGTAAATAATGTTGTACGGAAGCACCACCTGTCGTTACACTTGATGTGTTAAAATTGGTAAGTGCATATTGTAAATCTGATTCAATCAATGCAAAAACCTCAGAATTTTTAACTCTAGGTAATTTTGTTTCTAAAATATTTGCAGGTTCCGTGCTTAGCATTACACCTAATGCATTAGGATCTTTCATATTTGTAGAAAAATAAGACTCTAAAGTGACATATGCATAAGCTCTTAAAGCTCTTGCATGAACTATAATATTAGTATATGTTGCTTTATCTGTAGTACTAAGAGTATTATAATTAATCAATTTACTTCTATCCAAAAGGATATTAACCTTATTAATTATGTTATAATTGCTTACCCAAAGTCCAGATGCATCACCAGAAGTTGAATTTAAAACCCATCGGTGAGTTAAAATGTCACTGGTACTTACCCCAGCTAAACCATAGCCTACTTCATCTGTAAAAAGTGAAGTGAAGAAAATTTCATTTAGAGGATCTACAGCGGGATAGACGCTACCGTTAAGAAACAACTTCATGTCATCAACAGTTTTAAAAACAACTGTCGCATCATTAATTTCACTATCTTGAACTATATCTAGTGCATCATTACACGATGACATCACTAGAAAAACTGATAATATATAAAATATTTTTTTCATTGTAATAATTTAATTTAAAAATCAACTTTCACTCCTATTGTATACATCCTTGGATTTGGATAAATACTTAAGCTTGATCCCGTGATAGGCTCAGGGTCGAAACCTCTCCACTTGGTCCATGTGAAAATATTTTCTGCTTGAAGATAAATTCGAAGACCAGTAATTGGCATATTTCTTAACATATCTTTACTTAATTGATAACCAATCGTAGCAGATCTAATCTTAAGGAATGAGGCATCTTTAATAAAGTAATCCGATTGTGAAGTATAACCCCAGTTAGTAGCTCTTAAGCTAGGAGTATCACTATTTGTATTTGTTGGACTCCATGCACCAACTAAATCATTTGACAAGTTACCAGAACCAACTGCATTAGATCCAAGACCTACCGGATTAGCTAACCAATACAATGCATTGTCAAATTTCTTAATTCCTGCTTGGAATGTAAATAATGCATCAAAGAAGAAACCTTTGTATTGACTTTCAAAACCAAAACTACCTGCATATTTAGGAACAATACCAACATCCAAATACTGTGCATCACTTACATCTGGTGCTTCTGTAACTCCACCATCTTTTGTGTAGAACAATAAGTTACCATTACTCTTATTCACCCCTGCATATTTATAAACATACCATTCATATAATTGATGACCAGCAATTGTCGTAGTTGTTCCAGGTTCCGGATCACCATTGATTTGGTATTCATTAATTCTATTCTGGTTATAAGAACCATTTGCGAATACAGTTAATTTTACACCATCTTTATTAAATATGTTATAACGTAAGCCAAGTTCAATACCTTTATTAGTCATTGATCCATTGTTTCCATTTACTGAATAAGATCCTGAAACCCCTGAAACAGGAATTGAGCTAAATAGATTTGTCGTTTTCTTTTGGTAAATATCAAATGTACCTTCTAACTTATTATTTAATAGAGTAAAGTCCAATCCAATATTAGCCTGTGCTACATCTTCCCATCTTACTGTTGGGTTTCCATAACCAAAGCCTAAACCAAGAGAATTCCCATAACCTATTGGAGAAGTATATTGATCTCTTACAATAGTACTTGCTGTTAATAATGGGTTAGAACCAGATGCAGATGCAATAATGTTCTGGTTACCGTTAGTTCCATATGATGCTCTAAGCTTTAAATTACTAAAGGTAGAACCTTCCATAAAGCTTTCCTTATCAATATTCCATCTACCAGAAACAGACCAGTAAGTAGCCCATTGATTTGCTCCAATGAATCTATAACTTGCATCTCTTCTTATTGTTCCGCTAAAACCGTATTTTCCTGCATAGTCATAGTTTGCATTAGCAAAGTAAGCAAGGGTACCAGCAGTAATTCTTGAAGCACTTACAGAAGGAAGAAAGTTATTAGTAGAACTGTCATATGGAACATAACCAGTACCTGATCCTGGAACGTATGTTCTTGGGTCAAGACCATTCTGTGTTCTTGTAGAAGTTCTATAATGAACTTTATTATATTCCAAACTCACTGTAGCATCTATCGTATGTTCACCCGCCTGACCATTATATGAAGCAGAGGCAACATTATTGATACTCAAATCTCTAGTTATAGACTGGGTTTCACTTCCAGTATATTTAGCCGTTCCTTGAGTTGCTAAAGCCAAATAAGACCAAGGTGCTCTCCCCGAAGTCCTCTCACTTTGTCTATAATCTACACCCAATTTATTATTTAAACTAAAATTCTTAGTAATTTTATAAGAACCTCCTAAGTTACCTGTAATCGAAATCTGATCAACGAAATTAGGAAGATTTCCTTTTGTCAACAAATTTTCTAGTACATAGATATTATTACCATCATTAAAGTTAGTACCTATAGCATTAAATAACTCTTGTCCATTAGCATAAACTCCAGGAGCTAAATAAGGTAATCCTTGGAGAACCCCAAGAAGTGGGTTCTGTACAGAATTATTTCTAATTGCTGAACTTGTTTCTTCAAACAATTCATTTCTTCTTGAAAATGCAAGTCCTATTTGAGAATTTACAGTTAGCTTTTCATCTTTCGATTTAGCCATAATATTTGATCTCGCTGTAAATCTCTTAAAGTCGGTTGTAGGTACAGCTCCACCCTGCTCCATATAACCAAATGAAGTATAAGAGGCTACATTACCACCACCACTTGATATTGAAACATCATGTGATTGGAACATTTCAGGTTTAAAAAAGACTTTCTTCCAATCAGTATCAATACCTGCTGCTTGACCCGCTAATGCTTTATCATAAGCATTAGGAGTTCCAGTAGTACTTGGACTTAATCCATATAATCTCATGATATCTAAATACTCACTTGTATTTGCAAGATTATATTTATCAAGAGGTCTTAATGACATTCCGGTCATACCAGTATACGAAACTTTAAACCCACTTCCGTACTTACCTCTTTTCGTTCTTATAACAACAACTCCATTAGCACCTCTATTACCATAGATAGCAGTTGCTGCAGCATCCTTCAATACAGTCATTGACTCAATATCATTAGAATTTAAGTTTCTGTATTCAGAAGCATTCGATGGAACATCATCAATCACAATTAAAGCATCTGTATTACCATTAATTGAACTGGTCCCACGAATCAACAAACTAAATTTAGCAGACCCGGGACTTCCCGATCCTCCATTCATGATAACACCAGGAGCAGACCCCTGCAAAGATGTCAAAACATTGGTATTCGGTCTATTTTCTAAAAATACGTCACCCACAGTATTTGAAGCAACTGTTGAATTTTTTTTAGTGATAGTTTTAGAATACCCTAAAACAACCACTTCTTCAATTTTAGTCTCTTTCGAAGCAGTGTCTTTTGGTTTTTTTTGTGCATAAACAGCCTGCCCTAGAAAAAACAAAGCCCCTGCACTCAGTACACGTAGTTTAACATTCATATTAACAAATTTTAATATATTTTAATGGGCAAATATGTTAATAAATATTAACATTCACAAGTTTTCGGAACAGATATTTTAGAGATTCTTTTACACTTTAGGCTACATTTGCATAAAAAAAAACTAAAATCAATAATAATTACGCGCAATCATTCTATAAAATGCAAAATATAATTGTTTAAAAAAACTTTTAACATAAAATTTTTAAAAGTTAAATTATTATTTAGAATGAATATAAATTATTTTAGTCAAATAAAAAACCACTTTCTAAGAAAGTGGTTTTCATTTATTTATAGTGAATTATTTCAGTTTTTTCTTCACTGCAACCTCTTCATACACCTCCAGAATATCCCCTTGTTCGATATCATTATATCCTTTCAGGTTCAATCCACATTCATAGCCCTTGGTAACTTCTTTTACGTCATCTTTGAAACGCTTCAAGCTTTCCAGCTCTCCGTCAAACTTCACAATTCCGTCTCTTAGTAAACGTACTTTAGAATTTCTGGTAACTTTTCCTGTAAGAACCATACATCCTGCAATAGTTCCCACTTTAGAAATCTTGAATACTTCACGGATTTCAACATTACCGATTACCTGCTCCTGAATTTCCGGAGAAAGCATTCCTTCCATTGCCTCTTTTACTTCATCGATAGCTTTATAGATTACAGAGTATGTTCTGATCTCAATTTCCTCACGATCTGCAAGATCTTTAGCATTTGCACCCGCTCTTACGTTAAATCCGATAATAATCGCATCTGACGCAGCAGCTAAGTTGATATCAGATTCTGTGATCTGTCCTACACCTGAGTGAAGAATATTCACGCTGATCTCTTCTGTTGAAAGTCTTTGTAACTGATCAGAAAGGGCCTCTACAGAACCATCCACGTCTCCTTTAAGGATAATGTTCAATTCTTTGAATTCACCTAAAGCAATACGTCTACCTAGTTCTTCAAGCGTAGTATGTTTTTTAGTTCTGATAGAAAGTTCTCTCTGAAGCTGTTCTCTCTTATTAGCAATAGCTTTACCTTCACTTTCGTCAGCATAAACACGGAATTTATCACCAGCTGTTGGAGCTCCATCCAATCCTAGGATTGTTGCCGGAATAGACGGACCTGCTTCCGCAAGATTTTTCCCTCTTTCATCTAGCAAAGCTTTTACCTTACCGTGATTTTTCCCTGCTACAACATAATCACCAACTCTTAGTGTTCCGGTTTGAACCAGCATTGTTGCAACATAACCTCTTCCTTTATCTAAAGACGCTTCAATTACCACTCCGCTTGCAGCACGTTCTGGGTTTGCTTTTAATTCAAGCATTTCAGCCTGTAATAAAACTTTTTCCAATAATACGTCTACGTTGTTACCAAATTTAGCAGATATCTCCTGAGCCTGAACATTTCCTCCCCATTCTTCTACTAAAATATTCATACCTGAAAGCTGCTGACGGATATTATCCGGATTTGCATTCGGTTTATCCACTTTGTTGATTGCAATAATCATCGGAACACCTGCAGCCTGTGCGTGAGAAATAGCTTCTTTCGTTTGAGGCATCACGTCATCATCGGCAGCAATTACGATAATTGCAATATCTGTAATCTGAGCTCCTCTTGCTCTCATCGCTGTAAAGGCTTCGTGACCCGGCGTATCTAAGAAAGTAATTCTCTGACCGTTTTCCAATTTCACATTATACGCTCCGATATGCTGAGTAATTCCTCCTGACTCACCTGCAATTACGTTAGTTTTTCTAACATAATCCAGTAATGAAGTTTTACCATGGTCAACATGTCCCATTACTGTAACAACAGGTGCTCTTGGTAACAAGCTCTCTTCAGTATCAATTTCATCTTCAGAATCAGTATCTTCAAGATCCGCATCCGAGAATTCAATTTTATATCCAAATTCATCTGCAACTAATAGCAATGTATCAGCTTCAAGTCTCTGGTTCATTGTAACCATAACACCTAAAGAGAAACAAGCAGAAATAACCTCTGTAGGAGAAACATTCATTAAACTTGCTAATTCACCAACAGTGATGAATTCTGTTACTTTTAATGTTCTGTCTTGCGCATCAATTTCTTGTTGACGCTCATCTTGCTCTCTACGGAAATTTCTCTTATCTTTTCTGTGTTTAGCAGATTTAGATTTCCCTCCTTTATTGGTTAATTTTTCAAGAGTTTCCTTGATTTGGTTTTTAACCTGCTCATCCGTCAATTCAACAGGCATAGTTCTCTGACCCGGTCTGTTGTTTTGCCCTCCTCTGTTGAAACCTCCTCTGTTTCCACCTTGGCCACCTTGTCCTGATGGACGGTTGCCTTGGTTATTATTATTCCCAAAACGGTTTCCGCCTTGGCCTCCCTGACCTTGTGGACGATTTCCCTGACCACCTTGTCCTTGAGGACGGTTGCCTTGGTTATTATTATTCCCCTGAGGACGGTTTCCTTGACCTCCCCCTTGGTTATTATTGTTATTATTACCGCCTTGCTGATTATTTCCTCCTTGCTGGTTATTATTCCCTCCAGGTTTTTCAATCCTTTTTCTTTTCTTTTTAGCTCCAGGACCTGTTTTTGGTGCAAATTGAGTTAAGTCAATCTTTTCACCAACAATCTTAGGACCATCCAGCTTTTGATAAACGGTTTCAATTTTTTGAGGTTCCTGATTTTCTTCTACAGGCGCCTTCGGTTGTTCTTTCACCTCAGCTACTTTTTGAGGAGCTGCTTCTTTTACAACAGGTTTAGGAGTTTCCTTTACCTCTGCAGCCGGTTTTTCTTCAACAGTTTTTTCTTCTACTTTTTTCTCCTCCACTTTAGGCTTATCTTTTTTTACCGGTCTGTTTCTAGATTCAATTTGTGATAAATCGATTTTATCTAAAACCTTAAACTCTTGTTTTTCAGGAGCTGCTTTTACTTCCGGTTCTTCAACAACAACAGGTTCTGGTTTTTTCTCTTCCACTGTTGCTATAGGAGCAACCGGAGCTTCTTCAACTTCAGGTTTCGTAGGTTCCAAATCTATTTTACCTAAAATTTTAGTTTCTGGTTTATTAGCTTTAGCTCTTATTACTTCAGGGGTTTTCTTTTCTTCAATTTCCAGTTTTTCTTCCGGAACTTTTGTGATCACCACCTCATGGGAAGCTTTACGTTGTTCACCGTCTTTGGCAAACTCAGCCTCCAATGCAGAATATGCCGCTTCTTCCAATTGAGCGTTAGGATTGCTTTCAACCTCGATACCCTTAGCTTGTAAAAATTCTACTAATCTGGACATCGAAATATTGAATTCCTTAACCGCTTTATTTAATCTAATTTTTGGCATTTATTATTTTTACTGTTTTTTAATTCTTAAAATTAAAGTATTTCTTTTTTACTGTTTATTAAAATTTATTTACTAAATCTTAATCTTCAAATTCTTCTCTAAGAATACGCTTCACATCTTCAATTGTTTCCTCTTCAAGATCTACCATATTCAGAAGACTCTCAGTCTCTTTATCCAAAACAGACTTAGCAGTTGTAAGACCTACTTTCTTAAATTCATCCAAAATCCACTGCTCGATATCGTCATTAAATTCTCTCAATTCAACGTCGTCATCTTCACTAGACTCTCTGTATACATCGATCTCGTATCCGGACAACCAAGAAGCCAGTCTGATATTCTGCCCTTGTTTTCCAATCACTTTAGAAATCTCTTCAACAGGAGTATAAACCAATGCATAGTTCGCCCCCTCATTGATGTCAATTTTATTGATGGTAACATTTCCTAAAGATCTTTTCACCAAAATTTCAGGGTTTTTAGACCACTGAATCACATCGATGTTCTCATTTTTCAACTCTCTTACAACCCCATGAATTCTTGATCCTTTCACACCCACACATGCTCCTACCGGATCGATTCTGTCATCATAAGCATCTACTGCAATTTTTGCCTTTTCCCCAGGAATTCTCACTACTTTTTTCAGCATGATTGTTCCATCCTGGATTTCAGGAATTTCCAGTTCCAATAATTTCTCTAGGAATTTTGGTGCAGTTCTGGAAATAATAATCTGCGGTTTTGATCCTTTAAAGTCTACTGTTTCTACAATAGCTCTGATGTTTTCACCTTTTTTAAAGAAATCTGAAGGGATTTGATTTTCTTTCGGAAGAATAAATTCATTGCCTTCATCGTCCAAAAGAATGACATGTTTGTGACGGATGTGGTGAATCTCTCCTACCACAATCTCTCCGATCTTATCTCTGAACTGCTCATAAAGCATTGCATTATTGTGCTCCTGAAGCTTTGTTGCCAAAATCTGTTTCAGTGTAAGAATATTTCTTCTTCCCAATTGAGCCACAGGAATTTCCATCGTAAAATCTTCACCTACTTCAAAAGTCGGGTCAATTTTCTTTGCTTCTGAGATCTCGATTTCAAGATCATCATCTTCAGACATCTCATCCTCCACAATTGTTTTGTTCAAAAATATCTGAAAATCTCCTTTATCAGGGTTTACAATCACATCAAAATGATCATCAGAATCATATCTTTTTCTCAAAAGAGTCTTAAGAGAATCTTCAATAATTGCCATCAGATCGATCTTACTGATCCCTTTTTCGTCTTTAAAATCACCAAAGGATTCAATCAACGCTATATTATCCATTTATTTTTTTTTCTTATTTAAAATTTAATTGCTACTAAAGCTTTTTTAATCTCAGAGTAAGGAATTTCCTTTTCCTCCTCCACATCTACTTTCCCTTTACCGATGTCTTTCGGCTTACGGTAACGCAAAACCAGAGTAATTTTTTCTTCATCTACTTTTGCAAGTTCTCCTTCAATTTTAGAAGAGTCATTTAATAATACATCAATATCTCTTCCAAGATTTTTCGTAAACTGACGTGGCGTCACCAACGGTTCGCTCAAGCCTGCAGACATTACCTGTAAACTAAAGTCATGCTCTTCACGGTCCATATTAAATTCTATGGCGCGGCTTGCATCCAAGCAATCCTGAAGAGAAACCCCATTGTCTCCATCCAAAATCACCGTAATATCGTCCCCTGCAGAAATCTTTAAATCGATCAGAAACAAATCCTTTCTGGTCTCAAGGAAATCGTTTAATAATTCTTCAATTCTTTTTCTAAACTCCATAATTTTTATGATTTACTGTACGAAAAAAGGCTTTCGTTAGAAGCCTTCCCATTGTTTTTTCCGTAAATCTTTTGCAAATATAAAACATTTTTACTAAAAATACAAATAAGTCTAGTAATCAGATTGATAAGTTTTATTACTGCCGAACCAAAAAGCAAATCGCAATTATCAGAAACCATGAAAGTATTTTTAGTATTTTTGTCATAAATTATTAAAAACATATATTTTGAATATTACAATAGTAGGAACAGGATATGTAGGCTTGGTAACAGGAACTACGCTTGCAGAATTAGGAAATTCGGTTTACTGTGTTGATATTGATGAAAAAAAAGTAGAAGGAATGAAAAATGGTATTGTTCCCATCTACGAGCCGAATCTCGAAGAAATGTTCCTTAGAAACATACAGGCAGAACGTCTATTTTTCACAACCGATTTAAAAGAAGCTTTGGATAAAAGCGAAGTCATTTATCTTGCTTTACCAACCCCTCCTGGTGAAGATGGCTCCGCAGATCTTTCTTATGTACTGCAGGTTGCCAATTCTATTGGTGAAATGATGACCGAATACAAAGTCGTGGTAAATAAAAGTACAGTTCCTGTAGGAACAGCCGATAAGGTAAGCAATGTTATTGCCTCAAAAACAAGCCTCCCTTTTGACGTAGTTTCAAATCCGGAATTTTTACGTGAAGGTTTTGCCGTGGAAGATTCAATGAATCCGGCGAGAGTAGTCGTTGGATCGAGTTCCGAAAAGGCTAAAGAAATCATGTCAAAGATTTACCAGCCGTTTACCAATACCGGGATTCCTATTATATTCATGGATGAGAAATCATCGGAGCTTACGAAATATGCAGCCAACTCATTTTTAGCAGTGAAAATCACTTTTATGAATGAAATCGCTAATTATTGTGAAAAAGTAGGTGCTGATGTTGATAAAGTACGTCTTGGAATGGGAAGTGACGACAGAATCGGGCACAGATTCTTATTTCCGGGAATAGGATATGGAGGAAGCTGTTTCCCAAAAGATGTAAAGGCGTTAATTAAATCAGGAAAAGATGAAGATTTTAATTTTCAAATTCTTGAAGCCACTGAAAATGTTAACATTTCACAGAAAGTAATTCTTGTTTCTGAGATCGAAAAATATTTCGGAGGAAGCATTGAAGGGAAAACTATCGCTTTGTGGGGACTTGCTTTTAAAGCCAATACCGACGATATCAGAGAAGCTTCTTCGCTAGACAATATTGAATTATTATTAGAGAAAGGAGCAAAAATTGTTGCTTATGATTCTGTTGCTGAAAAAAATGTACAGAAAATATTAGGTGACAAAATCGAATATGCCAAAACCATGTACGAAGCTCTTGAAAATGCAGATTCACTCTTCATTGCTACAGAATGGCCGGAGTTTAAAAATCCGAATTTTGAACTGATGGGCGAGAAAATGAAAAATAAGGTTATTTTCGACGGAAGAAATATGTATCCATTAGAAATTCCCGCACAGAATGGATTTTATTATAAAAGTATCGGGAGAAAAACAATCACGAATTGATTTCCGCACCTAAAATAGCCGTTTTAGTACCCTGCTATAACGAGGCTTTAACCATTGAAAAAGTGGTTAAGGATTTTCAGCAACATATTCCTGAAGCGGAAATATTTGTTTACGACAACAATTCAAAAGATGCAACTGTAGAAATTGCAACAAAAGCAGGCGCTATTGTTGGAAATGAAAAAAAGCAGGGAAAAGCGAATGTTGTTTTCAGAATGTTCAGGGAAATTGATGCCGATCTTTATATCATGATAGACGGTGATGACACTTATCCTGTAGAATGCATTCGTGAAATGGTAGATCAGTTTACCAAAAACAATTGCGACATGCTTGTCGGAGACAGATTATCTAACAAGAGCTACAAAAAAGAAAACAAAAGAGCGTTCCACAATTTCGGAAATAATCTGGTTCGAAACCTCATCAATATTTTCTTTGGTTCTGAACTGAAGGACATTCTTTCCGGCTACAGAATTTTTTCAAGAAAATTTGTTAAAAATTACGCGAGCTCCATTAAAGGATTTGAGCTGGAAACCGACCTTTCGATATATGCTTTACATTACGGACTTGCCATAGAAGAATATTCCATTAATTACCGTGACAGACCTGAAGGAAGTGTCTCAAAGCTAAATACGTTCACCGATGGATTCAAGGTTATTAAGCTTTTCTTTAATCTTGTAAGACTCTACAAACCTTTATTATTTTTCGGAATGGTTTCTATTGTCCTGTTTGTTTTGGGAATTCTTTTTATGATTATTCCGATCAGAGAATATTTTGAATATCAATATGTATATAAGGTTCCCACGTTAATTTTTTCAATCATGCTCATCATTGTTTCCATACTTTCTCTTGCCACCGGCTTGATTTTGGACAACATCAGTATTATTGACAAAAAGAATTTCAAAGTGCGGTATAACAACACCAACTAGCATGAAAAAAGCAATCTGGTTTTTACTTTTTGCCCTACTTTTCTTTTTGAACACACAGTTCAATACATTTCATCTGATTCCTAAAGAAAAATTTGAATATAGTAAGCTTGAAGAATCAGAAACGCTTGTCATTGGGAAAATCATGAATTCCGAACACGGAAAGATCATGGATGATGGCGGATTTACCGGAACCTATTATTTCAAAGGAAGCGGAAACGGAAGATCTATAGTTGGAAAGCAGGTTTACGAAAAGTACATCAGGAATGAAGCTCCTGAAAAAACAGCTTATGATCCGTACAAAACACAAATTGGCGGACAGGCAATTTTGTACAGTTTATTCGACAAAACTTTCGGACTTGATAATGCTATCAATCTTGAAATCTTCAGAATCTTTAATTCTCTTTCACTAAGTATTTTATTAACCTTATTTCTGTATTGGACCAGTCAAAAGTTTAATTTCAGAGTTTCGGTTATTACTTTTTTACTCCTTTTGCCTAATTATTGGCTTTTTTTATACGGAAAAAGTTCTTGGTGGTGCAATTGGGTGTATTTTCTTCCTTTTGTATATAGCCTTCTATTTTTTGAAAAAAATAAAAATCAAAGTTTCAAAAAATATATTTTTACGCTTTCTTTTCTATTCTTTTTAAAATTCTGGTTTACCGGATTTGAATTTATCACTGTCTTTTTAATATGTTCTTCAATTCCTTATATCTATTATCTTTTTGAAAATAAAATCTCATTTTACTGGAATTTCATCTGGAGGCATTTTATCATTTTAACGATCCCTTTACTGATTAATATTAGTTTTTTACTGTATCAGTTCTATCTTTTAACAGGAAATATCCAAACCGGAATTTACCATCTTAAAGATGCTTTTTTCAGAAGATCCAGCAGTGAATATTTTTACGAGAAAAGCCAAAATTACCTGACCTTATTAAAGAAGTTTCACTTGGATATTATAACCCGATATTCAGGAAATTCTTTCATTAATGAAGATCTTACATTCATAAAAGTGCCATTTGCAGTGATTCTATTGGCTGGAATTGTATGTTCAGTTTATTTATACTTAAAAAAAATTGACAGAAAATTAATTTTCACAACATGGTTCTCCATTACAGCCCCTTTCAGCTGGTTTATTCTGTTTCAGCAGCATGCACATATTCATAAACATATAGATTTTTTTATTTGGTATTGTCCATTTCTTATTTTGATAATACTTTTAATATCTTTGACGCTAAATTCCTTTTTGAAAACATTAAAATGAAAAATATCATTATTACCGGCGGAGCCGGATTCATTGGCTCTCACGTTGTAAGAGAATTTGTAAAAAACAATCCGGAAGCTACCATCATCAATCTGGATGCTCTTACCTACGCCGGAAACCTTGAAAACCTGAAAGATATCGAGAACGAACCTAACTATGTTTTCGAAAAAGCAGACATCACAAAACCTGAAGAACTAAGAGCGATCTTCGAAAAATATAATCCTGACGCAGTGGTTCATTTAGCCGCTGAAAGTCATGTAGACAGAAGTATCACAGATCCGATGGCATTCATTAATACCAATGTAAACGGAACAGCAAATCTTCTGAATCTTTGTAAAGAATTCTGGACATTGAATCCTGATCACACTCACGGAAGATTTCCTAATGAGAAAAGAACTAATCTTTTCTACCACGTTTCAACAGACGAAGTATACGGAAGCTTAGGAGAAACAGGCTTTTTTTTAGAAACGACCTCTTATGATCCTCAGTCTCCTTACTCTGCCTCTAAAGCAGCTTCAGATCATTTGGTAAGAGCCTATGGAAACACGTATGGAATGCCATTCATTGTTTCTAACTGTTCAAATAATTACGGTCCGAATCATTTTCCTGAAAAACTGATTCCGCTTTGTATCTCAAATATCATCAATGAAAAGCCGCTTCCTATTTATGGAGATGGGAAATATACAAGAGACTGGTTATTTGTAATTGATCACGCTAAAGCCATTCATCAGATTTTTAATGAGGCTAAAACCGGAGAAACTTACAATATCGGAGGTTTTAACGAATGGCAGAATATTGATTTGGTAAAAGAGCTTATCAAGCAGATGGATGAAAAATTAGGAAAACCATCAGGACATTCTGAAAAACTAATTACTTACGTAAAAGACAGACCAGGGCACGATAAGCGTTATGCTATTGATGCAACGAAGCTGAACAAAGATCTAGGCTGGAAACCGTCTGTGACTTTTGAAGAAGGATTAGGAAAAACAATTGACTGGTTCTTAGAAAATCAGGAATGGCTGGAGAATGTAACAAACGGTGATTACCAAAATTACTACGAAAAACAATATAATTAAATCTAAAATCACAATACGTTAGATGAAAGGAATTATTTTAGCAGGAGGCTCAGGAACGAGATTATATCCTCTCACCATTGCTGTGAGTAAGCAATTGATGCCGGTTTATGATAAACCCATGATTTACTATCCGTTATCCACATTGCTTTTAGCGGGAATTAAAGATATTTTGATTATCACAACCCCTCATGACCAAGCCGGTTTTATTAAACTTTTAGGAAACGGTTCACAGATCGGGTGTAACATAGAATATGTGGTTCAGCCAAGTCCGGACGGATTGGCGCAGGCTTTTATTTTGGGAGACCAGTTTATCGGAAATGATCCGGCTGCACTTGTTTTGGGTGACAATATTTTTTACGGATCCGAAATGGGTACTTTATTAAAAAACAAAACCAATCCTAATGGCGGAGTTGTTTTTGCCTACCATGTTTCAGACCCGGAAAGATATGGCGTTGTAGATTTTGATGAAGATTTCAAAGCGGTTTCGATAGAAGAAAAACCATTGAATCCTAAGTCTAATTATGCTGTTCCAGGACTTTACTTTTATGATAATGAAGTCGTTGAAATTGCAAAAAATATTCAACCTTCTCCAAGAGGTGAGCTGGAGATTACGGACATCAACAATGTGTATCTTCAAAAAGGGAAACTTGAAGTAGGCGTTCTTGACAGAGGAACTGCATGGCTTGATACCGGAACTTTCGACTCTCTTCATGATGCTTCAGAATTTGTAAGCGTAATCGAAAAAAGACAAGGCTTTAAAATAGGATGTATTGAAGAAATTGCCTGGAGAAATAAATTCATCAACGAAGAAAAACTTCTTGAAACTGCAGCTAAATATGGCAAAAGCGGTTATGGTGAATATCTTAAAGGGTTAATAAAAAAATAAACTTATAATTTTAACATTGTTAAACTATCGACTATTCGTCGATAGTTTTTTGTTATCCCAACAAATATTAATACCTTAGTTGTAACTTTTTGTTTTTAAACAAGAAGTATTTGAATAATTAAAAAACACACAAATGGATCAACCACAAAAGTGGACAGAAACAATAGAAGATAAACACTCTTTATTTAACTTAGAACTAAAAGAAGTCTGGAAGTATAAGGATCTTGTATATATGTTTGTAAAAAGAGACTTTGTTTCAGGCTTTAAGCAAACAATATTAGGCCCTATTTGGTTTTTTATCAATCCTATATTAACAACAATAGTTTATTTAATTGTTTTTGGAAAAATTGCCAAGCTACCAACAGACGGTGCACCTTCTCTTCTATTTTATCTTGCGGGCGTAACGCTTTGGAATTATTTTTCTTCCGCTTTAACGGGAACATCTTATACTTTTTCAGGCAATGCTGCTATTTTTGGAAAAGTATATTTCCCAAGACTTGTTACTCCTATTTCTATCGTTATTTCAAACCTTATGCGCTTCGGAGTACAAATGCTTTTATTTATCATTGTATGGCTATATTACTTTTCAAAAGGAGAAATACAGCCTAATTGGTGGTGGATGTTAGCTACTCCATTCCTGATCCTTTTAATGGCTGTATTTGCATTGGGAGCTGGTATGATATTTTCATCGCTTACTACAAAATATAAGGACCTTAATATGATCTTAGGGTTTGGAGTGAGTTTATATATGTATGCCACTCCAGTTATTTATCCTGCATCATCATTAACAGGTATATTCAGAAAACTAGCGTATTACAATCCTCTTTCCGGAATTTTTGAATGCTTTAAATATGCTTGGATGGGAGTAGGAAGCTTTTCTCCATTGATGTTAGGAATAAGTACAATTATAATCCTCATTATTTTTATGATTGGTCTTGTAATTTTCAATAAAGTGGAAAAAACCTTTATGGATACGGTATAAAATATTAAATAAAAAAACACATATAAAAACAATTAAATGCTTGCATTAAAAGCTGAAAACATATCAAAACAATATCGTCTCGGACAAGTAGGAACAGGCACACTTTCTCATGATCTTAATCGGTTTTGGTATAAAGTAAGGGGAAAGGAAGATCCTTATCTAAAAATAGGTGAAGCCAACGACAGAGCAACAAAAGGAAACTCAGATTATGTCTGGTCTTTACGTGATATTAATTTTGAGATAGAGGAAGGCGATGCGGTAGGAATCATTGGAAGAAACGGAGCTGGAAAATCAACTCTTTTAAAATTATTAAGTAAAGTTACAAAACCTACTACAGGAAAAATATACACTAACGGAAGAATAGCTTCTCTTTTAGAGGTAGGAACCGGTTTTCACCCTGAAATGACCGGTCGTGAAAATGTTTTTTTAAATGGGGCCATCTTAGGAATGACCCGTAAAGAAATTGCCCGAAAATTTGATGAAATCGTAGCCTTTTCAGGAGTAGAAAGATATATTGATACCCCGGTAAAAAGATATTCATCCGGAATGTATGTACGTTTAGCATTTGCTGTGGCAGCCCATTTAGAATCTGAAATCCTTATTGTAGATGAAGTGTTAGCCGTTGGTGATGCCGAATTTCAGAAAAAATGTCTTGGAAAGATGGGTGACGTTAGTAAAGGAGAAGGAAGAACTGTATTATTTGTCAGTCACGACCTCAACTCAGTCGCACAGATATGTAATACCGGAATTTTATTGAATAAAGGAAAAGTAGAGCATATAGGCACAGCAATAGACACTATTGGCACATACCTTAATGCCGAAAATGAAGACATCACCTATACAAGCGAAGGAGACAACAGCAATAAAAACATGTTTATCAATCAGATAGACGTTTTCAGAAGTAACGGAAATATTTCCAAGGAATATATGTACGATGAGCCTATCAATTTTAAATTTACGATAGGTATCAATCATAAAATTGAAAATGCCAGCTTTTTTGTCACCATTTTAGATGCAAGAAAAAGAAGAATTTTTTCCTGTGAAAGAGATTTTGTAAGTGAGGAGATGATTCTGACATTGGAACCTAATTTATTAGTAAGAGGTAAATACTCTATACATGCTTTTATCAACCAGCCCAAGATACAACAGTTAGATGTTGTAGAAGATGTTTGTAAATTTGTTGTAATTGATACAGGATCATACCTCTCAAAACATGGCGATTACGATTATGGCTCTGTTTTCGGAAAATACCATTGGACATGATGATACAAAAAATAAAAAAACTGCTAGAAATATATAAAAGAGAAAGGTACTTTGAGAACGTTCAGGATGTACAAAATCCTAAAATAGGCATCAGTCCTAAAGAAAAAAAACGTTTAATGGAATCTTCTGCATTTCAGCAGGAAACTGCAAAGGTGTTTAATTGGGATTTTACGTTTTCTCATGGCCCTTCCCTTTTGCATTCATTAGAAGAAATTTTTGGTGATGACATCTATTTATTTGACAGCGAAAATGACGCTCCATATATAATAGATTGTGGCGCCAATATTGGGGTAAGTGTACTTTATTTCCAACGGAAATATCCGAAAGCTAAAATTCTCGCATTTGAACCTGATGAAGACATTTTTAAAATTCTGGAAAAGAATATAAATACTTTTGGACATCCTACTACTGAAATTAGAAAAGAAGCAGTTTGGATTAAAGACGAAGATCTTCAGTTTTATTCAGAAGGAGGTCTTGCAGGATCTTTTGTGACAGATTTTGCAAAGAAGAACCAGATTATCACCGTAAAAGCGGTAGATCTGAAAAAATATCTGGAACAGCCTGTAGATTTCTTAAAAATTGATATTGAAGGTGCTGAAAATACCTTAATATTCGATATTGCTGATTCATTAAAAAATGTGAAAAATCTTTTTTTAGAATATCATGGTATACTGGATGAAGAACAAAATTTAGGGGAAATCCTTAATTTACTTAAGTCCAAAGGATTCGAATATTATATTCGTGTAGCAGGTGAAACCATTATTCATCCGTTTTGCAACGAAAAACCTAAATCCTTCAACCAGCAGCTCAATATATTCTGTTATAGAAAAAAATAAAATGCTTTCAATTATTATTTCAACCTATAAATCCGATTTATTTCAGCAACTTTCTCAAAATATTGCAGAAACAATCGGTAGTATAGATTATGAAATCATTCCTATTAACAATCCTGGAATTATGGGGATATGTGAAGCATATAACCTGGGAGCAGGAAAAGCAAATTTCAGCAATTTTCTTTTCCTTCATGAAGATGTAAAGTTTCATACTGAAAACTGGGGACTAATCCTGACCAATCATTTATCGGAAAAAGAAGCTGGCGTTATCGGAGTAGCTGGCTCATCTTATGTTCCAAAAACACCTTCAGGCTGGCATTTGCCCGATAACAAGTATAATTATTTAAATATTATTCAAAGAGATGCAGTCGGTAAAACCATTCATGAACAGATAAATCATACTAAAAAATCCTTAATTTTTGCTGTTGATGGAGTATTTTTAGCTGTAACCAAAAAAGTATTTGAAGAATTTAAATTCAATACTTCCCTTAAGGGTTTTCATGGTTATGATTCCGATTTCAGCTTAAGAATTAGTAAAAAGTATACTAATTATTTTGTTCCTGATATTTTGCTTGAGCATTTTTCGATAGGTAATCCGGACAAAATTTGGTTCAACAACAATATTCTTGTTCGGAAATTTGTGGGAAACAATTACAATTCCGACAAAGACATTCAATTAGAAGGCAATTTGTATATGAAATTTTTATATCAATTCTATACTTATTATCCGGCTAACATTAAAAATATATTTCTGGTCCTACGCTTTCTTCCGTTTAATCTTTCCAAAAAAAAATATTCAGAAATATTGAAATTTTTTAAAATTATAATTCGATATCCTAAAGCTTTTTACAAAGCATAAAACGCGCAATCAGCCTATTATCTTAATATTTTTTTGTAATATTAAATGTAGAAACAATACCTTATAGAATCTTACTCTGTACTTTAAATATTTTAATGAACCGGCTCGCTATCATCATTCCTTATTACAAAATAGATTTCTTTGAAGAAACCTTAAAATCTGTAGTGAATCAAACCCATACAAACTTCACGTTATATATTGGGAACGATGCAAGTCCTGATGATCCTCTTCCGCTTATTGAGAAATATTTAAAAAAGCCAGACTATCATTACTTCGAATATAAAGATAATATCGGCGGTAAAAATCTTGCCTTACAGTGGGAAAGGATTCTGGAAAATGTACAAGAAGAATGGGTACAGATTCTCGGAGATGATGATTGTATTGCACCAAATTTTGTAAAGGAATTTTATAAAATTTTACCTGTAGTAGAACAGAACAATATTACCCTCATAAAATGCGGGCAACAATGGATTGATGAAAACAACAAACTACTGGAATCCCACATTTATAATTTTGATAAAACAAAAGCATCCGAAATTTTCATAAAAAAATACAACAATGAAATCCGGAGCAGCCTTTCGGAAAATATTTACAAAACACAATTTGTAAAAACCAACAAATTTGTAAAGCTTCCGTTAGCTTGGGGAACTGATGACCTGTCTCTTTTAGACTTTTCTAAAAATGGCTATATTCAATATATCGCAAAGCATTTAGTGAGCGTAAGAATCTCTACGGAAAGTATTTCCGGTTCTGGCCAATATGAAAAATTAAAAAAATCAGCTATTCATCAATTGCAAGAAAAAATTATCTGTGAGTTTAGTAATAAACTTCCTGATGATTTCATCCAGAAAGTAATTGAGACTTATCTTAACACTAGCCATTACGAAAATACTCGCGTTAATCCAAAAGTCATATTCTATTATTTAAAAAAACTTAAAATAAAACAATTCTTAAAAACGGCTCGTAAAGTCTATTACATTAATAAAAAAGCCAGATAACTCTACTAACCTTTATATTTATTATCTTTGATACCACAAAACACAATATGTCAATCATTTCAATCATAATTCCTTGCTACAACCAAGCTCAGTATTTGGATGAATGTCTGCAGTCTGTATGGGATCAAACCTATACCGATTGGGAATGTATTATTGTAAATGATGGCTCTTTGGATCATACAGACGAGATTGTAAAAAAATGGTTGACAAAAGATGTACGGTTTCAATATTTAAAAAAAGAAAACGAAGGAGTTTCTGCCGCCAGAAATTCAGGCATTGAAAAATCTACAGGAGAATGGATTTTACCATTGGATGGAGATGATAAAATAGGTTCAAGATATTTAGAACTCGCCTCAAAAGAATTCCATAATAATATTGATATCATTTATTCTACCGGACAATACTTTGGTGAGAAAAACACCATTTTTGCTTCTGAACCATTCGATTATCAGGCTTTTCTTATGGAAAATCAGATATTTTGTACAGCTTTCTTTAAAAAGAGTGACTGGAAAAAAACTGGAGGGTATGATCCTGAAATGAAAGGAGGCTATGAAGACTGGGAATTCTGGATTCATCTTTCTGCATATAAAAATCCTCTGCGGGTAAAGCACCTTACTGAAGTTGGCTTCTTTTACAGAATTAAGCCTGCATCAAGAAATGTAGATGCCATGCAAAAAAACGATGCTTCTCTGCGGGATTATATTTATCGTAAACACCCTAAAGTATTTTACAGAAACCTGAATTCTCTTAAAGAATACTATCACGAAAATCAAAAACTAAAAAGAGAAAACCAGCATCTCAAAAATCTGGTAAACAGCAAAAGAAATATTGTGATGAATCGTATTTTAAAAATTTTCGGAAAATAAATGATGAATATTTCAGTAGCCATATGTACATATAACGGCGAAAAATATCTTGCCGAACAGTTGGAGTCAATCATACAGCAAACTGTACAACCTACAGAAATTGTTATATGTGATGATGGTTCAAAAGATGCGACTATGAAAATATTGCAATACTACAAAGAGCAATATCCCGGGATTTTTAAAATTCATATAAACGAAACCAATCTCGGATACTTCAAAAACTTTGAAAAGTCTATCTATCTTTGTTCACAGGACATTATTGTGACCAGTGATCAGGATGACATCTGGAAAGCTGAAAAACTTGAAGAAACACTCAATTTCTTTAAAAACAACGCCGATAAAGATGCTGTTTTTAACGATTTGGTTTTGGTGAATGATGATGAAACTATTTTAGAACATTCTTATCTTAACTGGAAACATATTCAATATAAGGATATCATTGATTCCGTAAAAAATGATGAGCTTTTTATTAAAGTTCAGATGCAGGGAAGCTTTATTTTAGGATGTGCGCTTGCAATCAGAAAATCAGCATTGAAAAAATATGATCTAAAAAACTTCACAGTAGCTCACGATTACGAAATAGCCCAAAAACTGAGTTTTAAAAATAAAATAGGATTTATTCCTAAAACACTTTCATTCTACCGCCAGCACGAAGATCAGGTTTGTGGTTTGCGTGAGGGAGAATTGAAAACTTCCTCAAAAATAAACGAAATAAGTCCTGAAAAAAAAGACTTTAACGAAATTGTCTGGCCGTATCTTTCGTCTCTACAAACGGCAAAAAAACTTTTTCCGCAGGAAGATATTCAAAAAACGGATTTATACTCCAAGTTTTTAAAACAAAGAAATCTTTATTTAAAGAAATTAAATTTCCTCAATAGGAAAAAATACATTTTACAATGCGTTAAACATCAGTATTTAGATCTTAAATTCACCGATATTTTCCGATATTAGCAAATCATTATGGATGTAAGTATTTGTATCACTACATATAATCACGAAAAGTATATTTCAGAATGCCTGTTGAGTGTCCTGAATCAGGACTTCAACGGAAGTTTTGAAATTGTAGTCTGTAATGATAATTCGCCTGACAATACGGAAAAAGTAATTCTTGATCTTAAAGAAACCCATCCAAAAGGCAATTGTATCCATTATTACAACAATACACCCAATTTAGGATATGTAAAAAACACGGTGCACTCTTTTAATCTTGCAAAAGGCAAATATGTAGCAGTTTTAGATGGAGATGATTATTTTATTGATCCTAAAAAACTGCAGAAACAATTTGATTTCTTAGAGCAAAATTCTGATTTTTCAGCTATTGGAGGAGATTCATTAGTGATTTATGAAGATACGGATCAGCCAGATCATTTATTTTCTCAGCATATCAATCGGGAGCTGTCTCATGAAGACCTTACAGATATTAAAATCATGCAGACGTCTACTCTATTTTTCAGAAAAAATATTCTGAAACCGGATTTCCCGACAGATATTCTTTCGGCAGATCGCTGCTTATATTTATTAGCAGGTTGTTATGGGAAAGTTAAAATCTTACCTGACACTTTAAGCTCATATCGTCAGTTTGCAGCCAGTTTATCGAAGAATGTGACGTACGAAACCATGAAAAAGGATTTTGCCATTATTCCATTTATTTTAAAATATGGTAAAAATTATGCTCCGTCTTCACTGAAAAAATATTTTTATTATACATTGATGACGTATTCTAAAAGTATTACCAGAGAGCAATTTAAAAGTGCTGCAAGAGGATATTTAATCAATAATACCCTGTCAAAATTTTCTTTCCATCCTCTAAAGCTGTATCTTGTCATAAAATGGGGACTTCATACAGTGAAACAAAAGTACAGCAGTAAGGAACAGAATAAAAGCTTTATATAACAAAACACACAACACAAATGATTATAGGAAATGGTCTCATAGCAAAATCTTTACAACATATAGACTCCGATGAAGTACTTTTTTTTGCTTCAGGTGTCTCAAATTCACTTGAAACAGAAGATTCTGAATTTCAGAGAGAATTCACTTTACTTCAAAATGCTTTAACGTCGTATCCACACTTACGCTTTTTCTATTTTTCAACTTTAAGTATTCTGGATCAGTCGAAAAAAGAAAGCCGATATGTACATCATAAAAAAGCGATGGAGGAATATATTACTAACTATTCCAATAATTATTTAATCATACGAATAGGAAACCTGATAGGAAAAGGAGGAAATCCTAATACCCTGTTCAATTTCTTTAAAAATAAAATTCTTCAAAACGACAGTTTTGAAATCCATACAGAAGCCAGACGACTGATTTTAGGAATAGAAGATCTTAGTTCTTTTATTGCAGAAATAAAAAATTATAAGCAGAATAAAGTTCTGAATTTTTCTTATCCATATTATTATAAACCGAAAGAAATTGTTTCTGCCTTAGAAACAGAAATTGGAAAAAAATCTTCTCATAAAGAAATTAACGATGGTGATTTTTACACCGTAGAATTCTGTGAAGAAGCAACAGATTATTTTAAAGAAAAAGAACCTAACGATTATCTGAAAGAGTTGGTTAAAAAATATTTATAAACTATGCCGAAAGTCTTCGTTATTATCGTCACCTACAACGCCATGAAATGGGCCGAAAAATGTTTTAGCAGTCTAAAATCATCTTCTGTTCCCGTTACATGCATTGTAATAGATAATGGTTCAACAGACGGCACGCAAAACTTCATTCAGAATCATTTTCCAGAAGTAGACTTCATTCAATCAGAACACAATTTGGGATTTGGAAAGGCCAATAATATTGGAATAGAAAAAGCCTATAAGAACGGAGCCGATTTTGTTTATCTGATGAATCAGGATGCATGGATCTATCCGGACAGTTTGGAAAAATTAGTAAATATTTATCAAAAGCATGCTAATCAAAAGGAAATAGGAATCTTAAGCCCCATGCATTTGGATGGCAGCGAACAACTTCTTGATATTTTCTTAGATAAATATATCGCTCACAATTTTGAAAAAACCCGATTAATTTCTGATCTGTATTTTCAAAAGCTAAAGCCATTTTATGAAATGAACTTTATCAACGCCGCTCATTGGATGATTCCCAGAAATACCATTGAAACCGTAGGAGGATTCAATCCTTATTTTTTTCATTACGGCGAAGATATTGAGTACGTAAACAGAGTTCATTTTCATCAAAAGAAAATCCTTCTTGTCCCCGACAGCAAAGTCGTGCACGATGGAAAGCAAAACCTGAAAAAAGTAGATCCTAAAAAATATGAAGACCTTAGTATTGAAACCAAAATGATTAATCCTAATCTTCCGGATGCTATCATTTTTGAAAAAAAATCTTTACGAAAAAGCATTCTAAAAAACCTTCTGACAGGAAATACATCCGAATACAAAACTTTACTCGAGAAATACAGAAAAATTTCAAAAGAAGAAAAAAAACTTTCTGAAATTAGGACTCAAGTACAACAAATTGGCTTAACTTTTATAAATGTATAAATTTGATATATTGTCAAAATATATCTGCATATAAAAAAATAAAAATGTCACTGATCACAAGAATTAAAAATAAAATAAAGCTTCAGAACCATTCGGGAGACAATTATTATTGCCCCTTCTGTGGCTACACATCCAGAGATTTAGAGGTTGTAGGTCATGATCTTCCGGTTCTAAGAGAAAAAGAAGTCGTTGGAGGTGGAAGAAGAGCAGCAGGATGCTATCAATGTCATTCCAGAGATCGTGAAAGATTATTGTATGCTTTTATCATTGAAGAACTCAAACTTCCAAAGAATAAAAACAGCAGCATCTTACATATTGCTCCGGAACCTAAATTATCCAATGTTCTTCTGAAACAGGATTTCAATGAATATATCTGTGGCGATCTGTTTACACCGGGCTATACTTACCCTGCTCATGTACAAAACATGAACGTACTTGATCTGCCGTTTGAAGACAATCATTTTGATTTGATCATCTGTAACCACGTTTTAGAACATATTCCTGAAGATATTAAAGCAATGAAGGAGCTACAACGCGTTTTAAAACCCGGAGGAAAAGCCATTTTACAGGTTCCTATTTCAAAAAATACAAGGGAGACTGTAGAAGATTTCACTATTTCTGATCCTAAAAAGAGAGAAGAGCTTTTCGGTCAGTTCGACCATGTAAGAATTTATGGTCAGGATTATGTACAGCGTTTAGAAAGCGCAGGATTTATTGTTCACAGAATCAATATTTCTGAAACTTATACAAGAATGGGGGTAAATCCTTTAGAAGATTTATTCTACTGTGAAAAACCTCCCCTATCCGTTTAATGAAGAAAAAAAATAAAATATGTGTGGAATAGCCGGAATCGTTACCAAAAATGCTGAAAATTACTCTGAAATCATTCAGAAAATGACGGATGCAATTGCGCATCGTGGTCCAGATTCTGCCCATCATGAATATTTCGAAAATACAATATTGGGCCATAGAAGACTCTCCATCATTGATCTTTCAGAAAATGGGAAACAACCCATGTTTTCCAATTCAAAAAACGAATGCATTGTTTTAAATGGTGAAATTTACGGTTATCAGGCTATCAAAAAACAATACTGTGAATATCCTTACCAAGGTGGATCTGATACGGAAGTAATTCTCGCTATGTATCAGAGAAAAAAAGAACAGCTTATTCATGATCTTCCCGGAATGTTTGCTTTTGCCATTTGGGACAATGAGAAGCAACAGCTTTTCTGTGCCAGAGACCGTTTTGGTGAAAAACCATTTTATTATGCCTATGGTAAAAATGGTGAATTTATCTTTGCTTCCGAAATCAAAGCTATTCTTGCAAGCGGACTCATTGATCCTCAAATAAGTCAGGAAGCACTCTCCCATTATCTTCAATATGGCTATGTAAGTACCTATCAAAGTATTTACAGTAATATCTATGCTCTTCCTCCTGCTCATCAGTTAATCTGGAAAGAAGGAAAAATTGAGATTTCAAGATATTACAGCCTTCCGAAAAAAGACCGTGTTTTGAGTCTTTCAGAAGCTAAAGAAGAATTTACCTACCTATTAAGATCAGCGATCGAGAAACAGCTTATTGCCGACGTTGAAGTCGGAAGCTTTCTGAGCGGAGGTCTGGATTCTTCATCTGTTGTTGCCATGGTCAATGAGTTTTTACCTCATCAAACTACCATCAGCTTTGGATATGATCATGAAGACAGTGAGCTTAAATACGCAAAAGAAATTGCAGAAAAATACAATACCAGACATATTGAAATTCACGAGAAGAAAGAAGATCTCGTTTCAGGAATTCTGAAAGTAGCTCCTTTTCTGGATGAGCCTTTTGCAGACCGTTCCTGTGTTCCGCATTTTGAGATCTGTAAAAGTGCAAGAAAAAACCTGAAAGTTGTTCTTTCCGGAGATGTAGGTGATGAATTATTTGGTGGCTATAGCTTCTATAAGGTAGAACATGAAATGAAAAAACATTTCAGCTATCAAAATATTCTCGCACAATTTGGGCAAAAATTATATAAAAACGTAAAGCAGATTTCCTACATTTCACAAAAAAACATTCAATACGGTTCTATTCTGGATTTTCATCAGAATGAGGTAAGGAATTTCTTTGACAACAGTGAAAGAGCCTCTTTAGGAATTACTCAAAATTATCAGCAACCTTACAGTTTTGAAGCAGATAAAAATTCTCTGAATGACATTATGCGAACCGATCTTGAGAAATTTGTCCCCGGAAATATGCTGGTAAAATCAGACCGCATGGCAATGGCTAATTCTTTAGAAGTACGAACTCCGTTTTTAGATATTGATTTCGCCGAATTCTGTATTCAGCTTCCGGATCAGCTTAAAATAAATTCGGAGAACGATAAAATCATTTTAAGAGAATCAATGAGTTCTTACTGGACAGAAACCATTAGAAACAGGAACAAACAAGGTTTTGGGCTTGGAATTGAAAACTGGTTTGAAGAAGAAAGTCTACTCAAATTCTCCGATGAATTATTAAAAGATAAGAACCAAAAGGTTTTTAATTACATTGATTTTAAAGCAGCACAAAAGTTTCAGGATAAAGGCCAAAAGCACTGGAACCTTCTTCAGCTGGCTTTATGGGCATCTCAACATTCTAAATTTTTGTAAATGGCTCTTAGTATCTCTGTTATTATGCCCGTTTACAATGCAGCACAATTTTTAGAAAAGTCTGTACATTCTGCTCTTCAATTTGAAGAAGTACAGGAAATTCTTCTGATAGAAGATGCTTCTACAGATCATTCTCTTTCTATCTGTGAAAAACTTATCACCGAAGATTCCCGTATAAAATTGCATCAGCATCCTGACAAAGGAAATCACGGAGCAGGAGCAACCAGAAATTTAGGTCTTGAAAAAGCACAAAGTGAGTTTATTGCTTTTTTAGATTCTGATGATTACTATCTTCCGAACCGTTTTGAGGCTGAAAAAATGATGTTCAACAATCCTAATATTGAAGGTGTTTTCGGAGCAATCGGCGTTGAATATTTAAGTGAAAAAGGAAAAGAGGAATTTCAGAATAAATTTAAGAATACAACACTTACTACTGTTAATTACAACGCCGAAGGAGAAGAAGTATTTAAAGGACTTCTGGGTTTAACGACTAAACCTTTCGGTACTTTTTTTCATCTGAATACATTAACGATAAGAAGGTCTGTTCTTCAAAAATACAATTTGAAGTTCAACGAAAAACTTCGTGTACATCAGGATTCGGATTTTATTATAAAACTGGCTCATTCATGTTATTTAAAATCCGGAATTATTGATCAGGCCATCGCAATACGCGGAGTGCATGATGATAACAGGATTACCAAAATAAAGCCTTATTCAAAAAAGTTTTACCAGAATAATTTGCTTCTTCACCAATCGTTATATGAATGGAGCATTGCCGAAAAGCTTAATTCACTCTATTCAAAGAGAATACAGTTGAATTATCTCAGCTTTAAAATTGCTAATGAAACGGGGTTAAAAAAATATATTTCCTATTGCATCAATTGCCTGAAATATCCTGAGCTTTTGAAAACAAGATACCGTTTCCATGCATTAATGAAACCCACCATATAAATACAGAATTTTATATTTACCAATAAAAACACATCAAGTAAAATTAATTATTGTAATGAAAATTTCCATCATCATCCCTGTTTACAACGCCGAAAAATATGTTGCACAAGCCGTAGAATCTGCATTACAATTTGATGAAGTTTCTGAAGTTATTTTGGTGGAAGACCAATCTCCCGACAACGCATTGGAAGTCTGCCAAAACCTTGAAAAAAAATATGACCGCGTAAAATTATTTCAACATCCGGATAAAGGGAATCACGGAGCCGGAGCAAGCCGAAACCTGGCTATCGAAAAAGCAACAGGAGATTTTATTGCTTTTCTTGATGCTGATGATTATTATCTTCCCAACCGATTTGATGCTGAGAAAAAATTATTTGAAGATCAGAAAGTAGATGCTGTTTACGGAGCTTTAGGAGTACATTATTATTCTGAAAAAGCAAAAGAGCAGTATTATCCATTGTTTGGTGACCGTCTTACCACTGTTTATAAAAAATATGATCCTATAGATGTACTTCCGGGTATGCTGAATATGAAAGGAAGTTTCGGGCTTTTCAGTATTGACGCACTTACTTTGAGAAGAAAACCTTTACTGGAAAAAGTGCAGCCCATTTTTAAAACCCATCTCAGATTGCATCAGGATACAGAATTTTTATTCAGAAGTTCATACTATCTCAATTTTTATCCCGGAATTCTGGATCAGGCAATTGCAATGAGAGGAGTTCATGAAAGTAACCGAATTACCCAGGTAGACTCCAAGAAAGTAAAGCCTTCCATAACGAGAGTGATGCTTTGGAAAGAAGTAAACAAATGGGCAGAAAACGAGCCTGCAATTCCTCAAGACATCAAAATACATATCAAAAGAATGTACAGAAGCTGGGAAATAGCCAATTCTCCTTTTCTAAAAAAATGGGGAATGATCTTTAAATATCTGATCACGGATTATAAAAGTATCCGATCAGGACTTTACAATATTAATTTCCGTAAAGAGCTTTTTAATTATTGATTTGCGCGGATAGAATCTGCAATCTGTGAAGAAAAAATCTTTCCCGATTCTTTATACATATGGTTCCCGTCTGTGTATAAATATTTGTCATAGGAAGTAGAAAAATCAAAGAATTTAATACTGTTCTTATTGGCAATTTCGTTCATTAATTTACTAAAATCCGGATACTTTTTATTCTCAATTTCAGTGATTGATTTTGAAGCAGGAATTCTTACAATAAATACTTTTCCTTTCGGTTTAAGATAGTTTATCATTTGTTTGAAAGCCAATATTCTTTCTGCTGATAAATTATTTTCTGCTGCTAATTTATTATAAAATTCAATTTTATTTTTTTCTCTTACCGCAACCGAATCTTTGTTCATATCAACATTTACTTCAAGCCATCCGTTTTTATGAAGATAGGTATTCGATTTTCCTGTTTCTTCTCTTTCCAGATAGATTTTAAACCAGCTTCTTGAGTAATTTTTCAGGAGATATTCATAATTGGGAGACCAGTTATAAAAGTGCATATTTTTTAGCGGAGAATGTTCTTCCGGATATTCTTTTTCACTTTTTACATTTTTATTGAGAGATAAATTCCACGGATCTACGGTTAAAATAAAAACACCATTTTTCGTTTCCGGATCCAGCTTTCTTTTCAATGCTTCCAAATAGATTTTTCCATACGGCGATTCTACAACATTCAGCGAAAAATTATCAAATGCTCCCGATAATTTAGCCTGCAAAACATCGGGAATTACAGCCTGTGAACCTCTTGAGTCTCCTAAAATAATATTTTGAGGCTTTGGAACGGCAAAATGCCTGTAATTATCATCCGTATTTCCATCAGCAAATGTTCCTAATACACAGAAGAGAAGGATAATTCCTAAAAGATAGAGCGATATTTTTAATAAGAATCTTTTCATTTTAAAACTGGAAATAAATAAATTCATTATTCCCGAAATTCGCATATCGGATAATTATATAAATAAAACACACATATAAAGCTCTTCTCAGCCACGGATTAAATCTTTTAATTTCTAACCCATGAAATTGGCTTCTGTTAATCCATTCAATCAAAAGCATGATTCCAATTAACGCAAAAACCTTAGTCGGAAAAGGATTGGACAAATGCAGCTTTCCGGTACACATATTTTTTATATACATCAAAGCGTCGGAAACCGAATCTGCTCTAAAAAATATCCATGCAAAACAGGTAATGGCAAATGTAATAATCACCTGGAAAAACTCTTTTAAACTGGGAAGCAGTCTGCCTTTAGCAATCACTTCAAGATTCTGCCGATTGGTTTTTGCCAACAGAAGAGGAAGAAAATAGATCGCATTCAAACCTCCCCAAACAATAAAGGTCCAGTTCGCACCATGCCAAAATCCTGAAACGAGGAAAATAGCAAATGTATTCCTGATCTTCATCCACAATCCCCCTTTACTGCCTCCTAATGGAATATAAAGGTAATCTCTGAACCATGATGAAAGAGAAATATGCCACCTTCTCCAAAATTCGGCAATATCTCTCGAGAAATACGGAAAAGCAAAGTTTTTAAGCAGTTCTATTCCAAATAGTCTGGAAACTCCCAAAGCAATATCAGAATATCCTGAAAAATCTCCGTAGATCTGAAAAGCAAATAAGATCACACCTAAAACAAGAGTAACAGAACTTTCTGAATGATAATTATTAAAAATCTCATTCACCAGAGGAGCACAGTTATCTGCAATCACCATCTTTTTAAAAAAGCCCCAGAGAATCTGCCGCAATCCATCTGTTGCCTGCTCATAATTAAAAGTTCTTTTCCTCTGAATCTGTGGCAAAAGATGGGTTGCTCTTTCAATCGGTCCTGCAACCAGCAATGGGAAATAGCTTACAAATACTGCATAATCTACAAAATTCTTCTCGGAGGAGATTCTCTTTTTATATACATCAATGACATACGAAAGACCATGAAATGTATAAAATGAAATTCCGACCGGAAGAACGATGTTCAGAAGCCATATATTTGTTTTCATCCCGAAACCATTCAGCAGGTCAGCAAAGCTTTCGATAAAGAAATTATAATATTTAAAGAATCCTAAAAATCCGAGATTGATGGCGATACTGATGGTCAGCCAGATTTTTGCTTCATGCTTACCGGAACTATTTTCAATTTTAATCCCTGAAACATAATCTAACAATATGGAAAAAAGCAGAAGAAACATAAATCTCCAGTCCCAACACGCATAAAAATAGAAGCTTGCAAAAAGAAGCAACATATTCTGATACTGAAATTTTTTATGAAAAACGAACCAATAGAGTATAAATACAATCGGTAAGAAGATCAAAAAACTGAATGAATTAAACAGCATATATTATGTTTCTAAAAAACTAATCTTTTTAAAAGTAATCATTTTAATTTGATTTTTCTCAAAAATTCTCTTGCCGGGCTTTCGATAATCTGATAAAATAAAGCGGAACAAAGAAGCAGAAAAACCATATAAATTCCAAACATGATATTAATATCAAAAATGTATTTTTTCCAGACCAGCTGTCTCAAAATATACAGAACAGGAATATGGGTAATGTAAATCGCATAACTGATCTCGCCTAAATATTCCAACGGTTTTAAAGCAAATATTTTCGTTAAAAGACCATTGTTACGAGAAATCAAAATAATAAGCGGGATAAACAAAACACCCATTAATCCATTATGGAAAAATAACGGAACGAATATTAAACACAATAAAATCGCTATAAAAACAAGGCTTATTGAAAAATCAAAATCTTTTTGCCGATGATTTTTAATAAAGAACAATCCGGCAAGATTACCTATCAAAAACTCGTTAATATGAAATAACGGGAAATAAGTAATAAAATCGTGACTTTCCGTATGAGGTCCTTTGTAAAAGCCCGAATTTATATACAGATTCGAAAAAACCTGCGTAACGATCCAGATCAGAATAGTGATCACCCAGATACTTTTATTCTTTTTCGAATACAGATAATTGTAAAGAAAAGGAAACAGCAAATAGAATAAAAACTCAACGGAGATCGACCAGCCCGGAAAATTTAACACCATTGCTTTACCGGGAATCCAGCTCTGCAACCCAAAAAGGTACAGAAGAATATCCGTAAACATAAATTTTTCTTCCCGGGTAAACCAAAGAAGCAGCAAACCAACTACATACAAAGGATAAATCCTGGCAAATCTATTCCGGTAATAATCTCCGTAACCAATTTTTTCTTTTTTATGATATGCAACAATCATAATGAAACCTGAAAGGATAAAAAAATAACTTACCCCAACATTGGCTCTCAGAAAAACTTCAGAGAGATACGGAATTTTATAGAGAAATACATCTTTATTGAAATGCGAGATCACAATTGCCAATGCAGCAACAAATCGCGTAAAAGTAATCTGAGTAATTTTCAAAAACCTGATCTTATTTTATAAAAACGCCCACATATTTTCCTTCAAATTCCACCACAGTTGTATCAATACCATTTTTCTCACAGAAATCCTGATAGGCAGAATTATCACCAATATCATCACTGATGAATACTCCGCCTTTTCTCAAATTGCGATAAAGCTCCTGATACGCCCAAACTCTTCCATCATAGCTTTTATCTGAATCATAATGAACCACATCAAAACTAGAAGTTTCGGTGAATATTTTTGGTAAAGATTCTTTATCTGCAAAACGGAAAAGTTTCCAGTTGGGTTTTAGATCTTCCGGAACGACATATCCTACATACTGATCTCCATTCTGACCAAGATAAGGCATATCAGAACTGTAAAGCGTTCCGTTTCTTTCTTTTAATGATAATAAAGCAGCCAGTGAAGACCAGCCATAAGCAACTCCTGTTTCTACAACGTTCTGAGCGTTTGAAAACTCACAGGCATAATAGATCAGTTCCAATGCTCCTGCTCCACCCATTTTAATAGGACATTCTTTTTCTCTTTCTTTTGCAGACTTCAAAACCTCCTGAAACTTATTCTGAAATCCTTCAGAATTCGCCCTAAAAAGTTTGGAAATAACCGCCTCCTGAGAGATCGCTTTAGAAGCTGCCCAAGAATTTGTTTTTTCCTTTCCTTTGAAAGCGTTGTTCCTGTTGATCGTATTTTTCAGGATTTTCCGTCCCAATTCTGGATAGAGATCTGGTCTTTTTAAATACCCGATAAATGTTTTTAAAACTCTTGTTATTTCACTCACTGTGTTTATTTTAATAGAACAAAAATAAAGATTTTCATTCAATTGCCTATTTTAAAGAATAATTATATTTTTGAAATAATCTTTTCACAAACATTAGTCTCTGAATGAAGTTCTCTATTCTCATTGCAAATTATAATAACGGAAGATTTTTTAAAAACTGTTATGATTCCATAATATCCCAAACATATCAAGATTGGGAGGCTGTAATTTTGGATGATGCTTCTACAGATAATTCTCTCGAAATCATTCATCAGATCATTGGCAATGACCAACGTTTTAAAGTATTTAAAAATGCTGAAAACAGCGGAGTCGGAATTACCAAAAGTAAACTGATAGAGTTCGCTACTGGAGAAATCTGCGGTTTTGTAGATCCGGATGACGCCATTACACCCAATGCGTTGGAATCAAGTATAAATGTCTTTAAAAAAGATAAAAATACGGTTCTCACCTATTCCAGTTTTATAAAATGTGATGAAAACCTGAAACCTATTGAAACATTTAAGTCTGGAATGCAGGTGATCAATAATGATCCTTATTTCTTTAATTGTCCTGTTCATATTGTACATTTTGTATGCTTCAGAAAAGAAGTGTATGAGCAGACCGAAAAGATCAATACAAGCATGAGAATTGCCGAAGACCAGGATCTTTACCTAAAAATGTATGAAAAAGGCAAAGTAAAATATATTAATGAGCCCAATTACCTCTACAGAAATCACTCCGGAGGAATTTCTCAAAATGACAACAGACCCAAATCCCGCGAATATTTTTCTAAAGTAATTTTCAATGCAATGAAAAGGAGGAATTTACAAACCATCAACGGAAAAGAAATTCCAGCCGAATATAGCAATCCGAAAGATATTTATGATCTTCTGGAATATCAGAATTCCATTTTTTACCGTTTAAAGAAAAAACTCAAAATATTCGTTCAACAATTATTGAACTAAGATGAAAAATAATAAAATAAAAGTTCTTTTCAGGCACCGTTCTATGGAAATGGGAGGTGTTGAAAAGGTGATATTAAGTATGCTGAACCATCTCGACCGTGAAAAGCTGGAGATGACGGTATGCCTGAATATCAATCAGGGGGAACTTCGTAATGAATTTCCCAAGCACGTAAGAAAAGTATATCTCGAAAAAGGAAAAGAAGATCTTTCAAAAAATTCTTTCCTCCAGAAAATTCAGCTTGCGAAAAGGAAATACAGCCTTCAAAAAGCCCAGAATAATCCGAAAATAGCAGATCAGCTTCTGAACGAAAAATTTGATGTGGAAATCGCTCCAACGTATGCTGCATTTTCATCGGTATTAAATTCTGTCAATAAAGATTCCAAAAAAATAGGGTGGTTTCATTCCGATATTACGCTGCCAAAACTTCAGCCTTTGGTTCCTGATATTTTAAAACAAATTCCGCAGTTTGATTATTTTATTTTCGGTTCTCAGCAAACCCGAGATATTTTTGTAGAAACCTATCCTGATCTTAAGCTTCCGCAAAACCAAGTGATCTTAAATGCGATTCCAATTGAAGAGCTGAAAGAAAAAGCAAAAGCTTTTCAGCCCGAGTTCCCGCAAAAACCGGTCTTCGCTTCCGTTGCAAGATTGCACAGCAGAAAAGGCTTCCACAAACTTATGGAAGCCCATGCAAGACTATTGAAAGAAGGATTTGATCATCATATCATCATTATTGGAGACGGCGAAGAAAAAGAAAACCTGAAGAAACAGGCACAGGAATTAGGCGTTACCGAAAGTTTTCAATTATTAGGTTCAATGCTTAATCCATATCCGTATGTGAAAAATGCCGATTTTTTCATTCTTCCTTCCGAATCAGAAAGCTGGCCATTGATTATCGCAGATTCACTGATCCTTCAAAGACCTATTATTTCAACCAATGTAGGTGGAATCCCTGAAATGATTGCTCATGGAAAAACCGGACACCTCATCAATTACGAAACCGAGGAAATGTATGGAGCCATGAAAAAATTCCTTACAGAACCCGAATATGTTTCCACCATTAAAGAAAATCTGAAAGATATCGAAAAACAGTTTGACAATCAGAAAATTTTTGATGCCGTTGAAAATATCATTACTAACTTAGTAAAAAAATAAAAATGATTTTTATTTACCGTCTGATTCTTAAAATTCACACTTCTTATCATCGGATGATAAAAAACGTCTATCTGAAAGTCTGCATTGCCAAAGGACTGAAAGTAGGAAAAAACGTACGTTTTGTAGAAGTTCCCGAATTTGGAACCGAACCTTTTCTTATAGAAATTGGTGATAGAACGACAATTTCCAATAATGTAAGATTTGTAAACCATGATGGCGGACAAAATACCCTTCATTTTTTTGAAAAATATAAAGATGTAAGAACTTTCGGAAGAGTAAAAATTGGCAAACAATGCTTTATTGGAGCAGATACCATCATCATGCCGGGTGTAGAAATTCAGGATAACTGTATTTTGGGAGCAGGATCAATTTTAACCTCTTCAATGCCTAAAGGAAGTATTTTTGCCGGTATTCCTGCAAAGTTTATTTGTACCATTGAAGAATATGGTGATAAATTATTAGCAAACAACGTGATGTACCCAAGAGAGCTTGAACTTGTACGTTCACAATTAGATGCCTACATCAAAGAACATCTCCCTCATACCTATAAACCTCTGAAATAAATGACAGAAAAGAAAAAGATCCTTATCCGGATAGGCTCTCTGCGACATGGCGGAGCTGAAAAAGTATTGGTCACTTTTCTTAAAAATCTTCCGGAAGACAAATATGAAATAGATCTTTTGCTTAATTTATATTCCGGGAAATACCTTAGCGAAGTTCCAGACTGGATTAATATCTTATATCTGAACAAAGGTGAAATGATCACCACCAACCGAATTCAGGATATACCTCAGAAAATCTACAGAGTCGTTTATCAGAACCTTTTGAAAGCTTTCCCTCAACTACTCTATCAGGGAATATTGAAGGGTAAAAAATATGATGTCGAATTTGCGGCTATTCACGGAATGCGTGACGAGATTTTAAATTCACCTTTAAAAAGCTCTAAAAAAATAGTCTGGATTCATAATGATCTCACAGAGGTAAAAGGCTACACCACTGATGAAATTAGAAAGTTTTTTGGCTTTGATAAGATCATGGTCATTTCAGAAAAGATTAAAGAAACCTTTCTCGGTCTGGCTCAAAACAAAACGGAAGAACAAAAAATTGAGAAAATCTACAACCCTTTAGATACAGATGAAATTTTAAATAAAGCCGAGAAACCGGCGCTCAATTATAGCTTTGATTCAAGCCTTCCAACGTTTATTTCGGTAGGAACAGTATTTCCGCAAAAAGGCTTTGACAGATTGTTGAAAGTACATAAAAGGTTGCTTGATGAAGGATTCAAACATACAATTCACATCGTAGGAAACGGCTATGATTTTGAAAATATCAAAAAATTAAAATCGGAATTAGGTGTTGACAATACTGCGACCATGCTCGGATTTACAGATAACCCGTATCCTTATTTTAAACATGCTGATTTTTATATTTTAAGCTCGAGATATGAAGGCTTTCCGACGGTTCTTTTTGAAGCGATCACTCTGAAAAAGAATATTATTGCCACAGAGGTTTCCGGTGTAAAAGAAATGCTGAATGACGGCGCAATCGGACTTATTGTTGAAAATTCTGAAGAAGGCATTTATTCCGGAATGAAAAAATCACTGGAAAATCCTGAATATTTTAATAGATATTCAGAAAATTTAAAAGAGTATACAATGCCATTCAGCTTACAGAACTCTGTAGATTCTATCATGAACATTATCGACAGGTTATAAATCATTTTTCCTTTATCTTTGTTCCAATGTCAAACTATTCAACCTTACAGAAAGATTTTTATCGGGAAAGCGGAAAATGGCTTTCTACTTTTAAAATATGGGCAAAATGCATCAATCCCAACCTGCATTTTATTTATATTTTAAGAAAAAATCAACAATTTGGAAAAGTTCCTGTTGTGGGATTTTTCTGGAGATTGGTCTTAAGGCATTTTCAGATCAAGTATGGTTTCCAGATCTATCCGGAAACCCAAATTGGAGAAGGTTTTTATCTTGGACATTGGGGAAGTCTCGTAATTAACCCTAAAACCATCATCGGCAAAAACTGCAATATTGCACAGGGAGTGACTATAGGACAACAAAACAGAGGCAAAAATGAAGGCTCTCCTGAAATTGGAAATGAAGTCTGGATTGGTCCAAATGCCGTAATCGTCGGAAATATAAAAATTGGGAATAATGTTCTGATCGCTCCCAATTCATATGTAAATTTTGACATTCCTTCTGATTCTGTGGTAACCGGAAATCCCGCAAAAGTTTATCCGAACGAAAATGCAACGGAAGGCTACATCAATTATAAAATATAAGCAAACTCAGTAGTGATTTTCATTTCTATTCATCCTTTGCTTCATTTCTTTTGTAATACAGTTTAAATTTTTATTGTAATTTTATGTTGCATTTTTGATTATTTAAGTCAGATAAGCAATTGTTATTCCTTAGTTTATCGCCTATTTATATGACTTTAAGCATATTTTAATATTAAACTTTGTTAAAACAACTTGCTTTATCTACAAAAATTATATTTTTGTACGATTATTGATTCGGTCTATTGAATTTGAAAATAAATTAAACAAAATAAATAGTTATTCACTTTTAAATTTTATTTTATGTCAAAATCATACGATGTTATTTTCGAAAACAACAAAAAATGGGTAGAATCAAAAAATGCAGAAAACCCAGCGTTCTTTCAAGAGCTTGCAAAAACTCAAAATCCTGAATTTCTCTATATTGGATGTTCAGATAGCAGAGTTACGGCAGAGGAAATGATGGGAATGCAGCCGGGAGAAGTATTTATAACGCGTAATATCGCCAATGTCGTAAATACTTTGGATATGAGTTCCACAGCTGTTATTCAGTATGCGGTAGAGCATCTTAAAGTGAATCACATTATTGTGTGTGGGCATTATAACTGCGGCGGTGTAAAAGCAGCAATGTCGTCTCAGGATTTAGGATTGATGAATCCTTGGCTGAGAACCATACGTGATGTTTACAGATTGCACCAAGCAGAGCTTGATTCTATTGAAGATGAAGACAAACGCTATGACAGACTTGTAGAGCTTAATGTACAAGAACAGTGCATCAACGTTATTAAAATGGCTTGTGTACAGGAAAGATATATCTTAGAGGAATATCCTGTTGTTCATGGCTGGGTTTTTGACCTTAGAACCGGAAAAATTATTGATTTGGAGATTGATTTTGAAAAAATCTTGAAAGACATTCAAAAAATCTATAATCTTACAGATTCTGACTGGGTGATGAGCCGAAAGAAAAAGTAATATTTTTCTAAAAAACAATGAAATGAAACTTTGGAGTATTATTACATTAATGGTTTTCTTAAACTTTACAGCACTACCGAGTATTGCTGCCGTTTTTGATTGGGACCTTCTCCAAACCAATGTAATAGTAAATGAAGAAGAGCCTCATTCTTCCTCATCCCCTTTTGTTATTTACGAAAAAACACTTCCAAAACCATTGGATGTTTTTGATTACCTCAGTTTTTTTGAACCTGATGTAAAAGGTAAATCATTCGTACTGATTGATGAAGATTTTCATCTTTCTCCCTTACTTACTATATTTTCTCCGCCTCCGGAAGCTTAATTTTTATCTTATACGTTTTTTATTGTCTTCATGCCTGCTTCAGGCATTGAACCGATATGCGCTTTAAAAATTAAATTTCCAATCTTTTCTATACCTGATTGTTCACAGCCAGTCAGCTATAGGTATACATTTTCATAGTATGAAAAACACATCTTTAATAGGAGGAATAAAGGAGAATTTCCCTTCAGGACTCGTTGTATTTTTAGTTGCACTTCCTTTATGTTTGGGAATTGCATTAGCATCCGGTGCTCCGCCATTATCCGGAGTTATTGCCGGGATTGTAGGAGGTTTAGTGGTCGGAATTTTGAGTAATTCTAATATTTCCGTATCTGGCCCTGCAGCTGGTTTAACAGCAATTGTTTTAACGGCAATCACTGATCTCGGTACATTTGAACTATTTCTTTGCGCAGGAATTATTGCCGGGCTTATTCAGTTAATTTTAGGCTTTGTAAGAGCTGGAAGCATCTCCAATTACTTTCCAAATAACGTTATTGAAGGAATGCTTGCGGCTATAGGAATCATCATTATCTTAAAACAAATTCCTCATGCATTGGGATTTGATAAAGATTATGAAGGGCACGAGTCTATTTTCGACAACGGTTTGAATTTAAAATATTTCGCTGAATTATTTGGAGCGCTTCATCTAGGAGCTATTATTGTAACTTTAGTTTCAATTGTCATTCTTTTGGCTTGGGACAAAATTCCTGCACTAAAAAGGATGAAAATGCTTCCGGGAGCATTAGTCGCGGTTGTTGTAGGTATCTTAGTGAATGAAGTTTTCAAAATGACAGGAAGTTCGCTAGCAATTGGATCTCAACATTTGGTTTCTTTACCTGTACCAAAGTCTATAGATGATTTCAAAAACTTTATTACTCTTCCTAATTTTTCAGGGTTTATGAATGGTAAAGTCTGGCTTACAGGTGCAACGATTGCCGTTGTAGCTTCTATTGAAACCTTACTTTGTATCGAAGCATCGGACAGATTGGATAAGCAGAGAAGAATTACGGATACCAATCTTGAATTAAAAGCTCAGGGGATTGGAAATCTGGTAAGTTCATTTATAGGAGGGCTTCCTATGACTTCAGTAGTCGTAAGAAGTTCCGCAAATGCCAATGCAGCGGCAACATCGAAAATTTCAGCAATAATTCACGGGGTTTTATTGTTAATTTGTGTACTTTCAATTCCGATGATTTTGAATTTAATTCCATTTGCTACTTTAGCAGCGGTATTGATTTTAGTCGGTTATAAATTGGCAAAACCTGCTACATTCAAACATTTCTGGCAGTTAGGAAAATTCCAGTTTATTCCTTTTGTGGCAACAGTAATTGCCGTAGTTCTAACGGATTTGCTGAAAGGGGTTGGAATTGGTTTAGCTATTTCCATTTTCTATATTCTTCAAGGGAATATGAAAAGAGCCTATTATCTAAGCAAAGAAAAATTAAATGATGCAGACGGAATTACTATTAAATTAGCAGAAGAGGTATCTTTTCTAAATAAAGCAGCTATTAAGAAGACATTAAAAAACATTAAATCTAAATCTAACGTGACCATTGATGCACGCGGAACTTCATATATCACGACCGATGTTCTGGAAATGATTCAGGATTTTGCCAACATCCGGGCAAAAGAAGAAAACATCAACGTGGAACTTATAGGTTTCAAAACATCATACAAAGATTATGAGACCAATCAGGATTCTCATGTTTTAATTACACACAGAAGAGCAATGTAAGCTCACAAATTATTATTTTTAACTTTTTAAATATTACATTCATTACATGAAAGCACATACATACGAAACCCAGTCAACAATTACTCCTGAAAAAGCATTAGAATTTTTAAAGGAAGGAAACCAAAGATTTGTAAACAATTTAAAAGCCAACAGAGACCTTTTGGAGCAGGTAAATGCTACCCGTGAAGGACAGTGGCCTTTTGCCGTAGTTTTAAGCTGTATTGACAGCCGTACTTCTGCAGAACTTATCTTTGATCAGGGATTGGGTGATATTTTCAGCGTCAGAATTGCGGGTAATTTTGTAAATCAGGATATTTTAGGTTCTATGGAGTTTGGTTGTAATGTAGCCGGATCTAAACTTATCGTTGTCTTAGGACATACTAAATGTGGAGCTTTAAAAGGAGGATTAGATGCAGCACAAATTGAAGGATTAGGAATGGACAACCTAAACCACCTTATCAATCATTTTGATCCGATTATTAAAAACGTAATTGAGGAAGGAGAGGAAAGATCTTCCAAAAACAGTTCACTTTTAGAAAGATTAAACCAACAAAATGTAAGAAGCGCTATAGAAGATATCCGTAAGCAAAGCTCTACGCTGAAAAACCTTGAAAAAGAAGGTAAAATCAAGATTGTAGGGGCAAATTACGATGTTGAAACAGGCGCCGTAACTTGGTTATAATTATATAAAAATGCTTTAAAAATATAGCGGGGAGCTTTGCTCCCCGCCGTTTTTTTTATTTACCATTAAAAGCTGACATTGTATTGTTGATTCCTGCAAAAACAAATGAAAGACAGGCTTTAGAAAATTTTTCAATTCTTTCCGGAAGTTTTTCAGTTTCCGCTTCATTCCAGGTCCCTAATACATAGTCTACCTGCTTTCCTTCAGAGAATTCCGCAGAAATCCCAAAACGAAGCCTTGCATAATTTTGTGTTTGCAATACTTCAATAATATTCTTCAAGCCATTATGCCCTGCATCAGATCCTTTACCTTTTAATCTTAGAGTTCCAAACGGAAGAGCCAGATCATCAGTTACAATAAGTACATTTTCCAAAGGAATATTCTCTTTCTGCATCCAATATCTCACCGCATTTCCTGAAAGATTCATATAAGTATCCGGTTTTAAAAGCAAAACTCTTCTCCCTTTATATTTTCCGTCAGCTAACCATCCAAAATTACTTGTATTGAAAGGAACTTCAAGGGTTTCAGCAATTTTCTCAACAACTTTAAATCCTATATTATGACGTGTATTTTCATATTCAGCCCCTTTGTTTCCCAAGCCTACAATTAAATATTTCATTTAAAATTTTTTACAAAATTAAGAGATAAAAAATAAAAAAACTCAATCCTTAAGAGAATTGAGTTTTTTTAATATCGTTATTTTTTATTACAAAGGCTTATAAATATAATATACTCCATATCCTTTTGTCAAATACGTCTGTGGATCATACGTAAAGTTTGTAGAGGTAACTACAGGAGTAGGAACCGGCACATTTAAATCTGTAGAAGATACTCTGGATGGGCTATTCGGAGACAACATAAGACTTCTGTGATCGTAGAAAGATGTTGATAATAAATATGAAATTTTATATGCAAAAGGCAATAAAGTATATGGGCTTATTCTATCATCATAGTTCATAAATCCATATTCATATTTAACAGTTATGGGATCATTCACGCCAGCAGTAATCGTTCCAAATCCTTTTTCTACTTTAGATACATTATCGCCTAAATAAGTATATTTAGCTTCAGAGTATGCAGTATATTCAAAAGGAGTTCCTGAAACATCTAACCCAGTTTTCATCGTAATTGATTCAAGCTTTGCTGTAGATGCATTATACTTTAGCGTATACACTGATTTTGTTTGCTTGTCCAAAACCTGAACCGGAGGAGTACCTGTTACTTTATAAATATTTCTGTTTTCAGTAATCGACTCTAATCTACCTGAACCACCGTAAGTAAACAACTGTGTATAAGTAACCTTACCAGCATCAAGAGTTCCGTTATTATCTAAGTCTAAGAACCCGTCAAAAGTGATTTTACTTACTCTGTCTCCACTATAAGCAATATCAGTAATTGAGGCTCCATTATTTACTTTCGTTAAAAGTAATCCTGAATAATGATAATCAGCAAGATTACCAAAATCTGAAAGCTCCTGATGTAATGCTCTAGCTCCATTTAGGCCAGTATTTGTATTAAGGTCTACAAGAGGATCTCCATTTTCATCTGCTAGGTCTTTACATGAATGGATAGAGGAAATACCTGCTACAAGTAAAATAAAGTAGAAAAGTCGCTTCATTTCTAAAAGGATTATTTATTTTTCCACAAATATAATTTTTTTTTGCATAAAAATTACATTTTTATTTATTTTCTCACAAAAACAGCAACAATAAAAACCTTAAAACAAGGTAATTAGTATTTTCCTATACTTTCAAAATTGTTTTTAATAAAAGATTGACCTCATCCACATTTCTCACCTTGTCTTTTCTCATCATGAGATTATTGCCTTCTTTTCCCATTTTCTCTTTCAGCTGTGCTTCAGCAGGGTTTTGAGTCAGATAAGTGATGATATGTCTGAATTTATCGGTCTGGTAAAATTTATCCTGAGGATTACTTGGAAAATACCCTAAGAATACTCCATTCTTCATTACTATTTTTTCAAAACCTATTTCAGCAGCCAGCCATTTTAAACTTACGCTTTTTAATAAATTGATCGCCTCTTTTGGCAGATTTCCGAAACGGTCTACCAATTCGGATTCAAACTTTGATAAATTTTCTTCGCTATCTATTTCAGCAAGTTTCTGATAAAGCAATAGTCTTTCTTCCGTATTTGAGATATACCAATCCGGCAACATCAGCTCCAGATCCGTATCAATATTTACGTCTTTTGTAGATTTAAAGAGCTTATTTCGGTCTTCTTCATTTTCAAAAAGATTTTCAAATTCCTCGTCATCTTTTAATTCTTCCAACGCTTCCTGCATTAACTTCTGATAGGTCTCAAATCCCATCTCATTAATAAATCCGCTCTGTTCTGCTCCAAGTAAATCTCCGGCTCCACGAATTTCCAAATCTTTCATCGCGATCTGGAAACCACTTCCCAAATCAGAAAACTGCTCAATTGCTTCCAGACGTTTTCTCGCATCCGCAGTCATCATATCATAAGGTGGTGTAATCAGATAACAAAACGCTTTTCTGTTGCTTCGTCCTACACGGCCTCTCATCTGGTGAAGATCTGCCATTCCGAAACGTTGAGCATCATTAATGAAGATCGTATTCGCATTGGGAACATCTACTCCACTTTCAACAATCGTTGTAGAAACCAGAACGTCATATTTCCCATCCATAAAATCAAGGACGTTCTTTTCCAACTGTTTTCCTTCCATTTGTCCGTGACCGGTAATTACTCTTGCATCAGGAACCAGCCTTTGAATTAATCCGGCAATATCTTTAAGGTTTTCAATCCTGTTATTGATAAAATACACCTGTCCGTCACGCTGTAATTCATACGAAACAGCATCACGAAGAATTTCTTCACTAAAACCTATCAATTGTGTATCAACAGGCTGTCTGTTTGGCGGTGGAGTTTTAATTACCGATAAATCCCTAGCTGCCATCAAAGAAAACTGTAAGGTTCTCGGAATTGGCGTTGCTGTTAACGTCAAAGTATCAACATCTGTTTTCAGCGTTTTTAATTTATCTTTTACAGAAACCCCAAACTTATGTTCTTCATCAATAATCAATAGTCCTAAGTCTTTAAACTTCACAGAACTGCTTGCCAATTGATGCGTTCCTATGATAATATCAACCTTTCCTTCTTTTAAAGCATTCAAGGTTTCAGACTTTTGCTTTGCCGTTCTGAAACGATTGACATAAGCCACATTTACAGGAAAATCTTTTAATCTTTCTTTAAAGCTTCTATAATGCTGAAACGCCAAAATAGTTGTCGGAACCAATACTGCGACCTGTTTTCCATCCGTAGCTGCTTTGAATGCTGCACGAATTGCCACTTCTGTTTTACCAAACCCAACATCCCCGCACACCAAACGATCCATCACCGTATCGGCTTCCATATCATTTTTAACGTCAATGGTTGCTTTTTCCTGATCTGGAGTATCTTCGTAAAGGAAACTTGCTTCCAGTTCATTTTGTAAATAAGAATCGGGAGTGAATGCAAACCCTTTCGCAGACTTTCTTTGAGCATATAGTTTTATCAAATCAAAGGCAAGTTGTTTTACCCTTGCTTTTGTTTTCTGTTTCAGAGATTTCCATGTTGGAGAACCTAATTTGCTTAAAACAATTTCTTTTCCATCAGGTCCGTTATATTTTGAAATTTTATGAAGCGAATGGATACTTACATATAATAAATCTCCATTTTTATAAGTCAGTTTAAAACATTCCTGAATTTTCCCGTCATTATTCACTTTCACTAATCCCATGAATTTTCCGATTCCGTGATCAATATGGGCAATATAATCTCCAATCTTCAAAGACATCAAATCTTTCAATGTCAACTGTTCTGATTTTGCAAAGGTATTTTTGGCTTTATACCTTTGATATCGATCGAAAATCTGATGATCCGTATACACCAATATTTTATGATCATTATCTACAAATCCTTCATGAAGTTCAGATTTAAAGCTTTTAAAAGGAAGCTGATGTTCCAGTTCCTCAAAAATAGATTCTAATCTTTCTTTCTGCTTTTCTGTTGAGAAAGAAATCCATGTATCAAAACCTACATTTTGCTTTCCTTCAAGGTCTTCAATTAATAATTCAAAATTTTTGTGGAAAGTAGGCTGTGCAGTCTGATCAATTTTCATTTCTGCCAATTCAATCAGCCCTTCAATGGAAACACTTCCGAAATCTACCGTTTTAAATTTTTTATAATCAAATAAAAATTCCTGATCTGAAATAAATAATTCCTGTGGTGATCTGTGAGCAATATCTTTGTTTAAAGTATCATATTTCACCAACGATTTTTCGTAGAATGTTTTCAATTTCTGCATTCCAACAATTCCGTTTTTAGAAATTACGAAACTTTCTTTAGGCAATAACTGAAGTAATGAAACCCTGCTTCCTGTTACCGTAAAATTCATATTGGAGACCAATTGAAAATCATTCACTTTTTCTATGGAAAGCTGTGTTTCAATATCAAACGTTTTTATGCTTTCCACTTCATTTCCGAAGAATGTAATACGATAAGGTTTTTCATTAGAAAACGAGAATACATCAACAATTCCCCCTCTTACAGAAAATTCTCCCGGTTCGGAAACGAAATCTGCTTGTTGGAAATTATAATGATTCAATAATTCATCCACAAAATCAAAATCAAGCTGATCTCCAACTTTAATATGATGGGAAATAGCTTTGAAATCTTCCTTTTTCAAAACCTTCTCGGACAAAGCTCCCGAATATGCCACAATAACTTTCGGAGATTTGCTGGACGTAATTTTATTGATCACTTCTGTCCTTAATACCAAATTGGCATTCTGCGTTTTTTCAATCTGATACGGCTCTAGATGTGTCGCAGGGAAATATAAAACTTTATCTTTTCCCAGCAAATCTTCCATTTCTGTATTGGCATACAAAGCATCTTCCTTATCATCAACAAGATACAGAATGTGTTTTTTCTGTGTAAGAAATAGTTCAGCCACAAAAATGGAAACCGAAGATCCCGCATTTCCCTTCACAGAAATATGTTGATTGTTTTCCAATTGAATAAAAATCTCCTTTCCAAATTCGTTTTTAAGCAAGTCCGGAAGAAACTTTTCGTTGATGGTTTTTAACTGCATAAAAATAGGGTATAAACGACAAAAGCGATTTCAGTACTTTCTGAAATCGTTTTCTATGGCAAAGATAATGAAAAACAACAAATTAGTCTAAGTCACTATACAGAAAGCAAGCTAATATCAAAATAAACTAGTTTCAGACCATTATATGGTAAACATTACAACTATACAGGGTAATCTTATCAAAAATTTTAAGATAACTGTCAAATAATAAAAAAATTATAATTTATCATAATACGTACTAAAGATGTGTTAAAAACATTCATCAATACCCTTTTCGGCATACAGTTTGGGATTTTAATCTTACCAAACCTTAAAGAAATAGTATTATGAAAAATTTAATTAAAATCTTAGGAGCTTTTGTGCTTTTATTTTTTGTCGTCACGACCGTTTCATCATGCAGCAATGATGACGACCCGGTGAACAATGACTTCTTTGCGGGAACTTATAAAGGAAGTATTTCTTACAACGATGGAGGATCTACGAGTATAAGCACCAATAATGGAAGCGTTTTTGTAACAAAAATTGCAAGTGGAACAAAATATAATTTTGCTTTCTCAGACAGCATTCCCGATCTAAACGGAGTAGAATTTGAACAGAAGGGAGATCACACCCTTGTCATGATCGGATCTAGTGCTACCTCTTATATAAGAATTGATAATAATGAATTAAAGATTCTGTTTATAAAAGACGGTAAAACATGGACTGCTAATTGCACCCGATAAACCAACTATTCATACATATGTTTGACCTGTGTTTTTCTTATTATTGGAAAAACACAGGTTTTATTTTTATATGTTATTTCTAAATTGCAGTTCCTACTGAGGGTTTACAGTATTAACTTCAGAAACAACAGGTTTAAGATTTTTTTAATCTGTACTAAACTTTAGTTAAGTTTATAAAAACTATTTTTTTAGCTTAGTTTTTGCATAACTTTGAATAAGAAAAACAAACAAAATCATCACTATGAAAAAATTTTTTACCGCAATGTCATTAGCTCTAGGACTTGGACTTGCCACCGCACAGCAAACTACTCCCGCAACATCTACTACAACACATCATGTTGCCCAAACTACAACAAAAACAGCCACTAAAGAGGCAAAATCAGCTAAGCCTGTTACAAAAACAACAACAGCTACCACTGCAAAACCCGCCACAGCTCCAACAGCAGCAAAAATGAAGAAAGATGGAACTCCGGACAAAAGATACAAAGAAAACAAGCATCTTAAAGCAGATGGGACTCCTGACAAAAGGTATAAAGAAAACAAGTAAACTCAACACATAGTTGTTATTTTCATAATCAAATTTCGAAGAACCGATGTACACTCATTCATCGGTTTTTTTATTGCATTATTTATTAAAATGCCTGCAAATTCTTCAGTTATTTATAAATTTGAACCATGTTAAACTTCCTAAAGAAAAATGCGGCGTTAATTTGGGCTAAAAAGCACGTTCAAAAAGCTGAAGAATTCAAAAAAAATGCAGAAAAAGATCAAGAAAAACTGCTTTTATCGCTCGTGGATACTGCCCAAAAAACACTTTTTGGAAGGGAGCATGATTTTGAAAACATTAAAACGGTAAAAGACTTTCAGGAAGGAGTTCCGGTTGCAGATTACGAAGATCTTAAGCCTTATATCGAAAGGGTAAAAAAAGGGCAGGCAAATATCTTATGGACAGAAACTCCGGAATATTTTGCAAAAACTTCAGGAACAACCTCCGGCTCAAAATACATTCCTATTTCTAAGGAAGGAATGCCTTTTCAGATCAAAGGAGCTCAAAGTGCACTTTTCCATTACATCGCCAAAAAAAACAATGCCGATTTTGTAAAAGGAAAAATGATCTTTTTACAGGGAAGCCCGGAACTGGAAGAAAACTTCGGAATAAAAACCGGCAGACTTTCTGGTATTGTAGCGCATCATATTCCGAATTATTTACAGAAAAACAGACTGCCAAGCTGGGAAACCAATATAATGGAAGACTGGGAAGCAAAAGTCGATAAGGTTGTTGAAGAAACGGAAAAAGAAAATATGACATTGATCTCCGGAATTCCACCCTGGCTGATCATGTATTTTGAAAAACTGGTTGAAAAGCACGGCAAAAAAATCAAACAGATCTTCCCCAATCTACAATTAATCGTAACCGGAGGAGTAAATTATGAACCTTACCGTGATAAAATGGAGGAATTGCTGGGTGGAGAAGTGGATATCGTTCAGACTTTCCCTGCTTCGGAAGGTTTTTTTGCATTTCAGGATGATTATACTAAAGAAGGCTTATTGCTTTTGACCCATCACGGAATTTTCTATGAATTCATTCCTCTTGAAGAGTACGGAAAACCCAACGCTAAGAGATTGTCTTTAAAAGAGGTTGAGCTTAATAAAGATTATGCATTAATCCTAACGACAAATTCGGGATTGTGGGCTTATTCCATTGGAGATGTAGTACGATTTATTGATAAAAATCCGCACAGAATTTTGGTAAGCGGAAGAACGAAACACTTCACATCTGCTTTCGGTGAGCACGTCATTGCATTTGAGGTGGAAGAAGCAATCAAGGCAACTTTAGAAAAATTTCCGGCGCAGATTACTGAATTCCATTTGGCTCCACAGGTAAACCCTAATGAAGGACTTCCTTATCATGAGTGGTTTATTGAATTTGAAAAAGAACCTGAGAATCTGGAAGCTTTTAAAAATGATCTTGATGATCAGCTCAGAAAACGCAATACTTATTATGATGATTTAATTTCCGGAAATATTCTTCAGAAACTCCATATATCAAAACTTAGCAAAAATGCGTTTACTGAATATGCAAAGTCTCAGGGTAAGCTTGGGGGACAAAATAAAATCCCAAGACTAGCCAATGATAGAAAAATTGCGGATTTATTGGAAATTTACAAACTTTAAACACATTTTTTCAATTCCGAAAACGTATATTCGAAAAAAATTATAAATTTGAAAAACTAAAAAATATAATGAAAGCATCTGTACTTTTAAAATCATCTTTACTGACGTCTTTATTTGTAATTTCATCTTGTGCGACGACTAAGTACACCGATGACACTGCAAAAAACAATTATTCTAATCTTGAAGCAGGAAGAATGTATACTGTAATGATGAAAGATGGATCAAAAAATCAAAAAATATTATTCCGTAATGTAGATGGCAACAACCTTATTGGTACGGCAGGAAAAAAAGACAGTACAGAAGTTATCATCCCAAAAGCTAACGTAGCCGCTGTAAGAGACATCAGAAAAGCAAGAACAACAGCAGGTGCCGTAGTAATTGGTGCAGCAGGAGTTGCGGCTTTGGTAATCAGTGCTTCAAAAGCAGACAACTAAAATAGATTTTATCTTTCAGATGATATTTGATTTATCATTTGGAATTACCATACAGCAATAGGCCTAAATGAATATTTAGGCCTATTTTTGTGCATGATTTCTTTTACCCCCCTAAAAACTTTACAAAATATTGAATTCAGGAATCTTCTTACCGGAAGATTTTTTATTGTTTTAGCATTCAGAATGCTTGCCACTTTATTAGGATGGTGGGTATATCAGCTTACCAAAGATCCTTTCTCAATTGGTCTTATTGGTCTTTCGGAAGTAATTCCGGCAGTAAGTTGCGCACTCTATGCAGGGCATGTGATTGATATGAATGAGAAGAAAAAGCTTTTATTGATCTGTAATTATGCTTATGTTTTCTTGATCGGACTTTTATTAGTTCCTGCTTTTCTCAATGTAAGAATGCATTTCACAGGGCATCAAATCACTTATTTTATTTATACAGTGATTTTTTTTACAGGGATTGCAAGGGCTTTTATTGGTCCCATTGTTCCTTCCATGATTCCTAAGATTGTACAAAAAGAAAATCTTCCACATGCCATTACCCTAAACCAGGCTACTTTTCTTATTTCTTCTGTATGCGGACATGCATGCGGAGGATTTTTAATTGGTTTTTTTGGGGTAAAGTGGACCTTACTTGTGATTATTGGCTTAATTATTTTAGCATCTTTATTTTTCTGGCAACTTAAAAAGCAACATTCTGAGTATAAAAAGGAATCTGTAAATGTTGTAGAAAGTATGAGAGAGGGAATTTCTTATATTTTCAAAACCAAAGAAATTTTGGGGGCATTATGTCTTGATATGTTTGCCGTTCTTTTTGGTGGAGCTGTTGCCATGATCCCTGTATTTGCCACAGATATTCTTAAAGTAGGCGCTGAAGGTTTCGGGCTTCTAAACGCAGCTTCTGACATAGGATCAATGTGCATTATTACGATCTTATCTATTGTTCCTTTAAGAAAAAATCAAGGAAAAATCTTGTTGGTCGTTGTTGCCGGATTTGGTTTATGTATTGTAGGATTTGGTTTATCTAAACTTTATTGGCTGTCATTCATGTTCCTTGTGATGAGTGGAATGCTTGACGGAATCTCGGTAGTAATCAGAGGAACCATTGTACAATTGAAAACTCCGGATCACATTCGCGGACGTGTTTTGAGCGTGAATTCTATCTTTATCATGTCGAGTAATGAAATGGGACAGTTTGAAAGCGGTCTTATGGCAAAACTTCTTGGTGTGGTACGTTCTGTAATATTTGGAGGTAGCATGACTATCCTAATTGCCTTATTAGTAGGAAGTACAAATTCAAAATTAAGAAAAATGCAGTATTAATACTACTGCATTTGTGCTTGGTTAAATGCTTATATAAGCTGTTTAAAATTCAGCATTTTAAGTATTTTAACCCAAAATTCCTCTTTTTTGACAAAATATTTTTACATTTGTCATTACTTTTTTAATTTTATTCTTAAAAATTTTTTTAAAATGAAAAAACTACTACTCTTTTCCATTTTATTTCTTTATCAAATATATTATTCACAATCAGATTGTGTCTCATCTATACCTGTCTGCGGAAATTCTGACATTTCATATACTCCTTCAGGATCCGGAAATACTCAGGACATTCCTTATCCCGCTCCTTCAGAGCTTTGCTTGAAAGGAGGTGAGCACTTTTCTGTGTGGTATTCATTTACTGTTGCTACTTCAGGAACTTTAACTTTCACAATTAATCCAAATGTATTTACGGATGATTATGATTTTGCAGTATATGGCCCCAACGTCCCATGTAGTGCAATTTACACAACAACTCCTATCCGATGTAATTATTCAGGAGCTGATGGACCTACCGGTTTAAGTACTACATTAACAGGAAGTGCAACAAGTGGAGCTTTTAGTGCTTATCTGGATGTTGTAGCAGGTGAAACTTATTATTTACTTGTTGACAACTTTTTAAGTTCTGCTAATGGATTCTCTATGTCTTGGGGAGGAACAGCTTCATTAACTTCAGCGTTCAATAACCCAGCATTAACTCCGCATCCTTTTGTAACACCTGGTGTCCCTAACGCTACCGACCCTGCAGCACCTAACGAAATTCTAAAATGCGTTTTACCTACCCTATTCGATTTCAGCACATTGACCACTGGAATTTTAAATGGTAACCCTAACTTCACCGTTACTTATCACACCAACAGTAATGATGCGATAACAGGACAGAATCCAATCACAGCTCCTATTATGGTAGATGCAGTAACCGTATATTATTACAGATTAAAATATACAGATCCAGCCAATGCTACCAATCCTATTAACGGATGTTTCCAAACAGGAAAATTCAAATTTAAGCAGGGAAATATTACGACAAGCAATGCAACCATCTACGCCTGTAACAATAACAATGTAGGTACAGGATCTTTCAATCTAACTACTGCTGCCGTTTATTCCGGTACTGGTACAAAAAAATACTACCCTACTCTGAATGACTTGAATGCGGGAACGAATGAGATCACAACTCCTGCCAACTATATCTCTTCTGCTCCGAAAAAAGTATATGTAAAAGTAACCACTACTGACGGATGTAGTGCCAATGCAGAAATAACTTTAGCATTCTATCCTCTTGTTGTAGTAAATGATGCTACAATTGAATCTTGTTTTATTGAAACCAATATCACAACAGCTTCATTTGATCTTACCTCAGCAAATGTATCAGCACTTCCAAATCCTACGAAAAAATTCTATGCAACTTTAGCGAATGCTTTAAGCGGGACTAATGAAATCTTCACTCCTACCAATTACATTTCTACTAGTGGAGTTGCCTATGTAAGAGTATACAGTGGAGACCAGTGTTATTCCATTGCTAAACTTACGCTGATTGTTTTACCACCTGTAAAATCTACAGTTTTAAAAGATAAAACAATTTGTATGGAGGACAGAACTACGCTAGACGCAGGCCCTGGATTTGTAAGCTACGAATGGAGTACGGGAGCTACTACTCAAACTATACAAGGAGTGGCCGTAGGAGCATATTGGGTAAAATTACAAACCGGAAAATGTTTCACTCTTCAAAAAGTAAACATATACCCTTCTAATCAACCTGTAGTAAGCAATATAGATATTACAAATAATACAATTACCGTAACAGCAAACGGAGGAACTGCACCTTATAAATATTCTATCGATGGTGTTAACTGGCAAGATTCTAATGTATTTACAGGACTTCCAAGAGGGGAAAATAAAATTTATGTAAAGGATTCATACGACTGTAATCCGGTTGAAGTTCAGGTAACTGTTCCGAATTTACTGAATGCAATTACACCAAACGGAGATAATGTAAATGACTACATAGATTACAGTGCTTTAGCCTACAAGAAAAACCTCGTATTCATTGTGTATGACAGATATGGTAACAAGCTTTACGAAGCTGGCAAAATCAGAGATTACAAATGGGATGGAACAGCTTCCGGAAAGAAAATCCTTACAGGAACATACTGGTATTCTATTTCTTGGAATGAAAATGACAAAAACAATACTCAAACCAAATACAGCGGATGGGTATTGGTGAAAAACAGAGAATAAATAAATTAAATTTTTAATAATAAAAAATCACTCCTAACAAGAGTGATTTTTTTATGCACCAAAAAAAAGCCTTTCAGTACTAACATCTTAAACTTATCAACATCAAAATCTTGATTACTATTTTTTAATTGCTTTTCAAAAAAACTATCTTTGCATATTATGGCGCAGAAAGAAACACTATCATCTCTTACCCACGGAAACTTTGCGAAAGAGCTGTCAATTGCGGATGGAAAAATGCCTCCTAATGCAGTAGATTTTGAAAAATTGATTATCGGTACTTTTTTAATTGATAAAAAAGGACTGGATCATTCGATCGATCTTCTTACCCCTGAAGTTTTTTATGATCCGAGACATCAGGTTATTTTTTCTACCATTTTAAAACTTTATGAAGGCAACCATCCGGTTGACTTGATGACCGTTATTCAGGATCTTAAAAAAGAAGATAAACTGAGCCAGGCAGGAGGAGATCATTACATTATTGATCTTACGATGGGAGTAAGCTCATCTGCCCACATTGAATATCATGTTCGTGTTATTCTTGAAAAATATATTTTACGAAGTCTCATTAACGTTTCCGCAAACGTTATTGATTCATCTTATAAAGAGTCTACCGATGTTTTTGAACTTCTGGACAAAGCTGAACAATCATTCTTTGAAATTACAAACGGAACCATCAAAAAAGGATTCGATACTGCAAACTCTTTAGTAAAACAAGCGATTGATACCATCAAATCTTTGAAGGATAAAGAAGGGCTTTCCGGAGTTCCTTCAGGATTCAGAGATGTGGATAAAGAAACAGGAGGTTGGCAAAATTCTGACCTTATTATCATTGCAGCGCGTCCCGCTATGGGAAAAACAGCCTTCCTTCTTTCTATGGCAAGAAATATTGCGGTAGGACATAAAATTCCGATGGCTCTTTTCTCTCTCGAGATGGCATCTGTACAGCTTATCACGAGGATGATTGCATCTGAAACAAGAATTTCTTCAGAAAAACTGAGAAAAGGAACCTTAGATGATGAAGAATGGCAACGATTGTTTTCCAATGTATCAGAATTGGAAAATGCTCCTTTATATATTGACGAAACTCCTTCACTTTCCATATTCGATTTCCGTGCAAAATGCCGAAGACTGGTAATGCAGCACGGGGTAAGACTGATCATGGTCGACTACCTTCAGCTAATGACCGCAGGTGGTGGTGGAAAAGGAACAGGAAACCGTGAACAGGAGATCTCTATGATTTCACGTTCATTGAAAGCGATTGCAAAAGAATTAAATGTCCCGGTAATCGCACTTTCCCAGCTATCGCGAAGTGTGGAAACCCGTCCGGGAAAACGACCTCAGCTTTCTGACTTGAGGGAATCCGGAGCAATTGAGCAGGATGCGGATATTGTATCTTTCATCTTCAGACCGGAATATTATAAAATCACGGTTTGGGATAATGATGAAGAAGGACAGGAAACCTCAACAGAAAACCAGGCAGAACTTATCATCGCAAAACACAGAAATGGTGCTACTGCCGATGTAAGATTATCCTTCCTGAAACATTTTGCTAAATTCGGAGATGTTGAAGCCGCTTTTGATGGTGGCAATGGAGGATTTGGACAAAATGAACCAAGCGGTTTTGACAAAATTAAAACGACAATTCAACCTGGAGCAGCGTTTGATCTTCCAAATAGTTCTCAGGTTTCAGGATCTTCTATGAATGATTTTGATGATGACGATGATTTTCCTTTTTAAGATTTAGATTATAACATTTGAGAATCGAAATATACACTGACGGAGCTTGCAGCGGAAATCCCGGAAAAGGAGGATATGGAATTCTCATGCGTGTTCCGGAAAAAAAATACCAGAAAACATTCTCCAAAGGCTTTAGAAAAACCACCAATAACAGAATGGAACTTCTGGCCGTTATTACTGCACTAGAAAAATTAAAATCTTCCGAAAACGATATTCATGTATATACTGACAGCAAGTACGTAGCTGATGCAGTGAATCAGAATTGGATTACAGGATGGATAAAAAGAGGCTGGAAAAACGTAAAAAATCCTGATCTCTGGAAAAGATTCATCGAACTTTACAACCTTCACCAACCCAAGATGCACTGGGTAAAAGGCCATGCCGGCCATTTCGAAAATGAGCTGTGCGACAAGCTTGCTGTGGCTGCAGCCAATTCTAATTCTCTTGAGATCGACACCTATTTTGAAAACCTTGAAAACAACACTCTTTTCTAATTTTATTTAAACTAATTCAAAATAAAAACCAGTTCATTTTTCCTTTCTCGTTTTGTGATTTATTGATAAATAAATAGCATTTAAGACAAAATTAACAGAAATTATGTATTATATCAACAAGATTTAATATATTTACACGTTTAACTAAATCTCCTCTTAAATGAATAAAATTTTATTATCTTTCTTATCGATAATCTTATTTTGTATTTCCGGAAAACTCCTCTCTCAGACGTATCAACTGGCAGGAAACCCGGTAAATACTACTGGTTGGACATTAGTCTCCCCCGCTGTTGTAAATACAGATTTTGTACAGCTTACTCCTGACACCAATAACCAGTCAGGTTCTATACGACTAAACGACCCTATCAACTTAAAATATTGTGACAAATGGAGGGTAGAATTCGACTTCAGAATGGATTCGAATCAAACTTATAATGGAGATGGTATTGCGTTTTGGTATTTGGCAAATCCACCAATAGCAAGTGTATTAGGTTCCGGAATTGGAGTTTCTCAAAATGCCGTAGGTTTCATTGTAGGTTTTGACACTTTTAACAATTCTACGGGAAGCTCAGGAATGAGTAAAGTACATGTTGCTTACGGATTGGTACAAAATACAACAGATACCAATAATGTAGAATTTTTCAATACTCCCGGAAGTTCTTTTCACTCAGCAGATCTTAACTCAACTCAACCGTTCCAGGGAACAACCTATAAACACGTAGAAGTTAGCAGCCAAGTAGATCCTGCGAATCCTGCAAACTGGATTGTGAAAATTCTGCTTGACGGAGTCGTAATCTGTAATCAATCTTTCGCTCCGGCTGGTGCAGCCGCTGCAATGACAGTAGGATATTTTGGGTTTTCTGCTTCTACAGGAGGCGCAAGATCCAGACATTCTATTAAAAATGTAAAAGTCTACATGGATAAAGTGGCTTTGAACAAAACTACCGTTACCGATACGTTTTGCCCTAACCCAACCACAGGTTTTGCAACAACCAATCTAACATCTTATAACAGCCAGTTTGTAACAACACCTAGTAACTATACTTTTACTTATATAGCTAACGGAACAACAGTTACCAACCCGACTAACTTTCAATTCAATGCCAATACGACGGTCAATGTAATTGTAAAAGATAATTCAGCCATTCTCTGTGATAATCCGGATGGAAAGATACAGCTTAATTTATCTCCATTTACAGCAAACAATGTCACATTAAGTGAATGTAACAACAATAATGCAACTACAGCTACATTCAACTTAAATAATGCACCTGTAACCGCTGTAGCCGGTGTCGTAAAAAAATATTACAGAACGTTAGCTGACTTAACGGCAAATGTAAACGAAATCACAACTCCCAACGCATACGTTTCTGTTCCTGGGAAAGTATATGTAAAAGTTACAACTCCGCAAGGATGTACAGGAAATGCGGAAATTACATTAAGCTTCCTTCCTTTACCGGTTTCTACGGATGCTTCATTGCAATCTTGTTTCATTGAAGAAAACCCTACTACCGCTTCATTTAATTTAGGAAGTGCAAATGTTTCAACCGAAGCTGGAATAACAAAAAAATATTATGTTACTCTAAATGATGCTTTAGACAATACGAATGCAATTGTAAATTCAAATGCGTATGTATCTGGAAACGGAGAGGTTTATGTAAGAATAACAGGTGTGAATTCTTGTTACATTATTAAGAAAATACGATTAAACGTAATAGCGCCAGTAACTTCTTCAGTGCTTAAAGATAAGACCATTTGTATTGATGATAAGACAACATTAGATGCAGGATCTGGATTTGCAAGCTACGAATGGAGTACTGGAGAAACCACTCAATCTATTCAGAATGTACCTGTAGGAATCTACTGGGTAAAACTGAAAACAGGAAACTGTATCACTAAACAAATTGTAAAGGTGAATGCCGCTGCAGATCCTGTAATTACAAGCTTAGACATTACCAATAATACAATTACGGTAAATGTATCCGGAGGACTTGCTCCGTATCAATACTCTTTAGATGGTATCAAATGGCAGGATTCAAATATTTTTACAGGACTTCCAAGAGGAGAAAATAAAATTTTTGTAAAAGATGTTTACAATTGTGAGCCTATTCAGATACAGGTAACGGTTCCGAATCTGATCAATGCGATCACTCCAAACGGAGATAACATCAATGATTTCATAGACTACAGTGCATTAGCGTATAAGAAAAATCTGAATTTTGTAGTATATGACAGATATGGCAACAAAAAATTTGAGGCAGATAAAACAAGAAACTATAAATGGGACGGAACTTCAGGTGGCAAAAAGATCACTACAGGAACGTACTGGTATACCATTTCTTGGAACGAAAATGATAAAAACAATACGCAAACGAAGTATAGCGGATGGGTATTGGTGAAAAATAGAGAATAAATGAATTAGGATTAGGGGGCGCTTCTATGCAGGTGCCCTCTTTTATTCTCGAAACAATTTAAAAATTCCCCAAAACAATATATAGTATTCAGGACATGAAAAAAATTCTACTTTTTGGCTTTTTAGCCTTCCTTTCAATAATCCCACTAAAAATATCTGCACAAACGTATCAGCTTTCAGGAAACCCTGTAAGCACAACAGGTTGGACAATGGTTGCTCCTACCGTAGTCAATACAGATTTCATCCAGCTTACCCCCGACCTTAATGACCAGTCGGGATCTATAAGACTGAATGAGCCTATCAACTTAAAATATTGTGACAAATGGAGAGTGGAATTTGACTTCAGAATGGATTCCCCTCAAAGTTACAATGGTGACGGTATCGCATTCTGGTATCTGGCTAATCCACCTATTGCAAGTGTATTAGGTTCCGGAATCGGGGTATCTCAAAATGCAGTTGGGTTTATTGTTGGTTTTGATACTTATAATAATACGACTACAGCTCAAATGAGTAAAATACATGTCGCATACGGACAAGTAGCCAATACAACAGACAGCAATAATGTCGAGTATTTCAATACTCCAGGAAGTTCATTCCATTCACCGGATCTTAACCCTACTCAAAACTTCAGAGGATCTACCTATAAACACGTTGAAGTAACAGGTCAGGTAGATCCAAATGCTCCCGCAAGCTGGATTGTAAAAATAACGCTGGACGGGGTGGTTATCTGTAACCAGTCTTTTGCTCCGGCAGGTGCTGCAGCGGCAATGACAGTGGGATATTTTGGATTTTCAGCTTCTACAGGAGGAGCAAGAGAAAGACATTCTATTAAAAATGTAAAAGTATATGTTGATAAAATTCCATTATTAGCAACTACAGTTACCAAGACTATCTGTCCAGATTCTACGGGTACTTCTACTATTGACTTAACCTCTTTGAATTCACAGTTTACAGCTACTCCGGCTAACTATACTTTTGCGTATTATATTACAGGAAGTGGAACTCCTATAGCAAATCCTACGCATTTCCAGTATAGTGCAACAACAAATATTTCTGTAGTGATAAAGGATCCTACATCGGTATTATGTGATAATAACGATGCGAAAGTCGTTTTAAACGTTGCACCAGTAGTAACCGTAAACAATGCTACACTAAGATCCTGTTTCCGTCCTGAAAATGTGGCAACCGGACTTTTCAATCTTACAACCGCACCAATCACCACTGTATCTGGTGTTACTAAAAAATATTACCCTTCATTGACTGATGCTCAAAACGGAACAAACGAAATTTTAAATCCGGATCAGTATATCGCACCAAACGGCGTAGTATATGTAACAGTAACGAATATCTATGAATGTTCTGAAATCGCTAAGATCACTTTAGAAGTATTCCCTCCTACTTACTCGACTGTATTAAAAGATAAGATCATTTGTTTCGAAGATAAAACAACATTAGATGCCGGAGCAAACTTTGACGGATATAAATGGAGCACAGGTGCTACAACACAATCTATATCTGACGTTACAGTTGGTACATACTGGGTTCAATTAAAAACAGGGGAATGCTGGACTACGCAAACCGTAAAAGTATACCCTTCTGAACAGCCTGTAGTTTCAAGCATTGAGATTGCTACCAATACTGTTACGGTATATGTGAATGGAGGAACTGCTCCCTATAAATACTCTATGGATAATATCAGCTGGCAGGATTCCAATGTTTTCAACAACGTTCCTAGAGGTGACAATACGGTATATGTAAAAGATGCCTACGATTGCGAACCCGTAGTAATAGGTGTTGTTGTTCCTAATCTGATCAATGTAATTACACCAAATGGAGACGGAGTAAACGATGTGATTGATTATTCAGCATTAGCTGGCAAACAAAATCTTGTCTTCAGTGTATTTGACAGATATGGAGCAAAAATTCACCAAGGTGACAAATCCAACAATTACAAATGGAACGGAACAACCCTTGGAAGAAGAGTTCCAACAGGAAGCTACTGGTACTCTGTAACATGGAATGAAAATGACAAAAAAAGTACTCCTTTCAAATATTCAGGATGGATACTTGTGAAAAATAGAGAATAATAACCATTCACTATATTATTAAATAAGGATTATTTCAGATAGAAGTAATCCTTATTTTTTGCCTTTTAAAATCCGTTTTCTCGCCTTCAATTATTAAATTTGTAAGATGAATTATTTAGAGGCTTTAAGCAGAAGATATTCTGTGAAAAAATTTAACTCCGAAATTATCCCTCAAGAAACATTACATAATATTCTTGAGTCGGGAAAATTATCGGCAAGCTCTCTCGGTCTTCAGCCTTACGAAATCCTTGTAGTAGGAAGTGAGAATATGAAGCAAAAATTAATTCCGGCATTTTATAACCCATCTCAGATTTCCACGTGTTCTCATTTAATTGTGATTATTTCAAAAAAAATTGTGGATGACAATTATATCAACGGATATTTCAGACACATTTCCAAAGTAAGAGAAACACCGCTGAATACACTGGATCTTTTTAAAAACAGCATCAATCAACATATTAATCAAAAAACGCAAGATGAAATTTTCAATTGGGCAGAAAAACAGTCTTATATCGTATTGGCCAACTTAATGTATGCTGCAGCTATTGAAAATATAGACACCTGTCCTATGGAAGGTTTTCGCCAGGATCTCATAGAAGAAATTTTAGAAATCAATCCTGAAACCGAAAAAGTAACCGTCACCCTCGCATTGGGCTACCGTTCGGAAGAAGATCATTTCCAACACATGAAAAAAGTAAGAAAACCAAACGAAAAATTGTTTAAATTTATTTAATTATTTAGACGATTGTCTTAAACTAAGGATATGATAAAAGCGGATGTATTAATAATCGGTTCCGGAATCTCGGGACTTTCTTATGCCATAAAGGTTTCTGAGCAGTTTCCTGACACCAAAATAATCATCGTAACAAAATCTGACGAAGACGAAAGCAACACCAAATATGCACAAGGCGGTCTTGCAGTAGTTACGGATTCTAAAAACGATAATTTCGACAAACATATTGAAGACACGATGCGCGCCGGAGACGGAGAAAACAAACGCGATGTGGTAGAAATGGTTGTGAAAGAAGCACCGACAAGATTCAAAGAAATCGTAGAATGGGGCGCAAATTTCGATATGAAAAATGGCGAATTTGCATTAGGAAGAGAAGGCGGCCACACCGAAAACAGAATCGTTCATCATAAAGACATTACTGGTTTTGAAATCGAAAGAGCTTTATTGCAAACAGCAAAAAACAGCTCGAATATTGAAATTCTCGATCATCATTACGTAATCGATATCATTACTCAGCACCACGTTCCCGGAAAAGAACTCAACGAAGGCGACATTCATTGCTACGGGGCTTATATTTTAGATGAAAAATCTAAACAAATAAAAAAAATCACTTCAAAAATAACATTGGTTGCCACAGGAGGAGCTGGTCATGTTTACAAAAACACTACCAATCCAACCATCGCAACAGGAGACGGAATCGCTTTTGTGGCAAGAGCAAAAGGAAAGGTTTCCAATATGCAGTACTATCAGTTTCATCCAACAGCTTTGTACAGCAAAATGGATGGAATGTTGTTCTTAATTTCCGAAGCCGTACGTGGAGATGGCGCAAAATTAAGAACAAAAAGAGGCGAAAAATTCATGCAAAAATACGATGAGCGTGAAGAATTAGCCTCAAGAGACATTGTTGCAAGAGCTATTGATGCCGAGATGAAAATCACCGGGGATGAATTTGTTGGCTTAGATTGCAAAGAAATGGATCATGAAAAATTCTTAGAACATTTCCCGAATATTTACAAAAAATGCAAAAGTGAAGGAATCGATCCTTTTACCCAACTCATTCCAGTTGTGCCGGCTTGCCATTACCTGATGGGCGGAATTGAGGTAGACAGAGACGGTCAATCTTCAATCAGAAACCTATTTGCAGTTGGAGAATGCACAAATTCCGGACTTCACGGAGCGAACAGACTCGCTTCAAATTCATTATTAGAAGGTTTGGTTTTTGGACATAATGCTGCAATGAAAACGGTTGATCTTTTAAAGGAGAATAATTTTAATTTTGATGATTTAAAAGCGGTTCCGGAATGGAATGAAGAAGGCATGAAAATCATGGATGAAATGGTAATCGTATCTTATCTGAGAAAACAATTACAGGAAATGATGAGCGATTTGGTAGGAATCGTAAGAAGCAACCGCCGTCTGAATATGGCCTTGCAAAAACATCAGGAAATCGCTGCTGCCGTGAACGAAATTTACCACTACTCTATTCTTTCACCACAGTTATCGGAATTAAGAAATCTAACCACTGTCGCTCACCTTATCATTATACAATCTATGGAGATGACAGAAAATAAAGGAGCATTTTATAACAAGGATTTAGTGTAAAGAAATTGTAAGGTAAGCGGCTCATGGAAATATTCAGCTTGAGAATATTGAAAATCATCGATCTCTTATATTTTTTAAGAATATCAATGATTGCTGTTATTTCTCTGATAATCCTGTTTCTTTTTTTCGGTTTTGAAAGCAGGAATCATTGGGGAGAAATTTTCGGAGGAGTCATTATCTTTGCCGCTATATTTTTTGAGAAAGACCTATTCAATCATTTCAAAAAAACTATTATTCTAAATGCAAAATATCCGCTTCCTTTAAATTTACTATGCAACATTATCCAATTAGGAAAGCCTTATTATTTTGGAAAAAATAAATTTGATCTGGATGAGATTATTAACGACAATAAACTGCCCTTAACTTTTTATTATATTACCAACCATCAATATCCAATCCTGGAATTTGACAGAGATAAATTCTTTTTTCATGGTCAGGCATATTATTTTGAAGATTTTAATTGGAAATACACTCTCTATCAACCTGATCCCAAAAGAGATGATGGTAAAGCTGTAATCGAATTTACGGCTACCAATCAGGAAAACATCCGGATAAAAAATAAAATAGAGTTCGAAAAAATAAAAGCTGAAGAAAATGAAGTAATTTTACTTTTTATAATTCATGATCTTCTATTCGGAACAAAAGCGTCATATTATTACTAAAATCAACCCTATGAAAAGACCAGCATACGTTACAGATAAAGTTTTAAAACAATTCATCAAGAATGCTTTAGAAGAAGACATTCAGGACGGAGACCACTCTACTCTTTCTACAATTCCTAAAGATCTAGAACAAAAAGCTAAGCTTTTGGTAAAACAGAACGGCATTCTTGCAGGAGTTGAATTGGCTGAAATTATTTTTAAAACTTTCGATAAAAACTTAAAAGTTGAAACTTTCGTAAAAGACGGTGATCCCGTAAAAGTTGGTGAAGTTGCTTTTATTGTAACGGGAAGCGCCCAATCTATCCTTTCTACGGAAAGACTGGTTCTGAACTGCATGCAGAGAATGAGCGGAATTGCCACCCTTACTCACGACTGGGATTCCCGATTAGTGGGAACAAAAACTAAACTTTTAGATACAAGAAAAACCACTCCCAATTTCAGAGTTTGCGAGAAATGGGCGGTTGCTATTGGCGGCGGAACGAACCACAGATATGGTCTTTACGATATGATCATGTTGAAAGATAATCACATTGATTATAATGGAAGCATTACGAATGCCGTAAAAATGGCTAAAGAATACATCAAAAAAAATAAAAAGAAATTAAAAATAGAAGTTGAAACCAGAAACCTTGAAGAAGTTCAGGAAGCGATCAACGCAAAAGTTGACAGAATTATGCTTGATAATATGGATGTCTCAACAATGAAACAGGCAGTACAACTTATCAACGGCTCATGCGAATCAGAAGCATCTGGTGGCATCACCCGTGAACAACTTAAAGAAATCGCTTCTACCGGAGTCACTTATATTTCAGTTGGTGCCCTTACCCACTCTGCTCACAATATGGATTTGAGTCTCAAAGCAGTGAAATAGCATTGAATTTTTAACAAAAAAAAAGTCACTTTTTTAATAATTAAACAATATGATTTTTTTCATATTATGCGTTGCATAAAATTCAAATATCTGTAAATCAATCAAATAACAATTTTCAAGATTGAGCAAAAATTAATAGTTAGTTAATAATAGTTAAAAAAAAAATACCGATTTTTGCATAAAATTTAAATCTAACTATTACTACGATTATGAAATTAATCAACAAATCGATGCTAACTGCGATAATTACATTATCTACAGCTAGTGTTTATTACGCTCAACAAACTCAAGACTCTGCTAAAACAAGGTCTAAAGATATTGAAGAGGTAATTTTAAGAGGTGTTACAGATATCGCTAAAGATAGAAAGACACCAGTTGCAGTATCTACAATTAAAGCTGCACAGATTCTTGAAAGACAAGGAAACCAAGAGCTTGTTGAATTACTGAACACAACTCCATCTGTATATGCCACAAAAGGTGGTGGTGGATTTGGAGATTCTCAGATCACGATGCGTGGATTTGAATCAAGAAACATTGCCGTAATGGTAAACGGGATGCCTGTAAATGATATGGAAGGCGGAACGGTTTATTTTTCAAACTGGACAGGTTTAGCTGATGTTACAAGCACAATGCAGGTACAAAGAGGACTTGGTTCTTCAAAATTAGCTATTGCTTCTGTTGGAGGTACAATGAACTTTTTAACAAAATCCGCTGACATGAAAAGAGGTGGAATTGTTAGATTAGGAGTTGGTAACAATGATTATTTTAAAACATCTTTTGCATACAATACAGGTAAATCTGATAAAGGATGGTCTTCTTCATTCTTAATGAGCAGACAAGCTGGTAGCACTTATATTGAAAATACAGATTATGAATCTTATGCTTATTATTTTGCATTAGGTTGGGAGCCAAACAAAAAGCATAATTTTCAATTTACAATAACTTCTGCCCCTCAATGGCACAACCAGAGAACATATTCTCCGACAATTCAAAACTACATCAATTATAATCCAGATCATGATGGATCTCCATACAGACAATATAACTCTGACTATGGATATTATACAGATGCAAGTGGAAATAAAGTAGCGTTAGCAAACAGAGCTAACTATTATTCTAAGCCAGTAATGATGTTTAACTGGGACTGGAATATTAACGACAAGTCAAAATTAAGTACAGTTGCATACATGTCTAATGGTAGAGGTGGTGGAACAGGAGAAATTGGTAGAGTTGGTGGAAAAGGAATCACTAGTTTCTATGATGCTCAAGGACACTTTGACTATGATGCTATTTTTGCAGCCAACGCTGCTGTCAATGTAAATACTGCAGCTGCGGGAAGTACTTTAGTTCGTAGATCTAGTATTAACTCTCACAACTGGTATGGTGTATTAGCAAACTTCCAGCACAAGATAAATGATAACTGGAACTTCTCGGTAGGTACAGATGACAGATACTATTATGGATACCACTATCAAGTTGTTTCAGATTTGTATGGAGCTTCTGGATATAAGGATAATACTAACAAAAATATTGCTGCTAATGTTGTTAGCAATACTTACGATTATCAAAAATTAACTTGGAATCCATTTGGAGGAAAAACGGCTCCAATTCAAGATCAAATTGGATATAGCAACGACGGTGAAGTTATTTGGTATAGTGGATTTGGTCAGGTTGAATATTCTAAAAATAATTTATCTGCATTCCTACAAGGATCAGTTTCTAACCAAGGATACCAAAGAATTGACAACTTCATCCAAGATGGTGTAACTAAGCAACAAGGGCAAGTTGTTAATACGAAAACAGGTTTTAAAAATTTATTTGGATATAACATTAAAGGAGGAGCTAACTACAACATCAATGAAAACCATAACGTTTTCGCAAATGTTGGATACTATAGCAAACAGCCATTCTTTAATTCTGTTTACCCAAGTAACTTCCAAGTAGTAAACCCTACATTGACGAATGAGAAAATTTTCTCTGCTGAAATCGGTTATGGTTTCAGATCTCCAAAACTTAGCGCTAACGTTAATATCTATAGAACTTCATGGGGAGACAGATGGTTAAGAAGAACAAATCAAACGTTTACTTTACCTGACAACTCAACAACTACAGGATATGCGGAAATCAGTGGCATTACTGAAATCCACCAAGGAGTTGAAGTAGATGCAGTTTACAAGCCTCTTAATTTCTTAGAAATTCAAGGGATGTTCTCTTGGGGAGATTACTACTATAAAGGGAATGCTACAGGAGCTGCGTTTGACGACAACAACAACCCGCTTACTTTAGCGGGAACTTCTACTTCTACTACTCTTTATTTAGATAAAGTAAAAGTTGGAGGAACAAGTAACAACAGTATTCCTCAAATGACAGCATCATTAGGAGCAACTGTAAAACCAGTAAAAGACCTTAGTATATTTAGTACTTGGAGATATGTAGGAAAACTTTATTCTTCAATTGATATTGCAACATTCTCTAACGAAGCTGCACAACAAAAAGGAGTAATGAAGTTGCCTGATTTCAACCTATTTGATGTTGGGGTATCTTATAAAATTAGATTAAGAGATAACAACCAGTACTTTACAATTGGAGCTAACGTTTATAACTTGTTCGATACTACTTATATTTCTGATGCGTCAACAAACGTATTTACGAAGACTAGTGATCAATTTACAACAGCAGCTCAGTATGAAGCTTACCAGGCTACATTATACAAAGGTATAGATCCTTCAAACCGCGTACTTTTCGGATTCGGAAGAACATGGGCAGCAAACCTATCATTCAACTTCTAAGATAATCTTAGATTTTAAAATACTAAATCCCAGCAATAAGCTGGGATTTTTGTTATATTTGTACTCGGAAAAAACAGAAAAAACAAAATATGGATTTTTACAACATTTTACTTAATGCCCACAAAGGATTTGGGTATTTGGAATTGCTTTTAGTAGCACTATTTGTTATTGCTCTTTTAGCAACTATGTTTGGGTTCAGCGGAAAAGTGAACAAATTTTTGAAGAAAACGACGCTTTTCACAATGATTTTCTTCCACGTTCAATTTTTATTGGGAATCATTATGCTGATCACTACTTTTACAAAAGGACTTAATATGGGAGAAGTAATGAAAAATACAGCCTTAAGATTCCAGTATGTAGAACATCCATTTTCAATGTTGATCGCGGCAGTTTTAATGACGATTGTCAACAAAAAAGTAAAATCTAATGATACGATTTCTTTAGGAGTTGTCATCATGGGATTGATCGCGGTAGGCTTATTTGCATTCGCGTTCCCTTGGACAAGAGTCTTTGGGGCATAAATATATTAACAAAAATTATTAATTAAATCAATGAAAGTAGCTGTAGTAGGTTCAACAGGAATGGTTGGACAAGTTATGCTTAAAGTTCTGGAAGAAAGAAACTTCCCTATCACCGAACTAATTCCGGTAGCATCCGAAAAATCTGTAGGTAAGAAGGTGAAGTATAAACAGGAGGAATTTACGATTGTAAGCATGAAAGACGCTATAGCTGCTAAACCGGAGATTGCAATCTTCTCTGCAGGCGGTGGTACTTCTCTTGAATTTGCTCCACTTTTCGCAGAAGCAGGAACAACAGTTATCGACAATTCTTCAGCATGGAGAATGGATCCCGATAAGAAGCTGGTCGTTCCCGAAATCAATGCAGATGTATTGACGAAAGAAGACAAAATCATTGCAAATCCGAACTGTTCTACCATTCAGTTGGTAATGGTTTTAGGACCTTTGAACAAAAAATATGATTTAAAAAGAGTAATCGTTTCAACGTACCAGTCTGTAACAGGAACAGGTAAAGCAGCTGTAGACCAATTAAATGGCGAAATCAGCGGAAACGATTCAGTTGCAAAAGTATATCCTTATCAGATTTTCAAAAATGCACTTCCACACTGTGACGTTTTTGCAGATGATGATTACACTAAAGAAGAAATTAAATTAATGAAAGAACCTAAGAAAATCTTAGGGGATGACACATTTAATTTAACGGCAACTGCAGTGAGAGTTCCTGTACAGGGAGGACACTCAGAAAGTGTAAACATCGAATTTGAAAATGAATTTGACCTCGATGAAGTAAGAAAAATCTTATCTGAAACCCCGGGAGTTGTGGTAATGGATAATGTAAAAAACAACGAATATCCGATGCCGCTGTACTCCGAAGGGAAAGACGAAGTTTTCGTCGGAAGAATAAGGCGAGATCTATCACAGCCAAAGACCCTGAATCTCTGGATTGTGGCAGACAATCTGCGAAAAGGAGCCGCTACCAATGCAGTACAAATCGCAGAATACCTTGTAGCAAACAACTTAGTTTAAACTAACAAACATAAAAAGAGTCTCAAAATTGAGATTCTTTTTTTTATCAAACCTATGAACGTTCAGAAGACTACAAATAAAGATAAAATAGGCTTTCAAAAACTCATCGCAGTTTTTGGCATTATTCTTTTTATTGGGAAAATCGTTGCTTGGAAACTCACTAAATCAGATGCTGTTTTTTCTGATGCAATGGAAAGCATTGTCAACATCATCAGTGCTTTTATGGGACTCTATTCTTTATACCTTGCCGCCAAACCAAAAGATGAAGACCATCCCTACGGACACGGAAAAGTAGAGTTCGTTACTTCAGGTATTGAAGGCGCCCTTATTGCCATTGCAGGAGTGATCATCATCTACGAAGGAATCAACAGTCTAATTGCAGGAAAGGTATTAAATAAACTGGATTGGGGAATATTCATCATTGCCGCAACAGCAATTATCAATTACCTATTAGGATATATTTCCATCAAAAAAGGAGAAAATGAAAATTCTCTGGTTCTTATCTCATCAGGAAAGCACTTACAATCCGATACCGTTACAACACTTGGAGTTGTGGTCAGTTTAATCGTGGTTTATTTTACAAAAATCTACTGGATAGACTCCGTAGTAGCACTTATTTTTGGAGCTTATATTATTTTTGTGGGATACAAGATTGTCCGAAAGTCTTTAAGTGGAATTATGGACGAACAGGACCCGGATTTACTTAACCAGATTATTGCTTTACTTGAAGAAAACAGAAGAATAGAATGGATAGACGTTCACAATATGAAAATCCAGCAATTCGGAGCCTCTCTTCATATTGATGCACACATTACACTTCCATGGTATTACAGCCTTCGTGAAGCCCATAGTGAAATGGAGAAGGTAATTATTCTTCTAGCTCAAAATACAAAACGAAGTGTAGAGTTTAATTTCCATATGGATGATTGCAGACCTGTCTCCTGCCCCGTTTGTCAAATTATGGATTGCCCAGTTCGTGAAAAAGATTTCGTAAAAAGAGTCGAATGGACGCCGGAAAATGTGCCCCGTGTTGAAAAACACACAGTTGAATAATCAGTTTTTCAGCAACATTTGCTTTCTGTAATAAAACAACGGAACGATCAACAGTAAAACCAAAGGCTGAATTACAAAACGTCTCATATAAAAAGAGAAAAGATAGCCGATTTCAAATTTATCATAAATACAATACAGATAAATCGGAAAAGTAATAGCAAAAATTATCGTAATTAAAATCGCTCCCTGAACTGTCCATTCCTTGTTTTTAAACAGACACTGAATAATTAAACAAGAGAATAAAAGATTCAGAATAAACCTGAAAAAATGCCCTAAGATTAATTTTCCCCACTCAAAAGAAGGAAAGTCTATATTTTTAACAGCTTCATGAAAATAATTGAGAAAAGGATCATAGAATAATTTGTCTTCAAGCATTCTTACGCTTACAAGACCAAAAATCCCTACTATAACCAAAAACCAACTAAGAATTTTCATTTTTTAAGGCAAAACATTTAATCCACACCAACCAAAGAAGAACCACTGTCCCATAAATAACTGCAGGAAATACATAATCGTGCGCCATTTTGCTGTAATTAGGATGATCAGTCACTACAATATTGAGTCCTGTGATCCTTAAAACATTCATTACATACAAAATAAGCAGTCCTACAATTACAAAAACAAAGGTTTTAGCCCCTTTATAGAATGCGAAAATAAAAGAAACAAACAAGATCATTACAGAAACAGCGTTGCAGCCTTCCACCATTCTTGTCACATAATTTCCTTTTACATGAAACCAGACCTGCTCTGCTTTCACATCATCATACAACATCGTAGGATAGCCCAAAACATTCTGAACAAGCCTTACCTGTTCAGCAATCATTCGTGAGAAAGGATCAAGCCCAGTCTCTTTAAAACTATTCAGATAGAACTGATAAGCGAATAGCAACACCAGATAAATGATGATGAAACGCAATAAAATGCTTAATACCGGTTTGAAATCCTTTAGCATATTGCAAAGATAAAAATTAGACTGTAATTTAGTATATTTGTTTCATATTATGATTTCTGAAAAAGCAAAACAATTTTTTGAAAATTATCTTGGCAAAAAATCTTCTGAATTCGTATCCTTGGCGCAAAGCGGCTCTTCAAGGGTAAATTTCTGGGCTCAATCTGATCACCAAAAGTACATTATCACTTACAACGAAAATATTCAGGAGAATGAAAGTTTTTTTTATTACTCCGAGATTTTTTCAGCTTTACATCTGAATACGCCAACTATTTTTACTATTTCTGAAAATAGAAAAATATACGTTCAGGAATTTTTAGGAGAAAATACACTTTCTGAAATAATAGCTGAAGAAGGCTTATCTGAACGTGTAAAATCTCTTGTACGGCAGACTTTAGAAAAGCTTTATCAATTACAAATTCAGACACAAAACAAAATAGATTACAGCAAAACGTTTGAATATGAAAAATATGATGAGTTACCAGTAACTCACGATTTATATTATTTTAAAAATTTTGTTGCAGATGTTCTTGAGCTTGAATATCATAAATCTACTCTTTTAAAAGAATTCAAGAAAATTGCTTCACTTATTGAAAGTCTGGAGCCAAAAGGAATCATGATAAGAGATTTCCAGGCAAGAAATATTATGGTAAATGATGCCGGTAATGTTTCATTTATTGATTATCAGTCTGCCATGCAGGGGCCTTTGATGTATGATGTGATTTCTTTTCTATTTCAGGCAAAAGCCAACTTTCCCGAAGATTTTAAAAGTGAAATGCTTGATTTTTATATTCATCTGTTTGAAAATGATGACACTCAAATTCAACTAAAAAGATCGGTACAGCCTATTCAGTTGATGAGATTTTTACAAGTTTTGGGAGCCTACGGTTTCAGAGGGCTTATTCAGAGAAAGCAACATTTCATTGCAAGCATTGAAAAAGGGATTGAAAACATCACCGGATTTGCTGAAAATTGGAATAATATTGCGGAGTATCCGGAACTAAAAAAAGTGATTGTACAATTGAGCTCTGAGAAAACCCAAGCTAAAATTAAAGAGATTTTAAAATAATTAATTAACCATTAAGGCATTAAGATTATTAAGCTTTTTATAGTGAAATTAAAAGTATGTATACAAAAAAATATGTGACACAATTATCATACGAAATTGCAGGATTTGCAATAAAAGTTCATAAAAATCTTGGGCCTGGTTTATTGGAAAGTATTTACGAAGAATGTTTAAAATTTGAATTAAAACGCAATGGTTATAGCATAAAACAGCAGATTTGTACCCCCATAATTTATGACACCCTATTACTAGAGACAAATCTTCGTGTTGATTTATTAGCTAATGACTTGGTTGTTGTAGAACTAAAAACAGTGAATGAATTGCTCCCTGTTCATCAAGCACAATTATTGACTTACATGAAAATTTTGGAAAAACCTCAAGGCTTATTAATCAACTTTTTCACAGAAAATATAACAAAATCTATGAAACCTCTTGTCAATGGATACTTTAATCTTTTACCAGAATAATTCTTAATAATCTTAATTCCTTAATGGTAAAAATTTTATTAAATATCAATTATACAATAAATATACAATACTATGTTACATATAGACATCCACAGTTTTTCATACAAAAAAGGAGGAATCCCAACAGATCATTCCGGAAATGGTGGCGGCTTTACTTTTGACTGCCGCGGAATTCTGAATCCAGGAAGAATCGAAGAGTATAAAAGCCAGACAGGAAACGACATCGGTGTTCAGGAATATCTTGAGACCAATACTGAAATGCCTAAGTTTTTAGAATTAGTAAAATCACTTGTTTCTATTAATATCGACAATTATATAGAGCGTGGTTTTGAAAACTTACAAATCAATTTCGGATGTACTGGAGGACAGCACAGATCCGTTTATTCGGCAATAAAGATCGCTCACTTTATTGAACAAAAATATGGTGAAAAAGTTGAGATCAGCCTTCACCACGACGAACAGCACCATCTTAATTCATAAATGATAACCGATAATTTATAAATGATTACTAAAACTATTTATATTTATCAATCATCATTCATCACCTATCAATTATAAATAATGAAAGCTCTCATTTTTGCAGCAGGAAAAGGAACAAGACTAAAACCATTCACCGATCATCATCCGAAAGCTTTGGCAAAGGTGAACGGAATTCCTCTTTTGGAAAGAAATATCAGGTATCTTAAAAGTTTTGGGATACAGGATTTTGTCATCAACATCCATCATTTTGGAAATCAGATCGTTGATTTTCTTAAAACGAATGATAATTTCGGCTGCAGTATTGAAATTTCTGATGAGTCTGAAGAATTATTAGAAACCGGAGGCGGATTAGTTTTTGCAAGAAGATTTTTAGATCACGGAGAAGACTTCCTGATCATGAATGCTGATATTTTAACCGATATAAATATTGATACATTGGTAAGCTATCATAAAAAGATAAAAGATTTTGCTACTTTAGCAGTTTCAGATCGAGACAGTTCCAGGAAACTGCTTTTTAATGATGATTTGGTATTAAGGGGATGGCTCAATGTACAAACCGGAGAACAAAGGCTCGCTGAATTTAATAAAGGGTTTAAAGCACTAGCTTTTAGTGGTGTTCATTGCATCAACCCAAGTATTTTTGATAAAATAAAAAGAACCGGCAAGTTTTCTGTGATGGAAGAATATTTGGATCTAATGCATACCGAGCATATACATGGTTTTGTGCATGACAGCATTTTGATAGATGTGGGAAGACCAGAATCCGTAATAGAAGCCGAGAAACATTTTAAATAGTCGCTATGGAAATGAATGAAAGAGACGAAAGTCTGGTAAATCCGGAATTTGATATAAACGAAACAAAGCTACATAATAGTTTAAAGCAAAAAAAATGGGATGAAATCATTACCAAAGACAGCTGGATGGTCTTTAAAGTAATGGCAGAATTTGTAGATGGTTACGAAAAACTGGCTAAAATAGGCCCTTGTGTTTCTATATTTGGTTCTGCAAGACTGAAGCCTGAAACCAAATATTATCAAATGGCGGTAGAGATCGCCGAAAAAATCACAAAAATAGGTTTCGGAATTATCACAGGAGGTGGCCCTGGAATTATGGAGGCAGGAAATAAAGGAGCTTTCAATGCAAATGGGAATTCTATCGGATTAAATATAGATCTTCCTTTTGAACAGCATTTCAATCCTTATATCAATAAATCTTACTCAATGAATTTCGATTACTTTTTTGTAAGAAAGGTAATGTTCGTTAAATATTCTCAGGGATTTGTTGTAATGCCAGGCGGATTTGGTACTTTGGATGAACTTACGGAAGCTTTAACTCTGATTCAAACAAAAAAAATTGGGAGATTCCCGATTGTATTGGTTGGTTCTGAATTTTGGGGCGGATTATTAGACTGGTTCAAAGCAACACTTTTGAAAGAAGGAATGATTTCTGAGGGTGATCTGGATCTTTACAGGGTGGTAGATACCGCTGATGAAGCGGTAGCGCATATTAAAGCTTTCTACGATAAGTATTCTGTGAACGTAAATTTTTAATTGGCATATTATTTGTGACTTATACAAAAAAAGGATGGTTATAAATCTATTAATTAAGATGAAAAAATTTTTATATATATCAGGAATTTTAACATTTTTTGTGTTAATGAGTTTTATGTATGTAGACTTTTTCTCTTCAATGACAAAAGTGGATTATATTGACGGAAGCAAGACATTGAAGTTTACCACAAAGATGAATACGAATCATATTTCAGATGCCATTAAAATAAATCCTAATACCGCAGGATTTGAGGCAGAAGTAAAAAGATATGTGAATAATAATTTTGATGTGTATGTCAATGGTGCTCCCAAAACAATAACTTTTACAGGAAGTCAGGTAAGTGGAGAAACTGTATGGGTGTATTTTGAGACCGGAGGAGTTTCAGATATCAATACCTTAAAAATAAAAAATACAATCCTTCTAAGCGCTTTTCCTAAGCAAATAAATCTTGTTACGATTGCTTATAAAGGAAAACAAAAAAACATGAATTTCCAAAGAGGAAAAGAAGTGAATGAAGTTGATTTTTAAACAAAAAATAGTGTAGTCTTTTCTAAATACTGAGATCTTGAAAAAACTACACTTTTATTTTATCTGTGCTTATTAAGTATTTCCTTTACTTCAAACTGAATATCGCTCTTATCGTACTGAAATGGTATCTTTTGCAGCGACCATCCTTCCCAATACAATCCATATTCACCAAAAATCCGATGTTTTTCGAGAGAATCTGTGACATCAAATCTATCCAGTATTAAAAATCCGTTCTTAACATTGGTTGAATCATAAGCGACCAAATATTTGTGCCCGGGAATAAAAGCACCATTCTGATGGCCATCTCTTCGGTCATCATTCCATACGAATATGTAATCATACCCTGATTTATAGAACTGTGAGGATATTTTTCCTACAGTATATTTAGTATGTTTTAATATCCCGATTTTCGGACCTCCTATATACAGGTATTTGAATGCAATAATAGATAACCCAAGAATTACAAAATAAGCCGATATCGTTCTGGAATCATTTCTCATATTTTATTTCAATCAAGATATAATTGTGCTAATTAATATAAAAAAACGGTAACTCAAAAGAGTTACCGTTTTTTATTTTTAAGGCTATTTATTATTGACCTTTGATCTTGAAGTCGTCTACTTCCCAAGTTGCTGCTGCAGAAGTCGTAGAAGTGTATTTAAAGGCGATTCTTACGTTTTTACCTAAGAAAGCACTTAAATTTACATTTCCAGAACTTGCCCAGTCACCAAAAGCAGCCGTGTTTGTATCCAATGTTGCCGGAAGCAATGTCCATGTAGTGGTAGAAGGATTTCCTGAATAGTTATCCGTTGCATACACTTGTAGAGCATTTCCTGCATATCTTACGTCTGTTGTGAAAGAAACAAACGCTTTAGTTTTTCCTACTAGGCTTACTTCTTTAGAAATCAACCAATCTTCGTTTGCTTTATTTCCGGAAGCATACCCATTCATCATCGCATAGTTATTTCCTGAATTTCCTTGGTTAGAAATAGTCCATACTTCTGCTCCTGTTACACTTACTGTAGTCCAATTTGCGAAGCCTGAAGAGAAATCATCTCCATAAATTGTTGCCAATGGTGTATATACTGATCCGTCACATCTTGGATTATTTAAATCCGCATTGATCTGATAAGGAATCCAAAGCTGATAAGTACCATTGAATGCACTTACAATTGCATAAACATCTCCTTTTCCTCCGTCAATATCTTTTCCTGCAAATGTTGCAAAATTACTGGTTCTTAAAACGATTGTTTTTCCTGTACAGTCGATCAATGTTCTGTTGGTAGTTGCTCCGGAAGCATAAGGCTTATATAGATCTGCATCTATAAACTGTACTCCTTTTAACTTGATCCATCTTCCTACATCTGCATTGGTAAGCTGAGAAATTGTTCTTTCTGTAGATGATACATTTCTTACCGGAGCATTTCCGTCAAAAACGCTTTTGTAAATATCAACTTCTTCAATCCCTCCGAAAGCTGTACCACTATTATATAAACCTCCTAACTGGATTTCTCCGCTTACATTGCTTACATAAAGATTTTTTAATTTGATATAAATATCTTTTCCTACTCTGAAACGGTTATCCTGATAAAGGCTTGTTTTATTAATATTAAATCTAATACCTCCTGTAGCATCTTCAATGTAAACATATTTGTATAAGTTACCTGTTTCGTCATTTGCTGTTACCTGAGCTTTCACATAGAAATCTCCTGTAATCTGATTCCAGTTACCAGATGTATAAAGCTGTTTTACCTCAGCAATTGTTTTTTGAGTAAGACCAGTACTGTTGAACTGGCAAGGATCTGCAGTGATTCCGTCTAGACGAGGGAAACTCTTCATATCAAGATCTGTAACTCTGTTAATGTATAATTGGTATGTAGAGTTATATTTGCTGTAGATCCCTACGAATTTACCATTTCCTGAAGGCATGATCTGATTTGCAAAAGAAGCATATCCACTGTTTCTTACAATTCTTGTAGTTGTAGTACTGTTATCTCTGATCACTCTGTCTACTGTTGTAGCATCCGGAGCATAATTCATACATAAAGCCTTGGCATCAAATTCTGCATTGTTTACCTGGATAAGACATCCGATGTATTTATCATTAGCAGTAACCATTTGAGCAAATGTCATTACTTTAGGAACAATAGTCGCTTTTACGCTGCAATCTCTAAAGATATGAGAAGGAACATATTTTTCAGGAATTCTTGTTCCGGCATCAGTAATCATTCCTAATTGTACTACACTTCCGTAAGTAGTAACAGCAAGACCTTTCAGCTCGATATATACTTTAGAACCTTGAGGGAACTTTGTATATGAACTTACCATATCCACACTTACCGTTAATCCTTCTGTAGGATTGGTAGGATCATCCTGAATATAGATTGTTTTATAGATATTCCCGGTCTCGTCAGTTGAAGATACATATCCTTCAACATAAGCATTATCTGTAAAAGTCTGACTCTGAGTTTTTAGTTTTAAATCATGCAACGTCCATTTTGTAAATCCATTAGCCGAATTTTCATAATAACTTGCGTTTCTACACTGATAATCATCAAGATTAGGAGCATCATATTTGTCATCATGTACACAACCTGTAATAAGTAAGGCCGTAATAACAACAAAAATATATTTTAGAATTGAATTATATTTTTTCATAATATTTTATTAGAATCTTAAATACACGTTAGTAAAGAAAGTGATTCCTTTGTCATACCAAAGTTTTGGTCCAAAGTAAGGTCTTGCTCTTTGAGAATCAGCAAGTGCATCATCAAAGTTTACGTTTCTTCCTTGTTCAAAACCTCCGGTTACATAATTTCTGTTGTTTAGGATATTGTTTACAGAAACACTGATTCCCATTCTGTATTTACCAAACACGAAAGATTTTCCTGCATTAGCATTTAACATAAACTGATCATCAAACTTCTGTTGAGCTGTAAGTTTCGAAACAGTATCCGGAGTAGCTGCTTCAATACGATCTCCTCCTGCATCTGTATAGAAGTAAGGTGTTTTATTCAATGCAGAAATATCAACATACTGATCCATCAAATAGTTAGCAGACGCTCCAACCCACCAGTATTTTGGAGAGTTATATTTTAAGCCGAAAGAGAATGCTTTTTGAGGTGTTCCCGCAACTTTATAATTTTTAATCTGTGCTTTTCCTTTCCAGAATTCTTCTCCTCTGAAACGGTTGATATCATCAAATGTAGCAATATCAGCATCACTTGTGTATTTGTATTCTCCAACACTTGCAGCACCAGTTGCGTTCAATGTAGGAAGAATTTTCACATCAAAACCAAGCTCTGCTCCTATGTATCTTTTGTTTACATTGCTCATTGCTTCGTTTACCAAAGTACTCAAAGAAGTTCCTGAACCACTTTGTACATCGGCATAGTATCTGGCAATTTCTGTAGCGTTGCTGATTGTGGTTAAGAATCCTGAAATTCTCAATTTCAAGATCTGACCTCTCATGATATAGCTCAAATCGTTTGAGTTGATCACTTGGTTTCTAACACCTGGAGTTAAGAAATCTACAGTTCTCGGGTTGATATAAATTTCATTAAATGTTGGTGCTAAACTGAAATAAGCTCCATCATAAACAATAAAGTTCTTTCCATCGATCTTGTACGTGATTTTTGCTTTAATACCTGCATCTAAAGCATCATACACCGCGCTTTTCCCTTTAGAGTTATTTTGGAATCTATAACTTCTGTAATTTCCTTCTCTGTAAGATTCTGAATAAGAAGAGAAAATAGAAGCCACTACATTCCATTTTGCAAAATCAACCTCAGATGAAAGGTTCAATGAATAATGGTTTTTATTCAAAAGATAAGAGTACTGAGTTCTGTCTCCTTCTTTTGCCTGTACATTAGGATCATCAATATTATAGCTAACATCTCCGTCAAAAGCGTTCTGATTGTAAGCAAAGTTTGCACCTAACAAATCTTTTACTCTTCTGAAGTTATCAGATTTTAAATTTTGATAGTTGAAGTTGATATTCAATTTCCAGTTATCTTTTAATCTTGTATCAAAGTGAGACGCGAAATTGAAAGTCTGATCTTTGTTAACATCTTCTACGACTGAATAAACAGCTCCTCTATCTGTTCCATCAGGATTTTTAAGATTAAGACGGTTGGCACTGTATAAAGAATTCCAGTCGATTTGAGACTGAGCTTTGAATTCTTCTTCAGTTAAAAGACCATATCCCGGAAGTTTTCTGTAGTAAGTAGGATTCGGGTCAGCTGCGTGGAACCAATCTAATCGGCTTCTTGCATCGCTTCCGAACTGATAAGAAAGAGTATTTGTCCAGTTAGAGTTTTTACCGATTTTCAAATAATCAGTTAACATAAATATCGGCTCAAATACATTTCTGATTCTTGAGTTTCTCTTTTCTCCGTCTTGCCATCCCCAATATGAGTTATAATTTTTACCCATAATATCATATACTTCCTGAGTATTCGGAGAGTTTGATGCTCTATAGGTAGGAGAACCGAAACCTGTAAGGTTGATCGAGTGTCTATCGCTGAATTGCTTCTCGATAGATCCGAAATATGCATAAGCATCCTGATAAACTCCATCAATAATTGCATTATCTCCCCATCTTCTGCTTCCTGAGAAAGTGAATGCCCATCCTTTTTTAGACAGACCTGAAGAATAAGTTGCCAATGCTCTATGTAAATAACTTCTGTTCGTAAATGAATACGCTAATGAAGTTTGTTTTCTATAGCTGGAAGCTCTGGTATTATAATAAACAACACCACCAAGGTTACCGAAAGTGTATTCCGAAGGGGTAATATTATCTACGTTTTCGTAAGGATATCTGGTAACGTCGTTCAAACCACCCCAGTTGCTGAAGTCGATTCTTCCGTCATCATTTTTAGACATCGGAACACCATTGAAAAACACATCCTCAAATCTGTTGTCTACACCTCTTGGTCTGAACCAGTATGCTCCTAATTCAAAAGCAGATACATTTTGGAATGCATCTCTTCCTGAACTTAAAAGACCCACTGTAGGCTGCATTGCAGAACCTCCGTCTTCAGTATCACTTGCAGAATCATCTACAACCACTACTCCTGCATCTGATCCTCCACTGTTACTAAGTGTAATAACACCTAGATTCTTTCTTTTCTCATCAGCAGTTACATCAAACTCAAGAATTTTAGATTCAAAGTTTGGCTTCGTAACTGTAATAAGATAATGACCCGGCTTTAGATCTACAAACTGGAAATATCCAATTTTATCCACAGTTACATCATTTACAGACTGTGCAAGATCCACTTCTGCTCTCTCCAGAGGCTTACCTTCCTGATCCTTAACATATGCAAAAACAGTAGTTTGTGCAAAATAGTAAGATGCAGGCAATAAAGTAAACAAAGAGATTAGGGATAGTTTTTTAATCATATATAAACTTTTTTAAACTCCTTCTTTTATTAAGGGGCAACAAATTTAGAACTATTTTCATTAACTCAAACATTTTTACTAATTTATTCTATTAATTTTTCTTAACGTGTGATTATTATCCTAAAAATATCACCTTTTTACAATTAATTATAAAAAAACGTGTATTAATTTTTTTTAATCTTTTTTCTTATATAAAATTAGTAATTTTACCCCCTCATTTTTTTGAAAATACTAAGAATATGAAAAAATATTTAATCGTTATTGCCGTTTTTTGTTTTGGATTTACGTTCTCTCAGCAGAAACAAGTAAAAAGAGCCGCTATTGGTTTTTTGAATGTTGAAAACCTTTGGGACACGATTCCTTCCGCTGATTATATCAACGGAACTCTTGCTGTTTCTAACCCTGCATTCCACAGAAGCGTACCATTAGACTCTTTAAAATTTTTAGAAACTACTGAAGATTATAAAGGAGAATGGAGTGATGATCTTTTAATTGGTAAAAAGGTAATCCGTAAGCAAATTTTAGCAGATGATTTTACAGCTAACAGTCCCAAAAGATGGGGAACCAAGTTTTATAATCAGAAATTGGCTAACGAAGCAAAAGTAATTTCTGAGCTAGGAAGACAATATACTAATGACAATCCTGCAATTTGCGGACTTATCGAAGTAGAAAACAGACAGGTAATTGAAGATTTAATCAAACAACCTGCTTTAGCAAAAAGCAACTATGGCATTGTGCACTTCAACTCTTATGATGCCAGAGGAATTGATGTAGCTATCATTTACCAGAAAGCAAGATTTTCCGTCCTTAATTCTTATAAAAAAGAGATCAAAAATTTTGATGAAAACGGAAAAAGAGAATATACCAGAGATATTGTAGTGGCTATAGGACTATTGGATGGTGAAAAAGTTGGGATTTTCATGAATCACTGGCCATCAAGAAGAGGAGGAGAAGCTATTTCTCAGGCAAAAAGAAATGCAGCTGCTACCACTTTAAAAAATGAAATGGATAAAGTAACTGCGGAAAACCCAGGTATAAAACTATTCTCAATGGGAGATTACAATGACGACCCAGTAAGCCCGAGTTTGAAAAAATATCTAAATGCAGTAGGAGACCCAAGCGAACTTTCGGATAAGTATCCTTACTACAATTTGATGTATAAATTATATAAAGCAGGGGTTGCCTCTCTTGCTTACAGAGACGCTCCTAACTTATTTGACCAGATTATTGTTTCTAAGAATTTATATACTACAGAAAAAATAACTCCTTCTTATTCTATATATAAAGCAGAAATTTATGCTCCACCTTATTTAATCAATAAAGAAGGACAGTGGAAAGGATATCCGCTACGTTCTTGGGACGGAGACCGATTTACAGGAGGATACAGTGATCACTTCCCTGCTGTTTCAATAGTTCAAAGAGAACACGTAAAAAAATAAATACAACTTAAGCACTCATTTTGAGTGCTTTTTTTATGTAAATAAAGATCAATCTGCATAGTTTTTTTAAGATAAATATTAGATTAATAATTTTTACGCGCTTAAATACCGTAAAGTAAAATTCATAGATTATTTAAACAAGCGTTCAAAATTTTGATTAGATTTGTTATTCACACAGGATTGAATATTTTTCAATTCCAACTAATAACGAATCAACTCATGAAAAAGCAAATTTTATTTTTGGCTATTCTTGCCTCTACAGTATTATCCTCTCAAATTTACACTCCGACAGGTGGAATAAATGGAGCAACAACTAATCCCTCCAATGGGAATGTAGGAGTAGGTATTGAAAATGCAACAAGAAAACTTACTGTAAATGGCGATATTTATACTATAGGATCTTCATCAATCAGTTTTCAAGATGACACACGGTTTACTGTAACATCTTCAGATGTTTCATCTATAACAACACCCGTATCAGTACCTCAATATGGATTTTTAACACCTGCAGTATTAAATGGAGCTGAATTATGGATGGCAGGCTTCAAAGGTATAAGAATGTTTACAGCAGGAGAATCAACTCCCAAATTTTATCTTTCCACCAATGGCAATGCTTCTTTACAAGGAAAATTCGAAGCCAAAGAAATAAAGGTAACCCTTACTCCAACCGCAGACTTTGTTTTTGAAGAAAGCTATGATCTTCCAAAACTAGAAGAAGTAGAAAAACATATTAAAGAGAAAAAACATCTACCTGAAATTGCTTCTGCTAATGAAATGAAAAAAGAAGGAGTGAATGTGGGAGAATTTCAAATTAAGCTTCTTCAAAAAATTGAAGAGTTAACTCTTTATACGATTGAACAAAATAAATTAATCAAAGAACAACAAAAAAGAATTGAAGAATTCAATTTACAAACTCTTCAGCAAAATAAAAAAATACAACAACTAGAATCTAGAATTAATAAAAACTAATCTTTTAAATTATGAAAAAGCAAATTTTAGCAGTGGCCATATTTACATGTACAGTGGCATCAGCACAAATTTATACACCGGCAGGCAGCACAATTGGAACAACTGTTAATCCCACTTCGAGTAATATAGGAATAGGCACAAATGATCCTAAGTCAACATTAGAAGTTGCCGGACATGCAATTTTCAGTGACATAATTAGCTCAGGATCAAATTCTTGGAGATTCCACACTCCCGATGACGGGCGAAAAACGTTACACATAGCATTTAGGAGTGCTAATGATACCGATTATAGCAATTGGGAATGGGATAAAGCTTTTATTATTAATGGTGAAAATGGAAATGCCATGGCGCAAGGAAAATTCGAAGCCAAAGAAATAAAGGTAACACTCACTCCAACTGCAGACTTTGTTTTTGAAGAGAGCTATGATCTTCCAAAACTAGAAGAAGTAGAAAAACATATCAAGGAGAAAAAACATCTACCTGAAATTGCTTCTGCTAATGAAATGAAAAAAGAAGGAGTGAATGTGGGGGAATTTCAAATTAAGCTTCTTCAAAAAATTGAGGAGCTGACTCTTTATACTATTGAACAAAACAAATTAAATAAAGAACAACAAGAAAGAATAGAAAAACTTACTCTATATACACTTGAACAAAATAATAAAATAAAAGAACTAGAATCTAAAATTAATAAAAAATAATCCATGAAAAACAAAATTTTATCCTTATCTATTTTTGCTACCTCCCTATTATCAGCACAAATATATATTCCAAATGGAACCGCTCTTTCAACTTCCTCTGGAAATACAAATATTGGTATTGGAATAGCAAATCCAGAAGCCAAACTTCACATCTATCAAACAGCAAGTTCCAGTTTAATAGATCCATTCACAATAGACGTTCAATCATTTTCAAACACTGCAAACGCTCAAGCAAGTCACTTTCTTAGAGTGAGAGATATTGGAGGAGGAAGCACCCCTTTTATAATAAAAGGAGATGGTAATGTAGGAATCGGAATTTCAACACCTGCGACCAGGTTACATGTTGAAGGGGATATTAATTCTACAGGTTGGAGCTATCCTTCCAACACAACTAGAAGAATTGGATTTATTACTACTGATAATACAAACGGAATTGCAAATTATGGAATGTCACTTTTAGAAGCATATCCTACAGGAACTTCTAATGATGGTCGTGGAGTTACCCTATCCGGTTATTTTGGTTTAAGTTTTTTCACTTCATCTAATGAGAGAATAAGAATAGATGGTGCAGGGAATGTGGGAATTGGAACCACAACCCCACAGTACAAGTTAGATGTAAACGGAAAGTCCTCATTCTCTGACAACGTAAAAATTGATGCCAAACTAGAAGCCAAAGAAATAAAGGTAACTCTTACTCCTACAGCAGATTTTGTTTTTGAGAAGGATTATGATCTTCCAAAACTAGAAGAAGTAGAAAAACATATCAAGGAAAAAAAACATCTACCTGAAATTGCTTCTGCTAAAGAAATGGAAAAAGAAGGAGTAAATGTGGGAGAATTTCAAATTAAGCTTCTACAAAAAATTGAAGAACTTACTCTTTATACAATTGAACAGAACAAGCTAATCAAAGAACAACAGAAAAGAATAGAAAAGCTTGAAAATAATTCTAAAACAAAAAATTAATTCATGAAAACAAAAATTTACATATTATCAATCATTTTAAGTCTTGGAATTAATTTTCTCTTTGCCCAACATGAAAATGACAATTGGTTATTTGGAAATAATAAATGGCTTTTCACTACCAGTTCATCTACAGGTTTTACACATACCACAAATCTAAGTCCTAATATAAGATATGGTGCTTCAGTTATCAGTGATAAAAATACTGGAGAACTACTTTTTTATTGTAATGGATATAAGATTTACAATAAAAATAATCAAGTCATGACTGGTGGAGATCATCTGTTTGGAAGTCCATTAAATCCAGCATTTAACGCAACGGGAAACCCTTCAGATCAATCTTCAATCATAGTTCCTCTTCCTAATTCAAACACAAAATATTATGTTTTTTATATTAATGGAAATAGAACTACCAATGATCAAGATACTTTTGGATATGCAGTTTTTAATTATGGATTAAGATATGCTATTGTTGATATGTCTTTAGGAGGAGGCCTAGGAGAAGTCACTTCTTCAAATAACATTCTATTTACAAACCCATCATCACCAACCGTAGATCCATTTAGTTATGATAATTCTACAACAAATGCATTAACATTTACTTTTGGGAGTGATGGTAAGTCTTATTGGATTGTAACGGCTAAAGATGGAAATATTTTATCTTATAAATTAGATGCAACTGGTTTAAATACAACCCCAGTGTCAAGCTCTGCAAGATATGGTTCTTTCATCAAAATCTCTCCAGATAGTAAAAAACTTCTTACTAGAGCAAATATAAACACTACTGGTGGTGTATTTCTTTCTGATTTTAGTAATACAACAGGGATTGTTAGCAATCAGATAAATATTATTCCGAGTAACCAAATCAGTCAATATACTGATGTTGCATTTATGCCTAACAGCGCAGAATTTTCGCCTGACAGTAATATTATTTATTTTACAATATCCGGAAGCATTCTTTGTTGCGGCATTGTGAAATCCGGTCTTGCTATGTATAACATATCTACAGGAGCTTTAAGAGGATACAATAACTTACTACCCTCAGAATATGAGTACCCTTTAGAATTTAATGGAGCAACTGGAGCTTTACAAAGAGCAACAAATGGGAAAATCTATATGATTCAAAATAGTAAAGGTCAAGCAAGTGTACAAGATCCCCAATATTTTCCTGTTTCATTTGGAAGTACTATTAACAATGTTTATTATAGCTATAAATGGCTGGTAATCAACAATCCGACCATATGGAATCCTTCAACAAATCCACTAACAATGATTACTTCTGTGACAGGCACAGTAAATGGCTTTTCATTTCCTCAATTAATTCCAAGTTTAGGAAGTGTAAATCCTTGTCCCGATAACTTAGATATTACTGCTCCTGTTACATCATCCCAGGACTTCCAGGCAGGACAGCATATTACAGCATCTTCTGTAATTAATAATGGTTTAATTGTAAATTATAAAGCTGGTACAGATGTTATATTGAATGATGGCTTTTATGTAAAAGCTACGGAGGGAAGCTTATTTCGTGCTTATATTGGTCCATGTGATAGGATCATTGAAAGTCTTACAAAATATAGTTCTCCATCAAACAGTTATTTCAAAGAGGTAAAAGCTTCTGTAATATCAGACGTGAAAATTTATCCGAACCCAACTTCAAATTACACTAACATCACTTCCGGAAATGAAAAACTAATTTCTTGGGAATTATACGATATGTCAGGAAAAAATATTTTAAAAGGAAACTCTACTCAAATCAATGTACAAAATTTGCCTAAAGCGACATATTTATTAAATATTAATATTAACAATAAAATAGTTACTAAAAAGATTATTGTTAAATAATACATTACAATTCAATTCAACAAAAAAGGTTCAGAAATAATTCTGAACCTTTTGTCTTATAGATAATCAACAATTATTTGTTGAATAATTCCTCAACTTTGTCCCAGTTTACAACAGAGAAAAACGCTGCTACATAGTCAGGTCTTCTGTTTTGGTAGTTTAAGTAATAAGCGTGTTCCCAAACGTCAAGTCCTAAAACTGGAGTTCCTTTTACATCTGCAACAGGCATCAAAGGATTATCTTGGTTTGGAGTAGAAGAAACAGAAACGGAACCGTCAGCATTTTTTACCAACCAAGCCCATCCTGAACCGAATCTTGTTTTAGCAGCATCAGAAAAATCAGTTTTGAATTTTTCAAGACCTCCGTAAGCTTCGATAGCAGCTTTTACATTTCCTACAGGCTCATTGCTTCCACCTGGAGTTAAGATTTCCCAGAATAAAGAGTGGTTGAAGTGTCCTCCCCCATTGTTTCTTACTGCTGGTTTATCTGTTCCGGTCTGGCAAATTTCTTCGATAGTTTTTCCTTCTAGCTCAGTTCCTTTAATTGCGTTATTTAAGTTGTCAATATATGCTTGGTGGTGCTTTGTATGGTGTATTTCCATAGTTCTTGCATCAATAGTCGGCTCTAATGCATCGTAAGCATATCCTAGTTGTGGTAATTCAAATGACATAATTTTATTTTTAATGTTATTAACCCAAATTTAGCCATAATTTGATCTATATTCAAAAAATGGAGATTACTTTAATAAATCTTTAACATTGATATATTGATTTAGAATGAATTAAATTTTGTTATAAAAAAATGAAGGTTAGAAAATGAGTAGAGATTACCTCTAATATCCCACTGATTCTTTCGCTTCAACTCAATAAAAAAGCACAAACCCAGAAAGTTTGTGCTTTTTCTTAACAATATTAAATTAATTTACTTATTCATAGACATAAGGAATTCCTCATTATTACGGGTTCCTCTTATGTTTTTACTTACAAATTCCATCGCTTCTATAGGATTCATTTCAGAAAGATATTTTCTTAAAATCCACATTCTCTGAGAGGTCACTTCATCAAGAAGCAAGTCATCTCTACGAGTACTCGAAGCTACTAAATCAATTGCAGGATAAATTCTTCTGTTGGCAATTTTTCTGTCTAACTGAAGTTCCATATTACCCGTCCCTTTGAATTCTTCAAAGATCACTTCATCCATTTTAGAACCTGTATCAATAAGAGCAGTTGCAATAATCGTAAGAGAACCTCCGTTTTCTATTTTTCTTGCAGCCCCAAAAAATCTTTTTGGCTTGTGAAGAGCATTTGCATCAACCCCTCCTGATAATACTTTACCAGAAGCAGGGGTAACTGTATTGTAAGCTCTTGCCAATCTCGTAATCGAATCCAGCAAGATCACAACATCATGGCCGCATTCTACCATTCTTTGTGCTTTAGCAAGTACAAGATTGGCTACTTTCACGTGTTTGTCAGCCGCTTCATCAAAGGTAGATGCAATAACTTCCGCATTTACACTTCTTTCCATATCGGTAACCTCTTCCGGACGTTCATCGATCAGAAGGACCATCATATAGACTTCAGGATGATTAGCTGCGATAGAATTAGCAATATCTTTCAGCAACATTGTTTTACCCGTTTTTGGCTGGGCAACAATCATGGCTCTTTGGCCTTTTCCGATGGGAGCAATTAAATCAACAATTCTTGTAGACATTGTTGAATTATTTCCCGCCAAATTAAATTTCTCTTCAGGGAAAAGTGGTGTCAGATATTCAAAAGCAACACGATCTTTAATAAAAGCAAGATCACGTCCGTTAACTTCTGTCGGTCTTAATAAAGAAAAATATTTTTCACCTTCTTTTGGAAGTCTTACGATTCCTCTTACAGTATCTCCAGTCTTCAAACCGAAGTTTCTGATTTGCGCAGTAGAAACATACACATCATCAGGAGAAGAAATATAACTAAAATCAGATGAACGTAAGAATCCGTAGTTATCTGGTAAGATTTCCAAAACCCCTTCAATACTTACCATTCCATCAAAGCTGAATTCTTTTTTCGGCTCATGATGTTCCTCATTTCTTTCAGAATGCTGTTGCTGCCTGTTCTGATTTTGATGCTGATTATGGTGTTGTTGGTTTTGGTTTTTATGTTGATTTCCGTTGTTTTGCGGATGATTTTGACCTTTTTGAGGTCTAGCCTGATGTTGAGAAGGTGTCGGCTTTTCGTCTGCTGAAGCAGTTTCTTGAGATTCTGTAGTGTTGGGAACTTCTGTTTTTTCCTGAGTTGTTTCAGAATTGCCTGTATTTGCAGCAGGAAGTCGTTTCCTTTTCTTCTTAGCATTCGCAGCTGCGGCAGATTCGTTAGCAGTATCTTCAGTATTGATTTCCGCTTTTATTTCCTCTGCTTTCACAGGTGGTTCTTCTGCAACAATCTCTTTTTCTTCTACCTTTTCTTCAATCTGCGGTTTTGTTTCCGCTTTAGGTTTGGGAGCAGCTCTTTTAGGAGCAGCTTTTTTTGCAGGAGCCTTTACTGTTTTCTCTACAGGAGGTTCCTCAGTAGTTATACTACTTTCTGTGGCGTTGAAATAATCTTTAGCAACTTTAGGGTTGGAAGCCTGAAAGTCAAGAATCGCAAAGATTTTATCATTCTCATTGCTGTTTCTTGCAACTTTAACGCCTAAATCTTTTAAGATTTTAGTCAAGTCCGTTACGGATTTTGACCTTAACGTTTCAATGTTAAACATATTTAATGTAAAAATGTAATTAATTGTGAGTAAGAAAAGTAAGTCCGGTGACTGTTGTTTTCAAAGTACATTCGTATAATGCAAATCTACACTTATTTTTGAATTGTGCAAAATTTATGTTATTTTTGCATAGAATTTAATATTCAATGCTACAAAGAATACAGACAATATGGACTTTTCTAGCAGTTTTAGCTGCTGTGTTCCTGTTCATTACAGGACAGGATGTTATCATTTCCGACAGTTTTCCTGTGATTAAGATCGCTTGTATTGCACTTGTTTTAGTTGGATTACTGAGTGTATTCAGCTTTAAAAACAGAAAAAGACAAATTTTGCTGAATACCATCAGCATCATTATAAACGCTTTGTTGATTGGTATATTGATGTACTGGTTACTAAAATTATCCGGAGGAATTCAGTTTCCTGAGAAGGGTATTGAGCCAATTTTTTCATTGATTGCGATTATCTGTTTGTTCATTGCAAACCTATATATCAAGAAAGATGAGAGGCTCGTAAAATCTGTAGACAGACTTCGATAACCTTACAACGATTTTTTGAGTGAGAACAGCTTCTTTTTAGAAGCTGTTTTTTTATGTTTGAGCTCCCGAAGACCACAGATTTCACAGATGATTGCGCCTTATTTTCTTTTAAAAATTTATCCTATCATGATATAAGCATTTGTGGAATCTATACAATTTGTGGGAAATAGAAAGTCAGATGCAACATTTTTATTAAACTTGCGACAGATTATCTTAAATAAATCTAAACAATGAAAAAACTAACCTATCTTACCTTATCACTTTTCTCTATATTCTCTTTTGCGCAGGAAGTTTCAAAAGAAAGAATCAATACCGTTCTGGCTACATTAGCTTCTGATGAAATGAAAGGCCGTGAAATCGGAACTCAGGAAAATGAAAACGCCGCAAACTATATTGCCAAACTTTTTAAAGAAAACAATCTTGAATACTGTACCGGAAATTCTTACCTGATTCCGTTTGACTACAAAGGGAAAACCGTCTACAATGTATGTGGAGTAAAAAAAGGAAAAACAGATAAATACCTTGGCTTTTCCGGGCATTTTGATCACATAGGAACCAGCCAGAAAGAGGGTGATAACATTTATAACGGTGCCGATGATGACGCAAGCGGAATTACTACACTGGTAGGAATTTCAGATTATTTTAAAAACGAAAAACCTGAATTCTCTATGGTCTTTATGGCTTTTAACGGAGAAGAAAAAGGAATGCTTGGTTCTAAAGCAATCTCTCAGGACAAAGGATTGGATAAGATCTACAACAATATGACCGCTCTTTTTAATTTTGAAATGGTAGCAACTGAATCTCAGTTTGGAAAAAATGCATTGTTCATGACAGGTGACGAGTTTTCTGATCTTGATGAACTTTTCAATAAAAATGCAGTGAATGGTTTAAAGATCAATCCGGATCCTTATGCTTCTGAGCAATTATTCTACAGATCAGACAACGTAAGTTTTGTAAAAAAGAAAATTATTGCACATTCTTTTTCAACGGCAGATATGACAAAAGCGACTCATTATCATGATGAAAGTGATGATTTACACGTGGTTGATTTTGATAATTTATCTCAGATTATCAATAATTTTGGGAAGACTTTAAAGAAACTAAGCCCGAAAAACTTCAATCCAACCTATAACGACAAAGTAAAATTCAATTAAAAACGTCTTATCATTTAAATTACGTAATTTTGCTATCCAATTTTTTCATTGAATGAACAAGTATCAAAAAATTTTAAAATTCGCAAGACCGCACCAGAAATACATTTATGGAAGTTTATTTTTCAATCTTCTGTATTCTGTGTTTCAAATTGCTTCTTTAGGAACAATTTTACCGGTTTTGGGAATGCTTTTCGGCACCATTGAGGCCAAAAAATACAGTCACGCACCTGTTTATTCGGGAAAAATTTTAGACTTTTTCTCTTACACAAAAGAATATGCCAATTATTATGTTCAGAGTTTGGTTACAGACTACGGAGCGCTTAAGGTATTGGCCTGGTTGTGTATCATCACTGCTTTTATGTTTTTACTGAGAAACCTTTTCAGATATTTGGGATCATTTTTATTGATCAATTATCGTGTAGGTGTTACAAAAGACCTTCGTGGAGCCATGTACAGAAAGATTCTTTCTTTGCCTGTTTCTTTTTTCACAGAAAGCAGAAAGGGAGATTTGATGTCCCGTATGTCAAATGACGTAGGTGAAGTAGAAGGAAATATTTTGGGAAGTTTGGTTGAATTGATCAACGCGCCATTTATGTTAATCAGTACGTTGGTAACCCTTTTCTTCCTGAGTACGGAAATGACGCTTTTTTCACTGTTAGTCTTGCCTGTAATGGGAACTATGATTGCATTGATTGGAAAAAGCTTAAAAAAGGATTCTCATGAAGCTCAAAACGAAATGGGAACTATTTTCTCTATTGTAGATGAAACATTGAAATCCACAAAAGTAATTAAGATCTTCAGTTCTGAAAAAATAATGGATAACCGATTCATGCAGTCTATGCAAAAGTGGATCAACAGTTCTATAAGATTGGGTAGAAAAAAGGAACTTGCATCGCCCATGAGCGAATTTTTAGGTTCAGTGACTTTTTTAATTATTGCTTGGTACGGTGGGAAACAAATTATTGTAGAACAGAGTATTTCTCCTGCAGATTTCCTTGTTTTCTTAGGAATTTTCTTCCAGATCTTACCTCCTGTTAAAAGTCTATCTCAGTCTATTTCCAACGTTCAGAAAGGAGAAGCTTCTCTTGAGAGAGTGTTAGAAATTCTTGATGCAGATGTGAAAATTGACGAGATAGCAGATCCGGTATCTATCACTACTTTAAATAATGCCATTGAGTTTAATAATATCGGTTTCTATTACGATAAAGATCATACGATTCTTAAAAACTTCTCGCTAAGCATTCCAAAAGGAAAAACAGTTGCTCTTGTCGGGCAAAGTGGAAGTGGTAAAACAACGATTGCTAATCTTTTAGCCAGATTTTACGATGTTTCTGAGGGAGAAATCTTAATTGACGGAACCAATATTAAACATTTAAAATTAAAAGAATACCGTAAGTTATTAGGAATGGTGACTCAGGAATCTGTTTTATTCAACGATACGGTTTACAATAACATTTTGATGGGTAAACCTGACGCAACAAGAGAAGAGGTAATTGCAGCCGCGAAAATTGCTAATGCAGACTCATTTATTACCAATCTTCCTGAAGGATATGATTCAAATATCGGAGATGATGGCGGAAAACTTTCCGGAGGCCAGAAACAAAGGGTTTCTATAGCAAGAGCGGTATTGAAAAATCCACCGATCATGATTTTGGACGAAGCCACTTCTGCCTTAGATACAGAATCCGAAAGATTCGTTCAGGATGCACTGGAAAAAATGATGGAAAACAGGACGTCTTTAGTAATCGCTCACCGTCTTTCAACGATTCAGAAAGCAGACTGGATCGTAGTCATGGAAAAAGGAGATATTATGGAACAGGGAACTCACCATGATCTTATTGCTAAAAGAGGCGTTTATCATAAATTGGTTGAGCTTCAGAATTTTGATTAAATCTTTTTAAATTAAATTTTTAAAATGAACCCTATACAAGAGTACTTCTACAGAATCGATGAGCCTGAAAGAAGTACTCTTCTTTTTTTGCGCAAAAAGATTCTGGAATCCGACACAGAAAATATTACAGAGACTTTGAGTTTTGGATTGCCGTTTTTTAAGTATAAAAAGAAAATGCTGTGTTATTTGTATTACAGCAAAAAGCATAAGCAGCATTATATAAGTTTCTATCACGGCGACAGATTAGATCAACCCGAATTGCTTCAGGAAGGCAGAAAGAAGTTTAAAATCCTTTTAATTGACATGGATGAGGATTTACCTTTAGATTTCATTTTGAGTCTGATTAAAGAAGTAAAACAGTATATCAAATAAAATAAGAGAAGCCAAAATGACTTCTCTTATTTATTTTTATAGACGTTGGATTATTTCTTAATGATCTTATGTTTAAATTGAGTTCCTCCCTCCAACGTAATATCCAGCAAATAGGTACCGGTCGGATACTGAGTAAGATCAACCCGAGAATCTTTTATCTCATTCAATTTTCTTCCGTCTAAAGAATAGACAAGAATGTTTTTCACCTTTTTATCCGATCTTATGTTTACAAAATCTGTAGTAGGATTAGGATAAATTGACACATCTATGGTAGAAACATCTTTTACAGACAAAAGCTGATTACTGCTTTGCATATAAACGGAAAGAACCACTCTTCCATCCTGACCGTAAAAAACAGCACTTGGAACTTCGTATTTCAGCACATGATTTCCCGCAGTAAGCGTTGTTGATGTAAAGCTTCTGATAGGTACAGAATCACCGGGACACCAGTTATTCCAAGAAGTCCACCAAGCGGTAGTTTTTACGGATGTTCCATATATTCCGTTTCCTTGTGTATTGTACATTCTGTAGGGTTCACACGATTTTCCACCCGGAGTAAAGGTTAAAACCTGGGCATTATCTAATGAAACCAGATTTTCCCTTCTTACATATTCCTCTCCATTGGTATTGGCTCCATGCGGCGTGGAAATAATGAAAAACTTAGCATTATCCGTACTTTGATTGATATTAAAATTAACCAGTCTAACTGTTTCCCCGGCTTGATCCGTATTATTATAATTATTCAGTTCATTAGAGTCTAATAACGGAAGCAGATTATTATACGAAGTAGTAACTGAAGGATCATTGTACGTGACAAAATTCAGCGTTCCTTCAAAAACATCATTTCTTCCCGAGCACCCTACAACCTGTGTATTTGCAGCATAAGGAACCCCGAAAACATCCAGCTCTACATAAATATCATACGTATTTCGTAAAGCTACATTACTGAAAACAGTATATAGATTATCTACTTCATAAGTATAAGGAACTGTGGTTGGAGAAATATTTTTATTCATGAAAGGAGTAATATATCTTCCTATTTCAAATCTTTTCACTCCTGTATCACTTAATGTATAGGTTGTCTGGTTTTTAGGAACTAAAGCAATATGTACCCCTCCGATACGGTCATAATTGTCACAAAGAGCTCCGATATTTACATTCATCTGAATTTTATTCTGAAAAGAATTCAGTTCAGCATCACTCAGTTTTTTGGCATATCTGTAATTCGCCAATCGAATGGTATTCGCAGGAACTGCATTGGAAACATTTGCTGCATATCCGTCGTAAAAAACAATCTGTGAAAATACATTGATCGTAGTTTGAGCCTCCATTTTAAAAAATCCGGCAAAGAGGAGTAAGGGAAGTAGAATTTTTTTCATTTTAAAAGTTTAAATTTATGATTTCGCATCAAAAATACAATTTAAAACAAAAATAAGCAAGATTAAACATTTAAATAAAATCAAAAAACTAATAAATAAAAAATATAATTCAAATTTCAGCAAAAACAAAATGTGTTTAAATCAAAAGACCGCTTCTTTCGAAACGGTCTTTTACTATTTTGATAAGATCTTAATCTTTCAATTTTGCGATCACATCCAAACCTCCTTTGGTAATATCACCAATTTTACAGATGATTTCAGTATCTAATGGCAAGAAAACGTCCATTCTTGACCCGAACTTAATAAATCCGAACTCATGTCCCGCTTTTGCAGCATCGCCTTCATTACAGTAGAAAACAATCCTTCTTGCTACATATCCTGCAATTTGTCTGAAAACAACTTTATGGTTGGTTAAAGTTTCTACAGCAACCGTTGTTCTTTCGTTTTCTGTAGAAGATTTTTCATGCCAGGCTACCAAATATTTTCCCGGATGATATTTCTTGTAAATCACATTTCCGGATACCGGATATCTACAAATATGAACATTTAAAGGAGACATAAAGATAGAAACCTGAATTGCCTTTCCTTTGATAAATTCATCTTCTTCAACTTCTTTTATCATTACCACTTTTCCGTCAACCGGTGCTATCACATTTTCTTTATGTTCTAAAATGTTACGATCCGGAACTCGGAAGAACCAAAATACCAAACTGTATATTACCAATAAAGGCAAAATAATAATTAACGACCAAATTTTAAGGAAGTAAATAGCCAATGCGCCAAGGATGACGAACAATATCGTAGCTACTGTAATTGTTCCTTTCGATTCTTTGTGTAATTTCATGAGATTATATAAATTTTGCTAAAATAAAGTACAAATATACGACAGGAACGCAGATTAAAAAACTATCCAGTCTATCTAATACTCCACCATGCCCCGGAATGATATTACCACTGTCTTTTACACCGAAATTTCTCTTCAGTTGACTTTCCACCAAATCTCCTAACGGAGCAAATGCAGCCACTAAGAAGCCAACAACCATCCAGTTCCCTCTAAGGTCTGGGTGATACTGCTCTATAAAGTAAGATAAAACCAATGTAAGTACTACTCCACCAATATAACCTTCCCATGTTTTTTTAGGAGAGATTTTAGGAGCCATTTTATGTTTTCCAAAAAACTTACCTGTTAGATAAGCAAAAGTATCGCTGCTCCATATCAAAATAAAGAGAAATAATACTTCTAAAGAAAACGTATCGTCGTATGAGGTAAATTTCGGAAGTCCTAAGGCAAATGAGAACGGAAGTGCTACATAGATCACCGTAAAAATCAGCTTTCCGCTGTCATAGTATAATTCGCTTGAAAACTTAAATAAGGTAACTACCGCGATTAAAATTAAAACAATCGCCAATATTTCGCCCAGTCTGAAATCAAAAAAGAATCCGTAATTAAAATATCGTTTAGAGAACAGATAAAATATGAAAGCAATAAGGGGCAGCACGACCCACTTTTCATACCCATCACCAAACTGCATAATTTTCACACATTCCCAAGTCCCTACAAGCATTAAAAAGGTAATCAGTCCGTAATAAAGATATTGCTGCTTAACCAAGTCCGGAGAAATAGAGTTAATTAGTTTTGCTCCAAGTGGAGTTACACATAAAACAATAATTGCAACATATACAATTCCGGAAAGGGTTCGTTGAATAAGGTTTTTGTCCAAAATTTAAAATTTAGAAAGTTGATGCTTAATCTTCAAGCAATAATAAAAACAACTTTGTATTTGAATTAGAAACAGTATCTAATTTCGATTGATTACCACTGATAGAAGTAAGATTTTTGATGTTCCCATTCCTTTTGATTTTTCCCATCGCATCATTCAGATTATTTACAATCTGCGAAACATTTGCCATGATAATAATTTTGCCTGGAAGTCTTGAAGAATGGTAGTGAAGAATATTATTATGAGACAGCATTATTCTGCCGTCGTAAGCGATAAGATATTCGCAGGTAATGAAAGCAGAGTCATTAGAATGTTCCATATCTGATGTATAAGGAACTTTCACTACGTTTAAAAAATTCTGAAGTTCTTTATCCCAACAAAAAAGATTGTTAATCCCTTCTATTTTAATGATTTGATTTAAAGTCTGTAACGCTTCTCCTTCATCTGCACAGTAATTAAAAAAACCTCCCGAATGCGTAAACAATTGGGCAAACTTATAGTCGAGATCCGCATTTTTCAACGAATCTCCTAGTTTCTCCAGGCTCTGATTATCCTCTTCCTCAGGCTGGTTGGTTAGTTTGCTTACAATCTTCTTGAATAAATTCAACTCAATCTATTTTTAGTCAACTTTATACAAAAATAGAAAATAAATTACAATAGATTCTAAAAATCTGGTTATAAATATGAAAAAACCTGACAATTTGAAATTGTCAGGTTTTTAAAGTTTCTATTTTTTTAACTTTTACAGTTGAGAAGAACTTTCAGGAGCCTGAATTTCGCTTTCCTCTTCTCTTTCTTTAGTTTCTGTTTCTGCTGAATTTTCTTTCCCATCAGGAATCGTATTCGTCACAGGTCTTTCCGTCAATTCCGGATCCCAAGCTCTTTTTCCGAATACTTCTTCCAAATCTTCACGGAAGATCACTTCTTTTTCTAACAGTTTATTTGCTAAAGCATCTAATTTGTCTTTATTTTCAGTCAAAATCTGAATCGCTCTGTCGTACTGATTTTCAATAATTCCTTTGATCTCAATATCGATTTTCTTCGCTGTTTCTTCAGAATAAGGTTTCCCGAATGAATATTCAGACTGACCTGAACTGTCATAGTAAGAAATATTACCAATATTTGGACTCAAACCATAGATCGTAACCATTGCCTGAGCTCTCTTCGTAACACTTTCCAAGTCAGAAAGCGCTCCTGTAGAAATATTGTTAAAAATCACTTGCTCTGCAGCTCTACCTCCCAATGTTGCACACATTTCATCCAACATTTGTTCCGTAGTGGTCAACTGTCTTTCTTCCGGTAGATACCAAGCTGCTCCTAATGAACGTCCTCTTGGTACAATTGTAACTTTCAATAATGGTGAAGCGTGCTCAACCAACCAAGAAATTGTAGCGTGACCAGCTTCGTGATAAGCCACTCTTCTTTTTTCCGATGGTTTAATTGCTTTATTTTTCTTTTCAAGACCACCAATAATTCTGTCTACTGCATCAAGGAAATCCTGTTTGCTTACTGAATTATGGTTATTTCTAGCAGCAATTAGTGCAGCCTCATTACAAACATTTGCAATATCAGCACCACTGAATCCCGGAGTCTGTTTCGCCAAGAATTCTCTGTCTACATTATCATCAAGTTTGATTTTCTTTAAATGAACATCAAAAATCTGTCTTCTTTCGTGTAATTCAGGAAGGTCTACATAAATTGAACGGTCAAAACGACCCGCTCTCATTAAGGCTTTATCCAAAATATCCGCTCTGTTGGTTGCAGCCATTACGATAACGTTCGTATCAGTTCCGAAACCATCCATTTCAGTTAGCAACTGGTTTAAAGTATTTTCTCTTTCATCGTTTCCTCCAGAGAAATTATTTTTTCCTCTTGCACGTCCGATAGCATCTATCTCATCGATGAAGATAATTGCCGGAGATTTTGCTTTAGCCTGAGCAAATAAGTCTCTTACTCTGGAAGCACCTACTCCTACGAACATCTCTACGAAATCTGAACCGGAAAGTGAGAAGAAAGGTACTTTAGCTTCACCAGCAACAGCTTTTGCCAATAAAGTCTTACCCGTTCCCGGAGGACCTACTAAAAGAACTCCTTTAGGAATTTTACCTCCTAATTTTGTGTATTTTTCAGAATTTTTCAAGAAGTCTACGACTTCCTGTACTTCTTCTTTTGCTCCTTCTAATCCTGCAACATCTTTGAATGTTACCTGAATTCTTTCTTTTTCGTCAAAAAGCTTGGCTTTAGATTTCCCGATAGAGAAAATTTGTCCTCCAGGTCCACCACCGCTTCCCATTTTTCTGAAAAGAAAGAAATAGAATATTCCTAAAATAGTAATCCAGATCAAAGCCTGAACAAGAATTTCCATCATAGGATTTTTCCCTGTTCCGTAATCTTTTGTCGTAGCCAAAGCCGGATTAGCCGTTTTTATTTGTTCAAATTTTTGAAGAAAAAGCTGAAGATCTCCGTATTTAACAGTGAAATCTGCTTTTGGAGCTACTGAAAATGCTGCAAGGGGATCGTTTTCTTTTGCTTTATCCACCATTGCTGTTTTAGCAGCCTTTGTAAGGAATACATCCGCTTTCTCAGTATCTTTATAAATTATAATGTTCTGAACTTTTCCCGCCTGCATTTCTCTGAAGAAACCATCTTCATCAATAGATTTTGCACCATCACCTCCTAAAAAATTGGAGCCAACAAATAGCAAAAGAGCAACGATTATTATTGGAAAAAACCAGTTAAATCCCTTATTGTTCATTTATACTTTTTAAAATTTAAAATTCATTCTCAATTTTTGTGATTTTGGCATCTCCCCAAAGTTCCTCGATATCATAATATTCACGAGTTTCTTTTTGGAAAATATGCACTACCACCGTCACGTAATCTACCAAAACCCACATTGAGTTTTCAGTACCCTCTACATGCCAAGGTCTGTCTTTAAGATCGTTTCTTACTTTCTTCTCTACACTTCCTGCTAAAGCAGATACTTGTGTATTTGAGTTTCCACTACAAATTATAAAAGTTTCTGCTACTGAGTTTTCAATGTTAGAAAGATCAAAAATCATTACATCTTCCCCTTTTACATCTTGGATAGCCTCTACAATTTTATCTATTAGTGCTTGTTTTTCTGCTGTGTTATTCATTAAAAAATACTATAATCTGCAAATTTATTGTTTTTCTTTTACTTTAGCCTTACTTTTACCCCCTTAATGTCTTAAAGTTTTCTTAAATGAGCCAACTATTCTACCTAAAGGAATGCTCTTCTACTAATGACGAAATATCAAAGTTTTTACTTTATGATGATTCGGATTTTATTTCTCTTCATACTTTTAACCAAACTCAAGGTCGCGGACAGTACGGAAATACCTGGACTGCTACTGCAGGAAAAAATCTGGCATACACATTAGCGATAAGAACCCAAAACATTTTGGTTTCAGATTTTATGTTCAATTATTATACCGCAGTTATTATAAGAGATTTCCTTGCCAATCTGACTGAAAATAAGGTAGAAATAAAATGGCCAAACGATATCATCCTTAAAAATAAAAAAATCGTTGGAATTTTAATCGAAAAGAAAAAAATAAATCAAAATAATTATTTTATCATTGGAGCAGGCTTCAATATTTTACAGGAGAGTTTTGATGAAATATCCAATGCAGGTTCTCTATTAACACAAACCGGAAAGTATTTTGACATCAATGAATTCACTATACATTTACATGATTTTCTTGTAGAAAAATTACAAAATATTCCTTCTGAAGAGGAAATCTCAACCCTATTCAACAACCATTTATTTCGAAAAGATGCAATTTCGGTTTTTGAACTTGATAAAAAGAGACAAAATGGCATCATAAAACGAGCCGACGAGAACGGTAAACTTTGGATCGAGCTTGATGAAAACGGATTACAATCGTTCTATCATAAAGAAATAAAGCTTCTTTACTGATTAGCTCTTTTCAGGTATAAATACGCTGCAAGAGGGAAAAACACAATATTCGGGAACCACATTGCTAAAGCCGGTGACATGCTTTTATTTTCGGACACAACTTTAAGTGCCTCAAAAGAGAACACAAAAACAAAGGCCAAAGAAATTCCCACAGCAAGGTTAATTCCCAACCCTCCTCTTTTTTTCTGAGATGATAATGAAAGGGCTAAAAACGTAAGAATAATAATAGAAACAGGCATTGACGTCCTCTGATAAAGCTCATTTAAATGGGTATTTAAATTACTGTTTCCTTTTTCTTTTTCTCTGGCTATGAATTTCATAAGTTCAGGAGTTGTTTTATTCTGCCCCAAAAGTTCATTCGGGAAGAGTTCTTCAGGGTTGTGTCCATAGCTTTTTCTTAATTCAACACCATTTCCAAGCTTGGCAGAATTGTCTTTATTGATTGTTTTTTCAAGATAGTTATTTAAGACAAACTGTTTTTTATCTTTATCCCAATATACATCTGAAGCTTTTAATTCGTAGATCATTTTTCTATCCTTATCGAATTTTTGAAAAATAAATCCTGAACCTCTCTGCTCTCTTTTATTCCACGAATTCACAAATATATATTCTGTACGACTTAATTGTGCTGAAGCAGGAGCAGTTCCCAATACTTTTTCTTTGTTTCGGGCATTATAGGTATAGGCTTCAAGCTCATTTTTTTTAATATTTGCCCAAGGCAGCACGAAATGATTAATCACAAGGGAAATCCCGGCAATGAGAACTGATGTCAATAAGTAAGGCCTCGCAAAACGGTGAAAGCTCGCTCCACTACTTATCACAGCAACAATTTCCGTATTGTTTGCTATTCTTGAGGTAAAGTAAATCACCGAAATAAAAACCAGAATAGACAAAAAGGTCATCACCAGATTAATGATCCAAAATGGATAGAAATGGGTCAAAAAGTAGGTAACATTCAGTTTAGGATCAAGTTCTGTTGCGCTTTGTATCCTTGGTATTTTTGACTGAACATCGATTACCAGTACAACTATAGACAACAATATCAGCATGAAACTGAATGTCCCAAGATATTTCTTGATAATATATTTATCTATAATTGTAATCATCTCTTTTTTATAATCTTTGTCTAAGAACCGGAACTACAGATTTTTTCCATTCATAGAAATCTCCTGCAATAATGTGTTCTCTTGCTACTTTTACCAAATCTAAATAAAACGCTAAGTTATGAATTGAAGCAATCTGTTTCGCCAAATATTCTTTGGAAACAAATAAATGTCTCACATATGATTTTGAATATTCTCTGTCTACGAAACTTGTTCCGAACTCATCTAAGGGAGAAAAGTCTTTTTTCCACTTTTCATTCTTCATATTCATTACTCCTTTCCATGTGAAAAGCATAGCATTTCTTGCATTTCTGGTAGGCATTACGCAATCCATCATATCAATTCCCAAGCCAATAGATTCCAGAATATTCCAAGGAGTTCCCACTCCCATCAAATATCTAGGTTTTTCTTTTGGTAAAATATCGGTAACCTCATCGGTAATTCTGTACATTTCTTCTTCAGGTTCTCCTACAGAAAGTCCTCCGATGGCATTTCCTTCTGCTCCGGCTTCAGAAATAACCTCAGCAGAGATTTTTCTTAAATCTGAATAGGTAGAACCCTGAACAATTGGAAAAAGTCTTTGTTTATGACCATACAATTCAGGATTATTTTCCGTCCACTCAATACATCTTTTTAACCAACGATGCGTAAGCTCCATTGATGTTTTTGCCTGATTGTATTCGCAAGGATAGGGTGTACATTCGTCAAAAGCCATGAAAATATCTGCTCCTATCTGTCTTTGGATTTCCATTGATTTTTCTGGAGAGAACATATGATAGCTTCCGTCGATGTGAGATTTGAATCTCGCCCCTTCTTCCGTCATTTTTCTGCTGCTTGCCAATGAAAACACCTGAAAACCTCCTGAGTCTGTAAGAATAGGAAGATCCCAGTTCATGAATTTGTGCAGACCTCCTGCTTCCTGCATGGTTTCCATTCCCGGACGCAGGTATAAATGGTAGGTGTTTCCCAAAATAATCTGGGCTTTTATATCTTCTTTTAATTCTCTTTGGTGAACTGTTTTTACACTCGCAACAGTTCCAACAGGCATGAAAATAGGTGTCTGAATTGTACCGTGATCTGTGGTAATTTCACCTGCTCTAGCCTTCCCCTCCGAGGTTTTTTCTATATTAAAAAACTTTTGCATCTTTAAATTATCTTGATAAAGTCGGAACATTTTGAGGCGTTCCGGTTTTCTTCAATTTATCTTTTATGTATTTGTCTGCCTTCGGATCTTTTTCCAATAAGATTTTCTGAGCATCTTCAGTAATTCCCTGCATCTTCTGTTTCACCACATAATACTTGAAACTTTCTACAAAATCTTCTGATTTTACATTGTGAGTTTTAAGAACATATCTTGTTCCCGCTTCCAGATTGGTATTCGGATACATATAAGTCGCCTGATCATTAATCGCTAAATCCGCGATAATTTCTGCCATCTGATCTTTTGGAAGAAGATTTTTAGGCTTATCAATATAATCCTGACATGAAAAAAGCCCCAATAAAATAAAAATGAAGATTATTTTTTTCATAGCCTGCCGATGATTGATTTCCATTTTAAATTTAAAACACCAAAAACCGCTTCATGAATAATTCCTCCGTTCATTTTACTTTCTCCCAAAATTCTGTTGGTAAAAATAATAGGTACTTCTACAATTTTGAATCCTTTTTTGAAAGTTCGGAATTTCATTTCAATCTGAAATCCGTATCCTTTTAATTTTACATTATCCAGTCCTATTTCTTCCAGTACTTTTCTTGAAAAACAAACAAATCCTGCTGTTGTATCGTGAATGGAAAGCCCCAGTACAAATCTCACATATTTTGAAGCGAAATAAGAAAGTAATACTCTTCCCATTGGCCAGTTCACCACATTTACCCCTTTAGAATATCTGGAACCGATGGCCATATCTGCATTTAGACAGGCTTCAAAAAGTTTTGGTAAGTCATTGGGATTGTGAGAAAAATCAGCATCCATTTCGAAAATATAGTCATAATTATTTTCTATAGCCCATTTAAATCCGTGAATATAAGCTTTCCCTAAACCGTCTTTTACCTTTCTGATCGACAGGTGAAGATGGTGTGGAAACCTTTTTTGTAAGTCTTTTACAATTTCTGCCGTTCCATCAGGAGATGAATCATCCACAACCAAAATATGAAAGTCATCTTCCAATGCAAAAACCGCGGAAATAATATTTTCAATATTTTCCTTTTCGTTATAAGTTGGAATTATGACCAGTTTTTTCATTTCAGTTTGCAAAGATAGTTTATTTAACCTTTTTATTTTATACAAAATAATCTATAATTTTGCAAAAAACATTCCGTTGTTATTATCACAAAATTTCATAAACCATGTAAGAATACCTGAAAACAATGATTGGGTAATTTTTATATTGATAGGCTGCATCTTTTTATTTATTTTTATGATGAATATCATAGAGAGGGACGCTAATCTAAAGGATTTCCTGCTTCAAAAATATTTTGATGCAAGTAACAATTTACCCAGCTGGATTATTACTTCATGTGTGACCGCTCTTACCTTGTCTGTTTTAGCATCTCAATATATTCCTGTTATTCCAAAGTTTGTGGCAGATCTTCAGATTTTAGGATATCAGCTCAATAAATTCGGTTTCACTTTTATTACCATCATCCTTTTTTATGCCACAAAATCTATTTTAGGCTTTTTATTTTACCAAAGTATCGGCGATGGAAAAAAATGGTCGGTTTTCTATTTTACCGCCACAAAATTTTACTTTGTTTTATCATTTTTACTTATAATTCTCTGTGTCACCCACTATTATTTCCCGATAGACAGAAATAAATCTTTTTTATATTATTTATACTTCTTTTGTTTTGTATTTATTTTTAAGGTTTTTTTCTATTTATTTCACAGAAACAACGTTTTGCCAGAAAAATGGTATTATAAATTTTTGTATATTTGCACCCTCCAAATCGCACCAATATTATTGCTTTGGAAGGTATTATTTTTATAAAACAGTCAATGATGAGAATAAAGTCTATATTGGTTTCACAACCTGCGCCTAGTGAATCTTCTCCATACCTGGATATCGCGAAGAAGGAAAAAATAAAAATAGATTTCCGCCCTTTCATCCACGTTGAAGGAGTTGACAACAAAGAACTAAGAACACAGAAGATAGATCTAACGCAATATACTGGTATTATTTTTACCAGTAAGAATGCGATAGACCACTATTTCAGACTTGCTGAAGAGCTTCGTTTTTCGGTACCGGATACAATGAGATATATCTGCCAGTCTGAAGCGATTGCCAACTATCTTCAAAAACATATTGTTTATAGAAAAAGAAAAATCAGCTTCGGGGAGAAAAACTTCTCGGATCTTGCTCCTCTTTTCAAAAAATTTCCTTCAGAAAAATATTTGTTACCATCTTCGGATGTGTTGAGTCCGGATATTGTAAAGACATTAGATACAGCAAATATAGACTGGACAAGAGCAATCATGTACAGAACGGTTTGCAGTGATCTTACAGATATCAACATTAAGGATTATGAAATGTTGATCTTCTTTAGCCCACAAGGAATCAAATCTTTACAACAGAACTTCCCGGATTTTAAACAAGATGAAACCAAAATCGGGGTATTTGGAAATACAACATTAGCAGCAGCAGAAGAAGCAGGATTGAAAGTAGATCTAATGGCTCCTACTAAAGAAACTCCTTCCATGACTATGGCATTGGAAAAATATATTAAAGCTCTTCACAAGTAGTTTTTAATATCGAAAATAATCGGCCGTCTTTTCATAAAAGGAAAGATGGCTTTTTTTTAATTACATTTGAACAAGAATTAACATTAATGGAAGCTCCACAGGCAAAAAAAATAGAAAAAACACTCGAAATACACGGAGATAAAAGGATTGACAACTATTTCTGGCTTAATGAAAGAGAAAATCCCGAGGTCATAAAATATCTGGAAGAAGAAAACGCATATGCAGATTTTATGATGAAAGATACTGAAAAGCTGCAGGAAGATCTTTTTGAAGAAATGAAAGCCCGTTATAAAAAAGATGATGAATCTCTCCCTTATTTTTTCAATGAATATTGGTACATTGTTCGTTATGAAGAAGGAAAAGAATATCCTATTTTTTGCAGAAAATATAAAAGTTTAGACAACGAAGAAGAAATCATTCTTGACGTTAATATTTTAGCAGAAGGTGAAAGCTATTTCGAAGTAGGAAGCGTCGCTGTTTCCCCAAATAACAAGCTTACTTCTTTTTCTACAGATAATGTGAGCCGTAGAATTTATTCGATCAACTTTAAAGATTTAACAACAGGAGAAATTCTTGCTGATAAAATTCCGAATACAACCGGAAAGGCAGTTTGGGCAAATGATAACGAACACGTTTTTTACACCAGAAAAGATGACAGCTTACGTGCATTTCAGGTATACAGACACAAACTAGGAACTGACACTTCAGAGGACGTATTGATCTTCCATGAAAAGGATGATACTTTTGATGTCAATGTTTTTAAAACAAAATCTTTAGAATACATTTTCATCGCAAGTTCAAGTACGATTTCTGATGAGCACAGATTTATTCCGTCTGACAATGTTTTTGCAGACTGGATCATCATTCAACCACGAATTGATGATTTGGAATATTCTGTAGAACACTACGAAGATGAGTTCTATATCATCACCAATGCAGACGATGCGACCAATTTCAAAATTGTAAAAACAAAAATTGATAATTGCGGAATGGAAAACTGGATAGATGTTATTCCTCACCGTGAAAAAGTTTTATTGGAAGGTTTTGAAATCTTTAAAAACTACTTGGTTCTTGAAGAAAGAGAAGAAGGACTATTACAAATAAAGATTATTGACGAAAAAACGCAGGAGTCTCATTATTTACCTTTCTCTGATCCTACTTACACTGCTTATATCGGCATTAATCTGGAATTTGACACAGAAGTTTTACGCTACGGCTATACATCACTTATACAACCTGGTTCCACGTATGAATATAACATGAAAGAAAAAACCACCAAGCTCCTGAAACAACAGGAAGTTTTGGGCGGAAAATTCTTTGCTGAGAATTATATTTCTGAGAGAATCTGGGCAGAATCAAGAGATGGAGAAGCAAAAGTTCCGATTTCTTTGGTTTATCATAAAGACACCAAAAAATCTGCGGATACTCCCCTGCTTTTATACGGTTACGGAAGCTACGGCCATACTGTTGATGCGAGCTTCTCCAATGTAAGATTATCGATTTTGGACAGAGGGTTTATCTATGCAATTGCACACATAAGAGGTGGAGAATATTTAGGAAGAGAATGGTATGAGGACGGAAAAATGCTCTTTAAGAAAAATACATTCTTCGACTTTATTGATGCAGGAAAATTTTTAATTCAAGAAAATTACACCTCATCAAAGCATTTATACGCAATGGGAGGTAGTGCAGGAGGATTATTGGTAGGAGCAGTTGTAAACTATGAGCCCAATTTATTCAACGGAATTGTAGCACAGGTTCCTTTCGTGGATGTAGTTTCGACGATGCTGGATGAAACTATTCCTTTAACAACGGGAGAATACGACGAATGGGGAAATCCTAATGATGAAGAATATTATCATTACATGAAATCCTACTCTCCTTATGACAATGTAGAAGCGAAAGAATATCCAAATATGCTCATCACAACCGGACTGCATGATTCTCAGGTTCAATACTGGGAGCCGGCAAAATGGGCAGCAAAATTAAGAGAATTAAAAACGGATAATAATCTTTTGGTTTTCAAAACCGATATGAGTGCAGGACACGGAGGAGCAAGCGGAAGATTTGAATCATTAAAAGAAGATGCACTGGAATATGCGTTTTTATTAAAATTAGAAGACAAAAAGGATGATTAACGAAGCAGAATACTGGCAAAAAATAGAGCAATTTTTCATTGAAAATTTCGATACTGAAAAAAATGCTCCGATTGAAACCTATTTGTTTTTAATCGGACTTCAGGAATTGGGAAGTGGCCAGCAAAAATATACGAAAGATGATAAGGTAAATTTAATTCATATTGCCGTTTGCAGATTATTGGAACCTTTCGGATATTATAAATTTTCACATTATGACGATGATGGATATCCTCATTTTGCGGAACTGGAACAACTTCCGGAATTAAAACCGAATGAACAGCAGATCCTGATGAAAAAAGCAATTATTCAGTATTTTCAGGATGAAGAATTGTTATAAAACAAAAGCTTGGAAAAATTTCCAAGCTTTTTTATTTTTATAAACATTAAATTTTCAAATTAGACAAGAATATCTTCCAATTGATTGAGTCCTGTTTTAAAGCCTTCTTCAAAACCCATTTCCAGCAACTGCTTTAAAGCTTCCTGTGATTGAAGGTGAATATTGATAGTTACTTTAGTTCCCTCTTCCACTCCTGTAAAGCCAAGCAGCCACTTTGCCTGTGGAAAATCTTCATTTATCTTTCCGTTTTCATCACAAAATGCATCTATGCCGTCAAAGCTTCTATGTTCTGTAATTTCTCCGTATTTCAACAAAGAATAATGCCTTTCTCCTTGTGGACCCACCATTGAATACAGCCAGATTCCATCCTTTTTAAAATCCTGTTCTTTGGTTTCACATTTCCAAGGCTTTGGAGCCCACCACAGATCCAACAATGCGGATTGGGTAAAATAATCCCACACTTTTGATACTTCCGATTTGTAAATTTTCATCACATACACAGAATTTGAATCAAAATCTTCATTAAAAGTGATCATAGATTTCATATGAGTATTTTGGTTGAAACAAAGCTAACTTTTTATTTTCAGGAAGAAACCATTTCTATAAAAATGATTAAATATTTATAAATAAATGTTAAAAAACACTCTTTTAAGAAAAATTATACAATTTTTTGGCTCGTATTTTGTTTATCAAATCTTAAAATGATTAATTTTAACATTCACAATTATAAAAAACTATTAAAATCAAATAATGAATAACAAATTCATCCCAATAATTTCAGTGTTTATGACGATTTCACTGATCGTTTTTGTCACACTCCAATTTTATTGGCTGAAAGGTTATTACGGAGCTTTGGAACAGGAATTCACCAACAAAGTGTATTCCGCTCTGGAAAGTACCTCAAAAACTATTGGCGAAATTGAAGTTGAAAAATATCTGAATGAAGATTTTAAAGATTTCAGAAAAAATATTTTAGCCAACAGTGAGCAACCTTCTTTAACAACGATACAGCAAACAGAAGATTCCGGAACACAAAGACAGATCATCTATTCTAAAAATATTATCGAGAAAACCCAGCTTCCTATTTCCCAAAAAGGCGACTCAATAAAGCTTACCACTTTATATACAGATGAAGCGGCATATAAGCTAAAAAGGGATACTACCAATCGGGAACCTCTTACCGCAGATATCAATCAGGACATTGAAACGGGCGACTATTCTATGAAGGAATACGTCAAAGTATATGGCAACAACCTTCCGATCACCAAAAGAGTCGATCAGAAAATTTTAGATTCTGTTATCACTAAAGAACTTAAAATAAGAGGGATCACTGCTACTTTTGGATATGGTATTACCGACAAAAACAATAAGCTTACCAGTGTTGCCAACAAAATATATAAAGAGAAAAAAGACAATAATTTTTACAACTACCCTCTCTTTACGGATAAAAAAGATCGTACCATCTATGGCTTAACCTTAGTTTTTCCGAAAAAGGAATACTCTTTAGCCATGAACAACTGGCCGATGCTTTTAGGAACTTTTCTTTCATTATTAACGATTTTAGGAATTTATATTATTTCCATTAATTATATGATGAGGCAGAAAAAGATGGCAGAAGTGAAGACGGACTTCATCAACAATATGTCTCATGAGTTTAAAACTCCGCTGGCAACAATTTCTGTAGCGACAGATTCTCTCGCAAATGATAAAATTGCCACCAATCCTGACAAGGTCAAATATTACTCAGAATTAATAAAACAGGAAAATCTGAGGATGAAAAAGCAGGTGGAAAACGTATTGAACATGTCGAAGCTTGAACGTAATGAAGTAAAATTATTCTTAAAGGAAACCAATGTAAGAGAACTGATCAAAAGGACAACTGAGTCTTTTAATCTGATTGTTCAACAGAGAAAAGGAACACTTAATCAGGAATTCAATGCCACTAATTATACTTTTAAAATAGATGAATTCCACATTTCCAATATGCTGGTGAATCTTTTGGACAATGCCAATAAATATTCGCCGGACACACCTGAAATCACGATTAAAACAAGAAATGAAGGTCATTTTTATGTCATAGAAGTTTCAGATAAAGGAATGGGAATGGAAACCCAGAACAAAACGAAAATTTTCGAAAAATTCTTCAGAGAAGAGACCGGAAATATTCATAATGTGAAAGGACAAGGGTTGGGATTGTCTTATGTAAAGAAAATTGTAGAACTACATAAAGGACAGATCATTGTAGACTCTCACAAAGGAAGCGGAAGTATATTCACAATCAAACTTCCAATGAGCTAAAAAATGAAAAGATTTAATAAAATATATTAAACCAAATAAACAAATTATAAGAAGAGAAGAGTGACCCGGTTCATTCTTAAGTGTTAATTTTTTAATTAATTTAAAATTATGAGCAACAGAATATTATTAGTAGAGGACGATCAGAGTTTTGGGGCAGTGTTGAAGGATTATTTGACAATAAATAATTTCGAAGTTACTCTTGCCACAGATGGAGAACAAGGCTTGAAAGAATTTACAGAAAACGAATTCGACATCTGTATTTTTGACGTGATGATGCCTAAAAAAGACGGTTTTTCATTGGCTGAAGACGTTAAAAAAATAGATAAAAATACCCCTATCATTTTCTTGACTGCAAGAAATATGAGAGAAGATATTTTAAAAGGATACCAATTGGGAGCAGATGATTACATTACAAAACCTTTTGATACCGAACTTCTTTTATATAAAATCAAAGCAATTCTTCAAAGAAGTTCCACTTTAGAGAACGAAGAGCAGGAGCAGTTTAAGATCAGTAATATCTTCTTTGATTCTATGCTGAGACAGCTAAGAGTTGGAGATAACGAATACAAATTGTCACCAAAAGAAAATGAATTGCTGAAACTTCTTTGCCTTCACAGAAACGATTTCATGCCAAGAGATCTTGCTTTAAGAAAGATCTGGAAGAAAGAGAACTACTTCACCGCAAGAAGTATGGACGTTTACATTGCAAAACTTCGTAAACTTTTAAAAGATGACGAAGGATTGGAAATTATCAACGTACACGGTGAAGGGTTTAGACTTTTGGTAAAAAACTAGAAGCTTTAAACAAAACAATATACGATTCAAATTAGCAAGACATTTCAAAATGTTTTGCTAATTTTGTTTTAAACGACTGAATTTGATATGAGAAATTTACTTTTAGGACTTACAGCGACAGCTTTTTTAATCATCTCTTGTAAAAAAGATGAAAGACCAACCTATATAAAAGATGAAAACAGCAATCAACCTATTTCTACGGTAAATAATGCTCCCAAAGCATCTCTAATGGCTCAAGCCGGAATTCAAACCGCTCAACCCACTCAAATGGCAACAGCTCCGGGAATGAACCCTCCTCACGGACAGCCGGGACACCGTTGTGACATCCCAGTTGGACAACCTTTAAGCTCTGCGCCAGCTCAAAATCCGCAGCCAGGAACTCAAAATGTTACTGTGAATACCAATCAGGGACAAACTATTCAGATTGATCCCAATTCATTAAAGCAAGTTAATAATACCAATAAACCAGTAAAAACCGCTCCAGGAATGAATCCTCCTCATGGAGAACCGAGACACAGATGTGATATTCCTGTTGGACAACCTTTGAACAGCAAGCCTGCTTCTAATCCACAACCCGTTCAGACAATTGCCCAAAACACGCCCGCTCCAACTCCTGCACCGACAGGTCCAAAGCCAGAATTAAATCCTGCTCATGGAGAACCTTGGCATGACTGTGCTAAAAAAGTAGGAGATCCTCTTTAATTTTTTTGTAAATTTGCCCCAGTGAAATGGGGTCAGATTATAGCAATTATTTTTTGTTTAGGGATTTTTTTAGTTCCTAAAGATAATCTCTATGCTCAGATATCACAGGAAACATGCTGCAAATCCGAGTCAGGAATGGACTGCTGCAAAAATGATCACAAAGAGCACCCTAAAGACAATCACAACAAAAAAGAGCAAAAATCTTCATGTAATGATGATTGCTGCTCAACTTGTGTAACCTGTTATACTTTCATAGAAACCCCTTTTTCAAGAAGTCTTCATCTGGAGATTTCTTATTACAAATCAAACAAAAACTTACAGTTTCAGTACTCTGATCCGTATATTTCAGACCGTTTAAAAGAAATTTGGCAACCGCCAAAAATAGCTTAATTCAATCAACAGAAGTTCATTAAGATATTTAGTGAACCGTTTTTTAATTAATCTAAATTTTAAACAAAATGAAATTATATATTTCCAGGATTATTCTTGGTGTATTCTTACTATCTGCACAATTTATATTTACTCAACATCTTTCTAAAAACCAGTTCAAAGTAAAAGGAAACTGCGAAATGTGTAAGGAAAGAATTGAGAACGCAGCCAAAAAAGCAGGTGCAAAAACAGCTTCATATTCTATTGACTTACAAACATTAACTTTAGAAACAGACGATACAATTTCAACGGATAACATCTTAAAAAGGGTTGCTGAAGCAGGCCATGACAATGAAAAATTCAAATCAACTGATACGGAGTACGAAGCACTTCCGGGATGTTGCCATTATGAAAGAGATCTACAGCCAAAGCCTGTTGAAAACCACCAACATCATTCCAAAAAAGAGAATGAATTTTATGTAAAAGGAAATTGTGAATCGTGTAAAGACAGAATTGAAAAAGCAGCCAAAGATGCAGGAGCCGATTCCGCAGAATGGAATGCAGAAAAACAAATAGTTACTTTAAATTTTGATCCGAAAAAGACTTCTTCAGATAAAATTTTAAAGAAAATCGCAGATGTTGGCCACGACAATGAAAAGTATAAATCGAAAGACAATACATATAAAAATCTGCCTTCTTGTTGTCTTTACGACAGAGAAATTCCTTTTGGAGAAGCGAATCCAAAGGTTCATACTGAAGAAGGTACAACTTTTGAGCACAACGATCATAATGCTACAAATGAAAATCATGGCAATCATGAAAAACAAATCGAGGGAGTTACAATAACGGGTTCAAAAGCAGCAACGTCTTTAAATAAAAAAGAAGCCGGATTGGTTTTTAATATTGATAAAAAAGAATTGTTAAAAGCCGCTTGTTGTAATTTATCCGAAAGTTTTGAAACCAACGCAACTGTCGACGTTTCTTTCAGCAATGCGGTGACAGGAACAAAGCAACTGAAAATGTTAGGTTTAGATCAAAAATACACAAGCTTAACAAAAGAATTACTACCCGAAATCAGAGGATTAGCTTCTGCTTATGGGTTAAATTTCATTCCCGGAAGATGGATTGAGAGCATTCAGCTAACGAAAGGCGGAAGTACAGTAACAAACGGCTACGAAAGCATTACAGGGCAAATCAATACAGAATTATTGAAAAATGCTGAAAAGCCTGAAACTACATTGAATTTATTTGCTGATTTTAACGGAAGAGCCGAAGCCAATATTACCAATGTTTCGCCCATTAATGATAAATGGTCTCAAACATTTTTACTTCATGGAAACGGAACTTTTGGAGACACTGACATGAATGACGATGGATTTCTGGACAGGCCAAAAGGAACTCAGTTAAACACAGCCTATTTACTGAATTATAACGATTTGGAAAAATCAGGATTGGGTTCACATTTTGGAATTAATTTCATTAAAGATGAAAGAACTTCAGGACAAATCGGATTTGATAAAAAAATTCCGCAGGACAAACAATCGCTTTACGGTGTTGGAATTGATATTTCCAGATTTCAGGTTTGGAATAAAACAGGGTATGTTTTTAAAGGAAAACCTTACCAAAGCTTGGGTTGGATGAACCAATATACTTATCATCAACAGGATAGTTTTTTTGGGTTGAGAAATTATTCAGGGAAACAGCAGACCTATTATTCAAACTTGATTTTTGAAAGTATTTTAGGAAATACCAATCATAAATACAAAGCAGGAGCAAGTTTTATGTATGACGGTTATGATGAAACGTATTTAACAAACAATTTTAAGAGAAACGAAATCGTTCCCGGAGCTTTTGCAGAATATACTTTGACAGGTTTAAAATATACTTTGGTTGCAGGAGCAAGAGTTGATTTCCATAATTTGGCAGGAACTCAGTTCACGCCGAGATTAAATTTTAAATATGATTTCACTCCACAGACAATTTTGAGATTTTCTGCGGGAAGAGGTTTCAGGACAGCGAATGTTTTTGCCGAAAACCAGCAATATTTTGCGTCGAACAGAAGTGTTCAGATTTTACAAAATGGCGGAAATATCTACGGTTTAAAACCCGAAATCGCATGGAATTATGGTGCAAGTTTACAACAGGAATTTAAAATTTTCGGAAGAAAATCTACGATTGTTGCCGATTTTTTCAGAACAGATTTCCAGGATCAGGTGATGGTAGATTTGGATCGTTCACCTCAGCAACTGACTTTCTATAATCTGGACAGAAAATCTTTCGCCAATTCTTTCCAAACACAGTGGGATTTTACGCCTTTTAAGAACTTTGAGGTAAGATTGGCTTATAAATATTATGATGTTCAGGCAGATTATCTGGATGGAAGACGCGAAGTTCCGTTTATGGCGAAGCACAGAGGTTTTGTGAATTTGGCGTATTCAACCAATAAAAATAACAATGGCGGATTCTGGAGTTTCGATACGACTTTAAATTTAGTCGGAAAACAAAGGCTTCCGAATACCTCATCAAATCCTGAAGAGTTTCAGTTACCAACCTATTCTGAATCTTATGCTATTTTAAATGCACAGATCTCCAGAAACTTTAATAAAAAGATCAGAGCTTATGTAGGTGGAGAGAACTTAACTTCTTATTATCAGAAAAACGCGATCGTTGATGTTAAAAATCCTTTCGGAAATTATTTTGATGGCGGAATGGTCTATGCTCCGATTATGAAAGCGAATTTTTACGTTGGATTGGATGTGACATTTTAATTCAACCACAAAAGTCACAAAAGCTTTTTGTAAAAATATAAGCATGGTTTCAATAATTTAATAATTAAGAAGCCATGCTTTTTTGTATCTTTAAACTAAAGTAAATCTATGTCACAGACACTTATCTTTGAAGATAATTACAAGAAATTGGGTTTCGAAACTTTTTCTGAAAAGAATCTGCAGACACTCAAAGATTCCAACTACAAATCTGAAATTAAAGTGTTCTATGTTCCTTTTGGTTATGAATTGATAGTGGATTTTAAACAGTATAAAACACAACAGCCGGCTTTATTCTTTTTGACAAATCAGCATTTAAAAGTTGAAAATGGCATAGAAGAATCGCATCTTTTATACTACAACCGTGATTTTTACTGTATTCAGATTCATGATAAAGAAGTCGCCTGTGATGGGCTTCTCTTTCACAATGTTTTTGAAATTCCTTTCGTAGAACTTGATGAGAATGAAAATTTTATCATCAAAAATTTATTTCAAAGTATTAAAGACGAATTAGAATGGAAAGATTCTTCTGCGGAGGAAATGATTAGAACGTATGTAAAACAAATCATTATTCGAGCAACCCGAAAATGGAAAAAGCAAAATCTGGATAATGACAAAATAAAAATTCCGGGCAATGAATTAGATATTTTCCGTGATTTCAGCAGACATCTGGAAATTCATTTCAGGGAAAAACATAATGTGGCAGATTATGCGGACTTGCTTCATATTGCTCCAAAAACGCTGACTCACAAGTTTAAAAGTTTAAACCTTGAATCTCCCAACCAGTTTATCATTAACAGAATTCTATTGGAGGCTAAAAGACTTTTATTTTATACAGATAAACCCGTGAAAGAAATTGCGTATGATTTAGGATACGAAGATCCGGCTTATTTCAACCGGCTTTTCACCAATAAAATAGGAAGTACACCGGCAAATTTCAAGAAAAATTACACTTCGGGAAAAAAGTACAATATTTAAGTCGATTTGTGTATTTATCTGGAACAGTATCTGCTATACCTTTGTAACATCAAAAAATAACAATAGTAACAACACAAAAAACAAAACTTTATGAAACGTAATGCAACAGCCGTTTGGAACGGTACCATCAAAGAAGGAAACGGACACATCACTACTCAAAGCACAACATTAAACCAGACTCAGTATTCTTTCAACAGCCGTTTTGCGGATGGAGTCGGAACAAACCCTGAAGAGTTATTGGCAGCGGCTCACGCAGGATGTTTCACTATGAAACTGAGTGCAGAACTTTCTCAGGCAGGTTACACTCCTGAAGAATTGACTACAAAATCTGTGATCACTTTAGACCCGAACATCGGAAAGATCACAAAATCTGAATTGACTTTAACTGCAAAAGTTCCGGGAATTTCAGAAGAAGAATTTCAAAAGTATGCTAAAATCGCTGAGGAGGGATGTCCTGTAAGTGCAGCTTTCAACTTTGAAATTACTTTGGAAGCTACTTTGGCGAACTAAGAATTTAATGCACAAAGTTTGTCATTCCGTAGGAATCTCGACGGAATTATTAGAGATATAATTATAAAATCTTTGCTTTGATTCCTACGGAATGACAAACTAAATGGACAAAATAATGATAAAACTATCATCAATAGGAACGGGCTTTAGCTCGTTTTTTTTTAATTAACCACTTCAAAATGGCTTTAGCCCAAACTTAAAAAATCAAAGATTCATCTTAATTAATCTAAACTTCTTACATAACATCTTAATGGTTCAATTCAATAGATCAAACAGATAATTCTTAATTGCAAATAAAATATACCGATCGGTATATTTTTTGTATATTTGCATCATAATCAGTTGAAAATGTCAAAAGCAGAAAAGACAAAACAATTTATTATTGAGAAAACGGCATCTTTGTTTAACACCAAAGGTTATCTATCCACGACATTATCAGACATTGCACAGGCAACCCATCTGACGAAAGGAAGCATTTATGGAAATTTTGCGAACAAAGATGAACTGGCCATTGAAGTGTACAAATACAACTCCGGTCTTTTGAGCAAAAGTATGTCACGGTCTTTTGGAGATGAATTTCCTACGACTAATGATAAGCTTCATGCTTTTGTCGATTTTTACAGAAAAAACTGGCATTCGGTATTTTCAAATGGAGGTTGTCCATTGATGAACGCCGCAACAGAATCCGACGATATCTTTCCGAGCCTTAAAAATCAGGTTAAAAAATCATTTGAAGACTGGGCGGGAAAAATTTCTTCAGTTATTATTCAAGGTCAAAAAAATGGAGATTTAAATGAAAAAGCTAATGCCGAGGAATATGCTTCAATTTTCATCATGCTTCTCGAAGGCGGAATTTTATTATCCAAAACAACGGGAGATGAGAATTTTTTAAACCTTGCTTTAGAGAGGATCACCAACATGATTGACAATGAATTAAACATACTCCCATCATAAACTTCACAATATGGAAACAAAAAAAGTGGCAATTGTAGGATACAGCAGAATTCCGTTCGCCAGAATGAATACAGCATATACAGACAAAGGAAATCAGGACTTACTGCTTCCGGCTTTAAATGGTTTGATCGACCGTTACAACCTTAAAGGAAAACTTCTTGGCGAAGTTGCCGGAGGTGCGACAATCAAGCATATTTCTGAAAGCAATCTTATCAGAGAAACCGTTATGAATACTTCACTCGATCCTGCAACTCCGGCTTGTGATTTACAACAGGCTTGTGATACAGGAATTGAAGCAGCCGTTTATATCGGAAATAAAATTGCTTTAGGTCAGATTGAGAGTGGAATTGCGTGTGGTGTTGAAGCCATGAGCAACATTCCTTTTGAATCTTCACCTAGATTGAGAAAAGCTTTACTGAAAGCCAATAAAGAAAAATCTGTCTTTGGAAAAATCAAGCAATTATTAAGTCCAAAATTGAAAGACTGGATGCCGATTCCTTACAAAGGTCAGGAACCGAAAACCGGTTTGGTAATGGGAGGACATACAGAAATTACTGCAAAATATTATCAGATTTCACGCGAAGACCAGGACGAATTGGCTTTTAAAAGTCACCTGAATATGGCAAAAGCTTATGATGAAGGATTTTTCGATGATATGATTACGCCTGCTTATGGTTTAGACAAAGACAACAATCTTCGTCGCGATACAAGTTTAGAAAAATTAGCTACTTTAAAACCAGCTTTTGATAAACAAAACGGAACTTTAACAGCCGGAAATTCTACCCCTTTTACCGATGGAGCTTCTGCGGTTTTATTAGCAAGTGAAGAATGGGCAAAAGCGAATAATTTACCGATTTTAGCCTATATCACTTTTTCAGAAATTGCAGGAATTGAATATGTTGAAAATAAACAAAATTTATTGCTAGCTCCTGTTTTCGCAGCCGACAGAATGCTGAAAAAAGCAGGAATGAGTCTGGAAGATTTCGATTATTATGAAATTCATGAAGCTTTTGCAGCGCAGGTTTTAGCCACATTAAAAATCTGGGAAAATGATGATCTGGCTAAAAAATTCGGATTGGAAAAAGCATTAGGAAAAATCGACAGAAATAAATTAAATGTAAAAGGCGGAAGTCTTGCAGTAGCTCACCCTTTTGCTGCAACTGGAGGACGAATCATCGGAACATTAGCGAAAATTTTAAATGAAAAAGGAAGCGGAAAAGGATTTATCTCTATTTGCGCTGCTCGTGGACAAGGGGTAACGATGATTTTAGAAAAATAAAAATTGAACGTATGGATAGATTAGCACAATTAAGACAATTCATTGGAAAAGAATTTACAGCATCACCTTCCCCATTTATGAAATGGCTCAACCCAATAGTTATTTCGGTAGAAGAAGGCCATCTGGAATTTCAATATACGGTAAGACCAGAATGGCTGAACCCGATGGGAAATCTTCACGGGGGAGTTACCGCAGCAATTTTTGATGATGTAATTGGCGCAACAATGTTTTCTTTAAATGAAAAAACCTTTATCGTAACGATAAATAATAGCATCGATTATTTTTCAACTGCAAAAGAAAATGATAATATTGTAGCTGAAACAAAAATTATCAAAAGAGGGAAGCAATTCGTCAATGCAGAATGTGAAATATGGAATGCAGACAAATCAAGATTGATTGCAAGGGGAACCTCTAATTTATTCAAAATTAATAACTAATATGAAAAGAGTTGTCATTACAGGTCTTGGCGCAGTGACGCCTTTGGGAAATACAGTCAAAGAATTTTGGCAAAACAGCATAAATGGAGTAAGTGGGGCCAATACAATAACTCATTTCGATACAGAAAAATTTAAAGTACATTTCGCTTGTGAGGTTAAAAATTTTGATCCAAAAGTTCATTTAACACACAACGAAATCAAAAGAAGTGATCTGTTTTCACAATATGCAATGTATTCTACGGCAGAAGCATTGAAAGATTCCGGACTTGAGCTGGAAAATATGGATCCGTTCGACACCGGAGTAATTTGGGGAACCGGACAAGGTGGTATGATTACTTTTGAAAATGAAGTGACTGATTTTGCAAAAGGCGACGGAAATCCGCGATTCAATCCGTTTTTCGTTCCAAAATTCATTGCCAATATGGCTTCAGGTATGATTTCTATGAAATATGGGCTTCAGGGAATTAATTATACTACGGTTTCTGCCTGTGCAACGGGAAACACCGCTTTAATGGACGCATTCAATTATATTCGTCTTGGAAAAGCAAAAGTAATTATTAGTGGAGGTTCAGAAGCGGCAATTACAGAAGCTTCAATCGGAGGTTTCTCCAGTATGAAAGCTATGTCTACAAGGAATGATGATTTTGCAACGGCAAGCCGACCTTACGATGCAGACAGAGACGGTTTTGTTATGGGGGAAGGAGCAGGATCTTTAATTTTGGAAGAGTATGAACATGCTAAAGCAAGAGGCGCAAAAATCTACGCAGAATTAGTAGGCGCAGCAATGACAGCCGATGCGTATCATATGACCGCACCTCATCCTGATGGAGTTGGTGCAATAAAAGCAATGCAGTTGGCCTTAAATGAAGCAGGAATTAATACAGAAGATATTGATTATATAAATCCTCATGCAACTTCTACTCCACTTGGAGATTTGGTTGAATTAAAAGGGATTACTAAATTATTTAAAGGAAATCAAAATCTTGACATCAGTGCAACAAAATCGATGACAGGCCACTTATTAGGAGCAGCCGGAGCAGCGGAAGCTATTCTTTCGATTAAAGCAATTGAAAACGGAATTATCCCACCGACAATCAATCTTCATACGATTGATGAAAATATTCCGAAAGATATTAATATTGTTTTTGGAGAAGCTAAGGAAAAAGACATCAATTATGCGTTGAGTAATGCTTTTGGATTTGGAGGACATAATGCAACTTTGATCTTTAAGAAGTTTTCTTAATTTTATCGTTATAGATAATCAACATGTCTAAACTAAAAGAAATACGAGAGCTTCAGAACCTGACTCAGGAAGAGTTGGCGGAAAGCTCTGGTATTTCTGTTAGAACAATACAAAGGATAGAAGCCGGAACCATTCCAAAAGGATATACACTTCGGACATTATCAAAAACCTTAGGAATTCCCGAAAATGTGCTTCAGAATATTCAAAGTATAGAAATTGAAGAAGAGCAACCTACTGCTCAGGAAAAAACTAAGCAAACCGAAGAAGCAACAATCAATTATTCTTTACTCAAAATCATCAATCTCTCGTCAATTCCTTTTGTGGTATTGCCGCCCTTGAATATTCTTATTCCGCTTTTTCTCATGTTCAAGCTAAAGCAGAAAAATCTTTTGGTAAAACAGATTATTTCAATGCAGATCATTTGGACGATTTTTGCTCCCATTATTTTTATGTTATGGATCTTTTTGAAGCTCAGAGGAAACTATACCTTGGCAATAATGGTACTCATTGTCCTATCCAATCTATTCATTATTATTCGAAATGCCATTGAAATAGACCGGAAACAAAAATTATATTGCAAACTGAATTTCAACATGATATAATCACAAAATACAATTGTCGGGTTTTTGTCGGGTTAATTTTTTTGTCTTAAAAACAGGAAATCTAATCTTTGCTAAAAATTAAAAGCAATGACAAAGACCATTTATTTTCTCTTATTTATTTTCATCTTTTTCTCGGTTAAAAGTAATGCTCAAACAGAGAAAACCAATCCAATATTCAATGACAATACCACTATTGAAAATTGGCTGAAAGAAAATCATATTCACACACTCGGACTCGGAATTATTGAAAATGGGAAACTTAAACAGGTACAGGTTTTTGGCGAGATTAAAAATGGAATTCCAGCCCCTTATAATACCATCTTCAATGTTGCATCACTTACTAAACCCATTACCGCAATGGTTGCTTTGCAACTGATTAATTCAGGAAAATGGAGTCTTGATGAACCACTTTACAAGTATTGGACAGATCCTGATATCTCGAATGATCCCCGAAACAAAAAACTGACTACCAGAATCATCTTAAGCCATCAATCAGGATTTCCAAACTGGCGATGGATGAAGGAAAACAAAAAACTCTCTTTCGATTTCGAGCCCGGAACAAAATACCAGTATTCCGGTGAAGGAATGGAATATCTGAGAAAAGCTATGGAGAGCAAATTCAAAAAAACCATTGACGAATTAGCAAAAGAACTCCTATTTCAGCCTTTAAAAATGAATGACACCCATTATATCTGGGATAATACTACTGATGAATCAAGGTTTGCGATTGGGTATGATACAACAGGAAAACCTTATGAAACCTTTAAAAATAAGACCGCAAATGCAGCGGATGATCTGCATACTACGATAGAAGATTACGGAAGCTTTTTAGTTAATATTCTTAATGGCGGGAACCTGAAAAAAGACATTTATTCTGAAATGATAAAAAAACAGGTAAAGACAAAGGAAAATAAATATTTCGGACTTGGCTTTGAGATTTATGACCTGGGAAATGATGAATTTGCTTTATCTCATGGCGGCTCAGATTTGGGAAGTCAGTGTATTACTTTTATTTTACCAAAATCTAAACAGGGAATTTTAATTTTCACGAATGCGGATGAAGGTTATAAAGTCTATGAAAAATTACTCGTTCATTATCTGGGAGAAAGAGGACAAAAGATCGTAGATATAGAAACAAAATAAAACAGAAATCCATTATTAACACGAGTTTTTTGTAAGTTAGCATGCACATACACTACAAAATATCTTTATGAAGAAACTCCACTATGTTTTATTAATTTTTATTTCAAATTTCATTTACTCTCAAAACAATTTTGAGATTGATCTTACTTCTGATTCTTATATTAATGACAGCCTTATTTTGGGAGCGCCGATGACGAGAAAAGGGTTTGGAGATCTTTATACATTCAATGTACAACCGAATAAAAACATTTCAAAATTTGGTTCGGATCATTCGCTGTATTTTATAAAAGTTCAAAAAGAAAACCGCATCGATGGGTTTATAGAATATCCTCAACCGGTAGCTTTTGTTTATCTGGATAAAAAGAATAAATCTGCTTCCGGGACAAAAATATTTTTCTTAGAAAAAGGGAAATATAAAATTGATTTACCACAAGATATCAATTTCTTAGACTTTAATATAGACACTCCTACCAATAAAGAATATAAAGTTTTGCAGAAAGCACTGGAAAAATTTTATATAAAATCAAAAAGTCCTTATCAACAAGACAGTTTGGTAAGTCTGGATAAAAAACAGGAATTTCTTGCACAATACATCAAGCAAAATCCAAATTCGTATGTTGCGTTATGGGAAATTGTAAATGACTATACACTTTACAATTACCACCCGGGTTATTTGAAAAACATGAACTTATTTTCAGCAAAATTCAAACAAAACAAATTGTATAAAGGCATTGAATCTCATTTAAAAGCTGAGCAATCAACTTCTATCGGACAAAAAATTCCTGATATTTATTTTGATAAACAGAATAAACTTACTGCTGAAGATTTCAAGAAACACAAATTAACTTTTATCGATTATTGGGCAACCACTTGTGCTCCCTGCATAAAAGGCATGCCTGAAATTGTAAATCTATACAATGATTACAAAGATAAAAACGTAAATTTCATCACCATTACGGATGAACGCGCTCCTAATAGAATGGAGTTGGCTACATCTATTTTAAAGAAGAATAATGCCGACTGGATCAATTTCTTTGATGTTAATAAAGATTTCCAAAAGAAGTTAAATGCAACAGGGTATCCTCTCCATTTAATCATCGATGAAAACGGAAAAATAATTGCGAGAATCAGCAATAATATTGAAGAAGCCAGAAGTATCATTAAAGGATATTTACAATAGTTTTTCAAACTAAAAAAGCAGTCAAAAAATTGACTGCTTTTTCCATTGTACGAAGTATATAAAACATTAAAGTATGATGATGTACTGCTAATCTTTATCTGCGATAAACAAATCATCCGCATCTTCAGCAATCGGAATGTATAATCTTTCCCATTCTTTGCTTTTTACCATATCCCAGCTGTGTCCCTTTCCTTTCAGATCTTCAGCAAGAAGAACAGTTCCCGGCTTGATCAAAAATGTAGATCCGTCGGTCACTTTAAATCTGATATTTCCTTTTATGGTAATCACATATTGTCTTCTCGGAGCAGGATGTGCATTTTTTTCCCATTCTTCGGTTTTATTGCTCATCCAGAAAGTGGTTGTGTTCATATGTTTCAGTGTAGGAATTCTTCCTTTTTCAAAGGCGCATGAGCCATCCGGTTTATTGATCAGCCTTATTGCAGGAATAAACTCGGTGGTTTCTTCCGCTTTTACGCTTACTTTCTTATGATCTTTTTCTTGACCGTTCATAAATTCAACACTGCTTAATGCTAAAACAAGGCAAATGCCTTTAACGAAATTTTTCATTATAAATTTAATTCTTTATTTTTAATTGTAAACTGTATCATGAACCATCATTTTTTCAAAAAATGGTTTGTATTTCTGAACCAATGCTAAATGTTCAGGCAGTTGGCCATAAGCTTCCAGTTCTTCCAAGCTGTCGAACTCCATGGAAGCATTATACGTAAAGGTATTATCAAGAACTGCTCTTGGGCTCGAATTGGCAGGTTTTCCGTACCGTAGATTTTTTTGATAAGGCAGTTTTTTCAGCCCTTCAAAAAAGTTTTCAAATTCTTTTACCTCAGCTTCGGATAAATCTTTCCTAAGCCAGAACAACAAATAATGGAAGTACACTTTTTTCTTTTTTATAGGGTTAAACATAGGTAAAGCAGACGCAAACATATTTCCTGAAATCAGCAGCAGCGCAGAAGCTTGTACTGACCGGAATAAAAATTTTCTTCTTTCCATTGTACTATTTTTTTAGTTAAAATCTATTCTGTATTTCAAAACGAACTGCCATTTCCTATCGGAAACCACAGCATTATTAGAAGGATCTGCCGTGTAGACAGGTCTGTTTTGAGCATCGAAAGTCAGTCGGGAAGACATTCCGTTCATTAATAAAGAAATTCCTGCATCATAAATTATGGCATTATCATGAAGCCCTTTCAGATCAGACAACTGCATGCTTACCGCAGGTTGCAGCTGAAGATTCTTTTTATCTTTATTTAAGTAAGGCAAAGTTCCGCCCAACTGAACATAATAAGTATTTCCTGTTCCTATTACTGGCATTGCATTTCCGGCACCGTTCAGACTTGCCTGGGTAGCATCCACAGAAGTTGCGGGATTGTTTGTCCCGACGTAACGAACAAAATTGGGTCCGTAATCATTATGCATTGCCATTCCGTAAGCACTTATGGAAGTTCCCTTTTCTTTATTCAGAGGTGCATCATAAAATAAATCTACCGCAAAGTTTTTCATATCATCATTAATGGTATTTTTATTAATATCCTGATGCCACATTGCATTATGAATATAATCGAAACCTGCACCTAAACTCAGCACATTTTTCTTTCCTCCATACGTTCCGGAATTAAAAGGAGTGGAAATATTTTCCGTATCTAAAAACGCATATCTGAAGTATCCTGAGAAATCTTTGCTCGGAGCATTTTTGCTGAAAGTGGCTACATTATACTTGGGATCTGAAGTGGCCATCGTGTAAGGATCTGCAACCACCAAACGGTAATCAAATTTCCCTAATTGTCCTTTAATATATGCCCCAAGTTCTCTTACCGTATAATCTGTAGCGCCCGCATTGGAAGTCGCATAGGCTGGCAAATCATACAATAGTGTATTTAAAGGCCCCGTTGTGAATCTTGACAATCCTCTCCATGTAGAACGTCCTGCCCCGAAAGCAATTTTATCACTGAATGAATATTCTGCATAGGCATCAAGCAAATCAAAATAATTACTTGCTTTTGCATTCACATTCACATTGGTGGTTCCGCCCTGCAAAACAAACATCAGTTTTTCTGTAGGTTTATACGTCATCTTTACCCTTACTCTTCTCAACGACAGATCCGAAGCTTCAGATTCTGCCTGATTATTGATGAGACTTCCCGGATTGAGCTGCGTATATCTTGCCCAAAGCTCTGCATATCCGCTGAAAGAAACATATCTTGTATGCTCTTCATTCAGATAATGTGTAAGTCCCGGATTATTAAAATCGTTCTTTTTCTGTGCTTCAACTTTAGAGTAAACACTCATCATGGAAATTAAAATGAGCCCGACTTTAAAAGATTTTTTATTCATAATATATTCTTTTTCTTAATCCTTTTGTTGATTTCAACAGGACAAAATTAGGCTCGAAAAACAAGGAACATCGTTAGAAAACCATTAGAAAATCTTTAGAAATTCATTAAAAGAATAAATCTGTTCTTTTAAAATGAAAATATGGAATACCTTTGTATAAGAAATTAAACAGCGACTGATTATCAGTCAGCTATCAATATTATTTCAAAATAAAATCTGAAAATCTGTTCTGAAATTATTTTTCACATGACCATTTTAATTATAGAAGATAATGCCCGTGTTTCTGCGCTTTTAAAAAGAGGGCTGGAAAGTCAGGATTACAAAATTTATATTTCGGAAGATGCAGAAGATGCCTTAGTCATGATCGAAAGAATTGCTATTGATCTGGTGATTACCGATATCATGCTTCCGCAAATGAACGGTATTGAATTAAGCAAAATCATCAAACAGAAAAATCCTGACCTGCCCATCATTATGCTTACGGCTTTAGGAACAATCGATGAAAAAATTGAAGGGTTCGATGCCGGAGCAGATGATTATATGGTAAAGCCTTTTGAAATAAGAGAGTTATACGCAAGAATAAAAGCAGTCTTATTAAGAAAATCATCTTCTCCTAAGAAAAGCGATTCTTCAAATTTAATTGAATATCAAAATCTTACGGTTAACACCAATACGAACCGCGTTTTCAGAAACGAAAAAGAAATCAGCCTGACTCCGAAGGAATTTAAGTTGTTAGTCTTTCTCATGACGCATGCAGACAGGGTTCTGAGCCGTGAAGAAATTGCTGAGAATGTATGGGGAAATCATTTTGATACCGGAACCAATTATATCGATGTTTATATCGCGTATCTCCGAAAAAAGATTGATAAAGATTTTGATGAAAAGCTGATTCATACCAAACCCGGAATGGGATTCATTTTTACACATCAGTTATGAAAATAGCGACCAGAACCGCTCTCAACTACGCCATTCTTACTGCAGGAATCCTTTTTGTTTTTGCTTATACCCTCTATTTTGTCTCTGAAAAAAACAGGGAAGATGAATTTAATGACCGACTGGGTTACAAAATCACCTGGAGATCAGAGTTTCTTTTCGATGCGAAAATGGATGCTGCTAAAATCCGTGAACTGCACGAGCGCAATAAGAAACTCCTGAATGAAGCAGACATAAGCGTTTACAACAGCAAAAAAGAACTGATCTTTACCGATATTGAACCGTCTTCAAAAAATCAGTATTATTTAAATCAATTAATTAAAACGAAAAAAAACAGAATAACCTGGCAACGGAAAGACCGCCAATACATGGCTTTTAAGTATGAATTCAATCATGAGAATTTTTACATTATCGGAAGTGCGGTAGATGTTACCGGAAATGCTCATATTGAAGAATTTAAGAAAGATATCATTATTATTTACATCATTTCAATTTTGATTATTTTCATCATTGGGTTCTTGTTTTCCTATTACACGCTGAAACCTTTAAAAGATATTATTCTTCAGATCCGCGATATTTCGGAACATAACCTCAACAAAAGACTGGTCGTTCCAAAAGCGAAAGATGAAATTTATGAGCTTACCGAAACTTTTAATTCAACTTTTAACCGTTTAGAAAAATCCTTCAACAACCATAAACAATTTGTAACGACGATTTCCCACGAATTCAGAACTCCGCTTTCGACCTTAATCGCTGAGCTTGAGCTTGCTAAAGAACTGAATGTAACATTAGACGATTACAAAATTTCAATTGACAATGCTTTGCAGGATGCCAATCACGCTTCACAGCTTTCATCAGCTTTACTCGATTTTGCACGGGCGAGTTATGATGTTTCGCAAATCAGTTTTGTAGACCTTCGTCTGGATGAGATTTTAGCTGATGCTAAAGTGGCCTTACTTCAAAAAAATCAGACCTATAAAATCGGTATTCATTATATGGATAATCTTGCGGATAAAGATGAGAGCAACTATGACTTTCACGGAAACCCATATTTGCTGCAGATTGCTTTTCTTAATTTAATGGAAAATTCCTGTAAATATTCTCCGGATAAAAACTGTAACGTTGAAATTGAAGTTCAGAACAACAATTTAGAAATTCGCTTCATAGATCACGGAATTGGCATTTCAGAGGGAGACCAGGCAAAAATTTTCGATTTATTTTATCGCGGAAACAATAAGAATTATGAAAAAGGAAACGGTATCGGATTGTCGATTGTAAAAAGAATTGTGGAAATGCACCAGGGAAAACTTTCACTACAGTCTGAACCTTTAAAAGGAAGCATTTTTACGATAAAATTTACTTCATAAAAATTCAACCATAAAAAAAGCAGTCCGTAACAGACTGCTTTTGTTTTATGCTTTCAACCATTCCGATTTGGAAAGGTAATTCTGATCGGGGTAATAAATAAAAAGAAGATTTCTTCCTTTTATGGTATTAATGATCGGTTGTGTAAGATCTCTTGGAACAGCGGGACATCCCCAACTTCTTCCGATTCTTTTGTGCATTGCTGCAAAGTCATCACTTACATAATCCGCACCGTGCATGACGATTGCTCTTCTGTACGCTGCATCATTAAATCCTTTATCCATTCCCAGCAATCTCAGAGAAAATCCGTTGTCTCCGTTATAAGTTGCATCGGTTATATAAAACCCTAAACTACTTTGAAGCGAGCTTTCCGTATTGGAAAAATTCGTTGCAAACTCTTCGCCTGTGTTTTTTCCGTGAGCAACCAGTGAATTGAATAATACCTTTTTTTCATTAATATCAATTACCCAAAGTCTTTTCGTATTCGAAGACATAGAAAAATCGCATACTGTAAGTAAATGCGACTCCGAATTAAGCAAACCAGCTTTCTTCAAATTCTCAAAACCTGTTAAAGCTTTAAAGAAAACTTCTTCGTTAAGTTCATGCCCTTGTTCAAATGTAATAGACTTGTATAAAGCTTCTGATGAAGACACTGCATTTTCAGTGGTTTTCTCAGATTTCGTGGCTACTCTTTCAATTTTTTTTGTACCGATTTCATTCTTTACAATTGCCTTTCTTGGAGACAAATAGAATGACGTAGTTACCATGTAAACAATACCTAATAAACTAAAAAATCCTTTCATTCAATATTATGTTAAATCCAAATTAGTCAGCAAATGTATAAAAACATAATTACCTAACAGGAATAACTCCACAAAGTTTAACTCAATTTAAGAAAATTTAACTTCCTGATTCTGTGAATAAAAACCTATTATTTTTCAGAATCCGGGAAAAATTCAAGGCTTATAGAATTCATGCAATAGCGCAGTCCTGTAGGTTTTGGGCCATCATCAAAGACATGTCCCAAATGCGAATCGCATCTTTTGCAAAGCACCTCTACTCTTTCCATTCCATAAGCGGTATCTCTTTTATAATATACGCCTTCTTTATCTGCTTCAAAGAAACTTGGCCATCCACAACTGCTGGAAAATTTAGTCGTAGAACGGAATAAATGATTTCCGCAAACGGCACAATAATACTCTCCCAATTCATCAAAATCATTGTATTTCCCAGTAAAAGCTCTTTCAGTTGCCGCTTCTCTTGAAATCGCATATAAATCCGGAGCGAGGATCTTTTTCCATTCCTCATTGGGAATATCGAGTTTCGTAGTATCGGTTCTGGAATAGTATGGATTATTTTTTGCTTGGTTTTCCATAGAATTATTTTAACTATTTTTTGATAATTTAAATTAAACCACAAAAGTCACAAAAGCTTTAACTCTTTCGTTTATGACTTTTGTGGTGATAATAGATCATAAGTTCACAACCAAATTTACTAAATTTGAGCATATGAATGATGAAGCCAAAAGAAAACAATTAAGGAAATATAAAGCATTTGCCACCGGATTATTCCTTCTGATGGCGGTGATCTTTATCGTGACCACTCTTTTACAGAAAACCAACGATTCTCATTGGATCGGTTATGTCAGAGCCTTTTCCGAAGCAGCAATGGTGGGTGCTTTAGCGGACTGGTTTGCTGTTACCGCATTATTCCGCCATCCGCTCGGTCTGCCTATTCCGCACACCAATCTGATTGAAAACAGCAAACAAAGACTGGGTGATAATCTGGGAAGTTTCGTCGTGAATAATTTTCTCTCGCCTCAGAATATCCGTCCTTATATCCAGAAATTAAAGGTTTCAGGCTTTGTTGGTGAATGGCTGGTAAAGGAAAAAAATCAGGAAATCTTAATTAAAAATCTTTCAGATATTGTTTTAGATATTTTAAATAAACTGGATGATTCTGAAGTGAGTCATTTCATCAGCAAAAAGGTTTCTGAGATGACAGATTCAATTAAACTAAACGTCATTCTCGGAAACGGAATCACTTATCTTTTAGACAAAAACGATCATCAGAAAATCATTACCAACCTTTCTTCTCAGATCAAAAATTATATTATTGAAAATGATGAAATGATCCAGGAACGGGTAAAAAAAGGAAGCTATTCTTTTATTCCGGCTTTTGTAGACAATAAAATTGCGGATAAAATTGCAAGTGGACTTTCAGATTTTTTTAAAGAAGTGGAAGAAAATCCCAACCACGAAATCAGAGCTTTGATTACCCAAAAAATTTACGATTTCTCCAGCGAGTTAAAACAGGATCCGAAGTGGGAAGATGAGTTTAAAAATATTAAAAATGATCTTTTAAAAGGAAATAAGCTTGATGAATATTCAAATGACATCTGGGTTTCCATTAAGAATACATTGAAAAAAGAATTACAGGAAGATCGGTCTTCATTAAAAAATTATATTTCAAAAAACCTGAACGAATTTTCGCAAAATCTAAAGACAGACGAAGTTCTCCAGAATAAAATCGATCACTGGATTCGCGTAACGGCTTATAAATATATCCTGAAAAACACGCATCAATTCGGAAACCTCATCAGTTCTACAGTTGGGAACTGGCAGGGAAAAGAATTAAGTGAAAAACTGGAGCTGGAAGTCGGAAAAGATCTTCAGTTCATTCGGGTCAACGGAACTTTGGTTGGCGGATTGGTTGGATTGATTATTTATACTGTTTCGCATTTTTTCCTTTAAAAAATTAAAGTTAGGATACCTAAAACATGAAAAAAAAATTAATTTTATTATTTTCTTTAAGCTTCACATTTTTATTCTGTCAGAAAGTTCAATTAAAGAAAGTAACAGATTCTTCTCAAATTTTCAAAGGAGAAATTGCAGGAATTCCTATCACAATGCAGCTTAATTTTGCAGGAATTGCAGACTGCAGCTTATATCAGTATTTTGTAGATGGATGGTATTATTATGACAAATATCAAAAGAAAATTCCGGTCACCGGTATCTATGATTATGGAAAATTGTCATTATTTAATTTTGGAAATCAGCAGAAACAGAATTCCAAAAGTTTCAGAGAACAAATTACATCCCCTCAGAAAGTAGAAAAAACAGCAGAAATTGCAGAAGCCTTACATCCTGAAGAAAAAATTGTCTTCGAACAGAATAATGTCAAAAAGAATCCTGTTTTAGGTAATTTTTATCTGAATAGCAAAATTCAGCCGGCAAAATTATTCACAAGTAATGACATGATTTACCGTTATAATAATTATTTGATTTTGCCCAATAATAAAAAGATCAACACCTCTGATTTCATTAATAAAAATGGCGGAAATGAGCTGTTATCTTATATTTCCGGAAATGATGGGAATAGGGTTTTATTATATTTTGAACATACTTCTAATCTGAATGCCTGCGGAAGGTGCGGCGCAAGTGAAGGAGAAAAAGGATACAGAGTTTTATATTTTACCAAAGATTGGAACTATAAAAACTATGAAGAATTTCTAACGGAAAGCTGTCTTGAAAATATTTACGACACCAAAGTCACCCGAAGTAAAGATTCAAAGATTTTTAAATTTAATATTAAAAAAACAGAAAACAATCCTTCATACAATATAACCGTAGATGTCAAAAATGCTTCTGTTGCAAAATCTAAATAATTGAAACAAAAAAGAGAGCTCAAACTCTCTTTATTTTTTCTTACATATTTTTCTAAAAAGATTGGGATAAAAATCTTCAGTTCCAATTCTCATTTCCTTTGTCACAGGAAATATAAATTTTAACAAGGGAATCAAAAATATATTCAAAAGAACTAAGATTATAATATTCATTGCTTAAAAACTATTTTGGTAAACGGCTTGATCTTTTTAAAATTTCTTTATTGACATCATTAATCAATTCGGGACCTTCATAAATAAATCCTGTATACAACTGTACTAATGTAGCTCCTGCATCCAGCTTCTCTATTGCATCTTTCGCAGAATGAATTCCTCCGACTCCGATGATTGGAAATGCTCTGTTACTTCTGTCAGCAAGATATTTGATCATTTTTGTGCTTCTCTCACGAATTGGTTTCCCACTTAATCCTCCGTTTCCGATTTGTTCCAAAACTTCCGGTGAAGTTTTCAGCCCTTCTCTATTCACTGATGTATTGGAAACTACAATTCCGTCGATTTTCGTTTCAGCGATCAGCTCAATGATTTCGTCTAATTGATTGTTATTTAAATCCGGAGCTATTTTCAGTAAAATAGGCTTCTGAACAGCTTTTGACTGGTTGATTTTTTTCACTTCGGTAATCAGCTCGCGAAGATATTCTACATCTTCCAGTTTGGCGTGACTTCCTACATTCGGACAACTTACATTCAGTACAAAATAATCTACATAAGGATGAAGCCCGTCAAAACAATCCAGGTAATCCTGAGTATAGTTTTCCGGTGCCGTATCTGTATTTTTTCCGATGTTCCCACCGATGATAATTTTTCCTTTATTACCTTTCAGCTTTTCAATCGCAGCTTGTAACCCTTCATTATTGAATCCCATTCTGTTGATGATTCCGCCATCTTCGATCAATCTGAATAATCTTTTCTTAGGATTTCCTGCCTGCGCTCTTGGAGTTACTGTTCCGATTTCTACAAATCCGAAACCTAAATCTCCCAATTCATTAAAAAGAACTGCATTTTTATCGAAACCGGCAGCCAATCCAACAGGATTTTTAAATTTCAGTCCGAAAACTTCTCTTTCCAGACGTTTGTCTTCAATAGGTTTTGGGAAAAATAGTTTAGTGAGAAATCCAAAATTCTTTAACATTGAAAAAGTAAAATGATGCACTTCTTCAGGATCGAATTTGAAAAGAATCGGGCGAATGAGCGATTTGTACATTGAAAAAAAGTTTTACAAAAATACTCATTTTAAAATTAATGGTTGGTTACCCTATGATATTTTATGAAAAAATGTATTATCAATGGCATCTATAAATCTAATCTGCGTAATCTGTAAAATCTGCGGGATTGTTTTTTGACGCAAAGGTTTTATTCAAAGTGCACAATATATAAGTGAGCAAAGTAATAATCAACAAGTTGATCTGATGAAGCATTACGTCCAAGCTTCGCGAAACAAATTTATTTGTCTTTGCTCTCTAAATAGAAAGTTATACCAAATAAAATCTTTGCGTTTAAATTATTTTTTATATTTCATTTTGAACTATATTCTACTTTCAATGGTAATCCTTTTTAATAATATCAAATACTCTCAAAGGTTGTCATTCCGTAGGAATCCAAGCTACAATTTTTACAGATAATTCTCTAATACTATATCTAGATGCTTACAGCATGACAAACTGTCATCTTAATAAGAAATTAAGAATACAAACTCAAATCGAAATTCAATATCTCTCCCACTCTTTTAAACTCTTCGTCTATAGTAGCATTTACTGTAATTCTTTCGTTAGAAACTGGATGATTAAAAATCAATTGATGGGCGTGAAGCGTCATTTTGTTGATTCCAAATGTCTGCAACCATAATTTGTTCTGTTTATTGCAGCCATGCTTCCGGCAACCTAAAATGGGATGCAAAATATGTTTAAAATGTTTTCTCAGCTGATGAAATCTTCCCGTTTCAGGAATCGCTTCTACCAGACAATATCTTGAAGTCTGATGTTTTAAAAAAGGTAAATCTATTTCCGAAGTCTGCAGACGTTGATAATAAGTGACTGCATTTTGTTTGACTTCATTTTCATTAACTAAATCATAATCGATTGTTTCTTCTTCCTTCGCCCAGCCACGAAGAATGGCGATGTATTTCTTCTCAACTTCTCTTGATGCAAACTGATCACTCATGATTCTTAACGTTTCTTTATCTAAAGTAAACAACAGTACACCCGAAGTTTTTCTATCAAGACGATGTACAGGATAAACTTTTTGCCCGATCTGCTTTCTCAACTCCTGAATCGCATACGTATCGGCTTCTCCGGCATAAAAAGACTTGTGAACCAATAATCCGCTGGGTTTGTTGATGGCAATAAGATGTTCGTCGCGATAAAGAATTTCTAACATGAGGCAAAAGTAGAAATTTTTGTTTGATCTAATCACCATTCTATTCTGTAAAGAAAAAATGATTACGTTTGTATTAACAAGCATTTATTATGAAAAAACTATTATTTATTTTTATTGGTTTTTATAGCTTTTCATTATACGGACAAAATAACGATAATGATAACGTTATCGTCCATCCTCCACTAGGACAAGGAGATATTAACAACCAACCTGAACAAGATAAAATTTACTCTAAAGTTGATAAGAAAATAACATTTAATGCTAAAAACTTATCTTACTCTTTTGATTATTCTATCATAGACCCCAACCACAAACCCTCTGAGAATACTTTTGTTGTCTCTTTTGTTTCAGAAGTTCATAAGAAGATATCAAATCTAAAAATAGAAACAGGCAAAAATCAAGATATAATCGCAGGATTAAAGAGCATGTTATTGCACAAGAATTTTTATCCTGCCACTGTAAATGGTATGTTTGTTCGAAGCTATTGCAAATTGAAATTTATTTTTGACTATGATAATAATTCAATGGAAATAATTGTTTTATAAAAGTCAAAAAAACAATATTTCTAAACCTCATAGGTTTTAAAAACCTATGAGGTTTGTTTCAGGAATTTCTCTGTATTAAAAGCATATTTATCAATAACCTGCTACAAAAAAGATACAGTGACCAGCAGGTTCTCGGCTGCTGAGAAATAAATTATCAATATTTAAACTATTATTCATCGCTTTTTTTATTGAATCTCATGGAATTGGGATTCAAATTGCTATTTTTGCATTTCAGACGAAAAAAATTATGGCAAAGCAAGAAGATGTTTTCAAGAAAGTGATTTCTCACGCTAAAGAATATGGTTTTATTTTCCCTTCGAGTGAGATCTACGATGGTTTATCCGCTGTTTATGATTATGGACAAAACGGTGCCGAACTAAAAAATAATATCAAACAATATTGGTGGAAAGCTATGGTACAGCTTAACGAAAATATTGTCGGCATTGATTCAGCAATTCTGATGCACCCAACAACATGGAAGGCATCGGGCCACGTAGACGCTTTCAACGATCCATTGATTGATAATAAAGATTCTAAAAAACGTTTCAGAGCAGACGTTTTGGTAGAAGATTACTGCTTAAAAATCGAAGATAAAGAGAACAAGGAAATCGAAAAAGCAGCAAAAAGATTCGGTGAGTCTTTCGATAAAGCTCAATTTGAAGCTACGAATCCAAAAGTATTAGAATACAGAGCAAAAAGAGAGGCTATTCTTTCAAGACTGGCAAAGTCTTTAGAAAATGAAGATCTTGCTGATGTAAAAGCTTTAATTGAAGAACTGGAAATTGCTGATCCTGATACTGGTTCTAAAAACTGGACGGAGGTAAGACAATTCAACCTGATGTTCGGAACTAAATTAGGGGCCTCCGCAGATTCTGCGATGGATCTTTATTTAAGACCGGAAACCGCACAAGGTATTTTCGTAAACTTCTTAAACGTACAGAAAACTTCACGTCACAGACTTCCTTTTGGTATTGCCCAAATCGGAAAAGCATTCAGAAACGAGATTGTTGCAAGACAATTCATCTTCAGAATGCGTGAATTTGAACAAATGGAAATGCAGTTCTTCGTTGCTCCGGGAACAGAATTAGAATTCTACGAACAATGGAAGCAAAAACGTCTGAACTGGCACTTGGCTTTAGGTTTAGGTAATGACAATTACAGATTCCACGATCATGAGAAATTGGCTCACTACGCAAATGCAGCTGCTGATATTGAATTTAACTTCCCGTTCGGATTTAAAGAATTAGAAGGTATTCACTCTAGAACGGATTTCGATTTAAAAGCTCACGAACAGCATTCAGGAAGAAAGCTTCAGTTCTTCGATCCTGAAAGAAATGAAAACTATGTTCCTTATGTAGTGGAAACATCTGTTGGTTTAGACAGATTATTCCTTTCTATTTTCTCTCATTGCCTTAAGGATGAAGTATTGGAAGACGGTTCAGAAAGAACAGTTTTATCTTTACCTCCTGCTTTAGCGCCAATTAAAGCAGCTATTCTTCCATTAATGAAGAGAGACGGTTTAGCAGAATATGCAGAAAAGATCTTCAATGATCTGAAATATGATTTCAACTTATTCTATGAAGAAAAAGATGCGATCGGAAAACGCTACAGAAGACAGGATGCGATCGGTACACCTTACTGTATCACAATCGATCACGATTCATTAACAGATCATACTGTAACAATAAGAGACAGAGATACGATGGTTCAGGAAAGAGTTCCGGTATCGGAATTAAGAAGAATTATTGACGAAAAAACAAGTTTCAGAAATTTACTTTCAAAAATATAAATGTTAAAGCCTTGAGAAATCAGGGCTTTTATTTTTTATCAACATATATCCTAATTTGTTATTTTTGATTCTCAAATTTTAACCATGAAAAAAATAACACTATTGATGTTTGGTCTGTTTCAGACATTCACATATGCTCAGACTCAGGATTTAGCAGCATTAGCTTCAGGAGAACATACAGGGATGAATGCTTTATTTGATGATAAAGACAATCTCTACGGGTATGTATCCATTTACTCTTATGGAAAATCCGGAGAAAAAACGAAAAAATTCGAATATGTTATTTTAGATAAAAACCTTAATCCTGTTGCCAATAAGGAATTTGAAGGAGATATTACAGCGGCATCCTATTTAGGATATGTTGATTCTAAAGGGCAGATTATCTTAAAACCATCCCGAATAGACTATACATTAGTGAAAAATAAAGATCTATTCACTCCTGTCTCAATGGTTATAGATCCAAAAGCAAATACCGTTACCCGAAAAATATATTATGATTATTTGGAGAATGGAACTTTTAAGGAAATCAATGAACCCAAAAACTGGAAGGAACAGCGCAAAGAAAACCGTGAAGAGAAAAAAGAAAAAGGTTACAATTATGTTTCAGCAGTCGGTGAACTTAAAGAAGGGGGATATTTTGCCGTAGAATACAAAGATTTCGGAAAATACATCAGCAATAACAGCCTGATGAAATTTGACAAAGACAAAAAAGAAATCTGGAAATACAGCTACAATACCAACGGAGATAAAAAGAACTTCTCTACCCTTACTGTTCTTGAAAAAGATGAAAAGTATATGTACTGTATCATGAAGAAGGTAAGTGATGACAAAAAGACCTTTAACTTAGTGGTCATCGATATGCAAACGGGAAAAGAAGTCTCAAGCAAACCTGTAACCGGACTTTCAGATGAAACTATTGACAATATAGATACTTTCTACGCAGGATATGGAAAACTAGATAATGACAAGACTTTTGATGACAAAGTAGTTCTTGTAGGTAAAACCTTTTCACCTTCTTTTGCTCAGTTAGGATTTTCAAGATTAATTGTTAATAAATCTGACTTTAGTACAAACGTAAAATCTATTAATTTCAAACAGGATCTGACCACTTATCTTCCGAAAATAAATGCCAACGGATATGTGGAAAACGGATATATGCTTCAGTCCAGAGATATGTATTTTATGAGTGACGGAAGTGTTGGAATATTAGCAGAAAAATACAAACCAATGACTGAATATACCGCACCAAAAACCACTGATCTTGTTTATATTTATACTGATGGAGATTTTAAAGTTAAAGATGTGAAGGTGTTTGAAAAGGAAAAAACAAGATGGTTCAACAATGATTACCTTTTTTCTCAATATCTAAATGACGGAAAAGATGTTGTATTTTTCTACAGAGATTATCAGAAAGATCAGGTAACCAAAGAAAAAAAATGGAATCTTTTCATTAACACAATTATCGACGGAAAATTCAAACAGGAAATTATTCCTATTTCTGAAAAAGATAATTTCGTAGTAACACCTTATGTAGCCAAAGAAGGCTATATTTTGCTTAGAGAATACAATGAAAAAGAAAAGTTCAATAAAGTACGACTTGAAAGACTGAATTATTAATGATAAAAAAGAATCCTGACCTTCGGTCAGGATTCTTTCGTTTGATAGTAATCCGCAATATTTTTGATCTCATCCAGACTCAGATTCCACATGAAATTGAGAAACTGCTGATAGCTTTCACTCTGGTTTTTAGGATCTACTCTATCTAGATACCGGTTAAGATTATAGTTTTTTCTTCCTTCATATATCTTGACAAAACATTTTCCCAACCAGTCCTGATAATATTTTTCTTCCTCATTATCCTGCAAAAACTGCAGACAGGTATAAATTCCTACCCCATAATCTTCAGAATGAAATAAATTGGGAAGCGTTTCCATTCTGGCAATTTTTTCTAAAGCAGCATAAGATTCCGAAGCTTTTTCAGCAGCTGCATCATTTTTCAGTTCAGGGAATATTTTTCTAAGTTTTTCAATTCTCAATACCACTTCCGGATGTGAAGCCAAAGAATCTTTGTTGAGTTTTTCTTTAAAATTATTATAATTATACAGGGAAAAATCTTCTTTCTTAAGCCATTTGTCTTTAAAGCCCTGCTTCGGGAGATTAAAATACTTTTTATACGTTTCTACTTTTAATTCTCTTGGTGAAATTGTATCATAATCCTGAAGCCTTTTCAGGGTATTAATGAATTCTCCTTTCTTAAAATCGCCATTTTTAAAAATTATATACCCTAAAGAATCTGCCTGCATTTCATCCTTTCTCTTTTCAGCTCCTTTTCGGTAAATTCTATTTTTCATGATATTGAAAGCGCGTTCATTCCGATTCTCCTTTGTTGCTTTAATATCCTGCAACGTAATTTTATCAAGCTGATCCTGATCAATCATCTGCAGAAAAGTTTTCAGAGAATGTTCAGATATTTTGTGTCCCAGTTCGTGAGAGATTACAGCTCCGAGCTGATCATCATTATCCAGCCAGTTAAAAAGTCCCATATTAATTACAAAAACGCCATCTGCAAAACAGTACGCGTTCGGTGTGTTATCTTTAGCAATAAGAATGGTCAAATCCTGCGGAATCAGGGGATTATTTTTCTTTAAACGAGCAATCAGGCTTTTTACTTTTCCTTCAAATACAGAATTAAAAACAAAATCTTTATTTTTCACCTGTTTTTCAAAGTCTTTTTCAAGGTCTTTATAGATTTTTGATAGCTCACTTCCTCTTTTCCCTGAATAGGTATTTTTACTTTTTGTAACCAGGTTTTCATTATTTGCTGCGAAACTTTTAAGAAACTCTTTTCTTTTGAGATAATCTGCAGTGTCAATAGGTTTATACGTCTGCCCAAAACAAATTATAAAACCATACAGAAATAAAAAGGAAACAATTTTTTTCATCATATTTTCACCATATACTCACAAAAATAAATCATTTCATTTCATGTTTTTAAAATTATTTTAAATTTGTTACAGATCACATGATATGATAATATTCGTTTATTTCCTTACCGGTATTATTGCGGTTGTAATAATAATGTACCTTTTGGGGTATGCTTACCTTTTTAACGGAATTTCAAAAACCTATCTGCGCGGCAAATCAAGCGCCAATATCGACGATGGGAAATTATTTTCCAGCAACCTCATCGCAACGAAAACCCCGGAACTTTGGGATGAAGCTCCCGAATACAACAAAACAACATTACCGAAAAACATAGTTGATGATTTAATTCAATCCAATACCGCTTCTTTTCTCGTGGTAAAAAACGGACAATTGGTTCATGAGCAGTACTGGAACGGTTATGACCAACTTTCAAAAACCAATTCTTTTTCCATGGCAAAAGCAGTTACGGTAATGCTTCTGGGAAAAGCGCTGGAAGAAGGTAAAATAAAAAGTCTTGATGATAAGTTCTCCGATTATTTTGAAGAATTTAAGAATAAAGAATTCGGAGATCAATTGACGCTTAGAAATTTAGCCCAGATGGAAGCCGGCCTTAATTGGGATGAAGATTATAAAAATCCTTTTTTACCCAATGCAAAAGCGTACTATGGAAAAAGTCTGGTCGATGCTACTTTTTCAAGAAAATTTAAAGAAAATCCAGGAGAAAGATTTGAATACCAAAGTGGCTCTACCCAACTTCTAGGCTTTGCTGTGAGAAAAGCGATCAACCAATCATTAGCAAGCTATCTTTCCGAAAAATTCTGGGTTCCTCTGGGAATGGAACAAAATGCTGACTGGAGTACAGATGAAAGCGGAATGGAAAAAACCTACTGCTGTATTCATTCTAACTCAAGGGATTTTGCAAAACTGGGACAATTATTTTTAGATGACGGAAAAGCCTATGGGCAGCAGATCTTAAATCTTGATTTCATTAATCAAATGAAAACCCCAACTAAAAAATCCGAAGACATCTACGGAATGGGATTCTGGATCAATAATGACAATCCTGTAAAACATTATTATTTCCTCGGACTTCAAGGACAATATATTATCATGATTCCTGAGCACAATATGGTCATCGTAAGAACTGGAAGCTACACTAACCTTCCTAAAACAGACAGAGGAAGACCAGATCAGGTAAAGTTTATCGTGAATGAAACCGTACAATTATTTCAATAAACACTATGGAAAATTACAACGCAAAAGTGGATGAGTATATTGAAAAATCTCAGGATTTTGCACAGCCAATTTTAAAACACATCCGGGAAATTGTTCATGAAATATGTCCGGACACAGAAGAAACCATCAAATGGAAGTTTCCCACGTTTATGTATAAAGGAAAAATCCTTTGTTCTATGGTTTCTTTTAAGCAATATTGCAGTTTGGGATTCTGGCTTCATGATGAGATGAAAACCCTTAAAAATATTGAAACCGATGTTGAGAAAACCAATATGTTCAGCTTAGGGAAAATTACAAAAATTGGAGACCTTCCATCAAAGCCATTGTTAAAAGAAATGATCCTAGAAGCCATGGAACTTACTGATAAGGGCGTTACCCTGAAAAAAGCTTCTCCTTCAAAAACGGAAACAGAAGTTCCTGATTATTTTCAGAATGCTTTACAACAAAATAAAAAGGCATCAGAGATATTTATCAAAGGTTCACCATCTTTCCGAAAAGAATATATCAACTGGCTCACAGAAGCTAAAACAGAAGCCACCCGTAATAAGCGAATGGAACAGGCTATCGAATGGATTTCTGAAGGGAAAGCAAGAAACTGGAAGTATATGAAAAAGTAATTAGCAAAGACTGAGAAGGCAAATAGAACCACCCTATAACATCTCGAAACACGAATCCCGCATCTCTCTAACTAAATATTTAGTGAAATCTGAAATTCGCTTCGGGAAGGGTATTATTTTTTAAGAATGCTTCATATTCCGGAGATAACTTTGCACGTCCGAACGTGTTTTCTCCACTCATACTTCCAAGACGTACTTTATCTTTTCCGAATTTTTTATTCATGGCATCCATTGCTTTCATCACCGGCAAATGCTGGTTTTGAGTATCCTCTTCAAACAGACTTATTTGTCTCTGATCTTCAGGAACAAAATCATTTACAAAAACACCGGCTCTTTTGTAATGGAAACCTTCTTTATAAATGGCTTCAAACAACTCATTCACTACCCTTCCTATCAGTATTGAAGAATTGGTAGGATTGGGAAGAATTTGCGTCATTGCTTTTCTATATTCAGGCAAATCTTTTCTGAAACGGTTCGTCTGTACAAAAACCGTCACCATTTTACAACAGGTATTTTGCTTTCTTAACCGTTCCGAACAATACATTCCAAAAGTTTCTACACGTTCCCGAACCTCTTCTTTCTTCGTAAGCATTTCCATAAAGCTTCTGGTGACTGCTATCGATTTTTTCGGAGACGGAGCATCGATTTCCAGCTGACGGATTCCTTTTAATTCATTGACCATTCTTACCCCATGAATTCCCATAATTTTCCGAACCCACATTTCCGGCTTTTGCAATAAATCCCAGGCTTTGAAAACTCCGTTATCCTGCATTTTTACAGCCAACCTTCTTCCAATTCCCCAAACATCACCGATATTAAGCCATTTTAAAGCTTTCTCTATTTTTTCGGATGTATCTAAAATATAAACTCCTTCAAACTGTTCAGGAAATTGTTTTACAATTCTGTTTGCTACTTTACAAAGCGTTTTTGTGGGAGCAATTCCAATACTTACCGGAATTTTCTCCTGATCGTAGATTTCATTTTTTATGGTGATACAATAATCATAAATATTGATGTATTTAAAGCTTTTAAGATCCAAAAACAGCTCATCGATAGAATATACTTCATAATCAGGTTGGTCAACATACGCCGTTGAAATTTCAATAACGCGCTGACTTTTGAAATTATACAGCTCAAATTTTGCAGAGAAACATTGTACATCATGTTTTTTGAAAAGCTCCTTATATTTGAAAGCCGGAGCAGCCATCGGGATTCCTAAATCTTTCGCTTCTTTGCTTCTGGATATAACACACCCATCGTTGTTGGAAAGCACCACAACGGGTTTATTTTCAAGTTTCGGATCCAATGTTCTTTCACAGGAAACGAAAAAATTGTTGCAGTCTACTAAAGCATACATGATTCAAAAAACGGAATATTTCGATACAAAATTATAACTTTTAAAGCAGAATATTATCATTATTTAAAATTTTAAAACTAAATTAAACAACTGATTTACAAAACATTAATTTATTTTAAACACGTCAAGTTTTGTCGCATCTCAGGCTTAATTTTGTTTTCTAAAAAGGCTAAAAAACTGATATAATGGATAAAGTAACGATACAAAGAATTGAAAAGCTTCACCCTTTGGTAAGGGAGGAAGTAAAACAGATCATTAAAGAATGTGATGAAGCATTAACCGGAAGAGCAAAAGTGAGAATTACACAAGGATTGAGAAGCTTTGAAGAGCAGGAAAAACTCTATGCCATCGGAAGAATTACCTCAGGGAAAAAAGTAACCAATGCCAAAGCAGGACAAAGCATCCACAATTATGGACTCGCCGTTGACATCTGTATGATGATCGACGGAAAAACGGCAAGCTGGGACACGGTAAAAGACTGGGACAACGATAAAGTAGCGGATTGGTACGAATGTGTGAAAATTTTTGCAAAACATGGTTGGGATTGGGGCGGAAACTGGAAAACCTTTAAAGACCTTCCTCATTTTGAAAAGAAGAATATCCCAACAAAGAAAGGCTTGGTAAAAACGGGCTGGAGAACGTTGGCTAAAATGCCTAGGGACAAGGAAAATTATATAATCTTTTAAATTATTTTTTATACGTCGAGTTTTGGCGTTTTCTAAATGGAAATTTGAAGAAATAAATTAACAAGAAGACAACAAAATGAGTGATATAAAAAAATTAGTCAATGATCTCGTGTATAAGCGAACTAAAGAGCTTTGGTTTGATCCTAAAAACTATGAAACAAAAGAAGCAAGCAATAATTATTTTTATTCTCCTTTTTTTTCAGGCTATGTCGGAGATATTGATATACCATTCAAAATAAGATTACCTTTAAGTACAGTAGAAAAAGAACTAAAGATTGATGCAATATTCAGTTCTGAAAGTGGTTATATTACCATACAGCCTGGAAAAGATATTAATTATGATATAAAAATTGATACTCAAAACGAAGAAATCGAGTATACACTAACTTATCACTATACACAGAGCCTTACCAAAAAAAGTGATGTCGCATTAATTCTCAAAATGTACAATGCTTTTGATTTTATTAACCTCCTAAAATATATTAATATAAAACCTGCAAATGAAGCCTTTATCAATGATGAATTTAGAAAAGCTTTTTCAAGAGTAGAGTCCGATGATGATAAACTTAGCTGGCTTTATGAAAATGCATACCCATCAGCAATAAAAGACAGGAAAGATGAACAACTTTGGAATGATTTATTACGACTTTCACAATATGATGGAGAAAAATGGTTTATAGATACTGGTTCAGCAGTTATGAATATCGCTAAAAATTTCAGTGATATTAAATGGATCATTACCAAGTTAAAAGCAAATCAGAAAACTCTTCTTGAGGTTTATAATACCATTAGTGATTATGATACAAAATCTGCTTTTAGTACTATAATTAATGCCTTCATCATATTACAAGGTGATGATCTTAGTAAACCGGTATTTTTAAAAGGTAGATTATATTCGTTTAATAAACTTAATGCAACAAAAGAAAATAAACTTTTTAGAATCGTTAACCAAAAGTTAGTTTCTCAAACATCAACGGTTTATAGTACCGGAACAGTGGCTTCACAAGAAATTATAACTATTGAAGATGCAGATCTGAATCCTTGTGATTTAGTCATTATTGAAGATACAGACATCAAGAAATCTTCAAAAAACCCTATAAAAACAGCCCCAAGTACAGCTATTATGCTCTATTATATGGCTGATAATACAGATCATGAAGCATGGGTTAAAATGATTCGTCTTACCTTGGATGTAGCTGCTATTTTGGCCACAGTATATTCTGGAGGTACATCTTCGGTATTAATAAGAATTGCTGAAGCAGGATTAGCTCTTACTGATATTGCTATGATGGATGAAGGAGTGCGGAAATTTCTCTCAGAGAATGGTGGAGAATGGTTTGTAGAAAACTGGGATACTATTTATTTGATGGCGGGTTTAGGTTTTTTAAGCCGAGTAATAATTAATAGTATTTTAACAAAAGGCCCCGCTTTATTAGAATCTTTAAAAAATGTAAAAAATATTCCTAAAAACTGGTCACTCTTTAGAAAGGACTTAGAAAAATTGATTAAAGAGTTAGAAGCCTATGAAGCCAGACAAGCCGCTATTATTACAAATGAAATAGAGGAAGTTATAATTAAAGGTGATAAATATGGATTGTGGAGAAAAATTCTTAATTTGGCATCTTCTCCAGAGAAATATGTGGAAAAAATTGTTGAAGATCTAGCAACAAAAGGGGTGTCTGTAAGTAAAAATGAAGATGGATTATATAATGTGATTTACAACAATAAGTCTCTGTTTATAGGTAGAGACTCAAAGGCAAGCTTATTTTTAAGGAAAGTTTCTTTTAAAAATTTAAAAAATGCAGAAGAGTTTTGTAATAGAATTGCCATTGAAATTTTTCAAAAGTTAACAACATATTCTGCAAATCTAAAATACAAAGGAATTGTTTATGAAATTACAAAAAATGGAGGCCTTCTAAAATGGAAATTTGCAGATGAATTGTCAAAAATACCTAATACATCTGAGCTTTCAGAATATGGAGTTATTGAGTATAACTTTATGATTCCGGATAAATTATTAAAAAAACCTTATGGAGGGTTTGGACAAAAATTCTTGGATGAAAGTTTTGAAATTCATGGAAAAAAAATTAAAGCTGCAAGGGCAGACTGGAACGACGGATATAATAGTTACCCTGGAGGTTCATCCTTAGGATATAAACAGTTTTGGAAAGCATATAATGAACTCGGAAATAAAAATGAAGCATTGAAAGCAACAACCTTTTATAAAACAATGAGCAACCGTAGTATATCTATATTAACCAATGAAAGTGTTTATATAGATGAAACCGATCAAAGTGTAACAGTAATAATTTATAGTAAAAATTTTAATAAGTAAAATATGAGTAATATAAAAATTTATAAAAATGGAAAAAGACAAATAGATGCCGGCTTCTCCAAAGACTATGAAAAATTCAAAAAAGAAACAGGCGGATATTCACCTATTGGTTTAATGCTTAAACTCTTAGAGAGTAAACCTGACTTACAGAATAAAATAATGCTGGAGCAAGATTTTGTACTCAGTAAAGAAGAAAAGGATACAATTGCAAAAAAAATGGAAGAATATATTGAGAATGATATTCACAATTTTAAAGAAGCAGAAGATTTAGAAATATATAAAAATATTGTTTACAAAAACAAAACATATAAAGCTCCTTTTATGCGAAGCTACTTATCGCTGGAAAAAAAACTTTTATCCGCAATATCATTGTATAATCAATTTAATGATCCCAATAATTCTAATACCATTGAATTTAAATTTTCATAAGAGTTCAACAAATCTATATTCTACAGCTTGAATTGGTTTATAGATTAATATATGTGGAAAGGCTAATATGTAGAATAATAGATAATTCTCATGATTCTCACTAGATAATCAATTATCCAATTTCATCTTATAACCTTTAGAAAAAGAATATACTACCATCATTTCTATTCAAAATAAACACTCTTTTATAGAATGTTTATTTTTTTTAATACGACAAGTTCTGTCGCCTTCTCAGGTTATCTTTATTATATAGAAAAACACCAGAAAGCATCATTATGACAATTTAAAACCAATAGCAATTTTTAAAAGAACTGTTGGTTTTACTTATCTAAAGTGGCAAAGTATTTCTTCAAAAAAGTAAAAAATCATATGAAAAAGACAACCATTCTTTCTTTAGACGGGGGCGGAATCAGAGGAATTATCACTTGTATTATCCTACGCTACATCGAAGAGCAGCTTCAGCTTCATGATCAGCCGAATGCGAGACTTGGAGATTATTTTGATCTTGTAGCAGGAAGCAGTACAGGAGGACTGATTGCATCGATTATTCTTTCTCCTGATGAACACCGGAAAGCAAAATATTCGATTCAAAAAGGATTGGAATTGTATGCTGAAAAAGGGGGAGATATATTTCAGGTTTCTTTTTGGGAACGTCTGGTGAATCCATTTGGATTGCTGAATGAAAAGATCTCTCAGGAAGCTCTTGAAAAAAATCTGAATGATTTTTTCGGAAATTTAGAACTTAAAGAATTAATAAAGCCCTGTTTAATAACCAGCTATGATATCGAAAACAGAAGAGCCAAATTATTCAACTCATGGAATGCTCATTTAAGCACTGACAATTTTTATGTGAAAGATGTTTGCAGGGCTACTTCTGCTGCACCCACTTATTTTACACCGGTTCAGATTAAGTCGATGTACGGACAGATCTTTAGTTTGATCGACGGCGGAATGTTTGCCAATAATCCGGCTCTTTGCGCGTATGCTGAAGCGAGAAAAATTCCTTTTGCCGAAGTATTGAAAAATCATCAGAAAGCCAATCATCCAGGTGTAAATGATATGATTATTGTTTCCATCGGAACCGGAATCGAATCAAAGTCTTATTCTTTTAAGAAATTACAAAAGGCAGGAAAAATCGGTTGGGTAAATCCTATTATTGATATTTTAATGTCAGCAAATGCGGAAACTGTAGATTATCAGCTTTGCCAAATGTTTCAGACATTAGGATCGAGAAATCAGAAAAATTATTATAGACTAAATCCTTCGTTGAAAAAGGCTTCTCCTGCAATGGACAATGTAAAAAGATCAAACATCGAGAACTTAATACAGGCCGGACTAAGTTATATTGATGATAACAGAGAGATCCTGAATCAAATTGTGCAGAAATTAATTAAAAATAAAACATAAGCTATTTTCCTTATAATATACAGATATAAGCTATTTTGATTATACTTCTCAATAAATACCCTATTTTTCATTCTGATTATAAAACACTTAAAAAGAAAATGATTATTTGTTCCAACCTATTTTAATCACGTCAAGTTTTGTCGCTTCTCACTTCTACCTTTGGAGTATAAATAAAACACAAAAACAATCTCTAAAAATTAAAAAAAAACAAACTTTTGAATTCAACATTCCAAAATGCTGAACAGCCAAAATTCTGTTCAAACTGTAACCAAAATAACTCAACACCCAGCATGGAAACACCAAAAAATAATTCAAATATAACTTACAATGAAAATCTCTACACAATAGAATGGAGTGACATTGAAAATGCGGAGATCGACTACGAAAATTATCTTAATGACCTCGAAAGCTTCTTCCGGGAAGACTTTGAGGAAGATATTATTGAAGAAAATATTTATTAATCCTATTCCTGTTTTTAACATAGTTCTGATGCTTTCGGCAATTGCTTTTAAAGCATCTCTACAACACAAATTCATTTAATACCATCTCATTCGCCTTTGAATTCGCTATTCACAAAATACCGGACAGCCAGAACTATGTCTAAAAACTACACCAAATAGTTTACACAATGAAGAAAATATATAAACAAAAAGTGGAATATTTTGCTTGAAACCACTTAAAAAAACTGGCAAAACAGAAGCGATTTTGATATAAAAGATGCTTCAAAATTTAACTTTTAAAACCAAAAATTACAAAAATGGCAGAAAACGAAACTCCTGCAACGCCAATTGCAGAAAACACACCGACACAAACACTTTTCAGATTTGTGAGCCTGAGAAGTCCTCAACTTTCTGATGACAAAGATCAGGATAAAAGGTTTATTTTAATTCCTGATGTTTTAAAAACAGATACTCATTTTTATGTTCCCGTTACAACAGGAACAGGAACAAAAAAAGAACTCTTACAGGGATCTGCCGAAAATTATGCAGCTTCTTCTGAATGCATCACTGATATCAATTATTTAAAAAATAGTTTTGGTGATCTTTATAATTTCGCAACATGGCTAGCCAGAAATAAAAGTACTTGTACTTATACAGAATTTGTTGTCAAGAAAGAGGAAATTCTTCCTCCTGTTTATGCAACGCCTGAACTTGTTCAATTATGGAATAATTTAATTTATCAGGTCGTTACTCAAAAGAATTTTTACATTAAGGAAGTAGTGATGCAAATTCTTTTTGCTATGCATATCGTACCTGTAACTAATGAAGAAGATTTCAAATTGTCCATATCAGCAAGAATTGTTCTTCCCAGAGAATTAATGCTGGATAAAAATTCTTCTTCATCTCAAATCGCTTCAAGAGTTGCCGATAATACAGTAAGAGAGAGCTTCCCGACTGACGAAATGAAGCAACAACAGGAAATCGCTAGGGCAAAAACAAAACTTAGCAGAATCGAAGGCTTAAAGAAAAACCTTTCTGTAGTTGAAAAGCAATATTATAAAGAATATCAGACAGAGTATAAAATTCAAAATGAAGCTCATCAGGAAAGAATTGAGCCTCTTATTGAGGAATATAATGAAGCCGTTGCTGCAGCAAAAGCGGAATATTGTGGCGTAAGGCCTCCGGAAACAGAATACAACCCGGAAGATCCTTGCCAACAACCGAGAGATATCCCATTTCCTAAGCTTCCTCCTTTTGAATTTAATTTTAAAGATGAGGTAACTTCAGAATCTTTGGCTAATTCATTAAAACCGGAAAACCTTGAAGCCTTACTTGACATTCTCGGGCATAAGTTTGACCCCACAGCAACGCTTACTGAACGATCTTCTGAGCAAGATATTGCCGATCTTGAAACATCTTTGGAAGGGATCAATACATTCGCAGAAGTCACTTTGGCTGTGAATGAAGCTGTAGAAAAGCTCAATGCTGCAATTCTTGAAAATACACAAAGCAATGAAGAAGCTTATACCAGTATTGGCGGTGTAATTGTTCCTGTGGCAAGAACAGTTTCGGTTCCTTTTACTTATCAGGTTTGTCCAAAATTTATTTATAAAGCATATACTCAAGATTTAGCTATAACTGTTCCTGACTCATCATGGGACGTAAGTTATATTTCCTATAATCTGATTCCTAATAATTCATCAACAAGTATTGACAGTGATTATTTTGTGAAATCCAGAACCGGAAATACAATTTTCTTAAGCGATATGCATTATCCGGGTGTAGATTTTTACAGTATTCAGGACTCCTCTTTGAGAGTAAAAATTGTCTTTTCCAATGGAAGAATAGCTGAAATTTTTGTCACCGGAATACAAGCAAGAACATGCTCCTCGGGTAATTTCTATCTTGAAGTGGAAGAAGGAGAACCGCCTGTAGTTATTGATGACGAAAATGCTTTTATCCCTTCCGGATTTGGGTTTAAAAATATTGGAATTGCCGATTATTTAAAAGTAGAGCAAAGCACTCATGCATATGTTGAAGGAGAGGTTGCCAATATTGAAAACGTGATGGCAAGAGAATATCGCGAAAAGTCTACAAGAAGATTAAGAAGAAGCGAAAATACCACAACTTCATCTACAGATACAGAAAGAGAGCAGCTTACTGATACAACTACTGCCAATCGTTATGAAATGCAAAATGAAATTTCAAAGATGATGCAGGAAGCAACAGATATTGGAACATCGGCAAACGCTCATATGAAATTTGGGGACAGCTATATTTTAGATCTAGGAGCAAATTATGCCAATCATAAATCCAAAGAAGAAAGCACTAGACAGGCTGTTACTCAATCCCAAGATGTCACAGCGAGAGCAATGGATAGAATTGTCACTAAAGTACATGAAGAAAGGATCGAGAAAATTATTGATGAATTTGAAGAAAATAATTCTCACGGGTTTGATAACAGAAAAGGAGACAAACATGTAGTTGGTGTTTACCGATGGGTCGATAAATTGATGAAAAATCAAATTTATAACTATGGGAAGCGTATGATGTTTGAATTTATGATTCCTGAGCCTGCTAAACTACATTTATTGGGAATGAAAGTAGATAAAACAGCGGATCAAACAACTCTTGTAAAACCACAAGATCCTAGAACCTCATCTTCGTTACAATTAACTAATTATGGATCTTTAGAAAATGAAACTGTACTTAAATACTGGGCAAGTCTATACAATGTAGATATTCCTAAGAGACCTGCAGATTATGCAAATGTGACAAAAGCATTCAGCATAAACAGTGGTGAAGCAAGTAACGAAATGAGCGCAAAATCAGATTCTATCGATATTCCTGATGGTTACTCAACAAACAAAGCAAGATTAATAGTAAGCCATTTTTTTCATCCAAGCAAATACGAATGGACTCATTTTACTATTACAGTAGGAGATGCTCTTAGGGGAATCGCCCAAGCTCAATCTCATTTAACCATTAATGAAGAAATAACATTTAATCGTCTTTATTCTAAAAAAGTAGGAGTTTCCATTGAGACAGCCGATACAGCAGGGGTAGCATTTAGTGTTTCTTTAGAATGTAAATTAGATAATGACATAAAAGTTCAATGGCAACAAGAAACGTTCAAAGCCATTATTGATGCGTATGAAGAAGCCTTAGTAGACTATAATAACAAACTTGCTGAAGAGCAGAGCAAGGCAGTAGAAATTAAAGATTCAAATCCAAATTTCTACAGACAAATTGAAAATACAGTATTACGTAAAAACTGTATTTCCTACATGGCAGACAGAGCAACTGATTCTACACATGGTTATGGTTTATCCGGATTAACGCAAGGAAGTACTTTTAAAGATTATGAAACAACTCTTTCTTCAAAATTAGATAAATACACTGCTTTCGTAAAGTTTATGGAACAGGCGTTTGAATGGGATAATCTTTCTTATTATCTGTATCCTTTTTATTGGGGGAATAAACAAAACTGGACAGATCTTTATCAATCAGAAAATACAGATCCTTTATTCAGATCTTTCTTACAAAGTGGAATGGCAAGAGTGGTTGTAACAGTCCGTCCAGGATTTGAAGATGTTGTACAATTCTATTTAGCAACCGGAAAAATATGGAACGGAGGTGAAATTCCTGTAATTGGTGATGATCTTTACTTATCTATTGTTGATGAAATGAAACAGCCAAAAGGAGAAAAACAAGGAAAAGCATGGTTAACAAGACTTCCTACAACCCTGAATATCCTTCAGGCAGAAAGTATCGGATTGAAAGTCGCTCATGCATTACCATTTACCACAGAAAATCCGGATGATTTTGAAGTTCCTTCTGAGGTAATCACTGAGGATAAATTCAATTTTGAACCCAATGAAAACCTTCTTGGGATTCAAACCGGAGACGAAGAAAAAATTATTACAGGAGACTGGGCTTAATTAACAAAAACAACAATAATATGTCCGATATAGGAAAAATTATAAGAGTAAATGCATTGCCTCCTCTCGACGAAAGAGAAAACAATGTCATTTACCAAGTAGCTGCACCAGGTGCAGCTACTTATACAGACTATGCCATTGATGCCAATGGAGATTTAAAAACCCAGTCAGGTAATAATGGTATTCCTTTAACAGGTACTGATATTGATACACCTGTTACTGGTGATATACAATCCACAAAAGATGTATTGTTTAATCCCACATCTGATAGACCAGCCAGATTAAAACATTTTCCGGCTCCTATTTACTCTGTTTCTTTCGGGGATATGAATCCTGCGACAACAGCTATACGAAGTAATGGATTTGGTATCGGTGCTTTAAAAAACCAAACTACTGGAGGTTATAATAACGCTTTTGGAGTTGAGTCATTATATAATCTAACAATAGGGCAAGGTAATAATGCCTTTGGAGACAATGCATTGTATAATGTAACTACAGGTGAAAGAAATACAGGAATTGGTAATTATGTTGCATCTAGCCTTACAATAGGAACCGAAAATACAGCAATTGGTACTTATGCAGGAACAGAAAGTATATCTGGCAATTATAATACTTTTATTGGTGCTAATTCTGCAAGAGCATTATATACTGGTTACAAAAATGTTATGGTAGGATATGGCGCTGGTTATAATAGAGATACTAATTTAAATACTGTTATTGGTTACAAAGCTGGATTTTTTACAGCAGGCACAGCAGGTCATGATAGAAACATATTAATAGGGGCATTTTCAGGTCAGGATATGGCTGGTCAAAATTCTATTATTATTGGTAATGGAGCGGGACATAATGACACTAATTCTAATAAACTTATAATACATAATTCAAGATTAACTGGATATAATAATGCAACCGAAGGTAATTATCTAGACAATAATGAAGGTAAATATGAATATGGATTAATTACTGGTGATTTTTATAATCGTTTGGTCACATTAAACACTAATTCATTTGTAGTAAGACAAGCTGGAAATGAAAGTACTGCTATAATCATCACTCCTAATGCTGGTGCAGGAATTACTTCTGCTATACAACATACTCCTACTGACAATAAAGATTTTATTCAAAAGAAATATGTAGATGATAAGTGGCAAGAATTTACACTTTCAGACCCAACAACTGATATAGCCCCTGTAGCATTACACGTTGATATAACTAATATCATTGCAGGTTCTGATGCCATCGCTAATGTTACTACTGCATTAAGGCCTATGCAAAGATTCACCTTAATAAATTATGGTGATGGTATGTTACAATTTCAAGTTTCAGGAGCTTCTATAGGTGGTTCTATTGCACCTTATACAAAAAGAGAATATATAGTAACAAAAAATGGTACTGGTTTAATCAGTTCAGACCAAGGATTAACAATTTATAATTAAAATTTTAACTAAAAAATAAAAACAATGTCCAATATTGGAAAAATTATAAGAGTAAATGCATTGCCTCCTCTCAAAGAAAGAGAAAACAATGTCATTTACCAAGTAGCTGCACCAGGTGCAGCTACTTACACAGACTATGCTATTGATTCCAATGGAGATTTAAAAACACCGTCTTACATTCCATTAACAGGGACAGAGGAAGGAAAACCTTTAACGAAAAATATAGAGGTAGACCACAATGAAGAAGGAAGCGTAGGATTTATCTCAAATACTCCTGATATTTCTGAAGCAGTTATAGCTATCCAAGAAGGCAACAGTATACTTGCTGAATCACGTAATAATACAGATAATAACTCTTCTTCTATTTCTGTGCATCATGATACCGGTATAGAAATATCTGCAACGACTCCTAATGATCAGTTTTCAGCAATTGTAGATGTATCAGGTTTACAAGGTAATGAGTATATCCAGCCAACAAGTGATCAACATTATGTACAAAGAAAGTACGTAGCAGATAACTTTACTTCACAAACAGCTTTAAACAGTACATTAGCAAATTATTATACAAAACCAGAAACTTATTCAAAGACAGAAGTAGATGCTAAATTCTCTGCAGTGTACAGACCTAAAGGTTCAGTAGACAACTTTACTTCTTTGCCAACTACTGGGAATGTTGAAGGAGATGTCTATAATTTACTTGACACAGGAGCAAATTATGTTTGGGTCACTAATCTAAATAATACAGGCACAGCAGGTTGGGATAAGCTGTCAGAGACTGTTGATCTTACAAATTATGTTACTTTAAATACAGATCAAGATATTGAAAGTAGGAAGCAATTTATAAGAAACGGAGGAGGCGAAAATTGGGATAACAACCCAATTACCCTTCTAGGGCTTGGAGGCAAATTTGCAGGTGTAACTTTTTATTCTTCTGGATTTGATATAGGACAATTAACCTTTAATGGCAATTTTAATTTCTTAAACCAAGATTCAACTGGATATAAAAATTTAGTCGCGCAGGGGTATTATAAAGCGGGGTCAAGTAATGATTATTTATTAAGAGGTGCTGGTGATCATGTGCTTATGAGTGATTTTGCATTAGCAACCGACTTATCAGAATATGTGACCGTAAGTACTCCTCAGGATATTGAAGCAAGGAAATCTTTTGGTGGAGCCACGGGTAATAATTTCAATTCAGGAGCAATTGAAACAAGAGGTAATGGCTCCACAATATATCCATCAATAGGTTTCCATCAGCCAGGGTTGTATGGTAGTTCACTTCAATATAGAGGGGATGGGTTTTATTTTATGAATATTAATGGGGCTGAATTTGACGATGTAAGAGCAGCAGGTTATATTAAAGATACTTCTTCTGATGCGTATGTACTTACAGGAGGAGGAGGACATAAAGCTATTTCTGACTTTGCTCAAACCTCTCAATTAGGAAACTATGTTACTATTAATACAGCCCAAACAATTGAAGCAGATAAGACACTTGCTAATGCTGCTAAATTGACTATTCTAGGAACTGAAACGTATGGAGCTAATAATACTCAATCATTTAATCTAGCAGAACCAAACGGTAATATTGTTTCTGGATGGTTAAATACATTTTATGGGAATTTTTGGAAATACGGCATTGTCCGAGGTGGTGATAGTTCATCTTCAGGAGTTAAATTTGGTTTTGATTTTTCATCTGATGATAATACTACTTACAGTAGAGTGCTTTCTATTGATGCTAATTCAGGTGCCTTAGAGTTGAAAAACGGAGGTAAAATAGATGAATATGGTAACACTACAATTAAACAAATCACATCAGGCAGTAATGCAACTGGTACATGGTGGCTCAACAAAAACGGTTCAGGAGATAATGTTGCTTCTATAGGTACATTATTTAATAGTGGGGATTATCAGTATTCTTACATTGGATGGGGCGCATCTCCTTGGGAAGCTTCTACGTGTTTAGCAGTAGCACCAGATGCTTTTTTATACAAAGGAAATCAAGTTTGGCATGCAGGAAACTTTAATCCTGCGACTAAAACAAATGCAATGCAAAATGCAACAGGTGTTGGATTTAGTTCTGGAAATTTCCCTACAGTTGATGGTACAGAATATCCTTATTTTTATTATGATAATGGAACAACTTCGGGACTTGTACCTATTGCAACTCAAGGATGGATTAATTATAGATTTAATAAACTTAGTGGTGATTTTGTCACAATTAATGGTGTAGCACAAAATATTCTTGGTGACAAAAGTTTTGCTAGTTCATCATCTGTTACTTTTGAAGGTGTAGATTTAAATACAGTTCATGTTTGGAGAAATACTACGGGAGATATTGGTATTGTATCAGGTCATGAATATCAACATTATGATACAAGATGGAAAGTAGGAAATAGAAGAGGAAGTAGTACAAATTCTTTAGGATATTCTTTTGAATTTTCAAACGACAATGGTGCTACTTATACTGAAAAAGCAAGAATCGATGCAACCGGAATTTTCACAGGAAATGCTTTTTCATCACCTGTATTAACAGGAAATCAAATATTTAATGCAAATCAGACAAATGTACTAGTAATTGGTAATGACGAAGTACCAGATATATATTATAACTCTTTAAACAATCATGTATTTATTAGTAATGGAGCAACTAAAGCTGTTGTAACTAATACTGGATTATCTGTTCATGGAGATATTTCTGTAAATGGATCATCCGTTATTACAGAATCTCAAAGAGGTACAGCAAATGGTTTTGCTCCACTAGGAACTGATAGCAAAATATCTTCCGCTTATTTACCAAGCTATGTAGATGATGTCTTAGAATTTGCGAATCTTGCAGCATTTCCAGTAACAGGAGAATCAGGAAAAATTTATGTAGATCTGGATACAAATTTAACTTACAGATGGGGAGGTTCCAGCTATACTCAAATTGCTGCCGGAGCCGTACAGTCTGTCAACGGTCATGTTGGTATTGTTACATTAGGAAAATCAGATGTGGGATTAGCCAATGCAGACAATACATCAGATGCTGCTAAAAACGTTCTATCCGCAACAAAATGGACAACACCAAGAACATTATCTTACACAGGCGATGTAACAGGTTCTGCTTCTGTTGATGGCTCAGGAAATGTTGGTTTTGCTATGACACTAGCGAATTCCGGGGTTTCCGCAGGAACTTATAATAGTGTAAATGTTGATGCTAAAGGGAGAGTTTTATCCGGTACTAATATCAATTATGCTACAGAATCCTATGTAGCAGATCTTTTACAGCAAAATTATCTTGATCAGTCTGTTTCAGATGAAAGATTTGTGAATGCAGAAGGAGATGAAACAATTAATGGCAATAAAACATTTAGTTCCAGCCCATCAATACCTGCTGCTACAAGTGGGGATCATGCAGTAAATCTAGAACAGCTAACTGCAAATTTAGCACATGTTGTTAACGACAATGATGATTTTAAATTACTAGAAGTATATAGACTCATAGACAGTACTCCTATCGACTTGGATGATACCCGTGTTAAAAAATATAATATTGTTTTTGATGGCAGTTCAAATGGCTCCGTTAATATCAATCATTTAAGGGATAACCAATACTATCAGTTCTCAAATATCGCCGGAACAGGCGCTGATTTAAGGATCGGTGTAGAAGGATATGGTATGGTAGATATTGTTTCACCAGGTAAAACAGCAGTATATATGTCATGGGGTGACGGAAAACTTCTGAAAATATCTGAAAATGCAAATGTTTCGATAATATAAAAACCGGCAGAGCCTAAAAACTCTGCCTTTTATTAACACCAAAAAATCACAAAATGAGTTTAGAAATATTAAACAATCCTCTTATTGGAAATTTTTTCAATGATAGTTTGAAAGAGAATAATTCAAATACTGGATTATCAGATAAAATTTTTAACAATTCTTTGAATATATTTTCAAAAAATAATTCTAATGAATATGCCTTAGCATCTCCTTTTAAAAAAGAAAGTGCTTTTTACAAAGCTGAGGAAGGGTCATATAGAAGCTTTTTAGAAAAAAAAGGCAAGTATATTTCTACCAAAAAGCTTTTTAATGATATAGATCTGGAAAAAATTGGATTTACTGAAGTCTATGATAAAATTAACATGAAATATCAATGATCATGGATAAAATGTGCGAAACTAAACGAACAAAAATAATAGAGACAACATACACATCTTGGCAAGGTATTATAAATTATAGCTATAATGAACTTAAAAATACACTGAACAATGCATACTGGTTTCTGGAAGGAGAAGACTCTAATTTGATGACTTTTCAACTGTTTTCTAATCCTGACAAAAAAGAAGTAGAGTTTGTAGCATGCAATCTTGGAAGTGATATTTTCGATTGCTTGAAATTGAATAATGAAAATTTAATTTCTACAGGAGGATATGTAATAAAAGATAGCAAAGGAAAAGAAATTACAAACCCTGTTTTAGATGTTTTTAAACAAGATCTGGCTAATAGCATAGCTGAAATCTATCTAAGTAAAGGAACTTTCAACCGTTACGCTTTGTCAAAAGCAAAAATAATCAATGCTATTGATAAAGAAATTTTTGTAGAATATAATTATCAAAAAGTTGTAGGTTTCATTTTTGATGAAATGGGAGCCCCGTTAAAGTTCTTTATAGATAAATTTCGTAATGCTGGAAAAAAAATCGAAGAATACCGGCTCTCGGAAAAATCTTATTTACCGGATGTTAATGGATTTGATCCAATTTTAAATGGTGCATTACTAAAAGCAATCGGAGTAAATACTACTATTCCTATAGAAAAATATACGTATTCAAAAGAAGACCTAGAATATTATCAAATAAAAGAAAAACAGGTTGATTGGATATATGCCATAAATGCAGAATTTTGCGGTTTCTGGAATGCATTAGTAGACACTGCGGATGGGCTTACAATGCTTCTCCCCAGTATTTACCAAATACTTACTGACAGAGCTACATTTAAACAGTTTCTTAGACTCATACTAGATTTTATTATGATGACCCCTCAAGAACTAGGAGACATTCTTACTGCATATGATTTTGAAAATAGCAAAGGTTCAATATACAGACTTTCCTATCAACAGTGTTATGAAATGAGTATGATCCTTTCTCTCTTTTTACCTACTCCTAAAATAGGAAAAGCAGGAAAAGCAGTAGAAGCAATTGGAGAAATATCCGCTTGGTTGGCTAATTTTTCTGCAAAGAATGAACTGATTTTATTGGCTTATAAAATGGGGTTACGCATAGAAAGAACAGCAGGAGAATGGCAGCTTGTTTTAGGAAAATATACGCTCCTAAAAGGATCAAAAGAAAAGGTTCTCAAAATGGTTGAAGACATTGGGGAAATGTCTAAATTTGAAGGAAACCAAAATCTTTCCAACTTAGAAAAACAACTGGATGAAGCAGTAATTGAAGAAAACGGGATTACCAGAAAACTTACAAAGGCAGAGAAAGATGAAATTCTGGAGAAATTTAGATATGAAGGAGGAACAAGTAAAAAACTATTCGCAATATGGAAAATAAATTTCAAAGAAGGTAGATACAATTGTTTAAATACAGCAATTGCAACGGATGCCACACTTGCAGGTAGGCCCGCTTCTGCCCTACCCTATACCATACAAAGAAGATTTAGAAATGGAAAATGGGAAAACTATGCTTCTTTTGAAAAGGGGGCCTATCCCTCTATTTTAGAAAAAGAATTTAATGCTAAATTTACAAATTGGTCAGAAGATCTAAGTAACTTAACTAAAGACTTACAGCCTGGTAAAAGAGGAATCATATTCGGAATTAAAAAGGGTAAAAATGTTGGACATTATTTTAACGTAATTAATGAAAAAGGAGTAATTAAATATCTTGATGGGCAAATCGGCAAACGGGCAAAGTTAGTTTATGATTATTATCAGTTTTTACCGACAAATTAAAAAATTATTTTATGTACACAAAAGAACAAGCAAAAGCAAAAATGCAACGTTTCGTAGATTATCAAAATAACTTAATGGTTTGGAACGACGAGGGAGAGCCTAATATTATAATCTATGATGACCTTACAGAAAACCATCCTTTTGGATGGATATTCTATTGGCAAGTTAAAAATATTAAAGACGATTTTTCTAATTTCTTAGCAGGAAATGGTCCTATAATCATTGAAAAAGATACTCTCAACATGTACAAAATGATGACAGCCATTTCGACTGAAGAAAATATAACATTATATAAAAAAGATAAAAATAAATTATTACAATTAGAAGAAGACCAAGATGGATTTTTTGATCCAGTAAACATTTAAAGCTAGATAATTACTGATTAATTTATAATAACCTTTCAATTTAGTTAATAAAAATAAAACACGACACCTTTTGTCGCATTAAGCCCATATATTTATCATAGAAATGTTATATTACTTTCGGTTTAGAAAAATATTATTTACAACAAATTCAACGGATTATATCGAAAATAAAACATTCAATTATCTTTATTATAAAAAATGAAATATTTAAATAAAATTGAAAAAATATTAAAAGGATGGGGTGCAATATATAAAGGATGTTCATCAAATCAAATTAACAATATTGAGCAAAAGGTTAGGAAAAAACTGCCTTTTTGTTACAAGGAATTTCTAGAAAATTTTGGGTATGATATGGATAGAAAAGATGATTATTCAAGAGGTGGTTTTGTTGGTGAATCTATTTGCTTTGATAATGTGTATGGGGATCATACGAACAAAGATGGTTTGATAGAACAATTACAAGAGGATGATAAAATAAACTTACTCTCTCTGATTAATAATAATATTTTTGTATTTAGTAGCCATCAAGGATATACATATGCTTTTTTTAAATTAAATGAAGGAGATAATCCACCCATCTACGGCTATCAGGAAGGCCAGATAGCAAACAACTTCCCCAAACTTACAAATAGTTTGTCCGAATTTTTAGAACTCTATTTAGAAGATGGTAAAGATCCTTTTAATAACTTAGATTAGTATGCCTATGCAGATTCCAATTTGAGGTATCAAAATAATAAGTCTAATATTCTCAGAGTCTATAAATAAATCTTTAAAAATTATTTTTATATCATCAAATTACACTAAAATTATGTTAACAGAAACCGAAATTCAAAAAGCCGTACATGCTGAAATATTACGATTAAAAAAAGAAATGTCATATAGTATAATAGCAAAAGCAAAAAATGGGTCTATAAAAGAGATTCCCATTTCCACAAATGATTTCTTTCATGAATATTGGCAGCCTTTATTTGAAAAACATAAAATGGTCAATTTATGTAATTGGAAATTCCCTCATGATTTTGAAGAAGATGAATTTAAGGAGATTATAAAAGAATGGGGTAATATTTTAAAATATATAGAAAGTGAATGGGAAAGCGAAAGAGCAAATTTTATTTTAAATCAGCTAAAATTAATTAGATTTAAGGATTATGAATATATAAATTTTGGATAATTATAATTCCAAAATTCTTCTTAATTAAAAACTATGTTAACAGATCAAGAAATGCTAATCATAGCGGAACGCTATTTAAAAAGTAAAGGAGAACATTTTGGGGGAGCAGATATTGAAGTGATGGTAGAAACAGATAAAATTATCAAAAAACCGTATGGCAATATTTATTATTATGATTCTAAAGAATATATTTTAACTGGAAATTTTAATAAATCTTTGGTAGGTGCAGCTCCTTTTTTAGTGGAAAAAAAATCAGGAAGAGTCGTTTGTTTTGGTACTGCAGGCAGTCTAGCAAGCTATATCCAAGACTATGAAAATGGAACAATGACACCAAGTTTAGACCTTTACTGGTATCCTGATGAAAATAGATTTGATTATAAATAATCATGAAACATACAGAAGATCAGATAAAAAAAACTATAGCTAAGGTTTATAAAGATTTAAAATTAGATCATAATGACCAGTATCCTATAAAATTAAATTTTTGGAAGAAAGAAGATAAAGATAATGAATTGAATATGAATTATTGGGTTGGATGGTATGATTATTCAAAAGGATTTTCTCCTAATGAAATGTATGGAAATTACATCATAACAGTAAATGATGAAGACGGAAAACCATTATCCGTATTAATCTTTCCTGAGGAAGCTAAGATTGAGATTGATAAAAATGGAAATTATGCCTGGGAAAAATAAAACATTCAATTATCTTTATTATAAAAAATGAAATATTTAAATAAAATTGAAAAAATATTAAAAGGATGGGGTGCAATATATAAAGGATGTTCATCAAATCAAATTAATAATCTTGAACAAAAGATTGGAAAAAAGCTGCCTTTGTGTTACAAGGAATTTCTAGAAAATTTCGGGTATGATATGGATAGAAAAGATGATCATTCAAGAGGTGGTTTTGTTGGTGAATCTATTTTCTTTGATAATGTATATGGGGATCATACGAACAAAGATGGTTTAATAGAACAGCTATTAGATGATGATAAATTAGGTATGCTCCCTCAGATCAATGATAATGTTTTTATTTTTTTTTCATCACAAGGGTATATTTTCGCGTTTTTCAAACTAACCGACGGTGATAATCCTGTCGTCTATGGTTATCAGGAAGGCCAGACAGCAAACAACTTCCCCAAACTTACAAATAGTTTGTCCGAATTTTTGGAACTCTATTTAGAAGACGGAAAAGATCCTTTTAATAACTTAGATTAGTATGCCTTGTATGCAGATTCCTATTTGAGGTATCAAAATAATAAATCTAATACTCTCAGAGTCCATAAATCGCTCTTTAAAAATTATTTTCATATCATCAAATTACACTAAAATATATGATAACAGAAAAAGATTTAGAGGTTTTATATTATATAACGCCTATAAAATATAGGACAATGTTAGATGGGGACTTTGACCCCAATGCTCAAGAAAATCTTAAAAAAGAAGAAAAATTAGAAGAATTAATATATAAAAGTTCTTTGAATGAATTAATAACTATTATCATAAAAGTTTTCAAGGAAAGATATGCTAATCCAATGCCTATTTGGAGTGGTATTGTTTCTTATGACAGAGATACAAAAAAAGAAAACTCAAAAAGATCAGATATAAAAAGTCTAAAATTTGATTTCAGATATGGAGTTAAGATGACATATGGTGGAGATACAGAGTATTTGGATAATTTATTTTTAAAATTTTCAGTTCCATTTTCAGGTTTAAACACGAATGTGAAAATTGCATTGCAGGGTAAGCAGTTTACAGAAAATAACCACAACGGTAAAACAATTTTTACTGTAAACCACAGTCCTATTCTGAGAATAGAAATCACAGATACTACTTTTCAGGTATTTATAGATAAAGATTCATTTATAGATTACGGACAGTAATAGTTATAATTAAACAGTCAGAAATGGCTGCTTAATTAATCTACTAAATCAAATTATATAAATTTACCAGAATGTAAGCAGAGCATTGATTGATTGATTGATTGGAAAATTTAGCATTGATGAACAAAAACTAAAGAAACACGACACCTTTTGTCGCATTAAGCCCATATATTTGTCATAGAAACTTTTAGCATGAAACGCTTGCGTTCAATAAAACGCAGCAAAGCTGCAACATAAATACACCCGAATGAAAAAAGATTTTTACCTGACAAGATATGCCTTAATTATAAAAAGATTAGAAAGTTCTCCGGCTACCTATTCGCAGCTGGAGGACTATCTACTCAATTCTTTCGAATTTCAGGATGCAGATATCAAGAGCTACTCTATCCGTACGTTGCAGAGGGATATTCGGGAGATTTCGGATCTTTTTAATCTTTCCATTCACAATAAAAAGAAGGGGGATAATCGGTATTATATCGAAAGTCGACCGATCATGGAGGTTGATGAATACAACCAGAAATTACTCGAATCTTTTCAGGTAAGCAACGCGATGAATACGCATCCGGATTTTGCCGATTTCATCTTTTTTGAAAGCCGAAAACCAACCGGAGTTGAAAATTTCTATGATTTGTTTTTCGCCATCCGAAACAAAAGAATCGTTTCTTTTGAACATTACAATTACAAAAACAAACTGATGACTTCCCGAAAAGTTCATCCTTTAGCTTTAAAAGAATCCAAAGACAGATGGTACTTGATCGCTATTGACACCAAAGATAAAATGCTGAAATCTTTTGGATTAGACCGAATCAATTATCTTGATGTCAGTGAGAAGCAATACCGCGAAAAATACAAATACAATTTTAGGGAACATTTTAAAAATGCTTTCGGTGTGATGAATCTTTCAGAACAGAACCCAGAAAGAATTATTCTGAAGTGCAGCAGACATCAAGGGGAATACATTAAAAGTTTTCCGCTGCATCAGTCTCAGAAAGAACTGAAAGAAACTCCCGAAGAAATCTATTTTGAGTTCTTCCTCCACCCTACTTATGACTTTATGCAGGAAATTCTTTCCTACGGAAAAGAAGTACGGGTTTTAGAACCTAAAACCTTAGTTGATGAGATCCGTAATCATCTGCAACAGTCTTTGAACAGCTATCTCAACGAATAAAAAAGTGTGGGAAATTTTGATTATTTTTGATTACATTTACATAAATATTTCAATTTGAAACCTATATTCTTTTGTCTGTTTTGCCTTATTTCTTCTTTTTGTTTTTCCCAACAGACAGAAGAATTTAAAAACGTAAAAAATTTTTACAATCAGCATCGAAACATGCTCAATACCGAGTTTAAAAAGAAATTTGATGCAGAAACCAATACATTCACCAAAGCAGCCATAAAGCAGGATTACCTGTTGTTTATGAAAAAGATGGACAGCATTGAAAATGTTGCCATGATCGGAGCTTTATTAAGGGTAAAAAATCTGGAAGATCTGAAAAGAATCAATCAGAAAGGTGAAAAAACAGAATTATCCAATACACAGCCAAAAGGAGTTTCAGTTGTAACCAAAAATGCAGATTATCCAGGCGGTATCAATGCTTTGAGGCAGGAAGTCGCTCAGATTTTCTATGCTCCAGCCGTATATTCCGAAACAAAAACAATTAAAGCCAATGTTGATTTTATTGTAGAAAAAGATGGAAGTATCAGCAATGTAATGGCTCAGGGAGATAATTTCACCTTCAACAGACAGGCCGAGATTGCCCTCTATTCTATTCCTGAAAAATTCTCTCCGGCAACCATCAACGGTGAATCGGTGAGGTTTAGTTTCAAACTTCCTTTAACGATGAGTATTGAATAAATGTTTACCGACGAATATTACATGAAAATGGCTTTACAGGAAGCCCAAATTGCTTTAGAAAAAGATGAGGTTCCCATTGGTTGTGTTATCGTTTCCAATAACAGAATTATTGCAAGAGCACACAATCTTACCGAAACATTAAATGATGTAACTGCTCATGCAGAAATGCAGGCCATTACTTCTGCTGCTAATTTTTTAGGCGGAAAATACCTAAAAGACTGCACACTTTATGTGACATTAGAACCCTGTGTAATGTGTTCAGGAGCGCTTTCCTGGTCACAAATTTCAAAAGTAGTCATCGGAGCAAGAGACGAACAGAGAGGATTCATCAATAAACACCTTTCTCTCCACCCAAAAACGGAAATCATAACCGGAATCATGGAAAACGAATGTTCTTCCATTGTAAAAGAATTCTTTAAATCTAAAAGATAACTTCCTTATTTTCTATGGGATAACAAACTCTATTTTAATTAAAAATAATTTTATCTTTATCACTTTATATTGAATTATTTATTACATTTGATTGAATTCAAACTAAAAATAATTACTATGAGAAAATTATCAAGAAAAGAAACAGCTAAAGTTAATGGCGGAATCCGCCCAGATCAGTGTTTTTACATTGATGACAATGGTGTAAGAAAAATTGGATGCAGAATTCTTCCTATTGACAATGGAGATGGTACCTGGACTTATCCATTAAAAGAATGTGATTCTTGTACAGGTGGTCTATAAAATAAAGAAAGCAGCTTTTATAAAGCTGCTTTCTGTTTTATTTATCCTTCCCTAAAAAATAAAGTCCTTTCAGGGTATGTAATCTGTCTGCAATATGAATTTTATTCGTCAAAGGCTTATAAACATGAGAAACACCACCTGTTGCTACAACAAAACACTCATCATTTACCTCATCATTAATTCGGTCTATAAATCCTTCTACCATTCCCAAAAACCCGTATACCATTCCGCTTTGCATGCAGGTTACGGTATCTAAACCCAAAACCGATTTCGGCTTTTTTAATTCGATTTCCGGAAGCTGCGCAGTCTGGCTGATTAAGGAATTCAGAGAAGTCACAATTCCCGGAGCGATAATAACTCCCAAAGTTTCTCCATCTTCAGCAACACAACTTGCAGTAAGCGCTGTTCCAAAATCTAAAATGATCTTTTTACGGCCGGGATATAGATTGTGCGCCGCAACAAGATTGGCATAAATATCCGTTCCCATCTGTTTTGACTTCGCCTGAACTTCAGAAGGTGTAGTTCTGTCAACAATGACAGGAGTAACATCATGTATTTTCTTGATCGCAGAACTCATCACTTTGGTAAGCTGCGGAACAACTGAACCGATGATTACTTTGCTGATTTCTTTAGGTTCAATTTTATAGGTCTGATACAACATACTCATTTGAACAAATAGCTCATCTGCCGTTCTGTAAGGTTTTGTATTGATTACCCATGAAACATCACAGTTATCACCATTAAAAAGACCAAATCTTATATTGCTGTTTCCAACGTTTATGACAATTGAATTCATTGATTTATGTTTCAATCTAGCTTTCTTAATAACAGAAAGACCATATTAATTTTCAGGGCCAAAATTAATGATTTTTGATAAAAATAAGACTTTATAACTCTTTAAATTAATTCAAAGTTTTCATTTTTTAAAACAATTAATTATATTTAAAGTCACAACCACTCTAATTGATATAACGGATATGAAAAAGCTTGCCCTGATATTTTTAATAATGATCAATCTTAGCCTTTATGCCCAAAATAAACCTTCCATTAAAGATATCTATCCTGAAATTAAAAAGCAGTCACAAATTGACAAATCGGATAAAACGGTATATAACCTTCTAACAACTTTTTATGAAAAAAATCTTCAGGCTGATCAGGAAGAAATGACTCCCGAAGACATTCAGCAAATAGAAAGACTGGTTTCTGATCCTTCTACCAAGAACATTCATATTCTTATGCTTTTTCTAATGTATCAGCAGCATATTAGCAAAACGGCAGCTGTAGGAAAAGAACCTGATATTGATTTCCAGATCGATACGATGAATATTCTTGAAAGTGAGACAAAAGAAATTTTCGGAAAAATTCCCGCTATTATTTATATATACAAAGCTGAAGCACTGGAAAGCGGGCACAAAAAAGATGAATCTCAAAATACAGTTGCACAAGGCTTAAAAGAATATCCTGATTCAATTCCTCTTAAAGTCTACAGTTATCTTAATACAAAAGATAATGCAATAAAAAACGATCTGATCAAGAATCATTCAAAACACTGGATGGTACAGCAGTTTGATATCAAATAAATTCGTCACTCCAAAAATAAAAAGTCTCTGAAAGTATATTTCCAGAGACTTTTTTTATTTATTCAAACTTGATATTTATTTTACTTCTACAACATTATCCTGCAAATTGATATCCGCCATTCTTTGGCTAAAATCAATTCCTAATGCAGACAATTGAGATTTTGTATATGGAATCGTGATTGAGTATTCTTTTTGCGTCCAAGGCCAGTACGGCATTGTTTTGAATTCTCCGTAAATGTCTTTTTCTTTCCAAGTATGCGTCATATTCAGTGGAATCTGATAGCTTACTATTTTCTTATCAGTTGTCATCACACTAAAGTCAATCGGCATCGGAATTTGGCCGTTATTGACCAAAGTGATGGTGGTAGATTTTGCTTCGTATTTTACATCTTTAATTCCATAATCGATCGTCTTTGTGGTATTGATCCAGTAATTCTGGAACCATTTCAAATCCATCCCGGAAACTTTCTGAGCAATGTGTAAGAAATCTCTGTCAGACGGATGTTTCATACTCCACTGATCATAATATTGCTTTAATGTTTCTGCTAAATTCTGTTCTCCCATAATGTAGCCCAGCTGTACCAAGTACAACTCCCCTTTTACATAAGAAGCATATGTGTAAGCTGTTCCATTATCATGATGATCCCCTAGCCAAACTGCGGGTTCTTCGATTCCTTTTTTAATGAAATTTCTGTAAGCATCCAAAGAATGCGCAAACGGATTTGGAAGATCTTCCGGGAATAAGTGATACATTACATAGTTTTCCGCATAGCTTGTAAACCCTTCATCCATCCACGGACGCATTGATTCGTTCGTTGCCAGCATTTGCTGATACCAGGAATGAGCGCCTTCGTGAGCCATTAATCCCATTAATCCTTTAATATCTTTTGCCTCTCCTAAAATCATCGTACACATTCCGTATTCCATTCCACCGTCTCCACCTTGGATGAAAGCATAAGTAGGATACACATATTTTCCGAAATGAGAATTCATCAGCTGGTAATATTTTGTAAGGTAAGGTTGTGCTTCTTCCCAGGCTTTTGTTTTATCATTATTCTGATATACTAAGAAAACTTTCGGTCCTTGCGGAACATCAAAACTTTTAACCACATAATCTCTATCTGCACTCCATGCAAAATCCAGTATATTTTTCGCAGTCCATTTCCATGTTGCTTTATTTTTTTCGGCTTTGATTTTTGCATTGGAATCATATCCTTTCACTTCTGTAGGGTTTTCAAGAATTCCTCCAGCTCCTACAACATAATCTTTGTTGATTTTAATTGTCACATCAAAATCTGAAAACGGTGCGTGAAACTCTCTTCCTATATAGTCGAATGTTGCCCAACCATCATAATCATATTCTGCGATCTTCGGGTACCATTGCGTCATCGTCATATCAACTCCTTCCCTGTTATTCCTTCCGCTTCTTCTGATCTGTTGAGGAATCACAGCATCCCAATCCATTGTGAATACGGTGGTTGAATTGGGCTTAATGGGTTCCGCCAGATATACTTTCATAATGGTTTCCTGAACTTCAAACTTCAATGTTTTTCCGTTTTGCTTAATCCAGTGAATATTTTGCGCTCCTTCCTGATCTTTCGGAATAGAAGCCAGTCTTGAAATTCCGTCTTTCTGCAATCTTGAGTCCCCGTTTTTTCCTTGTCCGGCAACTCTCTGATCCATCATAGAATTAGGTTTAAAGGCATTCCAATACAAATGGAAATAAACGACATTAAGTTCGTCCGGTGAATTATTAGTATATTCTAAAGTCTGATTTCCTTGGTAAGTAAATTTTTCAGCGTTCACATCAATATCCATCTTGTACTTCGCACTCTGCTGATAATAAGCTCCTTGTTGAGCATGAAATTGTGAAATTATAAACGCAAATAGGATTGCAACCGATTTTTTCATTTAAAATTTTTTATTTTTTCTAAAGGTATGTATTTTTAGTAATAACCTCAAATAATGAAGTATTGTAGAGGTTTCGTTCTTATTATATCGTTTTTAGATTGATTTTATCTTATTTGTTAAATATTATCTCGCGGATTTTTGCAGATAGCGCAGATTTTTTGATTCAAGCATCTGTACAATTTGACTGATCTTCTAGAAATTAAGTATTCAATAGTTTTTTAATTAAAGTGATCTGTCCCAAATGATAATATGCATGCTCAATTATTCCGTCAATATTCCTTAAATAGGTTCCATATTTTTCATTAACGAAGCCTTCATTCATTTTAGAATCGGGCATTTGTTCTAGCAAATTGGCAAATTTCTCAGAATCACTCCAAAGCTTATTTAGAAGTTCTTCCCATTGTTGCTGAGACTCAATAGGCGGAAGATCAAAACTATATTTATCCCTAATTTCCAGATCACCTTCTTCAAAAACATTAATTAACCCTGCAATATAATAATCGATATGAAACGTAAGCATGGCAATCGTATTCAAAGAACCAACTTTTGTATTTGCCTGTTCCCAAGTAACATCTTTTAACTTATCTTTAAAATTGGTATTGGCAATCCATAAACCATCCAGCATGACTTCTCTGAATCTTTTGGCTAATTGCGATGTTGAACTCATTGTTTTTTTAATTTTTTTAAAGATAAGAAATTAAGATTTTTTTTATCAATTCTTGAATGATAGTTTATACAACTACTTTTCAAAATCGCATTTTAACTTAAATTGGAATTAGATTAGTCGAAAATTAATTAAAATATTTGGAAAATATATAGGATTATATTACATTCGTTATAAACAAATACAAGCGCAACCGAAAAGCTTATAGAGTAGGAAAAATCAAATCAAATTTTATTATGAAAAACTTAAGAAAACTTTCAAGAGAAACTTTAAAAAATGTTAATGGGGCTTATCAAATACTTGATTGTTCAAAATGGGAGGAGCAAACTAGAACAATGGAGTGTCTAAGACAACAACCTGGATTTATCTCTTGTATTTCTTATTATAGCGATAATGCTATTGGGTGTAATGAAGGACAGACTTGTATTAATGGAAATTGCGTTAATAATTAAATAAACTTCCCATTTACCTATTAACTATTTTTCAAATAACAGAGAAGGATTAATCTTCTTTGATAAGAAGATTTCAAATAATATTAAACCTCTAATGAAAACATTAGAGGTTTAATATTATTTGAAATCAACAAATTATTTTTTAGCAGAAGTTTCTTTCTTTCCGCTTTGTAAGATCTTTTCTAAGATTCTTAAAGTAATAAGATATGTTGGTTTCACCCCTGTTAATCCTAAGCCACCAGAAGAAAGTGTACTTCCTGTTTCTAAAGGATTATCTGAAGCGTAATACGCATACATTACAAACAGATCCGGTGAAATATGATGTCTGATTTTAGAAGCTACCTGAATTGCTTTTTGGTAATGCGCTCCTTCCATTTCAAGACCGATCGCTTTCCATGAAGTATTCATGAAATAAGATAGAATATCTCTGTTTTGAAGTGAAGTTCCTAAAACCGTAATCATTGGTCCCTCGAAAGCTTTCAGCTCATCATCGTGGAAATCTGCCAATTTCAAAGCATTTTCAAAAGGATAGTTATCTGCCGTCCCTTCAAAAATATGTGAAGTCGGAATCATGATATCTCCTTTACCTCCCGCAAGAATTCCCGCTTTCCCCATAATGGAAACTGATTTCACTTTCATCATGTACACTTCTCCTTTATGTTCGTAAGGTCTCAGTAATTCGTCCATTACTTCATAAGCCTGTTCTCCGAAAGCATAATCAAAAACCATGATTACATCATCTCCTCCAAATTTAATATCGTGGAAAGGAGTGCTTTTAAGATTCGTTTTACTTAGGTCAATGATCTGAACATCAATATTACTTCCGCTCTTATCATTAATATAGATCATTCCTTCTTCCAAAGCGTATTTTGAAACCTTGTCGCGAAGTTCTTTTTTATCAGAAATTTCTCCGTACAGTTTGTAATCTACTTCTTTGTGATCTTTTTTCTTTAAAGCATCGTTAGCATACAGCATATTTTTCACAGAGTGCATATTTGCAGAAATAATATGTAGCGGACGCATATGAAGATTGTTTTCAAATAAAACTTCTTTCACTTTATCTGCCCATTTTTCACCGAAATAGTGATGCCCTACTCTTTCCTTTAAAATAGCACTGAAATGAATCTCTCTCTCTCTCGTCTGTTTTGCATCTTCCAGGCTTACTTTTGCCAGATTGTAAATGATTTTAAATAACCGGTCAGGATTATGATCATCTCCAAAAGTATTATAAGCCGTTAATGTCTCTTCAAAAGTTCTTCCAATTAAAGAAGATAAATGAATCAAAGCAACTTCTTTTTCCTTTCTGCTGAATTTCTTTTCGCCTTTTACGACTTCTTCAATAATTTTAAAAGCACGTGTCGGTTTCCAGTTCTCGTCCTGTATGAACGACAGATTACGGATTTTATCCGCTTCTATAAATAAGAATGTTAAATGTGTAAGAATATCATAGATCTCAGAACGTCCCAAAAGAACTTCAATATTCATCTGGTGCTCATCGATTCTATAGCAGTTTCTTCTTCTCTTTTTAGGTACAATGGGTTCGAAACTTCCTTTATCAAAACCTTCATCCGATGTCAGATGAATAAAAGCACATTCTTCAATTCCCTCCGGAAGCCTGTCTAATACATACATCAACCCATCCAGCTCCACTTTACTAGGAATACTCATAGTTCCGTAAATCTCAGGATTGATGGTCTTCAACAAACTTCTGATACTCTCCCCCGAAACACCGGCAGGTTTAAAAAAACCTCTGTAAAAGAGGTGTCTCATAGAAATATACAATCTTTCAATTGCTTCCGTTGTTTCTCTTGCTCTAGAATTTGTCATAAAATAAATTTCACACAAATATACAAAATCTACGCTCAACTTAGTTTAAGTATCTTTTAACAAACGATTTAATATAATATTTTAAACTACTATCGTTCTCATGGAGAAAGATTTTCTTTTTACATTCTTATAAGAAGCTATTTCCCGCTTTCTGCTATATCTTTTTTGCCCTATATTTCCCACAGCAAAAAAGGATGTCGCGGCAATCGGGGCTAGGATTACAATGTTTAATTTCTGGATTTGAAAAACATCCACAAAGTTTGTCATGCTGGAAGCATCTAAGCACGAATCTTTCCATCTTTTTCCTAATACTATATTTAGATTCCTGCGGAATGACAAACTGTATGGAAATTACTGCACTTAAGAGACTCTTCGCTTCATTCAGAAGACAATGCAAAAAAAATTACAATCCAACAATATAAATTCGTAAATTGTATCATATAATATATATACCTATTAATGTTTTTTTAAATAAAAAAGATTCAATTTCAAGCCTTGAATCCATTTCACCCCTCTCAAAAACCAAATTACCGTTTAAAATTTAGTTAAATCACCAAACACCCCTTAAATTTTTAGGGTAAAAAATTTTTCGATTCATTTTTTTCGTAAATTTGCCTCGTAAAAATTAAATCTAATATGTCAACTTTAAGATTCAAAGCGCTAGAAACTTTACCATTCAAGGACTTTAGAAGAGATAATTCTGTTGAAGTTCCTGTAAAATTGTCAGAATTATTCTGTCAGAATGTTTTCTCAGAAGAAACAATGAGAGAATATTTAACGAAAGAAGCATTCCAATCTATTTTGGATGCAATGAAAAAAGGAACTAAAATCCAAAGACACATTGCAGACCAGGTAGCGGTAGCAATGAAAGACTGGGCAATGAGCAAAGGAGTGACTCACTACACGCACTGGTTTCAGCCATTGACAGGTACAACTGCAGAAAAACACGATTCTTTCTTCACTCCAATCGAAGGAGGCAGAGCCATCGAAAGATTCAGCGGAAACTTATTGATTCAGCAGGAACCGGATGCATCTTCTTTCCCGAATGGTGGTATCAGAAACACTTTCGAAGCAAGAGGTTATACAGCTTGGGATCCTACATCTCCGGCATTCATCATGGGAACTACACTTTGTATTCCTTCAATTTTCATCTCTTATACAGGAGAAACTTTAGATTATAAAGCACCTCTTTTAAGAGCATTGAATGCGGTAGACGAAGCTGCAACCAACGTAATGCAGTATTTCGACAAAAACGTAACAAAAGTAACTCCTACTTTAGGTTGGGAGCAAGAATATTTCCTGGTTGATTCAGCATTGTATCAATCTCGTCCGGATTTAGTTTTAACTGGTAAAACTTTATTAGGACATTCTCCTGCAAAAGGGCAGCAATTAGATGACCATTATTTCGGTTCAATTCCTACAAGAGTAATGAATTTCATGAAAGAGTTGGAAATCGAATGTATGAAATTGGGTATTCCAGTTACAACAAGACACAACGAGGTAGCTCCAAACCAATTCGAGTTAGCTCCAATGTTTGAAGAGGTAAACGTTGCAGTAGACCACAACTCTTTGTTGATGGATGTAATGGCAAGAATCGCTCACAGACATCATTTCCATATTTTATTCCACGAAAAACCATTCGCAGGAGTAAACGGAAGCGGAAAGCACAACAACTGGTCTTTAGCAACTGATACTGGTGAAAACTTATTAAGCCCAGGAAAAAATCCTAAGAAAAACTTACAGTTCTTAACGTTCTTCGTGAATACAATTAAAGCAGTTCACGAATATGCTGACCTTTTAAGAGCAAGTATCGCATCTGCAAGTAACGACCACAGATTGGGTGCAAACGAAGCTCCGCCGGCAATTATTTCGGTATTTATCGGAAGTCAGTTGTTCAGAGTATTGGAAGAACTAGAGAAAGTAACAGAAGGAAAACTTTCACCAGACGAAAAAACAGATTTAAAACTAAATGTAGTTGGAAAAATTCCTGAAATTTTGTTGGATAACACTGACAGAAACAGAACTTCTCCATTTGCATTTACAGGAAATAAATTCGAGATCAGAGCGGTAGGTTCGGCTGCAAACTGCGCAGAATCTATGACTGTAATGAACACCATCGCTGCAAAACAATTAATGGACTTCAAAAAGGAAGTGGATGCATTAATTGAAACAGGTCTTAAGAAAGACGAAGCGATCTTCAACGTATTGAGAGAATACATCAAACAGTGTAAAAACATCATGTTTGAAGGTGACGGATATTCTGATGACTGGGCAAAAGAAGCTAAAAAGAGAGGTTTGAACAACCTGAAAACCACTCCGGAAGCTCTTAAGCAGGAAATGGATAAAAAATTCCTAGATCTTTACGAAGAAATCGGAGTTTTCACGCACAGAGAAGTTGAAGCAAGAAACGAAATCAAGTTAGAAAAATATTCTACGGTTATCGATATTGAGGCAAGAGTGTTAAGTGATATCGCAAGAAACCACATCATTCCTTCTGCTTTAAATTATCAGAACAGATTGATCGAGAACGTAAAAGGTCTTAAAGAAATTTTCGGAGATAAAGAATTCAAATCTTTAGCTAAAGAGCAAATGAGCTTAATTACAAGCATCTCTGAAAACGTATCTAAAATCAAATTAGGGGTTGAAGATCTGATCAAAGCCAGAGAAGCAGCAAAAGCAGTATCAGACAGCCAAAAGCAGGCAGAAACATACTGCAACAAAGTAAAACCTCTATTCGATGTAATCAGAGATGCTTCTGATGATCTTGAAATGATGGTAGATGATGAACTTTGGCCAATGACAAAATACAGAGAAATGTTGTTTACAAAATAACATTTGTAAAGTTCCATATTAGTCAAGCTTTCCGGTATTTTCCCGGGAAGCTTTTTTATTTTTTAACACAGCTGAAAATTAGAGTTTTAAATCTTCAGTATTGATTAACAAAGGAAATCCGATTTATTTTGTTAAAGAATCTTAATAAAAAAAACCGCACACTCACCTAAAATAGGCGGTTGCGGTTTGTTTTTCTTTAACATACTTAAATAATATGTTAAAATGTGTTAAATAAAGAACCTGACAATTATCATATCGGGGGTCTTTTTCTCGGAATCTCTATTTTTGTAATACTTTTGAAAAATAACTATTCCTTTTAACACGGATAATCAAATATATATGAAGAAAAGAGTTTTGTTTTATTTAGTTGCTTTAGTTTCTACAATGTCACTACAGTCGTGTGTTACAAATTATGTAGTTTCAAAACCAGCAACTTATACTAAAGAATACAAAACAGATGCCAAACTAGCTTCTTTCGATCCTAAGAAAGCTGAGCTTGATAAGCAAAGATTAATTGATTCTTTCCTTGCTGAAAAAGCGGCATCTATTGCCAATGCGAAAAACGCGGTTAAAAATTCTGAGATTGCAAAAGCAATCAAACACAATACAACAATCGACAACATTTTATCTGAAGCTGCTACTTATCTAGGTACTCCTTACAGATATGGAGGAACAACAAGAAACGGAATTGACTGTTCTGCTTTTGTTCTTTCAGTTTTCGGTGCTGCAGCAGGTCTTAGCTTACCAAGAGTAGCTTCTTCTCAGTCACAGGAAGGAGAAAGAGTAGAAAAAGAAAATCTTCAGAAAGGAGATTTGATTTTCTTCTCTCACGGCAGAAGAATTTCTCACGTAGGAATTGTTGAGAATGTTACTGAGAGCGGAGAAGTAATGTTTATTCACGCTGCGACTTCAAAGGGAGTAATGGTTTCTTCTCTTAACGACTCTTACTGGGGACCTAAGTTCAGATTTGCCAAAAGAATTATTAATGAAAACGGAGAAGCTTACAATAATCTGGCAGCAACTACTCCAGTATCAAACGGAACAAATTTTTAATTTTAAATAATTGATTTAAATAATGAAAAGCCTTCAAAATTTTGAAGGCTTTTTTGTTTTTTATATTTGATGAGGTTGTTGCGAAAGATTACGTTTTACAGCAACTTACTTCAAGCATAAAGCTTTTTACATGATCAACTGTTCTTATCTATTTCTATATTTAATTTATAAAGGAGACCATGAATCTCAGAAAGTGAAAATTTAGCCTTTTTAAGCTTGTTTTGGGAAGGATCTATCAAATAATTAACCGATGTCCTGAAATCTGCTTTTTCCAGGTTTGTATTGTCAAAAACAGCTCCTGAAAAATCGCAATTACTAAAGACCGCATTTGAAAGATCACATTCGCTGAAATCAACTTCTATAAGCTTTGAATCTTTAAATACTATTTTCTTAACGGATGTCTGGTAAAAGACAGAATTGTTGAGAGAACAGCTTTCAAATCTAAAAGACAATCCGAATTCATTACAGTCATTCAACTGAAGTCCGAACATTTTACATTCTTTAAAATTTACATCTCTAAAAGCCGTTCCGACAAGTTTTACCATACTTAAATTACAGCCAACAAACTCGCAGTCATTAAAATTAAATCCCGAAAGATTCAGGTATTCAAAATTACAGTTGCTGAATGTGCAGTTTTCGTATTCGCCTTTTTCTAAAGGTTTCTGAGTAAAATCTACGTTCTCAAAATTCTCATCTGAGATGTATATGTCTTTCATGGAATATTTTAAAGTGAGGTTATTTTATTTCACGCAGATGTTGCGGATTGAGCAGATTCAAAAAAATATAATTGTAAACTGCTGCATACAGCTTGTTACTTTCCAGCTTTTATACCAAACTGTTTTTATCTGAATAATTCAGCTTAAAGAAAATAAAAGTCATCATTGAAAAGGCAAGTAATGAACTTCCTCCGTAACTGAAGTACGGCAACGGAATTCCTACGGTCGGAAAAAGCCCCATTACCATCCCTAAATTGATCGTAAAGTGCATCAACAGAATGGAAGCAAAGCAATACCCAAAAACACGGTTAAATGAGGATTTCTGTTGTTCTGCCAGATAATAAATCCGTCCTATGTAAATCATATAACAAAGAATCAAAACAGCACTTCCTACAAAGCCCCATTCTTCTCCTACGGTACAGAAAATATAATCGGTTTCCTGTTCGGGAACAAATTTCCCCTGAGTAACTGATCCTTCGCGGTATCCTTTTCCTAAAAGACCTCCTGAACCAATTGCCGTTTTGGAATATAATAAGTTATATCCCGATGTATCTCTGAATGCTTTTTCTCCTTTAAAAAGAACTTCAATTCTTTCTCTTTGGTGCTTCGGTAATTTCTCTAAAATATATGGAGAGCCAAAAGCCAACCCACACAAAACAAGAACAGAACCTAGAATACTGGAAATTGAGATGATATTCCAGGACATTTTATAATAATTCATGGCAATCCAGCCTCCTATAATTACCAATATTGCAATCACCACAATAACGGGAGGAATCGCTAAGGAAACCAGGAAAACTCCGGCAAAAAGAAATCCTACCGCGAATAACATTCCGCTCATCCCTTCACGATACAGCGCAATGAAAAATGCAATAAAAACCAACATAGATCCTACATCGGGAATTGCCAATACTACAGCTGCAGGAATTCCTATAATAGCTAATGTTGTGTATAATGATTTTCTATTCTTTAAATTAAACTCCGGTCCAGAAACATAATTAGAAAGCATTAATGCAGTTCCAATTTTAGCAAATTCTACCGGCTGCATGGTAAAACTTCCGAATTTATACCAGTTTTTTTGTCCGAGAATTTCTTTCCCGAACGGAAACAAGCCTATAAGAAGCAAAACACCGCCAATGTAAATAATCCCGGACATATTTTCGAAGAACTTACTTCTTCCCACAAAAATAATCAGCCCTACAAATAAAGAAATGCAAAAGAATACAAGCTGTTTCTCGCCCAACTTCTGGTCAACACTGTAAATATTTGCGATTGCAAAAATACAAAGCAGAAAATACAAGCCTAGACCTAATTTATCTATTCCTTCCGTCCACTTCATTGTTTTACCGTTTTAGTGTTTTTATTATTTTTTGCTTTTTCGTCTATCGCCTTTTGTAATTTAGCTTTCTGTTCTTTAATAAAATTCAGACTGTCCTTGATTCTTTTTAGCTTTATCGAATCCGGTTTAGGATCTATATATAAACCTTTCCGCTTCAAATCGGCAATCCATTGCCTTTTGTACTCAGGCATGAAACTGGACGTGACCATTTTTTTATACAGATAATCTCTCTTTATATCTCCGGTTAAATATTTTTCAGCAATTAAAGTACAGGCCGGTCCAGCCCATGTGGCTCCAAAACCTGCGTGTTCCATTACAGCAACGACAACAATTTTTGGTTTATCTGCAGGAGCAATTAAAACAAAGATGGAATTATCTTTCCCCTGAGGAACCTGTGCAGTACCTGTTTTAGCAAGCTGAGTAAAATCCTGAGATTTAAGTCCTGCTGCCGTTCCACGAAGTACAACCGCTTCCATTCCTTTCAGAACGGGTTCGAAATGTTTTTTATCAACTAATGTCTGATGTTTCACTTTAAATCTTGGATCGGGATTAGGTTTACCGTCGATAGATTTAACGATGTGAGGGGTATAATACCAACCACGATTAGCAATTGCAGAAACATAATTCGCCAATTGAATAGGGGTTACAAGAACATCTCCCTGTCCCATTCCGTTATAGATGGCTCCGGTAGGCATTTCATCCCAATTTTTAAAATCAGTTCTTTTCGATCCACTTGCTTTCATAATCGCCTTGAAGCGTTTTTCGTAGAAATCTCCTGAAGGAATTCTTCCTCTTGCTCCTACAGCAAAATCGTTATTTAAGAATTCTCCCACGCCAAAACTACTCATGATCTTTTTCCATTCATCTACACCTTTTGAAGGGTTTCCGGGATATTTTTTAATGATCGCTATGAATGCATATGTGAAAAAACAGTTACTTGATACCTGAATAGACGGAATAAGCGGATCTGCTCCTCCATGTCCTTTAATTCGTTTTCCTCTGTAAAAGAAACCACCTCCACAAGGGAAAATAGTTTTTTCATCCATCACTCCCATCTGCATTGCAGCCAATGCTGTCAGTAATTTAAATGTGGATCCTGGAGGATAAGCCGCCTGTAAAGAACGGTCGAAAGTGGGTTTGTTTTCGTAAATGGTATCTTTTGAAAGGGCGTAAAGATTTTTAGATTTATTAGGACCTGTAAAAAGATTTGGATCGATATCCGGACCCGTTGCAGCCACCAGAACTTCCCCATTATTAGGATCTATTGCAACCACAGCACCATGCTTATTGACCATCATTTCTTCTGCTATTCTCTGGAGATCGTAGTCTATGGTTAATGTAATATCTTTCCCTGTTATTACTTCTTTATCTAAAGAACCTTGCTTATAAGGACCTACATTTCGAAGTCTAATATCTTTTTGGATATACTTCATTCCCTTTACCCCACGTAATTCTTTTTCGTAAGATTTTTCAACTCCTGTTTTCCCGATAAAATCACCTGGCAAATAGTACAGAGAGTCTTTTTTAATTTCCCGTTCATTTACCTCGCTGGTATATCCTAATAAGTTCCCGGAAGTAGAAATTTCATATTGACGTTGAGGTCTCGACACGATACTGAATGCCGGATATTTAAAAATAATTTCCTGAACCCTCGCAATGTCTTCTCTGCTCAAATCCTTCAGGAAAGTCATCGGAGTAAGCTTGGAATAATATTTTTCTTTTTTGATAAAATCTATTCTTTTGATAAAATCCGGCTTCGTAATTTTCATTAAATTACAGAAACCCAATGTATCAAAATCCGGTTTCATCAATGCTTGCGTAAATGAAATTTCATAGGCAGGCTGATTTCCCACCATGATCTTACCATTTCTATCAAAGATAACCCCTCTTTGAGGAATAACATATTCAATTTTAATGGAAGTATTCGCTGCATTCAACGCATAACGGTCTGTAAACAACTGTAAATAAGAAAGTCTAGCCACGAAAATCAAGGCTATAAGAACGAGAACTGAAAAAATCTTTAAATAACGTGTGTTCAAACTTTTTGTTTGATTTTAAATATTAATGCATATATAACTATAAATATAAACGAAATTACACTTGTTACCAATACATTAAGTAATATTTCAAAAAATCTGCTCAACTTGAAGAATTCAATATACTGTACTAAAAGCTGATGCAAAAAGATACTTGAAAATAGAAACAGCAAAAACTGCGCCCATTGAAGGGACTGAAAAGAGAAAAAGTCTGTAGACGTATCTGTAGACGTTCTGAAAATTAAGGTTCTGAAATAGGCAATTAAAGTTGTTGCAAACGCATTGATTCCTCCTGACTGCAGGAAAGTATCAATAGCAAGACCTATTAAAAAACTTAAGGCTAAAAATTGAAATTTATTTCTAAAGAAAGGATAGAACATGACGAATACCGGATACAAAACCGGCGTATATTTACCGAAAAGCGTAATCCTGTTCAGTACAAAAATTTGTAATGCAACCAGAAAAACCATGATTAATATATCCGTAAATAATGTTCTGCTAATCATTTTCTTTTTTTATTACAGCCTGCATGGTATCCTGAATCTTTTGAACCTCAGCTTTTTTAAGGTTTTTCACAACATACACTTTGCTCAGGGCTCCCATTTTTTCGCTAAGTTCAACAGAAATATCCCAGAAACCGGTTTTACTATCTACAGAGTATCCTGCGATAGTTCCTATCATTACCCCTTTAGGGAAAATTGCAGATTTCCCGTCTGTAACTACAGAATCTCCAATCTTTAAAGCAACATATTTCGGAACATCAGCCAAATGCATGACACGGGAATTATCTCCATTCCATGTTAAAGTCCCGAAATATCCTGAGTTTTTCAATGCCGCATTGATTCTAATTTTATTAACACTTAAAACAGACTGAACCAAGGCATAGCTATCTGTAGAGTTGATCACGATACCCGCAATTCCTTTAGGTGCCATTACTCCCATTTGCGGAAATACTCCATCTCTTTTTCCTCTGTTGATTGTGAAGTAGTTATTTCTTCGATTGATGCTGTTGAAAACAATCTCACCGTCTACAAAAGTATAAATCTGCCCGCCTCCCAATGTATCGTGAACTTTTCTGAAAACAGGATTTTTTCCTCCTTGCTTTCCATAAAGCTCCATCATCAAGGCTTTATTCTGGGAAACCAAATCTTCGTTTATCTGCTTTAGTTTAAGATAAGAAACCCCTTCATCAATATATCCTGAAACCCAAGAATTTAATGCAGCAGACTGACCCGCAATCCAAGATCTTTGCATTGCATTTTTAGAAAATATCAGAACCAGAGCAATAATTTGCAGAAATATAAAGAAGACAAAAAGTGCGTTCTTCGAAAATAATCTCAGCAAAAATCCCATTCAGATGTGTTCGTAAAAAGGTTAGAATTATTTTATTAGGAAATTGAATTTATCCATATTCTTAAGGGCAATACCTGTTCCGCGAACAACTGCTCTCAACGGATCTTCCGCTACAAAAACAGGAAGACCTGTCTTCTTGTGCAATCTATCTGCAAGACCTCTTAATAATGCACCACCACCAGCAAGATAAATCCCTGTTTTGTAAATATCAGCAGCCAATTCCGGAGGAGTCAAAGAAAGCGTTTCCATTACAGAGTCTTCAATTCTGATAATAGATTTATCCAAAGCTCTGGCAATTTCTTTATAACCCACCATAATTTCTTTTGGCTTACCAGTGATAAGGTCTCTACCCTGAACCGGGATATCATCAATATCAACTTCTAAATCTTCAACGGCAGAACCTACTTCAATTTTAATTCTTTCAGCAGTTCTTTCTCCAATATAAAGATTGTGATGTGTTCTTAAATAATAAGCAATATCATTTGTAAATACGTCACCTGCAATTTTCACAGATTTATCACAAACAATACCTCCTAAAGCAACCACAGCAATTTCTGTAGTACCACCACCTATATCGATGATCATATTACCTTCAGGCTTCTGAACGTCGATTCCAACCCCGATTGCCGCAGCCATTGGTTCGTAAATCAAACGAACTTCTTTTGCGTTTACTTTCTGAGCAGAATCTCTTACCGCTCTTTTTTCAACTTCAGTAATTCCGGAAGGGATACAAATTACAATTCTCAACGCTGGTTGAATGAACTTCCCTTTAATCCCAGGAATTTTCTTGATAAATTCTTTAATCATATGCTCAGAAGCATGAAAATCTGCGATAACTCCATCTTTTAACGGACGAATCGTCTTAATGTCTTCGTGAGTCTTCCCCTGCATATGTTTTGCCTGCTCTCCTACAGCTATAGGCCTACCCGTAGAACGTTCAATTGCTACAATTGACGGCTGATCTATAACAATTTTATTATTATGGATGATAAGGGTATTAGCTGTGCCTAGGTCTATCGCAATTTCTTGCGTAAACATATCGAATAAACTCATATTTTTTTACTTCTGATTTTTTTTAAAGATTTACAAAGATATAAATTTAAGACGACCAAAGACATTCCAAAAGCATATAATTTGGTTAAAATTTTATTAAATTTTCTAATCGCTTATTAACTTTTACGTTAGATGTTTACGAACTTTGAATTCAACCAGATTTAAGATCTTTTGCAGTCATAAAGGGACAATACGGAAATTACGAGCATTTAACATAATAAATATCTCAAATTAAAATAACATGATAAGTCTTAAAACTTTTAACATTCTAATTTAAAGCTTTTAATCTACAACTACCTGTTGCAACGAAATAGTTTTTCACGATAATTATCATATAAACTATCAGAGAATCATTAATTAAAAAAAACGTAAATTTGCTGCGCTTATGTTACAGTATTCCAACATCCATCAAACAGCGAATTTCTCGGTACTTTCCATTAGCTTTGAAAAGGCCGATGTAGAAACCAGAGGAAAGTTTGCCTTCTTTGATGAAAACATCAAAAATTTTGTTACCCGAATTCATGATGAGAACTTAGGGGATGCATTTGTGGTCTCCACATGTAACAGAACCGAAATCTACACCACTTCTCCTAATTACCTTTTGATTGCAGAAGAATATTGCAAAACCATTGGTGTCAATCTGATGGATTTTTTACAGTTTGCCAATATTTTAACAAAAGAAGAGGCTTTAACCCACTTATTCAGAGTGGCAGCAGGACTGGAAAGCCAGATCATAGGGGATTTCGAAATTATCGGACAAATCAAAAAAGCATACAATCGATTTAAAAAAGAAAGACAAAACTCTAATCCTTTTTTAGAAAGAGCGATCAATTCTGCTATTCAGATTTCTAAAAGAATCAAAAATGAAACGGGAATTTCCAACGGAGCTGCTTCTGTTTCTTACGCTGCCGTTCATTATATCCTAAATAGCCAAAAGAGAATTGCCGAAAAAAACATTTTGCTTTTGGGAGTTGGTGAAATTGGTCAGAACACGGTTGAGAATCTGGTAAAACATGTTTATCAGCCAAAAATTAAAATTGCCAACAGAACTCAGGAAACAGCAGCAAAAATTTCTGAAAAATATAATATTCCTCACATTGATTATGCTGACTTTGATAAAGAACTAAGCGGAACTGATATTCTAATTGTTGCGACCGGAGCAAGACATCCGATTGTTGACAAATCTCATTTTCCGAACGGAAAGGAAACTTTAGTAATCGATCTTTCTATTCCCAATAACGTTGATAAAAACGTAATGGAGAATGAAAATGTAACTTTGATTGATGTTGATGAACTTTCAAAACAGATTCAGGAAACGATTCAGCAGAGAGAAAAAGAAGTTCCAAAAGCTGAAGGTATCATCAAAGATCTGACAAAAGATTTTCTTGAATGGGAGAAAAAGAGAAAGCTGGCTCCCAATATTCATCATTTCAAAGCGGTTTTAAAGAATATGGAACGCAATGAAATGCATAATTTTTACAGAAAAAATAAATACATAAACATCACGGACATGGAACTTTCCGATAAAATGATTCAGAAAATCACCAACCGTTTTGCAAAATATATCATCGACAACCCGTTAAAAGCCGAAGAAATTAGTAAATTAATGCACGAAATACTAGTTGAACAACCAAACAACGAATTCAATGAAAAGCATTAGAATCGGAACCCGAAATTCCGCACTTGCTCTTTGGCAGGCAAGAGAAGTTGCGAGACACCTTCAAAACAGTAATTATTTAACGGAAATTGTTCCAATTGTCTCTTCAGGTGATAAAAACCTGACTCAACCCCTGTATTCTTTAGGAATCACAGGTGTTTTTACAAGAGATCTTGATGTCGCATTATTAAATGACGAGATCGATATCGCCGTGCATTCTTTAAAAGACGTTCCCACTCAATTGCCTCAAAATATTGAGATCATTGCTTATCTGGAAAGAGATTTTCCTCAGGACGTTTTGATCAGAAAAGAATCTGCAAAGAATAAAGAATTCCACGAACTGAAACTTGCTACAAGCAGCTTAAGAAGAAGAGCTTTCTGGTTAAAGAACTTCCCGAATGCTGAATTTTCAGATATCCGCGGAAATATTCAAACCCGTCTTCAGAAATTGGAAGAGGGAGATTTTGATGCTACGATCTTATCTTTAGCGGGAATCAAGAGAATGAAAATGGATATCGATTATGAAATGTTGCCATTTTTAATTCCGGCTCCGTCTCAAGGTGTAATTGCCGTGGCAGGACATTCTGATAAAAAAGAAATCAACGAAATTCTACAATCAATCAATCATCAGTCTACTCAAATCTGCGTAGAAATGGAAAGAAATTTCCTAAGCACGCTGGAAGGTGGATGTACAGCTCCAATCGGAGCCTTTGCTGAGATTTTTGAAGACCAGATACGCTTCAAAGCAGCGCTTTGTTCATTAGATGGTAAAAACTGTATTGCAACAGACGAAAGCTTCGTTTATAATGAAGAAGAAAATTTTGGAGAAAAATTTGCAAAAATCGTTCTCGAAAATGGGGGTAAAGAATTAATGACAGAAATTAAAAGTCAGATTTAATTGATTTTAAATTTACCTGATAATGAGAAAGTATTTCACCATTCTTATCATTATGTTTTGTGTTTTAACTTTAAAAGCACAGAATCAGTTTGCCCAAAAGCTTTCTGACGCCGCTTTAAGTTTAACAAAAGACAAAGTAACTTACGATCCTGCTTATTTTATGATAAAATATCCGAATGGAGATATCCCTTCAGATAAAGGAGTGTGCACTGATGTTGTCATCAGAGCCTACAGAAAACTGGGAATTGATCTTCAGAAAGAAGTGCATGAAGATATGGCGAAAAATTTTTCAAAATATCCTAAAACATGGGGCCTGAAAAAGACCGATACGAATATTGACCACCGCAGAGTTCCGAACTTAAGGGTATTCTTTGCCAAATTCGGAAAATCAAAATCTATAGAAACAAAACCTGAACTGTATGTTCCCGGAGATATTGTAACGTGGATTTTACCCGGAAACCTGACTCACATCGGAATTGTTGTGAACAAAAAATCAGCCGACAGAAAACGATATTTAATTGTACACAATATCGGAGGAGGACAGGTTGTTGAAGATTGCTTATTCAAATTTACCATTACCGGACATTATCAATATCAGAAATAAAGAATATGAAAAATATAATTTGTTTTCTGTTTGTATTGATTATCAGTTTTGCAGCAGGACAGAAAAACGAACCCAAAATAATCAATAAACCGATTAATTATTTTGAGGAAAGAATTCGTTTAAGTTTAGAATATATGAAGGAACATCACGGATTGATTCAAAAAACACCGACGATCGTTCCTAAAATGATTGTTCTTCATTACACTGCAGGCGGAACTGTAGAAAGTAACTTCAAATATTTTAATAAAAACACGCTTGAAAGCGGAAGAAGTACTCTGAAAAAACAAAGTACATTAAATGTTTCTTCACAGTTTATCATAGACCGTGATGGTACAATTTACAAGTTAATGGAACCGACTCAATTTGCAAGACACACAATTGGACTGAATTACTGCGCGATCGGAATTGAAAATATCGGAAGTAAAAAAGAACCGCTTACCGAAAAACAGGTTTCAGCCAATGCACAACTGGTAAGATATTTAACTCAGAAATATAAAATCGAATATCTTATCGGTCATTCGGAATATGGAGTTTTCAGAAATTCAAAACTCTGGAAGGAATCTGACCCGAATTATTTCACAGGAAAAGAAGATCCGGGAAAAGATTTCATGAACAAAGTAAGGCTTCAGGTGGCCGATTTACATTTAAAAGACAAGCCTTAATGAAGATTTTATTTACCAAAAACATAGATCCAATGATATTATCCAAAGAATTAGGAGAGGGTATTTCGGTTGATTGTGTTGAGGTAATTAAAACAAATCCATTAAAAATAAAACCTTTTAACCTGAAAGATTATTCACTGATTTTTACGAGTTCAAAAGGAGTAAATTCTTTTTTTAAAAACGGTTTTAAACCCAATGAAGATTTCACGGCAAAGAATTACAATAAAATTTATTGCGTCGGAGAAAAAACTAAACGGGAAGTAAGAAAAAATGGTTTCGGAACTTTTAAAGTTTTGAAAAATGCCGATACGCTTTCAAAATTTATTATTACCCATTGTCAGCATGAAAAATTTCTGCACTTCTGCGGAAACATAGCGTTAGACGTACTTGACGAAAATCTTCCACTACAGAACATCAGCTATAAAAAATTCACGGTTTACAACACAGAGGAAATCAATCCGTTGATAAATGAAAAATATCATGTCGGCGTATTTTTTAGTCCGAGCGGAGTTCGTAGTTTTGCAAATCGAAATTCTTTTGATGATATGACCTTGGTTTCTATTGGCGAAACGACTGCCAATGAGCTGAGAAAGTATACTTCAAACCAGGTTTTAGTATCGGAAGGAAATAATCTGATCTCTGTTTTGAAGTTGATCAGAAAAGAAATTTTAAACAAAAATTGAATATTTAATTGTCTTTTTGACAATATCAGTCTACTATATTATGATTAAGAACGACCTATATTTAAAAGCACTTCGCGGAGAAACCGTAGAAAGACCGCCAGTTTGGATGATGAGACAAGCAGGAAGATATTTACCTGAATTCATTGCACTACGTGATCAATATGATTTCTTCACAAGATGTCAGACTCCTGAATTGGCTTCCGAAATTACGGTACAGCCGATCAGAAGATTTCCGTTGGATGCTGCGATTTTGTTCTCAGACATTTTGGTAGTTCCGCAAGCAATGGGAATTGATTTTAAGATGAAAGAATCTGTAGGGCCTTGGTTGGATACTCCAATCAGAACAATGGAACAGGTTCAGAATGTTGTGGTTCCGGATGTTAATGATACATTAGGATACGTTTTTGATGCCATTGAACTGACACTGCAAAAATTAGATAATGAAATTCCATTGATCGGTTTTGCAGGTTCTCCCTGGACGATTCTTTGTTACTGTGTAGAAGGAAAAGGAAGCAAGGCTTTTGATATTGCTAAATCTTTCTGTTTCCAGCAACCGGAAGCGGCTCATTTATTACTTCAGAAAATCACCGATACTACAATTGCTTATCTGAAAAGAAAAGTAGAAAAAGGAGTTTCTGCGGTTCAGGTGTTCGATTCTTGGGGAGGAATGCTTTCTCCGACTGATTATCAGGAATTCTCTTGGAAATATATCAATCAGATCGTTGAAGCTTTAAGCCCTTTAACTCACGTTGTTGTTTTTGGAAAAGGATGTTGGTTTGCATTGGAAGATATGGTACAGTCTCCGGTTTCAGCTTTAGGTGTTGACTGGACGATCAAACCTGAATTTGCAAGAACATTAACGAATCATACGATGACGCTTCAGGGGAATTTTGATCCTGCAAGATTACATTCTACGCCTGAAACGATCAAGAAAATGGTGACTGAAATGATCAACCGTTTCGGAAAAGACAGATATATTGCGAATTTAGGACATGGTATTCTGCCTAACATCCCTGTGGAAAATGCGGAAGCATTTATCAGAGCGGTGGTGGATTGGAAGCCAACTGTTCAGTTTTAATCTCTCGCAGATGACACAGATTTTTACAGTATGCTTGTCATTCCGTAGGAATCTATGTTCAAGTATTTAAATTATATTTAAATGCGTTGTTGAGATTCTTACAGAATGACAAGGTTTAAGTTTAAATAATATATAAATCCCCTTTCAAGTGCTGAAAGGGGATTTTTTATGAATAAAAATCAATTAAATAATTAGTTAACTTCTGTAATGAAATCTTCTTTTGATTTTCTCACCTTAGTAAGATTCACCAACCAATCATTTGAAGCATCTCTGTAACCTATTGGCAACAACAGAACGCTTTTCAGACCTTTTTCTTTTAAATTTAATATTTCATCCACCGCTTCAGGAGAAAAACCTTCCATTGGCGTAGAATCAACTTCTTCGAAAGCTGCAGCGATAATTGCCGCCCCAAAAGAAATATAAGCCTGTTTAGCTGCATGAGTAAAGTTTTCTTCAGCAGATCTTTGCGGATAGGTACCCAACAACATTTGTCTGTAGTTTTCCCAGCCTTCGTTTTTAAATCCTCTGATATCATTTGTCAGATCAAACATTTTGTTGATTCTTTCTTCTGTATAGGTATCCCAAGCTGCGAAAACCAAAAGATGAGAACAATCCGTAATTTGTGGCTGGTTCCAAGCATGAGGTTTAATCTGTTCTTTGATTTCCTGATTGGTAACAACGATGATTTCGAAAGGCTGAAGACCACTTGATGTTGGTGCTAGTCTTGCTGCTTCTAATATTTTATCCACCTTTTCCTGTGGTACTTTTTGACCGTTCATTGCTTTGGTAGCAAATCTCCAGTTCAATTTTTCAATTAATTCCATAGATTAAATTTTGACCCAACAAAATTACTTCATGCTCAACAACATTGGTGCATGAATTTTTAAATTTGATCTATTGTTAACATCTATTATTCAGGGTGAGATCAATAATTTTAAAAAAATAAGAAGCTCCCGAAATTCAGAAGCTTTTTTAAGTTATTGTTTGATGATTTTCTTTTTAATAACATTTTCACCATCATCGATGACAATCATGTAAGTTCCTCTAGGAAGATCAGATAGGTTATATGATTCTGCGGCTCCGGTAAATGTTTTTACAAACTTGCCAGACATATCAATTACAGAAACCTTTGAATTCGATTTTAAATCAGATTTAATATAAAGATTATCTCTTACAGGATTCGGATAAATCTGGAGTTTATCTTCAGCGGAAACCTCAGAAGTTGCCAATGAAGCACTTGTAATCGTTACATCATCAATTGCCGCTCCATAGGAATAATCTCCCGCATCATCATAAACAAACCTCAGCTGGAAATTAGCATTGATATAAGGTGTTAAATCAATGTTTGTAGCATTGTCATAAGCTTCAATCGTATACATAAAAGTATTCCAATCAATTCCCCATTGTCCGGAATCTCCCACAGAACTGAATACCTGAATCCAGGAAGTCCCGTTGAAAACCTCCACTTTTATCGTAGAATCAAGATCGTAGATCATATTGGCATATTTAAATGACAATTTTGGACTTGTAACTCCCACGAGATTGATCACCGGTGACACTAATCTTGCATTAGAATTAATAGAAGAAGGTCCCGCATCATCATCATCAAAAAAAGCTGCACCACTCGGAAAAATAACAAAACCTGCTTGACTGCCCACTCCCCAGTTATACGTCGTATCCGGATTATTGACTGTCCATCCTGAAGGCATTGAACCCCCGTTGAAATTTTCAGAAAACACTTGTGCATTAGATAATATTCCACAAGCTAACAAGAAAAAAAGTAATTGTTGTTTCATAGTAATATTTTTAAGGTAAACTAAATATAGTGAATTTTTTTTAAATAATACCACATAAATCACTCATTTTCAAATACATTAAAATAAAACAGCACTTCTAAATTTCAGAAGTGCTGTTTTATTTATTTTTTTAAAGGATTAACTTAGCATTCGCTGTGCCTTTTTCACTCCTTCTACCAAAGAATCAATTTCTTCGAAAGTATTATAAACAGCAAAGCTGGCTCTTACCGTTCCTGCGATATTAAAGAAATTCATGATAGGCTGAGTACAATGATGTCCTGTTCTTACAGCAACCCCCATTTTATCAAGGATCATTCCTACATCGGAAGAAATTCCTACTCCTTCAAGATTAAAAGAAACAACACCCGTTCTGTGCGCTTTTTCACCATATACTTTCAATCCTTCTATTTCCAAAAGTTGTCTTTGCGCATATTCCAGTAAAGCGTTCTCATGACTCTGGATATTCTCCTGTCCTACTTTTTGAATAAAATCAATGGCTGCTCCCAACGCAATATTTCCTCCCACATTCGGAGTTCCTGCTTCAAATTTAAAAGGAAGTCCTGCATACGTTGTTCCGTCAAAAGAACACGTTGCTATCATTTCTCCTCCCCCATGAAACGGTGGCAGATCTTCAAGAACTTCCTGCTTTCCGTATAAAATACCTGTTCCCATTGGAGCATACATTTTATGCCCCGAAAACACAAAGAAATCACAGTCCAGTTTTTGAACATCGATTGTAAAATGCGGTGCAGACTGGGCTCCGTCAATCACAATATAAGCATTGGAATTCGCTCTCGTTTTGGAAATGATTTCTTCAATAGGATTTACAATTCCCAAAGCATTTGAAACCTGATTTACAGAAACCACTTTCGTTTTCTCACTTAAAAATTCATCCAACTTATCTAATTGAAGAATCCCGTTTTCATCGATCGGAATGACTCTTAATTTTGCTCCGGTTCTTTCACAAAGCAATTGCCAAGGAACAATATTTGAGTGATGCTCAAGATAAGAGATGATAATTTCATCGTCTTTTTTTAATTTCTGAGTTAAAATATAAGAAATAAGGTTCAACCCTTCCGTTGTTCCTTTTGTGAAAATAACTTCAAAATCATGTTTTGCATTGATGAATTTCTGAATCTTTCTTCGGGAAAGCTCCATTTCTTCTGTTGCTAATTGGCTTAATGTATGAATTCCTCTGTGTACATTAGCATTGATCTCTGTATAATATTTGTTCCAAACCTCTAAAACCGAATTGGGTTTTTGAGAGGTTGCTGCATTATCTAAGTAAACTAAAGGTTTACCATTCACCTTCTGATCTAATATAGAAAACTGACTTCTGATTTCCTGAATGTCAAACATTTATTAAATTTTTAAATTAAACCGTTCTTATTTAGAACTCTTCAAATTTACGGCTTTTTCTTAATACTTGCTGTTAAAGAAAAGCAAAAAGCACTTCAGTCCGAAGTGCTTTTTTATATTTTCAAATATTTATTAAAACTCAATATCTACTTCTAATTTCTCCGCCAAAAGTTTTGAGATCTTTTCTTTCAGAGGTTCAATATCGATATTCTGCATGGCATCGTTTGCAAAAGCATATAAAAGTAACGCCTGAGCTTCTTTTTTAGAAATCCCTCTTGCTCTCAGATAGAATAAAGCATCTTCATTCAGCTGACCGACTGTACAACCGTGAGAACACTTCACATCATCTGCAAAAATCTCAAGCTGAGGTTTTGTATCAATGGTTGCTCCTTCACTTAATAAAACATTGTTGTTTTGCTGATAAGCATTCGTTTTCTGAGCAATTTTATCTACAAATACTTTCCCGTTGAAAACTCCGTGAGATTTCCCGTTGAAAATACCTTTGTAGTTCTGATAACTTTCACAATTCGGCTGATTGTGGTGAACCGCTGTATGATGGTCTACCAACTGGTCTTTCCCGATAATGGTGATTCCGTTCATGAATGAATTGATATTCGATCCGTTCTGAATGAAATCTAAGTTGTTTCTTACCAATTTACCTCCGAAAGAGAATGTGTTTACAGTCGTTAAACTGTCTTTTTCCTGTTTTGCGAAAGTATTGTCAATTAAGTAAGAAGTATCGTTATCGTTCTGTAATTTATGCCAGTCTGCTTTTGCATTTGGGTAAGTGAAGATTTCAGTCACAGAATTTGTCAATACATAAGTACTGTCAAAATTATGGTGACTTTCAATAATCTCTACTTTCGCTCCTTCTTCTACGATCAATAAATTTCTCGTATTATAAAACGTATTTTCTTCCTGATTCTGAGAAATGTAGAAAACGTGAATTGGTTTTTCAATCACTACATTTTTAGGAACTTTCAAGAAGAAACCGTACTTGCAATATGCTTGGTTTAAATTCGTAAAAGCGGATTTATCTGCAGCAATAGTATTAAAATATTTGTCGAAAATATCTTTATGCTTCTCATCATTCAATGCATAATTAAATGAAAGAAACTCAACATTTTCAATCGAAACTTTTGATAATTCTTTATGAAGTTTACCATTTACGAAAGTGATCCAGTCAAAATTCTCTTCACCAAGATGCAATTCATCTAATTGTTCTTTAGTGATGTTATGACTTTCTTTCGGAAAAAAATTGTATTCTTTTTCAGTAATCTCCTTTAAGTTGGTATATTTATATTCTTCGTCTTTCTTAGTCGGGAAACCAATATTTTCGAATCTTTGAAGAGCCGCTTTTCTGTCATCATCCAGAAATCTGTGATGAAGACTCTCCAAAAAGTCATTATGGTTTTCTATAACCTGTTCTTTTAAAGTCATAATTTTGACGCTTTCGCTATTCATTTTTTAATTATGTTTTTTCTAATTAAGTGAAACATCGTATCACTAATTTAGTTGTAATGATTTAGACTTTTTAAATCCCCAAATTCCTAAAATCAGAAGAAGTATATAAAACAAAGCCATTCTGTAATAGGCTCCGAAAAATAAACTCATAGGAATCCAGGAAGTTATCAAATTAAAAATAAAAAATGTAATCCAAACAGATACAAAAGAATATATACTCAGAATGATCTTTGATCTAACCACTGTAGTATTTTCAATTCTTTTATTCAATATCCAAAATCCAATCATGGCCGGAATTGAAAAAATAAATCCCAAAAGTAAAACCTTTAAAATAACCGGATCAAATACTTTGTTAAATTTAAAAAAACATAATTTAATTAATGACAAAAGTACAGGAACTGAATTCGTAAAAAGCCAGACTTTAATGGTATATTTCATCTATCACAATTTGAATACATTCAATATTTTAATTGATGAGGAATTAAGTTTATCTCCTTAATTCAAAAGCCAGTCGTACCCTTTTTCTTCAAGTTCTAAAGCAAGAGATTTGTCACCTGTTTTGATGATTTTTCCGTTTGCTAAAACATGAACGAAATCCGGTTGAATATAATTAAGCAATCTCTGATAGTGGGTAATCAAAAGAACCGCGTTTCCTTCATTTTTAAATGCATTTACACCGTCTGCAACGATTCTTAATGCATCAATGTCTAATCCTGAATCGGTTTCATCAAGAATCGCCAATTTCGGATCAAGCATCATCATCTGGAAGATCTCGTTTCTTTTCTTTTCACCTCCCGAAAAACCTTCATTCAATGATCTTGAAAGGAAATCTTTTTTGATTCCCAATTGCTCAGATTTCTCACGGATTAAAGCCAACATTTCTTTGGCAGGCATTTCAGATAATCCTTTTGCCTTTCTGTTTTCATTCATCGCTGCTTTGATGAAATTCGTTACAGAAACACCCGGAATTTCTACTGGATATTGGAAAGAAAGAAAAATCCCTTTGTGAGCTCTGTCTTCAGGAGCATCTTCGATGATATTTTCACCTCCGAAAATGATTTCTCCGTCCGTAACCTCATAATCTTCTTTTCCTGCGATCACAGAAGAAAGAGTAGATTTACCAGCTCCGTTCGGCCCCATGATAGCATGAACTTCACCCGGTTTTATTTCAAGATTGATCCCTTTTAAAATTTCTGCGCCGTCTTCAATTTTGGCGTGCAAGTTTTTTATATTTAACATACATTCAAATTTATCGCAAGGTCAAATTTTGAGAATCCTTTGTAACACTAAACCACAATTAACAAAGGTATTAACACTAGCGAATGAAATATTATTTTTTTATTTTTTTAATCTTAATTCCCTTTTCAATAAACTAAGATTATCCTACAGAACCTTCTAAAGAAATCTCAAGTAATTTCTGAGCTTCAATAGCAAATTCCATTGGTAATTTATTTAAAACTTCTTTACTGAAACCGTTTACGATCAAAGCAATTGCTCTTTCCGTATCGATACCTCTCTGGTTACAGTAAAAAATCTGGTCTTCTCCAATTTTTGAAGTCGTAGCTTCGTGTTCCAATTGCGCAGTCGGATCTTTGATTTCGATATAAGGGAAAGTATGTGCTCCACATTCGTTACCCATCAGCAAAGAGTCACACTGAGAGAAGTTTCTTGCTCCTTTTGCAGTCGGCATTACTTTAACCAGTCCTCTGTATGAATTCTGAGATTTTCCTGCAGAAATACCTTTAGAAATGATCGTAGATTTTGTATTCTTTCCGATATGAATCATCTTTGTTCCCGTATCAGCATACTGATGATTGTTGGTCACCGCGATCGAATAGAACTCACCTACAGCATTATCTCCTTTCAAAATACATGAAGGATATTTCCAAGTTACTGCAGAACCTGTTTCAACCTGAGTCCAAGAGATTTTTGCATTCTTTTCACAAAGTCCTCTTTTCGTCACGAAATTGAAAACTCCTCCTTTTCCTTCTTCATTTCCTGGGTACCAGTTCTGTACGGTTGAATATTTAATTTCAGCATTATCCATTGCGATCAATTCAACCACCGCTGCGTGAAGCTGGTTTTCATCTCTCGATGGCGCTGTACATCCTTCAAGATAAGAAACATAACTTCCTTCGTCTGCAATCACAAGCGTTCTTTCAAACTGACCTGTTCCTGCCTGATTGATACGGAAATAGGTTGATAATTCCATCGGACATTTTACTCCTTTTGGAATATAACAGAAACTTCCGTCAGAAAATACCGCAGAATTCAACGCTGCATAGAAATTATCTCCTCTCGGAACTACTTTTCCAAGATATTTTCTTACCAGATCAGGATGATTTTTAATAGCTTCAGAGATGGAACAGAAAATAACTCCCTTTTCCATCAATGTATCCTGAAAAGTTGTCTTTACAGAAACTGAGTCTATTACGATATCTACAGCAACACCCGAAAGCCTTTTTTGTTCCTCAATATTGATTCCTAATTTTGCAAAAGTCGCCAATAATTCAGGATCTACTTCATCTAAACTTTCCAGTTCAGGTTTTGCCTTTGGAGCAGCGTAATATTTAATCGCTTGAAAATCTGGTTTTTCATATTTAATATTCGCCCATTCCGGCTCTACCATTTTCAACCAGATTCTGAAAGATTCCAAACGCCATTCTGTCATCCATTCCGGTTCCTCTTTTTTAGCAGAAATCGCACGGACAATATCTTCATTTAAACCCGTTGGGAAATCTTCGTAGTCGATTTTCGTTTCCCAACCGAATTCATATTTTTTATTTTCTAGATCGACTCTTAGATCGTCTTCAGTATATTTACTCATAATTTATTAAGAGATTTAGACATTAAGAAATTTAGATATTACTTAGCGTCCAAAGTGCTCTTTTCAAGATATTTTATAAAATGATAAATCTCTTTTGTTATTTCCAGACACTCGTTATTAAGTGTATTGAAAATCTCATCATTGATTTTCTCTAAACTGTGTAAAACAAATAACATATTTCTCACTTCTGCGCAGCTTCCCTTTGCAATCCAAAGAAATCTGATAAATTGTTTATTACTTCCATATTCTGAGCCTTCTGCAATATTATTACTTATTGATAAAGTTGCTCTTTTTAGTTGATCTTTGAGTGAAAATTCTTTTTGCAAATTTTCATTATCAAGAATTTTGAAAACTTTAACTGTGAATGAAATTACCTTTTTATAAATTGGAAAATTTTCAAATGAAACAGTCATAAATAATTTCTTAATTTCTTAATCTCTAAATCTTTTAATCAGTCTAAAGACTGAAAGATTCACCGCATCCACATGTTCTTGATGCGTTCGGATTGTTAAAAACAAATCCTTTTCCGTTCAAACCTCCGGAATACTCTAGAATTGTTCCTGCCAAATAGAGGATCGATTTTTTATCTACAATAATTTTAATGTCATTGTCTTCAAAAACCTGATCAGTGTCTGTTTTTTCGTTGTCAAACTTCAAAACATACTCTAAACCAGAGCATCCCCCACTTTTCACCCCAACTCTTATATAGTCTTCAAAAGGTTTAAAACCATCTTCTGTCATCAGTTGGATGGCTTTTGCTTTTGCTTGATCTGATACTTTTATCATTGTATTTATTTAGAATGATTTACTTTCTGCAAAAATACGAACTAATTTCCGCAATCTCAAATTGAAGATATCTATTTTAATGATTCTGTTATTAATAAGATTATTCTTAAGAGGGTTGATAATGTTAAAAAATGTATAAATTTTCTCTCCCAAATCTGCAAATTCCGTTTTTGATTTAACTTTGAGCAGTATTTTTCATCTATTAAAAAAATTAACAATGAAACAGAAATTGCTTGTTTTTTTTGTATTGTTTTCATTAGTAAAGTCCTACGGACAGACAACGCGATATATTTATGAAACTTCGGTAAATCCCGATTCCATCAATCTGGTGACCATGAAAACGGAAAGAACTTTTCTGGATATAAAAGCAAATCGATCTTTATTTATCAGCGAAAATAAATTAATCAGAGACTCTTTATTCGCCTCTTTTAAACCTGAAGAAAAAGAAAACAGGAAAAAAGAAGAGAAAGATTTTTCAAAATCCGGAAAAATTAAAAGACCTGAAGCTACTTTTTTTGAATATTTTATTACAAAAGAGATTCCTGAGCAAAAAGTTTACTATCATGACAAAGTGGGTGTAAAGCAGATTTATTATCAGGAAGACCGCCCTATGAAATGGGAAATTAGCAATGACACCGGAAAACAGAACGGATATTCTGCGCAAAAAGCAGTTGTTAATTTTGGAGGAAGAATCTGGACGGCATGGTTTACAAAAGAGATTCCTATTTCCGATGGTCCTTATAAGCTTTCAGGCTTACCCGGACTTATTGTAAAATTAGAGGATGACAAAGGCGATTACAGGTTTGATCTTGTAAAAAAAGTGATTGTTCAAAATGCTTTTGATGAAGTGATAAGCTCTGATGCGAAACAAAGCACCAGAATTAATTTTAACGGAGACAAAGCGGCATTGGAATTAGAATTCTCGAAAAACAGAAAAAACATGGCCGGAAATGGTGAAGGAATGCGAAATTTCGGCGGCGGCGGACGACATGGCGGAGGAGGAATGCCCGGTGGAGGAATGAGCGGAATGCAAGGTGGCATGGGACATCGTGGCAGTATGGATGGTGGTATGCAACAGATGCCAAGTATGAATGCGGAAAGCGGAGGTTCTCCAATGCTGAATACAGCTCCTCAAAACCCAATTGAATTAAGATAAAAAATATAAATAAATGAAAAAGTTAGAAATTATAGCTTTAGCGTTATTCATGCAGACCGCTTTTGCACAAGCCAACAGATTTGTGTATCAGGTGACTATGAAACCGGACGCTTCTAATAAAAATGATGTAAAGACCGAAAATGCCTATCTGGATATTTCGGCTGAAAAATCTCTTTTCTATTCTGAAAACAGGGTTAAAAGAGACTCTATTATGCAAAAAGCCTTTCAAGGTGGAGGCGGAAGAGGAAGCATCAACAGAGATCAAATGGAAAGTCTGAGATCGAACATCAACTACTCTGTTGAAAAGGATAAAGGAAATCAAAAGACCATTTATAAAGACCGATTAGGCCGTGATATTTACGTATATGAAGAAGACCGCCCAATCAACTGGAAAATTTCTTCTGAAACGACCAAAATAGGAGATTATAAAGTTCAGAAAGCAGAAACGAATTTCGGAGGCAGAAAATGGACGGTATGGTTTACTACAGATCTACCGTATCAGGATGGGCCTTATAAATTCAGCGGACTTCCCGGACTTATTGTTAAAGCTGAGGATGACAAGGGAGATTATTCATTTGACCTAATGAAAAATTATAAAATCGCAGAAATTCCTGCTTTGAATCAGTTTGGGAATGTGATCAAAGTAAAAAGAACAGATTTTGTAAAACAACAGGAGAAGTTTAAAACAGACCCAATGTCATTTATGAATCAAGGAGGTGGCGGACCTAATGCACCGATGAGAATTGGTGGCGGAGGTGGCGGCGGAAATCAAAATCCCGGCGACATGAGAAAGAGAATGGAAGAAAGGGTAAAAGATGAAGCCAAAAGAAACAGCAACCCTATAGAATTGCAATAAACTAAAATTCCTGAAGATTTTCTTCAGGAATTTTTATTTTGATTAATTACTTAAAAGCTGATTGAAGGTGTCTCCCTGTCGGATATCTCCGGTATTGTATCCTTTCATAAACCATTCTTTACGCTGAGCCGAGGAGCCATGAGTAAAGCTTTCCTGATTTACATATCCCTGAGATCTTTTTTGAATATTATCATCGCCCACTGCTTCTGCAGCATCTATTGCAGACTGAATATCACCAGGCTCTAATATATGCTCTCTGTTATCTGTCTGTTTTGCCCAAAGTCCCGCATAAAAATCAGCCTGAAGCTCTGTTGCAACAGAAACTTTATTCACCTGTGCTTCGGAATAATTTCCGCTTGTTCTTACTTTATCAGTTTCACCCAACGTTCCCAAAAGGTTCTGTACATGATGTCCCATTTCGTGAGCCAATACATAAGCAATAGAGAATTCTGTGACTTTAGCTCCGAAGCGCTGTTCCAGTTCTTTGAAAAAACTCATATCCATATATACCGTCTGATCTACAGGACAGTAAAAAGGCCCCATTGCAGATTGAGCCGTTCCACATCCTGATTTTGTGGTACTTTCAAATAAAACGACTCTTGCAGGGGTATATTTTAATCCGTTGTCAGCAAAAACTTTAGTCCAGGTTTCTTCATTTTCGGCAGTTACCATTTGTACGAACTCTCTTATTTTAAGTTCATTTGAATTCAATTCCCTTTGTTCGGTTTGCGCTCCTCCACTTCCCATGTTTCCTGAAGAGAGAATAGAAGAAGGGTCTCCTCCCAGAAAAAATACAATTGCCGCAATGATAAGCGTACCAAGCCCTCCTCCCACAATCACACCGCCACTTCCAGAGCCTCGCCTGTCTTCTACGTTACCGCTTCTTTCGTCTGTCCATTTCATATTTTAGTTTTATTTTATATGTAAATTTAAAATAATATCATTACTAAATAATTACTTTTGTGAAAAATTAAAACTAAAGTGAAAAAAATTCAAATTTTCCTTTTATTATTGGGAATAGTAAGCTTACAGTCTTGTAATGAAGACCATAAGGAAGATGAAGTAAGCAGCATCGACAAAAATGCTTCTATTGAAACCGAACTTTCCGTAAAACATATTGACACCGCAGATATTTTAATCACCAAACATAAAATCTGGAAAAACAACAAACTTTTCAGAGAGATCATTAAAACAGATACCATTCCTTCTTTGGGAGATACTCTCGTGACTGGTGAAGACAATAACGGTTATGATCAGACTGCAAAGACCAAAAAAGATTACGAATTTTATATCACCGTTCAGTAATGAAAAAATCAAGTTCTATAAAATTACTTTTTGTAACCGGACTTCTTGCTTCATGTACCCAAAACAAACCTGAAGATCAATGGAAGAATGAGAAAAAAGTATACATGAGATCTGATTCTTCGGCATCTTATACGCGAAGTCACGGTTTTATGCCCGGATATTTTTGGTATCATGCTTTCAGACCTTACGGTTCTTTTCACAACGGTTCTTTTCAAAGAGCCGGATATTACAGTGATGCCATCAGTTCCAAATCAAATGTGGGAAGAAGTACTTATAAAGGAAATGTAGTAAGAGGAGGATTGGGCAGAAGCGGATTTAGAGCATCATCATAATTATGGAAAGAATTACATCAGCATTCCGAAAAAACTGGGAACACAAACTTGAGAACTTAGGTTTTGGGTATCATTCTTTGGAAGGTCTTTACTGGGATGAAAGTCATTATTATCAGTTCTCATCAGAAGAGATCAACAAAATAGAAAACGCTACTGCTGAGCTTTGGCAAATGTGTCTTGAAGCGGTAGATTATATTATTGAAAAAAATCTTTGGCACAGGTTCAATATTCCGGACTGGTTTAAAGATTATATCATTACAAGTTGGGAAGAAGATCACCCTTCCATCTATGGCAGGTTTGATTTTGGTTTTGACGGTACCAATCTAAAGCTTTTAGAATTCAATGCGGACACTCCTACATCTCTATATGAAGCTTCTGTGGTACAATGGTACTGGCTTCAGGAAATGTACCCGTACAAAGATCAGTTCAATTCTATCCATGAAAAGCTGGTTGATTACTGGAAGTATCTTAAGAACTACATGAATCCTCATTATATTTATTTTGCATCGCTTACGAATATTGAAGATGTAACGAATGTGGAGTATTTAAGAGATTGTGCAACTCAGGCAGGATTTGACACCGAATTTATCGCGATTCAGGATATTGGCTGGGCAGAAGATGTTGAAGAATTTATTGCCGGAGATAAAACCATTATGGAATATATCTTCAAGCTGTATCCTTATGAATGGATTCTTGATGATGGTTTCGGTGAAAAGCTGGTTAAAAATAATTTCAGGTCTCAATGGATAGAGCCTGCCTGGAAGCTACTGCTTTCATCAAAGGCAATTTTACCCATTCTTTGGGAACTCTATCCCAATCATCCTTATCTGCTTGAATCGTATTTTGAACCAAAGCATTTAAAGGATTTCGTAAAAAAGCCTATATATTCCAGAGAGGGAGCAAATGTAACTTTATTTAAAAACAACATTCCTTTAGAGCAAAACAGCGGCGTTTATGGAAAGGAAGGTTACATATATCAACAATTATTTGATCTTCCTAATTTCAACGGAAATTATCCCGTTATCGGCAGCTGGGTAATTGGTCAGGAATCAGCAGGAATCGGCATCAGAGAATCTGTTAATTTAATTACCAATAATCAGAGTCGTTTTATTCCTCACCTGATTGATTAAAATAAAAAAGGAGCTTGATGTAAGCTCCTTTTTTATTTTATTTTTTATTCAGAATGTCCAAATCCGATATTTCCTTTTTTACCGGATAAATTCTTCTTAAAATCGATCATTCTTAAAGCAGTTACTGCTGCTTCCACTCCTTTATTTCCAAGATCTCCTCCACTTCTTGCAATAGACTGTTCTTTGGTATCATCTGTCAGTACACAAAAAATAGTAGGGGTATCGGTAAGGATATTGCAATCTTTGATTCCTTGAGCTACTGCAGAACATACGAAGTCAAAATGAGGTGTTTCTCCACGAATCACGCATCCAATCGAAATGATTGCATCATATTTTCGCTCCTTGCAAAGCTGCATGCTTGCATAGTTCAATTCAAATGCACCCGGAACTGAGAAAAGAGTAATATTTTCTTTTTTTACGCCTTCTTTTTCAAGAATTTCCAGTGCTGCATCACGAAGATTGTAGGTTACAAAGTCATTCCACTCAGAAAAAACAATGCCGATTGAAAATTCATCGGCATTAGTTATATGAAGTGGCTTGTAATCGGAAAGATTAACTGTTGCCATATTTTTAATAATATTTAGTCATTTCAATATAAGAATCAGACATTCCGTTGTCGTAGTCCTGATATTTTTCGTCAATTGTAGCAAAATACTTTTTAGCTTCAGCATTTTTCTTAAGGCCTAATGCCACGATCCCTGCTTTTCTTGTGAAGTAATAGCTTGTATAAGCATCATCAGAAGCAGAAGTAGCTTTATCTAACAATGTAAGAGCTTCATCATTCTTGTTAAGACCTGATTTTGCATCTGCCATTGCTCCGTACTTCATTGCCATCAATGTTTTATTGTCTGAAGAAAATTTATCTAAAAGATCGTATGCTTCCTGAAACTTCCCTTCTTTGAATTTCAACAATCCCGCATTGTAAGCAGAAAGTTTTCCAACTTTAGTACCGGAATAGTTTTCATAAGTTCCTAAAAACCCAGGATTAGCAGCAGATTTACCACCAAGAGCTTCTTTATCTTTTCCTTCAGCAGCATATTTCTGTGCAGCAAGGTAACTTTTTACAGCTTCTACGTTTTTTGGAGCCTCTACAAATTGCTTATAGCCAAAAAAACCTAAAACACCCAAAATCAAAACTCCGAAAACGATTCCTATCTGTTTTGAGTATTTTTCAAGAAATCTTTCAGTGTTTAAAGCCTCTCTGTCAAGATCTTTAAAAAACTCTACTGTTTCTTTACCTTCTTGCTCATTGTGAGCATTGTTTCCCAATTTTGCCATAAATTTTTAAAAATTGAACTGCAAATTTAATTGTTTCTTAGTGATTTACAAAATACTTTATGCGTATTATTAATAAAAGTGAATAAATAGTGTGTGAATGCAGTAAATTGTTAATTGCCATTCATAAAAAAAGCTTCATAAATCGCGTTTATGAAGCTTTTAAATATTTCTTGAGAATTCTTAATATTCTAAAATATGATAGATTTCCGCATTGAACTTTTTCAGTTTTTCGTCACCATTTAATCCTTTCAACCCAATCAGGAAGCTAAATTGCGAAACCGTTGCGCCTTGTTTTTCCACTAATTTTGCCGCCGCTTCTGTAGTTCCTCCTGTCGCCAGAAGATCATCGTGAATCAAAACTCTTTGTCCGGGCTTTATCTGCCCTTCACGGGTTTCAATAATCGCACTTCCGTATTCGAGGTCATATTTTTCTGAAATAATCGGTGGCGGAAGTTTTCCTGCTTTTCTGATGAGGATAAACGGAACTTCTAACGCTACTGCAATTGCAATCCCGAATAAATAACCGCGGCTTTCTATTCCGCAAACGGCATCTATTTTTCCTTTGCTGAAAGCTACCAAATCCTCTATTACTTCTTCGTACAGTTTAGGATTCAGAAATATAGGAGAAATATCCTTGAACTGAATTCCGGGAATCGGAAAATCAGGGATATTTTCTATCGTACTTTCAAGTCTGTTGATAAGGTCTTGTGAAGCCATTTATGGATTTATTTTGTAGCTTGAAATTTTCCAGTCGCCATTTACATTTTTAAGTCCGAAAGTTACTTTCAAAGAAGTTGTTTTTCCGCTTTTGTCTGTAACGTCGTATGTTGCATTTACACTTGCCCCATTTGTGTTGGCACCAGTAGTCGTGATATTTTTAACACTAACATTTTTCACCGCTCCAAATCCTGAATTAGGGTTTGAGAATGATTCATAGCTTCCCCAACTTGGATTGCTAGATGCGTTATAAGCTGCTTTAAGGTTTTGTGAGCTTACATTATTCAAGAAGCTGTTTACTGTAGTTCTTGGATCTGCTGTGGGTTGTTTTGGTGTTGCCGGTGTAGGAGTTGGTGTTGTAGCAGCCGGATCTGTAGGAGTCGTTGTTGTAGCTCCCGGATTATTTGGATCTACTACAGCAGGATCCTGATTTACCGCAGTAGAATCTACTTTAGGTGGTGCAGGAACTTTTAATGCCGAAGGATTCACATCTAATCCGATCTTAGACATTTTAAATGTTTTAGCAGTCGTTTTTACGGAAACCGTAATATCAATTTTATTATCGATCACTTTAGCTGCAGGAATTGATGAAAATTTTAAATTAAACCCTTTGAAATTATTATCCTGCATCAGGTTTTTTGCAGTGGCAAGCTTTTCTCCATTGCTGAAAACTTCAAGAGTAGCCTCTAAACCTGCACCTGTAAAAGCCACAGGATTTCCTGCATTGTCTACCAACCTCGGAACAATCTGAAGTGCAACTGGCGCTCCCGTTCCATCGTCACCTGTAGGTCTTGTAATAATGCTTAATGAGCTTGCTTTTACATCATTTGGATCGCTTTCTTTGGCTTTATCATCCCCGAAAATATTCATTTCACCTAAGGATGGCGGTGATGTACTTGCCCACTCTATCCCGTTTTTCTGAGCCACTTCATCTGCCATAGTCAGGATTTCAGGAACTTTTTTACCGTTAATCAATTGTCCTAAAGCTTTAAGCTCGTTAATATCTCCATCTGCATCTACACCAAACGTTTTTAAAATATATAATGCTTCATTAAATTTAATCTGCTTGATCGTAGGCAGACTTGAAGTCATATCATTAATACTTGACTGTAATGTTTTTGTATTCGTTGCATCTACATGATCTTTTTTACATGCTGTGAACAGCAATAAACTGAGAATTAGCAGAAAAGAAAACTTTTTCATTTTTTTCGGGTTTGCTGCAAATTTAGTAAAACCATTTATTAATGGAGGTTTTATTTTTTATTTTCTTGTTCTTTTAGGTCGTCTTTAAAGAAAGAACTGAAAATGGTCTGCATATTAGGGAAAGATGTTTCCTGCCAGAATTTTGAGGTATAATTGCTATTTTTTGTATTAAATTTTACTTTATCAATATCGTTGTCGTTTCCGAAATCCAATTCTGTAGGGTAGAAATTACCATAGATAACCACAGCGTTATATTCGGGTTCGCTTTTATGTTTAATTTTTAAAAATTCAATTTCGTTATATTCTAAAAGGTCTCTTAAGGTTTTTTGAGAGTTTTGTTCGTAAGCAACATTCAAAATACTTTTGAAATCAAAAAACCGGTATCCAAACAGTGCAAATTCTTTCTTTTGAAGAGCTTCTCCGGTGATTTCAATTTCATCCTTCTTGTCTCCTTTTAACTCTTTAAAGACTGTGTTTTTAATTTTCTTATATTCATCAACATTTCCGACATCTTTAATTTTCGGAACCTCTAGAAACATATCATAATCCCATGATGACGTTTTCTTTCTGTCCATTTCGGCATTTACCAATCTGAAAACCCTGTATTGTTCTATTCGGGTGCTTTTTAATTTCTTTGTTTTGTTGTCGAAAATATACGTTACTACACCATCTGCATAGCAATTCAATTTATTATTAAGGGTAACATAGGTATTAAAATTCCCTTTTACAAATGCATATTTTGTAGGCTTATTACTTTTAATCACTACCGTTTCAATATCTTTTACACGATCATTTACTTTAATGATTTCGTGGTCAAAATCTGCGTACGATAAGGTTGCGACAGAAAGGTTATCATAAACCAGTTGGAATTTCTCCTGTTCAGGTTTTATGGATTGCTTATCTATTTTACCATCAATATCCGAGTACGCAACAATACTTCCATCTTTTCCAAAAACCGAAACTTTGGGTAAAGGTTTATTAGTTTTTTCAGAAATAAAAGTAATCGTTTGTGCATTTACACCATTGATGAATAGCAGGAGTAAGAATAATAAGATATTTTTTTTCATGATCGTTTTAGTTTTACCAATATGTAATTAAAATCAGAGTTCTAATGATAAGACAACTTAATTTGAAAAAGGTTGCATACGATTTCAATTTTTCCCGTTTCTACACAAAAAAAGACTGATCATTATAATCAGTCTTTTTTGTTTTTATCTTGTTACAAGTTTTCCTTAGAAAGGATACTCATAAATTTCAGATTCGTGTAAGAATGGGTTTCCTGTAGGAATTAATTTTAGTTTAGATAATGCAGAAAGCACTGTAAACATAAATAATCCAACGATGAATAACACAGCTCCTAATATTAGAACGAATACTTCCGGAGTGTTCCAGAATGGTCCTACCGTTCCAGGCATTACCATATTGAAGTAATCTAAAAGGTGTCCTAAGATAACCACTACAGCCATTGTTGTAACCACTTTGTAGTTTCTCTTGATGCTGCTACTTACTAATACTAATAATGGCAACAAGAAGTTTACAATCAGCATTGGCAAGAATGTTGTTCCGTAGTGCTGGAATCTTCCAAAGAAGTAATTCACCTCTTCCGGAACGTTCGCATACCAATACAACATGAACTGAGCGAACCATGTATACGTCCAAAGCATACTTGTAGCGAAAAGGAATACTCCTAAATCGTGCAAGTGATTGTCATTGAACTGAGGTAAGAAACCATTTTTCTTTAAGTAAACACTTAAAAGGATGATTACCGCAATACCACTTGAAAGGCAGCTAACCATTGAATACCAGATATACATTGTAGAGTACCAGTGAGGGTCAATAGACATCAACCAGTCCCAAGCCCAAGCTGCAGAAGCAAATCCGAAGAATGCAATATATCCTACTGCCCATCTGTAAAGAAACTGATATTCTACTTTAGATTTAGTTTCATCTACTTTCTTAGACTGAGCTTTCAGTTTCCAAGCGAAGAAAGAAGCACCTAATACATAGATGAACGTTCTGATTGCATAGAAAGGAATGTTCAAGAATCTTTTCTTTTCGAATAAGATCACATCGAAATGAGCAGAATTAGGATCTGTCAAATCCGGATCCATCCAGTGGAAAAGGTGTCCTTGGTGGAAGATATTTAATAGCATTAAGATGATCAAAATAGCTCCTCCGTATGGAATATAAGAAGCAATAGCTTCCATTACTCTTGTAATAATAATTGGCCAACCTGCATGTGCAGCGTGCTGAATACAGTAAAAAAACAATACAGCACAACTAACTCCAAAGAAAAATACAGCTACAAAGTGCAGAGATGCTAAAGGTTGATTATGTATTTGTAATGTTGCATGCTCCAAGTGAGCCGCGTGATCCTGAGGACCTATCATTTCACTTGAGTGTGTAGGAGCATTATGACCAGAAGCATGTACCGCTTCCATCATTTGCTCGATTTTTTCAGTAGAAATTCCCTTGTTTAAAAAGAAACCAATACCAAATAGCACTAAACCTACAACAAGAAGTATTATAGAAGTTGATTTTAATTTTGGTGAAAAACTATACATTTCTTTTCTTATTTTTTAGTTTCGGTAGTAGTTTCAGTTGTTGCCGTCGCGGTAGCTGCTGCAGGTGCTGCTGCTCCTTTTTTGAAAGCATTCATCACATACATTGCTACTCTCCATCTATCTCCTGCATTCAATTGACCTGCATAAGATCCCATGTTATTTCTACCGTTTGTTAATACATAATGAACAGATCCTACAGTAACGTCTCTGTCTGCATAATTTGGTACACCAGAATATGCTCCACTCTGTACAATAGGTCCTTGTCCGTCACCACCTACACCGTGACAAGCAGCACAAGTTTTCTCAAATAACATTTTTCCTCTTTCGATATCTTTTTCTGCATTGGCAGGGTTCAAAGGAGAAACAGTTACCGTTTTTGCCGCAGTGTAACCTGCATTGTACTCGTCTACTGTTTTTGGAAGTAAACTTTCTTCAAAAACTCCGTCTTTATTTTGAGGCACTGATCCTTCTACGGGAGAAAGACCTGTTGCTCCATTATTTTTAACAAATGCAGGAATTTCATTTTCATGATCCGAATAAGCATCCTGAGCTTTCATCAATGGATCGTAAGCTACCGGGAAATACATATCCGGGAAATACACCAATGGTGTGTTTTCTTTCGGTCCGCAAGAGTTAAGTAAAACTGTTGTTAAACCTAAAACTGCTGCAATTCTTAATACGTTCTTTTTCATTTTAAGCGTCTTTAACAGTTATTTCTTCAACTCCAGTTTCGATTAGCAACTGCTTTACAGATTCTACATCTTCAGTTACGAATTCCATCATGAATTTATCATCCGTTGTTCTTGGATCCGGGTTTTGTGCAGGAGCTCCAGGATACATTTTGTTTCTTGCTAAGAAAGTTAATGACATCATGTGAGCAGCGCAGAATACCATAAGCTCAAACATTGGAACTACGAATGCCGGCATATTGTGAGCCCAGTCGAAAGCTGGTTTACCCCCAATATTTTGAGGCCAGTCGTGGTTCATCACATACCAAGTTACAGTAGCACCAATAGTAACACCGTAAAGAGCATAGAAGAAAGCGGCATCAGAAATTCTAGTTTTCTTTAAACCTAAAGCTTTGTCTAGTCCGTGAACCGGAAATGGAGTATAAACTTCATTTATAGCGATTCCTTTATCGTTGAATGCTTTAACGCCGTTCATTAAATCGTCGTCGTCAGCATAAAGTCCGTATACAATTTTAGTGGTGCTCATCTCCTTCTTTTGCTTTATAAGTTTCACCTGAGATTTTCAAAATCGATTTTAATTCAGCCTGTGCAATTACAGGGAATGTTCTTGCATATAATAAGAATAATACAGAGAAGAATCCGATAGTTCCTAAGTATACACCTACATCAATGATCGTTGGCTTAAACATCGTCCAAGATCCTGGTAAGTAGTCTCTAGAAAGGTTTATAACGATGATGTCAAAACGCTCGAACCACATACCGATGTTGATAATTAATGCAACGATGAAAGTCCAGATAATGTTCGTTCTTAGTTTCTTGAACCAGAAAGAAGCAGGAACTACAAGGTTACAAATAATTAGTGACCAGAAAGCCCACCAATAAGGTCCAACAGCAGCACCCGGAGATAGATATGTAAAGTCTTCGAATCTAGATCCTGAGTACCATCCGATGAAATATTCAGTTGCATAAGCTACCGTTACCATACCACCAGTAAGAACGATTACGATGTTCATAATTTCGATATGATACATTGTAATATATTCTTCTAAGTGACATACTTTTCTAGCAACTAACAATAGTGTTTGTACCATTGCAAATCCTGAGAAGATCGCCCCTGCAACGAAGTAAGGAGGATAGATCGTAGAGTGCCATCCTTTAATTACTGAAGTCGCGAAGTCAAAAGATACGGTAGTGTGTACTGAGAATACAAGCGGAGTTGCCAAACCTGCAAGAACCAAAGAAAGTTCTTCGAATCTTTGCCAGTGTTTTGCTTTACCACCCCAACCGAAAGCTAGGAATGTATAAATTTTCTTAGTCCAAGGTGTTTTAGCTCTATCTCTGATCATTGCAAAGTCAGGGATTAATCCCATGAACCAGAATACAGTTGATACCGAGAAATACGTAGAGATCGCAAATACGTCCCAAAGTAGAGGTGAGTTGAAGTTCCCCCAAAGAGAACCGAACTGGTTTGGTAAAGGGAATACCCAATATCCTACCCAAACTCTACCCATGTGAATTACCGGGAAGATTGCTGCCTGCACAACCGCGAAAATCGTCATCGCTTCCGCAGATCTGTTTACAGACATTCTCCATCTCTGTCTAAATAATAATAATACTGCGGAGATAAGTGTTCCGGCGTGACCGATACCTACCCACCATACGAAGTTGGTGATATCCCAACCCCAGTTAATAGTTCTGTTAAGCCCCCATGCTCCAATACCTGTCCCGATAGTATAAGCGATACATCCGAATCCATAGATGAATAGAACTAAGGCTGCATATAATGAAATCCACCATAATTTACCTGCTCTTTCTTCGATAGGTCGTGCAATATCTTCTGTGATATCGTGATAAGTTTTGTGACCAATAATTAGAGGTTCCCTTATCGGAGCTTCGTAATGTCCTGACATTTTTTACCTATTTATTATTTAAACTTTATTTTTCTACTCTGTTTCTTACTTTAGTGTGATAGAACACGTTTGGTTTTGTTCCGATCTCTTCTAGTAAATAATATCTTCTGTTGCTAGAATATAATTCTCTCACTTCAGATTCTTTGTCATTCATGTCTCCAAACGTCATTGCTCCGGTAGAACAAGCAGCAGCACAAGCACAAGAATTTTTGAATTCATTGTCTGTTACTTTTCTGTTTTCTCTCTTAGCAGCTAAGATTGTAGCTTGAGTTTCCTGGATACACATTGAACATTTCTCCATTACCCCTCTTGTTCTTACAACTACGTCCGGGTTTAGTACCATTCTTCCAAGGTCGTTATTCATGTTGAAATCGAACTTGTCATTTAGGTTATATGTAAACCAGTTGAAACGTCTTACTTTGTAAGGACAGTTATTCGCACAGTATCTAGTACCGATACATCTGTTATAAGCCATGTGGTTCTGACCTTGCTTACCGTGTGAAGTAGCCGCAACCGGACATACAGTTTCACATGGAGCGTGGTTACAGTGCTGACACATTACCGGCTGGAAGATTACGTCTGGATTATCAGCAGGGTGGTTTAATGCACCTCCTTCTTTATTGAATGCAGTTCCGTATAATTCTGGAACAGCTAATCCATCTTTTAATCCTTCGTATACTTCTACTTTCTGTCTTGAAGAATAGTAACGGTCAATTCTTAACCAATACATATCTCTAGACATTCTTATCTCTTCTTTTCCTACAACAGGAACGTTGTTCTCTGCCTGACAAGCAATGATACATGCGCCACAACCAGTACAAGAGTTCAAGTCGATTGATAGGTTAAAGTGAGGCCCGTCTGTATCATCAAAAGCATCCCAAAGATCAATTTTTCTTGCAGGAAGTGCTCCACTGATTGTGTGATATTCCAAAGGCTTATTCCATCCTTCGTGCTCATCATCGAATGCTACGTTTAAGAATTCTGCCAAAGGAACTTCTTTAGCGATTTCGTAACGTCCCATTAGTGTATTTTGAAGCTGGATACCTGCAAACTCGTGATCTTCACCTGTTTTTTCGATTTTAGCATTGGCAACAACCAAGTTAGAACCGTCAAATAAAGGATAAGCATTTACACCTGTATCAGCTGTAGCTCCTGAATCTTTCTTACCATAACCAAGCGCAAGACCAACAGATCCATCAGCTTGTCCCGGTTGAACGAATACAGGAACATCTTTTATTGTTACTCCGTTTACAGTAAGGTTTACGATAGAACCATCTAACTGCATTCTTGCATTAAGATCGTTATCAATTCCTAATCTTTCTGCATCTTTCGGAGAAATTGTCAAGTAGTTATCCCAAGACATTCTTGTCAATGGATCTGGTAATTCCTGCAACCAAGGGTTGTTTGCCTGAGTACCGTCTCCCATAGAAGTCTTAGTATATAATACCAATTCTAAATCAGAAGCTTTAAAACCGTTCAGTTCAGCAACAGCCTGAGCACCGTTTCCACCTGCATAAGACAATGTCGTAGCATTATTAGAAACATTGATACCGTTATATAAAGCTTTGTTGAAAGAAGTTGCCCCTAAAATTGAAGTTGCACTACCTTTTAAATAATCATAATAATTATTAGCAGCATTGTTTTTACCATTCTTCCAAACCAATAGAGATTCTTCGATCTGTCTTGATTTGTAGATTTTCTGGATCGTTGGCTGCATTAATGAATATACTCCTGTCTGAGGTTCAATATCACCCCAAGATTCTAGCCAGTTAGCTACAGGAATTACAGCTTTCGCCGCCTTGTACATTTCATTTTTCTTATCAGCAACTGCGATTACATAAGGAACTTTAGTTAAAGACTTTTTGAAATCTTCTCCTTTATAGTAAGAATAAATCGGGTCTACATTGTTAGCGATCAATACCCCAACCTGACCTGCATTTACCCATCCTAGGAATTCCTGGAATCTTGCTTTATCAAAATCTTTTAGGAAGTTCGCTTTACCTGTGAAAGCAACTGATCCTAATTTTTGGTTAATTAAGTGCGCTAAAACCTGAGCTCCTTTAGAACCATCTGCGAAAACAACAGCTTTGCTGCCTTTTGCCAATAATTCTTTAGCCAATTCAGAAGCAGTCTTATCTGAAGTACCACCTCCTACGATTGCGTTGTAAACTTCAACCAAAGTTTTGTTTACAGCACTTGGTTTTAATCTTACTCTTTCGTCAGCATTTGCACCTGTGATCGACATGTTTGATTCCACTTGTACGTGTCTCAACATGTTTGCTCCCGGTTTTCTTGCTGCTGCATAAGAAGTTTCTAAACTTCCCGCGTTATAATCTCCTAAGAAATCAGCCTGAAAAGCAACTACTAGTTCCGATCCTTTAAGGTCATAAACCGGTAATGCTCTTTGTCCGAAAACTTCCTGAGCCGCATCTAATGCTGCAGCATATGGGAAAGCATCATAAGTTACTAATTCAGCTGTAGGATATTTTTCTTTAAATTCCGCAAACAATTTCTTGAAAGTAGGTGAAGCAAAAGAATGTGATAATAACACGATTCTTTTACCTGCCGCTTTCGCTTCCTCCAATCCTTTGATTACAAAACTGTCTACTTTATCAAAAGTTTCGTCTTTACCTTCAAACTTAGGCTGCTTTACTTTATCATTATCATAAAGAGAAAGTACACTTGCCTGAGCTCTTGCATTAGTTTTTCCTAAATCACCAGCAGCTGGGTTCGGATCAATTTTGATAGGTCTTCCTTCTCTAGTTTTCACTAAAACACTAGCAAAGTCAAAACCATCGAAATATGTTGAAGCGTAATAATTTGGAACTCCCGGAATAATATCATGTGGCTTTACCACGTAAGGAATCGTTTTAATTACCGGAGCTTCACAAGCAGCTAATGTTACTGCTGCCGTAGAGAAACCTAATAATTTCAAGAAATCTCTTCTTGAAGTACTGGAACCATTCTGTTCCGCGTCTCCAAGGAAATCTTCTACAGGAATTTCTTCCTGGAACTCTTTCAGAGCCAGCTTACCATTTAAAGCAGGATCTTTAAGTTCATGAATACTTCTAAATTGTATTTTGTTTGAAGCCATTTATACTTCTAATTTTTTAGTTATTAATAATGACATTTACCACACTCAAGACCTCCAATTGCATCTACAGTAATCTTACCACCATCCTGAGGATATTGTTTTTTCAACTTGTCGTGTAGATTTTTGAAGTATTCTTTATTATAACCGTTGTTCATATCAACCTCAGTAGTTCTGTGACATTCGATACACCATCCCATAGTGAAATCATTCGCCATCTGAACAACATTCATTGTATCGATCTTACCGTGACAAGCCTTACAAACAACATCAATTTTGTTCGTAGGGTTCTTTTTGTTGAAAGAATTGATAATAGCTTGCTCACCTGCTACTACGTGCTGAGAGTGATTAAAGTAAACAAAGTCTGGCATGTTGTGGATTCTTGTCCATTCAACCGGCTGAGTTTTTCCTGTATACTGTTGTTTTGCAGGATCCCAACCTGTTGCAGCATAAATTTTCTGGATTTCTCCGTCATAGAATGCTTTATCTTTTCCAGGCTCCATATAATGATCTGCATTGTATTCACCAATTGCTTTGTGACAGTTCATACAAACATTCATAGAAGGAATCTCAGATACTTTACCATATTTAGCACTAGAGTGACATAATTGACAGTCAATTTTCTGTTCTCCAGCGTGAATTTTGTGAGAGAAGTAAATTGGTTGTTCAGGCTTATATCCTTTATAAACACCAATCCACATGATCCAGTTCCAAACACCGTAAGTAGCTAACAACGCTAAAATAGCAATTAACCCTTTACCTACGTAGTGGTACTTTTCATAAACTTCACTGAAAGATTTTACTCTTGTTTCGTTTAGCCCTGCTAAGTCTTCAGATTGACCTAATTTCACAAGTTGTCTTAGTTTTACTAAGATCCAAACTAATAAAGCCGCAATAGCTAAAAGGGAAATAATTACAACACTAGTTGTAGTACTGCTTGTCGGAGCTGCTGTTGCTTCTGCACCCGCACCTGCCGCTGCACCCGCTTCCGGTTTTTTCTCTTCCGGAGCCGGAGGATTAGTTGTAAAAGCTAAGATGTCATCAATATCCTTATCTGAAAGATTTGGAAAGAGCTGCATCTCAGTCTTATTAAATTTTTGAAAAATCTCATTGGCGTACTTATCGCCAGAGTCTCTGACTTCCTTGTTGTTCTTGATCCACTTGTGAAGCCACTCTGTATCTTTGCCGCCCTCTGTCTTAACTCGTTCTACCACTCCTTTCAAAGGTGGACCTACAACTTGTTTGTCTAGCGCGTGACATGCAGTACAATTCGCTTTGAAAAGTTTCTCTCCGTTTTTAGGATCGCCGTCTTGCCCGTAAATTGAAGCACTGGTTGATAGCAATAAGCCTATTGCAACCAACGTTTGTTTATAATGCTTTCTCCAACTAATCATTTAAATTATCTTATGTTAGTAAAATATTGAACATTCAATCAATTCCGCAAAAATAACATATTTAACAGAAATTTAACGGCATATAGAAAGGGGAAAATATCATTTCAGTTTAATTTGTATTGATTCTAAATAACTCAGTTTGGTATAATTTTTTATTTGTATAAATTTGCTGAAACAACTTTTAAATGAAAAATTTGATAAAATTATTTTCAATATTATCCTTACTGAGTTTTTATAATATTGATGCACAACAGGTTGTAAAAAAAGATACCTTATCCGGTACAGAACTTATGATAAGCATGGACTCTCGAGTAAATGACGCATTGACGAGTCTGGAAGATAAATGTTCTAAAGTTTCTTATGGTAAATCTTCTAACGTTATAGATGATGATACCCCTTCGAGACCAACAAAAATTTTAGTTCCGAATAGAGAACTCACCAATGCTGAAATCTGCAGAAAAAACCCCAGAATTTTAGGGTACAAAATACAGATCACTACTGTAAAAAGCAATGATGAAGCAAACGAAATCAAAACTTACTTTAGAAAAAGATTTCCGAACCTAAAGGTGGAAACGGATGCTTCTTTAAGACCTAATTATAAAATTTTAGCAGGAAGCTATTTCAGTAAGCAAAGTGCTGCTTCTGACCTTTCTAAAATAAAAGAATATTTCAAATCTGCCGTCGCTGTACAATACAGAATTTTCTGTGCAGAAGCAAAATAATCAAACACTTACAAAATAAAAAGCTGAGAATGTTCTCAGCTTTTTTTATTGATAAAATTTATTCAGAAAGTCAAAAAATTCTTCCATTCTTAAACAATTATTATATCCTAAATAAACCAGCAACACACATATAATAGTTGCAAGAAACGATACCATTTTCGGTGAAGATTTATACGCATAGAAAAGCCATCCCAACAACAAAATATAGACAAAAATAAAGTGCCCTCCATAGATGTATGAAGTATGAAGACCAAATCTCATAAAGCAGTGTATAACAATGTCTACCACGAAAGAAATCGCAATAATCTGAACCCATTTATTTTTAAAGTTTTTACAATAACTCCACACCAAAAGCCCCAAAACAATAAAGACAAACAGATATGATACCGGAGATGAATACACATCCATAAACAGCCCTTTGTAATGGAAGCCTTTCATATTATGCTTATCTCTGATAAAAAAGCTTGGAAAAAGCATATTTCCTCCAAAAAAGAAAGAAACAATCATATCCCAAACCGAAGCCGGCTCCGCATTTGAAAACTTCTCGTATTGACTGCTGGTTTTAGAGAAAATATTCTCGTACTTAAATTCAATTCTGTTTAGATACAGCAATACAAAACAGATTACAGTCACTAAACCTCTTATCAATGCATTCAGAAGTTTCTTCCAGCTTTTAAACAGATTTTTTTCAAAAAACACAGGAATAAAAACTTTCACCAAATTGGTAATCGTCAATCCTCCAATGGTAACACCCGCCACAACAAGGGCCAAAGGAGAGATCTTTTTATCATTTTTAAGTCTTACCGCCGCATAATAATTGAAAAGCATCAATAAAAACAGTGTGTAAGTAAAGTTTTCAGGAGTAAAAGAAAGTAGAATAGCTGTAGAGAAAATAGAAAAGAAAGCAATCAATAAAAAACTGATCATTAATGGCAGTTCAATAATATTATTCAAATACTTGAAGATTTGTACAATGCTTAAACTTACCATCAAGTTACTCATCCATGCTAAAACCAACCTAAAAGTATCATCTTTCTTTCCATCGGAAAAAAGAAAAGCCAGTTCACGAAGCCAATTAAAAAAATAATAAGACAACGGATGCCGTTCAAAACTTCCTCCCGTCATGACAATAGAGCGGTTGTCAAAACTAAAATATGCGTCCCAAGGAATTCTATCATCAAAAATGACGGTATAATTCACCGCTATATAAGACCCCAAAATCCCATAGACACACAAAAAGAAAAGGAAAACTCCAAGTTCTATAAAAGTGGAAGGAAAAACTATTTTAAAAAAACTATAAAGCTTTGATTGTATGGACACTGCTAAAATTTCTGCAAAAGTAAAAAATACAACCTGAAATGAACAATTATTTTCAATTATTCACACAGGGCAAATTTTACTATACCAATTATTAAGAACTACACGAAAGCATAGAACATCCCGAAACATCATCATATTTTGAAGGCCTTTTCACTGAAAACTCAGGAAATTTTTCTTCGTAAGGATTTTCCAAGGCTGTGATTATTTTTTCAAGTAAAATCGTTTTTCCGTTTTCAATTTCTTCAATGCATTCGTAAAGAAGATAATTTCTCAATGTGAATTTAGGATTGCTTTTTTGCATTAATTCCTGAGATTTTTCCTTTGAAATATCATTTTTCTCAAGCCTCAATTTGTATTGATTAATAAAATTTTTAATTTTTGAAAAGGCTTTGTCATCTAATGAAATATATGAGATATTCTCAAATTCAGTTTTCAGATCACGACCTTCCTCTATTCTTTCTAATACATTAAAGAAAAGTGTATAATCAAGTTGAAATTCCTGCATTAAGCCCTGCCAATTGGTAAAAAAATCTTCATCACTTTCTAATAATTGGCCAAATCCAAATTTATCACACAACATATTGTCGTGCTCCTTCCAAAAGTAATCTCCGAATTTATTCAGGGTATCCTCCAAAAACTTCTCATCTTTTATAATGGGATGGAGAGCATTTGCCAGTTGCCAAAGATTCCACTGAGCAATCTGTCCCTGCTTTCCAAAAGCATATCTTCTTCCCGGAAGATCTGTTGTATTGGATGTAAAATTCAAATCATATTCATCCATCATTGAAAATGGCCCATAATCTATCGTAAGACCAAGAATCGACATATTATCTGTATTCATCACCCCATGTACAAAACCTACTCTAAACCATTCTACCATAAGATCAGCAGTTCTATTCGCTACATTTTCAAAAAAGTCTTTATATTTTGCGGTTCCTTCAGACTGAATTTCAGGAAAATAATTCTTTATGGTAAAATCCAGAAGATCCTGCAATGTATTATATTCCTGTTGTGCGGATATTAATTCAAAGTGCCCAAATCTCAGAAAGCTTTCAGCTGTTCTTACCACTACTGCTCCTTTTTCTTCCTGAGGGTTTCCACTGTACAAGATATCTCTCACTACATTTTCCCCTGTAAAGCTTAGACTTAATGCCCTTGTTGTAGGAACACCTAAATAATACATCGCTTCACTCATCAGATATTCCCGAACAGAGGATCTGAGTACAGCTCTCCCATCCGCATGTCTGGAATAAGGTGTTGCTCCGGCTCCTTTCCATTGTATTTCCGTTTTTTCTCCTGACTGATTTTCAATTTCTCCGGCATAAATTGCTCTCCCATCTCCTAACTGTCCTGCCCAGTTTCCAAACTGATGTCCTGCATAAGCTGTTGAATAGGGTTTAACATTGTCCGGTAAATGATTCCCAACCAAAAAACCAAGATCTTTTTCTTCATAACTCCCCAATCCGATTTCTTCTGATAGCTTCTCATTAAAAATAATAAGTTTAGGATTTTTAAATTCCACAGGAAATACTGTTGAGAATAATACTTTAGGTGTCATTCTCTGCATTGGATTTCCTGAAAAGTCCCCCGGAAAAATCTCTGTAAATGGCTGTTTTATTTTGGTAAGATTCATACTTCAAAGATATTAATTTGATTACAAAAAAGCCTCCCATTTCTGGAAGGCTCTATTTAAATTATCTATTTATTAAAATCTATTTCTTCTCCTTTATTCAGATTTTCATTTACATTTTCATCTTTCTTATCAGGATTCTTTTTCGGAGAAGGTTCCGCAGGTTTCGGATTTTTAATTTCATCCATTGTCTGTAATCCTCCGTCATCTCCGTATCCGCTTCCTAAGCCTTTCAGATTAGAGCATCCGTCTTTCCATTCGGAAGGTTTTATAAATTTATCCTGAGGGGAAATTCCTAAGCTTTTATCAGCCCATACTTTCTTCATATAGATCGCCCAAATAGGTAAAGCCATTTTCGCCCCCTGTCCTTCTCCGGTTCCTAAGAAGTGAGTCGCCCTGTCTTCCCAGCCTACCCAAGCTCCTGTTGCCAGTCTTGGAGTAATTCCCATAAACCAACCATCGGAGTTATTCTGTGTCGTTCCTGTTTTTCCGGCGATTTCAACATCTTTCGAAATTCCTTTTCTGCCTAGTTCTCCAGAAGCCGTTCCATATTGCGCAACACCTTTCATCAATTCAATCATTGTATACGCATACAGAGGATTCATTACTTCTTTTGGTTCTACATTTACTTCTTTTATAACTCTACCGTTTGCATCTTCTATTCTCCAGATCATTTCCGGCTTGTTATAATTTCCGTAATTAGCAAAAGTACTGTATGCGCCTACCATTTCGTAAATAGTAATATCTGAAGCTCCTAATGCCATTGGCAAACTGGTTGAGATATCTTCAGTAACTCCTAAGTCTCTTGCTGTTTGTATTACACTCTGTGTTCCTGTCATTTCTGCTAAACGTAGTGCAACCGGGTTTTGAGAATGTGCTAAAGCATCTTTCAGTGTCAACATTCCTCCTCTTCCTGGAACGTGATAGGTTCCTTTATTGAAACTAGCATTAGAAATCGTAGAACACGGCGTTAAACCTAGTTTCATAATTGCAGTTGCATATACGAAAGGCTTAAAGGTAGATCCTACCTGTCTTTTTCCTTGTTTAATGTGATCATACTGGAAATGCTGCCAATCGATTCCTCCTACCCAAGCTTTAATTTCTCCGGTTCCCGGAACTACTGACATCAAACCTGCCTGAGCAATTTGTTTATGCCATTTGATAGAATCCCAAGGAGACATTTCTACTTCTTCTTCTCCAGCCCAAGTAAAACGAGATGTTTTAATCGGTTTTTTAAATTCTGCTATGATTGCTTCATCAGAAAGACCATCTTCTTTTAACAGTTTATATCTTCCGGTTCTCTTCATAGCCTGAACCATCAAATTATTAATCTGCGTACCGTTAAGATAGTAAAAAGGTCTGTCTTTTCTTCCTCTCTGTTCAGCATCAAATCTTTTCTGAAGATCCGTTAAGTGTTCTTTAATTGATTCCTCCGCATATTTTTGCATTTTAGAATCAAGGGTCACATATATTTTAAGACCGTCTCTGTAAAGATTAAGCTTTTTACCTGTTTCTTTTTCATAATCGTCAAGATATTTGTCGATTTCTTTTCTCAGATAATGTTTATAATATGCAGAATACCCTTCTGTAATATCTTTTATAGGATGAAAATCAACTGTAATAGGTGTCTCAACTGCTTTATCATAGGTTTCTTTATCAATATAACCCGTGTCCAGCATTTGGGAAAGCACTACATCTCTTCTTCTTTTAGCTCTTTCCGGGTTCCTCAAAGGGTTATTAGCCTTTGGAGCTTCAAGCATTGCCACAAAAACAGCAGCTTCCGGCAATGTAAGTTCAGACGTTTTTTTATTAAAATATACCTTTGAAGCCATTTCAACTCCATTCGCATTATACAAGAAATCAAACTTGTTGAAATACAGTGTTACAATTTCTTCTTTAGTATATCTTTTCTCTAAGCTTACTGCAACCACCCATTCTTTCAGCTTCTGAATAGCTCTTTTTACAGGATTTTTAGACGGTGCCTTGGTAAATAGAAGCTTAGCCAACTGCTGAGTAATTGTAGAACCTCCACCTCTGTCACCACCATATCTTACCGCTCTTAAGATAGACTTAAGGTCGATCCCGGAATGTTCTTTAAAACGTTCATCCTCTTTTGCCTGTAAAGCATACACAAGATAAGGAGGAAGATCCTTGTAAAAAACAGGCTGTGTTTTTTCTTTTTCAAATTTCCCTAAAACAACTCCATCTGAAGAAATAATTTCTGATGCTACAAATATATTGGGATTTTCAAGCTCTTTCACATCCGGCATTTCTCCCAAAAAGCCTTGAGATACAGCAAAGAAAAGTCCCGATATTCCTAAAACGACAGCAATGAATCCTATCCAAACTACTTTCACCCACTTTTTCCAAGCGGTGTCTTTCTTTTTTTTAGGCGGAAGGGGAAATGTCTTGCCCTTACTTCCGTTATTTTGTTTATTTTCTTCCATGTATGGTTACGGTTTAGCCGTTTCTATTTTAACTCCGATATCTTCTATTCCCGGGAGATTATCATTTCTCATCGCCTGAATCATCCCAATTTCATATTTCCCTTTTTCTGGAAATTTATAGTTCAGTTTATACTGAAAAAAAGTTTCCTTCGTATCACCAAAACCTGTACCAAGCCATTCTCCATTTGGTTTTGCCAGTACATAATTCAACGTATCTACATCTTTTTTCTTGTTCTGGAGATTAATGAAATTTACAATAAATCTAATATTGCTGTAAGGATATTCATTATTATTCCTTACCACAAAAATAATATTTTTAGGATTCTGCGGATCTGAAATTTCAAGATTAAATTTTTGCTCCTGCTTTTTACTCCATTTATTATCAATAGAATTCATTATAACATCTTCTCCTGAAGATTTACAGCTAAATAGAAAGATAAAAGTTAATAATCCTAAAATTTTACGCATTGTTATCTTTTTTGGGAGGAAATTTCTTTTTGAATTTTTTCTTATTCGGGTTTGCTTTTTTCTCTTCTCCATCAGAATTTACCGTCTCTACTTTTTCCAACTGAGCTTTTGGCTGCGGAACCTGTTGAGGCTTTTGAGCTCTCGGCTGGTTGGATTGGTTATTCGCATTAGGCTTCGGCTGTCTTTCAGGTCTTTCCACTCTCTCTGGGCGATCTTGTCTTTCCGGTCTGTTACCCGCTCTTTTTTGATGCTGACCTTGAGGAGCTTGGTTATTCTGATTATTATTTGATCTGTTCTGATTTTTAGGTCTATTGTTCCCTTTATTTTTCTTCTCGAATCTATCTACATTATTTTCCTGAATCAAATCAATACTCTTCATTGAAGTTTCAGGTTCTTTTAGATCTTCAAGCGGCAATGTTTTTTCGCCTCTTTTATTTTTAGAAATCAATTTCTTTACTAGGTCGATATCGAAATCATACCAAGCCATGGAGCTGTCAACATAGGCAAACCACATTTTCTTTTTGAAAACATCAATTTTAATACAAAAAGCTCTTCCTTTCTCCGTTTCCAGCATCGTAGAAGATGACGGAAAATTACTTAATGCATCAAGATAGCTATCAAGTTCATAGTTCAAACAACATTTTAGCTTCCCACACTGCCCTGCTAATTTTTGGGGATTAATACTAAGTTGCTGATATCTGGCAACATTTGTATTTACCGATCTGAAATCAGTAAGCCAAGTTGAGCAACAAAGTTCTCTTCCGCATGAACCAATCCCCCCCACTTTTGCAGCTTCTTGTCTGAAGCCGATCTGTTTCATATCGATTTTAGTTCTGAAAGCACCTGCAAAATCTTTTATCAGCTGTCTGAAATCGACCCTGCTTTCGGCGGTATAATAAAAAGTAACCTTCGAAGCATCTCCCTGATATTCAACATCTGTGACTTTCATTTCAAGTCCCAGTCTTTGAGCAATCTTTCTCGCTTCTATTTTTACGTTATCCTCTTTTTTTCTGACCTCCTGCCAAACTTCAATGTCTTTTTGGTTAGACTGTCTATATATTTTAAGAGCAGATTCATCAGAAAACTTCTTCTTTTTCATCTGAATCTTAACCAATTCTCCGGTGAGACTTACCACACCTATATCATGTCCGGGACTAGATTCTACAGTGACTACACTACCTATATGTAAAGGAATATTATTTACATTTTTATAAAACGATTTTCTATCATTTTTAAATCTAACCTCCACAAAATCACACCTATTAGATGCAGGATTTTGTATGTTAGATAACCAATCGAAAACACTTAATTTATAACTATTACCACAGGTATTTACATTTTCACAACCATTCGTGGTTTTTTTAGGACCACACGAATGCGCAGAATCGCCGGATGTTTTACATCCACAACTCATATAACAATTATTTATTCTTGCAAATTTATAGATTTTTATTTTTATGCGATTCTAAAAATACTAAATATTAAAATCAGTATTTGTTTAATTTTAAACTTAATTTAACACAAAAAACAAAATAACACACAAATCTCTATAAAGCACAACATTACATACAACCAAGAGCTACATATTATTTTAAACATAGTTTTCTTTTAGTATATTGTTTAAATAATTAAGAAATATTAACAGGTATAGCTAAAATAATTTTATATTTGGGTTATATAATAATAGTCTATGAAAAAAATATTAGTATCAACCGCTTTATTGGCAGGTGTTCTATCCTATGCAGGAGGTTTTAGAGTTTCTTTGCAGGGGGTAAAACAATTGGCAATGGCACACACCAGTGCTCATGCTGAAGATGCAAGTGTTGCATTTTTCAACCCTGCAGGAATGTCTTTCATTCCTTCAAAACTAAGTATAGTTGCCGGAGGATTTGGAGCAAGCAACAAAGTGACTTTTCAAAACCTGAATACTTTACAAAGCACACAAACGGACAACCCGATGGGAACTCCGCTTTATGCTGCAATCACTTACAAGCCAATAGAAAAACTATCCGTTGGTTTTAGTTTTTCAACTCCTTTTGGAAGTACGATAGAATGGCCAAATGACTGGGAGGGAAAAGAAATGGTTCAAAAGCTTGAACTGAAGAGTTTCTATTTCCAGCCGATGGTTTCATATAAATTTAATGACTGGTTAGCTTTTGGGGCAAGTTACATTTATGCAAGAGGACAGGTAAACTGGGATAAAGCCATTACCCAATTTGGCGGACAAATTAATATTAAGGATGAAAAAGCGAGTGGACATGGTTTCGGATTCGGATTCTACTTCAGACCAGATCCTAAATTGGACATAAGTATTGCTTACCGCTCGGCAGTAGACATGAAAGCAAAACATGGAACTGCAACCTTTGACTTCCCATCAGCTTCTATCTATCCTTTATTAGGACTAGACGCAGCAAAAAGAACGGATGGCTTTACAGCAACTTTACCTTTAGTTGAAGAATATACTGTAGGTTTAACTTATAAAATCACTCCAAAATGGTTAGTTTCTGCAGACTTTAACTACCATGGATGGGAAAGATACAGCCAGTTGACGTTGGATTTTGCAACAGCACCAATCGGAAACCAAGCTGACCCGACCATTTCAGTTTCTCCTAAAAATTTCAGAAACTCCAAAACATTCAGATTGGGAACTCAATATGCTTTCACCAATATGATCTATGGTCGTTTAGGAGCATACTATGATGAATCCCCTTATACTGACGATCACTTCATTCCGGAGACACCTTCATTCAACACTTTTGTTGTAACAGGAGGGGTTGGATTCAAATTAAAACAATTTGGAGTTGATGTTGCAGGAGGTTATGCAATGCCACAATCAAGAGATGTAAGCAATGCTACTCTTGGCTTCTACGGACAGGCTAAAGCAACAGCATTCTATTTAGGTCTAGGTTTATCTTATAACCCATTTTAATTGAAAGACTATGAAAAAAATTATAATTTCTACATTCGCTATTTCCGCACTTTTGTTTACAACAGGTTGCCAGGATGATTTTGATACCGATGTACAAGATATTGTTGTAACTAAAGGAGATGCAGATTTTTCAAACTACATTTCGATCGGAAATTCATTAACATCAGGATATAGAGACAATGCTTTATACATCGACGGACAAAATGAATCTTACCCCAATATTATTGCAGGCCAGATGAGACTTGCAGGTGGAGGTAATTTCGTACAACCATTAATGGCAGACAACAACGGTGGCTTGGTATTATTAGGAAATACAATACAGGCAACAAAGCTTTATATTAAATCATTTACAAACGGTTCTCCGGATATTGTAAACGTTACTGCAACACCTACAACCGATGTTTTAACTAAAATCACAGGTCCATTAAACAATTTTGGGGTTCCCGGTGCAAAATCATACCATTTGGTTGCTCCCGGATACGGAAACGCTGCCGGAATCTTATTAGGAACTGCAAACCCTTATTATGTAAGATTTTCTACAAGCACAACGTCTACAGTTATTGACGATGCCGTATTAAAACATCCTACATTCTTTTCTTACTGGATCGGAAATAATGATGTGCTAAGTTACGCTACAAGTGGAGGAAGCGGAATCAACCAGGCCGGAAATCTTAACGCAGCAACTTACGGAGCTAATGATATCTCAGATCCAAATGTAGTTGCCGGAGCAATCAAAGCAGGATTGGATAAATTAAAAGCAGGAGGAGCATCAAAAGGAGTTATTGCAAATATTCCTTATGTAACTTCAATCCCTTTCTTTACAACTGTTCCTTACAATCCTTTGACACCAGCTCTTTTAGGTTCAAATATTACAGCTCTTAATACAAATATTTACGGACCTCTTAAGCAAGTACTTTCAGGTTTAGGAGCAGGAGACAGACTTAATCTGCTTTCTGCAACGAATACAAACCCTGTTTTGATTAAAGATGCTTCCCTTACAGATTACAATGACGCAATCAGAACCGCTCTTACTCCAGCTTTAGGCTTGGCTGCAGCTACTCTTTACGGGCAGCTTTATGGACAGGCAAGACAAGCAACAGCTGAAGACTATGTACTGTTAACTACTAAATCGGTTATTGGTACTACTGCAACAGGTGTTCCTACAGGATTGAATGTTTATGGCATCTCTTATCCTTTGCAAAATCAACACGTTCTTACAAAAACAGAAACTGCAACTGTAAAAACAGCTGTAGATGCTTACAACACAGCAATCAAAGGATTGGCAGATTCTTACGGATTAGCATTTGTTGATGCCAACAAGAAAATGGTGGAACTAAACGGTCAATCAGGAATTTCTTGGGATGGTGTGAAATATTCTGCAAAATTTGTAACGGGAGGAACTTTCTCTTTAGACGGAGTTCACCTTACAGGTAGAGGATACGCAATTGTTGCGAACGAATTTATCAAAGCGATTAATACCAAGTATAAATCTACTCTTCCACAGGTAGATCCTAACAAATATTCGGGTGTAAAATTCCCATAATAATTGGTAAAATAAAAACTTAGAAACCACAAGAGTAAATCTTGTGGTTTTTTTTTAAATTTGCAAAATCTTTAAAAAGTAAAAATGGCCGATCAGTTAAGTTATCTATTTTGTACAAGGACGAGCAAGGACTTGGCAGAAAACATTGCCCAGCATTATGGGCAGAAATTAGGAAAAATCAACTTCCAGGAGTTCAGCGATGGGGAATTCGAACCTGTTTTGGACGAATCTGTAAGAGGAGGAAGGGTTTTCTTAATTGGATCTACATTCCCTCCAGCAGACAATCTTTTAGAACTTCTTTTAATGATTGATGCTGCGAAAAGAGCTTCTGCTAAGAGCATTACAGTCGTACTTCCTTACTTCGGGCTTGCAAGACAAGACAGAAAAGACAAACCAAGAGCACCAATTGGGGCAAAATTGGTTGCTAATCTGTTAACAGCTGCAGGTGCAACGAGAGTAATGACAATGGATCTTCATGCAGATCAGATTCAAGGATTCTTCGAAATTCCGGTAGATCACTTATATGCTTCTACAATTTTCGTAGATTATATCAGAGATCTGAATTTAGAAGACCTTACGATTGCTTCTCCGGATATGGGAGGTGCAAAAAGAGCAAAAAATTATGCTGGGCATTTGGGTGCTGAAGTAGTAATTGCTTACAAAGAAAGAAAGAAGGCAAATGTTGTAGAAGAAATGTTCCTTATCGGAGATGTAGAAGGGAAGAACGTTATCCTTATCGATGACATGATCGATACAGCAGGAACGCTTTGTAAAGCCGCAGACATCCTTATCGAAAAAGGAGCAAAATCTGTAAGAGCAATGGCAACTCACGGAGTACTTTCAGGAAAAGCTTATGAGAATATTGAAAACTCAAAATTGTTGGAAGTTATTGTAACTGACTCAATTCCCGTGAAAAATAATTTGTCATCTAAAATAAAAGTGCTATCTTGCGCCCCATTATTTGCGGATGTTATGAAGATGGTTCACGAGCACCAATCAATTAGCAGCAAGTTTGTTATTTAACTAACAATCAAGTATTTGCAAATTAAAAAAGAAACAAATTTTTAAATTTTTATAAATGAAATCTATTACAATTCAAGGTACAAAAAGAGAAAGCGTGGGCAAAAAGTCGACAAAAGCTTTACGTGATGCTGAATTAGTTCCTTGTGTTGTTTATGGAGGAACTGCTCCTTTAAACTTCTCTGCTGAAGAGAAAGCTTTCAAAGGTTTAGTTTACACTCCTGAAGCACACACGGTATCTATTGAAGTTGACGGACAGGTAATCCCTGCAGTTCTTCAGGATATTCAGTTCCACCCAATTACTGACAAAATTCTTCACGCTGATTTCTATCAATTAGCTGATGATAAGCCAGTTGTTATGGAGGTTCCTGTAAGAATTACAGGACGTTCAAAAGGTGTTGTAGCTGGTGGTGTTTTACGTCAGTCTTTCAGAAAATTAAAAGTAAAAGCAATTCCTGCAAACTTACCTGATGAGGTAGTTGTAGATGTTACTCCTTTAAGAATCGGTAACAAAATCTATGTAGGAGGTCTTAAGCCAGAAGGATATTCTTTCATGCACCCAGACAATGCAGTTGTTGTAGCTGTTAAGATGTCTAGAAATGCAATGAAAGGAGGTGCAGCAGCAATGGATGATGAGGATGAAGAAGAAGAAGTTGTAGCAGAAGAAGGAGCAGCTCCGGCAGCAGAAGAAACTGCAGCAGAATAAGAATTTGCTCATACGTAAAATATAAAACCTGTCTTAATGACAGGTTTTTTTGTTGTTTCACATTTTCATTTAGTTATTTTTCCAGGAGCGGTTATCTTTTCTATCTGATCTCTTTTTTCCTTTTTCAAGATTATAGGCAAAACCAATTCCCAACGTTTGCTTTAGCTGTGTTTTTTGGATTTGATTATGATCATACAATAGGTCTAATGTAATATTTGCCGAAATATATTTATTAATCTTCATACCAAGTACTCCGTTATACGAAAGAACAAGCCTTGTCGGATGATCCAGATAATTTGAAAACACAGAGCCCGTACTTACCAAATTAATATTTTCCATTATTTTTAACTTGTAAATTGCTGACCCCAGAAAACCAAACTGAAACAAACAAGCATCTCCATCATTTTTCAAACCGTACGTACCTGCATGTTGAAGGTCTTCATCTAAAACCAATGTCCATCTCGCGTTAGTAGGACGAAGAGTAACTGTAAGATCGTCTTTTGGCCTGTACGTAACACCCGCTCCCACATTTACATATCCTGGAGCCATAAAACTTGATATTTTAGCTGCCGAAGGATTATTTCCATCTTCATAACCTGATGCAAACTGAGTCTGCAAACTGGCTCCCCCTGAAAAATACCAATGTTCTGCAAATTCTCTTCCGTAGTTTGTAGATACATTCATTACATCCTGGGTTTTTCTTGTCCCAATTCCTTTTGTATTATTTTGTCCGAATCCTAAAATAATAATATTCTCCCAAAGAACTTTATCTTTCTCATAAGTAATATTATAATTGGCTCCGGCCAGCCAACCTACATTATTGGCTCCTCCACCTACCCAGTTTGAAAAGGCAGCCTGATTTAACATTAATGTATTCTGCCCTTGAACAGACCATACTTTTACGGTATCCTTAATTGGTAATTCTTCTTTTACATCTGTTATTTCCTGTGCCGCAACCGATGCTCCAATTAAAACAGAAATTCCCGACAAAACTTTTCTCATAGTAAACAATATTTCTACCCGCGTTACAATAGCAAAAGAAATACCTTTTTCTTCTGCGTTTCTCTTCTAATTATTGAAGTTTAAAATAAATAAATGACAAAATTTTTGATAAAATTAAAAAAACCAGACTCTTTTGTCAAAATAAAAAAAGATAAATAAAGAATTTCGACAAAATTTCCGAAATTTATTACTGGCTTTTTATTTGACGGTTATTTAGCATGTTAAAGAATATCATCCACAAGAAAGCAATTATATCCCCTCTACTTATGCTATCAGCAATGTGGCTGGGTTTTCTTTTGCAAACCATGGGCTTTTTTACCAATTGTACCGGGGCAATTATTCCTCTTCTTCCAGAAGGACTTGTAGGAATTATAACTTCCCCCCTACTTCACGGAAATATAGACCATATCGTAGGAAATTCTATTCCTATTGCTATTTTAATGTTTCTATTATATCAGTTTTATCCTTTGGTAGCCAATAAAGTATTCATTCTAGGATGGGTTTCTACAGGCCTACTTCTTTGGATTTTACCTCCTATTGATATTCTAACCGGAGACTATATGTATACCTGCACAATCGGAGCCAGTGGAGTCGTTTACGTATTAGCCTTTTTTCTTTTTTTCAGTGGAATATTTAAATGGAATATGACATTGCTTACTATCTCCCTTCTTGTAGTTCTTTATTATGGCAGTTTAGTTTGGGGAATGGTACCGGAAGAATTATTCTATGAGCTCAAAGAACCAAGTAAAATTTCTTGGCAGGCACACCTTTCCGGTGCCATTGTAGGAGTCATCCTTGCATATACTTTCAAACAAGTAGGTGATAAAAAAAAGAAATATATCTGGGAGTTTCCTAATTATTACAATGAAAAAGATGATAAGCTTTGGCAGGAATATAAAGAAAACCATCCGGAAGATTTTCTAGATTTACCTTATAAAAAAAATGATGATATTTGGGAACATTTAGAAGAAATTAGAAAAAAATAAAACAGAATTCGTTACATTTGAATAAAATAACACACAAATGTATACGGAAGAAAATCTTTATTCTATTGCCCTTAGAGAATGCTCTAATATAGGTGATATTAATTTCCATAAACTTATCAAAGCTTTTGGATGTGCAGAAAATGCATGGAAAGCCCCTTCAAAAGAACTTCAGAAAATAGCAGGAATCGGAAGGAAAACAATTTCAGATATTGGAGATTTTAAACATCTTAAATTCGCTGAAAAAGAAATTATTTTTTGCGAAAACAACAATATTCAAATCAATCTTCGTCATCTCGATCAGCTTCCTTTTTTATTAAAAGAATGCGAAGACGCTCCTGCAATACTTTATCAAAAAGGAAAGATAAATTCTAATTCACACCCTATAAGCCTTGTCGGAACACGCAAAATAACCTCTTACGGAAAAAGCTTTATTAATACATTTTTTGAAAACTCTAAAAAATATAAGTTTGTATCTGTAAGCGGATTAGCATTAGGTACAGATAAAGAGGTCCACACGGAATCTATCCGTCAAAAAATCCCGACTGTAGCTGTTCTTGCTCACGGCTTTCATACATTATATCCATCAAGTCATAAAAATCTGTCTGAGAAGATCCTATCTGAAAACGGAGCTCTTTTTACAGAATTCAATTCGTCAAGAAAACCTGACAGGGAAAATTTCATTCAAAGAAACCGCATTATTGCGGGAATATCTCATTCCACTATTATTGTAGAAACTGCTTTTGGAGGAGGCTCTATAAGTACCGCAACTTTTGCGAATAATTACAATAGAGATGTTTTTGCCCTTCCCGGAAAAATTACAGAAAAATTCAGCCAAGGATGCAATAACCTTATTTTTCAAAACAAAGCCACCGCTATATCTACTATTCAGGATTTGATAAATCTGATTGGTTTTAACAGCCCTAAAGAAAAAATAGAAGAACTATTTCCTAAAGCAAAAACAGCAATGCAACTTTCTGAAAATCAAGAATCAATCTATAACACCATTATTTCTTATCCACAAATTTCTTTAGATGATTTAGCAAACAAAATAGCTCAGCCAACCTATAAAATTTTGACAACAATTTTGGAGTTAGAACTTTTAGGGAAGGTAAAATCACTTTCCGGGAGACAATTTGTATCCATTTAAGATTTAATGATTTCTTAATATTGCATTATTTCAGACATAACATTTAATTTTTAATAAAATTTGAACAAAAATTATCATTTTAATAATATTTCGACACATTATTATTAAATTTTTAACAATCTTCAAACAAGCTATTGTGAATCTTGAAAAAAAAATTAAATTTGTTGGCAATAATATTCAACCTTAATATATGGAACAATATAATATTGACCAGAAAATCCAAGAGTTTATTGCTAAAATTGAAGCAAAAAACCCTAATGAACCAGAATTTTTACAAGCTGTAAAAGAAGTTGCTGTAACTGTAATTCCGTTTATTATGACTAAGAAGGAATATACAGGAATGAAGCTGCTTGAGAGAATGGCTGAAGCTGAAAGAGTAATCATTTTCAGAGTTCCATGGGTTGATGACAAAGGTGAAATTCAAGTAAACAGAGGTTTCAGAATTCAAATGAACTCTGCAATTGGACCATACAAAGGAGGAATCCGTTTTCACCCGACTGTAAACCTTTCAGTTCTTAAATTCTTAGCTTTTGAGCAGGTATTTAAAAACTCTTTAACAACTCTTCCGATGGGTGGGGGTAAAGGAGGTTCAGACTTCGATCCACAAGGGAAATCTGATATGGAGGTAATGCGTTTTTGCCAGGCTTTCATGACAGAAATGTGCAAACATATTGGTCCAGAAACCGACGTTCCTGCAGGAGATATCGGTGTTGGAGCAAGAGAAATCGGATATTTATTCGGACAGTACAAAAAAATCAGAAACGAGTTTACCGGAGTACTTACAGGAAAAGGCCTTGCTTATGGAGGTTCATTAATCCGTCCAGAAGCTACAGGATACGGAGTTGTTTACTTTGCTGAGCAAATGCTTAAAACAATCGGGCAAGATTTCAAAGATAAAACAGTAACGGTTTCAGGTTTCGGAAACGTAGCTTGGGGAGTTATCAAAAAAGTATCCGAACTAGGAGGAAAAGTAGTAACTATCTCCGGACCAGACGGATACATCTATGACAAAGACGGTATTGACGGAGAAAAAGTAGATTATTTATTAGAGCTAAGAAATTCAGGAAACAACAGAGCTGAAGATTATGCTAAAAAATATCCTTCTGCGGAATTCCATGCTGGAAAACGTCCTTGGGAAGTGAAGTGTGATGTTGCGATCCCTTCTGCTACTCAGAACGAATTGGATCTTGAAGATGCTAAAGTATTGGTAGGAAATGGATGCGTTTGTGTAACTGAAGCAGCGAATATGCCTTCAACTTTGGATGCAATTAACTATTTCCTAGATAACAAAGTATTGTTCTCTCCAGGAAAAGCATCTAACGCGGGTGGTGTTGCGACTTCTGGTCTTGAAATGACTCAAAACTCAATCCGTCTAAACTGGACTTCTGAGGAGGTAGATGCAAGATTGAAAGAAATCATGATCGGAATCCACAAAGCATGTAGAGACTACGGAAAAGAGGAGGATGGCTATGTAAACTACGTAAAAGGTGCAAATATCGCCGGATTCGTGAAAGTTGCAGAAGCAATGTTAGCTCAAGGAGTAGTATAAAAATATAAAGGTTGGGAAAATTTCCCGACCTTTTTTGATATAGCCTGTTCCCGGGATTATAAATGGGATAAAAGTAAAAAGTGAAAGGAGAAAGCGTTGAAATATTTTCAACGCTTTTTTATTTATTGCTTTATATTTTTCATCATACTTTCTACAAATTCGTAGGCTGCAGGACAAATAATCGTATTTTTCAGCATCAGATTATTGATCTGGTAAATCTTTTTTCGATCTGTATGCGGATATTCTCTGCATGCTTTTGGGCGCACCTCATAAATAGAACATGTGTTGTCATCATTGAGAAAAAAGCAAGGAAGATTTTGTAGCACTTTATCATTATCTTCATCTACGCGCAAAAATTTAGCCTCAAAATCAGCGGTTTTCATTCGAAGGTGTTTCGCGATGCGTTCAATATCTTTTTCAGTATACAATGGCCCTGTCGTTTTGCAGCAGTTTGCACATTGTAAACAGTCTATTTTTTCAAAAACTTCATCATGGGTATCCTGCACTATATAATCGAGATTTTTAGGCGGTTTTTTCTTCAATCCGTCTAGAAATTTCTTATGTTCTTTCTGCTTTTGTATTGCCTGCTTTTTATAAAAGTCTAAATTCATTATTGCTGTACTTCCAATGTAGCAGGAAGCTCTGTTTTTTGATATTCATTTATTTTGTCGAGATCAAGAATGGTCGACAAGTTGTCTTTACTCGGAGAATACATCGGGACAAATTTAGCTCCGAAAATGATTTCCTCAGATACATAAGAAGTCCTTTGAACGACAGTATTGGAAAACACTTCGTCGAAAGCTCTTACCTGAACAATGATCTCAATATCTGTATTTTTAAAATCCTGTTCTGTAAAGCCGAAGAATGGAGAATTTTCATCAATTTTGTGAACCACTGTCCAGTTCAGTGCCAATGTATTAATCTTACTCATCTGGATTTCCAATCTGTAAAAGTTGCTTTTGGGAATCCCATTTTCTATCACTTCAATTGCGGTCGAAACAATCACCTCCGCATCTGTTAATGCATTATTTTTGTATGGAGCAAGCCTGAACATCAGAGCTGTAGTTCCCTGAAAAGGAGCGATAATTGTATCATCTGAAAATCTTAAATAGGCTCTCGGTCTTGAAAATCTCCCATAAAACAAACCTGTTGCGATGGCAAAAGTAAGCAATCCTAAGAAAGCCTCAAAAGTCGCCACCAAACTCGCCATAAAACCGACCGGAGCAATTCTTCCGTATCCAACCGTTGTAAAAGTCTGAGAACTAAAGAAAAACACATCAATAAATTCATTAAGCGGATCACTCTTATCAATCCCTGTAAGATGCTCTACTCCAATCAAATAATAGATAAATGCAAAGCAAAGATTAACGACAATATAAGCAATCACCAAATAAGACAGGAACCTAAATGACGATAGGTTCAGCATAGTATGATACCAGCTAAGCTTGTTGAAAACATTCACTCCTCTCCTTTTGACATTAGGAAAACCGTCTTTGTTGATGAACCTTCCGGAAGCATTGCTGCCAAAACCGCTGTTCTCCGTATTTTTCTGGCGAATTTTTTGTCTGAATCCTCTTGCCATTTTTTTAATTTAATTTTGTTAGCAGATCACTTCATTAAAAGTTCCACTCTTCATATTCTGCAAAGATAAAATATTGTTTTCATGAAATTTATCAACTTTCCGGATGAATTTATGAATTGATTTTAAACTAAATTTGACCTATGAAAAAATTGGAAACACGGGAAGATATAGAACATCTTGTCAACTCTTTTTACTCAAAAGTAATTAAAAATGAAAAGATTGCCTCTTTTTTTACAGAGGTTGCAAAAGTAGACTGGGATCAGCATCTTCCTAAAATGTATTCATTCTGGGAATCTGTACTTTTCGGACAGATGACTTATAAGGGAAATCCAATGGGAGCACACTTCCCCATTAATGAGATCAAAGCCATGGAACAGGACCATTTTGACCAATGGCTTAGCTTATGGACCCAAACTGTCGAAGAAAATTTTGCCGGAGAAAATGCTGATTTAGCAATCTATAAAGCACAAAACATAGCCAAGCTAATGGCTTTTAAAATGGAGCTCGCAAGAAGGCTTTGATAAAAATTAAGGAACAATTACCGTAAAAATATACGCTGCAAGGTTTACCAATAAAACCGTCCCATAGAGAATATTTGTTTTTCCTCTGCTTAAGGAAAGCATTACAATAAATACCGATAAGGAAAGCAGAATGACATCTTTTTTATCTAGTCCCAACACTAAAGGAATATCATACATAATACAAACTACCGAAACTGCGGGAATCGTTAATCCAATACTTGCCAATGCAGAGCCTAAAGCGAGGTTTAAACTCGACTGAATCTGGTTGCTTTTTGCAGCTCTAATTGCAGCCACACCTTCAGGAAGCAAAACAACGGCAGCAATAATAACACCGACCAAAGATTTAGGAGCTCCTAAACTCTGTACCATATTTTCAATGGATGAAGACAACCCTTTCGCCATCATCACAACAATAGCTAAACAGATTACAAGAAATACAAAACTCGTTAAAGTCTTAGCCAACGAGGGAATATAAAGCTCTGCCGGATGTTCTTCCGGAATAATAAAGTAACTTCTGTGTCTTACCGTCTGTACCATTAAAAAGACTCCATAAATCACAAGGCATGCTATAGAAACAAAAGTAAGCTGCGCCTGATTATAAAATGGCCCGTTAACACTTGAGGTAAAATTAGGCAATACTAATGTGAGAACAAGAATTGAAACAATACTTACAAGATAAGTCGTAGCTGAAGTCCTGGCAAAAAACTGCTCATAATATTTCACTCCTCCTACCAGAATACAAATCCCCAAAATACCATTCAGAATAAGCATTACGGCAGCAAAAACAGTATCTCTTGCCAAAGTAATCGCCTGATCTCCTCCGGCAACCATTAGTGAGATAATTAAAGCAACTTCAATGATCGTAATACAAAGTGCTAAAATAATGGTTCCGAAAGGTTCTCCTACTTTATGCGCCACTACTTCTGCGTGATGCACTGCTGAAAGAACACTCCCGATAAGTAAAGCACCTCCAATTATGTCATAAATCATTCCTTTACCCAGCACACCGGAAAAATAATATCCGACTGCCAGAATGGGGAAAATGTAGGTATAATGTAATAATTCTTTTAGTTTCATAAGTGTCTACAAATTACGAAAAAACAGTAGATTTTGGAATACCGGAATAAAAATATAATACAGTTTTAATGACACCAGCAATGAAAATCCTGAAAATCGGTCAGCATATGGAACAAAAGCCCGATACCAATAATTCTTATATTTCCTTTAAAAAAAAGCATCAGGAAATATACTGCAATCGCATAATAGGAATGTAAAAAATGAAAGCCTATACTTCCTCTATTCGGATCGAAGATTGGGTTTGCAAATAAATGATCCAAATCGACCAACATGGTAGCCAGGAGAATCAGATATACTTTTTTCCAGTCTTTACGATAGAACACAAAAGCAATAATCCCCGGAAAAATCAGGTGCAAAAAATAGTGGGTTACCGTCTTCCAAAAAAAACAATCCATCAGATTTTTCCTTTTAGATAATCTTGCCTTAAGTCTTCATCCAGCTTTTCAATCGCGTATCGAAGACAGGTTCTCGGCATTTCTTTATAGTATTGATTCAGATAACCGAGCAGCTCCTGTTCATTTTTATTTCCCATTTCTCTCAACAGCCATCCGTTTGCTTTATGCATCAAATCGTGGGGATGTTTTAAATTCTGAGTTACAAATTCTTTTGTGAGCTCATAAGAGCCTTTTTTTACGTAATGCATTGTTCCTACAACAGCAATTCTTTTATGCCACATTTCTTCGGAAGCAGCAAGCTTTCTTAATAATTCTTCCTGCTGATTTTCAAACGCATGTCTCCCAAGAATTTTATAACAGCTTGAGTCCACAAGATCCCAGTTATTTACATACTGCAAATGGTTTAAATAAAACTCAATGATTTCATCTTTTACCGCTTTATCTTTTGTTTTTTCAAATTTAGAAATCAACATAAACAAAGCAGTCAGCCGATGTTCATGATATTTTGATGAAAGTAAAATACTTAAATCTTGTAATGAAATCTTCGCATAATATTCTTTCGCCACAGATCTCTGATCCGGAACTTTCACACCTAAAAACAGATCTCCTTCTCCATACTCCCCTTTTCCGGTTTTGAAGAATTTTGGGAAAAACTCTGCTTTTTCAGGAATGGATAAAACAGCAAGAGCTTCTTCAATTTCTTTAACCATATTACTCACTTATTTGCAATACATTAATGAGATTCATCTAAAGTAATATTTTCCTGCTCTTTTTCTTCGGATTCTATCTTTTTCGGATTGGCCACTTTTGCAATGGTAAGTCCCTGAACAACAATAGAGAATACAACAACACAATAAGTAATACTTAAAATAATTTCGCTGTACTCACTTTTAGGAATAGACATCGCCAAAGCAATAGAAACTCCGCCACGGATTCCTCCCCAAACCAATACTTTTACTGTTTGCGGACTGAATCGGGTTCTCAGAGACATGAATTTCGTAGGTCCCCAAATGGAAATGAATCTGGCTATTAAAACAACCACGATTGCCAGTAATCCCGGGACCATGAAATGTTTCAGATCTTTAATCATTAAAAGCTCAAAACCGATGAATAAGAACAATACTGCATTTAGAATCTCATCGATAAGCTCCCAAAATTTGATCAGATAATCCTGTGTTATGGACTTCATTTTAAATCTCACATTAAAATTCCCCATAAACAATCCTGCTGCAACCATCGTTAATGGTCCTGAAATATGCATTTGCCTTGCAATAAGATAACCTCCCATTACGACAGAAAGCGTCACCAAAACAGAAATAATATAATCATCAACTTCTCTCATCAATCGGGAAGTCACCCAACCCAGCAAAACTCCTAAAAACAATCCTCCTCCTGCTTCTTTTATCAATAAAAGTCCAATATTTTCAATTCCTAAATCGACTTCTTTTCCAACTGCCAATTGCAATACCACGGTAAAAACAACGACCGCCATACCATCATTAAAAAGGGATTCTCCGGCTACTTTTGTTTCTAAGGATTTAGAAACATTGGCCTGTTTTAAAACACTTAAAACCGCTACAGGATCGGTAGGCGAAATTAACGCCCCAAAAACCAAACAATAAATGAATGGCATTTGCAGTCCTACCAAAGGCAACAGATAAAACATACCGAAACCGACAATAAATGTTGAAATCACCACTCCTGCTGTGGAAAATATGACAACAGGGCGCAACTGTTCTTTTAAATCATTGATGTTGATATGGATACCTCCTGCAAAAAGAAGGAAATTAAGCATTGCTCCCATCAGAACTTCTGTGAAGTCAATACTGTTCATCAGATTATTAAGATGTCCGAAAGTTCTGGGAAGAAAATTCTCACCAAAAAAAACCAGTATGATCGAAACCACAATGGCAATTACCATGATCCCAATGGTACTTGGGAGTTTAAGAAATCTGTAATTCAGATATGCAAATATTGATGCTAAAACGATTAAAGCTGAAAATGAATAGTATAACTCCACTAAGCTGTTTTTTAATTTTTTATGTTAATGCCCAAATACAGGACTTTGATGTATATTTTATTGTTTTCTTTCTCCCAAGCATCCAGAATTCCGTCTTTTAATTCTTTTGAGCTTCTAGTATAATCCAGCCCAATATTCATCATATTCAAAAGAATATATTCATCGCCCATAGAATTGACGTTGTATGCCGTTTTTTCTGTCTTTCCGTCTCCGGAACTTCTTATGGCATCGGTTAAAAGCCTAAACTGGCTTAAATGATGAACAAAATTGTTGACATCCTGTTTGGCATCGTAAGAACGCAACAGGATCAGAAGCACATCCAGATTAGTAGGATCTTTGTAATAAAGCGCTTTTCCTAAGCTAATACTGTTATCCCAATCTTTATTTTTGAAGGCTTCAGCAAGATTTTTAAAGCTTTCATCTTCTGTCGAGACAATATCTCTAAAGTTTCTTCCGTAATAAAGATGCTGTGCTTCTATGGAATCTAAAGATTTAGGTAATCCTTTGAATTTGAAAATAAGCTTTTCGTAATTGTAGGGAGATTTAGGATCTTTCAGGTTTTTCTCAATATTCTTAAAATCAATTTTTGATTTCTGACCAAAGCCGGAAACCGAAAATACTAAGCAATAAAGGAGAAAAATATATTTCATTACTGATTGTTTTCTTCCTCGTCATTATCAAAATACTCGAAAAGGAAATCGTTGTAAGGGAATCTTGAAATATGAATCTTCATCACCTCATCGTAGATCATCTTTTTCATTTCCGGGAAGTTTTCTTTCGTTAACGCCGAAATGAACACTGTTGGATATTTTGATTTTGCCATCCAGGTGTTCTTCCATTCATCCAGAGAGATATTCTTTTTGGTCGAAGGAGTCAGATCATCCTCATCTTTCTTCTCATAGCTGAAATCATCAATTTTATTGAATACCATGATCATCGGTTTCTGATGGGCATTGATCTCCATTAACGTCTGATTTACAGATTCTATATGATCTTCAAAACTTTCGTGAGAAATATCCACTACATGAATCAACAGATCCGCTTCTCTCACCTCATCCAATGTTGATTTGAATGATTCAACAAGCTGTGTCGGCAATTTTCTGATAAACCCTACTGTATCTGTCAATAAAAACGGCAAGTTTCCGATCACTACTTTTCTTACAGTGGTATCAAGGGTTGCAAACAGTTTGTTTTCAGCGAAAACTTCAGATTTAGATAAAGCATTCATCAAAGTAGATTTTCCGACATTGGTATATCCTACCAAAGCTGCACGCACCACTTTCCCGCGGTTGTTTCGCTGTGTTGCCATCTGCTTATCGATTGTTTTCAGCTTCTCTTTTAACAATGAGATTCTGTCTCTGATGATACGTCTGTCAGTTTCGATTTCCGTTTCACCGGGACCTCTCATCCCGATTCCTCCTTTCTGACGTTCCAAGTGAGTCCACATTCTCGTCAGTCGAGGTAAAAGATATTGATACTGCGCCAATTCTACCTGCGTTCTTGCATACGAGGTTTGCGCTCTCTGAGCAAAAATATCGAGAATAAGATTGGTTCTGTCTAAAATTTTAACTTCGATTTCTCTTTCTAGATTTTTAAGCTGTGAAGGAGACAATTCGTCATCAAAAATTACCGTTCCTATTCCGTTTTCTTTTACGTATTCTTTTATTTCCAGAGCCTTTCCGCTTCCAATGAAGGTTTTAGAATCCGGCTGTGTTAATTTTTGAGTAAAGCGTCTGTCTACTGTACCTCCTGCTGTATAGGCCAAAAACTCCAGCTCATCCATATATTCCTGTAGCTTTTCTTCATCCTGATGCTGAGTCACCACTCCTACCAAAACCGCTTTTTCGTAATTATGTTCTTTCTTTTCTAACATTAAATTCTATCTATGTTTATGAGATTTACAAGTTACCATTTTTTAAGAAAAAAAACAAAATGAATCTTTGAAAACTATTTCTGACAAAGAGTAACTCATTTGGATTTTTCAACAAAAGAAGAAAGTCCGCCCATATGCGAACTTTTCCTTTTTTATATTTTTAAGCTATTTAATCCCAATCGGACGCTACAAACTTCATAGAATTTCCTTTATCATCAGACAATGTAAGAAAATGACCTTCCACTTTATATTTTGTCATGTGTTCAAATTTTTTCTGAAATTCATTCTCCAGTTCCATATTCTGACAAGCTTTCATGGTAGATAATAACGCTAAAATTTTCACATTTCCGTTATTTTTAAATTCAGCAGAAAAAGACATGCTGTTACATCCCATGTAAGCTCCACCACGGATTTTTCCCTCTTCCTGTTTTCCTGTCAAATTAATTTCAGCTTTATTCTTCATCAAATCAGCTTTAGTAAAATTCTCAAAAGAAACAAGCATCCATTGTCTTTGGATGTGATATTCAGGAGTATTTATCGCTGTGTTTTGCTTTGTAGCAGAAGTACAATTGAACAGGATTCCTAAAAACAAAACCGTCAAAACTGAAACGAATATCTTTCTCATATGAAAGCTACACCCATTTTCATACCAATCCGGGACAGAATATCGTAAAAATTAGTAAATTAGCGACACAAAAATTATTTTATAAAATGAAAAGAATACTTCTACTATTCACTTTCTTATTGAGCTTTGCTCAAATGAGGGCAGATGAGGGGATGTGGCTCTTAATGCTCATCAAAAGACTTAATGGTGTTGACATGCAAAAAGAAGGTTTGCATTTGACTCCTGAAGAAATTTATTCAGTTAATAATTCCAGCTTAAAAGATGCTATCGTAAGTTTCGGTGGTTTCTGTACTGGAGAGATCGTTTCTGATAAAGGTCTTATCTTTACCAATCACCACTGTGGTTATGGCGCAGTTGCCGCTGCTTCTACTCCGGAAAAAGACTATTTAAAAAATGGTTTCTGGGCAATGAAACAGAAAGACGAATTCAATGCAAAAGATCTGTATGTTAGATTTTTAGTAAGAATGGATGATGCTACGCAAAGAATCAATTCTAAGCTAAATAATAAAATGACCGGAGCAGAGAGAAAAGCTGTTATTGATGCTGAAACTAAAGCAATCCAGACAGAAAACTCTGAAAACGGAAAATACACTGTAGTGGTAAGAGATTTCTTCAACGGAAATGAATTCTATTATTTCGTATACCAAGATTACAAAGATATCAGATTAGTAGGTGCACCACCATCATCATTAGGAAAATTCGGTGGAGATACTGATAACTGGGAATGGCCAAGACACACTGCTGACTTTACTGTTTTCAGAGTATATGCAGACGCTGCAGGAAATCCTGCTGAGTTTTCTCCAAGCAACACACCATTGAAGCCTAAGCATTTCTTACCGGTTTCTCTTAAAGGAGTGAAGCCAGGTGATTTCTCTATGATCTTAGGATATCCTGGAAGAACGAACCGTTATTTAACATCTTATGGAATCCAGCAGATGGTAAACAAAGATTATCCGGCTTGGGTAGAAGCTTCTAAATTAGCAATGGATGTTATGAAGAAGTATATGGATAAAGACAAAGCAACTCAGCTGAACTACGCTTCTCAATATGCTTCTGTAGCTAACTACTGGAAAAACAGACAGGGAACTATTGATGCTGTTGAAAAAAACGGAACAATCTCTGACAAGCAGAATATCGAAAAAACGTACAGAGTTTGGTCTATGCAAGCTGGAAACGAAGATTATGACGGAGTTTTAGAAGATATCGACGCTTATTACAAGCAGGTTTCTGATAGAAACGTTGAAAGAAATTACGCTTCTCAGCTTACAAGAAATGCAAAATACATCAGCTTAGCTCTACAGGTAGGAAATGTACTTAAAGCCTATGCTGCTCAGGATATGGCAGGAAGACTTGCTATGAAAGCTAAAACAGAAGCTGCGCTTAAAGCGGCTTATGAAAACTTCAACCCTTCTTTGGAAGGTGAAATGCTAAGTTCTATGGTAACTCTTTACCAGGCAAGAGTAACTAATAAAAGTGTAGGTTCTGCTACCATCTTCGGACTGGATGCTAAAAACCTTTCTAATGTAGCATATTCTTCTATTTTCGCAAACAAAACATCTGCAACAAACTTCTTGTTGAATCCGGATGCTTTAAAGCTTGATGCAGATCAGCTTTGGAAAATCGCAAACGGTGTAATCGCTGACCAGAAACTGGTAGCTGAAAGCTATTCTAAAGTAGATGATAATTTCGCGAAAAACAACCGTATGTTCTTAGCGGGTCTTATGAAAGCGATGCCTGAGAAAAAATTCTATCCGGATGCTAACTCTACAATGAGATTAACTTACGGAACAGTAGATAAATTACCAATCAGAACAGACAGAAATTATTTCGGTGTAACTGATAACTACTATACTGACATGACAGGTTTAGTAGGAAAATACAAAAAAGGAGATGAAGAGTTTGATCTTCCGCAAAGAGTGATCGACCTTTACAACCTAAAAGATTTCGGACAATATGCAGATGCTAAAGGATATATGCCTGTAAACTTCCTTTCAAACAATGATATTACCGGTGGTAACTCTGGTTCTCCAGTAATTGATGCAGACGGTAACCTTATTGGTATTGCTTTTGACGGAAATAGCGAAGCATTAAGCGGTGATATCGTTTTTGAACAAGAATGGCAAAAAACAATCAACGTAGACGTTCGTTTCGTTCTTTGGACAATCGACAAATATGCCGGAGCAAGAAGAATTGTTGACGAGCTAAAACTTGTAAGAGATGAGAACACCCCTGCAGATACAAAAACAAAAAACTCAGGAACAACAACTCCTCCTACAAAAACTAAGAAAAAATAATCGTATCTGATTATAATTTTATAAACCGTGAAATGTATGTTTCACGGTTTTTTTTATTTTTGAGCTCAACTTTAGAATATTTCAGATGGAAAATAAGACCATTCAGTTTACTGCTATTATACAACAAAACGCAGACATGAACGCCGCGTTTGTGAAATTTCCGTTTTCTACAGAAGAACTTTTCAATAAAAAAGGACAGGTAAAAATAAAAGCCCTTTTTGATGATAAAGTGGAATATCGTGGAAGTCTGGTAAAAATGAAATCCGACTGCCCTATTTTAGGTTTGACACAGGCCGTCAGAAAGCAATTAAACAAAACATTTGGCGACAGTGTAACCGTTTCTTTAGTGGAGGATAAAGAAGAAAGAACCGTAGAAATAGCAGATGATATCGTAATTATCTTTAATGAAAATCAAGAGGCGAAATTCTTATTTGACAAGATGAGCTATACCCACAGAAAAGAATATATCCGCTGGATTGAAGAAGCCAAAAAACCTGAAACCAGAGAAAACAGGAAGATAAAAATGATCCAGATGATTCTAAATGGTAAGAAGGGAATTTAAATCTTCCAAAAATCCCGGTCAAGACTTCTATACTGTATGGCTTCAGAAATGTGATGTGAAAGAATATTTTCCGAAACCTCAAGATCGGCAATCGTTCTGGCTACTTTCAAAATTCTGTCATACGCTCTTGCTGAAAGATTTAATTTTTCCATGGCCATTTTTATTAAGTTAAATGAAACCTCATCCAGCTCGCAAAATTGCTCCAGTTCTTTAGAACCCATTTGAGCATTATAACTTATTTTCAAATCTTTATATCGCTCATTCTGAATTTCGCGTGCTACAAGTACCCGTTTTCTTATCACTTCACTTTTTTCACCTTTTCTTTTTTCTGCCAACTGCTCAAACTCTACTTTCTGTACTTCAATATGAATATCAATTCTATCCAGCAATGGTCCTGAAAGTTTATTCATATACCGCTGCATTTCAAAAACAGAAGAAGTATTATTCGGATCATCAGGGAAAAATCCGCTCGGACTGGGATTCATTGAAGCAACCAGCATAAAGCTCGAAGGATAATTTACCGTAAACTTTGCTCTTGAAATAGTTACTTCCCGATCTTCCAGCGGCTGTCTCATAACTTCCAGCACCGTCCGTTTAAATTCTGGCATTTCATCTAAAAATAAAACCCCGTTATGGGCCAGTGAAATCTCTCCCGGCTGCGGATAACTGCCGCCTCCGACTAATGCAACATCCGAAATAGTATGATGAGGTGATCGGAACGGACGAACTGTCATTAATGAAGTTTCTGCACCCATTTTTCCTGCAACAGAATGAATTTTAGTTGTTTCTAAAGCTTCTTTCAGCGTTAAAGGAGGCAAAATACTGGGAACTCTTTTTGCCAGCATGGTTTTACCACTTCCGGGTGGACCAATTAAAATAATATTATGACCTCCTGCTGCAGCAACCTCCATCGCTCTTTTAGCGGATTCCTGCCCTTTTACTTCTGAGAAATCAAACGGAAACATATTGATTTTATCCTGAAATTCTTTCCGGGTATCTAAAACGGTTTTTTCTAAAGCTTTTCCTTCATTAAAAAAATCAATGACCTCTTTTATGTTTTCTGCTCCATACACGTCCAGATTATTGACAATGGCTGCTTCACGGGTATTTTGTTTGGGAAGTATAATTCCTTTAAAGCCTTCTTCCCTTGCCTGAATCGCTATTGGCAACACGCCTTTTATAGGTTGCAAACTGCCATCCAGAGACAATTCTCCCATGATGATATAATCCTGAATATCTTGCGCAAGAATCTGATCGGATGCGGCTAAAATTCCGATAGCAATACTCAGGTCGTAAGCAGAACCTTCTTTACGGAGATCTGCAGGAGCCATATTAATCGTAATCTTTTTTCCGGGGATTTTATATCCTACATTCTTAAGTGCGGCCGATATTCTGTAACTGCTTTCTTTGATCGCGTTATCGGGAAGTCCTACCAAATGATACCCTATTCCTCCTGTATCTATATTGACTTCAATAGTAATAGTCTGTGCTGCAACTCCATGAATTGCGCTTCCATAAATTTTAATCAGCATATTTGTGTTTTGATGTAAATGTAAAAAGATTTCCTGATTTAATTCTATGAATTCTGATTATTTACAGAATAAAATTATCGGGACAAATAACTTATTATCAGGAGCATTAAATAAAAAAACGGTACAATTTTTTGCACCGTTTCCAACTAACTATTTGAAAAAACCCGTTTCTCAAGCTCAGAGAAATTTATTTTTTGATAAACTTATTTTTGTATGTTTTTCCTTCCGTATTTTTAGAAACCACAAGATAAGTCCCTGCAGACAAAGCATTCACATCGATGGCTTCAGTATATTTGTGATCCTTCTTTTGTAATATCAATCTTCCGGACATATCGATGATCGAAACCTCAGTATATTTTTCCGATTCTTTTCCTATGTATAAAAATTGGGTCGTCGGATTGGGATGAATACTCAAATTATTTTCTTTAGGTTCTACATCACCGGTTCCCAGATTACAAAAGCTCCAGTTTCCAAAATTAAGCTGTATAAAGGCCATATCGCTTAACATTTCGCACATATCCGGACAATATTCCGTACAGGCATAGAATCCATATTTTCCGGATGTTGTAGCCGTATAAGAGTCTCCTGTTGCTCCATTGACAATACACGGATCTGTAGGTGACGGCGGATTACTTCCGGGAACACATTTGAACCAAGTATGCAGACCATATACAATGGGAAAACCGTTCTCAAAAACTACCGATGCCCCTGAGCAAACATTGTATTCTCCCGGCGCGACCTCTTCATAAGTTCCCGGTGTAAAATTGGCAATCAGGAACGGAAGACCATAAGCATACCCATCTGCCAGAATCGGATCGCTTTGTGCCGTACAGTCAGTTCCTGTAACTTCTACTTTAAAATAATACAGCATATCTGCAGAACCGTTGATCGTTAAAGATTGTGAGGTTGCTCCGGGAATTGCCACCCACGGATTCGGATTAGGCGTTTGCCAATCCCACATCTGCTTATACCATTGATAACTTCCGTACGCCTGTGTCGATAATGTTTCTGTCTCTGTGGTACAAAAAACAACTTTATCCGCGAACATTGTTCCCAGTCTCGGACTTGTAATCGTTGGGGTACACTGCTGTGATTTTACAATAAAAAAACAGGAAAAAAGAACTGTTAAAAAAATTAATTTTAATTTCATATATATACTATTTAATGAGTTTTACGGGTATTTTTTCATATAAAATTCAGACGTATTTATTCAGGACCTATATTTTTATAGTTCCTCTGTTTAATGATTTATATGAGATATTATTTAATCTATGATAATCCGGATTCCGAACTTTATATTGAAGTTCAGAGGCTTTTCTTTATAAATAGTCTGTAATGAACTGTTGTCCTTAAAATGATAGCTTACTCCCGGCTCTGCATAAATTCCGATATTTTTTATGACTTTCAATTGAAGTCCTACCGCTGTGTTTACTGATATCTGAACAGGTTTTTCATCTATTTTTTCTTTGGATTCCTCTTTTACAGTTCCATCAACGATATATTGAGTTTTGATATCTCCCGAAACTGCTTTTTCGATCAATCCTCCTGCTGTAATATATCCCGTAAACGATCCTTTTTGAATCACGTTATAATTGACTTGCATCGGAATTCCCACATAATGAATACTTTGCTCACTCCTTATAAAATTCGATCCACTTCCTGAAGTAAGCTCTGCCGAAAGTTTAGTGTAGTTCACTCCCGTACCAACAGACCATTTTTTACCGATTTTTTTAGAAACAGAAGCTCCAAAAGTGACAGGTGTTTTATGCTTAATTTTTGCATCTACCTTTTTATCCTGATTGGCCAACAGAATTGCCATTAAAGGATTTTCTTCATACTCTGAGCTCCAGATTTCAGGCAAACTCAATGTCATTCCGTTCAAAGTTGCATATCCCGGAAACTGCTCTGTTGAACTGGAAGCTGTATTGCCTGTAAGCAATCCTATTGCCCACGATTTTTTATTGTTGTTCTTTGCCAGCTTTATTTTTTCGGCCTCTTTTAATTTTTGTTTTTTCTCCCTTTCTTCTTTGGTAAGAAGCTCATACATTTCGATTTCTTCATCTACCCGCTTTATTTCAGTATTCTCATGTTGTTCTGGAGAAGCGTTTTGCGCATATTGAGTTTGATCACTCTCTAAATTGGATTTTTGATTTTCAGTGTTCTTTTCTACTTCTGATTTTTCTGTTTTATCAGAATCCTTATTCAGATTTTTTACAGTAAAATGATGATTCAAACCATCCGTGTCATTTTTCTCTAAGCCTGTTTCTTTCTCAAAATAAATTTCATCTGATTGGTGAACAGAAGAGGGTATTTTCGAAGAACTTTCTTTTGTCTGAACAACATTTACGGCTTCTTTTTTATCATTAAAAACAAGTAGCCTGCCCACAATAAAGAATAAAACAATAGCTGCCGCAGCGCCACAGATACGATAAAGTAGAGGTTTATGATTCATTTTTGAACCGGCTTTATCCTGCGCTTTCAGATCATCGCTCATCATAAGAGGAATAATAGTCTCCGTCTTATCTTCCACAAACAATTCGTTTCTTATATCATCCCACAATCCATCCGGAACATCTTCTGTATGATCTTCCATTTTCCTGCGCAAATCATTTAGCCATTCATTATTACTCATAGTGCGCTGTTTTAGACATTTTATATTCTTTTATTTTCTGGGCAAGCATTGTTTTTGCTCTGTGAAATTGGGAGGCGGAAGAGTTTTCTGCAATTCCCAGCATCTCCGCTATTTCTTTATGGCTTTTCTTCTCAAAAACATAGAGATTGAACACCGTTCTGTAACCATCCGGAAGAGAACGGATCATCGTCATGATGGTATCTTGTGAAATTTCTTCCAGATCCGGACCTTCATCACTCTGCTCATCCACAATTTCAAAATCATCTGAAACCGTTTTCAAATCAGGATTCTTCTTTATATGCTTTAAAGATTCTGTGACCACAATTCTGGTGATCCACGCTTTCAAAGAGCCATTTCCTCTGTATTCAAAAGATTCGATCGAACGGAACATCTGAACAAAACTGTTCTGCAAAACATCATGAACATCTTCCCTATCAATAATATATCGTGAACAGACATAGGAAAGACCACCTGAATACACTCCGAAAAGTTCTTTCCAGGCCGCTTCTTCCTTTTTCAAAAGGCGGGATATCAAAATCTGCTCTTTATTTTCTTCCATTCACTATTTTCAATAGCAGCTTTGTTTACGTATTGATTTTCAGCAGGCAAAAATAGGCAACCTCAATTCGAGGTTCTGCCTATTTTCATTAATTATTCATTCTTTTAATTCTTAATACTAATTGGAATCTCATATTTTATGACTTCATAAGGAGTAAGTTCAACTCCGTCAACCATTATTTTGTCTGCTTCCAGAGCAAATCTCATCGACCAGTCATACCCTACAAAAAAGCCTTTTTGCTTTGTAACCAATCTTATTACTGTATTCTTAACCGTTCCGTCTACCGGAATCTGTAAATTCAATACTTTAGCATCAAAGGTTAATTCCACTACGTTCTGCTCTGTATTCAATTTTGAGGTATAATTCAGTTTATATTCAATTTTTCCTAAACTTGCGATAGCTGCATTGGCTTTTACCGGATCTTTCACAACTGATTTTACAATTTCATTTACCGGAAAATCATTGAAGGTAATAATCGAATCTTTCGCTTTAAATTCAATAATCTTTTCATTGAAATTTCCTCCCTGTGAAGTCACCAGTCTCGCTCTGTAGCTACCGTTTACATCACTCAAAGTCAAAGGAATCAGTTCATATTTATCATCATTACATGACGTTAAGGAGAATCCTAAAAATGCAATTATGGCAATCATTAGCGATTTAAGTACTGTTAATTTCTTCATTCTTTTTAATTTTTTAGCATTATACATTATTCATTGGAGTACTCATTTATATAAATCCTGTTTTTAGAAAATCTTGCATGAAAATTGGCAGAAATTCATATTAAAAATCATAAAACACTGACTTTCAATTGAATTAATTTTCATCCTATGTATTTTTCTAAGTTTCATTATTTTAATACATTTGTTAAAACATATTTTTTGAAATGGATTTCGATCAGGTCAGATTACATTTGAACGCCTATAAAGAAAATGACCAAGTCATTGATGCCGCAAAATATTTGCTCTATTCTTTTGATCTGGAGCATGAAAACTTTGCAGGATTTGGCCTTCGGAAAGCGATTCCCAACTTATTCCTTCTGATCACTGAAGGAGAATTAGGAGAACCTCAAAAAGTGATGATTCCGCCGAATTTATTTGATTTTGACCTAAATCTCGTTTTAAACGTAATTGCTCACGAAATGCTTCACGTAAGACAAAAATCTTCAATAAACACTGTTGAGGATAAAAATGAAAGAGAATTTCAGGCCTATTACGAAATGCTTTTCCATAAGGTTTTTCCTAAAATTCCGAATGCCTCAGATTTTCATAAGAAAATCTTTGCCGACAAAGCATTTGAGTATTACAGAAGAATGGGAGAAAACTCGGAACTGCAACAAAAATATGCCGCACAGAAAAAAGAAATAGAACAATTAATCAGTATATTATTATGACGATAAAGCCTGAAATTTCCTGGACAGATTTTGAAAAAATAGATATAAGATGCGGAACCATTATTTCAGCAAATGATTTTGAAAAGGCCAGAAACCCATCCTATCAGCTAGAAATAGATTTTGGGAGCTTAGGAATTAAAAAATCTTCAGCACAGATCACTACACTCTACAAGAAAGAGGAACTTATAGGAAAGCAGATTTTAGCTGTTGTTAATTTTCCGAAGAAGCAGATCGCCAATTTTTTCAGTGAATGTCTTGTTTTAGGAGTGTATGGTGAAGATTCTAAAGACGTAACGCTTTTAACAACATCATTACCAACAATAAACGGAATGCAGGTTGGCTAAACTTTAATATGATCAGAAAAACATCTTATTATTCTGACAACCCCTATTTTGATTATAAAATAAACACCAAATGATAAAAAACATACCTTTAGAGAGAATCTTATTCCTTGATATTGAAACCGTTCCGGAATTCAGCACATGGGAAGAGATGCCCGAAACCGACCAAATGCTTTGGGATAAAAAAACAAGATTTCAGAGAAAAGAGGAAATTTCTGCAGAGGAATTTTATCCTGAAAGAGCAGGAATCATGGCAGAATTTGGAAAGATTATCTGCATCACCATCGGAATGCTCGAAAAAAACGACACGCTGAAAATCAAAAGTTTTGCAGATCATGACGAAAAGAAATTACTTCTTGAGTTTGGTGAAATCTTTAACAGTCCAAGATTACGGGAAGTTATTCTTTGTGCCCACAACGGTAAAGAATTTGATTTCCCATGGATTGCGAGAAGATATTTAATCAACGGAATACAGCCTCCTATCCCGTTCCAAATGTTTGGAAAAAAGCCCTGGGAAATTCCTCATATAGATACGATGGAACTGTGGAAATTCGGAGATTATAAAAGTTTTGTTTCCCTAGAATTATTGGCTCATGTGTTCGGAATTCCTACCCCGAAAGATGATATTGACGGCTCAATGGTTTCATCAATTTACTACATAGAGAAAGACTTGCAAAGAATAGTTGACTATTGTGAAAAAGATGTCTTAACTTTGGCAAATATTTTCCGGCGTATGCGTCAGGAAGATTTGTTGAAAAGGTATATCAATTTAGATTAAAAAATGAAATTTACAGACGATCAGATTGCTGACATCGGTGAAGAAATCATTAGCGTATTAAAAACAGTATATGATCCTGAAATTCCTGTAGACATCTACGAATTGGGGCTTGTTTACGACGTACAGATTTCTGATAATGCCGATGTAAAAATTATCATGACACTTACGACTCCGAACTGTCCGGTTGCAGAAACCCTTCCTCAGGAGGTAAAAGACAAAGTAGCAGAAGTAGAAAACGTAAAAAGTGTCGATTTAGAGCTTACTTTCGAGCCAAGCTGGAACAAGGATATGATGAGTGAAGAAGCGAAATTTGAGCTGGGAATGCTTTAATTTCGAATTAAAATAAAACAGGCTGCCAATTTATTTGACAGCCTTTTATTTTATCTTTTATTCAATGAAATTCTCTTTGTCATTCGGAATGAAGCGGCAGCGGAATGAAGAATCTCTATAAATACTTTAGATTCTTCCTCCGTCAGAATGACAAGCAGAACGTTATTATTTAAGCTTCTCTTGCAATTTCTTTTCCTTCTCTTCTGCTCCATTCACTCCAAGAGCCTACATATAAATTCGGGATTTTAAAACCTGCATAATCCAGTGCTAAAATGGTATGACAAGCCGTAACTCCGGAACCACAATGAATGATCAGGTTTTCAGGCTTTCCTTCCAGTAATTTCAAATATTTTTCTTTTAAAACTTCAGGTTTCAGAAAATTTCCTTTTTCATCAAGATTTTCAGAAAAAGGAATATTGATCGCTCCCGGAATATGACCTGCCACTAAATCGATCGGTTCAGATTCTCCCTTATAACGGTAAGCATCTCTTACATCAATTACCGTTGAAGAATGGTTTGTTAATTCATTTTCAACCGTTTCCAGCTCCGAAGTAGGAAGAAGCCAATTCTCTTTTTTTATGAATTCAGTTTTTTCAAAAGTTTCTTCACCTGAAGAAAATTCTAAGCCTTCTTTTTCAGTACCTTGAAATCCGCCATCTAAAACCTGCACATTTTCAAACCCAAAAGATTTCAGCATCCACCAAGCTCTTGCCGCAGCATTCGATCCGTTTTTATCATCATAAACGACAAGATGAGAATCTTCTGAAACTCCAAGGCTAGAAAGTGTTTCTGCAAATTTTTCAACACTTGGAAGAGGATGTCTTCCGCCAAAAGCAGCATCTTCTCCAATATCCGCCAAATCCTTATCCAAATCGATGAATCTCGCTCCTTTAATGTGCTTATTCAAATAATTTTGGTAGACATCTTTTCCTACTCTTGCATCTAAGATAATTAGGTTATCGGTTGGAAAATTTTTTAATTCGGAAGGAGTTATTATTGGTGACATATTGTTGATTTTTTGTTTGATTTGAAATATGTTTTGGCTAAAATCAATTTGATTTTTGAAAAGTAAAGCGGACTAAAGTCCGCTTCTATTGATTTTTTATTGTTTAGTTTAAAAAGATATTTATTAAAAATGAAAAATATCCTTCGCTTTATTATAAGAGCTTTCGAAATTTAATAAATTCAGTTTATGATTTACTTTTTCTACACTCATAAAGTTGATGACCTGCTCAGTCGGCATATTTCCTACCAAATCATCTTTCGCCATCGGACAGCCTCCGATTCCTTTGATCGCGCTGTCAAATCTTGTACAGCCTTTATCATAAGCAGCCTTTAATTTTGAATAAGAATCTTCGTATCGGTTATGAAAATGCCCTCCAAAATTAATTTCAGGATATTTAGACGGTATTTTTTCAAATAAAAGAGCAATGGTTTCCGGAGTTGCAACTCCTGTTGTATCAGAAAGTAAAATATCTTTTACTCCTATTTCTGAAAATCGTTGTGCCCAAAAATCTACATCTTCCCATTTCCACATTTCTCCATAAGGATTTCCAAAGGCCATGGAAAAATAAATGTTCAGTTGTCTGTTTTCACTTTTTACAAGCTCAAGCATTTTAATGATCTCATTAAAAGCTTCTTCCTGGTTTTTATTCGTATTTCTATGCTGGAAAGTTTCAGAAATAGAAAACGGAAACCCGATAATATCTACCGATTGATGCTTCAAAGCTTTTTCGGCACCTCTGTAATTGGCTACAATAGCAGAGACTTTCGTATTGGAACGGGATTTATCAATATTTTCAGCAACCTCATCAGAGTCGGCCATTTGAGGAATTGCTTTTGGAGATACAAAGCTCAGACAGTCCAATACATCAAAACCAACATCCATTAAAGAGTTGATATAATCTATTTTTTTGTCGGTAGGGATAAATTCTCCCCAACCCTGCATTGCATCACGTGGACATTCAGTAAGAAACATTTTTACGTTTAGATTTTCTCAAATATAATAAAACTAAATAATTTCATCTTAGATACATACAAATCTAACATTATTTTGATTCTCAAATGTTTATGTCCGATTTAAAATTTCAATAGCTGATATTCATCTCCAAATAAATTATTCTGAGCATCAAATTTGCTAACTTTGCCGGAAATTTATACTAATAATGAGTACAATAGAATTCAACCAAGTGTGGAAAGAAAAGTTACTGAACCGTTTTCTTAATTACGTAAAAATATACTCAACAAGTGACGCAGAAAGCGAAACAACCCCTTCTACGGAAAGACAGTGGGACATCGCAAAATACATTACTGAAGAGCTGAAAACGATCGGTCTTGAAGAGGTATCGATTGATGATAACGGTTATATCATGGGATATGTCCCTTCCAACCTTGAAAATGATGACAAACCAACGATTGGATTTATTTCACATTATGATACGTCACCGGATTTCAGTGGAGAAAATGTAAATCCTCAGGTTTGGGAAAATTATGACGGAAGTGATTTATTATTAAATCAAACAACAGGTTTCAAGTTATCTCCTTCAAAATTTGAAAGTTTAAAAAAATATATCGGTCAAACGTTGATCACGACAGACGGAACAACGCTTCTTGGTGCCGATGACAAAGCAGGTTGCGCAGAAATTGTAACAGCTGCTGAATATTTAATCGCTCATCCGGAAATTAAGCACGGAAGAATCGCGGTTGGATTTACGCCTGATGAAGAAATCGGAAGAGGCGCACACAAATTTGATGTTGCTAAATTTGGAGCTGAATTCGCTTATACTATGGATGGCGGAGAAGTTGGAGAACTGGAATATGAAAACTTTAACGCAGCAGGAGCTGTGGTAAAAATTCACGGATTGAGCGTTCACCCAGGTTATGCCTACGGAAAAATGATTAATGCCGCTTTATTGGCTTCTGAATTTGCTCAAACGCTTCCTGCTAACGAAACTCCGGCTACGACTAAAGGTTTTGACGGATTCTACCATTTAATGGACCTAAATGCAGATATTTCCGAAGCTAAACTTCAATATATTATCCGTGATCATGATGCGGATAAATTTGAAGCAAGAAAAAAATTCATGGAAGAAAAAGTAGCTGAATTTAATCAAAAACATGGTGAAGGAACTGCCGAAGTTGAGATTAAAGAACAGTACAGAAACATGAAGCAACAATTTGAAGGAAAAATGCACATCATCGATCTTGCGGCTGCAGCGATGAAAGAAGCAGGAATAGAACCTAAAATTAAAGCGATCAGAGGAGGAACAGACGGAGCACAATTATCATACATGGGATTGCCTTGTCCGAATATTTTCGCAGGAGGAATCAATTTCCACGGACCTTACGAATATGTTGCGTTGGAAAGTATGCAAAAAGCAATGGAGGTTATTTTGAATATTGCGAAAGTTTAATACGTATGAAGAAACTCTTAGTTTTATTTCTTTTATTATCTTTTGTATTAGGCTATTCTCAAGTAGAAGAATTTCAGAAAGCAGATGATGTTTACAACAAAAAAATAAAAACTCTTCTGAAAAAATTTCCGAAAGAAACAGTTGAAAGATATAAACAGGAACAGCTAATTCTGGATGAAAAAGTTTTGTCATACAATAAGACTTTAGAAAAAATATCTTTAGAAGAACAAAAAGGAATTACAGAATATCCACCTCCTTCCAATCCTCCGGTTACAAAACAACCTGAATTTGAGTTGGGCGAAGAACAATTCAAAGCTCTTTTACGTTCTGCTTATTCTGAGAATCTTACTTTATTGGATATTCAGAAAAATTTCTCTTATACAGCAAGATTAATTGTTGCAGTAGATTCAAAAGGATATGTGTATGACGCTAAAGTAAAAGGTAAAAATGCTGTTATTAATACTTTTATATTAGCTGCATTTCACAAAATAAAAAATAAAGGAAAATGGAAACCCGCAGAAGCTAACGGAAGACCTATGCTTTACGCTTTTATATGTCCTGTAACAATAAATTTTGTTCTAAAAGAAGAGGATTATTAACTATAAACAAAATACCCCATTTCAATGAATGGGGTATTTTTATTTTAATTAAAAAAAATCTATTCTTGCTGATTTCCTAAAAAAGCATCCCAACCCTGCGCCGTTAAAGCAACCAATTGATTAGAACCTCTTGCCACCATAAAATTACCCTCTTCTTTCTCTACAGCATGACCAATAATGGTGAAATCCGGATGATTTTTGATCTTATCAAAATCGTTTGGCGAAATGGTAAACAACAATTCATAATCTTCACCTCCGCTCAAAGCTGCCATCACAGGATTCAAATTAAAATCATCTGCCGTAGCAATCGTAAGATTATCCATAGGAACTTTCTCTTCATACAGTCTGAAACCTACTTTCGACTGATCAGAAAGATGCAGAATTTCCGAAGCCAAACCATCTGAAATATCGATCATAGAAGTTGGTTTAATATCCAATTGCTCTAAAATTCCTTTCACATCCGTTCTTGCTTCAGGCTTTAACTGTCTTTCCAGAATATAATCGTAGCCTTCCATTTCAGGCTGCATATTTGGATCGGCTAAGAAAACAGCGTGTTCTCTTTCTAAGATCTGAAGTCCCATATAAGCACCTCCCAAATCTCCTGATACGACAAGAAGATCGTTTGGTTTTGCACCGCTTCTTTTGACAATATTTTCTTCATTCTCCAATCCGATTGCTGTGATACTCATCACAAGACCAGCATTCGAGCTTGTGGTATCACCTCCTATCAAATCTACTTTATATCTTCCGCAAGCCGCTTGAATTCCGGCATACAATTCCTCTAATGCTTCTACCGGAAAACGGTTGGAAACAGCCAGAGAAACTAAAATCTGTGTTGGCGTTGCATTCATTGCTGCAACATCGCTCAGGTTTACCACAACTGCTTTATAACCCAAGTGCTTCAAAGGAACATATCCTAAATTGAAATGCACTCCTTCTGCCAAAACATCTGTTGTAATAACTATTTTTTTATTTTCAGGATTGATAATTGCCGCATCATCTCCTACTCCAAGTTCCGAAGATTCATTGGATAAAGGAAAATGTTCTGTCAAATGTTTTATTAACCCAAATTCTCCTAATTTGGAAATGGGTGTTAATTCCTGTGATTTATCTTCAAACATATCTTTTAGTATAATTGATTTTGATAAATGATAAACGATCGTTAAAGATACTTTATATCATCAAAAATCATTTATCGCTTACCATGTATTTAATTGAACGCCGACGGATCAATATTTTCAGGACGGAAAGGCAATTTTTTAAAATCTTCTCTCGTCAGAACTACTGTATTTTCAGTTCTATATTTATTGATCGCTTCTACTACATCATCCGGCGGAGTTGTCATTTTTCTCAACATCGTATCGATCCAAACTCCTGTTGCTTCAGAAGTTGCACAGTGCTCTCCTTCAGGAGTATAAAATTTGTGAACAAAACGATAAATAGAACAATCATCTGCACAGGCATCCACTTCCAGACTTACAATAACGGTCTGATCCGCAAAAATTTCTTTAAAGAAAGAAAACCTTTCATGCATAATAACAGGTCCAATTCCCCAACGGCTCATTTGTGTAACTCCCATTTTTTCAAGCTTCATAAAAGCCATTCTGGTCTGAGCACAGTATTGAACATAAGATGAATTTGCTAAATGTTTGTTGGCATCAAGATCGCTCCAACGTACTTCGAATTTATGGTAGAATATCATTTAAATTTTATTTTTAATAATGATTTTTAATTGGTATTTAAAATTTTAACCTCCTTACTGTCATTCCGTAGGAATCTAAGCGATATTATTCAATAACTCAGTCGAGATTCCTACAGAATGACAAACTGGATGGATAATAAAAATCGGAGATTAAAATAACTTAAATTATTCTCATAATTTAAACTTTAAAGTTCAAAAATTATATTCTTCAAAATTACTCAAATAAGATGGTTTATAAAAATTGTAGTTTTGTAAAAATAATCTTGCGCATAAGATTAATAAAACTATGAAACGAATTATCATTATCGGAGGCGGTGCAGCAGGATTTTTCTGTGCAGCAAATCTTGACGAAAGCCAATATAAAATTACCATTCTCGAACAAAATTCAGATGTCCTGCAAAAAGTAAAAGTTTCAGGAGGAGGAAGATGCAATGTAACCCATGCCTGTTTTGATCCGAGAGAACTTGTTCAGTTCTATCCTCGCGGAAATAAGGAATTGCTAAGTGTTTTTACCAAATTTCAGCCGGGAGACACGATGGATTGGTTCGATCAACGAAAAGTTTCGTTAAAAATAGAGAATGACAACAGAATTTTTCCTGAAAGTAATTCTTCACAGACCATTATCAATACTTTTTTAAACGAAATTCAGAAAAAGAATGTTGAAGTGAAAACAAAATGCTCCGTCAAAGAAATTGAAAAACTAGATGAAAAATATCTCGTTAAAACCAGTTTAGGAGATTTTGAAGCCGATTTTATCATCTACACTACGGGAAGTTCGCCAAAATCATTGAAAATGATTGAAAATTTAGGCCATAAAATCATTGATTTAGTTCCTTCACTTTTCACGTTCAACATCAAAGATCCTTTATTGAAAGATTTAGCCGGAACAAGTTTTGAAATGGCTGAAACTTCTATTCCTAAATTAAAAACGGAAGAAAGCGGACCTTTATTAATTACGCATTGGGGACTTTCGGGACCTGCAATTTTGAAGATTTCAGCTTGGGAAGCCATTAATTTGGCAAAAGTGAAATATAATTTTGAAATTGAGGTCAATTTTATTTCTAAAGATTTAGAGGATGCTGAAGAATTATTTCAAAATTTCAAACAGTCCAATCCAAAGAAAACAATCGGGCAATCGAAGATTTTTGATATCACGAACCGTTTTTGGCAAAGAATCCTTGAAGTTTCAAATGTGGATCTAAATAAGCAGGTTGCCAATATTTCCGGAAAGGAAATGCAGAAGATCATTGAAAATTTATGCAAAAAGAAATTCAGTGTGACCGGAAAATCAACCTTTAAAGATGAATTCGTAACGGCAGGAGGAATTGATTTAAAGGAAATTAACTTTAAAAATATGTCTTCGAAAATCCTTCCTAATTTCTATGTTGCCGGAGAAGTTTTGAATATCGATGCTGTAACCGGCGGATTTAATTTTCAGGCTTGCTGGAGTGAGGCGTGGCTGATTTCACAAGACTTAAATAGCTTATAAACAAACCCATATCAATATGAAGAAAATTATTACCGTATTCCTTTTATCATTTTATTGTACCGTTTTTTCCCAAAACAAAACTATTGCATCTACCTGGACATCTCTTGTACAGCCTGTAAATGTAGAGAGTATGCAGAACTGGAAATTCAGGGTATCGGCAAAAATCAGAAAGGAAAGTCACAGCAATTCCAAATGTGCAATTTGGGCAAGGATTGATAATAGTGACAATACTGTGGGATTTTTTGAAAACCAGGCTTATTCGAAAATAGAAGTGACTAAGGAATGGAAAAACTTTCAGATAGAAGGCAATGTAAGTCCTGAAGGGAAAATTTTAAATATTGGTGCTTTTGCTGAGAATAACGGAAGTTTTTATTTTGACGATTTCAAATTGGATGTTCTTGATCCGAAATCTCTAAAATGGGTAAATATTCCTTTAAAAAACGGAGGGTTTGAAGAGGGATTGATCGCTGGAAAAGACTGGTCTGAAGGGATTGGACGAAAAGTAACACATGTGAAAAATTTCACTATTACTGCTTCAGACAACAAACCTTTCAGCGGAAAAAAATCTCTATTGATTAAAGCTGATAACATCATAGGAAATATGCCCCACGGAAAGTTTGCTGATGTAAATGGGATAAAGATGTACTATGAAACGTATGGCGAAGGAGAACCTCTTCTGATGCTCCACGGAAATGGTCAGTCTATAAGCGCATTCATGAATCAGGTTGATGATTTTTCCAAAAAATATAAAGTAATCATTGTGGATTGCAGAGAAAGGGGAAAATCGACCTATGACAAGACAAAAGAGCTTACTTTTGACATTCAGGTTGAGGATTTAAAACAATTTTTAGATAAGCAAAACATTAAAAAAGTAAAAATTTTAGGTTGGAGTGACGGTGGTATTCTTGCCATTTTAATGGCATTAAAATATCCTGACCTGATCGACAAAATTGCATGTTCCGGAGCCAATATATTTCCTGAAGGCCTAAAGGATGAGGAAATGAAGGATCTGAAGCAGTCTTTGGCTCAACTTATCAAAGAAAACAAAGATCATAAAAATGATGTCTATATCGATTTATATAATCTGGATCTGAAATATCCGAACCTGAAATATGAAGATTTAAAGGCTATTCAATGCCCTTCTTTAATCATGGCCGGAGATAAAGATGTCATCAAAACAGAACATACGGTAAAAATTGCAGAATCAATCCCGAAAGGACAATTGGCGATCATCCCTAATTCAACCCATTCAGTTGTTGTTGAAAAGCCTGAACTTTTTAATTCTTTAGTCATCGATTTCTTTGAAGGCAAATAATGTTTTCTGTTAAAAAAAACATCCCGAATCCGCTGAAGATCCTTTTAATCATAGGATTCGGGTATTTCTTTTGGCTGATGCTGAAAATTACATTGGAATACATTCCCCTGAGAGCTGAAGTGAGCTTCTTGATGATCAAGCAAACAGAAGTTGTAGAAAGACCGGAATATTTATATTTTTTCTATACGCATGTTTACACTAGCATTTTTGTACTGTTAAGCGGTTTTTTAGCTATTCTCAGAAAAGATTTCGGGCTGAAAAGCTTTCATAAAAACGCAGGGAAAATTTACATTCTTCTGATTCTGTTTCTGGCAGCGCCTTCAGGAATTTATATGGGAATTTTTGCGAATGGAGGAGTCTATTCTAAAATCTCGTTTGTCATCTTAGGCTGTTTATGGTGGTTTTCTACGTACAAAGCCTATCAATTAGCCAGACAAAAAAAATTTAAAGAACACAAGCAATGGATGTGGCGGAGTTTCGCTCTTACAGTTTCTGCCATCACTCTGAGAATGTGGAAAGTAATTATTGTATATTTATTTCACCCAAATCCTATGGATGTTTACCAGATCATTGCATGGATGGGCTGGATTCCTAATCTCATTTTAATTGAATATTTAATCACAAAAAAATACATATGAAATCGTTTTATCTTTTGTTGTAAGGCCAACATTTATTCCGCGATTGCATATGACCACTAAAAATCAATAAAAAATCACATATGAAAATTTTAAAATTAACTTTAATCTCCCTGTCTACGATAAGCTTGGTAAGCTGTAAAAAAGAGGCAAAAACAACAGATTCTTCTAAAGACAGCCTTGTCGCAAAGAAAGATTCAGTAGCTATTCCAGAAGTGCATAAGGAATATTACGGAATTTATATGGGAGACTTTGCCGGAAAAGGGATGATCGTTTCTGAAGATGGTGAAGAATATGAAGGCGACGTTTACAAAAAGATCTCTTTAAAGATCAATAGGATCACAAAAGACAGTGTTTACGGACAAAGTATTGTCAACGGAAACCAGCGCCCTTTCCGAGGCGTTTTTAATGATGAAACGAAATCCTTTGTGCTGGATGAACCGGGAAATGACAAAACCGACGGTAGATTTGAAGTGAAATTAAGCAACGACAGTCTTACCGGAAAATGGAATGCCTTCAACAAATCTGCGGTAAAAGCACCTTTAAAAACGTTGAAACTGGTTAAAAAAGAGTTTGTGTACAATCCAAACTTTATGTTGAACGAAGACAACGATCTCATCGACTGGGAAAACCCGAAAAATTTTGTCGAAAAATATACGGATGAAGAGACCGGAAAAACAGAAACCTATACCGCCTCAAAAAACAGAATCGCTTCTGATGCGGTTTTCAAAATCAATGCGTCTAAGCAAAAATTAACTGAAAAAGATCTTAAAAATCTTCGGAAACTGGACATGGAAATTATCAAAAATTCCGTTTTTGCAAGACATGGATATGCTTTTAAAAAGCAGACCTACAGAAACTTTTTTGAGCAGACCGACTGGTATATTCCGGTTGCCAACAATGTAGACAAAGACCTTTCTCCTATGGAAAAAGACAACGTAGCGCTATTGAACCGTTTTATCAAATATGCTGAAGATAAATATGACAGTTTTGGAAGATAGTTTAATCTGAAGCTTTTTGTATTGGTTGAATTTTCACGTAAAGATAAAGCAATAAGCAACCTACTGCATAGCACAGAATATCGATCCAAGAGAACGAATTTCCGATGACAATATACATCAGGCTTCCGGGTTGGAAGCCTAATTTTTCTGCGATATTAAAGTATTGGGCAAATTCAATACAACAGGAAAAAATAAGGATTCCGAGGATCAGCTTTTCATTATTTGAAATACAGAAAAAGCTTTTGATGAATGTGTACAGAAGCATTACGACAATCACATCTCCAAGATAAGCTCTTACAAAAAAGATATCTTTTAACTTCGTGGCAATAAGTATCTCAACGAAGAAAATAACAATGGTTAACAGAAAATATTTCAGGCTGAATTTTAATTTCATCATTTTACGTTTTGGACATAAAAAAACGGTATTCAAAATGAACACCGATCTAATATTTTACAAATATATTATTTCTTTACCTTCACCGTACATCCGATGGCAACGGTTTTTGTCATTTTTATCGGCTCGTTTTTCAATAACGCATTTACCGCATCCTGAACATAATATTCTGAAACATCATTCGGATTTTCATAATTGTTATCAATGGCACCAATGTATTTTACGATATTTTTACCACCTTCTTTTTGCAAAAGAAAAACATGAGGTGTTTTTGTGGCTCCATACTGAGGAAATATCTTTTGTCCTTCATCTACCAAATAAGGAAAAGTAAATCCTTTTTGTTTTGCTCTTTCAATCATTTGTGCGTATCCGTCTTCAGGCTGTACAGAAGAATCGTTCGGATTGATCGCGATCACCGGATAGCCTTGAGATTTGTATTTTTTATCTAAAGCAATGATCCTGTCTTCATATTTCTTTGCATACGGACAGTGATTACACGTGAAAACAACAATAAAACCTTTTGCCGATTTAAAATCGCTCAGAGAAACCATTTTTCCGTCAACATTTTTTAGTTTAAAATCTGTTGCTGCATCTCCTACTTCATACCCTTTTGCTGAAGATTTATTTTCTTTTTTAGGTTCATTTTTATCATGATTTGTTGTGGTAAAACTCAAGAGTCCTATTCCAACAACAAAAGCCATTATTAAGATTTTAAAATTTTTCATAGTATTTTTTAGTTTAAATATTTAGTAATTGTGTTTTCCAAATCTTCTCTGCTTATTTCACCGTCGTTGAAATGTACTTTCTCACCATTTTTATAAAAGATCGTTACCGGAATATTTCCGTCCCAATTCTTTTCAAAACGGGGAATCCAAGTGTTCATTCTTTTAATATCATCCAGCAGAATCACTTCGGCAGTAAGGTTTTTGTTTTTCATAAATTTTAAAACCCTTTCTTTGTCTACTGCCCTATCTAAAGAAACCAAAATCATTTTAAATTTCGGATCATTTTTGTATTTATTATTTACCTCTATAAAGTAAGGTAACTCTTTCACACAAGGTGCACAAGTCGTCGCCCAGAAATTAACGACCAAAAGCTTATCTCCTTCTGACTGAATTCTTTTTTCAAGTTCTTCATATTTTACGAAAGATACATTTTTCTGATCTTGCGCACTGTACCAATGAATACTCAACAGCAAAGCAAAAAAACAAATAATTTTATTCATACTCAAAATTAAGAAAAATCAAGATATTCGTTTACAGAGACTTCCTGTTAAATTTTGTTAAGAACCTTGATGATTTTTTAATTTTCTTTAAAAATCCCCCCTATCTCAGTAAGGATAATTATTTTTGTGGAAAATTATAATATGAAAAAAAAGACATTTCTCATCATAGCTTTGTTTATGGTTTCTCTTGCTTTTGCACAGGAAACTCCTGAAACAAAAACGAATCCGGCACCTCCTCCGGCGGCCATTATCAATGTGGAGTCACTCCCTCATTATGAAGAACTGAAAAAGAGAATCAATCTTACAGGAGCCGTAATGACCGCAGATAAAGAACCCGAATATCCCGGCGGAATGCCTCTTTTCCGCAGAAAATTTGCTGAAAACATGGAGGTAATTTACGCAAAAGGAAAAAAAATAGACACCCGTGTTTACTTTATCGTTGAAAAAAACGGATACATCACTAACATCGCTGCAATAAGCAATAATAAAGATCATGCAAAAGCCGCAGAAACAGCTTTGAAGAAAATGCTGGTTCGCTGGAAACCTGCTGTAACAGCGGATAAACCGGTTCGTTATCTCTACAGCTTCCCGCTTTCTTTACAGAAGTACTAAGTTTAAACCTATGTTGAAAAAAACAATATTTGGACTTTGTCTTCTTCTTAGCTTTTTTTCTTTTGGGCAGGAGTCTGTGAAAGGAACTGCTGAACTGAATGAATTAGTTTTAAGCGAAAAAAATGGTAAAGTAAGAGTAGATGCTGAAAAAATGGCTACTTTTCCTTTAGGCTCAATAGCATTTCAAAACATGATAAGCAAGAACTTCAAAATGAAGAATGTTGTGACCAATAATGCTGAACAAATAAGTTGTGAACTCATTTTTATTATTGATACAGAAGGTTCTATGATAGATATAAAAGCTATTGGAAGTAATGAAAGTTTTAATAAAGAAGGAATAAGAGCCATTTCAAAAATTAAACAAAAATGGATTCCTGCAGAAATAAATGGTCAGAAAGTTCCTTACAGATTCAAAATTCCTTTAGCGGTACGTTTTGATAAAAAAGATATAAATTAAAAATGATTGGAGAATTAACCTCCAATCATTTTTTTTATCGAATTCAGCTTCATCAAAGCTTCTATTGGTGTCAAAGTATTGATATCAATTTTCGTCAGTTCTTCACGGATATTCTCCAAAACCGGATCGTCTAACTGGAAAAAAGAAAGCTGCATATTTTCTTCGGTCACTCTTTTGATGCTTTCTGATGAACTTCCTTGTGTACGACTTGCTTCCAGTGTTTTCAGGATTTCATTGGCTCTGTTGACCACTTTTGCAGGCATTCCGGCTAATTTCGCCACATGAATACCGAAACTATGCTCACTTCCTCCCGGAATTAATTTTCTTAAGAAGATAATATTTCCTTTATTCTCCTGAATAGAAACGTGGAAATTTTTCACTCGCTCAAAATTCACCGTCATTTCATTCAGCTCGTGGTAATGTGTGGCAAATAATGTCTTTGCCTGAGTCGGATGCTGATGAAGATATTCTGCAATCGCCCAAGCAATGGAAACCCCGTCATAAGTAGATGTTCCACGACCGATTTCGTCTAATAAAATCAAACTTCTTTCAGAAATATTATTAAGGATATTGGCCGCTTCGTTCATTTCAACCATGAATGTTGATTCTCCCGCAGAAATATTATCTGTCGCTCCTACTCTTGTAAAAATCTTATCTAACACCCCGATTTCCGCGTGTTTTGCCGGAACAAAGCTTCCGATCTGAGCCAATAAGCAAACAATCGCTGTCTGACGAAGAATCGCTGATTTACCCGCCATGTTCGGTCCGGTAACCATAATGATCTGTTGAGAATCTTTATCCAAGAAAATATCGTTCGGGATATATTTTTCGCCTAAAGGAAGCGCATTTTCAATAATCGGGTGTCTTGCTTCTTTTAAATCGATCGCAAAAGTTTCTGTTAAAACAGGTTTTGTATAGCTTTCAGAAACAGCCAATTCCGACAATCCGGCTGCAACATCCAGCTGAGCAATAATATTAGAGTTTTCCTGAATTTGATCAATATAAATCATGGTTTCAGCACAAACATCTCTATAGAGTTTGTTTTCTAAAACCCCGATTTTTTCTTCTGCTCCAAGAATCTGATTTTCATACTCCTTGAGTTCTTCCGTGATGTAACGTTCAGCATTGACCAACGTCTGTTTTCTCAACCAGTCACTCGGAACTTTATCTTTATGGGTATTTCGGACTTCAATATAATATCCGAAAACATTATTAAAATCTATTTTAAGGCTTGAAATTCCTGTTCTTTCGATTTCTCTCTGACACATTTCATCCAGAAAACCACGGCCTTTGGATTGAAGTCCTCTCAATCTGTCCAGTTCCTCCGAGATGCCTTCTTTAATGACATTTCCTTTCGCCAAATTGACAGGAAGCTCTTCATTCAGATGATTTTGTAATATTTTAATTAATTCATCCTGATCGTACAAAGGTTCCAACCAGGCCAGAACATCAGCATGAGGATGAAGCAATTCCTTAATTTTATGAATATTAATCAGACTTTGGCGAAGATATCCCAATTCTTTAGGAGAAATTTTTTCAGCTGCCAGTTTTCCCATCAATCGATCCAGATCGGAAATTGATTTTAATAATTGGGAAATTTCATATTTAAGAGGGTCGTTTTCGTTCAGAAAGTCAATTAAAGCAAGTCTTCGGTTGATTTCACTTACTTCTTTCAGAGGCAAAATAATTCTTCGTCTCAGCAATCTTCCTCCCATCGGAGTGGCCGTTTTATCAATAATATCTAGCAGCGATTTTCCCTGCGGACTGCTTGGATAAACGATTTCAAGATTTCTCAGTGTAAAATTATCCATCATCAGATAATCTTCCTGTGGAATCACCTGAATTTTGGTAATGTGAGCCAATAAATTGTGATGGGTATCTTCTACTAAATAAGCAAAAATTGCTCCCGCTGCTGTAATCGCCAACGGTTGATTTTCAACCCCGAAACCTTTTAATGAGTTGGTTTTAAAATGATTCGTCAGTTTTTCGTAAGCGAAATTATATTGATACGCCCAGTCTTCAAGCTTGAAGGCATTTTTATTTTTAATCTGCTCCGGGATCTGAACACTTCTCTGATAAATAATCTCACTCGGATCAAATGTGTTGACGATATGAAGCAACTTTTCTAAATTTCCTTCACTCACCAAAAATTCTCCTGTAGAAATATCTACCAAAGCAATCCCGAATTTCTCTTTTTCTTTGTGAAGAGAAAGCAAGAAGTTATTCTTTTTTGAATTAAGAACCTGATCGTTGAATGTAACTCCCGGAGTCACCAATTCTGTAACTCCTCTTTTTACAATTCCTTTGACCATTTTGGGGTCTTCCAGCTGATCGCAGATCGCCACTCTCATTCCGGCCCTTACCAATTTTGGCAAGTAAGAATCTACCGAATGATGCGGAAATCCGGCCAGTTCGATATGCCCTTCTCCATTGGCTCTTTTCGTTAAAACGATTCCTAAAATCTGAGAAGTTCTCACCGCATCCTGCCCGAAAGTTTCATAGAAATCCCCCACTCTGAATAGTAAAAGCGCATCCGGATATTTCGCCTTGATGGTGTTGTACTGCGTCATTAACGGGGTTTCTTTCTTTTCTTTCGTTGCCTTTGCCATTAAAATCTTTCTTAAAAAAATTAGGATGGTAAAAGTATGAAATAAAATAGTAGAAGGAAAGTTTTTGAAAAACTAGATGTGAGTTTGTTTTTGAGACTTTAATTTAAACGCAAAATATATTGTTGACTGATTTTAAATTTAAGAAGGCAAAGACCAATAAATTTATTTCGCGAAGCTCATGTTTCAGCTTCATTACAATCAACTTCGTTGATTCCTTCTTTGCTCACTTAAAAAATCAACATGATTCAAATTAATCTTTGCGTCAAAAACCTTTTATTTATTCTGTTGTTTTGCCAAAGCTTCCGAGCTTTTCTTATACGCCCATTTCTGTTTGTAATTCACCCACTTAGCCTTAAAAAGCTTCCGCATTAATTTATCGGTGTATCTCATGATAAAAACATGATACAGCATATTCGCAAAAACATTCGGTTTATTTGGAAGTGCACGAAGCGACATTGAAAATCCCGGCTCCAGATATCTGTTGAAATGCCAGAAAGCTCCAGGAATAAAAAGTGCATCTCCATGTTCCATGAAAATTTCAAAACCTTTTGCCTGTTTCAACGCAGGAAATTTTTCATAATCAGGGTTTTCATAATCAACATCGTAGATTGTGTGTACTGATAGCGGAACTTTATATAAAAAAGCAGACTGTTTTTGATCAAACAATAAAATCCTCTTTTTTCCTTCAAAATGAATATGTAGAAAGTCTCCTAAGTCAACATCATAATGCATCAAAACATGCGCTTCACTTCCTCCAAAAAACAAAGTGGGGAGACGTTTAAAAAACTTCATTCCCAAATCCGGATAGGTGAAGTTCTTCAATAGTTCCGGAAGCCGGTCCGTGATGATGTAAAAGAAAATTCTGAGATCTGAAGGTTTACTTTTAATAGTATCAATATAATCCTTCATTTTCATTTTGGCAACTGGCGCATCTGTGCTTTTATTGGCATCTGCAGGTTTATTATCGTACAAAGGAACTTCCTGTTCACCAGCTTTCTCACGGATAAAATCAAAATTCCATTGATCGAAAGCATCCCATCGGCTCGCAAAATTTTTGATCAGAAGCGGCTTATGCTTTTTGAAATAATTTTTCTGAAAATCTTCTTTACTGATATCTGTTACAACATCTACACTTTCGAGAATCATTTTGTGTGGTATTTTTTAATGCGAAATAAAAATAGTGTTTTTTTGAAATGCAGGAAAATTTCATCATTAATTTTAGTTATCATTTTCTACAAGTTACTTGATTTTATACACTAAATAAAGTCTTATAAAAATGAAAAAAATTATATTTGTAAGAGCAACGAAATTATGAGAGTTTACGACACCAAACATTTTCTAAAAATCCTTTTCAGCCTGCACAAAAGTGATACTTTGAAAATCCTTTTTCCAAGTATGATTATGGTAGGATTATATTCCTGGGGAATTGAATATTTAGAAGTAGAATATCTTCATCTGAATTCAAAATCCGGAATCAGCAATGTGGGAATGATCCATTCTTTACTTGGTTTTGTTCTTTCTTTGCTATTGGTTTTCAGGACCAATACAGCGTATGACAGATGGTGGGAAGGAAGAAAGCTCTGGGGAAAACTGGTCAATGACTCCCGAAATTTTGCGATAAAAATCAATTCGATTCTTGAAAACGACAGAAAAGATGCGGAACAGATTGCAAGATATTTAAAGTTTTTCCCTCACTTTTTAGCTAAGCATCTTTCTAAAGATTCTACCAGATTGGCATTAGATGAGGATTATTCTGAAATTGAGCAGTCTATAAAAAACCATGGTCCCAATGAAATTATCATTCTTTTGACCTATAAGCTGAATCAGTTAAAAAAGGAAGGTAAGATTTCTGATGTAGAAATGGTATATCTGGATACACAGCTCAGTGGTTTTTTAGAAGTTTGCGGAGGATGTGAAAGAATTAAAAACACGCCGATCCCTTATTCATACTCTTCTTTCGTGAAAAAGTTTATCATTCTGTATGTCATGGCATTACCGGTCGCTTATGTCATCAGCATTGGTCTTTTTATGATTCCTCTTACCGTTTTCGTCTATTATGTTTTAATGAGTTTAGAAATTATCGCAGAGGAAATTGAAGATCCGTTCAACAATGATGAAAACGATATTCCGATGGAAACATTGGCGCAAAATATCGAAAGAAATGTTCATCAGATCATGGGTTCCAAAAAATAAAATCAAGCCTTAAAGCTTGATTTCTTTCATTTCACCGTCTTGTTTTATTTCTACAAATTTACTTTCGCGGTTTCCTGCAGAATATCCGTAGAAAAACGTCTGATAAATGGGCGTAGAATATAAATATCCGCCATACGCGTTGTAAGCGTTTGATTGTCCTGTTTGTTGCTGATAACTTGCTGTTGCCGTAAAATTGATAATGGTTTCCAGATAATATTTTCCGGGTTTTAATTTTTCGAATTTAAATCTCCCATGGTCGTCCGTTAAAGCTTCAATTCTGTATTTAAAAGCTTCTTCAGACATATAAACCGTTGTTTTTTTGTTTTCATATTTTTTTCTCATGCTGTAAAACTCTTCAAAATAAGGTGTTACAGGAAAAAGCATGACCACAGTTCCTTTTTTAGCATAATGTTTCTCGCCCAATAAAGGTTTTACGCCCCAATTATTCTTCTGCTTTGTGGAGGCCACCCCTTCAAGAGTAGAATTTCCGAAACCAATCATATCCTGAGCAAGTTTTTTATCAAAGAAAGCTTGTGGATAGTATGTATTTTGTGCTTTGGTAAAACTAAAAGCCGATACCATAGTCATTACAACGAGTGCATTTTTCATAGCTCATATTTTAGCCAAATATAGGTATTTTATAACCCGGAATAAATACCCAAATTTGGGGAGAAAAATGTTAAATTTTAATCATACAGATTTCATCTCATTTCAGCAGAAATTAATTTTAACCAAAAAATATAAATTATGAAATATTCAGTTTTATTAGCCGTTTTTTCTTTTTCAATAATGAGCGCTCAGAAACCGTGCGGATTTAAAGACGGATTACAGGAAGGAAGCTGTAAACAATTTTTTGACAACGGACAGGTAAAGGAAATCGCAGAATGGAAAAAAGGAAAAACAGAAGGCGATGCCATTTTTTATTATGAAAACGGAAAAATTCAGGCAAAAGGAGAATTCAAGAAAGGATATAAAGTAAAAGAATGGGAATATTTTGATAAAAATGGAGTTTTAACATCAAAAGAAACCTACAGAAATGGAGAAAAAAATATTTATGATAATAGCCTTACCGCTACATTTTATTCTCCTTCAGGTAAAATTGCTGAAATTTCAAATTATAAATTTGGTAAATTGCACGGTGAAAGTAAACTTTATCACGAGGACGGAAAATCTGTAAAACAAATCGGAACTTATGAAAACGGATTGGCTACAGGAAAATGGAAAGCGCTTTACCCCTCGGGAAAAATCCAAAGGGAAACAGAATTCGTAAATGATAAATGGAACGGAACCAGAGTTCATTACCGCGAAAACGGAAGCATCGAAAAAACGGAAGTTTACAAAGACGGAAAATTAATCTCAACAAAATAAGAAATTGGTACAAAAATTAAAACTGGAAGAGCTCAACAGAATAGATGTGGAAACATTTAAAACCGTTGAAAAAATTCCTTTAATCGTTGTTTTGGATAATATAAGAAGCATGCACAATGTAGGTGCTACTTTCAGAACGGCAGATGCCTTCTTGATTCAGAAGATTGTTCTTTGTGGTATTACGCCGCAACCTCCTCACCGTGAAATTCACAAAGCGGCTTTAGGAGCAACGGAAAGTGTGGATTGGAGCCACGAAAGTGATATTAATACAGCGATTAGCGATTTAAAATCTCAGGGTTTTGAGGTGGTAGGAATCGAACAGACAACAAACAGCCAGATGATTACAGATTTTACGATTGATAACTCTAAAAAATATGCTGTTATTTTAGGAAATGAAGTGGAAGGAATCAGTGATGAAGCACTTCCGAATATTGATACTTTCCTGGAAATTCCGCAGCTGGGAACCAAGCATTCTTTAAATGTAAGTGTATGCGGAGGAATCGTGATGTGGGAGTTTGCAAAGGCCCTAAAATAAAAAAACTGCATGTGTCTAAAAGACAGTGCAGTTTGAAATAAATCTAATAAAAAGTAAAAATGAAAGGCGACAAAGATACTTCTTTTTCCTTTACAAACAAATTTTAAGATTACTTTTCAAAAAAAAGAAGCAAAAAAAAGCGAGTCACAGAAAAAATTTAGTTTAATTTTTTATAAATTAGCACCATGTTTATCAAGGACTATATCTCAAAAGACTTTCCGTGTTTTAATCTGACTGATTCAATAGAAGCAGCGAGGGAGCAATTAGAGGATTTTGGATATACGCATGTTTTCATCAAAAAATCCAATCATTTTTACGGAGCCATTGCAATAGACTTTCTGTACGAAGAGGAAGGAACGCTAAAAAACTTGGAACATCAGATAGAACGTTTCGCTATATTGGACGACAATAATATAATGGATAGTATTCGTCTGTTCCATACTTTTAACACCAATGTGGTTCCCGTTATCAATAAAAACGAAAAGTATCTGGGATATATAAGCTGTGACGATATTTTTCAGGATTTATCAAAATACCCGCTATTTTCTGAAATGGGAGCTATTCTTACCATAGAAACCCCGGCAAGAAAATATTCGATGACAGAAATTGCCAACATTATAGAAAGCAATAATTCTAAATTTTATGGTGGGTTTATCAGCTTTATGTCTGATGAAGTGATTCATGTGACGATAAAGATCAGCAATGAAAATCTAGCCTCGATAGATGCCACATTCGACCGATATGATTACAGAATTGTGGAAAAATATTATTCGGATGAAAAATCGGACCTGTATAAAGACAGATTCGGGTTTTTCCAAAAATTCATAGAAATCTAAGCATGAAAGCAGCCATATATTCTCAGAAGAAAGATCTTGACACCTTTTTGTATCTCAGTAAATTTATTTCAGAGCTCGAAAATAGAGGCGTAACATCTGTTCTCTACGACGAAATGGCTGAAGCTCTTCAGTTTTCAAAAATCTTCGAAACCTTTAATTCTAAACAGGATCTTCTTGAAAAAGAAGTAGATCTTTTTTTCACCTTCGGAGGAGACGGAACGATTGTAAATTCATTGACGTTTATAGAAGATTTAGAAATTCCTGTTGTAGGGGTAAATACCGGAAGACTGGGTTTTCTGGCAAGCTTTACAAAAGAAGAGGCTTTCAGAGAACTGGATGCTATCCTGAAAGGAGATATTAAAACAAGCCGAAGATCAGTAATCGAAGTAGTTTCTGAAGGCTTGGAAGAAGGTTTTTTCCCTTATGCATTAAATGACGTAACGGTTTCCCGAAAAGAAACAACCTCGATGATCACCGTAGATTCATATATTAATGATGAATTTCTGAACGTGTTCTGGGGAGATGGAGTCATTGTTTCGACTCCTACGGGTTCTACTGCCTATTCATTAAGTTGCGGCGGACCTATTATTTCGCCCAATAACGAGAATTTCGTCATCACTCCTATTGCGCCTCACAATCTGAATGTAAGACCTTTGGTGGTGAATGACAGGGTAGAAATTAAGTTCAGAGTAGAAAGCAGGGTGCCTCAATATTCTCTTTCTTTAGATTCAAGATTAATACATATAGAAACAGATAAGGAAATCATTATAAAAAAGGCTTCTTTCCAGCTTCTTCTGGTGCAGCCCAACAATTTAAGTTTTTACGAAACCATCCGGCAAAAGCTACTTTGGGGGCGAGACAAAAGAAATTAGTTATTGAGCAAAAATGATTACCTTTACAGCAATTTTACAAGATCCTAATAATTTATATAAATAGTAAAACATGAGCAGAATTTTTCCGGCAGGAGTTGCCACAGGTCAATTAGTTACCGATATTTTTCAACATGCTAAAGAAAATAAATTTGCATTACCGGCAGTAAACGTAATTGGTTCTAGCAACGTAAATGCAGTTCTTGAAACTGCAGCGAAATTAAACTCTCCTGTTATTATTCAGTTTTCAAATGGTGGAGCTGCTTACAACGCAGGAAAAGGATTAAGCAATGACGGACAGAAGTCTGCTATCTTAGGAGCTATTGCTGGCGCAAGACACATCCACACTCTTGCTGAAGCTTACGGAGCAACAGTAATTCTTCACACAGACCACGCTGCAAAAAAATTATTGCCTTGGATTGACGGATTGATGGATGCTAACGAAGAATTCTACAAGCAGACAGGAAAATCTCTTTATTCTTCTCACATGCTAGATCTTTCTGAAGAGTCTTTGGAAGAAAATTTAGAGATTTCTGCTAAATATTTTGAGAGAATGGCTAAAATCCAAATGACTCTTGAAGTAGAAATCGGAGTAACAGGAGGTGAAGAAGATGGTGTTGACAATTCAGACGTTGACAACTCAAAATTATATACTCAACCGGAAGATATCGCTTACACATATGAAAAACTGAAAGCGATCTCTGACAACTTTACAATTGCAGCAGCATTTGGTAACGTACACGGAGTTTACAAACCAGGAAACGTAGTGCTTACTCCGAAAATCCTTGACAATTCTCAGAAATATGTTCAGGAGAAATTCGGAACTGGAGCTAAGCCGGTGAACTTCGTATTCCACGGAGGTTCTGGTTCTACTTTAGAAGAAATCAGAGAAGCAATTGACTACGGTGTGATCAAAATGAACATCGATACTGACCTTCAGTTTGCTTATACAGAAGGTATCAGAGATTATATGGTAAACAATGTTGAGTATTTGAAAACTCAAATAGGGAACCCTGAAGGAGAAGAAAAGCCTAACAAAAAATTCTACGATCCAAGAGTTTGGATGAGAAAAGGTGAAGAAACATTCTCTACAAGATTGGTTCAGGCATTTGAAGATTTAAATAACGTAAATACTTTAAAATAAAAATTTGTAAGAAGTAAAATGTATATTGTAAGAAGTAAGTTTAAAGCTTTTTCTTTTATACATTTTACTTTTTTCATTGACATTAATACATTATAAAATGGCAGCATTCGACTGGTTTAAAAGAAAAGCAAAAAACATTACGACTTCTACTGATGAAAAAAAGGATGTTCCCAAAGGTCTTTGGCACCAAACTCCTTCAGGAAAAGTAGTTGAGCATGAAGAATTAAAAAGAAACAACTATGTTTCCCCTGAAGACGGTTTTCATGTAAGAATCGGAAGTGCAGAATTTTTTGATATCCTTTTTGATGAAGGTAAATTCACTGAGTTAGATGCTAACGTTGAAAGTATTGATATCCTGAACTTTAAAGATACAAAACCTTACGCAGACCGTCTAAAAGAAGTAAAAGCGAAAACAAAGCTTACAGACTCTATCAGAAACGCTGTAGGAACTGTAAAAGGAACTGAAATGGTAGTTTCTTGTATGGATTTTGCTTTTATCGGAGGTTCTTTGGGTTCTGTAATGGGAGAAAAAATCAGAAGAGCAATAGATTACTGTATTGAACATAAACTTCCTTACATGATCATCTGTCAGTCAGGAGGAGCAAGAATGCAGGAAGCAACTTACTCTCTGATGCAGTTGGCAAAAGTACAGGCAAAATTGGCTCAGCTTTCAGAAGCAGGCCTTTTATACATCGCTTATCTTTGTGATCCTACTTTTGGTGGTATTACAGCTTCTTTTGCAATGACTGCAGACATCATTATGGCTGAACCGAATGCCTTAATTGGTTTCGCAGGACCAAGAGTTATCCGTGAAACTATTGGTAGAGACCTTCCGGAAGGGTTCCAGACTTCGGAATTCTTACAGGAAAAAGGATTTGTGGATTTCATCGTGAAAAGAACTGAAATTCAGGATACAGTAGCTAAAACAGTAAATTTACTAGCAGTACATGCTTAAAATTTGTAACAAAAATACAATCATCTCTCTCTAATTAAGGGAGAGATTTTTATTTATGAGAACTTTTAAGATATTTTTTGATACGATCCGGAGTATGAGTTTTAAAAAGATCATGCGTCTTTTATCACTTGTTCTTCCCCATCCTCTTTTCTCTTTATTAAGTTTTCATGCTACTGTAAAAGCATTCACCATTGCCCAGAAAAAATTTCCGGCAACAGCTTCCAACAATGGGATTGGAAATGCCTTCAGACACTCTCTCTGGTGTTGTTTTATCATGATGTATTGCTGTAAAATATCATCCCCCGAAAAAGCACTGGAATTCTGTAAAAGAATGACCGATATGCATGAAGAATTATTTCCCAACAAGCCTTTAGAAACAAAAATGGATCTCCATAACAATAAAATCGGAATGGATTATTTTATGGAATTACTTCCCGGCGTTCACCGCCAGTTTTTCGAAAAAAGCTTTTTCATTAAAGGATTGGAAGAGAAAATGAAAGATGCGAAAGTCTTAAAAAACCTGGATGATAATTTTGACGGTTTTTTGGTTTATCTTGATGAAAAATAATTTTATCTTTATTTTTACTATCTTTTCTAAAAATTTTAATTCAATCAAATGGTTCTCAGCAGAATTTGGTCGGCATTTATCATTGTTGCCATTGCCATTGCAAGTATAAAATACATTTCCTCAAGTCACTATACCACCATTTTTAATGATATGGTGGTAGGAAAAGGAGGAGATACGGTACAGATTGCAACGCAGAAAATGAATACACTTTCTCCTGTTATCAGAGACAGTTTGATGACAAAACCTGATTTTGCAGAGAGTAGAATTCATTATAAAACCGATTCACTAAAACAGGATGTTAAAGTTTACCGTGTTCAGGAAGCAGATGGAGTAATCGGAACTTCTGAAACGGCTGTGAAAATATGTTTAGGATTGATTGGAATCATGACTTTATTTATGGGATTCATGAGTATTGCCGAAAAAGCAGGCGGGATCAATCTTTTAAGCCGATTAATTCAGCCTTTTTTCTCTAAATTATTCCCGGAAATCCCTAAAAATCACCCGGCTTTCGGACATATGCTGATGAATTTCAGCGCCAATCTTTTAGGACTGGATAATGCGGCAACTCCTTTCGGTTTAAAAGCAATGGAAAGTCTCCAAACCTTAAATCCGAATAAAGATACAGCAAGCAATTCACAAATCATGTTTCTCTGTCTTCACGCAGGAGGAATGACCCTGATTCCGGTTTCTATCATTGCAATAAGAGCTTCTATGGGATCAAAAACACCGACAGATATTTTTCTTCCGTGTATGATCGCTACTTTTACGGCAACTTTAGCCGCGATGATCATTGTTTCGCTCTATCAGAAGATCAATTTATTGAGACCTGTCGTGATTGCTTATGTTGGAGGAATTTCAGCTGTTATCGCTTTACTGGTGTTGTATCTGGTTCAATTGAGCAAAGATGAACTGGATGATTTCAGCAAAGTGCTAAGCAACGGATTAATTCTTTTCATTTTCCTTGCGATTGTTCTTGGAGCCGTTTATAAAAAAATCAATGTTTTTGATGCCTTTATTGAAGGGGCAAAAGAAGGTTTCACCACGTGTGTGAAAATTATTCCTTACTTAGTCGGAATGTTGATCGCTATTTCCCTGCTAAGAACTTCCGGTGTTTTTGATGTGATCATCGACGGAATGAAATGGGTCGCAAACGTTGCAAATTTTGACCCTCGATTTGTTGATGGACTTCCGACCGCTTTAATCAAGCCTTTATCGGGTTCCGGAGCAAGAGGAATGATGGTAGATACGATGGCAACCTTTGGAGCAGACAGTTTCCAAGGGAAATTGGCTGCCGTTCTTCAGGGAAGCTCAGATACGACATTTTACGTGATTGCGGTTTATTTTGGCGCAGTAGCTATAAAGAACACAAGATACACGGTAATTGCCATGCTTTTGGCGGATTTGGTGGGTGTTATCACTTCTATTGCGCTGGCTTATCTTTTCTTTGCTTAATAATGAGAGAAAACAAACCTAATATCTTTGAAAAATCAACAGAAGTGATTGGAGGATTTCAAATCTTTCTTTCTCCTCTTTTGATAGGAATTTTAATTGCAGCTATCGTTTATTTTCCAAATCCTAATAATTTTACCTTAATTATTGCTGCTGTGATTATTATCTTAGGAATTATTATTGGATTAATATTAGCTTTAAGAATCTATAAAAGTAAAGAAGGCACAATACACTTCATTTCTAAAACAACTTCTACTCCTGAAATCGAAGAAACAACAGAAAAAAATCAAAACAATGATTACAGATAAAGAATTCACATTACGACTAATACGCCAGTTAACTCAAGCTTTAGAAAAACTGATTTTAGACAAACCTGAAGAAAGTCTGATGCAGAAAGAATTGGATTTTGAAACCTTGATGAAGGATATTTTCAAGTTTGATTTCACTACTCTTTCATCAAAAACCAAAGAAGAAATTATTGAAATCGTCAACGAAAGACAGGAAAGAGACCACAAAGACTATTATGAAATGTTGGGAAACCTTTTCTATTTTAATGGAAAAGCAACCGGAAACAAAGACTTTTTAGACAAAGCCAAAACATTCTACGAACTGTATCTTCAAACCAGCGGAATTTTTGCGCTGCCGGTTATCAACAGAATTAACGAACTGAAGAATTAAAAGCTTCATATAAAAACTCAGCGCGGTCTTTCAGGCCGCGCTGAGTCTTTAATTCAACAATTTCAAAATATCCTTCTTTTCCAACGTAAATTTTTGATGAGATTCGTTTTCAATGGTGATAATTTTAACCTCATCAAGCAGCTTTTTCACTTCACAGAGGACATCATCATTAGCTTTTGATACATCCAGGGTATTGATCTTAATAATTTTCTCTGATAATTTTAATTCCGATAATTGAGGAATAAGCAGCTTATTAACGATAATCAGACTGTCATTACTTACGACAAAAGAAACCCCGAAAGAATTATATTCTGGTTTATTTCCATTGGGATTCAAAATGATTTTTTTATTGATAAAATCAATAACTACCAAATAGTTTTCCATGAACTTGGTTCCCAATAAGTTTATCCCTTCCAAGCTACTGTCTATAATCTGATTTCCTACATTTACATCGCCAAACTGAACCTCCATCATATCAATCTGTCTTTCCCCTTTACTTATGCTATTTAAAGACTGTGCCAATAGACCTTCAAAGGTCAGAAAATCACGGCCTTTTAATTTATTATAGGATTGCTGATTCATAGAAAAACCCATTCCGGAACCTGTATCAAATACATAATTCAGCATCTGACCTCTTATGTTCACTTCAATTTTCGGAACACTTGTAAAATCTCCTTCTGTAAAAGGAATAATTACTGAACCCGAAGACAAATTGTTGTCTGTTTTATCAGATACGGTGAGCGTTTTATTTTTAAAGTTGATCTGCCATACCTTATCCTTCATTGTATTTGCGCCTAGAATACCACTTATTTTCTTACAGGCACGGGAACTTATCCAGCTGATATCAGCAAATGAAAAGTTGACATTTTTAATCGTTAAATCTGATACCTTCAGATTACTGATTGTAAAAACATCCATTTTAGACTTCGCATTATTAGCATCAGTTCCTTCAAATATAATATTGCTTTTTTTAGCATTAATTTGATCCTTTAGCTCAGACGAAATGATCGTAAAAGCTCCGGTATCAAACAAGAAATTATGTTGATCGTTCTTTATTTTTACATTTAAAATGATCTTTCCTTCTATCAATTCAAAAGGGATTACGGTTGCTTTAAAGGAAAATGGACAAAGCAATAATAAGAGAATCAGAGCGTTTATTTTCATATTTCTGTTGTATTTTGTTTGAGGTTAAAAGCAAATATAAGTACTCTCCCGGTTTCTTTCAAATAAAAAACCGTGGCAAAGTCGTTAAACTTTAACACGGTAATATAAAAATTAAATTATTTATTTTCTTAGAAGGTAATCTTATACGTACCTGTGGAAGAAACATTGGCTTTTTCGGCCTTCACATATTTTTTTACCCAGGCAACTGAAGTAGAAGCCACGCAAGGATCTGAAACTCCTCCTGCTCTTCTTGCAGAAACTACATTTCCTGCTTTATCTACAGTATAGGCAACGGTAATAGATCCGCTTGCCGTACAGCTGTGAGAAGGCTGTGCTCCTCCTCTTCCCATTGTTCCGGGAATATATCCAACCAGTTTTCTGTCGATTCCTACTTTACTGTCTCCATTTCCGTCACCTCCCAAAGGATCTCCCGCATTTCCGATCCCGTCTCCGTCACCTTGGCTTCCTGCTTTTGTCCCTCTTCCTCTGATCAGATTTCCGATAGCTGCCGTTCCTTTTCCGTCCCCATTTCCTGTTTTTGAATTGGCAGTAACAGCTCCCGAGCTTTTAGTATTTTTAGAAGAGCTTGTACTTGTTGCTGCTTTTTTATTGTCTGCTTTTGATTCCTCTTTTTTCGGAACAGTTACTTTTGAGTTATTACCCGTGATAATTTTCTCTTTAGCTTCTGATTTTTTGGTTTCAGGTTGTGGCTCCGGCTTTATAATAGTTTTAGTTTCAGGAACCGCTGTTTCTACAGGTTCCGGAGTAACTTCTTCTGTGGCAGCAGCTAAGCTTCCCGGCTGATCTGCAGGTTCTTCTGCCCCATTCCCATTTCTGTTGTCCCCGAAATTGACCAACATTGTGGTAACAACTTCCGGTTCGGGATCCAGTTCGGGTTTTAATTTATATAAAAAAACAAACAGCAAAATCGCAGACCAGATAAGAACAGAAAGCAATGCGCTTTTTATTCTATCTCTGTTTTCTTCCTGTTTATTTATAGTGTAAGTCTTCATTGTGAAATAATCTTTTTTCGTGATTATTTATCCTTTACGGTTGCAATTGCGATATTAAACTTGTGCTTTTCTGCAATTTCCATCGCAAAAACCACATCTTTATGCATCGTATTTTCGTCTGCTCTTATTGTAAAAGATTTGTTGGTCTGGTTGGCAAGTTTATCAACAATTATTTGTTCCAGCTGGTCTTTGTTTACAGGACTATCGTCTACGAAATAAGAACCGTCAGGTTTTATACTTACCGTTAAAGGATTCGGAATATTATCATCAACGACTCCTGCTTTTGGTAATTTCACATCAATTGCACTTTGATTAGCCGCAGAAGAGGTTATCATAAAAAAGATCAGCATCAGCAAGATAACATCCGTCATCGCTGCCAAACTGAACTCGGGGTTCGCTTTATTTCTTCTCTGAATTTTCATCTTGAAAGATTATAAAGGTTTATTGATAAGATCTAAAAATTCACCAGACATATTCTGAGCTTTCAATACAAACTTATCGATTCTTGTTAACAATATATTGTAGAAAAAGTTAGCCGGAATTGCCACCGCAAGCCCCACCGCAGTTTGTCCCAATGCAGTATAAATACCTTCGGAGAGTGTTTTCGGAGAGAAAGAACCCGTTGCATGAGAAAGATTAAAGAACGCAATAATCATCCCGATTACCGTTCCTAAAAGTCCCAACATAGGAGCAATACTCGGAACCACCGCCAAAAGATTCAGGTTTTTCTCCATATTTGCTACTTCAACCTGAGCCTGAGATTCCATTGCGCTTACAATATCAGAAACCGGGCGCCCCAATCTGGAAATTCCTTTTTCTAAGATTCTTCCTTCCGGAGAGTTTTGTCTTTTGCAGTAGTCTGAAGCAGATTCTATTTTTCCTTCTTTGATAAAGTCTTCAATATTATCCATAAAATTGGAATCTGTTTTTGAAGCCAGCCTTTTAATAAAGAAAAAACGTTCAAAAAACAGATAAACCGAAAATACACCAAGTGCTAATACGGTTACCATCACTATCTTAGCGAAAGCTCCTCCGTGAAACATGATCTTCCAAAATGAAAATTCTAAATCTTCTGGGTTCACTGCCGGTGTGGCAATTTGTGCAAATAAAATCTGAGTAAGTTCCGTTAACAGCATTAATATGTAGTTTTATAATGGTTTTAAACGACAAAAATAATAGAATATTATTAATTGATGTCTTAAAAAATGCTTAAAAAAACAACTTAAAATTAAGTTGCTTTTTACAAACAGCAAAATTCTCTCCAAAAAACATTGAAAAGAATTTTTAGTATGAAAAATATTAAGATTGAGGAATATTAATCCTCGTCTACCTCAATATCATCTTGTTTAAATTCGCATTTAAGCCTGAAAGGTATAGGAGTATCTGAACCGGTGTAAAAATCGTCAATGGTTCCTTTCCAGATCACCTGAAGCTCTCCTTCTTCATTTTTTTCAAACTGAAGCTCATTATCATAAATAAAAGCTTCTTCATCGTCAAAAAGATCTACTTCGGTGTAGCTGTCTTCATCAGAATCATTAATTTGAATCATTTTTCCTTCTATTTCCGTCGATTCGATAGGAAAATCGAAAACCCCAAGCGAAAGTTGTGGAAAATTGTACTGTAGAGAATCATCATCAACGTGATCCAAACTGTCATCCGTAATAACTTCAACCTCTAAAAAATGTTGCTGGTTGCTATAGACCGCTTTGCAATAAGTGTTTCTGATATTGTATTTTAGCGTTTCGTCCGGATGGTAAATTTTTAAAATCCCTTTCATGATTTCTTAAAAAAGAACTGTAATAGTATGATTGTTAAACGTTTTCAGCAAAGATAAAAAATAGATTGAATGTGAAAAATATTTTGAAAAATATTTTTGTAAAATCCTTCATTAAAATATCTGTTTTTGTGATGCATTAATTACTTTTGTTTTTCAAAGATTCTGAAAATGAAAAACATCCTATTAAAAAGTATCATCGGTTTGGGATTACTTATGAGTGTCGCTTCCTGCAAGAAGTCGGATTCGCCTTTAACAAAGGTAACTCCAAGTAACTTAGATTCTATCGCATCAAACTATTATGAACAATATCTGAAACTTTACCCTCTTGATGCCACTTCGCAGGGAGATCTACGATACAACGACCAGTTGCCGATCAACATAGATAAAGATTTTATTTCCGGAGAAGTTTCTTTTTACAATTCAGTACAGAAACAATTAGAAAGTGTTGATTACAAAAGTCTTTCTGATGAAGACAAGGTTGTATATGATGTGCTTGATTTCATGCTGAAAGACAGAATTGAAGGATATGCGTATCACCCTGAATATATTCCGTTTACCCAATTTGGAGGTTTACCTTTAAGCTTTCCTCTTTATGGAAGCGGACAGGGAAGTCAGCCTTTCAAAACAGAAAAAGATTACAGCGACTGGCTGAAAAGAATGGAAAAGTTTCCGGACTGGATGAATGCCGCAACGGATAATTTCCGAGAAGGAATCAACAACAAAATGGTTTTGCCTAAAAAACTGGTTGTTAAAATGATCCCGCAAATGAGAGCGGAAGAGATCATTACTACAGATTTAGATAAAAATATTTTTTACGGACCTGTCAAAAACTTCCCGAAAGATTTTTCTCAGGCTCAAAAAGATAAATTTTCAGGACTTTACAAAGAGGCCATCTTAAAGAAAATAATTCCTGCTTATGCAAAAATGGGTGATTTCCTGGAAAAAGAATACCTTCCGAAAGCGAGAGAAACCGATGGCTACAATAGTTTACCAAACGGAAAGGAAATTTATCAGTATTACGCGAAAAGCTGGACGACTACCAATAAATCTCCTGAGGAAATCAATAAAATCGGTCTTCAACAGGTTGCCATGCTTCGTGCTGAAATGGAAAAAGTAAAACAGCAAGTAGGTTTTACCGGAACACTGGAAGAGTTTATCAATTTCGTAAAAACAGATCCTAAAGCAATGCCATACAAAACCTCAAAAGAAGTATTGGCTGCATTTAATGGAATTCTGACGAAAATCACTCCAAAACTGAAAACAATGTTTTCTGTAACTCCCAAAACTAAATTTGAGATCAGACAGACCGAAAAATTCAGAGAAGCTAGTGCAAGTGCAGAATATATTCAGGGAACTCCTGACGGAAAAAGACCGGGAATTTTCTATGTTCCGCTGCCGGATCCTTCCAAATTCAATGTAACTTCAGGAATGGAATCATTGTTCTTACACGAAGCGATTCCGGGACACCATTATCAGGTTTCTTTGCAGCAGGAAAATACCAAACTTCCTAAATTCATGAGATTCGGATGGTTTGGAGCGTATGGTGAAGGATGGGCGCATTATTGCGAAACTTTAGGCCCTGAATTCGGGTTGTACACAGATCCTTATCAAAAAATGGGATATCTGAGCGATCAGATGCTGAGAGCGGTAAGATTGGTTGTAGATACCAGTTTACACACAGGAAAAATGACAAGAGAAGAAGCGATTAAGTATTTCCTAAGCAATATTTCTTATGATGAAGCAGGGGCAACAGCCGAAGTAGAAAGATATATGGCTATGCCGGGACAGGCTTTAGGGTATAAGATAGGTTCTCTGAGAATCCGTGAATTGAGAGAGAAATACCAGAAAGAATTGGGTACAAAATTCAATTTGGCAAGCTTCCATGATGAAGTTTTAAGCCAAGGATGTCTTCCATTGGATGTTCTGAACAGAAAAATGGAACTTTGGGCAAAAAAGCAGAAATAATTAAACTCAAAATACAAATGTTTACGCTAGAGCAAATAGAAAACGCACACAGCAAGGTAAAATCCGGCGCAGATTTCCCGAAATATATTCAGGAGATCAAAAAACTGGGCGTAAAATCTTTTGAGACCTGGGTAAAAGACAGCCATACCGAATATTACGGAGAAAATGATTTCTTCACGAGATCTGAACCGCAATACTCTGATTTAATCATCGTTGATGAAGCTGATAAAGAAAAATTCAGCCAATATCTGAAAAGCCATCAAAAAGGTGAAACAGATTATATGATGTTTTGTCAGGATTGTGCAAAAACAGGAATCGAAAAATGGATTGCAGACCTCGAAAAATTCACCTGTACCTATTACGATAAAGCGGGAAACGAAATTTTGCTTGAAGTAATTCCCCATTAAAAATAGTAAAGTCACAAATTAATTTTTGTGGCTTTTTTGTTTAGATTTATACTTTAAACCTGAGTATGGTAAAAACAGTATATTTCAATCTGGTTTTTGTTTTAGCATTATCTGTTTTAAGTTGTAAGGCGGATGAAAAGAACTTTGAAAAATTTAGCATTGATAAAAATCTTTCTCAAAATGATACGATTAAACTCCTTTCAAAATATCCTGAAATAAAATTATTCAGTAATGAAAAAATAGAGAGCAAAACCAGAACAGCTTATATTGTTCAGCATGCGGGTATTCTTCCAATGGATAATTATAAATGCAGTGCTTCTTTGAAAAATGACACCTTGCAAATTTTACTGAATAATAACAACGGTTATTTTGGAAACGGGATCTCGATCAAAGTTTTTGAAAATAGTTTTTTGATTAACGATATTGATCCAAAAACCTTACATGGCGAAGTAAAATTTGTAAAAACAATGCCTCTTCATCAGAAATTGATAGTAAACAAAAGCAATTTTAAGAAAAATGACAGTATTTATGGGTTTATAGATTATAAAACCAAAGTAGATTCATTTAATAAAACATTCAGAGGATATTTTAAAGCTTTAATTAAATAGAAATGATAACAGAAAGTATAAAATCCCTTTTCACAAGAGATTTAAACAAACTAAAATCAGAAATCGAATCGTATCAAAACGAAGAGACCATCTGGAAAATTGATAAAAATATTTTAAATTCTGCAGGAAATTTAACGCTGCATTTGGTAGGGAACATTAACCATTTTATTGGAGCTACTTTAGGAAACTCAGGTTATGTAAGAAATCGTGAGCTTGAATTTTCATTAAAAGATATTCCTAGAACGGAGCTGATCCAACAGATTGAAAAAACAATTGAGGTTGTAAATTCTTCATTGGAAAAATTGTCTGAAGAAGAAGTAAAGAAAGAATATCCTCTTGAGCCTTTAGGTTACCCGATGACGACAGAATATTTTCTGATTCATTTGGTAGCACATTTGGATTATCACTTGGGACAAATTAACTACCACAGAAGATTGCTGGATATTTAATTCAACCACCCCGTCAAAAATTCTCTGAATTTTCGCCACCCCTCCAAAGGAGGGGAATGTTGTGGCGGTATGTTTATTTTTCTTTTTCTTTAAACATCATTTGGGTGATAAAATCCTTCTCTCCTTTTCCTCTCGCCGGAGAATATTCTCTTCCGTAAAAAATGATCTGAAGGTGCAGTTTATTCCAGACTTCTTCCTTCCATATTTTTTTTGCGTCTTTTTCCGTTTCTACGACGTTTTTTCCTGAAGTGAGCTTCCACTGTGTCATCAGTCTGTGAATGTGTGTATCGACCGGAAAAGCAGGAAAATTAAAGGCCTGACTCATGACCACAGAAGCCGTTTTATGACCCACTCCGGGAAGCGCTTCCAGTTCCTCGTATGTCTGAGGGACTACTCCATCATGTCTTTCCAAGAGAAGTTCTGCCATTCTTTTCAGATTTTTGGCTTTTGTATTGGCTAATCCGATTTCTTTGATCAGTTCTTTGATTTCAAATACTTCCAGTTTTGCCATTCTTTGTGGTGTTCCTGCCACCGCAAAAAGATCGGGTGTCACCTGATTCACTTTTTTATCTGTAGTCTGGGCAGACAATGCTACGGCAACCATCAAAGTATAGGGATCGGTATGATCCAACGGAATGGGAACTACCGGATATAGTTTTTCTAATTCGGTCTGAACAAGTTCGGCTCTTTGCTTTTTTGTCATTTAACTATTAAATTTGAACAAAATTAAATCATTATGCTGAAAGTAGGAGACAAATTACCACAATTTGAAGGAACAAATCAGGATGGAGAAACGGTAACATCGGAAAAATTAATCGGAAAAAAACTTGTAGTTTTCTTTTATCCAAAAGCAATGACACCAGGCTGTACAGCAGAAGCCTGTAACCTCAACGAAAACTATGAATATTTAAAAAAACAAGGTTTTCAAGTGTTGGGCATTTCTGCAGACTCTGTCGCGAAACAAAAGAAATTTCAAGAAAAATATAATTTCGAATATGATTTAATTGCGGATGAAAACCGTGAGATCATTGAAAAATTCGGTGTTTGGCAACTCAAAAAATTTATGGGGAGAGAATTTATGGGAATTGTTCGCACCACTTTTATTTTTGATGAAAACGGGATCTGCACTGAAGTTATTGAAAAGGTAAAAACCAAAGAACACGCTGCACAGATTTTGAAAGGATAGTGTAAGCAAAAATTCTACTTATTAGATGTACAGCAAAAATCTCATCATTCTTTTATCAATCTTCTTTTGCAGCTATTTCAGTTCGCAAAAAATTAATGATGAGAATTTTGTTATTTATAAATTGAAATCTGAAAAAAAACTACACCAAACGAAAGGCTTAAAATACCAGACTATTCACGGCAATTCAAAATCCGAAAGGCTTCACAATAACTTTGAAAAAGATTTAGTACGATTCGGTTATATAAAAGTTGATAATCAAAAGAAACATCAGGTTTTTGAAAAAATCAATTCTTTGAAAGAAGGAAAAAACAATTACGAAACCGCTTGTTTACAAACTTACAGGGATATTTTAATTTACAAAGATCAGAATAATAAGATTTCAAAAATAATTAAAATTTGTACGTCCTGTTATTCAAATCAAATCATCACTCCTGAGAATAACTCAGAATTACTGATGAATTTTACAGATTATGATTCTTTGCAAGAATTATTGAACTAATTTAAATTCTTTATTCTGTTTCGTAATAATTTAGCTCCTCCTCTTCTCCGGGAAGCGTTACATATTTCTGAAATTTCAGCCCCAGCTTCTCGATTAATTTCTGAGAAGAAAAATTCTCCTTTGAAGTAATTGCAGAGATCTTTTTAAGCCCGAAATCATTCATTCCGATAGATTTCACCTTTAAAGCAGCTTCATAAGCGTAACCTTTTCCTTCGTACTCGTCTAAAAGAGAAAATCCTATATCGACAATTTCCAATCCTTCTCGTTCGAAAATTCCTATCCCTCCTACTTTATGATTTCCTTCTTTTGTCTGGATCGAATAATTTCCATATCCCAGCTTTTCAAACTGTGGAAGAAAGCGGTTTTTAATATAGTTTTCTGCATCAGCAAGCGTTTTTATATTTCGATCTCCAATGAACTGAATAAATTTAGGTCTGTTGTAAAGATCTAAAATAAAGGCAGCATCATCCAAAGACATTGGACGAATGATCAGGCGTTCTGTTTCGTAGAAATTATCTGCGTTTTGTAGTGGAGTTTGTTTTTTTAGGCTCATCTTTCGGGGGTTCTTTTTTCTCTATTTTTAAAAGCCTTGGATTATTGGTACATTTCTTATTATAAAGTTCTATATAGGTTCCGTCATCTTTTACAGTTCCTATTTCACCTGTCGCTTTATTTACTGCAATCGTAAAATGTTTTTTCTGATAAGGACATTCTTTTGAAGTAAGTTTACCAACTTCCAGATAATAGTTTTTGCTGTCTTCCGCATAATTTCCTGCCAAATCATTAAACTCTTCATCTACAAAGTATCCTTCATCTGTAAGCATAATTGCCGCCTCGTCTACATTGTCTATTTTACCTACAAATTTCCTAAGTGCAGGAAGATCTGTTATATATTCTATTTTACCTGCTGAAGAAGAAACAACATAAAAGAATCCGTTTTCATCGGGAAATAAATTAAAACCCGAAGATTGTGGTATGTAATCCTTTTTCGTTCCAACGACTCTAACTTCCTGATTTTTACCATAATTATTATGAACTAAAATCCAGAAATCTGTTTTCTGATTAGGAATAATACCCTGTAAAATATTCGAGTAGCCTGTAAAATGTTTTTTCTCCTGAGAATAAGCGTTTATCCCCAACAACAGAAAAGAAAATATACCAAATTTTAAAATTGCTTTTATCATAGCCAAAATATTAGACACAAAGCATGCCATTTTCATTACATAAAACGTTCTCCTTTTTTGAAGTTTTTAAGATCCAGAACGTAATCTTTTATCAACTGGTCATGATCTCTCGGGCAGATAAGAAGAACTTTATCTGTATCTACAACGATATAATCTTTTAATCCGTCTATGACCACCACTTTATTATTCTTAGTATGAATAATATTTCCTTCTGCATTATACGTTAAAAGATGTTTTTGATTTACAGAATTTTGATTCTTATCTTTCTCTGTATTTTCGTAGACCGAAGTCCATGTACCCAGATCACTCCATCCCAAATCCGCAGGAATTACATAGACATTTTTCGCTTTCTCCAGAATCCCGTTATCAATCGATATTTTCTGAACTTTTGGATAAATAAGCTCTATACAATTCTCTTCATTTCCCGCATTATAATCACACGCCATAAAATGCTGTGTCATTTCAGGAAGGTACTCTTCAAAAGCATGATGAATACTTTTAACATTCCAAATAAAAATTCCTGCGTTCCAAAGGAAATCACCGCTATCTAAAAAGCTCTGTGCAATTTCCAAAATTGGTTTTTCAGTAAATGTTTTTACCTTGAAATATTCAGCGTTTTTCTTTTCTACAAACTGAATATATCCGTATCCTGTATCTGGTCTTGTAGGCGTGATTCCCAGCGTCACTAAATATTCATTTTCGGCGGCCAGATTAAAAGCCAGTTCCAGTTTTTGTAAAAAAACATCTTCTTTAAGAATCAAATGATCGGCTGGCAAAACCACCATCGTAGCATCAGGATTTCTTTCCGCTATTTTATTCGCCATATAAAGATTACAAGCTGCTGTATTCTTCATCAACGGCTCTCCTACAATATTTTCTTCGGGAATCTCGGGCAGTTGCTGATGAGATAATCCTACATATTCTTTATTCGTAATTACAAATATATTCTCAACAGGAATGATTTTACTGATTCTGTCATACGTCTGCTGAATCATCGTTCTTCCCGTTCCCAGAATATCCTGAAACTGTTTGGGGAATTTTTGTGTACTTAACGGCCAAAATCTGCTTCCGATTCCTCCTGCCATTATCACACAGTATTTATCTGACTGTAACATGTTCACATACATTTTTCTACCCTGGCCAAAGGTCTGAAAGAATATTTTCTGCCGGTAACCAGATTCTTACAAAGATAGTTTTTTTTAATAAGTCCTTCCTGCAGATATTTTTGATTCTGATACACAAAAAAGCTGCCTTTGTCTATTTCTTCGATATAACAAGAATTATCATCCGTGCTTCCGGCATGAAAATACTTTACCAGGTCCGGACTCGCCATAAAATTAGCTTTGGGCGATTTTGAAAACTTGATAATGATCGGTTTTAGCTCATCTTCGTATACCTCAATACTTTCCAAAAGCATTTCTCTGAAAGTGACTTTCCATTCATTTCCATGAGGTGATATTCTTCTTCCAAACTTCTCAAAAGCAATAAGATGTGCCAACTCATGAGTAAGCACAAAGAAAAAAAGCTGCGGCGATAATGTTGAATTTATTGTTATTTCATGGGAGTGATCCGGCAATTTCCGGTAATCTCCTAATTTTGAATTCCGTTCTCTGGTAATTTTTATATGAATATAATACTCCGAGAACCATTTCTTCAAATAAACCCGTGTATTTTGAGGTAAATATTTTTCTAATGACTGAATTGACATTCTACAAACTTAGTGGAATTCCTGCATAGAAATTCAATAATTTTAAGCTGAACAGATAATTATATTTTGCCTGAGCTACAGAACCTTGCGCATTCGCATAATTGTTTCTGGCCACATTCAGATCGAAAATAGTTGTTCTTCCCGCAGCGTAGCTTTTTTCAGCAAAATCCATAGAAAGCTTAGAACTTTTTTCAGCTTCTACAGCCGACAAATAGGCTTCGTAGTTAGCATCAACATCAAACTGTGCTTTCTGAACACTTTGTCTTACCGTCTGTTTTTGTTGCTCCAATGAGTTTTTTGCAACACTTTCGTTAATCTTAGACTGCTCTACCTGAAGTTTCGTAATTCCTTTATTAAAAATCGGGATATTAACTGATAAAGCGGCCTGCTGCCCAAAATTGTCTTTATACTGCCCAAATAAATTTCTTTCATATATAGGGTTTTGTAAAAGATCATAACTCGTAATATCAGTATTAAGAAGGTTGTTATAGAAAGATCCTATTCCTGCACTTGCCGTTACTGTAGGCCAGAAAGCCGTTTTTGAGACTTCTGTCTGAGCCTCTGCAGATCTTATTCTGCTTTCTGCTGCTTTTATCTGAGGCTGAGAAGTATAAGCCGTTGTTAAAACCTCATCAACTGATGTTAACTCAGGAGTCAGCTGATCAGGAACACTTACGTCTTCAACATCGAAGTTTTTATAATCAGATAATTGTAAAAGTTGTACCAAAGCAAATAAGCTTCGTCCTACATTAATTTCTGCTGTTTTTAAGTTTTGTTTTTCTCTTGCTAATGCAGCTTCCGCTTCGGCTAAAACAGTTTGTGCAGTTGTTCCTACCGATGTTGTTATTTTCGCCTTATCATACTGCTTTTTAGCATTTGCAACTGTACTTTCGGAAATTTTCACAATCTCCTTATTCAATAAAGTAGTTAAATACTGCTGTGCAATTTGTAATGAAATATCATTCTTAATGGTTTCTACATCATATAAACTTGCTTCCAGATCATATTGAGTTTTTCTGACCGTTTTATCAAGCCTTCCATTGTTGTATACCAAAACTTCAGCTCCTAGGTTTGCGCTGTTTCTAAAAACGTCATTTCTTAAACTTCCGGTTCCGAAAGAAGTCTGTCCGAAACTAACGGTATTTCCTATACTTCCGGAAACGGTAGGAAGATAATTTTTTTTGGCAATTTTTAGGTTGGCTTCCTGAGTTTGTTTTGAGTATTCATTTTGTATTACCTGCAGATTATTTTTTACGGCATAATCCACACACTCTCTCAGTGACCACCTTTTTTGAGACTTTAGGCCCAAGCAACTTAATCCTAAAATAATTACCAAAACTTTTTTCATAATTCAGCTTTTTTCACATTAGACGCGAAGATGTAAAAAAAGTTACAATTAAAAAAAATTAATGTCCCTTTTTAAAAAACTTTTGAGAATTTTGTATCATGACAAATGAACAATACCAAGAAGCCGTAGAATGGCTTTTCGTACAGGCTCCCAATTATCAAATCGACGGTCAGAAAGCATATAAACCCGGCTTACAAAATATAACCAGGCTTTGCAATTTCTTTGGAAATCCTCAGGAAAAAATAAAATGTATCCATATTGGAGGAACAAACGGAAAAGGATCTTCAAGCAATATGCTTGCTTCTGTACTTCAGGAAGCAGGTTATAAAATCGGACTTTACAATTCACCACATCTGATCGATTTTACAGAACGTATTAAAGTAAACGGTAAAAACTGTGATAAAAGATTTGTCTTTGATTTTATTCAAAAGCTGAAGAATCTTCCGGAAGATATTAAACCTTCGTTTTTTGAGTTTACTACGGTCATGGCTTTTGAATATTTTTATCAGCAGAATGTTGACTTTGCCATTATTGAAGTTGGATTGGGTGGAAGACTGGATTCAACGAATATTATAAAGCCATTGGTTGCAGCCATCACGAATGTTCAGCTGGATCATCAAAATATTTTAGGCGACACCATTGAAGAAATCGCAACAGAAAAAGCAGGAATTATTAAAAACCAGACCCCTATTATTTCAGGTGATGAAAATACTAATGTAAAAAGTATCATTCAGAATAAAGCGAATCAGGAGAATGCTCCATTTATTGACGCCACTTTATTAAAAACGGAACTTACCTCAGATCTAAAAGGTAATTATCAGACTAAAAATATTAAAGTCGTCCTGGCTTTAATTGAAGAACTGAAAAAATTAAATGTATCTGTTTCCGATAAAAATATTGAAAATGGTCTTTTACACGTTCATCTAAACACCAATTTCATCGGCCGCTGGTTCGAGTTTTCTAAAACTCCGTTGACAATTTGTGACACGGGACACAATCAGGCCGGATTAGAATATGTTTTTGATCAGTTAAATTCTATAGACAAGCACAAACATATCATTTTGGGATTCGTTAATGACAAAAAAATCGACGAAGTCACTAAAATTTTGCCCGAGAATTCTAAGTTCTATTTCGCCAAACCTGCCATTAACAGAGGAAGACACCCCGAAGATTATGAAGATTTGCTGATTGAGGCAAAAATTTCTTATAAAATTTTTAATTCCGTACAGGAAGCCTATCTATCTGCAAAAGAACAATGTACAAACGAAGAAATGATTTTTATCGGTGGAAGTAACTTTGTAGTGGGAGAATTTTTAGAAAAAAATTTGGAGGTTTCCAAATAAGTCGTATATTTGCACCACTCTAATCGAGGAAACAATGATAAAGAGGGTTCTTAGCTCAGTTGGTTCAGAGCATCTGGTTTACACCCAGAGGGTCGGGGGTTCGAATCCCTCAGGACCCACAGAAAAGGAAACGAAACCTTTCAAAAAAATTCGGGTTCTTAGCTCAGTTGGTTCAGAGCATCTGGTTTACACCCAGAGGGTCGGGGGTTCGAATCCCTCAGGACCCACAAAAATCTCTCAGATTTCTGGGAGATTTTTTTATTTATACCACTTCTCTCCTACTCATGGGAGTTTACAGCATTTCTTATTTAAATCCTAAGTTTTTTAAATCTCAATATTTTTCAATTTTAAGGCAGAGTTTTAGGTGTCCCTATTTTCTCTCAGGTGTCCTTTCCAATTTAGAACTTAAAAATCCTAATTCAATTTGAGATTTTTATTTCTTTAATTTTTACAATCCTCCTTACTTTCTGGTGTCCCTTCTGGTGTCCCAAAAAAGTTCTGGTGTCCCATCTTAAACCCCTATAAATAATACAAAAATGAAAATACTATTCTATATAAGAAGAGCAAAAGTAAATGCAAATAACCTATGTCCTTTAACCTGTAGGATCACAAATGAATGCCAAAGAAAAGAGTTTTCAACAGGTATATTTATGAACCCAGATTATTGGAATGCTTCAAAACAGAAAGCACATCCTCCCAATAAAGAAAATACACAGATCAATACTCAACTCAGCCTGATTAAACAAGAAATTAATCAGGCTTTTTTATTCCTTCAAGTTCAGGAAAAGGACTTTGATGTAGATGATATTTACAGACAATATAAAGGAGAAAATATCAAGCATGAAAAATCCATTATGGAAGTATTTCACCTGCATATCACTAAACAGGAAAAATTGATTGGTATTTCTACTACCAAAGTATCTGTAGCTAAGTTCTACCAAACTCAGGTTCATGTAAAATCCTTTATAAAATACAAATACAATAAATCAGACTATCTCCTGAAAGACATGACTATGGCATTCATTACAGAATTTGAATTTTATCTCAAAGCTGAAAAACAATTTAAACAAAATACAGTTCATAAGACCATACAGAGGCTTAAACAGATAGTGAAGTTAGCTGTAGGATTGGATCACTTAACTAAAGATCCTTTCCTACTCTACAAGAACAGGAAACCTAAGAAACAGGTGGTATTCTTATCTAAAGAAGAATTGGAAACATTAGAGACACATCAGTTTGCTTCTGAAAGATTACAACAAGTAGCTGATATGTTTATTTTCTGTTGCTACACAGGATTAGCATATACAGAAATGGCAAATCTTAAAGTAAGTGATATTCAGACAGGCTATGACAGTAACAAGTGGATTCATATTCACAGACAGAAGACTAAAAGGGATTATGATATTCCTTTGTTATCTAAAGCTGAAAGTATTTTAAACAAGTATAGAACTGAAACTAGGCTTCTCCCTGTTATTACAAATCAAAAGTTTAATTCTTATCTAAAGGAAATAGCTGATATTGTAGGTATCACTAAAACCTTAACTCATCATATTGGAAGGAAGACTTTTGCCTCTACTATCCTACTGTATAATGATGTTCCTATGGAAATTGTGAGTGAGCTTTTAGGTCATTCAGAGATCGGGATTACTCAGCAGCATTATGCCAAGGTGGTTAAGAAGAAAATTGGTGAGCAGATGAGTAAATTAAATTCTAAGCTTAAGTGAGCATTATGTATTATTAACTCTTTGTATTTTTACAGAGAGTTAATTTTCAATTTATGTTACTAGATGCCAAGCTGAGTCAATTTGATTCATTCCCTATAGAATTTAAAGAGATTAATCCTGAAGATTTCATGTTTACTTTAGATGCTTCGGGAACAAGAGTTCCAAGAACTGATTTTGAAATTGAAAATGGAGGGGACAAAATATTAATATCTCCTGATCCTAATGGCTATATAAATGATACCTTACAAACCCATTTAAAACTTGCACATAAAAACACTGTAGTAATCAATGCTCCTGTTGGGCAAGGTAAATCATATGCTATAATTCAAACTGTAAAAAGGTACTTTGACTCAAATGAAAAGTATTTAGTTTTTGTAGTTTCTCCTTTTGTAAGTTTAGTTAAACAATATTGTAATGATATTGAGGAATCAGGGGTTCCTGCTGATCAGATTTATAGTTATGATAACTTGGGAAGAAGCACTGGTATTGATTATACTAAAAGAGAAATTCAGGTTGTTACAGCAAACACTTTATTAGGAAATCCAGGAGAAGATGGATTTAAAAACTCTGATATTAAAAGAGAGTATATAAATACTCTTGTAACCCATTGTGAAAGAGAAGGAATAAAGGTTGTTTTCATTTATGATGAAATACATGACTCCTATCATAACTTTCAACAAGAATATATATTCAACTTATGGAAATGGAGAAGTGTGATTCAAAAGAATTTTATACTAAGTGCTACTTACAATGAAGCTTCTAAGGTTGTAATAGAATATTTAGCTGAGCTTACAGACTATAAAATTCAGATTATTGAATCTGAAAGAGTGAGATTTGTTGATAAGCAGAGTACTTTACATTTATACTACTCTTCTGCTTACAATTTTACTTCTAAAACCATAGAGATAGATAGTTTAATTAAAAGCTTGATAACCCGTAAGAAAAATGTTGACATACTATGTTATTCTAAAAACCTAGCTAAAAGCTTAATCAATCCAAAGGATGAGATTGGAAAGTTACTTCTAGATACTTATGGAGAGATAAAAGATTGTACTTCTGAGCTGAATACTAATCAAAGAGAAGAAAATGCTGGTCCTACTAATCAATATGATAATGAGAAATGCAATGTTGGAACTAACTTCAAAACGGGTGTTAGTATAAAAAAAGACAATCATGCATTTGTAATAATATTACCTTCTAGAAGTACCAGATTACCTTTTAGAAATAAATACGGGATCTTTTCGGGAGGTGTTAACTCTGTAATCCAAGCATTAGCAAGACAAAGAACTAAGGGGGAAATACATATTGTTTTACCTAAGCCAGACCATTTTCACTATGATAGTTTGGTTTATTCTGGCATGACACCAGAACAGAAGGAAGTTTTTGAACAGTATTATAATCTAGTTCAACATTACAAAGCTCCTGATAGCAGGGTAAAATATATCAAACTAAACAGACAAGATTTTCTTTTAAGAGATTTCTATGAGAATAAGCTAAAAGGAAATGTAAAAGATGAGATTACAGCAATAGATTCCTTATCTAGAAGTACCACTTTGCCAAGGCTCCTTTTCCCATCCTTTCAGGAGTTTAAATTGGAAACGGGAGAAGATTTCCTTGCTAATGAAGTTCCTTTCTTTGGAGGAGATATAAGCTCGTATGTAACTTATAGTGCATTAACTAATCAGTTTATTAATTGTAAGTTACAAGAAATAAGTTTTAGACCTGTTATCAAATTTGAGGAAGGTAGAGTTCAAGAGGTGTTAAAAACAGTACTCAATCAGTTTTATGGGGAAGACTATTTCTATTCATTAGCTTCATTTTCTAATTTTTCACTCTTTTATAATGACTTTAAAACATCCTTATTTAAGGATTATCAGCTACTCTATAAGAAAGCAGGGGGAGATTCTTTTGAAAATATTATTGAAGGAACACCACAAGCAAAGAAGTTTGAACTACAACTTTTACTTTTTACTAGTAAGCTGAAAGAAGGTAAATTAAAATCTCTATATGATGAGGACTATTCAAGAGGTGATTACTTTAGTGATGCAATAGCTCACACTAAAAACATAGATATTGACTCTATAGATGATGTTTCTTATAAAAAAAGAGTTGAGTTCTATCAAATACTCAATTATTTCAGAGAAAAGATGATAGCATCCCTTAATGAGTATAGAAGAGGGGATGATTCTTATCATTTTATTCCTTCTAGTTATTATGACGGATTCTTCACAACAGAAGACATTACAAAAATTAGAAGATTACTAAACTTATATAGGAATGATAAGCTACTAGAAATTGGTGTTTTTGAATTCAGAAGGAGGTTTGAGGAAAGCAATGTATTAAAAAGTAAATTAAAAACATTGTATTCCCTCTTAAGAGAGGACTTTCTTGACACAGAAGAAAGAACTGTTGACCCTAAAATAAACTGTCTTGGTAAGAGGAGGAATGTTAAGCCTGTAAGATCCATAAAGCTAATCCCTTTTAAAGCTAGATTAAACTTTGTAGAAACTCAGGATTATATTAACTTAGATACTTTAAAAGTATATTCCAATCTAGAAGATTTATTCTAAAAAATGTCCACTTTCCGTAGGAGTAGTATTATACAATACGGAAAGTGGACATTTTCATTATATGTATATTCTATAGTTCCAGAAGGAACTTTCAATTTACAGGTTAAGACATAGGGGGTTCTTTTTAAATCTCCCCCATCCTGAAAATCTTTGATTTAACAACGCACGAATTCAGAGGAGGACAACTCTGTTGTAAGTTTTTGTTCCAAAACCTTTGGTACACAAAGTTACAATTTTAAAATGACAATTTCAAGTATTTTAGCCCCACCAGAGCATGTTTGAAGCTAATAGCCAAATTGTGTTTTGGCTCTATATTTTTTTTACAAACTATTTATTATGCAATTAAAACAATCACAAAGACAGCAGGTCAAATTAAGACTTGGCATATCTGGAGCATCAGGTTTCGGAAAAACTTATTCTGCTTTACAATTAGCATATGGAATTACAAATGATTGGAGCAAAGTAGCTGTTATAGACACAGAAAATTCTTCTGCATCTCTGTATTCAGCTTTGGGTAATTATAATGTATTGGATTTACAAGCTCCTTATGGCCCTGAAAGATATATTCAGGCTATTGAACTATGTGAGAAATCAGGAATTGAAGTTATTATTGTAGACTCAGCCAGCCATGAATGGAATGGCACAGGAGGATGCTTAGAAATACATGAAAAGTTAGGTGGTAGATTCCAAGATTGGGCAAACGTGAGTCCTCGTCACCAAGCCTTTATAAATAAGATATTACAATCAAGTTGCCATATCATTACAACTACTAGAAGGAAAATAGATTATTCCCTTGATATAGGTAGTAATGGTAAAACCCAAGTTGTGAAACATGGAACTAAGGAAATCACTAGAGATGGCTTTGAGTATGAGCTAACTATAAACTTCGAGCTTATTAATGAAAATCATCTTGCTAAAGCTTCTAAAGACAGGACAGGATTATTTATGAATAGATCAGAATTTCTTATTACCCCTGAAACAGGTAAAATGATTTTAGAATGGTGTAATACAGGAAGTAAACCTAGTGACAATTCTACTCAACAACAATCTCCTAACCTGATAGAAGTTACTGAAGAAGAGGTCTATAATGCGATTCAAAGTTGTAACTCTGTAGCTGAACTCCTAGCATTATACAAACAGTTTCCTCAATACCATAACTCTTTAAAACCAGATTTTGAAGCAAGGAAATTAATACTTATTCATTTAGCTAACCCAAATAACTTTTCACAAAATAGACACTCAAAACAACATTAAACCCACTGCTTTAGAAGAAGCCTTTAACATTTAAAATTCTAATAACATAATAGGGAAAGTGCCGATGGTTTAGAATTAAGGAATTTAGTTAGGAAGAATATCAGAAACATTTTCCTAGGTGATAATGAGAATTTTGAAGATACAGAAATATCCTACCCAAGTAGAATGAATGGAATTGACAAGTGCAAATGATTTATATTCTCAAGCTTTAGAAACTATGCAGAGTTATAATGCAGAACTACAACACCTCATAGAAATGAAAGAACTCACACAGGATTATCTTTCAGAAAATCAACTTGCTCAGCTTGTAGGTAGAAGTATTACACAGGCAAACAAGAGCCGTTATATTGATACCTTCTTAGACAGGAACTTGAAATGCTTTTGAGTTCTCAAAAGGCATTCAGAAGACACCTAATACTAGTTCTGATTATCATGGGTTTTTGAGCTAAAATAAAAAGCTCCAGTTTTTAGACTGGAGCTCTATCTTATATTTTATATTACTTAAAAATCATAAAAGTACCCTAGATTATTAAGTCTATAAGTCATTGCAATTTGACTAACTTTAAACTTCTTAGACAATTCAGAAATTAAATTATGGTCATTAACAAACCCATCGTCTAATTTTTCTAGCTCTTTCTCTATCAAGCTCTTAGGCATCAAAATAGCAGCAGCAAACTGATTGGCTTCCATTTCAATTTTATAATCTTTGTTCTTTGAGCTTGTTTTTCTGAACATATAGGTAATATTATCCACAAAAACCTCTTGCTGTTTGTTTTTATGAAGTATATAATGACCTAATTCATGTGCTAATGTAAATCTTTGTCTTGAATAAGATTCAGTAGAATTATAGCCTATTTTGCAATTATCATTATCAATTACTAATACACCTGAAACATCTTCACCTAAATCGTATGGACTTAGTTTAATTCCAAAGCTTTTAATTATGCTCTTTATGGGAATTGGAGCTTCAAGTGTTTCTAAACTATTAAGCACTTCAAGTGCTTTCTTTTCGATTTGATTTTTTAACATTCAGGAGGGGGTCAATAGCTAAACAATATAATAAAATAATTACATCCCAAGAACAAAAGATTTAATTTTAGAAATAGATTCTTCAGTTATATCTTCTTTTTTAGCCTTCTTAAGAATTACATTTTTTAGAGGAATATTCTCCTCTATAACATATATTCCACTATTGTTTTCAGGAAAAAAATCTGCAGGTGTTGCATCTAAAGCACAACTAATAATCCACAACAAATGAACAGGAGGATATTGTTTTCCTTTTTCTATGTTGACAATCGAAGTTCTGCTCATTCCTGTTTTGTTAGCTAACTCTGTCTGCGTTAAGCCAAGTTCTTTTCTTTTAGTGACAATAGAGGAACCAATCGTAGTATAAAACTTTTCTTTACTGATTGTGTTCATATTTGATTTACTTTAAAAGTTTCTTGATTTCATACTGCAAAGTTATAATTTTTTTTTTAATAAAACAATAGAATGTTGGGAATACTTGACATTATTTTTTTTATTTTTTTTTTAACATTTTGTTTGTCGTATTAAAAAATTTTATAAATTTGTACCTGAGACTTTTCTAAAGTCTGAATGGCAATTATCTAATTAAGAATTTTTTGATATAAGAATAAAAGAAATATAAAATAGAAGCCCGGCAGTCTTACTACCAGACTTCGTAATTTGTAACAAATTTAGATGATAAATTTGTAGGTTGGCACCACAAACTTAAGCATTTTCTTTTGATTACAGTTACACTTCTGTAATAAATCTGTCAAATTTTTTTTATGGTATTATGCTCCAACGTAAAAAATGGGACTTCTTTTCTGTTAACAAAAGCCTTCAGAAAGCTAATGAGCAAAAAGAATAATTCTAAATATTTACTACTATGGAACCTAATTCCAACAAAAAAATTAATACAATGAATAATAATAAAACAGATTTAAGAGAGTGTTATCACTCAGGCGTTAAACCAGAAATAGCTTATGAATACGAATTCTACATTAATGAGCAGCCTCATAAAACCAAAAAACAAATAATCACTGGGCTTGAGCTGCATGAATTAGCACAAACTAATCCCACAACACATTTTATAAGCATGAAAACCCGTGCTAATAAAACACTGATTGGTCCTCAAGTTCAGGTAAACCTAACTGAATGTGGAATTGAGAGATTCACAATACTCCCTTATGAACAGCAAACTCTTGACATTCACGAATGCTACTGTTCGGGATCCACTCCATATATTACCTATAAATACCTTATTAAAATAAATGGTGATAAATACGAGGTAAATCAAGAGAAGATTACTGGTCTTGAGATACTTAATATTGTTGGAAAAGACCCTGATAATCACCGTGTAAAAATGTTTAGCAAGGGAGGAAAAGTACTAATAGGACTGCAAGAAGTAGTTGATTTAACTGTTTGTGGAGTAGAAAGATTTGTTATAGAACCTCTTGACTGTACTGAAGGTTTTATAAGAACTGATTTGCCCTTACAACTACTTGAAGAAGATTTATCTTTTTTAGAGAAATTTAGAACCGTAAATAATATTAATAATGGTAGTTCTGATTGGTTAATCTTACGTTCATGCACTCTACCCGATGGTTACAATGTGAAAAATGCAGATGTAGCATTTATGATTCCTAAACAATATCCAGCAGCAGCGCTGGATATGTTTTATTTTTACCCTCCTCTATTTAGAGCAGATGGATTGCCAATAGGAGCACTTACCCTACAAGCAATTGAAGGAAAAGATTATCAACGTTGGTCAAGACATAGAACTGGTAATAATATATGGGATCCCGAAACAGATAGTATTGCTTCTCATTATGATTTAATGATTAACTGTTTAAAAAGTGAATTTAAAAAGCGTTAATCATGAAAGTGAATTTTAAGTTAACTGAATATCAACACAACAAACTTCAAATCCATCTCCATCCAGGAGATGGGCTTGAAGCTGTTGCGTTCGGATTGTGCGGCAGGTTAAATACAGATAAAACGAATGTTCTTTTACTTCATGAATTGTATTTATTACCCTACAATGAATGTGAAAGGGCTGAAGACTTTGTAAAGTGGAAGATAGATAGCGTAGAGCACCTCTTGGAAAAAGCATTAGCAAATGATTATGCTATTATAAAATTTCACTCACACGGAATTAAAGATTCTGATTTTTCAAAATTAGATGACATATCAGATAAAAGTTTTTTTGAATGTGTTTATGGGTGGACTGATAGTGAATTACCCCATGCTAGTATGATCATGTACCCTGACGGTTCTTTTAAAGGGAGAATAATTGATAAAGCAAGAGAGTTTTATCCATTATATAGTACAAACATAGTGGGAGAAAATATAAGTAAGACACTCTATTCTGAAAGCATTTTAGCTGCGGATTTCCTTGAATTTACTGATAGGAATACTCAAGCTTTTGGTGACAAAACAACTAAAATTCTTAAATCATTAAAAATAGGTGTTGTTGGCTGCTCTGGAACTGGAAGCCCTACTATAGAACAGCTGGTGAGACTTGGAGTTGGAGAGTTGGTTTTAGTTGATAATGACAAAGGAGAGCTCGCAAATATGAATAGGATTTATGGATTAAAAATGGATGATGTAAATACCCATGAATTAAAAGTTAATGCCATAAAAAAACATATTGATTCTATTGGATTAGGAACTAAAGTAACTACACTTCCTTTTTTAGTTCAAGAAAAGCAATTAGTAGTAAATGAATTAGCAAGTTGTGATCTTATATTTGGATGTGTTGATTCAGCAGAAGGAAGGCACTATTTAAACTTAATCTCTCATTATTACTTAATACCACTAATTGATATTGGAGTTAAACTATGTGCAGATGGAAGAGGTGGTATAGATTCCATCAATGGAAATATCCATTATGTATATCCGGGTAGTGCTTCTTTGCTTGAAAGAAATGTTTATTCTTCTAAAAGATTAGCTGATGAAGAAGTGAAAAGAACAGATCCTGAAGAGTTTAAAAAGAGACAGGTATATTTTGATAATATTAATGTTGCTAGCCCTGCTGTTATAAGCATTAATACTCTACATTCTTCACTAGCAGTATGCGAAATGTTAAGTAGAATTCACCCTTATAGATATAATGAGAATCGCAAATTTGATTCAACACATATTAACCTATGTGATTGGGATATTTCTTCCATTTCTGTTTCTGAATCAAAATCAAGATTTTTCAGCGATAACACTTTGGGTATAGGAAATAAGCAACCATTAATACAAATCCCTTGATGAGAAAAATTATTAATTGGCTAAGCAATTTTTTTACTTTTGAAAAGAGATTTAAAATAGTTTTTTTAAACGAGTTCCCAAAAAAATTAAAGGATAAAACAATCTATATTGAAGGTGATATTAAAAATGGTGATTATTGGTACTCTAAATTTTTCTGTCCTTGTGGATGTGGTGATATTTTGACATTAAACTTAATGAATGACACTCCACCTTCGTGGAATTTAAATTTAGATTCAAATAGCAGTCATTTTTCTTTTCATCCTTCCATTAGAAGAAAAATAAAATGCAAGAGTCACTTTTGGATTATTAAATCTCAGATTGTTTGGTGTAAAGACTAAACTCAATTTTGGCTGCCATAAGGCAGCTTTTTTATTTATCATAATTCTCCATGCTTAATACTAAAAAATTTAAAATATTTTTTTAGAGTTTATTTTCACACAATCTTCCTCATACAAAATGCCCCCACTTATGTTGGACAACGGGATTCCCCCGTACCTTTTCTATTAGAAAATAAAATTTCAGGCAGACTATAAATTTCTTCTAGAGCTATAGTTGAATCTGAACATATTTCTTAGGAAAGGTGAAAATCTAACTCAAAAAACTTAAAACAATGGTAAGAATTATCAGTTACAAATCAAGACAAAGAGAGGATGGTACAACATTTTGTGCTCTAGAAGTTCAAGGAGGTATTGAAATGGTATTAAGCCAAAAGACCAATCAATATTATGCTACTGCAAAAAAGACTTTCATTTCATCTACATTTGATGAAGAAACCTGTAAGGCTTTGATTGGTACAGAGCTTCAGGGTAGTGTTCTGAAAGAAGAATGTGAGCCTTATGAGTATGTTATCAAAGAAACAGGGGAATCCATTATTATGCAACACAGATTTGTTTATGTTTTGGAAAGTAGTGTTCCTTCTAGCTCAATAAAGTCTAATAGAGTTTCATCTGATAGATTTGAAGCAGATTTGGAAACTTTTTCTACTAATGGAAAATATGACCATGTTCTAGCAGATTAATCTTAGAGTTCAAATAGAGCTTTATTACATAAAAACTTCCAGTTTCGTATTGTATGCTATATATTGTAAATACGAGATTGGAAGTTTTTATTCTATAATTCCCCACTTAATCCTTTTTATTTATGCAAAATCATCAGGTATCAGAAATACAGGTTTCTTATTCTCCTAACATAATAGATACTATTGTCTCTACCAGTGAGTCTTCATACAGAGTAGCTCTCACCTATTGGAATTTAGATACAATTGAAATGTTTGAAGAAGCCAAAATCATGTTTCTTAATAATGCACTTAAAGTTATAGGTATTTATAGCTTATCAAAAGGAGGTATATCTTCTAGTGTAGTAGATATAAGGTTAATTCTTTCTATTGCATTAAAGTCTATTTCAACTCATATTATATTAATTCACAATCATCCAAGCACAAATCTGAAACCAAGCAAAGCTGATATGGATATTACAAGTAAATTAAAAACAGCATGTGAATTTTTAGAAATCAAATTACTTGACCATTTAATTATCAATAAGGAATCTTATTACAGTTTTGCTGATGAAGGACTACTATAAATATTAATCTTAAAATATTTACGTTTTAAAATTAACAGAGAATTCTCTGATATATTCTATTGTTCTATAAGGAGCATATATGTAAAATATCTCAAAGCAAACGCAAAGGTGATTTTAATTCCCTGTAAATATCATACAAATAAGTCTCATCTTTTACAAGATATAATATAATAGCCAAATTTTGAAAAGGACTATTCTTCTTCAACTAAGTCAATATCTACTAAATCAGATAATTTTATTTCCAAGGCTTCTGATATTCTGTAAAGAGTAAATATGGTTGGGTTAGTTCTTCCTGCTTCTATTCTTGAAATATTAGTAGTATCAATTTCCCCATCAATTTTTCCTACTAGCTCAACTTGAGTTAAACCCTTATTATTCCTTATTTCCTGTATTCTTTTACCCACAGATTTTAATAATTCTGATTTCTCCATACTTGACATATTTGGCAATATCAAAGGAATGAGTTAAGTTTGTTGAGTTTAATGCCATATATGACAACATTGTTTTATGGATTTCCGTAAGGCATAAGGAATATTAAAAGATAAATTAAGAACCAAATAAACTCAACAATGAAAAAGATCTTAATCGTACCCTTATTTATTCTTGTATTATCAAGCTTAAATACTCTGTATGCACAATATATCAATATAGGTTCTACTAAACAGGAAGTAAAGAAAGTACAAGGTGAGCCTTTCAGTATAGAATCTTATGAAACAATTGATGAGGAGATTTGGAGATATGGAGAAGCTGGTATAGCTACTATTACTTTTAAGAATGGTAAGATAAGAGGTTTTAGTAATTACAATGGAATATTAAGAATTGGAGGTATAAGTCAAAATAAGTCAGCAAGTACTAAATCAGAAGATAAATTAAAAAGTTTATTTTCTGAACCTGAGAGTCAGGAAAATATACATAAACCAGAAGCTCCTAATACATATGGAGAAGATGAATCTGGGCTTTATGGTAGTGCTTCTCAAAGTAAAAAGACCTTTTCTAAAGAATATGGGGAAATGGCAGAAGCTAATGGGCTTAGCCCTTATGAAATGCCTAATGAGATAACTCTTCAAGAGATGAAGAAGGAATATGAAACTAAAAAAGCTATTAAATGGGGATTAATCAGTCTAGGAGTAATAGGGTTTCTCTTCTTGATATTCAAACTTAAAAACAAAAAGAAATGAAAATCATATATCTTGACATCGATGGTGTCTTAAATAATGCAGAGTATTACAAGAATAAGAGCCTACATTCCCATCATAAAGAGAACTCTCACTTTGATCCAAGAAATGTTACTGTTCTAAACAGGATAATAAGTAGTACCGATGCTAAAGTAGTTCTGTCTTCTGCTTGGAGACTTGTAAGAAGCTTAGAGGAAATCAATGAGTTATTTAAAGAAGTTAATTTAAATGTTGAGATAATTAGTATTACAGAATCACTTCATTATAAAGACACGTTTGAACTAGCTCCGAGAGGTCTGGAAATTCTTAAATGGATTAGAGATTATCACAAGACATTAAAAGGAGGTTTAGAAAACTATGTTATCATAGATGATGAAGATGATATACTGGATATCCAAGAAAAGCACTTCTTTCAAATAGATGATAAAGTAGGACTTACAGAAGCTAATGCAGATGATATAATAGAATTCCTAAACTCATATAAAATCCCTAAAACTGAACTTCCATAAATATTAAACTAACAAACATGAAAATCCTAACCCTTATTTTAGTTTTACTATTTCCACTAGCATTAAAAGCACAACACACTTTTAATTCAACTCATTATCAATTAGATGGACAAGTATATAATACTTCTACTGAAATAGTTCTTGATTTAGGAAAACCTCCTATTGTTTTTCACAATAATGGGTTAAGTATTCACAATTATCCTTTGAGATTAAGAGATATAAAAGATAGTGAAGAACCTTTTGTTGTGACACTAGAGCCTGATATAACACCAGTAAACTATGATAATACCATATTTAAAAGCTATGGGTATCGTGGCTTTCAAATTTATTTTAAAGAAGGAAAAATAATAGGTGTTGTAGAAATAATTAAATCTTATAATTCAGAAAGGATTAAAATTATTAAGTACCAATAAACCTTTTAAACCACCTATTTCAGGTGGTTTTTTATTTATAAATCTATGAAACCAAGAATACCATTTAGAATTGGATATCAGTATGACAACTGGGAATTAAACCTAATTAGTATTGCAGACAATATACCTGATAATGCTTATTGTAGCTATTTATGGATGGGACATGAAATAAAGAAGTTTTTAAATTTTACACCACATAGGACAGAACTAATATTCTATTGGGATATATTGGAAGTTGTAATACTGGAATTTGATAAGAAGTCAGAACAATACTACAACAGAATTAATAAGGTTCTATCAGATAGAGTAACAAGAGTAAATCTTGATATCCTGCCTGATGGCATGATTATACACAAGTTTATAACTAGGAAGGTAATTTATTGGAATATCTATTTTCCTGCTAGGAGAGAAATTAGACTGATTTACTTCTCTGATACATTTCCATATTTAAGAATACTTATAGAGTAAAAAGGCATACTTTTAGGCGTACCCTCATTAAGAAAAACTTGTAAGACATTACATATCAAAATGTAAACTAAAAGAATTCGAATCCCTCAGGACCCACAGAAATCTCTCTTTTTTAAGGGAGATTTTTATTTTGTTTTTTATAGATTTCTATTCAAGGATTAATCCTTTCCAACTATTATTTACCCTATTTAAGCATTTACAGTATCATCATACATCATTAATCATTCCCCATAGCAGCTCTATTTTATGTCTGACTTTAATAATTATCTATTGTAACCTAGCACATATAGTTTTGCTGATTTAGAAACTTTTACTTTTAACGATAATTTGCATTATACCTTATCCCTATGAAGGACGTTAAGAATAATTCTAATAAAATCATTACTCCCTATTTTTAATTCTTCCACAAAAACACTTCTAATAGGCTCACATAAAATCATACGATTATAATAATATATCATCTATTCCCATTAAAAACATAAAAAACCTAACTAATAGCCTTCATTTTTTTTAATAATAAGTTCAGTTTATATATATCTAGATATTTAATACTTGGATTTTCCGAAAGCAGATTATTTTTAATTATTTTATTCAGAAAATTATATAAGAAAAGAACCAAAGAATCTACCCCTATTTTTCTTAATTTTACAGCTGTATCATAAACCTTTATATCCTTTATAAAATTCTTGCTTTTTTCATCTTTACTCAATTTACATAAAGAATCTATCCCAATGTCTACTTTCTTTAGAAACGCAGAATTAGATGTATCATCAAAATGAATAACAGGATTATTAAATGCAAAGTACTTTATCTGATTACTTTCAAGAAGCTTAGCAAAAACAAAGTCTTCATAACCATAATTTCTAAGCCTTTCATCAAATAAAAAACTTTCAAAAATTTTTCTTTTAATAATAAAGTTCACGGTTTTAAACAAAGAAAAATCTGAAGATCTTTCTTCATAAAAAATCTCTCTTTCCACAGAATATCTGTTTCTTAAGCTTTTTGAATATAGAGTATCTATTTTAAAATTCCCGTAAATTAACTCCACCCAGAAGTTTTTCTCAATTTCATTTAAATAGTTTAGAAGAAAATTAGTATTATCAATTTTCACATCACAATCTAGAAAAAGTAAATAATCTCCTTTTGTATAATCAAGAAAAAGGTTTCTGATCTTTGATCTGCCAATATTATTTTCTAGAAAAATGAATTTTTGTACCTCGCTTTGAAGATTGGAATTAATTATTTTAAAATTTTCTTCCGATGCATCATCAATAAGAATAATTTCAGCATCTATTTCATTGTCTTCAATTTCTTTTTTTAAATCAAGAACCAACTCTCTTACATCAAAATTATAAACGGGAATACAGATAGAAAGCTTCATTAGATTAAATTTTTTCGACAATCTTTTGTATATCAAGTTCTTCCAGACACGCCCAGTCTCCTCGATAACATTCTTTATCTCCAAAAACAGAACACGGTCTGCAGGTTAGGTCCTCTATCTGAACAACATCATCTTCACTCTGTCCAAAACCTAAAAAACCCGCATAAGGATGAGTCGACCCCCAAATAGAAATACATCTTGTTCCCATTAAACTAGCCAGATGCATATTGGCAGAATCCATAGAAATCATCAGCTCCAGTTCAGAAATTTTATTTAATTCTTCCGCAAGGCTCAATTTCCCTGATAAACTATAGGTATTGGGTATTTCCCTCTCCCACCTTTCTAAGGTCTCAGTCTCTTTCTTTCCTCCACCAAAAAAGTACACCTTCTGTTTCTGGGCCAGAATCCTTGCTAATTCGTAAGATTTTTCCAACGGAAGCATTTTCCCCTGATGTTGAGCAAAAGGCGCAAAACCAATACCTGATTTGTTATTTGAGGTTGGTCTTAATTGATGTGAAAGATTCACTTCAAAACCCATTTCCCGAAAAACATCTGCATAACGCTCAACCGTTTTTTTCAACTGAACTTTATTCAGGTTCCAGATATCCGTTAATCGTTCCTTTTCTTCTTTTCCCTTATTGATTTTAAAAACTTTTAAACCTTTTCTCCTGTATATTTTATCCAAAATTTTTGTTCTGATCACATCATGAAGATTGGCAATCAGATCAGGTTTAAATTCCTTTATAAGCTCATTGGCTAATCTGTTCAATCCAAAGAAACCTTTATAATCATCCAGATTGATTCCTTTGAATATAACATTCGGAATATCTGCAAATAAACTCTCAAAATTCTTTCGGGAAACCATCACAATTTCCACATCCGGATTTTGCTCTAAAAACTCGCGGAAAACAGGAGCTGTCATTGCAACATCACCAAAAGCCGAAAAACGATATGCTAAAACTCTTGTCACAATTACGATTTCAACTGATAAGCAACTGCGTAAAATTTAATTTGCTTTGTCATTGCCATTAAGCCATTGGCTCTGGAAGGAGAAAGAAATTCCTGCAAACCGATTTCAGCAATAAATTCGAAATCAGAATCCAAAATTTCCTGTGTAGAATGACCACTGTAAATGCTCACTAAAAGAGAAACAATACCTTTTGGCAAAATACCGTCAGAATCAGCATCAAAAAACAATTTTCCGTCTTTGAATTCTGCATCGATCCATACTTTACTTTGGCAGCCCTTGATCAGGTTTTCATCAGTTTTTTTATCCTCAGAAAGCCCTTTCAGTTCCTTCCCAAGATCAATGATGTATTCATATTTCTGCTCCCAATCGTCAAGAAACGCAAATTCGTCAATAATTTCCTGCTGTTTTTCCTTAATGGTCATGTTCTGTACTTTCTTTCTGCAAAGATACTAAATTTTACAGTTTTTTAATTTTATGTTAAATTTAGACTGAACAGCCAGAAGTATAACTCAGAGAGCGAAATTAGTCTAAATTATGGTGATTTTTAATGTATAATAGAAACTAAAAACTTTGAGAAGCCTTTTCAAAGACTTGTAATAATTTTACTTCTTCATTTTCCCAGCAAAGGACATTCGCCGCTTTTTCAAGTTCAGTTTGATAATTTTGACGTCCTCTATCAAAAACTATTTTTAGTGCTTCAGCAATTGTAGAAGGTTCATGGTTTTTAATGATCTCTCCTACATCAAACTGATTTTTAATTTTTTGCATTTCGGGAAGACCAGATAAAATTAAAGGAACCCTCGCCTGAATGCAATCCAGAACCTTATTTGGTAAAGAATAATAATAACTCTCTCCCCCATTTTCTTCGATGCTCATTCCGCAATCTACCGTCAGTGTAATTTCTCTTAAATCATCAGGATGTAATTTTCCCAAAAACTGAACCTTATGCTGAAGATTTTCTTTCATCACCAATTCTTCATATTCCTTTTTTTTTGGTCCGTCTCCTGCAATTTGAAAAACAACATTTTCTACATGATGCATTGCCAAAATTGCTTTCTCGATTCCGCGGAAAGGATTGATCGCTCCTTGGTATAAAAGAACTTTAGGATTGTTATCCGGAATTTTCTGATGAAAATTAAATTTTCTTGGAGCATTCTGAACCACAACGGGATCGATTCCGTATCGATTTTTGAACCAATTGGCATATCCTGAACTCGCTGTAATCATCAATTTGATCTTCGGAATAATTGTCTTTTCCAGAGATCTCCACAATTTTTGTGACATTTTGCCCTGAATCGCAGGCATTTCGGAAAAAATTTCATGACTGTCAAAAATTAACGGAATATTCAGTTTTTTAGCCATCAGATAATTCGGAAGCAAGGCATCTAAATCATTGGCATGAAGAATGGTATCTTTATCTGCTTTTTGCTTTAATTGATGGTATAATTTCCAGTTAAATTCAAAATATGCTGTTTTTAAACTTTTTGATGTTAACTCTATTCTGGAAAATGGATACGGTCGAGACATTTCTTCTGCTCCGTTCCAATCATTTCCGATCAGTTCAATATCATATCCGTTTTCATATAAAGTTCTGCAAACCTTTTCTATACGCTGATCCGTATATAAGTTACTGAATGCTGAAGTAATAATTTTTCTCCTGCCCATTACTTCTTTTTATCTACCAAAAGGTGGTAAATTTGTATAAAGCAAATTAATCCGTTGGGAATAATTACAGGCCAAAGCATTCCGCTGAAAATGCCATAAATGACAAAACAGATACAGCCTATCATATTTACAATCCTGATTTTTCTTATATCTTTCAATATGAAGCTCAGCACGATAAAAAGTGAAGCGGAATATCCGACATAAGTAGCAATTTCGGGAATCATGAGAAAATTTTTGAGGATAACAAACTTAATCATTTTCAATAAGATAATAAAATTTTTTCTGCCATATCGTCATTTATTGATTTTTGGTAAAATATTTGTAATTTAGATAATGAATAAATGGCAATGTTGCTTTTATTCTAATGAGATATATTATGGATTATAAGTTTTCACAAGGTTTGAGCCAAGTGTTCAAACAAAGCAAAAGCGAAGCTAAACGGCTGAAAAGTGAATTTCTTAATACAGAACATCTACTTTTAGGTATTATAAAAACGGAAAACTCTGCAAAAGAAATCCTTCAAAACCTTAATGCGGATTTAACACAAATCAGAAGAAAAATTGAAACTCTAAATACAGCAAGTCTTAATCCTATTTCTGAAGAGGTTACCAATATTTCTTTCACCAAAATGGCAGATCATGCTATTAAACGTGCGGAGTTAGAATGCAGACAATATAAGAGCAATGAAATTAATACCGTTCATTTGCTTTTAGGCATTCTTTATAAATATGAAGACCCTACTTCAAATATTTTAGGAGCTTATGATATCGACTATGAAGGCGTTTCAAGAGAATATCAAACAATGCTTAAAAATTCCGGACAGGCACCGCAAATGAGTGCTTACGACGACGATGATGAAAGAGAGGAATTTGAGCAAATGAGAAAGCCTACAGGAAATTTAGGTTCTGCTAAAAGTAAAACTCCTACTTTGGATAACTTTGGTAGAGACCTGACTTCTTTGGCAAGAGATGGTAAACTGGATCCTGTAATCGGGCGTGAGAAAGAAATTGAGAGAGTTTCTCAGATCTTATCACGTAGAAAGAAAAACAATCCGCTTCTTATCGGGGAGCCTGGAGTTGGTAAATCTGCGATTGCGGAAGGTTTGGCATTAAGAATTCAACAGAAAAAAGTATCCAGAGTTCTTTACGGAAAACGAGTGATCACTTTGGATCTGGCAAGTTTGGTTGCCGGAACTAAATACCGTGGTCAGTTTGAAGAAAGAATGAAGGCTATTATGACCGAGCTGGAGAAAAACAGAGATGTCATCTTATTTATTGATGAGCTTCACACTATTGTAGGTGCGGGAAGTTCAACAGGAAGTTTAGATGCATCGAATATGTTTAAACCGGCTTTGGCAAGAGGAGAAATTCAATGCATCGGGGCGACTACTTTGGATGAATACCGTCAGTACATTGAAAAAGATGGTGCTTTAGAAAGAAGATTCCAGAAAGTAATGGTAGAGCCTACTTCTATTGATGAAACCATTCAGATTTTGAATCAGATCAAAGACAAGTATGAAGAACATCACAATGTAATTTATACACCGGAAGCAATTGCCGCGTGTGTCAATTTGACATCAAGATATATTACAGACCGTTTCTTACCGGACAAAGCAATTGATGCGATGGACGAAGCCGGATCTCGTGTTTATATTAAAAACATGAAAGTTCCTACTGAAATCATTGATTTTGAAAAGAAAATCGAGGATATCAAGGAAATGAAGCAAAAAGCGGTAAAAGCTCAGGATTATCTTGAAGCAAGAAAGTTGAAGGATGAAGAGGAAAGACTTCAGATGGAACTGAATGCAGCTCAGGATAAATGGGACAAAGACGTGAAGGAGAAAAAAGAAACCGTAACAGAAGAAAATGTTGCAGAAGTGGTTTCTATGATGAGTGGAGTTCCTGTAACCAAGGTTGGTAAAAATGAGCTTGATAAATTAGCTCAGATGGATGATAAACTGAACGGAAAAGTAATCGGACAGGAAGATGCTGTGAAAAAAGTAGTGAAAGCTATTCAAAGAAACAGAGCCGGTCTTAAAGATCCGAACCGTCCTATTGGTACATTCATTTTCTTAGGAACAACAGGAGTTGGTAAAACTGAGTTGGCCAAAGTAATGGCAAGAGAATTATTCGAATCTGATGAATCTTTGATCAGAATCGATATGAGTGAGTACATGGAAAAATTCGCGGTTTCAAGATTGGTTGGTGCGCCTCCGGGATACGTTGGATACGAAGAAGGCGGACAATTAACTGAAGCTGTAAGAAGAAAACCTTATGCTGTGGTTCTTTTGGATGAGATCGAAAAAGCTCACCCGGATGTATTCAATATCTTGTTACAGATCTTAGATGAAGGTCATGTTACTGACAGTTTGGGCAGAAAAATTGATTTTAGAAATACTATTATCATTCTTACTTCAAACATCGGAACAAGAGATCTTAAAGATTTCGGAGATGGTGTAGGATTCGGAACATCTGCTAAGAAAACAAGTTCTGATACGAGAGCGAGAAGCACGATCGAAAATGCTCTTAAAAAAGCATTTGCTCCGGAATTCTTAAACAGAATTGACGACATTGTGATTTTCAACTCTCTTGAACAAACTGATATCAAGAAAATCATTGATCTTGAACTTGGTAAATTGTACAGCAGACTTGAAAAATTAGGATATAAAGTTGAATTAACTGATGAAGCAAAAGACTTTATTTCTGAAAAAGGCTGGGATAAAGATTTTGGAGCAAGACCATTGAAACGAGCTATCCAGAAATACATTGAAGATTTATTGGCAGAAATGCTTGTAAATAAGCAATTAAGTGAAGGAGAAACTGTAATTCTTGATCTTAACGAGGCAAAAGACGGTTTGATAGGAAAAGCACCAAAAGCGAAAAAATCATCGGCTGAAAAGTCTTCTCAATCGTAAATACGTAATTTAATTATATTAAAAGCATCGGAGATTTCCGATGCTTTTTTGTTATAATAATAACTGTAATTTATTTTATTTATATTTACTACAATTAAATCACTCATTTTTGAAAAATATAATATGAAATTAAATTTTTTATCTTTTATCTTGCTCTCCACTTCTCTATTCTCCCAATCATCCTTCTATTATGAAAGAAATTGGGGTACGTATTTTGGAGGTACATCTACTGGTGTGCAAAAAATCTACGAGAAAAATACCTCAGATATATATGTTGACGGGATAAGCTCATATCCATATAATAATACCACAATCGTTCCGACAACGTATTATAACCAATTTGTATTTGCCAGTAACAACTATTTTACTCCTGGAAATACTGATTCTAAAAATAATTTCAGAGGAATTTTTTCAACTTCCGGGGGGATATTATTAGCAGAATACAATCTCTATAAAAATGCTTATTCAGACAAAATTATCCCCGCTCACAGAGACGAGTCTGGAAATAGATATGACTTGGAATCAGATCTTATCAACTATCCTACATTATCAAACATGAGTTGGCAAACTTCTAATGTCACCAATGATGATTCTATACTTTCAAAATATGATTCCAACGGAAATTTAGTATGGCAAACATATGTCCCTGAAAATTTAGATTCCGATTTTTTCATTAAAACAGATAATACGGACAATATTTATATTGCAGGAACTACAAAATGGCAAAATTTAGGAGATCCCGGAACATATGACCCCTCTTTTACCTATGTTTCGTCACCACAGGGAGGCCCTCTTTCCAATTCTTATGTCGTAAAGCTTAATTCTCAAGGTCAAAAAATATGGGCTACCTATATTCCTTCAAAAACAATTAGTGATATTGATCTATTTGACAACAACCTATATATTGCTACAGGAGAGGATATTAATACTTCTGTTTCTACATTAGCAACATCAGGTACTTTCCAACAAGCTAAAGCCGTGAATTCTATTATAAAATTAAACGGAAACACCGGCAATCGAATCTGGGGAACTTACTATGGTGTACCCAACAATATTACCCATGGTACGATTAAAAACATAAGAGTAACAGAAACAGGAGTTTATATTTTAGGAACCACTACAACTCCCGGAACATATTATGGAGAAGAAGGGGCACATTTAGCGAGTAGCTTGGATGGATGGGATTTGTTTATTACAAAATTTAATGATTCAGGAAATAGGACCTGGACAACCTATTTAAACACAGCAGGTATAGAATTGATTTTGAATAGCAATCATAATCTTGATGTTAAGGATGATAAAATTATCGTATCAGGAAGCACCACTGGAAATCAAAACATTGCAACTCCAGGGGCTTTTCAAGATGTAAAGCCGAGCGCTAATGGTGTATTCGACATCTTTTTTTCCATGTTCAATACATCTGGTGTACATTTATTTACTTCTTATTATGGAGGGCCTGTAACACCTCCATCAGGAAGTTCAGGAGCTAATTTGCTATCTGTAATCAATTGCAAATTCTCTGCAAATTCAAATGCTTTTTTCCTTTACGGATCTGCATCTTCACTTTCCGGTTATACGACCAGTAACGGTCACCAGCAAACCTTGACATTTCCGCCAGGAATGAATGAAGGAGGAGCTGGATACATTGCAAAATTTAGTCCTACAAATTTATCTGTTTCAGAAGCTGATCTTGGTGAGAATTTGAAATTATATGATAATCCTAACAAAGGCTCATTTGTTTTGACAGGAAATATTCTTACGAAAGAGCCTCATTTTGTATGCATAAATGATATGACCGGAAGATTGATCTATTCTAAAAGAATTGAAAACAATAAATCTGTGAATTTTGATTTGGAAGACATTTTATCCAACGGAAATTATATTCTATCCTTAAAAAATTCCAATCAACAATTTATAAAAAGCTTTAAATTAATTATAAAAAAATAACTATAAAAAAGCTCCGAATAATATCGGAGCTTTTCCATTTTCAACAACATAATTAATTTATTTTTTCACTCAACAATGATTAATTGACAAAATTCATTACTTTTATTGAACCAAAATATTAATTAATATGAAAATGAGAAAAACATTTTTACTGTTAAGTATTCCATTACTTAGCATTTTATCCTGTGCTAACGAAAATATTGCCACTTCTGCCCTACCAGAAATTTCTAAACCTGAAGCTGTTCAAAAATTCAATCTGGCGATCAAAAAGGTAGCCATGGAAAAAGAGCCTGCTCCTGAAAGACCAAAAACCTCCGCTGAGCTTAGTGATTATAAGAAAGACATGTTATTACCCGCTGCAAAAGACCTTATTGCTTCCACAGGGGTCACCTATTCTGAAATTGAAAAAAGAACGGAAAACGACAGAGAAAAGATTCTAAAATGGGCTGTACAGGTCTATGGTGAATACAATAAGCAAATTAATAAAAACTACCAATCACAAAATTAAAACCATGAAAAAACTAATTTTACTTGCCACATTTTTCTCTTCGTTTTGCCTTTCAGCGCAAGATCTTTACATTCAAAATTACACAGATACAGTTATTCAATTCGTTATTTGGAGACTAAATCCTTCAAATGTTGCGGGAAACTGCAGTCCGAATCTTCAATCCGCGAGCTCTGGAGGAATGTCAACTTTAACTTATGCTCCGGTAACCAATACAGTTCCTGCTGAAGCTTATTATTATGCGGACATAAATACGTCCAATTCATTTAATCCAAGTTATCCATCCACACCTTTAATTGATTCATGGACGTATGACAATAATTATTCTACTCCATATACTCTTCCGTCAAACCCAGTTCCTGCAGCCTATATTACAGGATCACAATGGGGAGGTATAAAACTTGGTGTACAGGACCACTTTGGAAATAATATAGGAGGCTATTATTCTTTAGGTCTTAATTGTGGATCAACAGCACCTAACACCTCTTTTTCAGGAGTAATTCAAGGAAGCTATTTCCAATTTGGTGGAGCAGATTGGTATGTCCTTTTTAATTAATCCAAATAGGATGACATTGAAATTATAGATCAAAGGTCTATTCATCAGTTCGTCATCAATATTGTCTTTACATTCATTAATAATAAATCATTCACCATTTCAAAAAATAATATCATGAAAAAAACATTTTTACTGTTAAGTATTTCACTACTTACCTTTTTATCCTGTGCCAACGAAAATGCAGCTACTGCTGCACTCCCGGAAATTTCTAAACCTGAAGCCGTTCAAAAATTCAATCTGGCGATCAAAAAAGTAGCCATGGAAAAAGAACCTGCTTCTGAAAGACCAAAAACTTCGGCTGAGCTTAGTGATTATAAGAAAGACATGCTAATTCCTGCAGCCAAAGATCTTATAGCAAGTACAGGAGTCACTTATTCTGAAATTGAAAAAAGAACAGAAAATGACAGAGAAAAGATTTTAAAATGGGCTGTAGAAGTCTATGGTGAATACAATAAGCAAATTAATCAAAATTACAAATCAGCAAATTAAAACCATGAAAAAACTAATTTTACTAGCAGCAGTTTTTGTATCTTTTTGTTTATCTGCACAATCATACCCTCCTGTTTATATACAAAACTATACACCCAATTATGTTGAGTTTACCGTTTATAAAGCTAATTTAGGAAATCCGGGAGGAGGATGCAGCCCCAATCTGGAATCAAGAGATGCCACCAATAATTTATTAAGACTCGGATTTACTAATAATCCGTCAGTATCAACGGATGCCAATTATGATGGGAATGTCAACTATACTTTTGCAATTAATCCTGCCGTTCCTACCACTCCTCAAATTGGAAGATGGATTCTAAATTCGAATTTTGCAGCTCCATTTACAGCTTCTGCAGGACCTCTTACTACCTTTAGTATGGCCACTACTTGGGCTGGAATTAAATTCGGAATACAGGATCAGTCAGGAGTTAATACAGGAGGATATTATTTTATGGGGCAATATTGCGGAAGTTCAACCGTAGTTTCAGATTTAACAGGAAATGTAGTTCCTTCAAATATGTCTGGTGGTGCATTTTTTACCGCAGGCGGCGCAACATGGATTGTGGTCTATTAACCTCAACACAAATGCAATTAAATAAATATCCCGAAATCTGCTTTCGGGATATTTTATGATATATGATTAAAATTAATCTTTCAGCTGTATTTAAAGCCCAACTACAAAACCTATATTCGGAATTAAGCCGCTTGAGAAAATACTAGAATTTTCTTTCCAAAGCACATTATACATCAAACCAATCTGCATAAAGGAATTATTGCCTATTCTTTGCATATAGCCTCCACCAAGATATAATGCATCCTCTTCCTCATTCATTTTATAATCGTAATATTTATCTTTATAATTGATAAAATAATGCTGATAATTAGCACTTAAATAAAAAGTTCGAGCAATATAATAATTCAAAAACGGACCAACACCCAACATGGTTGAACGATAATAATCTGATGTCTGCCACGAAATACTTCCCACGACTCCCGCTTCCAAATCATTGGTCAATCTGTATCCTACTCTCGGAGAGGCCTGAAGATAAAAAGCACTCTGACTTCCAAAACCTACACCAATCCCTCCGCCAAATGTCCATCTGTTCTCATTTCCGGAAGAAGTACCTACAGCAACCTGAGAACATGCAGCACCTGAAATTGCAAGAAATAAAGGAATAATAAACTTTTTCATATTAATATTGTTTTTGTCGATGTTTAAAATTATGGTTTTTTTACGAATTTTTTAGTTGTATTTTTGCGGCGTCAAACTAAGAACTCCCGTTAAGAGTTTCGTAAAATTGAAATACAATGAAAGTAGTAGTAGGCCTTTCCGGAGGCGTAGACTCAAGTGTGACAGCATATCTGCTGCAACAGCAAGGTCATGAAGTAGTGGCTTTGTTTATGAGAAACTGGAATGATGCTTCGGTAACGTTGGAAGACGAATGTCCGTGGATTGAAGACAGTAATGATGCCTTAATGGTCGCTCAAAAGCTTGGAATTCCTTTTCAGGTGATCGATATGAGCGAGCTTTACAAGGAAAGAATCGTTGATTATATGTTCGATGAATATCAGAAAGGAAGAACTCCGAATCCTGATGTTTTGTGCAACAGAGAGGTAAAATTTGATGTTTTTATGAAAACAGCAATGTCTTTGGGCGCAGATAAAGTAGCAACCGGACATTATGCAAGAGTAGATTCAACAATTGACGAAAACGGTAAGGAGATTTTCCATCTTTTGGCTGGAAAAGACAATAATAAAGATCAGTCTTACTTCTTATGCCAATTGAGCCAGGATCAATTATCCAAAGCGTTGTTTCCGATCGGAGAGCTTACCAAACCTCAGGTAAGAGAAATCGCTAAGGAAATCGGATTGGTAACAGCAGATAAAAAAGATTCTCAGGGATTGTGTTTTATCGGAAAAGTGAGTTTACCTCAGTTTTTACAACAGCAATTGGTTCCGAAAGAAGGTGAAATTGTTGAAATTTTCAAAGATTCTCCTCTTTTTGCTCAGGAAGCTCCTGCTTTTTCTTCAAAACAGGAAGAACTTGAATATTTAAGTCAAAAAATCAATTATAAAAAAGCTGACGGAAAAGTGATCGGAAAGCATCAAGGGGCTCAATTTTTCACGATCGGACAAAGTAAGGGATTAGGAATCGGCGGACATAAAGAAAGCTGTTTTATCCTCTCTAGAGATATGGAAAACAATATTATTTTCGTTGGAGAAGGTCACAGTTTCCCTGGTTTGCATAAAAAAGCACTGAAAGTTGATCATACTGAATTGCATTGGGTTCGTGAAGATTTAAAACTAAAAAATGGCGAATCCATGGAAGTAATGGCAAGATTCCGATACAGACAGTCTCTGCAAAAAGCCACTTTATATCAGTTTGAAGATGCTCTCTATGTGGAATTTGAAGAACCACAGTCTGCCATAGCAGAAGGACAGTTCGCTGCATGGTACGATGGAGAAGAACTTTTAGGAAGCGGAGTTATTTCATAAAAAAAGAATATTTTTCATTCATCTATAAAATTTTATCATTCATCTATAAAAAAGGCTTATACTTCTATAAGCCTTTATTTGTGCCTATTTCAGGCATATCTATTGTTTATTCTTAAGTAAGAAAAACAGAATATTAATTTTAAAATTTGATTATTATGAAAAAGTTAGTTTTAGTAGCAGGATTGTTTATAGCATTCACTACAAACGCACAACAGAGAAATGAAGGTTTCAGAGATACTAAAGTAGAATATCATCAAAACCAGAAAGATTTCGGAGGATTAAGATTGTCTCCTCATCAGAAAAAAGAAGTCTACGCTCTGTCAAAACAAAGACTTACAGCAAGAGAATATGATTTAAAACTGAGAAGAATTCTTTCTAAAGAACAGTATGCACAGTATCAGAGAGGTGATTTTCACAAAGACAGAAATATCGCAATGACAAAACCTTTCAGAAGATAAAAAGTTAACTAAATAATAAGCCCGGAACAAGATGTTTCGGGTTTTTCTTTTTGAAATAATTTTTAAATTTCAAGGATAAAAGATAGCAATGAAAAGTCGAAGAATCCAGAATATAAGTTCCATGGGTTGCATTTTATAAGTAACAAGTATTAGTTTTAATCAGTAGATATTGACCTGTTTGAAATAATTCAGAAAGCAGACAGAAAAAACCTCATATCCGATTCCATAAGCTTTCCTATTGACAGCGATGAAATCCCGAAATCAATTATAAAACAGCTTGAAGATACAGAAGCTAACCGAATAGATTACAAATAGTTATTTACACGCTATTCATTCTTTATCAGCTTACCAGCCAATCTTTAAAGTCTTTTACACGATCGCGGCTGACTGTAATTTCTTCCTGTGGCTGAAATTCCAGTTCTACTTTGTAATTCGGAGAGGTATGAATATTTTTAATGTAATCGGAATTGATAATAAACTGTCGATTTACCCGAAAGAATTTTTTCTCATCAAGAGTATCTTCCAGTTCATCCAACGTAAAATCTGACGGGAAAGACCGCTCCTGAGTCTGGAGATAAACGATTTTATTTTCACTGAAAAAACAGCTTATTTCGTGGGTCTGAACAATTTTCAGGTTGTATCCTATTTTCACTAAAATCCTGGAAAGCGTTGTCTTTTCTTTTTTTATTAACTGCTTAATTTCTTGCGAATTGACAGAGTTATCTGAAGGAATAAATGATTTATATTTCTCAATTGCTCCGGCAAGATCTTCATCAAGAATAGGCTTCAGAAGATAATCAATGCTGTTTAATTTGAACGCTTTTAAGGTATACTGATCAAAAGCCGTGGTATAAATAATAAAGCCTTTTGTAGGAACTTTCTCAAAAATATCAAACGATAAACCGTCTCCTAAAACAATATCTGAAAATATCAGCTGCGGATGTTCATTTTCTGAAAACCACTGTACTCCTTCTTCTACGGATTCTATTTTCCCAACCAATTCTATTTCAGGAAATTCATTAAGCATTCTTTCCAATTTCCTTGAAGCCGGTTTTTCGTCTTCGATAATGACTGTTTTGATCATTGAGTTCCCGATTTTAGTTTACTTTTTCGAAATAAAAATACTCAAAAATTATCCGTTTTTAAAATTTAATTGGCTCTTTTGATTTTCTCATCTCTTTTTCGATCACATTTCTTTCCCACTGAGAATCCAATAAAAATAGTTTTACTGCTTTTACGGTTAAAATAATTCCCCAAATCGTCAAAATAACTGATCCGTTCCATTGTGAAATATTGAAGATTCCTTTTTCGAAAATATCATCAAAGTAAATTATAAAAGCAACGATTCCGAACCATAACAAATTTTTGTAGAATCTTTTTAAGTCGTGTACTCTCTGTTGTGCCTGATTGTAGTTCATTGTATTCATTTTTAAATGGTTATTATTTTTTAATTAAAGTGATTTTGTTCTGCTTTTTTCTTCTTCCATCAATTGCTTGATTTTCTTTTCTTCCCAATCTTTTCCGATTCCGAAAGTACTTACTGCATGAGCCAGGAGTCCGAGTCCCCAACCTAACATCGGCCAGTAAAACCATAAATGTTCAGGTGAAGTGATAATGTTTAAAATAAACAGGAAAGGAATCACAAGACAGTAAGAACTAAGATTTCCGTAGAAACTTTTAAGGTCTTTTACTCTTTTTGATGCTTTTTCGTAAGCTAAAACTTCTTTTTGGTAAGATAAATTTTCCATGATTATAATTTTTAAAATGTTTAACTGTTTGTTTTTGTTGATACAAATGTAGGTCAGCCAACCCCCTCAAATCAATTTTATATTACCGAACCGTAGAAAATGGTTCCTGAATTGTAAAAATCCCGACTCAACGGAGAATCGGGATTTTAATTATTGTCTGTTTTAGATTTATTTTACTTTAATAGATAAAGGGAATCAGCCTTTTTGTTTCTTTTCTGTATTGAATATATTCATCTCCAAACTGCTCAACCAAAGCTTGTTCTTCTACTTTAATCCTGTAATTGAACGCCAGAAATGGAGGAATAAAAGCAATAGCAAATGAAACCCAGTTATTCAGGAACAAACCTAATCCTACAAATGTTAGTAATGCAAACGTATATGAAGGGTGTCTCATATATTTGTAAAAGCCTTCTTTTTTAATCTTATGATCTTCTCTGATGCTCACATCTACCGTAAAATATTTACCCAAAGACCTGATAATAATCCATCTGAAAAGAACTCCGATCACAATACAACTTTCACCGAGAAAAAAGATCCAATCTCTTTTACTGATAGGACATTTGAACATATTAGAAATAAAAACAGCCAAAAAAATCGACGGAACGATCACCACCCACAAAATATTTAAGGTTGATTTGTCTTTCTTCTGGGCATTCTGACCCGAGGTAAAGATTCTTTTGTAATACAGCTCACTCAGAAACCAAACTGCCATCGAAATATAAAATACAATGGTAAGCTCTTTCATATTACTTTTCTTTATCCATGAGTTCTTTAATCTTTTTCTCTTCCCAGCGTTTTCCCAGCACAAATGGCGGTAAAAAAACGCTTAATCCGTGTGCGGCAAGGCCAATTCCCCAAAAGACAGGCAACTGAAGCATATTCCAGCCCCATTGCTCTTTATCATCGGTATCAAAAAACTGAAGGGCAATGACCAGAAGATTCGTAAAACAATATACCATGAGGTGGACATAAAATCCTTTGATCTTTTTTACCCGTTTCTCTGCTTCTTTGTAGCGGATATCACTTTCGTTTATAGGAGTCATCTTTATCTGTTTTTGTGTTGATCTTGTTTTTCTAATATTTCCCGTATTTTTTTCTCTTCCCAGGTTCTGCCGATCGAGAAAACACTTATTGCATGCGCAGCAATCCCTATTCCCCATCCTAACATCGGCCAGTAAAACCATAAGTGTTTAGGTGAAGTAATCAGGTTAAGAATTGCCAAGAACGTGATTACAATGATGTAAGAGAAAAAGTTTCCGTAGAAGCTTTTAATCTCTTTTACGCGTTTCTGTGCTTTTTCATACGCTTTGTCTTCAGATTCGCTTTTTACGCTGACTACATTAGGCTTACTGGATAACATAGGAAGTTTAACTTTAAAATAATCATCAGATTTTTCGATAAAAACATTCCGTTTCGTCAGCAGAGAATACCGCTGAACAATATTGGCCAGTCCGATTCCCGCGCTTTCCTTCATCTGTTCCCTTATCTGAAGATTGTTTTCGATACAAAGGGTATCATTTTCAGAAAAGACTTTTATAATTAATGGCTTTGAGGAAGTGGCAAAATTGTGCTTGATACAGTTTTCCAAAAGCAGCTGTAATGAAAGCGGAACGACCAATCGTTTTAGGTCTTCATTTTTAATATTAAATTCAAAATCTACACTGTCTTCAAATCTTGTTTTTAAAAGATCACAATAGGTTTTTGCAAATTCGATTTCGTCTTCTACCGTGACTAATTCTTTGTCTTTCTGCTCCAAAACATATCTGTAGATCTTTGACATTGAAGCGGTAAATTTCTGAGCCTGTTTCGGGTTTTCGTCAATCAAAGAGCTTAAAACATTTAGAGAATTGAATAAAAAATGTGGATCTAACTGATTTTTAAGACTTTCAAACTGCGCATTTGCAGACTTGGCAATCAGTTTTTGTTCTACCACTTCCTTTTTTGAAGTTTTTTTCAGCTCTTCCATAAAGCTTCTCGCATGGAGAAAAGCAGAGATCAAAAGAGCAACATTGATGGTAAACCAATTGATGAAATTATATTTCCCGGAAAAGTATTCTTCTACTGTAGCCGCTTTCTGAATGACCACAAAGTTTAAATAGTTACAGAAATATACCAGAATAATATTGGCAATCAGAATCGAAATAACACTGATAAATGCCCTTTTCGTAGTGGCTTCAGACCATGGAAATTTTTTATTGAGAAAATCGTTAATTCCCCAGTTTCCTACTCCCAAAACAAATGAATAGATAAAGGAAATAAGAATGGTATGAATAAAATTTTCAATATTTTTCTCGTCTGTAAACACAAAAAAGAAGAACATTGAAGTTGCCAATGATACCCAAAATAACGTTATGATGTTTTTACGTTTCATATCCAGAATTTGCCTGATAAAAAATCAGTTTTTTATAAAGACCGGCCTTCCAAAAAAGGAAGACCAGCATATTATTTTTGGCGACTATATAGAATTTTACATCATTGTCATTCTGACGAAGGAAGAATCTCACTACAGCATAGATTCTTCATTTCACTACGTTACATTCAGAATGACAGAGTCATAATAATTAAGATAGCAGGATTAATGTAAAATTGTATATAATTACCTTATTTTTTATCTCCCATACTCAAAAAATATTCTGCTTCAGATTTTCCCCAATTAGGATCCAAAGACGTTTTGGGCTTAAATGCATTGAATTTTTCTAAAGCCGCTTTAAAAAGTTCAAGTCCTTTTGTTTTACTTCCGCCATATTGCTCCGGAGTGAAATATACATCTTCTGCTTTTATTAAAGCCACTCTCGGATTGGATGCATCAAAACTTTCCGCTTTTTTCAGCTCTTCTGCAGCCTGCATTCCGTAAGTCATATATCTTTGTTGTGGATTCACCATCATTTTCAGAGAAAAGACCATTTTTTGCAGCAAATGGATCTCAGAGTTATTTTTTTCTGTGCTTTCTGCAGCATCTACATATTTCTGTGCCTGATCTGCCACTTCATCCAGACTGTCCATTTTTCCGTCTCTCATCAAAACTCTCCCTTTCTGAATGTAAGAAAATGCAGTATAGTAATTGGGAAGCCATTTCCCTTTTTCTTTGTCACCAATTCTTTGAAAATCATTTGCCAGTGTTTGAAAGTCTTCAACCGTTTTGCAGGTTTCAATTTTAGCGATTTTCTCTGTCATAATTTTTTCATAACCGGCCTGAGCAAAAGTGATTAAGCTAACACAGCTTAAAGCAGCCGTTAAAATGTATTTTTTCATAGTTTCTAAATTTTTTTGAAGGTTATTTTTTATTTAAATGTAGTTGTTTTTTACAGATTATTGTTAATTGCATCCTGTGTTCTGTCTACTCCGAAGCTAATGAATGCACCGATAAAAACAAATGTATTCACCGGAGGCACGACTGCCGAACTCTGGTTTCCGTTTCGGGAAAAGTTATATCCATAGATATTTTTTGATCCTAACACATTTGAAACACTCAATACAAGAACGGTAAATGCTTTTGCATCTTTTTTACCCAGGTTCGGAAGATAATTAAAGCTGAAATTTAAAGCACTGTAATCTTTTAACCTTCCTTCATTTCTGATAAAATTAACCTCATCTCCATTTACTGTTTTTGTAGCAATATCGTAATAAGGTCTCCCTTTTGAATAGCTGTAAGAAAGATTGGTTCCAAATTTCAGTTCTGGGAAAAACCGCTTCGCTACGACTGAAAGAGTATGTTCTGAAGCAAAATTAGGTTTCAGGCTCATCGGATAATTCATAAAATCTCTTTTTGAATCCAGATAAGAATAGCTTATCCAATAGTCTATGTTTTTGAATGTCTTTTTATCTCTCCAGAAAAGTTCCAATCCTTTTGCAAAACCATATCCGTCATTGTTTACAGCGGTTTGCACAGGTTGATATTGTCCGTTGATTTCTCCGATATTCTGTACTTTAACCAGTTCGTCATATTTTTTGTAAAAAGCTTCCAGTCTTAAGCTTCTTCCTTCTGACGCTCTCTGAATCTGGAAAATATAATGCTGTGACTGCTGAAAATCAAGATGTGACGGTGAATTGATGTATTTACTTTCCGGATTCTGATAAAATAACCCATAAGCGAGCGAAGTGGTCCAGTCTTTTGCCAAACGGTAAGCGATTGCAAAACGCGGAGCTATATTGGCTTTTCCCAGAAAAGAAGAATACTCTCCTCTTACCCCGATTTTTGCAGAAAGCGAGTTGCTGAATCCCAAATCTGTTTCTAAAAAAGCAGCAGAGATCAGATCTTTATAATTTTTTTGAATCTCCTGAAAATTCAGCTGTTCACTGGCATTATTCAGCTCAAAACCTCCTCTTATTGCACTTATTTTATTAATTTTTCTATCCAAAACAGCTTTGAGATTAATATAATTTCCATCATTTAAAACCTGTGTTTTTTCTGATTCAAGACTGTTTGTTTCTGTTGAAAAATTAAGATCCGACCTGTTAAATGAATAGGAAGTTCCTACGTTCAACAGATATTTTCCGAATTTTTGTTTGAAAGATAAATTGTGATAGGTATTTTTTCCTTTTAGGCGAACCAGCGCAAAATCATATTCAGGTTCAAGACTTTCTGTTTTTACCCCCATTTTATTGGTATTGTACATTCCGTAATATTTGAAAAGTCCGCCGGATTTGGTTTTAATTCTGAATTTGGCATCTCCGTTGAAACCTTGTGGTGCATCAATAAAATCGGTATTAAAATCAAAGACTTTCTGCATTAAACTTAATAAAGAATATCCTGCACTTGCGCCATAAGAATAGGTCTTTTTATCATCTAGCTTTTGGAAACCGGCATTCAAAAATATCGGTGAAACTCCGAAATCATAAGAACTCTGATCCGGAAGATCCACACTTTCCAGCATTAATGCCCCTGAAAGAGCCTGTCCGTACAACGCAGAATATCCTCCGCTGGAAAATACATTTCCTTTAAAAAGTGAAGTATTAAACTGATCTCTTCCTGCAATTCCCGGAATTGAATTGGAGAAATAATTATTAATCAAGCTTCCATCCATAAAAATTTTTGACTCCGTTCCTGTTCCTCCGCGAATAAATAATCCTTCCGATTCTCCTACTTTTTGCACTCCCGGAAGATAGTTTAACGCTGAAGAAATCTGTCCGTCTGCTCCTGCAGTGGTATAAATATCTATCGGAGTTAAAAGCGCCGTTGCTCTTTTTTTATCACTTGCCTCAATAGATCCTGCAGAAACCACAACGGCATCTATTTCGTTGATCTGCTCTTTTAGATCTGCATTCATCACTACATTCTGATCTCCAATCGTGATATTCCTGCTTACTTCAATGTATTTTGGATGGGTAAAACTCAAAATATGATCTCCTTTTTCTGAAGTTTCGAAAGAGAAATTACCTTCTGCATCGGTTGTTGCCCCATCGTATGTATCCTTTAAGGTGACATTTACTTCTTTAATTCCTTTATTTTTAAAGCTTACCTTTCCTGATATTTTTATCTGGGAAAAATGCAGCACAAATGAAAGGAAAGCTGTCAGAAGAATTATTTTTTTAATTTGGGTTTTCATGTTTTTTATTTACGGTTCAAAAATAATATCAAAATTCTCTTGTTCTGTTTTTTTCTTACCGAGTTGTTAAATTTCGTTTCCGAATGGTAAAAAAGAACTGTAATCATAGATTGCTTTGATAAATCTTTTTTAATTTTATCACAAAATCATTTACAATGAAAATACAAACAATGTCATTATTGATAGGGAGTGCATTTTTGGCGGCTTCTTGCTGTACTACAAAAACATACACGATAAACCCTAAAAGTGGAACACAGACCGACGGGACTGCAAAGTTTACCCAGAAAAAAAATGAAGTGGTGATGAAACTTGATGTAAAAAACCTTACACCGGGAATACACGCCGTACACATTCATGAAAAAGGAGACTGCTCTGCAGCTGACGGAACTTCTACAGGAGGACATTGGAACCCTTCAAAGAACGATCACGGTAAATGGGGAGCAGAACACTTCCACATGGGAGATATCGGAAATTTGACGGCTAATCAGGACGGAGTGGCTACGCTTACTTTCAAAACTGAAAAGTGGTGTCTTGGATGTACTGATGAGTCTAAAAACATCATTGGTAAAGGTCTTATCATCCATGCCGCAGCTGATGATTTCCATACTCAGCCTACAGGAAATGCAGGAGGAAGAGTGGGATGTGTAGAGATTAAATAATCATCTGTACGATAAGTACAAAAAATAACCGCTAATTTCTTAGCGGTTATTTTTATTTATTGTTTTGCAGTCATATCTGCGAGAATGTTCATCGCTTCCTGAAGGTAAGTATCTTTTCTAAGGTTCTTCACCCATAGTTCAGATTTCTTCTTGAAGGCTTCATCTTTTTTCTCTCTTTCAAGTTCTGCAGGGAACATTGAAAATTTAAGTCCGTTATCGAATTTCGTAAGCACTTTGAATTTCTCTATCTGAGCTTTTCTTTGCTTCATCAGTTCATTAAACTTATTGATATTCAATGTAATTGTTTCTTCTTTATCCAATTTTTCTCTCCATTGTGCAGATTCAACCAACAATTGATAGTTTGAATTTTTTGCCATTCTTGCTGAGCTTGCTTTTTCCAATGCCTGAATATTGAAATAATTCAGTTTTTCGAATTTCGTAGCAGGAATTTTATCCCAAGCTAAAGCATAATCGTCATATCGCTCTCCTATTTCTGCATAAGTAAAGAAGTCTTTCATCTGAATATCTGAAACCACTCCTTTTCTTTGTGTTGATTCTCCTGTAATTCTATAGAACTTTTGAATCGTCAACTTTAAAGATCCGAAATCATCTTCTGTATTTAAGAATCTGTTTAGGTCAACAAAGGTCTGAACAGTTCCTTTTCCAAATGATTGTGGAGATCCGATTACTAAAGCTCTTCCGTTATCCTGCATCACGCCCGCAAGGATTTCTGAAGCTGAAGCAGAAAGCTCGTTCTGCATGATCACTAATGATCCTGTCCAGATTGGAGTTTCATTTTTGTTTTTCAGCGTCTGGATTTTCCCGTTTCCGTCTTTTACCTGAACATAAGGACCTGCATTCATAAACAGTCCCATAATATCTCCTACTTCCGTTAACGATCCTCCTCCGTTATTTCTTAAGTCTAAAACAATTCCTTCGATGTTTTGCTCCTTAAGTTTGATAATTTCGTTTTTGATATCATCAGAAGCATTTCTTCCTTTGTCGTTTTCAAAATCAGCGTTGAAGCTTGGCAAGTTGATGAAACCATACTTTTTCCCATTCGGAGCATTAACTACGATACTTCTTGCAAAAGTATCTTCAATAGCTACTTCTTCACGAATCATCGTTACATCCTTTGTCGTTCCGTCTTTCTTCTGAACCGTTAAAGTAACCGGAGTTCCTTTTTCACCTCTGATCAGTCTTACCGCTTCATCAGAAAGCATTCCTACCACATTTACTGCATCTTCTTTCGGTTTAGATTTTACTTTTAGGATCTTATCTCCTTCCGAAAGCTGTTTAGATTTCCATGCCGGAGCTCCAATGGTAAGAGCGCCTAAATAAAGATTTCCTTTTTTCTCCTGAATAATCGCTCCAATACCGATCACTTTTCCTGTGAAGTTGGTATCAAAATCTTCTTTATCTTTTGGAGAATAATAGTTGGTATGCGGATCGAAAACTTCTGTATAAGCGTTCATATATACAGAGAACCAGTCCATTTTCTTTCTCTTTTTGAATCTCGTAAAGGTTTCTTTCACAAGATCTTTTACCTCATCTGTAGCCTGCTTTATTTTCATATCCGGAGAAAGAGGCTTGTATTTGATGGTATCTTTCAGATTGTATTTCTGAACAGAATCTTTTTTCTCTTTCTGAGCTTCTTCTTTGCTGTTCATCGACTCAACTTCCTGAAGGATATTGTATTTGATGAATTTTTTCCACTCATTATACTGTTCTTGCTTATTAGAAGGTACTTTCTTTAATTTTGGCTCAAGAGTAAGCGTTTCGTCTTCTTCCAGATTGATGGGTTTACTGAAAATATCCTGAGTGATCTTATCAATCTCATCTACTCTTTGATACAATCTGTCGATCGTAAGTTTATAAAACGTCAAATCTCCCTGATTAAGATAATCATCTAATTTAGTTTCATGCTTACTGAACTCATCCATATCCGACTGCAAAAAGTATCTTTTCGCCGGGTCAATCATTTCAAAATAATGCTTGTATACATCTTTAGCATAAGCATCATTGATAGGTTTTGGACTGTAATGTAAGTAAGATAGGGTGTTTTTTACACTCACCATTATCGTCTGCATTTTCTCATCATCATTTTTAGGCGAATTGAAGCAAAACATTAGACTTGTCAATGGAATGAGGAGTAAAAATTTATTCAGCTTAAAATTTTTCCACATAAACTGTCTGTTTTTATTAATTTTTTTAAAATAGAATAGTTAATTAGTAGTAACAATTAAATTTCTGTTACAAACTATCAAATTTAGTACCTTATTTACAAATATCGAATACTTTTAAGTATTTTTGTTAAAATTATATTTTTTTATGGAAAGACCACTTATTCTGGTTACTAATGATGATGGAATTACAGCACCTGGTATCAGAAATCTTGTAAGCTTTATGAACGAAATCGGAGAAGTAGTTGTTGTAGCACCCAATTCTCCACAAAGCGGTAAAGGTCACGCGATCACGATCAATTCTACGCTTAGTTACGAAGAAGTACAGCTGGAAGGTCCTCAAAAGGATTTTTCGTGCAGCGGAACTCCTGTAGACTGTGTAAAAATGGCACTTGATAAGATCTTGCCAAGAAGACCGGATATTGTGGTCTCAGGAATCAATCACGGAGCCAATTCTTCAATTAATGTTATCTATTCCGGAACGATGTCTGCAGCGGTTGAAGCGGGTGTAGAAAACCTTCCTGCAATAGGATTCTCCTTACTGGATTTCAGTTGGGAAGCTGATTTTACACAGGCAAAAGAATATATTCAGAATATCGTCAGAAAAACATTGGAAAACCCAATGCCGAAAGGAATTGTTTTAAATGTAAACATCCCGAAACTTTTAAAAGAGGAAATAAAAGGTGTAAAAGTCTGTAAACAGGCTCATGCAAAATGGGAAGAAAGTTTCGATGAAAGAATTAATCCGCATGGTAAAAAATATTACTGGTTAACAGGATATTTCAACAATATGGATGAATCTTCGGATGCAGATGAAACGGCTTTAGCCAACGGATATATTTCTATTGTTCCGGTAAAATTTGATTTAACCGCTTACGAATATATGAATACGCTGAATGAGGTAATGAATTTTGATTAATGTACAATAAGTTAGATAATCCTGTTTATTATTCACTTAATGAATTTCACCAAAAGTTTTGCTTTCAATTTGGAGAGACAAAATTCTATAATCCTGAAATAGCAGCTTTCGGAGGTTCATCAAGTATTTCAAAAGAAAATGAAATCACAGAATATGCAAAAATATGTGATGATTTTCTGATTTTCGGAACTAAACCTGATATTGGTAATTCCAAAACAGAATTGTCTCAGCTTGTCTGCGACCAGTATATCTTGGAAGATAAAATTGAATTAGATTTTAATGAAGAAATTATTCAGCTTCAGAAAGAGCATAATGAAGAATTGCTTCAATTTATTCAAGCATTTTATCCCTATTATTTCAAAAAAAGAACACCAGAGATGGGTCGTTATTTTGGAATTTTTAAAGATGGAAAGCTCGTTGCAGTTACCGGTGAAAGGATGCAGATGAATGATTTAACTGAAGTAAGTGCCGTTATTACAAACACAGATTATCTTGGAAAAGGCTATGCCAAACAATTGGTAGCTTTTGTTTCCGGTAAAATCTTTGAAGATAATAAAACTCCATTTCTGCATGTTGCAGAAAGTAATATAGGTGCTAAAAAACTTTATGAAAAACTTGGTTTTAAACTGAGAGGTAAAATAAATTTATGGGGCATAAAAAAGTAATTTTATGCCCTTTTTTATTTAAAATAAAACTTTATCCTCTTTCCTCAATTCTTCCAAATATTTACTTTTATCATCCCTGTAGAAAAGATTCATCGTTTCAAAAGGAATTAATTTTAAATCTTTATTTACAATATGAACACAGGATTTCTTCACTGCGCGCACATCAAAATCATGAGCATCCATAAAGTTCATAATAATGATCCTGAACAGATTATCATAATCCAGATTCGGAGCGGAAACATCAGGAAGACAACACAATAACTGATTCACTTTAGGCTGAACTTTATCTACGGAAATTCCTGTACTGAAAATGTCTAAAAGCTGCATCTGCAATCCTGTATCCTGCTCGTAGACAATAGTATTTCGGGTTTCATTATTCAGCAGATCAGCAGGATTGATGTATCTCGTTAAAGGAATCGTTTCACCTCCCAATTTTAAAATATACCCCATTGCCAAAGCATCCGGATTACAGGGAACCGGAATAATATCATCTGAATTCAGCAAAGGAAACTGGTTCAGGATTTCCTGTCTTACCTCTGTGAGTGTAATTTTTTCGTGAGCAGCATCTTCTCTGTTTCTTCCTGCAATTTCAACAGGCTGAAAAGTAATTCCGCGAACGCATTTCTGTTTTAAAGCAAACTCAATGATCTTACCTATTTCATCAATATTTTTATCTTTCTGAAGAACAATAACGAGTGTTGTCGAAAGGTTTAATGCATTTAATTTTTCCAACGCTTTCATTCTTACATCTGTCAAATCTTTTCCTCTGAAATCCTGTAATACTTCAGGTTTAAAAGAATCAAACTGAAGATAAATTTCAAATTCGGGAGCATATGTAGCCAGTTTTTCAGCAAAACCCGGATCGTTGGCAATTCGTACCCCATTTGTGTTCAACATCAAATGTTTGATGGGTTTTGACTTGGCAATATCCATTATTTTGAAAAACTCAGGATGAATCGTAGGTTCTCCTCCACTGATCTGTACCACATCCGGTTCACCTTCATTTTTCACAATGATATCAAACATCGCTTCAATCTCTTCCAGACTTCTGTGACTTCCATAATGAGGCGAAGACATCGCATAACAGGTCGGACAGGTGAGATTGCATCGATCTGTCACTTCTACAATAGAAAGACAGCTGTGCTGTTCATGATCTACGCACAAACCGCAGTCATAAGGACATCCATATTCTACATCTGTTCCGAAATGTACAGGCATTTCAGAGGCTTTATTGTAGTTTCTGATGTTTTTATAATAATGAACATCGGAAGCAATTTTAGTCTTGAAAAAACCGTGATCAGGACATCTTTTCGTCATGAAAACCGCTTCATCTTCAATGATAATCTTTGCGCCTACCCTTTTCAGGCACTCAGGACAAAGACTGATTGTATAATCGTAATACGTATAGTTTCTTACCGGCATAATATTGAATTAAAGTCCACCACCACAAATTGCACCACTCACCAAACCACAAAGAAGCAGACAAATAAGCATGGTCTGCCAATATTGTTTTTTTGAAAACTTTCTGTCATTCTTTGATTCATAGATCAGCTTCACAAAAGTGGTGATAATAAACGAAATAAAGAGCGCCACAAGAATGATAATACCAATAATCATTGCAACCAGACCGCCCAGATTTCCAACCTCCAGTAGTGTTAAACTTTTCATATTGTGAATTTTAATGTGAAATTACGGTTTTTGTTTTTCTGATTTTAAAAATATAATAAATAATTACACTTATACATACCAGCTGAATCGTTCCTAAGTTTCCTATAAGTTCCAACCTCGGTTTAATAAAATCCAGCAAAAACCTGAACGTGAAATAACTCAGCATAAACAGTTGAAAAACAAAACCTGAAGGATATTTTTCTTTTCTCTGAATCTTTTTTAAAACAATCCAGAGAACAATTAAAAAAGCAATTTCATACAATGCAACTGGATGTCTTAAATAGGAATCTCCAAGATGCATTCCGAAAATAGAATCTGTTGGTAATCCGTAGGTTTCTTCATGAATTCCTGTCAGAAAACAACCAATTCTTCCGATAATCATGGCCAACATCAAAGGAAAAACAATCAAATCACCTGTACTTTCTTTGTGTCCGACAATTTTTTTAGCCATCTCTACACCCATTAAACCAAAAGCAAGCCCTCCTACAATCGTATTATTGGTCCAGAATGTTTTAACATCAAAATGTTCGAAGAGTTTATAGGGATTTTCAAGATTTCCTATCAGTTTTGAACCCAACAAAGCTCCTGCTGTTGCACCAATAAGCACCGCTGCGGAAGTATTGAATGATACTTTTTCTTTTGATTTTCGCTTTAAATAGAAGTAAAACCGCATTCCGATGAAAATACCCAGTGTTTCAAACACAGGATGCGCAAGAATTGTTTTACCGAAAATGTGAAAGGTAACAGGAAAATCCATGGTTTCAAAAATATTGTTTTTAAATTAAAACTTTAATACTTTTTTCTATTGTCAATTCTTCTTTTATTTCCCACAGATTTTCACAAATCTTCACAGATAATTCTGTAAATCTTAACGCGAAAATGACTTAGGAAAATGGAGCGTTAAGAAAATTAATTCTGTGAACGTTAAAAATTTGAATCGAAGAACAAATACTGAATTCGCTCGAGTTTTAGAATTTTTAGAGAACAGAATTAATTTTTAGCGGAAGTTTCCAAGTCTTGAACTTTTGTTTCTTTTGTTTCAAGACAAAAGAAAATTAACTCATAAATTATTTATAAAATCTTTCTAAATCAAATTTCAAATCAATCTTTTTCCTAATTTTAAGTAAAATAATTTTCCAAATTATGAGAATAGAATATGATATAAAGCTGGGTTTTAAAGACGTAATGTTCCGTCCGAAACGTTCTACGCTTAAATCCAGATCAGAAGTTAACTTAGAAAGAGAATTTACCTTCAGACATACAAAAAAGAAATGGAAAGGAACTCCCGTTATTGCTGCCAATATGGATACGGTGGGAACTTTTGAAATGGCGGTGGAACTGGCAAAAGACAAGATTGTTACTGCTATTCATAAGCACTACACTCCCGAAGAATGGACTCAGTTTTTGAATAGCCAGCCTGAAGAAATCTATCAATATATTGCACTAAGTACAGGAACCGGAAAAGCAGATGAAGAAAAAATAAAAACGATCCTCGAAAAGCATCCAAAAATCGAGTTTCTCTGCATAGATGTAGCCAATGGTTATTCTGAGTATTTTGTGGAATTTGTGAAGAAAGCAAGAGCTAATTTTCCTGATAAAATCATAATGGCAGGAAACGTAGTAACCGGAGAAATGGTGGAAGAGCTGCTATTGGCAGGAGCAGATATTATAAAAGTAGGAATTGGTCCCGGTTCTGTATGTACGACCCGTGTAAAAACGGGAGTCGGTTATCCTCAGCTTTCAGCTATTATAGAATGTTCAGATGCAGCACATGGTTTAAAAGGTCATATCATTGCAGACGGAGGCTGTAAAGTTCCCGGAGATGTTTCCAAAGCATTCGGTGGCGGAGCAGATTTTGTAATGCTCGGAGGAATGTTTGCCGGACACGATGAAAGTGGCGGCGAAATCGTGGAAGAAAATGGAAAAAAATTCAGATTATTCTACGGAATGAGTTCTAAAACTGCCATGGACAAGCATTCTGGTGGTGTTGCAGAATATCGTGCTTCGGAAGGAAAAACGGTAAAAGTAGCTTATAAAGGTCCGGTTTCTGAGACGGTAAAAGATATTTTGGGAGGGGTTCGTTCTACTTGTACGTATGTAGGGGCATCTACTTTAAAAGAACTGTCTAAAAGAACAACTTTCATCCGGGTACAGGAACAAGAGAATCAAGTTTTTAATTAAGCCTTAAAAATGAAAGTAATTTATTTAAGACCTTTCTAAGAGTGTCGGATAATAAATAAAAAAGATTCTCATGATATTAGTTTTTTTGGCTTTAGTTTACGACAAAGGTAACTCTATCATAAACACAAAAAAATACCTCATTTGAGGTATTTTTTTGTAAAAAAAGACATAAAATTGTCTTTTTAGGTATATTTTATATTAAGTTAACAGTCCTCCGTCAACATTTAAAGTTTGTCCTGTAATGTAAGTAGACATATCACTTCCTAAGAAAACACAAGCATTTGCAATATCTGCAGGTTTTCCAAGCTTTTTCATAGGAATTGCTTCGTTCCACTTATGAGTTGCTTTTTCATCTAAAGCAGCTGTCATTTCAGTAGCAATAAATCCCGGAGCAATCGCATTACAACGAATATTTCTTGAACCTAATTCTAATGCAACTGATTTAGTAAATCCTATTACTCCTGCTTTAGAAGCTGCATAGTTTGCCTGTCCTGCATTTCCGCTGATTCCTACTACAGACGTCATATTGATAATAGATCCTGATTTTGCCTTCATCATTGGCTTAATCACCGCTTTTGTAAGGTTGAAAACAGAGTCTAAGTTTACTTTGATAATGGTATCCCAATCGTCTTTAGACATTCTTAATAACAAGTTATCTCTGGTAATACCTGCGTTGTTGATCAGAATATCAATCTGTCCGAACTCAGCCATTACTTCATCTACTAATGTTTGAGCTGCATCAAAATCTGATGCATCTGACTGATACCCCTTAATTTGAGTTACAGAACTTAAAGTTTCTTCTAATTCTTTCGCTTTGTCTACAGAACCGGCGTATGTGAATGCAACTTTTGCCCCCTGTTGAGCAAACATTTCAGCGATTCCTCTTCCGATTCCTCTTGTAGCTCCGGTAATTAGCGCTACTTTTCCTTCTAATAGTTTCATATTTATTGACAATTATTTCTTTATTATAACTTATCAGTCCTTATTTTTTAAAGCAGACCAAGAGGTAATTATTTTATAGAGATAAAATTTAAATGACCGCAAAGATATTATAATTTGTTATTCAATACATTTTATCTCGTCAAATTATAGAAATTTTAAGTCTTTTTTATGATTAAATAACTTTATTATAGGTTATTACCCGTTTCAGAATCGGTAAAATACAGATATTCGGTTGCTTTATCTTTTGTAAGTTTTATCCCGTCTTTATCTACTGAAAACTTGTCATATACAACCTCTTTCAAAGGTTCGTTCTGATAATTGGTAACTCCATACTTATTTTCTTTCTGCACAACAATTTCATTATCAGGAAGAAAAGCATTAATATTATCATAAATAAAAGGAAGAATTTCTTTCCCGTTTTCATCTACGACTCCGTACAAATTATCATAATTCTTGCAAACCATTGCAGGAAACATATTTTGAGGATAATAAAAGATCCCATTTTCTTTTATCGAAGCCACTTTTTTAAGCTCTTCATATTTTTTATCCGTTACTGAAAACTTATAAAACACCCCTTCTTTTCTGACTATTAAGCTGTTAGGAAAAATTTTTTCAATCTGATAGCCAGATTCTAAAACATCATTTAAGTCTTTATCCAAAAGCCTTTGATAATTATCTTTTATCAGATAAATAAAGTTATTCCCGGCAACTTTAATTCCTTCAATATTGTCATACTCTTTCGGAACCACAATCTCTCCGTCAATGCGTATTACCGCCATTTTAGGATTTTTAAGGCTCTTTTGGGTACTGAATAGATCATTAAACAATGATTTTACATAGTCGAAATCCGTAGAATAGATCTTCTTTGCTTCTTTTGAAAAGATGCTTATTTTTTCGTTTTTAATGAAATAAATATATCGCGTTCCCAAAAACACTTCATCATAGATTTCATCAGCAAGACGATTTTCCTGAGTATCTACAATTCCGAATTTATTGGTAGCAGGATTTTTCGTAACCAGAAAAGGATATCCTCCGATGTTATCTATATTATTATTGGAGATTACATTCAGGGTAACACCGTCATTATCGACGATTTCACCTTGTTTTTCTCCGGTGGGAATATAAACCCTGTTCTTATAAAAATGAAGGTTTTCTTTAAATTCTCTGTTGCTTTTTAATTTTCCTTCAGCATCATAAATCTGCCAATTATTATCTTTTTTTACGAAAAACCTGTTCTCTCCTGCAAATTTTATTTTATCAGTATAAGGAATGATTTCTTTTCCTTGGTAATCATATATTCCTTCTTTTCCGTCTTTGGACAAGATAAGTCTGTTTTTAATACTCCAGGAAGGACCTATTTTATGCGTATCAAAAGGGATTAAAAGCTTTCCTTTCTCATCCGTCAATGCCATTTTCTCTTTCTTCGGGTCTTTATCTTTTATTTTGATAAAAAATCGGTCTTTATAGAGATGTGATATTTCGTTTTTAGCCGGAGCAGTATAGGTAATCACTCCTGTAGAGTCTACAATACCATATTCTGTGGATGCCGCATTGATGGCAATGCCATATCCGTTGGAGTAAAATTTGACTTCTTTGCCAAGCTTTTTTGAAAGAAGTATTTGAGTGTATTGATCAGTTTTCTGCGCTGTACAAAAAGTTGATAGCAATACAAAAACTAGTGTTTTCAATTAAAATTAAATAGCATTATTTACAATAAGAACAATTTCTCCTTTTAAAGTTTTTGTTTTGGAGAACTCAATTAGTTCATTGATTGTCCCTCTTTTAGTTTCTTCGAATTTTTTCGAAATTTCCCGGCTTAAACTTACTTTGGTCTCTTCTCCGAAGAACTCTTTTATTTGTTCCAAAGTAGTGTTTATCTTATGCGGACTTTCGTATAAAACGATGGTCTTTTTTTCTTCTGCAAGCTGTTTAAGCTTGGTTTGTCTTCCTTTTTTCTGCGGCAAAAACCCAGCAAATAAAAATTCATTATTGGGAAGTCCTGAAACCACCAAAGCAGGTACGAAAGCCGTTGCTCCCGGAAGACAGATCATTTCAATATTATGATCTGCTCCTGCTTTTGCCAATAAATATCCAGGATCTGAAATTCCTGGAGTTCCTGCATCCGTAATAATTGCGATATTCTGACCGTTTTTCAGATCTGTAATCACTTTTTCGGTTGCCTGATGTTCATTATGCAAATGATAAGACTTTAAAGGCTTAGAAATCTCGAAATGTTTTAATAAAATTCCGGAAGTTCTCGTGTCTTCACATAAAATATAATCAACTTCTTTCAGCACGTTTACTGCTCTGAAAGTCATATCTTCTAAATTTCCGACCGGTGTCGGAACAAAATAAAGAATCCCACTCAAAATTATAAAAATTTATTTTCTACCAATACCCATAATCTCTGAGCGTATTCATCTACCTTATCCCATTTTCTGTCATAATAAAGGTCGCTCAGATATTCTTTTGCCTCTTCCAGATTTTTGAAGCGGTTCAAATCTGCTACTACTTCATTCATTTCTGACTGACTTCCTCCGAATAGCATTTTTGAAAAAGCGATTCTGTCATTTAAATCCAGTTTAAATTCAGGTTTTGCTTTCTCTTTTTCTTTCTCCATATATTCTGTTGAAATATTTGTTTTCAACAGACTTCCTGTATCTTCTTTTTGTATTTCTCTAGGTCTTTCCTCAAGATTTTCAGGTGTTTCCAAATGATCATCATCAAAAAGCGTTTGCACCGCCTTCAATCCTCTGATATTGGCCAACCTTATTTTTTTGTCCTGATGATATTTTTCAAGATTTTCAAAACTTTCATCAGATGCAAGTTTCTCTTTTTCTGTTTCAGGAGAAGAAGTTTCAAAATCTACTATTTTACCTCTTCTGTTGTCTTCTTCAGCGATTACCTCTTGCTTCTGTTCTTCCCCTACTGAATCATCGTGCTTTATCTCTGTCAGAATATCTTCCACATTGGAAGTTTCCATGATCATTTCACCCTGCTCTATAGCAACATTTGAAATCAAAAACTGATCTTCATCCTCCTCAATCAAAATAGCTTCTTCTTCATACATCTCCGTATCAAAAATACTTGGAATAGTTTCCCTTATTTCAGAAGATTCATTAATTCTTGCGTTCTCTTGTTTCTCAACTATATCTATTGTTTCTTCTTCATTTTTATTTTCAACTTCATCTATTTCGTTCAGCTGATTATTAAAAATAGCTTCTTCCTCCGTAACTTTCTGATCAAACATTTCTTCTGAAATATCATTTATATCATCAGGCTTTGCTTCAGCAAGAATTCTTTCTTCATCTACAAAATCCAGCGCACTTTCATGATATTCTGAAAGACTGTTTTCCTCTATTTCTTTCAATTGTTCATTATAAACAACTTCTTCCGCTGTTTTTTGATCATATGTAGAACTTGAAGATTCACTTTCAGTATATTGAGGTTCAAGGTTTTCGCCTACAAAACTCACTATATTTTCGTGATACTCATTTTCAGTAATTTCATTGAGCTGATTATTAAAAATAACTTCTTCTTCCTCAGAATTTTCTGCAAAGATCGTTTCTTTTTCATCTATTTCGTTAAATTCGTTATTGAAAATTGCTTCTTCTTCAATAATTTCATTACTATTAAGCTCATTTTTTTCCGAAATAGGAGAGGTATTTTCAGTAATGAAATACTCCATATTCTTTTCAAGCAATCTTAAAAACGAAATTCTGTTAGCAAGCTCATCCACAAGATCCTGCTTAGAAAGCAATTCGTCTACGTTATTTATTTTATCCAAAATATCAATGATATTCTTGGATTCAAAAAAAATCTTTTCCTTTAAATCTTGGATGTTCTGCATATTAAGAATCTTATTAAAATTGCTTACTTTTGATCTTAAAAATATACGGCTAATTTAACAAATGTTTTTAGAAAATACAATTAATCACTCCAAACAAAGCGGTTGGATGGAAGTTATTTGTGGCTCAATGTTTTCCGGAAAAACCGAAGAGTTGATCCGAAGGCTTAGGAGAGCAGAAATGGCGGGGCAAAATGTGGAAATTTTTAAACCAAAACTGGATACTCGGTATTCTGAAGAGGACGTTATTTCTCATAATCAGAATAAAATAAGAAGCACACCTGTAGAAAATCCCAACGAAATTCTTTTGCTGGCTTCCAATTGCGATGTGATCGGAATAGATGAAGCCCAGTTTTTCGACGAAGGGATTGTAGAGGTAGCCAATCAGTTGGCCAATAGCGGAATAAGAGTCGTTATTGCCGGACTAGATATGGATTTTTTGGGACGTCCGTTCGGACCTATGCCTAATTTGATGGCAACGGCAGAATACGTTACAAAAGTGCATGCTATTTGTAAAAGAACAGGAAATCTTGCCAACTATTCCATGAGGATTTCTCAGGGTGATAATTTGGTGGAACTGGGTGAAACAGAAAGTTACGAAGCAGTAAGCCGTCGTGTTTTTATTGATGAAGTACTTTTGAAGAAGAAAAATATTTAAATTAGACGTAAGAATATATTTTGTCGAACATACCGACGCAAATTCAGTTACAATATTTGTTTTAAATAATTTTTGCGCCTCTGTGATTGACAAATTCAAAAACAACAAACACAAAACAGCAGCAGAAAGGGCACCAATGAACTATACAGTACATCAAATTGCAGACATCACCAATTCAAAAGTAATTGGAGACAGTGAATTAATGATCAAAAACATCGCTTTTGATAGCAGGATCATCTATTCCACAAAAAACACCGCATTTATTGCCATCAATACGCACACGAATTCGGGTGAAAAATTCATTGAATCTGCTATTGACAGAGGTATAAATGTCATTATTTCCGAACACCAATATCCTCAGTTTGAGAATGTAACCTGGATTATTGTAGAGAATTCTGTAGAGTTTCTTCAAAAACTGGCAAAATTTCATTTTGAAAATGCCCATTTAAAATCTATCGGAATTACCGGAAGTAATGGAAAAACCATTTTAAAAGAATGGCTGTATCAATGTCTCTGGAATGAATTTCCTACAGTTAAAAGCCCAAAAAGTTTCAATTCACAGATCGGACTTCCTCTTTCTCTGCTTCAAATCAATACTTCTCATGAACTGGGAATTTTTGAAGTCGGGATTTCCCAACCAGATGAAATGGATAAGCTGGAGCATATTTTCCATCCTCAGATCGGTTTACTGACGCATATTGGAACTGCTCACCTTGCCAATTTCAAATCGGAGGAGGAACTTATTGATGAAAAAATTAAACTTTTCAGAAATTCTGAAGTCATTATTTACAATGGTGACAATTTATTGGTTGACAAAAAAATAAAGGAACTCTATTCAAGTAAAAAATTAATTTCTTACGGTTTTAAGGAAAACAATCAGATCTCTTTTAAAAGCAATATTTCAAAAGACGAAAATGTTGTTGTTCGATATTTCAGTGAAGAAATCTCTTTTCCTGTTCATCAAAGAGACGAAGCTACATTAACCAATGCTTTAGCGCTTGTAACCGTCTTAAAGGAGTTAGAAGTCGAAACTCAAAAGATCGTCGAAAAAATCAACGCTCTGAAGGCCGTTGAAATGAGACTTGAAGCCATCGAAGGAATTAAAGGAAATATTATCATTAATGATTCTTTCAATCTTGATTTGGATTCTTTGAAAACCGCCCTTCAATTTTTAAATGAATACAATAAACCAAAGAAGTCTTTGGTACTCACCGATATTGTTGGCGTCAATTCAAATTCACAGGAACTCTATGAAGAAGTTTCTGATTTGGTAAACGAACAAAAATTTGATTCTGTTTTCTTAATAGGAAACGAAATATCAAAATTCAGTGAATTATTCAAAACTAAAACGTTCACTTTCATCAATACTAAAGAATTAATTGAAAGTAAACACATTACAGAAATTGAAAATCAGCTTATTCTTTTAAAAGGAGCCAGAAAATTTGAAATTGAAAAGCTTAAAGATATTCTAGAACTGAGAAAGCATGATACGGTTTTAGAGATCAATTTAAATGCTATTCTACATAACATCAACTATCATAAGTCTTTGCTGAAACCTGCAACCAAAATGATGGCCATGGTAAAAGCAAATGCTTACGGTTTAGGAAGTTACGAAATTTCAGAATTTTTACAACACCATCACATTGATTACTTGGGAGTTGCTTTCGTAGACGAAGGTGTGGAACTCCGTAAAAAAGGAATCACCGTTCCAATTGTTGTGATGAATCCGGAGCAGCATAGTTATGAAACGGTAATAGAATATAATCTGGAGCCGGAAATCTATAGTTTTAGAGTTTTGGAATTATTTTATGAAGCGGTTCAGAAATCCGGCTATGATAAAAAATATCCGATCCATATCAAACTTGAAACCGGAATGCATCGTCTTGGTTTTAAAGACAATGAATTAGATCAATTAAGCGAAACTTTACATCATAAAAATTTAAAAGTTCAAAGTATTTTCAGCCATCTTTCGTCTTCAGATGTACCTGAAGAGAGGGAATTCACTATGCATCAGCTGGAAGCCTTTGAAAAAAATTCAGGATATTTGATTGAAAAATTGGGCTACACTCCTATCCGACATACATTAAATTCCTCAGGTATAACAAGTTATACAGACCACCAATATGATATGGTAAGAATTGGAATAGGAATGTTAGGGGAATCACCAAATAGTGAAATACAAAAACAGTTACGTTCTGTAGTCAGTTTTAAAACAGTGATTTCACAAATATCTACAGTAGAAAGCGGTGAATCTGTAGGCTATAACAGAAGATTTAAAACCGATCATACAACAAAAATAGCTACAATTCCTGTAGGATACGCAGATGGAATTCCAAGGTTAATTGGAAACCAAATAGGAAATGTTGGGATAAATAAAACGTTAGCGCCGATTGTAGGAAGTATCTGCATGGACATGATGATGATTAATATAGATCATATTGCCAATGTAAAAGAAGGAGATACTGTAACCATATTTAATGCCTACCCAAGCCTTAAAGAATTTGCAGCCTACTGCAAAACCATAACCTATGAAGTATTAACCTCCATCTCACCAAGAGTAAAACGGATCTATATAAAAGATTAAGCCTATGAGAAAATTCCTGATCATTTTATTTGCATTTCAGCTGCTTCTGATCCAGTCTCAGGTAAAGAAAGATCTGGTGATTCCAAAAAATCCCAGAATCGGACTTTCACTTGCCGGTGGTGGAGCTAAAGGATTTTCTCACGTAGGAGTACTTAAAGTATTGGATTCCTTGGGAGTAAAAGTAGACTATATCTCCGGAACCAGCATGGGTGCCATTGTAGGAGGTTTATATGCTTCAGGGTATTCCGGAAAGGAAATAGAAAAGATTGTAATGGATACAGATTTCTATTCGTTAATCATGGATCCTAAAGCAAAACGCCAGGAAACTTCTTTCTATAATAAATCCGTCGATAAATACCTTTTATCAATTCCTTTAAAAAACGGAAAAATTACTCTCCCATCTTCTATCAGTACAGGACAAAAAAATGTTTACTTGCTTAAAGAACTCTTTAAGAATGTTTCCAATATAGATGATTTCTCCAAACTTCCTATTCCCTTCATGTGCGTTGCCACCAATCTGGAAAGCGGCGATATGCAAATTTTTGAAAAAGGAGATTTGGTACAGTCTATTATGGCAAGTTCAGCATTTCCTTCATTAATGGATCCTGTAAAAATAGGTGACAGTATTTACATTGACGGAGCGATGACGGTTAACTATCCTTCAAAGCCATTAAAGGACAAAGGAATCGATATTGTGATCGGTGTGGACCTTAATCAGGATCTATCGAAAAGAGAGGATTTAAACAATATTATAGCGATTTTAAACCAAGTTATTGATTTCGGAATTAAAAAAGATACCAGAAGACAGTATAAATACACCGACATCAATATTAAGCCGAACCTGAAAGGGATGACCGCAACAAGCTACGATGAAAAGAAAAAAATTCTCGACAGCGGATTTGTCGAAGGCTTAAAATATGTAGACATTCTCGATCAATTACCAAAGCGTCCGTTTGACCGTCTAAGACAGCAAATAAACCCCATTTATTCCAACGTTTATAAGATTGACAGTATTTCCATAGACGGAGGCAAAATATACGGTAAAAACTATGTTCTCGGAAAAATGGGACTACGTCTCCCCTCTCTTGAAACCTATGGAAGCATCAACAAAAAAATAGACAAGCTGGTTGCCACCAATAATTATCGCTTTATCAATTACGATATCGTTCCTGAAAACGATGCTAATTACCTCAAGCTATATGTAACTGAAGATGAAACCCGTCATTTTTTGAAATTCGGATTACATTATGATGAAATTTTCAAAACAGGATTACTTTTAAATTATTCAGCAAAACGTCTTCTATTTAAAAATACAAACCTCTCATTAGATGTTGTTGTAGGAGATCAGCCAAGATATTACTTAAACTATTTTATCGATAATGGCTATATTCCCGGATTGGGAATTTATTCATCAGGAATGAGCTTTACTCTTAGAGATATTAATAATTACGATATAGACAAATGGGAATGGCTTAGAAACGAACTTTATATTCAATCGATCTGGAAAGATAAATTTGCGATTGGAGGAGGATTAAGTTATGATTATTTTGAAGCAGAATCTAATGGCACAAACAAAAGATATAACCGATTTATGAATCCCTACGTCTTTTTGAAAAGTGATACCCAAAATGACAAAGACTTCCCTACTCGCGGAATTTACATCAACGCAGAAGGAAAAGTTATAGATTTATTAAAATCAGAGGTTGAAAAAAGACTGGTTCAGGTAAAGGCAGATATCAGAATTAATATTCCTTTGACAAAATATTTCAGCTATCGTCTCAATCTTTACGGAGGAATTACAATCGGAGAAAATCTTCCACAATTCTATCAGTACAGATTGGGAGGAATTTTCGAACAAAACGTAGTCAATTTTAGAAGCTTTGCAGGATTTAATTTTGCCCAGCTGAATTCTAATAATGTAATTTTAATTTCCAACGATGTTCAATTTAAGTTTAATAAAAATTATTTTGTCAGCGGAAATTTCTCCTTTGCAAATCTATCAGATGATATTAGTTTTGAAGATGCCGTAAAGTTAAATTATAGTTCTCTGGGAATTACAGCAGGCTATAAATCTCCTTTCGGACAAATAAAACTTAATTTCAGTCATTCACTTAAAAATAATCAAAAAGGCATATTCAGTGTTATTTTAGGACACTGGTTTTAAAACAATGATACAATTCTTCTACGAAAACCTACCCGAATCTGTAAATACAGAGTACACAGCTTGGCTGAAAGACATTATTCTTTCAGAAGGAAAAAAGCTTGGTGAAATCAATTATATCTTCTGCGACGACGAATATTTATTGAAAGTCAATCAGGATTATTTACAACATGATTACTATACAGACATCATCACTTTCGACTATGTGAAAGGCAAAACTATAAGCGGAGAGATTTTCGTATCTTTGCAGCGCATTTCAGATAACGCTTCTACCCTATCCAAAAATAATGAAGAAGAACTGAGAAGAGTTTTGGCTCACGGTATTCTTCACCTATGCGGATACAAGGATAAAACCGAAGAAGAAGAAAAAGAAATGCGGGGAAAAGAAGATCATTATTTAGCAAAATACAATTAAATAACAAGCTAAACAAACCGCAATACAAGCTATATTAGCACGTATTTTAAAATAATGTTTCACGTGAAACATTTGTAAAAAAAAATAAAATTTAAGGCTTAAAACAAGCAATAAAAAGATGATTTCAGAAATATATGATGTAATCGTAGTTGGTGCCGGTCACGCAGGATGTGAAGCAGCAGCCGCAGCAGCAAACCTCGGTTCAAAAACCCTGCTTATCACAATGAATATGCAGACGATCGGACAGATGAGCTGCAATCCTGCGATGGGTGGAATCGCGAAAGGACAAATTGTACGGGAAATCGATGCAATGGGAGGATATTCAGGAATTATAGCAGACAAATCAGCTATACAGTTTAAAATGTTAAACCTTTCCAAAGGTCCTGCAATGTGGTCACCAAGAACACAGAATGACAGAATGCTTTTCGCAGAAGAATGGCGATTAGCATTAGAAAATACACCAAATCTGGATTTTTTCCAGGATATGGTAAAACAGCTTATCGTTGAGAATAACAAGGTAGTAGGAGTTGTTACTTCATTGGGAATTGAGATAAAAGGACGTTCTGTAGTTCTTACAAACGGTACATTCCTGAATGGTTTAATCCATGTTGGAGATAAACAATTAGGAGGTGGAAGAATGGGTGAACCAAGAGCTTTTGGAATTACAGAACAGCTTGTTTCTTTAGGTTTTGAAGCAGGAAGAATGAAGACAGGTACTCCACCGAGAGTAGATGGAAGAAGCTTGGATTATTCCAAAATGGAAGAACAGAAAGGAGATAAAAATCCTCAAAAATTCAGCTATTTAGATACCCCTAAGTTAACCAAACAATTAAGTTGTCACATCGTTTATACCAACGAAACAGTACACGACATTTTACGTGAAGGATTCGATAGAAGTCCTATGTTTAATGGTACAATTCAGAGTTTGGGACCAAGATACTGTCCAAGTATTGAAGATAAAATCAACCGTTTTGCAGAACGAAACAGACACCAATTATTCGTAGAACCAGAAGGCTGGAAAACCGTAGAGATCTATGTAAATGGATTCAGTTCTTCCCTACCCGAAGATGTTCAGATCAAAGCAATGAAACATATACCGGGATTTGAGAACGTGAAAGTATTCCGTCCGGGCTATGCTATTGAATATGACTACTTCCCTCCTACCCAATTAAAGCATACTTTAGAGACAAAATTGATCGATAATTTATACTTTGCTGGACAAATTAATGGGACAACAGGATATGAAGAAGCAGCCGGACAAGGCCTTATTGCAGGGATCAATGCTCACAATAAAGTAAAAGAAAAAAACGAATTTATCTTAAATAGAGATGAAGCTTATATCGGAGTTTTAATTGATGATCTTATTACAAAAGGCACAGAAGAACCATATAGAATGTTCACTTCAAGAGCAGAATACAGACTTCTTTTAAGACAGGATAATGCAGATATCAGACTAACTCAGAAGGCTTTTGACTTAGGGTTAGCAAAAGAAGATAGATTACAAAGAGTAAACGAGAAAGTAACTAAAAGTGAGGAACTTGAGAACTTCCTTCGAGAAACTTCTTTAAAGCCCGGAGTCATTAATCCTATCCTTGAAAGTATAGAAAGTAATCCTGTAGATCAGGCTTACAGAGCAGCTCAAATCCTTACAAGGCCTAATATGACATTAGAAAAACTAGATGGAATCGACTTTATTAATGAAGTTTCTTCTACATATGATGATGAAGTAAGAGAACAGGCTGAAGTAAATATTAAATACAGAGGCTATATAGAAAAGGAAAAAGAGAACGTAGCAAAACTGAATCGTTTAGAAAACATCAAGATTCCTGAAGACTTTGATTATACTAAAATCTCAAGTTTGTCAGCAGAAGCGAAACAAAAGATGTCAAATGTAAGACCAAAAACGATCGCTCAAGCTGGAAGAATCAGTGGGGTTTCACCTGCCGATATCAACGTTTTACTGGTCTATTTAGGACGTTAAATTAAAAATGTTTCACGTGAAACATAGATAAAATAAAACCAAAAATTAAGGTATTTATGAGCTTATTTCAATCTCTGAATATCTTAATTTTTATGATTTAAAGAAATAACCTCAATGAAAATAAAAGATCATTTTCTTTCACAGGAAATATTTGAAATTAAAGAAACGGAAATAAAAGGAGTTTTTAAGACCTCCCCTATTCCATCTAATATTTCCAGATACTATGAAAGTGAAGATTACATTTCCCATCATCAGGATTCAGGAAGTTTAAAAGAAAAACTTTACAAATTTTTACAATCCTTCAATTTACAGTATAAAAAAACAATTCTTTTAGACAGAATTAAGAAGGGTTCAAGAGTACTGGATTACGGATGCGGTGCAGGAGAATTTGTAAAATATATAGAAAATGATTTCGAAACTTTTGGTTTTGAACCAGATTCTGATGCCAGAAAAGCTGCAAAAAACAAAATATCAAAAGCAACTATTTTGGATAATATCAATACGGTTGAAGATCAAACTTTAGATGCAATCACACTTTGGCATGTATTCGAGCACGTGGAAAATCAGGATGAAATGCTTGAAATTTTTAATAGCAAATTAAAAGAAAAAGGACTTTTAATCATCGCAGTTCCTAACCCTACTTCTTACGATGCAAAACATTATAAAGAATATTGGGCAGCTTATGATGTACCAAGACATATCTATCATTTCTCAAAAAACGGAATGGAAAATTTAATTGCAAAAAAATCAAACTGGAAAATGAGAAAAATAAAACCATTGGTTCTTGACTCCTATTACATCTCTATGTTGAGCGAAAAATACAAGAAATCACCTCTATTTTGGCTAAAAGCAACCATCTACGGAACAATTTCTAACGTAAAAGCCCTTTTTTCCAACGAATATTCTAGTTTGATATACATTATCGAAAAAAAATAGAAAATCGATTTTAAAGCCATTTCTAAAGGTCAATTTTCACTATTTTTATAAAAAATTAAAAGCTCGAGACATTATCTCGGGCTTTTTTTATCCTGTTCAGTTACTCCCTTATTCTATATTCTAGTTAATATTTTTTTCTAAAAGTTAGAATTCTAAAAAATCGAATGATTATTTTTTTAAATATGAATAAAATGTTAGTAAGTAATTTAATTAGACGAAAAAGAAAACATTTTACATCTAAAACAAACAGCCTGAGAATCGCGTATATTTTTTTCATTTAGTAATTGTTCAGTACAGAAGAAACAAAATAGTACAAATTGAAAAGAATGAAAGCTGAATAATTTTAAATATTATATTTCTTGAAAGAATTAATCGATGCATAAAATATAGCTGCATCAAAAATTTCAAACTAAGCCTCTGAGAATGCCATAGATTTTTTTTAATTAGTAATTGTTCAGTACAGAAGAAACAAAATAGTACAAATTGAAAAGAATGAAAGCTGAATAATTTTAAATATTATATTTCTTGAAAGAATTAATCGATGCATAAAATATAGCTGCATCAAAAATTTCAAACTAAGCCTCTGAGAATGCCATAGATTTTTTTTAATTAGTAATTGTTCAGTACAGAAGAAACAAAATAGCAACAATCAAAAAAAAGAAAATACATAAAATTTATATTTTACTTTTTTTTGAAAAGATCATGCAATTTTAGAAATATAAGCTTTCCGGAACTTCAAACAAACCCTCTGAGAATCGCCTAGATTTTTTTATATTGATAATAATACAGTATAACGAAGGGAGAAAACATGAAAATTTTCAAAAATATCATCTTTATACAAAGAAAATAGCCTGAAATAAATACAGACCAAAGAAATTTGGGTAATTTAAAACAAAAGTCTGCTATTATATAGCAGACTTTAAAATATTTTTAAGTTTAGTTGTTTATTGCAGCAACTCCGGGAAGTTCAAGACCTTCCAGACTTTCAAGCATTGCTCCACCACCGGTAGAAACATAACTTACTTTGTCTCCGTAACCGAATTGTTTTACAAAAGCAACACTATCCCCTCCTCCAACTAGAGAAAAAGCACCTTGTCTGGTTGCTTCAGCAATACTTTCACCCAAAGCAACAGTACCTGCAGCAAAGTTTGACATTTCAAAAACTCCGATCGGGCCATTCCAAAGAATTGTTCTTGAATTTAAAAGAACATCATTGAACTGATCTCTGGATCTCGGACCAGCATCCAATCCCATCCATCCTTCAGGAATAGCATAAATATCTACTTCTTTTCTTTCAGCATCATTACTGAAACTTTCCGCGATGATAGTATCCGAAGGAAGATATACTTTTACATTGTGTTCTTTAGCTTTTCCTAAAATTTCTAGAGCCAAAGGCAATTTGTCTTCCTCTACCAAAGAAGTTCCAATCTTACCTCCAAGAGCTTTAATAAATGTAAATGCCATTCCGCCACCAATAATTAAATTATCTACTGCCGGTAAAACATTTTCTATAATTGTGATTTTAGTTGAAACTTTAGATCCACCAAGTATCGCTGTTACAGGACGTTCACCACTTTTCAAAACTTTATCGATCGCCTGAAGTTCTTTAGCCATTAATAAACCGAAGAATTTAGTTGATGGAAAAAATTTTGCAATAACAGCGGTTGAAGCATGTGCTCTGTGCGCGGTTCCGAAAGCATCATTTACATAAGCATCTGCCAATTTTGAAAGTTGCTCAGCAAATGCTTCATCACCTTTTTCTTCTTCATTATGAAAACGTAGATTTTCTAATAAAAGGATTTCACCAGCCTGAAGTTCAGCTGCAGCTTTTTCCGCTTTCTCTCCTACACACTCGTCTACAAATTTAACTTCCTGTCCTAATACATTAGAAACTTCTTCTACAATATGTCTTAATGAAAACTCATCTTTTACTTCACCTTTTGGTCTTCCTAAGTGAGCCATTAAAATTACAGATCCTCCATCTTTAAGAATTTTATCAACTGTAGGTTTTACAGCTACTATTCTTGTATTGTCTGTTACTTTCAACTGATCATCCTGAGGAACATTAAAATCTACTCTTACCAGAGCTTTTTTACCATTAAAATTGAAATCATTGATTGTTTTCATATAATCCTGTTTATTTTGTATAGTCATGATACCTGCATTACAGGAACCTCCCTATACGGGAAATTCTGTAGAGCCGATTTCATAAATAACGTTGAATTTTCTTTTCACAAATGTAAGATTTTAAAATTCTTGAAAAGCCGCAACCCGAAAAAAGTTTTCAGAAAAGTTTCCCGCAAGCACAACACTTATTAACCAACAATTTTTTTTCTTTTAAAAAAAAGAATACGCTAGTGTTGTTGAGTGTTGTGAATTTAGGGGATAACTTTTTAGCTAAAACTTGATAACATGAAATTTTTCTTTAATTCACATTTTATTTACATTATAATTTCCTGAAAATGTGATTTTTCATTTCGTTACTAACAATTATTGATAACTTTTCCCCAATCCTGATTATTAATAACCGATTTATGGAAAAACTAAAGATTACTTGGAAAAAAGTTTTTAAAAATTTGTAGCCGATTTTTTTGGAGAGATTTTCATTACAAATTTTATCTAACAAAAAAAATATTATTTTTAACGAAGTTATCAACAGTTATTCACAATGCTTTCAACAGTTAATAAGAATTTAACTAACAAATTGTGAATAAGTTCAGATTTTTAAACTTTTAAAATATAAATATGATGAAAATCAGTGTATTGGTTCTTTTATTGGTTGTTTTCAGGTGTTTTGGACAGGAAAATTATACGGTAACGACTTCGAAAATAAAGGAAGCAAAAATCTATTACAGTGGCGGAATGTTAAAACAATCCTTCTCTGCAGATGTCCTTCCCGGGAAGAATTATATCATTATTAAAGAATTTGGAAAGAATTCGGGAATAAACATTTCTGCCTTTAAACCTGATAAAAAGATTAATCTGATACGATATGAATCTTATAATGACAATTCTTATCTGTATTCTGACAAACTTGGGAAAAATAACGGTACTGATGCCATCAATGACAGTATAGAATTTTACAGAAAAGCTTATAAAAAGGTTGAGCAGGAGCTGTCTTTAACAAGAAATTCTATAGGAATCATTCAGAAGAATCAGGCTTTACAAAATCCTAATTCTGCTGATATACTGAAAATGATAGAGTTCAATCAGAAAACACTTAAAGAGTTGTATAATCAAGACAGTTCTTTAAGTATGAAACAAAATGCGTATCAGACTAAAATTTCTATTTGGGAAAACAAAAAAAACTCATCTTCCACAAATTCAGGGCTTTCCAATATTCTTGTGCTTCAGGTAACAAGTGATAAAAAGCAACATGTGAATTTTGAGGTGAATCAAAATATCCAGGATGCAAGCTGGAGAGCTTATTATGTAATTAAATCAAATGGAATTCAATCGCCTTTAAAAATTTCATATAAAGCTAAAATTCAGCAAAATACAGGCCTTGAACTTAAAAATGTTCCTATAAAACTGATCAACGGAAGCTTCAGTTCTGAAGATAAACCTTATGAACTCGATCGATGGTTTTTAAGAACGGAAAGAGATTATTATGTTTCCAATCAGGCATTCCAAAGAGAAAAAAGCACTACCAAATCATCTGCATTAATGATGGAAGTTGCAGCTACCGGCAATTCAAGAATCTCTCAAAAAACGATGAAGACCGAGATAAGCTTAGATAAAGATGCAGTTATTCCAAGTAATATTGAAGTAACTGAAGATATTAATGAATTTGAAGTAACGACAGGCTATAAATATTTTGCAACACCGAAACTAGAAAATAAAACCTTCCTACTCGCTTACATAAAAGATTATTCAAAATATAATTTTCTTCCGGGAAATGCAGATATTTTTATGGATGATATGCTAATTGGAGGGGTAGGAATTGATACCAATCAGCTGACCAGTGAAATGTTGATCAGTCTTGGAAGTGATTCTAATATTCTTACTAAAAGAGAATTGATTAGCAAACAAACTAAAAGTTTAGGTGAAGTAGAAAAGTTAGAAAGTTATGCATATGAGATAACGGTTAAGAATAATAAAGAAACTGCTGTAAACCTTGAATTGAAAGATCAGATTCCGCTTTCTACATCTGAACATACAAAAATTGAACTGATCAATACTGATAATGCAACCTATGATAGCCAGTCGGGTTCAATTGTTTGGAATTTTAATATAAAACCTAATGAAACAAAGAAAATTAAATTCGGATTTAACGTAACTTTGCCGAAAGATTTAATTACAGTAGATATAAAATAAAAGTAAAAATGAAAAGAAAAATTGCTATTGCAGGAGATCACGCGGGTTTTGAATACAAGCAGATCCTTATCAAACATTTGGAAGAAAATTTTGAAGTTCAGGATTTCGGAACTTTTTCTACAGACAGTGTTGATTATCCGGATTTCGTACATCCTGCAGCGACCTCAGTAGAAAATGGAGAAAACGAACTTGGAATCTTAATCTGCGGAAGCGGAAACGGAGTTCAGATCACAGCCAACAAACATCAGAAAATCCGTTGTGCACTTTGCTGGATGCCGGAAATTGCAGAATTGGCGAGACAGCACAATGATGCGAATATGATCTCGATCCCGGCAAGATTCATTGCAAAAGAAGTAGCTATAGAAATTGCGAACAAATTTCTTTCTACAGATTTTGAAGGGGGAAGACACCAAAACAGAGTTGATAAAATTGCAGTTTGCTAAAAATGATAAAGGCTTGTAAATCATATTACAAGCCTTATTTATTTTTTATTTTATATCTTTGCGCTGTCCAATAGATTTTACCAGTCTATTATTTCCAATAGAATCCTTTTTATATTTTAAAAATATTTAATAGAAGGTTTTCTCCTCTCTTCTCCATTTTTGTAGTAATTTTATACAAAGTCTAGCATCCATTATAAATTAGTTGGAAAGAAAATTGATGATGTAGAATTACAAAATAAAGTTAAAAAATGGAATACTAGAATTATCAGAATTGTAATGATAATTTTAAAATAGTCTTAAATAAAATTAGGACTATAACGAATTAATAAGAAAATTAATATGCCAAAAAAAAGAAAATATATAAGTCAAAAAAATGACCATAAACTCATGGAAATCGGAAGATTAATCTTACGTTTCATGAATGAAGATTCTACGAAGATCTATAATTACAAACAGATTTCGGATGGAATAGATTATAAAAATCCAAGACAAAGAGAGCTTGTCATTCAGGCTTTACATAAACTTCAGGCTTCCGAAAGAATTAAAGAAACTGAAAAAGGAAAATATATTATTAACCTGAATATAAAAGGGACATTAACCGGAATTATCGATTTCAATCAATCCGGAAATGCCTACGTGAAAGTTGAAGGATTGGAGGATGATATCTTTATCCATTCCAAAAACGTGAAAGATGCATTACAGGGCGACAAGGTTTTGATTGTAACTTATACTTACAAAGGAAAAAAACTGGAAGGCTCTGTACTGGAAGTATTGGAAAGAACAAGAACTGAATTTGTAGGAACTTTACAGGTAGTTCCTCATAAAGATTTCGGATTTGTGGTTTGCGATAAAAAATCGATCAATACAGATATTTTTATACCAAAAGGAAAATTCGGTGGTGCTGAAGACGGCGATAAAGTGATCGTAAAAATGACAGAATGGAAACCGGGAGATAAAAACCCTGAAGGTGAAATTATCCAGGTTTTAGGAGCTCCGGGAGAACATGAAACGGAGATCCACTCTATTCTTGCAGAATATGGTTTGCCTTATGAATTCCCTGAAGAGGTTGAAAGAGATGCCGATAAAATTGACAGAAGCATCAATGATGAAGAAGTAGCAAAACGTTGGGATATGCGTGGAATTACAACGTTCACGATTGACCCGAAAGATGCAAAAGATTTTGATGATGCGTTGTCCATCAGAAAATTAGAAAACGGAAACTGGGAAATCGGAGTTCATATTGCCGACGTATCTCATTATGTAGTTCCGGGAACGATTCTGGATGATGAAGCGTATCAAAGAGCAACGTCTGTATACTTGGTAGATCGTGTTGTACCGATGCTTCCGGAAGTGTTGAGTAACGATGTGTGCTCACTTCGTCCGCATGAAGACAAGTTTACCTTCTCTGCGGTTTTTGAATTAAATGATAGTGCAGAAATCAAGAAACAGTGGTTTGGAAGAACCGTAATTCATTCTGACAGAAGATTTACCTATGAAGAAGCACAGGAAAGAATTGAAGGGAAAGACGGAGATTTTAAAGAAGAAATTCTTGTTTTAGATAAGCTGGCGAAAATTATGCGTCAGCAGAGAATTAAAAATGGGGCGATTACTTTTGACAGAAGTGAAGTTCGGTTTAATTTGGATGAAAACAATGAACCAATTGGGGTTTACTTTAAAATAAGCAAAGATTCCAACCATTTAATTGAAGAATTCATGTTGTTGGCCAATAAAAAAGTATCTGAATTTGTTTCCTTAAATAAAAAAGGAGATGTCACTCAGAATACCTTTATTTACAGAGTTCACGACGATCCAGATCCGGCAAAATTAGAATCTTTAAGAGATTTTGTTTCCACTTTCGGATATAAAATGGATCTTGCCAATACTAAAAAAGTCGCTGAATCCTTAAACAGATTATTACATGATGTAAAAGGGAAGGGCGAAGAAAATATGATCGAAACGTTAGCGATGCGAAGTATGAGCAAAGCGGTGTATTCTACAGAACCGATTGGTCATTACGGTCTTGGTTTTGATTATTACAGTCACTTCACCTCTCCTATCCGTCGTTATCCGGATTTGATTGCCCATAGATTGCTTCAGCATTATCTGGATGGCGGAAAATCTCCAAACAGACCGGAGCTTGAAGAAAAAGCAAAACACTGCAGTTCTATGGAAAGATTGGCTGCTGATGCAGAAAGAGATTCCATCAAATTCATGCAGGTGAAATTCATGGAAAAACATTTGGGAGAAACTTTCAATGGAGTAATTTCCGGTGTTGCAGAGTTCGGTTTCTGGGTAGAAATTCCTGAAAATGGCGCAGAAGGTTTAATTAAATTGAGAGATTTAGTAGATGATTCCTACATGTATGATGCAAAAACTCACGCAGTATACGGAATGAAACACGGTAAAAAATATCAGTTAGGAGATAATGTTCAGATAAAAGTGGTGAAAGCAAACTTAATTCAAAAGCAGTTGGACTTTAAGATTGTTGAATAATTAAATCATAAAGTTTAAATTTGTATAAAATGAAATGGCAATGTAAGTTTCCATTTTAAAAAAATACTGAATGTTTGAACTTATATTATCTGCTGTTGTATTAGGATTCATGTTGAGTCTGGTTTTTATAGGACCTATTTTTTTCCTTTTAATAGAAACCAGTTTTTCCAGAGGTCCGAAACATGCTCTGGCTTTGGATTTAGGAGTTATCTCTGCAGACCTGTTGTGTATTTTAGCAGCTTATTATGCGAGTGCAGATATTGTAACTTTAATTGATAAACATCCCGGTTTTTACAGAATTACATCCATTCTTATCTTTGTATATGGAATTGTAATGATGGTCACGAAAACCAAAATGCATATGCCCGGTGAAGAAAAAATCATTAATCAAAATTATTTCAAGACTTTTATTAATGGTTTTTTCTTCAATCTTTTAAATGTAGGAGTAATCCTTTTTTGGCTGGTAACGGTGATTTCGGTGAGAAATCAATATCCGGATACCGGCAATTTTATTTTATACATCGGGATTGTGATCGGTACTTACCTGTTCATAGACCTTATCAAAATATTTTTAGCTAAACAATTCCATGATAAACTGACCCAGAAACTGGCAAATAAAATCAGAAGAATTGTAGGCGTAATCCTTATTGTATTCAGTTTCTTTATCTTTTTACAGAGTTTCAAAATGTTCAATCAGTTTGATAAACGCTTAGAAGAAGCAGAGAAGACTGAAGTAAAATATCAAAAAGCCAAATGACAAAAATAATCTTTCCAAAACCCCTTTCAAAAGGTGATAAAATAGCTGTAATTTCTCCTGCAGGAGCTGTAGAAGCTTCTCAGTTGGAACAAGGAATTGAAATGATTAAAAGTAAAGGATATGAACCTGTTTTGGGGGAACATCTTTATACCAAATTTTCAAACGGATATAATTACGCCGGAACGGAACAGGAAAGAACAAAAGATATCAACTGGGCTTTAAATAATACTGAAATAAGTGCAATCTGGGCTTCAAGAGGAGGATATGGATGTCAGCATCTTATTCAGGATTTAGATCTTAAAAACTTTACGAAAAATCCGAAATGGTATATCGGATATTCTGATAATACAGTAATCCAAAGTTATTTATTGAAGAAAGGATTTGCTTCCATTCATGGGCAAACTATTAAAACATCGAGTTTTGGAGTGACTGAAGAAAGCTATGAACTGATTTTTGATATTTTAAAAGGAAAAACTCCAAAATATAGTCTTAAATCGCATCAATTTAATAAGGAAGGAACTACTGAGGGAGAATTAGTTGGAGGAAATTTAGCCCTGATTTACGCTCTTTTAGGAACCAAATATTCTTTTGACTTTAAAGATAAAATTTTATTCATTGAAGATATCGGAGAAAACTTCTATGCACTTGACAGAATGATCATGAGTCTTGAGCTCGCTGGAGTATTTAATCAAATTTCAGGATTGATTGTGGGAGGAATGACCAATATGGGTGATGAAAAGGAGAATAAACAATATGAAGAAAGCTTTGATGAATTTGCGTATCAATTAATCTCTGAAAGAATTTCAAAGTATGATTTTCCGGTAGTTTTTGGCTTTCCAAACGGTCATATCAAGGACAATCGTCCTTTGATTATCGGAAGTAATCTCCAAATGAAAGTTGCAGATAAGGTAAAGATTGAGTTTTAATAACCTTTTAAATTATCAAATATGGCAACTCACAACGATCTTGGAAAAAAAGCGGAAGATTTAGCAGTTGAATATTTACAGAAAAACAGCTATAAAATTTTAGTGAGAAACTTTCGTTTTCAAAAAGCTGAGATCGATATTATTGCAGAAAAAGATAATCTGATTGTTGTTGTGGAAGTGAAAGCCCGTTCAACGGATGCTTTTATGTTACCTCAAGAAGCAGTAACTAAGACCAAAATAAAATTGATCGTTTCCGCAGCGAATCGTTATCTGGAAGAATTTAAAAAAAATCAGGAAGTGAGATTTGATATTATTGCTGTTCTTCCCGATGAAAAAAGGAATTTGACTATAGAACATATTGAAAATGCTTTTGAAGCATTCGATGCTAACTAAAAATATAAAGGGGAAAAATTTTTACCATCTATAACTATACATTTTACAATAAAATGAAAACAATATTAGTGACCGGAGCAACTTCCGGAATAGGAAAATCTACAGCAGAACTGCTTGCTAAACAGGGAAAAAGAATTATCATTTGTGGAAGAAGATCTGACGTATTAGAATCAGTAAAAACTGAATTATCGGAATTCACCGAAATATTTAGTTTAAAATTTGATATAAGAAATTTAGAAGAAGTCGAAACGGCGATCAATTCACTTCCTGCAGCATGGAAAAATATTGATGTTTTGATTAATAATGCCGGAAATGCCCATGGTTTAGATCCTCTTTCAGCAGGAAAAACAGATGACTGGGATTCAATGATCGATGGAAATGTGAAAGGACTTTTATATGTTTCTAAAATGATTATTCCGGGAATGAAAGAAAGAAATTCAGGACATATAGTAAATATCAGTTCTGTTGCAGCAAGGCAAACGTATGCTAATGGAGTTGTGTATTGTGCCACTAAAAAAGCGGTTGATGTAATTTCTGAAGGAATGAGAATTGAATTAACGGAATTCGGAATTAAAGTAACCAATATTCAACCCGGAGCTGTAGAAACTGATTTTTCTATGGTAAGATTTAAAGGAGACAGCGATAAAGCAGCAACGGTATATGCAGGATATGAACCTTTAAAAGCCGAAGATATTGCCGATTCCATTGCGTATTGTGTAAATGCCCCGAAACATGTTTGTATTTCGGATATGACAATCTACCCGACCGCTCAGGCAGAACCGAGAACGATTTACAGAAAATAGTCTCAAAATAATGGTTTAAATTTGCAGAAATATTTAGCATTTTTGATTGCTAAGTCATTAAATTATATATTGAGAAAATGAAAATTTTATATCTAGAAACTTCTTCAAAGAACTGTTCGGTGGCGATCTCAGATAATGAAAAACTTTTGTGCCTTACAGAGGAGGTTTCCGATAATTATAAACAGTCTGAAAGTCTTCACACATTTGTTGAATGGGCTTTGGAAGGAGCCGGAATTTCAATGAAAGATATTGAAGCGGTTTCTTTAGGAAAAGGTCCGGGTTCTTATACTGGATTAAGAATTGGTGCTTCTTCAGCAAAAGGCTTTTGCTATGGATTGAAAATTCCATTGGTTGCGGTTAACTCTTTAGAAAGCATGATAGAGCCTTTTTTAGACAAAAACTATGACTTTGTGATCCCTTTGATCGATGCAAGACGAATGGAGGTTTATACAGCCGTTTATGATGGAAAAACAGGTAAAGAGATTTCTGAAACGGAAGCCAAAATTTTAGATGAGCATTCTTTTGAAGAATTTAAAGACAAAAAAATAGTATTTGTAGGAGACGGATCTAAAAAAGCAAAGGAAATTTTACAGCTTCCCAATGCTGATTATCATGAAGACATCTACCCTTCTGCTCAGTATTTAATTAAAAAAAGCCTTGAAAAAATAGAAAGAAAAGAGTTTGAAGATATAGCTTACTTTGAACCTTTTTACCTTAAAGATTTTCATGGAGTAAAGAAAAAGAAATCGGAAGATTCTATATAACAGAACAAGCAGATTATGCATAAAAAAGCGAAGAAATTACTCTTCGCTTTTTTATTTTATTGAGGTTTCGCAGGAACTGGATTTGCGTTTGGAACCTGCATTCCCGGAGGATTATTGTTCGGTTTCTTTGGCGGTTTGTTGCTGTTGCTTTCATTTAATGTTCCTATTTGTTGAGGAGCATTGTTTGGTTGCTGAGGAGCAACATTATTATTCATTTTATTTTGGGGAACCGTATTCCCTTTATTATCTGTAGGCTGAAACTTGACATCACTTTTTAAGTAATTAAGCATTTCCTTTGCTTTTATCCCTTCAGGCGTTTTGGTATAGTTTAAGGCAATTTGTTCCAGCTGGAGAATCATCACCTCTTTCCCATTCGCTTTTCCTGAATTAAAGGCATTTAAAAGATAAAGCTTGGGAACTAAGGCATCTTTCGGATATTGCTGGATAGCCTGATCTAAAATGGCCTTACTTTCTGTAAATTTTTCGGCTTCATATAATGCATAAGCCTGTTTATAAGTATTTTCTACATCTTCAGATGATTTTACGAAAGTATTGCTCTTCGGATTTCTTACGAATTCAGCATAAGAAGTATATGGATAATCTTTCAAAAGGATTTGTTTTGCTCTTTCGGCTACCTGCGGATTTTTCTCATAATTCATGGCGAAAATTTCGTACAGGGCTTGAAGCATTACTTTTTCTTCAGGTTTTACATCTATCAGATCATACAATGTTTTTGTCGCCAAAGGGGTATTGGTGAAATAGTTCTGATACATGATTCCCAATCCCAGAGAAGCTGTGTCTCTATCCTTTTTTAACTGGCTTATATCACTTGGAATCTGCTCAATATAATAAGCGGTTTCAAAACGTCTTGGATTAGGGACAGAAGTCGTTCCCAACGCTTCATTTTTCATATCTTCAAGAGTCGCCATTTTCTTGGAATAACGCCAGTTGTCGGCAAGAGATCTGTCTCCCCAGGTTTGTCTAAACGAAGATGTTCCTTTGCTTACAGTTCCTGTATTGGAAAAATAAAAACCTTTGGTGGCAACACCGAAATCTTCAAAAGAATTGGAACTGTTGGCGAAAATAGAAGTAGAATTGTAATCTCCCGTATCAAAACCTTTATTTCTTTCTGCACGTCTTCTTTCCAGTTCTTCTTTCTCTTCTTTTGCCTTGATCTTAGCAATATACTTAGTGAAAAAATCAGTTTTTTGCTCAGGGCTCATTTTAGCTAAAGAAATAATACTGTCATTTTTCTTGATCAGATAGTAGTTTTTAGAGATTTTCTTGATATAAGATGATTGATCCTGCAAAAGAATTTTAGAAGGCTGATAAGTCATTACAGCAAGTGCAGAATCATAATAAATTCCCGCACCAATATAATCGTTTTTGTCTAAATACCCCTTTCCTATCTCATAATAAGTCAAGCCACGAAGTTGTTGATCTGATACTTTTTCTTTCAAAGATTTTCTGAAAAACTGCTGAGCTTCATCTGTTTTTCCTGCTTTGTTGGCCATTAAACCTAAAGCATAGTAAAACTCATTTTTTCGGGAACCGTAAGTTCCTTTTTTACTGATATTTTCAAGATATTTTCTTGCACCGCTATAATCTCCTTTCCCATTGAAAGTTTTTGCGACTGCGATCTGGGACTTTACTTCAAATTCAAAATCATTGGCATATTTATAAGCGGCTAAAAAGCTTTCTCTGGCTTTTTCATTCTGTCCGAGATTTTCTAAAACCTGCCCTCTCAAATAAGCAATTCTGCTCTTTAGTTTTCTGTTGGTATTTACTTCATAAGCAAGGTCTAGTTCTGTAATTGCTTCTTCCTTTCTTCCGGCATCAAGCAAAGATTCTGCATGGAAGATGGTCAGAAGTTTTTTATAATCTTTATTGATTTTCTCATCCTTAAGTCTGGCAAAAATCTCATGAGCTTTATTATAATTTTTCATTTGAGAATAAGCCAGCCCCTGATAAATATAAGCCAGAGGAATTCTCTTATCCCCTTTCATATTAGAAAAAACATAGTTTAAAGCATCCAATGCTTCAAGCGGTTTATTCTGATAAATTCGGGACTGTGCAAGAATCATATAAGCATCAAAAATGGTTTTGTTCTTTTCCTCACCATTTTTAATTACCGAATATTTTTTAATTGCTTTTAAAGCTTTTGCCTCAGAAATCTGTAATGCAGTAGCTCCTTTTGGAATAGCCTGATTAGGATCTTGTGGATTTCCAGGTATTCCGGACATTCCCGGAGCTCCCTGAGGTTGGTTAGGAGCCGTTCTCCCACCTTCTCCTCTATTATTTACTCCTCCCATCTTCATGGAATTTTCAGCAAAAGCAGCAGATTGCCCCAAATCACTTCCCAAAGGCTGATCTTCATAGGTAAGAATAGGAATATAAGGAGCATAAAAATTATCTTTATACGCCTTGTCACGGGTCTCAAACTCTGTATTTAATGCATCTTTAGCATTAAAAAGAGTATTGTAATATGTGGAAAAACCTTTTAAAAATTTAGATCGTTGTTCCGGCTTCTTGACTTTCATTCCGCAAGAAATTAGGATACAGGATGTTAAAAGGAATAAAATTTTCTTTTTCATTATTCAATATAACTCGCTAATCTGCATTTTATTATCAGCAGATTCGATGATTTTGTAAAAATAATAAAATTTTATATTGAAACTCTTTATATTTCTTTCAAAATTTTGTAAACCAAATGAGTAGGAAGTCCCATAATAGTATAAAAACTACCATGTATTTTTCTAATTTTAGCCATTCCAAGCCATTCCTGGATTCCGTAGCTTCCTGCTTTATCGAAAGGTTTATAGTTTTTAATATAATATTCTATTTCATCAGTTTTTAATTCTTCAAATTCAACATCAGCAACATCAGTTTCTGTAATTGTTTTATCTAAAGTTTTTATGGTAATTCCGGTATAAACCTGATGTGTTTTTCCGGAAAGTAACTGCAGCATTTTTCTGGCATCCTCTTCATCTTGTGGTTTTCCAAGGAATTGATTATCAATGGCTACAACCGTATCTGCAGTCAATAAAATTTCATTTTCTTCCAGTTTCCGGAACGCACTTGCCTTTAATTCAGAGAGATAACCTGCTGCCTCTCCTACTTTTATATGCTCAGGAACAATTTCTTCACAATCAATTTTTACCACTTCAAAATCGAAGCCTAAACTTGATAAGAGTTCTTTTCTTCTCGGAGATTGTGACGCTAATAATATCTTCATTTTCTGCAATTAAATAGATTGGGTATTATCATCGTGCCATTTTCCCTGAACTTTCATTACCTGCTCAATCACATCGCGTACTGCTCCACTCCCTCCTTTTATCGTAGAAATATAATCTGAAACGGCTTTTACTTCCGGAACTGCATTTTCAGGACAGGCTGCAATGGCAGAATTTTCCATCATATGAATATCCGGTAAATCATCTCCCATCGTTAGAATTTCCTCGTTCTTAAGATTATATCTCTTTTTAAAATCTTCAAAATCAACCAATTTATTATGAGATTTTGGATAATAATCTTCTATTCCGAGATAATTGATTCTATGTTTTACCATATCGTCATTTCCTCCGGTAATAACTCCAATTAAATAATTGTTTTTTAAAGCTTTAACGACTGCATATCCATCCAGAACATTCATTACTCTGGACATATTTCCTCCAGGCATCAGATAAACACTTCCGTCTGTGAAAACACCATCTACATCGAAAACAAATGCTTTAATATCTTTTAGTTTCTCTTTATAACTCATTTTATTTTAAGTTGTTGAGATGTTAATTTACCAACTTAGAATCTCAAGCGGTTAACATTTCTATAAATTATACATTTTTTGAATAGAATGATTCATTGTTTTATAAATCTGAAGACTTTCATCCTTTAGCAATTGTTCATGCAGTTCCAGAATTCTTTTATCGTTTCTTACCGCCGGTCCTGTCTGTGCAGATTTTGGCTCTATTTCATAAATTTTCTCTACCGTTTCATTAATTAATGGTAAAAAATAATCAAATGGAATCTCCTGAGAATCTGAAATTTCTTTAGCCCTTGAAAAAAGATGATTCACAAAATTACAGGCAAAAACTGCAGTCAAATGAATGTATTTTCTTTTTTCATGAGTACTTTCCATTACCCTTTTGGAGATCTTAGATGCCAATTCAAACAATATTTTTTTGTCTTCTTCATTATCTGCCTCTACAAAAAACGGGATATTCGAATAGTCCAGTTCTTTTGACTTTGAAAAGGTCTGTAAGGGATAAAGACTTGATTTTCTGTACTCCCCTGCTAAAATTTCTTTGGATAATGATCCTGAAGTATGGGTAACCAGACAATCTTTTTTGGTAATGATCTTAGAAACAGCTTCTATCGAATTATCACTCACACAAATGATATATACATCTGCATCTTTCAGGTTTTCTGTTGAAAAAGGAACTTTCAATTCTTCAGAAATTTTTTTCAATTCAGTCTCGTTCCTGCCAAAAATCTGAGCTAATGGAATACTATTCAGTACAAAAGCTTTTGCCATATGATAGGCCACATTTCCGGAACCAATGATTACAATTTGCATAAAACAAAGATAAGGTTTTAGGTTTAGTTTTATAAAATAAGAACGTTACAGAATTATTTTCTCCCTATAAAGACAATAAACATAACGATCTGATATTATTTTTGATATATTGGACTAAAAATTGAATAAGTAATTTAACTTTTAGATATTTTTGTAATCCAAAACAATGAAAGCATCTTATGAAGATTAAGGACGCGGAAATTATTTCGTTGATGCAAGACCCACGAACTCAGGAAAAAGGAGTTCGCGCATTGATGGATGCTTATCAGAGTAGATTGTATTGGCACATAAGAAGAATTATTGTGGACGGAGATCTTGCTCAGGATACTTTGCAGGATACTTTTATTAAAGCTTATCAGAATTTTCACCAGTTCAAAAACGATAGCCAATTGTACACATGGCTGTACAGAATCGCTACCAACGAAGCATTACAGCAAGTAAATAAGATGAAGAAAATGCAGAAATCTGATGAAGATCCTGAATATCATATGCAGAATCTTATTGCCTACAATACTGCAGGAGATGCAGAAGAAATACAAATACTACTACAGAATGCCATACAAAGCCTGCCCGAAAAGCAGAAACTGGTATTTATGATGCGGTATTATGATGATTTGCCTTATGAAGAAATATCTAAAATTGTAGATATGTCGGTAGGAACACTAAAAACAAATTATCATTACGCCAAACAAAAAATAGAAGAATATATCAAAGAGAATTACGAAGATAATTTTTGAGAAACAACGACATGAAAGACTTTGATCTGGAAAAATTAAAACGCGAAAACATCTATAAAGTTCCTGAAAATTTGTTTGAAAATATTCAGAAAGAGGTGTTGAGCGGCATCAATAATTTTGATCTGGAAAAAATAGAACGTAAAAATATTTACACAGTTCCTGAAAAATTATTTGAGAATATTCAGGAAAATGTACTGAATAGCGTATTGTCTGCTAAAAAAGCACCTATTTTCAAAATGAATTGGGCGTATGCAGCTGCAGCTTCATTAGCTTTGATTTTTGGAGTGACTTTTGTTTTTAATAGTGATGATTCAAAAGGAAAAGAAAATTCTCAGGCTGCCTATGCCATCAATAATCAAGAGCCAAAGACAGAAAGCGAAATAGCTTATGAAACCTTAAAATCTGATTTAACTTCTGTTGAAAATAATAATCAAACTGTTGTAAATCAGAGTAGCAAAGAAACTTATGTTCAGGATAGCGGAGAGGAAAAAACAAAACCTCAAACTGTGAAAGCTGCTTCAAAACATAATGAAAAACAAATGAACGAATATTTGGAATCATTTACAAATTCTGAAATTTCAGAATTAGCAAGTAATTCAAATCAGGATGTTTATTTGGATTTATATAATTAAAAAAGATGAAAAAGATATTATTTACCCTTTTTATCATTTATGGTCTTGGTTTAAATGCACAAAGGACAGACTATGACTGGAAAAAAATGGATCCTAAACAGAGGAAAGAGGTGATCAACAATCTTTCTCCTGAAGAACGAAAAGAGCTTCTTACAAAGTTCAGGAACAATATGGTGATGGATAATTTAAATATTGACCCAAGTGATAAAACTGAATTTACTGCAATTTATAATGAATATCTGGATAGCCAGAGACAGATAAAAAGCCAGTTTAATTCTAATTTTAATCCTGAGACTTTATCTGATGAAGAAGCTAAAGCTAAACTGCAGCAAAGTTTTGAAGTAGGGCAGAAGCTATTGGATAACAGAAAAAGATATGCAGACAAGATGCAACAAGTAATTCCTTGTCAGAAAGTTTTGAAATTGTTTCAGTCTGAAGGCATGATGAGAGATAAAATGAATGAAAGAAAGCCTCATGGAAACGATAATAATTCAAAACCTAGACAAACTCCATAATAGTTTATTTTTTTAATGTTGGACGACCCTCATAATTTATTTGTGAGGGTCGTTTAATTTTTAATGGAATGCTTAGTTTTGCGGAAAATTTAAACTATGAAAAAATTTTTGCAGGCTTTTATGACTTGTTTTGTGATCATTTCGTTTGCCCAAAACAAAGAAGTAATCAAATTCAGAGGGAATATAACGAATAACAGCGAAGGGAGTGCTTATAAATTTCTTACTGTTCTTGATCAGAGGGAAGATAAATCAATCGGGACATTACCATTTGGAGAGACTAAAGAAATGAAGGAAGTTGTTTTTCCTACGACACCTTCTAATGATTTCGGAAGCTGGTACACAAAATCGAATTATCAGGGAGGAGGATTCGAATTTATCCTGATTTTAAAAAGACTGAAATTATCCGTTGGAGAGACTGTGGGAAAAAATACGGAAGGAAAAATGGATTTTTCTGCTCAAACATTTTTAAAAGATGGAGATCAGTATCATTTTTTATACAAAAAAGACACGGTATTTTCTTTTAGTAATAAAGAGGTTTCAGAATTTATGGTCAAAAATATACCTACAATTTATTCCATTTTTATTAAAAAATCATATGAGATAAAGCCTACAGAAAAATCAGTTGTGTTTGCTGATCTGAAGGATTATGAAACTTTTGCAAAAAATAATTACGAGGTTTTTAAAGGAGATCAGCTGAAAGATGGTATTTATCTGGATCATCAATCTTTTTTCAATCAGGTTCCGGAGCAGGGAAATTACGTTCTTGAAAGAAATGATAAAGGGGAAGTGACTAAGGCAATTAAAGAAGAAAACGGTAAAAAGAACAAAATTTCTGCTTTTAAAATCTTCGCTTATGTTGAAAATGGAAAGGCATATAAAAAAACGATGTCAGGTTTTGTAGAATTAAACAGAAATGAAAAAGGCTTTTATATCATAAGCAATAAAGGATCGCTTTTTCCGGTTCAGTCGAATAGCACCTACGGAATGTTTGGTCTGATTGGCGGTATTGCCGGAGCAATTGAAGAAAACTCGAGGCAAAAGAAAATGCAAAAACAGGACAAGGAAGAAGTGCATATAGATTCTTTGACAGGAGAATATGATTTTCAGGATTCTGAAATTTAATAGGATAAAAAAAGAGAGACCCAAAAGTCTCTCTTTTTTTATTTTTTTTCAGTAGAATAGGAGTAAGGAAAGTCTTTTTCATTTGTTCCGCGGTCTTTATTGGGCTTGTTATCCATATTGAACTGTAGAGTAACGCCTTTCATTAATTCTGCATGGCTCAGCCAGTTTTTAGAATAACTTTTTCCGTTCATATTCAGTGATTTTACATATCGGTTTTCATCACTGTTACTGTCTGCTTTTATTTCGATATTTTTTCCGTTTTCTAGATGAATGATCGCCTTTTTAAATAAAGGAGCTCCTAAAACATACTGATCTGTTGCCGGAGTTACGGGATAAAAACCAAGAGCAGAGAAAATATACCAGGCTGAAGTTTGTCCGTTATCTTCATCCCCACAATATCCATCAGGAGTCGGCTGATACAAACGGTTCATTGTTTCGCGAACCCAATATTGTGTTTTCCAGGGTTCTCCGGAATAATTATATAAATAAATAATATGTTGAGCCGGCTGGTTTCCATGCGCATACTGTCCCATATTGGCATTCACCATTTCCTGAATTTCGTGGATGGTTGATCCATAATATGAGTCATCATAAATGGGAGGTAATTCAAAAACCTGATCGAGTTTTTTAGAGAATTCTTTTTTTCCGCCCATCAATTTTGCCAATCCTTCAATGTCCTGAAAAACAGACCATGTATAATGCCACGAGTTTCCTTCGGTAAAAGCATCTCCCCATTTGAACGGATTAAAAGGGCTTTGAAAGCTGCCGTCCTGATTTCTTCCACGGGCCAATTTTGTCTCCGGATCAATTATTTTCTGAAAATTTTGAGAATGTCTGTAATATTCTCCCCATTCAGATTCGGGTTTTCCCAATGCTTTTCCCAATTGTGCAATTGCAAAATCGTCATAAGCGTATTCTAGTGTTCTGGCTGCATTTTCATTGATTTTGACATCATAAGGAACGTAGCCTAGTTTTTTATAATATTCAATTCCCAGTCTTCCTGTTGCCTGTGGCCCTTCGTTATTTGCTCCATGAAGTAAAGCCTGATACAAAGTTTCAATATCATATCCTCTTAATCCTTTCAAATAGGCATCTGCAACCACAGAAGCGGAATTATTTCCAATCATAATATCAGAATAGGATGGGCTCGACCATTCGGGAAGCCAACCCCCTTCTTTGTAATCGTTAATCAATCCTTTTTGCATTTCAATATTGATGCTTGGGTAAACCAAATTTAAGAAAGGGTAGAGTGCTCTGAAAGTATCCCAGAAACCTGTTCCTGCAAAGCGATATCCAGCTTCAGTTTTCCCTGAATACGGACTGTAATGAACGATTTCTCCGGCTTTATTGATCTCATACATTTTATGAGGGAAACAAAGCATTCTGTATAAAGAAGAGTAAAATGTTCTCATTTGATCTATGGTTCCGCCTGCAACTTCAACTCTTTTTAATTTTTCATTCCAGGCCAGTTTTGCCTTTTTGAAAGTATCGTCAAATGAATCTTTATTTAATTCTCTCTGTAAATTTAATTCTGCCTGTTCCGGACTAATGAATGATGAAGCTATTCTTAATGTCACTTTTTCGCCTTTTTTGGTTGCAAAACCTACTACAGCTCCACAATGATTTCCTGTAATTTCCAAAGAATCTTTTACAAAATCCTTGTCCTTCCATGCAGAATATTTTGAGAAAGGTTTATCAGAATAAATGACGAAATAATTTTTAAAGCCTGTCAGTTTTCCCCTTGAATATCTTGTAGAATACCCGATAATTTTATTTTGGGAAGGAATGATAGTAATGCTTGAGCCTTTATCAAAAGCATCCACCACAAACCATGAATTTTCAGAATCGGGATATGTTAAACGAAACTGCGCAGCTCTTTCTGTTGGAGTAATTTCTGCCGTTACATTGTGATCTGCCAAATAAACACTGTAATAATATGGTTTTGAAACTTCTGATTTGTGCGAGAACCGGCTTGCTCTTTCATCTTCATTAAAACGCATTGCTCCGGTTACTGGCATGATTGAAAACATTCCGTAGTCATTCATCCAGGGAGAAGGTTGATGGGTTTGTTTGATTCCGCGGATTTTATCGGCATCGTAAGTATATTGCCATCCGTTTCCGTTTTTTCCGGTTTGGGGTGTCCACAAATTCATTCCATGTGGAACTGCAACTGCGGGATAAGTATTTCCGTTGGAAAGGGAAGGTTTTGAAAGAGAGCCAATCAAAGGGTTCACAAATTCTTCAGGGTTTTGTATGGCATTTTCAATCCATTGCGATTGCAGCTGACTGAAAGGAAGTATGAAAAGGAATAAAAGAATTTTTTTCATTGTTAAAAAATGGTTGAATTTTTTAATATTTTGAATGGGAAAGGTAAAGATTTTCTCAGGAATGATAGCAGATTTAACGTATAATTAAACATATTGCCCCGAATATAATGAAGAGAACTAAACACTTCTTTATCTTGGCTTATAAATTGATGCTAAAAGATTACTGTGTTTTTTTGATCCTTGATGAATAAATCAATTGTAATTTTAGTTTTCTTCTTAAGCTGTTTTTCCTGTTTAAATGCACAGGAAAAAAAAGATTCGCTTTATTATAAAATAGAGAAGTTTTCAGACAAAAGAAAAGTTACCAAATTCATTCATCGTTTTATATTCCGTAGGGAAGCGGATTCGGCTTCTGTAAGGACGACCACAGAAAAACTTTCACAGGAGACCTATAACGGAAAACATATCAGAAACATCCGTATTGAAACCATTGACCCGTTTGGATATGGTTCTCAGGATAAAAAAGAAAAATCGAAATGGTATGACTGGTTTACCAATCATCTTCATTCCAATACAAGAGTATCTACGGTCAATAATTATTTGCTTTTTCAAAAAGGAGAGGAATACAATGCCCAAAAGATTTACGAATCCGAACGTTTGCTGAGAACGATGCCTTTTATAAACAGGGTAAACATCAGTGTATCCGACAGTACTTCTACCAATGATTCCATTGATGTTGTTGTAAAAGTGCTTGATTCCTGGAGTTTAAAGCCTAGACTGAGCTATTCAGGAAGTAAAATCGGATTGGGAGTTACCGAAGAAAATGTATTGGGATTGGGACACGAATTCGATTTTCTATATAGAAATGATTTCAAAGAAAAGCAGAATTATCTTTTGGGAAGCTATACAGCGTACAATCTTTTTGGTTCTTTTATCAATGCCCAGATTTTGGGAGAACGTGATTTTTCAAAGAATGAAAGAATCAATCTGAACGTAACAAGGCCTTTTTTCTCTCCTTTGACGAAATGGGCAGGAGGTTTTACTTTTGAATATTTTATGCGGAATGTTTTACTTCCTGTAGAATCTGGAGATACTTTTCCAGAAGTTCAAATTAAGGTATACAGTCAGGATTTATGGGGAGGATATCAGATTCCTGTTTCCTCTGATCCAGGGGAAAAAGTTTCGAGTAATATTGCATTGATAGGAAGATTTCAGAATTATCAGTATAAAGACAGTCCCGAAATCGACCAATATCAATATTTCAGTTCTTACAGTAGTTTCCTGATGTCTGTCGGATATATTCAAAGAAAGTTTTCAATTCAGAAAAATATTTTTCAGTACGATTTACCGGAAGACGTTGCTTATGGTACTTCTGTGAATGTTACAGCCGGAGCTTTATCAAGAAGTAATGAGGTGATGCCCTATGCAGGAATTTCTGCATCTTATGGTACTTTTGCAAGGTTAGGATACTTTAATGTGAAAGCTCAGTTTGGTAGATTCTTTAACGAGGATAAACAAAATAGAGAGTCTTTCCGTTTGGAAGGAACTTATTTTACCAATCTTATGGACTGGAAATTTGTCAAAGCAAGACATTTCTTTTCTCCGACCTTAGCACTGGGAAATCCGCAGCATAACTTTTCTTATAGAGACAGGATCAATCTTTCTGCAACAGACGAATTTCCGGTTTATAATGCAGATTATATCGGGACAAAAAAACTGGTGTTAAGATACCAGCTTCAACTTTTTGTCAATAAAACGTGGAAGAATTTTCACTTCAGTCCTTACCTAACGGCGGCAGTCGGCTGGTTGGGAATGCCGGATGAGAAACTATTGAAAACAACCGCCAATACCAAAATAGGAGTAGGAGTTTTGATCAATAATCCGTTTCTAGTGTTCAACAGGATCCAGGTTTCTTTCACTTATTATCCTCGTGTACCGTTTGATAATAATTCTGTTTTTGATTTCAATAGCAACCGAAATAATTTGTTGCCAATGAACAGTTTTGCTACAGACATCCCGCATTTTGTGAATTTTGGAAATTAATGTCATCAATTTAGTAATCTATAAACTAGACTAAATTCTAAAAAATTTAAGCTGTAATTAATAATTGAAAATTAAATTTTCTCTCTATAAAATTAAGGATAAGGAATTGTCCTGCTTTTTTTTATCTTTGCAAATTACATAGTTCTTAAATGAAAAACATACGAAATTTTTGCATAATCGCTCATATTGACCACGGTAAAAGTACTTTGGCGGATCGTCTTTTGGAATATACCAATACGGTAACCCAAAGAGAACTACAGTCTCAGACGCTGGACGATATGGATTTGGAGAAAGAACGTGGGATTACGATCAAGTCTCACGCAATCCAGATGGATTATGAATATAAAGGCGAAAAATTTATTTTAAATCTAATTGATACACCGGGACACGTAGACTTTTCTTATGAAGTTTCCCGTTCAATTGCTGCCTGTGAAGGAGCGCTTCTTATTGTGGATGCTGCTCAAAGTATTCAGGCGCAGACAATTAGTAATTTGTACTTAGCGTTGGAAAATGATTTAATGATCATTCCGATTTTGAATAAAATTGACCTTCCTTCTGCAAATCCTGAAGAAGTAACTGATGAAATCATGAATTTGATTGGTTGCGAATATGAAGACGTATTAAGAGTTTCAGGGAAAACAGGAGAAGGTGTTCATAATTTATTAGAGCAAATTGTAGAGAGGATTCCGGCTCCGGTTGGAGATCCGGATGCACCGCTTCAGGCTTTAGTTTTTGACTCAGTTTATAATCCTTTCAGAGGAATTGAAGCCTATTTCAAAGTAGTAAACGGGAGTATTTCTAAAAACGAGAAAATCAAATTCTTCGCTACAGGAAAAGAATACGGAGCGGATGAAGTAGGTACTTTGAAACTGAAGCAGGTTCCGAAGAAAACAATTGGATGTGGTGATGTAGGATATTTGATTTCTGGTATTAAGGATGCAAGAGAAGTAAAAGTAGGTGATACCATTACTTCATTTGAAAATCCTGCTGCAGGACCAATTGATGGTTTTGAAGAAGTAAAACCAATGGTTTTTGCCGGGATTTATCCAATTGAGTCTGAAGATTTTGAAGAATTAAGATTTTCTCTTGAAAAATTAAGGCTAAATGATGCTTCTTTGGTTTTCGAACCGGAAAGTTCTGCCGCTCTTGGTTTCGGTTTCCGTTGCGGATTCCTTGGAATGCTTCACATGGAAATTGTTCAGGAACGTCTTGATAGAGAGTTCAATATGAACGTAATCACAACGGTACCCAACGTTTCTTACTTCGGATATACTAAAAAAGAACCGGAAGTTCCGATTTTGATCAATAACCCGTCTGAAATGATGGATCCTTCAACGATGGATAGAGTGGAAGAGCCTTTCATCAAAGCTTCTATTATCACAAAATCTGATTTCGTAGGTGCTGTAATGACACTTTGTATCGAGAAAAGAGGAGAAATTGTTAACCAGAGTTATTTAACTTCAGAAAGAGTGGAATTGGTTTTCAATATGCCTTTGGCAGAAGTTGTTTTTGACTTCTATGACAGATTGAAATCTATTTCTAAAGGATATGCATCATTTGACTATCACCCGATTGGATTCAGAGCTTCTAAGCTGGTAAAAATGGATATTCTGATCAACGGAGACATGGTAGATGCTTTATCTTCTTTGATTCACGATTCTAATGCATATTACATCGGTAAAAGAATGTGTGAAAAGCTTCGTGAATTAATTCCTAGACAGCAGTTTGATATTGCAGTTCAGGCAGCATTGGGAGCGAAAGTTATTGCAAGAGAAACCATTAAAGCATTAAGAAAAGACGTTACTGCAAAATGTTACGGAGGAGATATTTCCAGAAAGAGAAAACTTTTGGAAAAGCAGAAAGAAGGAAAGAAGAAAATGAAGCAGATTGGTAGAGTAGAAGTACCACAATCGGCATTCATGGCTGTATTAAAGCTTAATGATTAATTAAAAGAGCCGAATAAAAAGGCAAAAGATAAAAGGAAAACCGCTTCATTTGAAGCGGTTTTTTTATTTAAGATAACGGGTACTTCTTTGATTCTGAATAATTTTTTCATCAACAGGAATTTCAAATTCTTTTGAATATGCTTTGAAAAAGACAATTTTTGCTTTTCTTTTGCTGCCCTTTTTGAAATAAGGAACTGCATAAATCATAATTTCATTTGGGATTAACTGAAAGTAGTGTTTTGGACCTAATGTTGTTCCGCAAATCATATTATTACTGTTTCTAATATATTGAAATTCTTTATTGTTAAAAACATATTGCTCTACATGACTTGCTTCAATTGGAATTTTCAAAACTTTGGAAGAAATATTTTTAATATAGACAGGATAAGCCTTATGAATTTTTATTTCTCTAGTGTCATAATCCATTTTATAAAGAGGAATTGTATCTTTTTCTTTTACAATAATTGAAAGATTTTTATTTGATAAAGAGTCAATTAGATATTCTTCCGTATCTAAAATTTTGAGTTCTTCACTTCTGAAATATGGATCTATAACATGATTTATTGAATCATTCAACCTTTTTATTCTCTCAGCATAATCTTTTTCACTTTCATTAGATCTTGGAGGTGGAGGAGGCTCAGGAAATATATCTTTAAAATATTTTACCTCTATTTTGGGAAGAATTTCGCCTTTGTATAATAAATTAGATCCCATTTCATTGGTATCTTCATTAAATTTTTGGATGGATATATTGTTGTCTTTCGGAAAACTCAAAGCAATATTATCAGCAAAAGTCTTTTTCTTTTTGCAACTTATTAATAATACGATTAAGACTAAAAGAGATTTATTCATTCGAATTTTTTCTAAGAATTTTAAATCTACAAAAAACCGCTTCATTTGAAGCGGTTTTTTATTTATTTCTTACGAGTGAATAGTATTTCCATGGTCTTAAATTCTTTTCCGGTCTTAGAATCAGGACCGTACATTTCCAGTTTTTGGGTATTATCATCTACGAAAGTATAAACTTCCCTTATATCACAATCTTTTCCTGGTCTTGCGGGATCGGTCATTTTGCCTTTAAATTCAATGGATTTTGTTGATGCGTTCCATTCACCTTCCATATTCATAATTCCTGTTCCCATATTGTCGATCCAGGAGCTTACAAATTTCTTTTTAGCATTGTCATAACCCGTGATACTCATTCCTTCAAAAGGTATTCCCATAAAGTTTCCTTTGTGTTCACTTACCTGATAACGTCCTTCGAAGATCATTTTATTGGTAGCTTCAGAGGTGCTTGTCATTGGTTTTCCTCCGTTTTCCATCCAGGTTGTGTTGGCCCCGTTCCACATTCCGTCAGATTTTGCCAGCATTTTATGCATGTCTCCCGGAGTTGCGTATCCCATCCAGGCTTTATTCGCTGTCGCAGAATCTACGGGTTTCCATTCTTCGGTTTTCTCAGTTTTTACATCCATTTTTACTTTATCGCAGGTAATAAATAGAAATGCAGTGCAGACTGCAAAGAATAAATTTTTCATAATCGTTTAGTTTTAAGTTGATTATAAATTTAAAGAAAATAATAAAGCAAAGTTTTTTATTTTAAATTTGATATTGATTGTTCTAAAGCTTAGCTTTGTGTATTCATAACGCAAATCAATACAATGGAATCTCCAAAAAAATTACAGGATATAAAAGTTGCTGTAGACGCCGTTATTTTCGGATATTTTGATAAAAAAGACCTTCAACTTTTGTTGATTAAAAGGAATATCGAACCTTTCAAAGGAGGTTGGGCGCTTCCGGGCGGATTGGTTTTGGATGATGAAAATCTGGATGATGCCGTAAAAAGAGAATTGAACGAAGAGGCAGGCATAAAGCCCGATTTTTTGGAACAACTCTATACTTTTGGGAATGTGGGTCGCGATCCGAGAAACAGAGTCGTTTCGATAGCTTATTTGGGGCTTGTAAATCCTTCTTATCATGAACTCTTTGCCGACTCTGATGCGGATGATGCACAATGGTTTAGTGTGAACCAACTTCCGAAACTCGCTTTTGATCATCAAAGTATTATTGATATTGCGTTAAAAAGACTTCGTACAAAAATTCAGTATCAGCCGATCGGTTTTAATCTTCTTAATGACGAGTTTGCTTTTTCAGATCTTGAAAACCTTTACAAAACCATTATTGGTAAAGAAATTGACCGTCGGAATTTCCGTAAAAAAATTATGAGCTACGGATTGCTTAATGATACCAATACTTTAAAAAAGGAAGGAAGTGGCAGACCAGGAAAACTATTTACCTTCAATCAGGAGAAGTATAAAGAGTTGGAAGAAGAAGGATTTTATTTTGAAATCAAATAAATTTAAACATAAATATCCCTAATTTTTACACAAATTTATTCCACATTGTCGTTCTGAATGGAGTAATGCGAAGTATCGATAAATTGTGATCGAGATTCTTCCTTCGTCAGTAGGACAAACTGTAGCTGTTTTTATTTTTATCAGTAAAGAGTAAAATTCATTTCATTTGTAAGTAAAATTTATGGAATTTGTATTCAGGTAAGTTAAATTTTAATTACTGAAAATCAATTAATTAAATTATTTAGTGTGAAACTAACACAAATTAATTTGGATTGTAAAGATGTAATATTTTACATTTGTGTAATAATAACGCAATAATGAAATACACATTAGAAAATATCATTGAGAAATTTCAGAATAAAGAAAAGTTAGACTTTCTATTCTTTTGGGGACATACCGTGAAAGATGAAATTACAAAAGCCTGTTTCAGCCAGTGGTTTCCTTTGGAGTTTCAGGAAAATGGAATTAGTTATAAAACTGCTGAACATTATATGATGGCCGGTAAAGCGAAATTATTTAATGATCATGAAATTTTAGAGCAGATTTTAAAAGCTGAGACACCAAATGATGTTAAAAGTTTAGGAAGAAAAGTAAAGAATTTTGATCCGAAAATCTGGGATGAGCACAAATACGAAATCGTAGAACAGGGAAATCTATTGAAATTCTCCCAAAATGAAAAGTTTAAAGAATTTTTGCTTTCAACAAATGATAAGATTTTGGTAGAAGCAAGTCCTTATGATACAATCTGGGGCATTGGAATGCTGGAAACTGATCCGAGAGCTGAAAACCCATCACAATGGAATGGTGAAAATCTTTTAGGCTTTGCTTTAATGGAAGTAAGAGACGAATTAAGAAGGTAAAAACACAACCACCAACCACACAAATTATTAAATATGAAAAAGAAAGAATTACACCCTGAAATTTTTATTATTGAGAATTTTCTAACCGCTGAAGAATGCAGTGAATATATAAAAAAAGCTGAACAGGAAACTTTTGAAGAAGCAAAAATAAATATGCACGGAAGGCAGGTCATGAGCAAAGGAATCAGAAATAATGAAAGGCTTATGATATTTGATGAAAATATGGCTGAAGATCTTTTTCAAAGAGCAAAAGACCTTTTGCCGGAAGAAGCGGGAATATATAATCTGTCCGGTTTTAATGAAATGTTCAGGGTTTATAAATACTTGCCGGGACAGCTTTTCAGAATGCACAGAGACGGAAGTTATGTAAGAAATGAAGATGAAGTAAGCTTTTACACCTTTTTAATCTATCTGAATGATGATTTTGAAGGTGGAGAAACTGAATTTGAAAACCTGTTCACCATAACACCGAAGAAAGGTTCTGCATTGGTTTTTTACCATCCTTTAAGACACGAAGGAAAAACTTTAATCAGTGGTTTGAAATATGTTTTGAGGACAGATGTGATGTACTCTAAAAAATAATTCGAAAAGAAGAAAGGCAAAACCATGCACTTTTAAATTAGTGTAAAATTAACACAAATAAAAAATGAATTATGGAAGAAAACCTAAAACCCAGATTCATCGAGTCATTACAAAGAAATAATGACCAGATCAGAGAAGACCGTGCCCGAATTATCGGAGAAGATGCAGAGCTGATTTACAGGCGGAGAGTAGAAGATATTGAACTGAAAATCAAAAGACTGGAAAGAGAACAGGAAGGCCTGATCGATATCAGTCCATTAGACAAAAACAGTTTAACGTTCGCTGATTTTCAGCCGGAAGCATTCGTTCAGAGAGATATAGAATTATCATTAATCATCAGAAATTTAAATATTCAGCTGGAATTAACAAGAACAAGATTTGAATATTTATTTGGAAAAAAATTTTAAGTTATGGGAGGTACAAGATACGATATGGACGCTCGTTTTGACCGAGCAAAGAAAGCAGGGTATGCATCAAAATCTGCAAGTGAAATTTTCACGCAGAATGCAAAAAGAAAAGCACACGAATCGATGAATCCACACGGTATTTCTTTCAGGGAATCAAGAGATTCTGCGGTTCATCCGAATTCAGTTCCTATTATTTTAGGATTGGATGTGACCGGAAGTATGGGACATATTCCTTATGATCTGATTCAGGAAGGACTTCCCAAATTAATGGGCGGAATTATTCAGGGCGGAGTTCCCGATCCGGCACTTTTATTCTTGGGAATCGGGGATCACGAATGTGACGGTTATCCTTTGCAGGTTGGCCAGTTTGAATCGGGAGATGAAGAGCTTGATATGTGGTTAACAAGAACTTATATTGAGTCAGGAGGTGGAGGAAACGCAGGTGAAAGTTATTTATTGGCTTGGTATTTTGCCGCTTTTCATACAAGAACAGATGCTTTTGAAAAGAGAGATCAGAAAGGATTATTGTTCACTGTTGGCGACGAACCTTGTCTGAAAACCCTTCCTGCTTCTGCGATCAGAGAGATTATGGGAACGGGACAACAGACCTTCAAACATACAGAGTTATTGGCGGAAGCTCAGAAGAAATATGAAGTTTTTCACATCAGTGTTTTGCATTCAGGACAAGCTGTAAATGCAGATAAAGGATGGAAAGATTTATTGGGGCAAAACTGTTTATCCATCGAAGATTACAGAGATGTTCCGAAAGTAATTAAAGAGGTGGTTTGTAGTAAATTTAAAGATAGTTTTACGAAAGCAACCGAGAATTTAGGATTAGATAATATTCAAATGTATTAAAAAAATGAAAACAGCACAGATAATTATAGGCTTAGGATTTGGTGACGAAGGTAAAGGGATAACCACCGATTTTCTGGCTCAACAACATCCTGAGTCTGTAGTTATTCGGTTTTCTGGAGGTCAACAGGCGGCACATACGGTGATGATTGATGATGAAAAGCACGTTCATTCCAGCTTTGCGAGTGGTGCGCTGCGTGGTTTGCCTTCCTATTTTACGGAACATTGTACGATTCATCCTACTTATTTGTTCAATGAAAAGGAAGAATTAATTCAGAAAAACGGAAATGTTGAGTTACATATTCATCCGTTGGCAAAAGTGACTACCCCTTTTGATGTTTTATACAACAGAAAAAATATCAAAAATTTAGAACACGGAACCTGTGGAAAAGGAGTGGGTGCAACGATGAAAAGAAATGAAAGCCCGTTTAAATTATTTGCTGTTGATTTAATTGCTCCGAGAACGATGCTGATTGAAAAATTAAAAGGAATTGCCAATTATTACGGTTTTGAAGAAGATGAAGAAATCAATAATGCATTGCACGTTTTTTTAGAAGCTATTGATAAGATTGACTGGAAAATAGAAGGCTATGACTATTTAAAATCATTCAATCATCTTATTTTTGAAGGCAGTCAGGGGATTTTACTCGATATGGATCACGGTGTTTTTCCAAATGTGACCTACGCTAATACGACTTCAAAAAATGCTTACGAAATCTGTAAACTGTTGGAAATTGAAAATATTGAAATGTTTTACGTGACAAGAAATTATTCTACCCGTCACGGAAGCGGATGGATGAGCAATGAAAAATCATTACCCTTGAAAAATAATGAAGAAGAAACATGTACTTTTAATGAATTTCAAAAAGATTTGCGTTTCGGAGAACTGGATGATGAGCTGTTGAATTATGCTTTGAAAGTAGATGAAGCCTATGTTGTTGCCCAAAAGAAAAATCTGGTGGTAACTTGCTTGGATCAGTTGGATAAACCATTTAAAATAGAAAATCTTAAAGTGAAATTTGATGCAGTTTTTGGATCGTATTCTCCATTTTCAAAGGATTTTCGAAGAATTGATTAATAATGAAAAACACAATGATGAAAAAGATAATATATATAAAAGGAGACGCTACAAATCCACAGACAGAAGGAAATAAGATCATAGCCCATATCTGCAATGATATTGGTGGTTGGGGAAAAGGTTTTGTTTTAGCAATATCAAGCCGATGGAGGATACCTGAAAATGAGTACAGAATGTGGTTTAAAAATGGTGAAAATTTTAAACTTGGAGAAATCCAAATCGTTCAGGTTGAGAAAAATCTTTGGGTATGCAATATGATTGGTCAGCATAAAATAATTTCCAATTCAAAAGGAATTCCGCCGATTCGTTATGAAGCAGTTGAAAAGTGTCTTGAAAAATTAGCAGACGAAGCCTTAAAATTAAATGCAAGTATTCACATGCCGAGAATTGGTTGTGGTTTAGCCGGAGGAAAATGGGAAGAAATCGAACTAATTATCGAAAAAACTTTACTAAAAAATAATGCAGAAGTATATGTATATGATTTTGAATAAAACAATTACTCGAAGTTTGATAATAAAAAAAATCTTTGAGAGCTTAGCTAAGTGAAACGCCTTTGCGAACTTAAAAACATTTAGTAGTAAAATAAAAACTTTGCAGCCTTTGCGTTAAAAAGATTTAGAATATAAAAGCACAACAATGAAAACAAAAACACTTTACAGACCCGTCGGAGAAAAAGAAATGATCTTAATTATCGAAAGCAATTTCAAAAAATTTCCTCCAAGATTAGAATGGCAGCCGATTTTCTATCCTGTTTTGGATGAAGATTATGCTTCAGAAATTGCAGAAAAATGGAACACCAGAGATGAGGCGGGAAATTATCTTGGGTTTATTACTCAATTTGAAGTGTTGGAAGATGAAGTGAATAAATATCCTGCACAAAATGTCGGAGCCAGAAATCACAACGAATTATGGGTTCCGTCAGAAGAAATGGATACTTTTAATCAGGCAATTGTAGGAAATATCAAAGTGACAAAAGTATTTATGGGGAAAGATTTTAAAGAACCTGCAAATACTGATGTAGAAAATTTATTAGTAAACATAAAAAAACTAACGATGACCAATAAAGGAATGGCAAAAGATACATTGGAAATCCTTGCCAGGAAATATTATATAAACGAACACAACGAAAAAATAAATATAGAAAACGAACTGGAAATTTCTACCAAAGAAACGGTTTTGTTTTATCCTGAAAAACTTTCAGAACTCGCAAATAATGAACTTCCTGAAACCAATTTTGAAACACAGTTTGAAGTTTGGAGATGCAGTTCATTAAAAGCAATTTTAAAGTTAGCCGAAGAAGCAAATCAGGAAAAAATGATGTGCCTGAATTTTGCATCAGCAAAAAATCCGGGTGGTGGTTTCATTAATGGGGCAGAAGCTCAGGAAGAAAGTCTGGCAAGAACTTCAGGATTGTATGAAAGCTTGCTTCAAGGGTGGGATTATTACAAAATTCATCGCGAAATGGAATCTTGTTTCTACACCGATATGATGATTTACAGCCCAAAAGTTCCTGTTTTCAGAAAGGATAAAGGCGAATTGTTGTCCAAACCAGTTTTGTGTAATTTCATTACGTGTCCGGCTGTGAATGCGGGAGTTGTCAAACGTCAGGAACCGGAAAGAACTCACGAAATTTTCGGAGCGATGGAGGTAAGAACAGATAAAATGCTGACGTTGGCTTTACATCAGGGAAATGAAACCTTGATTTTAGGAGCTTGGGGATGCGGAGTTTTTAGAAACGATCCGAAAGAGATTGCAGAATTGTTTAAAAAGTATCTTCACGGAAAATATAAAAATAAATTTAAAAGAGTGGTTTTTGCGATTCTCTCCAAGAAAGAAGAAATGATAGAGCCGTTTGAAGAAATTATTTTATAAACTTTAATCAATTACCATGAAAGTTTACAAATACAGAAGCATTGATGAAAAAGCATTTGAAAGAGATTTTAAAACATTAAGAGAAAATTGTTTTTTCGCTCCTAATTATGCTCATTTAAATGATCCATTCGATATTTATTTTAATGAACAAATTACGCCAGTAATAAAAACTCTAAGAGCAATATTTCCGGATAATAGCATATCAAATTTTGAAAATGAACTTAGGAAAACCTTAGATTTTAAGGAAAGAGTTGGCATTTATTGTTTAAGCAAAGACTTTTTAAATGAGCAACTTTGGGCATATTATGCAAGTTCTTATTTTGGTTATTGTATAGAATATGACTTGAATAAATTAACTGATAAAAGCCAAAATCCGGATTTTGAATGTCAATTAGAGATTCATTATGAAGATGATATTCCTACCATTGGTATTGATGATATTAAGAATACAGAGAGCTTTATTAAAAAAATATATGCAATCAAAAAATCAACATGGAAACATGAAGATGAAATTAGATTGATTTTTAATAATAATGGATTAAAAAAAATTCATTCTTCAGCGATTACAGGCATTTATTTTGGATTTAGAACAGAGCAAGTTATAAAAGAATCTTTTTATGATCTTTTTAAGAATAATGATGTAAAGTTTTACGAGGTTTTTCCTTCAAATTTTAGATTAGAAAGAAAATTAATTTACGAAACAAAAAGAAGTCTAAAATATAAAATCAATAAGTTCAACTTTGAATTCCTTAGAGAACCCAGAGAAAATAGATGGGAGCAAATTTTTGAAGTTCATTATAAAGGAAATAGCAATGACCCAAATGAAATAAAAGAATTTGTTCAAGCTTTTAAAGAAATGTATTGTTTTAAAAAGAGCACTTTATACATTTTTAACAACAAAGAGGTTGTGTCTTTATTGGATACTTATCCGATGAATGAGGATCAACATATTGAATATAATAAATCAACTATTCAAATAGTTTATGAATTATAAAAACAAAAACAAATGAAAAAACTAACCATATTAACCGGCGCAGGAATAAGTGCCGAAAGCGGAATAAAAACTTTCAGAGACGGAGACGGTCTTTGGGAAAATCATAGTATAACGGATGTGGCAAGTCCTCAAGGATGGAGAAAAGACAGAGCGTTGGTATTGGAATTTTACAATCAGAGACGTCGACAACTTCATGAAGTGGAGCCTAATGATGCTCATAGACTAATTGCTGACTTAGAAAAACATTTCGATGTTCAGATTATTACTCAAAATATTGATGATTTGCATGAAAGAGCGGGTTCAAGTAATATTATCCATTTGCACGGAGAATTGTTCAAATCATGCTCCTGCAACAACAAAAATCTGGTGTATGATCAAAAAGAAGACATCAATATCGGTGACAAAGCGGAGGATGGAGCCCAATTAAGACCTTTTATCGTTTGGTTTGGAGAAGATGTTCCTTTGATGAAAGAAGCTACAAAATTGGCGAAAGAAGCAGATATTTTTCTGGTAATCGGAACATCGCTGCAGGTGTATCCTGCTGCAGGGTTGCTTCATGATATTAAAGATGACTGTCTTTTAATTGTAATCAATCCTAATGAAACAGGTGTCGGATATGGGCAAAGAGCCGTTGTCATGAAAGAAACCGCAACCAAAGGAATGAAATTATTGTACGATAAACTCTTAGATCTTGCCTGATGGAAAATCTTGTAAAAGCAGGAATATTCGGTGTTTGTGTTGGTGATGCTTTGGGGGTTCCGGTGGAATTTCGAAGTCGTGACCAATTGAAACGTTCCCCAGTTACGACAATGAGGGCTTTTGGGACTCATCGTCAACCAATTGGAACTTGGAGTGATGACAGTTCTTTAATGCTTTGTCTTGCAGATAGTCTTTTCAAAGGATATGATTTGGAAGATATAGCTTTAAAGTTTTTACAGTGGTACAATGCAGAGATCTGGACACCACACGGAAGAGTTTTCGATATTGGAATAGCCACTTCACAAGCCATTCGTAGAATCAGTAAAGGAGTTTCCCCTACTTTATGTGGTGGAACAAGCGAATTTGATAATGGGAACGGTTCTTTAATGAGAATTTTACCATTATTATTTTACATTAAAGATTTTCCAATTAAAAGACGTTTTGATATTACAAAAAGTGTTTCAAGCATCACACATGGCCATATACGCTCTGTATTAGCTTGTTTCATTTACTTAGAATTTATTTTAGAAATTTTTAAAGGAAAAGATAAATGGGAAGCTTACAAAATAATGCAGGAAACGATTAAAGAGTTTTTGGATTGTAATCCTATTTGTTCACAAGAAGAAATGGATAAATTCCATAGAATTTTAGAATTAAAAGTTGGCGAATATGATTTAGCGCCGTTATATACTTTGGAGGAAGAAGAGATAAGTTCATCAGGTTACGTACTCTCAAGTTTAGAAGCTTCTTTATGGTGTTTTCTGAATTCTGAAAGCTATTCCGAAGCTGTTTTGAAAGCTGTCAATTTAGGAGAAGATACCGACACAACGGGAGCAATCACTGGAGGAATTGCAGGAATTTATTACGGTTTTGAAAATATTCCGGAAGAATGGATTGATGTATTGGCGAGGAAAGAGGATATTGAAAACTTATGTAATAAATTAGAAACTCAATTAATGAAATAAAAAACACAAACAATGAATGAACAACAAAAGAAAAAAATAAGCAAATTTATAAGTTTAGTGCTAAGACATAAACCTGAAGTCATTAATTTAAAGCTAGATGAAAACGGCTGGACAGATGTTGACGAATTAATCACAAAATCAAAAAGAGATTCTCATGAGGGATTTACCTTTGAAGAACTTAATGAAATTGTAGAAACCAATGATAAGAAGCGTTTTATTTTTAATGAAGATAAAACGAAGATCAGAGCCAATCAAGGGCATTCGGTAGATATTGATCTGGCACTGAAACCACAGCAGCCGCCAGAGTTTTTGTATCACGGAACAGCTCAAAGTAATATCGATTCCATTTTAGAAAAAGGAATTGAAAAAAGAAGCCGGCAACACGTTCATCTAAGTCAGGATAAGGAAACGGCTACTAAAGTGGGAATGCGCCACGGAAAACCGACTATTTTAATCATTAAAACGCAAGAAATGTTTAATGACGGAATAGAATTTTACCTTTCTGAAAATAATGTTTGGCTGACGGATTTTGTGGATGCAAAATATATTTCAAATTAAATGAAAAGAACATTAGTAATAGGAGACATTCACGGAGGATTCAGAGCTTTGAAGCAGGTTTTGGAAAAAGCAGATGTTACTGAAAAAGACACCTTAATTTTTTAGGAGATTATGTTGATGGATGGAGTGAGTCTTCTCAAACCATCCAGTTTTTAATAGAACTTTCCAATCATCAGGAATGTATTTTTATCAAAGGAAATCATGATGCATGGACGGAAGATTGGCTTTCTTTTGGAACAGCTCCCGATGTTTGGCTTTTCAACGGTGGACAAAGCACAGTTGACAGCTATTTTGAGTATTCTTTGGAAGATCTGGAAGTTCATCTTGAATTTTTTCAACGAATGAAAAATTACTACATCGACGAAGAAAACCGTCTGTTTATTCATGCGGGATATTCTTCTATGCATGGTCCTGAAAAAGAAGTGTATTCCAGTAATTATCGCTGGGACAGAACCCTTTGGGAAACAGCTGTTGCTATGGATAAAAAGCTGTCCAAAAACTCAGAATTATATCCGAAAAGACTCCTTTCGTACAAGGAGATTTTTATTGGTCATACGCCGACTTTGCATTTAGGAATTAAAGAACCGGTCAATAAAGCGAATATTTGGAATGTAGATACCGGAGCAGCTTTTACCGGATCGTTGACGATTATGGATATTGATACCAAAGAATTCTGGCAAAGTGATCCGCTTCCGAGCTTGTATCCTGATGAAAAAGGAAGAAACAATAATACTATTAAATAAAATACTCCCGCAGATTTTGCAAATTAAGCAGATCTTTATTATTCTGTGAAGATCAGTGCAATCTGTGGGTTTAAAAACTACCCATCCCATTTGTCATTCTGACGTAGGAAGAATCTCTGCTTTAATTTTAGAGATTCTTCATTTCACTTCGTTACATTCAGAATGACATAGCTATAAAATTTCCTTTCCTGAGCGAAGCGCCTTTGCGAACAAAAAAATAAACAGAATAATTTCAAATAAAATCTTTGCGACCTTAGCGTTAAGACAATATCAAACAACATCAATTTCGCAGTCTTACAAAAACGAAGTAATTTTAAAACTCGAAATATCACCTCAATGAAACTGAAATATCTTTTCTTGTCTTTTGCTTCCTCTCTTCTCTTTAGCCAAAACAATTTCCAGACACCTTTTGAAAAAGGAAACGGAAATCAGACGGTTACCTATACCGAAATGAATACTTATTATCAGAATCTGGCTCAAAATTTCAACACGATTCAATATCTGAAAAAAGGGGAAGATGATAATGGAAAACCGATTTATGTCGTTATTTACAATCCTTTTCCTGAGAAAAACTTAGAGCAGCTGAGAAAAGATAAGGCGATTCTTTTTGTTAATAACGGAATTCATCCCGGAGAACCGGACGGAATTGATGCCACCATGATGTTGATACGGGATCTTGCCACAAAGAAAATTAAAACCCCTCAAAACTTTATCATTGCAGCTATTTCATCTTATAATGTAAGTGGAATGCTGAATCGCGGATCGTTTTCCAGAGCCAATCAGAATGGTCCGGAACAGTATGGTTTCAGAGGAAATGCAAGGAATTATGATCTGAACAGAGATTTCATTAAAGCAGATACAAAAAATGCAAGAAGCTTTCAGGAGATCTATCAGTGGCTGAAGCCTGATGTTTTTATCGATAATCACGTCAGCAACGGAGCAGATTATCAATATACCTTTACCTATATTTCGACTTTTAAGGAACGTTTGGGAAATGTATTGGGAGAATATTTTTACAATAATTATCAGGCAAAGAATCTCAAAGACCTGGAAAAGCTGGGTTACGAAAGTACTCCTTATGTCAATATTCATGGCGATGTTCCCGAAGTGGGATTTGCTTCCTTTGAAGACTCTCCGAGATATTCTACGGGTTATACGACATTGTTCAATTCTCTGGGAACCGTTCCTGAGACCCATATGCTGAAACCTTATGACAAAAGAGTAGATGCGACTTACAAATACATGCTTGTCAACCTTCAGAATCTGGATAAAGACTACAAAAAGATCAAGCAGCTTCGAATTGAAAACTTAAAACAATACCAAGCCGGAAAGCAATACGGAATTCGCTGGAAAATAGATTCTACAAAATATTCTACGATGGATTTCAAAGGATTTGAAGGAAAATACAAACCGAGCGAAATTTCCGGGAAACCAAGGCTGTATTATGACCGGAACAAACCGTTTACCAAAAAGATAAAGCTCTTCACGACGGCTGTTCCGACGGGGTATGTCACGATCCCGAAATATTATATAATTCCTCAGTCTCAATATCACGTGATTGAAGAATTTAAAAGAAACGGGATTCAGATGAAGCCGATGCAGAAAGACAGTACCATTGAGGTAGAGTCTTATAAAATTAATGATTTTAAGACCGTTAAAAATCCTTATGAAGGTCATTATCTGCATTTTGAAACGACCGTTGATGTATCAACTAAAAATTTAGTTTTTATGACAGGAGATTATGTTGTTCCGACCGATCAGGAAGGCGTAAAGTATATCATTGAAACCTTAGAGCCGGAAGCATTGGATTCATTCTTCAACTGGAATTTCTTTGACGGAATTTTAGCACAGAAAGAATATTATTCAGCGTATATTTTTGAAGATACCGCGGCAGAATTATTAAAGAAAGATAAAGACCTGAAACAAAAATTTGAAGCCAAAAAAGCATCAGATAAAACTTTTGCAGACGACGGAATGGCTCAGCTGGACTGGGTTTATAAAAACTCGCCTTATTTTGAAGAAAAAACATTCCGACAATATCCGATTTATAGAATCTTATAAATTTTAAAATTCGATTTAATTTATTGATAATCAGTGTGTAAATTCCGTATATTTCACATTCGGAATTGTTGATTATACTGATACGATTTGTTTTTTATCTCCCGAAATTTGCTTTGTAAAAACCAATAAAAACTACAATTATGGCAACTAAAAAGCAATTTTTCGTTTCATTGGAAGGCGTTGACCTTTCAGACGAGCAGCTGAAAAACATTGACAGAGGAATTCAGAATGTGGTTCTTTCTGAGCTTTCGAAAATTGACAATACGCAGGCTTTCGGAGCTTACAGAGATTTTAAAGGATTACTGAAACCCCTTCGAGTGAAAGACTGGTTTCCTTGGGGGATCATTATCTTCAAACACGGTATTGATGTTCAGAGCCAGATCAAAGACATTCAGACTCAGATAAAAGGCTATGGAGGCTGATTTTCACTCTTCAAAGAAGATGTGCCCCAGTTATGTAGGAAAAGTTGGGGCACAGCTTTTTGGAGTGGTCAACAGAGATGGTAAAGTACAGTTTATAACGCCTCTTACTGTCACGGAAGAATTTATTCAGCAGAATGATCATCTTGAGCAAAGATTCCGTTTTACGGGGAAATGTGTCGAGAAAGGCTGTGCGCAATGGAATAATCAAGAATCTAAATGTTCTTTATCTAAGAAAGTTCAGCATCTGAGTACGATCAAAAATACAGCGTTATCTTTCTGTCCCATCCGTTCTCAATGCCGGTGGTTTTCCCAAGACGGAAATGATGCCTGTTTTTCCTGCAATGAGATTACCAGAAATATGGAAGAATTACTTTTGAATATTTAAAATTTGTAGATTATATTTATTTGTATATCATTAATAATTTGTAAATTAGTGTAAAACAATTAATTATGAAGAATATTTACAAATTAACAATCATTTTTGGGATGTTACCTATTGCATTTTTTGCACAGTATTCTCAAAGTTTTGATTCGGCAACGATGCCTTCAGATTGGACTGTTATTAACGGGGGAGATACCGGAACATGGAAAACCTGGACTTCTTATGACAGTACTTTTAATGCTTCTCATTCAGGTTCTCACTTTTTAGGATTAGAATATGGAAGTACAGCTCATAGCGATTATGCTATCAGTCCTGCAATTCCTGTTACTGCGGGAGTTTCCGATAAACTTACGTTTTGGGCAAGAAATCGAGGAGCAGGTTTAGTAGAGCAGTTTGATGTTAAAATTTCTACAACAGTACCGACTGCAGCCGGACTTACCAATACGGTTGTTGCAGCTTTAAAACCTCCTACTGTGTGGACTCAGTACACTTATGATCTTTCAGCTTACATTGGGCAGACCATTTATATAGGATTTTATTCTTCTACTACAGATATTTGGTTTGTTGGGATTGATGATTTTGTTGTCTCTGGAAATTCTCTTTCGGTTTCAGAGGTAAAGAGGGAAGAGGCTAAAATTTATCCTAATCCGGTAGAAGATATATTGTATGTTGAAAGTGAAAATAAGATTTCAGAAATTAGTATTTATGATATGTCTGGAAAACTGCAGCAGAAAGTTCCGGTACATTCAAATAAAGCCGAATTGAATGTTTCTCATTTAATGAAAGGGAATTATCTTGTAAAAATTGTCGATGCAAAAACTGAAAAAACGCATAAGATCATTAAGAAATAATAAAACAAAAGACGTTTCTGCTTGAAACGTCTTTTTATTTTATTTTGGAAGGCCTCTTTTATAAGCCATTTCTGCTCGTTTTACGGCTATTTTTTCTTTCCAGTCCATATACTTTTTCTTGAAGTTCTTCTTCATGATATCGTCAAACTTACGCTGTACGGTAAGGTTCCATAAAGAATTTGCTTTTACAGCCCAGGATTTGTCCCACGCTCTTAAAGAAATAGAGAAACTTCCGTCTAGATATTTCATCCAGTGCCACCATCCTGTCGGCATGAATAGCGTATCTCCATGTTCCAGGAAGCATTCAATACCTTCTACGCCATCCAAAGCTGGGAATTTGGTGAAATCAGGATTTTCAATATCGTAATCTTCCAGCGCATAGGTTGCGTAAGGAAGTTTGTACAATCTTTCTCTCCATTTATATTCGAAAAGCAAAACGTGCTTTCTTCCGTTAAAATGAGTATGGAAAATATGCGCTAAATCAATATCATAATGAAGGAAGGTTACAGAACCTTTTCCTCCGAAAAACATCGATGGATATTTATCTAAAAAGCCTCCCATAAGTTCTTTTGGAGAAATATAATCCTGAAGCAGGCTTTTTGCATGTTTTATAGGATCAAAAAAGAAGATTCTTAAATCTGTAGGCTCTCTCTGGATAAGGTCTATATAATCTGCAAACTTCATTTTTGCAGTTGGAGCATTGATGGGAGCTGCAGGATCAGCTTTTGAACTGTCATACAAAGGAACTTCAACGTCTCCTACAACCTCTTTCACATATTCCATTGTCCATTTTTGGTAAGCAGGCCATTTTTTTGCCATGTTCTTGATGACAACAGGCTTCCTCGGCTTTAGATATTTTTCAATGAATTCTTCTTGTGTAATGTCATCTACAATATCTATAGGCTTTAAATTGATTCCCATTCTAATAAATTTATGTTACAAAATTATTAAATAAAAATATACGGAGTACGCTTTAATTTTTTTTTAATCTATGATTCAAATCATTATTTTAAATACTTAGACTAAATAAAAATATTAAAAAATCAGGATAAAAAATAATTTTTGTGTATTGATAAGACAAAAGATTATTTAAAAGAGTTACATTCTTAAAAAATAAAATATTTCGTCAGAAATCCATGTATGGAAAAATTCATTTCTGTAAGAAAATCATGTTCTAGAAAATACGGCGTAATTTGCTGGTTTTCTTAGTGTTTCGTTTTGAAAAAGTTCTTATGTTTGTACATGACACAAATGAGAAAATTCGCGCAACCTTTGCGACGGCCTGTCGCATTGTTTTTTTTCTCCCAATGTCGTAAAATGATGCATCATCTGATCCGTAAACCTATTCTAGACGAGGTTTTTCGGATTGGGAAAATTAATTTTTTAATCATTTTAAAACAAATTTTTATGAAAAAGAAAATTTTATTTTGCGCTATGATGGGCATTTCTATTATGGCGTTTGCGAAAACAGTACAAGCAGTTTGGGTTTCTACTTGTGGTATAAAGCACTATACAACATTTTCTGATACTTGGACTTATAGCCAAATGGCTAATGCGATTGCTCAAATCAATCAAGCTGAATGTGGGGTAACCCCAGATGTTACTATTCATCCTTAATTTTAAAGCGGAGTCAATGACTCCGCTATTTTAACATTAGATATTTATGAAAAAAATTTATATATACTTTGCCTGCCTAATATCTATTATATCTTTTGGTCAAAAAATTAGTTTTAAACCAACAGTAAAAGTAATTTATGATGCTACACTCCAATTAGGTGAAAAATATCATCACACTCAAAAATTCGTCTTAATTGGTAATTCACAAGCTTATTATTTTGCCGCTGCTCAAAATTATTTAAATGATACAGGACAATATGAAATTAAAGGAATAGATACAAAATCTATCAGTGATTATTTCCAAGAAAGGGTAATCAGATTTAATAATAAGACAACTGTTTTTACGACTATAATTGATTCTAAACTGCGATATGAAGAATCAGAGCCGTTAAAATGGGTTTTATATAGTACTACAAAAGTAATAGGAGGAATAAAGTGTCAATTAGCCACGACGAATAAATTTGGAAGGCGATGGTTTGCTTATTTTTCAAAAGACTATCCGCAATCTTTAGGTCCCTATAAGTTTAACGGGTTACCGGGACTTGTGTTTGAACTATATGATACAAGAGATGACTACCATTTTACCTTAGCAAATGTTGAAAGTTTCTCAGAAGAATTCAGATTTAATTTGAATGAATATAAGAACTATTCAAAAGATAAATACCTGAAAGCCAAATATAATATGGAATTCACTCTTGCAGGTTATCCTGCTGATATGGGAGAAGAACTGAGAAAAGAGTTGCAAAATGCGTATGACAGAAAGAAAATAATGTATAATAATCCTCTAGAATTAAAACCTTTTGAATGATGGATGTATCAAAAGGTTGGGAAGTAAGTTCTAAAATACAAATTATGGGGAATAGAATTTAATAGGAATATCCTTAAGAATATCCAATATTATTTTCTTAGGTTTTTGATCAATTCTTCCAATTGAGAACTGAGGATTTTTGCTGCTTCAGAATCTGTGATATTAATAATAATTCCTTGCTGGAAATCTTTTTGACCAATAGAACTATCGTGTAATTGAAAATTATCCTGTGAATTAGTTACAGATCCTTTTTCTCCTGATTCAAAAAGGTCCTGAATACTAACACCAAAAATTTCTGCCAGTTTGGGAATAAATTGAGACTTGATATCGGTCGCTTCATTTTCCCAGTTTGCATAGGTATTTCTGTCAATTCCCAGCATATCGGCAATTTCCTGATGAGAAAATTTTGTTTTATTTCTCAGTCTTTTAATGTTGGTTCCTACTCCCATGATAAGATTGTTTTTTACAAATTTATACAATTAGATAAAAAATAAATAGCAAAAGATAGAAAATTCCGGAATAAAACGAAATAAGAAAAAAAAATATAACTATGTTTGTAGTGATAAAATGAATTTAACCTTTTAAATTAAATTACATCTTTATAAAAGTGTAACAAAAACTTGTAATCATTAACTAATTACACAAATAATAATTATGAAAAAAAATATTTCCTTATTTCTGATGTTATTTTTTTCCGTTTTGTCTTTTGCACAGAAAACAGTTTCAGGAAAAATTACTGATGAAGATGGTGTAGGCATTCCAAGTGCCAGTGTAACTGTAGAAGAACCGGGAAAAGATGCCATTCTCGCATACGGAATTACCAATTCGAAAGGGGAGTACAAAGTAACTTTTACTACAGGAGAATCTAATGTAGATCTGAAAGTAAAAGCTTTTAATCAGAAACCGATCACAAAACAAATCAGCAACAGCGATCAGAGCTTAACCTTTAAAATGGAGTCCGAAGCTACTGAAATAAAAGAAGTACAGCTGAAAACCAAAATGGTAACAGCAAGAGGAGACACCATTTCTTACGATCTTAAAGCTTTTGACAGTAAAAATGACCGAAGTCTTGCAGACGTTCTTAAGAAAATGCCGGGAATTGAAGTGAATGCAGACGGAACTATTCTCTATCAGGGAAATGCGATCAACAAATTCTACGTTGAAGGAAAAGACCTGATGGAAGGAGGATACGGAACGATCAGCAACTCTCTTCCAAAAGATGCTGTAGCAAAGGTTGAAGTACTGGAAAATCACCAACCTGTAAAAATCCTTCAGAATAAAGTACCTTCTGATCAGGCAGCCATCAATATCAAGCTTAAAAAATCGGTAACCATGACCGGTCGTGGAGAAGTAGGAACCGGTTTTGGAGATCCTTGGCTTTGGAATGTGAAATTAACGCCTATGTTCTTTAGTAAGAAAAGTCAGTGGGTGGCTAATTATAAGACCAACAATATGGGAGATCAGGTTGAAAACGAAGGAAATATTCTGGCTTTCGGAAACAGGTTTGAAGGAAAAAGAATCAATGCTTCGCAAAATGACTGGCTGAATGTAGAAAATGCAAGTACGCCAAATCTTCCGGTAAAAAGATATTTGATGAATAATGTTCATTACTTATCAGCGAATTATCTGACCAATATTGATAAGAAAAAGGAGTGGGAGCTTAAAGCCAACGCAAACTATACGAATAATTCGGTAGAAAGAGAATCCAATGTTGTACAGAATTATTTTAATGGAGAATCCAATACGATCAATATTCATAATAATTTTTATACGGATAAAGCAAAGGGGGAGCTTATTTTTACAAAAAATGCTAAAAAAGGATTCTTTAAAAATACAACTAGTTTCTCTCAATACTGGAATGCAGATCGAGCAGATGCAAATAGAATCAATAACAATACTCTGACAGAAAGAAATGGAGCACAAGCACTGGAGTCTCCTACAACCTCTTTCCAAAACTCATTGAGTACGATCATTCCTTGGAAGGAAAAAATGGTGAATGTGTTGTCTTTTATAAGTTATCAGACAGATAAGCAGACTTTGGATGTTTCACCTTCCTCTTATTTTGCTATTCCGGGATATACTACGACATCTTCAGACTTTGTCCGTCAGAATTTAAGATTAAAAACTTTTGAAGCGAATCATTCTGCAAATATTGGATTCTCTACAAAAGGATGGACATTTACTCCGGAGGTCGGATTTAATTTTAAATCTACAGATTTGGTTTCAGATTTATTCAATATAAAATCGACTGCTACAACCCCACCTCCAGCGACACAATACAGTAATGATCTTAGCTATACAACCGCGACACCTTATGGAAGTCTGGGAGTAAATTACAAGAACGATTCTTGGATGTTATATGCTAACTTCCCTGTAAATTCTAATAACATTAAAGCAGAAGACCCTTTAAGATTGGTTTCAAGAGAATTGAATAAGGTTACTTTTGAACCGAGTGTTTTTGCGCAATACACTTTTGCTTCTTTCTGGAAAGCTTCGGTAAATGCGAATATCAATAACAACTTTGGTGAAATTAATACTGCCTATTCAGGGTTCTTAATGACTTCACCGTCGGGGATTAATGTTATGGATCCGACAAACCCGATCCCTCAGAACAATAACAAGTCAGCAGGAACAAGATTAGAATACAGAAACCCACTGAATAATTTATTTTTTAATATCAATTACAGATATTCAGATGCCAAAAGAAACTTGATTTCTAACCCGACAATCGTAAACGGGTATACAGCAATGAGTTATATCGTTCAGGATAATAATGTATTGACTAATGCATACAGTGCAGAAGCAGGAAAATATTTCCCGAAATTTAAAACAAATGCTTCTTTAAGCTACAGCAATAGTACATCTAAATCTGATTCTTATTTGGATAATAAGTCTTTCACAAATGATAACAATAGCCAGTCGCTTGGTGTGAAATTCAATAATACATATTTCAGCTGGATGAGTATTGATTATAACGCAAGCCTTACAAGAACGAATCAGACCAGTGTAGGAGATGTTAATTCAGCTGCTAAAACTACTGGATTCAAGCATAATCTTGGAGTATTCTTTTATCCAATCGAAAATCACACCATTGGATTCAATTGGGATCAGGTGAATTCAACTGTAACAGCTACCGATCAAAAATACCATAACGGATTCTACGATCTTTCGTATCAGTTTACATGGTCTAAAAAGAATATTGATTTTGAGTTAAAATGGATGAATATCGCGAATAAAAAAGTATTCGAAAATTATGAAATTAATTCTCAGGGGACTTCTTTTACAAGAATCCAACTCCGCCCAAGTCAAGTGATGTTTACAGTAAAATTCAACTTTAAATAAAAAGTAGACTCACATATATAAAAACCAATCTCAGCGAGATTGGTTTTTTGTTTGAGATATATTTAAAATGGGGTTAAAAGTTCGGATCATCTGCGGAAGGACCATAACTTCCTGGAAGAGCAATATCGTTCAGTCTGTAATACACGCCAAGCTGTGCTCGGTGATGGGTAATCTGATTCAGACCGTGACGTATCGATCCGTATTTGGTCCATTTTGCAAGTTCTTGACCATTATGCTTTAGCGCCCACATTTCATTCAGATTTTCTTCATTGGCATTTTCTAAGGCATCAATTCCCTGTCTGTAGTTTTCATCGAGGGCTTTTAGCAGTTCCTCTTTTGTGGTGAATTTTTTTGGCTGGTAATCATTATTGGCAAAATCCAGCTCTGAGGTTTTGAAAATCGTATGGGGCCATTCAAAAACTTCTGCAATATGAGTGGCAAGAGGCATCATCTTCATGCTTTTCTCATGAGGAGCGTAATCATTTTTGGCTTCAGGATAAATTTCAAAAAACTTTTTGGTCGTCTGATATTCGTGCTGAAGCTCATTTTTCAGCTGTGATAAAGTATCCATATCGTTTTGTTTTTTAGTAGGTTAAAGTTAAAATTTTTACTCAGAAAACTGTTTTAACGAAATCATAAATTTTATCTCAGGAAAAATAAAACTCAAAAAAACTGTAACAAAAATTGACAACAGTTAACTAATTATAAAAACATTAGAAAACATGAAAAAGCTATTTTCAATATTCTTTTTTGCTCTTTTTGCTTTTGTAAGCGCTCAGGGTAATGATTCTAAAGAAACAGCCAACCGATTTTTTTATGAGTTGACTTTTAAGCCAAGAAAAGACTCTGTAAAACTTGAAAAAGTAATAATGGCTCTTGATATTGTTAAAAACAGATCTATTTACAGAGACTTTACAGCAATTGCACAAGACTCTATTCTTAAAATTCAGATGGAAGAGATGCAAAAAGCAGGAGTTTTCAAAGATATATCCAAGTCTTTCAAAATGCCGAAGTTCTCTGAAAAAATCGTGAAAACATATCCAGATATGAAGATGCAGTATATCGAAAGAATTGCAAACGGATTTAGCCCAATGAATATCGGATACAATGAAACCGTAAAGTTTGACTGGAAAATTTCTAATGAAAAAGCAAAAATCGGAGCTTACAATGCGCAGAAAGCAACGACAGAATTTGGAGGAAAAAAATGGACAGCTTGGTTCAGTTCAGAACTGCCCTTCCAGGATGGACCCTATAAATTCTCTGGTCTGCCTGGGCTAATTGTAAAGATTGAAGACGAAGGAAAAAACTATTCTTGGGTACTTCAGGGAAACAAAAAAGTTCCGAACTGGGAAGAGTTGACCTATATGGAGAAGATCTCAAATGTAGGTTTAAAAGTAACCGAAATGCCAAGAGAAAAGTTTGAAAAAACATTCAATGATTTCAAAAAAGATCCTTTTGCAACGGCAAGACCAATGATGACACAGGAAATTATGTCTAAAACAATTCCTGGAATGGAGGGTACCATTGGTGATATGATGAAAAAGCAGGAGAAAATGTACAAAGACTTTTTTAATGCGAACGATAACCCCATCGAGCCGCCTTACGAAAAATTAAAAGTAGGTAAAGTAGAAAAGGTAGGTAAAGAAAATTAAGCAGGTTTCTATATCAACTAAATTATATTGTGAGTCAACCCAAATGCAAATCGTGTTTGGGTTGATTTTTTTCATAGATACAGGTTATTTAGATTAAATTTAAATAACGTATATTTGTAATCACAAAAAATTGGCTTTGAAACAGACGGATTTACGTAAAATGAGTGGATTTCCCAAAAACAAAAAGGGGAAGATTGTCGGATATGATAATGACCATCTGAAAATGCCCAATAAAATCATTGAAATGGGCCTTCTTCCGGAAACTTCATTCAGGATTTTGTATCAGGCTCCTTTCAACGGACCGATGTATGTGGAGTTTGGGGACGAAAAAAGTCGTATTGCTCTGCGTGAAGAAGAAGGAGATTATATCATTGTTGAAGAATTGAATTAATGCAGGATACTCAGAAAAAACAGATACTTTTAGTTGGAAATCCGAATGTAGGGAAATCAACGGTTTTCAATGCGCTTTGTAATAAGAAGCAGAAGACCGGAAATTATGCAGGGGTTACTGTTGCAAGCCATTCAGGAAATTATGAATATAAGAATGAGGAAGTTGAGGTGATCGATTTACCGGGTTCATACAGTGTATATCCGAGTTCTGAAGATGAAGCTATTTTTTCCAAATTTCTGATTGATGAGCAGCAAAACTATGCAGGCGTTGTTTATATCCTTGAAGCATTAAGCCTGAAAAGAGGACTTCTTTTGTTCCAGCAGATTCAGGATCTGGGAATTCCTATGATTTTGGTCGTGAATCAGATTGATCAGGCAGAAAGAAGAGGAATTACCATTGATATTCAAAAATTTTCGGAAGCTATAGGCATTAAGATTATTCAGACCAATGCCAAAGAAAATGTAGGAATTGATGAGATTAAAGAAGCGGTTTTAAACAATCAGTTTGTAAAAATAAATACAGCTTCATTCGAAATACCGGGAGAACATAAAGATTTTATTCAAAAATTAGTTGATCATAAAGGTTTTGATAACGATTATAAAGCCTGGATAAGCCTTTCTGTAGGGAAAGATTTAGGAAAGATTGAATCGGTAATGGAATTGATCAACGAGCCAGAATCTAAAAGCTTGGTCCCGAAAAGATTACAGGTTCAGGAAACCGTAAGAAGATACCAGAACGTTGATAAGATCTTGTCTGATGTAATTTCTAAAAAACCTCAGTTCAAAGAACTTTTAACGGAAAAATTAGACAGGGTTTTAGTGCATAAATTCTGGGGATATGTTGTTTTCCTTGCCATTTTATTAATTATCTTCCAAAGTGTTTTCTTTCTGGCAGAATATCCGATGAACTGGATTGATGATCTTTTTTCTTGGTTAACAGCGTTTACAGCAGAGCATTTGCCGGAAGGACCGATCAATTCATTGATTTCAAACGGAATTGTCCCGGGAATCGGTGGCATTGTAGTTTTTGCCCCGCAGATCGGAATATTATTATATTTCCTTTACTTACTGGAAGATTCAGGATATATGGCGAGAGTTGTTTTCCTGATGGACAGACTTCTACGCCCTTTCGGATTAAACGGGAAAAGTATTGTTCCTTTGGTTTCTGGAACAGCATGTGCCATTCCGGCAGTGATTTCAACCAGAAATATTGAAAATGTAAAAGAAAGATTGCTTACGATCTTGGTAACGCCTTTTATGACGTGTTCAGCAAGGCTTCCAGTATACAGTATCATTATCGGACTGATTATTTCAGACGGGACATTTTTAGGAATAAAATACAAAGCTTTGGTGTTGATGGGAATGTATTTGCTGGGCTTTTTAGTCGCATTATTTTCTGCATCCATTCTTAAAAGATTTATTAAAAATAAAGGAAAAACCTACTTGGTAATGGATTTACCGACATACAAAAAACCGCTTTTCGGATACGATTTCAAAATGGTTTTAGGGAAAGTCTGGGACTTCATTACAGGAGCGGGTAAAATTATTTTCATTGTAAGTATCATCATCTGGTTCTTAAGCTATTTCGGACCAAAACAAAAGCCGGATCAGTTCGTTGCCACGAATGTTCATCTGGATCATTCTTATCTTGCAAAAATGGGTAAAGGAATAGAACCTGTAATTGCTCCGCTTGGTTACGATTGGAAAATGGGGGTAGGGATTTTAACAAGTTTCGTAGCAAGAGAAGTTTTCGTAGGGACAATGTCTACGTTGTATAGTCTGGAAGATGATGCTCCGGAAGTGAAAGTAATCGATAAAATGAGGCGTGATGTAAAACCTAATGGCGAAAAAGTATTCAGTTTCGCAACAGGCGTTTCGGTGCTCTTATTTTATGCATTTGCAATGCAGTGTGTTTCTACACTTGCAGTAGTCTTCAGAGAAACTAAAAGCTGGAAATGGACTGGCTTACAGGTAACTATGATGACCGGTTTGGCATACTTTGTGTCGATGATAGTATATCAGATTTTGAAATAATGGACTCATCATTAATCTTACAATATGTAATTGTTTTACTGATCGTTGCAATTGCTTGTTACTCTCTCTTTAAACTACTCAAGAAAAACTTTGCACCGAAAAAATTCAGTTCAAAAAGAACAAACTGCGACAAAGACTGCGGTTGCTCATAACTTTCCTAAGAATTACTTTCCATAGGTATTTTCAGACTTTGAAGATACTCGGATGGAGTAACGCCTTCTTCCTGTTTAAAAGCTCTGTTAAAGGTAGACTGGCTGGTAAAACCTGCTTCAGTATAAATATACATTAAGGTTACTTTTTCCAGATCTTTTTCGTTCATTAACTGTTTTACATACTTTATTCTGAGTGAATTAATATAACTGTTAAAATTGGAAAATCCTTTGGATCTGATTGCTTTTGAGATATAGTTATTATTAACCATTAATATGGTGCTCAGAACGGAGATATTAAAGTTCTCGTCTTTAAAAAGGCTTTCCTCCGTCATTTTTTGCTCTATCTGCTGAAAAATAGATTCAGCCATTTCACTATTCTTGTTATCTAAAGTGACGGGAAGGATTATTTTTTCCTTTTCCTCTATTTCCGTAAGGATTTCAAGCCTTCTTATCTTGTCTTTATAATAAACAAGCAATGTAACCACAGAAATATTGGATGCAAACAAGAAAATATCGGTTGCTCTTACCTGCTCTCTTGTATGCTGTATAAAATTGAATTCAATAGTACTGGCCAGAATCACCCCGATAACAATGGTAATAATTGAATAAAATGTATACAAAAAAACTTCCTTTGCCGATAAAAATATATAGGCTCCCAGAGGAAGAGGAACAAGCCATACAAAACTTGCGACAGATAAATTCCAAAATTTCAGCATCACAAAAAAATTATAAAGAGGAGCCACGATAAAATATAAACGGACAAGTGTATCAATAGAATAGCGATTTTTTAAGGCAAACCAAAGAAAACATAAACTTACGGTTCCTCCCATGAGATAGTATACCATTGTATAATCTATCATATAAAAAGCAAAGACAAATGAGTATAAAATAAAAATAGTACAGATTAAACAGACATAATATGACATTAGCTTTTTCTTAATCTCTAATATTTTTTCTTTTCTTAATTCTGTAGTTAACATGTTGATTTTTAAAGTGTTTTTTAAGCCATATTTCAAATTTGACTACATCCGAATTCGCGAATTTAAATCGTTTTTCATTTTTGATTTAAGCAGACCTTTTCAACCTTTTTATTTGCAATGAGAACCTAATAAATTTGCAGAACAAAAGCAAATAATATTTTCACAGATTACCTTTTCATTGTAAGATATGAAGTTAATAAATAATTTTAAAAATATGAGAAAGAATTTATTTTTATTTACCTCTTTATTAGGTTCGTCCTTGCTGTTCTCGCAAGTTGGCGTTAATACAACGAATCCACAAGGAGTTTTGCATGTAGACGGAAAATCTTCTACAGCTACAACCAATCCTACAACGGGAACACCCACAGCGATACAAGGTTCTGATGACTTTGTAGTAACTTCTTCTGGAAGTGTTGGGATAGGAACATCTTCGCCTAATGCCTCTGCTATCTTAGAACTTAACGTGGCAAATGGCAGTAAAAAAGGGTTTTTAGGGCCCAAAGTGGCATTGACTTCCAATACAGATATTACTACTATTGCCTCTCCGGCTACCGGATTATTGGTATATAATCTTGGGACAGCAGGCCTTGCTACCGAAGGATATATGTATTGGAACGGCGCAGAGTGGATTAAATTTTCTACAAGGTCAAGTGTTTCACCTACTGTTGGTGAATTACAATGTACTACTGCATACTTGAGTCCCAAATCATATACGGCAGGGGTACCATATACTGGAACACTTGTTGTGCCATATACAGGAGGAAACGGAGGATCTTATAGTGCTGGGACAGCCATTGCTTCTACCGGAGTTACAGGGCTTACTGCAACCTTACAGCAAGGAGATCTGGAGTATGGGACAGGACAATTAGTGTATAATGTTACAGGAACTCCTTCTCAGTCAAGTCCGGAACTGGCAACTTTTGCAATCAACTTTGGTAGCCAGTCTTGTTCTGCGGCTGTGGGTTCTAATTCATTAGCGCGTGGAGAATACGCGTATTTTCAAGGTGGAGGTGTATTGGCAAGTGCATCAGGCGTATTGTTCAGTTCTGTAGATACAATGCCAACCATAGAAAATACCTTTAGACTTGATGTTTATGCAATGTCCTCATCTAATGGTGTAAATCCTATATCAATTAGACCAAGAGTTTATAATATTTCCAGTTCTTCAAAAAAATATTGGTGGCAAGGTATGACCTCAATAGAAGGACGAGGAGATGGCAACGTTGTTCTTGCGCCAGGTGGTTATCAGAACTTGGATAATGGAATGTATTTGGGTTATGGTAAAAATATGACTACCGGAGGAACTCCTGGTACAGCTTTAGATGAGGCACAAAATGCAGAAGGATATAATTTTGATTTTCTTTTTGACGGAAAATGGTATAAAGTAGAAATGTCTTTTTCTGTTGACAATATGGATAACACAAATGATGCGGATAACGTAAGAAGATGGTATTGCAGAATTGCAAGGATATACTAATGATCATTGTATACAGATTTGATATATATCACTTATCAATTTGAAGTATACTAAATTTCAAAGACTTTCATATTAACAAAATAATAAAAAGATTGTTACATACGGCGGAATATAAAGATTCCGCAGTTGTAACGATTGTTCCCAAAACGCTTATTGTTTTATCCATTGATATGAGTAGATTTTTTAAAGAAAAAACCAAATGTAAATATAGTGAGAGATGAGTAACTGATCATATTTTGGCTAACCATTTTTTTGTTTGTTCGTAAATATAGGGGAAAGTTGTATTTTGAATTTTGCAAAGCTAAAAAACTGGTTAGTTGCTCTATTTCACAAGCTCTATAAAATATCATAAGTATAGTATAGAAAAATAAAATAAACAATAATATTATTTTTTAACACTTGGGTTACTAAGTGTTTTTTTTTAATTAGAAAATAATAAAGATCTTTAATTCACTTTTCATGAATTATATTAAACCTTCAAGATATTAGAAATCTTGAAGGTTTAATATAAAAAGAGTTTAAAATCGATAACCGATTCCTAAAGAAACCGAATGTGGAACCATTTTGTAAAGATCTTCATTAGCATCCAGAGTATTTCCCAAACCGATTTTATAGCTTGCATTAAGCTGGATTTTATTGCTGAATTCATAACCGATTTGAGCAGCAAGTCCATTAGAAAGACGTTTCATCGGTCGCTCATCGTCTACTTTTTTATAGAGATCAATATCTGCATCTTTCATTTTAGCGCTTAAACCCAAACTGAAGTAAGGTCCGGCTCCTGCATAAAATCTACCGCCGGATACATTCCACTGGCCCATCAGGTAGATCGGAACTTCAGTTCCAAAATACTGATACGTGTCTTCCCAACCATTTTGTTTTATTTTGGACGATTGGTACGAAAACAGAATGTCTTCCTGAATGGCAAAATGTTCGGAAATATTTAACTTAATAAATGTTCCTACATTACCTCCAACACCCATTTCGCTCTTTACCCCCTCCATATCTTTAAGTAAAAACCCCGAATAATTTGCCTCTCCCTTCACGCCAAGTTCAAGATGTGATTTAAGATAACCCATTAATCCCTGAGCGTTTACGGAGATAAAACCCATAAAAAATAGTGCCACTATTACTGCTGATTTCTTCATAAAATTTGTTTTTTTTGTTAATTATTTAAAAAATTTTGATACGATCTTATTTTTGAATTTTAAAGCTGGTTTCCTTCAAAATTCTGTGACAAAAGTAGAGACGAAATTTTCGATGGGTAAGGTTGAAAAGGAGGTGATTTTGGATGATAAGTCGGATTTTATGAATTTTTAGGTAAAAAAGGCTAATTTTAACTAAAATTTAATCCCTTGAAAAAAAACATTCATATTTTTAACCTGCAATCGGAACTTTTGGATTTGGGAATAAATGAAGAAAATTCCATAGGAAATGATATTATTTTACTTGAAAAACCGGTTATTCGGCCGGGGTTTTCCTATCCTTTTAAAAGCGATGTTTTCACGGCTATTATCTGTCTTTCCGGAAAAAGTGAAGGCTTTATAAACCTAAGTCCTCAGGTTTCTTCTGCTTCTAGTCTTACGGTTTTTATGCCAGATCAGATCCTACAGCATAAGGAAACTAGTGAGGATTTTTCGGCTCTTTTGATCGTGACTTCCAAACAGTTTATCCGTAATTTGAATATTCAGATCGGCTCTTCGCTTTTTGCTTCAGTGAATGAAAATCCGGTGCTTTCACTCTCAGAAAGTGAATTGAATTCTATGGTAACCTATTATAATTTACTAAAAGAAGCCGTAAAAAACGTAGATAATCCCTTCCGTATGGAAACCGTTTTGAATCTGACACGGGCATTTTTCTACGGAATTAGCTATAAACGCCACAAAATGTTAGCACACGAGGAAAAGTCTAAAAATAAAGTAGTACTTGATGATTTTCTTATGCTTGTCCGTAATTACCATAAACAGGAAAGAAGCGTGGGGTTCTATGCCGAAAAGCTTTGCCTTACTCCCAAATATTTTTCAAGTCTGATCAAATCAAACAGTGGACGTTCTGCAGCGGAATGGATTGACAGTTTTGTGATCTTGGAAGCAAAAGCACTTTTAAAATCAACCAATATGACCATTGAACAGATCAGTGAAGAACTGCATTTTCCTTCTCAGTCGTTTTTTGGGAAATACTTCAAACGATTAGAAGGAATTTCACCAACAGAATATCGACGGAAGTAAATCAATCATCGTATGCAAATAGTTATTATTTATTAGTGTAAATGTTCTGTTTGTATTGATTAATAAAACTAAGGAGGATAATATTTTACCTCTCATTTTTTTGGAGAATTAATTGAGCTATTTATTTTGTATTTTTGTTTAAAATTTTTGAAAAAATGTCATTAATAAAAAGTATTTCGGGAATCCGGGGAACCATTGGAGGAAGAGTAAATGATAACTTGACTCCGCTTGATGTGGTAAAATTTGCTTCGGCTTTCGGAACTTGGTTACAGAATAATAAAAATAAAAAAGATTTAACATTAATCATTGGAAGAGACGCCAGAATTTCCGGGCAGATGGTTTCTTCTTTGGTGACGGCAACATTACAAGGACTGGGAATCAATGTAGTTGATTTGGGACTTTCTACAACTCCTACCGTAGAAATAATGGTTCCTGAACTGAAAGCAGATGGTGGAATTATCTTAACCGCTTCTCACAATCCAAAACAATGGAATGCTCTGAAATTATTAAATGAAAAAGGAGAATTCATTACCGGAGAAAACGGAGCGGAAGTTTTAGCACTGGCTGAAAGTGAAGATTTCAACTATGCAGAAGTGGATGATTTGGGAAAATATGAAACAAGAGATGATGCTTTTGATATCCATATTCAGCAGATCCTTGATTTACCAATGGTAGATGCTGAAGCTATTAAATTTAAAAAATTCAAAGTAGTTCTAGATGCGGTAAATTCTACAGGAGGTATTGCTATTCCGATGCTTTTGGATAAACTGGGTTGTGAAACCGTGAAATTATATTGTGAGCCTACAGGTCATTTCCCGCACAATCCTGAACCGTTGAAAGAGCACTTGGGAGATATCTGCGAATTGGTGAAAAAAGAAGGAGCAGATTTGGGAATCGTTGTGGATCCGGATGTTGACAGATTAGCCCTGATCGATGAAAAAGGCGAAATGTTTGGAGAAGAATATACATTGGTGGCTGTTGCAGACTATTTGCTGAAAAATAAAAATGGAGTGGCGGTTTCTAACCTTTCTTCAAGTCGCGCTTTGAGAGATGTTGCGCACACTCATAACTCAGAGTATTTTGCAAGCGCTGTAGGAGAAGTGAATGTGGTAACTTTAATGAAAGAGAAAAATGCCGTAATTGGAGGAGAAGGAAACGGAGGAATTATCTATCCTGATTTACATTATGGAAGAGATTCTTTAGTGGGGGTAGCTTTATTTTTAACTCATCTGGCCAAAGAAAATAAAACGGTTTCCGAAATGAGAGCAGGATATCCGAGTTACTTCATGGGGAAAAAGAAAATTGAGCTCACTCCGGAGATCAATGTAGATGATATTCTATCTAAAATGGAAAAAGAATATCAGGATGAAGAAGTTTCTACCGTAGACGGAGTGAAAATAGATTTTGAAAATAACTGGGTACACCTTAGAAAATCTAATACAGAGCCGATTATCAGAATTTATACAGAAGCTAAATCTCAGGAAGAAGCAGATAAACTAGGAGACGATATCATCGCAAAAATCAAAACTTTGATTTAATTAAAATACTATGAACGAGGCTTTTTGGGTCTCGTTCTTTTTTACACAACATGTTTGAACACCTGCAAAACAGATTCACTTTTCCAAAAGAAACATGGGGGAAATACAGAAAGAACTTTACACGATTGGAAGTTCCTGCTAAAGCTATTCTTTTAAAAGAAGGAGAAACTTCATTAAATGCTTACTTTATTGAAAAAGGAATTGTAAGAGCCTTGTACAACAAGGACGGAAAAGACGTGACCTTTCAGTTCTTTATGGAAAATACCATGTTTTCTTCCCTAGAAAGCTTCCGTAAAGGATTGCCGAGTATGGTGTCTTTTGAAACCATAGAGCCTTGTATTCTGTGGCAGATCGATAAACCTACAGCAGACAAAATTTTAGAAGAAGTCTATGAAGATCCCAAAATGAGAAGTGAATTCATGGATTCTGTGTTTGAAAGGGTTTTCGATTATATGAAACATTTTTTCTCCTTTATTAAAGACAGTCCGCAAGAACGCTATCTCAATCTCTGTAAAGAAAAACCAAACATTGTCAAAAGAGTTCCGCAACATTATATTGCTTCTTACTTAGGAATTACAACCGTTCATCTGAGTAGAATTAAAAGTAAGATTTTAAAAGAAAGACTCTGAAAAGCGGAAGATTGATGCAGGAAGACGGAGGTTTCTTTGTGTTCGTATATGATTCTGAAATGTATACAAGATCTTTTTAATTAGATTTTGTTCAGATTTGATTAAAAATATTAAAAAACAAAGGTTCATTTTTTAACGCAAAGCTTTATTTTAAAATTGTATGCTCTCAAGTAAGCAAAGAAGAATCAACAGGTTGATTTGATGAAGCGATGTGTTTTCAAGCTTCGCGAAGCAAATTTTATTTGCCTTTGCCCTCTAAAAATAATACGATATGCAATATAATCTTTGCGTTAAAAAAAATTAAACAGATCTCCTATCTTTTCTCTTAACTTCGCCCAATCGATAACAAATGTTATTGCACTCTAAAGCACTTTCAAAATAATTTTGCATTAAAATTTAAAACAAATGAAAGCAGCAGTTGTATTCGAAAAAGGAGGAATTCCTCAATATGCAGATTTTCCTGATCCGGTTGTTATTAATGAAAATGAAGCTTTAGTATTCGTAAAAGCAGCTTCTATCAAGCATCTCGACAGAGCAAGAGCGAGTGGAAAACATTATTCTACTGAAAATAAAGAACATCAACCGACTATTGTTGGCAGCGATGGAGTAGGTTTTCTGGAAAATGGATCCAAAGTCTATTTTTTCAGTAAAAAAGGAACGGTTGCCGAAAAAGCAGTTGCCGATAAAAATATGATCGTCCCTATCCCCGAAGAACTGGATTTCTCGATTGCAGCGGCTTTACCTAATGCTGTGATGGGTTCTGCGATGGGACTTAAATTTAAAACCCATTTAAAAGAAGGGGAAACTGTTCTCGTAAACGGAGCAACAGGAATTACCGGAAAAGTGGCTGTTCAAATCGCAAAATTATACGGAGCCAAAAAAGTGATTGTTACCGGAAGAAATGAAGAAGCCTTACAGTCTTTACTGGAATTGGGTGCCGATGAGGTGGTTTCTTTGAATCTAAGTGATGAAGGCTTTCAGCAAAAAATAAAAGACATTCACCGTGAAACTCCTATTGATGTAGTGCTCGATTATATTTGGGGGCATTCGGTGGAAAATATTTTATCTGCTTTAAAAGGGGATGGTAATTTTTCTCATAAAACACGTTTGGTTTCTGTAGGGGGAATGAGTGGGGACACGATTCAATTGTCTTCTCAAATTTTAAGAGGAACAGATATCCAGATTTCCGGTTCGGGATTGGGAAGCTGGACAAAGGAAGAAATGAAACTCCTTCTTTCTGAGATCATTCCTGAAATGTTTCAGGCTGCCGTTAACGGAAAATTAAAGATAAATACAGAAACCGTTCAACTGCAGGATATTGAAGAGGTATGGAAACGTGAAATTACTAACAGAAAGCGATTAATTGTATTAATTTAATAATAACTCCACTTTTTTATCCACAATTCTTTTATAGTAATATTCTTTTCACTATCTTTAAGATAGAAATTTACGAAAGATGAATGTCGAAAAAATTTCGCAATTTTGCATACATTTTGAATTTTAAATTTCAGAAGTAATATTAATTTAAAAAGTTTGTCGAGGTTTGTAAGAATATTCAAACATTGGCCGACTAATGACAGGAGTATTGGAAGAATATTTTGGAAATGAACTTGTAAAAAAGTTCGAGGAAATGATGGAAAACAATGATGAATTCTACTTTGATACAGAAGAGTTAGAAGATATTATTGTTTACTATTTGGAGCTTGGAGACTTTAATTATGCAGATACAGCAGTGAATTATGGGTTGAAGCTTCACCCTAATTCTTTAGATATCAAGATCAAAAAACTTGAGATTCTATTGGAATGGGAAGAATATAATACGGCAAAGGAGCTTATTGATGAGTTGAAGGGATCTTCTATGGAAAACACAGACTTTTTGGTTTGCTATGCCAAGTATTATTCGAATTTAGGAAACCCTAGAAGATCTATTGATATTTGTAAAAAAGCATTGGAACTGAAAGAAGAAGAAAACTTCCTTCACAACTTTATTGCAGATGAATATGTGAATCTAGGTGATCCTTTTAACGCCCTTAAACATTACAGAAAGGCTCTTAAAGAAGATCCTACAGATGAATATTCATTAGAAAACTGTATGGTCTGCTTTGCCGATTTGAATAAGAATGAAGAAGCAATCGCTTTCCTGAATGAATATCTGGATGAATTTGCCTATTCAGAAGTTGCTTGGTTCGAGTACGGACAGTTTTACTTCAACAGAAAAAACTATGAAGAAGCCATAAAAGGGTATGATTATTTATTGGCGATCAATTCAAGTTCTGTTGGAGTCTATGCCAATAAAGCGGCTTGTTATGAAGCTTTAGGACAATACAAAAAAGCCATAGAAGTCTATGAAGAAATGTTGGAGTTGGAATATACAAAAGCATTTACATTCTATAAAATAGGACTTTGCTACAAAGCGATGAAGCAGCCGATAATGGCGCTGAATTCTTTCCAGAAATCATTGAGAGAAGATCCGCAGTTCTATCTTGCTATGATGGAGCAGTCTTATTTGTATGAAGAAATGGGCGGAATGACTGAAGCATTGTATTTCGCAAAAGAGGCAACCCATCTGAATGAAAATAATCTTGACTATCAGAAAAGACTGGCATTTTTATTTATCGATTCCGGGAAGTTTGAAGAAAGTCTTTACTGCCTGAAAAAACTGGTAGATGCAGAGCCTTCAAGATTTTACAATTGGTATGCCTATTCAGAAGTATTAATGCTTTTGGGTGAATATGAAGAAGCGATCGTTGTTTTGAACAAGGCATTGAAAGCGCACCATAGAGCAGAATTGTATTATCAGTTAAGCAACTGTTATTTCAATCTTAAAGATCCTGAAAAAGGAAGTATATCTCTTCAGGATGCACTTGAGCTGGATCCGTCTTTGGTGACAGATATGCAGAAAAAATATCCGTTCATTAAAGATGAAGTGAAAAAAGCTAAGGCTAAAGTGAAGAAGAAGAAAAATTCTGAAGGCTAGAAATGAATCTAACAACTTTTCATTTTGAACGAAATGGAATGAAGTGAAGAATCTATTTTAGAGATTTTTCTTTTATTGAAATGACAGACCAAATAAAAAATCCTGCAGAGATGCAGGATTTATTTTTTTATAAGGTTTGGTTTTGTCCTTAAAAAGATCAATCCGGCGATAATAATTCCAGCGCCCACAAATTGCATTACACTTAATTTTTCGCCATCTAAAAATCCCCAGATAATCGCCACAATCGGCATCAGTAAGGTAACCGTAGAGGCAAATAATGGGGTAGATACTTTCAAAAGGCGGTAATTCATCATCATGGCCAACCCGGTTCCGAAGATGGATAATAAACTTACGAACATCAATCCCGTTAAATTGTTTTCGTCAAAGCTAAAGGTTGAAAAGAACCCTGTAAAAGTCAAGGCAATAATGGATGGGAAAAACAATACAAAAGAGAATACAAAAGCAGATAAAACCGTGGAAGAAACTTCCATAAGTTTAGATTTTACCGTTGTGGTACTCATGGCATAGCATAAAGTCGCCAGTAATAACAGTAAAATGGGAATCAGCTTAAATTTTCCTCCTTCACCGTCTCCGCCAAAAGCCAGTAAACAGACACCTGTAAAGCTAATTAAAGTTCCAAAAATCTGTTGCTTGGTAGTTTCAAATTTCCAGACCAGAGCTCCGACAATAATCACGAAAATAGGCATCATAGAATTAATGATTCCTGCAATACTGCTGCTTACTTCTGTCTCTGCAATAGGAAATAAAAACATGGGGATGAAATTTCCTGTAAAGGCAGCCAGAATCAGCCATTTTAAATGTTTTTTCGGGAACAGCTTATATTTTGAGATTGCAATAGGCATTAAAATAATTCCGGCTATCAAAACCCTTAAAGCTCCGACTTGATACGGGCTGAAATGTTCTAAAGATTTTTTGATCAAAATAAAAGAAGATCCCCAGATAATACTGAGTACACCCAGAAGGATCCATTTTTCTTTATCTGCGTTCATTGTTTTGGTGTAAAATTTTTAAAAACTCTTTTTTAGGAATCATTTTCGCGCCCAGACTTTCAAGATGTTCGGTGTGGGATTGACAATCAATTAGTTCTAAATTTTTATTGGTTTCGATAAAATGAATAAATCCGGCTTTGGAAGCATTGCTTACTTTAGCAAACATACTTTCGCCACAGAAAACATTCCCAATTTGAAGACCGTAAAATCCACCGACTAATTCACTGTTTTGCCAGACTTCAATACTTTTTGCCAGTCCATATTCATGCAGTTGAATAAAAGTTTCCATCAGTTCATCCGAAAGCCATGTTCCGGTTTGTCCTCTTCGGCTGACTTCCTGGCAATTTTTGATAACTTCTCTGAAATTCTGATTTTCTGAAAATGTAAAAACCTCCCGGCTCAATATTTTTCTCATGGATTTTGAAACCTTCAGTTCATCAGGAAACAAAACAAATCTCGGATCAGGACACCACCAAAGAATTTCTTCCTCCGGATTATACCAAGGAAAAATACCCAGCTGATAAGCAAACCAGATCCGTTCTATTGACAAATCGCCACCGAAAGCAATAATCCCCTCATGCCCATCATAGATTTCAGGGTCGGGAAAAGAAATCTCATTTTCGTCTAATCGAATCATATTCAGGAAAAAAAATCCCACTTAAAAAGCAGGATTAATATTTTTCAGTATTATCTTCTAATTAAAAAGGTAAATCATCATCATCGTCTCCGGCGAAAGGATTTTCGTTAGAAACAGGAGATGCAGATTGTGAAGGTGCAGCTTGTGTAGGTTCAGAACCATTATCAAAAACTTTTTCTACTCTCCAGCCTGTAATAGAGTTGAAGTATTTTGTTTCTCCTTGAGGTGAAACCCATTCTCTTCCTCTGATGTTGATTCCCACCTTTACATTCTCTCCTTCTTTCAGATTATCCAATAAACCGATCTTATCAGACAAAAATTCTATGTTTATTGGCTGCGGGTACTGTTCCTGAGTTAAAATAACCATTTCTCTCTTTTGGAAGCCGCTTGCAAATGTCTGAGCGTCAAATATTTTCTTTACCGTTCCTTGTAATTCCATATCGTAATTATTAACACGGTAAAAGTAAGAAAATCAATCGTAATAAAGGGTACAGGAGAAAAAAAATGTAAAAATTTTAATTTTTTTTCGTGAAAAGTTTGGAGATAAAAGAATTTATCCTATCTTTGCACCACTGAAAACGGAAAAACGAAACAAGTTCTTTACAAATAAGTTTTCATTAATAAACAACGCGGATGTGGTGTAATTGGTAGCCACGCCAGACTTAGGATCTGGTGCCGAGAGGCGTGGGGGTTCGAGTCCCTTCATCCGCACAGTTTTGCGAAAATAGCTCAGCTGGTAGAGCACAACCTTGCCAAGGTTGGGGTCGCGGGTTCGAATCCCGTTTTTCGCTCCACGCCATGCCCTGGTGGTGGAACTGGTAGACACGCAGGACTTAAAATCCTGTGCCTCTTTTGGCGTGCGGGTTCAAGTCCCGCCCGGGGTACTAAAACCCTCTGTATTTTTTACGGAGGGTTTTTTGTTTTTATACCTTTTCAATCTCAATTCTTCTCAATCGGGTTTCACTCTTTTTTACCTCTTTACAACAATCTGTACCCATAAAAATACAAACTTCTGTATCTGTATCTCATTCCGAATACTCTATAACTTTGCTGAAGTAAAGCAAGTAGTATGGAAACGACTCTTCAACATCAGGATCGGCTTCACTATGCTGAAGTCTATGCCTCGGATATTTTAGAACTGAAAAACCTTTTTCTTCAGAAATTCAATTTGAATGCAGTTAATGAAAATTTTGGAATTCCTTTTCTTTTGGTTAAGAAAGGAAAGGGAATTGTAGCATTTGCTAGTCTCGTTATTAATAAAGAGAATCAGATTGACTTTAAGATTTACGAAAATTCAGATATGACAATGAATGAAAAAGACGATTTTAAGACAAAAGCTAAAAATTATTGTAAAAGGAATAACTCAGAAAATTTTACAGATCCGGAAGAATTGAAATATAATATTCAAAGGATGGTTGATTGGCTGAATGGTTAAAGGAACTTCTTAAAATCGTAAATTTACTCAAATGGATTTGTATGGCTAAAGATGCTCTATACCTTAAAATCGCAAAATCTGTTACAGAGCAGATTACAAGTGAGACATTACAGTTTGGAGATAGGCTTCCTTCTTTGAGGAGTGCCCAAAAATTATATAATGTAAGCCTGAATACCGTAAAACAGGCCTATATGGAGCTTGAAAGTCATTCTCTGGTAGAATCGCGCCCGAAATACGGTTATTTTGTAAGTCAGACTTCACAAAGAAAACTGGCACTTCCTTCCATTGCAAAGATGAAGGTTTCGGAAACACAAAAAGCTCCAGAAGATCTTATCGATAAGGTTTTCGGAACGATTGCTGGAACAGATGTTACCCAGTTTGCTTTAGGAATTCCGGGAAAAAGTTTTCTCCCATTGGCTAAACTGAAAAAGTCGATGGTCAATGTCATCAAACGTAAAAATGACAGTGGAACAGATTATGAACCGGTTCAAGGAAGTGAGCATCTTCGCCGTGAAATTGCGAAATGGGCAATCGTTTTAGAAGGGAAAATTACGGAAGATGATTTAGTCATAACATCTGGAGCGATGAATGCTGTATATAATTGCCTTATGGCAGTAACAAAACCCGGAGATTCAGTGGCGGTAGAAAGTCCTGTATATTTCGGGATTTTGCAGGCGATAGAACTATTGGGATTAAAAGCTGTTGAAATTCCTACGCACCCTATTCATGGAGTTGATCTGGATGAATTGAAGAAAGCACTTCCTAAATTATCTGCCTGTTGTTTTGTTACCAATTTCAATAATCCTTTAGGTTTTCAGATGCCGGATGAAAGTAAAAAAGAACTGGTAAGACTAATTACAGAATACAATGTTCCTTTGATTGAAGATGATATCTACGGAAACGTTTATTTTGGAGCAGAAAGGCCTAAACCGTGCAAATATTATGATGAAGCCGGCTTGGTGATGTGGATTGGCTCTGTGACCAAAGTTTTAGCTCCTGGTTACAGGATTGGATGGGTTGCTCCCGGAAAATTCAAAGATAAAATTATTCGTCAGAAGCTGGTACAGACTGTTTGTAGCCCGTCTTTGTATTCCGATGTGATTGCAGATTTTCTGGAACATGGCCGTTACGATCACCATTTGAGAATGTTCAGGAAGAAATTGTATTCTAATTATCTTCAGATCCAGAAATCGGTTGCGGCGTATTTTCCGGATAATACGAAGGTTTCTGATCCTAAAGGAGGATTTATGCTATGGCTTGAGTTGGATAAAAGAATCTGTACGGAAGATCTGTATGATGAAGCCTTTAGTCAGAAGATCAACTTTGCACCCGGAAGAATGTTTTCGCAGTACAATCAGTATCAGAACTGTCTTCGTTTAAATTATGCTTTGGAATGGACAGATCGTGTGGAAAGTGATCTGGAAAAACTGGGAAAAATGATTAAAAACAGAATTTAAAATACATATAAAGCGATGAACGATAATAATAATGAAGTGAAAATTGTTGATTATGAACCGAAATATCAGCAAAGTTTCAGAGATTTAAATGAAGAATGGATCAGTAAGTTTTTTAAAATGGAAGCAAGCGACTACAAAATGCTTGACAATCCGGAAGATTATATCATCAATAAAGGCGGGCACATTGTGTTTGCGCTTCTAAATGATGAGGTAGTAGGAACCTGTGCGCTGATAAAAACTTCTGCTGAACCACTGATTTTCGAATTGGCAAAAATGGCGGTAAGTCCGAAATCACAAGGAAAAAAGATTGGTTATCTAATCGGTCAGGAACTGATTGATAAAGCAAAAGAACTCAAGGCGAAAGAAGTTTTTCTTGAAACCAATTCTTCGCTTGTTCCGGCGATCAGACTCTATGAAAAGTTAGGTTTTCAACATATTCCGGTAATAGATTCTCCTTATGAGAGAGCTGATACAAAAATGTTGTTGAAACTTGATTTTTAGATATATTTCAATTTTGTTAAAGAGGAAGCATGCTGATTTTTTCAGTGTGCTTTTTGTTTTTAATTAATAAATTGAACTGTGAAAGTATCGTGGATGTTGTTTTAACGCAAAGATTTTATTACCCATTTATACTTTCTAGAAGACAAAGGCAAATAAATTTGCTTCGCAAAACCTGAAAATACAGCTTCATCAAATCAACTTGTTGATTAGTCTTTGCTCACTTTAAATAATATAGTTTTAAAATAAATTCTTTGCGTCACAAAAAATAATTCTAAAAACATATTTGGTTTTATTTGTAATTTAAAAATTAATTATAGTCTTTTTTTTATAAAAAAGATATTAGAACGCCGCAGTTAAGCTTTGTTCTAATATCAAATTTAAATCTAAGTACGTGTTATAATTAAAGCTATGCAGTAATTATTTTTTAATGAAAGCTTTAGTTAAAGACTTTTTACTTCCGCTGATTTTCATAAAGTAAACACCATTGGTAAGGTTTTCAATATTGATTTTTTCGTTGTAATTTCCACTTCCGGGGTTGATCTTTTTAGATAAAACAACAGATCCTTTAGCATCAAAAACATCCATTTTCAATTCTTTTTCTTCAGAGTGCAGCTGAATCGTAATTTCCTGACTCGCCGGATTGGGATATACTTTGAAATCGTTGGTGGAAGTTTCGTTTTCTTTTGCAGATAAAACAGCATCATTACAAACCGGAATTCTGTTTACTCCGTCAATTCCCCAAGCTGAAGGAACGGGAATACACATCCAGTTCAAAACAGTCGGGAAGTGATCTGTTTCCCTTGTTGTTGAAAGGTAATTTAATATTTTAAAGGTATTTACCATATTCAGATCTCGGGTAGGGCTTCCTGTAATGGTAACATTGTTTGCATTCGGGCTGGAATCTGTTAATATATTTCCAGAAGCTTCATCGCATTTCCAGTTGGCGACCAACTGACTGTAAAAAGGATGGGAAGAGGTAATATCCTGATTGGCCCAGTTAACAATCACATCATTCGGAAGTGCAGATTTCCAGACTCTGATGTCTCTGTAGGACGCTGCAAGATTTTGTCCGTAGACATTTGTTCCGTCCTGATTGATTGTGAAAGGAAGTGAAGAATTAATGTCTCCAATGGTATTCATTTTTGCAAAAGTAACAGGAACTCCATCTTCGTACATTGTTACAAGCCCGTCTCTGTCGAAGCTTACCGCAATATGTTTCCATTTTCCTGTTTCGGCCTTTCCTCCTACCAGATCAATTCTGTTGGTTCCGTCTCCAATATTCATCTTATAAGTCTGTCCGGAATATCCTGAGATCAGAAATCCTTTATTTTTACCGTTTGCCCAGTTTTTATTACTGATCATCACAGGATCGCTGGAATAATTGGCATTGGGCTTTACCCAAAATTCAATTGTAAAATCCTGAGTTGCTCCGAAATTGAATGCATTCTGATTAGCCGGTTTTGCGTAAGTTCCTGCCGGAAAGTTCAATTGATTGAACGTTTTATTCAATTCTAATGTCGTTTTACTGATCTGTTGAGGCGTAAAAGTAGGATTTGAATAAACAGTGAATATATTTCTCTCTGAAAGATTTCCGCCACCATGAGAAGTATCTGTCGCGCCGTGATCTGTTGTTAAGACAACCAGCCAGTTTTCATTGTTATAAGTAGGTCTGTTTTTCATGGCGGCAACAATCTGCCCGATATAATTATCCGTAGTTTCCATGGCAGAAACATATTGAGAAGTATTGGAATTAAAACCATAAGAATGTCCTGCATGATCCACATCATCAAAATCTACAAACAGGATATCCGGATTGTCATTTTGTAAAGCATTTACTGCTGCATTTTTTACGGCTAAATCTGTTCCGAAATTTGTCTGAACATCGGCATTCTGAACAATAATATCATTAATCGGAGACCAATGTACCAGAGAAATGGTTTTTAAGTTTGGATTGTAGGCTTCCGCTCTTGACATAAAGTCTGGATAACTTGTAAAGTTGGGGCTTGTAAAATTATTGTCCTGCACATTGTGCTTGGTGTGCCATGTTCCTGTTAACATTGTGCTCCAGCCATTTCCGCTCCAGGTTGTTGCGGCACAAAGTCCGTCCAGAGAATAAATAGATTGGTTAATCAGGTTGTGGATGTTTGGAGTATTGGAAGACATCATTACCTCCTGTCTGCAGCCATCAATACCGATAAAAAGAACTTTTTTGGTCTGAGCAATGAATGAACAGCTCACCAGTACAGCGATTGAAAATAGTTTTGTTTTCATAAAAATAAATAGTTTGAGAAAAGAAAAAGTTTACAATTAGTAATATTATTTTTAACATTTGTAAAATTAATTTACTATTTGTAAACTTGTTTGAACTTAAAGTTAATTAATGAATAATTTAACAATAAGAAAAGTGAGGCTGAATAAGCTGCTGGATTTGAAAGAATTAGTAAATAATAGCTTCAGCCTCAGAAATACTGTTGAAAATATAATCGGGATGAGATTTTTTGAGCTCAGACTGGCTTTGAGCACCGGATAAAACGGCAATCGTCAAACCACATCCTGCATTTTTTCCTTCTTCAATATCGATAACGGAATCTCCTGCTTTTAAAACAACTTCAGGTTTACTAATATTAAACTTTTTCATTGCCAGCAGAATCATTTCCGGACTTGGCCGGCTTTCAGAAACATCATCGGCAGTAATTAAAGCATCAAAATGAATGTTTTCCTTCCAGTTTAATTTATCTAAAAGCTGCTGTGCAATTTCAGAAGTGTACCCTGTGTTTAAAACCACCTTTTTATTTTTGGATCTCATCTGTAAAAGGAAGTTTTCTACTCCATTGATGGGCTTCACGTCCAGATTTTGATAAGCTTCTTTTAACTGACCGGAAAAATGTTCAAAAATTGTTGGGGCATCTTCTTTATTTCCTCCGATTTCCTTTAATAAAGTTGTGATGGCTTCCAGTTTCTCCATTCCTGCGCAGACTGATAAAACCTTGTCTAAAGTAACGTTGTAGCCGTAATCATTCACAGAGTTCATCACTGTTTTGTATACCATATTGTCTTCATCTATCGTAGTTCCGGCCATATCCAGAACTAATAATTCTATATTCTTCATTCTAATTTTATGCGTAGATTTTATCGATATTAAATTTTGAAAAGCCTCCGCTTCCCGTCATTCCTTTTCCTCCGATTCCTGTAATAATGTGGATATTCGGGGAAGGATTGTGTTCGAAAATATCCTTCGATTTGCATTGAGAATACACGCCAAACCAACGTCTTTGAATTTCATAAGTAGGCAGATCAATGATTTTTTTTGCTTCATTAATCATGAACTCATCGATTTCCATGTTCAGATCAAAGCCTAAATCATCGGCGTTTCTGGCATCTGCATATTCGTGGGAATCTCCCAAAATAACAGAACCATCTAAAGCCTGTTTGAATAAAATATGAATTCCGAATTTTTTTTCAAATGAATTTTTATCTTCCAGTTCTTTGATTTTCTGGAAGGAAGCACATTCGCTGAACGATTCGTATCTTCTGATGGAAAGTCCCGTTAAGATATTTCCCTGTAAAGAATAAATTCCCTGTGGCTTTGTCTGAAGCATCTGCAGTTTACTTACTTCCAGATCACTTTCATTGAAAACTTTAGGATATAGAGTTTTGAATTCATGTCCTCCACAGATAATCAGTTTTGAAGCATGAAATTCCGTTCCTTCTGAGGAGACTGCGATACATTTTTTATCATCCTCATTGGTTTCAACAACTGTTGTATTATAGAAAATCTGTAATCCAAATTTATCCTGTAAGAGTTGGTGAAGCTTTACAATCATGTCTGCAGAATCCACAGATAATTCTTGGGGAAAGAATAGACCGCCTTTGCAATATTCTGAGCGAAGCCCGTCATATTTTTGAATACATTCGCTTTTGGATAAAAGAATTGATTCGTAACCGTTATTTTTATTGATTTCAGAAAGTTCTTCAATCAACTGCAGTTCTTCATCGTTGGAAGCGATATATACGGAACCGTTTTTTCTTATGGTTAAATCTGCCTGAGTATGTAGATCATTATATATTTCCAGACTTTCTCGTCCGAAATTCTGCCATTTTAAATCCATTCCGGAAGGAACGACCTGCCCGAAATTTCTCACTGTCGCGCCCTGTGGAACAGAATTTCTTTCCAGCAAAGCTACTTTTAGATTTTTCTTCAACGCATGATAAGCATGGAATGTCCCAAGAATTCCGCCTCCCACAACGATTAAATCAAATTTTGTTGTCATTTACTATAAATTTAAATTTTCGACGTATCGAAATTGATGTACTGATTAGATTCTGAATTGATATTAGAGTTCGGCCTTGCTCTTTTCCTGAAAGATAAAAAAGCAATAACCGAAGTAATTAAAACAATGGCTACGATGATGTAATTCAGATGGATATAAAAATTGAGCCATGAGGTTTTTGCTGAGCCGAAGTTTTTATAAAGAAGAATTAAAACACTTCCTAAATACCCGAATGAATCGACTACGTAAATCAAAAATCCTACATTTCCTTTGATTTCAAAAGCGGCAATCATCCGGTCAAAATAAATTCCGTTGAAAGGAATATAGCATATATACATCCCGAAACCGGACAAGACCATCCAAAAAAACGGAGAAATTACTCCATTTTGGAATAAATAGGTTGAAAAGCCAACCGTAAGAATTCCTGCGAAAAGAATGTAATGGTAGTATTTAAAAGCTTTTTTATTGTTTTTGACTTTTACCATGCCGCTTAAAATCAGCAGAACCATCACTGCAATCGGGATTTCTGTTAACGTGAAAATAGAAGAATCAAATTGGTAATGTAAACCGTCCCAGATTTCCCGGTTGAAATTATCTCTGAAATCTCTTAAAATTGTTAAGCTTACATACAATAAAACAATACAAAGGATCGGAATAAAGAATTGTTTGATCAATTCTTTTCTTTCGCTTTTATTCAAAGGCTGTCTTTTATTCTTCAGTAAAATATCTTCTTCCGAGGGTTTAGGAATTCTTTCCAGTAAAAATCCGAAAAGTAATAAAGGGACAATAAAAACTAATCCGGCTGAAAAAGGCATCCAGAATTCTGAAATATTGAAAGTGTCCATTAAAAATTTCCCGACAGATTTTGTGAATCCTGAAGAAACAACAAAACTGGAGCACAAGAATAGTCCGATGATTTCTGTGGTTTTTCTGCCTTCAATATAGGAGAAAACAATTCCCCAGATCATTCCCAAAGGAATACCATTAATAAACATAAAAGCAATATTGTAAGGAGCAGGAACGATTGCAAATCCTAATAAAGCTAATTCTGCTATTACAATAAAAGTGAATAAATAGAAAATTCTTTTTTCCGGTTTCAGTTCTGAAATAAACTTTATTCCGATAAATTTTGAAATAAAATATCCTACCGCCTGAGCAATAATGATTAAAATTTTATAATCAACTCCGAAATAGGAGAGGTTTTCAAAAGAAGACACTGTAAAAGGCTTTCTGAAACCATACATGCAAAAGTAGACACCAAAAGCAGCGAATGCCGCCTTCAGTGTTACTAATGTTTTTTTGTTGATGGATTGTGCCATTTTTAGAAGTTAAATTTAATTCCAAGGTTGCATCGTACTCCATAATATTCAACCTGTTCCGGGCGTGTTCCATCTTTTCCGAAATGATAGATCAAAGGTTTGTTCAGGATGTTATTTACATCGGTATACAGCATTAAATGTTTGGTGAACTGATAAGAACCTCCGAAATCCAGACTCGCGTATTTTCCATAGTATGAATCATTTAAGTCTTCTTCAGCATATTCGATTGCATATTTCCCTTTGTAGTTGTAGGCCAATCTTGCATTAAATCCTTTTTTCTCGAAGAAAAGCTGGATGTTGTATAATTCTTTCGCCTGGTAAGGAAGTTTAACGGTTCTTCCGCTGGGTTTTTCCATTTTAGAATCCATGAAAGTGGCATTCAGCTGCGTTCCGAAGTATTGCAGGAAACCCGGTAAAAAGTCAAATCTTCTGTTGATTCCTAGTTCTAAACCGCCTAGCCAAGCTGCTTTTCCGTTGTTTGGAGCGGTAAATTGCACTCCGCTCATTCCATTATAATTCCCGATAAAAGAATCCTGGAAAATCGGATCTGTAATCGATTTATAGAAAACACCGCCACTTAAAATCCCGACGTTTGAGAAATAATATTCTCCCATCAGATCAAAGTTTAAAGAATAGGTTGGGTTCAGATTAGGATTTCCTCCTTTGAATTCATTATCTGCTTCTATGTAAGTTCCACCAGGAGTTAAATCTCCGAAATTAGGTCTTGAGAATGTTCTCGTAGCTGCAAAACGTAAATTTGTTTTATCATTTAATGCATATTTTACATGAATCATCGGTAAAACGGCAAGGTAGTTTTTAGTATTTTCAACAGGTGTCAGAACATCATCAATGACATTATAGCCTTTCACATTGGTATGTGTGTTTGATAATCTGATCCCTCCTAAAACCGTAATTTTGTCATTCAGTTTATATGTTCCCATTCCGTATGCGTCGGCATGTTTTTCGAAAACATCAAAGTTTCTTCCCAATGCTTTGTTGTATTCCAGAGCTTCAGAATCGGCAGTGTTTATCTTTAAGCTTCCATTGTTTTGAAACCAGAATTGATCCATTCCTCCTGTTGATAAAACCGGTCCGAATGTATTTCCGATATGGGCATTCATTTCACTCAGATATTTTGGTCCGTTTGCCTGAGTTGTGATGTATTGTGACATGTCCGATAAAAGAGGAGCGGTTCCATTTGCCCAGGTGTAGAAAATATCTGAAAATCTTGCGTTTCTTTCTTTATCACGGTATTTAAAACCATATTTTAAAGTCAGTTTGTCCGAAGCGTTAATTTCATGATTGAATGCTGCAACGATCTTATCTTTTTCTTCTACGAAAACTTTATAAAACTCAAGATCGGTAAATCTCATCTGTGAAGCGTCCATTTTGAAGTTCGGATCACTATAAAAACCAAATAACTGATCTGCATTTTTATAATCTAACTTCCCTCCGTCTGCTGCCCAATAAGCTCTTGGTCCGTTTCCTCTGTCTGAAATATAATCAGGATTGATTCCAACTCCGGATTGTGTGTATTTAATTACATAATAGGAATTGTTCGCTTTATCAGGAATATTCCCATATTTGAACCGGTTGTCATAGTAGGAGAGATCCCAGTCGATTTTTCCTTTATTTAAATTATGGATTCCTCCTAATGAAACAGAAGTTAACTCTGTAATCAAAAGATTGTGAATGTTTTGTAATTCAACTCTTGCTGTGTTGTTTGCTGAACTGAATTTATCGAATCTGATTCTGTGTTTATAATGAGTTTCATCGTCAGAAAGCGTTCCGTACATTCCTTTTAGATACAATGTACTCTTCGGTGACAAAACATATTCAAAAGCAGTATTGATTCCTGTTGTTTTCCTAACCCCGTTATAATCGCGTAACTCTAGTCTGAAAACTCCTTCGTCTCCACTTCTTCTTGCCTCGAAATTATCTGTTGACCAGTTTCTGATGAAATGAGCAAAATTGAATAAGTAGCCGAACTTCTTATCTTTAGTTCTTCCTCCATATAATAATCCGATATTGTAGACTCCTTTGTCGGCTTTGGCATTATAGCCGCTTCCTAAGGTTGCTTTAAATTCCGTTTTCATAGGTGGAGTTTTCGTGATAAAATTCACGCCACCACCGATTCCATCAGCTTCCATATCGGGAGTAAAGGATTTGTTGACATGAACATAAGAGATAAGTTCTGTCGGGAAAAAGTCGAATGCAGTTGCTCTGGAAGTGGTTTCCTCTTCTGCCGTTGGAAGTCGGTTTCCGTTGATCGTTGTTGATGCCCAGAATGGAGGAAGTCCTCTTAAAGAAACGAATCTTCCTTCTCCCTGGTCTCTTTCTATGGAAACACCCTGAACTCTCTGTACTGTTTCTGCTGCATTTCTGTCAGGTAATTTTCCAATTCCGTCTGAAGCGATGACATTGGAGATATTGATAGCATTTTTTTGAAGATTTAAAGCTTTTGCCTCAGTATTTCTCAATGTTCCTGTTACAACAACTTCGTCGATGTTCTTTTGCTTTTGAGATAATTTTAAAATTCCTAAATCGATAGTCTGTCCGGATTTTACATCTACCTCAATATTGGTTGGTTCATATCCGATATAATTGATCTGTAGATTGTATTGGCCTTCTTTGATATCATTAATGGTAAATTTTCCATCAATATCTGTGGTGGTATTTCTGGAAGTTTCTTTGATTTTAATGGAGGCTCCCGGAAGAGGTTGGCTGTCGTCAAGTACAGTTCCTATAATAGATTGCTTCTGTGCTGAAATAAATGTGATGCAACAGACAAAAACAAGAATAAGTAAATTCTCTAAATTTGTTTTCATTTTTACAAATATTAAAATTTTTATGCAAATCAACTTAATAATTTTAATATATGTAATATTTCTGTGTTAAGTATTAATTAAGAAATTAATGGGATTTATGAACTGTTTTTAACTTTCAAAATATTTTAATTTTTATAAAAGAATGCTGTAAATGTGGCTTTAATGCTTGTTGGATAAGGTTTTAGGAGTATGATCCAGAATGGCTTCCTGGAAAATATTTTGATGAAATAGAGCAATTGTTGATTAAATCTGTGTTAATTTTAATCAATTTAAAAAAAGCAAAAGTTGAATATTTGTAAACTTTTGAAGTTAAAATATAAAAAATGAAGGTTTAATCTCATGAAAAAAAGAGATAAAAAAGGGCGAAAAGTTTACTTAGGATAAATTTATGCTGTATAAAAATAAAGAACCAACATCACACAGCTTTCGTTGCTGATGCTTACCGGAACGTGTGGGAATTTTCCGTTAAAATATAAAGAATCACCTTCTTTTAGGATCACTTCTTCATTATCAATAATATATTTTACTTCTCCTTTTAGAATATATTTGAATTCCCAGGCGTCAGTAATTACTTTTTCCCTTTTTGAATTCGGTTCAAGAGTTAATAAAACCGCTTCAAATCCCAGTGAGTGCAAGCTTTTACTGAAAATATGCATATATTTGAAGCCTTCAGCTTCTACTTCTTTTTCGATAACCTGTTGATTTTCTTTAGGCAAATGAATGAATTTGGAATTGGATTTTTTTTCAACGCCTTCAAAAAAGAAACTTGCATCAATATCCAAAGACTGAATCAGCTCCAGTAAGACAGGAAGAGAAGGAATGGTTCTTCCGTTTTCAATTCTGGAAACAAGCCCGTTGCTTACATTAGCTCTGAAAGCCAGTTCGTTGATGGTTAAATTATTTTTTTTTCTAATGTCTTTTAATCTTTTTCCGATACCTATTAAAAAATCATTCATAGTATTTACAATTTAACCTGAAATTATTTATCATCATTTTTATGAAAGACAAATGTAGTATTATTCTCAATGTTTTTACAAATATTAAAATCAATTCATTAAAAATTATTGTTGGCAGAAAAAACAATGAAGCGAATTTATAAATAAACCTTTTGCGCAATAATTGTAAACCTCCATCGCCCATCTTCCTACTTCCTCTCACTCCCAAATAAATTTTCTATTTTTGTCTAATTCCTTATTTCAATGAAAAAAATAATCCTGATCGAAGATGAAACGAGTGTGGTCTCCTTTATAAAAAAGGGATTGCAGGAAAACGGGTATGAAGTTTCTGTGGCTTTTGACGGGCGTACCGGTGTACAATTGGTGCAGGCAAACGATTTCGATCTGGTGGTTCTTGATATTATGTTGCCAGAAATGAACGGGTTGGATGTTTGTAAGGAAATCAGAAAAACGAATCAGCATGTTCCTATTTTATTTCTGACGGCATTGGGAACTTCTGAAAATATAGTTCTTGGGCTGGAAAGTGGAGGAGATGATTATTTAGTTAAACCATTTAAATTCATTGAGTTAGTGGCTCGTGTGAAGTCTCTGCTGAGACGAAGTAATAATGGGAGTACACAAGAAATTATAGAGCCTGAAGTTGATAATGAACATGTTTTCCAGTTTTCAGATTTGATTTTGAATGACTATACAAAGAAAGTGATGCGTGGAGGAGAGGAAATTTCACTTACTTCAACGGAGTATAAATTATTGATGTATTTCTTACGGAATCCTGAAAAGGTTATCTCAAGAACAGAAGTACTGGAAGCTGTTTGGGGCGTTAATTATGAACTGGGAACTAATGTTGTGGATGTTTACGTGAATTATTTAAGAAAAAAATTAGATAATCAGGAAGAAAATAAATTGATTCATACGGTGATAGGAATGGGCTACGTATTGAAAAAAGCATAATGGAGTTTAATAAAGTTGTTACAAATCAGACTAAAACGATGGTGCTTTTGATGTTGGTTTTTACCGCCATCATATTGCTGTTCAGTGGATTGGTTTATTTTTCGATTGTCAACTTTTCCCATCAGAGGTTTTATGAATTGCTAAAGATCCGGGCAACAACCATTGTTCAGATTGAAAAAGGTAAAGATGATCTCGATCTTCCTGAAAATTATGTTTTAAATAGCATGAATGATGAAGAGCTTCCAATGGAGCGTGATTATGTTTTTGCGATTCCTACGGATTCCAACTTTAAAAAAATATCTCATGAAGTTCATATTCCCGATTATTTTTTCAAGAATATTGCGAAAAACGGGGAATCCAATTATAATGATAAAGAATTTTATTATATTGGGAAATCCTTTAGACACGATGATAAAGATTATATTGCGATAGCTTCTGCCAAAAATCATTATGTCGTTTATTATTTAGGATTCCTGAAACGAACCTTGATCACATGTGTTGTGCTGTCATTATTTTTCAGTATGATTTTCTCTTTTTATCTATCAAAAACCTTGTTCAGGCCAATTTTAAAAATTACAGGAAAAGTAAAAGAAATAAGTTCAGAAAATCTTCATTTACGTCTTGAATCTCAGCCTGACAATAAAGAATTGAATGAGTTGGTCGATACTTTTAATGATATGCTCAACCGTATCGAAACTTCTTTCGAAACTCAAAATCACCTGATTGGAAATGTTTCCCACGAGCTGAGAACACCTTTAACCTCCATTATGGGAGAAGCCGATGTTGCGCTTTCTATTTCCAGAACCAATGAGGAATACAAAGAAACGTTAGGAATTATTTTAGATGAAGCTGAAAAATTGGATAAAAAAATCAAAGCTTTGCTGATGATTGCCCAAACCGGTTTTGATGGAAAGGTTCAAAAGATGGATAAGGTAAGAATTGATCAGTTACTTTGGGATGTGATTGAAACTTTGCGAAGAATTGATTCGAGAAACAATATTTTTCTGGATATCAGTATGTTGCCGGATAATCCGAAAAAACTGAAAGTTCAGGGGAATGAACAGTTGCTTCATCTTGCTGTTACGAATATTATTCAGAATGGTTGTAAATATTCTAATTTTCAGCAGGTTAAAGTCTCTTTAGGAGCAACAGATGCTGATGTTTATATCATTGTAAAAGACAATGGGATAGGTATTCCTGAAGAAGAAATGAATAAAATTTACGATCCTTTTTTCCGTGCCTCCAATACAAAAAACTACGAGGGATACGGAATCGGGCTTCCTTTGGCGAGAAACATCGTAAGAATGCACAATGGTGAGCTGATTGTAAGCTCGCACGAGAACCAGGGAACTACAGTGCAGCTTCGTTTTCCTAATTTTTACAGCGTTCTTGCTGAAGAAAAGCAGGCCTAAGATTACCAATATTAATAAGCCTTAACAATTTTCTAATCTCATTCTAATCTCTTTAATGACATTTTAATTCTATTCCAAAGAGCTTCTAATTTGGTCATTCTAGTTTTGTATCATCAAAATAAGATAATACAACACTAAATCTTAAGATATGACTAAAACAATTTTAATAGCGACAGATTATTCTCTTGAGTCTCTAAATATATTAAAGGAAGTTCTTAAAGAAAAAAACGCTTCTGAAGATCCGAACCAGTATACTGTTTTCTTGGTTTCTGGGTATGATATGGGTGATTCTATTCGTGATCTTCTCTTTACTACAAAAAGCACTATTTTTAATAAAATTAAACCACAAGAGTTTAATTATGCTTACGAGATCATCAAAAATAAATATCCGCATCTGATAGAAAAGATCATCTGTGACGTTTTTACCGGAAGTTTCCAGAGAACCTTCGATAATTATATAAAAGCAGAACATATTGAAGAAGCTTACTATAGCACATCAATAAAAAGCAAAGGAAAAGGAAAATTTGATCTTGTTCCTTATATCAAAAAATGTAAAAATATTCAGTCTCATGAAGTTGAAATTGAAATCCACGAAAGACTTCCCGAAAGAGGAAGACTCGCTGAGATTTTCGCATAACTCTAATTCTCTAAAAAAATAAAAAATGTTAAGAAATTATAGTAACAGCAGAACGTTGGGAGATAACATAAGACTGGGAACGCTGACTGCCTTTACGGCGGGAACTATAAACATAGCTTCTCTATTGATATTTCTCTCATTTACCTCGAATGTGACGGGGCACTATGCTATTTTGGCAGCAGAAATAAGTAAAGGAAACTGGACGCAGGTAGCAGCAGTTGGAGGATGGATCTTTCTGTTTTTCTTTGGAAGCTTTCTGTCTAACTTTATTGTTATTAATTTTAATAAAAAGAATAAATATTTTGCTCACTCAATGCCAATTATTTTAGAAATAATATGTTTACTGTTTGTAGGAATCTACGGCCAACTTTTTTATCAGAAAACATTGGCAGAAACAGAATATTTGGTTGCTTTAATGCTTTTTGCGACCGGGCTTCAGAATGGTTTAACGGCAAGTATTTCCAATTTCTCCGTAAAAACAACCCACCTTACCGGAACAACGACTGACCTTGGTATTTTGTTCTCGATGTTTACCCAGAAAAAATACAGAAAGAATGCGGAATTAATTGCAAGGGCTAAACTATTGATGAGTATTATGCTGGCGTATGTTCTAGGGGCTGTATTTTCCGGACTTACGTATTATTATCTGGAATTTAGAGTGTTTTATGTGATAAGTTTATGCCTCCTTTTTGTGATTGGGTATGATGCTTATAAAATCCATATAAGACATTTTAATACAAAATACAGATATTCAAAAATCTATAAAAGACCTAATCTTTTAGCCTACTTATATGATAAAATACACGGAATTCCGAAAAGAAAAGAAAAAAGGAAACTTGTATTTGAAGATTAGCGATAAAAATAAAAATACTTCAGTATTAATTTGTGTAAACTAGCTGTGAATCAATCCTCTAATTGTATATGCGATTAGGGGATTGTGTTTTTTAAGAAAAACGTAGTGCTATTGCCATTTTGACCAAGGTGTGAAGATGGCTAGGTTGTTGATATGTTAATAATTAAAAATTAATTCGTGGGGAGAAAGTTTTTATTCCCGTTTTCATTACTTATTTTTGTAAGTTGATTTTACGTTTTTTATGTCAGATATTATTCAGCTTTTACCGGATCATGTAGCCAATCAGATTGCAGCAGGAGAAGTCGTGCAGCGACCGGCGTCTATTGTGAAAGAACTTTTGGAAAACGCGATAGATGCAGACTCCACTAAAGTAGAATTGATTATAAGAGATGCAGGAAAAAACCTAATTCAGGTGGTTGATGACGGAAAAGGGATGTCTGAAACCGATGCAAGAATGGCTTTTGAAAGACATGCCACCTCAAAGATTAAAGGAACGGAAGATATTTTTAAAATTGCCACCAAAGGTTTCAGAGGTGAAGCTTTGGCTTCCATTGCAGCCGTTTCTCAGGTTGAATTAAGAACCAAGCAGAAAGATGCAACCATCGGAACAAATATTTACATTGAAGGAGGTGTTTTCCAGTTTCAGGATCCTATACAAACTGCGGATGGGTCTAATTTTTTAGTTAAAAACTTATTTTACAACGTTCCGGCAAGAAGAAAGTTCCTGAAAAACAATAATATTGAATTCAGACACGTCATCGACGAATTTCAAAGAGTTGCTTTGGCTCATGAAGGGTTGGAATTCTCTTTATTCCACGATGATGAAGCCGTTTTCAGACTGAGAAAAGGAAGCCAGATGCAGCGTATTGTGGATATTTTCGGAAGAAAGCTGCAGCCACAATTAATTCCAATTAAAGAAGATATTATCTGGTGCAAACTTCACGGCTTTGTTGCAAAACCGGAAGGCGCTAAAAAAACAAGGGGTGAACAATTTCTTTTTGTCAACGGAAGATACTTTAAAAGTCCATATTTCAATAAAGCGGTTCAGGAAGCATTTGACGGATTGCTTTTACCAGGATATGTTCCTACATTTTTCCTCTTTTTAGAACTTGATCCGGAGAAAATAGATGTTAATATCCACCCTCAGAAAACAGAGGTGAAATTTGAAGATGAACATCTTATCTTCGCTTTATTGCGTTCAACCATTAAAAGATCACTGGGTATTTATAATGTAGCTCCAAGTCTTGATTTTGAGAAAGATCCGCAACTTGATGAAATACTGCAAAAAACTTTTCCAAGTAAAAGTAACAATATAGGAGGAAGCGGGTTTATTAAAATGCCGGAGATTATTGTAGACAAAGATTACAATCCGTTTTTGGAAGAAAGAGGAGTGATGATGAAGCAGGCTGAAATCCAGAATCTGGCAGAAATGTACCATCAGAATATCGCTGCAGAACCTTCAAAAATCAATCTGTTTGAAGATGAAGACTTTGACGAAGATCTGATGAGGTTGCCGAACGGATACTGGCTGTTCAACAAAGGAGATAGAACATTGATGCTGGATTTGGGAAGAATGCATAGATTAACGGTTTCAGAGCATAATAAATCTGAAAAAAGAGGATCTTCTGCTGGCCACTCATTACTTTTCTCTTTAGAATATCATATGAATGAAATTGAGAAAAATAAATATAAATCCATCAAAAAATTCCTTCCCGAGCTTGGGTTTGAAACGAGTATTGCTCATGAAAATGTTTTGCGAATAGATGCCGTTCCTGAAGGATTGAAAGAAACTCAGGTGATGAAGTTTCTGGAAAATCTTTTTGATATTCTGGAATATAGAACAGAAGAAGAATTTATGCACTCTTATCAGAATCAATGGAATAAAATGCAGTCCAAATCCCGTTTTGATTTTATTTATAAAAAAGATGCGGAACAGCTTATCAAAGATTTTACAGCATTGGGCTTCCCGGAGTTTCTTCCTAACGGAAAAAGATGTTTCTATGAAGTTCCGTTCAATGATTTTAAAAACAAATTTTAAAGATGTTTAATAGCATACCACCAATTACCAGAAATATTATTATTATAAATATTATAGTATTTATTGCAGCATATTTTGTGCCTCAGCTGGATTATTTTCTTTCAGCATATTATCCTTTTTCTCCTAATTTTAAATCATGGCAGGTTATTACCCACATGTTTATGCATGGTAATCTAATGCATATTTTATTTAATATGATGACTTTGTTCAGCTTTGGGCCTATTTTAGAACAAAGTTTAGGAGAAAGGAGGTATTTGATTTTGTATTTTTTGAGTGGATTAGGCGCTTTTTTCTTATACAATATTTGGAATTTTATTGAAGTTCAGCAATTAGTTTCACAACTTCAGGCAATGAATATTGATGCGAAAGATTTTCTGAATACTTTAATAAGCAATCCGGAAACGGCATTGACTCATAATCAAGCAGAAGAGAATTTAGCTGGAATTTATTTTGGAAGAATGGTCGGAGCTTCCGGTGCAATTTTCGGGGTTATTGCCGCTTTTGCAACGTTATATCCTGAAGCAAAAATTGGAATTATGTTTATTCCGATTCCTATGAAAGTAAAATATGTATTGCCAATCGTAATCGTTATTTCTATTTATTTAGGAGCTTCGGGGAATGGAGGAGGAATTGCACATTTTGCTCATGTTGGTGGTGCTTTAGTTGGTTGGATTTTAGCTAGAATCTGGAGGAAACATTTGTATAGATTTAATTAAAACCAGTCTGTGAAAGTTTTTCGTCTCATTCTTTTCATCCTGCATTTAGGAATATTCATTCTCTTATTGGGAGTATTGATGAACAGCTTGGTTCCACCTAAGGTATTTCCGTGGTTCAATTTACTTTCATTAGGTTTTCCCATTTTAATTACCATATATATTCTGCTTACTTTTTTCTGGATGATAAGCTGGAAAAAACGGGCTTTTGTATTTCTGCTATTGGGATTGTTGTTTTTTAAACCTGTGATAAGATGGGTGAACTTTTCATCGGAAAAAGAAAAAGAATCAAATTTGAAAATTGTCACCTTAAATATGAAAGCGGGGCAATTTGGAATAGATAAAATTCAAAATTACATGGATGAGCAAAATGCCGATTTGGTGTTTCTGCAAGAGAACGGCTATCAGGAACTTAATTTGAAAAATCTTTCCGGAGAAAATACGTTTCCTGTTATCGCTTTTTATTCAAAATATAAAATTGTAAATCGTAAAAATCTTTTTGAAGGATTAGAGAATAAAGATATCACGGCACAATGTGAAGCAATTGATATTGATATTCGAGGAAAAATTTACCGATGCATCAATGTGCATTTAGAATCTTTTGGGATTGTAAAAGATATGGTAAAGCTTAATGGAAATAAATCTGAGGACGAAGCGAAAACCAAGAATATTCTGAGAAAGCTGATCATTAATTTTAAAAACCATCAGGATCAGATCGATCTTATTAAAAAAGAAATAGAAGAGTCTCCCTATCCTGTATTCGTAGCTGGAGATTTTAACTCCGTTCCAAATTCTTATGAATATTACAATGTTTTAGATGGTCTTAAGGATGTCTTTGTAGAAGTGGGGAGAGGAAGCGGCACAAGTTTTCATGACTTTAAATTCCCGCTGCGTATTGATTACATGTTTACCTCTAAATCTATACAACCCGTAACTTACAAAGTAGATCATGAAGTACAAATTTCAGATCACTTCCCTGTAATTGCCACTTTTAAATTAGATTAAAAATCATAAAAAACGTTAAATAAACTCAATTGGTAGGGTTTTTGTTGAAACAAATAGATTACACCGTTTTAATGAAGCCGAACCAGATATTGTTGTTTTCCCATATCCTTGTAGCTATTCTATTGTTATGTACTTTAGGAAACGCTTGGATTGCGCCTAATTTGCTAGGCAACTTAAATCTGCTTTCTCTGGCATTTCCCTATCTTATTGTAATCTACATTATATTTACCATCGTCTGGATTTTTAAAAGAAAAAAATTGGCTTTAGTGTTCGCTTTAGGAACTCTTGTTTTTCTAAATCCGATCCGAAGATGGATCAATTTTTCTCCTAAAACAGACAATGTCAGAAGTATAAGAGATATTAAAGTTCTGACTTTTAATGTGAAATACGGAGATTTTGGCTGGGATAAAGTGAAAAAATATATAAGAGCCCAAAATGCGGATATTATTCTGGTTCAGGAAAAAGATACCAATAGAGCCTTACGAAAAGATATGGTGAAATATCCTACGGTGATCTTAAAAACCAAGCACAGAATCGTAAGACAGGAAGAGCTTATTACCGATAAATCGAGAGGAAATTCCTTTTATGCGGATATAGATATCAACGGGAAAATTATTCGTGTGGTCAATGTGTATCTGGAACCATTTAGGCTGAATAAAGGGATGTTCAATTTTGCAGATATCGGAAAAGAAAACAAATTCAATACGCTTCTTTCCCATATGATTCCTACGTTTCAGGCGCACGAAAATCAGATCAAAAAAATCAGAAAGGTTGTTGATTTGTCTCCTTATCCCGTAATTTTGGCGGGCGATTTCAATTCTGTACCTAATTCTTATGAATATTACAATTTGGGAAAAGATCTTCAGGATGCCTATCTAAGTGCAGGAAACGGTATTTCTACCAGCTTTCATGATTATAAGGTTCCGCTTCGACTGGACTATATATTTAGTTCAAAATCAATTATTCCATTGAGCTATAAAGTAGATCATTCGGTGAAATTATCAGATCATTATCCGGTAATTGCAGAATTTCTATTAAATTAGTTCCATGAAAAATATTTTCTCAGCAATACTTTTGATATTAATTTTCAGTGCCTGTTCAAATAAGGAACCAGTATCTGTTGACAATTCACAGGACTTGAAACCTAGCTATGATACCACAGCAATAGATTCTTTTTCTGCGGGAGCTACATCTGAAGCCGTGATTATGAAAATAAAAATGTCTTCACAGAAATATCAGGACTCCATAAAAGAAGCTTTAAAGCTAAAAGCAGAGGAAAAACGTATTGCAGAGGAGCTGGAGAAAGAAAATAAGAAGAAACAGGAAGAGGAAAAGAAGAAAGCCAATGAAGAGAAACAAAATAAAGCACCGGAATCTTCAGAAGTAAAACAAAACTAAAAATTATATATATGAAAAAACAAATTTTATCTGCATTCGTGATCTCTATTTTAGTAGTTTCTTGTACTAAATCTACAACCAAAACAGAACAGGTAGAAAATCCGGACGGATCTGTGACCACTACTACAACTTCTGTTACTGAAACTCCTACAGGGGTAGATTCTACAAAGATCAATGAGACGAAAAAAGAAGTACACGAAAAAGTAGAAGAAACCAGTGAAAAACTGGATAATACAGCTCAGAAAGCTAAAGAAGGTATTCATAATGTAGGAAAAGATATCAAACAAGGAGCTCAGGAAGTTGGAAAAGATGTAAAAGATGCCGCAGCAAAAGGCGCTGAAAAAGTAGAATCCGGAGCCAAAAAGCTAAAAGAAGATTTAAAGAAATAAATTAAAAACCGCAGAATGACTGCGGTTTTTTTATTGATTCATCGCCAGCAAAGGATCGATATATTCTCTGTCGTTGCTTAATCTTGGGACTTTATTCTGGCCACCAAGTTTCCCTTTTGATTCCAGCCAGTTGTAGAATAAGTTTTCTTTTGCAATATGTACGATAGGTCTTTTTAAGGTCATATTATTATACCTTTTTGCCTCGTAGTCAGAATTTATTGATTTTAAATGCTTATCAAAAATATCAATAAACTGTTCCAGATTTTCCGGTTGCTGGCAGAATTCAAAGATCCATTCGTGGGCACCGCTTTCATTGTTTTTCATAAAAACGGGGGCTCCTGTAAATTCGGTGATCTTAGCATGAGTAAGTTCGCAGGCTTTAGTAAGTGCAGATTCCACATTGGTGATCATGAGCTCTTCTCCAAAAGCATTGATATAATGTTTTGTTCTTCCTGTAATTTTTATCCTGAAAGGATTGACCGAAGTAAATACAACGGTATCTCCAATGAGGTATCTCCAGAGTCCCCCATTGGTGGTAATGACCATAGCGTAGTTTTTTCCTACTTCTACGTCTTCAAGACTTACGACTTTCGGATTCGAAAAATGAAACTCATCCATAGGGATAAATTCATAGAAAATACCATAATCAAGCATAAGCAGCATTTCATCACTATTGGGCTTATCCTGGATGCCGAAAAAGCCTTCAGAGGCATTATATATTTCGTAATAGTTGATGTCTTTGCCTATAATTTGTTTGAACTGCTCTTTATAAGGTTTAAAACTGATTCCTCCGTGAAAAAAAACCTCCAGATTCGGCCATAATTCGGATATGCTTTTAACATCTGTTTCCTTTACTACTCTTTGTAAAAGAACCATCATCCAGCTCGGAACTCCTAAGATACTTCCTACATCTTCATTTTTAACCTCAGAAGTAATGGCTTTAAGTTTACTTTCCCATTCGCCCATCAAAGAAACCTTTTTACTTGGAGTGGTGGTGATTTCTACCCAAAACGGAAGGTTATCGATTAAAATAGCAGACAGATCGCCAAATTTTGTGTTAAAGTCAGCGTATAATTCTGAGCTTCCTCCTAATCGTAAGTTTTTATAGTTGAAAAGCTGATTTTCCGGATGGTTATTGGCATAAATGGAAACCATATCTTTTCCCGCCTTCATATGGCAGTATTCTAAGCTTTCATCGGAAATAGGAATGAATTTACTTCTGGCATTGGTCGTTCCGGATGATTTGGCAAAATATTTAATATATCCCGGCCAGCTTACATCTTTTTGTCCCTGCCTTGCTTTTTCAATATAAGGTTCAAAATCTTCATACGTGACAATCGGGACTTTATTTTTAAAATCCTGATAGCTTGATATGGAATTGAACCCATATTTTTTGCCATATTCCGTATCTTCTGCATGAAACAACTGAGAGAAAAGGATCCCTTTCTGAGTCTCAATAGGATGATTCATAAAATTCTGAATCTGATCCATCCTTTGACGAATGAACCAGTTGACCACAGTATTGAATAATGCTTTTGTTGCCATTTCAACAAATATAATGATATTTGGATTTCCTAAGAATTTTTTAAGACGATAAATAAAAAAACCGCTACAAATTTTGTAACGGTTTGATAGGTAAGTTTATTGTTTCTTAGCAATACTCATCATAAGCAGCCTGAAGGTTGGCAGCGATTGCTCCTGCAGGGTTTCCTTCAATGTGGTGTCTTTCCAGCATGTGAACCAATTCTCCGTCTTTAAATAAAGCTACACAAGGAGAGCTTGGAGGGAATGGTGCCAAATGTTTTCTTGCTTCTACTACAGCTTCGGTATCGAAACCTGCAAAAACAGTTGTTAAATGATCAGGCTTTTTATCTCCTGTCAAAGAATATACAACTCCCGGTCTTGCAGCTCCTGCAGCACATCCGCAAACGGAATTGATGACCAATAGAGTTGTTCCGGATTGTTTTAATGCTTCTTCCACCTGAGTTGGTGTTGTCAAATCTTGGAAGCCTTTATCTGTAAGTTCAGCCTTCATAGGCATTACTAAATCTGTTGGATACATTTTTTATTTTTTATAATTCTATGCAAATTTACAACATTTCTAAATGTTTCATTAATTTATAATAACTATCATTCAATTTATTAAACAAAATTAGGGTGTATAAAAACAATAATAAATTTCATTAATGTTTGATTTATATATGTTAATATTGGAAAATATTTATTAATTTTGAAACAGATTCTAAAAACGACCTTCCATGAAAAAAAACTTATAATTACAATATAAGAATTATTATCAGGTAAAAATCTGATTGATAGTGTAATTCCCTCACTTTTATTTGATCCGTATATATGTTTTTAGAATTAACATCGGATTTTAATAAAGGAATAAAATAAGAGTCTGTAACATTTTGTTATAGGCTTTTTTATATAAAGGAAGCTTTCCGGAACCCTTTATTGATGGGGGTTTATTTATAAATTATTAATTTTGCAGATAATTTATATTCATTACATGAAAAAACTCTCTTATCTGATTCCTGTTTTAATTTCAGCTTTTTATTCCGGACAGAATTGTACAACACCCACTGTGACTGTTTCACCTGTTTCAACATGTGCAGCAACGTCAGCCAGTCTTGTTGCCAATACTACGGCAACTGAAGTTAAATGGTATGATTCTGCAACGGCTACGGTGCCTTTATTAGCCGGAAATGCATATACAACTCCGACATTAGCTTCTACAACATCTTATTGGACTGAAGCCTATAATTACGAGAAGGGAGCACAGATCATTGGCGGAAAGACAACTCCGGGTACAGGTTCTGCGGCTGTAGCCACAGCCAGTACTCCTTGGGGATTGGCTTTCACAACAAATTCAGACTTTTTAATAGAGTCTGTAGATGTTTTTGCTTCGGCTGGCGGAACATTGGCTTTAGAGCTTTTGGATGCCAATTTTGTAAAAATAGCACAGACAAGCGTAACGATCCCAGCGGGTGGAACTACAACGACACCTATTCAGGTAACCGTTCCTGTGGGATTTTCTGTAGCAGGAGGTAATTCTTACAAACTGGTGGCAAGATCTTCTCCTTCTATGCGAAGAGATTCGGGAAGTAACACATTTCCGTACAGTATAGGAACTTTAGGGACTATTACAGGAGGAACGATCGCGAGTTCTCCTACAAATAACAGCACTGTTTATTATTTTTTCTATAACTGGAAGGTTTCTCCGATTTTAGGAGTCTGCGCAAGTGGTAAGGTACAAACTACGGTAACAGTGGCAACTCTAACTCCAGCTCCAGTTGCAGCCGGAAATCAAACCGTAACGTCAACATCAACACTTGCTGATCTTGTGGTGAGCGGACAAAATCTTGTATGGTATTCTTCTTCTGCTTTAACAACGCAGCTTCCGGCAACTACTTTGGTGGTAAGTGGAACAACCTATTATGTAACACAGACGGTAAACGGATGTACAAGTGTTGCCACTGCCATTACAGTAAATTCTAATTTAGGAACCAACGACCTGAATCTTGAAAAACAGATTAAAATCTATCCTAATCCTGTTACGGATGTTTTAGCGATCGATTCTAAAGAGAAATTGGGTAAATTAACGATATTCGACATCTCTGGAAAATTATTGGAGACAATTGCTGCGGAAGAGGTTAATTCAGTTAAAATTAACGTAGGTAAATACAATACAGGAAAGTATATTTTAAAAATTGAAAATTCTAAAGGAATATACAGTTATCCGTTTATAAAGAAATAATTTCTATAAATACAAAATGAAGCCCAGAACCTAGGTTCCGGGCTTCTTTAATCAAATCGATATGCAAAGGTTGAATATCCTAAAAATATAGTCAATACATTATAACTGATGCATAGTGATCAAACACGGTTATAATGTATCAATCATGCTTTATGAAAGTAACTTTTTAGCCATCTCGGAAATACTTTTTCCGTCAGATTTTCCAGCTAATGCTTTTGATGCTACTCCCATTACCTTTCCTAAATCTTTTCCAGATTCAGCGCCGGTTTCAGCGATAATTTTTTTGATTTCCGCTTCCAGTTCTTCTGCGGAAAGTTGTTTTGGTAAAAACTGCTCAATTATTTTACTTTGAGCTTCTTCTACTTCTGCAAGGTCATTTCTTCCCTGTGCAGTAAACTGATCGTAAGAATCTTTACGTTGCTTTACCATTCTCTGAAGAATAGCAATTTCCTGCTCAGCAGAAACTTCAGCACCTCTTGCTTCTGTTTTTAAAAGAAGAATCTGAGATTTTACGGCACGAAGAGAATCCAAGGCAACTTTGTCTTTGGCTCTCATTGCTGTTTTTATAGCTTCGTTTATTGTATTTTCTAAACTCATGTTATTCATTTGAAAATTTAAAAATGGAATAATTTGAAAATGCAATAAATACTACTGAACTGATAATTTTAAAGTTCTCAAATTATCACATTCTCAAATTAAATTTAGTCTACATCTTTATTTAAAAATCTGTTTTCTCTGATCTGCATATTTCCGTTATTATCGGAAAGATAAGTATTGATGTTCTGGTCAGAAGCATTGGTTCCATCAATAGAGATATTTTTTCTCTTGAAAGCAGGAACAGATTCAAACTCGCTTGAGCTGTCAAAGCTCTGATAGCGGGAGTTGAATTCTTTTAGTTTATTTCTTCTTTCAATGATTCTATCCTGATCAATTGCTTTATTCACAAACGTGAACTCTTCTTCTGCTGGTTTTGGAGCTTCAACCTCTGTTTTATTTTCAAAAGTTGTTTTAATTTCTTCTTTTGGCAAATAGAATGTCTCAACTTTCGGAGCTGTTTCTTCTACTACAACATTGGTTGGAGTCTGGAAATCTGTTTTTGGCTGTCCAAAATCGATTTTAGGCTCATTTGCAGATTCGTTTACAAAGAAACTGAACTCAACAGGTTTTGCTTCTGAATAAGAGTTGCTGATTGAATCTTTTGCAGGCTCATCTTTTTTCTCAAAGTCAAAAGAAAATGACCGAATTTCCAGGTCATTCGGATCTTCTCCTTCTTCCTCATCAGAAGAGAACAGGCTGAATGATTCTTCTTGCTGCAATTCTTCGTTTCTCCAAGATTGAGTAGGCGTATTTACTGTATCTTCTTCTCTATCAGAGAATTTTATTTCAGTTCTTGTCTCCTCTTCTTCAATAATCATTTTTTTTTCAGGATATGCAGATCCGAACTGTGGAGTATTGCTGTCTTCGTCATCTAATCTGAAAAGATTTTTGCCACCGAAGTTATAATCCTGTTCCGGAGTAGATTTTCTTTCTTCTCTTGTTTTAAAAGGTGATTCTTTTGGAGTATCAAAACTGTCATTTAAGCTAATTTTGATTTTCTCTGTAGGTCCTGCAAATTTTTTATCATCGTTTGAGAAACCTGTTGCAATCACAAGAACGCTTACCGCATCTCCTAATTCTTCATCAGCTCCAACCCCGAAAATAATATCAGCAGTATGACCTGCCTCTTTCTGGATATGATCCATGATGATACCGATCTCGTCCATAGTTACTTCTTCTGCACCACTTCTGATCAACAATAGTACATTTTTAGCACCGGTAATTTTGTTGTCGTTCAACAATGGAGAATCAAGGGCTTTTCTTACGGCTTCTTCTGCTTTATTTTCGCCTGAAGCGGTTCCTGTAGACATCAATGCCGTACCGGAATTTTGAAGCACAGATTTAGCATCTCTAAAGTCAATGTTTACATCAAAGTATCCAGTAATAACTTCTGCCATTCCTTTTGCAGCGTTTGTTAGAACTTCATCAGCTTTTGAGAACCCCTGCTTGAATCCAAGGTTTCCGAACTGCTGTCTTAATTTATCGTTGTTGATGACAATTAAAGAGTCAACATTATTTCTTAATTTATCTAGGCCGTTTTCGGCTTGTTCTAATCTTCTTTTACCTTCAAAGCTGAAAGGAACTGTAACGATTCCTACGGTAAGGATTCCCATGTCTTTTGCTACTTTGGCAATAACGGGGGCTGCTCCGGTTCCGGTTCCACCGCCCATTCCGGCAGTGATGAATACCATTTTGGTATTTTGTCCCATTGATGCTTTGATGTCTTCAATGCTTTCGATAGCCGATTTTTCTCCTACTTCAGGATCTGCACCTGCGCCAAGACCTTCTGTAATGGTTGTTCCCAACTGTACTTTGTTGGCAACCGGGTTATTGTCTAATGTCTGAGCATCTGTATTACATATCACGAAATCTACTCCGTGAATTCCTTTCTCGTACATGTGTTTCAGCGCGTTGTTTCCACCGCCTCCTACACCGATTACTTTGATGATCGATGAATTTCCTTTTGGTAAATCAAATGAAAATCCTTGTGTACCTATATTTTCCATAACTGTTTTTTTAATAGTTGATAATTGATGAGTGATAACTATAGATAAATCATTACTTTTTATCACCTACCATTTATATTTTTATTCTACTTCTTCGAAGAATTTTTTTACTTTTTCCATAAGCGACTGTCCGAAAGTCAGCTTTGCCGCTCTTTTGTTTTCGTTTTGCTCTGTTACAACTTCTTGCTTCTGAACGGCTTCAATGGGCTGTACAGGTTGCTGTACTGTTTCCGTTTGAGCCGCTACAGGTTCTGCTTTCGGCTGTGGTTGCTCTAAAACAGGCTCTTCTTCAGCAATATTAATCTTTTTATCTCTGATTTTTAAACTTTCCATCAATAATCCGATAGAAGTTGCAAATTCAGGTCCTTTAAGATATTGATTTTTATCGTTCGCAATGTATTCGTTTGCAAAACCTATTCTGCTATCGAAACCTGTTGTGTAGTTGGCTAATTGACGAAGATGTTTCAGATTTGAACCACCACCTGTCAGAACAATTCCTGCAATCAGTTTTTTCTTTTGTTCGAAAGCACCGTAAGCTTTTAGCTCTGTATTTACCATTTCCAAAATTTCTTCCACTCTTGCATTGATGATCTGTGCCAGAGTTTTTAATGAAATTTCTTTATCCGGTCTTCCGTGAAGTCCGGGAATGGTAACGTAGGTACTGTCTTTTTCCAACTCAGGAACTGCAGAACCGAACTTAACCTTTAATTGCTCGGCATGCTTTTCAATAATTGAACAGCCTTCTTTTATGTCTTCTGTAATGATACCTCCTCCATAAGGAATGACGCAGGTGTGACGGATAATATTGTCTTTAAAGATCGCAATATCTGTAGTACCACCACCAATATCTACAATCGCTACTCCTGCTTCTTTTTCTTCTTTTGTAAGAACAGCTTCTGAGGATGCTAAAGGCTCCAAAGTAAGGGCTTCCATTTCTAATCCGGCTTCACGGACGCATCTCGCAATATTTCGGATGCTTCCCATTTGCCCGACCACTACGTGGAAATTGGCTTCTAAACGTTTCCCGTGCATTCCGACAGGTTCTTGAATTTCACCTTCGGAATCTACTTTATATTCTTGGGGAAGTACATGGATAATTTCTTCTCCAGGAAGCATTACCAGTTTCTTCACCTGATCTTTTAATGCTTCAATGTCGTCATCTGTAATAAATTTATCCGGATGTTCACGCATAATATAATCGGAGTGCTGCAGAGAACGGATGTGTTTTCCTGCAATCCCCACCGTTACTTTACGGATAGGAACTCCAGCGCTGGACTGTGCTTCAGAAACAGCAGCTTTGATTGAATTAATGGTTTGCGAAATATTATTCACAATACCTTTGTGAACACCAAGACTCTTTGCCTTCCCTACACCGAGAACTTCTATTTTCCCGTGTGCATTCCTCCTTCCGACAATGGCGACAATCTTTGTTGTCCCAATGTCCAGACCTACTGAATACTCTTGATTTTCCATTTTGTATATATCGATTTGATTTTTTATTCTATTTTAATTTTTGCTTTCGGTTTGGTGGCCGTTGCTTTTTTCTCTGTTTTCTTCGTTTCCTTGGGCTTGGTTGGTGCTTTGGGTTTTGAAGATGTTGAGCTCGGTTTCTTTACTGTCGCCGCTTTGGGAAGAACTTCCACTGTTTTCCTGACTGCGGGTGGCGTAGTGGAAGCTTTTGCCAGTTCTTTGTTTCCTACGTTCAGAATACTGTCGTTTTCTTTAAAATAAGGGTTCAAAGTGGTGACAATCTGATTCTGATATTTTACAGAAACCTTGTTGTATTTCTGAGGATCCTGATAGACCAAATATTTTTCTACGAAGGCTTTAAACCCTTTTACTTTAAATTCAATATTGTCTAAGTCTCCGATTTCTACTTTATAATTCCCTTCACTGGTCAGAAGATTGTAATTTCCTTTACGGTCTTTGGATATTCCGATAAAGTATTTTTTACTGAAATCATCTTTATCAATTTTTTCAACCAATTCAGCCAGTTGTTGATATTCATCTTTCTGTACATCTCCGGTTACCAGCATACAGGGATGTGAATAGGTTTTTGAAATAGGAAACTCGGTTCCTTTTTCGTCTACATAAAAGTCTCTTCCATCTTTGTTCAGTCTGAAAATAGGGACTCTCTGTTTGATGTCTAAGTTTAATTTTCCATTTAAGTTCAAATAAACGTTCGCACTGTCAACAGCCGGAAGATTATTGATCTTCTTTTCCAGAGCCGGAATATTCAGGTCCCCGACTTTTCCGGAAGGATTTTCTTTTTTTACGATCTCACGGATGTCTTTTTCATCAATGAAATACACCAGTGTTTTACCGTTACTCATTTTTACAGAAATCTTATCATCCGTAATCTTCTGTCCGCTGAATTTTCTCAAAGAGAAACTCAACAGAAATCCTAGAATGATTACTGTGATGGCAATTTTTAATATTCTGTATTTATTTTTCATAAATGAGTTCCGGGTTTCGGGTTTTCTGTTCCGAGTTTTTATTTTTTACTTAGCCACTCACAGATAGGATCGTACAGGGTATCAATATTTCCTGCGCCTACTGTAAGAAGGATGTCAAAATCTTTTTCTTTTATGGTATTGAAAGCATCACTTAACGTAGATACTTCCTTTTTTTCTAATGTCACTTTATCCAACAGCCAGCTTGAAGTAATGCCTTCAAAGTTTTCCTGAAGCTCTCTTGCCGGATAAATATCAAGCAAAATCAATTCATCTGACTGGCTTAAGCTTTCCGCAAATCCGTCTGCAAAATCTCTTGTTCTGCTGAAAAGATGCGGCTGAAAGGCTACCAATAATTTCTTTTCCGGGTAAAATGTTCGGATTGAGCTCATCACCGCATTGATTTCTGTCGGATGGTGCGCGTAATCGTCAATATAAATTTTCCCGTTTTCGTATCTGTGTTTGGTATATCTTCTTTTAATTCCTTTAAAATTGGCAATCGCTTTTTTCAAGGTTTCGAAATCAACGCCCAAATTGTTTAAAATCGCCAACGCAACGGTTGCATTTTCAACATTGTGAATACCGGGAATTTCCCAGATGAAATCTTTAATAGTCTCTGTTGGAGTATGGAAATCAAAATAATTTTTATCTCCTTCCATTCTAAGATTATCTGAGTAATAATCGGCTACTTCATTTACCGCATACGTCAGAGAAGGTCTTCCGATTTCAATTCCTTTTCTTACAAAAAGCTGTCTGTCATTCGGAACCAAAGCAGCAAATTGTCTGAAACCTTCTTCAATATGGCTTTTATCACCATAAATATCCAAATGATCCGCATCTGTAGAAGTGATCACTGCCCAATCCGGAGAAAGGTTCAGGAAACTTCTGTCATATTCGTCTGCCTCCACTACGGAATATTGTGAACCGTTGTACAGGAAGTTTGATTTAAAATTCTCCGAAATTCCGCCCAAGAAACATGAGAATGGTAAGTCTGCTTCTTTACAAAGGTGCGAAACCAGGGTAGAAGTTGTTGTTTTACCATGCGTTCCTGCAACAGCAATACAATCTGTATTTTCTGTAATTAAACCTAAAACTTTTGCGCGCTTTAATACTTCAAACTGATTTTCATTAAAATAATCTAAAATCCCCAATACCTTGATCGCAGGAGTATAAATTACTAATGTATCTTCTTTCTGAAGTGAAGTGATTTTTTCATCAATGACATCTTCAAAAACAATATCAATTCCTTCGCTCATCAAAGCCGTCGTCAATTTGGTGTTGGTTTTATCGTAGCCCAAAACTTTTTTACCCGAAGCATGGAAATAACGAGCCAATGCACTCATTCCTATGCCTCCGATTCCAACGAAGTAAAAATTTTGATATGTTTCTAAAACTTTCATTATTTAATTAAAATATTTAAAGAGTAAATGATTAAAAATTAATTCAAATTATCTTATTGTATCACTTTAAAAATTTCGTCTACAATCTCTTTTGCGGCATTGGGCTTGGCAAAATATTTCAGATTTTCAGACATTTCTTTTCTCACATTCTCATTTTCGCAGATTTCTGAAAGGGTATTCCAGAATTTTTCCTGCATTTCAGAGTCTTTTACCATTCTGGCTGCATTTTTTTCAACCAGATTCATGGCGTTTATGGTTTGATGGTCTTCCGCTGCAAAAGGGAAGGGCACCAATAAAACCGGCTTCTGCGCTACTGCCAACTCTGAAATGGCAATTGCTCCTGCTCTGGAAACAATCACATCTGCTGCAGAATAGGCGGTTTCCATGTCTTTGATGAATTCCTTAATTTGTATCTGGTTGTTGGTTGATGGTTGTTGGTTATTTCCATCAACTGTCAACTGACAACTATCAACAATTTCTTTATAATCCAGTTTTCCGGTTTGCCAGATCAACTGATAGCCTTTTTCTTTCAGGTTTTCTAGATTGTCTTTCCAACCGTTGTTTAATGTTCTTGACCCTAAAGATCCACCAACCGATAAAATCGTCAGTTTATCTTTGTCTAGGCCCATTTTTTCTTTTGCCTGAGTTTTTTCCTGCATTCCTGAAACGATATTCTCACGAATCGGATTTCCCAGAAATTTTATTTTTTCGGCCGGAAAACCTTCTACTTTAGGGTAGGCTGTAAACACGGCTTTTGCTTTTTTACTTAAAATCTTATTCGTCACGCCTGCATGTGCATTCTGCTCTTGAATAAAAATCGGAATTCCGAGTTTGCTTGCTTCATACAGAGCAGGACCGCTTGCGAAACCTCCTGTTCCCACTGCAAAATCCGGAGCGAAGTTTTTAATGATCTTCTTTGATTTGGATAAGCTTTTTAAAATCTTAAAAGGCAACCCTAAATTTGAAAGCATATTTCCTCTGTCGATTCCGGCAATATCAATTCCTTCAATCTTATAGCCCGCCTGCGGAACTTTTTCCATTTCCATTTTTCCGTTGGCTCCGATAAACAAAAACTCTGTATCAGGAAATCTTTTCTTGATTTCGTCTGCAATAGCAATGGCAGGGAAGATGTGACCTCCTGTTCCGCCGCCGGATAATAATACTTTTAGTTTTTTGCTCATCTTTATGCTATATCGTTAATTTCTGCAATGCTTTGTTTTTTGCCCATTCCTTCTTCATCGTAGATCTGAATTCTGGAGCTGATATTTAAGATAATTCCCAACTGCAAATACGTTACCAACATTGAAGTACCTCCGTAACTTATTAATGGAAGAGGTTGCCCTGTTACAGGGATTAAATTTACCGCAACTGCAATATTTACAGAGAGTTGTATGAAAATCATCACACCGAGACTGAGAACGAGCAGAGACCCGAAAAATGCAGGCATCTTGCTGGCTATCATTACGATACGAATCATCATAATTAAATATAAACTAATTAAAAAAGCAGCGCCAATTACTCCGTATTCTTCTACAATAACTGCGAAAATAAAGTCGGAAGCAGACTGCGGAAGCATTTGTTTTAAAGCGCTTTTTCCCGGTCCCATTCCTGTAACCCCACCATGAACGATGGCTGCTTTTGCCATCATTACCTGATAGTTTTTAGCTTTTACACTTTCATCATCTACATCGGCTGTTTTGGCTTTGCTCGAGGTAAATGTTTCGATACGGCTCATCCATGTATGAACACGGTTTCCTCCGATGAGGTTGGTATTCAAAGCCACTAATAAGAAGAGAACAATCGCAATAAATGATGAGGAAATAAATCCTGCAATGTATTTCCAGTGTAATTGACCAATGATCAGAACAATCACAGAAACCATTAAAATCATTAATGCGGTAGAACCGTTATCTTTTGCAACCAATACAAAAACCAATAGGATAGGACCGAAAATATACATGATATTCTCAATCGGAAGCCTTTCTCTGGTGATTTTCTTGGTTAAATATCTGCACAGATAAATGATAAGCATTAAAAAGGCAAACGACGACGGCTGGAATGAAATCGGGGTTCCCGGAATTTTCAGCCATCTGGAAGCACTTGCTCCGTCAATAGTCTGTCCGGTAAACATGGTGACAATTAAGAGAACAATCATTAACCCAAGTAGAATACTGCTGAGCTTTCCGATATATTCGTATTTCACCATTCCAACGACTCTCATGATTCCCAGACCTAAGACCACAAAGAACATATGCTTGATAACGTGACCTGTTGTAGTCCCGTTATTTACGATATATTCCAGATTTGAACTTGCAGAGTATACAGGGAAAATAGAGAAAATGGAGATCACAAGAATGACCATCCAAAGCACTTTATCGCCCTTTAGAAATTCAAATTTGTTGTCTGTATCTTGTTCGTTCATATTTTTGTATTCATGTATTGATGTACAATGTATTCATGATAAAACGATCATTAATACGTTAATACATTGCTACTTTTTACAATTATTTTAATACCTGCTCTTTAAACTGATGCCCTCTGTCTTCATAGCTTTTGAATAAATCAAAACTAGCACAGCATGGAGATAGTAAAACCGTATCTCCTTTTTTAGCCAGAGATTTTGAGATTTTTACAGCCTCTACCATGCTTGAAGTGTCGTAGATTAATTCTTTCTTATCTTTAAAGAAGTTTATAATCTTTTCGTTATCAATTCCTAAGCATACAATTGCTTTTACTTTTCTTTTGACTAAATCCTCAATTTCGGTATAGTCATTTCCTTTATCTAATCCTCCAACAATCCAGACTGTTGGATTTTTCATGCTTTCTAATGCATAATAGGTTGCATTAACGTTGGTTGCCTTACTGTCATTGATATATTTTACTCCTTCAATTTCAGTAACAAGTTCGAGTCTGTGTTCAACCGCCTGAAAAGTCATTAATGAATTTCTGATACTTTCATTATTGATCTGCAATATTTTACCGGCAATTGAAGCTGCTAAGCTGTTGGCAACATTATGATTTCCCAGCAATGATAATTCTTCAATTTTCATTGAGAATTTATCCTGAAAATCCACTTCAATATTTTCTCCGTTAATAAATCCTCCTTCAGACAATTTTTCTTTTGTTGAAAAAGGAATCATTTTGGCTTTTATCTCTAATTTTTCAAGAAGATTTTTACTCATTTCATCATCTTTGTTGTAGATGAAGAAATTATCATTCTCCTGATTTTCAGTAATTCTGAATTTTGCCAGAGCATATTCTTCATAATTGTAATTGTACTGATCCAAATGATCCTTTGACAAGTTCAATAATAACGAAATATAAGGTCTGAAATTCTGAATATCATCCAATTGGAAAGAGCTTACTTCCAGCACATAATATTCATGGTTTTCATCGGCAACCTGCTTTGCAAAGCTGTATCCGATGTTTCCACCTAAGCCTACATTCAATCCGTCATTTTTTAAAATATAATAGATTAAAGAGGTTGTTGTTGTTTTTCCGTTACTTCCTGTGATCGCGATGATTTTTGCATCTGTGAACTCCGAAGCAAATTCAATTTCAGAAGAAAGTCTGATTCCTTTCTCATGAATCTTGTGAATGATTTCTGCTTTTTTCGGAATTCCCGGGCTTTTTACAATCCAGTCTGCATTTAATATTCTTTCTTCATCGTGGTTTTCTTCTTCAAACTCAATTTCATTCTCTGTAAGGAACTGCTTATAATTATCCTTAATGGCCCCTTTGTCTGAAAGAAAAACTTCCAAACCCTTTTTTTTAGCCAAATAAGCAGCGCCGCAACCGCTTTCTCCTCCTCCTAAAACAACTATTTTCATATTTATTTTTTTGTAAAGTGTAAAATGTAAAACGTACAGTCTTTTTGGTGTTTTTTATATTGAGTACCTTTTACTTTTTACAAAATTTATCTCATTTTTAATGTGATTAGACATACAATCGCCAAAATTACCCCTATGATGATCATTCTGTTAACGATCTTACTTTCGTGGAAACCGCCTTTCTGATAATGATGGTGCAATGGTGACATTCTAAATAATCTGTTATTCTGGGCATATTCCAACCCGAATTTTTTCTTTCTATATTTGAAAACAACTACCTGAAGCATTACAGACAGGTTTTCGATTAAGAAGATTCCGCATAATACAGGAATCAACAATTCTTTTCTTAAAATAATGGCTAAAACAGCGATAACTCCTCCTAACATCAAACTTCCTGTATCTCCCATAAAAACCTGCGCAGGATAGGTATTATACCAGAAGAATCCGATAACCGCACCTACCATTGCCACAGCAAAAATGGTGGTTTCACCCATATTCGGAAGGAACATGATATTGAGATAGTCTGCAAAAATGATGTTTCCTGATAGGTAGGCAAAAAGTGCTAAAACTAAAAGGATGACTGCACTGGTTCCTGCTGCAAGACCGTCGATTCCATCGGTGATATTCGCTCCGTTGGAAACTGCTGTTACAATGAAAATCACGATCGGAATGAAAACGATCCATGCCCATTCATGAGCGTCTTTGTCATTCATCCAGAACAAAATTCCACTGTAGTCGAATTCATTATTTTTAGCAAAGGGAACAGTAGAAACCGCAATTTTTTCGGTAGGCATAAAGTTTTGCTCTACATTGTTTCTGTTCACCACTTTTGCATCTGCATATTTTCTTTTAACGGTAATGTCTGGGTGGAAATACATGGTAACTCCAATAATTAACCCTAAACCAACCTGTCCTACAATCTTAAATTTACCGCTTAACCCGTCTTTGTTTTTCTTTATTTTCTTTAAATAATCATCCAGAAACCCAATAGCGCCCATCCAAAGCATTGAAATTAACAGAAGAACAATGTAAATGTTTGTAATTCTGGTAAATAACAACACCGGAATAATGGTAGCGATGATAATGATAAGACCTCCCATCGTAGGAGTTCCTTCTTTTTGCTTTTGACCGTCTAATCCAAGATCACGAACCAACTCACCCATTTGTTTTGATCTCAAATAGTTGATGATTCTTTTTCCGTATATAAGAGCAATGATCAAGGAAAGTAAAACAGCCATTCCTGCCCGGAAGGAGATGTATTTCAACATTCCTAATCCGGGAACATGAATTCCGTGGTTGGTTAGATATTCGTATAAGTAGTATAACATTCTTTTATTTTTTTATAAATGATAAGTGATTATTGATGAATGATAAAATCAATTAACATTGATCAATTATCGATTATAAATTTTTACTTACTCATTAATTTCCAAAGCTCATTAATTGTCTCTTTGTCGTCAAAATGATGTTTTACACCATTAATCTCCTGATAAGTTTCGTGGCCTTTTCCTGCTACGAGAACAATATCTTTAGGTTCTGCAAACTTTATTGCCATTTTTATGGCTTCTTTTCTATCCGGAATTGAAGTGTATTTGCTGAAATTCTGAGGTTCAACGCCTGCTTCAATCTCTTTTATAATTGCTGTCGGATCTTCTGTTCTCGGGTTGTCTGAAGTGATGATCGCCAATGTTGATTTTTTGGTGGCAATATTTCCCATTTCAGGTCTTTTTGAGTGATCTCTGTCGCCTCCGCAACCGAAAACTGTAATTAATCTTTCGTTTTTTGTTCTGATATCATTAATGCTATCCAAAATGTTTTCTAAAGCATCCGGAGTGTGGGCATAATCTACGATGAAGAAAATTCCGCCATCTGATTTAAAAGTTTCAAATCTTCCCGAAACTCTTTTCAGCTGACTGATTGCCTGAAGAATTTCTTCCTGCTCAAAACCAAGCTCAATAGCAATTCCGAAAACCAACAGCAAATTGTAAACATTGAATTTTCCTGTCAGTGTTGTCCAGAATTCTTTTCCGTTGAAATTCAGTAACATTCCGTTGAAGTCAACTTCTAAAAGCTTTCCGTGAAAATCTGCCATGGTTTTCAAAGCATAGGTTCTTTTGGTTGCCTTTGTGTTTTGAAGCATCACATTTCCGTTTTTATCATCCACATTAGTGATTGCAACGGCGGTACTTTCCAGCTGATCGAAGAATCTTTTCTTGGTCTTTAGATATTCATCAAATGTTTTATGATAATCTAAATGATCGTGGGTAAGATTGGTAAATCCTGCTATTTTAAAATGTAATCCTTCAATTCTGTTTTGAGCAATTCCGTGAGAGCTTACTTCCATGAAAGCAAATTCGCAACCTTCTTCTACAGCCTGAGCCAGAATTTTATTGATAGTGATGACATCCGGAGTTGTGTGAGTTGCCGGAATAATCTGTTCTCCAATTCTGATCTCAACCGTAGAAAGTAAAGCAGAATCGTATCCTAAGTTTTTGAAAACATCAAAAAGGAGAGTAGAAACAGAAGTTTTTCCGTTAGTTCCCGTAACTCCGATTAATTTTAATTTTTCAGAAGGGTTTCCGTAGAAATTGGAAGCCAATTGCCCCAAAGCTTTTGACGAATCTTTTACTTTTACGTAGGTAACATTTTCGTTTAAACTTTCTGGAAATTCTTCGCAAACAATTGCTTTTGCACCCTTTTCAACAGAAGATGCAATAAATGAATGCCCATCAACAACCGTTCCTCTTATTGCGATATACAAAGAGTTTTCCGTAACCTTTCTGCTATCGAATACCAATTCTGAAACCTCACGGATATCATCACCGTGAATTTCTAATACTGGAATTCTTTTTAATAATTCAATTAATTGCATTTCTTTGATGCTTTATATTTTAATTCTGCAGAGACAAATAAATTCTCTGGTTTTTACTTATTGATGTGCCTTCCAACGGGAATTGCTGAGTAATTCTACCAACACCTTTGTAATCGACACGGTATCCTAAATTCTCCAATTGCGGGATCACATTTTTACCGATCAATCCTACTACATTGGGCATTTGTTTATTGTTAACTGCTACTTTCACATTAGGTTCCACCATTTTGTTAAGGTCTACCTTATTGTTTACCAGCATTTCTTTTTCAATATTCTGAGGTGTTTTTAAGAAAGTCTTTCCTGCAATTTCTTTAAACACTGGTGCTGAAACTGTTCCTCCGTAAAATCCTTTTGCCGTATTTGGCTCGCTGATCATCACATAACATGTATATTTCGGATTATCAGCGGGATAAAAGCCTGCAAATGATGCACGGTACTTCATCGGACCAGGCAACCAATATTCAAATCTTGCGGTTCCTGTTTTTCCTGCCATTTTTAAGTTAGGCGTGAAAATACTTTTTCCTGTTCCTTTCTCTACGGCTTTGGTTAAAGCGTGAGTCATCATTTTAATGGCTTTTTCAGAAGCCATTTTATCTACCATTACTTCAGGTTTAGCACTGTACATCACCTTTCCGTCTTTCATGATTTTATCGATGAATAAAGGCTTTAGCATTTTGCCGCCATTAGCAACTCCGTTATAGAAAGTTGCTAATTGTAAAAGGTTGATATTGGAAGCATATCCGTAAGCCAATGAGGCTAAAGCTGCAGGATTCCATCTTTTGTTTTCCGGAGTTACAAATCTAGGTTTGGTGATTCCCGGAAGTTCGATGTTCATTTTATCGAAAAGTTTCCAGCGTTTTAGGTGATTCAGAAAAATCTGTGGATTATCGGAGTAGTACTTTGTGATTAGTTTTGCTGAACCTACGTTACTTGATTTTGCTAAAACATCACTGATATCATAAATTCCGCCACCATGGCCGTCAGAAATTCTTTGTTTTGCGTATACCCAAACTCCATTACCGACATCTACTGTTGTATTTTCATCAATGAAACCATCGTCCATTGCTGCTAATAGTGAAATCGTTTTAAAAGTGGAACCAGGTTCGATATTATCTTTGATGGCATAATTATAAGAATCAACATATTCTCCGTCATCATCTCTTCTTAAATTAACCATTGCACGAACTTTTCCGGTTTCTACTTCCATTACAATGACGGTTCCGTGCTTTGCTTCGAAGTTGATCAGCTGTTTTTGAAGTGCAGAGTGTGCAATATCCTGAATTCTAAGATCTAATGTTGTATAAACATCTTCTCCGTCCACAGGTTCCTGAACTTTCCAGAAATCGATGGGTTTCCATTGGGATGAGTTGATTCTCTGCTCCAATCTTTTTCCGTCCGTTCCTTTCAGGTATTTTGAAAAAGCTCCTTCAAGACCGGCTTTGTGTTCTCCTTCATCCATTCCGATCGTTCCGGCTCCGATTTCTGAGGTTGCAAGTTCTCTCTTGTAATTTCTGTCTACAATGAACCCTCCTTTGTTTTTACCTTTCTTGAAGATAGGGAATTTTCGGATTCTGTCGTATTGGTCAAAATCAAGACCTTTTGCAAGGGTGTAATACTGGTTTTTCTTTTTTCTCTGTTCGTCAAATTTTTTTCTGAATTCACCTCTGGATTTTCCGAACATTCTGCTTAAAGAATCCGTTAGAGAACCGATATTATTGGTGTAAACGGTATCTTTCATGGTTTTGAAATCCAGATAGATATCGTACCGCATCACTGTGGTAGCGAGAATTGAACCGTCGGAAGCGAATAGATTTCCGCGGGCTGCTTTCAGAGTGGCTTCGCGATAGTTTTTATTAATGTAATCGTCTTTAATTTCCTGAACATTAGTGTTTTGTAAGATGATTATTCTTGTCAAAAACATTACAAACACGCACAAAGCCACCCCTGTGAAGAGGTAGCCCCATCTTAACGTTTTTTTACGTTTGTTGTCGTATTCATTTGGCTTTTGCATCTGTGCTGTCCAGTTTTATTAGCAGTTTATGAGGATGGTTTTCCAGGGTCATCAAAGAATCCCGTGCAACCTCTTTCCCCAACTCCGATTCCATTTTTACTTTTATCAGCTTACTTTGGGCGTAAGCGTTTCGTGATTTATACTCTTCAGTTTCTTCTTTTAGGGTATTAACAATCTTTATCTTTTTGTTGACGAGATGGTTACTGTAAATCATAGCCATCATCAGGATAAACAACAGGAGAAAATACTTATAGTGTATTTTGATCTCATCACGATTCAGGAAATTCCCTTTTATAATGTCTATAAAAGTTAATTTTTTCTGAGGGCGATTTGTTGTTCTTTTTGCCACTTTTTTATAATTGATTATTAATAAATGATAATTGATGCTTGAAATCATTTATCACTTATGGTTGATCATTTATACTTTTATTCCTGTTCTCATTTTAGCACTTCTGGCTCTTGAGTTTTCTTCGATCTCCTGGTCGTCCGGAATGATCGCTTTACTTTTTACCAGTTCAAATGCTTTTTTATAGTTTCCGTAAATGTCTCTTTCAGGTTCTCCTTCAAACATTCCGTTTTTCAAAAATCTTTTTACCAGCCTGTCTTCCAGAGAGTGGTAAGAAATGACAACCAGTCTTCCTTCTGGTTTCAAAACATTATATGACTGAACAAGCATTTCTTTTAAAACTTCAAGCTCTTGGTTTACTTCAATTCTTATTGCCTGAAATAACTGAGCGTAAAACTTGTTCACTTTGTGAGGTGGAAGATAACTGAATAGCTTTTTCAGATCTTCGGTAGTTTCAATGCTTTTCGTTTTTCTGTGATGAACGATATCTCTGGCCAATTTTCTGGCTTCTCTCAGTTCACCATAATAATAAAAAATATCGGCAAGCTGTTCTTCTTCATAGTCATTGATGACTCTTTTGGCATCAAGTCCCTGCATAACATTCATTCTCATATCCAATGGAGCGTTGCTTCTTGTTGAGAAACCTCTTTCTGCTTCATCGAACTGGTGAGAAGAAACTCCCAGGTCAGCCAAAACACCATCTATCTGAGAAATCCCATACATTAATAAAGAGTTTTCCAGAAATCTGAAATTCTGATTGATTAATGTAAATCTAGGATCGTCTATTGTATTTTTAAGAGCATCTAAATCCTGATCAAAACTGAACAATCTTCCTTTTTCTGAAAGTCTGCTCAATATTTCTCTGGAATGACCGCCTCCTCCAAAAGTACAGTCTACATATATTCCGTCTGGATTCGTTACCAAATCATCTACACTCTGCTTCAACAAAACGGGGTTATGATACATACTTAAGTTGTGTTTTTATCGCTTTTATTAATCAGCGTGATTATTCTTCATCTAAAGAGCCCATTACATCTTCGGCAAGACTGGCAAAATCGGCTTCATTGGTAGAAATCACCTTTTCGTAGGCTTCTTTATCCCAAATTTCAAACAATTCTCCAGCGCTTGTAATCACAATATCTTTCTGAAGATTTGCAAAATGAGTCAGATCTTTGGAAATCTGTAATCTTCCTGCGTTGTCCAGCTCAACTGTTTTTACTCCTGCCGTAAACATTCTAATGAAATCAGCATTCTTTTTAATGAATCTGTTAAGTTTATTAATTTTGTCCATCAATTTATCCCATGCATTCATAGGGTAAACTTCCAGACAAGGTTGGAACACAGATCTTTTGACTACAAACGCCTTATCGTCGAAGTTTTCCATCTGTTTAATCAAAGATGAAGGAACTTTTAAGCGGCCTTTGTCGTCAATTTTACACTCATATGTCCCAATGAAACTTTTCATTTGGAGCAAATTTATATAATAATTTCCAAAACTTCCCACTTTTTCCCACTTTTTCCCTTAATGTTAATAAGTTTTATTAAAGATTTAGATTTTAGTATGTAATTGTTTGATATGAAGAAGATTGTGATTGCTACTATTTATGCCATAATAAAGAGATTTTCAAAAAAATAGCTAAAAAAAGGATTATTATGTTATTTTTATTTTAAATTAGAGTAATCAAAATTTTTTTGAGGTTTAATTTGTATTTTTGCAAGGCTTTATTACAGGCATTATATGATATTTAGTACAAAAAAAGAAAAGAAATATACCTTTGTAGAAGCGGGGGAAGGACATCCATTGGTGTTGTTACACGGTTTGATGGGTGGTTTGAGTAATTTCGATAAGATGGTAGATTTTTTTTCAAACAGAGGTTTCAAAGTATATGTTCCTCAGTTACCGATCTACGATTTGCCGGTACTCAATACCAATCTTACGACTTTAGCAAAATATATTATAAAATTTATTGAAAGCCACATTGAAGGTCCGGTAACCATTGTCGGAAACTCGATGGGAGGTCATGTTGGGTTAATTTTAACATTAGCAAGACCAGATTTGGTTAAAAATCTTGTTCTTACGGGAAGCTCCGGCTTATATGAAAGAACTTTCGGTGACAGCTTTCCAAGAAAAAACGACCGTTCTTATATCAGAAAAAAAACAGAGGAGGTTTTTTATGATCCTACAGTGGCTACAGAAGACTTGGTAGATGAGGTTTTCGGGGTAGTAAATGACAGGATGAAGGGCATCAAAACTGTAATGCTGGCAAGAAGCGCCATCAAACATAATATGTTGAATGATTTACCTAAGATTCTGACACCAACGTGTCTGATCTGGGGAAAACAGGACAATGTAACGCCTCCTGAAGTTGCAGAGGATATGCACAAGTTCATCCCAAATTCAGACCTTTTCTGGATTGATAAATGCGGTCATGCGGCGATGATGGAAAAACCAGATGAATTCAATGAAATTCTTTACAGCTGGATAAAAGATAAAGTTTAAAATTAAAATAAAAAATGACCATTAAGAGCTTTTTCTTAATGGTTTGTTTTTCTAAAATATTCTATAAAATGGTTATTAAAACAGCAACGTTTGTAAAAAGTAGTGGAAAATGGCAAGATTGTCCTGAACCTACCATTCCCGAGTATGCATTTATCGGAAGGTCTAATGTTGGAAAGTCATCGCTCATTAATGCAATGATGAATCACAAAGATTTGGCAAAAACTTCCGGAACACCAGGAAAAACACAGCTTATCAATCATTTTTTAGTTAATGAAAACTGGTATTTAACCGATTTGCCGGGGTATGGATATGCAAAAGTTTCAAAGTCAATCAGAAAAGATTTTGAAAAGCTGATTACGAATTATATCCTGAACAGAAAAAATTTAGTGAATCTTTTTGTGTTGGTAGATTCCAGACATAAACCTCAAGTCATTGATTTGGAATTTATCCAATGGTGTGGAGAAAGTGGAGTGCCATTCTCAATTGTATTCACAAAAGTGGATAAGCTAAAGCCTAATATTGCCATTAAAAATGTAGAGGATTATAAAGCGGAACTTCATAAAACCTGGGAGGATCTTCCTGAGTTGTATGTGACTTCTGCGGAAAAGAAAACCGGAGGTGATGAAATCTTAAGTTTCATTCAGAAAACTAATGAATTTTTGGCGAATAATAATGTAAGTTTCGATGAGTAATATTATCTGGAAAATTAAAACTTTTGATGAGTTTACCGTTCCTGAGCTGTATGCGGTTTTAAAAGCAAGAATAAATGTTTTTGTCATTGAACAGAATTGTCCTTATCCTGATCTGGATGATTACGATCAAAAAGCAGTTCATATTTGGGCAGAAGAAGATGGAGAGGTTTTAGCGAATTGCAGAATCTTCGACAAAGGAATAAAGTATGATGAAACTTCGATCGGAAGAGTGTTGACAACTGAAAAAGCAAGAGGGAAAAACTTAGGGAGGCAGTTGATAAAATACGCATTAGAAACTATTGAAAACCGTTTTCATACTTCTGAGGTAAGGATTTCGGCACAGGATTATCTATTGAAATTCTATTCCGAATTCGGATTTGTAGATACAGGAAAAAAGTATTTGGAAGACGATATTCCGCATACGGAAATGCTGAGAAAATAAAAAAGCGGGGAAATCAAATTCCTCGCTTTTCTTTTGATAGTTAAATATATATGGAGTGTTTTTATTTGCCTGCAATAGCTTTTAAAATAATCGGTTCAAGGTTGGAAGGAAGATCGGCAGATTTGATCTGATAGTTTTTGATTTTCATTTCTTTGAACCAGTTTTCCCAGTATTCTTTGATTACGGCTTCTTCAAAAGGGTTTCCTTTTTCGGGATTAATACCAAGAACGATAACTTCAAGATTGCTCAGGTTGTCATTTGCTTTTACAAAGCCATATTTATTTTTTTCGATAACATTCTTAAAATCTGAAGTGGTGAGATTATTGGCTTTGATCAATTTACTTGTTAGATAAGATGTTTTATTTTCTTCTGCAAATTGTGTGTTTTGATGGTACATATATCCGTCTGTCAAAATGAAGAGAATATTTCTACGATCGTTTTTTATACAATAATCTTTTACTTTATTTTTAAAAAACTCCCAGATATCTGAACCAACATAGTTACCATCATGAATGGCTGATTGATAAATATTTAATGGTAATTCAGAGTATTTTTTATCAACAGTATCAAAATAATTTCTTGGAGTATCTCTATTGAAAGAAACTTTTAATTCTTTTGTGAATTCATTCATTTTCGGATCTGAAGGTTCCGGATTGAAGAAAACCTGCATCTGATCATCATAAGTAATAATCTTTTTTGATTTAATATGATTGAGAAATCCTTTTTCAATAGCTTTGATGTATTCTGTATCCCGTTGGAAATATTGCATTGTAGGATTGGGATTGGTTGATGGATCGATTCTGTCGGATAAATCAATTAATATGCTGATATTGATGTTGTTGGGGTCAACTATGACTGAGTCTTCCTTTCTGTCATTTTTAGTTCCTATTTTTTCTTTGCAACAAGAAACCAAAGAAATAATCATTAATAAATAGAATAAATTTTTCATAATTGTGATTATAAAGAGGATAAATAAACTAAATTTTGATTGTCAGAATTGGCACCTACAGTTTCAAGATTTGTGTTGTAGACTTCAATACAGCTATCAATCATGGTTTGTTTCTCTGTTCTTGAAACGGCTATTTTTTCTCCGATAAAAGTTATCCAGCCCTGAACATATTCTGAAGCATAAGATTTATAATCTTTGGTGGGAATTATGACTCCGTCAATAATGTTCTGGAGTTCTTCAATTCTACCGTATGTTTTGATAATCAGTTCCTTTGAATTGCCGATATTGGCAGTGATTTCTTCAATTTCTTTTTTCAAAGCATTGATTTTTTCTGAAAGAGAGATTACCTTTTTCTGTCTGATTTCCTGTTCACTTCTGATCTTGTCTTTTTCCCGATGCTCTTTCATGACAAAGTCAAAAACAAGCCCCCAAATGATATAAACAATGAATCCTGCGAAAATAATTCCCCAAAACTGAATTTTGGTAAAAGCTATTGTCAGGTTAAATGGAGGGGAATCAAAAGTACGGTTTAAGTCATATAATTTCGATTCAATTTCATACGCTAAAATACAGTCGAAGATAAAAGTAATGATGAACAATAAACCAAGTTTTACGTAATTGGCTTTTGTTTTATTTTCTCCAAACATATGAATCAGAAAGCCTAATCCAAGAAATACAAAAGGAATCAGGGTAACAAAAGCAGCTTCAATGAAACCGTCATTCCATGCTTTTATCCAGGCATTGGCGTCTAAAACACTTTGGATGACAGTACTTTTGGCGTCAAAACTTTTAAAAAATGCCGAATAAGAAGTCGAAATATAAAATGTTCCTAAATATAAAGTGATAGGAATTAAAAGAATTAAACCAATCACGAATTTTGCAGATGCTCCCCGTGTTGCTTTCACATTGTATTTCTCTGGATTTCTCGGAAGGTCTAGAATCTCTCCTGTCAAAGTATCAATAGTGTGCTGATGGCTTTCAATTTCTGAGTTCTTCTTTTTAAGAAGCTCTTCCTTAGTTTCCTGTGAGACGGTCAAAGCTTTGATTTCTGCTTCCCTGTTTTTTTGCTCATTGACATAAGATTCCTTAAGCTTTTTTTGTTTTTCAACCATTTCTTTTTCTTCATTCTGAAATTTCGAATAAACACTGTCGAGGCAAATGAATAGGGTAGAATGGTTTCCGCTAGTTCGCGAACTGTCTCTGTATCCTAATTCGTGATAACTTCTCTTTCGATTTTCTTCAAGAGATTCGTCGGCTGAATCTATCTCTGTTTTGGGAAGCTGCTCCTGTTTGGGCTCTATAGGAATCGTTTTTAATTTAAATAAGTTTTTTATGCTTGTGGTATCCATGGTAGGTTAGTTTTTTAATTCGTATAAAATTTCTCTTTTATTCTTTCCGGTTTTCACAGCTTCAATCAAATAATCAGCAATGGCAGTTTCGTTTTCTTCTAAAAACCCGAACATCCGGACATATTTCTGTAAAGCGGAATATTCGTTGGGAGAAACAATTCCGTCTGCCCAAATCATCACGGTAAGATCATACAGATAATCTATTTTTTCATCAATTGTTTCCGGAACTAATGTTTTGAAATTAATAGGTTTCATAAGAATTTCATCCAGGTTTTTAGATGAGATCCCTCTTTCCTCCGCGCATTTATAAAGCATTTTCAATTCTAAGGTGCTGAAATCATCGTCACAGACAGCCATTTGATATAACCTTAAGAAATGAGCCTTGAGATTTTCGGTTATTAGGTTACTTTCCATTGTGGTTTTCTTCTTTTGGTTTTTTAGGATTAATAATTCTGTCTCTGGAAACAGTTCTTTGATGTATAGAGGGTAAATGCTCTGAAGTTTCTTCGGTAATTTCTTCTTCCTTTTTCTGCTCTGACCTTTCTATGAAATTGATCAGCAGAAATAAAATTCCTGTTATAATATCAAGCGGAATCCAAACACTTTTTCGATAGAGATAAATCGGAAAAACCGGATTGAAAAGAATAAGAATGACAAGAAAAATTATACTGAAATAATGTTGTCGGAAGCTTATGGTGTTGTATAATACCAATAAAGCTCCAATAGATATCAGAATTCTGAGAAAAGTATAATATTCTATGGGAAGTCTGAAAATACCGATGAAACAACATAGCGCACAGAAGGTGAGAAATGGTTTCATTTTTTAATTTATTTTACATCTTTATAATAAACATATCCTTTTTTTGCACTTGATTTAACCTGTACTTTGTACCAGTCTCCTTCTTTAGAAAGTTGAATCAGTTTGGTGTCTTTGGAAACCTTCGCTATTATTTTAGATGTCCTCGAAGGCTTTTCATAAATAGAAGTAGTTGCAATCCCGGCAATATATCTGTTGTTGGAATTGAGGTTGATATTGATCTTATCAATAACTACTTTAGAAGGTTTATTGGATTTGTTTTTCGATGATTTATGAAAGTCTGAAGTTGTGTTTTTTTTAGTTTTAGCCTTATTGGTGGAATTGCCGGATGAAGAACTTCCACGACAAACGCCACAGGTTCCGCCTCCGCTGCAATGGCCACATCGGGAACAATTTGAACAAGCGGTACAATACTCAGAGCCTGTACATCTTCCGTCGTGTCCTACATTATCGTTGGCCTTAAAACAAGAATTTAAAAGAAACAAACTGAAAGAAGTTATAATGAAGAGGATTAATTTTTTCATGTTTTAAATAGTATATAGTTATTGATTCGTATTTGCGATCATCATACAAAAACTTCATTCATAGATATTTCTCTCATTGCCTGTATTTTTATGTGATCATTGGCATTTCTATATTGTCTGATAGAGCTGGATAATCCGAGAGACAATATTTCGGTTTCATTACGGTTTAAACGTAATGAATAGCTTTTGTTCTGAACGACTAATTCAAAATTACCTCCCGTTAAATCATGAGAAATCAATTTGGAGAAAGGAATTTGAAAGCTTTTTCCTCCTGCATTGAAAACGATTCTTGCATTTGTTAGAAATAAAGTTCCGGGATGCATCTGTGTTACGTTTTCTTTTACGGGGCGATATCTTCCGCCGCCAACTCTTGCATTCACTCCTTTCATAACCTTGAAAGAAACGCTGGAACTTGTACGAGAATAGCCTGTGTGAACCAGCTTGTTCTCAATAAGCTTAGCATTCATATTCAGATAGCATTGCTCATCTCTGTTTAACGTGATAGGAGGGTTATAAATGAGTGGGAAAATACCATGATCCAGATTCCATAAAAACTTAGCGTGTTGTAAGGTTTTAATTTTCCGATCAGAGATAAATGTTTTTATATTCTGATGGTCGATTTTAAGATTCCTTGTTGCCTGCTTCAGCTCTGTTTCCTCCATTGGAGAAAGACGTTTATCGGATATTTTTTCTTCAAGTATTGTATTGAATAATGAAAAAGCGATTTTGTTTTTGATCACATCGGTTTTATCTAATGGAAACTGAAGGAAAGTAGCAATATTTATTATCTGTTGATTCTCTGAGTCGGTTAATACTTGATCTACATAACATTTCTGAACTAAATTTTTTACGATCTTTTCCGAGATTTTATTTTTCTCAAGGAATACCTGCTGATCAGAGAGATTGAAATATACTTTGATTTCATTCAGTTTAAGTATTTTATCCTGAGTTAGATTAAAATCTGAAATGACATTGCATAAAGTATTATAGTACACTTTTTTTCCAAGCTTTATTTTTTGTTTGTCAGTTAATGCTTTTTTGTGGTTCAATACATTTTGTTGATAGGTGGGTAAGATGGTCTGAAGATCGGAATAATTGATTTTCCGTAGTATTTGATGAGTTCCATCGAGACTAATTTTCATTATTTTATCTATAATAAAATCACCAGTTAACGGAATTAAAAATAAGATAAGTACCAACACGACAGCTACCAACTCAAAACGCTGTTCTATTAATAAACCAAATGAAACAAAAAGAAACAGAATTCCCAAACTCCATCGGAGAATTTTCAGAATAAATAGGAAAGTTTTCATGGTTATTAGTTTGGGTTAATTATAAATTTCCAATGTTTTATGAAGCTCATTCCGGTAATTATAAATCTCATCGAGAGTGCCTAATTGCATTTTTTCGCCGGAATCTTTTCCGTTGTGAAATAGCTCCAAATATTTATTGGTGGTATTAAAATGTAATCTGCAGAGAGGTTTTCTGTTGTTGTCATCCAATAAAACCCCAAAATAAGATTGAGTATCTCGTGGTGCAATTCTTTCTGAGGAGATTTTTTCTCTCAAAATTGCTTTTACAATTTGAAAACCTTCGGATTCTTCTTCAGTCGTAATGAATTTTGGAGATTCATTATTTTCATCAACAGGTTTTATGTTTTTATCATCATGTTTTTCGATTTGCTCATTGATGCTCAAAGCAGATTTTAATCTAAAACTAATGGATTCGTTGATGGATGTGGTCAATGCTTTTTTAGTATATTCTTTAAAATAAACCAGTCTGTTGGCATTGATCGGTTTGTCAAAAAAACGGCTTACTAAAAGCTTGATAAGCTGATCAGAAGGATTTTCTATTTCTTTTTCAAATTCTTTTCGAATAGCTTTAATGTATTTTAAGGCTTCTGCAGAATCTAAAATGTTTTCCAGATTATAGCCTGTTTTGGTAAAGCTTTCCAGAATTTTTATTGAGCTGTCTTTCAGGTCTTCAAGATTGATGGTAAGAAAAGGTTTCTCGTCCATAATATTGGTTTTTTCAAGATCAGTATAAAAATTATAGATGATCCCATTGGTAAGAATTCCGAATCGTGTTTTGGAAACGTGATAATAGCGGTGAAGCTGAGAATTGTGAGCATCCGCATTTTCTTTCCAGTGTTTGCATTCTATAATAAAAATCGGCTCATCATTGTTTTTAATGACATAATCTACTTTTTCTCCTTTTTTCGTTCCGATGTCACAAACGTGTTCCGGAACAACTTCTGTAGGATTGAAAATGTCATATCCCAGGATCTGTATAAAAGGCATTACAAAAGCATTTTTTGTGGCTTCTTCTGTTCCGATCTGTTCCTTTAATCCGGCTACTTTTTGATGAAGCTGTTCTAGTTTGATTTTAAGATCCATGCGGTTAGTTTTTTAAAGTTTCATCAATAACTTCAGCAGTCGGAGCATTCGATTTTACAGAAGCAATCCCGCTTTCCATTCCGGGTTTTGAGCTGTATAATTGGCTTTTTCCAATGATTTCACCGTTTCTTGCTTTTAATACAAAATATTCCTTTCCGTTTACAGCCACTCTTCTGTCATACTTGGAATCATCCTGAGAGTTGATCCTTACAGATTCAATTCCTTTTTGGCAAGAGGCTTTCTGAACATATCCTTCACTGGTTAAAATAATTTCGCCATTTCCGGCTTTCAGATTGAATTGATACTCATTATTAATTCTTTGAGTGATAATAAATTTTCCCATAATTGTTTTTTATTTAACACTCCAAAAATATGAGCATTAGATTTTGATACATTACGGAAAACCATAAATGAGAAGTATTTAATAAAAAAACCTTCCAGTAATACTGAAAGGTTTTATTCTTTGTAGGAAAATAAATTATATAATACCAATATCTTTACACATAACAATCAATTCAATGTTGTTCTTGGCGCCAAGCTCAAAACGAAGATCATTAAGCCTTTTCTCTATTGCGCTTCTGCTGTCAGGTGTTATTTTCTTTTCTTTGAAATGTTTCTCGATTTCACTTTGTTTCCAGCCTTTTGCAAGGAGTTCAATAAGGGTTTCATCATAGTCTGTGAACTGGAAAGATGTATTTCTGATAGAGTTTAAAATCTCTTGTGGAATTACCGTTTCACCTGAAAAAACTTTTTTTATGGTATTCCTAAGCTCTTTGCCGTCATTTCTTCCTTTACTCACAAAGCCATTAATCTCTTGAACTTTAAAAAGATCATCAATCTCTTTTGGCCTTTTTTCAATAGAAAAAGCAATGACTTTTAAATTAGGATAGATCTTTTTAACTTCTGTTATGAGTTCCTGCCCTGAATTTATTTTTTGAACTATATGATCTTTGTCAAATGATAAATCAGTGATTAATAGGTCGTAAGGTGTATTTTTGGGTGTTGTTTTTATTTTTTGCAATGCATCATCGCAATAACTTACAAAATCATAATTCTGAATCTGCAATTCTGAAAGAGCATTTATAACTCCCAAATTTCTGACTTCGTGATCTTCGGCTATAAGGACTTTTTTAAACATATTTTGATTATATTGGAATAGTTATTAGAATGATTAATCCTCCTGAAGGATTTTTTTCAAAAGTAATATGTCCTCCTATATTCTCAATACGGTTTTCCGTATTATGGATCCCGGTTCCTCTTTGCTGATCTAAATCATTAATTCCTATGCCGTTATCTGTATATCTGATTTTAAGCTTATTACTGTCTTTTTCAAATTTTACTGAAGCTAATTTTGCGTGGCTGTGTTTTCGCATATTCACAAGAATCTCTCTCAAGATATAGTAAATTTCAAGTTGTGTATTATACGAAATATTTTCCCAGATATTTTCTTTATATCCTACCGGTAAAACTTTTTGTGTATCGGAAGAATAAGAAGTAATCATATTGATAAAACGTAGTGCGAAATCTTTCTCTGCAATATTTTCATGAGAAATATCTCTGGATTCTTCATACATTTTTTCAATATCATTAAGAATTCTTGTTTTATCCATTTCAGGATTATTCTGAACATCAATCATCATATGATAAAGTCCATTGGCAACGACATCATGAACTTTTTTTGACATCTTAAGCTGTGTGTTTTTTACTTCTATTTCTTTTTCTTGTTGAAGGCGATTTTTTCTTTTGACGTAGTAAAAACTTCCGCCGAATAACGCTAATACTAAAGCTGTAATACCGATGTTTCTATATAATATATCAATTTTGTTTTCGGCGTCTTTGAGTTTTAAACTTTGATTTTCGGCATCTTTTTTCTCGGTGTCATATTTAATGTAAGCAAACCTTGCTCTATAATCATTTCTACTGGATTGAATACTATCGGCAAGAATTTTATATTGATTGAAGTAATCTTTGGAGTTCGTAGGATTGTCAACCAAAATGATTCGTTCAATAGCTTCTAATCTATCTTCAGGACTTTTATTTTTTCTAGCAATTTCAAGCATCTTCTTTGCAAAATATAAAGATTTTTGAGTGTCTGAAGCTTTATTAATATCTGATAAGTGTGCAAAACTTGAATTAAGTCCCCAAAAATCAAAATTTTTCAACTTTAATTTTGCTAGTTCCTCGAGCTTTCCTTGTGCTGGATAGTTCTTATTCTTTAGCCATCTGACAAATTCAATATTTTCTTTTATTCTATTGTTTAGTTTGATGTCTAGTACTTTAGTTAAATCAATTTTTTGTAGAATATTTAATGCTTCAGAATATTTACCTAACTTAAATGTAGCTACAGACTTGTTGTTCAAGATACTTATTCTTGATTCTTCTGATTCTATTTTTTGAGATAGAGCCTTATTGTACCATTCAATAGCTTTAGTATATTCTTTTTGGTCTAATTTTAAATTTGCCATCGTATCATATATGGAAAAAAGACTTTCATCATTATCTTTCATTATTTTTAAAGCCTCAACTAAAGTTGCTTCTGCCCCAAAAATATCTCCTCTTCCTTGCTGTGCAATAGCTTGGCAAATTAAGCTCTTTGAAATATTGGAGTAATCTTTTTGTTTACTATAATAACTAATTGCAAGTTGGAACTTTTTATATGCTTCAAGATCATTTTTTTGAAGAAGAGCAATACCTTCGTCATAAAGTTTATCTCCATTAGGAATATCTGAGATATTTTGTGTTTTTTCCTCACAAGAAATAAAGAAAACAAGAAAAAGGAATAAATATTTTATCATTTTACTAAATTAAAAAAAACCATTCTAAAAAGAATGGTCTTTATTTTTATTATTTTTTTGGAGGTAGCGTTGGCCCTGTTTCTCCTCCTGTATCTCCAGGATTTATTCCTGTGCCCGGATCGGTGTCACTTTGCACTGTTATTGGTGTTTGATTGTCATCACATGTTGTTGTATTTGTATTATTGTGTCCGAATGCCATTCCCAATAGCATCAATATTAATTGTAACATTGTTTAAAAATTTTGAAGTTGAAATTGTTTTTCTTCCTCTCGGAATATGTATCCCGAGCTGTACACGATTAAAATTTCGAAGCGCTTCTTAAATTTTTTGGGAAGTGAACCATCAAAAACGGAAGAGAAACATCTGCTTCCCAACCCGGAGTTTTCTTCCGTTCTATCTGGCAATTTTTGAAATCAGGTCTTTGATTTTAGATTTTATTTTTGATCTTGATTTCTTTTACAAATATCGTATAGATATGCTAGAATCTATGGACAGACGATGGACAGTTGAAGGGTTGTAAATGTTTGGTTTTTACGGTAAACCGTAATTTATTTGTCCTGTTTTTGTCTAATTTGGACAGCGAATATTTAATACCTGAAAATTATGTATGAGAAGAAAAGATTTTTAGTGAAAACAGCGTTTGAAACAGCAAAAAATGAAATTCCTCGCGGAAACAAAAGCTCAATTGGGTCATATCTAAGTTCACTTTTTGAAGATCGATACGGTTTTGAAAGAGAAGAGAGAGCTTATGTAAGATATTATAAAAATTTAGTAGAAGACAATACAGACTATAATATTGATGATCTTGCTTTAGATTATTTAAGTAAATACATTGGATATAATAACTTTAATGATTTCTGTAATAATGTAAGTGTAGAAGGAGGAGATGGGTCAACAACATTTAAACTAGGCTTTGGTGATATGATATCTGATAAGATTAATCAAGTAATTATAACAGTGACAAATAGTCCTGTTTTTAATATTCCCCAAATGGCAAAAAACGGAATGGGTATAGGGGCTTTAGTGTTGACATTAGTTGCAGGATTGGCATATGGAGGTAATTCTGAAATATTTAATAAATCAAAATGTATGTACTGGGATGGAAATGAATATAAAATAACGTCTTGTAATGATAAAAACCCTAAGCATCAATTAATACCAGTTGATACTGTAAAATTGAAATACTTTAAGAAGATTACCAGACCAGATACTTTAACTATAGAAAACGGATTAGGAAATTCCTGGTGTACAAAATCTGATAATAAAGTGGAGTTTTTTACAATGGATGGTATAAACCCGAATAATGGAAAAAGCTTAAAAGATGCCACAGAACATATGATAAAAAAGTATGCAGGAAGTAATGCCGACAAGAAGAAACTTGACACACAATATGTGGAATGATTTATTTTCAAAACACTAAAAAGGACAGATCGTAAATATCTGTCCTTTTTATTTAAGGATTTGTAAAAGGAGGAGGAGTTTGTCCTGTGTCTCCAGTTGTTCCACCTCCACTTCCAGGTCCACCATCTCCAGGGCTTATTCCTGTATTAGGAGTAGATTCTTTTTGTATTAATACTGTTGTTTGATTATTGCCATACGTTGTTGTATTTGCATGATGACTTCCGAATGCTAGTCCTAGTAGCATTAAAATAAATTGGATCATTTTCTTTAAAATTTTGTTTGGTTTCTATTCTGCATTCAGCATTCCCAGTTCACCGAAATGCTTTTTGAATTTCTGAATTTTTGGTCCGACTACAGCACTGCAGTATGGCTGAGTTGGATTTTCGTTGTAATACCCTTGATGATATTGTTCAGCAGGCCAGAATTTATCGAATTTCGTTAACTCTGTTACATACGTTCCTGCCCATCTTCCGGATTCTATAGAGACTTTAATGGCTTCTTCGGCTTTTGCTTTTTCAGCATCGTCTTTATAATAGATTACAGAACGGTACTGCGTTCCGATATCATTCCCTTGTCTGTTTAGTTGGGTGGGATCGTGAAGGAAAAAGAAGACATCCATCAATTGCTCATAAGAAATAATCGTCGGATCATAAGTGATCTGCACAACTTCCGCATGTCCCGTTTCTCCGGTGCAGACTTCCTGATAAGTCGGCTTGTCTTTATGTCCTCCGGAATATCCGGAAATAGCAGATTTTACTCCTTTCAGCATATTAAAGCAGCTTTCCACACACCAGAAACACCCGCCGCCAAAAGTGATTTGCTCTAAATTATTGTTATCCATTTTATGTTGATTATTGTATTAAATTTTTTCTCTTTTATAAATTGAATTTGTGGAGAAAAGCAGATCAAAAATATGAAAAACTTTTCCAATGTATGCTTACTTCTATTTTCTAAAAATGAATTGTAATCATAGATGTGGCAAATTGTTTTTGAATAAAAATGGAATACAACTATCTGCTTGATCTGCATAATCAGCGAGATGAAATTTTTAACACAAAGAGTTTACTTTAAAACTGTAGTATTTCAAGTGAGCAAAGAAGAATCAACAGGTTGATTGGATGAAGCAGTAACAAACAGTAGCTTCGCGTGTGAATTTATTTGCCTTTGCCGTCTAAAAGTTAAAACGATAATAACAGAAATCTTTGTGTTTAAAATTAAACAACAAATCTTTACACAATTTATATAAAAACAAAAAGCACCCTAAAAAGGATGCTCAATATTCTTTAAAATAGCTTTTCATTACTTTTCCCAAACCAAAGCACTTGCTCCCAAAATGGCAGCATCCGCTTCGTCCAGTTCACTGAAAACCAATTTTACTTTATTTCTGAAAATAGGAAGAAGATTTCTTTCCATATGAAGTTTGGTAGGCTTTAGAATAAAATCACCTGCTTTGATTACCCCTCCAAATAAAAGAATCGCTTCTGGAGAAGAGAACATCACAAAGTTGGCTAATGCTTCACCTAATTTCTGTCCTGTATACCTGAAAACTTCAATAGAGATTGGATCTCCTTTCAAAGCACATTCATGTACTGTTTTAGAATTAATGGCTTCTTCAGGATATTGGTTGAGGATAGATTCAGGGAATTCAGCTCTCATTTTCTTTGCCGTAATAGAAATACCTGTTGCAGAAGCATACGCTTCAAGGCTTCCTTCAGAACCTGTACTCCAGTGTTTTCTTCCGCCTGGTTTTACGATGGTGTGCCCCAATTCTCCAGCAAATCCATCGTGGCCGTAAATTAACTTACCTCCTGCAATGATTCCGCTTCCGACACCTGTTCCTAGGGTAATCATGATAAAATCTTTCATTCCTCTGGCTGCTCCGAAAAGCATTTCTCCTATGGCTGCGGCGTTCGCATCATTGGTAATTGTACAAGGCAACCCAAACTTAGCTTTCATTAATTCTGCAAAAGGAATGATCCCTTTCCATGGTAAATTGGGAGCCTGTTCTATTGTTCCTGTATAGTAGTTGGCATTTGGAGCACCTACTCCTATTCCATCAAAATTTTTCTCTTTTCCGTGGCTGTCAATCATGGGATGAACAGCTTCGTATAAAGCGTCAATATATTCTTCTACAGTAGCGTAGGCATCCGTTCGGATATTTCCTTTTTCAAGAACTTCACCTCGGTGGTTGACCACTCCAAATTTTGTGTTTGTTCCGCCAATATCAATTCCCAGCGCAACGTGTTTTGACAAATCTACTAATGACATTTCTATGCTTAAAATTCTAAAAGGCTAAAATTATAAAAAAGATCTTAGTTATTAGACGATTAACCGCATATTTATTTAAAAAAATATTTAAACGGTTTTGGGTGTTTTCTTTTTTCTTCTTCCCCACCAGATCATGAAGCCGGTAACTGGTAATGAGGCACATATCAAACTTACAATGAAAGCAACGATCTTTGTGGGAAGTCCTAAAATCGATCCGACGTGGATATCATAGTTCGCTCCAACTGTTTTTTCACCGAAATTTTTGTCTTTCATGTCGTGAGTGTGAAGCAATTCTCCTGAGTTTTCATCAAAAATTAAGCTGCTGCTTTTATGATAAGAGTAGGATAAATGTTTCACATACACCTCGAAATTCGGATGTTCATGATCATCCATGTGCTCATGGCCAAGATCAATTGAAAAGCCGTAAGAATCCGGATATTTTGCTTTAACGGTATTGCTGATTTTATCTAAAGTTCCTTCTGTTCTTAATTCAATCGGAGCTTTCGTTTTAATGGATGAAAAGTCCGGGTAAGTCGTTTTTCCTCCTGAAAAGATGAAGTAAAATGCAGCCTGAACGACAAAAAATGCATAGAATAGTCCGGTTAATGAAAAAATTAAAGCAAAAATAGAAGCATAAAATCCTAGAATATTATGAAGGTCATAGTTTTTCCTTTTCCAACTTTTCACATTCTGCCATTTGAAAGAGAAACGCTGTTTTCTGGCAGCTTTATTTTTGGGCCACCAAAGGATAATCCCGGAAATCAGCATGATTACGAAAATAATCACCGGAATTCCTACAAGATAAGTTCCCCATTCCTGTTTCAAAAGATAGCTCCAGTGGATCATTTTTACGATCTGGAAGAATCCGTTTTTCTCGTCGTATGTTCTTAAAACTTTTCCGTTGTATGGGTTTACATAAGCTGCTTTATAGATGGGAAATTCATCAAAATAATTCCAGCCTTTCGGATTGTGTTCATACCAGTAAAAAAGATAAGACATCTTTTTATCGATCGGAATATTCACCCAGTGAACAGGATATTTTTCTTTCACCTGATCTACCACTGCGCGTTCCAGCACCCGGATCGGAAGAACTTGTTTATGCTCTATATTTTGTTCGTTATGATAGATGACATCTTTACGGGTAAAGTTTTCAATCTCATCTTTAAAAACATATAAAGCTCCTGTAATAGAGATAATAAAGATTAGAAATCCAACTCCAAGACCCAGCCACAAATGCAGTTTTCCTGTCCATTTTTTAAATAAGCTAGGCTTTTTTTTATGATGATGTTTTTTCTGCATATTTTCCTTAAGTTCGGTAAAGATAAGTCTTTTAATTTTTATTTAGAATGCTTATAAATTGCAAGTCTTTCGATTTCATTAAAATCTATATTCAACCATGAAAGTCCCTCTCATTCCTAAAGAGTTGGTGAAATCGGCATCTCTTGCACTCCACCATGCAATAGCAGGCTGATACATTTTATTGAATACGTTTTCGATTCCTAAAGAAACTTTCCAGCTTTTATTGACATCATAGCTTGATTTAAAGTTGAACACGGTGTATTCAGGAACTTTTCCTTCCCCATATACATATAAACCTGTTTTTGCATTAGGTTCAAATCTGTCTTGTCCGAAAGCATGAAGCATATCTAATCCGACAGAAAGTTTCTGCAATGGCTTTACCTGTGCATACGCTAAAACTTTAGGAGCAGATATTCTGCTGTTATTAATTTTTGTTGAATAATCTCCATCATCTTTAGGGGAAGTAATCCCTTCCATCCAGCTGTAGCTTCCTCCGAAATTGATCCAGCCGGTAGGATTGAAATGTAAGAAACCTTCAACTCCATACACAACTTCCGGAGCTCTCTGAATGGTCAAGGCTCTGTCCGGACTTTGAATAAAAGATGCTCCCAATTTTGAAGTACTTACATAAGAAGTAACTTCATAATTCAGCCATTTTGTAATTTGTCCGGTGGCTCCCAATTCGTAATTATTAACGATAATAGGCTTGGTTTCAAGATTGGTGATCGTATCTGCAGTTGAAGTTCTCAAAATTCTTCCTAATTCGTTGATGGAATAGGCCTGAGAAAAACTTCCGAAAACATTAATCATTGGATTGATGTTGTAACGGATTCCGATGTTTCCAACCAATGCATTGTACTCAAGGTTACCTCCGGTTACGAAAATACTTTTTGTGAAAGTTCCGTCTGATTTTACAGTTGAAAGGGTGCTGAAATCTCCAACTTTCACTTTCATATTTTCATATCTAAGCCCTCCTTTGATTGTAATTTTCTTTAATAAATCTATTTTAACCAAAGCAAAAGGGGCAATGTTTGTCATGTTCATGTCTGGAGTCCAGTAACGGCCGTCTTCCAGTTTCTGAACGGTCTGATCGTTCAGGATATCAACTCCATAAATAACTTCTGCCTGGGAATTCTGTGCATTCCAAAGTTGCGTATCAAAATTGGCTCTTGCTCCGTATTTTTTGGAAATAACGTTAGACTGTCCGCCATTTAAGAAGGTATCACTGTACCCATACACAGTTCTGAAATCCTGCATGTAAAGGTTTACGTTCAAAGAAGTTCCTTTCCATATGTTTTTATTGTCGTAGCTTAGTTTAAGGTTGTGGTTTCTGGGCGTTCCTTGTGGAGTGGTTTCCAGATTTTTGCCTTCTCCTTCACCAATAGTCGGAGTGATGCCGTATTTTCCGGTCTTTAAGCCTAAATTTAAGTCAGATTTTGAAGCATATCCAATATAAGAGGCTTCAATTCTTTGATTATCATCGATGTTGTAGCCTAACTTCAACATTCCGTTGTAGTTGTTCATTTTTGCAGGGCTGTACGTCGGGCTTAAATTCACACCATCGGCATCTTTCATGTAACCTGTTCTTTCATAAGCGAATGAAGCAACATAATCAAACTTTTTGGCAAAGCTTCCTGTGAGCAGTTGGCTCGCTCTGTAACCTAGTGTTCCGCCATAAGGCTGTCCTGTAATACCAACCTGAGAAATTCCCGAAATCTTTTTATCAGAACTGCTTTTTCTTGTAATATAATTGATGATCCCTCCGTCTGCACCGTTTCCGTAGATTGATGAGGCTCCTTTAATGACTTCAATTCTTTCAATAACAGAAGGGTCGATTGATCTTAAATCTCTGGCTCCGTTTCGAAGAGGTGTCGATTGTGGAATTCCATCAATTAGGACTAAAACCTGGCGCCCTCTCAATGTTTGTCCGGTATTGGAAGTCTGTCCTGAGCTTGTTGCCAAACTGGGAACGGTATATTGTAAAATACTTGTAATATCTGAGTTTACGGTCAGTTGTGACTGAATCAGCTTTTGATTGACAATGGTAACAGAACTCGGTATTTCTTTGATATTCTCTTTTTTTCTTGAAGCGGTAAGTACCACTTCTTCTACATTAGAGGTTTTTAAACTGTCTGTTTTCTGTGCAAAAATAGTGACAGATCCTAAGCAAGCAACTGACAAAAGAGCCTTTTTCATGATGTTTTCTTTCCTTGTTTTTTATATTTCCCCCACCAGATCAAAAATCCTGTAGCAGGTAATGAGGTGCAGATCAATCCAGCCAGAAACCAAATGATCTTTCCAAACAATCCAAAATATGAACCTGTATGAATGTCATAATTGGCATTGGAATATTTTTCGGCGTTCGACAGTTTTTGATGAGGTTTATTTGATAATAGTTTTCCCGAATATTTATCAAAAGCAATAAAGCTTCTTTCACTGAATCTTCCGTCTTTCTGATAAACCGTGACAGGGATGCTTTTTAATTTTTTCCCTTTTTTGTTCTTTCCGTTTAGCGGAATTCTGAAGCTTGATGATTCGGGATATAATTGTTTTGTCTGCTGTACAGCTAAATCATATACTGAACTGTTTTTTGCTAATAGGGAATCCTGTGATTTGATCTCTCTTTCTTTTGGAAGTTCCAAAGCACCTGACAAAGTAAGATTAAATACATTTTTGACCCAAGGATAGGAAAAATAGATTCCGGTAAGACTTATGAGTAAAGCAATGAATGATACATAGAAACCTAAAACATTGTGAAGGTCATAATTTTTTCGCTTCCATGTTTTTACGTTTTTCCAGTCAAATGAAAGACGGCTTTTTCTTGCTTTTTTATTTTTAGGCCACCAAAGAATAATTCCCGTAATCAGCATGATAATGAACAATACGACCGGAATTCCTACTACATATGCTCCCCAATCAGATTTCAGAAGTAAACTCCAGTGGATCGATTTCAGAATAGGGAAGAGGTCATATTTTTCGTCGTAAATTCCCAAGATTTCTCCTGTATACTGATTGACGTAAATTAGTTTGTTGATCTTTACTTCATTAAAATAATTCCAGCCCTTCTTATTTTTTTCGTAAATGAGAAATTCGTAAGATTTGTTTTTATCTAAAGGAATCTCCACCGAACTGACAGGATATTTTTCATTGACTTCCAAAGAGATCTTTTCTTTAAGAAGTTCAATGGGCATCGGTTTCTGAGTAACAGTTTCCGGTTTAACGTATATAACGTCTTTTCTGAGAACACCCTGTATTTCGTCTTTGAAAACATACATTGTACCCGTTAGAGAAACAATAAAAACAATGAGGCCAACGGATAAGCCAAACCACAAATGCAGTTTGGCAGACCATTTTTTTATCAGCGAAGGATTCTTCTTATGATGATGTTTCTTTTTCATTTAAAAGAAAACTATTCCTGAAAGCTCAGGAATAGTCATTGTATTTTAAAGATTAAAATTTATAAGTAATGCTTCCTAAGGCGTTTATCAATTGCTGTGGATTTGCAGTGGTGAAACCTACCCAATAATGCTGATTGGTAAAGTTGTCAACTTTTACACCAATTCTGAATTTCTTTGTATCGTAGAATGCACTGGCATTTAACACAAGATATTTTGGAAGAATGAAGATACTTTCGCCAATAACATTGTTATTTGAATCTAAAATATTATTGTTAATTTCTCTATGATCGTTGGCGTAGTTTCCGCCAATCCCGAAGCCTAACCCTTTTAAGTTACCATCAAGAATCTGATAACTTGCATATAAACTTGCTAACCATGGTGAACCAGCTGTACCGGGTCTTCTTCCTTGTGTTACAGGATCGGAAGAGATATATTTAGAGTCATTATAACTTACGCCTCCAACTAAAGATAATCCTTTTACTAAATAAGCATTAACTTCTAATTCTACTCCTTTACTTTCTACTTTTCCAGCTGGGTTTTGATACGCATTGAATGTTCCTGGGATATATCCTAATGTGTATAATGAGTTTTTCACTTTAATGTTATAATAACTTAAAGTTGCATTTACTTTTCCTCTCAATAAGCTTCCTTTGAAACCTCCTTCGAACTGATTGGCTCTTTCAGGATCTGATAATGCAGTATTTGCTGCTGCATCGGTGAAATAATAGCCATAACTCTTGAAACTATTTTGATAATTTCCAAAAACAGAGAACTTATCTTTAATAATCTCATAGACTACCCCGAATTTTGGAGAAAAAGCAGATTGATTAAAAGGTTTCACTTCGTTGATCCATAAAGTTCCCCCTTTAAATTCGTTGCTTTCATATCGTACTGCTGCCATAATATTAAGCCCAGTAACTGGGGTAAATACGTTGGCAATATATCCGCTGTAAGTATTTTGTTCATCTAATTGATCGTATGTACTTACAGGCAGATTTTGATAAGCTGCTGCTAATGTTTCAGAATTAAAAGTACCAGCATAATCATAACCGTTTGCCGGAACATCAGGCGTGATAAATCCTTGTGTAAGATATTTGTAGCGTAAAGTATTCTTGATGTTCTGGAAATCGAATCCAACAACAGTTCTGTTACGCATACCGTTTCCAAATTTATAATCAAAATTGAAATTCTGCTGAACCTGGAAATATGTTTTTTTACTGTGATCGGTGGATTGGTCGGCTCTGCTTACATATAATTGATTATCTGCCGGATTTAAGTATGCCGTGAAGTACGGATTATATCCATTTGAAAAAGTATAGGCAGAACTTACATTAGTCGTTGAACGGATATTGTTATTAATCTTGTAATTAACCTGTCCAAAAAGGTTTCTCACTCTAGCCGTCGTGTACATTCCATCGCCATAGTAAGATTGTTTGTAATCCAATCCTAATTTTTCCAGGTCTTTGGCATTATCAACTCCTGTTGTGGCTTTTGATAAATAGAAAAATGACTGTTCAGGGGTTGCTTTTGTATCGAACATTTCATACTCTAAGCTTAAACTTAATTTATCATTTACCTTATATAGTAATGATGGCGTAAATGCTGTGTAAGTATTTTTTGCATCTGTTTTTTGAAAAGTTCCGGTGTTCGTATATGCTGTATTTACACGGAACATGAGTTTATTATTTTTGGTAAGAGGTGCATTAATGTCTGCCTGTGCTCTATAATAATTATAACTTCCTCCAATCAAAGAAACATTTCCACCAAATGTATCATAGGGCTTTTTCGTAATTCTGTTAACCGCCCCTCCATAAGATGTGACATTACTCCCATATAAAGTTGCAGAAGGACCTTTCAAGACTTCAAGCTTTTCTACGTTTACTGCATCAATTGATGTTGTAACCGGAGCAACCATACCATCTCTTAAAGAATTATTAGATACAAAACCTCTTAAGGCAATATAAGCTCCTCCATCTCCGGCTCTGTTTGTAGCACTCCACATTTTTTGAATCCCTGTTACATTTCTGTACGCATCATCTACTGAATAAATCATTTGATTTTCGAAAAATATCTTGTCAACTGTAGAAAATAGCTGCGGATTTTCAATAGCCTTTAAGGGCATTTTGTTGGTGTATTCTGAATCTTTTTTCAGAATGGCATTTACAATTACTTCTTCTATTTTTTTAGTATTTGTAGAATCTTTTTTTTCCTGGGCAAAACTTAGCACAGAACCCAACAATGAGGCACAGATCAGTACATTTTTCATGAAACAAAAATTTTTGCAAAGATATTGTTTTTAATTATTCTAAATAAGAGATCACATTGATATTTATCATAAAAATATTATACAGTGAATAACAAAAACCCGCAACAATATTTATTGATGCGGGTTTTATATGATGAATTAATTATTTTTCTTATGCAGGAATTTCTCCTTTGTACAAGAATGAAATAATTTCTTTGTTCAATTTGTCAATCATTTCACTGAATAAGTGGAAAGATTCTTGTTTGTAAATTACCAACGGATCTTTCTGCTCGTAAACAGCACCTTGAGAAGATCTTCTTAAATCATCCATTTCACGAAGGTGAAGTTTCCAGTTTTCATCAATGATAGATAAAGTAATATTCTTTTCAAAATCATTCACTAAACTTTCACAGTGAGTATCGTAAGCTTCTTTAAGATCTGCAACGATGGTCATGGTTTTGTGACCGTCTGTAAATGGAACCTGAATCATTTTGAACATAGAACCTTGATTTTGGTACACATTCTCAATAATAGGGAATGATTTCTCTTTCAATAAGTTCAGTTTCATTTGATAATCTTCCTGAGCTGCTTTGAATAAAATATTCGTTAAATCCTGAACATTTTTATTCTTGAAATCATTCTCAGAAACAGGAGATTCCATGGTGAACGTTTTGATGATTTCATATTCGAAATCTTTATAATTTCCTGTAGCCTTTCCTTTCGCAACGATAGAATTAGCAACATCGAAAATCATATTGGTGATATCATACTTTAAGTGATCCCCGAATAGAGCATTCTTTCTTCTCTTGTAGATAACGTCACGTTGTTTGTTCATCACGTCATCATACTCAAGAAGTCTTTTTCTTGTTCCGAAGTTATTTTCCTCTACTTTTTTCTGAGCTCTTTCAATAGATTTAGAGATCATAGAATGCTGAATAACTTCACCATCTTTGTGACCCATTCTGTCCATCATTTTAGCAATTCTTTCAGAACCGAATAGACGCATCAAGTTGTCTTCCAAAGACACATAGAACTGTGAACTTCCCGGATCTCCCTGACGTCCAGCTCTACCTCTCAGCTGTCTGTCAACACGTCTTGAGTCGTGTCTTTCAGTACCGATAATTGCCAAACCTCCGGCTTCTTTTACTTCTTTAGAAAGCTTAATGTCGGTACCACGACCCGCCATGTTCGTTGCAATTGTCACAACTCCCGGTTGACCTGCTCCTGCAACGATTTCCGCTTCTTTTTTGTGAAGTTTCGCGTTAAGAACCTGATGAGGAATTTTTCTTAATTGAAGCGCTTTAGAAAGTAATTGAGAGATTTCAACCGAAGTTGTACCTACCAATACAGGTCTTTTTGCAGCTGTTAATCTTTCGATTTCTTCAATTACAGCGTTATATTTTTCTCTGTTAGTTTTGAAAACTAAATCCTGTCTGTCATGTCTTAAAATCGGACGGTTGGTAGGAATTACCACAACGTCTAATTTATAGATTTCCCAAAGCTCACCCGCTTCCGTTTCAGCAGTACCAGTCATCCCCGCAAGTTTGTTGTACATACGGAAATAGTTCTGAAGGGTAACGGTTGCAAAAGTTTGGGTTGCTGCTTCGATTTTTACGTTTTCTTTAGCTTCGATCGCTTGGTGAAGACCGTCAGAATAACGTCTTCCTTCCATGATACGACCGGTCTGCTCGTCAACGATTTTTACTTCACCATCAATGACTACATACTCATCATCCTTTTCGAATAATGTATAGGCTTTCAATAATTGGCTCATGGTGTGAACTCTTTCAGATTTTTCAGCAAAATCAGAGAAAAGTCTTTCTTTAGCTTCAAATTCATCTTCTTTAGATAAATTTTTAGCTTCCACTTCGGCAATTTCAGTTCCGATATCCGGAAGAACGAAGAAGTTGGGATCAGAGTTTCCTTGAGACATGTATTCAACACCTTTGTCTGTCAAGTCAACCTGATTGTTCTTTTCTTCGATTACGAAGTAAAGATCTTTATCTACGATCGGCATATCACGGTTGTTGTCCTGCATATACTGAGCCTCAACTTTCTGAAGCAATGCACGGTTTCCGCTTTCCGATAAGAATTTAATTAATTGTCTGTTTTTAGGAAGACCCCTGTATGCCTGAAGCAATTTGAATCCTCCTTCTTTTGTTTTTCCTGCAGCGATTAATTTTTTCGCTTCATTAAAGATGGTAGAAACCGTTTTTTTCTGAACTTCAACGATTCTGTCGATAGAAGGTTTCAGAACATCAAATTCCTGTCTGTCTCCTTGAGGAACCGGACCTGAAATAATTAACGGTGTTCTTGCATCATCTACCAATACAGAGTCAACCTCATCCACGATAGCAAAGTTTAATTCTCTTTGTACCAGTTCTGAAGGTGAAGTTACCATGTTATCTCTCAAATAATCGAAACCGAATTCGTTATTGGTTCCGTAAGTGATATCAGAATTGTATGCTTTTCTTCTTCCGTCTGAGTTCGGTTGGTGGTTATCGATACAATCGATGCTCATTCCGTGGAATTGGTACAATGGTCCCATCCACGCCGAGTCTCTTTTGGCAAGATAGTCGTTCACTGTTACCACGTGAACTCCTCTTGCAGGAAGTGCATTTAAGAAAATAGGAAGCGTACCTACCAACGTTTTACCTTCACCGGTTGCCATTTCGGCAATTTTACCACTGTGAAGAATAACCCCTCCGATAAACTGAACATCGTAATGTACCATATCCCAGTTTACAGGTGTTCCGGCAGCATCCCATGAGTTTTTCCAAACAGCTTGATCTCCCTGAATTTCTACGAAATCTTTTCCCATAGCAGCCAACTGTCTGTCCCAGTCAGAAGCTGTTACACGGATTTCTCCATTCTGAGCCCATCTCCTTGCAGTTTCTTTTACCAAAGCGAAAACTTCAGGAAGAATTTGGCCTAGAACTTTTTCTTCAATTTCGTATGATTCTTTCTTTAGAGTCTCAATCTTTGAAAAAAGAGCTTCTTTTTCGTCAACGTTTGTTGAATTTTTTATCTGCTCTTGAATCTGTTCTATTTGAGCTGTGATGTTGCTGGTTGCAGATTTAATATTTTCTTTAAACTCAGCAGTTTTCTCTCTTAAACCATCATCAGACAATTGCTGAATTCCTGGCTCAACAGCTTTGATTTTTGTTACAACTTTTTTTACTTCTTTTAGGTCCTGCGCTTTCTTGTCTCCCAAAAACCCCTTAAGAACTTTGTTTAAAAAACTCATAAATTTTTTACTTTATGCCTAAAGCGATATACTTTAAGCGTTTTTAATAACACTTATCGTGCAAAATTGATATTTAAAAAGGGCAAAAAAGCTCTAAGCTATCGCTTAAAGCTTAATGCTTTAATTAATATTCGTCTTCGTTCCAAAGATAATCCTCGTCTGTAGGATAATCACTCCAGATCTCGTCGATTGCGTCATAAATTTCTCCTTCATCTTCGATCGCTTGAAGATTTTCCACTACTTCCATCGGTGCACCAGTTCTGATTGCGTAGTCGATAAGCTCTGCCTTTGTCATCGGCCAAGGTGCGTCACTTAAGTAAGAAGCTAATTCTAATGTCCAGTACATAATTTTCTAATTTTTTGCAAAAGTATAAAAATAGCTTATATTATATGCTTTTTTATACTTGATTTTCAACTCTTTTTATTAATTTTTGTTCATTTTCCTTTGTACAGACTGCTTTACAATCGTTATTGAGGATTCTGAATGTCATTTCTCAAAAACCATTCCACAAATTTTTTTATGCCATTTTGGAAGTTGGTGGCAGGTTTATAGCCAATTAATGTCTTGGCTTTTGTAATATCGGCGTTGGTTTTAAGGACATCTCCGGGCTGCATTGGCAGATTTTTTTTAGTGGCAGATTTTTTTAAAGCAGCCTCTAAATACGAAAGCATTTCATTTAAACTGACAACTTCACTTTCGCCAAGATTGATAATCTCATATACCCCCGAATTGCTTTCTAAATAAATAATAGATTTAATAATTCCGTCAACAATATCGTCTATATAAGTATAATCTCTGGAAGTATTTCCTTCTCCATAAAATGGTATTTCCTTTTCTTCCGTGATGAGTTTTGTAAATTTATGAATGGCAAGATCAGGTCTTTGTCTTGGTCCGTACACTGTAAAAAACCGGAGGTGAATACTATCTATATTGTACAAAGTATGATAGACATGTCCAAGAACCTCTACACATCTTTTGGTAGCAGCATAAGGAGAAATAGGCTGGTCTACATTGTCGGTTTCGGAAAAAGGTATTTTTTCATTGTTTCCATAAACACTTGATGAGGACGCATTAATGAATTTTTTAATATGAAATTCTTTACAGAGTTCCCAAAGGTTCATAGTCCCTTTTATATTTACTTCTTCATACTCTAAAGGTCTTTCTATTGAAGGACGAACACCTGCCAAAGCAGCTAAATGAATCACAACATCAGCAGAATGCTTCTCAAATATGGTTTTTAAGGCGTTTTTGTCCCGGATATCTTCAGTGTATAATTTGTAGTTTGAGGATTGGGTAATGGATAAAAGTTTTGTTAAATCACCTTCTTTTTCTGAAAATTCAAAATCAGAATTATTACCAATAGATTCTAAAGTATTCCTGATTTTTATTTTATAATCATAAAAATCATCGAAGTTGTCAATGTTTATGACAGAATGTCCATTTTTCAATAATTGTTCAACCAAATGTGAACCAATAAATCCACTTCCTCCTGTAACAAGATAATTCATCTGCGTTTTTTACTTTTACAAAAACTATAAAATTAAGTTTTCAATTTTTAATTCATTAAATTTACTTAAAAAAGTAATACTATTAAATATTATGCAGTTTAAAGGGCAAATTTTAAAAATGACGAGCTTCAATGATGAGCCGATTCAATACTATCTTAATCTTTCCGGAGATTTAATTCATATGAACGAATTGTTTGGTAAAGAATTAACGATAAAGCATGTCGGTTTTCAGTGTGTTAATTGTGGTGAGAATAAGCCAATCTACAGAATGGGGTTTTGTAAAAGCTGTTTTTTTGAAAGTCCTTACGCAAGTGATACGATCATTCGACCAGAGCTTTCTACCGCGCATTTAGGAATTGCAGAGCGCGATTTGGAAATTGAAAAAGAAATCCAGCTGCAACCGCACACTGTATATTTGGCGTATACAGGCGATGTGAAAGTAGGGGTAACCCGAAATACTCAAATTCCTACCCGATGGATTGATCAGGGTGCGACTTTTGCATTGCCTATTGCAAGAACGGAAAATCGCTATGAAGCAGGAATGATTGAGGTCGCATTGAAAGAACATCTTCCGGACAAAACCAACTGGAGAAAAATGCTTCAGGATGATTTTGAGGATGAGATAGATCTAGCCGATTTTCAGCAAAAGATTAAAGAGTATTTCCCTGAAGATTTTCAACAGTTCTATAGTGAAGGAGAGAATATGTGGAAATTTGATTATCCTTTTGAAAAACCTGAAAAAGTAAGTTCATTCACATTAGATAAAAAGCCTGAATTTACGGGAAAATTAACCGGAATTAAAGGTCAGTATCTTGGCTTTGAAGGTGGGAATTTTATTAATGTAAGAGGTCATGAAGGGTATGTAATAGAATTGAGCGTGAGGAATTGAAGTTAATTTAAAAGAAAGTAACCAAATCACAACTATGAAAAAATCCTGGGTAAAAAAGTTTCTGATCGCAACTGCAATTTTGCTTGGGATTGTTTTGTTGGGTAATTTCGGGTTTAATTTTTGGCTTAAAAACAAACTTCCCGATTTCATTAAAAAAAATACGGCTTACAAAATTTCGTATAAAATATTAGATGTAGATCTTACGACCGGAAATATTCTTGTAACCGGAATTACAATTAACAATAAAAATCCTCAAAATACTGAAGTTATTGGACTTCAGGGAACTGTTGATACGTTAAAAATAAGTCGCTTCGGAATTTTTGATGCACTACTTAATAAAAGGATAAGCTCTACAGATCTTCTACTGAGCAAACCTAATCTGAATATTGTTCTTGCTAAACCCGTTGATGAAAAGACCGGAAAAAAGAAAAATCCGGTAATGTTTGAGAATATCAGAATTAATAAAGGGGAAATTACGATTTTCAAATATACAAAGCAGATGTTTCTGAAAATAGAACAGCTGGATCTGTACGTTGAAAATTTGCAGATGACAGAAGAGTCTGTTGAAGACAAACTTCCGGTAGTATTTGACAGCTATCGTATCAAAGGAATGAATTTTTTCTTTCAGCCGGATGATATCTATGCCCTGAAAATTGATAAAATAACAACTTCGAACGGACAAATGTCTGTAGATAATTTCAGGTTAGATCCGCTTGTTACCTTTGATCAGTTTAAGCAAAAGTATCCGCAAAAAAAACAACTCTTCCAGTTCAGTATTCCGAGAATGGACTTTAAAGATGTTATTTTTAAAAATAATAGAATTTCGCTTACCCAAGCTTTTTTTCATCAGCCTAATCTGACTGTTTATACCACTCAGGCGGTTAAAAAAAATAATAAAAAGGCTGCCAATTTTGAAATTAATCTAAATGGAATTAAAATGGATAAGGCAACCGTTCAGATTATAAAACCGGATGGCAATAAGCTTTTTTCTGCCAAAGAGCTAAATCTGAATATCAATGAATTAGAATTCAGTAAAGAAACTTCAGACGAAATGATTCCTGTGCGATATAAGGATTTTAGTATTACAGGAAGAGATATTGCTTATTCTAATGCTGAAAATATTGTTTGTGAAAGTTTTGGATTAAATCCTAAAAAAGGAGAATTCAGAAATATTGCCATCACCTCTTCTCGAACGGCTACAGATTTGAAATTAAATCAACTTGCCTTTACAGTAAATAAGTGGGAAACTATAGATAAAAAACTCAATCTTGAAATCAATGAGATTTTGGTTGACCGTGTAAATGGTATCTTTAAAACTGAGGAAAAAAATAAAATAGATCCTCCTAAAAAGGTGCAAATAAAAGGAATTCAGTTTCCTCTTGTGATCAGAAAAGTGACGGTGAAAAATTCAAATATTGTGTACGAAAAAGGAAATCAGCCTTTAAAGTTCAATGATTTAAATGCATCTTTAAACCATTTGGAGATCAAACAAAAGTCTGACGGAACAGGATTAGGATTTGATGTGAAAAATTATTTGTTTTCAACTAAAAACTTTACCTACAAAACCAAATTTTATAATATGTCTGTAGCGAATATTGAATTTGGAAATGATAAAGTTAAAATAGATCATTTTGCCATGAAGCCACTTGTTTCCAGAGCTCAGTTTATTAAAATGATTCCGGTTGAGAGAGACTTGTATGATATCACCGCAAAACAGATTACTGCTGTAGGAAGCTGGGATTTATTTTCTCGTAATAAATCTGTCAATGCTTCTAATGTGACCATTCAGTCTGCGGATGCCAATATTTTCCGAAGCAAAATACCAAAAGACGATCCAAAAGAAAAGGCATTATATTCCAAAATGCTCCGAAGTATAAAATTTCCGTTTCAGATACATAATCTGGATGTGAAAAACTCAGTGCTGGTATATGAAGAGGATACTCCTGAAAGTGCGGGGCCAGGAAAACTGACGTTCAGTAATTTTAATATGAATACTAAAAACCTGAATTCTGCAAAATTAAAAGGAAAACCGACAAGAGTAGATATTAAGATCAACTGTTCATTTATGAATCTTTCTCCATTGGCGGTAAACTGGAATTTTGATGTGGCGAATTCGAATGATGCTTTTGCTATTTCCGGAAGAACGACCAATCTTCCTGTTCAGGGAATAAATCCTTTCATAAGACCTTATCTGCACGTAACCGCAACTTCGGGAACGATTCAGGAGATGTTATTTAATTTCAAAGGAAATCCTAAAGGATTAAGCGGAACTTTCAATTTAAAACATAAAGATCTTAAGATTGCTATTTTAGATAAAAAGAACCATGAGAAAAAAGGAGTTCTTACAGCGGTTGCCAATTTATTTATAAAGTCCGACTCCGGAAAGTTTCCTGAAGAAGTGACTGTAGAAAATATAGAACGGGATCCTACGAAATCATTCTTTAATCTTTTCTGGAAAGGAATTGAAAACGGGCTGAAGAAAACTTTAATAGGAGTAAACGCTGATAAAACAGAAACAAAAGTAAAGAAGGCAGTTTCTGCGGTTAAGGATATGAAAAGTTCTGTAAATGAATTAAAACAGGAAGTTAAAAATACAAAAGAGCAAAAACAACAGGAAAACACTCCGCCCAAAGAGAAGAAAAAAGGATTTTTAAAGAATATATTTAAGAAAAAAGAAACTCCCGAAACAGAATAAGTTCGGGAGTTTTTATATTTTAAAAACTATCATCATCAATTTCTTCTACAGGAATATCTCTTAGGAAAGTGTCAAATTGATCACCGGGATAGTTACTTTCGGCTCCGTAAGAATCTATAATCATTCCGCGATTTCCGATGCTGTCTTTTATGACATACAGTGCCACATTGTCATCGGGACTACTGTCGCCTTCAAAACGATAGGTTTTTAGTATTATCAGTTCTGAGGGTAAATAAATCTTGTCAGAATTTTCAAATCTCATTTCCCCCTGTTCATTCATTCTGAGTTCCTGATCTATTCCTCTTTCTCTTAACGTTTCCATTACTTGGCTTAATGTTGTCATTTGGCTCATATACTTTTATTTTTTCACAATTATCTCTGTTTACTTACTACAATAATTAAACCATTTGGTTCTGTAAAATATTAGTAAAGTATATTTTAAGAGAAAACCAATGTTAACAAAATTTATAATTTATAAAATACGAATAGGTATGCTTTTTGTAAGAATTACTAGAAATAAAATAAACAAAACATGAAAAAAGAAGTTGGAGTATTACTGGCAGGAGGAGTTGGTTTCTTGGCGGTATTAAGTTTTATAGGAATTAAAAAAATATTGACTAAAAAGGATAAAAAATACAATGATATCTACTCAGATTATCACAGACATTTTGATGGAAAAAACCACGATGAAGATCATCACGGAGTAGAATTTTATGCACTGAAGTAGTAAAAAAATATATTTAAATTATGTTTAAAACCGGTCCTTTTGAAAGGATCGGTTTTTTTGTGGAAAACTTTAGTGTTAAAACTCATTATTTTCAAAAAGTTCCATTCTAATTTTGCATCTGAAATGCAGAACGAAAATAATATAAAAGGTCAGGGTGCGCAACGAAATGTTATTAACCGTTTCGACAGATATACTTTTGAGCCAGATGATGAGGATTTTGAAACGGTAAAGACTTCTTTTACCGAAGTGTTTCCGAAAACCATTGTCAATCAGGTGAAAAGTGAAGATTTGCCGATGGAATATTCTATGAATCCTTATCAGGGTTGTGAGCATGGCTGTTCTTACTGTTTTGCAAGACCGACTCATGAATATTGGGGATATAGCGCCGGAATTGATTTTGAAAGAAAGATCATGGTGAAAAAAAATGCTCCGGAATTATTAGAAAAATTTTTCCGGAAAAGAGGTTACCAACCCGCACCTATTCTGCTTTCTGGAAATACAGATTGTTATCAGCCTGCGGAAAGACAATTTGAGATTACAAGAAAAATGCTGCAGGTATGTTTGGATTACAGACATCCTGTAAATATTCTGACAAAAAATGCTCTGGTCTTAAGAGATCTGGACATTCTAAAGCCTTTGGCTCAACAAAACCTGGTTTCCGTTTCATTGAGCATTCCCACAATAAATGAAGACTTGCGCAGAAAAATGGAACCCAGAACGAGCTCTTCAAAAAATAAACTGAAAGCGATAGAAATTCTTTCTGAAAACCATATTCCTGTAAATGTAATGGTGGCTCCGATTATTCCGGGGTTGAATAGTGATGAGCCTTTAAATATTTTAAAAGCTATTTCGGAGGCAGGAGCACAAAGTTTTGGTTACACTTTAGTAAGATTAAATGATACTGTAGAACCCGTTTTTGTACGCTGGATCGAAACCTGTTTTCCGGACCGCGCACAGAAAGTTTTAAACCTGATTCGCTCGATGAGAGGAGGGAATCTGGGCGAAAAAAGATATTTTGACAGGCAAAAAGGTGATGGAAATATTGCCGAAATGATTCACAACACCTTTAAAATAGGAAGAAAGAAATTTTTCGACGGAAAAGAGTTCCCCAAATTGTCTACTGAAAACTTTACGGGAACAAAGGAGCAGCAGGTGAGATTATTCTGAAATTTATTCTAAATCAATAATTTACTTAAATTTCTTAAAATTAATACATAATAATTCCTGTATATTAGAAATATTCTGAATGAAAGCAGTATATTTATCCGACTTACTTTTGAAAAGATATGAAACAGAAGTAATAGTATACCATCATGAAATCACAGAATTATTTATGAATTTTGAAAAACTAATAGACTATTTTAAGCTTGATAAGCAGGAGTTTTATTTCCAGTTTAGTTCTCATCCTAATTATCCATCTGCTTTGGCTTTCAGTGACACCCTCAATTTTTTAGGACTAAGAAATGATGCTTATGAATTGGATAAGGAATATTGGGATGAACTTCCGGAAGAATATATTGCTGTAGTTGACAATTCTTTTTCTTTGGTGAAAAAAAAGGGAGATCAGTTTACGGTGTATTCGGATAAAGTAAAAAATGTAACGAAAGAAGAGCTTTATCAGAAATCAAGTGAATTTGTGCTTCTTTTTGAAAAGATTGAAGGGACAAAAACAGCTTCTTCTTTCAATTTTAAGCCGGTTATTTATGCAATTTTCGGATTAATTATTCTATATTCTTTGCTTCAGTTTAGCTGGTATGAAAGCGTTTTTAATATATTGTCTTTAGCCGGAGTTTATATTTCTTTAGAGCTTTTTAATCAGAAATTTGGGCAGGTTTCTACTGTTGTTAATAATATTTGTGGAGTAGGAACAAATAATGCTACCCAAAGTTCTTGTTCAAAGATCTTTTCTTCTGATAAAACCAATGTTTTGGGACTTAAATTATCAGACTTTAGTTTGATCTACTTTTTAGGAATTACCTTTTTGGGACTTATTTTCCCTGATGCTCAGTTTGTCTTACGAATTACGGCTTTGACTTCTTCGGTGGTCATTTTGTATTCTTTATATGTTCAGTTTTTTGTTGAAAAATCTTTCTGTAGGGTTTGTTTTCTGATCATATTTATTTTATTGTCCCAGATTGCAATAAGTACGGTGTATTTTAGTTGGGGGGCTTCTTTGGCCATTGTTTTTGTAAGTACTATTGTATTTGCGTCATTGTTTTTTACGACTGCTTTTTTCAATAATTTGTTGAATCAAAAAGAAGAACTTAAGAAATCGAATGCTAAAAATCTTAGGTTTAAAAGAAACTATGATCTTTTCAAAAGAGAACTTTTAGATAAGGAAAAAGTTGAATTTTCAGATGAGAATACTTTTTTCGTTGGAAATAAAGAGGCTAAGCTTCATCTTTCTGTTGTTTCCAATCCTTATTGCGGATTTTGTAAAGGAGCTCATGAAATAGTAGAAAATTTATTGCATCAATATCCTAACGATATTTCTGTTCAGATGAGGTTTAATTATTCTCCGGAGCAGCAAAATGAAAAATATACTCAGTTGATTTCCGATTTCATGCACGTATACAAAAATAAACCTGAGAAAGAGTTTGTCAATCTTGTGGAGTATTGGTTTGAAACAAGAGATGAAAGCAAAGTAAGGCAAAAAGTAGGAATTACTTCTAGCGATGAAAATCTTACTCCGGTTGTCAATATGTCGATAGAAAATAAAAATGCGGGAATTAATTTTACACCTATCATTTTAATCAATGGGTATCAGTTTCCGAATAAATATGATCGTGAAGATATTCACTATTTTATTGGTGAATTGATAGAAGATGAAGAAATTTATAATCAAATAGTATCCGTTATATAAAATTCACTACATTAGGAAAATTAATAGCGGAATCTGAAAAGCTGATAGAGTAGGAGATTAAATCAATATTTTTATGAAAAATTTAAAGAAAATTTCTAGAGCAGATTTGTCTAAAATTGCAGGAGGGTACCGAAATCCTAATAATCCAGAATGGGTTCAATGCTATAATGTTGGATACTGCTATAGCATGCCAAATGATGTTAATGGGATCGGTGTTCCTATAAATCACTATGATTATAATGTTCCTGAAGGAGCTACTAATATAAGAGTATGTGGGTGGAGTGCTATAATACCAGCTCCGGCAGGCTGCTAAGAAAAACTTTATTTAAGAGACTGTTAATAACAGTCTCTAATTTTAACGGATAATGAAAAAATTTCCTTTTTACCTTCAACCGGATTCTAAAGATTGCGGTCCGACCTGTCTCAGAATTATTAGTAAGCATTACGGCAAAAGTATTTCTTTGCAACAGATCCGTAATTTATCAGAAACAACACGAGATGGCAGTAGTTTATTAGGATTAAGTGATGCTGCTGAAGATATGGGATACCGATCTTTAGGAGTTCAGGTTGATTTTGAAACACTTGCTGTAGAAGTTCCGTTTCCCTGTATTGTTCACTGGAATAAAAACCATTTTGTAGTTGTTTATAAAATTGATAAAAACAATCAGGTTTATATTTCTGATCCCAGTTATGGACTTATTTCTTATACAAAGGATGAGTTTATCAGACGCTGGATCGGAGAAAATGCGAATGAAAAAACAGAAGAAGGGATAGCGCTTATTCTTGAAACAACACCTGCTTTTTTTCAAACCGAATTTGATGATGAGGAAAGTAAGGCCAGTTTTTCATTTCTTTCAAAATATCTTCTGAAATATAAATCGCTTATTATACAATTGGCGATGGGGCTCTTGGCGGGAAGTTTACTTTCTCTTATTCTTCCGTTCCTTACCCAGAGTATTGTAGATGTTGGGATTCAGAATCAGGATTTGAATTTCATTTACATTATACTTTTAGCCCAGATCATGCTTTTCCTGGGAAGAATGGGTATTGAGATTATCAGGAGTTGGATTTTGCTTCATCTTTCAACAAGAATAAATATTTCCATCATTTCAGATTTCTTTATCAAATTAATGAAACTTCCAATCAGTTTCTTTGATACCAGAATGACAGGGGATATCATGCAGAGAATCAATGATCATCACAGAATTGAGCAGCTTCTTACGAGTTCTTCGCTGAATACATTGTTTTCATTGGTCAATCTTATCATCTTCAGTATAGTCCTGCTATTCTATGATTACAGACTGTTTATTGTATACTTTATTGGAGCGGCACTTTATGTAGGCTGGATAACGTTCTTCCTGAAAAAAAGGAAAGAACTTGATTATAAAAGGTTTTCTCAGGTTTCTCAGGAGCAAAGTAAGGTGATTGAGCTTATCAACGGAATGCAGGAGATAAAAATGCATAATGCTGAAAAGCAAAAACGCTGGGATTGGGAATTTTTGCAGGTAAAGCTATTTAAGCTAAGGATAAAATCTTTATCATTAGAACAATGGCAATCTGTGGGAGGTAATTTTATCAATCAGATGAAAGATATTCTGATCAGTTTTTTATCTGCCAAGCTGGTATTAACCGGAAATCTTACATTGGGGATGATGCTTTCCGTACAATATATTATAGGGCAACTTAACAGTCCTCTAATGCAGCTGATCGATTTTATCAGACAAACACAGGATGCCAAAATTTCACTTGAAAGATTGGGAGAAATTCATGATAAAGATGATGAAGAAAGCAAAGATGAGCAATATGTAACGGATATTCCTCATCAGGATATTGAGATCACTGATATGTCATTCAGGTATATTGGGACAGAACAGAATGTTTTTGAAAATTTAAATCTTTCAATTCCCTACCGGAAAACGACAGCTATTGTTGGAGCAAGTGGAAGTGGTAAAACCACTCTGTTAAAATTATTAATGAAGTTCTATGAACCTAATGAAGGAGAAATAAAAATAGGGAATACCCAAATGAAAAGTATTTCTCCGAGATTTTGGAGAGATCAGTGTGGAGTGGTAATGCAGGAAGGATATGTCTTTAATGATACAATTTCCAATAATATTGCAGTTGGTGAAGATTATGTGGACAAAGCAAAGTTGAGAAAAGCAGTTGAAATTGCGAATATTAAAGAATTTATTGAAGGATTGCCACTAAGCTATAATACAAAGATAGGAAACGAAGGAATCGGAGTTAGCGGTGGACAAAGACAGCGATTATTTATTGCCAGAGCGGTCTACAAATCTCCGGAATATATTTTCTTTGATGAAGCTACAAGCGCCCTGGATGCAAATAATGAGAAGATAATCATGGAAAACCTTGAACGATTTTTCGAAGGAAAAACTGCGGTTGTTATTGCTCATAGATTATCTACGGTGAAGCATGCCGATAAAATTATTGTATTAGATAAAGGAAAAGTAGTGGAAGAAGGAAATCATGCCGAACTGGTAACTTTAAAAGGAGAATATTACAGGCTTGTAAAGAACCAGCTGGAATTAGGAAATTAAATTTAAAAAATAAATCAAATAAGTAAGAATTATTTTTTAAATTTAAAATCCAAATAAAGCGGAATCCGAAAAGCTAATAGAGTAGGAAACAAATTAATCTAAATTTATTATGAAAAATCTAAAAAAAATCTCAAGAAATGATCTTAAGTCAATTAAAGGAGGTGGAATTGGAGATGATTGTTTTGCACAAATCATTCCTGGAGATCAAATCCCTGAAGATGGTGGAGGGTATGCTTGTCCTTGTAACTTAATGTGGTGTCCAAATAAAGGATCTTGTATCTGGGAAAATATGTATGACGAAGATACATGTGTTGGAACCCTTTAAGTTTCTATTAAAAGGAAAATTTATTTAAATTAAATACTGTTAAATCCCCTTATATGGGGATTTAATTTATGATAAAGATGCCAGCACAAGACGTTTTAGATAACATAGAACTACGCTCAGAAAGCGTTCAGGATATTCTTACCCAACCTCCTCATTGGATGATCCGTTGGGGAAATACGATGTTTCTCATTATATTGATAATGATCGTATTAATGAGCTATATGGTCAAATATCCGGAATTTGTACCGGCTCCTATTATTGTGACCTCTCAAAATCCTCCGGAAAAAATTGAAGCAAGAAATAATTCAAAAATTGAGAAAATATTTATCAGAGATCATCAGAAAGTTAAAAATGGAGATGTTCTTATGGTATTGCAATCAGCAGGAAATTATGAGGATGTTTTAAAGCTTAAAAAAATTGTTGATACAATTGCATCCAACCATTTATCGTCTTTTCCGGTGCATGAAAGCTCTTACTTTAAGTTAGGGGAACTTCAGGGAGATTATAACAGTTTTGCAAAAGCGCTTCAGGATGAGCATTTATTTACCAAGCTTCAGCCGTATGCTCCGGAAAATTTGGCGGCAAACCAAAGTCTTGCAGAATATAGAGGACGAATTTCGACTTTAAAACAGCAAAAAAACTTAGAAGCTTTAAAATATACACTTACCAAGAAAAATTATCAGAGATCTCAAAAATTATTTGCACAGGGTGTTATTGCTGCTGTAGAGTTGGAAAATGAAAAAATAAAATACCTTCAGGCTCAGCAAAACTTAGAAAACATCAATATTTCCTTATCGCAAATGGAGGAAAGTATTTCTAACCTGACTAAGACAAAGAGCGGAACAGCTATTAATACTGAAAAAGACAAAATAAATTATTCTTCACAGACATTACAATTATTTGAACAGCTTAGAAAGTCATTAAAGCAATGGGAACAAACCTATATTATTTCTTCATCTACTGATGGTGTGGCAAGCTTTCAGCAGTTTTTTGGTGTTAATCAGTTTGTAAAAGCGGGAGATCCTATTGTTTCTATTTTACCGGATGAAAAGGAAGCTGTGGTAGGAAGAATGTCTGTACCAACAGTGAATTCAGGGAAAATTATAACAGGAGAAAAAGTTTTAATAAAGCTGGATAATTATCCTTATCAGGAATTTGGTATTATTGAAGGAAAAGTCCAGAATATTTCACTTATTCCTGATTCACAGGGAAATTATTATGTAGATGTTATTCTTTCTAAAGGGCTAAAAACCTCATACAACAAAACCTTAAAATTTGATAAAGAATTAAGAGGGAATGCTGAAATCGTAACGAAAGATTTAAGATTAATCGAAAGAGTATTCTATCAGATAAGAAAATTATTAGGCTATCAAAGCTAAAAAGTAGATCCGACTAGTCTTGAAAAAGGGAGACTACCGAACGATAAAAGCTAGTCATACTTTTTCAGGACGAAACATTAAATAAAAGAAACCGTTCCTTTGGGAGCGGTTTCTTTTATGAAGCGTATTGAATTTCAATTAGATTGAATTGTCCGGACATTTGAAGTCGTCACTACATGTTGCGCAAACAATTGTTCCATCTGGACATGCATACATGCAAAGCTCAGGTTCTGGAAGTGGTTTTACTCCTCCTGCTCCAGTAATAGTTTTTAATTGGCTTTTGTTTAGTTTTTTTAAATTTTTCATGTTGTTTTAGTTTTGAAATTTGATACTAACGTAAAGATAATCAAAAAACTAATAACTCAAACCTATGTGGAATATTTTTATAATTAAATTTAGTTCAATAATTAAAAAAGAGCTGGGAAGAGCTGAAAAATACAAAATATGTTAAGGGAAAAAAATTACATAAAACTTCAATTCAAATAAAAAACCGGGTAAAAATACCCGGTTTCATTGTTTTTATTTCTTTATTAAGCCTAATTCAATTAATCTTTCATGTAAAAATTCTCCTGCGGTTGTATCTTCATACAATTTAGGATTGTTTTCGTCTACACAATTTTCAAGAGCATTTAAAGACATTCCGCTTACAGGATGCATAAAGAAAGGAATAGAATATCTTGAAGTTCCCCACAATTCTCTAGGTGGGTTTACCACTCTGTGAATCGTAGATTTCAATTTGTTGTTGGTATGTCTCGATAACATATCTCCAACATTAATCATCAATTCGTCCGGTTCTGCAATCGCATCAATCCAGTCTCCATTGTGATTCTGAACCTGAAGACCTTTCCCCTGAGAACCCATTAAAAGAGTAATCAAGTTGATGTCTCCGTGTGCTGCAGCTCTTACTGCATCATTTGGTTCTTCTGTGATAGGTGGATAATGAATAGGTCTTAGAATAGAGTTTCCTTCTGCAATTTTATCATCAAAATAAAATTCATCAAGACCAAGATACAGAGCCAGTGCTCTCAGAACATACTGTCCTGTTTTTTCAAGCATTTGGTAAGCTTCCTTACCTACCTCGTTGAATTCCGGAAGTTCATCAACGATTACATTGTCGGGATACTCGCTTTTGTATTTTGAATCATCAGACACATACTGTCCAAAATGCCAAAATTCTTTCAAGTCTCCTTTTTTGAAGCCTTTTGCAGTCTCCTTACCGAATCCTACATAGCCTCTTTGTCCACCAATTCCCGGAATTTCATACTTCTGTTTCGTTTCCGTTGGTAATTCAAAAAAGTTTTTTACCTCTCCATACAATTCACTCACAAGCTTATCATCCAAGAAATGTCCTTTTAAAGCAACAAATCCGATTTCTTCATAAGCTTTTCCGATTTCATTTACAAATTTCTGTTTGCGTTCCGGTTCACCCGAAAGGAAATCACGCAGGTCTACACTAGGTATTTTATCCATTTTAGAAATTTTTCGTGGTGCTAAATTACATTTTTTAAATTAATCTTTTTAGAGTTAAACATTTATAAATTAAATTTGTATTATGAAAAAATATTCTTCTAAAAGAAGTATTCAGATACTCGCACATCTTCTTCAACAGTACGGAATTTCGGACATTGTTATTTCACCGGGATCAAGAAATGCTCCCTTGGCAATTCATTTTTCAGAAATAGATAATTTTCATTGCTATAGCATTGTAGATGAGAGAAGTGCAGCTTTTGTAGGAATGGGAATGGCAAGAAGTGAGAAAAAACCGGTTGCTATTACGTGTACAAGCGGATCTGCTGCGTTAAATTATTATCCGGCAATTGCAGAAGCTTTTTATCAGAATATTCCTTTGTTGATCTTAACAGCAGACAGACCTACGGATTTTGTAGATCTTTTTGACGGACAGACAATCAGACAGAATAATGTTTTTCATCAGCATTCTTACGGAGATTTCCAGCTTTTGGAAGACAGTAAAGAAAATGCAGAAGATCTGAATTTTGAAACTATTAAAAAAGCCATTGAGCTTTGTTTTGAAAAGCAAGGTCCGGTTCATATCAATATTCCATTGGAAGAACCTTTATATGAATTGGTTTCCGAGCTTCCGACTTTCCCGACGGTGGAAAAGACCATCAAGCAAAAAGACTATGAAATTCCGTCTAATCTGATTGCAGACTGGAATACTTCTCAAAGAATTCTGCTTTTGGTAGGAACAAGAGATTATAGTCCGGAATTGGAAAGCCAGCTTACACAACTGGTAAAAAATCATTCTGTAGTGGTATTGAGTGAGGCGAACTCCAATCTACACCACGAAAAATTCTTTAAACATATTGACCGTTATATTTATAATTTCACGGAAGAAGATTATAAAACTTACGCTCCGGATTTATTGATTACGGTAGGCCAGAATGTAGTATCAAAAAAAGTAAAACAGTTTTTAAGAAAAGCGCATCCAAAGCAACATTGGCATCTGGATGAGGTTTGGCAACCAGATACCTATTTTTCGTTAACAGAGAAAGTTGAAGTAAAACCGGAAGTTTTCTTTGCCAAGCTGTTGAAATTTATCAATCTCGAGCCTAAGCCTTATTTCAATCTTTGGGATGTTTTAAGAGATAAAAAAGATGCGAAACATGAATCGTTCCTGAACAAGATTGATTTTTCAGATTTTTATTTCTTCAATAAAGCTTCTCAGACCATTCCTGAGAATTATAATATTCATTTCAGTAACAGTTCGGCGATCAGATATGCACAGTTATTTGATTTTGGAAAAAGTAAGATTTACTGTAACAGAGGAACAAGCGGAATAGATGGTTCTACTTCTACGGCAATGGGATTTGCTATTAAAAATGCGAATCCGACTTTGTTAATTACCGGAGATCTGAGTTTCTTCTACGATATCAACGGACTTTGGAATCAATATATTCCGCCATTTGTAAGGGTGATTATTTTTAATAATGGAGAAGGAAATATTTTCAAAATTATTCCGGGACCAGGAAATGCGAATCCGAATACATTAGATGAATTTATTGCTACAAAACATCATAAGAATGCGGAGCATCTGGCAAAACACTTTGGCTTTTCTTACATAAAAGTTGAGGATGAACCAACATTGGACAGAGTAATGGAGAATTTCTTCAAGGCAGATACACAGCCGAAAATTTTAGAAGTAAATACATATGGAAAAAACAGTGCAGATGTTCTGAAAGCTTATTTTGATTTCATGAAAGAAAATTAAAATTCCATTGATACACAAAAAGCATCCGTATTTTAAAATATGGATGCTTTTTTATTATATTATAAATTGCTTTTAGCTAGATATCTAAATATTCTTCATTATCCGGAAGGTTGATAATTCTGTCAATTGGATAAATAAACATATCATCAAAATCATTTAAAGCATTAATCAACTGAAAGTGTGAAAACTGTTTAATGTTTTGCAAAGTGATTTCTGTTTCTTTAATTTTTTTCTGCTTCAACAGATTTTGCCTTTGTACTCCGTCTAGAAGATACGTAGAGGGGGTAAACCAGTCTTTCCCTTTTAGAAATAAAAGATTGGAGAAAGAAGTATCTGTAATATGATTGTTTTTTACAATAATGATTTCCTCGGTCTTCGCTTTCATCTTCATTTTATCAAGCTCTTTTCGGTCTTCAAACTTAAAAGAATAATCGAAGCTGTTGTTTTCTACTAACTGAAAATCGGCTATTTCTGGAATAGCATAAGGAATCATCTGGGTACGCACTTTTTTATCAAGATCATACACGAGTCTAAGCTTGAAAAGACCGTCTTCATCATGTTCCAGTTTTTCATATATTTTTTTTAAGTCAATAGAACCTTCTTTTCCAAAATGTGAAAAAGTCTGATTGATCCGTTTTTGGTGAAGTTCCAAAAGGAAAACTTTCTGATCCTCTACTTTAATGCTCTCAATGAATTGGGACATATATTTTGTTTTTCATTTCCTGATATTCGTCTTCTAATTTACTCATATGCGTTATTCCGCCTCCGCTTTTGAAATAAAGGTCTTCTCCTTCTTTTTCTATAAAACGTATCATTACACAGCTGTCCAGATTTTCACCGTCAAACCAACCGCAAACTCCTGTGTAATATCCTCTTTCGTATCCTTCCGCATTAAGGATGATTTCAAGTGTCTTAGGTTTTGGAGCCCCTAAAATAGAACCGGCAGGAAGCAGTTTTTTCATAATGCTGCCTACTTTTCCATCGAATTCAGGTTTTAAAGATCCTGAAATCTCAGAGCTCATCGCAAATAAATCTTTTTGTTGTGTTTTTATAAAATCGATGTATTGGAACTTGTCTACTTTTACATCATCTGCTACCATGCTCAGATCATTTCTAAGCAAATCGACTACTGTATAATGTTCTGCCTTTTCTTTTTTATCATTCTTTAAAATTTCTGCAGCATTATCCAAAGAAGCATCAATAGTTCCTTTCATGGGGTAAGTCAGAATTTTGCCATCAACAATCTTTACGAAAGTTTCAGGAGAAAAAAATACGAAAAAATCTTTATAAAAAACCTTGTATTTTGCAGTTGAATGATAAAAAATCTCTTCCAGTGTTAAATTTGTTTCAATCTTGGTTTTTCTTGTATAATTAACAAGATATGAGTTTCCGAAACGAATATTTTTCTGAACTTCATTAAATCCTTTTTCAAAGCTTTCCTGCGTTTCCGGAAAAGAAGTCCATTCTACTTTTTTATTTAATTCTGAAGAGCTTTCGGTGTTTGAAAAATTTTGAAAATCAATAAGTAAGCCTGATTCTTTGATGTCGCTTTCTTTGAAGACTTCCACATTCTCTCCAAGAAAATCGACGATGAAGAAATAGGGAACCTTCTGAAGAGAAAGTTCATCCATTTCCATAAATTTTTGATGATTCATTGAAAACATTCGACAAAAGTAATTATTGATGTTTACTTTTGCACAAAATTTTTTTGATGCAGAACAAATATCCACAGAAACCGGGAATTGATTTTATCTTGAAGCAGGCTTTTTTCTATTGGAACAAGACATTGGTTTTCCAGCTGATGTTTTCAATTATTTATTTTGCCGTTTTTTTTACGTCGCTTTTTTTCTTTGCTTCCAAATACGGAATTTGGGATCAACAAAAAGAATTGATGGATGCTTTTAAAATAAGTACGGAAGCATATATTCAAAAAGCAGCAGAATTGGGAGCTACAGAGAATTCCAGATATTTCAGCTATGCGTTTTTAGGGACTCTTGTTTTTTTGTATCCTTTAAATATTGGTTTCTTCCAGATTTTCGGAAAAATAGATTTGAAAGAGAAGATAGAGATTTCCGATTTATTCATAGGGTACAATGGGCTTAATTTCTTTAAATATGTAGGCTATTTTTTATTTTGGGTCTTAATCTATTTTATGATCGCCCAAACTATTATTTTGCCGTTTATATGGGTATTAATAACGGTTCTTGTAGCACCGCTTATGTTCTTTAACAACAGAAGAAGTTTTGAAGCTATATCTTTAAATTTCAAAGTGCTGAAAAGTCATTTCGTAGAAATTTTAGTGTGCGTTCTTGTGGCTTTTCTCTTTAAATATGTCGGTTTTGCAGTATTCCTTGTCGGAGGTCTTTTTACATTTCCATTCTGGAATGCAATGATCTATTCACTTTATAAAGCAGTTTTTTCGGATAAAAGTTAAATTTCCAGATACTTACCATTTGTTTTATCAAAAAAAATTTAAATTTGATAAACCATAAAATATTAACCATGTCTGAATTTAACGAATTTGACCAACAAGGCTCCGTACCTAATCGGGATACCGGATCTATTATTTCCCATGCTTTTGAAATGTATAAAGGCATTTTTCTCTATGCCATTGTAAGCATGATTATTTATGTGATCGCAGATTCAATTCTGGAATCTATTGTAGGATTTAATCTTTGGAGCTTTGGAGAAACTATTAGAGATACCGATGGGGATTTTTCTAATTACAGCTACCATTATTCGCCGGGATTTTCTCTGTATTATTCTTTTTCCGGAGTTTTAGGGGCCTTATTGTCTCCAATATATGTGGGATTGATTTACATGACGAATAAGTATAATAATAAAGGGGCTATAGAATTTTCGGATTTGTTTATCGGCTACAGACAAAACTTTGTCAATATCCTTATTTACAGTCTTATTACTCATGTTGTATTAAGAATTGCATTGGCAATGTGCGGAATTCCTTTCTTCCTGGTTTTTCCTTTCTTTTTGCTGGGGTATCCTATTTTACTTTTCGAAAATGCTACGGCTACAGAAGCCATGGGAAAAGCATATAATATTGCAAAAGACAATTACGGAACGTTCTTTGTTGTGTCACTTTTAGGATTAATATTGAGCTTTTGTGGACTTCTTGCCTGTTGCATCGGAGTGCTTTTAACGGGAGCGTTTATGACCACGGTAATGTATTCCACGTACTGTGCTTATTTAGGAAAACCAAGGCAAATAACATATAATAAATAATGATGAATAAAGATAAACAAATCAGCAGCGTTGCCATTAAGCAAGTTTCTTTGCTGGCTATTATTTTAATTTTAACGGGGTTGGTCTGTTTTAATCTTTCTTTGTTTATTCCTTCTGTTTTGGGAGCGATTACGATCTATGTAGTTTGCAGGAAGTACAATTTCTATCTTCAGGAAGAGAAAAAATGGAAACCGTGGCTTTCTTCATTTGTTTTAATGCTTGCGAGTTTAATTATTCTTATTCTTCCGGTCTATTTTATCGCCGATCTTTTGATCCAGAAATTAGGAAACGCACAAGCTTATATGGATAAGTTTAATGTGTTTCTGGAAAAGATACATACCTATATTTATTCAAAAACAGGTTTTGATATTTTAAGCAAAGAAAATATGGATAAGCTGAAGAGTAATGTAGGTCAGTTTTCAACAAAAGCGTTGAGCGGGACTTTCAATACGCTTACAGTGATCATGTCCATGTATTTTATTCTTTATTTCATGCTTGAAAGACCGAGGTTTTTCGAAAGGATCATATCTTCTTCGGCGCCTCTTAAAAAGGCAAATGTCTCATTGATCGGAGAAAAAATGAGAAAACTCATTATCGCCAATGCCATTGGAATTCCTGTAGTTGCAATGGGACAAGGTCTTGTTGCTTTGGTGGGATATTTCATCTTTGGAGCTCCAAGTCCTGTTCTGCTTTTTGCCCTTACTGCGGCAGCATCCATGATTCCGGTTGTCGGAGCCGCCATTGTGTACGTCCCGATTTGTATCTTTATGATCGCTGAAGGAAATACAGGACCGGGAATCGGACTGGCTATTTACTGTATTGTGGTGGTTGGATTAACAGACAATCTCCTGAGATTTACATTATTAAAAAAACTGGAAGATATTCATCCTTTAAATACCGTTTTCGGAATTATTATGGGGATGAACCTATTTGGCTTTATGGGGCTTATTTTTGGACCCATTTTAATCTCTTTAACATTACTTTTAATTCAGGTATACAGAGACGAATTTTCAGAGGAAGGTATTCCCGAACTCAAACTTCCGGGTGATGATGAGGAAAAAGATAATAAAATTGATATAATAGTATAAAAGTGGAAGGAATAAACCCTGAAATATTAAAAGAGATCTGTGTCGTTAAAATGCCTTTCGGAAAATACGAAGGAACAATTCTGGCAGATTTGCCCATAAGTTATCTCGAATGGTTTTACCGTAAAGGAATGCCAAAAGGAAAGTTGGGAATGCAGCTCTCAACGATTTATGAAATTAAATTGAATGGTTTGATGGATCTGTTAATTCCCCTTCGTGGAGGATCTGTAAACTATCAAAAACTAAATCCAAAAACGTTTAAATTTTAAAAATAAGTTTCGGCGGCATCGAAGATGCCGCCGAAATCTTTAAATAAGGTTCTTTTAATCCCGTAAAGCCGCAATTTCATCTCTTAATTTCGCAGCTTTTATAAAATCAAGGCTTTTTGCTGCAGCTTCCATTTCTTTTTGCTTTTGAACGATAATTTTTTCTACATCTTCAGAAGTATAAGAAGCTTTTGTTTCCGCAACTTTTTGTAAAATTTCCTTTTGGGTATATTTTTCGTCAGGGAAATCCTTGCTTCGACCGACTAAATTTTCAGATATTTTTTTGTTTAGAGCTTGCGGTACTTTTCCGTGTTCTTCGTTATATTGTATTTGTTTGGCACGACGATATTCAGTTTCATCAAGAGTTGCCTGCATCGATTTTGTAATTTTATCAGCATACATAATGGCTTTTCCATTGACGTTTCTTGCGGCACGACCTACAGTTTGAATCATAGATCTTCTGCTTCGTAACATTCCCTCCTTATCAGCATCAAGAATAGCAACCAATGAAACTTCGGGTAAATCTAACCCTTCTCGAAGTAAATTTACCCCAATTAAAACATCAAAAAGACCAATACGTAAATCATGCATAATCTGAATACGCTCTAATGTTTCTACGTCAGAATGAATATATCTTGTTCGTATTCCGAATTTTGTAAAATATTTAGTGAGCTCTTCCGCCATTTTTTTAGTCAACGTCGTGACCAAAACTCTTTCATCAACATCTGCTCTTTTCTGAATTTCTTCCATCAAATCATCAATTTGATTTAATGAAGGCCTTACTTCGATAATGGGATCTAGAAGTCCTGTGGGACGAATGATTTGCTCAATATATTCCCCACCTGTTTTTTCAAGTTCATAATCTGCTGGTGTTGCAGAAACATAGATCACCTGATTTTGCATCGTTTCGAACTCCTGAAATTTTAACGGACGGTTATCCATTGCTGCAGGAAGTCTGAAACCGTATTCCACCAAAGATTCTTTTCTGCTTCGGTCTCCTCCGTACATCGCATGAACCTGTGGAACGGTAACGTGGCTTTCATCAATCACCATTAAAAAATCTTTCGGGAAATAATCAATCAGACAGAAAGGTCGGGTTCCCGGTTCTCTTCCATCTAAATATCTCGAATAATTCTCAATTCCTGAGCAATACCCAAGTTCTTTGATCATTTCTAAATCAAGCTCTGTTCTTTCCTGTAGCCTTTTAGCTTCCAAAGGTTTTTCAACAGAATTAAAGAAATCAACCTGTTTTACCATATCATCCTGAATTTCCCGGATGGCTCCATTCAGGGTTTCCTTTGAAGTTACGAATAAATTGGCAGGATAAATTTGTATCTGCTCAAAATTGGCCGTTACATTTCCGGAAACGGGATCAAAACTTTGTATTTTTTCAATCTCATCCCCGAAAAACTGAATTCTGATGGCGTTATCTGCATAAGCCGGGAATACATCAACCACATCCCCTTTTACACGGAATGTTCCTCTTTGAAACTCACTTAAAGTTCTTGCGTATAATGCATTAACAAGTGAGTGAAGTAATGCAGTTCTTGTTGTTTTTTCTCCTAATTCAAGAGAAATAAGCGATTTGTGAAATTCATTTGGGTTTCCGATACCATAAATACAGGAAACGGAAGCAACAATCAAAACATCTCTTCTCCCGGAAAGCAAGCTTGCAGTTGCAGACAGACGGAGCTTTTCTACTTCCTCGTTAATGCTTAGATCTTTTTCAATATAAGTTCCTGAACTGGCAATATAAGCTTCAGGCTGATAATAATCGTAATAACTTACAAAATATTCCACAGCATTTTCAGGGAAAAATTCTTTGAACTCCATAAAAAGCTGGGCTGCCAAAGTTTTATTATGCGCTAAAACCAGAGTAGGTCTTTGAACATTGTTCACGACATTGGCAATGGTAAAGGTTTTCCCGGATCCGGTTACCCCTAACAACGTTTGATATTTCTCACCGATTTCTATTCCGCCGGTAAGCTTTTCAATCGCTTTTGGCTGATCTCCGGTTGGCTGATATTCTGACTGAAGTTTGAATTGCATCTAACAAAATTACAAAATAAAACCGTTCTGAAACTTCAGAACGGTTTTTAATCATCATCATTTGTATTTATTGAAAATTCAGGGTAAGAGGTAATTTGAAAACCGTTTGAATAGGTTTCCCATCTGCTGTTGCGGGTGTCCAGGTTTTATTGGCAAGGACTTCTTTTATGGCACGTGTCGCTTCAGAATTGAAGCTGGGTGTTTTTCCATCAGCTTTTATATTGGTCGCTTTTCCGTTTTCGTCTATGGATATATAAATATCTGCTTTCATCATTCCTTTTTCATCTTTTCCGAAAGCAGAAGTGTCAAATTTGTTGGCAAACTGTTTTCTTAGCTCATGAATACCTCCCGGGAATTCTGCTTGAACTAAATTCTCAGCAGGAGCTGGAGGGGGAGGCGGTGGTGCAATTGCTAAATCTGTGACTGTATTATCATCATTTGTATTTTTAATTTTTTCAAGTTTTGCACTTATTTTTGTCTTAGGAGTAGTTGTATCTTTTTTTACCGAATTGATTTCCGCTTTAAAACCCATTATGATTTTACTGTCCTCCTGTTGATATTTTTTAAAATATTCATTTGTCATTAGATCGACTTGATAAGGCTGAGGATTTTTTTTGCTGATAGCGTTCGGATATCTTTTACTGATGAATTTATGGGAAAAGTCCGTTGGAGTGTAATTTTTTAAATCCTGATTATTTGTTTTCTTTCCATCAATCCATAATCCATATTTATTCTGATTGGTAAAATCCTGTAAATCTTTAGCTGATGGCGGATTCTTTTCAAACTTTTTGGGATTGATAAATACAATAAAAGTTTCTTTTTTTTGCTGATCCGTCAGTTCGTTATAAAGCTCCGTCAGTTTTTTTCTGTCAGATGAAGAAATTTCCCTTTCAAATTTTGCATATTCTTTTTTATTTAAAAGATCAGAATATTTCTCCAGGATCAGTTTGAAATCTGAATAAGGATCGTTTGAAGGAGTTGCAGAAAAAGTATTTTTATTTTCCTGCATCAAATTTTCTGAATTTTCTTTTGCATACGCTTTGTCAACAAAAAATACAGCTAAAGCTGCAAACGCAGGGATTGTAAGATACTTTTTTGCTTTCGCGAATTTTGAATTTTTTCTTGTCATCATAATAAATCGTTTTTTGGTGTTGTTAAAATTGAATTGGTGAATCAGGCTTAAATTCTGCTGCTTAAGAATTTCTTGTAAAATAAGTTCCTGATAATTTTTGATGTTTTTATTCACATGAATAACTTCTTCATCAGCAATGAATTCGTGATTGGTAACGATTGCTTTTTTGTAGAAGTACACAAACGGATTAAACCAAACTAATATTTTCAGAATTTCTGTAACTAAAACATCTGCAGTATGTTTTTGCTTTACATGAATCTCTTCGTGAAGAAAAATACTGTTTTCTATACTGCCTTCTTTAAAATAATCCTTAGAAATATAAATCGTATTCATAAAACTAAAAGGAGGGGTATTGTCTTCAAGGATCTTAATTGTTCTGCTTTTGTAGGTAATTTTTTTACCTTTCAGGCTTTTGATCTTATAGATTGAAAACAGAAGCTTGCAGAGTAAAATTCCGGCTACTAAAAGATAGATCGGAAGAATTAAAGAAGTATAGTCAAACGCTTCCTGTGATGCAGGAATCTGTGAATAAGAAACCGTCTGAAGAGCTTCCTCGTTTTGAAAAAATATTTTTTCTGCAGGTGCTTTTTGTTGTGTTTTTATTGTTATAAAAGGAACACCATAAGAAAATACAAGAGCGAATATCAGGAAAAACCGGTTAAACACAAATGTTTTTTCCTTTGCCAGAAACAGATGATAACATCCCAGCAGAATTCCTGAACAGATAATGATTTTTAAAACAATCGTTTCCATTTTTATTCTTTTATCTGTTGATCTATAATATCACGGAGTTCTTTAAGCTCTTTCTGGGTCAGTTTTGAATTTGACGTAAAGAACGAAGCAAACTGTGTAACCGAGCTGTTAAAAAAGCGGTCGATCATCGAGGTCATTTCTTCTTTGAAATATTCTCCTTTTGCCACTTTAGGATAATACTCACGGGAATTGCCGTAAAGGGTAAAACCTATTAAATCTTTATTCTGCATGCGTTTCAGTAACGTAGCCACTGTAGTAGGAGCGGGTTTTGGTTCGGAGTAAGACTCTAAGATCTCTTTCATGAAAACCTTTTCTTTTTCCCATAAGATTTCCATGAGTATTTTTTCAGAAGCTGTAAGTTTTATTTCTTTCATGTTTCTACGTTTTGATATTTAGCTCTACAAATGTAGAATTAAATTTTAATTACGCAAATTTTTTATGGCATTATTTTTCCTCTCATCTTTATAACCACTTAAATATCAATTATGAAAATCCACAATTATCTTTCAGGAATCCTTTGTATTGTCATTTTTTTCTCCTCGTGCAAAAAGACAACGGCTCAGCAAACACGGTCTGACGGAAGTGCTGAAACCCTCGAACCCAATACTTCTTACAAACCCGCTTTTGTGGGACAAACAAGAATTAAGGCTGTAAAAACTAAAACCCCATATAAAGTTGAGGTCTTAACTAAAGGTTTAGGTAGACCGTGGGGAATTATTAATTTACCCGATGGAAGATTTTTAATTACCGAAAAAACAGGGTTTATGAATGTGGTTTCTACAGACGGAAAGCAGATTTCAAAAATTGAAGGTTTTCCTAAAGTGGATTCAAAAGGACAGGGCGGAATGCTGGATGTTGCGCTTGATCCCGATTTCCAATCAAATAATATTATTTATTTCAGCTTTTCAGAGCCTTTTGGTAAGGGAAATCTAACTTCTGTTGCCAAAGGAAAACTATCTCAGGATTTGAAGTCTATTTCTGAAACACAGGTGATTTTCCGTGCAGAACCTTCGTATGATGGTGATAAACATTACGGAAGCAGACTAGTTTTTGATAAGGATGGAAATCTGTTTGTAAGTACTGGAGAACGATCAGATAAGCAAACAAGAGTGTATGCTCAGAAAACAGATAATTATTTAGGAAAAGTTTTAAAAATAACGAAAGACGGCAAACCTGCACCCGGAAATCCATTCATTGGTAAAGCAGGATATAAACCTGAAATTTATGCTTATGGAATCAGAAATCCGCAAGGCTTAGCAATAGATCCAAACGGAAATCTTTGGGATGTGGAAATGGGACCGAGAGGTGGAGATGAAATTAATTTAATTCAACCCGGAAAAAATTATGGTTGGGGTGATGTCACGTACGGAATTGAATACTCTGGTGAAAAAATAAATGGCGGAACAACTCAGAAAGCAGGAACGGAACAACCTGTTTACTATTGGGATCCTGTCGTATCACCAAGTGGAATCACGTTCTATACAGGTAATATTGAAGAATGGAAAAACAATTTATTCATCGGCTGTTTGAGTGGGGAACATATTAACAGGATTGTGATGAATAATAATAAAGTCGTAGGTGAAGAGCGATTGCTTTCAGATCAGAAAGAAAGATTCCGGGATGTATTGAACGGAATGGATGGAAATCTGTACGCAGTAACCGACAGCGGAAAATTATATAAAATTTCGAAAAAATAATGATGAAAATTTCCCACAGACTTTGTAAACTATACAAATTAAAAATCTGTGCAATTCGTGAAATCTGTGGGAAAATATATTTAGAAACTATTAATCAATCTATTCAATCCTTCCGTAAGAATTTCCTGAGACGTTGAGAAGCAGATTCTAACGTGTCCTTCCGCTCCTTTCCCAAACCATCTTTCCGAACCGGGAACAATAGCCACTTTTCCTTGCTGTAAAACATGCTGTGCGAATGCTTCACTCGACATTCCGTTTTCAATCTTAGGGAAAATTACGAATGTTGCTTCAGGTAAATTAGGCGTTAAAATTCCTGAATTGCTTAGCATACTGTGTGCAAGATCTCTGTTGTGCTGTAAATGCGTCAGAAAATCATTGAACCAAGGTTTTGCTTTGTCGATGGCTACACTGGCTGCAATTTGTGAAAGCGTAGAAACCCCTTCAATGGTAGAATTAAAGTTTGATTTTTCTGTAAAATCATCCAAAAGATCTTGATCATTACACAAAACAGCTCCAATTCTTAATCCAGCAATCCCAAAAGACTTTGAGAACCCGAATACCGTAAAACTTTTCTTTTTAGCTTCTTCAGAGACTGAAGAGTAGGTATTAAACTCTCTTTTATCATACACAATATCACTCCAGATTTCATCACTCATTACCCAAAGATCATGAGCAGCGGCAATCTCAGAAATTTTCTTTAAAACTTCTTTGGAATAAACTCTTCCCACCGGATTGTGCGGGTTACAAATACTGATAAGTTTTGTTTTCGGACCGATTAAAGAAACCAGCATTTCAAAGTCGATATCTCCTGTTTTGGAATCAACAGCACATAGTTTGATATTTCCGCCAACAGCATCCACTGTTTTTTTGAATAAGAAATCAACCGGATCAAAAATAATGGCTTCATCTCCGGGATTAAGAACATATTTAGCTACCATAAACATTCCCATGGCAGCGCTGTTTACCGCTAAAACATTTTCTGAGGTAAAGTTCCCGTTTTTTCCGGTATTAAAATGTTCTGCAACGCTTTTTTTGAACTCAGGAATTCCTGAAAAAGGACCGTAGCTAAGGTAGCCGTCTTTGATGTATTCAATAATTCCGTTTTCGATTTCCTTTGACATTCTGAAATCCGGATCTGCTGCTGTAAGAGGAATGATTCCGTCTTCTAGTGTTGCCCATCTTCCGTTATAGGCTTTTCTTTTCAGGGCTTCGAAATTAATATCGTTGTTTGTAAACATATTATTTATATGAAATGGGTAATGTATTTTTAGGTTGTTCGCTTAGCGGTAAAAGGAATTGATTCAACAATGCTCTTCCGTTTTTGATGTGGATCTCAATTTCAGGCTTTCTTTCTTCTTCATACTTTTTGAATGTTTCCTGAAGATCGTTTTCTTCCAGTAAAAGTTGAGTCAATGTGTAAGAATCTTTTAAAGCAGAAGTTACGCCCTGGCTTGTAAAAGGAATCAATGGATGTGCAGAATCGCCAATGAACACTACATTTTCATGATAGAAAGGATTTAATTCTTCCAATTCATAGACTCTCCAAATGTGAGCGTTTTCATAGCTGGAACCTTCAATAATAGATGAAATCAACGGATTCCAGTCTCCGAAATGATCCTGCATGAATTGTTTAATGCAATCCGGAGTATAATCTTCATTGATAAAGAATTTGCTGATATCAAACTGGCAATACCAAAGGATTTTTGAAGGAGAAAGTTTTAAAACTCCAAAAGTAAGACCTCCGTTTTCATGATGGAATTTCAGGAAGTTGCTTTCAATTTGACTGGCTAGTTCTTCGTTTTCGATAATGTTTACCACCTCATTTTCAAGAACGGCTTTCATCGTTTCGTGCTCGAAAATGGTTCTTCTGATTCTGCTTCTTGATCCGTCAGAAGCTACTACAATGTCAGCTTCCAGTGGAGTTGTTTCATCAAGGGTAATATCTGCTTTTCCATTGGAAAATCCGTTTAGGGCAACTGTTGTTTCGTAAGAAATCTTTTCTGCAGGGATTCCTTTTGCCAGAATTTCTATCAATGCACTTCTGGAAACCACAAATACATCATCAAGATCTTTTTGTGAGATCAATTCTCCGTCCTGGCTGTAATGAAGGTATTTTTTCAGAAAACTTCCTTTTGTATAAAGATCGTCAATATTAATAATGCTTGAAAGATGCTCTATTCCCTCTTTTGGAAGAATAAAACCGTGTCCTTTCAGGTCGTTTGGGGTTCTTCTTTCATAGATGTGGTAGTCAATATTATTTTTTTCCAAATAATTGGCCATACTCAATCCGGAAACTCCGGCGCCTATGATTGCAACTTTGCTCATCCTATTAATTTAAATCGTATTGTTAGTTTTTATTTGTAAAAATCGGTAATTTTTAACCAAGAAGACACAAAAGTGTTTAAGATGTATGAATTTAAAATTCATAACTCAAATGGATAAGTACCCATTCGTTTGTGAACTTTTATTTTCAAAATGAGAAACTTTAAAGATGTAAAGTCTGCTTTTGTCTCTTTTGTGGTTGAAAAATTGAATCGTGAAAATTGTATAATATCTGATGTGATATTATTTAAATAGAAAAGATTATTCCGGTGCTTTGAAAATATTATCGTCAGAATGGAATCCTGCAACACCACCACTTACCGCAAATTTCATTGCAGAAGCAGCCGTCATACCTACTACAGGCTTTATATTTTTCTCTTCAGTGACGATGACCCAACCGGAAATCGCATAAGAATGGGGAAGATAGACCGCAATATAGTTGTCTTTACCCACATCTGACATTTCTTTCTGTGTTAAAAAACCGATTCTCCATATTTCAGGATTTTCGTTGGTCTTTACCCAAACCGGATCGTTGAATTTTTTGGTGTCTCCCACAAACGAAGACATTACGTCTTTTGTAGGGGAATAAATATGTTTTATACCCGGAGTTTTTTCTAAAAGTCGATCGATCGCATCAACAAAAAATCTTCCCACTACAAATTTGTTTCCCAGGTAGCCGAGCAATGCGGTACCCAATAATAAGGAAACGAAAACTATTCCCGGAGCTTCTTTAGAAATCGAAGGAATGATATTATCTATGGAAGTGACAATATACCAGATGACAAAAACCGTAAGACCAATTGGACCGATAATAAGTAAACCCTGAAAAAAATTCTTCAGGAAGTAACTCATAATATTTTCAAAAGCCGGTTTTTTCAAAATGTATATTTTTATCCGTGGATGCTTTCTTTGTTTCCATACGACTGAATGATTTTAGCTTCATATTCCAGCCATTCTTCCCAACGCTGGTTTACTTTTTCAGGATCGCCAAGCTGTCTTGCAAATCCGATAAAAGTGGTGTAATGATTGGCTTCCGAAATCATTAATTCTTTATAGAATGTTTTCAGTTCTTCGTCTTTGATGTTTTCTGTTAAGACTTTAAATCTTTCACAACTTCTTGCTTCAATCATAGCTGCAAAAAGCATTTTATCAACGATCAAATCGTCTCTGTTGCCTCCTTTCTGAATGAAATTAACAAGTTCATTCACGTAATCGTCTTTTCTGGTACGCCCGAAAGTATAGCCACGTTTTTTTATGATCTCATGAACCTGATTAAAATGATCCAGCTCTTCCTGAGCAATTGCCAAAAGTTCCGTTACAATTTCCGGATATTCCGGAAGCATAGTAATAAGCCCGATCGCGTTGGTTGCTGCTTTTTGCTCGCACCAGGCATGATCGGTTAAAATTTCCTGAAGGTTTCCTTCTGCAATATTTGCCCACCTTGGGTCGGTAGGAAGTTTCAGCTTAAACATGACTTGAAAAATTTTTGTAAAATTAAAATAATTTGCAATAAGAATATTATTTTATTTCAAATTGGCTTTTATGCAGATGTAGAAGCGGTTTTCTTTCTCAAAAACTCCAGTATTTTCCATCCGAAACTGTCAAATTTCTTTAATCCAGCTGCAATAATGAATGCTAAAATGACATTTACGACATAAATAAGGATCATTAAAACCCACCATGGCATATTCTCTTTTAGCGGAACGACTAAGAAATAGACCAAAGAAGAGCTGATTCCTTGGGCAAAATAAAAGAATATAGCATTTTTACCGATGTGAGTAATGAAGCTTTCTTTTGAAATTTTAAGTCTGTTGTAAAAAACAAATAATGTGGTAAGAGAGAATAACGTCCAAATAATATAAATAGTAGTAGGTGGAAATTTATTTTTATTGATCTTGTAGAAAACGTCTTTTCCGTAATAAGAAAACAGCCATACTAAAGCTAAAGCAACGACACTATAGAGTACAGGAATCAGTTTGGTCGGGATTTTTTTACCTCTCATCTGATGGGCGATCAGAAAAACGGTCATATAAAAAGCCACGTATCCTACCTGTCCGGACGGATAATATTCCGGGAAGATATTGAAAAGTAAGGTCAGTGCAATACAGATTCCGATAGACCAATTGATATGTTTTGGGAAAAATTTTAAAATTAAAACCCCGAAAACGGTTAATATAAAATAGACTTTAAGATACCAGAAACTTCCCATTACAACAGGAAATGTATCTGCATTGGTGTATTGATGAAGATACCAGTTTCCGAGATTTTGCCATTGTGGCTGTGTAGAAATATCGATTGCTGCATACTTTGATCCGAAAGTGGAGTAGAAGTTGTGAAGCCATTCGAGGGAGAAAAAAGCGAGCCCGAAAACTTTAAAGAAGTAATCTAAAAAGAAAAGCAATGTTACAAAGATCATGTAAGTGATCTGCAATTTTAAAAGTCTGTAAAACGTTTTTTCTATGTTTGAACCGGAAGTAATTCCGCTTAAAGCATAAAATAAAGCGACATCAAAAACCAATGAGAAAACCCTCACTTCGGGCAGAATATAAAACTGGCCGGACCAAAATGCGGTATGAATAAAAATAATCGAAAGTGTTGCTAGTCCTTTAGCAAAATCTATATAAAGATCTCTGTTCATGATGATGTAATCTGGGCTCAAAAGTAAATAAACTTTATGAATTTTTTTGGAAAGAAAAAGAGACAGGAACAAGGCCTGCCTCTAAAGAAAGATATTTCAAAAAGGATATTATTTTAAATTTTTAAATTCTTCCGCAGAAATTTCTCCATTCTGAATTTGTTTCAACTCTTCCAGATATTGCTTCATATAATTATCAAGCTCCGGATATTGAGAATTTTTTGCCATTTTATAAGTTCCGTTCAAAACGCCCTGATAATAATAAAAGAAATTATAATCAAAAGCAGAAGCGGAAAGATCATACTGACCCAACAAGAATCCCAAACGAACCGCAGATCTTCTTTGTGGTGGCGTTCCGTGATGTCCTGCACTAGTTGTTTGATAATCTCCGATGCTTTGTGCAAATTCATAAGCCGCTGCAATTTGCGCAAAACTGGTCTGATTGTAGCCGTTTGGTCTTCTCAGGTAATATCCGGCAAAACCATCAGCTTCCAGTTCGTTTGGTCTTGCAGTAGACTCACTTACAGAAGGCAATCCGAATATGTACTGCAATTGATGTCCATATTCATGGGCCAAAATCATTGCATTCACAATATTTCCGCCTTTGTTTTTTGCATCTGCATAAATGGCATAGCCGTAATAAATCTTTCCTGTGGAATAGGAAATTGCATTGTATGTTGAATTCGGATTGGAAGGATCATTTACAAATCTCAATGTTGGAGCCGTTCTTCCCCACATACCAGCAATTGTGGTCATCTGAGAATTCATAAAATTAGTGTCTGTGGAATTGGGCAATGTCGTTGTGAGAACTGCAGACGAACTCCAGTATTGATCTACATAATAACACATTTTTTCCAGTTCGTTCGGTTGGTCTATCTTTAAGTTTTCTGCTTGCTGTTCCTGTTGAACAGGAGTTTCCAAAGTGTCGTCGTTACATGCTGATAATGAGAGTGCAGCAATTGCTCCCAGTACTATTGGGAAGTGGAGGTTTTTTTTCATATATATAAATATTTGGTGTAAACGAAGTTATTAATTTAAACGAAAAATATTATCACTTTATTGTGAAAAATTATTCAAAACATAGTTAAAAAATTATTTAAAAAAAGATTGGATTGAATTTGAGAGGATTAGAAAATATTTCTTATATTTGCACCTCGAAATAACTAAAAATTTATAAACAATGTTTGCAATTGTAGAAATAGCAGGGCTTCAATACAAAGTTGAGCAAGACCAAAAGTTGTTTGTGAACCGTTTAGCAGGAGACAAAGGAGGTAAAGTATCTTTCGATAAAGTACTTCTTACTGTAAACGGAGCAATCACAGTAGGCGCCCCAGCTGTAAGCGGAATCACTGTAGAAGCAGAGATCCTAGATCACGTAAAAGCTGATAAAGTAATCGTTTTCAAAAAGAAAAGAAGAAAAGGTTACAAAGTGAAAAACGGTCACAGACAGTCATTAACTCAGATCAAAATCACTGGTATTACAGGATTTGACGGAGCTAAAAAAGAAACTAAAGCTAAAAAAGCTCCTAAGACTGAGGAGGTTAGCGCAGAATAATTGTTAAACCACACAAAACCTTAAAATAAAATGGCACATAAGAAAGGAGTTGGTAGTTCCAAAAACGGTAGAGAATCTCACTCTAAAAGATTAGGGGTAAAGATTTTCGGAGGTCAGGAAGCTATTGCTGGAAATATTATTGTTAGACAAAGAGGTACTCAACACCACCCAGGTGCAAACGTAGGGATCGGTAAAGACCACACTTTGTTCGCTTTAGTAGACGGTAAAGTAGTTTTCAGAAAGAAAGCAAACAATAGATCTTTTGTATCTGTAGAAGTAAACGCATAATTTAAGCGTTTCATAAAAATTAAAATCCTCAGCAAATTGCTGAGGATTTTTTTTCCCCCATTTTTTCTAAAAGTTAAAGTTTTAACCTATTCGTTTGTATGTAAATTCTTTATATATTTGAGAACATCCAAATAAAAATTTACTATGAAAAATGTAAAGAAAATCAAAAGAAACGAATTGAAAAATGTAATGGGAGGAATTGCTCCGGAGAATGGTTGCTTGCCATGTGATATTTATTGCAGTCTTCCGGAAGGGGAAAGACCACCTTGTAAAATTGTATATATTGTGGCTCACTGCAACAGCTGCAAAGATTATCCGGTAGAATCTTAATACAAAAAAATCTCCTTCAATTCGAAGGAGATTATATTTTAAAAGCCAACCTGGAAACCAGCTTTAACGCCGAATGTTGAAATATCCGGTCGGTCAAGATAGTTTCCTCTCCAGTTGAAATCTACTCTGAAAATTCTAAGATTTCCAAAACCGATGTTTTCAATTCCTACCCCATATTCGTAGTAAATATGCTCGCTTGGTGCCGAATATTTGAATCCTGCCACATTGATTGCCTTCGAAGCATCACTTAAAGTTCCGTAAGCTCCTCTAAGGAATGCAATTTCTCTTAATTTCAATTTCTTGATCAAAGGAATATAAGAAAGGATTTTCCCGTTAAAATGATGCTCTAAATGAAGTGTTGTATAAGTGTCCGCCACAAACTCATAATAATTAAGCTGTGCAAAAGTATTCTGTGCTAAACTGTAAGACTGGTTTCCCGGAATTACGTTTTGTAAAGCCAAAGGAACGGTATCAAAGTTTTTTCCGGCTTCAAAATTAATTAATGTTTTCCCCCAGCTTCCGATCAAAACAGGTTTGTAGAACATGAACTGTAATTTGTTATAATTAAAGTCAGATCCGAATAAGCCTTCTATCCCTCTTGTGTATTTTAAAACAATGGTTGGAGCCAATGTTCCGTGTTCATATCTGTCGATTCCGGTTTGGGAGAATTTCGCGCCCGGTCTTGCAATTAAGCTGAATGTAATATGAGAATCGTTGGTAGTTTGTCTTAAATTCCCGTCTTTGTAATACATTAAATTAAACCCTGAAGGATTAGCTGAATTAATGCTCTGCATTGTTCCGTCTAACCTGATCTGGAAGTTTTTCCAAGGTTCGATGGAGGTAAAAACGTTGGTTTGATTTACAGAACTTAATGATGCGTTTTCACCTCTTGCAAAAAGCGTTGAAGATGCGAAGGTTCTTGCCATGATTCCGTCGTCATTGGTCAGTTGAACTCCTAATTGTAAGATGTCTCTTCTTGTTCCTGCTCCAATGGTAAATCTGTTGACTCTGTTAAACATGAATCTTGCTTCAGCGCCATATTTTACTTGCTGATCTTTAAATCCGTAAGCTGTATAAAACTGAACTCTCCAAGGGTCATTTCTTGTGAAATAGGTTCTTGCTCCCAATCGGATTCTGTCTCCTTCTATTTCATTTTTTCCGTAAATAGAGAAAATAGGGCCTAAATCTATTCCTTTGACAACATTGTAATATCCTGATCCTAAAGTTTCATATAGCTTTACAATCCTGTTGAACTTCGGTGTTTGTTGAAGCTTATCAAGCATGTCGTAGATTCCCTGTTCGCTTTTTGATAATGAATCTGGTCTTGCTTTTAACCAATAAGCGTCGTCTTTATCAACAAATTTGTCATCATATTCCTCTTCTTTTCTTTTGAAAATATTGTCTTCGAGAGGTTTGTTGAACTGATATTCCGAATAATCAACTGATCTTTTGGCAATAATACTCTTTGAGGTTTTCTTTTTTGAAAAAGGAGTCATTTCGATTTCCGTAACGAATTTTCTGGGTAGGAAAGTGTTCTCATCCGGATTGTCGTATTCTAATTCTGTCGAAATTCCATTAATGAAATTGACATTAATCTTCTGAGTTGATTTTAAGATTGCTCCCAAAACGGCATAGCTGTCTGTGTCAATATATAGATAGCCCTGAAAGGCTAAGACTTCAGTTCTTTTAGGCTGATAACGGATTTTAAAAGCTCTTTCTCCACGAATGGAAATGGTATCTACTAAATTATAATCATACGTGCTGAAACCTGTTTCGCCAACCGGACTTGGAAATCCAATATCGAAATAATTTAATGTGTTATCGTAAATATTAATATCACGGTACAGATTTTTTGCAGTTAAAGTAATGATTTGGTTGTCTTGAAACCCGGAAGTTTTTTGAGCAATTAAAAGTCTTTTTGTTTTTTTTGAAGGTTTGTTTTCACCATAATTTTCATAAATGGCTTCATTTAAGAAAATAGGAAGTCCAAGTTTTCCGTTTGCTGTAGAATCTTTGTAATCGAAAATGAATTCCAGTTTATTGAAGATTTTTCTCTTCATGAATGTGCTGTCCAGATTATTGGCATCAAACTGAATTTTTTCATATTCTTTATACGTGTACGTATCGAATTTATCTAAACCGTTATTTCTTTTTCTTTCCCATACTTTCTGCATAATGGCATAAGCCGGGTTTTCCTTTTTATTTTTGAATTTCGGACGTTCGTTGTTAATGACTACGGCTTCAATATTGCCTACTTTCTCTGCAGACATTTTAATGAGCAAATTCTCAAAGCTTGCAGGACTGACTCCTATGCTTTCTACAGCGTAATTTTTTTTCTGAAATTTAAGTTTATAAATAATCGTATCAGATTGTATACTGAAGTTTGCAGATGATGTGGTAGTATAACGCGTATTGCTGTCGTTGATAAATATATCTACGCCTGTAATGGGAGCATTTGTTTTCTCATCAATGATTCTTCCGTTTGCTGAGTTTTGGGCCTGTAAAGCGCCAAAAAGAATTAGGGAAAAACAGGTGAGGTAATATTTAAAATTGTTAGTTGACATCATTTGTTTCTTCGAGCATTTAGCATAATCAAAAACTGTGCTGCTTTGCAATGTGTTTAAAAGGTTTTGCGGTTGGTTTGTAAAGCTGCAAAGTTAACGAAAATTACCCTACTAATATTGTGGGAGATAGAAGGTTTCTTCGGTGAAATGAAAATTGTTGTATAGAGTAATGTTTTGAAGAGTTTGTACATAAAAAAAGACCTACATTTCTGTAAGTCTTTTTTGGCTCCTCCTGCTGGGCTCGAACCAGCGACCCTCTGATTAACAGTCAGATGCTCTAACCAACTGAGCTAAGGAGGAATGTTCCTTTGTTTTAGTGGTGCAAATATAATATGAATATTACGATTACACAAATTTTTATTTTAAAAATATTGAAAAAATTCCTTTGCTCATGGGGTTTTGAAAGCTATTTTGTTATTTTTCAATAAATTAAGAAGATGAAAAATTGTATTGGAAATAAGAAAAAAGTAAATAAAAAAAAGACCTACATTTCTGTAAGTCTTTTTGGCTCCTCCTGCTGGGCTCGAACCAGCGACCCTCTGATTAACAGTCAGATGCTCTAACCAACTGAGCTAAGGAGGAATGTCCTTTGTTTTAAGTGGTGCAAATATAGGACGAATATTTATACCTTACAAATATTTTTATTAAAAATTTTTAAAAATATTATAAGCTTCCGGTTAAGGCTTTGAAAATATCACTTCCGAAAATCAGTAACATCAATCCTAACAGAAAGATAACGCCTACCATCTGTGCATTTTCCAATACTTTTTGAGGGACAGGTTTTCCAACAATCATTTCATATAATGTGAAAATAACGTGTCCACCATCCAATCCTGGGATAGGAATTAAGTTCAAAAATGCCAGCCAAACTGAAAACATTGCCGTGAAACTCCAGAAAGCAGTCCAGTTGATTGAAAAGTTTCCGTCTTTCGATTGGTTTACCGGCATATTTTTAATAATAGCAATAGGACCTCCTACTTTTTTATATCCCTGTACTTTTTTGTTGAAGATTAATTTGAACTGTTTAACCTGATACGTTAAGCTTTCAATACTTCTTGTGAATCCTCTTCCGATAGATTGTGCAAAAGTGAAGTGTTGAGTATTGGCGTATTTCTCCAATTGCTTATAAGAAGCAATACCGATCGTTCCTTCTTTGGATACAGGAATGCTTAATGGTTGTGTCGTTCCGTTTCTTAGAACTTCAATATTAATAGGTTTTCCGGCACTTTTTCCTACGGCAGCCTGAAACTCATCATAATAATTGATTTTCTGACCGTTTGCAGCAATTACCTGATCACCAACTTTTAAACCTGCTTCTGCTGTTTTAGGATTAACAATTGTATCAATTACAGCAGCATATCTTGGAGTAAGGAATCCTTTGGGGTTTTCATCTTTAAAAGCAAGAGCTTTACCATCATCATTGGTATTGAAAGTGGTCTCTTTTCCGTCTCTTAAAACAGTAATCTGATCACTTAATAAAATATCCAGAGATAGTTTATCTAAATTGTTTTGCGTTTTTCCGTCTACTTTTAAGATTTTATCACCATCCTTGAAGCCCATTGCTTTAGCAACATTGGTATAATGCATTGGCGTTTCAACTTTCGTTGTGTCGAACGTTGTTTCTCCGTTGAAGAAAGATAAACATCCATAAATAAGCCACGCTAAGAAAAAGTTTACCGTAACCCCTCCCAACATGATGATCAGTCTCTGCCAAGCCGGTTTTGCTCTGAATTCCCAAGGTTGAGCCGGTTGTTTCAGTTGTTCGGTATCCATGCTTTCGTCTACCATTCCGGCGATTTTTACATACCCTCCGAAAGGAAGCCATCCGATACCGTACTCGGTTTCACCAATTTTTTTCTTTGCGATAGAGAACCATGGATCGAAGAAAAGGTAGAATTTTTCAACTTTGGTCTTAAACCATTTTGCGGGTAAGAAATGCCCAAGTTCGTGAAGGATTACCAAGATAGAAATGCTCAATATAAATTGAAACAGTTTGATTGCTATTTCCATTAATGCTTTTTATGTTTAATTTGCAAAGGTAACAATTATCAAAACTATGCCAAATAAAAAAGCTCCCCTAAACGAGAAGCTTTGTCATATAATAGAATGATTTCTTACAGATTAATAGAAACACCTAAGCTGCCATTGTTTCCGATTTCCGCAAAAACTCCGATTCTTTCAGTGAAAAAGTATCTTGCACCAATGTGAGCCCCGATTCCGAAATCTTTCCCCAAAACTCCGACATCAACACCAGGATAGATGTCTAATTTTTCAGGTAATTGTAATGTTTCTTTTAAATGAAAATTCAGCCTTCCGAAAATAAAAACACTATTGTCGCTGTCATTATCTTTATAATTACTAAAATAGCCATTTAAACCAGCTCCTATCGAGATTAGATTGTTCAAGCCATAATCATAGGTTCCGGTAATGCCTGTTCCGTATCCCCAAGCGCTTAATCCGGCGTTGATTTTCTGATCTCCTTTTCCTGTCCATGCCTGTGCATTTGCCGTAGCTCCTGCAAAGATCAGTGCGAACATAACAACCAATTTCTTCATAAATTTTACAATTTTATAATAGTATTAAAAACAATCCTTATCAAAAATAGAACCGAAATCATTAGAAAATCGTATTTTTATTGAAGTTTTTTAACAAAGTTTATGAAGATCACGGGACTGAATTTAGATATCATCTGGAAAAATAAAACGGACAATTTCCAACTCATAGAAAAAGAATTACAGGATCAGGATGCAGATCTATTTCTGCTTCCGGAAATGTTCTCGACAGGATTTTGCATGGATGCATCAGAAGTTTCGGACAGAAATCAGGAATCTTTAGAATTTTTAAAAAAGATGGCTAAAGAAAAAAACGCTGCTTTCTGTGGAAGCGCTCCTGTAGAAGAGGGCGGGAAATTTTACAACAGAATGTATTTTGTGCAGACGGATTCTCAGGTTGATTTCTATGATAAAAGACATTTGTTTTCTTTTTCGGGAGAAGATAAAGTGTACACTCCGGGAAAAGAGCGTGTAATTGTAAACTATAAAGATTTCAGAATTCTGTTACAGGTGTGTTATGACCTTCGTTTTCCTGTTTTTGCCAGAAATAATGATGACTATGATGCTATTTTATACGTAGCAAACTGGCCGGAAAAAAGGGTGGGAGCCTGGGAACATTTGCTGAAAGCCAGAGCTATTGAAAACCTTTCTTTTGTTTTTGGATTAAACAGAATCGGAACAGACGGAAATAATTTGTTTTATCCTGAAAGTTCGCACTGTTTCTTTGCAGACGGAAAAGAAATTTCTAAAAAACAAGGAAATGTTGTTTCTGCTGAATTAAATATGGAAGAATTAAAAGACTTCAGAAGTCATTTTCAGTTTTTAAATGACCGCGATTCTTTTGTGATTGAACTGTAATTCTTATTTCACGATTTTACATATATTCTTTGCGTTGAAATTTATTTTTAACGCAAAGAATTAATAATTTAAACTTTTTATTTTAGAAAAGCAAAGGCAAATAAATTTGCTGCGCGAAGCTGAAACAAGAGCTTCTTAAAAATCAACCTGTTGATTCCTCTTGGCTCACTTGATATTCATCAGTATTAAAATGAAACTTTGCGTAAAAATCACTTAAGTATCTGTATGAATTAGGACGTAACTAAAAATAAAAAAACTGTGAAAAATCACAGTTTAAGAATATTGTTTTAAAAGTTGTGTCAAGGTGTTGACGTCATGAACACCGCTTTCTTTCCATAACATTTCTCCTTGTTTGAAGATCGCTAAAGTCGGAACACCGCGAACTCCGTATTGAGCAGCAAGAGCCGGATATTGATCTACATCTACTTTGATGATTCTTGCCTCTTCTCCAACGTTTTCTTTTACTGTATTTAAGACCGAAGACTGTACTTTGCAAGGTTGGCACCAAGTTGCGAAAAAGTCAATAAGAACCGGTCTTTCGGAATCTATAATTTCCTGAAATTTTTGTGACATTTTTGAGTTTTTTATTAAAAAAACACTTTAGTTTATCAGATGTAAATTTTAAAATCACTTAAAAGAAGAGCTGTAGTACAATCTAACTTTGTGTTTTTAAGACTTATTGCTTATAGACTAAAGTGTTATAAATTTGTTATGTAGATTTATTTACAGCAAAAACAATTCCAAAATTATATTGTTTTTGACTGGCAAATAAAGTCTGAAGTAGGGAGTTTTTCTGTTTTTTTAATCCCGTTAAAACCGCCTTCTATTTCAGTAAAATTTCTGATTCCGTGTGAGTTAAGAATACTTGCTGCAATCATACTTCTGTAACCTCCTGCACAATGAAGGAAAAAATGTTCAGAATCATCAATAGACATTACCCAATCACTGATTGTGTCCAGAGGTTTATTATAAGCATTGTCAATATGCTCTGCAGAGTATTCTGTCAGCTTTCTTACATCAATTACTTTAGCATCTTCTTTAAATTCTTCTGCGAATTCAGTCGGAGAAATTCTTTTTACTTCATCGGTTTCTTTACCTGAATTTTTCCATGCCTCAAAACCTCCTTTCAAATATCCTACGACATGATCGAATCCAACGCGGCTCAATCTTGTAATCGCTTCCTCTTCTGTTCCTTCGTCGGAAACTAATAATATTGGATGCTTTACATCAACGATTAGCGTTCCTACCCAAGGAGCAAAATCTCCTTTTAGACCAATATTGATAGAATTTGGAATAAATCCTTTATGGAAATCTGCTGCACCTCTCGTGTCTAAAATTAAAGCTCCGGTTTCTTCCGCAAACGCTTCAAAATCTTCAACAAAAACTGGGGTTAATCCTTTGTCCATTACTGTTTCAAAACTTTCGTAACCGCCTTTGTTCATAGCAACATTCATCCCGAAATACTTTGGTGGAGCTGTCAACCCGTCAAGAACTTCTCTAATGAACGATTCTTTATCAGGCTGATTAAGGGCGTAATTGGTTCTCTTTTGATTTCCCAAAATATCAACCGTTTCTTTCTGCATATTTTTTCCGCAAGCAGAACCTGCACCATGCGCCGGATATACTGTAATGCTGTCATCCAAAGGCATAATTTTCGCCTGAAGGCTTTCATATAAAATTCCTGCAAGATCCTCCTGAGTAACGCTTCCTGCTTTTTGAGCAAGATCAGGTCTTCCCACATCTCCTAAAAACAAGGTGTCTCCTGTGAAAATTGCTGTTTCCACTCCATTTTCGTCAATCAGAAGGTATGTTGTGCTTTCCATGGTGTGACCAGGAGTGTGTAAAGCTTTAATCTTTACTTTTCCGATTTCAAAAATCTGATTGTCTTCCGCTACAATTGTTTCAAACTGAGGCTGTGCAGTAGGTCCGTACACGATGGCAGCACCTGTTTTTTTACTTAAATCCAAATGTCCCGAGACAAAATCTGCGTGGAAGTGGGTTTCAAAAATATATTTTAAGGTTACCCCGTCTTTTTCTAAACGATCAAGGTAGGGCTTTATCTCTCTTAAAGGATCAATAATTGCTGCTTCATTTTCGGATACGATGTAGTATGCTCCCTGAGCAAGACATCCTGTATATATTTGTTCAACTTTCATTATGAGATTGTAAAAGCTTTAATGTTTTTATTTATGTACAAAAATCGGGTTTATTTTTTAATACTTATCAAAAATAAAGAATCTATACCGATAGAATAAATCTATAAAGTTATTTATTTATAGTGTGTTTTTCTTTTAAATTTCAATAAACCAGTTTTTTATAGCTAAAATAGGACTTTTCTGAAATTTATCAGCTGAAATTAATCATGATTAATATTCTATACTCAAATGTTTTCTAAAAAATTTTATATTTACTAAGATAAAAAAGAGCAAATGGCAGATAAAGCACAATTTATTGAAGAACAAAATGCAAGATATACTCCCAAAGGAGAACATATTATATTAGGAAAAGGAATGCTGGATGGCGAAGTGATTCCCGAAGTGAATGTTACCATTCCTCTGAAAACAATCAACCGTCACGGACTTATTGCAGGAGCAACGGGAACGGGAAAGACCAAAACGTTGCAGGTATTTGCAGAACAGCTTTCTCATGCAGGAATTCCGTCTTTGGTATTGGATATAAAAGGAGACTTTTCAGGAATCGCGGAAGCGGGAACAGAAAACCCGGCAATTCAGGAAAGGTATGCAAAAACACAGCTTCCTTACAATCCACAGGCGTTTCCGGTAGAATTGATGTCGATTTCCGGAGAAAAAGGAGTGAAATTAAGAGCTACGGTTACAGAATTCGGTCCGGTTTTATTAAGTAAAATTTTACAATTGAATGAAACGCAGCAGAGTATCATGGCTATTGTGTTCAAATATTGTGATGATAAAGGATTGCCTTTAATTGATCTCAATGATTTGAAAAAGGTATTACAGTATGTTACAGATAATGCACAGGGTAAAGCAGAATTAGCCGCTAATTACGGTTCAATTGCTCCGGCTTCCTTAGGAGCGATTTTAAGATCAATTGTTGCTTTAGAACAACAGGGAGCTTCAAGCTTTTTTGGAGAATTAAGCTTTGATGTTCATGATTTACTTGAAACCAGAGATGGGAAAGGAGTGGTGAATATTCTGAGAGTTGCGGATATCCAAAGCAAACCGCAATTGTTTTCCACTTTTATGCTTTCGTTATTTGCGGAAATCTATATGACTTTCCCTGAAGAAGGAGATAGCGGAAGACCTAAACTGGTACTTTTCATCGATGAAGCCCATTTGATTTTTGATGAATCTTCAAAAGCATTGGTTTCACAAATTGAAACAATGGTGAAACTGATCCGTTCAAAAGGAGTGGGAATTTATTTTATTACCCAAATTCCTGGAGATGTTCCGGAAGCGGTTCTTTCCCAATTGGGGCTGAAAATTCAGCATGCATTGAGAGGTTTTACCGCAAAAGATAAAAAAGAAATTTCAAAAGCCGTAGAAAACTATCCTACAACGGAATTTTATGATGCGGCAACATTGATTCAGAATTTGGGAATCGGGGAAGCTTTTGTTACCGCTTTGGATGAAAAAGGAATTCCTACGCCGTTGGTTCATACGTATTTAATTTCGCCTGAATCGAGAATGGATATTCTGAATGATGCAGAAATTTCAACACTGATTAGTAATTCAGCACTGGTTGCTAAATATCAGAATGATATAAATAGTGAGTCTGCTTATGAAATGTTGGTGACAAGAATGGAACAGGCAGCGCAAAATGCGGCTCCGACTCAAAAAACCAAACCGGTAAAGGAAGAGCCTGGAATGTTTGAGCAGGTTTTAAACAGCAGACAGGGACGAACTTTTACAAATACTTTACTGAGGGAAGGGGCGAAAGCCATCTTAGGAATGCTTGGACTTGGAGGAAGAAAAAGATAACAATTAATAAATTTTATTATTTTAGCGGGATTTTCGATAATTAACCCTGAGGAAAATTGGCATAAGTTGTGTTATTATTTCATTAATCGGGATTAAAACTTTTTGAAGGAGAAAATTTCAATAGTAATCAAAAAATTGTATAAAATTTAGATGTATTCAATTATTGACATAGAAAGTAATGGTGCAGGTTACAGAAAAGAATGCATTATAGATATTGCTGTTTACAGATACGATGGTCAGAAGATTGTTGACCAGTTTATTTCATTGGTTAATCCGGAAAGTGATATCACTCCTTTTGTACAGAAGCTGACCGGAATTACTCCCAAAATGGTAAAAACGGCTCCCAAATTCCACGAAATTGCCCGAAGAATTATTGAAATTACAGAAAATACAACATTAGTAGGCCATAATATAGAATTTGATTACAGGATGCTTCGCCAATCGTTTCAACGATTAGGGTATGATTTTAAAATCAATACATTAGATACGATTCCTTTGGCTAAAAAATTAATTCCGGATGAGGTAAGTTATTCTCTCGGGAAATTGGTGAAATCTCTCGGGATTCCTTTGACGAATCATCACAGAGCTGAAGGAGATGCAAGAGCAACCTTGGAATTATTCAAGCTTTTGGTGTCGAAAGATACTGAAAACGAGATCGTTCAAAAACAGTACGATGAAACGAATGCCAAAACGTATATCAATAAAATAAAGGAACTTACGCAGGATCTTCCTAACGAAAAAGGATTTGTATACTTTCAGAATGAAAGTGGAAAAATCATTTTTTCAGATCATGTGCAGGATATTAATAAATTTTCGAAGAAGGTTTTTAATTCCAAATCGAAAAAGTGGGAAGCAATTCAAAATGAAGTGGAGCAGATTAATTATGAACTTACCGGAACGGACATTATTGCTAAACTGCTGTTGAATTCTAAAGGAATTAAGAAAAGAGATCCACTTACATTTGGGCTGTACTACAGGAGTGATAAATATGTGGTTGAGAAGAATAAGCTTAATAAAGTAGAAAAACCTATCCTGAAGTTCAGATCATTTACACAAGGTGCAAAAGCTATAGAATTCATCTCAAACCTTGAGGAATACAAGAATATAGAAGTTTTTAAAAATAAAATAGATTTTAGAAAAAGAAACGAACTCTGGCTTGGACAGGGAAGGAAACTGGGCGAAAAATTATTCTTGATTATAGAAAATGGTAAAGTGATTTCTTACGGATTTTACGAACTATTCACGCAGATTCAGACTTTAAGTAAACTTTCAAAATTGAAGATTGATCTGCAGTATCAGTCTTCAGATTTGATTAATGAACTGCAGTTAGCTTTGCTTCGTGGTGATTTTGAAACGCTGCCGCTGCCAAAGTAATTTAAAATAAAGAAATTATGAATAATGTAGATAAAGAATCTTCTCACTGGAAGTTTGGACTTTTTTATTACAATAAAGAAGATAAAAGAATATTTCCTCCGAAGAGATTTGAATTTGGCTGGACGGTGAATTTTGCCAATCCATTATCTGTTTCTGTATTTTTATTGATTCTGATAATAATCGGTCTTATTTCGCAGTTGCTGAAATAAGTTGAGGTTTTACATTTTATAAGAATTCGGGGCGGTTTTCTCAAAATAAGTAGTATTTTTGCAAAAAAATAAGTAAAAGCAATGCAAAATTTTAAACAAATTAAAACTGGAAAAAAGGGAACTGTAAAGTTCTCTAAGGTTTGGAATATTTAAAAGAGTTGTCTTGCATAAAAAATAATCATTGCGGCAGACTCTTTTCGAAGAATCTGCCTTTTTTTATGTTAAAATGAAATTATGAATCCAAAAGAATTATTAAAGATCGCCAATGAGTTTGGCACTCCTGTGTATGTTTATGATGCTGAATCCATCAAAGTTCAATACGAGAAACTTACATCTTCTTTTTTAAAACACACAAAGTTCTTCTACGCAGCGAAGGCGCTGACAAATATTAATATCCTTAAATATGTAAAGAACTTAGGTGCTTCTTTGGATTGTGTTTCAATTAATGAAGTGAAACTAGGTTTGAAAGCTGGGTTTCCTAAAGAAAAAATACTATTTACTCCCAACTGTGTAGACTTGGCTGAAATTGAGGAAGCAATGACTTTCGGAGTGCATATCAATATTGATAATATTTCTATTCTTGAGCAGTTTGGTAATAAATACGGAAATACGTATCCGATTTTAGTAAGAATCAATCCTCACATTTTCGCGGGAGGGAATTATAAAATTTCTACGGGACATATTGATAGCAAATTTGGTATCTCCATTCACCAGGTTCGTCACATTGAAAGAGTGATGAAATCTACCAACCTGAATGTAGAGGGGCTTCACATGCATACGGGAAGTGAGATCAAAGATCCGGATGTTTTCTTACAGGCTTTAGATATTATGCTGGAGCTTTCTGAGCATTTTCCGAATCTTAAATATTTGGATATGGGAAGCGGGTTCAAAATTCCTTATCAGGATACTGAAGAAGAAACCGATGTGAAAACATTAGGTAAAAAAGTAGAAAAAGTAATCTCTGAATTTTCAAAAGCAACAGGGAAGAAATTCGAATTATGGTTCGAGCCGGGGAAATTCCTGGTAGGAAAAAGTGGATATTTATTAGTAAAAGCGAATGTAATTAAACAAACAACAGCTACGGTTTTTGTTGGAGTGAATTCTGGTTTCAATCATTTGATCCGTCCAATGTTCTATGATTCTTACCACGTTATCGAAAACCTGTCTAATCCAAAAGGAGCGGAAAGAATCTATACAGTGGTTGGAAATATTTGCGAAACAGATACTTTTGCATGGGACAGAAAGCTGAATGAAGTAAGAGAGGGGGATATTTTGGTGTTCCAGAATGCAGGAGCTTACGGTTTTGAAATGAGTTCAAACTTTAACTCAAGATTGAAACCTGCTGAAGTTCTTTTCTTAGATGGAAAAGCTCATTTGATTAGAAAAAGAGATGAATTTGAAGATCTTTTGAGAAATCAGATTGAAGTAATCAATTAAAATATTGGAACTCCGCAATTTTTTGCGGAGTTTTTTTATGTACTTAAGATAATTTTAATCAGAAAGAATCTTAAAAATATTTATTATTCCCTAAATTTGATAGAGGCTAAATAATAATGAAGCCTTTCCAGTCCATATTCACATCCGTTTTTTCAAATAATTATAACACCAAAACATATTATTATGGCTAAAAATATAGCTGAGCAAATTGTTGAAATGCTCGAAAATGCCAATGTGAAAAGAATTTATGCAGTAACGGGCGACAGTCTCAATCATTTAAATATAGCAGTAAAAAAAAGCAGTATCGAATGGATTCATGTAAGACATGAAGAAGTGGGAGCATATGCAGCTGCAGCAGAAGCGGAACTCGATGGTTTTGCAGTCTGTGCAGGAAGTTGTGGGCCGGGACACGTTCATTTGATCAACGGAGTGTATGAGGCGCACCGTTCCCATGTTCCTATGCTGGTAATTGCTTCCAGTATTCCAAGTGATGAAATGGGAATGGATTATTTTCAGGAAACAAATACTATAAAATTATTTGATGATTGCAGTCATTATAATCAGATGATTACAAGACCGGAGCAGGTACAAAGAACTGTTCAGACCGCCATTCAGCATGCGATTTCTAAAAAAGGAGTTGCCGTGATCGGGCTTCCTGGAGATGTTTCCGAACTGAATGCAGAAGAAGCAACCACGTCCAATAAAATTTTTAAAACCAATCCAATTATCCGTCCGTCGGATGAGGAACTCAATAAATTGGCGGGTCTAATTAATGAAAGCGAAAAAGTGACGATCTATTGTGGAATTGGGGCTGAAAATGCCAATGCTGAAGTGGTGGAACTTTCAAAATATTTAAAAGCACCTGTCGGGTATTCTTTCCGTGGGAAAATGGCGATTCAGCCGAATAATCCGAATGAAGTCGGTTTGACGGGACTTCTGGGGCTTCCTTCTGCTTATCATGCGATGCACGAAGCGGATTTACTCATTCTCTTAGGAACAGATTTCCCTTATCAGAAATTTATGCCTGTTAAAAATAAAATTGTTCAGATCGATGAAAGTCCGGAAAGACTTGGAAGAAGGGCGAAATTGGAATTGGGATTGGCAGGTGACGTAAAAGAAACCATCAAAGCTTTGTTACCCTTATTAAAAGAGAAGACAGATATTCATTTCCTAAATCAGCAATTGGAATTTTATGAGAAAGTAAAAGAAACCCAATTGACCTATGTAAAAGATTCCGGCAAAGAAAATGCGATTCAGCCTGAGTTTGTAGCGCATACTTTAGATAAACTAGCTAAAAGAGATGCCATTTTTACTGTAGATACAGGAATGTGCTGTGTTTGGGGAGCGAGATATATTACGGGAACGGGTGAACGGAAAATGTTAGGCTCATTCAATCATGGTTCGATGGCGAATGCAATGCCAATGGCAATCGGAGCTTCTTTAGCTCATCCCGAAAGACAGGTGATTGCAATGTGTGGGGATGGGGGCTTATCGATGCTGCTAGGTGATATGGCGACTATTTTTCAATATAAATTGCCTGTTAAGCTTATTGTTTTCAATAACAGAGCACTGGGAATGGTAAAACTGGAAATGGAAGTAGGAGGAATGCCGGATAACGAAACGGATATGATTAACCCTGATTTTGGAATGATTGCTCAAGCGATGGGCTATCCCGGAAAAAATGTGCACAAGCCGGAAGAAGTGGAAGCCGCTATCAAAGATTGTTTAGAGTACAAGGGGCCTTATTTGCTTAATATTTTCACCAATCCGAATGCGCTGGCTTTACCTCCTAAAATTGAATTCGAGCAGGTTGTTGGAATGACAAAATCGATGGCGCAACTCATGTTGGGTGGAAAAATGGAAGAAGCATTAGATACTGTTAAAACAAATTATAAACATATTAAAGGATTGCTATAATGAGTGCATCTTTAAAAAAATATTACGTTATTGCCTGGGTTTTTGGGCTTGTCTTTTACTTTCTGGATTACGTGATCAGATCGGCTCCGGCGGTAATGCTTCCTGAATTAGTCAATAATTTCAATACCACAGAGCTGAAACTCATCAGTATGGTGGGAACCTATTATTACACCTATTCTACCTGTAGTTTAATTGCTGGTGTGGCTTTAGACAAATTTGGAGGCAAACGCTCTCTTTTTGTCGGGGCTCTAATTTTAGGAATCGGATGTTTATTATTCTTAATTTCCAGTCAGGTTGCCGGAGTTTCGGGGAGATTATTACAGGGAGCTGGTTGTGCTTTTGCATTTCCTGGCTGTGTTTATCTTGCGAGTAAAGGATTTTCTTCAAAATCTTTGGCTACAGCGATTGGAGTTACCCAATGTATCGGGATGTTGGGTGGAACAGCAGGTCAGTTTGTGGTGGGTCCTTGGGTAGAAGAAGGAGTGAATATTGATACGTTTTGGCTTTGGTCTGGGATTGTAACATTAATTACTGCATTCTGTCTGTTTTTCGTAATTCCGAAAGAAGCAAAAGCAGAAGAACCTACAGAAAAAGGAACAAAATCAATTGGCTATCTGGAACCCTATAAGATTGTTTTCAAAAATCCCCAATCCTGGTTATGCGGAATTATCTCAGGATTGTTATTTGCTCCAACCACTATTTTTGCGATGACATGGGCAGTTGCTTTTTTTGAAAAAGACAAAGGCTTTGTTTTTCATGAGGCTGCGATTACCAGTGCTATGGTGGCTTTTGGTTGGGTTTTTGGCTGTCCGTTGTTAGGTTTTATTACAGATAAGATAGGACGTAGAAAACCTGTATTGATTGGAGGGGCTATTTTAATGATTGTAAGTTTATTACAGTTAATTTATCTTCCGGATCTATATCCTGCGAAAATAAGTATGTTTATTTTGGGGTTGGGTTCCGGAGCGGCAATGATTCCTTACTCCGTCATCAAAGAAACCAATCCTGATTTTGTAAAAGGCAGTGCAACAGGAGCCATCAATTTTATTACTTTTGGAGTTACTACCTTACTCAGTCCTGTGTTCAGCAGATGGTTTGGAAAAAGTTTAGGACTATCTGCCGGAGATTTGCACTTTCAGCATTCTGTTTTGTTTTGGATTTCAGGAATTGTCTTGGCCATTATTGTTTCATTAATGTTAAAAGAAACCGGGAGTAAAGCTCAGGTCAGTCTTTAATTTAAAATAGTAAAAAGGAACTTCTCTCTATAGCTAAGTTCTTTTTTTTGGTGTAATTTTGGTAGTTGTAATTAATAATCTAAAAAAGATACTTATGAAAGCAATAGCATTATTTATAGGGCTTTTTGTGGCAAACTTTACTTTTGCACAAACGGATCTGGAAGATAGAGACGATTCTTTTATTGTAGAAAACAACAAGAATCTTTTAAAAATAGATATCAAAGAACCTTTTTTACAGATCGCAGAGAAAAACTGTAATGATTTTAAAGCGGCGAGTTATGAAGGCGGAGCTGCGGCTTACAAAGAAGTATTGAAAAAATATATGTATACCTATCTTAATTCTGACTTCTATACATTATCAGGAGACTTTACCTTTACCTTAACGATTGATGCTAAAGGAAAAGTGACCGATGTTTCCGGAGATCCAAAAGTATTGAATAGTGAGGTTTTCTTTGATGATATGCAGTATGTTGTAAGAAGAATTAAAAAAAACTGGACTCCCGCTACCTGCAATGGGCAACCTGTAAAATCTGAAATGAAACTTAAGATGAACTTTTCATCTATGTCTGCGGATATGTAAATTATGAAAAAAACTATTATAACCTTACTCTTATTCTTTATTGGTTTTAAAGGATATTCTCAAGAAGCTCAAACTCAGAAAGAAAATATAACAACCTCACAAAGTGCTGAATTTCCAGGTGGAGATTCAGCTTTTGCTAATGAATTTCTGCAAATGGTTCATGCCTATATTGATCTGCAGAAATATGCTGTGAATGGGAAATTTGTTTTCGTTTTTGACGTGAATCCCGATGGTAAAATTGGAAACCTTGATGTCTTACCCAAAGTGAAAAACAGTGAAATGTTTATTGAAGATATGGAATTCGCTATCAAAAAAGTAAAAAAGAAATGGAAACCGGCGATGAAAGATGGACAGCCGGTAATTTCAAAAAAAATAATTAAAATCAATTTTACTACAGATCATTTTGACCATGGAGATTAAAAAACTATTCTTCCTATCATTAGCAGTTTTATCATTAAATATATTTGGACAGACAGCGGCATCAAATTTATATTATTATCCTCATGATCAGCAACCTTATCAAGGTGGCGATGTGCAGTTTTATAGAGATTTTCATCAGATTTTGGTTGAAAATAACATAAAACCATGTGAAAATAAGGACGAAATTTATTATTTAAGAGTTCTTATTAATGAAGATGCTTCTGTAAAATATGTAAAAGACGATACCAATAAAGAGTTGGCGGAAAAAAATAAATGTGCTTATGATTTAGGCTATCAGGTTATTAAACACATGGATAAATGGAATCCTGCAACCATAGATGGAGTGAAAAAACAGGCTGTTGCTGGTTTTATTATTAAACCAAATGATTTATTTGGAAATGATGAAGAAAATTATGCTCCTAAAGAAGAGCCGGCTTTGTTCGAAAATCGTTCAGACGGAATAAGCCGATTTCGGAATGAAGTTGTGAAAAAAATTGATCTTAATGGATTTCAATGGAAAGAAGGGTTCAAACTTGTAATGATGTTTGTAATAGATACTGATGGTACTATTTCGGATATAAAGTTTGAACAGTCTTCGGGTGTTCCTGAATTTGATGCAAGAATAGTTAAAGGAATAAAAAGCATTAAAAAGAAATGGAAACCTGCTACAATAGGAGGGATTCCTGTGAAATACAGATTTAGACTTCCCTTAGCGTTTAATGCTTCCAAGTAATTGAATTGTTTTGAAATTTAATTAAAATAAAGCCCTGACATTCTGTCACAATATTTTGTATCTTTGCAAATTAATTCAAAAGTTCAATGTTTAAAAAATCAGGTCGGAAAACCTTGAACTTTAAATCTTGAACCTTAAACAGACAGTTGTGCAAGAAAAATATATAGACGAAACAAAACAAGGAGAAGCTTTTGCAATTGCAGAAAGAGAGGGGAACTCTAAGAAATTATTCTTGGAGAGCTATGGTTGTCAGATGAATTTCTCTGATTCTGAAATTGTTGCATCAATTCTTAACGAACAAGGATATAATACCACTCTGAAAGTAGAAGAAGCAGATCTTATTCTTTTAAATACATGTTCGATCCGTGAAAAAGCAGAACAGACAGTGAGAATGCGTCTTTCTCAGTTCAAAAATCTGAAGAAAGAAAAACCCAATATGACGGTAGGTGTTCTTGGATGTATGGCTGAAAGACTGAAAACCAAATTTTTAGAAGAAGAACAATTAGTTGACCTTGTTGTTGGTCCGGATGCATACAGAGACTTGCCTAATTTATTGAAAGAAACAGAAGATGGGAGAGATGCTATCAATGTAATTCTTTCAAAAGAAGAAACTTATGCAGATATTAATCCCGTTCGTTTAGGAGGAAATGGCGTTACAGCTTTCGTTACCATTACGAGAGGTTGTGATAATATGTGTACGTTTTGTGTAGTTCCGTTTACGAGAGGTAGAGAAAGAAGCCGTGATCCGCATTCTATTTTGGATGAATGTAAAGATCTTTGGAACAACGGATATAAAGAAATTACCTTATTAGGTCAGAATGTAGATTCTTATCTTTGGTATGGAGGAGGTCCTAAAAAAGATTTTGCCAAAGCATCAGAAATGCAGAAAGCAACCGCTGTAGATTTTGCGCAATTACTTGATTTAGTTGCTAAAGCTGTTCCTGAAATGAGAATCAGGTTCTCGACTTCAAATCCTCAAGATATGAGTCTTGATGTATTCAAAATGATGGCAAAGCACGAGAATATCTGTAAATATGTTCACTTGCCGGTTCAAAGTGGAAGCAATAATATGCTGGAAGCGATGAACAGACAGCATACCCGTGAAGAATATTTAGACTTAATTAAAAAAGCGAAAGAAATTGTTCCGGAAGTTTCATTTTCTCAGGATATGATTGTTGGTTTCTGCAACGAAACTGAAGAAGATCACCAGGATACATTGAGTTTGATGAGAGAAGTAGAGTATGATTATGGGTATATGTTCGCTTATTCAGAAAGACCGGGAACTCCGGCTCACAAGAAGATGGAAGATAACATTCCGGCAGACGTTAAACAAAGACGTTTGGCAGAAGTAATTGCTTTACAGGGAGAATTATCAAGAAACCGTATGAAATCTTACGTGGGAAAAACGCATAAGATCTTAATAGAAGGGATCTCTAAAAAGAATAAAAACCAGTGGAAGGGAAGAAATTCCCAAAATGCGGTTTGTGTATTCGATATGTTGGAAGGTCAGAAAATTGGTGACATTGTGGAGGTTTTTGTATTCGACAATACGCAAGGCACACTTTTGGGGGAAACTGTGAAATAATCTTTCCTAGAAATTACATTAAACAAATTATTATCATTATTAACTTTTAAAACTCAGACAATGGAAAAATTTCAGAAATATTGCCTCAGTGTTTTATTGGTAATAATTTGCAGTAATATTTCAGCACAGATCAACAATGGTTCTCTTGAAAACGAAGATTGTAGGTTTTATGAAATTTACAATCAGTTTTTAAACCATGAATGTGAAGGGTCGCAGGAGTTTTGCGTAAAAGAAAAAGCAAGACCCAATTTTGCCATTCATCATAAGCAGAATATCATTGATATTGTTGGGAAATCTTTTTTTGAGAAACAGCAATGTCGATCTTGTAAAAATAAGGTAGAAGTCAATTTTTCTGAAAAAGAAAAACATAATCTCCTTTTAAAGAACTTTGAAAAAAGCAGCAAAGAAAATCTCTTTGCTAAAATTCTATATTTTAAAGCTAAAGTTACAAAAGTTAGAAATAAAGATGATTTGAATTCGATTGGTTAAAATTTAATCCATTTTAAACTAATTCAATATCTACATACCGTAGATCAAATTTAAATCAACAATTTAAAATTTACTTATGAGTAACGAGTTACAAAATATAAAAAACCGTTTCGGAATCATTGGAAACTTTCCGGCTCTAAATCGTGCCTTAGAAAAATCAATTCAGGTTGCACCTACAGATATCTCAGTCCTTGTGATTGGAGAAAGTGGAGTAGGAAAAGAATTTATTCCCAAAATTATTCATTCAGAATCCAAAAGAAAACATCAGCCTTATATCGTTGTAAACTGTGGAGCCATTCCGGAAGGAACAATCGACTCCGAATTATTCGGTCACGAAAAAGGAGCATTTACAGGAGCAACGGCAACAAGAAAAGGATACTTTGAAGTTGCTGACGGAGGAACCATCTTTCTTGATGAGGTAGGAGAATTACCCCTACAAACACAAGTCCGTTTGCTGAGAGTCTTAGAAAGCGGTGAATTTATGAAAGTAGGATCTTCACAGGTGCAGAAAACGAATGTAAGAATCGTGGCCGCTACCAATGTGAATATGATGAAGGCGATTCAGGACGGTAGATTCCGTGAAGACTTATATTACCGTCTGAATACCGTTCAAATCGATATGCCTGCTTTAAGAGAGCGAAAAGGGGATATTCATCTGCTGTTCAGAAAATTTGCAATTGACTTTGCAGAAAAATATAGAATGCCAGAATTAGAGCTTGAACCAAGCGCTGTTCATTATATTGAAAACTATACATTTCCGGGGAATGTTCGACAGTTGAGAAATCTGGTTGAGCAAATGACGGTGGTGGAAAGAAACAGACATGTTACCGTAGAGAAACTGGCTGAATATATTCCTATGGATGCCCATTTGCCAATGGTTGTCAATCAGCCGAATTCCCAAAAACAAAGTGATTTTGGCAGTGAAAGAGAAATTATGTACAAAATTCTCTTTGATATGCGAAATGATATAAATGATTTAAAATCCTTAACTTCGGAATTAATAAAGAACCGCGGAACTACAGATCTGAGCAATCATGAAAAAAATTTGATCAACAGAATTTATACTCCTGAAACACAGCAGAATGTAGCGCCGAACTCTTTGTTGTATTTTGAAAATCAAGGCAATAATAATCAGCAGATTCAACATATTCAAAATCCTACCATTATCGCTAATCCTGATGATAATTTTGAAGATTTTGAGGATATAGAAATAGAAGAAAATAAACCGGAATCCTTATCGCTTCAAAACAATGAAAAAGATCTGATTGTTAAAGCATTGGAAAAGCATAACGGACGCAGAAACAAGGCAGCAGACGAACTGGGAATTTCGCAAAGAACTTTATACAGAAAAATAAAACAATATAATTTAGAAGATTAATATTGAAATCGAATTAGAAAATGAATTTTAAAGTTAAAAATATCAGAATAAACCAGCCAAAAATGATTTGGCTTTTATTGCTTTGTTTGAATGTACTGCATTCCTGCTATAGCTTTACAGGGTCGTCCCTTAAAGATGAAAAAACCATTCAGATCAATGAATTTCCGAACAATGCAGCACTGGTAAACCCGGCGTTGTCACAACAGTTCTCTACAGATATTCAGAACAGGTTTTTACAAAGAACTACGCTGAAAGGAACCAAGCAGAGTCCTGATATTTTAGTGGAAGGAGAAATTACAGATTATTCAATTAATCCTACTACGATTAGCTCAACCACTTCTACCACGAGTGCAGGAGTTATCCAAGATTCACAGAATAAATTGACAATTACTGTGAAAGTTCATTATGAAAATAAATTGCATCCTGAACTGAGTTTTGACAGAACGTACTCTGATGAAGCTACTTTTAACAGCAGTTTGTCTCAAAGTGATATAGAAGCAACTCAGGTAAAAATTGTCAACGAAAGAATTATTAATAAAATATTTAACGATATTGTAGCAAACTGGTAAGATGAATCCTAGAGTTTTAGAGCTATTAAAAAATCCAAAAAACATTCAGCCGGAAGATATACATCTTTTGAGAGGGGAGATTGATGCTTTTCCCTATATTCAAAATATCAGAGCACTGCATTTGTATGGAGTGCATCTGTATGAAAGAGAGAACTATCAGAAAGAGCTTTCCACAACAGCTGCGTATACCACAGATAAAAAGATTCTTTATCAGCTTATCAACGGTAAAATCCAGCAAAAGCCTAAACCGAAGGTTGAAGAGAAGCCTGTTCCGGAAAATAAAATAGAAACAGATTTAAAAGAAGAAGCTCCTAAACAAAATTTTTACCAAAACAGCAGTTTTCCTTTAAGAAGAGATAGCGAAAATGGACCCATTAGTAACGATGGAGTTTCATGTGACTTTCAATCAGCTGGTCAGGAGGCTACTTACTTGTATGTAAACGGAGAAAAAAACCGGATTTTATTTGAAGGAGAAGAGAATTTCCTTACAGAAGAAAATACGCATATAATTACACTGGATGCTGATTCTTTGAACACTGCAAACCATGACGCTTTTGAAGAAATAGAAGAATCTGAACCGGAAACCATCATTCAAGAACAAAACATTGAATCTGAGCCTGTAAAAGAAGAAGTTCTGGAAGAACAGGAAGTAAGCTTCCAGGAAATAGAAACATTACAGCCGGACGTTCAAATCGAATCTAATGAACAATTTGAAGCGGTTGAGGAAATAGAAGTAAAAGAAGAAGATAAAGCAATAGAAGCAGCAGAATTTACTCCTGAAAAGATCATTGATGAAGATAAAATTTCAACAGAAAAAGAAAATATTCAGGATAAAGAAGAGTTAAGCTTTCATGGGATGGAATCTTTCTTGCCGGAAGTGAAAATTCAGGCAAACAATGCTGAAGAGATCATTACAGAAATTTCTCAACCCAATCTCAACAAACATGAGGACGAAATGCGCCGTCTGATAGAAGAAGTTGAGAAAAAAATGAAAGAAAAAGCAGTTTCTGAGAAAATAATAGAAGAAGAACCGAAAAATACGGATCACGGAATCAGCTTTGCAGATACTCAAAGTTTTGAAACGAAAACAGTTGTGCCTGAAGCTGAAGGAGAGGTGAAACCGGATAATATAATTATTGAGGCTCAACCTGAAGTTATTGATAATATTATAGAGACGGAAAAAGAAAATATTGAGGAAAAGCCGGTCGTTGAAGAACATACAGAAGTGAGATCTGCATGGAAACCGATGTCCTTTGAATCAAACCTTCCGGACTCTTTACTTAATAAACCTGTAGAAACAGCGAATCCAAAGATAGAAATACCACAGGAAACAATATTCAGGGAAGAAGAGGTTTTATCGAAAGTAGAAGAAACGTCTGAATTAATTGATGATATTCCTGAACAAAAAGAAGAGCCTATAGAAGAACTTAAAATAGAGGAAGAAACTCCGCAAACGTCAAAAGAAAATAAAGAAGATGTTCCCGTGATGAATGTTTCTTTCTTTAGCTCAAACTGGACGATTGCCCAACCTGAAAAAGAGGTTCAGAATAAAGAAGAAGAAAAAGAAGAAATTCAGAAAGAAAAGATCGAAGAAGCTTTACCTGAAGTGCCAAAGAAAAATCTTTTGGACAGTAATGTTCCCGGATTTATCAATACATGGCAGAGTTGGCTGAAAATCGACAGAGTAGAAGATGTTGAAGAAAAAGAAAAAGAAGAAACGGAAATAAAAACTAAGGCGATCGAAGTCTTTATTGAGAATAATCCGAAAATCAGTCAATTAAGAGAAGAAAGCAGTTATGTGGTAAAGGAAAAGAATGACGATATTTCTCACTTAATGACTGAAACACTGGCAACACTATATTTTGAGCAAAAGCTATATACAAAAGCTATAAAAGCATTTGAAATCTTGATTAAAAAGAACCCGGAAAAAGAAGAATATTTTAAAAATAAAATCCAGGAAATAAAAGATTTCCGTAGTAAAAACTAGATTTATTATATGAGCCTACTTATTATTACTCCTTATGAAATACTATTGTTCACAGTTGCTGTTATTGTATTGTACATTGTAGCAATTTCGACACTCTTTAAAAATAAATCAGGTATTTTGCCTTATCTGGCGCTTATCTTATTTCCTGTCTTTGGTCCTCTCGGGATTGTTTTTGGAAATTATATGAAGAAAATAAAATAAAAAAGACGGCTGAAAATTCATTTTCAGCCGTCTTTTTTTATAGTTGAAATGAAATTTTTCAGTCTGAACCGGTACTTTTATTACCTCTCAGCTTTTTCCATGCTTTTCTTCCGATGGAAAGAGCAATAAAAATGAAAATGATAGCAAGTATAGCGGCAATAATAGGAGCGGCCATTGCTAAAACTGACATAAGCCCTGCTCCTGCGGTTTCAGTAGTTCCTACCACAGGATTTCCCAGTCCGCCTGTTGTTGCTGTAGAAGCGGCCCGAATTCCGGCAAATCCGGTACTGATTGTCGCAGCCGTTCCTCCCCCTGCAATCAAAGCTAAAGCCCATTGAGGAAATGTACCTAAATCGGCAAACTGGCTTGCAAATAAAATAGAACCCGCTATAGTTGCCATAGGAATAGAGATAGTGTCCAAAAGGTGGTCTAAAAAAGGAATATAGTACGCCAGAATTTCAAAAACGGTTGCAACTCCCGTTGTAATGAGTGTCGGAAGACCGGCAAGCCATTCAAAACTTTCATTCATAGGAATCCAGTGAAAATAAGAGGCTAAACTCACCGCAAAAAGAGGAAGAAATACCCGAAATCCGGTGGCAGCAGCCAAACCTATACCAATAAATGTACTCAGGATATAAGGAAAGTAAGGAATATTATCTAACATTTTATTTCTCAGATTAATAGTTCCTCTTAAAGGTACAAAAAATAGATAAATGGTTACGGCCTTTTTTGAGACGTACAAAGGTTTATAAATTGCTCCTCTACCTCTTTAAATTTTGCTGGGATTTCAGAAGAAACCCAAAATAGCATGGCAAAGGTTTTCTCTCCGAAAGTTTCTTTAAACAGACCTTTATTTAAACGATATGCTTCCCTTAAAAGTCTTTTGATACGGTTTCTGTGAACCGCTTTTTTGAAATATCTTTTAGAAACCGAAACCCCGAATTTTGCCTGCTCAATAGAAACTGTAGGCTTTTCTTTCAGGACAATGATCCTTAAATTTCCACAGGTTTTCCATTTACCTTTTTCGAAAAGTAAAGCGATTTCAGTCTCTTTTTTGAGTTTTTCGGCTTTGGAATAGTTGAAGTTTGTCATTTACGGACTGTAAATATAGGGGAATTTTAATAGAGATGCTTTGATTTTGCTCAGGATAAGGTTTTAAAAATTTCAGTCTGAGCAGAATCAAAGCATTTTATGGATGTTTAAAAAGTTTACTCTTTCTTTACAAGATGATTAATAACTTCAGCAGCAGCATACAAACCGAAAATAGCCGGAATATAGCTGATTGTTCCGTAAAAAGACCTTTTATAATTGGTACCGTCAGTCATTTTTAAACTCTCTTCATTTTGAATTTCATTAGAAAACACACAACGGATTCCCTTGTTTATTTTCTCTTTTTTCAGCCTTTTTCTTATCTGTCTTGCTAAATGGCAATTGTGGCTTTTACTGATGTCTCTTACCATTACTTTGCTTGGGTCGACTTTTCCGCCGGCTCCCATAGAGCTTACTACCTTTATCTTTCTTCTTCTTGCAGCAATCAGTAATTTAAGTTTGGGAGTTACGCTGTCGATACAGTCAAGAATATAATTGAAGTTTCCTTCATCAAGAACCTGATCCATTCTTTCAGGATTCAGAAATTCATTGATTTTAATTAAAGCCAGTTTAGGATTAATGTCTAAAAGCCTTTCTCCTACAACTTCTACTTTATGTTTTCCCACAGTTGAATGTAGCGCCGGAAGTTGTCTGTTAATATTGGTGATATCCACAGTGTCGCCATCTACAATCGTCATATTTCCAACTCCGGCTCTCGCAAGAAATTCTGCTGCAAAAGAACCTACACCTCCCAATCCGACAACCAAAACGTTTGCTTTATTTAGCTTTTCCAATCCTTCCTCTTTGATGAGAAGTTCCGTTCTTTCCAACCAGTATTTATCCATGTCCTATGTTCTCTAAATTTTCTAAAATATGTTCATTCAATACTTCCAAAGAAATACCTTTTATATCGGCAACTTTTTCATACAATGTTGCTATTTCAAAATCTTCGTTGTCGGTTTCCAGAAAGATTCTGTTTAAAGGGGTAATTTTCAAAGTATTCTGCAAAGATAAATTATACAAAACGGCTTTTCCAAAACTCAGATAAAAATTATTTTTAAGAAGATCATGTGCAATGCTTTCTTTTTTATTGAATCCGTGAATAATCATCGCCTGATTTGCCTTCCTTCTAAAAGAAATTACTTCATAGAATTTTCGTACACAATGAATGATGAGAGGTTTTTTCACCTCATTGGAAAGCTCTATCTGTTTAAGAAATACCTCTTCCTGAATTTTCTGATCAATAGGAACAAATGAGTCTAAGCCACATTCCCCGATCGCAATGCAATTTTTAAACATCATGCTTTCCATCCATTCAAACTGACCCTTTATATCATGAATATCAATATCCTTAGGATGAATTCCGATAGAATAGGAGAAATCGGGAGGGATTTGTTCTATATCCAAATTATAAATTCCCTCTCTGATGTACTTCTTATGATGATGAAAATCAAAGTAATTCATGATCAAAAATACGAATTTTAAAACTCGGGTCAACAATTCTAAACAAACGTTTATAAATATGTTAAAAATTTCCTAACTTTACTCAAACTCGACCCTCATGAGAAAAAAGTTTACTGAAAAGCAGATTCATATTTTAGATATAGCAGAAGAACTTATTGCAAAAAAAGGATATGAAGGAACTTCTGTAAGGGATATTTCTTCGAAAGCGAATATAAATGTGGCAATGATCTCGTATTATTTTGGATCTAAGGAAAAAATGATGTCCTATCTCTATCAGTACAGGGTTTTGAAAACAAGAGAGAATTTTTCAGAATTTGCTGATACGATTAAAGACGGGAAGCCGGAGATGCAGATGAAGGAAATGATTAAATTCATCGTGACCCAGCTTTTTAAATACAATTATTTTCATGGGTTCGTCACTCAGGAGCTTAGGCATACGGATAATTTGAAAGATGAACTGTTGGATTTCTATCAGCTTTTTGTGAAAAAAATAGATGAAGTAATCAAAAAAGGAGTAGCTTCCGGTGTATTTACCTTTACTCCAAAACCTGAAGATATCTTAACCACCATTATCGGGTCTACCTTATTTGTGATTAGAAACAGAAATTTTTATGAACTGTATGTTCCTCATAAAAATGACGAAACGTATGCAAAAGAAGCTGAGAAAAAAATCAGAATGAATCTTTTATTAAGTGTTTTTGCAATTTTGGGATACGCTGCAGACTAAAATTACGTTAAATAATCATAAAAAAAAATCTTTTGACAAAAAAGTTATATTTTTGCAAATTAGTAAATCGGCTTTAAAATCCGAAAACTGTTGAATTTTTTATATGAAAAAATATATTTTAGGTCTTTTTGCACTATCTGTTGTTGTATCATGTGTGAGCCAGCAGGAAAGAGCTATGAAGAGTGCTGATAAAACTTACATTTTAAAGGCGGCAAACGAAAATTTTGCAAAAAAGAAGTGGAAAAATGCGTTGGCTCTATATGACAGACTTACCAATTTGGTGGCAGGGACGGATGATTTTCCTAATGTAGGTTTCAACACGGCCTATGCAAACTATTATGATAAAAGTTATAAACTTGCAGGGCATCAGTTTAAGAATTTTGCAGTAAGTTTTCCTAAAGATCCTAGAGCAGAAGAAGCGGCATATATGTCTGCATTGTGCTATTATGAGGGATCTATGGATTACAACTTAGATCAGTCTAGTACAGAACTGGCTATTAATGAGCTTCAGGATTTTATTAATAACTATCCAAACTCTGAAAGGTCAAAAAACATCAATACATTGATTGATGAACTTTCTTATAAATTAGAATTTAAGGCATACGAAAATGCAAGACAGTATTTCAAAATGGGAGATTATAAGTCTGCCAATGTTGCGTTGGAGAACGTTTTGGAAGATTTCCCAAGTACAAAGCTTCGTCCGAAGATTTATGACTTTATCATGAAGTCTCGTTATGAACTGGCTGTAAAATCTGTATATGATCTGAAAGAAGAGCGTATTGAAAGTGCTATTTCTTTTACAAAACAGGTAGAAAAAGATCTTCCTAACACAGACTATGCAAAAACAGCTTTAGATCTGAGACAAAAACTGGAAAGAGATAAGAAAGATTTTGCCGTTGTAAAGAAAAATGTAGAAGCTAGAATGGCGATTCTTACAGAGAAACAGAAGAAAGAAGCGGCTAAGCTTGCAGATAAGGCAAAAACCGAGCAGCAGCTGAAAGATCAGATTTCTGCTGAGAAAAAAGCAATGCAGATTCAGAGAGACAGTGCGGCGCTTCAGACACCTCCACCTGCGGCGACTTTCAAAATTCAAAGATAATTTGTAAATTTGCCATCTTAAAATAAAATAAATTTCTCAAAATGAGCGTAAAAGATACAAAAGCAGAAGTAAATACAATTACTTACAATAAAGACAAGATTGAAGATAAAGTAGGTTCAATCTATGAAGCTATTGTTATCATGGGAAAGAGAGCAGAGCAGATCAATGCAGAAATTCGTACAGAATTACACAATAAACTGGATGAATTTGCGGTTCACAACTCTACATTGGAAGAAGTTTTTGAAAACAGAGAGCAGATTGAAATCTCTAAACACTATGAAAAACTTCCAAAACCAACTTCTATCGCAATTGAAGAATGGTTAAATGATGATGTATATTTCAGAAAAACAGAAGATAGAAAGTAATTATCTGTCTTTTAAATATAGAAAGGTCATAGAGGAATTCGTTTCTTTATGACCTTTGCTATTTTATATAATGGCTGTTAAAGGAAAAATAAGTAAATTAGTGATTCAAAAAAATAAAACTCAATGAGTGTTTCCGGCAAAAAGATACTGATCGCCGTTTCTGGAGGAATTGCAGCCTACAAAATTCATTTCTTGATAAGAGACTTTGTGAAAAAAGGAGCAGAGGTTCAGGTTATCATGACTCCCGATGCAGAAAAATTTGTTACTAAACTAAGCCTTTCTACCTTGTCAAAGAAACCGGTGTATACGGATTTCTATGGGGATAACGGAACGTGGAACAGTCACGTAGAACTGGCATTATGGGCAGATGTAATCATTGTGGCTCCATGTACTTCCAATACATTGTCGAAAATGGTTCACGGAACCTGTGATAATTTGCTGATTGCAACCTATATGTCGGCGAAATGCCCTGTATTTATTGCACCTGCAATGGATTTGGATATGTACCAGCATCCTTCCACCAAGAAAAACCTTGAACTGGCAGAAAGCTACGGTCATTACATCATTCCGGCAGAAAGCGGTGAACTTGCGAGTGGATTGATAGGACAGGGAAGAATGGCAGAACCTGAAACCATCGTAAAAAAGATTGAAGAGTTTTTTAATTCCACTCAACATAAAACGTTAGAAGGAAAAACAATTCTTATTACTGCAGGGCCAACCTATGAAGCGATTGATCCCGTTCGTTTTATTGGAAATCATTCCTCAGGAAAAATGGGATTTTCTTTGGCAGAAGAAGCGGCAAAAAGAGGAGCGAAAGTTATTTTGATTTCCGGACCGAGTGCAGAAAAAACAAATATTCAGAACATTGAAATTCATAGAGTAACATCCGCAAAAGAAATGCTGGAAGAAGTGTTTCAGTTCTATGAAAATGTAGATGTTGCTATTGCCAGTGCAGCGGTTGCAGACTATGCACCGAAAGAAGTGGCGAAAGAGAAAATCAAGAAAAATGATGATAATTTAACCATAGAACTCATTAAGAATCCGGATATTCTGAAAACAATGGGTGAGAAAAAGAATCATCAGTTTTTGGTTGGATTTGCTTTGGAAACGCAGAATGAAGAAGAAAATGCCAAAGGAAAATTAGAAAAGAAAAATCTGGATATGATCGTTCTGAACTCTTTGAGAGATGAAGGTGCCGGTTTTAAAAATGATACCAACAAAATAAAAATCTTCACAAAAACAGAAAAAACAGAATTTGATCTGAAATCTAAAGACGAAGTAGCTAAAGATATTTTCAACTTTATTGAAAATCAGCTATTAAAATAATTTTTATAAATTTCCGTTCTCAATTTTTAAATAAACAATGAAAAGAATTTTAAGCATACTTTTTATATTTTTCCTATATAATGTTAGTTTTTCTCAGGAATTGCTTTCCACAGTGCAGATCAATGCTCAGCAGATGGGAGGAAGTAATCAGCAGGTCTATAAAACCCTTGAGAAAAGCCTTAGAGATTTTATTAATAACACGAGCTGGACCGGGAAAAAATTACAGAACTTTGAAAAAATTAAATCAAATTTTGCAATTATCATCAGCGAAAAAGATGGGAATAATTATAAAGGAAGTATTGTTGTACAGGCGGTTCGTCCCGTATTCAATACAAGCTACGAATCACCTCTGATTAATATTCAGGATACCAAATTCGGATTCGAATATGTGGAAAATGAAAACTTAATTTTCAACGAAAGACAGTTTTCCGGAAAGAATCTGATCGATGTCATCAGTTTTTACGTTTATCTGATCTTGGGTTATGACGCAGACAGCTTTCAGGCGATGGGCGGAACACAGTGGTTTACAAAAGCACAGCAGATTGCGCAGAATTCTCAGAACAGAAACTACGAAGGTTGGTCCCAATTAGGTACAGAAGGTCCCCGAACAAGAGGGAATCTGATCAGTACATTGCTGAATTCAAATACCAATCAGTTAAGAAATACTTTTTATACGTACCACAGAATCGGATTAGACGGTCTTTATAATCAAGATCAGACTCCTTCCAAAAAAGCTATTTTTGATGGTTTAATGCAGTTGAAAACGTATGAAAATAATTTTCAGCAGAACTATGCGTTCAATATTTTTATTGAAGCAAAAAATGATGAAATCTTCAATGTGTTCAATACCGGAAATAACGGAGGAATTATATTGGGCGATCTAAAACAACTTATGATTGTTTTCGCTCCGAAATACACTGACTCTAAGTGGAATAAGTGGAAGTAGAAAATCTGATGATTAATTCTTAATTGGAAATTTTATATTTGCAGTAACAATCGTAATCTGCTACTGATTTATGCTTTCGAGAATCTATATAAAAAACTTTGCACTTATTGATGTACTTGATGTATCGTTAAATAAGGGACTACAGGTAATTACCGGAGAAACGGGAGCCGGTAAATCAATTATTTTGGGTGCGCTTCGTCTTATCTTAGGAGAAAGAGCAGATATAAAATCGATCTCCAATACCGAAGAAAAAAGTGTCGTAGAAACCGAGTTTGCATTAAACAACCGGTTTAAGAAATTCTTTATAGAAAATGATCTTGATTACGATCAACAGACCATTATAAGAAGAGAGATTCTTCCGTCCGGAAAATCCAGAGCTTTTATCAATGATGTTCCGGTGACTTTGGATGTGTTAAAGGAACTTTCTTCTCAGCTTATAGATATCCACTCTCAGTTTGAAACTTCAAACCTTTTTACAGCAGAATACCAGTTCAAAATTATTGACGGGCTTTCTGAGAATAAAAATAAGGTAGAAGAATACCAGTTTGAATTTTCAGACTTTCAAAGTTTGAAGACCCAGCTCAAAAAACTTCAGACCCAGCTTGCGGAAACCAATAAAGAAAGCGATTATAAAGAATTTTTACTGAACGAGCTCGAAGAATTGCAACTGGATGATGTAGATTATCAGGAGCTGCAAAATCAACTGTCCATTCAGGAAAATGCTGAAATGATCTCCGAAAATCTAGCGCAGGTTTTATCCAGATTTCATCAGGAAGAAGTCGGAATTCTTTCATTCTTTAATGAAGCTAAAAATAAATTATCTAAGATCTCCGAAGTTTCAAACACTTTCTCAGATCTTGACAACAGACTGGAAACGTCTTTTGTAGAATTAAAAGATATTATTTCCGAACTGGAACATGAAGCTGAAAAAATTGAAATAAATCCTGAAAATCTTGCTTTACTTTCTGAACTTAATAATAAGATCAATTCATTATTCCTGAAGCACAGTGTTTCCGGAATCGAGGAACTGAAAGAGATCAGAGATCAGTTAGCCGGAGAACAGCAGGGTGCTTCTGAACTGGAAGCCAGCATTGCTGAGATTTCAGAAAGTATCGTTAAAAAAGAAAAAACGCTTCAAAACCTTGCTGAAACGCTTTCAAAAAACAGAAAGAAAAGCATTCCTGTTTTTATTAAAAAAGCTGAAGATCTGCTTAAAAAGTTAGGATTAGAAAAAGCGAAAGTAGATATTCAATTACAGGATTCCCCGGATTTTAATCAATTCGGGAAAGAAAATATTCAGTTGCTGTTTCAGGCAAACTCAGGTTTTCCTTTAAAGCCTATTCAAACCGCTATTTCAGGAGGAGAAAGATCGCGTGTCATGTTAGCCGTAAAGAAGATCATTGCAGAAAGTGACGAGCTTCCGACATTGATCTTGGATGAGATTGATACCGGAGTTTCAGGAAAAGTAGCCGAAGAGATCGGAAACCTGATGCGTGAAATGTCTGCAGATATGCAGCTGATCGTAATTTCTCACCTCGCACAAGTAGCAGCAAAAGGAAATGATAACTATAAAGTGGTAAAGCAGGATGTTTCCGGAAAGACCCAATCTACTATTGTTCCTTTAAGCAGTGAAGAAAAACTCCAAGAAATTGCCCAGTTGCTTTCCGGGAGTAAGATTACGGAAGCGGCGATGGCACAAGCGAAAGAGCTAATAGGATAATCACAATTTAAATTAAAAATATAAGAAGACTTCTGATAAATACAGAGGTCTTTTTTTATGAAGCTGAAATTCTGTTTCATTCATTTTTTAATAGGACAAAAAATTCCGGTGATTACAAACAGGTTTGTTTTGACGAAAATAAATTTATCTCTGCTTATCTCATTAAAATTTGTAACATTTTTCCCCATATATTTACTAATGTAAAAAAGATAACTATGTTTTTTAAATTTCTGAGACTAGAGTTCAAAAGCTTTTTCCGGGGTTCTTCCCTAGGGATCAATCTGGCGATGAAGATTTTCCGTCTTTTGGGGATTCTTTATTTTATGGGATGCCTCGTTGCGGGAGCATTTATAGCATTCTTCTATATTCAGGAGGATATGCATGGAAACCCGATGAAGGTGGTATCTAAATTTTTAATTATAGCCTGGGCGGTTGATCTCATTATGAAATACATGTGGCAGGAAATGCCAACGCAGAACATCAAGCCTTTTCTTACCTTAAATATTCCTAAGAAAACATTGGTCAATTATATGCTGAGCAAGACTTTTCTGTCTGCTTTCAGCTGGCTGAATTCCCTGTTTTTTATAACGTTCTCGGGGATTGCGATATTTAACGGATACGATGTGATCGGAGTTTTTACATGGTTCCTTGGGATTTCTCTGTTGTTTTATCTGAACAACTTCATCAATATCCTTTTCAATGAAAAAGAAACGGTAGCCATTGTTGTCGGATGTATTTTCGCAGCAGTGGGAGGTCTTACGTATTATCACATTGTTCCGGTACTGGAATATTCCGAAAAGTTTTTCTTTAATTTTTATGAAAGACCTTACTTCATCGTCATTTCAATCCTGTTGTTTACCGGCTTATGGAAGATTTGTTTCAATCATATCCATAAAGTGTTCTATCTGGATGAAGGGCTGGAAGTAAAAAAAGACATCGGGAAAACGGAGAATATTGCTTTCCTGAATAAATACGGAGCTATCGGGACCTTTATCAATAACGATATTAAAATGCTGAAACGAAACAAAGTGGCCAAAGGGATTTTACTGGGAAGCGTGTTGTTCCTTTTTTATGGAATGCTTATGTTTTCTTCATCAATATATAAGACTCCGGCGATGATGATGTTTATGGGGCTGTTTGTGACAGGAGGTTTTCAGTTTTTATTCGGGCAGAGAGTTCCGGCATTCGACAGTTCATATTATCCGCTAATGATGACCCTGAATGTTCCTTATAAAGAATATTTAAAAGCAAAATGGTGGCTGATGAATATTGTAACAGCAGCTTCTATGGTACTGGCGGTTTGCTATGCCTATTTTGGCTGGGAAATGTATCTGACTTTTTTTGCAGCCGGGATTTATAATATTGGGGTTAATTCTCAGTTTACACTTTGGTCGGGTGCCTTCAATAAAATGCAGATCGATCTGAATTCTAAAGAAAAGAGATTCGGGCAGAAGAACAGTTTTAATATAAAAGCTTTGCTCTTATTAATTCCGAAAATGTTTTTACCAATGGTGGTATTCGCAATTGTAAAACTTTCTCTCGGAATTACAGCGGGAATTATCAGTGTGGCAATAATGGGGTTGATCGGATTTGTCTTAAGAGAAAAGATCTTCGACATTATCGTAAAACATTATAAGGTAGAAAAATACAGTACATTAGAAGCATTCAAAAACAAAGATTAGTATGATCACAATTAATAATTTATCAAAAACATACGGTAAAGCAACCGTTTTAAATATAGAAAACCTTGAAATTCCCAATGGAGAAACTTTCGGGTTGGTAGGAAATAACGGAGCCGGAAAAACGACCCTTTTCAGCTTAATGCTTGATCTTATTCAGGCAACGACAGGTTTTGTAAGCATCGACGGAATAAAAGTAAACGAATCTGAAGCATGGAAAAATAAAGTTTCAGCGTTCGTAGATGATTCTTTTTTGATAGGATACCTTACTCCGGAAGAATATTTTTACTTCATCGGAGAACTGAGAGGCCAGAACAAAGCTTCTGTAGATGAATTTTTAAAACAGTTTCATGATCTTTTTAACGGAGAGATTTTAAATTCGGGAAAATATGTCCGTGATCTTTCTAAAGGAAATCAGAAAAAAGTAGGAATCGTTGGAGCTATTATCGGGAATCCGGAGATCATTATCCTGGATGAGCCCTTTGCCAATCTTGACCCTTCTACACAAATTAAGCTTAAAAACTTAATCAAAGAATTATCAAAACAGGACGGGGTGACTTTCCTTATTTCAAGCCACGATCTTTCCCATACCACAGAAGTTTGTAACAGAATTGTAGTGGTAAATAAAGGACAGTTGGTAAAAGATATCCAGACGAATCCTGAAACACTGAAAGATCTTGAGCAGTATTTTGCAGATCAGGTTTCTAAACCTGAGGAAGTGATTTAAAACCAACATAAAACCAAAATGATGTCGAGTTCTGAATCCCAAAACGTTACCGATTATCCCAACAGTAATACCATTTTCATGGTCTGGAAACTGGAGGATAATCCTAAATTGAAAGATACTTTTCAGCAATTGTGTGCATTGGTACTGAATCTTAATAATTCTGTTTTTAACAGATTTCCGGATAGCAGAGCCAGCTGTGTAATGGGAATTGGATACAACGCCTGGAATATGCTGGGTCTTCCAACACCATTGCCTAAAGAACTTACCAGTTTTGAGGAAATAAAAGGGGAGAAGCATACCGCAGTTTCTACACCGGGAGATCTGCACTTTCATCTGAGAGCGGATGATAAAAGTATCATTTTCGATATGGCGATCGAAATTTCAAAACGATTGTCGCCTGTTGCAGAAAGTGTTTTGGAAATTCACGGATTTAAATATTGGGATGACCGTTCCATACTGGGTTTTGTAGACGGAACAGAAAACCCGCATAATGAAGACCGTGATTTTTTTGCTAAAATTGGGGATGAAGATGAAGCATACAAGGGGGGAAGTTACCTTTTTACCCAGAAATATCTTCATGATATGAAAGCTTGGGGAAATCTTTCCACAGAGGAGCAGGAGAAAGTAATCGGAAGATCCAAAGAACACGATATTGAAATGTCAGATGATGTGAAACCTTCAAATTCCCACATTGCATTGGCCAATATTGAAGATGAAAACGGAGAAGAGCTGAAAATTGTAAGAGATAATATGCCTTTTGGAAAACCTTCAACAGGAGAATTCGGAACGTATTTTATTTCTTATGCCAGTACATTTTCAACCACGAGAAAAATGCTGACGAATATGTTTATCGGAAATCCTCCGGGAAATTACGACAGGATTTTAGATTTCAGTACAGCGGTTACAGGAACGCTTTTCTTTGTTCCGACCAGAAATATGCTGGATGAATTTTCAGGATAAAAATAAGGAGGCAGAATTTTTCTGTCTTTTTTTAATTTAATTAAAACGTTTTTTAACATCATGTTTGTCATTCCGTAGGAATCTCTACAGTATTATAAAATAAGGAGTTTAGATTCCTGCGGAATGACAATCGGAGTGTAGAAAATTAAAGTAGTAAGTAATAAAGATTATCTTTTTTCAAAAAAAATATTTTTTTGTGTAACCTTTTTAAAACTTTGTTGTCTTTAAGATAGAAACAGATAATTCATGAAGCTTTTATTTGGAAATAAAAAAGAAGATTTGCTCAGCCGCCTCAAGAAACAGGATCCGGCTGCACAGAAAGTTTTTTATGAACAGAACGTCAAAAAGTTTCTGAGTGTAGGGAAAAGCTACATCAGCGATTTGTATCAGGCGGAAGATTGTGTCATTAAAGCTTTTTGCAAAATTTTTAAGCACATTGAAAGCTTTCGTGGAGAGGGCAATCTTGAAGGATGGGCAAGACGAATCGTCGTTAATGAATGCCTCAACTTTATAAAAAGTCATAAAACCGTTTTTTATATTGATGATATCAATCCTTCATTTATGATTGAAACGCCGGAAGAAGAAGTGATTTTTGACTTCAGCGCTCAGGATCTTTTGGATCAGCTTCCGGATGCGTACAGAATGGTTTTCAACCTGTATGTATTAGAAGGCTATTCGCACCAGGAAATTGCCGATACGCTGAAAATTTCCACTGCGGTGAGCAAAACCCAACTGTTTCGGGCGAAAGAGAAGCTGAGAGTGCTTTATCTTCAACAACAAAAAACAATGAAAAATGAACACATTCAGAGATAATTTAGAAAACCAGATAAAAAACCAGATCGGAGAAAGAGAAATTGCTCCTTCAAGAGATCTCTGGGCTGAAATAGAATTGCAGAAAGAAAAACCTCATTCTAAATTCCCAATGAACTGGATATTGATGGCGGCATGTATGGTACTTCTTTTTGGGTTGGGATTTATTATCTTTTCAAATCCTGCAGAAAAAAATAATATTCAGGAGAGTAAGATTGCAAAGGTAAAAGAGGTTTCTCAGCAGAAAAAAGCCACAGAAAAGTTGGAGGAAAATACAGTTACAAAACCTGTATATGCAGAGAAGAAGGTAATTCAGGAAACTAAAGAGCCTTTAACTAAAACAATTAATGAGGTTCAACAGTCGCCGAAAGTTTTGGCTGAGCAAACGCAAAAAGCAACTCCCAAAGATGAAGCTCAAGCGATTGTTACTCCTGAAATCTCTAAAATTCCTGTTCCGGCAGATAAAGTGATGGCGAAAACAGAAGATGCTGTAAAAACTCCTGTGAAAAGAAAAAAATACGTAGATCCTGCTACTTTACTTTTCTCGGTAGAGCATAAGGATGTGATCGAAAAAACAAAAGAAAGCAATGTCGCAACCGTTGATCTGAACGGCAGATAATACTAAATTTTAACAATAAAAAATTAATAATATGATTAAAAAAATGATCATGATGGGATTCGTATGTCTTGTTTCCACATCAATATATGCGCAAAGAAAGCCGTTGGTAAATCTTCAACCGAAAGTAGATACAGAAGTAAGCCCTATTGTAAAGGAAAAAGTGGATGAATATGCCAGAAAAATAGATGCAATCATTCAGGAGGAAAAGAAAATGATGGAAGCCGAATTGCTGACTCTTCAGGCGAAAAATCTTGATAAGGCAGAATTTGACAAACAGAAATCTGTAATAGCAGACCGTTTTTCAGAAAGAATAGATCAGAGAATTGAGGAATTAGGGTTTGATTTGGATACGGTTATCCAGAAGCAGGTAAGATATTCATTACTCAACTCCGATGTTACCTCCAACGAAGAATTGAAAGAGAAACTGTTGAAAAAATTCAGACCGACAAAGAACTTTACAGGGTATATTTCTTACGGAATTATGAATCTGACCAACAGCGAAGCTGATAACGCTTTAGATAAAAATTTAGGATATGCCGGAAATTTCGAATTCGGATTGAAATTTAATTATCAGTTCAGTAGAACGAGTCCTTGGGGATTGATTTCCGGAATCGGTTTTTCGTGGAGAACATTGAACATTGATAACAATATGTTTGTTGCCAAAGATGTGAACTCTAATGTTTATCTGGCCAATTATGAAAAAGGATTGAACAAAAGTAAGCTTAGAACAGGATATATTATGGTCCCGTTGGGATTCCAGTATAATTTTTCAAAGCTGAAAAATGCAGGAATGGATATTCAGTACAGAGATTATCAGAATGGATTTAAAGTTGGAGCGAATGTGTATGGAGGAGTTAAAATGTCTACCAACAATATTATGAAAGGCGAAGGAATAAGCGACAGAGACAGAAGCAATTATCAGGTAAGTCCTTTTATTTATGGAGGTCAGTTTACCGTTTCTTACAATGATTTTAGTATTTTCGTGAAAAAAGATTTCGGAAACTTCTTTAAAAACGGGAATTTTGAAAATGATAAAGCTTTAGTTTTCGGATTGGCACTTTGGTGGTAAAACCAGACTGAAAATGTAACCAAATCACAATACAATTAATGAACAAAAACATCAGACTCTTTGTAGCACTTCTCTGTATTTTCGGGTTGTCTTCTACAGCAAATGCACAAAAGGAAAAAACATCTCAGGACAGTATAAAAGTATTTTATGATAAAATATTCAAATCTTTAGAAGTAGCTTATCTGCACAGAAAAGATTATGACTGGAAAAAGCTGAAGGTAGAAACTTTCCAAAATCTGAATAAGGCTAAAGATTTTAAAAGTTCTTTACAGGAAATTAAAGGTCTCCTAGAGAAAATAAATGCAGATCACTCCAGTGTAACTTATCAAGGCAAAACTTACGGACCTGTAGTAAATATTTCCAAAGAGATGTTCAGTGAAGAATGGCAGAAAAAATTTGCTGCGAAACCTGGGTTTGAGGTGAAAGTATTGGATGGTAAATTTGGGTATATTCTGATGCCTCATCTGTCATTTGATGATTTTAGTGCTGCAAATGTTCATAAAATTGCTCAGCCTTTATATGATCAGATTGCGGAAACGAAAACTAAAAATAAACTAGAAGGCTGGATTCTGGATCTGCGTTTTAACACAGGAGGAAATGCTGCACCAATGATACTGGCTTTGTATGATCTGTTGGGAGACAATATAGTGTGGGGAGTTCTTGATGAGGATAAGAAATTAAAGAGTTCAGTAAAGTTAAACAAAGGAGTTTATAATGAAGGATATAAGAACCCTGCTTATATAAACCCCAATGGAGAATTGGCAGATACGTCTAAAGTAGCGGTAATAACAGGAGTATTAACAGCAAGTGCCGGGGAAATTACAGCTTTAGCATTTAAAGGGAGATCCAATACTCTTTTCATAGGCGAAAATACGAATGGGAAAACCACGTCAAATATGGTTGTTGAACTGCCTTTTAATGCAAGGATGCCTCTGAGTCTGGGATATGACTGTGACAGAAACGGTAATTATTATAAGCAGATTACTCCTGATGTTCTTATTTCAAAACAGGATAATTTTAATGACTTATTACAAGACAAAAATATTCAGGAAGCCATAAAATTCTTTCAGAAAACAACATAGACACGTAGTAACATTCATAGATAGATTGAAAAAACGCCGGGAAAATTTTCCGGCGTTTTTCGTACAAATATTTAATTTTTAAATCTAATTTCTTATTTCAGGCTTCCCACCATATCTTCAGGTTTTACCCATTCGTCAAACTGTTCAGCAGTTAAAAGTCCAAGATTGATGGCTTCTTCTTTTAGTGTTGTGCCATTTTTATGAGCGGTTTTTGCGATTTTTGCAGCATTTTCATACCCGATATGGGTGTTCAAAGCGGTTACCAACATCAATGATTTGTCAACCAGTTCTTTGATTCTCTCGTGATTCGGTTCAATTCCTACAGCACAATGATCGTTGAATGAAATACATGCATCAGCAATTAGTTGGGCAGACTGTAAGAAATTGAAAGCCATCACCGGTTTGAATACATTCAGTTCGTAATTTCCCTGCGTTCCTGCAAAAGAAATGGTGGTGTCATTTCCTAAAACCTGAGCACAAACCATTGTCATCGCTTCATTTTGGGTAGGATTTACTTTTCCAGGCATGATAGAAGAACCCGGTTCATTTTCCGGAATATGAATTTCCCCGATTCCCGAACGCGGTCCGGAAGCCAGCAATCGTATATCCTGAGCAATCTTATACAAAGAAACCGCCAGTTGCTTTAAAGCTCCGTGAGATTCTACTAGAGCATCGTGAGCAGCCAGTGCTTCAAATTTATTTTCGGCGGTTACAAATGGATGGTTAGTAAATTTTGAAATATATTCTGCTACTTTTACATCATATCCTTGAGGTGTATTCAATCCTGTTCCCACTGCAGTTCCTCCCAAAGCTAATTCGGAAAGATGAGGTAAGGTATTTTTTAATGCTTTAATTCCGAAATTTAATTGGGCTACATATCCTGAAAACTCCTGTCCTAGCGTTAAAGGAGTGGCATCCATTAAATGCGTTCTTCCGATCTTAACGACATCTTTAAAGGCTTCTGATTTTTGAGCTAAAGTATCTCTTAATTTTTCAACCGCAGGAATTGTTGTTTCAACCACTTTTTTATAGGCTGCAATGTGCATTGCTGTTGGATACGTATCATTAGAGGATTGAGATTTATTCACATCATCATTTGGGTGAATTTCTGATTTTTCGCCTAAAGTTCCGCCATTGTTGACATGAGCTCTGTTTGATACTACCTCATTCACATTCATATTAGACTGTGTTCCCGAACCTGTTTGCCAGATCACCAAAGGAAATTGATCATTCAATTTTCCTTCTAAGATTTCTTCGCAAACATTCGCAATCATATCTCTTTTTTCAGCGGAAAGAACACCCAGATCGGTGTTGGCAAAAGCTGCAGCTTTCTTTAAATAAGCAAAAGCTTCAATAATTTCGTGTGGCATAGAACCTTCCGGACCGATTTTGAAATTATTTCTTGAACGCTCTGTCTGTGCACCCCAAAACTTATCTGCAGGAACCTGCACTTCGCCCATGGTGTCTTTTTCTATTCTGTAATTCATTGTGATTGAAATTTTTATTTAGGTTTAATTTTTGTGATTTTGCAGTTGAAATAACTTTCTATAAAGTTACTTAATAATGAAAAACCTCACAATTTATAATCATTATAAATATCAATCTAAGTCACTGATTTTGCTCATGTTTTTTTACGTAAGCCGTATTTTTGTAACAATAAAAAATTGAAATGGAATTTAGATATCAGGATCCGTATCCGATTCAGAAAGACGATACGGTGTACAAGAAGCTTACTTCAGACTATGTAAAAGTTGAAAAACTAGGAGACAGAGAAATTTTGACAGTAGATCCGAAGGGTCTTGAACTATTGGCTGAAGAAGCTATGGCAGACGTTTCTTTCATGCTTCGTTCTTCGCATTTGGAAAGTTTGAGAAGAATCATCGATGATCCTGAAGCTACAGATAACGACAGATTCGTTGCTTATAACTTATTGCAGAATGCTGCGGTTGCGGTAGAAGGTGCTTTGCCATCTTGCCAGGATACAGGAACGGCAATTGTAATGGGTAAAAAAGGAGAAAATGTATACACGGGAGTTGATGATGGTGAATATTTAAGCAAAGGAATCTACAATACCTATCAAAAAAGAAACCTAAGATATTCTCAGGTTGTTCCTTTAACGATGTTTGATGAGAAAAATTCAGGTTCCAATCTTCCTGCACAAATTGATATTTATGCTAAAAAAGGAGATTATTACGAGTTTTTATTCTTAACAAAAGGAGGAGGTTCTGCCAACAAAACATTCCTTTACCAAAAAACAAAATCGTTACTAAACGAAAAATCGTTGGAAGCTTTCGTAAAAGAGAGAATCTCAGACTTAGGAACGGCTGCTTGTCCGCCTTATCACTTAGCTTTGGTTATCGGTGGAACTTCTGCCGAAGCAAATTTGGCTGCAGTGAAAAAAGCCTCTGCGAAATACTATGACAACCTTCCTACAGAAGGAAATGAAGCCGGTCAGGCTTTCAGAGATCTGGAATGGGAAGCGAAAGTTCAGAAGATTTGCCAGGAAAGTGAAATTGGAGCACAGTTTGGAGGGAAATACTTAACACATGATGTAAGAGTGATCAGACTTCCTCGTCACGCTGCTTCTTGCCCGGTTGGAATGGGGGTTTCTTGTTCTGCGGACAGAAATATTAAAGGGAAAATTACAAAAGAAGGTATTTTCTTAGAGCAGTTGGAGCAGGATCCTAAGAGATTCTTGCCGGATACGCCGCCACATTTGGAAGAAGCAATTGAAGTTAATTTGAATAAGCCAATGCCTGAAATCTTGGCTGAACTTTCAAAATATCCAATCAAAACAAGATTAAAGCTAAACGGAACTTTAATCGTAGCAAGAGATATTGCTCACGCAAAAATCAAAGAAATCATTGACAGTGGGAAACCAATGCCTGAATATTTCAAAAATCACCCGATTTATTATGCAGGACCGGCAAAAACTCCGGAAGGAATGGCTTCAGGAAGTTTCGGGCCTACCACTGCAGGAAGAATGGATGTATATGTAGATGAATTCCAGAGCCATGGTGGAAGTATGATCATGCTGGCAAAAGGAAACAGAAGTAAAGAGGTTACCGATGCTTGCGGGAAATACGGAGGGTTCTATTTAGGATCAATCGGTGGACCTGCTGCAATTCTTGCAAAAGACAATATTCTTTCAGTTGAGGTAGTCGATTTCCCTGAATTAGGAATGGAAGCTGTAAGAAAAATTGAAGTGAAAGATTTCCCTGCGTTCATCATTAGTGATGATAAAGGAAATGATTTCTTTGCAGCATTAGCTCATTAATTAGTTTAAAATCAAAATAAATAAAAAAATAGGACGTGTATCTTTTGTGTAAAAAAGAAAAAAGTTCTATTTTTGCCTAAAATATTAAGTAAAATGATGTTATCAGCATTTTGGCCGTTTTATCAGTTCCTTTGGACAATCTACTTCGTTACAATGTTCCTAGTAGGATTCTGGTGTATTTTTATGTTTTTCGGATTGGTGATTCCAATGTGGTTGACGGAAGGTTTGAAAGAATACTTTGGTAAAGTAGCTCCTTTTGATCCGGAAGAAATTAGAAGTAAAATGGTATACGAGCAAGAAGGTGTAGAAGTTATTTATAACTCTCCTAAAGGTCACGGTCCTTTTATTCACGAACACGATAGTCACGGACATCATTAATTTGTATGTCATTGCTTTTTCACCTGAATTCTGAAGAAGCAATATCAAAGCAAAACAACATATATAAAACCACTAACTTGTTAGTGGTTTTTCTGTTTTACGCATTTCTGAGTTTTTCCGGAGATATTCCAAACTTTTTTTTGAAGGCTCTGGAGAAGTTCTGCACATAGTCGTATCCACAGTCTATGGCTATTTCTTTGATCATAATGTTTTTGTCAACGATAAGTTTCTTGGCTTTTAGCATTCTAAGCTCCGAAACATAGTCAACAATTGTAGAATGATAATGTTCTTTAAATTCTTTTCTGATCTTATTTTCATTTATTCCTAGTTCTTGGCTCAGGTCATTGATCTTAATGCTTTTGTGATAATTCTCGTCAATATATTTTTTGATGCGGATGTGTAATTCCGATGGATTTTCAATATTATCTTTTTCGGTGAACTGTTCAAAAATTAAAATCAAAAGCTTGATGATTTTAGCCTCTATAAAAAGTTTCTGCATCATTCCTTTCTTTGAATATTCGATAATTTCTTTCAGAATGATATGCATTTCTACTGTCATTAAAGGAGGAGTCTGCTTGTGCAGGAAGATGAAATTATTTTTTTTCATCTGTTCCAGGATGTCTGAACTCTCTTTGCTTTTTTCAGGATTAAAAAGATTAAAGATGTATCGGTATTTTATTTGTATCTGTAGGTATTTTAAAAGCTCCTGATTTTCTGTCCACAATTTAGCTTTACTCTCTTTTGAAGAATAGTGCAGAATGTATTCGTTTTCTTTGAATGAAAATTGAGTTCCGCAGTCCTGCGCGTCCAAATTGATACTTGGGCTCAGCAAAAAAAGAAGATTAAAGCTCGATTTTCCTTCCACAAAATTCGATTTAAGGCATTTTTCCTCATTTGAATTGGTATGAAGGAGAATAGAGATTTCCTCTGAATTATAAATTTGCCCCTCCTTAATGGTATGCTTCATATGGCGGTTTTTCAATTTATTATTTGAAAATCAGTCTTTTGGGTTTTTATGTTCTGTATGATTATCAATAGTTTGAAAATGATAACAATACTTAATCCGATACAAGTAATTTTGCGCAAATTTAGTACAATTAATTTAGAATAAATAAAAATAAATATTCAAATGTTTAAAAATTTATATTCTGTAGCGACCAAAATTGGGTTAGGAGTAGGAATGTTATCTATTGCGGCAGGGGCTTTATCTGCTCAGCAATGGCAGGATGTAGGAACATCAGGAAATCTTTCTTCCGGTACGTCTAGTTATAATAATTTAGCAATTGATACGCAGGGAAATTATTACGTTTCATATTACGATGTAGCAGTGTCTAAGGGTTCAGTACAAAAATTTAACGGAACCTCTTGGTCTTATGTAGGTGGTGCAGCAGGAGTTACAACGGGAAGTGCAACATACAGCTCTTTGTCTGTAGATTCTTCAGGGAAATTATATTATACCAACCAATGGGCCTATCCTAATTCAGGAATGGAGGTTCGAAAATTTGATGCGGGCGTATGGAGTCAGCTTCCCAACGTATTTAGTGCAACCACAAATTATCAGGCTTCTGCAGTAGCACCAAACGGAGATCTTTTTGCGTATGGTTCTGTAGATTCTGGGACAGTGAAGCGTTATGTAAACGGTGCTTGGGAACAGGTTGGGCCAACAGGAGTTGCGGGAGGTGTTCCTTATAATGCTGAAATGGTAATTGGGACTAACGGAAAAGTATATGTGTGTCAAAATGCATCCGGAGTAAAAGTATTTGAAAATTCTTTGACAGCTTCTTCGACTGATAGCTGGACTTTAGTTGGAGGAGCTTCGGTGGGAACTACCTTTACAGAAGGAGTAAACGCAACTTCAGATATTGCGATTGGAGCAGATAATAAATTGTACGTAGTATATTCTTCAAATGCAGCAAACAACAGAAGGCTGAATGTGAAAAAATTCAACGGAACAGATTGGGAGCAGGTAGGTGATGTGAATTTTGGAATTTCCAATGATCTTTATAATGTAGCGATTGCAGTAACACCTGCTGGAAAAATATATGTTGTGGCAAGTGGTTGGGCTATTAACGGAGGAAAAAATACAGTATATGAATATAATGCGACTACCAATACTTGGGGAACTTTTGGAGGTGATTTCGTATCTGATGGTACAGCGACGTACAATGATTTGCAATATGATGCAGTTAGCAATTCTTTAGTTCTTACTTATTCTCAAAGTGGGGTGAGAGTGAAGAGAATTTCCCTTACTCCTGCTTGTAATAATACAGACCCGGGAGCAAATCCTGGAGATACAGGTTGCGTAAGTTTTACCTACAAAGGACAGCCGGTTTCTTATACCACTGTAAGAGGACAGGATGGCAAGGTTTGGCTTCAGCAGAATTTAGGAAGTACTCAGGTGGCAACGACTATGACAGATACCAATTCTTATGGAGATCTTTTCCAGTGGGGAAGATGGGATGATGGTCATCAAGTGAGAAATTCTTCCACGGTTTCTATGCCTTCGGTTAATAATCCTTCAGGTTTAACAGGCATTACTTCATTCATTATCGGATCAGGAACGAGTAATTATTGGTGGAGTTCAAATGCGTTAACTGATAAGTGGTCAGGAGAAAATATTGCTGCAATGACTTCAGAAATCGGAGTAGATCCTTGTAAAGCAATTGGGCAGAGCTGGAGATTACCAACTCAGGCAGACTGGACAACAGCGGTGAGCGCAGAAGGTATTTCAAATCCTGCGTCTGCATTTAACAGCAGGCTTAAACTTCCTGCAGCAGGTAACAGAAGTCCAATAGATGCTACTTTCACCTATGAAGGACAAAGAGGATATTATTGGAGTTCTGATGTATCAGGTTCAGGAGGAAAGTATCTTTATATAGGGACAACGATTGCGAACGCATCTTCAGGAGGTCCTAGAGGACAAGGTCAGTCCCTAAGATGTATTAAAGAAACTTCTGCGCTGGGAACATCAGATATAAAACGTGTAAATCTTGGGATTTATCCGAATCCTACAAAAGATATTCTGAATATTAAAATTGATTCATTAATTGATGCTGTCAGCGTTACCAATATGGTGGGACAAAAAATTAATGTTCAGTTCTCTAATAATCAGCTCAATCTGCAAGGCTATCCAAACGGAGTGTACATTGTAGAGGTAAAACTAAAAAGCGGACAGACAATTTCTAAAAAAGTGATTAAAAATTAATTCCGTTCATATTAGATTGATAGACAAAAGGCTTTTTTTAAGCCTTTTGTTTTTTTATGACATTTGGGCTCAGCGATGAGAATGGAATGTATGAATGAACCTTATCTTTTTCAGTTGAAACCAGAAACAGGAATTGTCATTCAGAAAATGATGATCAAATAAAAAAAGGTAACTATACGTTACTTTACACTAAAGAATAAGTCTGATATTTTATCTCATTTTTATTATATTTGATAAAATTGATAACTATGAATAAATTTATTGAAATTAATGGTGTGCATTTTAATCTTTCTCATATAATCTCAATTAGTGAAAGTAAAAATCCAAGAACAGGGCATACCACACTAATTATAAAGTTTTCAAATGGTGAGATTGAAAAAATTGTGCACCCACAGGCTAAAGAAATTATTTCAAAGCTAAATTCATAACAATCTTTAACGAAACAAACAATACAAAGGCTGACTCAAACCGAGACAGCCTTATTTTTTTATAAATAATCTTAAAATTTTACACTATGGAAAATCAAAAATTTGACAAAGAAAAGTTCAACAATGAAGTTGAACAAATTGTAGACTTATTAAAAGGTAAAAGTTATACCGAAGTCAAATTTCTATTTAAGTATGTCATTATAAGAATTAAAGAACGCTTATTCATTAATTAGATTATAAAATTCCTCAACTGTCATATCTAAATCAATTTCAGATTTATCTGTCATTTTTACAGTTATACAATCTTCACCTCCAATGTGAGATTCTATAACAGATGAAATACAAGTGGTATTTATAATACAGTGTTTCCCAGTAATGTCTTCAAGCTTAATTAATTTCGTATTCATAGGTTAATTTTTGCCTCTAAGATAAACAATAAAAGGCATAGTTTTTGTATATTTGTAGTCAAATTTTTTCGAAAAAAGAAAAGCATTAGCTTTTATTCTGCCTGTAGGAATCTGGTAAATTCAAAATGAGGTGTAGAATAAGTAAGTTGAATGCTCATGCTCTATATGGGCATGGGTTTCTCTTATTTATACCTCATGGTTTACCAGAACCTCTACAGATTAAATAAGAACTACAGACCCATGCTTTTTTTATTTAATCACAAATTTTCTACATTGGGTTTGGGTAGATTAAAAATCTATCTTATGAAAAACTTACTATTAATCAGTTCATTATCAGTAATTCTATTAAGCTGTGAAGCAACAGCAAAAGCAACACACGGGGCAACAGAAAGTAAACTAATCAAAATTGTATCAGTTGAGCAAGGTTGTCCCGTGGAAAACATCAAAATCATAGATAAAGGAAGAGGCTCCTATGCACTGGATGTTTGTGGAAAACGAATGGTGTATAGACAAGCGGGAAGTACCTTTATGGAATCTTCTAAAATGCAAGTTATAATGAATAGTGCAGGTAACTAAATATTATAAAATGAAAAAAATACTATTTATCTTACTTGTTGCTATTTCTTTCGTTAGCTGTTCTGGAAACGATGATGATTCAACACCACAACAAAACAATCCTGTAACAACTCAATACTTTCATCCTCCTGCATGGATTCAGGGTTCTTGGAAAGTAGGTAATACATCTTATTATAAATTTACAAATGATGATTTTATTTATGTAATGAATGGAACGAGCTACAAAGCAATTCTAACACAAACTGCTGCTTCAAATCAGACAGCTAAAGTAGATGAAATAATAAATGATACAGACTATAATTTCACAATCACTGCTGGTACTTCAGGTGGAACTTATAAATTTCACAAAATAAACTCTACACAGATACAGTGGAATAATATCACTTTAGATAAAGAATAAGAATTCACATCACATAAATATTAATCATGTTTAACACTAACATAAAATCAGTTTTTGAGCTTACTCAAATCTTTTCTACTGAGCAGGATTGCATAGACTACTTAGAGATAATGAAATGGAGCAAAGTTCCTGTAAGTCCTTTTGATGAAGCCTCAAAAGTATATAAGTGTAAAAATAACCAGTATAGATGTAAGAATACTGGCAAATACTTTAATGTCAAAACTGGAACACTTTTCGAAAACTCAAAAGTCAGTTTGAAGAAATGGTTCATGGCTATTTGGTTGGTGACTTCTCATAAGAAAGGGATTAGTTCAATACAATTGGGAAAAGATATTGGAGTAAGACAGGCAACTGCATGGTTCATGCTTCAAAGAATTAGAGCCTGTTTTGGTATTGAAAATGGTAATGAGTTAGAGGGTGTTGTTGAATGTGATGAAACATTTATTGGTGGGAAAAATAAGAACAGACACAAGGATAAGAAGGTTAAAAACTCTCAGGGACGTAGTTTTAAGGATAAAACACCCGTAATGGGAATGCTTCAAAGAGATGGCAAAATGAATGCTTTTGTTGTACCTGATACAAAGAGAAGCAGTATTCAGCCATTAGTTTGTAGGTATGTAAATCCAGAAACTACAACCCTGATTTCTGATGAATGGTTGGGATATACAGGTTTGAATAAATACTATGACCATAGAATCATTGACCATTCCAAAAAAGAGTATGTAAGTTTGCAGGATAATAATATACACACAAATAATATCGAAGGCAGTTGGAATATACTTAAAAAGAGTGTTTCAGGAATGTATAATCATGTTTCAAAAAAGCACCTCCAAAAATATGTTGATGAATTTGTGTATAGATTTAACCTGAGAAAGGTCTCAGACCAAGAAAAATTCAGATATTTGTTATCAAATTCAAATATCCGAACTAAGTACAAAGAATTATGTCAATGACAATAAGTGAACAGCTTAAACACGAACAAGTGAGACACACTATTATAGATGGTGAGGAGTATTTCTATGTGGATGATATTAAAGACAAATTCGGTTACTTAATACTGGATGCCAATAAAGTAATCTACATAGATGAAACACCATTAATAAAATCAGAGTTTATACAGAAACTATCAAAGTTTGACCAACTAATAAAACAGACCTTGATTTTTAAACCAAAGAAAAAAGACAAAGAGAACTAATTTAGTTCTCTTTCTTTTTGTATATGTAACAAATGAGATTAATCAATACTGACTAAAAAACAAAAATCATTATGAGCAAAAGTGTATTTAACAAAGCAAAAGTTGACAAAAAAAAGTCTAAAATCTTAAAGACATTAGACAATTGTAATTCCTTTGAAATAGAGACTATCTTAGATGAAATTAAAAAAGGACTTAATTATTTTCCTTTAAAGATAAAAGTCTAATTCTATTCAAAATAGATTCTCTTCTTTCAGAAGTTTTGAAATTCATTGTTTGACTATTACAATCAGGAATTAGATAGTATGATACAGTAGTAATGATGTCCTTATCTTTTGGATGTTCATACTCTGAAATTTGAATAATGTGATTAGCATTTATACTAACAACATTATCATTATAATCTGTTAAATCAATAAAAATTGGGTTACTCATGATTAAATGTTTTTACAAACTTATATAAAGTTTTGATTTATAGCAAAAAAAATATATTTTTATACAAATCAAAAACTAAATAATTATGGCACAATCAAATTTTAAAGTAGGAGACAAAGTAATTCTTAAAACAGGAGGTCCTAAAATGACAATACAAGAAATTATAACTAAAGATGATATAGGCTTCGGTGCTTCTCCTGAATTGGAAATAAATGTTGTAGTAGCAAACTGGTTTGACATTAACAGTGATTTAAAAGAAGCAGAATTTAAGGAACCTCAATTAGAGAAAGTACAGAACATCACTGATGAGTACTTTAAATCTGAATAAAGCAAAAGAGGACTAATAATTTTTAGTCCTCTTATTTTTAATAAAGTCAGTGTAAATTGGCGTATAATTACCTAAAAAAATATAAATTCAAAGCTCATGAAAATGGACTTTTTTTGTTCGTAATCAATTCCGTATCTTTGCAAACTAAATTTTCACTATGTCTAAAAGTTTAATTCCGAAACTGGAAGCTATAAAACAAAGATACAATGAGGTTGCGGACCTTATTATTCAGCCTGATGTTATTTCAGACCAGAAAAGATATTCTTCTTTAAACAAAGAATATAGTGATTTGGGAAAAATTGTAAACGTTTATGATCAATATAAAGGGGCTTTAGATACCATTGAAGAATCTGATGAGATTATTGCAGATGGTTCAGACAAAGATTTTGTTGAACTGGCAAAAATCGAAAAAAACGAAGCGTTAGAAAAAATTCCGGGATTGGAAGAAGAGCTTAAAGTTCTTTTGATTCCTAAAGATCCTGCTGATGACAAAAACGTTATTGTGGAACTTCGTGCCGGAACAGGAGGGGATGAAGCAGCCATTTTCGTGGAAGATGTGTACAGAATGTATACCATGTACTTTAAGACAAAAGGATGGAGACATGAAGTAACCGATTCTAATGAAGCAGCAAAAGGCTACAAAGAATTGATCATGAAAGTGGAAGGAGAAGGAGTATACGGAATTATGAAATTCGAATCAGGAGTTCACCGTGTACAGCGTGTTCCGGAAACAGAATCTCAGGGAAGAGTTCACACTTCAGCAATTACCATCGCGGTTTTACCCGAAGCAGAAGAAGTGGATTTTGAACTGAATCCTGCTGATATTGAAATGCAGACTTCACGTTCAGGAGGAGCAGGAGGTCAGAACGTAAACAAGGTAGAAACGAAAGTACAGTTAACACACAAACCTTCCGGAATGGTAGTGGTTTGTCAACAGGCTCGTTCACAGTTGGCAAACCGTGAATTGGCGATGGAAATGCTTCGTACCAAATTATACGACATCGAACTACAGAAAGTACAGGGAGATATTGCTGCACAGCGTAAATCGATGGTTTCTACAGGTGACCGTTCTGCGAAGATCAAAACGTACAACTATCCGCAAGGAAGAGTTACCGATCACAGAATCAACAAATCAATGTACAACCTTGATGCCTACATGAATGGAGATATCTCTGAAATGATTGATGCGGTAATCATGGCTGAAAACGCTGAAAAAATGAAAGGAGAAGAGGAAAATTATTAATCTTTTCTTTTAAAAATATATCTAAAAGCTTCTGAATCATCGGAAGCTTTTTTTATTTAAAACACATTCCGTATTTTTGAGAAAACCTTCACAATGAATTTTAAACCTATTTTACTAACAGCTGGAGTTTTATTTTCAGCAACTTTTTATTCTCAAAAAATGATTTATCCCAAAGCATTAAAAGGAAATCAAACAGATACATATTTCGGAACAGCAGTAGCAGATCCATTCAGGGACTTGGAAAACGATTCTGAAGCCACAAAAAAATGGGTGGATGAAGAAGTAGCACACAGCCAGGATTATCTTTCAAAAATCCCTTTCAGAGACCAGATTAAAGATCAGTTGAGAGATATCTGGAATTATGAAAAAATTTCAGCCCCTTTCAAAGAAGGAGATTATACTTACTATTATAAAAATGACGGACTTCAGGCGCAGTCAGTTTTATACAGAACCAATAATAAAACGAAATCGACAGAAGTTTTTTTAGATCCAAATAAATTTTCAGAAAAAGGAACAACATCTTTAGCTCAGTTATCTTTCAATAAAAAAGGAAACTTGGCGGCTTATTCCATCTCAGAAGGAGGAAGCGACTGGAACAAAATCATAATAATCGATGCAATAACCAAAAAACAGATTGATGAAACACTGGTTGATGTAAAATTCAGTGGAATTTCTTGGCAGGGAGACGAAGGCTTTTATTATTCAAGCTACGACAAGCCGAAAGAAGGAACCGTTCTTTCCGGAATGACTGATAAGCATAAAGTCTATTTTCATAAGCTTGGAACAAAACAATCTGCAGATAAATTAATTTTCGGAGGCGATAAGACTCCAAGAAGATATTTGGGAGCAGGAGTTTCAGAAGACCAGAGATATTTGATTATTTCTGCTGCCAATGCAACCAACGGAAATGAATTATACATCAAAGATCTGAAAAAAGGAGGTGATTTTGTGCAAATCAATAAAGGATTCGATCTCAATGTAAGCATTGTAGACACGGATGGTGATGATCTGTATATTTTCACGGATAAAGACGCTCCGAATATGCGATTGGTGAAAACAACCATCAAAAATCCTTCACCGGAAACCTGGAAAGACGTTATTCCGCAAACAGAAAACGTATTAGGAATCTCTACAGGAGGAGGATATTTCTTTGCAACTTACATGATTGATGCGATTGATCAGGTAAAACAGTTGGATAAAACAGGAAAACTGATCAGAGAAATTGCTTTACCGGGTAAAGGAAATGTTGGAGGTTTCGGAGGTAAAAAAGAAGAAAAAGAATTATACTTTTCATTCAGTAACTACATCACTCCGGGAACAACTTATAAATTCAATGCAGATTCGGGAAAATCTGAAGTCTATCAGAAGCCGAAAGTGAAATTCAATCCGGAAGATTATGTGTCTGAACAGGTATTTTATACCTCAAAAGACGGAACAAAAATTCCGATGATGATTAATTATAAAAAAGGAACAAAGCTTGATGGTAAAAATCCAACAATTCTTTACTCTTATGGAGGTTTCAATATCAGTTTACAGCCGGCTTTCTCTGTAGTGAATGCAATCTGGATGGAAAACGGGGGAATTTATGCCGTACCAAACATTCGTGGTGGTGGAGAATACGGAAAAAAATGGCACGATGCAGGAACGAAGCAGCAAAAGAAAAATGTTTTTGAAGACTTTATTGCAGCAGGAGAATATTTACAGGCTAAAGGCTATACTTCAAAAGAATTTATGGCACTTTCAGGAAGATCAAACGGAGGTTTGTTAGTTGGAGCAACCATGACAATGCGTCCCGATTTGGCTAGAGTAGCTTTCCCGGGAGTTGGGGTTTTAGATATGCTGAGATACAATAAATTCACGGCGGGAGCAGGATGGTCCTACGATTATGGAACAGCAGAAGACAATAAAGAAATGTTTGAATACCTGAAATCTTATTCACCTGTTCATAATGTAAAAGCAGGAACTTGCTATCCTTCAACAATGATTATTACGAGTGATCATGATGACAGAGTAGTTCCGGCACATTCTTTTAAATTTGGTGCAGAATTGCAGGAAAAACAGGCTTGTAAAAATCCTATTTTATTAAGAATTGAAAAAAATGCAGGTCACGGAGCTGGTCGTTCTACAGAGCAGGTCATTGGTGAAAATGCTGATCTGATTTCGTTCGCTTTGTATGAAATGGGAATTAGAAAGCTTCAGAAATAATTGAAAATTTAACCATTAAGATCAAATGTCCTGATTAAGAATTTTATAGTGATTTTTATAAAAATAAATATAAAAAACTTAAAAAGACATTAGTTTTAATAGTTTAGACAACAATAAAGGCAGTTTTGTGAGATCGCAAAACTGCCTTTTTTCTTTAAAAATAAACACAAAATTATTATCTCAAAAATCCGTAATTTTAGCAGGTAATAAATCTGAAAGTATGAGAAGAGAAGTTCAAAATAAAACTCCTCAATTTAATATAACTGAAAAAAAATCGGAAATCTATCCCTTTGAAAAAGATGGATTGCAGTTAAAATCTTCCTATAAAGCAGAAGACGTTAAAAATAAAGACTTAACAGAAACTTCTCCGGGAATTGCCCCTTATTTAAGAGGTCCGTATTCTACGATGTATGTTCAGAAACCATGGACGATTCGTCAGTATGCAGGGTTTTCAACAGCAGAAGAATCCAATGCTTTTTACAGAAGAAACTTAGCGGCAGGACAAAAAGGTCTTTCCGTAGCTTTCGATTTGGCGACACACAGAGGATATGACTCAGATCATGCGAGAGTAGTTGGTGACGTTGGGAAAGCTGGAGTTGCGATCGATTCTGTGGAAGACATGAAGATTTTATTTAATGAAATTCCATTAGATCAGATTTCTGTTTCTATGACGATGAACGGAGCGGTTTTACCGATTTTATCGTTCTATATCGTTGCGGCAGAAGAACAGGGTGTTTCTCAGGAATTGCTTTCAGGAACCATTCAGAATGATATTTTGAAGGAATTCATGGTGAGAAATACCTACATTTATCCACCTGCACCTTCCATGAAGATTATTGCGGATATTTTTGAATATACCTCTCAGAATATACCAAAATTCAACTCTATTTCAATTTCAGGATATCACATGCAGGAAGCCGGAGCAACACCGGTGCTGGAAATGGCTTATACCCTTGCAGATGGATTGGAATATGTAAGAACAGGAATAAAAGCAGGAATGAATGTCGATGATTTCGCGCCAAGATTATCTTTCTTCTGGGCAATCGGAATGAATCACTTCATGGAAATCGCAAAAATGCGTGCGGCAAGATATATTTGGGCTGAATTATTAAAGCAGTTTAATCCTCAGAATCCAAAATCTTTAGCTTTAAGAACTCATTCGCAAACTTCAGGTTGGTCTTTAACAGAGCAGGAACCTTTCAACAATATTACAAGAACAGCAATTGAAGCCTTATCTTCAGCATTAGGAGGAACTCAGTCTCTTCACACAAATGCTTTGGATGAAGCTATTGCGCTTCCGACAGATTATTCTGCAAAAATTGCAAGAAATACTCAAATTATCCTTCAGCAGGAAAGCGGAATCTGCGATGTGGTAGATCCGATGGGTGGAAGTAATCTGGTGGAATCTCTGACTCAGCAAATGATCGAAGAAGCAATGAAGTACATTGATGAGGTTGAGCAGGAAGGAGGAATGACTAAAGCGATCGAAGCTGGTATTCCAAAAATGAGAATTGAAGAAGCAGCAGCAAGAAAGCAGGCAAAAATTGATAGCGGTGAAGAGTTTATCATTGGAGTAAATTCATTCAAATCAGACTTGAAACAAGACGAAATCGAGATTCTGGATATCGACAATACAGAAGTTCGCAGAAAACAGATCGAAAGATTAGACTCGATTAAACTAAGCAGAAATTCTGAAGCGGTTGAACAGATTTTAAATGAAATCAGAGAATCCGCAAAAACAGGAAAAGGAAACCTTTTGGCATTATGTATCGAAGCAGCTCGCAGAAGAGTAACTCTTGGAGAAATGAGCGATGCGATGGAAGAAAGTTTCGGAAGATATAAAGCAAACATCAGAACAATCTCAGGAGTTTATGCCATGAATGCAGGTAAAAATGAATATTTTGAAAAAGCGCTGAACCTTACTCAGAAATTTGAAGAAGAAGAAGGTCGCCGTCCAAGATTAATGGTTGCGAAAATGGGACAGGACGGTCATGACAGAGGGGCGAAAGTAGTAGCAACAGCATTTGCAGACATGGGATTCGATGTCGACGTTGCACCATTATTCCAGACTCCCGAAGAAGTTGCAAAACAGGCGGTTGAAAACGATATTCACATTTTAGGAGTTTCATCGTTGGCAGCGGGTCACAAAACGTTGGTTCCGCAGGTTGTAGAAGAATTGAAAAAACTGGGAGCAGATGATATTACCATTGTGGTTGGGGGAGTAATTCCTCAACAGGATTATGAATTCCTTTACGCAAACGGAGCAGATTTCATTTTCGGTCCTGGAACGAATCTTCCCAAGTGCGCGGTGGATATTTTAGAGAAATTTTTAAACTAAATTAACTTTTCCAACGAATAAATTGCACAGCGTTTGTACTGTAAGTCATAACCACAAAACAAAATATTATGGCTTATACAGTAGTTTCAGTATTTCCAAAGACTGTAGATACAGAGGAAATTAGAAAAGATTTAAGAGAAAACGGTTTCGATGAAGCGAATATCATTGTTTCAAAATCAAACGTAGAAACTGGACTTGATCATTATCAGGAAGACGAGCAGACGAAAGGTTTTTTCGATTATGTTTTTGCTCACGATGCAGAAATGCTGGATGCTTACCGTAAACACAGTATTGGAAAAAATAACGTTGTTGTTTACACTGATGATCTTGAACAGGCAACTTCCGCAAAATCTATTTTAAATAGAAACGGAGCTTTGCAAGTTTATAGAAAACAATCGGAAGACCATAAAGATATTCCGGATGGCATGACTGAAGAAGAATACAACGGAATCATTGCCAAAGCAAGACACAATATTTATTTTCTTGGATCTGAAAGGGTTTATCACTCCAACATTGTCAAAGGAATGGATGATCCGATGGACGATCTGGGATCGAAAGATTAAAAAATATACAAATCTGGATAGTTTTCTATTCAGATTTTTTTATGAATTTCATAAAAATTTGCAAATAAAAAGTTGATTATTCAAAAATTACTATATCTTTGCATCTGAAAATCAAGTTTAACCATTTAAAAAACAACGAAGCAATGTTCAAATTCAATCAGCTTTCAACAGTAGGATTGCCTTTTGCAAAGGCGAGGCTTCGTGGTTTGGTATACTCTTAGAATAAAAGTACAACGAAATATCAAAACCCGAAGTCGCAGAGATTTCGGGTTTTTTATTGCGCAATATTTCAAACTCTAATTAGTTTTCCCGAAATCTTTTTTTATAAAATTTAGGAATCTTTTCAAATAGTTTTTAGGAGCTGTTTCCCGCTTTCCACTATATCTTTTTCATTACGGCCTCCGCTTCGCTGCGGCCGCAACAAAAAAGGATGTCGCTGCAATCGGGGCTAGGAAAAGGTTATCGTTTAAATAAACCTCATAGGTTTCAAAAACCTATGAGGTTTGAATATAATCAACTAAAAGTTTAGTTGGCGAAGAAACTGTGCGAGATGTAGATTCAAAATTTAGTATTTCACACTCAATTTTAAAACAACAACAATGGGAAATTTAAAACTAAAAGGAAAAGATATATTAAAAATAGGCTATCCAAACAATCAGAGTGTCAACATCGCTTTGGAAGTCATGAAAAGAAATTTTGCAACGAAAAACATTCATCATGTGAAATCTCTTTTAAAGGAAATTCTGCAGAATCCGGAAGGTTTTGAAAAAGATCTGACTTTCGGACAAATTGCAGAAGCTTTGCTTTCATCAAAGAAAACGGAAAAAAGAATGCTCAATACCAATCGTGCATCTTTTCAGATTTTCGGAAATAATATTTCAGATGAAGCGAAAAACCAGCTGTACACCGCTTTGAAACTTCCAATTTCAACGCAGGGCGCTTTAATGCCCGATGCGCATAGTGGTTACGGACTTCCGATCGGTGGTGTTCTTGCCGTTGAAAATGCTGTGATTCCTTATGGAGTCGGGATGGACATCGGTTGCAGAATGAGCCTCAGTATTTTGGATACTCCTATTTCATATCTGGACGGAGCGAGAGATAAATACGAAAAAGCTCTTGCTGAACATACAAAATTCGGAATGTATGAAACACATAAATCTCATATCGATCATGAAATTTTCGACAGAGATACGTTCGACATGATTCCGATTTTGAGGAGATTAAAAGGAAAAGCCATTAAGCAGATGGGAAGTTCCGGTGGCGGAAATCATTTTGTGGAATTCGGAGAAGTGGAAATTACAGAAGAAGATGAGCAAATCGGGCTTCCGAAAGGAAAATACTTGGGAATTCTTTCACATAGCGGTTCACGTGGATTGGGAGCAGAAATCGCTCAGTATTACTCAAGAGTAGCGACAGAACAATGTCCGTTACCAAAAGAGGCACAACAATTTGCATGGCTGGATCTGAATACCCATCTCGGATTGGAATATTGGACAGCAATGAATTTGGCAGGAGATTATGCTTCAGCTTGTCACGACGATATTCACAGAAGATTGGTGAAAGCTGTCGGAGGAAGGGTAAAAGCGAGAGTTGAAAACCATCACAATTTCGCCTGGAAAGAAATCCATAACGGAAAAGAAGTGATTGTTCACAGAAAAGGAGCAACTCCTGCTAATGAAAATGAATTGGGAATGATTCCCGGCTCGATGACCGCAAAAGGTTTTATCGTCCGCGGAAAAGGAAATCCTGATTCATTGAACTCAGCTTCACATGGTGCAGGAAGAGCGCATTCGAGAGGAGAGTGCAGAAGTCTGTTTACCCAAAATGACATCAAAAAAGAATTAAAACTCAAGAATGTCATTTTGATGGGTGGAAATACAGAAGAAGCACCCATGGCGTATAAAGACATCAACGAAGTCATGAACGCACAAAGTGAATTAGTCGATATTCTGGGAACTTTTCAGCCGAGAATTGTGAGAATGGATAAATAAATTGAATGATAGATTTTGATTAAAATTTTTCAAACCTCACAGGTTTCAAAAACCTGTGAGGTTTAATAAAGATGATTTTAAACCAACAATTAACTATCAATCATTAACAAAAAACAAAAAAATGGGAGCACCACATAATATAAAAAGATACGGTGAAGTCTGGCCGGATTTTAGAATTAAAAGCGGACTTGAAATTTTAGAAAAATTAAAAGATAAAGTCATTATTTCAGGAGGTTGGGCGTGGCATTTTATGTCTGAAATCGGACATGCAGAATATAAACATGCTCATGATCATAAGGATATTGATGTTTTTGTACATAAAGAAAATGTTGCTGATGTGGTCATGATACTTCAGCAGGAAGGTTTTCAAAAAGTTTGGACAAGATACGATCATCTTCCGAGTGAAGAAAACTTTCGGAGATACGAGAAAACGATGGAACTGGAAAACGGAAAGTTTCACAGAATTACAATTGATTTCTTTGAAAGAAATGATCTGGAAACTATCGAAACAAACGGATTCACTGTTGTGAAACCCAATGTTCTGCTTTCTTTTTACAGAAATATTCATTCCAGTGATAAATGTTGGGCGGTTATGGCTGCAAAAGATTTATTGGAAAAAGGAATTGATCCTGTCGGCCATCCGAAATTAAGTGAAATACCGAAAATCAGTTAGAATGAACAATCCTATCAAAGGAAAAGTACTTGAATTTATCAATCAAAATTTCTTAAATGACAGAAAATTATTGAGGGAAAAAGCAAATGTGTTTTTAAAAGATCCTCATGTAACTAATCTGTTTCGTAAGGAATTTGAAAAAGTAAATACGGTTGTTCATTTTCAGTCTTTATCTTCTGAAACGGATAGGTTTTCAAAAGAGGAAATGGGTGATATTTCGGATGTTTGGACCTTTTATTTAAATGAAGATATTGATGAAGTCGATACAAGTGAAGGGTATGAAGATTGGGATTTTGAAAAATATTTGAAAACGGGAAAACCTCTTCATTGCTGTAGAGTCTGGATCAATTGGTTTTTAAACATTTATTATATCCAGGCTTTTGAAATAAGTAAAAAAGGAAAAATTGAAACGGAGAGTATTATAAGAATTGCTGATCCTTATGAAAAAGGAAAATACAATTCAGTTTTAAATATCATGAAAGAAAATGGGTATGAAAAAATGACAGATGAATTAGCTTTAATAAAAGTAAAATCCGTTTCTACGGATTGTAATGACGATCCCACGGTTTTTGATTGCCTGTTTTCCGATATTATTTATCCTGTTCACTTTAGAATTAATTAAAACAATGGAAAAATTAATACAAATAACCTCAGGAAGAGGACCTTTAGAATGCCAATGGGTAGTTGCAAAAGTTCTGAAGGTCTTCCTTGAGGAAGCAAAAAATAATACAATAGACTACGAAATCATCCATCGTGAAAACGGGGATGAAAACCTGACCTTGAAATCTGTAACTCTTCTTTTAAAATCCAAAAAATTAAATGAATTTTTAAAGAATTGGTTAGGAAGTATATGTTGGACAGGAAAAAGCACGTTCCGGAAACTGCATAAAAGAAGCAACTGGTTTATCGGAATTTTTGAATTGGAAGGATTGGAGACCATCAATTTTAATGAAAAAGATATTCAGTTTCAAACGGCAAGAAGCCAGGGAAGTGGCGGACAAAATGTGAATAAAGTAAATACAGCAGTTCGGGCCACTCATATTCCTACAGGGGAAAGTGTTTTCGTTCAGGATTCACGCTCACAGTTGGAGAATAAGAAGCTTTCGATTATCAGATTAAAAGAAAAAGTATTGGAACAGAATATTATTCAGCTTCAAAAAAGAATGCAGGAAACATGGAACAATCACTTGAATGTTCAGCGGGGAAATCCGGTCAGAACATTTTCAGGAACAGATTTTAAAAAGAATTATCAGGAGAAATCTTTCAAAAAACAAAGAAATCAGCTGAAAAATGAATTAAAAAATTACAAAAATGACCTTAACTAAAAATAAATATTACTTTGAAGCACTGGATAATTATCCGTACAGTTTGCCGGATTGTCTGGAAGCGCTGAATTATGCATTGTCTTATGATCCGGAAGATGCAGACAGTCTTTGTCTGATGGGAAGGATCTACAGCGAAATGTTATCTGACTATGAAAAAGCAAAGCTTTATTTTGAAGAAGCCATGCAATGTGATATGACGAACTTAAATGTTCCCCAATATTATATTAAATGCCTTTTGGATAATGAAGATTTTCAGGAAGCAGAAAAACTGATTACCTATTCATTGAAGATTAAAGGAATCGATAAAGCAACCTTATGGTTTTACCGATCCTTACTTTCTGAAAAAAGAGGAAGCTTTGTCAATGCTCTCAAGTTTTTAGATGAAGCTGCAAAATATTGTTTTTCGGAGTATAGTTTGAATATCGTAAAGGATCGTAAGAAATTTATAAAATCAAAAATGCTAAAGAAAAGTAAAACTAAAAAAAAGAAGGAGACCAATTAAGTCTCCTTTTTTTTGTAAATTTAATAATGGAATTACGGTTTGAAATAAGACAGCTTCAATTAAAAGAAACATTTTCAATTGCATACGGGAATTACAATAAAAGAGAAGCTTTACTCATAGAACTCTCTCATCAAAATTGTAAAGGGTACGGAGAATGTGTAGCGATCGATTATTATCAAATCAATCTTCAATCTTTTGTTTTGAAATTAAAAGAAATTCAAATTCAGGTTGAAGCTCAGAAAATCATTCATCCAAAAGATTTTTTTAATTTTTTATTGAATTTAAATCTGCATCCATTCTTATTATCTGCTTTGGATTGCGCCTATTGGGATCTTTTCGGTAAGCTGGAAAATAAAAGCTTTATTGAATTAAATAATCTTTCGGCCGAAAATTTAGTTGAAAGTTCAATCACTATTTCTGTTGGAGAAATCGATCATCAGATTGAAAAAATAAACAAAAGTAAATGGAATAAATTCAAAGTGAAATGTAAAGGTTTAAATAAAGATCATGTTGAAAAGCTTTTACAATTACCTCAAAATATAGCTTTAGATTCTAACGCCAGTTTTACCGATGAAGACTGTATCTGGCTTCAGGAAAATGTTGAGGTTGAAAAATTTTCTTATCTGGAACAACCGAGGCCAATCGGAAATTACAATATTTTAAAAAAAGAAAACTTCGCGAATTGGATGGCCGATGAAGATTGTCAGAATATTGATTCTTTAGAAGAATTAATTCCTTATTATAAAAGTATCAATATCAAATTAATGAAATGTGGCGGATTAACTCCTGCTTTAGAAATGATCAAAAAGGCCAGAGAATTAAATTACAAGATCATGATCGGTTGCATGACAGAATCCAGTGTCGGGATTTCTGCAGGCAGTGTCTTAACGGGATTGGTTGATTATGCAGATTTGGATGGGGCCAATCTTATTTCCAATGATTATGCATCCGGTAATTTTGTCAAAGACGGCAAGATCATCCTGTCTTCAAAACCGGGTTTGGGAATTGAGTTAAAATAAAAAATAGACTTCAAAAGAAGCCTATTTTTTATTTACAGATATCAGATAATCATAAACCATTTGGTGCTGATCGTCACTTAACTTAGCTTTTGGAGCCATTCTGCTTAAGGTTTTTATCCACCCTTGATCGTCGTGTTTTGCAGGATCTGGTAATTTGTGACACCTGTTGCACGAGTTTTCGAAAATGGTTTTTCCCTGTGCCAATTGTTCGGTTGAAGTGTATTTAGGTCCGGTTACGGCCACACTTTTCGGTCCGCACGATATAACCATCGTTGCAGAAGCCAGGATCATTCCCAAAATTAATTTTTTCATAATAATATCATGTTTGAAGTGAATTATTTCTTCACAGATACGATATAATCGTAAACCCACTGATGTTGATCATCGGTAAGTTTCGCTTTTGGAGCCATCGAATTCATGATTCCAACCCATTGTACGGAGTTGTGAGATGTCGGATCTGGTAATTTGTGGCATCTTCCGCATGAATTTTCGAAGATGGTTTTTCCCTGTGCGATCTGTTCCGGAGTAGAAGTAGGCGCTGATGGAGTTGCAGTGGCTACTGGTGCTTTTGTTGTACAAGAAACTACTAAAAGAGTAGCAAATGAAGCTATAGCAATGATTTTTTTCATATTTATTACCTTTGAATAGTAACAAATGTAGCTAATTTCGTTTTTGGTTGATGAAAACGCTCGTAGTTTTAATTTAGAAGAAATAAAAATTACAAAACAGCAGACTAATGAATCATTACCTGATTATATGATATTTCAGTAAACAATTATAAAAATTGTCTGCCAAAGTAAATTAACTATTGACCGATCATTGTTTAATCCTTATTTTTGAATCGATGAAATTTTCTACAGAAGAGCTTTTTGACGGGATACGATTAGGAAATAAACGCCTGATTGCAAAAGCGATTACCTTGGTTGAAAGCAAAAAATCCGAGCATAGAATACAGGCTGAAGAATTATTAAAAAAAATCATGCCTTTTACCGGTAAATCCATTCGTGTGGGAATCACCGGAGTTCCGGGAGCCGGAAAATCAACTTTTATAGAAAATTTTGGGAGGTTGGCTATTTCCAACGGTAAAAAAGTGGCTGTTTTAGCTATCGATCCAAGTTCCGCAATCAATAAAGGAAGTATTTTAGGAGATAAAACCAGGATGGAGGAACTGGCAAAAGAAGAAAATGCCTTTATCCGCCCTTCTCCAAGTTCAGGATTTTTAGGAGGTGTTGCGAATACAACTTTTGAGACGATGATGATCTGTGAAGCAGCAGGTTATGACTATATTTTAATAGAAACTGTTGGTGTAGGACAGTCTGAAGTATTGGTTGCAGATATTACTGATGTCTTTTTATTTTTGAAAATCATAGGAGGAGGAGATGAGCTTCAGGGAATTAAAAGAGGCATCATGGAAATGGTAGATGTTATTTTTATTAATAAGGTTGATGCTGATAATCTCCAGAAAGCAAAAAATACCAAATTAGAACTAAAAAGAGCCTTAGATTTCATTCCTCCCAAAGAAAAAAACTGGAAAATTCCTGTTCTGCTTGGTTCTGCGTTGAATAATGAAGGGTTAGGAGAGGTTTTTGAAAAAATCAATGAATTTATTGATCTTAAAAAGAAAACCGAAAGATTCGAGGAAGTAAGAGTTCAACAGGCTGAAAAACGTTTTGAATACTGGGTTCAGGAGTATATTCTGGCTATGATGAAAAGAGATAATTCCGTGGAAGAAGCGTATATTGAACATAAAAAAAATGCTTCAGCGATGGTTTCAAATCCAAGTACCGAAGCAAAATTATTTGTTGAAAAGTTTTTAAGGGATTCGAGATCCGAGTTTTGAGATTCCGAGATTATTTAAATCTGTTTTATCACTTGTTGCGTATCATCAGACTCCCAAAAAATTTCCTTTAAAGCTTTTCTTTTTCCTGAGTTTTTTCTTCGTTTTTAGAAATGTATCCGTCATAAGAAATAGGCTGTCTGTCATTGCCTTTTATTGAAGTAAATGCTTTCCCGTTTTTATAAACCTCCATTACGATCTCATCTACATTGTTTACATCTTTTGGTTTAATTCTGATAATCCAGGTTCCTTTTTTATTCTGAGATTTATTTATCGTGAAATCTTTTGAGGTAAATCTATAGCTGTTTTTCTCATTATTTCCATAAGATGGATTAAAAACTCTTCCAAAATAAGGGAGAACCGACTCTAGCTTATCACCTTTTATATCAATAGAATAATATCCGCCTGTAAGATCCAGAATTCTTGTAGAAGTAGAATTAGGCATTGAGTTCATGACATTGATCACATCATAATTCGTGGGGTTTGCCCTTTCTGCATGAAATGAAAAATCTTGTGAGTTTACAAGTGCTGTAACTGTTTGAGAATCCATTCCCGTTTGAGAAGAGCAGCTTTGAAAAATAAACAGAAACCCTAGAATAGAGAGTATTGAAATATACTTTTTCATGATAGCAAAATAATTATTAAATTTAAATAGCAAAATGTATGCAAATATATTCCTTCTAAAACTTTTTGGAATAGAAATTGTAAATGTTGAATTATTTAACACTCGAAACTATGAAAATTACGCAATTATTAGGAATAGGAGCTATTGCTCTGTTAGCTGTAGCCTGTACTACAAACCCAATTACGGGGCGATCTTCATTGCAGATTGCAGATAATTCTGAAATTATGACAATGTCTGCACAGGAATATAAAACGACATTAGGCAAATCTAAAGTAATTACTGGTACTACGGATGCAAAAAGAGTGGTAAATGTAGGGACAAGAATTAAGGCCGCTGCAGAAAAATATTATGCAAGTATTGGAAGAAGTGCTGATTTGGCAAGTTATAACTGGGAGTTTAATCTTTTACAAAGCAGTGAACTGAACGCTTGGTGTATGCCCGGTGGAAAAGTAGCTGTATATACAGGAATTTTGCCGATCACAAAAAATGATAACGGGCTTGCTGTAGTAATGGGACATGAGGTATCTCACGCATTGGCAGGTCACGGAAATGAAAGAATTTCTCAGGCGATGGTTGCGCAATACGGTGGGCAGATTTTAGGAGGAACTATTTCTAATGCGCAATGGGCGAGTATTTTTGAAAAAGCTTATCCTATCGGTTCACAAGTAGCGTTGTTAAAATATGGTAGAAATCAGGAATCTGAAGCGGATAAAATGGGATTATATCTCATGGGAATGGCGGGATATGACCCAAGAGAGGCAATTCCTTTCTGGAACAGAATGGAGGCGGCTTCTACAGGAGCAAAACAACCGGAATTCCTTTCTACCCACCCGAATCCCGAAACCCGAATTTCAGATATCAATAAAGACTTACCAAAAGCTTTAGAGTATTATAAAGCGGCAGGTGGAAAAATATAACGATATGAATTTTTAATCTTGATAAAGTCTTGTTGAATTTTAGTAAATTTGATAAGACTTTTTTAGTTACCCAATCATTAAATATAATAAACACTATGAAGAATTTATCTATTACAGGGATCATACTTTTGGCATTATCTGTACTTTTATTCTATTTAACATCACCTAATTTTACGGTGAATGATTTACAAATGTCTCACATTATGGGGATTCTGGGAGGTATTGGAATTGGGTTGATTATTGGTGGAATACTTGGTTATATGAGTAAAGGAAGTGCTATAAAAGCAGAACAAAAAAGAAAAGAATTCAAACAATTGCAAAAAGATAAAGAAGAATTGGAAAAACAGGCCAACGAGCTCGCAAAACGAGAAGCTGAGTTTCATTCTCAAAATCAAAATCCTCAAATCTAATGATCTGAGGATTTTTTATAGTTGTTATTTTCGATGAATCTAGAACTTGTATCCAACTCCTACCATAAACAGATTAGGTCGGTTGTCATATCTTATTTCCTCCCCTGATACACTGCTGATGAATTTTCTCTCGTCTTTACTGAAAGCGCCTTCATATTTAGCATTTAAAATCAGTTTTTTAATCTCCAGCTGAGCTCCGAATTGGTATCCAACTGTGAAATTATCTCTTGCATTTTCTTTAAAGTCGTTGAAGGTATCTTCTTTGCTTAAATTGTAGCTTGCAACAGGTCCTATGAAAACTCCGAGCATATCTCCCAACACTTTGTGACCTACAAGAACAGGTAGATCTATACGGCTGCTTTTGATATCAAAAGTTGTATTGGCTGTAGTAAATTCGTTTTTAAAATTGGTATAATATAGTTCCGGCATCAAGAAGAATGAAGCAGGAAGGCTGGCTTTCAATGAAAGACCAACGTTGAAACCTACATTATTTTTTCCTTCGCCGTCGATAGCATCATTTACTGTCCCTTTTATGTTTTTCCAAGAAGGAGAACCTGTCGGAAAAATTAAATTAGCTTTACCCGCAAGAGAAATCTGTGCCGAAGCGAACATAGAAAACCCTATAAGTGCGATACTAAGAATTCGTTTCATTATCGTCTATTTTTGTGATTGTATTTTCAATAGTTTTATTATTTTCAAGCATATATTCTCTCAGCTCTTTAAATAGTTCTGAAGAATAAACGAAATCGATAAGATTTTTATTGCCTGCCGTAATCAGGATATCCTTATTACCTTCCCATTCTTTTATTCCTAATCTCAGATATACAATTTTCTCGCCAATCGTCATCACCGAGTTCATATCATGCGTATTAATAATCGTTGTGGTGTTATATTCTTTGGTGATTTCTAACAAAAGATCATCAATTACATTAGAAGTATACGGGTCAAGACCGGAATTGGGCTCGTCACAGAAAAGATATTTCGGGTGATTTACAATTGCTCTTGCAATTGCCACACGCTTCTGCATTCCTCCGGAAATTTCAGAGGGAAATTTTCTGTTTGCTTTATCTAAATGTACTCTTCCGATTACCTCAAAAACCCTTCTCTTCTTTTCTCTGAAAGTAAGGTTTGTAAACATATCCAGCGGAAACATGATGTTTTCTTCCACCGTTAAAGAGTCAAATAAAGCACTTCCCTGAAATACCGTTCCGATTTCTGAGCGAAGTTGGAGTTTCTCTTCTCTATTCATTACATTAATGTTTCTGCCGTCGAACAGGATTTCTCCTGAAGTCGGTTGGTAAACATTCAATAAACTTTTAAGAAAAACTGTTTTCCCTGAACCACTCTGCCCGATAATTAAGTTTACTTTTCCTTTATCAAAAGAGGTTGAAATTCCTTTAAGTACTTCAACTTCATCAAAACTTTTCTTTAAATTTTTTACCTCAATCATTAGCTTAATATTAATTGGGTTAATAGCAACTCGGAAAGGATAATGAAAACCATAGTCCAAACCACGGCTTGTGTACTTGCTCTACCCACTTCCAGTGAACCTCCTTTTACATTGTATCCGAAATAGGACGGAACGCTTGCAATAATGAAAGCAAAAACAAGAGTTTTAGCAAATGCATAATAGATGAAAAGATTGGGCATATACATCTGAATTCCTATGATATAATCATTGGTCGTCCAGTTCCCTGTCAAAATTCCGGCTATATAACCGCCACCAATACCAAACACGATACTGATCGCAATTAATAAAGGATTAAAAATAACACAGGCAATTATTTTAGGAAAGATCAGGAAGTTCGGGGAGTTTACACCCATAATATCCAAAGCATCAATCTGCTCGGAAACCCTCATTGTTCCTATACTTGAAGCGATGTATGAACCTACTTTTCCTGCTAAAATCAAACTGATGATGGTGGGAGCAAATTCCAGCACTAAAACTGCTTTTGTTGCATACCCTACAAATGAAGGAGGAATCGGGAAAGATGAAGCATCAAAATTATTGAACATCTGAATCGCAACTACCGCCCCGACAAATATGGATGTAAAGATAACCAACCCGAATGAGTTGACTCCCAAATCATTGATTTCTCTCATTAACAGCTTCCAAAAAACCCTCATTTTCTGAGGTTTCTGGATAGATTTACCTAGAAGGATAATGTATTCTCCTACTGCTGTAAAAAACTTTTTTAACATTCTGCTAAATTAGACTTTTTTTATTTAATTAGATGAAGATTATAGCTACGTTTAGGCTTAGTTTAATGTTAAAATTAAGTCTAAATTCATCTTCTATTTTGCTTTTTTATCTCCGGTTATTACCAGTATTATGGTTTTTAATATAATGACCAAATCAAGAACAAAGCTCCAGTTTCTTACATAATAGGCATCTGCCAAAGCTCGTTTTTTCATTTCTACTTCTCTGTCTCCGGAATCTCCTCTTAAACCGTTTACCTGTGCCAAACCTGTAATTCCTGGACTAGCCATGCTTCTTACACTGTATCTTCCGATTTTGGGTTTGTAATAGTCATCCACCGCCAACATATGAGGACGAGGTCCGACAACAGACATTTCACCTTTTAAAACATTCAAAAACTGAGGCATTTCATCCAGGCTGGTTTTTCTTAAAAAATTTCCGAATCTTGTAATACGGGAATCGTTTTCTGCAGTAACCTTTGTAGCAGAATCATCATTTACCACCATTGTACGGAACTTGAGACAGTTGAAAACTTCTTCATGAAACCCATATCTTCTCTGAATAAAAAAAACGGGTCCTTTTGAGCTGGTTTTAATTAAAATGGCAATAATCGGGAAAAGCCAGGAACAGATACCCACTAAAATTATAACTGAAAAAAGGATGTCAAATATTCTTTTTAACGAAAAGTTGAAATAATTGTCCAGCGGATAAGAAGTCTGATGAAGAACCGGCTGATTTTCAATGTATCCCAAATCATATAAAAACCAATCGTTCTGTGATATATTCGGAATGAGTGAAATGTGAACTTTATTTGCTTCAGCAAGTTTGAAAATATGATCTTCCGTAACTTTATCAAAAGTTGTTTCTAATGGTAAAAATAACGTATGAATGCCATTTTTTTTCCAAAAAAGCTGAAGTTCTTCAATTTTGACTGTCTCATTTTGGAGTTCAAAAATTTTGTAACCAAAGTCTTTTCTTTCTTCTAAAATGTTTTTAAGAACTTTCGTAGAGCCGTTTTCATTAAGAAACATGACGTTTCTATTATTGATTCCTAAAGACCGTAAATATTTAATGATAAAATAGATAAGAGATCTTGTAAGAACAATAAAAAAGAAAAGATAAAGGGAAAGCCACGATAATTCTGACCCGAAAAACTGATTGTTACTTACTTTTCTTATGAGCACCAACCCAATAACAAACAAAATGAAATGAGTGATGAGTCGCTCTATAAAGGTTGTGTACGTAATGTTTCTCCGGATATTATAGATCTGTGTTCTACCGCTCAGCAAAACCCAGAAAGAGACAAGCAGAAGTAATGGAAATGACCAAACTTCGTTATTTTGCATCAAATCTGCATTTCTCTCGGCAAAAAAGAATATAAATACACTTGCAATAACCAAAAGGTCAAGCAAAATGATTATTGTTTTTAAATATCTAGAGTATCTTATTCTCTGCATGGTTACAGAATAACTGAGGGCCTAAGATAATTATTTTACGGGATATTCAGATACTTGTGGGTCTGAACTGAAGCCCTCCATTCCGGGTTTTCTAAAATGAAGTCTGTGATTTTGGGGTACATTTCATCACGTTTGCTCCATTCACTCTGAAGATATAAAGTACAGTTTTCTGAAACTTTCGCAGCCTGTTCCTGAGCAAATTTAAAATCATTATTATTGAAAACAATTACTTTAAGCTCGTGAGCTTTCGCATAGATTTCTTCTTTTGGTAGCCCTGTTTTCTTTGGAGAAAGGGTAATCCAGTCGATATGTCCGCTCATAGGATAAGCTCCTGAAGTTTCAATATGAATGATGCATCCCAATTCTTTTAATTTGGATGTTAAAATATCAAGATTCCACATTAAAGGTTCTCCTCCTGTTAAAACAATTGTTTTACAGTGTTTTGCTGCAGCTTCTGCAATTTCTTCCGCATTCATTAATGGATGTAAGTTGGGATCCCAGCTTTCTTTTACATCACACCAGTGACACCCGACATCGCAACCACCCAATCTGATGAAATAGGCTGCTTTTCCGGTGTGTGCTCCTTCTCCCTGAAGAGTGTAAAAATGCTCCATCACAGGGAGCATTTTACCTTCTTTTAATAAAATATCTTCTTCTTTATTCATTTTAAAATTAGTCGTTATAGACCGAAGTTTTGTAAGCAATGATGGTATTTTTCATCAACATCGCTCTTGTCATAGGTCCAACTCCTCCCGGAACAGGCGTTATCCAGCCTGCTTTTGCTGCACAGCTGTCAAAATCTACGTCACCTGCCAAATAATATCCTTTTGGAGAATCGTTGTCTACTCTTGTAATTCCAACGTCAACAATCACTGCTCCGTCTTTGATCATTTCACCTTTTAAGAAATGAGGATCACCTAAAGCCGTGATGACGATGTCTGCTTTTTTAGTATATTCTTCGATGTCTTTAGTATAAGAGTGTGTCAAAGTAACCGTAGAGTTTCCCGGGAAATCTTTTCTTCCCATCAAGATACTCATTGGTCTTCCAACGATCTTACTTCTTCCGATGATGACACAGTCTTTACCTTTTGTTTCAATATTGTATCTTTCCAATAATGTCAAAATTCCGAACGGAGTTGCCGGCAGGAATGTATCCATTTCCAACGCCATTTTTCCAAAGTTTTCCGGGTGAAAACCATCTACATCTTTTCTTGGATCAATTGCATTGATGATTTTCTCCTGATCGATTTGGTCAGGTAAAGGCAACTGAACGATAAATCCGTCAACTGATTTAGATTTATTTAATTCATCAATTTTTTCCAATAATTCAGATTCAGAAACCGTACTTGGAAATTTCACTAAGCTAGACTGAAAACCAACTTCTTCACAATCTTTCACTTTAGCATTTACATAAGCCTTACTTGCTCCGTTGTTTCCGACAAGAATGGCTACCAAATGCGGAGCTCTTCTTTTTCCGGCAACAATTTTTTCAACTTCAGCCTTGATTTCCTGTTTTATTTCTTTGGATACTTTTAATCCGTCAAGAATTTCTGCCATTTTTTACTTTTATTAGATATTTACTTTCTTTTACTTATTTCCTTTATAATAATTGATCAGTCCGTTTGTTGAGCTGTCATGAGAGCCAATCGTCTCATTATTTTCAAGTTCCGGCAAAATTTTGTTTGCTAAAACTTTTCCTAACTCTACTCCAAACTGGTCGAAGCTGAAAATATTCCAGATAACACCCTGAACGAAAATTTTATGTTCATATAAAGCAATTAACTGACCTAGTGAAAAAGGAGTTAATTCTTTGAATAATATAGAGTTAGTAGGGGTGTTTCCCTGGAAGACTTTATAATTTACCAAGAAATCAATTTCTTCATCGGATTTCCCTGAATTTTTCAATTCTTCCTCCACTTCTTCTTCTGTTTTTCCGAAGGCAAGTGCCTCAGTCTGAGCGAAAAAGTTAGCTAATAATTTATCCTGATGATCCGAAACTTTGTTCGGGCTTTTTGCATAAGCAATAAAATCAGCAGGAATCAATTCAGTTCCCTGGTGAATCAACTGATAGAAAGCGTGTTGTCCGTTTGTTCCTGGTTCTCCCCAAATAATTGGTCCCGTTTCATATTCTACAAATTCGCCGTTTCGGTCTACATATTTTCCGTTGCTTTCCATATCTCCCTGTTGAAGATAAGCTGCAAATCTGTCTAAATACTGAGAATAAGGAAGAATCGCATAGCTTGTTGCGGCATAAAAATTACGATACCAGATTCCTAAAAGTCCCATCAAAACAGGTATGTTTTCAGAGAATTCTGCAGTCTGGAAATGCTGATCCGTATCAAAAGCTCCTTTTAATAGCTGTTCGAAGTTTTCGTAACCCACTGCAAGAACAATACTTAACCCTATTGCACTCCAAAGTGAGTATCTTCCACCTACCCAATCCCAGAATTCGAAGATGTTTTCTTCTGCAATTCCGAAGTCTTTAACTGCTTGAACATTAGTTGATAAAGCGACAAAGTGTTTAGCCACATCTTCCTGTTTTCCAGCCTGTAAGAACCAGTCTTTTGCTGAATTGGCATTTGTCATTGTTTCCTGAGTCGTAAACGTTTTGGAAGCAATGATGAATAAAGTGGTTTCAGGATTTAAGTTCTTTACAACTTCTGCAATATGATTTCCATCTACATTAGAAACGAAGTGAACATTTAATCTTGTTTTAAAATGCTTTAAAGCAGAAACTACCATTACAGGTCCCAAATCTGAACCTCCGATTCCGATATTGACAACATCTGTAATTTCTTTTCCGCTGAAACCTTTGTGTGCTCCTGAAATAATGCTTTCAGAAAAAGATTTCATGTGATCTAAGACTCTTTTAATCTGAGGTTTGATGTTTTCTCCGTCTACCAAAATCTCTTTATCGGAAAAATCTCTCAAAGCGGTATGAAGAACTGCTCTTCCTTCAGTTTCATTGATTTTATCGCCTGAGAACATTTTAGAAATAGCATCTTTCAACTGACATTCTTCAGCCAGATTCAATAAAAGTTGTTTTGTCTTTGAATCGATCAGGTTTTTTGAATAATCGAAAAGGAAATTATCTCTTTGTAACGAAAATTCTTGAAAACGGTTAGGATTCTCCTGAAAAAGAGTTCTTAAATCAAGGTCAGAGTCTCCGAAATATTCATCCAGATTTTTCCAGCTTTCGGTGTGTAAAGGATTTATTTTTGATAGCATATATATTCAGAAATTAAGGTTTTAAGGCTTAGGATTTAGGATTGTTGAATGCCAAATCCTCATACAAAATTATTGAATTGCAAATTTACGGAAAAATAAAACCTCAAATAAGTTTGGTGCAGATAAATAATAGTTTTTTAATAAAAAAAGCCTCAAATGTTGAATTTGAAGCTGATTTTAGAGTGAAATACTATTATTCTTCTTCCATATCATTTAAAATGTTCTCCAGCTTTTTAGCATCGCGGCCATATAAGTATTTGGTCCATAGAATAATGCTGGTAACAACGGCTAAAGTGCCTATTAATACAACTAGAATCAAAGAAAAGATTTGAGTATTGGTGAGATCTGAGAGTGATTTCCCTGTTTTCAGAAGGGTATTATAGATAAACAGTCCTATCGTTATAAGAAAATGGGGCAACAGGAGGAACCCAAAAGACTGGTAACGCTCCATATTAAGTTTTAACTCATGGTAAATCTTCCATAAACTGTTTTTCGTATTTCCCGTATAAAGTTCGGTTTGCTTATAAAATTTATAAAATCCGAAAAGGTAATAGGAAGAGATTACAACGAACATCGTATACGATGTGTAATAGATGATATATTGTGAAGCCGGAAACTTAAGCTGCAGAGGAAAAAAAGCAATTAAAATAACCGCAATAACCTGCATGATAAATTCCTTTTTCATGTTTTTTTGAATCTTTTCTATCGGATGTTTGCTCTCTTTGAGCTGATCTATGGTGTTGGGAATATGAATATCTGTATTTTCTTTATCCCATTCTGATTTTAATTGATCAAAATTCATAACCTGATTTTTTTATGATGTTTTGTATTTTTTCTTTTGTTCTGTTGAGTTTTACCCGGGCGTTTCCTTCACTGAGTCCCATATTGTTTCCAATTTCTTTGTGGGAAAGCCCTTCCATGAAATAGAAAATAATTGCTTTTTCCAGAGGTTTCAGTTCCTGAACGGCTTTGTAAAAAATCTCAAGCTGTTTGTCTTTGGAAGGATTGTATTCCTCATTCTGAAATTCAAAATGGTGGGGAGTATCAGTGTGATGATTGGTTCTTTGTTTTTCTTTTTTAAAAAAAGTAATGGCGGTATTGATGGCTACACGATACATCCATGTAGAAAATTCGCTGTTTCCTTTAAAAGTCTGATACGATTTCCATAGCTGGATCATGATTTCCTGCTGAAGATCTTCCCTGTCTTCTATGGAATCTGCATAAATACGGGAGGCTTTATATAAAATGCCTTTATGCTGATTGATGAGTCGTAAAAAAGTAGCTTCTGTTGAATTGCTCACGATGATATTTTCATGGTTAAATTATAAGCTGCTTATTGGCTTTACACTATATCCTTTTGATCTCAGTAATTGAATGATTCCGTTGTTTCCCATAAGATGAGCACCTCCTACAGCAAAAAATGAGCTTTCTTTTTTCATCATTTCGGGCATTTTTTCTGCCCAGTTTTTATTTCTGTCCGTAAGCATGGCTTTTTCCTGTTTGCTGTTCATAAATTTATCATTTTTAAAAAGATCATACACCGTTTGCAGATCTTCTTTTTTGAATGCGCTGATCATTCCCTGCAGAAGAATTTCATATTCTTTACCCATTTTCAGCTGTTGGATCACATCTTTCAGGTTGTAAGCAGTATTAATGGAAGTCAGCTGATCTTCTACTTTTTCTAATCCGCCAATGTTTTTTTTGCTTTTAAGAGCGGTTTGTAAAAGCTCTATCTCATAAGATTTTATTTCAGTTTGTGGGCATGGAACGGCTTTCATTGAAATAAGCGCATACAATGCCTGAGAAGAAGAACTGTCCATATTTTTCAGATTGGTTCCGTAACTGGCAAGAATTTTATCAAGTTCATTCGCTTCATTTGGACTTAATTGATCAGACAATTTTTTATCAGATTTGAACATTCCCTGCAAAGCAGTCATTTCTTTAGGATCTGTGTAATTGATTTCCATGACAAAATTTTCCGAATTTTCAAGAGCTTTTACTACTTTAGATTTCATCTCAAAATCTTTGCTGCACATGATATGGAATGTTCCGGCAATGTAAGAGGGTTTTGAAAGTCCGTTTCCTGTCACTTCCCAAAGAATGCTTTTTTCACTCTCTTTATTTTGAGCATTGATAGTCATGGTTATAATCGTCATTAATGCAGCGACTCCTAGTTTTACTAAATTTTTCATACGGTTATTTTTTATTGATTTTCTGTTATTTTAAACAGTAGGTAAAGGTGTCGTTACAATCGTTACAGTTTTTTTTCAAAAAAAATAAAAACCTCCGGAAATCCGAAGGTCAGTAAAATTAAAATATAGTGATAATCATAAAGATTAGGAAAGCTTTACTCTGGAATATTTTGTTGGGCTTTTCTTGCTGATCTTCTTTTTCTATAAAGAAATAGAACAACGGCTCCGATTAATAATATAGGCCAGATAACAATGAGCCCGACAACAATTCTTTGAATTAAATAATATCCTTCCACAAAAGCAGATTTTACGCTGTAGATAAAATCAAATTTATATCTGTCATCAATGCTTTGGGTATTTGTGATCGCAATTTCGGCGATTCTGATTTTAGGTTCTTTGATGTAAATATCAACAGTGCTGTATTTTAAATTGTCGGTTACATCCATATTGGCATATTGTTGCTGGTTGCTTTCAGACATGTTTTCATCATCCAGTTTTACTTTGTCTTTATTGGTTTTTAGCTGTGATATATTTTCGCCTGTTTTTTTAATTCTTTTTCCTTCAAGCTCAGCGTATTTTATATTGGAAGTCACATCTTCCGCATTGATTGATCTTGAATTCAGAAATAATTTTTTATCATTAATCAGAGTGAGTAATTCACCAAGTTTTGCGGTCGGAATTCTTACCTGCATGCTGTTTTCCGATTGGTATTTTTTTACCAGCATAGCTTCTTCGTTGGAAGTGTTGTAAGTGTCTTCTGAGATCACATTGCTTTTTAAATTGCTGTGAGTGACGAATCCGCCCAGTTCCTGAACCGATTTTTCAATGGAAATCGTAGCATCATAAACATCTTTTACTTCCATATTTACATCTGCGGTTTTAATGAACTGTTTGTCTTTTACCTTCATGGTAGCTACTGAAGAAATACTGTCTGAAGTAGCAACTGCTGCTGAATCGGTGATAGCAGTAGCTTCTCCATACCCTTCACCGGTTGCTTCCTGTTTTTTACAAGAATAAATTCCCAATAAAAGTGCTGTAGCGATCGATAATCTGATGTAAGTAGTTTTCATAATATTGATTTTTAATGTTTTGCTTATCTCAAAGTTCCGGCCGAATCAGTTGTAAAGTTTGAAAATTGAGGGCAAACATTTTGTAAAGAGAAAAGAGATTTTAAAATGTTAAAATTCAGTGTTTTGTAAAATAGTCTTGAGGAAAGTGGTTTGTTTTCGGAGCAATTTTTGCTTAACTTTTACAAATCAAACACACAATCATTACTATGTCAAATACTTTTTCCAAAATCAGAAACGCAATAGAGTTATTCAGATCCATAGACTTTGATCAGTTGAGTGCTATTTCTCAAAAAGTCGATCTTCCTAAACTGATGCAGAATTTCTCAAAACTCGATGATAAGCAGCTCGGAGGTTTAATGAAAATGCTTGATCCGAATAAGAAAAAGAAAGAGCTTCCGCCAATAGACGGAGATTTCTACGATATCTATCATACGTTGAGTCCCGAGCAGAGAGAGGTTCAGCTTAAAGTGAGAGCTTTTATGGAAAAAGAAGTAAAACCTTTGGTCAATCATTATTGGCTGCGTGATGAATTTCCATTTGAACTGATTCCGAAATTTCAAAAATTAGATATTTGCGGAGTAACCTATCAAGGATACGGTTGTCCGGGAATGCCTTTTTTAATGGAAGGGGTTATTGCTATGGAAATGGCAAGAATTGATGCTTCGATTGCTACTTTTTTTGGCGTGCAATCTGGTTTGGCGATGGGTTCAATTTATATCTGCGGTTCTGAAGAGCAAAAACAGAAATGGCTTCCCCAAATGCAGAAATTTGAAAAAATCGGAGCGTTTGGATTGACAGAACCGGAAGTAGGTTCCGGTGCAGCAGGAGGATTGACGGTAACATGCAAAAAAACACCCGATGGCTGGATTCTCAACGGACAGAAGAAATGGATCGGAAATGCAACATTTGCAGATATAATCATCATTTGGGCAAGAGATTTAGATGACGGAGAAGTAAAAGGTTTTATTGTTGAAAAAGATAATCCGGGCTATTCTGTTGAAAAAATTAAAGGAAAAATGGCATTGAGAATTGTTCAGAACGGTTTAATCACACTGAAAGACTGTTTGGTTACAGAAGAAAACCGTTTACAAAATGCCAATTCATTCAAAGATACCGGAAAAGTGTTGAGAATGACCAGAGCAGGAGTGGCATGGATGGCGACAGGTTGTGCAAGAGGAGCGTATGAAAGCGCTTTAGATTATACCAGAAAAAGAGAGCAGTTCGGAAAACCGATTGCTTCATTCCAGATGATTCAGGGACATTTGGTAGAAATGTTGTCAAATCTTACGGCAATGCAGACGATGGTTTTCAGGCTTTCTGAAATGCAGGATGAAGGCATTTTAAAAGATGAGCATGCTTCTTTAGCTAAAGTTTTCTGTACGTTAAGAACCAGAGATATCGTTTCCAGAGCCCGTGAAGTGATGGGCGGAAACGGAATTTTACTTGAATATGATGTCGCGAGATTTGTTGCCGACGCTGAAGCTATTTATTCCTATGAAGGAACAAAAGAAATCAATTCACTGATTGTAGGAAGATCAATTACAGGATTCAGTGCATTTATATAATGTTAATGATCAATGGTGAATTTAAAAATTGACAGGCAACGTGAATTCACCATTGATCATTTATTATTCATTTTCTCAGCTTACCAAAGCTTTATATTTTTCTTTATTGTCAATAATCATCCAAAGGTTGATCAGGAAAAGAACGCCGGCAATTGACATTCCCATTGGAGATTTATCCATCGTGAAAACGTGAACAACAATTCCTACCATTACGGGGAGGATGACAATAGCTCCTAAAGCCCTTGTTTTCGGAAAAATAAATAATAATCCTCCAACAACTTCTACAAGTCCTACTAATGGCATCAACCAGTGGATTTCTCCAAACGCAGCAAAAAGTTTCATCTGCTCCGGCGTTGGTTTTTCCATGGGTATATAATTAAAGAATTTGTTTAATCCGGCATTAATGAACATCAATCCGAAAAGAAGGCACAGGATAAATTTTATGATTTTCATGGGTTTTATTTTTTATTAAAGTTAAATAAAATTCCAATTCATTGATAAAAAGATAAATAATTTTAAAAATATTCTCTTTTTTAAGAAATAATAGAGTGTGTGTCCTTTGATTTTATATATTTGTTTTACCAGACAAATTAAAACAAAATGTTATGCTGAAAAATCTTAAAAAATTAAATCGTACAGATTTAAGAGAAATTCTTGGAGGGGGTGGTCCCGGACTATGTGATATCGGACCTATTGGCTGCCCGTGTAAAATTCCACCGGGAGATCCGTGTTTAGGTGGAGGTCCGGGAGGACCGCCAACAGGACCTGATTATGGGTACTGTACAGATAGCGGAACTTATATTCTTTGCACGGAAACCTGTCCAAGCGGATTACAGCCCCTTTGTGCATTGTAAAAATAAAGCCTTCAGTTTCATCTGAAGGCTTTTTATTTTAAATATGTATTCTGAATGATCAGTCCATTTCTTTTAGGGTGATGTTCTTTGATATTTTATAGCTTTTTTTCTTTTTATGAGGTTTTTCCTCTTCTCCAAGCAGTTTTCCCCAAGGTTGCAGGCCATTTACTCTTTCAAAGATGATTTTGATGATGGCAATGGCCGGAATACACAAAAACATTCCTGCAATTCCCCAAAGATGTTCCCCGATAATGATGCCTAAAAATGAAAAAAGAGCATTAATCTTTACTTTTGATCCTACTACAAACGGTAAAATAATATTTCCGTCAATAATATGAACGGCGATGTAGCCAATAACAACATAGATACACGTAGAAGGTGTTCCCGTTGCAAACGCAATGAAGCATGAAACGACCAGTGAAATACAAATTCCTAGATAAGGAATCACATTAAGTAATCCTGTAAGAACAGCAAGAAGAATAGCATATTTTACCCCTACAATTGTAAGAACAATTGATGTAAGAGCCGAAACAATAAACACCTGAAGACAAAGTCCGATGATGTATTTTTTCGTCATTATTCTTACCTGTGTTACCACTTCCTGAACGCTTGTTTTATGCTTTTCGTTAAAAACCGTTACGATGAAATTATTTAAAATTCTTCTGTAATTCAGAATGAAAATGAAAAATAAAAGGAAGAATAAAATAAAAGCCAGTCCTGTTGAAAATACACCAAAAGTAAATCCTAAAATTAATCCCGAAGAAGAAAGAAGTTTATTTAATCCCTGATCGATATAATCAAGCTGATCGTTGATTTTTATATTGAAAGTTCTTGAAACCCAATGTTGCAGATTGCTAAAAACAGTAATAAACTGATCTTTTAAATGAGGAATATCTTTGCTGAAAGTAGATAATTGTGAACCGAAAAAATAGATCATTCCACTTAAAAAAATCAACATGATGAGTACTGATGTCATGGTGGAAAGTGATCTTGGGAATCTGAGCCTTCTTTCCAGAAAAGTAGCAAACGGTAAAAACAGCATGGCCATTAAGAATGCTAGAAAAAAAGGTGCTAAAATGCTTTGTCCCAATGCTAAAATGTAGCCAAGCCCAATAAGGGAAACAATGACAAGGGTCAATTTAACAAGAAAAGGGAGTCTTAGAAAGTTCATAATTTCGAAATCTGCTGCATAAAGTTAAGAAAACACTTTGAATAATGAGTGGTTTGTATGTAAATCAAAAACACGTCCCAGAAATCTGAAACGTGTTTTATTTATATTGAGAATGTTAATATGTGTATGGATTATTTTTCGATGGCAATATCGACTACCTCTTCCATTCGGTTGACATAGTGTACTTTAAGGTTCTTTAAATAGTCTTTTTTAATTTCTTCCACGTCTTTTCTGTTGGCTTCACAAAGAATAACATCTTTAATTCCTGCTCTGGTTGCTGCAAGAAGTTTTTCTTTGATTCCTCCTACAGGAAGAACTTTTCCTCTTAAAGTAATTTCTCCGGTCATCGCAAGATGAGGTTTTACTTTTTTATTTTTAAATGATGAAACCATAGAAGTCAGCATAGCAATACCTGCAGAAGGTCCGTCTTTTGGAGTTGCCCCTTCCGGAACGTGAACGTGAATATTGTGCTTTTCAATGTCCTCCTGAGAAATTCCTAACTCGTCATGTTTTGCTTTAATGTATTCCAGAGCAATCGTAGCAGATTCTTTCATTACTGTTCCTAGATTTCCTGTCATAGTGAGAGTTCCTTTTCCATTGCTTAAAATGCTTTCAATGAATAAGATATCTCCGCCGACACTTGTCCAGGCTAAACCTGTTACAACACCCGGAACTCCAGTGATTTCCGATAAGCTTTTCGGTCTTGGAACTCCTAGAATTTCGTCTACTTTTTCAACAGAAATTTTATTGTCGTATTCTTTGTCTAATGCGGTCTGTAAAGCTACCCAACGCGCAATAGAAGCAATTCTTTTTTCCAGACTTCTTACACCGCTTTCGGATGTGTGAGCTTCAATGATATGTTTTAATTCAGCATTCCCAAGTTTGAATGATTTTGAATCCAATCCATTCTCATCCTGCTGTTTTTTAATTAAATGTCTCTTTGCAATTTCAATTTTTTCTTCCAGAGTATACCCTGCAATTTGAATAATCTCAGTTCTGTCCAACAATGGAGTCTGAATGGTCGATAATGAATTGGCCGTTGCAATAAACATGACTTTAGACAAATCATAACCCATTTCTAAGAAATTATCATAGAAAGACTTATTTTGTTCAGGATCAAGAACTTCTAAAAGAGCTGAGCTTGGGTCCCCATGTAAGCCTTGTCCGATTTTATCCATTTCATCTAATACAATTACAGGGTTGGAAGTTCCTGATTTCTTGATAGACTGAAGGATTCTTCCTGCCATTGCTCCAATGTAGGTCTTTCTGTGTCCGCGGATTTCGCTCTCATCGTGAAGTCCACCCAAAGAAAGTCTTACATATTTTCTTCCCAATGCGTCTGCAATTGATTTTCCTAATGAAGTTTTACCAACTCCTGGAGGACCAACCAATAGAAGAATAGGGGATTTCATATTGTTTTTCAGTTTTAAAACAGCCATGTGTTCCAAAATTCTCTTTTTGATATCCTCTAATCCAAAGTGGGCTTTATCTAAAATTTTCTCTGCTTTGGCAATATCAAAAACATCCTTTGTGTAGGTTTCCCAAGGAAGTTCCGTGAAGAAATCCAGATAATTTCTCTGAACATTATAATCAGGTGAATTAGGATTCTGACGTTGTAATCTGCTGATTTCCTTTTGAAAATGCTCTTCAACTTCAGTACTCCATGTTTTCTTTCTTGCTTTGGCAATCAGGTCTTCAACATCGCTTTCCGGACCGCCACCAAGTTCTTCCTGAATGGTTCTGATCTGTTGATTCAGAAAATATTCTCTTTGTTGTTTGTCAAGATCTTTTGATGTTTTCTGATGGATCTGATTTCTAAGTTCAAGTTTTCTGAAATCTTCATGCATCATTTCATAGCATTTATTCGCTCTTTCCATCAGGTTTTTCTCTTCAAGCAGCTTTTGCTTTTCAACAGAAGGGAAATTAGCATTAGTGCAGATGAAATTTAATAAATCATCATTATTATTGATGTTCTTGATCGCGAAATTGGCAGCATTCGGAATATTAGGATCCAGTTCTATAATATTTAAAGCCAGATCTTTAACGTTTTCCAGCAATGCTTCATATTCTTCTTTGTTTTTAGGTTTAGCATCCTTAAGTTTTGAAATTTCAGCCTTGAAATAAGGCTGTGCTTCAGTCATGTTTTTGATCTTAAACCTGTGGAATCCTTTGGTAATTGCGGTGATATTACCTTCAGGAAGTTTTATGATTTTAATGATCTTTGCTAAAGTACCTGTATGATAAAGATCTTTTTCAGTCGGAGATTCAAGTTCTGAATTTTTCTGACTTACAATTCCGATGAAATCTCCGTTTTTTTGCGCTTCTTCAAGGAGCTGTATTGAGGTTTTTCTTCCCGCAGTAATAGGAATTACCACATTAGGAAACATTACCATGTTTCTTACAGGAAGTATCGGGAATATCTTTTGTTCTGAGTTTTTTTCTGTTTCAGAAAGATCAGAAAAATTGATCTCTTCAGCCACAATATCAAACCCGTCACCGATCATTTCTTCTAAGCTCATATCTTCAAATTCTGTCATAATTATGTTGAATGACAAATTGTCATTTCCATGTTAAATCGTTAAAGGAAAATTCTATACTATGCTTTGAAAATACATAATATAGCATATTGCTGTAAAATGCACAATACTTATGCCATTTGTTTTTTGTGAAAAAATGCGGTCAAAATTTCCTTTTTTATAAAATTTTCATTTTAAAAATTAAAAAAAGGACTTAGATTTCTGTAATTTCTTAAAAATGTGTATTTTCGCAAACTGATAAAAAACTATAATATATAAAATGGCAATTTTAGGACAGATTAGGAGTAAACCTTGGCTTTTGATGGGAGTAATTGCATTGGCGCTTTTGGCGTTTTTGGTAAACCCGGACAGTATAGATAAGGTGTTTGGGAAAAACCCTGATGTTTTAGGAAAAGTGAATGGTGAAAAAATTACCCGTGAAGAATTTAACGACCAGCTTTTTGTATTACAGCAGCAAGCAGAACAACAAGGTCAGCCGAAAAACGGTCTTGAAGAGCAGGCTTGGCAATTGTTGGTTCAGTCAAAACTGATTAAACAGCAATTTGAAAAGCTAGGATTTGAAATGACGGAAGATTATTTCTGGAATCAGCTTCAGTATGATCAGATGTTTGCTCAGAATAAACAATTCTTTGACGAAAAAGGAAATTTTAAGACTCAGGAGCTTAAAAAACAGATAGAGGACATGAAGAACATGAGTCCTGATGGCTATAATCAATGGTTGAAAACAAGAAAGTCAATCGAATATAGACTAATGGCTAGACAGGTGTTTGCGAATATCTCTGCAGGAGTTACTACAGGTAAAAAAGAAGCTGAAGAATTGATGAGACAGAGAGATCAGCTTGCAGATATTGATTTTGTAAAAGTTGATTATGCAGCTTATCTTCAAAAGACTAAAATTAATGTTACGACTGAAGATTTAGCTAACTATATCAAACAACATCCTGTGATGTTCAAAGCTGAACCTAGCAGAAATATTGGTGTAGTATTTTTCCCGTCACAACCAAGTGCAGCGGATGATGCGGCAGCTCAGAAAGAAATTACAAAACTGTTTGCAGGAGGTACTGATGCTAGTGGAGGAACTGAAAACTTCCAGAACACGAAGAATGACTCTATGTTCGTAATGGCTAATTCTGATGCTCAGTTTAATAATAAATATGTAAGTCCAAATCAATTGCCTCCAACAATTCAGGGGCAGATTGCTACGGCTGCTGTTGGACAGACTTTCGGTCCATACAAAGAGCAGGGAGCTTATGTTGTTTCTAAACTTTTAGGAAAGAAAACTTCAGATTCTACATTATCAAGACATATACTTATTGCTTTCAAAGGAAGTCCGGCAGGTCAGGATGTGAAAAGATCTAAAGAAGAAGCTAAAAAATTGGCCGACTCTATCGGAGCAATTGTAAAAGCAAACCCTGCTAAATTTACAGAGTTCCTTAAGTTATCTAATGACCCAAGCTCAGCCGCTCAAGGAGGAAGCTTAGGTTGGACTACACCAGAAACCCCTTTCGTTCCAGAATTCTTAGCATATTTAGCTAATAATCCTAAAGGAGCAACAGGAGTTGTTGAAACTCAGTTTGGATATCATATCATCAATATTGAAGATAAAAAAGCCGGAGCAATGGGGTATAAAGTTGCTAACCTGGTAAAAGTTATTAAGCCGTCTGATGCTACAGAAGCTCAAACAGATAAAAACGCAAGAAGATTTATTCAGCAGGTACAAGGGAAATCATTCAATGATTTTGTAAATATTGCTAAAAAAGGAAACTATCAATTCTCTAATCCTAAACAAGCGAAAAGATTTGATGGTCAGCTTCAAGGATTGGGTACAGAGAAAGATGCAGATATCTTAGCTTGGGCTTTTGATAAGAAAAGAGAAAAAGGAGATACTGAATTCTTTACAGTAGACGGAACAGGAGATAAAATTGTTGTTTACCTAAACGGAAAACAAGAAAAAGGGACTGCTGATCCTGAATCAGTAAGAGATCAGATAGAAGGAGTTGTTAAAAATAAATTGGCTGCAAAACAAATTGCTGAGAAAATCGGTAAAGCAGGTAATTTAGATCAAATTGCTAAGCAATTCGGAACGACAAAACAATCTGCTCAGGTGAATCTTTTAAGCCCTTCAGTAGCAGGAGCTATGGAACCTAAAGTAGCAGGAGCTGCATTTGGAGTAGCAAAAGGTAAAATTTCTAATCCAATTGAAGGAGGAACAGGAGTTTATGTTTTAATTAAAAAGAATGAAACTGTAAATAAACAGCCTGGAGATCTTAAGCAGTTTACAGAATCTGTAACTCAGAGAAATGCAGGAATGTTCGGTCAGGGTTGGATGAAGAGTTTACAAGACAACGCAGATATCGAAGATTACAGAATTGAAATCTGGAATAAAGTAGGAGCTCAACAATAAAATACACTCCTAAATAAAAATAAAAAGACGGCAATTATTGTCGTCTTTTTTGTATTTAAAGCAGAGCAATAAACGAAAACATTAATTTAAAATGTAGTATATTTGCTCATTAGAAAAAATTAGCAAGTGAAGTTCAGTAAAGAATTAAAAGCAGGTGTTATCGCGCTTTTAGCTATCGTAGGCTTTGTCGTATTATTTCAATTTATGAAAGGCAGGAGCCTTTTTACTACCGATAATATATTTTACGCAAAATATGATAATGTAGAAGGTTTAGCGCAATCTTCTCCTGTTTCCATCAATGGTTTGAAAGTGGGGCAGGTCGTTAAAATCATTCCGCAAACATCAAAAACAGGACAAATTACATTCGTGGTTAAAATTACTGTTGATAATAGTTTCGAATTCTCAAAAAATTCTACATTAGAAATTTTCGAGCCGGGCTTAATGTCAGGAAAAGAAATGAGAGTGAATTTGGTGTATGGTGGGGCAACTGCAAAAGACGGAGATACATTGCAAGGAGCTTTCAAGCTGGGAATGATGGGCAGTCTTTCTTCTCAGGTTGGACCGGTAAAAGATCAATTGCAAACAGTTTTATACAGAGTTGACTCTTTAATGTCAAATGCGAATAAAATTGTTGACGGCGAAAATAGAGCTGAAATCAGAGCTTTATTGTCAAACCTTAATAAAACGGTTGGTGCATTGCAGACTACAGCAGGAAATGTAAATAATTTGGTAGGACACAATGATCCGAAGCTTCAGAAAGTACTAGATGATGCAAGTATTACCATGCAGAGTGGTAAAATTACTTTGGATAAATATGGAAATCTTGCCGAAAGCATTGATACTAAAAAGCTGAATGCTACCATTGCAAATTTAGACGCTACAGTCGGACAACTGAATCAGGTGATCGGTGGAATTGACAGAGGAGAGGGAAGTTTAGGTAAACTGATGAAAGACGAGCAGCTGTATAACAACTTGAATTCAGCTTCTACCAATCTGAATTCTTTAATAGAAGATATGAAAGCAAATCCGAAGAGATACATCAATTTCTCTGTTTTCGGAAAGAATAATAAAAACTAAAACGTAAGCCATGCAATATATCGATAATATTATTTTTCTGATTTTATTAGTTGCGGGTTTTGGGCTGTTTGCAAAAAGTCTGCAAAAGATATATAGAAACATCAGATTAGGAAGAGAAATCAACAGAAACGACAGAAAAGGAGAACGCTGGGAAACCATGGCTCGTGTGGCAATGGGACAGAGTAAAATGGTAAAAAGACCTGTAGCAGGTATTTTACACCTTTTCGTGTATGTAGGTTTTGTGATTATTAATATTGAACTTGTTGAAATCATTGTTGACGGAATATTCGGAACACACCGATTTCTATCCTCCATATTCGGACATGGTTTTTATAACTTCTTCACCGCTACCTTAGAAGTTTTAGCACTTTTGGTAGTAATCGGAGTTGTTGTATTTTTCATCCGTAGAAACTTTTACGGCGTGAAAAGATTAACTATGAAAGAACTTTTCGGATGGCCGAAACATGATGCGAACTGGATTTTGATCATCGAGTTTGCTTTAATGATGGCTTTCTTCAAAATGAATGCTTCAGATTGGGTTCTTCAGCAAAGAGGATTGCTTCCTGAGCATGGAAGTTTTCCGATCAGTTCTACAATTTTAGGACCTGTTTTCAATAATTTTGGTGACGGCTTCTTATTCTTCACAGAAAAAGCGGCTTGGTGGTTTCACTTTGTAGGAATCTTATTCTTCATGAATTACCTTTATTACTCTAAGCATTTGCATATTATTTTAGCTTTCCCAAGTACTTGGTATGCGAATCTGGAGAAAAAAGGAAAGTTCAACAATCTGGAGTCAGTTACCAAAGAAATTAAACTCATGATGGATCCCAATGCAGATCCATACGCAGCTCCGGCAGAAGGAGAGGCAGAAGTTCCTTCGAAATTCGGGGCAGAAGATATTTTTGATTTAAATCAGGTTCAGCTGTTAAATGCATATTCTTGTACAGAATGTGGCCGTTGTACCTCAGTTTGCCCTGCCAATATCACAGGTAAAAAACTATCTCCGAGATTGATTTTAATGAAAACCAGAGACCGTCTGGAAGAAGTGGGAAGAAATATCGATAAGAACGGAAGCTTTGTAGATGACGGAAAGAAATTGTTGAACGATTATATTACAAAAGAAGAGCTTTGGGCTTGTACTACGTGTAATGCCTGTACAGATGCTTGTCCGGTGTTATTAGACCCGCTTTCAATTATTTTTGAAATGAGAAGATTCCTAGTGATGGAGCAATCTGCTGCACCTCAGGAATTAAATCTGATGATGACGAATGTTGAAAACAATGCTGCTCCTTGGCAGTATAATCAGGCAGACCGTCTGAATTGGGCAAATGATTAATTAATTTAACAATGTAAAAATGTAACGATGTAACAATCATTCGTAAACTGTTGCACTGTTATATTGATAAATTTGAAAACTACTATGGATTTCACGATAAAAACAATGGCCGAATACGCAATGGAAGGCAAATCTCCGGAAGTTCTTTTCTGGGTAGGATGTGCCGGAAGTTTTGATGACAGAGCAAAAAAAATAACAAAAGCATTCTGTAAGATCCTTAATAAAATAGGAGTTGAGTTTGCTGTTTTAGGACAGGAAGAAAGCTGCACAGGAGATCCTGCAAAACGTGCCGGGAACGAGTTTGTTTTTCAGATGATGGCATTGACGAACATTGAAGTTCTGAATGCGTATGAAGTGAAAAAAATCGTAACAGCTTGTCCGCACTGTTTCAATACCCTGAAAAATGAATATCCAAGTTTAGGCGGAAATTTTGAAGTGGTACACCATACGCAGTTCCTTAAAACATTAATGCAGGAAGGACGTCTGAAAATTGAAGGAGGCGCTTTCAAGGGGAAGAAGATCACATTTCACGATCCTTGCTATTTAGGAAGAGCCAATGATGAATATGAAGCACCAAGAATGCTTCTGGAAAAATTGGATGCCGAGCTTGTAGAAATGAAGCGTTGCAAAACCAACGGATTGTGCTGTGGAGCAGGAGGTGCACAGATGTTTAAAGAGCCTGAAAAAGGAAATAAAGACATCAATATAGAAAGAACAGAAGAAGCATTATCATTTGAGCCAAAAGTGATCGCGACAGGCTGCCCTTTCTGTAATACTATGATGACCGACGGAGTAAAGCACTTCAATAAAAATGAAGAAGTTGCCGTAAAAGATATTGTAGAACTTCTGGCAGAAGCAGAAGATTTATAGATGACTAAAGTTAAATACAAATTTAAACCTCAAGATATTCTTGGGGTTTGTTATTTTTAATATATAAATTATAATTCTTAATTTTACTCTTTAAATTTATTGGAAATGAAAATTGAAGAATCTAATATTGTAGAAACCAACGACTACAGAGTTATCATATATCCTGCATCAAGACCATTTACAACCAAAGAAGCTAAAACGATTACAGAAAAACTATATGACTTTCTAGCAACTTGGGCAGCACACGGAAAACCGCTTTCTTCCTCTTTTAAAATTGAGAAAAACCAGTTTATTATTATCTGTGTAGACGAAGAAAAAGAAATGGCTTCCGGATGCAGTATCGATGCACTTGGAAAGATTATGAGAGAAATTGATGAAGAATATCAATTGGGCTTATTCGACAGAATGAAAGCAAGTTTTGTTGAAAATGGAGAAGTAAAAACATTAAAACTCATAGATTTTAAATCGAAATTAAGAAACAACGAAATCTCTAAAGACATCGAAGTATTTGACTTTTCTAAAAATACCTATCTTGATTTTTTAAGTCACTTTTTGTTGCCGCTTGAAAAAAGCTGGGCAGCTTCTATAAAATAATTTTTTAAAAGATATCTGAATTTCCTCCGAGGTTTCCTGTATGCTGAAACTTCTGAGGAAATTTTCTTAGCATAATACACGTTCCGGATGCAAAAAGTACTTTTTTTAACAACCGCTCATCACTACGATGATGACAGAATTTTTTTTCACCAGGCAAAAACGCTTGCTGAAGAAGGTTTTGAAGTTAAAATAAGCAGCCTTTCTTCAGATATGCAGGGAAATCTAGATGGAATTCAGATAGAATCCTATTCTATCCTAGAAAAATCAGTACAGGTAAAAGCTGAAGCTTTTAGAAAGATCTGTCAATCATTTCTGCCTGACTGTATCATTTGTTCAGAACCTATTGCTGTTTTCGCCGCAAAAAAACATCAGAAAGAGAAAAAAGTAAGTATTATTTATGATATCACCGAATGGTATCCTGCAATGTCAATGTTGGAAGCCTATTCTTATCCTGCAAAAATAATTCATGCCATAAAGTTTTTTCTGGTTCAGTTATACGCTGGTTTTTTAAGCACGCATTTTATTTTTGGAGAAAGTACGAAGAAATTTCCTTTAGCTTATTTTTTTCCGTTTAAAAAAAGCATGTTACTTCCTTATTATCCGGATGAAAAATATGTTGTACCAAATGTTAAAAAGCTTTCTCCAAACGAAATAACCCTTTGCTATACAGGAGCATTGTCAGAAGATAAAGGAATAGGTAATTTTTTTAAGACAGTAGATTCCTTGAGAAAAAAAGCACCGGAAATAATTATAAAATTGCTGATTGTAGGAGCTGCAAGAAAAGAAAGTGATGAAAATTATTTTAAAAACCTGCTATCTGAATATAATTTTGAACACATTGAGATCAGAAAACCAACTTCATTCGAGCGTTTTACAGAAACTTTTGCTGATGCAGATCTCTGCTTTGATCTTAGAGAACTCAATTTTGAAAATAACCACTCGTTACCGATAAAACTGTTCTATTATATCGGAGCCGGAAAACCTGTAATATACTCAAACCTAAAGGGAATTCGTGAACATATGGATGTTTCGGGATTTGGGCAGCTTGTTGATCCCCAAAATGCAGAAATTATTTCCGATTTAATTGTAAATTACATCCGGAATCCGGAACATTATTATAACCATGCGGTCAATGCCCGAAAAGAATTTGAAGAAAAATATAATTGGAAGGTAATCCGGAATTCTTTCATCGATTTTGTAAAAAAATCTATTAAATAATTACCATGCAACTCACTGTTGTCAAAACTTTTGTTTCACGTTTTCTGATCCTGATCCTCAGCTTTGGATTGGTAATATTTTCTACCAATATGTGGGGAAGTGAAGGCAAGGGAACGATCTCGATTGTGATTGCCAATGCAGCTATCGTAAGCTTTTTCAGCAGTATTTTTGCAGGAAGCAGTACCTCTTATTTTGCTTCAAAATTTAAAACCGAACAGATTTTAGTATATTCCTATATCTGGTCGGTTATTATGGGAATCTTAATTCCGGTTATATTCAGCTTTGCAGATATTCAGGCTGATTATTTGATGTATCTGATCGGGATTTCAGTTTTTTCTTCGCTCTTATCTGTAAATGTCAATCTGTTTATAGGAACCCGAAATATCAGATTGTTTAATATTTATACCGTTTTACAACAGCTTGTCCATATTCTTTTTATAGGCATTTTTATTTATATTCTAAACCTGAAAGACGTTTCAGTCTATTTCGGAGCACAGATTTGCTGTCTTGCCTTTTTATTTTTCACAAGCTTCATGCAGGTGATCAGAAAATGTAAAATCTCAGAAATCTCCCTGTCCAAAAAAGTATTTAAAAGTATGTTCGAGTATGGATGGAAAACCCAGCTCAGTGCTTTTGTGCAGTTTTTGAACTACAGACTTTCCTTTTATTTTCTTGAACATTTTGAAGGCATTGCAAGTGTAGGTATTTTTTCAATAGGAATTACTTTTTCAGAAGCGATTTGGACGATTACCAGAAGTATTGCTGTGGTTTTATACTCAGATGTTATTAATAGCAAAAGCAGGGAAGAATCAATTCTTAAAACAAAATCTTCACTGAAACTTTCATTTCTGTTAATGCTGATCTTTTTACTCGGCATTATTATCATTCCGGGTTCGGTGTATGAAATGATTTTCGGAAGAGCATTCAGAGGAACAAAAGAAATTATGCTGCTTTTATCTCCGGGCATTCTTGCCATTGCGATCAGTGATATGATAGGCTATTATTTTTCAGGAATAAAAGAACTGAGAATTCTTAATGTGAAATCAATTGTCGGTTTGGTCATTACGGTTGCTTTTTCTTTCTTACTGATCCCGAAGTATGGTATTTTAGGCGCTTGTATTGTGACAACTTTATCATACTCAGTATCGGCTTTGCTGCTGTTCCTGAAATTTTACCGTTCTACGGATTTTAAAATACAGGATTATCTGATTACCAAAGAAGATATCCGTTTAGCCAGAGAAAAATTGATGAAGAAGTAAATATCAGTTTACTTTTTAGAAAATCAGGCGTTTTGCTTATTTTTACCCAACAAAATCAGAAGTATGTGCGGAATTTGCGGTTATTATTCATTTCATAAAAATATTTCATCTAAAAATATTACAGAGATGAATCAGTCGATCAGACATCGCGGTCCCGATGATGAAGGATTCTGGATTTCCGACGGTTCTGAAAGCAGAAACTTTTCAGGAAATAATTCTACGGAAAAGATCAAAAAAGAATTTCCGGTTTTACAGGAGGAGTATTCAAAAATCGCGTTAGGTTTCAGAAGACTTTCCATTCTTGATCTTTCTGAAAAAGGTCATCAACCGATGCTTTCTGAAAATGAAAAAATAGTCATTACCTTCAACGGAGAAATCTATAATTTTAAAAAGCTTAGAAAAGAGCTTGAAGCTTTAGGATATCATTTCCAAAGTCAATCAGATACGGAAGTGATTCTTAAATCATATATAGAATGGGGAACTTCCATGTTTGTAAAGCTTGATGGAATGTTTGCGATTTGTATTGTAGATCTGGAACAGCAAAAAATTATTCTGGGTAGAGATCGGGTAGGACTGAAACCTTTATTTTACAGCAAAAATGAAAACGGATTGATTTGGGCTTCAGAAATCAAAGCCATTCTGAAAAACGAATTTGTAAAACCTGAGATCAACTGGAACGGAGTTTATACCAATTTTCTTTTTCAAACGACCTTGGCTCCTGAAACCTGTTTTCAGCATATTTTTTCACTGGAACCAGGCTCATTAATGAGTATTGATCTTAAGACTCAGGAAATTCTTAAAGAAAAATTCTGGGAACTCTCTTTACAATCGGTTTCTACGATTTCGGAGCAAGAGGCTGTCGAAAAAATAGATCATTTGCTTGCTGAAAGTGTTTCTGAACAGCTTCATGCTGATGTTCCCGTTGCCAGTATGATGAGCGGAGGAATTGATTCTACTTTGATTACTTCAAAATCAAAACCTTTTAAAGAAGATATTAATGCTTTTACCATTTCCTATAAATTTTCTGAAGAGGAGGTGAAAAATGCGTCTTTGGTGGCGAATACTCTTGAAATTCCTCATCATATAAAAAATGTGAGTGATGAAGAAGTTTTAGCAGAGTTGAAAGAAAATATTCAGCATTTTGAAGAACCTTACAGCAGTTTAGAAGTGTTAACAAATGCAGCTGAATACGCTAGAAAATTAGGGTTTAAAGTTGTTCTTAGCGGAAATGGTGCGGATGAACTTTTTGCGGGATATTCTCATTCTTTAAAGCTGAATAAATGGCTTTTTCTAAGGAATTTCAATTTTGTAAGGAATTTTATTGTTACTAATGATGAATTTTCAAAAAAAGTCAAAAATTATTTTTCTCAGGATACAATGTTTGATTTCTTCAGGCAAAGCCAGGTAGGAATGAAACCTTCCGAAGCAAAATCGGTTTTTACATCTGCTGCTTTTAAAAATATTCATTCAGATCTTAAGCAGTATCATTTACAGGAAACCAATGATTATAAAGGCTATTTTGAATATGATATGAAGTATTCGCTTTCATCGCATCATGTTTTCAGAGATGATCTGAGTGCAATGAAATATGGAGTTGAATTCCGTTATCCATATCTGAATAATGATTTAATTGATTTTGTTGCTTCTTTGCCAGAAAATTTGAGGTACAATGGAATTCAGAATAAACCGTTACTGCGAAAAGTTGCAGAAAAATATCTTCCCGAAGAAGTGTTGAAAATGCCGAAAAGAGGATTTTCATTTCCTTTATATGATTTCATTACGAACGAAAATAAGGTAAGAAACTTTATTGAAGAACATTTATCAAGTCTCAAAAAAAGAAATTTTTTCAATGCTGATGTTATCGATGAATGGTGGCAAAATCAGAATGATGTTTATGATTGTGTAAAAATCTGGCAGCTTGTCACTTTTGAGCTGTGGTATCAGAAATATTTTGAAAATCTGTAAGGAGACTAAAAATTAATATTTTACCTTTGTAGTATGAAGAAATCTTTTTGGGGGATATTAATTGCTTTGCTTTCGCTTCTAAGTTGTAGTAGCGGAGATGATGAATCTTTACAGAAAATGGATCAGATTTTTGATTTATACATAAGAGATTCCTCAGGTAAAGACCTTTTAAGTCCTACAAAAGTAGGTTCTTATACGGGAGTTTCATGGAATGATGAATTGGCAGATACTGACGTTGCAAACGTTACATTTAGCCGTAAAATGCTTGCAGATTCCACGTATTATGTGGAATATACGGCAGGAGCAACAAGACAGCTTTATGACGGTACTGATCCTGACAACAAAATTTATCGTTCGGAAATCCAGGTTTCTTTGACCAAAAAAACATCGGAGACCACGACGGATCCTGTAGATATTGATACATTAGAAATCTACTACAGAATGAATCCTTCAGTTTTTGAGGTTTCGAAAGTTTATTACAACAAAGTTTTAAAGTTCTCGAAAGTACCTAATGAACCGAATGTGGTTACAATCATAAAATAATCTTAAATTTGCACGAACAGTTCAAAGTTCGGGGTTCAGAGTTTTAAGTAACTCAACCTTAAACCTTAAACTTTTAAACCTTAAACCTTTATGTTACAAGTCAATTTTTTGCGCGACAACAAGGAACGCGTTTTAGAAGGTCTTAAAAAAAGACAATTCAAGAATCTTGAGTTGGTAGACGAGGCTATTGCTACTGACGAAGAAAGAAAAAAAATTCAGTTTGAACTGGATTCTCAACTTTCCGAAATCAACAAAATCTCCAAAGAAATTGGAATGTTGATGAAAGAAGGGAAAAAAGAAGAAGCTGAATCCGCAAAATCTAAAACAGCACAATACAAAGAGTCGACATCGGAATTGAAATCTCAACTGGAGGTAAAAGAAAAAGCTTTACTGGATATTTTATATAAGCTTCCTAACATCCCAAATGAATTGGTGAAAAGTGGTGCTTCTGCAGATGACAATGAAATTGTTTATCAGTCTCATGATGTGGAAGGGCTAGGAGAAGGAGCAATTCCTCACTGGGAGCTTGCAAAAAAATATAACCTTATCGATTTTGAATTGGGAGTAAAAATTGCCGGAGCCGGTTTTCCTGTGTATTTAGGTAAAGGAGCAAGATTGCAGAGAGCTTTGGTTCAGTATTTTTTAGATAAAAATGTTGAGAAGGGATATATGGAAGTAAATCCTCCTCACGTTATCAATGAAGCTTCAGGATACGGAACAGGACAATTGCCTGATAAAGAAGGTCAGATGTATGAAATAGCTAATAATACAACTGCAGAAACATTGTTTTTAATTCCTACAGCGGAAGTTCCGGTAACGAATTTATACCGTGATGTTTTATTGGAAGAGAAGGACCTTCCGATAAAAAATACAGCATTCTCTCAATGTTACAGAAGAGAAGCAGGTAGCTACGGAGCTCACGTAAGAGGATTAAACCGTCTTCACCAGTTTGAAAAGGTGGAAATCGTAAGAATTGAAAAACCGGAGAATTCTTATGCTGTTCTGGAAGAAATGGTAGAACATATCAAAGAGATTTTAAAGGATCTTGAACTGCCTTACAGAGTATTAAGACTTTGTGGCGGAGATACAGGTTTTGGTTCTGCAATGACGTACGATTTTGAAGTTTGGAGTGCGGCTCAGGAAATGTGGCTGGAAGTAAGTTCTGTTTCTAACTTTGAAACTTTCCAGGCAAATAGATTGAAATGCCGTTATAAAGCAGATGGGAAGTCTCAATTAGTTCATACCTTAAATGGCTCTGCAATGGCTTTACCAAGAATCATGGCTGCTTTGCTTGAGAATAACCAGACAGCGGAAGGAATTAAACTTCCTAAGAAGATTGCTGAGTATGCAAGATTCGATTTGATTAACTAATCAGACTCTATTTTATATAAAAAAACCACCGGAATTTCTCTGGTGGTTTTTGTTTTTTTATTCAGTAACGATAACGATTTTCTTATCTGAATTTGTGAGCTGTTTTTTGGAATCTCCTAACATTTCATCCAAATTATAATCTACTCTGATTGTATGATCATCTACTTTGGTAATCCAGTCATGTTTTCCGGAGATGGACTTTATTTTATTTTCAAACTTTAAAGTTGTACTCATTTTTTTCAGCATCATTTTCATTAGAGAGAATGCTGATTGATTATTATCGGCAGGATCATCCAAATCAAGGCTTTCTCCTCCCGGAAGTCCTTTTCCTGAAAGAATATCTTTAAATCCGTTAATATTCAGATTTTCGGTATCTATTGTAAGAGTTTTGCCATCCCACATATTTAAAGCCATCTGATCAACCGGAAGTTTGTCTTTTTTAGACATTTTTCCGATGGTATTGTAATCTGCTTTTGTAAAATGATCCATCTTCATAGAGAAACCGGCAAGTTCATATTTATCAAAATTAGATTTCATGAATACTTTTTTCATGATTTTGATGGAATCCGGATTAGTGGTTTTTAATTTACCTTCTTTCTTTTCCATTTCATAAAGACTTGTCCATGTTCTTGGAAGTTTTTCCAGTTCGGCAAGTTCTTTTTTATCATTTTTTGTAGAATCCGGCATCATTGATTTGAACATGGTCATGGCTTCTTTCATGTCAATATCCATTAATGCTGTAGATGCTGCATCTTTGTGATAGACGATTTCCGAGTTTATCGTACATGATTGCAGGGCAAAAAGGCTTATGAGAAGTAAAAATAAAGTCTTTTTCATGTGGTGTTATTTGATTTTATAAATTAATGGCAATTTGTGTTGCTATGATTATGTGTACTATGATCTCCGGGTAAATGGCAATCTCCCTGATTATCTTTGGAAACAGACATTGCTTCAGCAGGCGGAGAGATATAAGGAATTCCGAGTTCTAATCCACGAAGAATAAATAATCCTCCTAAAACGATCATCACTACAGGAATAGCTTTTAAAACTTTTACTCTGAAAGCCTGATTCATTAGATTCCCTACCAGAACAACTGCAAACATAAACGGAAGGGTTCCCAATCCAAATAATGACATATATAAGGCTCCCTGCCATATTCCTCCGCTCGCTAAACTTGCCGTTAATGCCATATAAACCATTCCGCAAGGTAAAAAACCATTGAGAATACCTGTGGTAAATCTGGAACGGTAATCTGCTTTCTGAAGAAGTTTTCCTAAATTCGATTTTACAGAAAATAAAAATTTAGAAAAGAAAGGGATTTTTGAAGCAAAATCTTTTCCTCCAAAAGAAAATAAGGCCATAATAATCAACAGAACACCCACTAAAATGGTTAAATATTTTTGGAAACCTGCCATTTCAAATCCTTCTCCAATAATTCCTAAGATCGCGCCCAAAAGAGAATAAGTAAATATTCTTCCGAACTGGTACGTCAGATTTTGAAGGTAATAATTGGTCGCCTGCTTTTTAGTTAATCCCATCGACAAAGCAATAGGGCCGCACATTCCGATACAGTGAAATCCGGATGCGAAGCCTAAGCCGATTGCCGATACAATAAGTGCTATTTCCATATCACATCATAGTCCATTCTGTAGTCTGTTTTGTCTCTGGTCCAAGTCAATCTCAACGTATAATTCCCTAGTTTTAAGACCTGAGTAGGAATGGTAAAAGATTTATTGGCATCAAGCTGTACAGTTCTGTGTATATCTAAATTCTGGTCGTCGGTTCTGTTTAAAACAAATTTTACCGTAGTGTTGGAATTGTCGTAATCTTTAGGGAAAGAAATTATAATTCCGGATTTATCTTGTTTGTATACAGGTTTTTCCTGTAAATCATCTGCTCTTTTTTTAGCATCAATTACATCTTGGTATTTTAGCTCTTCTTCATAATAATTATCCGTTACCATCTCAGAATTTTTCTGTCCGTTTGTGAAAAGAAACATCATCGACAGAATAAAAATAATGAATGCAGCCAGTGCAATTACAATACCGTGTCCCCAACTAAAGTTTTTCATACTAAAAATTAAAATTGTAATTTAAAAGGTCCTTCAAAATACGTCTGGTAAGAATCTACAAGCTTACCTTTCATATCATAAACGCCTATCGTAATATTTTGTTTCGATAATTTCATTTCATTTTCAGGGAAGCTGATATTGATGGTTCCCTTTGTGATCTTATCTCTTTCTACTGTAATCTTGCTCGAAGCACTGTAAATAATTTCTCCGTGTTTTGGCTCGATTACTTTTATCGTTACCACTTTCTTATCATTCGTTTTGTTCAAGAATGTATAATTGTAAGTATTGGTAATTTTTCCGTCTCTCACAAAGAATGTGCTTCCTGCCGGTTTGATGAATTTGGCTTCCATTTCTCCACGGCTGGATAATAAGTAGCCTAAGAATCCTATAAGCGCTAAGAGAAGAACGGCAAAACCTTTCATTCTTCCGGTAAACTTAAATGGAGTTTCTTTTTCGATTTCGTTTTCAGAAGCATATCTGATCAGTCCTTTTGGCAGACCTACTTTTTCCATGACTTCATCACAAGCATCAATACAAGCGGTACAGTTGATACATTCCAGCTGCTGTCCGTCTCTGATATCAATACCTGTAGGACAAACGACGACACATTGATGGCAGTCGATACAATCTCCTTTTCCTGCTGCTTTTCTGTCTTCACCTTTTCTCCATTTAGATCTGTTTTCTCCACGTTTGAAATCGTAGAATACATTTATGGTGTCTTTATCGATCAATACCCCTTGAAGTCTTCCGTATGGGCAAACCAATGTACAAACCTGCTCTCTGAACCAAGCAAAAACAAAATAGAATGCTGCAGTAAACAGAATCATTACCATAAAGTTAGTAGGATTCGCAAACGGACCTTGCGATACAATGTTGAATACTTCCTTATACCCTACAATATACATGAACATAAAGTGGGTAATAATTAAAGAGATAACAATGAAGACCGTCCATTTCAAGCTTCTTTTCCAGATCTTTTCGGCATTCCATTCCTGACGATCCAGTTTCATCTGCTTATTTCTGTCTCCTTCAATCAGGTAATCTATTTTACGAAATATTGATTCCATAAAAATTGTCTGAGGGCAAATCCACCCGCAGAAAATTCTTCCGAACGCAATCGTAAAAACAATAATGAAAATAAGTGACGCAATAGCTCCTAATGTAAGGATAAAAAAGTCCTGAGGATAGAAAGGCTGTCCAAAAATGAAAAACTCTCTGTCAATGACATTAAACAGGATTAAAGGATTACCATTAATCTTAATAAATGGTAATGTAAAATAAATAACAAGTAAAATATAACTTACAATATTTCTGTAGTTGGTATATTTTCCTTTTGGTTTTCTCGGGAAGACCCATTTTCTTTTTCCCGATTGTTCCATTGTGCCAATAGAGTCTCTATAAGTTTCGGGATCGAGCACCTGTCCCTGTCCTCCTCTTGCTTCTATTTCTTCTATTTCTGACATTGTGTAATGTATTTAAAAAAAGAAAAACATAATTCGTTACTATTTTATTCTAATAACCAATTATGTTTTTCATATGACTTAATTTTTTTAAAAATTATTCTTTTTCCCAGTGTGCTTCTGTTCCCTGAGGAGCAGCTCCACCTTGAGCTGGGGTTACTGGAGGTTGCTCTTGGTTGATGTGATATACATATGCTGCAATCTTTTCAATTTCAGCACCAGAAACTTCTCCGTTTTTCCCGAATGGTCTCATTGTAGGGTTGTTAGGAGAACCATTCCAGTCCATATGGAAAACATTTTTGAATAATGTTTTCTCTGGTTGGTTGATCCAGAAATTATCTGTTAGGTTCGGTCCGATACCACCACTACCATCTTCTTTGTGACAAGATGCACAGTTGGTTTTGAATAATTCTTTACCTTCTGCAATATTATCAGCTGAATATTTTGCTGTCTCAATCGTTACTGGAGGCTGGCTTGCATTATAAATTTCAATAGCTGCCATTTGCTCTTTGTATTCTTTTTCATATTCGCTTAACGGGTGAGCGAAATCTGTGAAAGAGAATGCCGCAACATATACAATACAAAAAACAGTCCCAAAATAAAATAAACCTACCCACCATTTTGGTAATTGGTTATCCAACTCCATGATTCCGTCGAAACCATGGTCGATAAGGATATCTTTTTCTTCTGTATCAGATTGCTTTTTGAAAGCTGCATCATACATTCTTCTCAAGAAAGGAATTTTCTTTTCTGCTAAGTATGCTGCTTTTTCTTCTGCAGATAGTTTTTTGAATTTATTATTTTCAATTAAATCTCCAATTGCACTGTGAATGTAAGCCAAGATTGCACTGATGACTACAGTTCCCCAGAAGTAAGGAGACGTCAAAAACGAGTAGCTTTGTACAAACAAATAATAAAAAACTATTAGAAGTCCAATTATTATTAAAATGTTTACAACAACCGGTGTTCTTTGTTTCATAATAAATAGTTTAATTTTTTAAATTAAAATCATCTTCATCATCCTGCAGAGGAGCCTCTTCTTCTTCTTTGTAATATTTTTTAGGTCTGCTAAAAACATATATTATCAAAGCTACGAAGAACAGGATAAAGAAAATCAGAGCCAATGTCTGGTAAAAACCAGCATTTTCTGTATTGGATAAAATATCTTTAAAGTTCTGAGGAATCATAGACTTTTTAACGTTTTATTAGTTATTACTTGCTGTTTTAATTTCAGTTGTTTTGATATCTGTACCTAATCTTTGTAGATAAGAGATAAGAGCTATAACTTCTTTTTTCTCCAATTCTCCTTTAGGTCTGTTAACGTAATTCATTTTTACGTCATTGGCTTCAGAGAAGATATCTTTTACAATTTTCTTAGCTTGGTTATCTGCCCAAGAGTTTGCAGAATCAATCTGAGCTTTAGTATAAGGTACATCAAATGCTCCTTTCATAAGCTGCAGTTTAGCTACCATTTTAGATCTGTCTAAGTCTGTAGCAATTAACCAAGGGTAACGAGGCATGATAGAACCAGCAGATGTAGATCTCGGGTTATACATATGTTTGTAGTGCCAAGAACTTGGGTTTTTACCTCCTTCTCTATGTAAATCCGGTCCGGTTCTTTTTGATCCCCAAAGGAATGGTCTGTCATATACAAACTCTCCTGCTTTTGAGTATTGTCCATTTTTACCGTTGAATCTCGTAATCTCATCTCTGAATGGTCTTACCATTTGTGAGTGACAAGCGTTACATCCTTCTCTGATATAAATATCTCTACCTTCTAATTCTAGTGGTGAATATGGCTTCACTGCAGAAATTGTAGGTACACTCTTCTTAAGAGATAAAGTAGGGATAATTTCTACTGAACTACCAATTGAAATCGTTAAGAAAGATAGAATACCCAATAATACCGGTGTTCTTTCTAACCAAAGGTGAGTTCCTTCTCCTTCTTTTCTGTTTTTGCTGATGTTTGCCAAAGCTGGTGCTTCTGCAGGAACTTCTTTCTGGAATGATCCTTTTCTTACAGTAGCAACAATGTTTACAATCATTAGGATAGCTCCTGAAATATAGAATGCTCCTCCTACAAATCTCATTTTAAAGTAAGGAATAATTGCAGTTACAGTATCTAACCAGTTTTTCCACAATAAAGTTCCGTCCGGGTTGAATTGTTTCCACATTAACCCTTGAGTAAATCCTGAAATATACATTGGTACTGCATAGAAAATAATTCCTAATGTCCCTAACCAGAAATGCCAGTTAGCCAATTTTACAGACCAGATTTTTGTTCTCCACATGATTGGAACCAAGTAGTAGATAACCCCGAATGCCATGAAACCATTCCATCCAAGAGCTCCTAAGTGTACGTGACCAATTACCCAGTCTGTGAAGTGACCAATTTTATTAATGTTTTTAGTTGCCAAAAGCGGACCTTCAAACGTTGCCATACCATAACAAGTAACAGCTACCACGAAGAATTTAAGAATAGGATTTTCTCTTACTTTATCCCAAGCTCCTCTTAAGGTAAGAAGACCATTTAGCATACCTCCCCAAGATGGTGCAATAAGCATGATTGAGAAACCTGTTCCAACCGCCTGAGCCCAAGCCGGAAGCGCTGTATATTGAAGGTGGTGAGGACCAGCCCAGATATATACGAAAATTAATGACCAAAAGTGAATAATAGACAGTTTATAAGAGAAAACCGGTCTGTCTGCAGCTTTTGGTAAGAAATAATACATCAAACCTAAAACCGGAGTCGTTAGTACGAATGCTACTGCATTGTGACCATACCACCATTGTACGATAGCATCTTTTACCCCTGCATAAGCTGAATAAGATTTCCATCCTGTGAAAGATAATGGAACTTCAAGATTATTGAAGATGTGAAGCATAGCTACTGCAATCCAAGTACCGATGTAGAACCAAATTGCTACATACAAGTGTCTTACTCTTCTTTTTGCAATAGTTAAGAACATGTTCGCTCCGAAAATAATCCAAGAGAACGCAATTAAAATATCGATTGGCCATTCGTGTTCTGCATATTCTTTAGAAGTATTAATACCCATAAAGAAAGTAACGAACGTAGCAACGATCATAAACTGCCAAGTCCAGAAATGTAACCAAGATAATGTATCACTGTACATTCTTGTTTTTAATAATCTCTGTAATGAGTAATAAATACCAGTATAAACGATATTACATACGAATGCAAAGATTACGGTATTGGTGTGCAACATTCTGATTCTACCAAATCCGAACGCACCATGAGTGTTTATTAACCCTTGAATATTCCCCGATGCTAAACTTTTAATCGTTGTATCATCAGTTCCGAATAAAAATTCGGGAAGTTCAGGGTAGAAAAGCATTAATGCTGCCGTAAGCCCGAACGTGAATCCAATAAGCCCAAATACTATGGTAGCATAGAGGAATGCACGGACAATGCTATTGTCATAACTAAACTTTTGTGTCTCCATATCAACTATTCACTTTTTTCTTCAATTTTATTATTTTCCTATTTCTTTTTCGTCTGTTTCTTTGTTGCCAACTTCCTCCTCCTTGATCTCATCATCAAAAAGAATTCTGACAGCAGGAGATTCATCATCTTCAAACTGTCCTTTTTTGGCATACACTATAAATACGACCAAGAAAATCGCAGCTAAAGAAACACTGCATAGGATCATTAAATATAGAATATCCATTTGACAACAAAATTAACCTATTTTCGGGGTTCAAATTTAGTGAAAAATAATGACATTCATCACGAAATACGGGTTTTGGCTAATTTAAAATCAGTCTAAATAAGGGCTTTTAAGCCTGTTTTTTGAAGTGTTTTCTTCCCAGGATCCAAGTTGAAAGTGTAGTAAATGAAACTACAGTGATTGAACTTGCGGGCATGATCAATGCAGCGAAAAGCGGATGCATGTGTCCTGTAACTGCGTAACTTAAACCAATAACATTGTAAAGAAAACTGATTATAAATGTCATTTTTACAATGGTGATTGAGCCTTTACATACGTTCAGGTATTTATCGAGAGTCACTACTTTTTCACCATTCATTATTACGTCAGAAGAAGGCGTGAAACTGTTGGTGTCATCCGCAATAGCGATTCCTACATTACTCTGTTTTAGAGCTCCTGCATCATTCAGTCCGTCTCCTAACATGGCAACTTTCAGGTTTTTATCCTGTAAATTTTTAATATAATTCAGTTTATCTTCAGGATTTTGATTGAATGCCATTCCCTGGTGATTAGGAATTAGTTCTTTCAGTTGATTTTCTTCAGAAGAATTATCACCACTCAGAATAAAGATTTTATACTCTGTAAGCTTTTTAAACAGGTTGCTCAGTCCAGGACGATATTCGTTTTTAAAGATGAATTTCCCTAAGAATTCGTTGTTTTTACTGATATAAACAGCGGTCTCTAAGTTTTTAGATTCCTGATTGTTATATTTTGCAGACCCGATTTTATAGATGCTTCCTCTTACATTCGCTTCATATCCTTTTCCCGAGATTTCCATGAAATGTTCAACTGGGAAATACTCATCATTGATATCAATGAATTCATATAATGATTTTGAAAGCGGGTGATTGGAGTTCTTTAATAATGTTTTAATGTTTTGTAAATCAAAATCTTTGATCTCAGAACCTTCGTATTTAATGCTTGATTTTTTTCTGTGAGTAATGGTTCCTGTTTTATCAAAAACAATCGTGTCCAGTTTTGCAATTTTCTCGATCGTTAAAGTGTCTTTTACATAAAACTTATTTCGACCTAAAATCCTCATAATGTGTCCGAAAGTGAATGGAGCAGACAGTGCGAGCGCACAAGGACAGGCGATGATCAAAATCGCGGAAATCACCTGGAACATTTTTTCTAAATCTACCGTTGCCCAGTAAATTCCTGAAATTAAAGCAATCCCTAAAATGATGAATGTGAAATATTTACTGATGTTGTTTGTCAGTGTGTCAAGACCTGTTTCATGTTTTTTAAAGGCTTCTTTATTCCAAAGCTGAGTAAGGTAACTTTGATCAACATCTTTTATAACTTCCAGTTCCAGAGAAGAGCCAATCTGTTTTCCTCCCGCAAAAATTTTATCTCCCGGTTGTTTGCTGATTGTAGCGCTTTCTCCGGTAATGAAACTGTTGTCAATATTTCCTTCGCCATTAATCAAAATAGCATCAACAGGTATGATTTCCTGGTTTCTAACTAAAATTCTGTCGCCGATTTTTATTTCGGAAAGAAGAATATTGTCTTGTTTTCCTGCAAAATCAACCTTGGTTACCGCAATTGGATAAAAAGATTTATAATCTCTGTCGTAAGAAAGTGCATTGTATGTTCTTTTCTGGAAAATCTTCCCTAAAAGCATGAAGAATAAAAGTCCACATAACGTGTCAAAATATCCTGGTCCGTAATCTGTTACGATCTCGTAAACGCTTCGTCCGAAAAGAACAATGATTCCCAAAACAATAGGCACGTCGATGTTAACGATTTTGTTTTTTAAACCGTACCAAGCCGATTTGTAATAATCAGAAGCTGAATAAAATACAACAGGAATAGCCAAAAGACACATTAGAGTTCTGAAAAGCCCTTTATAATGATCCATCCAGTAATCTTCTCCTCCTACATATTCAGGAAAGGCCAGAAACATTCCGTTTCCAAAGGCAAAAGCTGCAATGGCAAATTTTACCAACAGAGATTTGTCAAGATGATCAACATTTTTGTCTGCGGTTTCAAGGCTGATAACGGGTTTGTATCCTAAATTGGTTAAAAAATTAGCTAATTCGCTTAATTTTAATTCGTTATGATTGAAAGAGATCTGTAAGGTTTTTCTTGTGAAATTAACCTGAGAATACTTAATATTTTTATTTAAAGTATGAAGACTTTCTAAAAGCCAGATACATGATGAGCAGTGGATTACAGGGATTTTGAAAGTAACTAAACTGGTTCCGCCTTCTGAAAAATCAGTCACCTTTTCGAAGATTTCAGGCGTGTCTAAATAATCAAACTGAGTAGAATTTTCGTCACTTGGGCGAATTCCGGCTCTTTTATTGAGTTCGTAAAAATTACTTAAATTATTCGTATTCAGAATTTCGTAAACAGACTTGCAGCCGTTGCAACAAAAAATTTTTTCGTCAAACAGAATTTGTTCCTTTTCTATCCCTTGGCCACAATGAAAACAGTTCTCGCTCACCTTCATAAATTATTGAAGCACAAAATTATAACAATTTTTTTTGTTTATCGAGTTAAAAAGTTCTATTTTTGTGATAAATGTCATATTAAAATGCCGCAGGAACAACAGCTCGCTATTGAAGAAAGATTTGCCAGAGTTTTTAATGATAAATCATTCAAAGAAAGACTTTCTAATGCCGATTTTGAGAAATACATTAGCGCAAAGAAAAAAATGAATTTTCAAAAGCACGACATCATTTTCGAAGACGGAGAAATCCCAAAAGGAGTGTACGTTTTAGAAAAAGGTGCTGCTAAACTATCAAAATCTGGAGCTTTTGGAAAAGATCAGATTTTAAGATTTATCAAAGAAGGGGATATCATCGGATATCGCGCCCTGCTTTGTGGTGAAAATTTTCAGGCGAAAGCTGAAGCGATGACGGATGTTGAATGTATTTTCCTTCCTTCAGAAATCTTTATGCATCTTCTGGAAGTTGATCCTCAGCTTTCATTTGTAATGCTTCAGAAAATTTCTTACGAATTAGGAGAATCTTCCAATACAATCACTTTCTTGGCTCAAAAAACAGTGAGAGAAAGACTCGCTGAAATTTTATTGCTTCTTGAACAGAAATTGGGAGTAGATCCGGAAGGGTTTATCAAGATTTCTTTAACAAGAGAAGAGATTGCCAACATTATCGGAACGGCAACAGAAAGTGCCATTCGTCTGATTTCTGAGTTTAAACAAGATAGCCTTATCGAAGTGGATGGGCGAAATATCAAAATTCTTAACCACGACAAATTAATGAAACTAGGTCACGTAGTTTTATAAAAATCATACAAAACTTTAAGTCGGCTCAAGGCCGACTTTTTAACTTTTAAAAAATAGATACATTATGTCTGTTCATTCTGAGATTAAGAAAGTTACCACTGAAACCTTGCGTAAAATGAAATTCGACAAGGAAAAAATTACCATGCTTACGGCATACGATTTTACGACTGCGAAAATGGTGGATGCGGGAGGAATTGATGCTGTTCTGATAGGAGATTCTGCAGCTAATGTGATGGCAGGTTTTGAAACCACATTGCCTATTACTTTAGATCAGATGATTTATCATTCTCAAAGTGTGGTGAGAGGAACCGACAGAGCTTTGGTTGTTGCTGATTTGCCTTTCGGAACTTACCAGAGTAATCCTGAAAAAGCATTGGAATCTGCAGTAAGAATGATGAAAGAAGGAGGTGCTCATGCTGTGAAAATTGAAGGAGGGAAAGAAATCTCAAAATCAATTAAAAAAATTATCAATGCAGGAATTCCTGTAATGGGACATTTGGGACTGACTCCACAATCTATTTATAAATTCGGAACCTATAAAGTAAGAGCAAAAGAAGAAGCGGAAGCTGAAAAACTGATTGCTGATGCTCAATTGTTAGAAGAACTTGGCTGTTTTTCTGTGGTGTTGGAAAAAATTCCGGCAGACTTAGCAAAAAAAGTAACAGAAGCGATTTCAATCCCGACCATCGGAATCGGAGCGGGTCCTCACTGTGACGGACAGGTTTTGGTGTATCACGATATGGTTGGTATGAATAAAGGATTTAGTCCGAAATTTTTAAGAAGATACCTAGATCTTTATACAGAAATCACGGGAGCGGTTGCTCAATATGTAAAGGATGTGAAAAGTGCAGATTTTCCTAACGAAAATGAAAGTTATTAATTAATGAGAAACCAACAGTCTACTCAAGGAATTTTATCGATTATTGCCCTGGTTTGTCTTGCGGCAGGATGGTTTAATTTCTTTTCTCCGGAAATCAATAACTTACTTTCACGAAAAGTGTTTTATGTTTTAATAGGAATCAGCTTTTTTCTTCAGGCACCTTTGCTGAGCAATAAAAACTTTGTGTATGCAATGTATGCTGCGGCTGCCATTTGTGTACTTGGCGGTTTATTTATTCCATTAGGAACAAAATTGGAATCGATTAAAACAATAGGGCTTTTAGGAGGGATTATTCTTTCCATTGTAAACAGGCCTACTTACCGTCAGTAAATCATGGAGGAACAGATTGTTTATGAAGACAACCATCTTTTGGTCGTTAACAAAAAAGTCGGTCAGCTCGTACAGGGAGATAAAACCGGTGATGAATCATTATTAGAATCAATCAAGAATTTTATAAAAAAAAGAGATAACAAACCGGGGAATGTTTTCCTCGGTTTAGTTCATCGTATTGACAGGCCTACTTCTGGTTTGGTGATTTACGCTAAAACTTCCAAAGCTTTGTCTCGCCTTACTCAAATGGTAAAGAATCGTGAGGTAAAGAAAACCTATTGGGCGGTTGTGGCAAAAGAAATGATCCCCAAAACTCAGAGGTTGGTTCATTATTTAAAGAAAAACGAAAAGAATAATAAGGCTATTGTTTTTCCAAAAGCTACTGATGGAGCAAAAGAAGCGATTCTTACTTATAATGTAATTAAAACATTAGATAATTATCTCTTACTGGAAATCGACCTGGAAACAGGAAGGCATCACCAGATTCGAGCTCAGTTGTCAAAAACCGGAGTTCCGATTAAAGGAGACTTAAAATATGGTTCACCCCGTTCCAATCCTGACGGAGGAATTAATCTTCATGCTAGAAAACTGGAGTTTATTCATCCTGTTACTAAAGAAAAAGTAGAAATTGTTGCTCCTGTTCCACAAAATGATGCCATTTGGAGAGCCTGTGAAGATTAATTTTTAATTTAAAAATTTTCGATGTAATGGTCTTTTAAGTTTTTAAGAAATAAAAACGAAACAAAATATAGTAAATAAAGAGCGGTGTTCATACATCGCTCTTTTATTTTTTCTGAAAAACAAAATTTTGCCCATTTCAAAAAAATGTCTACCTTCGTCTCGACTTTAGGGGTGTCTGTTCACAAACAGGCTGAGATTTTACCCTTTGAACCTGATTTCTAGATCATACTAGCGTAGGGAAAAGTGAGATGACTTTGCTGTACATTCTATTGTACAATGGCGGGCATTCCTAAAGTGTATTTAAAAATTTAGGAATGGAGCTCACAATTAACCACACACTCAGAACTTTTGATGTACTTCCCGAAAATCTGGAAGCACTCATTGCTATGGAATTACCTGAAAAGAAAAAAGGTATTGCCGTAGCGCTCAATAATCGCATTATTCCGCAGTCATTCTGGGCGGAAACATTTCTCAACAACAAAGATTCAATTCTAATTATCACTGCTACTCAGGGCGGTTAATCTTTATAAAAAAACAATCATTATATGGCTCATAACATTACACGTTCGCCGTTTCCGAACTCAAAAAAAATCTATGTTGAAGGGACAATTCACCCGATCAATGTAGCAATGCGCGAAATAGAATTAAGTCCCACAAAATTATCCAACGGAACGTTAGAACACAATCCACCCGTTACTGTTTACGATACATCAGGACCTTACACAGACGAAAACTCTGAAATAAATATTGAAAAAGGGCTGCCAAGAATCCGTGAACAATGGATTTTAGACAGAAATGATGTAGAAATTCTGGACGGAATTACCTCGGAATATGGAAAAGCCCGTCTTGGCGATTCAAAACTGGACGAATTACGTTTTTCTTACAATCACAAACCGAAAGTCGCGAAAGAAGGGCAGGAAGTTACCCAATTATACTACGCAAAACAGGGAATTATCACTCCCGAAATGGAATATATTGCCATCAGAGAAAATCAAAGAATCGAGCAGTTGGATTCTGTTTCAAAAGACATGGCTTTTCAGCATCAGGGAAATAGTTTTGGAGCTAAAACTCCGAAAAGCAAAATCACTCCCGAGTTTGTAAGAGATGAAATTGCGGTGGGAAGAGCAATTATTCCAAACAACATCAATCATCCGGAAAGTGAACCGATGATTATCGGACGAAATTTTTTGGTTAAAATTAATGCCAATATTGGAAACAGTGCCGTTTCATCAAGCATCGAAGAAGAAGTAGAAAAAGCAGTTTGGGCTTGCAGATGGGGAGCAGATACAATTATGGATTTGTCTACCGGAAAAAACATCCACGAAACCAGAGAATGGATCATCAGAAACAGTCCCGTTCCGATTGGTACAGTTCCTATTTATCAGGCATTGGAAAAAGTAAAAGGAGTTGCCGAAGATTTAACCTGGGAGATTTTTAAAGATACTTTAATTGAACAGGCAGAACAGGGAGTTTCTTATTTCACAATTCACGCAGGAGTTTTACTAAGATATATTCACCTGACAGCAAAGCGTGTAACTGGAATAGTTTCCAGGGGTGGATCTATCATGGCAAAATGGTGCTTGTTTCATCATAAAGAAAACTTTTTATACACGCATTTTGATGAAATCTGCGAGATCATGAAAAAATATGACGTTGCTTTCTCTTTGGGAGATGGGCTTCGTCCAGGTTCGATTGCCGATGCCAATGATGAAGCACAATTTGCAGAATTAGAAACTCTGGGAGAATTAACTAAAATCGCCTGGAAACACAATGTGCAGGTGATGATTGAAGGTCCTGGTCACGTTCCGATGCACATGATCAAAGAAAACATGGAAAAACAATTGGAAGTATGTGATGAAGCACCATTTTACACTTTAGGGCCATTGACTACGGATATTGCTCCGGGTTACGACCACATCACTTCCGGAATCGGAGCGGCAATGATTGGCTGGTTCGGTTGTGCGATGTTGTGCTATGTAACGCCAAAAGAACATTTAGGACTACCCAACAAAGAAGATGTAAAAGTTGGAGTAATTACCTATAAACTGGCCGCTCATGCAGCAGATTTGGCGAAAGGTCATCCAGGAGCACAATACAGAGATAATGCTTTGAGTAAGGCAAGATTTGAATTCCGTTGGGAAGATCAGTTCAATCTTTCGCTAGATCCGGAAACAGCAAGATCTTATCATGATGAGACACTTCCTGCGGACGGAGCAAAAATTGCACATTTCTGCTCCATGTGCGGACCAAAATTCTGTTCTATGAAAATCACACAGGAAATCCGTGAATCTGCAGAAAAAGGAATGTTCGACAAATCTCAGGAATTCATCGAAAAAGGTAAGGAGATTTATATATGATTATCGTAATCACTCCCGAAGTAGTTGTTGAAAAGGAAACTGAATTGATCAATGAATTATTTCAGGAAGGATTGAATTTGCTTCATGTCAGAAAGCCTTTTATCAATACAGAAGTAATGAGGGATTTTATTCAAAAGATAAACTCTGAATTTCATTCTCAGTTAGTGTTGCACAGTCATTACGATTTGGCGAAAGAGTTTAAGATTTCGAGACTTCATTTCAGGGAAGTTGACAGGCAAAATGGATTGTTTCAAGCTTTTAGAGATAAAATAATTTCAACATCTGTTCATGATATTGAAACTTTTAATGAATTGGGTGCAGAATGGGAATATTCATTCATCAGTCCTGTTTTTCCGAGCATTTCTAAAAAGGGTTACGGAGAAAGTTCGAACATTTTAAATGATCTTAAAAGAAGAGAGAATTCAAAAGTAAAACTGATTGCTTTGGGAGGAATTAATGAAAATAATAGTCATGAAGTTTTTGACAATAATATTAATGGAGTGGCTTTATTAGGAGCTATCTGGGAAAGCAAAGAACCTATACAAGTTTTCAAGAAATGCAGACAGAACGTCCTTTCGTAATGAGTATAGCCGGCTACGATCCAAGTGGAGGAGCCGGCTTATTAGCGGATATAAAAGCCTTTGAACAATTAAAGGTTCAGGGGTTGGGAGTTTGTACGGCAATGACCGTTCAAACGGAATCTGAATGTTTGAGTTTGGAATGGCAATCTTTTAACAAAATTCTTTCAACAATTGATGTCTTGATGAAAAAATATCATGTTGAGGCTGTGAAAATTGGAGTAGTAAAAGATGCTGACTATATAACTCAGATGATAGAAAAAATTAAATCTATTAATGCTGAAGCAAAAATTGTTTGGGATCCAGTTTTGAAAAGCACTTCCGAGTTTTCTTTTTTTGACATCAATACAATTTCAGATTTGAAAAATGTGTTGAAGCAAATGGATTTGATTACTCCGAATTATAATGAATATAAGATATTGCAGAAGGCCAATCTTTTTGAAAGCTCATGTTCAGTCTTAATAAAAGGAGGGCATAGAGAAGATAAAATCGGAACAGATATTTTAATTGAAAACGGGAAAGAAATTTCGATTCAGCCGAATAATAAGACTTCTGTTTACTATCCGAAACATGGTTCCGGCTGTGTGCTTTCTTCCACGATTGCAGCATATTTAGCAAAAGGAGAAAATCTAGAAAATGCCTGTCGAAAAGGAAAACAATACATCGAAAAATTTTTAACAAGCAATCCTACATTGTTGGGATTTCATTCTTAAAAGATTCTGATGTACAATGTATGCTCTTTGCGAACTTAGAAACAGTTAGTAATTAAGAAATCTTAGCGCTCTTAGCGTTAAAAAATAAAAAATGGAAAAATTACAATATATCTCTCAAGGTCTCACCATAGAAGATCAGGAGCTAAATATCAGAAAAGCTCTTGATAACGGTATAAAATGGATTCAGGTTCGCTGGAAAAACGCTCTGGAACAGGAATTCATCAAACTTTGTGAAATTTCAAAAAAATTATGCTCAGACCATCAGACGGTTTGTATCATTAATGACCACGTTCAGATAGCAAAAGCTCTTGATGCCGATGGTGTTCACTTAGGATTAAAAGATACACCGATTGAAGCAGCCCGAAATATCTTAGGTGAAAATAAAATCATTGGAGGGACAGCGAACACAATTTCAGATGTTCTTCAACGAATGAATGAGCCTTGTGATTACATAGGTTTAGGCCCTTTACGATTTACTTCAACGAAAGAACAATTAAGTCCGATTTTAGGATTTGAAGGCTATCAGAAGATCATTGAAAACTTAAAAGAAAACTCTCTAGAAATTCCGAAAATCTTCGCAATTGGCGGGGTTGTTTTAAACAATATCGAATTATTACAGCAAATCGGAATTTACGGAGTTGCAGTTTCAGGGCAGATTACCAATCAGCCTTCAGTTATCAATGAATTTAAAACCATCTTACAATGAAAAATCAACCTTTAATTATAGCAGGAAGAACTTTCGAATCAAGACTGTTTTTAGGAACAGGAAAATTCGGAAACCTTTCAGAAATGACAGATTCCATTATCGCTTCAGGTAGTGAAATGGTCACAATGGCTTTAAAACGCATCGATTCACAATCCTCAGAAGATGATTTATTGAATGCTTTAAAACCGACAAAAACTCACCTTTTACCCAATACATCAGGAGCAAGAACTGCTAAAGAAGCGGTTTTGGCAGCACAATTAGCAAGAGAAGCCTTAGAAACCAACTGGGTGAAACTGGAAATTCATCCCGATCCGAAATATTTACTGCCCGATCCGATTGAGACTTTATATGCAACAGAAGAATTGGCAAAATTGGGATTTGTCGTGATGCCATACATTCATGCTGATCCGGTTTTGTGTAAACGTCTTGAAGATGCGGGAACTGCGGTGGTAATGCCTTTAGGAGCACCGATTGGAACGAATAAGGGATTGAAAACTGTAGATTTTTTAGAAATTATCATCAGCCAAAGCAATGTTCCTGTTGTTGTGGATGCAGGAATCGGGGCGCCTTCTGATGCGGCAAAAGCAATGGAAATGGGAGCAGATGCGGTACTGGTAAATACAGCAATAGCCGTTGCAGGAAATCCTGTAAATATGGGATTAGCTTTTAAAGAAGGCGTGATTGCCGGAAGAAGAGCTTTTGAAGCTGGTTTGGGAGCGATTGCACAACACGCAGAAGCATCGAGCCCACTGACTTCCTTTTTGTTTGATTAAAGCTAAATATTATGAAAAGTTTTAAAGATTTTTTTGAGAATTATCAATGGGATGAAGTGAAGGCGAGGCTTGAAAAAGTAACGCTATCTGATGTGGAAAGAAGTCTTCAGAAAAAGAATAAAACAATCGAAGACTTTCTGAATTTTCTTTCACCTGTTGCCGCTCAGAAGCTTGAAGTAATGGCGAAAATGACTCAGCAGCTTACTCAAAAACGTTTCGGGAAAACCATTCAGCTGTATGCTCCGTTGTACCTGAGTAATGAATGTCAGAATATCTGTACCTATTGCGGTTTTAGCTTAGATAATTCCATTAAAAGAAAAACGCTCACTGATACAGAATTGATGATCGAAGCAACGGTTTTAAAGTCAATGGGAGTCAATCATGTGTTGCTGGTAAGCGGAGAAGCCAATAAAACAGTCGGGATTGATTATTTTCTGAATGCTGTAAAATTATTAAAACCACATTTTGCCAATATTTCTATCGAAGTTCAGCCTTTATCAGAGGAAGAATATCAACAGTTGCATGAGGCGGGTGTAAACGCGGTCTTGGTCTATCAGGAAACCTATCATCAGGAAGTTTATAAAGAATATCATCCGAAAGGAAAAAAATCAAATTTCAATTTCCGTCTGGAAACTCCCGACAGAATTGGTAAAGCAGGAATTCATAAAATGGGATTGGGAGTTTTATTAGGCTTAGAAGACTGGAGAGTGGACAGTTTTTTCAACGCTCTTCATATCGATTATCTCCAAAAACAATATTGGAAAAGCAGATATTCGGTTTCTTTTCCAAGGCTTCGACCAGCGGAAGGAATTATTGAACCTAATTTTATCATGTCAGATAGAGATCTGTTACAATTGATCTGCGCTTACAGAATCTGGAATGAAGAGTTGGAAATCTCTATTTCTACCCGGGAAAATGAAAAATTCAGAAATCATATTGTTTCACTGGGCGCAACGGCAATGAGTGCTGCTTCTAAAACCAATCCGGGAGGATATGCGGTCGATAAAGAATCCTTAGAACAGTTTGAAACAAGCGATGAAAGAAGCATGGATGAAATTAAAAATGTCATTAAAAAAGCAGGTTACGATCCGATCATGAAAGACTGGGATGCTGTTTATAATGGTGCTTAAAATATGGTAACGCGAAGCTCACAAAGATTTTATTTAACTATTATATTTTTTTAGTTCGCAAGGGCATTTAATCGTTGCTAAATGAAATGCCTTTGCGAAACAAAAATATGCGGAATAATTTTTAAAATTAACCTTGCGTGTTTGCGTTTAAAATCAATGAATAAAATGAAAAACGAAGATATCTTCTCAAGATACAGCCGACAGATTTTTATTGAGGAAATCGGTTTGGAAGGTCAGCGAAAAATAATGAATGCTAAAGTCTTGGTAATTGGAGCCGGAGGTCTGGGAAGTCCTGTAATCCAATATTTGACTGCCGCTGGAGTTGGAATATTGGGAGTTATAGATTTTGATGAAGTTGAACTCCATAATTTGAACCGACAAACCATTCATAATGAAAACTCTATCGGGATTTCTAAAGTGAAAAGTGCTAAAGAATTTGTGAAAAACTTAAATCAGCGGGTGAAATTTATCTCCATTGAAGAAAAAATTGATGAGTCAAATGCGGAAGACATTATTTCTCAATTTGATATGGTTGTTGATGGTTCGGATAATTTTAAAACGAGATATTTAGTTAATGATATTTGTGTCAAACTCAATAAGCCTTTAGTCTACGGAAGTATTCTTGGTTTTTCCGGGCAGGTTGCGATTTTCAATTATAATGGAAGCAAGAATTTAAGAGATATTTTTCCTGAGCCTCCTTTCGATGAAGATATTCCGGATTGCGATAGTTTGGGCGTTCTTGGTGCATTACCGGGAATTGTAGGAAGTATGATGGCTAATCTCACTTTGAAACTCATCACGGATTTACCTTTACAATTAAATCAAATCACATTAATCGATACACTGGAATGGAGATTTCAGACAATTGATTTTTAAATTATATTGTTTTAAAAGAAACGAGTCAGCAAACATTTTGCTGACTCGTTTTTACTTGTATTACTGTCCTTGGTTCATTACTCCGCCATTGTTTTCACTTTGCGTTGTATTCTTGATCATATTAGGATCCTCTTTAGCCAGTTTGTTTTTAGTAGGAATTTTATAATTGACAGAAATTCCGAAACTTCTGCTGTCAAATTTATTTGAGGTATATACACTTCCTCCGGTTGAACGGGCGATAATGACACTCTTATTCTGATTGAAAATATCTCTTGCATATACAGAAAGATTAAGTCTTTCTGACATAAATTTCTTTGAGATCGTTATGTCAAGAGCATTATTAAGAGGTTTCTCAAGCTCGAAGTAATAAAAATTTCCTCTCGCAGGAATGATATTGTAATTCGCCTGAAGTCTGATGTCCTTTGGTAAAATAAACTGCCCCATCAAGCTGAAAATCCAGAATCCTTTCGTTTTAATATCGGGCATTTCCTGAAGCTGATATCCTGTATAAATATATAAAAGGTTCATTTTATCAGGATTTACATTGAACTTCATCAGTTCGCTGAATGGAGTAGTGAACAGCATAAAAGGAATCGGCATTCCAAAGTTGAAATTATGCGTTCTTAAACTGTTGACCTGTACCTGTTCATTTCTGATCAGATCGCCTTCCCGGGAAACTCTCTGAACAATTTGATCTTTTACCCAGCTTGTATTATAGCTGATGTAGGCATAATCAAACGCACTGATTTTGAATTCTGCATTGTCATAAATCGTAGGTTGCAGATTCGGATTTCCATTGGATGTAATCGTATTGTTTTTTAAAGTCGTGTTGTTGGGGTTCAATAATGAAACACTTGGTAGACTTATCTTTTTGTTATAATTCAGATTGACGAAAAGCTGCTTCATCAGATTATACTGTATGCTCGCATTTGGAAATACCTTGAATTTTTTAAACGCATTAAGATCTTTCTGCTCCAATTCATTATTGTCATTAAACATTCTCGTAATTCCGGTAATATTGTAGTTTTCAGCTCTTAGTCCGGCAATGAAATCAAACTTTTTCAGCTTGATCTGAAACTCTACATAACCAGAAGTGGTTTGTCTTGTATAATCTAAATTGACAATGCTTTTGTCTTTGGTTTCAAAATCCTGCTGATCAAATAATCCCCCAAAGCTTACTTTTCCCTCATCTAAAATTTTCAAAGGCTGAGAATAATCTATTTTGAAATTATACACATTGAATTTTGATGAATTGTCCAAAAGGTTAACATTGTTGGTGCTTTGCTGATTAAAATCAGAATTGCTATTGGTGTAAACGAATTTGAAATCCAGTTTTTTGTTTTTATCCTCAAACTTTTTCTGATACGTAGCAGCAGCTTCCTGTCTTAAACCTTTCGTATCACTGGTAAAATTACTTCTGGTAAACCCGTTTAAAAATTCATCCGAAGTAATAGATGATCCATTATTGTTGTGGCTAATGTCATAATTCAACAATAATCGGTCTTTTCCAAGTTCAAAAGTAAAGGCCGAATTCATATAATACGTTCTCCCTAAAGAGTTGGAATGGTTTTTACTCAATGCATCAAACTCTGAATCCGATAAACTTTCACGGTAATATTGCCCTAAATTTACCTGCCATCCAAACCATTTGTTTCTTGAGTTTAAAGCAAGGGAATTATTAAATCTGCTTCTGTATTTATCATAGTTTGAAAAACGGTAACCTCCGTTGTAGACTGCTGTAAGATAATTTTTTGCAGATTTGCTGGTAATGATATTTAAAATAGCCCCTCCGGAAGTTGCAGGGAATTCTGCGCCCGGCTGAGTGATGATTTCTATTCTCTCTACAGAATTGGCAGGCATTCCTTCCATGAAGGCGTTCAGTTCATTGCTGGAAATATTCAGAGGTCTTCCGTCCATATAGACTTCCAGAGGTTTTCCCTGATACATGATTCCTACCATATCTGAAGCAACCAATCCTGGAAGCTTCTTGATTCCTTCCATTAAGGAACCTGAATTAAGGCTTGGCTGTTCCGAAAAATCAAAAATCGTACGGTCTGCTTTTTGTTCAACGGCTTTTTTAGTTTTGGTAAGTGTTACTTCCTGTATTTCTTTTTCTTTTACTTTAGAGTCCTTGCTTTCTTGGGCAAAAATGAACCCGGAACTTAATAGGGAGAGCGCGAGTATAGTTTTCTTCATTGTGAGATTTATATATAGTTTGACGAAGAAAAGTGAATTTTGTTACAAACTATTTCGATTAAAGAAATTATTTTAAATAATTAAGAGTGTTTTCCAATAAATATTTAGGGCTTCTTCTTAAAAAATCCATGAAGAATGCGGTGTGGGTTCCTCCCATAAGAATAAATATTCTGTCGTTTTTATCAACCTGAATTTGATTTAAATTAGAAAACATAACCAGATTTCGATGATAAAATTTCGCGGCTTCATCTGCTCCTTCAGATTTTCCTTTTGATGAAACATACGTAAGAATATCTGCATTGATGTTGATTAAACTTTCCAGATACTTTGGCTGATTATTAAGTTTAAATAATTGCTGAAACGGAATTCCCGTTTCCGGATTTATTTTCTCATTTTCTTCGATCAGATTCCAATAATCTCCAGTCGTTTTTTTGTCTACTTTTTGGGGAACAAGCCTTTCAACTCTATAATTGTAGCTTTCTTTATAATCTATTCCGTAAATTTTTTTTGTTCCGCTTAATCTTCCTACTTCATAGGCGAGAAGTTCCCTTTCATCAGGATTCTTAAACTTTGTATCCGGATTTTTTACATAATTAAGATAATCGATGTTGCGTACACTGTCGTTCTTCGGAAGATCTTCAATAATGATAATAGTAGGCTTGAATTTTGCCAGCATTTTGGCCAGTTTTTTTACTTCATTCTGATTGTTGAGATTATGCTCATCAAATTCAGTACTCGTTGCATCTGAGGTTTCTCCCATATGAAAAGTGGCCACATTCAACACGGGAACAGCATTATCAAACTTATCTTTAAATTCAAACTTTTGTGCTGTCAGTGAAAGTGAAAAAAAGGACAGGATAATAATTGAGGTAAGTATTTTCATGATTGTTTTAGTTACTTTAATGAATCAAATTCTATATAATCAAATTCCGGTGATGAGGTAAAGAGCTGTCTTAAAACAGAAGCATGGCCATTTCCAACTATCACCAGGATGCGGTCTTCGGAATTATGAGGAATATTCTGAATATTTCTGAACATTCTAAGATTTCTATTGTACCAGTATAAAGCCAGCATATCAGCTCCGTCGTGCTCTCTCAGTTTAAAATCTCCGGTCAGATAAGCACCATATTCGTATTGGTGGTATTCTTTACTGTTCATAAATTTGAAAAGATCAAGCAATGATTTGAAGTTTTTAGGTTCAGAACTTTTAAAAAAAGCATTGTATTGCTTTGAAATCGTATCATCACTTAAAAAATCATAATCTGCACTTATATTCTGAAAATACAAGGAGTCTTTCTTTCCGAATTTTTCACGCAGATCATCCAGAATAGAATTGGCATCAATACTGTATAATTCATTTAGATTCAATTCCTTCGCCGTACGCATGGCAATCTGATACCTTTCATCTCTTTGTTTTGTGTGTTTACCTTCTTTGTACTCTTTTAATTTTTGGTTGGCATTCCAGTTTGGCCATGCTTCAATGGCGATTTTCGTAGGGTTGAATTTTTTGATATAATTAATAAGTTCCGTTACTTCTTTTGAAGTTTTGGGTGACAGAACATCGATTTGATCACCTTTCTCTGTTTTGTGCGCATCAAGATTTGGATAATCAAAATGAAAAGAACCTACAACAAGAACTTTCGTTTTGGGATCCGGAAAATATTCTGATGGTTTTTTCTGAGCCGAAACTAATGCGGATAAACAAATTAGAACGGTATATAATAATGTTTTCATGGAGTAATTTTTTTGACAAATTTATAGGCTCGGAGAATGAGATAAAATATTGTTTCGATCAATACAGAATGAATTAGGATGAAACAATTTTCATCGGATAAAAAGAATCGTTTGTCGAAAAATAAGAATTGAATTTGTAAGAAAATATATTTTTGTTGTATGAAAATAAACAAGCTTTTTTATCTCCACCTTTTCTTTTGGACGATCTATCTTACCGGATCGGTTGTTCTTCCGTATTTAGCTTTCGACAGTAAAAATAATATCTTTAATGTTACATTCTTTTTCACGAGTATTATCTGCTTTTATGTCAATTACTTTATAGTTGTTCCCAGATTTTTTGAAGGAAGTAAAATTTATAAATCTGTCATTGTTTTCTTTCTCAGTGCATGTTGTTTTGTCGGGGTGCGTTATGGGGTAGAAGAATGGTTTTTGCCACTTTTTTTCGGAATCAGGAATTATTCGGAGGAAACGCCGTTTATGTTTTATTTCTTTGATAATATTTTTTACAGCAGTACTACTATTTTTATCAGTACAACCTTTTGGTTTCTAAAATACTCGATTAATAGCGAACAGGAAAAAACAGCTTTGATGGAAGCAAAGAAAAATGCAGAATTACAGGCTTTAAAAACTCAAATTAATCCGCATTTTATTTTTAATTCTTTAAATAATATCTATTCTTTAGTCTATCAAAAATCGGATAAGGCATTGCCTGCGCTTGAAGAATTGAGCCAGTTATTGAGATACAGTACCAAAGATCTGGAAAAAGATTTCATCAGTTTAGACAAAGAAATCGGATATATTGATAGCTTGACTGCTCTTGAAAAATTAAGAATCAAAAATCCTGAATTATTAGTATTTGAAAAAAATATCAATCATCCCAAGTTGAATATTTCACCGATGATTTTAGTTCCTTTTGTGGAGAATGCTTTTAAACATGGAGATTTCCGTGATAAAGGTTTTCAAATGAAAGTTTCGGATGAGCAGCAGATCCTTCATTTTTATCTTTTAAATTATAAAAAAGAAAGAATGAAAGATTCGGTTTCAGGAATTGGAATTGAAAATGTAAAAAAGAGGCTGGAAATTCTTTATCCCAAAAAGTATGAGCTGAACATAAAAGATTCAGAAACGGAATTTGTCGTAGATTTAAAGATTGATTTACGAAATGAATAAAATTAAATGTATTGTGGTAGATGACGAACCGTTGGCAATTTCGCTTTTGGAAAGTTATATCCGGAAAGTTCCTTTTCTTGAACTGGTTTTCTCTGCCGAAAACCCGATCGAAGCCTTAGAATTTATTCAGAATCACGAAGCTGATCTTGTTTTTCTTGATATTCAGATGCCTGAACTGACAGGAATCAATTTCATGAAAATTTTAGGTGACAAACTGAAATATGTTTTGACAACGGCTTACTCCGAATATGCTTTGGAAGGGTATGAACATAATATCGTCGATTATCTTTTAAAACCGATTTCCTTTGAGCGTTTTTATAAAAGTGCTTTAAAAGCTCAGGAACGTTTTGTTTTCAATGAAAATAAGGAAGATGCTCATTTCTTTGTAAAGTCTTCAGGACAGCAGCACAGAATCAATTTTGAAAGTATTCTGTATGTGGAAAGCATCAAAGATTATGTAAATATCCGCACTTCGGAGCAGGAATATATTGTTTTGGATACTTTGAAATCGATGGAACAGCAACTTCCTGATCATTCTTTTGTGAGAATACATAAGTCATTTATTATTAATTTAAATCAGATTAAAAACTTAGGAAGCAAAAAAGTAACTCTGATTTCTGAGCATGAAATTCCGATAGGAGAGAGTTTCAGAATGAATCTTCTGACCAGAATAAAATGAAAAAGCAACTTCAATTTGAAGTTGCTTTTTTCTATGATTAATTCAATCTAACAATTAATTTTTCTCTTGTTGTTTGATCAGATTCAAAGCAGAACCTGCTTTAAACCACTCAATCTGCTGATCATTATAGGTATGGTTTGCCAGGATAATGTCTTTTGATCCGTCTTTATGAACGAATTCTAAAGTTAATTGCTTTCCTGGAGCAAACTGATCAAGATCTAAGAAGTTTACCGTGTCATCTTCTAAGATTTTATCATAATCAGCCTCGTTTGCGAATGTAATTCCTAACATCCCTTGTTTTTTAAGGTTCGTTTCGTGAATTCTCGCAAATGATTTTACCAGTACTGCTTTTACACCAAGGTGTCTTGGTTCCATTGCAGCGTGTTCCCTTGAAGAGCCTTCCCCATAGTTTTGGTCTCCAACAACGATCGTAGGAACGCCGGCAGCCTTGTAAGCTCTCTGTACAGCAGGAACTTCTCCGTATTCTCCCGTTAATTCATTTTTAACGTTATTGGTTTCCATGTTGTAAGCATTTACAGCTCCAATCAACATATTGTTTGAAATATTATCAAGGTGACCTCTGTATTTCAACCAAGGTCCTGCCATAGAAATGTGGTCGGTTGTACATTTTCCGAAAGCTTTAATTAAAACTTTAGCTCCGGTAATATTTTTACCATCCCAAGCAGGGAATTCTTCCAACAGTTGAAGTCTGTCTGAAGTTGGACTTACATTTACCACAACACTAGAACCGTCTTCAGATGGAGCCTGATATCCGTTGTCATCTACTGCGAATCCTTTTTCCGGTAATTCGAAACCTTTTGGCTCGTTTAATTTTATTTGTTCCCCAGATTCATTGGTTAGTGTATCTGTGATAGGGTTGAAATCTAATCTTCCTGAAATAGCGATTGCCGCTACCATTTCCGGTGAAGCTACGAAAGCGTGTGTATTGGGGTTACCATCTGCTCTTTTCGCGAAGTTTCTGTTGAAAGAATGAATAATTGAGTTTTTCTCTCCTTTTTCAGCACCTTCTCTGTCCCATTGTCCGATACAAGGCCCGCAAGCATTGGTAAAGATTCTTGCATTTTCAAATTTTCTGAAAGAATTCAGGAATCCGTCTCTTTCTGCTGTGAATTTCACCTGCTCAGAACCTGGATTGATTCCTAAGATCGCTTTTGGTTTTACGCCTTTTGCCACGGCATCTTCAACGATAGAAGCTGCTCTTGATAAATCTTCATAAGAAGAGTTGGTACAAGAACCAATCAATGCCCATTCTACTTCCAAAGGCCATCCGTTGGCTTCTGATTTAGCTCTGAATTCAGAAACAGGAGTTGCCAAATCCGGAGTGAAAGGTCCGTTAAGGTGAGGAGCTAGTTCAGATAGGTTTATTTCAATTAATTGATCAAAATATTGTTCAGGGTTTGCATATACTTCAGCATCTCCTGTTAAGTGTTCCGCAATTGTATCAGCAGCATCTACGATATCCTGTCTTCCAGTTGCGGCTAAATATCTTCTCATAGAATCATCATATCCGAAAGTGGAAGTTGTCGCTCCAATTTCAGCACCCATGTTACAGATAGTCCCTTTACCGGTTGCTGAAAGAGATTGTGCTCCCTCTCCGAAGTATTCTACGATGCATCCTGTTCCTCCTTTTACAGTAAGGATTCCTGCTACTTTTAAGATAACGTCTTTTGCAGAAGTCCATCCGTTCATTTTACCGGTTAATTTTACACCGATCAATTTTGGCATTTTAAGCTCCCAAGCCATTCCTGCCATAACATCCACTGCATCAGCTCCACCTACACCAATTGCTACCATTCCTAATCCTCCTGCATTTACCGTGTGAGAGTCTGTACCGATCATCATCCCTCCAGGGAAAGCATAATTCTCTAATACAACCTGGTGAATAATCCCAGCTCCCGGTTTCCAGAAACCAATACCATATTTATCACAAACTGAACCCAAGAAGTTGAAAACTTCTGAGTTTTTATTAAGACCTTCCTGTAAATCTGCCTGTGCACCCACTCTTGCCTGAATCAGGTGATCGGCGTGAGCTGTTGAAGGAACAGCAACCTTAGTTTTTCCGGCCTGCATAAACTGTAAAAGTGCCATTTGTGCGGTGGCATCCTGCATAGCTACTCTGTCTGGTGCAAAATCCACATAAGAGTTTCCTCTTTCATGGGCTTGTGTAGCATTTCCTTCCCAAAGGTGGGTGTAAAGAATTTTTTCTGAAAGGGTAAGAGGTTTTCCCACGATTTGTCTTGCCGCAGCAATTCTTTCTGGATAACGTTCGTACACTTTTTTGATCATATCAATATCAAAAGTCATATCTAATTTAGTTTTTGTTCTTTTTTAATAGGTTTTTCCGCGATTTTAGACGGAAAATTTCATCTCATACAATCCATCAAAATCTATTCCTACGGTTGGTATAATGGATAAATATGATAAATGATTAAAATATTTTATGACTATGAAGTTAAGGAAAAAATGATTTTTTTGACGTTGATATAGGGTAAAATAATTCTTATTGGTCTTAAATAGAACAGTTCTAAACAAAAAAATGGAAGACTTCAAAAAAGAAATCTTCCATTTACTTATTTTAAAATAGCCTTTCGACTATATTTTAATTTATTAATGACCAACTGCCACCAATTCTTTGATAGGAGGAACGAAAGTAGTTAAATCAATACCTTCTACGGCAGCTTTGTATTCATCAATATTAGGAATTCTTCCAATGATTGCAGATAAAACAACAACCGGAGTAGAAGCCAATAGAGATTCTCCTTTTTTACGTTCAGAATCTTCTACCACTCTTCCCTGGAATAGACGAGTAGAGGTTGCTAAAACAGTATCTCCTTTTTCAGCTTTTTCCTGATTACCCATACAAAGGTTACATCCAGGACGCTCAAGATACATCATATTTTCATACTGAGTACGAGCTTCGCCTTTTGGAGCGTTATCGTTAAATTCAAAACCTGAATATTTCTCTAATAATTCCCAGTCACCTTCAGCCTTTAATTCGTCGATGATGTTATAAGTAGGAGCAGCCACCACCAATGGTGCGTTAAATTCTACTTTACCATTTTGTTTTTCAAGATTTCTCAACATCTGAGAAACGATTTTTAAATCGCCTTTGTGAACCATACAAGAACCTACGAAACCAAGATCAACTTTTTTCTCACCTCCGTAGTAAGTAAGATCTCTGATGGTATCGTGAGTATATCTTTTAGAAACGTCATCATTGTTTACATCCGGGTCAGCAATCATAGGTTCAACGATTACATCAAGATCAACAACTACTTCTGCATAATATTTAGCATTTGCATCAGGAGTTAAAGCTGGTTTGTCACCACACTTGATTTCCTCGATTCTCTTGTTTGCTTTATTAATTAGGCCTTGAAGAACCTGATTGTGATTATCCATACCTTTATCAATCATAATCTGGATTCTGCTTTTTGCAATTTCCAATGATTCAATCAAAGTATCATCTTCAGAAATACAGATAGAAGCTTTTGCTTTCATCTCTGCAGTCCAGTCTGTGAATGTAAATGCCTGGTCAGCAGGAAGTGTTCCGATGTGAACCTCGATAATTCTTCCCTGGAATACGTTTTCACCGTCAAATTGCTTCAGCATCTGAGCCTGAGTTGCGTGCACTACATCACGGAAATCCATATGCTCTTTCATATCTCCTTTGAAAGTAACTTTTACAGATTCCGGAATTGGCATTGAAGCTTCACCTGTTGCCAAAGCTAAAGCTACCGTTCCTGAGTCAGCTCCGAAAGCAACTCCTTTTGACATTCTTGTGTGAGAGTCACCTCCGATGATGATTGCCCATTCGTCAACCGTAATATCATTAAGAACTTTGTGAATAACGTCTGTCATTGCGTGGTATTCACCTTTCGGGTCACGAGCTGTGATTACTCCGAAATCGTTCATGAATTTCATTAATTTAGGGATGTTAGCCTGAGCTTTTTTATCCCAAACAGAAGCAGTATGACAACCTGACTGATAAGCTCCGTCTACAATTGGAGAAATTACCGTTGCAGCCATAGATTCTAATTCCTGAGCAGTCATTAAACCTGTTGTATCCTGAGATCCGACAATGTTTACTTCTACACGAACGTCTGAACCTGCGTGCAATAATTTACCTTCAGTAACACCTACTGCATTTCTGTTGAAGATTTTTTCAACAGCAGTCAATCCCTGTCCTTCTATAGAAATTTCTTTTGAAGGGGCAAAAACTAAAGGAGCATTGATTCCTAACGTTTTAGCAGCAAAAGTTTGGATTTTTTTACCAAATACGATAGCATAAGAACCACCTGCTTTGATAAATTCTAATTTTTGAGGAGTAAATGATTTTGAAATGTCTTTCAATTCTTTATCTCCATTATATAATTTCTTTTCTTTCGTATTGATTGTTAAAACAGTTCCTGTAGCGATAGAATATTTTTCTTCTAAAACAATGTCACCGTTTTCATTACGAACAGGAGCTCCGTTTTCGTCAACTTTTTTAACCCAGTTTTGAAGGTCGATTCCGATACCTCCAGTTACGTCAACTGTAGTTAAGAAAATTGGAGAAATACCATTTGTTCCGGCTACGATTGGAGCGATGTTTACGAAAGGTACATAAGGACTTGCTTGTTTACCTGTCCAAAGAGCTACGTTGTTTACTCCCGACATACGAGAAGAACCAACACCCATTGTTCCTTTTTCTGCGATTAGCATTACACTTGCATCCGGATGTTGCGCTTGTAGAGCCTTGATTTCTTCCTGAGCTTGAGGAGTAATCATACATTTACCGTGTAATTCACGGTCAGATCTTGAGTGTGCTTGGTTACCCGGAGAAAGTAAATCTGTAGAAATATCTCCTTCACCAGCGATGAAAGTTACGACTTTGATTTCTTCAGCAACTTCCGGAAGTTTTGTGAAGAATTCAGCTTTTGCATAGCTTTCAAGAATTTCTTTTGCGATTTCGTTACCGCTATTGTAAGCGTCCTTTAAACGTTGCGTATCCGCATCATAAAGGAAAACCTGAGTTTTAAGAACTTTTGCCGCTTCGTGAGCGATTGCTGCATCATTCCCTAAAGCTAAATCCAACAATACTTCGATAGATTTACCTCCTTTCATATGAGATAGCAATTCGAAAGCGAAAGTAGGAGTGATTTCTTCTACTACAGATTCACCAAGAATGATTTCTTTTAAAAACTGAGCTTTTACACCTGCAGCACTTGTTGTTCCTGGTAGGGTGTTATAAATGAAAAAATTAAGAGAATCAGCCCTATATTCGTTAGCTGTATCTTTAATTTGTGCGATGATCTCGCTTAATAATTCTGCACTGTCAATCGGCTTTGGATGTAGCCCTTGGTTTTTTCTTTCTGCAATTTCTTGGATGTAATCCTGATACATATTCATAATAATAGAAGTCTTTTCAATCTTTATAAATAGATTATAATATAAGTTATAACCTAAATTTCTTTTAAAAGGAGTATTGATATGAAATCAAAACCAGCTAAAGAATATGATTTTTATGACATTTTTTGCCAAAAATCATTTCTTTATGATGCTTTTGTAATATCAAACCTAAAAACGTTCCCAAAATTACGAATTTTTAATATTTTATTAGAATTAATTTATTTAGATTCTTTATAAATATGTTTTTTAAATAATCTATTATGTTTTGAGTTTCATAGGGTTTTGATGATTTTTACCCCTTTTCAGTATATTAAAAAAATATATGTATTTTAGTATGACAAAACATATTATGAAAAATATTTATCAATTCTTGGCGGTGCTACTGTTTAGTGCTGCTTTTCCCCAGTCTAATCGTGTTGTTTCAGCCCCTGAAAAGCAATTTCCCGGTACCACACAGTTTACCCAGATGAGTTCTAGTCGTCCCGATCTCATCTCGTTATATGGAGATATTCCGTTGCTTATTCCTAAAAAACAAAATGGTAAAGTAGGCTATGTCAATCAAAAAGGACAGTTTATCATTCCTGCAGAATTTTATATCGGTATGTTCTTCGCTGAAGACTGTAACCTCCTTAATTCTACCAATGAAAAAGTAAGAAAATATGGAACAAAGGACTATGCAACGGTGGAAAAGGCACAGATTGCCTATAGAATAGATGCTTTTGGGAAAAAAGTATATCAATATAAAGATTCCGATTTAGGAAAATGTAAAAATACCTACGTAAAACAAAAATATGGAGCCTATAAAGACAAATACCTTTTCGGATTAGGAGATAATAACCTTTATAAAAATTCAAAAGTAACCTTTAAGTTTCAGATTGTTCCGCAATATGAAATGTTGTATGTGCTGGAAGGAAATGATCTGGAAAATCCTATGATGGTAGCTGTTGCCAACAATAAATTCGGAGTGATCAATAAAGACAATAAGATCATTATTCCTTTTGAATATGAAGATATTAAACTGAATTACAGCTGGAAACTGGGAGGGATGTTTGAGGTTTCAAAAGACGGTAGCAACTATTACTATGTAGACATCAGAAACAAAAAATATTGAAATAAGCATTTCATAAACAGAAAAAACCATACTTTTGCAGTCGAAATAAAGGGGTGCTGTAACAGGCTGAGATTATACCCAACGAACCTAGAACGGGTAATGCTGTTTAGGGAATTCGGCTTCAGAGCTGAAACTGTATAATATCTTATCAATCCCCTTTTATTCATTAAATTTTAAAAATTTATAGAATGAAAGGATTATTTTTTTTAGGGCTTACTGTTGGCTCTTTCGCCTTTTTGCAGGCACAAAATTCCGATTCCTTGAAAATAAAGGAAATTGAAGCTGTTAATTTTACCAAAAGACTTCCTGTTGCCAAGGAAATTATTAATGTTCAGAAAGATCTGGACAGCAAAAATCTAGGGCAGGATCTTCCTATTCTGCTTAAAAACCAGACGTCTATTATCTCTACTTCAGATGCAGGAAATGGAGTAGGTTACACAGGTTTTAGAATTCGTGGAGTTTCGGGAAGTGCCATCAATGTTATGATGAATGGAGTTCCATACAACGATTCTGAAAGTCAGGGTACTTTTTTCGTGAATGTTCCGGATCTTACAAGTTCTGCATCCCAGATTTTAATTCAAAGAGGAGTAGGAACTTCTAATAATGGCTCTGCGGCGTTTGGAGCAAGTATTAATGTGATTTCCAGAGATCCTGAAGAGAAGTTTTACTTTAAAACGGATGACAGTTACGGTTCATTTAATACCTACAAATATTCTGCGGAGATCGGTTCCGGGAAATTCTGGGGAAACCGTCTTTCTTTGATGGGGCGTTATACCCATATCAATTCCGATGGCTATATTGACAGAGCGTTTTCAAAGCTGGATTCTTACAATTTTACAGCTTTGTATGAAGAAGGGAAAACAAGAATCCGTTTAATGGCTTTCGGTGGAAAAGAAAAAACATACCAAGCCTGGAATGGGATCGACAGAGAGACCTGGGAAACTAATCCTAAATTTAATCCGTCTGGAGCTATTTACGATGCAAACTGGGAAAATATTGTTGGATTTTATGGCAATGAAACTGATAATTACAGACAAAACCATTATCAGTTGCTTTGGGAACAGAAGTTCAATGAGAAATGGAATTTAGAAACAACTTTACACTATACAAAAGGAAAAGGATATTACGAAAACTATAAACAAGGCGATCCTTTTGCAAGATATAACTTACCTGATTTTGGAGGAGAACAATACTCGGATTTCATCAGAAAAAAATGGCTGAATAACGATTTTTACGGAATGGTTTCCACACTATATGGGAAACTGGGAATTGTTGATGTAAACTTTGGAGCCGTAGCAAATCAGTATTATGGAAGACATTACGGAAATGTGACTGGAGTTTTTCTTCCTGAAATTGATGAACATGAATATTACAGAGGCCGTTCTGTGAAAAACGAAGTTTCAGGTTTTGCAAAAGCTTTGGTAAGAGTTCATGACTTTGAGTTCTTCGGAGATTTACAGCTTAGAAATGTGGATTATGATACAAAAATAATCACAGCAGGAGATGATGAGGGAGCGAATCTTGATAAAAACTGGCTGTTCTTCAATCCTAAAATTGGAGCCAACTATAAAATCGAAAACGGAAAAATATTTGTTTCCTATGCACATGCGCATCGTGAACCCAATAGAGATGATTTATTGGCGAACAATGATGTGAAAGCGGAAAAACTTCATGATTTTGAAGCCGGTTTTGAAAGACAATTCGGACCTGTGTCATTTACAGCCAACCTGTATTATATGTATTATGTCAATCAATTAGTATTGAATGGTGAATTAAATAATGTAGGAGCTTTCATCAGAACGAATTCGGGGAAAAGTTACAGAAGCGGAATTGAACTCGGTGCACTGGCAAAACTTTCGAAAAAGTGGGAGCTGACAGGAAACGTAAGTTTCAGCAACAACAGAAATTTAGATTTCAGGACTGAAAATGAAACAGAAGTGAAAAATCTTGGAAATACCCAGATTTCTTTTTCTCCGGATGTTATTGCCAACTTAGGATTGAAGTTTAATCCTACCAAAAGCTTTCAGTTTGCTTTGATGAATCAATACGTAGGAAAGCAATATCTTGATAATTCTGAAGATAAGAATCTGCAGTTGAAAGATTATTTCTTAACGGATTTTAATGCTCAGTATCAATTTACCATTGCTCATAATGAAGTTGCATTAAAACTGTTGGTGAACAATATCTTTAATAAGAAATATGTAAATAATGGAGCGGTTTGGGATGGAAGTCCTTATTATTTTTCACAGGCGGGAACCAATTTTATGTTTGGGATAAGCTGGAAAATTCACTAATCAATCGGCTATATTTAAAATAATTATATAGTAAAAAGTAAAAGTTAGATTTTGAAGACTGCTTCGGCAGTCTTTTTTATTTTAATCAATATTCTGCTTAAAAATTGTGAAAAATATAAAATTGAAAATTCAAAAGGATTCTGTTTTTAATAGAGGCAAAGTGCTATTTTTCAACTAAAATCTATGTATAATCTATATAATGATAAGAATTGATTAATAAATTCAGAAAAATAAGCTTTTTGAGAATCTTTTTTTATAATGAAAAATGCTTCAAGAAGTCAGGGAAAAGTTATAAATTTGCCACCAAATGAATATTTCAGCATACATTTTAGAATATTTGAAACAGTTCGGGAGCGTTGTGGTTCCTGGCTTTGGTGTGTTTTCTTTAGAAAATTCGAAAGCAATTATCAATTCTGATAACGGAAGTATTCTTCCTCCGGCAAGTCAGATTGCTTTTACTGCGGATTATGAAATTCAGTCCGAGGAATTAGCGGCATTTATTGCAGCCCAAAAACAAATGTCGTTGGGCGCTTCGAAAAGTGATCTGAAGATTCAGACCGATTTTTGGAAGAAAAAGCTTCAGGCAGATCAGGTATTGGAAATCCAGAATTTGGGGAAGCTTTCCCTGCATGATGATCAGATTACTTTTAGCGGTAAACGTCTTGAAAATGATCGTCCTGATTTTTACGGATTGGAAGAAATCAGAATTTCAGATATCAAAAACTCTGAAAAGAAAGAAAAACCGGCAGAACCTGAAAAAAATTATAAATTCAATAAATCTATTCTTTGGACGTTCCTTTTTGTGGTTCCTGTATTGGGAATTGCTTATTTAGGATATTCTCAGCAGGAATTGATTTTTGGGAAAAAGTCTTTTGACAGTGTTTCTGTGCAGACTAAAACTAAGAGAATAGAAAATGTAGTTCCTGTAAAAAAAGATTCTGCAACATTGAAAGTTTCAGATACCTTGAAAAAAGACTCTTTAAGAAAAGATTCTATCATAAAACCGGCTGTTATGAAAACAAACACGACAGCAACTTCAAAACCTAAATCGAAATGGCAAAAATAAAAAAAGCATCAGAGTCTCTGACGGTGATGACTAATATTGTACTTCCCAATGATACCAATCAGCTGAGAAATCTTTTTGGCGGAGAATTGTTGGCTAGAATGGACAGATGTGCATCAATCTCTGCAACAAGACATTGTGAAAGAAGAGTGGTAACGGCATCTGTAAATCACGTCTCTTTCGATCATCCTATTCCGGAAGGAGGAATTGTGGTAATGGAGTCTAAAGTTTCAAGAGCGTTCTCTACTTCAATGGAGATTTATGTAGATGTCTGGTTGGATGATCCGATCAATCAGAAAAAGATTCATACCAATTCAGGGATTTATACCTTTGTTGCGGTAGACGAATTTAACAGACCCATTCCAATTCCTGCAATGGAACCGGAAACTGAGCTTGAAAAAGATCGTTTTGCAGCAGCTCTAAGAAGAAAAGAACTTTCATTAATTCTTTCCGGAAGAATGAAACCTTCAGAATCTGTAGAATTAAAGAAACTTTTTCAGGAAGCTTAAATAATTTCTTTCAAACTCAGCCCAATTAAAATAAGTGTAACAACTAAAGATATCACCGACAAAAATATTTGTCGGTTTTTTATTGCATTCTCTCGGGAAGCTTCGAGATAATCATTTTTTTCTCCAAATGCTTTTTGAGGATACCAGATAATCAATCCTATCAATAAGAGTAAAATCGAATTGAGACCAACCTGTAGCCACAAAAATAGTTTACTTCCAAAACCATCCGGACCTTCTCCGGAATAATGAATGGGAATAATTTCCTGAACAGAAGAAAATTTAATTCCTAAAAAAAGACTATAAGCTAATAATAACAATACAGAAAGCCCGAAAATAAACTTATGCAAATTCATAAGATGAAAAAATTGAAAAATTCTATCTTGCAAAAGATATTTCTAAATCTCTGAAACTTACCTTTGCATCAACAAATATAAAGAATTATGTCTTCTATGAGAATTTTACTCCTCGATAAAAATCATCCGCTTATTACAGAACAGCTTTTGGCTAAAGATTGTATCCTGGAAGAAGATTTTTCGTCTTCTTATGATGAGGTTTGCAGTAAAATTGAAAACTATGATGGGGTGATTATCAGAAGCAGAATTCCTTTGGATAAGAACTTTTTGGAAAAGGCAAAAAACCTGAGATTCATTGCAAGAGTAGGAGCGGGAATGGAAAATATTGATATTCCTGTCGCTGAAAAATTAGGAATACAGCTGATTAATTCTCCTGAAGGTAACAGAGATTCTGTGGCAGAACATGTGGTAGGAATGTTACTGATTTTAATGAACCGTCTTTTTATTGCTTCTCAGGAAGTCAAAAACGGAATCTGGCTTCGTGAAGAAAACAGGGGAGATGAACTTCTTGGGAAAACGGTAGGTTTAATCGGTTATGGAAATATGGGAAAGGCAACGGCAAAAAGACTTTCAGGTTTTGGCTGTAAAGTGATCTTCCATGATATTCTTCCTGATCTTTCGGATGAATATGCGAAGCAGGTTTCTTTAGAAGAATTAAAAGAAAAAGCTGAGGTTTTAAGTTTGCATATTCCATTGACTGAAGAAACGCATTATCTGATCGATTCAGCATTCATCGCTGAAATGAAAAATGAGTTTTATTTTGTGAATACGGCAAGAGGAAAAAATGTAGAAACTGAAAGTTTAGTTGATGCGATAGAATCCGGAAAAGTAAAAGGGGCCTGTCTCGATGTATTGGAGTACGAAAAATCTTCTTTCGAGAATATAGAAGCTGAAACTGAAACATTACAATATCTTTTAAATTCAGAAAAAGCAATTGTGACTCCACATATTGCGGGATGGACGCATCAAAGTAAAGAAAAACTGGCACAGGTAATCGTAGATAAAATTGTTGCTTCGTTTTTATAGCCTACTTCCAATTATGTTAAATAAGTCTTAATATATCACTCATATTTAATATTTTCTTAGGGTTTTATTAAATTGCCATTCATTTTAGAAATTCATGAAGAAGCTTAGTTTTGTACTTATTTCCGCCCTATTTTTTTGTGTTACATCCTGTAAAAAGAAAGAAGAAAAACAATCTGAACCTGTTTATACTTCCAACCTGCCTAATTATGGAAAGGTAGATCTAAATACTGTTTTTACAGATGAAGACAGAATGCTTTCAGATAAAAATACGATTACTCAATACATAGATCAGTACTATCAGAAAGTTTGGGAAAAGGGAAATCTGAGCGGAGGGATTTTAGTGGCAAAAGGAGATGATATCCTTTACGAAAACTATAGAGGATTCGGAAGGGAGGGAAACCAGATGCCAATTGACAAAAATACGCCTTTGCATGTCGCTTCGGTTTCAAAGACCATGACGGCCATGGCAATGATGAAATTGATAGAAGCCGGAAAAGTCAAATTATCGGATCATTTAATTGATCTTTTTCCGGGATTTCCATATCCGAATGTTACTGTTCAGACGTTATTAGATCAAAGGAGCGGTCTTCCGAAATATGAATATTTTATCACGAAAATAAAACCAGCACCGGAAGAATTATCCAAGTCATTTATTACGAATCAGGATGTATTGAATATGATTATTAAATACAAACCTGATTTGGCCAGAGAGACAGATACAGGATTTATGTATTGCAATACCAATTTTGCTTTATTGGCTTTAGTGATTGAAAAAGTGACGAAAACGCCTTTTCCTCAAGCGATGAAAGAAATGGTTTTTGCTCCGCTTAAAATGGATCACACTTATATCTTTCAGGAAAAAGATATTCCTACGGCGTCTCAGTCATTTTATTACGGAGGAAATAAATTGTATCCTTTAGATCGGCTGGATCTTATCTATGGAGACAAAAATGTATATACTACACCAAGAGATCTTTTCAATTTCTCAAAAGCAATGTTTTCTAAAGATTTCTTAAAGCCTGAATTGATGAAGATGGTTTTCGAGCCGTACAGTAATGAAAAATTCGGAATGAACAACTATGGTTTAGGATTTAGAATGAAGATTTTTGATAACGGAGAAAAGCTGACGTATCACAACGGATGGTGGCATGGAACCAATTCTGTTTTTGCGCATTTATTGAAATCTAAAGTGACGATTGTTGCTATTGGGAATAAATATTCAGGAAGAGTGTACACGGCATTGGCTTTGTCCGGATTATTTGAAGATTTTCCGCCACAAAAAGCAAAACTACATACGGTAATGAACGATAATAAAGATTCTTTGAACGGAGGAAATGAAGTTTTTGGAGAATAATGTTTACTTTTGTTCAAACGTATTCATGAAAAGATTTTTTTTATTATTCGTTGCTGCTTTTCTTTTGCATTCATGTGCAAGATTGGGTTCTCCTGTGGGCGGACCAAAAGATTCTTTGGCACCGAAATTTTTAAGTTCAAATATTGACACCACAAGAATAAATGTTTCCAGAGACATCAAGGAGCTCAGACTGGATTTTGATGAATATATTACCTTAAAGGATATCAATAAAAATCTGATTATTTCTCCTCCGATCAAACATATTAAGAAAATTATTCCTTCTACGATTGCGAATAAATTTCTTTTGATTCAGTGGACAGATACTTTACAGGCAAATACTACGTATAATTTCAATTTTGGAAATTCTATAGCAGATAATAATGAAGGGAATATTCTGAAATATTTCAATTTTGCTTTTTCTACCGGAGACAAGATTGACGATTTATACATTAGTGGAGAAATAAAAGATGCTCTTGCCACAAAAAAAAGCACGGGTGAAAATAAAATGGTGGTTGGTCTTTTTCAGGTAAAAGATACCATGAACTACAGACAAAAGCCTTATTATATTACGAAAGTGGATGATGACGGGTATTATGAACTTAATTATTTATCACCCGGGAAATATAGAATTGTAGCTTTTGAGGATGAAAACGGAAATTCAGTATATGATCCAGGTAAAGAAAAGGTGGGTTTTCAAAAAGAAGCTTTAGAAGTTTCAAAATCAATCTCCGGGTTGAATCTGAAAATCTATCCGTCTAAGAAACCATTGAAGTATATCGAAACGAAAGAAATGCCAGGTGGAGTTACCATGGCTTTCGAAGGACATCCTGATGATGTGAAGGTGATTCCGTTGAATGAGAAGCTTAAGGATTTTAAAGTTACTCATACTCCCAAGTCAGATTCGGTGAAAATTTGGTTTGATGCAGTAAAAAGCGAGGTAGGGCAGAATGCTACTGAAAATCTGAAATTCAGCTATGATGCTAAAATAAAAGATAGTGCTCTAACAACATCTTTGTTTTATAAATATAATCCAAAGAACAAAATGACCATTTCTAACGGAAATGCTCTTTTGCCTCCTAAATCTGATCTTACCATTGTTTCAAATTATATGATCAATTCGATGGAGCCTGAGAAATGGGTTTTGAAACAAGATAGTACAATCACCAAGGAATTTACGGCCAGAATCTCTGAGACCAATCCTTATCAGATCTTGGTGAAATCTAACTTTGAGCCCGGAAAAAAATATCAGCTTACGATTCCAAGTAAGACGATTTCTTCATTCTACGACAAAATAGGTGATCCTTATCGTCTCGATTTTGAAGCGGATAAGGTTGAAGATTACGGAAGTTTAGCATTCAAACTTACGAATGCTCCGACAGCTGATTATTGGATTCAATTGCTGGATTCTTCTGATAAAATTTTGTATCAGAAATATACAAAAGGAGATTATGTGAAGTTTGATATATTGAAACCGGGAGAATATATTGTAAGGATTCTTGTAGATAATAACGGAAATAAGTTTTGGGATGAAGCAGACCTTGAAAAAGATATTTTTGCTGAAGATTCTTATGTATATTATGCTCAAGCCGTAGTGAGGCCATTGTGGGATACTAATGAAGAATGGGATCTAAAAGATACGAGAACATTGGATAGCCCTAAAAAAACTGCTAAATCAATGGAAGGAAAAACTTCTGACTCAAATAGAACTAATAGTACAATAACCCCTAGTACATCAACTAATTCTAATAATGTTATAAAATCAAGCAAAAAGATTTTAACACCACTAAAATAAGGAGTATGGCAACTGTAAAGAAAATATTATTTTGGGTGCTTGTTGGCTTGGTTCTCATTCAGTTTATTCCTGTTGATAAAACCAATGTTGCTGTTAAAAGCTCAGTGAATTTTGTGGATGTGAAAAAAGCGCCTCCTAAAATTGCGGGACTTATCAAGTCGGCTTGTTATGATTGTCATTCCAATGAAACGGTTTATCCTAAATATGCTTATTTTGCACCTATTTCATGGTCAGTTAAAAGCCACGTGAATGAAGGTAGAGAGCATCTTAATTTTTCTGTTTGGGGAACCTATAATAAGGATCTGAAAAAAAGCATGCTTGATCAATCAATACAAACCATTCAAAGTAAAGCAATGCCTTTACCGGGATATATAGTGTATCATAAAGGAGCCAATTTATCGGATGCAGAAAGAGCTTTATTGGTCAAATATTTTGAAGAAATTATTAAAAGCAATTCCTATTAAAAAAATAAAAATCGCAGATTATTCTGCGATTTTTATTTTTTTAAACGGATTGTAAATATTTTTCAAAGAATATCTTCTGAGAATCAAAAGCAATATCTTCAAGATTAAGATCTTTCAAGGGAATCCAAACGGCTTCTGAAATTTCAGAAAGTTCGAGATTCACTTCAAACTTTTCGGTAACACGATATTCGTAAAAAAGATCGATAGTATTATAATCAATCTCTTTGTACTGGTACACATTAGGAAGACTTGTAAGATATTTTAAATTTGAAAGATCAATATTTAACTGCAGCTCTTCAAAAAGTTCTCTTTTGCATGTTTCTTCCGCGCTTTCTTTTGGGTCAACAAATCCTCCTGCCAGATCCAGTTTTCCTTTTTTAGGGTCTCTGTTTCGTCTCGTAAGATAGATTTCATCACCGCATCTGATAACGACAGCTACTGCTCCAGCTACATTATTGTATAATATAAAGCCACATTCAGGGCAACTCCATTTTTTTTCATTGTCCCATTGTAAAGACTCTTTGCCGCAGCTAGGGCAGTATTTCAATAGTTTCATTGCGTAATGTTGATATTTCTTGGATGAAAATTTAATATAACATCCCTAAGTTCCTCAGTTTTTAAATGGGTGTAGATCTCTGTAGTTGTAATGCTTGAATGACCAAGCATTTCCTGTATATAACGTAAATCAGCCCCGTTTTGCAAAAGGTGTGTTGCGAAAGAATGGCGGAAAGTGTGAGGAGAGATTTTTTTGTTAACTCCAGCTTTATCCGTTAGTTCTTTTATAATAAGAAATACAATTACTCTAGACATAGAAGTCCCTCTGCTGTTTAAGAAAAGGCAGTCTTCATGTTTTTTATTGATCTTGTTTTTGGTACGTACATCCTGAATATAATTTTTCAATAATTCTGAAGTATAGTCTGCCAAAGGAACAAGTCTGGTTTTATCACCTTTTCCTGTTACTTTAATGAACCTTTCATTAAAATTAATGTTGGAGATTTTTAATTCAATAAGTTCAGAAACACGGAGTCCGCAACCATACAGAACCTCAATGATACATTGATTTCTTTTGCCCAGATCTGTAGAGATTTCTATGGCATTAATGATTTTGTTAATATCAGGAAGACTTAATGTGTCGGGAAGATATAATCCCAGTTTGGGACCTTCGAGCAATGTTGCCGGATTGTCTTCTCTGATTTCATCCTCCACTAAATATTTGAAAAAAGCCTTTATAGAAGAAATCCATCTGGCTTGAGATCTTTCACTGAATTTTTGTTTTGAAAGTATAAATATATATTGCTGAATGTCTTCATAGCCTATGACATCCGGCCCCATATTATCTAGATTTTCTTCGCTATGTTCTTTTAATTTTTTTATATCCCGTATATAGGCGTCGAGGGTATTTTCTGAAAAATTTCTTTCGAACCGAAGAAAAATTTCAAAATCTTTAATTTTTTCCTGCCAAGTCATTTGTGTTTTATTTTTTTAGTTCAACATCTGATATCTGCTCTGTCTCAATATTATGGTTTTTTAAAAATGATATTCCGTCGTCGTCAGAATATTCATTTATATATACTAATCTTGTTATTCCTGCCTGCAAAATGAGTTTACTGCACTCTTTGCATGGTGAGAGGGTTAAATATAATGTTGCTCCTTTGGCTGATTGCGTTGAGGCTGCAAGCTTTAATATGGCATTGGCTTCAGCATGTAATACGTACCAATGTGTTTTACCCTCTTCATTTTCACAGCAATTTTCAAATCCGGAAGGGGTACCATTGTATCCATCCGAAATAATCATTCTGTCTTTTACGATAAGAGCTCCTACCTGTTTTCTCTTACAGTAGGAAAGCTTTGCCCATTCCTGAGCCATTTTTAGATAAGCTTTATCAAACTTATTCATACAGCAGCATTATATTTTCGAAATATTTTATAAATTATATTAAAAAGCCGGTTTTCTTTTTTCAATAAAAGCAGAAACTCCTTCTTTTTTGTCCTCCATGTCAAAAAGCTCTCCAAAGAATCTGATCTCAGTTTCAAAGCCTTTATCAGTGTCAGATAAATTTACCGCTTGTATTGCTTTTGAGATCGCCATTGGTGAATTGTTAGCAATCATTTTTGCCAGTTCTTTAGTTTTTGTCAATAGCTCTTCAATAGCGAAGACATCGTTTACAAGTCCTATTTCCTTAGCTCTTTGTGCCGGAATCATTTTAGCCGAAAAAATAATTTCATTAGCCAAACCTTTTCCAACCAATTTAGGAAGTCGTTGTGTTCCTCCATATCCAGGAATTAAACCCAGAGTAACTTCAGGAAGCCCTAATTTAGCATTTTCAGATGCGTATCTGATATGGCAAGCTATTGCAAGTTCTAGACCTCCTCCTAAAGCAAATCCGTTCACTGCTGCAATTACCGGCTTAGATAATGTTTCAATCTTATTGAATAGAGAATTTTGCCCGTTTCTTGCCAGTTCTTCCGCTTTTTCTTGTCCGAAATCACTAAATTCTTTAATATCGGCACCCGCTACGAATGATTTTTCTCCACTGCCTGTAATAACAATTGCTCTGCAAGATGAATCTGAATTTAATTGGTCTAAAGCGGTACTGATCTCCTGGATCGTCTTTGCATTTAGGGCATTTAAGCTTTCAGGTCTGTTTATAGTGATGATTGATATTCTCTCTTCTGTTTGTAATAATATGTTTTCGTAGTTCATTGTTTAGCCTTATGATATTATCTTCCGCAAATTATAATTTTTTTGCACATAAAATGAAAAAATATTCACTTTTTTCCTTTTATATTGATTTATTTTTAATGTAAAGTACTTATCTGCTACTTATTTAGAATGATTCATCATGTTTGCATCAATATTTACACTCAGTTGAGATGCAACTTTCATACCTAGTTCTATATTGGCTCTGAAAAAATGACACAATTGTCGATTAATAATCTCATCTTTTTTAGGTCCGTTTATTTCTTTCATGCTGGTAACGATGTTGTTGACAAGATTTTCTCTGTCTTCTGCCGACATCGCTTTTGAATATAATAAACCAGGCTGTGTATAATGATCGTCATCATTTTCATTTCTGTTATAGCTTGCTACGTGAGCACTATCCAGTTCGTATTCATAATTTTTATATGATGAATCTGGTTTAATGTCATCAAAACTATTAGGGAAATAATTAGGTTTGTCCTGATAATGACTAGAATCTGCCATAAAGCCGTCTCGTTGATAATTATTAACGGCAAAAGGACATCTGTTTACTTCCAGTTGATGAGCATTTACTCCAACTCTGTATCGATGCGCATCCGGGTAAGAGAAAAGTCTGCCCTGAAGCATTTTATCCGGAGAAAAACTGATTCCGTTGATTAAATTGCTTGGGGAAAAAGTAGATTGCTCTACATGGGCAAAGTAATTGACAGGAATTTCATTAAGTTCCATTTCTCCTACTTCAATTAAAGGGAAATCTTTTTGGAACCATACTTTGGTGATATCAAAAGGATTCCATCTGAAATCTCTTGCCTGCTCTTCGGTCATCACCTGTATGTACATCGTCCATTTTGGGAAATCGCCATTTTCAATCGCATTGCAAAGATCTTCCTGAGCAAAGTCAGGATTTTTACCGGCCATGTTTACAGCATCATCATTTGAGAAATTTTTGATTCCCTGTTTGGTCTTTAAATGGAATTTTACCCAAACTCTTTCATTCTTATCATTGATCATGGAGAAAGTATGAGAACCAAAACCATGCATATGTCTGTATCCGTAAGGTGTTCCTCTGTCAGACATCAAAATAAGAACCTGATGAAGAGATTCAGGATTTAAACTCCAGAAATCCCACATCATTGTGGCACTTTTTAAGTTGGTTTTGGGAACTCTTTTCTGAGTGTGAATGAAATCAGGAAATTTCTTGGCATCTTTAATAAAGAAAACAGGCGTGTTGTTTCCTACTAAATCCCAATTTCCATCTTCTGTATAAAATTTTAAAGCAAAACCTCTCGGGTCTCTTGCGGTATCCGCACTGCCTTTTTCGCCTCCTACTGTAGAAAATCTAGCAAACATTTTGCACGAATTTCCAACGGTAGAAAATAATTTTGCTTTGGTATATTTACTAATATCGTGAGTTACGGTAAATTTACCATAAGCACCACTTCCTTTGGCATGAACGATTCTTTCGGGAATTCTCTCTCTTACAAAGTGAGCAAGGTTTTCCTGAAGAATAAAATCCTGCAGTAATACAGGTCCTCTCGGTCCTACCGTTTGCGAATCCTGATGTTCAAAATAGGGAGAACCGTTGCTTAAGGTTATTTTTTTAGAATCCATAAATCTATCTTTAGAATGAGAAACTTCTTATTGTAATTGAAAGATGTAAAGATAGTGAATATCAAATTTACTTCAATTTTTATTGCTAATAGCAAAAACATTATATCTTTGTAATAGATAATAGTAATCACAATGAACATTCAGCAACTGGAGTATCTTATCGCTGTAGATAAGTACAAACATTTTGGTAAAGCAGCTCAAGCATGCTTCATTACACAGCCTACATTAAGTGCAATGATACAGAAATTTGAGGATGAACTGGATGTTAAGGTGTTTGACAGGACTACCCATCCTATCCGTACGACGGATGTGGGGCTTCAGATCATTGATCAGGCGAAGGTAATTATAGAATCTGTCAATGAGTTAAAGAATAAAGCGAATCTTTTAAATAACATTTTAGGAGGAACGATCAATTTAGGAATTATTCCTACAGTGTCTTCTTTTATTTTACCTACCGAAATTTTTGCGTTTTTGGAAGAGAATCCGAAAATCCAGATGAATGTAAAAGAAATGACGACAGATAATATCGTTAAAGCGTTGAAAGCTGGGGAGCTGGATGCGGGAATTATTTCTACTCCTTATGATTCAGCAGATGAATTCTATCAGGATTTCCTGTTCAATGAAGAACTGATGATCTACAGCTCAAATACAGAAGCGAATAAGAAGAATTCTTATGTTGTTCCTGAAGAACTGAATGTTGAGAAAGTCTGGCTTCTTGAAGAAGGAAACTGTCTTAGAAATCAATTTGAAAATATCTGTCATCTTAAAGAAAATACTTTGAAACCTAAGAATTTAGATTTCCTGGCTTCCAATATTCAGACATTGGTGCAGATGGTAGATAAAGTCGGAGGGATCAGTATTTTACCGGAATTAGCTTTAAGTCAGCTTTCAGAAGAGCAGAAAAAAAATGTTTTCAGGTTCAAAAAACCTTTCCCTTACAGAGAAATCAGTATTATTTATTATAAACCGACTTTCAAACAGAAAATTATTGATGAATTGTCACATTCTATCAGAACATCTTTAGAGAAAAAGCTGAATTACAATGAAAGCCCTAAAGAATATGTAAGCATAAAACCTCAATAGTTTCTTTTTATAAAAGCGAGATAAATCATTAATTTCAAGAAAATTATAATTAGTAAACAAAAGTTTTGAGTATTAAAAAAATAGTACTTAAATTTGCCAACGTTTACAGACGAGGAGAAATTTGACCTGATTGCAACCTCTATAAAAAAATGCTAAAACAGTATTCTTTTTTAGGCTTTCTGGGTACTACATTTTTCTTCGATTTTTTTAATCTAAATACAATATAGAAGAATATGTCTTATTTATTTACATCTGAATCCGTTTCAGAAGGACATCCGGATAAAATTGCCGATCAGATTTCCGATGCATTAATCGATCATTTCTTAGCATACGATAAAAACTCAAAAGTAGCTTGTGAAACGCTTGTTACAACAGGACAGGTAGTACTTGCAGGTGAGGTAAAATCGGATGCTTATCTTGATGTTCAGACCATTGCCAGAGAAGTAATCAACGGGATTGGGTATACAAAAGGAGAATATATGTTCAATGGAGATTCTTGTGGAGTAATTTCTGCAATTCATGAGCAGTCTCCGGATATCAATCAAGGGGTTGACAGAGCTGTTGTAGATGAATCTTTCGAAGCCAAAGCAAATGCTCAGGGAGCGGGAGATCAGGGAATGATGTTTGGATATGCTACCAACGAAACGGCAAACTATATGCCTTTGGCGTTAGACTTAGCACATACTATTCTTAAAGAACTTTCTGCAATCAGAAGAGAAGATACAGAGATTAAATATCTTCGTCCAGACGCAAAAAGCCAGGTTACTATTGAGTATTCTGACGATCATAAACCTATCAGAATTGATTCTATTGTAGTTTCTACTCAGCATGATGACTTCGGTGCTGAAGAAGAAATGTTGAACAAAATTCGCGAAGACATCAAAAATATTTTGATTCCGAGAATAGTTGCTCAACAGCCTGAAGAAATTAAAGTATTGTTTAATGATCAGATCAAATATCATATCAATCCGACTGGTAAATTTGTAATCGGTGGTCCTCACGGAGATACAGGTCTTACAGGAAGAAAGATCATTGTTGATACTTACGGTGGAAAAGGAGCGCACGGAGGTGGAGCTTTCTCAGGAAAAGATCCTTCAAAAGTAGACAGAAGTGCTGCTTATGCAACAAGACACATTGCTAAAAACCTAGTAGCTGCAGGTGTTGCAGATGAGGTTTTGGTACAGGTTTCTTATGCGATCGGTGTTGCTGAACCTTGTGGTTTATATATCAATACGTACGGAACGGCAAAAGTAGATCTTCACGATGGTGATATTGCTAAAAAAGTTTCTACGATCTTCGATTTAAGACCTTATGCAATTGAGCAAAACTTAAAATTAAGAAACCCTATTTATCAGGATACGGCATCTTACGGACACATGGGAAGAGAAAGCTATGTAGCTGATAAAACGTTCAATAAAGGACAGAAAAATGAGTTAACTCTTACAGGGTTAGAATTCTTTACCTGGGAGAAATTAGACAAAGTAGACGAGATTAAAGCTTCTTTCGGAATTTAATTTTGTTTTTAATAATAATACAGGCTGCTTTATCTTCGGGTAAGGCAGTTTTTTTTAATTTTACATGATAAAAGATTTAAAGATGATGAATGTGAGAACTGCGATTACTATTCTTTCGGTGTTTTTCCTAAGTGTATTTGCAAAAGCACAATATACAATGCATAAAATGATTAATGTAGGGTATGTATACCAAAACCAAAGCTTTGGAGAAATAGGAGGGAAATTATTATTTCTGAAGAGTGATGATGTTATCTACCGTTTGGGAGGTTCTGCTTTAATGGGCTCTTCAAATTCACAGTTTGCGATCATGCCTAAGCTACAGGCCGATGTTTTGTTAAATTTTGAAAAAAATGTAGATTTTTATCACTCCTATTATTTCCTTGTAGGAGCAGAAGGAACCAATAAATATTTGGCTCCAAAGGTCGGAATTTCTCTTTTCGGAATTTTGGATCTTACAGGCGGATATGCTATTCCTATCGGTAATGCAAGGTTAAATGGTAAAAAAATGGAGGGGGTAAATATTAATTTTACACTAAATATCCCAACTGTCTTTATTCATGATATGTTTAATTGATTATTTTTAAATTTTTACGATAAAAAATTAATAATAGGTTAACAGTTATTAAAAAATTATTATATTTACACCATATAAAAATTGTACTGCCTATTGATTCGACTTTACTCTAAAAAACTGTTTTGTATTTATAGTGAAAACCAGATTAATTATCTGGAGAAATACTTGTCTACAAATTTTTTATTATTGAGAAGAAGTTATGAAATCAAAATCGGATAGTTTACTAATTTCCCTTTACCAGAAAGGAGACGAAGGAGCGTTGTCTACGCTTATTCATCGTCATCAGAGAGAACTTTTTACATTCATTTTTTACAAAATTAATGATGGAGATTTAGCAAATGATGTATTTCAGGATACTTTCATGAAAATTATTGTGATGCTGAAAGAAGGACGCTATAACGAAGAAGGAAAGTTCATTCTTTGGGCAAAAAGAATCGCTCACAATCTTATTATCGATCATTTCAGGGCAAAATCAAAAAATATCAAAGTTTCTGAAACAACTTTTGAAACTGATGAATACTCTATTTTTGATTTGTTGAGAGAACCTTCGGAAAATATTGAAGACCAATTAGTAACGAATCAGATTCAGGAAGATCTTTTGAAAATGCTTCAATTTCTTCCGCAAAACCAGCAGGAAGTTATCAAATTAAGATTTTTTGATGGGTTAAGCTTTAAAGAGATTGCAGATCATACAGATATGAGCATCAATACGACGCTGGGAAGAGTAAGATATGCCCTGATTAATCTTAGAAAAATAATGGAAGAAAATAATATTAGTCTTACGAGATAATAAATTTAACTATTTCACGTTATAAAGAAAACATTTTTCGCCTATGAAAAAAAATGATTCTTTAAAAGTGAAAACTTTGAAACCAAAAAAAGAAACGATTGAGTTTTTACTTAGCTACTCAAAAAGTCTTGAAATTATTAAGACAAAGGCTAAGAATTATCCGATTACCAAAAATTAAAATTATTAATTTTGTGCTGTATGAAAATTCAGCACATTTTTTTTGATCTTGATAACACACTTTGGGATCACCGTAAGAATGCTTATCTTACTATTAAAGACCTTTTTGAAAAAGAAGAAATCTCACTAAAATATAATATAGATTTTGAAGAATTCCATGCGGTCTATCATGAAATTAATGAAAGTCTGTGGGAAAAAATAAGGGATGGACTTATTGATAAAGAATACCTGAGAAAACACCGTTTTTATGATACTTTTAGTCATTTCAATGTAGATGATGAAGCTTTGTCGATGTATTTTGAAGAACATTTTCTGGATAAGATCTTAAATCATAATGAACTGGTAGAAGGAGCAGACTTTATTTTAGAATATCTTAAAGCTAAAAATTATACGCTTCATATCATTTCGAACGGATTTAAAGAAGTTACTGAAAGAAAGTGTATTCTGTCCGGAATTGATACATATTTTCAAACGATTACCAGTGCAGATACAGTGGGGGTAAGAAAACCCCGTCCTGAAATTTTTGAATATTCTTTAAGCCTTTCGGATGCTACAAAAGAAAATAGTATCCTGATCGGAGATGATTGGATTGCGGACGTTGTAGGAGCTCAAAACTTCGGAATGGATGTTATATTCTTTGATGTTTTGAACGAAAATCCGCAACGGGAAGGTTTGAAATCAATTAAACATTTGCTGCAGATCAAAGATTTTTTATAAAATAATCTTACCACAAAAATTTATTTTCTTTCTGAATATTTTAGAGAGTGAAAAGTTGCAATAAATTGCAGATGGAGCCTCATGGATAATTCGTTTGCTGTTTTGCTAATTCAGTTTTTTGCTCTTTAAAATAATACCGATTTCAAGCAAAATCTTTGCGTATAAATTGCTCACGTTCTTATTTTTCCTAATTCTTTCCCAAATTCATTGGGAACTTTGCTTCATCATAACAACTAAAAGTAGAAGAATATGGAAGCAAGAACTAAAATAACAATCGTATTGGCAGTAATTCTCATTTTAATTGCAGGTTTTGCTTATGGACAAGACAGAGCTATTAATCCCAATCAATTGCCGAAAACAGCTAAAACGTTTATCTATTCAAACTTTAAAGGGATTGATATTGGGTCTGCCGTAGAAGACAGAGAATTGTATGGGGTTGATGAATACAATGTTTATCTGGCAAATGGAATAAAAATTGAATTTGACAGAAACGGAAACTGGAAAGAAGTTGATGGAAAACATCAAAAAATCCCCTATAATTTTATCCCTTCTAACATTAGGCACTATGTGGCTAAAAACTTCCCACATACATTTATCACTCAGATCAAAAAAGGAAGATGGTCTTATGAGGCAGAACTTTCGAACGGCATTGAATTGGAATTCGACAAAAACGGAAACTTTACAAAAATTGATGACTAATCACCGAAATATATCATAATGTTTAACACTAAAAATCTCAACAAAATGGTTAATTGGAATGTAATAAACGGAAACGGAGGAAAATTTTCTTCAAAAGAGATCAGGAAAAATATGTTGAATCATCATCAGGGAAATCTCGTGGATTCAATTGAGAAAAAGTATAACGAGTATAAAGTTAGTTTGATGAATGGTTTGAGCCTGATTTTTGATGCAGATGGAAAGTATAGAAGAACAAGTATGTAATTAAATCTGTCATTCTGGTGAAGAAAGATTCTCAAATTATTAGATTTTTCCTTCATCAGAATGTTACAATTTTGAAAGAACTGAGAATTTAAACCGCTTTTTAATTTTATATCTTTGAAAGAACTTCATACTTAAAACGCATGAAAATTTTAATTATAGAAGACGAACCCGAACTGAAAAATACTGTGCAGAACTTTCTTGAAGGTGAGCAGTTCATTGTAGAATATGCTGAAAATTATAGCTCCGGGCTGGATAAAATTATTTCTTATGAATATGACTGCATTCTTTTAGACATCATGCTTCCTGATGGAAACGGGATTGATCTGCTGAAGGAAATAAAGGCAATGCATAAAAAAGATCCTGTCATCATTCTGTCCGCAAAAGATTCTGTGGATGATAAAGTGGCAGGTTTAGAAATTGGTGCAGATGATTATCTGGCAAAACCTTTTCATCTGGCCGAGTTGCTGGCAAGAATAAAATCTGTAATCAGGAGAAAAAAGCAGGATGGGGAAGCTATTATTTCCTATAAAAATATCAATGTTGATCCTGAAAACAGAAAAGTCCTGATCAATAGGGAAGAATTGGTTTTGAACCGTAAAGAATATGATCTGCTCTATTATTTTATTATTCAGCCTCAGAAGACATTACAGAAAACAACTTTGGCAGAAGCGATCTGGGGAGATTATATTGATCAGGCAGATAGTCTGGATTTTATTTATTCTCAAATTAAAAATCTCCGGAAAAAACTAAAAAATTCGAATTCTGAAGCTGATTTTCAGGCGGTTTATGGGATTGGCTACAAATTGATCTAAATGAAAAGTTCGTTAAAATATTATACTATAAAATATCTGATTGTTGCCTTGCTGCTTATTATTGCGGTTTGGGCGGCATTATTTTATGCATTTATTTTGGATGAAGTGTATGATAATATTGATGACGGACTGAAAAACAGGAAAATACAACTGATAAAAGCCGTATATCAGGATGAAAAATTATTAAATAATACTGAATTTGCCTTTAATGAATTTAAAATAGTCCCCGTTTCTGAAGCCGATTATACCAACAGAAATAAATTTTACAACAGGACCTACTATATGGAGTATGACGATGATGATGAACCTTACAGAGTGCTGGAAACAGGATTTAAAGATCAGTTTGGAGGATATAGAAAATTAATCGTCAGAACATCTACTGTAGAAGAAGATGAGCTGATTTACGATCTAAGCATTGCTTTGGTGGTGCTATATTTTTTTCTGGTCGTAAGTATTGTTTTTGTAAATGGATTTTTACTGAGTAAGGCGATGCGACCGTTTTATAAAATTTTAGATAAACTAAAAAGCTATCAGTTTGGAACGACTTCTATCCCTGTTCCAAAAGAATATAAGATTAAAGAATTTGAAGAATTAAATATAGAGATTGATGAAATGATTGAGCGGAACGAACTTGCTTTTCATCAACAGAAGCAGTTTATAGAAAATGCTTCACATGAACTGCAAACTCCTTTGGCGATTGCCATTAATAAAATTGACCTGATGATTCAGCATGGGGAGTTGGAAGAGAAAAGTCTGAATTCTTTTGCTGAAGTTAAAAGTGATTTACGAAGAATGGTAGCGATCAACAAATCGTTGCTGATGCTTTCAAAAATTGAAAACAGCCAGTTTAGTAAAGTTCAGATTGTTAATTTTAACGAAATACTGAATGATCTGCTGAAGGAATACGAAGATTTTATTGAATTTAAAAATATTAAAATAAATGTTTTAGAAAAGGAAAGTTTTATCTCTGACTTTAATCCGGATTTGGCGAATGTTTTATTGTCAAATCTGCTGAAAAATGCTGTTAAATATAATTATAAGGAGGGAAGCATTCACATCATTATCGAAAAAGACAGAATCATTTTTCAAAATACAGGTTCTGAAAAACCGCTTGATCATTCGAAAGTTTTTAACCGATTTTATAAACAGGGTTCTGACCAAAATTCAACCGGTCTTGGACTTTCCATTATTATGTCCATTATCAAACAATATCCGGGATGGAATATTGCCTACGAATTTGAAAGTGGGCTGCATTATTTTATTATTTCCAAAAATAAGAGGTAACTTTAATTTTACCACTGAAAATTATTTGTAAATATTTGATAAATAATATATTTTTGGAAAAACTAATAATTCATGCTATTTCTTTTCGGTACCGGAAAATCGACTTTAAAAAATCAATATCCTTTACATCAATGTACCTGTCCCAATTGTCATCAGACCAATACGATGATTGCGGGGACTGTTGCCCGGTATTTTCATTTTTTCTTTCTTCCCGTCTTTCCAACATCCAAAGATAATATTGCCATCTGCAGGCATTGTAATGCCAATTTTTCTTATGGCCAGTTTACTGATGAAATGAAGCAGGCCTTCGATTCGCAGTATAATGTAAACCCCAATTCAAGGCCAATATGGCATGGTTGCGGATGTTTCCTTATTCTGATGGCGATTTTCTTTTTCGTTGTCCTGCTAATCATTGGCTGGTTTAAATCAAAAGATGAGCCTGAAAAACCGGAAGACAAAAGAGAAGCGTTTTTGAAAACGGATATTCACAAAACGAAGTCAAAACCATCTATGGAAACCGACAGTACTTCTTTTTACATTAAAGAATGTTTGGATGGTCTTCTTCAGGATGAACTTGATAAAAATGGGATCGGGTATTTTTCAAAGCAAAACGGAAATAAAATTCTGATTATTCTTCATATTGACGATATGAAAAAAATAAAATCTTCTGAGAGGCATTACATGATCAGTATTGTTAAAAAATGTCTTGAACTGCACGAAGGTTATGAAGATAAAGAATTGTATATAGGAATAGACGGCAGATGGAATATGGTATTGGTTTCCACACCAAACGGATCTGATACAAAAGGGAAATTTGCAGATGAAACACTTCTGCTTCCTTTTTATGACAAACCTCAGAACGATATAGAAACTGTAGAAATAAAAAAAGATTCAAACGATGTTAATAGGGAAGGGAAAAAATAAAAGAGTAGCAGAACACATTCAAAATATTAAATGTCCTAGTTGTAATGAAAGTGGAAGTCTTCTGATGGAAGGCTATCAGGAATTTCTGATTTTAGGATTACCTGTTTTCCCAATTTCTAAAACGGTACAAGTTACTTGTTCAGCGTGTAAAAAATATTTTCCGCCAAGTTCTATCACTAATGAAATGTATAGAGGGGTTCAATATATCAAAAGCAAAACAAAGCCAACGGTATGGATGTACCTTCTTCCTATACTGACTGTTGTTTTGGTTTTTTTCGGATGGAGATCGTCTGTAAGAAAGGCTTCTGAAAATATTTCAAAGATTGAAAAAGTAAAGACCGGAGATATTTATACGGTCGAAACCGGAGATTTATATTATAATAAAATGGAAGTTTTGTTTGTGAAGGACGATGCTATCATTTTTCATGAAAGCGGGCAGTCTTCTGCAAAGCTTAAAGAAATGCAGTATATGGACAGCTTTTATGGGGATACAGTTGCTTATTCTAAAAAAGACCTGTTGAAGTTAAATAGTGATCATAAAATCGAAGAAATCGAGCGTCATTAATTAAGAATAAAATAGTTTCGGCGGCACCAAAGGTGCCGCCGAAACTATTATTTAATTTAGAAAAAATTATAATCCCAAACTTTCTCTTACCCTTTTAATCGTATTCGTTGCGATAACTCTTGTTTTTTCTGCTCCTTCCTGAAGTTTGGCCTCCAATTCCTCAAGATTGTTCATATAGTAAGAGAAAAGTTCTCTTTCCTTTTCAAATCTGGCAAGAATCAAATCCAAAAGTTCTTTTTTCGCATGACCGTAACCGAAATTTCCGGCTAAGTATTTTGCTCTCAATTCCTCAGTTTGTTCTGGCGTTGCAATTAACTGATAAATAGCGAAAGTTTTATCAGTTTCAGGATCTTTAGGATCTTCCAAAGATTTTGAATCCGATTCAATACTCATTACCTGTTTTTTCAATTCCTTTTCAGGTAAGAAAATATTGATGATATTTCCTCTTGATTTTGACATTTTGTGCCCGTCAACTCCCGGAACATATTTGGTATCTTCCTGAAGTTCCGATTGTGGCAAAACAAAAACTTCACTCATCTGATTGTTAAATCTTGAAGCGACATCACGTGCGATTTCCAAGTGTTGAAGCTGATCTTTTCCTACAGGTACAATTTCCGCGTCATATAGCAAGATATCTGCAGCCATCAAAATAGGATAGGTAAACAAACCTGCGTTTACATCCTGTAATCGGTCTGCTTTATCTTTAAATGAATGTGCTAACGTTAATCTCTGATAAGGAAAAAAACATGATAAATGCCAAGAAAGTTCACAGGTTTCAGGGATGTCACTCTGTCTGTAAAAAAATGTTTTTTCGGTATCTAATCCACAAGCAAGCCAAGCCGCAGCAATCTCGTAGGTATTTTGTTTAAGCTCTTTCGCATCTTTTATCTGCGTTAAAGAATGCAGATTGGCGATAAATAAAAATGATTCATTTCCTTCCTGCTTTGAAAGTTCAATTGCAGGAATAATTGCACCTAATAAATTACCAAGGTGCGGTGTTCCGGTGGCTTGAATGCCGGTAAGAATTCTTGACATTGTTTAAAATTTATATTAAAAATTAATGAAGTACAAATTTAGGGATTTCTTCAGCAGATTCCACGGATTTTCACAGAGGATTGTGCTTTATCCTTTATTAAAGATTAATTTAAACGCAAAGATTTTATTTCCCAGCTTATTATTTTTAGAAAGCAAAGACAACTCAATTTGTTGCGCGAAGCTTGAAAATACAACTTCATCAGATCAACTTGTTGATTAAACTTTGCTCACTTAAAACTGTTTACAATTTAAATTAAAACTTTGCGTCAAAAAAATGCATAAATCTGCGAGAGCAAATAAATTAAGGAATCAAAATCTTCTCTCCTCCAAACTTCGGCTCAACTCCAAAGACCAGATCCCAATACGCTTTAGCCTTAGCAAAATATTCCCTTAGATTGGTTTTAAGACCAGCGTATTTGTTAACGTCTGCGGCATTATAGCCAAATGCTTCAATCCCGTTTTGTTTGGCTAAAAATACGGCTCTTTCATTATGAAATTTTTGTGATATAATTACCAGTTTGGTTTGCCCAAAGATGTCTTTAGCTCTCACCACAGAATCTAAGGTTCTGAAACCTGCATGATCCATGAAAATCCTGTCTTGTGGAATTCCGTTTTTAATCAGTTCCAGTTGCATATCTTCTGGTTCGTTATAGTCTTCCCTGCTGTTGTCACCACTTACAATAATGTATTGTATTTTTCCGCTTTTATATAAATCGGCAGTGGCTTTAATTCTGTTGTAGAAATACGTATTAGGCATTCCGTTGCTTAAATTTTTCCCTGTTCCTAAAAGAAGGGCTGTTTTAGTTTGGGGAACATCTGCAATGGAGTAGGAAACAAAAGCTTCAGTTTCTTTTTTGATGCTGTAATTTGCCCAGGCAATAAAAATAATTCCTGCAACAAGAAGAAGCAGGAAAAATTTAAATATTGTTTTACTATTTTTTTTCATTAAGTGTATTGGCTTTAAAATTCTAAACCATTTGGGAATGCTTTCTTTCTGAAAATTAATAACAAAGCTGCTCCTACTGTAATCGCTGAATCTGCAACATTAAAAATATATTTAAAAAATTCAAGATGCTTTCCTCCGATGAGAGGCCAGCTTTCCGGAACATTCCAGTCTACCAATGGAAAATGAAGCATATCTACTACACACCCTTTCATGAAAGTTGAATACCCATGACCAAAAGATGTGATTTTTGAAATACCACCATAACCAATCCAACGGTCGATACTTGGATCATATACGGTTCCGCTATCGAAGATTAATCCATAAAACATTCCATCAATTAAATTTCCTATAGCACCTGCAAAAATCATGGCCATTGGAATGAGAAGATAATTCGATTCTCCTTTTTGTAGCCACTTCTTGAATAAATAGATCATTCCTCCAATTAAACAAACTCTTACAATCACAAGGAAATATTTACCGATTACTCCACCAAAATGAAGTCCGTAAGCCATTCCCGGATTTTCTACGAAAGTTAATTTGAACCCGGGAAGAACAGAAACACTGTCGTCCAGGTTGAAATGGGTTTTAATATAAATTTTTGAAGCCTGATCAATTAATAAAATAAGAAAGGTTACAAATAATATCTTTTTCATTACAATCCTTTTGGTTTATAAGGTTTTCCTATTTTTTCGTTTTTCTTATCAACAATGTTCTTGATCGTCTTGTTATTGTGATGGGTGTTTTTGGTATGGAACTTTTCGAATTTGATATTCATTTCTTTTAAGACACTTTTCAGCGCATTCAGTTCCATTGCATTTTTGGTGTGTACGATAATTGATTCCACTCTGTATTAATTTAAAATTTTATTTTTTGGATAATTCATCAAGCCGTTTTCTATCTTTTTCAGATAGATCATTCACGCCGTTTTTACCCATTTTACTCAAAAGCCTGTCAATTTCTTTCTCACGATCTCGTTTGTCAGAGTTGAACTGATCATCAATCGTATAATTTCGTTTTTCATCAGGAAAGAATCTGTTTTTAATCCATTCCCGATTGAAAAAGGCAAGAATTGCAATGATGATAATTCCTAAAATTAATACTTGGCTCATGAGTACATATTAAAAATTAGGTTTATAAAGTATCCTAAGAATACGATATAAACCCAAATTTATTTATAAACCGATATGGTTATTTCTGCATATTTTTCGCTTCAATGCTCAATGTAGCATGAGGAACCGCCAAAAGTCTTTCTTTAGGAATTAACTTTCCTGTTACTCTGCAGATACCGTACGTTTTATTTTCAATTCTGATTAAAGCATTTTTAAGATCACGCACGAATTTTTCCTGTCTTCCTGCTAAAATAGAATTCTGCTCTTTGCTCAATGTTTCAGCACCTTCTTCAAAAGCTTTGAAAGTAGGAGAGGTATCATCTGTCCCATTATTCTGGTCGTTGATGAAACTTTCTCTGATAAGCTTTAAATCGTTTTCTGCTTTATCTATTTTTTCTTTAATAATCGCCTTAAATTCTTGTAAATCAGTGTCACTGTATCTTACTCTTTCGTCTGACATATTCGTTTCTCTTTTTTAATAAAATTATGAAATGGAATTTAAAAAACAATAACTATATGTTAATTTTTTTCAACATTTACCTTAAAATTAACTTCATCTATTTCGATTTCGTTAAAATTTGAAAGTGAAGATACAATTTCTATTTTATTTGACAAGACTTCCGCAGAAATATATTGTTCATTTTTCTTAATATCCTCCAGGAATGGTGAATTTTCTTCCAATGAAATATTGATTCTGTCAGTAAGCTCAAAGTCTTTATTTTTTCTCAAGTTTTGAATTCTGTTGATGAATTCTCTTGCGATCCCTTCAGATTTTAACTCGTCTGTTAACGTCAAATCTAATGCCACAGTTGTTTTTCCATCAGAAGTTACGGTCCATCCCGGGATATCTTTTGTCGAAATCTCTACATCATCAAGTGTGATTTCGTATCCCTGAATGTCTAATTTTCCTTCTTTTTCTAGTGTTGAAATCTGTTCAGCATCAAGATTTGCAATTTCTGCTCCCACCACCTTCATGTCTTTTCCTAATTTAGGACCAAGCGCTTTGAAATTGGGTTTTATCTGTTTTACAATTAAATCGGCTGCTTCTTCAGCATTGATTAATTGAATTTCTTTTACATTTACTTCCTGTTTGATTAATTCTGAAACCGCAGCAATCTGCTCTTCTGTTTTCTTATCTAAAACAGGAATTAATACTTTTTGTAAAGGTTGACGAACTTTTACGTTTTCTTTCTTTCTCAAAGAGAAAACCATACTTGTAATAGATTGTGCCAAATGTGTTTTTTCAACCAAATCCTGATCGATTAAACTTTCATCAGCAACCGGGAAATCCGTCAAGTGAATAGATTCTGCAGTTTCTTTTCCTGTAACTTTATTTAAATCCTGATATAACTGATCCATAAAGAACGGAGCAATTGGCGCAGATAATTTAGCAACAGTTTCCAGGCAAGTATATAAAGTTTGGTAAGCCGAGATTTTATCATCTGAATAATCTCCCTTCCAGAAACGTCTTCTGCATAGTCTTACATACCAGTTTGATAAATTATCATTCACAAACGTGTTGATGGCTCTCGCCACTCTTGTCGGTTCGTAATCTTCGTAGAATGCTTTAACTTCTTTAATTAATAAATTTAATTCAGACAAGATCCATCTGTCGATTTCCGGTCTGTTTTCAACTTCTTTTTCAGAATAATTGAATCCGTCAACATTCGCATACAACGCAAAGAATGAATACGTATTGTATAATGTTCCGAAGAATTTTCTTCTCGTTTCATCAATTCCTTCGATATCGAATTTAAGGTTTTCCCACGGATTTGCATTTGAAACCATGTACCAACGTGTTGCATCCGGTCCATAAACGGCTAAAGTTTCAAACGGATCAATTCCATTTCCTTTGGACTTTGACATTTTTACGCCATTTTTATCCAAAACAAGTCCGTTACTCATTACATTTTTATAAGCAACTGAATCAAAAACGGCTGTTCCGATCGCATGAAGCGTGTAGAACCAACCACGAGTCTGGTCAACTCCTTCTGCGATGAAATCTGCAGGGAATGCTTTATGATTGTCGATTAATTCTTTGTTCTCAAAAGGATAGTGCAGCTGCGCATAAGGCATTGAACCTGAATCGAACCAAACGTCGATCAGGTCACTTTCACGCTTCATTGCTCTTCCTGAATCTGAAACAATGATGATCTGGTCAACGATATTTTTGTGTAGGTCAACCAAAGCATAATTTTGCTCAGACATATTTCCGATGATAAAACCTTTGAACGGATTTTCTTTCATAAATCCTGCTTCAATAGATTTTTCAATCTCATTGTATAATTCTTCTACAGAACCGATGATTTTTTCTTCTTTCAAATCGTCTGTTCTCCAGATTGGCAACGGAATTCCCCAATATCTTGAACGGGAAAGGTTCCAGTCGTTCACATTTTCCAGCCAGTTCGCAAAACGACCTTCACCAGTAGATTTCGGTTTCCAATTAATAGTTTCATTAAGTTCTACCAATCGGTTTTTCACTGAAGACATTTTCACAAACCAAGAATCCAACGGATAATATAACAACGGCTCATCTGTTCTCCAGCTGTGTGGATAACTGTGAACGTATTTCTCTACTTTGAAAGCCTTATTTTCTTTTCTTAATTTTAAAGCAATTCGTTCATCTACAGAAAGATAAGCCTTTAAATCTGCAATGATTGACTTTAAATTCTCTTTCTGAATGTTTAATTCAGTATTTTTTTCGTCTTCGCTAAGGTATTCTCCTTTTACATATTCATTCGCAAAACCATAGATTTCATCACTTACGATAGATAAAAATCTTCCCTGTAAATCAACCAATGGGATTGGATTTTCGTTTTCATCCAACACCAACATTGGCGGAACTTCAGGTTGAGCCTCTTTAGCTACTTTCGCATCATCAGCACCAAAAGTCGGAGCCGTGTGAACGATACCTGTTCCGTCTTCTGTCGTTACGAAATCTCCTGAAATTACTCTAAAAGCATTTTCTGGATTTTGGTAAGGAAGAGCGTATTGTAATAATTGTTCATATTTAATTCCAACCAAATCAGCTCCTTTAAATTCTGCTAAGATCTGATAAGGAATAACTTTCGTTTCAGCGGTGAAGTTGGCAAAATCTTCATCTGTTCCTTCAGCATATTTTTTAGCAAACTGTTTTCCAACCAAAGCTTTAGCTAAAACAACATTAATTGGCTCAAAAGTATATTGATTGAAAGTTTTTACTAAAACATAATCGATTTTCGGGCCTACTGTCAAAGCGGTGTTAGAAGGCAACGTCCAAGGAGTCGTCGTCCAAGCTAAGAAATGTACATCTCCGAAACCTTGTAAAAATGAAGGCAATGTTTCCGGTAATGTTTTAAACTGTGCAACTACGGTTGTATCAGAAACATCACGGTAAGCTCCCGGTTGGTTTACTTCGTGTGAAGAAAGCCCGGTTCCTGCTTTCGGAGAGTAAGGCTGGATTGTATATCCTTTGTACAATAATCCTTTATCATACAATTGTTTCAACAACCACCAAACGGTCTCCATATATTTTGATTTGTACGTGATGTACGGATCATCAAGATCAACCCAATACCCGATTTTCTCAGTAAGGTTGTTCCAGACGTCTGTGTAACGCATTACTGCTTCACGACATGCTTTGTTGTAATCTTCAATAGAAATTTTTTTGCCAATATCTTCTTTAGTGATTCCTAATTCCTTTTCCACGCCAAGCTCTACCGGAAGTCCGTGTGTATCCCAACCCGCTTTACGGAAAACCTGCTTTCCGTTCTGGGTCTGATAACGACAGAAAATATCCTTCAACGCTCTGGCCATTACGTGGTGAATTCCAGGCATACCGTTTGCTGAAGGCGGACCTTCATAAAAAACAAACTCAGGTTGCCCCTCACGAATCTCAACACTCTTATTGAAAGTTTTATTCTGTTTCCAGAATTCCGCTACATTCTCTGCTACGTCAATAAGGTTGAGGTTTTTGTATTCTTTAAATTGGCTCATTGTAATATCTCAATATCGTTGATTAATTAAGTTGGCAAATTTACTAAAATTTGTCGGTTTATAATATATGTTTTATTTTGATATTTCCAATTAAAAAGTTCTGTTTCAGAAATATAAATATTGGGTTGTTTGAAATGGGAATTGGCTGTGTTTATTGGATTAAGATTTTGAAGAGATTTTCTGTTAAATTTTGACGCAAAGTTTTTATTTTGATAACCGAATAGTTTTAAGCGGGCAAAGATTAATCAACAAGTTGATTTGATGAAGCTTTGTTTTCAAGCTTCGCGTAGCAAATTTATTTGCCTTTGCCTTCTAAGAATAAATAACCTTCTAAAGATAAATCTTTGCGTTTAAAAATAAAATACAGAGTACTTGAACAGTTGGATGTTGTGCTAGATATCAAATTTTAAATCTGCAGCCGTTTAATTTTAATTAAATAAATTTGTATTTTAAAAATAAATACCATTGGAATTCTATCCACCTATCGAAAGATCAACAAATAAGGAAATTAAAATGTTTCAGGAGCAAAAGCTTCAGGAACTGTTAGTTTATCTTGAAACTCATTCTCCTTTTTATCAAAAACTTTTCAAAGAATATACTATCAATATTGCAGATATTCAAACCTTGGAGGATTTGCAAAAAATTCCGACAACGGTCAAGAATGATATTCAGCAGAATAACGATGACTTTTTCTGCATTACTCCCGATAAAATTGTGGATTACAGTACAACTTCAGGAACATTGGGTGATCCTGTGACGTTTGGACTGTCTGATAATGATCTTGAAAGATTGGCTTATAATGAAGCTATTTCTTTTGCCTGTGCAGGAATTCAGAAGGGAGATGTTGTACAGATGATTACAACGATTGACAAGCGATTTATGGCAGGACTTGCTTATTTTTTAGGATTAAGAAAAATGGGAGCGAGTGTTGTAAGAATGGGTCCTGGAATTCCTGAATTGCAATGGGATTCTATTTTTAGATATAAGCCGAAATATTTAATTACGGTTCCGTCATTTCTGTTGAAAATGATTGATTATGCTGAAAAACATGGAATAGATTATAAGAATTCCAGCGTATATGGAGCGGTTTGTATTGGGGAAAGTATCAAAAATCAGGATTTTACAGACAATATTCTTTCGCAGAAAATTAAAGAAAAGTGGAATATTAAATTATTTTCAACGTATGCTTCCACAGAAATGAGTACGGCTTTTACAGAGTGTGAGTTTCAACATGGAGGTCACCATCATCCTGAGCTGATTATTACCGAGATTCTTGATGATGAAGGAAAACCTGTTCAGGAAGGAGAAAGCGGAGAATTAACGATTACAACGTTGGGAGTTGAGGCAATTCCTTTATTGAGATTTAAAACAGGGGATATTGTTAAAGCGCATTACGAACATTGTGAATGCGGAAGAAATACAATGCGTTTAGGCCCTGTAATCGGGAGAAAGCAGCAGATGATCAAATATAAGGGAACCACTTTGTATCCGCCTGCAATGAGTGATATTCTGAATGATTTTAACGGAATTTCATGTTATCAGATTGTTATTCAGACCAACGAAATTGGACTGGATGAGATCATTATCAAACTGAGTACAGAAAATAATGATGAGAATTTTGTGAATGAAGTAAGAGATCATTTCAGAGCAAAACTCAGAGTAAGCCCGAAAATTGAGGTCATTGATTTTGATGTTTTATCTAAAACGGTTTTTCATCCCAATAGTCGTAAGCCGATTACTTTTGTTGATTTGAGATAACTTAAAATTATTCAATCAGAAAGGAAATATTGTTGTTGAATTTATTCTTTATTGATAGGGGAATCTTATATTTGCGCAAAAATTTAAATAAAACATGAAAAAATTATTTGTGTTGATGCTTTTTACTGTATCAGCTGTTGTCTTTGCTCAAAAATTTAAGATTCAAAGTGGTGATGCTAAATTCTTAAAAGGAACTGAAGTTGTAAATGTAGTTTTTGATTATTCAGAAATGAAACTGATGAAAGAAAACTATACTGAAGAAGAGTATGTTCCTAAAAGAGTTGATGAGCTGAATAAGAAAACAGAAGGGTCGGGAGATCTTTGGAAAAAACAATGGGAAAGAAGCAAAGAAGAACTTTGGAACCCGAAATTTATTATGTTATTCAATAAAGTTTTTTCTAAAGAAAATATTAATACAAAGCTAAAAGAAAATGCAGAAAGCCCATATACTTTAGTTGTTAAAGTAAAATGGATTTATCCGGGTTGGGATGCAGGTATCATGAAGCAGCCCGCTAAAGTAACCACTCAGCTTACTTTCATTGAAACAGATTCTAAAAAAGTATTATGTGATATCGAAAGTACAGATGCGCCGGGAGATCAGTGGGGAAGTAATTTTAATAATGAGACCAGAGTAGGGGAAGGTTTTGCTAAAACAGGTAAGACGCTTGCTCAAAGATTAGAAAGAAGCGCAAAATAAATTGATAATTATAAAAAACAAAAACCGGTCTGAATTTTCAGACCGGTTTTTTATTGTTGATTTTGCTGTTCAAGTTTTTCTAGCTTAATAAGATTTGCTAAATTTTTGATAACAGTATCATGTTTTTTTACAAATGGATTGTCTTTATTCCAGACGTAGCCTGCTAAAACAGCACATATTTTTTTCTTTACCTCAGGATTTTCAGGTTGGTGGAAGAATAATTCCTGAAGATTTCCGGTGTACCATTCTTTTACATAGGTAGTGAAAACGTCTACACCGTATAAAATATAATCAGTATACTCTTTCTGCCAGTCAATTTTCTCTCCGTTCAGTTGTCTTAAAGCCAGTTTTGCGGCTAACATCCCGGATTCTGTGGCAAAAGCCATTCCTGAAGAGAAAACCGGATCCAGGAATTCTGAAGCATTTCCTGTCAATGCAAATCCGTCTCCGAATAAACTTTTTACCGAACATGAATAATCTTTTAAATGTCTCGGTTCAAAAAGGAAATCTACATTCCCGAAACGCTTTATATAATAGTCGGAAAGAGAAATTGCTTTTTTTAAAGCCTCAGTAGTATTTCCGTTTTCGATCAGTTTTTCAATGTATTCTGTAGGACCAACAATTCCTAAACTGGTATTTCCGTTTGAAAAAGGAATCACCCAAAGCCAGACTTCGGTTTCAATAATGTCAAAAGAAATCAATGTTCCTTCTACGCCTTCTTCTCTGTTGGTGTCTTCTACATGAGCGAAAATGGCAGAGTGCGGAGATAATTTTGAAGGTTTTTCCAAATCTAATAATCTGGGTAAAACTCTTCCGTACCCGCTGGAATCAATGACGAATTTTGCATGGATTTCTTTCGTTTCTCCGTCTTTGTTTTTTACGGTTGTTATAGAATCTGTTCCATTAAACTTAATGTCTATTACTTCCGATTCAAATTCCAGATCAATACCTTTGTTGATGACTTCCTGTGCCAATGTATTGTCAAAATCAGCTCTCGGAACCTGCCAGGTCCAGTCCCAACCTTCTCCGAATTTATCACTAAAATCAAAAATACAGACTTCGTCTCCTCTCAAGAATCTTGCTCCAAGTTTTTTTTCAAAGCCCATTTTATCCAAAGCAGGGAAGAGCCCGGCTTCATCAAAATGATCCATTACTCTCGGAATTAAACTTTCGCCTACAACCAATCTTGGAAATTTTGTTTTTTCAACAACTTTCACGCTGACATTGTTCTTCTTTAAGTATGAAGAAGATACGCATCCGGAAGGTCCAGCTCCGATTACGAGAACGTCAACAAATTCTTTGTTCATCTTTGGATTTTTTATTTTGAGAATTACTTCTATCTTTGCCGCAAAATTAGTGACAATTAATTACATATTACAAAATTATATATTATTACTTTTAATTGATGAAAATAAATGACTTTTTAGAACTGACGGATTTTCAAAAGATTATTATCGGAAAAGAGACTATAGAGCTTAATGAAACTCTTTTACAGAGAGTGGAAACAAGCTTTCAGTTTCTGAAGGATTTTTCTAAAAATAAAGTAATATATGGTGTCAATACCGGTTTTGGACCGATGGCACAGTTCAAGATCAATGATGATGATACCCATCAGTTACAATATAATCTGATCAGAAGCCATTCTTCAGGAATCGGAAACCCTTTGCCTGAAGATGAGGTGAAAGCTGCTATGTTGGCAAGGCTGAATACATTATCTCTGGGAAATTCCGGAGTTCATGTTTCTGTAGTAAATTTACTTAAAGAACTTATTAATAGAAATATTACACCTCTTATTTTTGAGCATGGAGGTGTAGGAGCGAGTGGAGATTTGGTACAGTTGGCTCATTTAGCATTAGTGCTGATTGGTGAAGGAGAAGTTTTTTATAAAGGAGAAAGAAGATCGACCAAAGAAATTTTTGCCATTGAAGGACTGGAACCTATTCATGTAGAAATTCGTGAAGGGCTGGCTTTAATGAACGGAACTTCCGTAATGTCAGGAATTGGTGCGGTGAATGCTTATAAAGCCAACCAGTTGACCGATATTTCAATCAAACTTTCTTGTGCAATTAATGAGATTGTTCTGGCTTATGATGATCACTTATCAGCAGCATTAAACGGAACAAAAAGACATGTCGGTCAGCAAAAAATTGCTGAGAAAATGAGAAATCATTTGGCAGACAGTAAATTAGTGAGAAAAAGAGAAGAACACCTTTATACTCACTTTGAAGAGCAGGATAAAGTTTTTAAAGATAAAGTTCAGGAATATTACTCAATACGATGTGTGCCGCAGATCTTAGGACCTGTTCTGGATACGTTGGAGTTTACAGAGAAAGTTCTTGAAGATGAGATCAATTCAGCAAATGATAATCCGATTATTAATGTTGAAGATCAGCATGTTTATCACGGAGGAAATTTCCATGGAGACTATATTTCTTTGGAAATGGACAAACTGAAGATTGTGGTTACCAAACTGACCATGTTGGCAGAAAGACAGCTTAACTATCTTTTGAATGCTAAGATCAACGAAATTTTACCTCCTTTTGTAAATTTAGGGAAATTAGGGTTTAATTTCGGAATGCAGGGAGTTCAGTTTACGGCTACTTCTACTACGGCAGAAAGTCAGATGCTGTCAAACTCAATGTATGTGCATAGTATTCCTAATAATAATGACAATCAGGATATTGTGAGTATGGGAACAAATGCTGCCGTAATTTGCAGAAAGGTGATCGAAAATGCATTTGAAGTTCTTTCTATTGAAGCCATCACCATTGTTCAGGCGATCGAATATCTGGGATATCAGGATAAAGTTTCTTCAGCAACGAAAACGTTGTATGATGATATTAGAAAGATCATTCCTGCTTTTTCAGAAGATATGATTATGTATCCATATCTTGAAGAAGTAAAAAAATATTTCAAGAACATGTAATTATTGATGAGGTTCACTTGTCAATACTATATAAATTAAGAATTAAAATACCATGAAATGTGCTATTGTAACAGGGGGCTCCAGAGGAATCGGAAGAGCAATCTGTTTAAAACTCGCAGAAGAAAAAAATTATCACCTCCTGATCAACTACACTTCTAATGAAGCTGCGGCAAAAGAAACTTTGGCTGCTGTTGAAGAACTGGGAGCAACGGGAGAAATTCTGAAATTTGATGTTGGAAATGCTGAAGAAACTCAAAACATTTTAACAAAATGGCAGGAAAACAATCCAAATGCTGTAGTTGAAGTTATTGTAAATAATGCCGGAATTACAAGAGACGGATTATTTATGTGGATGCCGAGTGAAGACTGGAATTCTGTGATCAATACAAGTTTAAATGGTTTTTATAACGTGACGAATTTCTTTATTCAGAAACTGTTGCGTAACAAATACGGTAGAATTATCAATATGGTTTCGGTTTCGGGGGTGAAAGGAACTGCCGGACAAACCAATTATTCTGCGGCAAAAGGAGCTTTGGTAGGAGCTACAAAAGCGTTGGCTCAGGAAGTGGCAAAGAGAAATATTACGGTAAATGCAGTAGCACCTGGATTTATCAGAACAGATATGACGCAGGATTTTAATGAAGATGAATTGAAAGCAATGATTCCTGCCAACAGATTTGGAGAAGCCGAAGAAGTAGCAGACTTAGTTGCATTTCTGGCGTCTAGAAAAGCTTCTTACATTACGGGGGAAGTCATTAATATTAATGGTGGAATATACTCTTAAATAATGTAACAATTTAACAATGTAACAATTGAATTCGATTTAAAAATTGTTACACTGGTAAACTGATACATTGCTAAATTTTAAAAGCATGGAAAATAGGGTTGTAATTACCGGAATGGGAATTTATTCTTGCATCGGAACTTCTCTGGAAGAAGTCAGAGAATCCCTATATCAAGGTAAATCCGGAATTATTTTAGATAAAGAAAGAAAAGAGTTCGGGTTCAGATCGGGTCTTACGGGAGTTGTTCCGAAACCGGATCTGAAAAATCTTTTGAACAGAAGACAACGTGTAAGCATGGGAGAAGAAAGCGAATATGCTTATCTTGCGACCATTGATGCACTTAAACAGGCAAATCTAGATCAGGATTTCCTGGATGCCCATGAAGTTGGGATTTTATATGGAAATGACAGTGTTTCTCAGGCGGTGGTAGAATCTATCGACATTGCCAGAGAAAAGAAAGATACAACACTCATGGGTTCCGGAGCGATCTTCAAATCGATGAACTCTACCGTTACGATGAACCTTTCAACGATATTCAAGTTGAGAGGGATTAATCTTACCATCAGTGCAGCCTGTGCAAGCGGATCACATTCACTTGGATTGGCTTATATGATGATCAAAAACGGGTTTCAGGATATGATTGTTTGCGGTGGTGCACAGGAAACCAATAAATATTCAATGGCTAGTTTTGACGGCTTAGGTGTTTTCTCAGTAAGAGAAGATGAACCTACAAAAGCATCAAGACCTTTTGATTCAGCCAGAGACGGGCTTATTCCAAGCGGAGGAGCAGCAACTTTAATTGTTGAAAGCTTAGAATCTGCGCAAAGAAGAGGGGTGCCGATTTTGGCAGAAATCGTAGGATACGGTTTCTCTTCCAACGGAGGTCACATCTCAACACCGAATGTTGACGGACCGGCTTTAGCAATGAACAGAGCTTTGAAACAGTCAGGGTTAGAAGCCGGAAATATAGACTATATTAATGCTCATGCAACTTCTACGCCTATCGGAGATACCAACGAAGCGAGAGCGATTCATGAGATCTTCGGAAGCGAAGTTCCGGTAAGTTCTACAAAATCAATGACGGGACATGAATGCTGGATGGCAGGTGCAAGTGAGGTGATTTATTCCATTCTGATGATGCAGAATGATTTCATCGCTCCGAATATCAATCTGGAAACTCCGGACGAAGATGCTCAAAAGATAAATCTGGTCTCAAAAACAAAAAGTCAAAAAATTGATGTATTTTTGTCGAATTCTTTCGGATTTGGGGGAACCAATTCCGCATTAATAGTTAAAAAATTTGATTAAAAACATGGAAAGAGAAAAAATTATTGCTATAGCAAATGATTTTTTGATTAATGAATTTGAAGTAGACGGAGATGAGATCAGCAATGAGGCTAATCTTAAGAAGACCCTTGGTTTAGACAGTCTGGATTATATTGATCTTGTAGTAGTAATAGAATCTAATTTCGGAGTGAAATTAGGAGAAGCAGACTTCAAACAAATGGTAACATTTGAGGATTTCTACACGACTATCGAAAATAAAATCGCTGAAAAAAACGCATAACTATCGATTAAAAATCTACTCTAACAATGTAACAATATAGCAATCTGACAGTTTTCAATGTTTAAAATAGTGTTACATTGTTAGACTCATATATTGCTAAATTTGAACTATGAACAAATGGAAAGGTAAATCCAAAGGCACTATTTTAGGATATAAAATATTCGTTTGGTGCATTAGAAATATCGGAATCAGGAGTTCATATTTTGTTTTATATTTCGTTGCGGCTTACTATTTTTTATTTCTGAAAAAAAGCAACCGATATATTTCTTATTATTTTAATAAAAGACTTAACTATAATTCTTGGAAAACAAAGCTTTCTGTTTTTAAAAGTTATTTCACTTTTGGTCAGGTCTTGATTGATAAAACTGCAATTTCTGCGGGGCTTAGAGAAAAATATACGTACGAATTTGACGGTGTTGAAAATCTTAAAAACCTTTTAGCAGAAAAAAAAGGAGGAGTTTTGATCAGTGCTCACATCGGAAATTTTGAAATTGCCGAACGTTTTTTTGCAGACATTGATTTTGATTGCCAAATTAATCTGGTAACTACAGATCAGGAAGTTACCGTGATCAAAGAATACCTTGAAAGTGTTTCTGTTAATAAGAGTTCCATTAAATTCATCTATGTAAAAGACGATATGTCGCACATTTTCGATATTAATGAAGCTTTATCTAAAAACGAACTGATCTGCTTTACCGGAGACCGTTACTTTGAAGGCTCAAAATATCTGGAGGGAGAATTGCTGGGCAAAACAGCGAAATTTCCGGCTGGTCCATTCCTTATTGCTTCCAGACTGGGAGTTCCGGTGGTCTATGTCTATGTAATGAAAGAAAAAAATCTTCATTACCATTTATATGCAAGAGTCGCTCAAAATATCAAAAAGCGCGATGCACAGGGACTTTTAAATTCCTACACCCAAAATCTTGAAACCATGCTGAAAAAATATCCGCTGCAATGGTTCAATTACTTTGATTTTTGGGATGATATTGATTAATTCCATACTTTTACCGTAGAAAAAGCTAATATTTAAACTCAAAACATTAAGGTTCTTTTAGGGATTATTCCATTTTTGCTTTGGTTTTCTTAGACTAATTTTTACTTTGCTGAGTGTGAACGTCTTTATGTTCTTAAAAGACAGTCGGTTTGTAAAAAGATCTTTGCAGACTTTGCGTTAAATAAAATGATTTCTAAATTTCCTAACAATTAATTTTCTCTTGAAAAAAGAATTTGACATACTTGTAATCGGAAGCGGATTGGGAGGTCTTGTTTCGGCTCTTATTCTGGCTAAAGAAGGGCAGAAGGTATGTGTGTTGGAAAAAAATAACCAGTTTGGAGGAAATCTACAGACATTTTCAAGGGATAAATTGATTTTTGATACCGGTGTTCATTATCTTGGAGGACTTTCAGAAGGTCAGAATCTCAACCGTTTCTTCTCCTATCTGGAAATCATGAATGAGCTTCAGCTTTATAAAATGAATGAAGATGGGTATGATAAAATTACCTTTGGAGAAGATGAAACCGAATATCCTCATGCGCAAGGTTATGAAAATTTTGTCAACCAATTGGCTCATTTTTTCCCTGAAGAAAAAGAGAATTTGGAAACCTATTGTCAGGAGATCCAGGAAATCTGTAATTATTTCCCAAGATATAATGTCGTAGGAAAAGACAACTATAACGAGGAAATTCTCCACTTGAATACAAGAAGATTTATAGAATCAATCACTTCGAATAAAAAACTACAGTCTGTTTTGCTAGGCTCTAATTTTCTATATGCAGGAGATTCTGAAAACACGCCTTTTTATGTGCATGCATTGACGGTTAATTCCTATATCCAAAGTGCTTATAAATGTCTTAAAGGAGGAAGCCAGATTGCAAAGCTTTTAGTAAAAAAACTCCGTGAATATGGAGCCGAAATTCATCGCCATTCTGAAGTTTCTGAAATGATTTTTAACGAAGAAAATAGGTTGACTTCAGTAAAAACCAAATCAGGGAAAGAATATTCTGCCAGTAAATTTATTTCAAATATTGACATCCGATCACTAATTACGTTAATTGGGAAAGAACGACTGAAAAAATCTTTTCTGAATCGTGTTCTGAGTTGGGAACCTGTTTCTTCCTGTTTCAGTGTGTATTTGGTGCTTAAATCGAATTTAGTTCCGAACTACGATTACAATATTTACCATTATTCATCCGAAGAATTGGTTTGGAATGCCTATCGCTACGATAAAAATTCATGGCCGGAAACCTATATGCTTTCCACAACGCCTTCTAAACAGCATCCTGAATTTGCAGAAAGTCTTACCGCTATTTCCTATATGGATTTTGAAGAGGTAAAAGGATGGAAAAAAACATTTAATACCGTTGCAGACGAACATGAAAGAGGGAAATTGTATGAGCAGTTCAAATTGGAAAAAGCCGAAAAAATGATTGCTGCTCTCGAACGGAAAATTCCCGGTTTGAGAGATGCTGTAAAAAAGGTGTACACTTCTTCACCTTTATCCTATCGCGATTATATCGGAAGCTTTGACGGAAATATGTACGGATATGCCAAAACCTCCGAAAATCCTTTAAAAACAATGGTTTCTCCCCGTACAAAGATCGATAACCTGTTCCTTACCGGACAATCTGTAAATATGCATGGAATTTTGGGCTGTACCATCGGTGGATTCAATACCTGTGCAGAGATTCTCGGTAAAGAGATTATTGATGAGAGATTAACACAAATGATTAATAAAAATAAAAGTGAGGAATAATAGCAAAATGACTTTGCAACCTGTCATTCTGAACGGAATGAAATGTAGTGAAGAATCTAAATTAATTCGTAGAGATTCTTCCTATCGTCAGAATGACATTTGGCGATTTTTATTTAGTATTCTTTTTATTGCTAGTTTCACGTCTTGTGGCGTTCGAAAATCAATAAAACACCTACCCGATGTAAGAGAGTATTCGCTTGAAGTTCCGAAAGTGAATAAGATCAACGATTCTACTTTTAGCTTCAATCAAAATTATCTGACGAAAAATAAACAGCAACTTTGGGAACTGTATATTAAAGGAAATCCTTTACAATTAGGCTATAATAATGGAGCTTTAACCCAAAGTTTAATGCAGAAGCAGGAAGAGATTTTCTTCTCTAAAGTAGAAGGATTTGTTCCTTCAAAATTTAAACAAAACCTGTTGAGGAACTTTCTGAAATGGTACAACCGAAAAATGTATCTGAATGTAAGAAATGATTTTCAGGCAGAACTGTACGGATTATCTCAGTATTCATCCGACAAATATGATTTTATTGCCCCTAAATATCTGAGAAGTTTATATCTGCACGGAGCTCACGATATTGGTCATGCAATGCAGGATCTGATGATGGTAGGCTGTACTTCTCTTGCGGTATGGAACGAAAACACAGAAGACGGGGATCTGTTGATCGGAAGGAATTTTGACTTTTATGTAGGAGATGATTTTGCTAAAAATAAACTGGTGGAATTCGTTGAACCAGAAGGAGGAATTCCTTATTTGTCCGTAAGCTGGCCGGGAATGATCGGAGTCGTTTCGGGAATGAATAAGGAAGGAATTACAGTGACTATCAATGCAGGGAAATCTAAAATTCCATTAACGGCAAAAACACCAATTTCGCTTGTGACAAGAGAGATTTTACAGTACGCGAAAAATATAGATGAAGCTATTGCGATCGCCAAAAAGAGAAAAGTCTTTGTTTCAGAATCGATTCTTGTAGGCAGTGCAAATGATAAAAACGCTGTCATTATTGAAGTTTCACCAGATAATTTTGGCGTGTATAAAGTGGAAAATACAAACCGTGTTTTCTGTACGAATCACTTTCAGTCTGATGCTTACAAAAATGATAAAAGAAACCAAAAGCATATCATAGAAAGCCATTCTGAATATCGTTACGAAAAATTACAGGAGCTTTTGCAGGAAAATAAAAAGCTGAATCCTGAGAAAATGGCCTCAATTTTAAGAGACAAATCAGGGTTGAAAGGAGAAAAAATTGGTTACGGTAATGAGAAAGCAATCAATCAGCTTTTGGCACATCATGCCGTGATTTTCTCGCCTCAGAAAAAATTGGTTTGGGTTTCTTCCAATCCGTATCAATTGGGCGAATTTGTCTGCTATGATCTGAATGAGATCTTCTCGGAAAAAAGATTGCAGAATGGTAGATTTTCAAGATCAGAATTAAATATTGCCAAAGATCCTTTCATTGATTCTCCTGAATATGAAAATTATGAACAGTATAAAATCATGAGTTCGGAAGTTAATGATGCCATTAATAATAAAGACATTTTTCTTACGGATGATCTTGTGTCATATTATCAGTCTTTAAATCCGGATTTTTGGTGGGTGTATTATCAATCCGGGAAATATTATTTTAACAGAAAAGAATATTCAAAAGCCAAAGTTGAATTTGAAAAAGCTTTATCTAAAGAAATTACGACTGTTCCGGATAAAGAAAATGTGGCGAAATATTTAAAGAAAACGTTGGGAAAATTGAAGTAGTTTTAGGGTTTCGGCGGCAAAGCCGCCGCCGAAACCCTAAAACTAGTAACGAACCTAGAAAAATCAGTTATTATCAGGGTTTACTTTATTCAAAAAAAGAAAAGTCGCAATTCCAGAAATCACAGATCCACCGCTTGCTAAAATCATACTTCCGATGATATACTGAAGAAGATTATTTTTTACCAGGTCAAAGTTCAGTTCCTGACTGAAAATATCACTGTCTCCGCTCACAAAAGGAGCACCTAAAAATAAAGAAGCAGCAATAACAAAAGGGATAAACGGAGGCAAACTCACATTGGACGCTACAAACGCCAATACTTTATTCAGTTTAAGAAGAACAGATAGAGAAATGACCAGTAAGGTCTGAAATCCCCAAAAAGGAGAGAGACCTATGAAAACGCCGAGAGCTACAGAAAATGCTTTTGTTCGGTTGGTTCCGTCACTTTCGAGAACATCTTCCTTTATAAACCTTCTAAAGCTTTTCTTTCTGAAATTATTGATGAAATTTCTCGGAATAATATACAATAAAGTGATGGTCACCAAAATGGTGTTCAGAATACTGATTCTCGTGAAATCCTTAAATGGCCTGAAATGCGAAACCCTTTCCGCAGGATCATACAAGACTTTGATCGGAACATTTTTTACAGGAACATGTCTCCAGGCTGTCCTTACAATAATTTCAATCTCAAACTCAAATTTCGGAGTGAAATATTTCTTAGGAATCTTATGTAAAGGGTATAATCTATAACCGGATTGGGTATCTTCAAGCCTAATTCCTGTTTCAAACCAGAACCAGAAATTAGAAAAACGGTTTCCGAAGCTGCTTTTCTTAGGAATTCCGTCTTGAGACATATTACGGTTACCAATGAGTAAAATATCCTCATTTTCCTCTAATAAAGCTTGTACGAAAACAGGAATGTCATCCGGATAATGCTGTCCGTCAGAATCGATTGTTATGGCGTAATCAAAACCTGATTGTTTGGCTTTTTTAAATCCTGTTCTTAATCCGTTTCCCTTTCCTTTATTTTCAGGCAAAGAAATAACGTCAATAGCAGGATAATTTTGCAGAATCTGAGCCGTAGAATCGGTAGAACCGTCATTTACGACAATGATATTATCTGTGTATTCCAAAACACCGTCAATGACTCTTTTCAGTGTTTTTTCATTGTTGTAGGTAGGTATTAAAACGCAGATTTTCTTTTCAGAAATTGCATTTTGTACTTCAGAGAGGGTCATTGTCTTATTTTAGTGTTGCTCTTTCTTCAGCCGAAATGGTTTTAGATTGTGCTGCAAAATTTTTAATATAGTTTTTTAAGGCCGTATTTTGCTTGCTGTAGTTATTGATAATGAAAGCTTTATCATCTTTTAGACTTCCTCTGTATCCTACAATTCTTGGAATGTTTTCCTGAACACTTAGTCTTATCAGACGAAGCTCAATATTATTAGGATTAGATTTGATAATACTTTCTAAATTTGTCGCGCCTGATTTCACCAGAGACTTTCTGTTTTGCTTGGCAATTTTTGCCTCCATAATCTGTGCAGCTGCTTTATAGCCTTTAGTCACAGCATCAGAACCGGTTTGCTTTTCAGCTGTATTGATAAATGCTTCAATATTGGCATTCGACAGATTGGCTTTTGCATAGCTGTTTCTTAATGTTTCAAGATCCGTTTGGAAAAACAAAAGAAAAGCAGTGAGGAAAGTTACAATAAGTTTCATTAGATCAGATTTTTATAGTTTACTGACATTTTTAATGCAATTGTCTCGCCAAAAGAAGTAGTGTTTTTTACTTTTACTTCCTCCCCGTTCTCAGAAATATCCAGTTGAAGGGTCAGTTCAGGCGTTTCAAAAGGATTGATGATTGCCATGAATTTTACATTGGAAGCCGTTTTTAAAAACAATTTTTTGCCCGTAAACTCTTCTGTCAGCTCCTTTACGATCTGCATCATACAAACTCCCGGAGTTACAGGATTTCCCGGAAAATGACCTTTAAAAATATCATGATCCTTGTTCAGATTGATTTGAGCAATATAATTACCATTCTCTGTTTTCTGATAAGAGTCTAATGTATAAAAACCTTTTAGGATAGTCTGCATAAATTATTTTTTCGTGTTAAAAGTATAGTAAATTCCGGTTTGGAAAAGAAGGTTGGTGTGATCTTCACTCGTAGTTTTGATCTGGGAAATCATCCCTTTTTTAAATCTTGCTTCAATACCAAAATTTTTGGTGATATCATATCCTAGACCGACTAAAACTCCAAGATCGGTATTTGTTTTATTATAAGGATCAAAATTTTTGTCATGAATCAAAACATCAATACTTACTCCTGCATGCAAATTAAAATTCTTAAAATAAAACTTGTTCACAGCCTGTAGAGAAAGATAGGACAGTTCAGACTTGGTTTCCTGAGTGCTCGTCTTCATAATGGTTCCCTGTCTGGAATAATTGATTTCCGGTTGTAAAGCATACAATTTAGAAAAACGGATATTTCCGAAAGCACCAACATAGAAATCTGTGATATAACTTGTTCTTACTTTTTCTTCATTGGCCCAATAATCATCACTCGCTTCAAACCAGTTGTAAAATCCGCTGTCATTTTCTGTAAACTTTGCAAAATTTACTCCTCCCCTTATTCCCGGTGTGAAAGTAACCTGTGCAAAAGATAAGCTTGAAATGAGTACAATAAGTAAAAATGATATTTTTTTCATGCAGTTATTCCGTTTCGGTTATTTGAAATAGTTTTATATTGATTTTGAAATCTTTATGCTGAAGGTTCAAACTATCCGCGAAGATATGTTTTTTTGCATCAAAAGTGAAATCGATTTTTTCCTTATTATTTTTCGTGTAGATGATTTGTTTCAGTAAATTATTTTCTTTGTTGAAGAATAAATAATAAACTTTTTTATCAATTTTTGAAAGATAGATCTTAGAATTTTCATTTTCAAAACTTTCATTGACAGGATATTGTCTTTTTAAAAGTTGCTGAAAATCATTCTTTAAGAAATTGATGACGATTTTTTTATCCAGATCAGGAAGAACATAATTTAGTTTAAAATCATTGTCTGAAATCTCAAAATCAATTAATTTATTTCCAAAATCCGATGTCATGGCAACACGGTGTGTCGTTTCGCTGATCTTTTTGATAATCAGAATTCCGCTGACATGATTTTTATAAATATCCATCTGACATTTATAAACATAATCGTCATTGGAAGAAAAGTATAAATTTTCGACCTCTTTTTCAGAACCGGAAACGGTTTTTACATCTGTAAGTTTGTACGTTTTACAGGAAACAAACCATAATAAGATCAGACTATAAACTGAATTCTGAAGCAGCGATCGGCGCATTGATTTTAGTATTTTTGAAAACAATATTTGTGGTATCTCCGGAAGCTTCCGTCATATTGACCTGCGAAACTGTAGATTGCCCTTTTGGAAAGCTTAATTCAATCTGCTTGATGTATTTTAGCAATTGAGCAGATTTCGGAGTAAATTTTGCGATGTTGAAATTAGCATTCTTAAAATAAGACACGGAAAATTCAGGATCGTTGAACATCTGTCCGTTTGAACTTCCTACAATCAGTTTATTGATTTTTTCAAATGTTTTGCTTTTGGCATCAACAGAAGATTTCTTTCCCTGATCGTTGATGAAGATTTTATTATCCTTGAAAACAATGCTGTACTGATAAGGCTTTGTGTATTTCCAGCTCAGCATATTCGGTGTTTTTAACGACATTTTTCCGTAAGTGACAATGCTTTTGTCCAGAAAATCCATTTTCTTGGTTTGGGTGAAGTCACTTTGCAAGGTTTTTATTTCTTTAGTTTCCGATGAAACTTTACTGACAAATGCTTTAGATTCAGCTCCTGACATTGCTGTATTTTGTGCAAAAAAGAACCCTGAAACTAATAAAAAAGCTCCGAAAGCAATATTTTTAATCATTATATTATTTTTTAATTAACCACAAAAGTCACAAAAGATGATTTAAGTTGAATACTTTGAAGATATAAAGTTCACAGAGATAAAAATCTTTTTCAAAACTTATGTGTTCTTGTTACAGATAGATATTTCAACTTAAAATTTCTATTTAAAAACTTTTGTCTCTTTTGTGGTTGAGATAGTATCAACCGTAAAAGTTGAGTAGTTTTTATCCTTCAAAAATACTAATAAATCTACCAACACATTATATGTTTTTTCTGAAGTGTCATGAAGGAGAATAATGCTTCCTTTTTTGAGACCTTTGGTAACTTTTTGGTAAATTTTTTTCTCATCCTCTGTAATGGTATCCAAAGAACGGACATTCCAGCCGATGCTATTTTTGTGAGTTTTTTTTATTGCTTTTCCAATATTTGGATTGGTAACTCCAAAAGGAGGACGGTATAAATCGGTTTTTAGATTTCCAACTTTTAACATGATTTTATCACATTTTTCAATTTCTTCAACCATTTTTGAGGTAGATAGAAACCCTGTGTTGTTAGAATGCAAATAGGTATGATTTCCAATAGTATGTCCTTCTTCAATAATCCGTTGAAAAGTTTCAGGATATTTTTCAATCTGTTTTCCAATACAGAAAAAAGTAGCTTGTATGTTATTCTCTTTTAACAAATCTAAAAATTTCGGTGTAAACTCGGTCGGCCCATCATCGAAAGTCAAAGCAACTTCTTTGATTTTTGTCCTTTTATGAGTAATACTGTCGATGAAATACCCTAATGTAATATCAAACGAACCCCATGTCAAAACTGCAGTAAACCCAAGAAAACAAAAGAAATACACCCAAAAAGTCCCGTGAAACGCATAAATAAAAACGTTACAGAAAAGATAAAATAAGATAAATAGGTAATGTTTCATCTTTTATTTTGAGTTAAATATTCAGTTGCTTTAAACGGTATATTTGTCATTCCGTAGGAATCTCGATAGAGTTTTAAAGTTGTTTAGATTCCACGATCTACTTCGTTTCGCTCTGAACGACAAAGAGACTGATGGATTTACATTACAATTAAATTAATTAAGCCCTCTCCAGCAAAACCAAGCTATGATCATTTCCTCCCAAATGATTATAAAGCAGAATTTTTTTAATTCCTTCTTTCTTTAAATCATTAATCATCATCACTTCCTGAATTTCTTGATTTTTAAGAATATGACATGCCATAAATGTTGAGAAACCACTTGCTGTATTGAATTCTCCACTCAAATGTTTATAATACAATAAAGCTGAATGTTGAAATACATCCATTGCTTTCGTATAGTAAACATCAGATTTTGCATCTCCGCTGAAGCCTAAAATCACAGCATCAATATCATTCGAAGTTAATTGATTTTTAGCTAAAAAACCTTCAATAAATTGTTGGGTTTCATTTAAATCTAATCTGCTGCTAATCTGAATGTCTTTCAGTTGAGCGTAAGAATTTTCCGTTTTATCTTTTCCTAAAACAAAAAAGCTGGCTCCTTCTCCCCAAATGACTCCATTGGTTGTTGATTTTAAATAATCAACAGGAAGATCTTCTTCTTTTTTAATGGTGTTGTTTAATCTATACAATTCCATGGTTCGGTCGGTTTGTTCGTCTGTAGAACCTACCAAAACGTTATCTGCTTCTCCATCATTGATCTGTAGTTTTGCATCTAAAAAAGAGAATTCCAGAGACGAAGAAGTATTGACATACGTGAAATTGTACGCATGACACTGCAAACCTAAAGCAATTTGTCCGGCAACAGTATTGTGAGTGGATTGAATAAAATAAGTTGGAGTTAAGAACTCTTCATTATTATCTATCACATTTTTTAGAAATTTTTCAGAATCCTGAGAACAACCCATTCCTGTTCCTACGATAATTGCATCAGGATTTTCGATTCCTGCCTCTTGTAAAGCATATTTTGATGCTACGGAACTCATTTTTACTGTTTTAGACATTCTTCTGCTTGCTGCAGGTGGAATGAATTCTTTGTAATTGGGTTCAATAGCTTTTACAACTTGAGACAAGTTTACAGGCTGTAAATTTTGAAAGAAATTCTCATTTAAAGTGTCCTGAACTGAGATACAGGCTGCACTGTTGATGTAAACGGGACTCATGATTTTGAGAAAATTAAAGTTGAACAATTTCCCCCAAAACCAAACGAATTGGAAAGAACGTGGTTGATATTTTTCTCTTTAAGTTCAGTCACAGGTGTCAAATCAAATTCTTCCATTTTTGTTTTAAAATTAAGATTTGGGAAAATGATATTGTTCTGAATCGCTAATAAAGAATAAACGGCTTCAATTCCTGCAGCCGCAGCCAAAGTATGACCTGTAAAGGCTTTTGTAGAACTGAATTCCGGAACGTTATTTTCTCCAAAAATTCTGATCATCGCAATTCCTTCCGATAAATCATTATTAGGCGTTGCTGTTCCGTGAACGTTGATGTAATCAATATTTTCTTTCTCTAAACCGGAAACTTTTAATGCTTTTTCCATGGCTAAATAAGCGCCTTGTCCGTTCTCTGAAGAAGCGGTTTGGTGATGAGCATCATTGGCATTTCCGTATCCTGAAAGATAACCTAGGACTTTTTTATTTTCCTTTTTCACGACTTCATCAGATTCTAAAACGATGAAAGCGGCTGCTTCCCCTAAATTCAGACCTTTTCTGTCATTGTCAAAAGGAGTGTTGTAAGAATCTGTAAGGATCATCAATGTGCTGAAACCATTCAACGTAAATTTTGAAAGAGAATCTGTTCCACCGACAATTACGCGGTCTAAAATACCGTTTTTAATAAGCTTTGCGCCCATCATAATTGCGTTTGCAGCAGATGAACAGGCTGTACTGATGGTAGAAACCATTCCTTGTAAGCCCAAATAATCTGCAATCAGCAATGATGAATTTCCGGCATCATGAGCGTCAATATATTTTTGCTTTTCAGGGAAGTCTTCGTAGGTGTAGAAGTATTTTTCGGTGATATCCATTCCGCCAACACTTGTTGAGGAAATCAATCCTGTTTTATATTCATTAATGTCAGAAATTCCGGCACTTTCTACGGCTTCTTTTGCGGCAACCATCCCTAATAAAGAGGTTCTTGTAGCATTATTGTCTTCATGTAACTGAAGTTTTTGCACAAGCTCTTCATTAGATAATTTGATCTCGCCCGTTTTTATATTTCCGGTATGGCGTGTTTCAAACAACTGAATGTCTGAAATCCCATGTTTTCCGGTTTTTAACGAACTCAAATTTTCTTCCACATTGTTTCCAATCGCGGAAATGATGCCCATTCCTGTTATGGCAATTTTTTGACCCATTTTGCAAAATGTAACAATGTATCAATACAACGGTTTACGCCGATTGATACATTGGTATATTAATTTATTTTGTTCTGTTTTCTTCAATGAATTTCGCCATTGTCTCGATAGAAGCGAAAATCTCTTTTCCTTTTTTAGGATCAGATAATTTGATTCCGTATTCTTTATCAAGAAGAACGATTAATTCAAGCGCGTCGATGGAATCCAATCCAAGACCTCCTCCGAATAAAGGATCTGTATCTTTGATTTCTTCTACTGCCACGTCTTCAAGGTTAAGGACTTCGATAATTTTGTGTTTTAATTCTTCTCTTAAGTTTTCCATAATTTAATTTCTAAAATTGTCATTTTAGGAGATTTAATTTCTCTTTTAAATAACAAATTGTATATTTTTTATATTGTTAACAAATATACGAAAGCATTATAACTTTCCTGATATAGCTCTACCCAACCGCACAATACTTTATCAGCCTTTCCTGACTGTAAGATCTGCTCTGAGTAATCGTTTAAAAATTTTTCATCAAATTCGTCCAAAACAAAAAAAGCATTCTCTGTCTGCATTTTATGTTTAATACTGATTTCCCCCACACAAATGTTCGGTAAAGTATACACGAAAACAGCTGGACTCGGAAAATAATTTTCCTGTGAATTGATGCTTTCCTGATATTTAAAATCGGTATCTAAACTTGATGACCTGTTGGCAAAAACCAAAGCTGTTCTGCTGTGATCTTCATCTTTTAAAATCATTTCAGAGGCAAGAAAGGCGAGTTTACTTAAACTATCCATTTTGTGGAATTTTGGATAATTTAGTTCTAAAGTTTTATAGGCTTCTTTTGCGAAGTCTGAAAAGTTTTCAGTCTGGGTTTCAAAAATAATTTCGTTGTTCAGAACGATTTTTGAGTTTTGTATGGTGCAAATGTCTGTTTTCTTCATGGGTATCATTTTAACATTTTTCCAAAACAATTGCCGCATTACACCCGCCAAAACCTGAGGCTGTTTTCAAAATATATTTGATTTCTGCAGGTTGGTTTTCTTTAATAATATTCAAAGATTGGGAAGTTCCCGTTTCTTCGAAATTTTTTGATGGAATCAATGTATTATTCAAAGCAGATTCCATCGAAATAATACTTTCCAACAATCCAGAAGCACCTAAACAATGACCGTAATAACCTTTCATGCTGTTTAGAGGAATATTTTGTAATTCCATTCTATTGAAAGCGATGGCTTCCATTTCGTCGTTATATATTGTCGCCGTTCCGTGTGCAGAAATAAAATTAATCTGCTCTGCCGAAACTTGGGCTTCTGTTATTGCATTTTTGATGCTTGCGAACAATCCGTCACCAGTTCTTGATGGGCCGGAAATATGGTTCGCATCGTTAATTGCTGAATCTCCCAAAACTTTAAAACTAAATTTTTCGTTTTGTGGGATTGCTTCGTCACTCTGTTCCTCGCAATGACCAGTAATATAAATTGCTGCGGTTGCTTCGCCTATATTTATTCCGTCACGGTTTTTGTCGTAAGGTTTGCAGATTTCCGTTCCGATTGCCTGAAATGAATTAAATCCTGAAATCACAAATTCTGAAATCTCATCTCCGGCAATGACAAAAGCATCTTTGTATTTTCCTGCCTGAATCATATTTTTCGCAACAGCAATCGCCATTACTCCCGAAACACAGGCGTTGGAAACAACAATTGGTTTCGTTTTAAATCCAAAAAAATCAGCGATCTTTTGAGCTAAGCTGGAAAGAAAAACACCTTCCGGTAAAGTGGATTGGTTTTTTAATAAGCTGATATTTCCTTTTGTTGTAGATAAAATAAAAGCTGTATTGTCTGAAATCTGATGTTTTTCAACTAAAGGTTTTAAACTCAGCAAAAACATTTTTTCGAGCCTTGTGAATTTTGTACTGTCATTCTGAGTTCCGTTGAAGAATCTCTTAAACTCTTTATCCAGTTTTTCAGAATCAATCATAGAAGCATAAAAAGGCTCTTGATTTTCTATAATTTTATGTAAAGCTACGCCGGATTTCCCTTCTAAAAGAGCATTCCAGTTTGAAGGAACATCAAATCCTAAAGGGGTGACGCAGTTATAATCTGTAATGTAAATTTCCTTCTTCATTATAATCCCATTTTATCTTTCCAAGCCTGAAAAAACTCAGGATTATATAAACATAAATTATTGTCTGAATCTAAGAATACCTGAATGGTTTCTCCTGAGCAGACCAATTTATTTTCTTCGTTGAAGAGTTCGTATCTGTAAATTAATTTTGCCGAATTGGAGTTCACAAAAGTGGTCACGATCTTGAACGTTTCTCCATATTTTAAAGGAAGAAAATGTTCGCATGTGCTTTTTACAATCGGTGTTACAAATCCTGCTTTCTGAATATCAAGATAGGTCAAACCGTGCTGTCTTCCGAAAGCTTCTCTACCGTCCTCGAAGTACACAATGTAATGACCGTGCCAAACAATTCCCAGCGGATCTGTTTCATTGAACCTTACTCGAACAACTTCTGTACAAGTTAAATTTTCTTTAGACTGCATTTTGTTTTCTTTCGTAAATTAATGAAATCCCGACCATCGCAAGATAAAATAAAAATAAGAATGTTAACTCTTTTGCAATTCCGCCGATTCCGCTGTTTCTTAAAATGATGTCATAATAAGCATTTAATCCCCAATTCATAGGAGAGAATTTGGCTACAGATTGCATGAATTCAGGCATTAAAAATACAGGAACCCAAATTCCTCCGATGGCAGCCAAAACTACAACGGATGTTGCTCCAAATGGTGCAGACTGTTCCTGTGTATCAGCAATTGTTCCCAATAAAACGCCAAATCCAATCGCTGCCAAACCAGAGAATAAAGTCACAACAATAAGCTGGAACATTTTTCCTGTAACATCAAACTGCGGTAAATCCATATAAGGGAAAAGGTAAATTCCTACGGCAACCATCAGTAAAAACTGAATCATACAGATGATAAGATAAGTAAATGTTTTTCCTAAAATATGGATGAAATAAGGAGTCGGGCTGATTCTTGCTCTTACACTTGTTCCCTGGCTTTTTTCTTTAACCAGATTAATAGATAAAGGCACTACAATAAAGAATATTGCGAACAATGCCCAAGCCGGAACGTTGTGCTGAACTGAATTTGGAATCACTTCCATGGCTCCTTTTCTCGGGGTGATTTCTTTGAAACTGATTAGGTTTTTATTTTCTTCAAGATTTTCAGTGGTGCCCAATTGATCCTGGAACGCTTTGTAAATCTTTTTATTCTCGATCTCAAATACCATTTTGTTCACGGAATTCATTACAGAATTTTTGAATCCGGCATTGGTTGCAGGATCAAAGTATAAATGAATTTCTTTGGCTTTTATAGCTGGAACGGGAACTTTTTGGTTTGAATTTTCCTCCAATCCAAAGGAGCTTACAATCGCCTGAACTTTTGCATCGATATTTGAATTTAAATCTTTCGTTAAATTCTGAGGAATAACGATTGCCATCTGATAATCTCCACTGAAAACAGCATCTTGGGCGGATTTTTCAGTGTAATTGGTCAATAGTTGGAAAGTTTTGCTGTTTTCCAGTTCGTGTTTTATATTTTTTGAAACTTCAGATTTATCGTTATCAATGAAAATAATCGGGATTTTTGAGCCTTCAAGGTTTTTGAAGGTAGAATCCTGAATTAAAGTAATGGTGATAATCAGCAATAAAGGCATCACGAAAATGATGACGATTCCTCCGATATCTCTTTTCAGTAAAAGAACTTCTTTAACGAAGCTTCTCCATAATTTATACAACAACATCTCTTAATTCTTTTCCGGTTAATGAAATGAAAACGTCTTCTAGGTTTTCGGCACTCGCGACTCTGTTCACCAATTCTTCAGGGGTTCCGACTGCATGGATTTTTCCGTGATCAATAATGGCGATTTTTGTACAGAATTCTTCTGCTTCTGAAAGGTGATGTGAGGTATAAATGATACACGTTCCTTTTTTATTCAAATCCAAAAGATAGTCGATAATGGCTTTTTTAGACTGAACATCAACTCCGACAGTTGGTTCATCCAGAAATAAAACTTTAGGGTTGTGAAGGGTTCCTGCAATCAGATTACAACGGCGCTTCATTCCTCCTGAGAACTGTTCTACTTTTTTATCAGCAAATTTTGATAATCCCATAATTTCTAGGGATTCATCAATCGCATTTCTTAATTTTTTGTGACTTAAACCGTAAAGACTTCCGAAATACATTAAGTTTTCTTTGGCAGTCAACGTAGGGTATAAAGCGTATTCCTGCGGAACGATCCCGATGATTTGTCTTAATTTAAAACCGTCTTTTTGAGGAGAGAGTCCGTTGATTTTAAAACTTCCCGAAGTTGGTTTTATCAATCCTGAAAGCATGGAAATTAATGTTGTTTTTCCTGCTCCGTTTGGTCCGAGAATTCCGTAGATTTCTTCTTTCTCAATATTCAGCGAGATGTCATTTACAGAAAATTCTTCTGCATTTTTATATTTTTTGTATAAATTTTTAATCTCAATAAAGTTCTCCATTTAGATCGCTTTTTTCAGTTTTTTATAAAAAGCTTCTTCCAGATCTGCAATATGAAGCAGGGTTTTTGAAAGCTGGTTGTAGATGTCGCTTTTCGAGTTTCTGTTTTTATAAACTCTTGCAATATCCACTGCAAAATCTCTCCAAAGGTCACCGATTGTTGTGATTTCCTTGGATAATTCTTTTAACTGATCGTTTTTTAGAATTACGGCAGCTTCCTGTAAAAATGCGCCATAGATAAATCTGAAACCACCGCCTCCGGTTCCTATTTCTTCCTGCATTCTGATCAATTGGCCAAGATAATGATTGGTCACTTTTGTACCTTTTTTCTCAGCCCATTTCGGGATGTTTTTTGCGACCCATCGCATAGCTTTTACCCCAATTAAAGGAACGGGAGCCAACATATTTTTACAGGTATCTTTGATCCCTTTTTTGATGGCTTCCTCCAGGTTTACATTTTCAGGAATGTAAGTAGGGTAGTACATGTGACCTTTTGGAGGAAGTGCTCCTTTGGCATATCTTACCTTTTCAAGTTCTGCTTCGGTAAGGGTTGTGGTGTAATCCATCACAGGATCGCTGATCAGGAATTTTCCGTCTTCTTTTCCATATACGACCAAATTGTGGGCGTTGAAATGGAATTTATATTCTTCAGGGAAATAGGTTAAGTTAAAAACTCCTACCTGTAATCCTGTCGGTATATTTTGATTTAAATTTCTTTCTAAAGCTTTCTGGGCTTCGGCCGGGTTTGAAAATTTTTCTCTTTTTATTTTAATTCCCAGTCTTTTTGCCGCTTTGCTGAAAATTGCGCCCGGCATCGGACGATAGCTAAACCCTGGAGCAAAATTTACTTTTAAAAAGGGTAAGTAGACAAAGAACAATCCGGAACCGATTCCGAAGATCATAGGTTCGCTGAGTTTTAATCCTTTGTTCAATAATAAATTGGAGGCAACACCGTTTTCGCAATGCGCTGTTTGGTGATGTTCAAAATTAAGTTCCATTTGAGCTTTTATCTTTTTATCTCGGGAGATAATTTTTTAAAAGAGATTCTTCCTTCGTCAGAATGACAAACAGAATGTTTTCTATTTTAAATTAATTATTTTCCGTCGAAGTTTTTTAATTCATCCACTGAAATTCCGAAAGCATCGGCATATTTTTTCAGGACGGATTCGCTTAGTGTTTTAAATATTTTTGGTTTTCCGTGTCTTTTTACCCGCCATTGCCACATTCCGACGTAGGCAGCCAATACCTGAAGATCCATTTTGTTAAGTTCCATGAAGTAAATGATGGGACTTATTATATTATTGGCAACGTTTTGTTTTGCTTCTTCAATTCTTTCGTTAATTAACGCTAAAGATTCTTCTAAGGCGGCTTTTTTCACATCCCAACCAATACTGTTTGCGGTAGTATAGTTGTTATTCTCATCTGTTACATACAAGACTTCTGTCATGTTTGCTGATTTCAGATTGCTTTCGTCTTGGGGAAGGTCTTGTTTTTTCATTGGTTATTAGTATTTTACTTCTTGAATAAACAAATTAATTTCAGCTCTTATCAGAAGTTCATCATTATTGAACGTTTCACAAAAGATATTACAGATGTTTTCAAACTGAGATATCAATGCTGCTTTTGAAATGATTTTATCACCCACTTTTGGTAAGGCAAAAACTTCAATTTTCTTGATATTGGTAATGAAACCGATCACTTTTGTATCTGCTTCAGGATTTTCGAAGAAGCTTTGTCCCAGAATGGATGAACAGGTTTGAGCTAAATTTTCGATTAAACCTGCTTCAACGAGTTCACTGTTATGAACAAAAACATTGTCTTCTTTTATTTCAAAGGAAGTAATCACTTTTTCTTTAGTCAATTCCAGAATATAATCCGCCATCAGCATCGGTTCACGATGCGGGAGAAAATTGTGTATATTGATGATGTTTTCTTCCTTGATTTCCATTAAAATTTCAATTTTATTTTGCAAACCTCATCGATTTTTAAAACCTATGAGGTTTACCAATGTATAAATTACATTACAACCGTTTTCATCTGGGATTTAGCAATAACCTCATCATTAACCTTCGTCACAATATCTACTAAAGTTACTCCCATCATTTCATTAATAATAGAAACTTCTGAAGTGAGCTTATCACCCAATTTGGGTAACTGTATTGCTTCAAAAGTTTTGATAGCGCCAATATATCCTGTCGGAGCTTCTTTTCCTAATAAATAGAATTTGTAGCCGGTGTGTAAAGCCACACTCTGCGCCTGATGTTCTACTAACCCAGAAGCCTGAAAAATTCCGTCCTGAACAAAAATATTCTCCTCTCTTATTTCAAATCCTGAAACCAATTGTGTTTCAGAATATGCTGTAATGCTGTTTACCATTACAAAAGGAAATCTTTGTGGAATTAGGCTTTCCACGAAACTCTGGTCAGTTGTTGGTAATTTGTTCTCCATTAGCAAACCGTTAATAAAGCACAAGAATATGCAAATCTTCCACTTTCAGGAACGCAAAGAAGTACTTTTTCTCCTTTTTTCAGTTTTCCTGAATTCATTAATTCTTCTAAGGCTACAAAAATAGAACCTGCACCAATATTTCCGATGTCTGAAAGGTTATAGAACCATTTTTCCCAAGGGAAGTCCAATCCTACTTTTGCAAATTCGTCTTTTAAGCCTTCTTTAAAGTATCCTGATGAAATGTGTGCCAATACATGGTCGATAGATTCCGGATCTAATGTATGTTTGTCAAAAGATGATCTTAAACTTTCGGCACCTTTTACTAGAATATATTTATCTAAAATTTTAGTATCTTGTTTTAAAGCAAAAATAGATTGCTTGAGCCATTCGTCTGATGGATAATCTGCCCAGGATTGTAAGCTTCCGTCTTCCTGCTTTTCGCAACCTGCATACATACAAGCTTCGATCTCATGAGCGTAAGAATAGAAATCGATCCATTCTACTTTTAAATTGGTTTCGTTTTCTCTTGGTTTGTTTTCCAATAGGAAAGCTCCGGCTCCGTCAGAAAGCATCCATCTCAAAAATTCTCTTTTGAAAGCGATAATTGGTCTTTCTTCCAGTAAAATTAAATTTTCAGCTTCGTGGTTGAACTTGTCTGCGGTCATCCAAGCTGACATTCTTTCAGAACCTGCACAGACAGCCTGTTCCTGAACTCCTGCTTTAATGGAAAGGAATCCATAGTTCAAAGCATTCATTCCTGAGTTACAAAGTCCTGTAGCGGTATTAATTTCAATAGATTTCCCGATGTTCAGTTCACCGTGAACCATGGAAGCATGTGAAGGCTGAATCTGATCCGGAGAAGTGGTTCCCACAGACAATAACTTCATATCTTCTTTTTTGAATTGTTCATCAAAAAGTCCTTCAATTGCTTTTGCTGTAAGCTGGGCATTTGTATGCGTAGGTTTTCCTTCTTTATCTAAGGCATAATATCTTGTGGTGATCTTGTTATTTCTTAAAATAATTCCTTTTGCTTTAGACTTCGCGCCATTTATATAACCAAGATACGTTTCCATTTCGTCATTTGAAACCGGCTCGTTGGGTAAGTATTTGGATGCTTTTGTTATAAATACGTCGTACATTCTACTTTAAATTAATTCCTTGTAAATATTTTTTTTCTTTCTGTCTTTTGAACCAAAAAATTGGTGTTGTTAATAAGTGTAAAACTAACACTATAGGGGATATAATCCATATAGCCGCCATCAAATATACCTTAAAGAATTTGATAAGCAGCGGTCGTTTTTCTTTTTTCTTGATAATAAGGTTTGACCAAATGGTGAAAATTTTGTTTCCTACCTTCTCTACACGCACCAGGAACGGTCTTATTTCTATCGCTCCGTTTTTTACGAGATCAGGTTGTAAGCCTTCAAAATCATTATTTCTGAAATGAGATTTAATGATGTGTCCGTATTTCACGGCACCATTTATTTCTTGATATGAAACTCCGGCCGCTGGAAGTATTCCTGATTTTTCTTTTTGTCCGCCGATCATCCAGCGAATAACGGTCAATACACTCGTATAGTTGTCGTGTCTGTCTACCAAAGCGATATTTCCTATCAATTTAGCTTTTAAATCTTTTAAATATACTTTCAGTTTTTCCTGAGAGAGCATCCACATATTTCTGGTGCCGGAAACGGTAACAACAGGTGTGTCTTTCAGGAGTTGTGCTGCATAGCTGCTTTTTAAAAATGAGATAATAGGAATAGAAGGGGTTAAATACCAAACCTGATATCCGAAAATAATAAGGTCATATTTTGTATTCAATACCTCATCCGGTGGAGGAAGAATTTCACTTGGAATCTGTAAATAAGACTCAGGAAAGGTATTGAAAAATACATCATTCGGCCATGGAAAAGGAAAATCCTCTTTCATTTTAATATTATAGTAAGTAACCTGATATTCGTCTTTTTTGTCTTCAAAAGGACGGGCGATGTTCTTTACAATATCTTCAAGTTGACCTGTCTGAGTATAATATAGTACAAGTATATTCTTCTTCATGTGTTTGTTATTATTTACAAAAATATGTTTTTCAATGGTATATTATGTATGTCTATATATTTTTATTGATGCCGAACTGAATTCTAAGGTATAATTTGCATGTTCAAAAGCCGTATTTCCTTCATTTATAAAAATAATTTTTGGAGGAAATTTTTTTACATTGTTGAAATCAAACGAATCTGTTGAGATCAAAAGAACATCAATTTCCTTATTTATTTCAGAAAAATCTGCGAGGTATTTGATCTTTCGCTGCTTCACGATATAATTATATCTGGCGATTTCCCGTTTTTCAGGATCAAGAACAAAACTGAATATTCTTCTGCTTGCTTCCTGTAACGTAAATAAAACATCTTTTTGTCCATAATCATTGGCGATGTGCAGAATGTTCCCGCTTTTCGGAAGATGTTTATTCAGTTCAAAATAGAGGGTTTTATTTTTCTTGAAATCTTCCTTTACTTCTTTTACGACTTCGGTATCTTTATATAAAAAGCTTAAGAATAACTTCTTTTTAAAATAATTTTCATCTTCCAGCTCACTTCTAAGCTTTGAAAACTCTTCCCTGAAATAGGCATTGATCTTTTTTGTCCTTTCAGAATAGGTTGTTCCGAACTTCAGATTGTCTTTATGAATCCGATCTCCTACTTTTACGGTAATGGCTCCGTCGTAGATAATGAAATCTCCTTTGGGCAATACTTCAGAATTTCCGTGGATATAAACCGGAACAATATCTAATCCAAATTGTTCTGCAATATAAAATGCTCCTTTATGAAATCTTTTTACATCATTGGTGTAAGAGCGCTCTGCTTCAGGAAAAACTACTAAAGAATATCCCTGTTCTACTTTTTCTTTTAATTGATCCATGCCGTTTTCAATACCTTGAGATACAGGATAAAATCCTAAAGCTCTTACCAGCTTCCCAAAAACAGGAGAATTATATACCCAATCATTGACTAAATAGATAATTTTATGATTGCTCATTGCTAAAGCCAATGTGTCAAGAAAAGACGTATGATTGGCAATGATTACGGCTGGTTGGCTGAAATCTTCATTCGGGTTTTTGATTAGCCTCTTTTTTACAAATGGATTGGTGTATAAAACGGAAACTAAAAATTTAGCCATGATCAATTTGATGATCTCCAAAGTTTTTCCTTTTGAATTTTTGGCAAAAATACTTCCGATTGCTGAAAAAATTAATCCTCCCAATCCATAATACAGAAAAGAGAATGTTGAATTGATGATGAGTCTGAAGGTGATCGGTGAAAGTCCTTTTTTGGCTCTGTTGGTAATTAATAGCCTAAACCAAAACGGGTACAGTGTTGAGGTGATAATAATTACAGAGAACATTCCGATTAATGCGACTAAAGCTAATGAATGTAATGCCGGATGTTTGGCAAAAATCAAAGAGCCTATCGAAAGTACGGTGGTGAAAACTGCCAGAATGATAGAAGTTCTGTATGTCGGCAACTCATTTTTTCCTGTTGTGTGTTCTTTCTGCATAGCCTGAGTAAGGAAAATACTGAAATCGTCTCCCACCCCAAAAACCAAAGTGCAGACAACCGTACTGAAAATGTTTAATTCTAATCCTAAAAAGTAAAGAATTCCTGCAGTAACAACTCCGGTCAGAACAATGGGAAACATCGTTAAAACCGTCAGCTCAAAATTCCGGAAGAAAACAATGATCGTTAAAACAATAGCCAGCAAAGAATAATTAATCAGGGTATTGAAATCTCTTTTCAATAAACCTAGGAAGTTTTCATTCATCTGTTGACGGTCGATTGCCAAAGCGTCGTGATTTTTTTCAACGTCTTTGATGAAGGCATCCCTTTTTTTATCATCCACTTTTACAACATTCGAAACCGTATAAAAACCATTTTCGTTGCTTAAAAACTCCGAAATCTGTAAAGCTTTTACCTTTTCGTAGTCTTTTAAAGTTAAAGTAGAATAGCTTTTATTTAAATTTTCATTAAACTGATCAAATGCAGAACTGTTGAATCCAAACTGATTTCCGTTCTTTATTAATTCGGAAATGGTTTGATTCTTCTTATTCGAGTCCCAGAATTTATTCCATTCCTCAATCTTTTTTTGCTGATCTTTTTCCGAGAGAACCACATTTCCGAGAGAATTGTAGCTTAGAATTTTCCCCTCTTTCTTTTCTTTTTCTAAAAACCGGCTCAGTTGGGAGTTTCTGGTGAGAGCTTCATTTTCCGAATTTCCGTAAGAAATGGTATAAATGGATTTTGAAGTGATGTCTGAAAGCTTCTGAAGTTTTGCTTCACTTATTTTTAAATCTTTAGGGATATAATTTAAATCTCCGATGTCTTCATTAAAACCGACATGTCGGAAACCGAAAAGACAGATTAAAATAATAACCGAACATCCTATAATTAAAGGCTTATTTTTCTCGTAAGGATACGAACCTATCTTGTCTATGAAGTTTGCATTGACGGCTTTCTGCTTTGTCTTTGGTGTGTATAATTGCGGAACAATGATCAAAGCGGTGATGGATGACAGAATCACGGTAATCGCTGCAAAAAGTCCCAGATCTTTTAAAGCTTCTGAGCGTACAAAAACCAGACATAAAAAAGAAACTGCTGTTGTGGCACTGCTTAAAATAATAGGCTGGGTAATTTCCTTGTAAAGTTCTTCAATGTTATTGTTGTGCTTATAATGCGTCAGAATATGAAGCGCATAATCGATGGTGATTCCTATTAAAATAGCTCCTACACTCAATGAGATTGCAGAAATTTTGTCTTTAATAAAGTATAAAATTAACAGAGCCAATAAAACAGAGAAAACTGTCGGAAGAAAAACAATGATCGGCGTGAAAACATTTCTGAAATAATAAATCAGTAAAAGCAAAAGAACAGTCATTGAAATAATAACCGTGTTTTGAATATCCTTTTTAATCTGTTGGGCATTAGCAACAGCAATTACCGGAGAACCGAAGTAGCTGATTTCCGTTTTTCCTTTGAATTGTTTGTTGAGGTTGTCTTTTATTCCATTGAGATGATCAATAAAAGCCTCGTTATTTTTTGTGTCGTTGCTTTTGTTTTTCGGATCAATGAAAAGAAGAAGATTTTTCCCGTCTTTGGTGACAATGTAGCTGTCTTCAAGCTTGAAATCTTTGCTGATATTTAGAGCATTCAGTTTTTTGATCCCTAAAAAAGTGATTCCAAGCGGATCTTTTTTAATGAATTCTTTGGTTACTAAACTTGTGGGCGAAACCAAAGAAACGTAATTGTTTTCAACCTGCTTTGAGATGCTGTCTTTTTGAAGTTTTCTTCCGATTTCAATGTAATCGTTTTCATTTAAAAATAAAGGAAGATTCTGATTTACGAAATCGAAAGTTTCTGAAATTTCATTGTCATTTACTTTTCCCTGTACAGAACCTATATATTTTTTTAAAGGTTCAATTTTATTTAAAAAAGTATCGGCAGTTTCAGAAAGCTGAAAATTATCTTCTTTGGATTTGTTTTCAATAATGACGATGATCTTATCTGAAAAGTTGAGTTGTTTCAGAACTTTTGCTGTGAGATCGGATTTTTCATTTTTAGGAATTATCTGGTTAATATCTTCTTCAAAGTTGATTTTTGAGGCGAAGAAAACGCACAAAACGGCTATTCCTGCCGCAAAAAGTACAGAAAGAATCTTGTTTTTTGAGATGAGATAATATAAAAATATGAAGAAATGATGCATTACATTATAAAATCAAGTTTGCAAATTTAAATTTTTAGGAGGGAGTTCAAAATTTTTATGGATAAAGTTTGAGTTGAAAATCAATAAAATATTTGTAGTTCAAATGAAAAAAACTTATATTTTTGCAAATAATGTCTTTGTAAAGAGACTTTTGAAACAAAATTATTCTAATTTGAGGAACTGTTTTGTATGCATAAACTATTTGATGAAAAAATAAATGACATTTTATTTGTCATAATCTTCCCGTTCCTTCTTTTATTCATGGCATATTACGGCTTTGAGTCTTCTTATGTGGATATGAAAATGTGGGAGAAAGCGCCGGATTTTATGTTCTCATCGGTATATGCGTATCGTGTTATTCCGAATTATCTGAGTGTTCATATTTCTGAAATTTTTACTGAGATTGTTAACGGCTTTCCTGGGCTTAAGGTTTTTCTTTTAAAACACGGAACTTTATTTTATCATAGTGTTTTTATTGTCAACAGCTTCTTTTTTGTTTTATCCTCTGTTCTTCTATCTTTAATTTTTAAGCTGAATCCTTCTGCTTTCTTTAAGGATATTAAAATTAGAAGGATTGTACATTTATTGGCCGTTTTCTTAATCGTGATTACCCAATATGTGCCGACAAACTGCGATGTTATTGCGGTCTTCTTTTATCTTTTCGGAATTTTATTCACCTTAAGGTATTTTCATTATAAAAAGCTTAGCGATTTTTTATTGCTGTTTGCCTTGATTTTAATTTCAACTTTTGTGAGAGAAACCTCTTGCCTGAATATTGCTTTTTTTGCTGCGCTCTTTGTGAATATAAAAAAGATTGATCTTACCTATGCACGCGAGATTATTTTTCTGGTAGCTGCTTTTTTAATTCCTTATTTAGGGTTGAAATATTTTATTCCTCAAAATGCTTCTTTTGCCGAAGGGGTTTATCTCGTTAAAAATTTTACAAGTCCTTTTAATTTATCTGGATTATTCTTTGGTGTTATAGGGTTGTATTTTGCTTTTACACTTTGTACTTCAGATCAAAAAAATATTTTAAAAAAATACCTTCTTTTCTCATCTCCTTATATACTGATGATTGCTTTTGTCGGGATTTTTTGGGAGACCAGACTTTTTATACCTTTACTCCTGACCAGTTTTGTTATAGCTTCTCATGAGTTTAAAAAATATCAAATCACTTCATGAGCTTATTACACCCATATTACATTATTGCGATTATTTATATGCTGATTTTCAGCTTTCAGGAAGTGTTTTCCGGAAGGGTTGATAAAAAATGGCTTTGGCTTTTAGGGGTGTATCTTATGATTGTTGCGGGGCTTAGAGATCAGGTAGGACCGGATTATGGAAGTTACCGTGGTATTTATATCTATTCAGGGACAAAAGATTATGTGAGCATCTTTATGAAAGCCCTTAATATGGAAGGTCCACAGATAATGGATCTAGAATGGCTATTCGTCCTCATCAACAAGATTTTGCTGAATGTTTTTAATGCTCCCTTTTACATGCTTACGTTTGTAATTGCTATCATTACAATCATTTTTAAGATAGATTATATTGAGGATAATACCTTTTATCCCTTTACCTTCATGCTGTTTATGTTTATCCCTGGTTTTTTTATTGGGGAAAGTGGTCAGATTAGGCAGTGTTTAGGTTCCTTTATTGTCTATTATGCTATTAGATTTATCAAGCAGAGGAAATTATTTTATTACCTTTTGTTTATTTATATAGGGGCCGGAATTCATAACGTATGTTATGTGTTTTTACCGATGTACTGGCTGGTTCGTGTTCCTCTGAATAAAGCCTGGATGCTGATTCTTATTGTAGTTTCGGTCATTCTTTCTCCTTTCGAAGTATATCGTGTTTTTGGAGATTTTTTAACAAATATTGCTTCTCAAAGTGAACTGGTAGAAGGTTTCAATGGGTATATTGATGAAAGTGTACAACGTTTGAACGGTGGTTTCGGAATTCCTGAAGTGATGATGATCATTCTTACATTCTTCCTTTTCTTCTTCGATTCGGATATGAAAAAGAAATTTCCTTATTACGAATATCACAGGAATTACGCGGTGATAGGGGTCTGTTTTTATTTTATATTTAGAAATAATCCCATTTTCTCTTCCCGTTTAGCGGGTGCATTTATCGGATTCTCCTATATTATTATTCCAAATGCGATGTATGTCGCTTCCGATAATGTCAAAAAAACAATTTATACATTCATCATTGCTTTGGTGATGTTTAACTTTATTGTTTTCTCCAGCTTTAAAAATATTGTGAACGGTAGATTTACAATCGATTTGTATAAGAATCATCTTTTACCATAAATCTAAGTTTTTTGCTTTAAATAGGGCGATGCGTAATGTATCGCTTTTTTTTGTTTTATGTATTACGGTTAAAATTAATCTTAAATTAATTGTTTCTGTATAATATTATTATACTTTTGCAGAGAAACATGAATGATGAATGATTTATTAGTATTTGAATATGTTTATTTTTTATTTAAGATAAATGTATTTGTTTTTAATTATTAATAATTTTTAGCATTTATGATTTCGAAATTTGAGAAACTCACTTTGTGGGGAATAATAAGCTTGAAAGATCAATTTTCTTTTAGCTTGAAAGCTCTGTATGTGGTGTGTTTACTGCCTATACTTGGCTTTTCTAATGTGAAAAATGACTCTTTGAAATTGAGATTTTCAAAAGAGTTTAGATTTGAAACAGGAAGATTAAAAGAACAAAAAAATCAATATTCCAAAACCTTATTGAAAGATTGGACAAAAGCCCCCAATAGCTATGTTTTTGATCCCAATTCTTCTTATGAAGGCATTTATATTCCTGTGAAAAAAGCATATGCAATTTGGCAGAATAATTCATTTTTAGGTACATCGGGAATTCCTTCCGGTACCGTTACAGCAGATGTTTTGTGGGAAGATGTGCATGGGCTAATAAAAGCAAATGCCAATTATAGTCTTGAAATAACAGGATCTGGGGAAGATGCAAAAATCAAAATTCCGGTGAATAAATCGAAAGAGGGAAATGCGGTAATTGCATTCAGAGTAAATGGAGAGATTTTCTGGTCTTGGCACGTGTGGGTAACGGAAGATCCAAGTAACGGATCTTCTTATAAAAGTTTTCCGGGAGTCAAGCGAAAAAGAAATGACGGGGTTGTAGAAGCTATTCCCGATTCAGAATGGAAATGGATGGACCGGAATTTAGGCGCTGTAAGCAATTCCATTACGGGAACAGAATGGAACAGAAACGGAGGACTGCTTTATCAGTGGGGAAGAAAAGATCCTATTCCTCCTTTGGTAATGAAGGGCGGAGATTTTTATGAAGTTTCGGGTATGGCAGGAAGAATTCGACACAGAGCCGCGAAAAATTTTGATAATGCAACAAATTTTGACAACCTCCGACAGTTTGTTCTGCTTTCCAATGCTACGGTAAACAATAATATTCAGCTTTCTGTAAAAAATCCGTTAAGCTTAATTTATGTAAATAAAGACGATAATTCCGGACCGGCGTATTACAATAATAATACAAACCTTATGGTGAACTGGTTTGGGAAATCTTCTGTATTAACAGATAATAAACTGTCTGAGCTTAATTTATGGTCAGATAATTCTGAAGGAAAAATAGTAACGGATTACAATAATTCTGATAATGCGGCGGTATATAAGGATAAATCATCATTTGATCCCTGCCCGAACGGCTGGAGAATTCCTTCTATGTTAACGGCGAATTTAGCTTCTGCATCCTACGTAGATGATGTCCGTATAGACTTTTCTCCTTTTGGGGTGCAGACTTCATTGGGGAAAGATGTTTTCGAATCCAATGGATATCATATTATTAAGCCCAATAATACCAATGTCCCTTCGTTTTTGCAGGGAGTAAAAGTATATCCCAATTTAGGTTTTGATTTCTCTAACGTCGGAGGCTTTAATATGGGTATTTTTCCCGGAACAGGACAGTTGGTGATAGATTCTCAGGCAGGGCAATATACAGATCAGCATCATGTAGGACTGTGGACGGCGACTATGGCAAGACATTTTGATATGACTCCGGCGGTAGGGGCAAGATCGATGTTTATGATTTCGGATCAGTATCAGACCGATGTGCCGGATCCTTCTAAACCCAATATTAAAGGAAGATATTGGTATATGCCGACATCCGCTGTAAAAACATCGGACGCGAATGCCTGCAGATGTATCAAAGATCCTTTATATACCATCGATGACTATGATTTTCCAACTGAGTATTTCAGTGCTGCTGCAGAATATAAAGAAGGCTTAGATAATCCGAATACCTATCAGATTGTAAAATCCAGTACTTTATCTGCTATTGAGATCCCGGTGAGTAAGGCATTCTCTGTACAAAGTCAGTTATTAGGAAATGAAGCGATACTGAATGCCTCTAATTTTAATAATTTAAAAGCAAACGTTCTTTGGTCTACGAATACCTCATTGATCAATACTGTGACAATAACGAATCCTTCTCCTGGATCAGTTTCCGGGCTGAGTAATTCAAAAATTGTGGTCAATATCAATCCTAATCAGAGTGGTAATGCGGTCATAACACTGCACAACGGAAGTATTACCAATCCTGTTTACTGGTCGTGGCATATCTGGGTTACCGATTCTGCATTGAGTAGCTATACTTATGCTACTGAATTACCGGATGCTACAGCGACTAATTATGTAAATTATATTCCTAAAGGAGATATCTTAAAAACGGAATTCATGGATAGAAACCTGGGAGCTACCGATGCTTTTCCCCAGGTTGCTGATCCTTTTACTCCGACTGCGGCAGAACTTGCAAAAATTCGTGCATCGACAGGATTACAATATCAGTGGGGAAGAAAAGACCCTATTCCTTCTTTTCAAAATGCAGATAACAGGTCGAGCTATAATGTATTTTTAGGAAATGTTTCAAGCACCGGAACGGTTGCTTATACTACACTTACCCCGGCGGTTTATAATGATCTTTCCGGGAATTATATTGTACCGTATAATACCTATTCAAATGCATCGAATGCAAATGTTTTATCTACCGACAGACCTTCGCAGAAAATAGCGAAAGTACTTTCTTATGCAGTAGGTCATCCTTTAGTATATATGATCCCGAGCAGTTTTGCTCCTTATAACTCTTCGGTGCCCAATTACACCAACGGAACGGACTGGCTTTCAACAGAGCCTAATCTGGCTGCTGACAGATGGGGAAGAGGTGGAGAAAAATCTCCTTTTGATCCTTGTCCGCAGGGATGGAGAATTCCTGATTTAACTGGGATTACTATAGTAACCAATAAAGATTTCGGGATCTCTCCTTGGTATAAAAAAGATAAAAATGTAGCAACAGCTTATAGTGTGATCAACGACTATTTAGGGACTCGTGTTCGAAATAGTACTTCTACGACCATAGGATATATGTATAACAATACAGGTTATTCAACTGGTAATTATCCGAACTCGGGATCCCGAGGATTTAGAAGTGTAACGGCAAATCAGACAGCTCAAGGAACATTTAATGTGAATAATTTTCAGTATCCGGGAATATGGACAGATGCTCTCGATTCGAACTATATCGGAAGAGCAGTGAATATTCTTTTTGATGCGGCATCAAGCGCTAACCGGATGATCGCTTTTCATGATAACAATGATCCGTATTTTGGAATGAACTGCAGATGCGTAAAAGTGAAATACGATCAGAATGGAGAAGAGCTGGGTTCAATCCCTAAAAACCAAGTAACTGCGGGAGTAGGGGGTTCTCAAGGAAATCTAGGAACAACCAGCGTAGAAAAGAAAGATGAGGAACTTGTTTTATATCCTAACCCTGTTCGTAATACTTTATTCATAAAAGGGGGTACGGAAAAATCGTATCAGTTTCAAATATACAATGCTGCCGGACAAATTGTTTTGACGGGTCAGTTTAAAAATAATCAGGCAGATCTTTCGGCTCTTTCCATCGGAGTTTATTTAGTTAAAATCAATAATTATGAAACTGTAACGAAAATCATCAAGCGATAATTTTTTTAACATCTTATATATTTTAAAAAGAGACATATAGTTGTAAAATGTTTTTAAATTCATACTTTTGATTCAAAGGAATGTATGATAAAAACAAAATTCTATATGTTTCTTTTTTTTTGTGGAAATTCCTTTAAGTAATGACAGTGTTAGAAAAATTAATCTCCCGTTTCAATAGTAAGATTTTTATTTATTTTCTCATTGCAATAACGGCAATTTATACGCTGGTTTTTACTTTTCTGCATAATATGCATTCTGACGGCTATATTTTGGGAGATTGGCTGGTAAATTATCAGGACGGAGGCTTTAAAAGAAGAGGATTGTCCGGAAGTTTCTTTTTCCTTTTACAGGATCTTACAGGGATAAAGCTGAATATTTTAGTCTATGGCTTTCAGTTCATTATTATCTCACTGTTTTTTTATTACTACTTTAAACTTATACAATATAAAGAAACAACCTTTCTTTATCTTTCCCTATTGCTTTCTTCAGTAGGTTTTGTCGGCTTGCTGAATTGTGTGGATTATGTTGGAAAAAAAGAATTTATTATCTTTCTTTTGTTTGCTGCTTTTACCTATTTAATAGATCGTGATAAGCTTACCAAAACAAAAGAATGGGGATTTTGTGTTGCTCTTTTCATCTCTACATTATTTCATGAAGTCACTTTATTCTTTATCCCGTATTTTTTGATAACCTTATATCTGAAAACAGGGAGAATAGAACCTGCGAGATATTTGAAGTATATTTTAGCGGTTTTTATACCGGCTGTTTTGCTTCTGTTGTTTGGGAAAGAAATCAATGAAGGGCAATCTTTACATATTTTAAAAGAAAGAGGAGTCATTTTTACGCGGGGAATCTTTTTTTGGAATATCGATGAAAGACAATATATAGCAGAACACTTTGCAGAATACAGACTGTATTTTCTGAGCTTGGGAATTAGTATTTTCCATCTTGCATTTTATCTTAAATATGTAGTAGAACGAAAAATAATAGCCATTCTTCTGATAGGTGCTTTTCTGTTCTCCTTTCCTCTTTTTTACCTTGCGATCGATTGGGGAAGATGGATGTATATTCACATGATGTTGATCATCATCCTTTTTGCTCTGTTCCTGAAAAGAAGTGACTCAGTCTATGCTTCGGAAATAATAATTGTAAATAAAAAATTTTACATCACGTTGCTGATCATCATTTTTTCATTAATCTATCGTGTAGAAATGTCAGGAAGAGGTTTTACATTCGAAGGATTGTTCTACCGGATCTGCGTAGCACCCGTGGAATTATTAAATAAAATGCTCTAAGCAGACCTATATAATAAAAAAGCTTTACTTTTGCAAAAAATTTTTAGAATGTCGAAAAATTTAGTAATCGTCGAATCACCGGCAAAAGCAAAAACTATTCAGAAGTATTTAGGTAAGGATTTCGAAGTGAAATCCAGCTTTGGGCATATCCGAGATTTACCTAAAAAAGGAATGGGGATTGACTTGGCTACCTTCAGTCCGGATTACGAAGTTTCTGCCGACAAGAAGAAATTGGTAACAGAGCTGAAAGCCGCTGTGAAAAAAGCCGAAATGGTTTGGCTGGCTTCCGATGAGGACCGCGAGGGAGAGGCTATTGCATGGCACTTGGCGGAAGAACTGAAACTGAAACCGGACAACAGAAAAAGAATCGTTTTCCACGAGATTACTAAAAATGCTATTCTAAAATCAATCGAAAATCCCAGAGATATAGACCAGAACTTAGTCAATGCCCAACAGGCGAGAAGAGTACTGGACAGGATCGTAGGTTTCGAAATGTCTCCGGTGCTTTGGAAAAAAGTAAAACCGGGATTATCCGCGGGAAGAGTACAATCAGTAGCGGTAAGATTAATTGTTGAAAGAGAAAAAGAAATCCGTGAATTTACTCCAAAAGCAAGCTTTAAACTGGACGGGATTTTCTTAAATAAAACAGGACAGGAAATTTCTGCAAAACTTAAAAAAGACTTTGAGAAAGAAGAAGAGGCTGAAAAATTCTTAGAACTATCAAAAACGACAGACTTTAAAGTTCTGAATGTTGAGACAAGACCGGGAACACGTTCTGCTTCTGCGCCTTTTACAACGTCAACTTTACAGCAGGAAGCTTCTTCAAGATTAGGATATAATGTGACCAATACGATGCGTCTTGCACAGAGACTGTACGAAGAAGGATACATTACCTATATGAGAACAGACTCGGTAAACCTTTCTCAGGAAGCAATAGAAGGAGCGAAAAGACAAATTACATCAGAATACGGGGCAGAATACTCTTCACCAAGAAACTACACAACAAAATCGGCGTCAGCACAGGAAGCTCACGAAGCGATTCGTCCAACTGATTTTGCGGTAACAAGTATTGGAGATGCTCAGTTAAACAGATTATATCAACTAATATACAGAAGAACATTGGCTTCTCAGATGGCAAATGCCAAAATAGAGAAGACGGTTATAGAAATCGGGAATGCAAAACTTCCTCAGCATTTTGAAGCACAGGGAGAGGTGATCATTTTTGATGGTTTCTTAAAAGCTTACGGAATCGTAAAAACTGAAGATGAAGACGAAGAAAGCAACGAAAAATTACTTCCTAAAGTAAGTGTTGGAGAAGCGTTAGACTATAAAAAAATCATAGCAACAGAAAAATTCACAAGACCAAGCGCAAGATATACCGAAGCAGGTTTGGTAAGAAAACTGGAAGAATTAGGAATTGGTCGTCCATCTACGTATGCGCCAACAATTCAGACCATCCAAAACCGTGAATATGTTGATAAGCGAGAGATTGAACCTCAGACGCGTGAGATTGTGAAAATGTCTTTAACAAAAGACACGATCAAAAAAGAAGTCCTTGAAGAGAAATTCGGAGGGGATAAAAATAAATTCGTTCCAACGGACACAGGTGAAGTAGTAAGTGATTTCTTAACAGATAATTTTAAAGAAATCTTAGATTACGGTTTCACGGCAAGAGTGGAAGAAAGCTTCGACGAAATTGCAAACGGTGACCAGAAATGGAAAGAAATGATGACAGACTTCTACTCGAAATTTCACCCGAGAATTCAGGATGTAGAAGAACATGCGGAAAGAGCAACAGGAGACAGACTTTTGGGAGTTGATCCTAAAACCGGTAAAAACGTTCACGCGAGAATCGGAAGATTCGGAGCGATGATTCAGATTGGGGAAACAGACGATGAAGAAAAACCTGTTTTTGCCTCATTAATGGCAGGGCAGAATATTGCTACCATCACTTTTGAAGAAGCGTTGGAACTATTCAAACTTCCATTTGATCTGAATGAAGTTGACGGGCAACCTGTTTCAGTAGGAGTCGGAAGATTCGGACCTTACGTGAAATGGGGCGAAACATATATCAGTATTCCAAAAGGCGAAGATCCGCTTTCAGTAGATCAGAAACGTGCGGAAGAAATCATCAATGAAAAGAAAATCGCAGATGCACCGATTGCTACGTACAAAGGTGAGCCTGTAACAAAAGGAACCGGAAGATTCGGACCTTTCATCAAATATCGAAGCATTTTCGTAAACGTTCCAAAGAAATATGATTTCGAAAACCTTTCTCAAAGCGATATCAACGAACTGATTGATGCCAAGCTTGAAAAAGAAGCCAACCGATATATCCAACAGTGGGAAAAAGAAAAGATCTCCATTGAAAACGGAAGATGGGGGCCTTTCATCAAATTCGGAAAAGCCATGTTCAAGATTCCGAAAAAAGCAGATGATACAAAATATGAAGGAGAGGAGCTAAAAGAAATTTCTCTTGATGAGGTTAAAAAATGGATTACCGATCAGGACCCGAAAGCATTTGCAGAGAAAAAGAAACCTGCTGCGAAGAAAGCTACAACTGCTAAAAAGGCAACAACAGCTAAGAAAACGGTTGCCAAAAAGAAATAAATTTTAAAAAGCACAGATTTTGGTCTGTGCTTTTTTGTGAGGAGCATTTATTATAAATGTCTCTTTATGTAATTTTTATTGTTTTTCGTCTATTTTAAAAAATCCGTTCCAAAAGGTTCTTAGGTAGGAGTTTTCAAGGTTTTCATTGTCAATGTAATAAAAAAACCTTTGACAGCTTACCTCACTAATATTACTGCCATATTTTAAAGTTTCGAGCATTTTGTCAAATCTGTTTTTGTTGTATAGGAAATTATAAATCAAAAAATTGAATTCATCATATTTTTTTTCTTCGGTGTTTAATTCTGAAATAAAGAACGAACTTCTTATTGGATTATTTTTTTTATCATATTTATTAGTAGAATATTGATAGATTTTTTTTGTTTCAATATTATAAATTAAAGCATCATAATTGTTTGTCATTCTATTTGTCCCAGCGTCAGAACAGCCAATTAAAAAAATATATTTTTTTAAATCATTTTCTTTTATTTTGAACTGTTTAATTGTTTGTTTAAAACGGCTATAATTGAAATCACAATCATAAATTCGGTTTGTTCTCGTGGAAATTGTTTTTTGATTGGTTTTACAAAAATTATCGCGGTTGTTTACTTTTATTTTGTTGGTAGAACAAGAACATAATAAAAATAATAAGATTAAATAAAATGTTTTATTCATGTAGATTAAGTAAAAATTGAGAATTATTTATTAATCAAATATAGAGTAAATAAAGCACAGGCCCATCACTGGCTGTCCGTCTTTCCGGACGGTCTGTCTCTCCCTCGCTACAGGCTTTCCGGTCACCGGGAAAGTAGGCTGCACCCCTGCAACAGACTTTCCGGAAAGCGGGAAAACTTCCTGCACCCGAGTTTCTGAAGATGGCGTTTGGGTTTCGTTTGTCTGGCTCCTTATTTTCTGCCAGAGCTTTTACTTTTTATATTTTTCATCCATTTCAATGCCTCCTTCATGGGCTCTTCGGAGTTTGAGAATGCTGTATTATGTCCTAATGCAGGAAATAATTTATACTCGTAGGGCTTCCCTTTGGTCTTTAAAGTATGGAGGTGTTCAATTGATAAGTTTACAGGGACCTGAATATCTTTGCCTCCAAAAATCCATAGTCCCGGAATTGATATCTTGGAAAGAGCATCTAATGGGTTGGTATCGGTAAACTCATATTTGTCCGGATCAGTCATCGTGTGTTTTCGGGCATCTTCTTCCGTATGGGTGTCCCAGAATTTTGTATTTCCGTTGGTGTAAAACTGAAACCTGAGCTGCTCCTTTACCGTGATAAGTGCCCCACTGAATATGGTCATGAACTGTACCTTCTTATTTTTCATTGCCGTAAGCGGAATGATCCATCCGGCCTGGCTGGCTCCGATTAAGCCTATGGGGATTTGACTGTTGTGTAACTCTTTAAATAAAACATTTACTGCAGCACTCGCATCCATAGCCAAAAGGTTCAGGTTTGAGGCATCAACATTATTGGTTCCTACTTCGGGGCCTGCGTATATGCCAGCAGATTCACCTACACCACGCTTGTCATATGTGAAAACAGCAATGCCGTTTTCAGCCAGCAGCTTTGCAAATTCTGTCATTCTTTTTTCCTGTCCGGATCCGTGTACCATCACCACGGCTGCAGAAATATGCTTGGGGGTGAAAATGGTTCCGGAAAGTGAATCTCCTTTGCTAAGAAATTTTATATTTTTAGTTGTAAAGTCCGGAGGGATGGCTGAGAGGTGATGGGAGGTGCTCAAAAGAAATACTACCAGAAGAAAATTTCTGTACCATTGTTTTGCGTGTATGATGCTTTTAAAATGAATCAGTTGATTTATAGTTTTCATTCAGTTTATTATTTTTCTATTAGTGTAGGAAAGTTTTATGTTTGTTACATGGTATATAATATGTTTTCTGTTATGAATCAGCGGGATAAGTTTTTCCTGTCACTCAAGAGAGTTCACTAGTCAACCCGAAACCGCAGGACACTCTATAAATCCGTTTCTGCTAAATTAGCTTTCAAATCAATGCAATGGAAAAACCCTTCACCCGCAAAGAATTTCTGCAGGCTTCAGCTTTAGGAATCGCGGCCGTATTTTTCGGATCATCATTTACAGGTTTATTATCTTCAGAAGATAAACCTTATTTCAATTTAAAACCAATCGGAAGGTCGCTTGCTTTGGAAGGGTATTACATCTGGTGCAGTTCTCCGATTTGGGGCGAAGACGGAAAAGTTCATCTTTTCTATTCCCGATGGAAAAAAGAAAAAGGAATGGGAGGCTGGCTCAATGGCTCTGAGATCTGCCGCGCAGAAGCCAATTCTCCGTTTGAGAAGTTTGAACATAAGCAGGTAGTTCTTGCACCGAGAGGTGAAGGTTTCTGGGATGCTACCACCTGCCACAATCCTTTGATTAAAAAAGTAGGAGACCAGTATCTGCTGTTTTTTATGGGAACTTCCAACGGAAAAACAAATACGAAAAGAATAGGCCTAGCAACATCAAAGAGTTTGGAAGGAGGGTGGAAAAGACCGGATGAACCTTTGCTGCTTCCGGGAAAAGAAGGTTCCTGGGACGATCATTGCACTACAAACCCTGCTTTTGTAAAAGGAAATGACGGAAAATACTGGCTGTTCTACAAATCATGGAATACCCATGAATACGAAACCCAGAAAGGCCCCATCAGAGGAAACAGAAAATATGGTTTGGCAAAATCAGACTCTCCATTGGGACCCTACAAAAAGGTATCAGAAAATCCTGTAATTGATTTCTCTTCTTTGCCGAATAATGTTCAGCTCGAAGATGCATTTGTGTGGAAACAAAAAGGGAAATTTCATATGGTTGCCCGTGACATGGGATTTTTTAATCATGAATATGGGCTGCATTTAACTACAAAAGACGGAATTCATTGGACACAGCCGGAGATTGCGTATCTTAATATGAAGAGCTACATTACAGAACCAACTCCACCAAAAAACCTAAACCGATTCGGAAGACTGGAACGGCCTATGATTTTACTGGATAAAGATGGAGAAACTCCAAGGTTCTTATTCGGAGCAACACAGGGCGGTGCATTTGAAACATCTACGACTTTTGTTTTCGAAATAATAAGTGCCAAAAAATAGAGAGGAGTAATGGCGGATAAAATTTGTTGCTGTTTTTAAGAATAAAAATGGAGCAGGATTTTAAGTTGATAAGGTTTTTTGTAAGTTTGTGAAACTAATGCGGATTATACATGAACTTCGAAGACTTTATCATTTCACCAAGAAATTTCAAAACGGAAAGCTGGCAAATCGGGAATCAGATCACGAAAGAGATAAAGGAGGACAGTATTGTGCTTCTTTTTGTTTCGGATTACAGGGGAGCGAATGGCGATGCGGAAGTTCAGGATTTTACGGGAATCAGAAAAGAATTTTATAAACTTTCACAGTTGGATTTTGAAATTCCGATGGTGGATCTTGGCGATTTGGTTTCGGGAAAGTCTGTCCAGGATTCTCATTATATTTTGCAGGAAGTGTTGTCGGCTTGTCATTACAAAAGAGCGATTCCTGTGATCGTGGGAGGTTCTAATGATTTTGCATTTTCACTTTTCTCAGGATTAAACTTTCATACGAAAAGCATTAATTATACTCAGATCAGCAATATCATTTCCCTGAAACAAGGCGAAATGATCAATGAACATACTTTTTTAAGCAAAATTTTCGGGGCCAAGAATTTTTCTATCAAGAACTATCATCATTTAGGCTATCAGAAACATTTAAATGAAATAGATTCTGTACGATTAATCAAAGAAGTGGAATTTGATATTATCCGTCTTGCAGAAATGATGAATTCCACGGAAAAAACGGAACCTTTCTTCAGAAAAGCAGATCTGGTAACGGTAAATTGTGATGCCATTGAAAGCTTCAGTGAGCCTTTTTCAATGAATCCGCAGGTGAATGGTCTGAACCGAAGAGAAATTTGTGCTTACATGAAAGAAATCGGATTAAGCGAAAATTTAAAGTCGGTAGGAATTTTTAATTATAATATTTATTCTGATAATCAGTTAAACCATCAGCTTTTGGCACAAATGATCTGGTATCTGATTGAAGGGGTCAATATTCAGAGATCTCATCCTAAAGAAAGACATTATGAGATATTTTATGTGTTAATTGATGACAGACAATATGCTTTCAAACGTGATACTTTCAGTAATCTTTGGTATTTTGGGGATGATGAAGATATAGAAAACTGTATTCCCTGTTCCAGAAAAGATTTTGACGAGGCTAAAAAAGGCTGGTTAAGCACCCGATTCACGAAAATGTAAGATATGACAAATGTTCTCCCGAAAATTTCTATTATTGTTCCGGTTTATAATGTTGAAAGATATTTAGAGAAATGTCTGGATTCTTTGGTGAATCAAACCTATCAGAATATTGAAATTTTGGTAGTGAACGATGGAAGTACAGATGGTTCTGAAAAAATTATTACTGATTTTTCAGAAAGATTTCCGGAGAAGATAAAAGCTTTTCAGAAAAAAAACGGAGGACTGAGCGATGCCCGGAATGTTGGGATAAACCATGCGACAGGAGATTATATTGGTTTTGTGGATAGTGATGACTATGTTTCGGAAACTATGTTTGAAGAAATGGTTATGCTTGCTGAAAAACATTCCGCCGAAATCGTAATTTGTAATATTCAGAAAGTAGATGAGAAAGGGAATGTCACTCAAAAACTGACGCAGATTCCCAATATGCCTGAAAAGATAGATCTTGAAACTCATTTTTCGGTCTTTTCAGATATCAGTTATTTTGCCTGTAATAAACTATTTAAAAAAGAACTTTTTAGAACCAAAAGATTTAAAAAAGGAGTTTCTTTTGAAGATATTCAGTTGGTTCCACAACTGCTTTTGGAGTGTAAAACGATTGCTCAGACTCAGCATTTTCATTATCAGTATCTTGAACGTGTGAATTCTATCTCAAAGACCCACAACGAAAAAGGATTAGATATTATTCAAGCCGTTGAAGATGTGGAAGTTGCTTTTGTAAAATCGGTGTATGCTCACAAGAAAAAAGAATTTAAAAACTTTCAGATTTTGGAAGGTGTTTATACTTTTCTGGCCTATCTGGCTTTTGTAAAAGATGAAAAATTATTTTACGAAATGAGTGCTAAACTTGATGTTTTCAGGAAAAAGAAGAATGTTAAAATTAAAGATATATTGATTTACAGTCGTTTTGATAAGAATTATATTTTATCTTTGCCAATGAGAAAGAAAATTTTTTATCTGCTTTTTTTTGCGGGGCAGAAAAGGTTGATACAAAAACTAATATAAACACAAATGCGGGCGAAAGTAAAGAGATTCTGAATGTATTTAAGATTACATTTTCAGGATCGTTAAAATACTGTAGGTGCCTGAACTATAAAGAATGCAGAGTTTTGAGCTGTTCTTACTGGAGAAAAGTATTTCTATTTTTTACGTAAAAATAGGATTAGGTTTCTTGTTCTCTTTTTTAATTACTTTTTTTACGATTCCCACGATCATAAAGATTTCCAGGAGAAAAAACTTAATGGACGAGCCGGGCATTAGAAGTTCTCATTTGAGAAAAATTCCAAATCTGGGAGGTGTTGCGATATTCTATTCCATTGGAGTCTGTGCTTCTATTTTTGCTTATGAGCTTTTTTCACTTTATAAGTTTTTGTTTGCCTCGATGGTTATCCTGCTGTATGTAGGAATAATGGATGATATTGTGGTAATGAGAGCTTATAAGAAACTCATTGCACAGATCATAGTTTCCTCATTGATTGTGATAGGTTCGGATATAAGAATCAGAAGCCTTTTCGGAATATGCGGAGTGTATGAAATCAATTATTATATAAGTATAGTATTCAGCATACTTACTTTTATTGTGCTGATTAATGCCTTCAATCTCATCGATGGAATTGATGGTTTGGCGGGCGGCTATTCTTTGATATGCAGTGTTCTTTTCGGGATCAGTTATTATCGTTTGGGAGAATATAACTATCCTTTAGTTGTATTTTCTGCGGTAATTGTGGGTTCCATTTTGGCATTTTTATATTATAATTTGTCAAATTACAGAGCTACTAAGATATTTATGGGAGATACAGGATCTATGTTATTAGGTTTTTTGCTCGCTTTCACAAGTATCTGCTTTATTGATATCTTTATTGATAAGTCGGATCCGGATGTTCCTCTCTATCATTTACCTTCGGCTCCCGCTATTGCTGTAGCGATTCTCATTTTACCTATTGTAGATACTTTAAATGTTATGATTATAAGATTGGTAAATGGAGATTCTTTATTCAAAGCAGATAAAAACCATATTCACCACAAGCTTTTAAAGCTTGGACTTACCCATAGAAGATCGACTTTTTATATTATTTCTTACTATCTTTTCATAATAGCTATAGCGAATTTCCTAAGGCACATAAACGTAAGCTTGTTATTAGTAATTGTTTTGAGTTTAGGATTTATTGGTGCTTATTTACCAAATTTTATATACTATTTAAGAAATAATACGAAGAAATAGTTTTAATTTTTATTTTTGCAAACAACTTAAATCTGATGAAGAATTATAAAAATTTATTCCTTTTGTTACTAGCTTTTGTGATGACGTCTTGTATCACAACAAAAGAAGTGCGATACATGCAGCCCAATGAAAGTTTGGTAATTAATGAAGAAGGGCTTGTTCCGTATAATATACCGGTGTATAGAATTACAAAAAATGACATCCTTAATTTAAATATTATCACGACTCCGAAAGGAGATGCGGCTCAATTTTACTCTACATACAATACTTCAGGAGGGACGGCTTCCGGGCAGGTCGTAAATAGTGCAATGATGAATGCAACAAGCGAGGCTGGGAAAAATGGAGGAAATCTTAACTTCTATTTTAATGGACTTAAAGTAGATTCAAAAGGAGATATTAATGTATTCGGGGTAGGTTACATAAAAGCCGAAGGAAGAACTATTGAAGAGATCACACAAGAGCTTCAGCTAAAAGTAAATGAAAATTTTCAGGATGGAAAATCTGAAGTACGTCTGAACACAGATGGTATTACTTATTACATTCTTGGAGATGTAGAAACTACGGGAGTGACCGGTGAGAAAGTTGCCCATAAAAATACGCTTACCATTACCGAAGCGCTTGCTATGAATGGAGGACTTAACAGAACCGTTGACAGAAAAACTATTATGATTCACAGAAAACTTCCTGAGGGGATCAAGATTGCTAAAATAGATCTTACCCGTGAAGATGTGATGAATTCTCCGTACTTCTATGTTCAGAATGGTGATGAAATTTATCTGAATACAAGAGCAAAAAGTTTAAATGGCTTTGGAAAAGATCCTGTACAGACTTTAACAACAGGAGTTTCTCTTCTTACTACGGCTCTATCCATCTACTTACTTATAAAAACACTGTAATCATGATTCCTGAAAAATATGTTAGTCTAGCGAAAAATGATTCTTCAAAAGATAAAAGTGGAGCTTTTTCTTTATTTGATATAGAAAATTTTATAAGGAGAATCATAAGAAACTGGTATTGGTTTGTACTGATGTTTTTTCTTGGATATACCCTTTCCTGGGTGTATAGTAAGTACTATGCACAAAATATTTATGCTTCCAATTTATCTTTAAGTGTTTCCAATAATACAGCGAGTTATTTTACACCCAATCAGTCAATCAACTTCATTTGGGGACAAGGAGGAAATCAGGATGGAGTTTATTTGAAAAAAATGCTTTTGTCAAGATCTCATAATGAGTTTTTGGTAAAAGAACTAGGGCTTTTTGTTAATTTCTCTACAAAAGGAACCTTAAAATCTACGTATTTAGATAAAAGTGACTCTCCGGTCTTTTTAGAGATTGATAGAAAACACTTACAGCAGGTTAGTTATCCTATTACCTTACTTCCGAAAGGGAATGACTCTTATGAAGTTGTTTTGCCGGAAGAAGGGCATTCGGGAAATCTGTATAACTATGAAATAGAAGGATTTCAAAATATTGCAGAATTTCCAAAACCTGCTAATAAAACCATAAAATTAAATGAATGGTATACTTCTCCAAACTTAAGATTCAAATTAGTAGCAAACCCTGTTCCTACAAGTATAAAGCTGGATAACATTATTGTGAATTTAGAAACAGTAAATCAGACCGTAAATGGTATTGTTTCAACAATTAATGTTGATTTCGATAAAGAAATCAATACAATCATGATTATTACAAAAACAGGTTTTAATCTGAACGGAACCGTTAATTTCCTGAATAAATCTGTTAATGAGCTTCAAAAGAAAAGATTAGCAGATAAAAATATCATTAATAAAAATACGGATGTTTACTTACAAAATAGCTTAGATGGAATCAGAAAAAAGCTTGATTCAAGTGCTTTGGTGCTGAACTATTTAAAGACTTCTGAAAAATTATATGACATTAAAGACAGAGATGAAAAATCTTTGAATAAAATAAAAGACTTAGAGGCTAAAAAAGCTGATCTTTTAAGCAAAGTAAATTCATTGAACTCTATCCGAAATACGATTGATAGTCAGAATTTTGACAGAATGATTAGTACTGGAGCAGCGGGATTTGAAGATGGTTTCTTTAGTGCTTCCGTATCAGAATTGAAAGCGTTGTATCTTAAAAGAAGAGAAATGGCTTCTATTTATAAGCCCAATTCTGAACCTATGATCGAAATTAACAGGCTTATTAGTGAGGCTAAACAAGGTTCATCAAATTCTTTAAGAAGTTACTATGCCCGTTACTATGATGAAATTGGAAAAATTGATAGTGAAGTAGCAGCCGCTAATTCAGATCTGGTTGCATACCCGGAAAAAGAAAGAAAATATCTTGATGCCGAAAGAGGATATAACATGATTGAGGCTACTTATAATAGCTTACTGGGTAGACAGAATGAAGCACAAATGAAAGTGGCGACCAATCAGTCGGACATAACGGTGATTGACCCTGCTAAAAACTTAGGGCAGTTACCTGTAGGACCAAATAAAAAAGGAACCGAATTCGGAATTATTGGAGGATTTTTGTTTTTACCACTATTATTTATTTTTATTGGTGAAGTTCTGGATAATAAAGTGAGAAATATTAAAGAACTTTTAAGTGTTACAAAAATACCTTTGCTGGGAGTCATAGGAAATAATAGTACTGAAAATATGCTTACCGTTCTTCAATCTCCAAAGTCTTCTGTTTCAGAAGCATTTAGAGGAATAAGAGCAAATGTTAGATTTTTGTTGAATGAAAATCAGAAAAGTAAAACTATTTTGATCACTTCTTCCATTGGGGGAGAAGGGAAAACGTATGTTTCTATTAATTTAGCCTCTGTTTTGGGATTAAGTGACAAAAAAACCATCTTACTTGGGATGGACTTGAGAAAACCTAAGATTTTTGGGGATTTTAATATTGATAATAAATATGGGATTTCTAATTATCTTACTGGCGAAGTTTCTATAGATCAGATTATTAATAGCACGAAGATTCCTAATTTGGATGTGGCTACTTCAGGACCTATTCCTCCGAATCCTTCGGAACTTTTGATGAGTGAAAAAAACATAGAGTTTCTTGATAAACTTAAAGAAATGTATGATTTTATTATTATCGATTCTCCACCGGTAGGATTAGTGGCAGATTCTTATGAACTGATGAAGTACTCTGACGCTAATATTTATGTTGTTCGTCATGAATATACCGAAAAATATATGCTTAAGATGATTACTGAAAAATACCATAATCAGGAAGTAGGAAATCTGGGGCTTGTTTACAATGATTACAGTACCAGACAAGGTTACGGCTATGGTTATGGCTATGGTTACGGTTATGGTTATGGCTATTTTGATGAAGATAAAAACTACAAAGAACCATTATTAATAAGATTAAGAAATAAAATACAGCAAATATTGAGAAAGAAGTAATATTTTAGCAGCCTGTAACTGGCTGGGTTTTTCGAAATGAATTTCTTCTTTATGCAGAAAAAGAAATATTTTGAGGACTTTACCGTTTACTTTATAACAAATTATGTTTTTTTGTTTATTTTTAACTAAACATTAAGAATATCATTAATATAAAAATGTTTTATATTTGCAAAAATTAATTTTTAAAATAACCATAAATCCATATTCTTTTATGAATAAAAAATTATTGTTTAGCTTTCTTACCGTTATGGGAACAATGGTGAGCATGAAGGCACAAAGAAATGAATTGGGAATCCGACTAGGAATGAGTAACCTAGTAGGGGATGTAGGGAATACCAATTATATTTTACAAAAACCGTTGAGTATGGATAGAGTTTCTGACTGGGGGGTTCCGTTTTATGGTGGTTTATTATATAGATTTAATTTTAATCCTTATCAAACGGTAAGGTTAGATTTGGGATACAATCAGGTGCAGTTTAGTGATAAAGCTGCTAAAGAACAATATAGAATCAACAGAAATGCTTTTGGTAAAAACAATATTTATGAAGCAAGTTTAAGCTTTGAATATAACTTTTTACCTGTAAATAATGAACAGATGGGGATGTTGAGCCCATATATTTTTGCTGGGGTTGGAGCTATTATGTATGATGCTCCGAAAACTACTTTAGTCCACGATTTCAGAAGAGATGCAGATGGAGTAGCGCAAGCGCCAATTAATGAAGAAGATTTTACTACTACAGCAGTATATTCAACAGGGAAGAAAATTGCAATGCATATTCCTTTTGGGGTTGGTTTGAAATATAAATTCAACCATAACTGGGCTGTTTTTGCAGAAGCAACCTTCAGACTTACTTTAACAGACCAGTTAGATTATAGTAAAGTGTTGCCAAAAGATGTAAAATCAACATATAATTCTGATATTTTATCTCCTGGAGGAGGTTCATTATTAGGAACTGGAAATTATTACATTGTGTCTCAGGAAAGAGAAGGAGCTTACAAAGGAACTAGAACTATAGGAGATGGAGATTCAAGAGATTGGCTGAATACTTTTAGTTTAGGGCTTACCTATTCTTTTGGAAGACCTCCATGTTATTGTGATTAATCAAAATATGTCGTTGTTAAAAGATAAAATAGATCCCGAAAATCTACCACAACATGTTGCCATCATTATGGATGGAAACGGAAGATGGGCGAAATCTCGGGGAGAAGAGAGAACATTTGGTCACAAGAATGCCATTGATGCGGTAAGAAATGCTATTAATGCTTGTAACGAAATTAACATTCCTTATTTAACCCTTTATACTTTTTCCTCGGAAAACTGGAGCAGACCAGATGACGAAGTAAATACATTAATGAATTTACTTATGGAAACATTGTTGCTTGAAGCTGAAGAAATTTTTAGCAAAGGATTAAGAATGCATGTTATCGGGAATTTAGAAAAATTACCTCCTCTGGTAAAAGATCAGTTGCTGCGGGTTGTAGAACTCACCAAAAATAATTCGAAAGGGAATTTGATACTGGCAATTAGCTACGGTTCTCAAAATGAAATTTTGAATGCAGTAAAAGAAATCAGCTCTGATGTGAAAGAAGGAAAACTTGAGGTAGATAAAATAGACGAAAAAATATTTGAAAGCTATTTGTATACAAAAGATTTTCCACCGGTTGATTTAATGATAAGAACAAGTGGGGAAGTAAGAATCAGTAATTTTCTACTCTGGCAGATTGCCTATGCAGAATTGCAGTTTTTAGATATACTTTGGCCAGACTTTACAAAAGAGATTTTCTTCCAGTGTATTTTAAATTATCAAAATAAGGAAAGAAGATACGGGAAAACCGGAGAACAAATAAACGTTCAGTAAAAGAATTAAGAAAAGAAAGACTACGATAAAATGAAGTTTAGATTATTACCCATCATAATGTTTGCTGCTTCTGCGCATTTTTATGGACAAGTAACACCGCAGGACAGCACAAGAGTAAATTCTTCTGTACATGCAGAAAATCAAGCAGGGACATATACGTTAAAGGATATCGTCGTTGATGGGGTGAAAAAATATACACCAGCTCAAATTCTAAGATTTACAGGTTTAACAAAAGGAGAATCCGTAGATATTCCTGGGCAGAAAATCAGTACCGCAGTTAAAAAGCTTTGGGATACCCAATCATTTTCTGAGGTAGAAGTGTATGTTGAAAGTATTGAAGGAGAAACTGTAGTTTTGAAATTTTACCTAGAAGACTTGAAAGAGTTAGGTGAAGTGAAATTTACAGGAAAAGGAATTGGTAAGTCTAAAAATGAAAAACTTGCTAAAGATAATAATTTAAAACCTGGAACAAAAATTACACAAAATTTAGTTTCAAGTTTAAAAACAAATATTCCGAAAGATTACGTTAAAAAAGGATTTGCAGATGCTAAGATCACGATTAAGGATAAAGTAAATGCAAGTGATCCTGCTTTGGTAGACTGGACGATTGAAGTAGACAAAGGGAAAAGAGTCAAAATCGATCATATCGAGTTTGAAGGGAACAAGAGTGTTACCGATGCTAAGCTTAGAAAAAAAGCTTTCAAAGAAACTAAACAGAAAAGATTCGGGATTGGAGGTATTTTAAAATCTTCAAAATTTGTTGAAGAGAAATATCAGGAAGATAAGCAAAGTCTTGTTAGTTATTATAACTCTTTAGGATATAGAGATGCTGCAATTGTTTCGGATTCCGTTTGGAGAAATAAAAGAAACAATTACGAGATCAATGTAAAACTTAGTGAAGGTAAACAATATTATATTGGAGATATTACTTTCACCGGAAATACTGTGTTTGCAACAGAATATTTACAGAGAGTTTTAGGATATAAGAAAGGAGATATTTACGATGCGGTAGGATTCAACAAGAAAGTAGGAGAAGACGGTGGTAAAGAAGATGATTCTGATATCAAGTCTATTTACATGAATAACGGATACTTATTCTCAAATGTAACCCCTGTTGAAAAATCTGTAGACGGAGATAAAATCAATCTTGAAATCCGTATCAGCGAAGGTGAAAAAGCCAGTTGGAATAAAGTAAGCTGGGAAGGAAACGTTACGACTCATGACCATGTTATCTTGAGAGCATTAATGACAAAACCTGGAGAATTATTCAAAAAGTCTGATATTAAAAGAACGTATTTTGATCTGGCGGGAATGTCATTCTTTGATCCTCAACAAGTAGGACAAGATATTCAGCCAAATCCACAAGATAATACAGTTGATATCAAATGGAAATTGGTTGAAAAAGGATCTTCGCAGGTTCAGTTACAAGCCGGATATGGAGGAAATAGTTTTATTGGAACATTAGGGCTAACGTTTAATAACTTTTCATTAAAGAACTTCCTTAAGCTTAAAGATTTTAGACCTGTACCTCAAGGGGATGGACAAACATTGTCTATTCAGGCACAGGCAGGACAATATTTCCAGAACTACGGTATTTCATTCACAGAACCATGGTTATTTGGAACAAAACCAACCGCACTTTCTGTAAGTTTGAATACTTCCAGAGTTAAATATAATGATGGTTACGGAAATGATCAGAAACTAAATATCTTTTCGGCTTCGGTAGGGCTTAATAGGAGATTAAATTGGCCGGATGATTATTTCTCATTATATACAGGATTACAATTCCAAAAATATAAATTTAGTAATTATCCTTTTGAGTTTGGAAATACTACTGAATACTATGGAAATGCCAATAACTTTAGTATAAACTTGGGGTTAAGCAGAAACTCTGCGGGAATTGACCCTATTTTCCCAACTGTAGGATCTAATGTTGAACTTACAGCAAAATTTACACCTCCTTACTCATTGTTCAATAATAAAGATTACTCAACAATGACTCCTGTTGATAAATATAAATGGATGGAATTTTATAAAGTAAAATTCAAAGCAGACATTTATAATGAAATTGCGGGGAAACTTGTCTTGAGATCTTCTGCTGAAATGGGATTCATGGATGGATATAACAAAGAACTTGGAGCTCCACCTTTTGAAAGATATTATGTAGGAGGTACAGGTCTATTCGGAGGTAGATATGATGGTAGGGAACTTATTCCATTAAGAGGGTATGAAAATGCATCTACTTACGGGGGGACTTCAGATGATATCACCCAAAAAGGAGGTGGAACTATTTATAATAGATTTACATTAGAATTGAGATATCCAATCTCAATGAGCCAAACAGCCAAAATTTATGCACTTACTTTTGCTGAAGGAGGTAACGTATGGAACTCTTGGAACAAATATAATCCTTTCCAGTTAAAAAGATCAGTCGGAGTTGGGGTGAGAGTATATATGGGGGCATTTGGTCTTATCGGATTTGATTTTGCTTACGGATTTGATAAAACAATCAATTCTACAGAACCTTCCGGATGGAAGACGCATTTCTTGATGAACCAATCTTTATAATAATATGAAGAATTTTAAGACAGTTTTCGCCATTTTATTTCTGATATGCTTCGGAGTTTCCAACGCCCAAAAAGTAGGGGTTGTGGATACAGATGTTATATTAGAGAAACTTCCTCAGTATAAAGAAGCAGAAGCAAAGTTGAACTCACAAATTGATACTTGGCAGACAGATCTTCAAAACCTGCAGGCAGAGTATGAAAAAAAGAGATCTGCTTTTGAAAACGAAAAAGTTTTGTTAATAGGAGATCAGTTAAAACTTAGAGAAAAAGAAGTGATGGATTTGGATAAAAATATCAAAACAACGACGAGTTTACGTTTTGGTACCAATGGAGAGATCACTAAACTGAGAGCTAGTCTTGTTCAGCCTTTTCAGGATCAGATTTGGACTGCGATGGAAACTGTACGTACCAAAAATGGATTAGGCATACTTATTGATAAAGCAAAAAACAATGTGCTTTTTGTTGAGAAAAGATTTGACTACACCGATAAGGTCTTAGATATTTTATTAAAAAGAACAGGAAAAGAGAAAAAGAATTAGAATTTCCTTAAAAAGTATAATTAAATTTGTTTTGGAATTAACTTTTATTGAAATTTGCAATCTTAAAAATTAAATTATTTATTTACCAATTATGAAAAAATTAAGCGTATTATTTGCAGCAATAATGATGGTTGTGTCTGTAGGTATGGCAAAAGCTCAGAAGTCGGCTACTTTAAACGTTGCAACTGTTCTTAATGCGATGCCTGAAAAAACTAAAGCAGATGCTGATCTAAAAGCATTTATTGATAGTAAACAAGCAGAGATCAAAAAGAAAGGTGATGCAGGGCAACTAAAAGTAAAGCAATATACAGAAGAAGCTCCTAAAAAAACTGCTGAAGAAAATAAAGCAAGAGAAGCTGAACTGCAAAAATTGCAAGAAGAAATTGCTCAAATGCAAGACAAGGCAATGAAAGATAGCCAGGCTAAGCAAGATGCTTTGTATGCTCCTATTGAAGCAAAATTGAATGCTGCTATTGAAAAAGTGGCGAAAGCAAATACAATTGATTTTGTATTAGATGCTAATTCATCTGCTCTTATCTACAAAAACGGACCAGATATCACTGCTGATGTTAAAAAAGAATTAGGTCTTAAATAATTTTTAGAAATTAACAAAGATTTATAAAATCAACCACTTCTATTCGAGGTGGTTTTTTTATTTTTGCACAATGGAAAAAGAAGTCTCGACGACGGTAAAAGTTCGCTTTAGCGACTGCGATCCGATAGGTCATTTGAACAATGTAAAATATTTAGATTATATGTTCAATGCCAGAGAAGATCATGTAGAAACATTTTATGGATTTACGTATGAAGAATATACCAAGCAGACAGGATGTACTTGGATCGCTATTCAAAATGAGATAGCATATTTGAAAGAAGTAAGATACAATACTTCCGTGGTTATTAGCAGTAAAACTATCGATGTGCAGGACAGAACCGCCAAAGTTGAAATTCTAATGAAAAGCCTGGATGAAAAAACAATTCATGCAGTCTTATGGGTTACTGTAATTTATTTTAATGTAAAAACAAGAAGATCGGAAGTGCATCCTGAAGATATAAGAGAAACATTTCATAAATTTTATGTAGACCTGGAACAAAAAGATTTCCAGCCTAGAGTTAAATTCTTAAGATCTCAAAACGCAAAAAACTCATAATAATGAAAAAAATACTAGTAATAGGAAGCAACGGTCAGCTAGGAAACTGTATAAAAAAGATCGCCGAGAATTTTGAAAATAAATATGAATTTATCTTTACAGATTCTCAGACTCTAGATATTACAAATTCAGAACAAGTACAAAATTTCTTTTACGATAATAAACCTGATTTTTGTATCAATGCTTCCGCATATACAGCAGTAGACCTTGCAGAAAAAGAATCTGAAAAAGCTTTTGCTGTGAATGCTGATGGTGTTGCAAATATCGCTGAAGCATGTGTGGAATTTAATACCATTCTTATCCATGTTTCTACGGACTATGTTTTTGATGGAGAAACAAACTTGGATTATTCAGAAGACGATTTCACCAACCCAATAGGAGTATACGGACAATCCAAAATGAAGGGAGAAGAATTAGCTTTAGACATTAATCCTAAAACAATTATTTTAAGAACATCTTGGCTATATTCAGAGTTTAATAAAAACTTTGTGAAAACAATGCTGAATTTATTTTCTCAAAAAGACGAGTTAGGAATCGTAGCAGATCAGTTTGGTCAGCCAACCAATGCAAATGATTTGGCAGAAGCAATAATGACAATTATTGAAAATGGCAACAAAACATTTGGTGTTTTTCATTTTTCAAACTATCCGGAAACCACTTGGTTCGAATTTGCTAAAAAAATTGCAGAATTTTCAAAATCAAATGTTAAATTAAATCCTCTCACAACAGAGCAATATCCAACTCCGGCAAAAAGACCGAAGAGAAGTACAATGTCTTTAGATAAAATAGAAGCGACATATAAAATAGAACCTAAGCATTGGGAAAATAGTTTAGAAGATTGTATCGGAATTCTATCAATATAATATGGCAATGAAGAATTTGTTTATAATAAGTTTTATTACCCTTGTCCAGTTTTTGAATGCTCAAAATGTTTTTCTTACCAAAGTTGAAAAAACGCATGATAATACAGACCAGATTTTATTTAAGATAAATGATGAAATAAAAGATGCGTCCTACTTAGGAGAAATAGAAGTCCAGGGATTTTCAAAAAATGATGCAGCGGTATTTTCTTCAATATATAAAAAGGCGAAAGAAATTGGAGCCAATGCTTTCTCATTAAAACCTTTTGAAACTATTGATGGATCAATTCAGCCATTCAATCCTTCTAATTATAGGTTGAACCTGTATTTTATTCCCAGAGATAAACTTTTAAATCAGACAGGGAATATTTATTTGTTTGCATCTTCAGATAAAGAACAAAAAATAAGTATCAACAAAGAAGATCTCATTCTATCCCCAAGAAGTTTTTATGTTTTAAAACCTAAACAAGAAGAGGTGTATGTAATTTCTACCAGAAAGCTTTTAGGATCTACTATAAAACTGAAGCCTACATCTAATGATGGTAATCAATATTTCCAGTTATCTTCCACAAAAATAAAATCCGATGATTCAGGAAGGGGTGGATTAAATCTAAAAAGTGGGGATATTGTTGGTTTGGAAAAATCCTACGCAGAATTTTTAAGCATAATATATCAAGAACACAAGCAAAGTAATTAAACTTTGCTTTTTTTATTTCTATTTAGAATATGATTTTCTTCTTATATGATAGCCTATCCACATTCGTTTAAAAATAATGTTCTTAAGGATCAGTAGTTTAGAAACAGAAATGAATTAAATGTAAACTTTAAGTTAAATAAACTTGGATTGTATTACCCAAACCCACTATCTTTGCCCCACTGAAAACGAGAGAAAATCAGTAAGCGCAGAAGAGCCTTTAGGTGGGCATAAAGATTAAGAAAATCACTTTAGAGATACGAAAGAAAACAAACAAAACTTTTTAAAAATA